>NZ_CP157984.1:0-6780 GCF_040233925.1 Acinetobacter sp. A1-4-2 | reverse complement strand
TAAGCATTATTTTTTAAGTCAATTGCTTTTTTTATTGCTAGACCTATGAAAGCCGTAGTTAATAAAACTATGAACCATACATTTTCAACGATATCGTCTCCTCTTAATGAAAGTAGCCCTATAGCTAAGAAAGGAGAAGTTATAGCCAATAATAATGCTCTTATAAATTGCATCTTTTTATCATCTTTTGCTATATCTGGTTTTCGACTTTTAATCCAAAATTCGCTAATAAAAATTAAACCTACGGATATTATTAGAAACCACATATATCACCCCCATATTTTTAAATAATCTAAAATTAACATAATACACGTTATACGAAACGTGTTATAATTAGTCTTTAAATTCATATACTTATTTAAAAGTTTATAGCCCAATCGAGCCCGTTTGGGCTTTTTTTATGATTTTTCACGTTCCACGATCATTTTTTGAGCAATGTTCCACGAGTTTGTGTAGTAAAGGGACATAATCTATTGCAAACAAAACGTATTGAGATTATTAATCCACCTATATAAATCAATAGCTTATGTCTTAAGATATGGCAAATTAGTAAGAAAACGATGATATTTGTATTGATGTATTGGAAAATTAAAATAAAATAATTATAAAAATCAAATACTTGTATTTTTAACTATATTCATAAAACTCAATACATCTTGTTTTTTCTTACTAATTTGCCACACCTAGGTAACTTATAAATCTTACTTATCACTGATAATTGCATTCAAGACACGGCCAAGTAAGCTACGCTTCTTTACTGTCTCATCTCGTTTCAGTGAGTCGTTCCAATATGTATCATTAGTCTGTTCTATTTGTGTTTCATGAGACACATTACTTTTTATAATTTCTTTATTTTCAATATTTTGATTTGCATCGGTGGTGTTGTCGCATGGTGCATCACTGGTTTGTTTTATTGATGTGTCATGAGATATTTTATCTTCTGATTCTTTGTGACCTAGTAATAATTGGAATCGGTCTATCTGATCTAAATAACGCTTCTCACGATCTTTATAAGATTCTATTTCTTTTCTCATGAACTCTACCAATTGACGTAAATCAGTATCATCCTTTGGTGGATTAAAAGACTGCATAGAATCATTTTTCTTAATAGGTTCACCAAAACAACGAATTACTTCTGCGACATCAAATAGGCCGTCTGCACCTCGGCTAATACGTCCTTCCTTTATGGCTCTGTATAAGGTAGAACGACTAACATTAAAGCGGTTAGATACCTCACTGAGCGATAATTTAGCCATTTATAATGTCCTTTTTTGTTGATGCCATGTATCCCACTTTTTTTAGGTATGGGTAGAATTCTTTAAGTTGTTCAGGATCTTGCAACATCTCTGCAATACGTACAGCAAATTGTTGATAGCTCTCTGTACCATGAGAGTATTTTCCCATTTCAGGAAGTTCTGATAGTTTATGAGCAAACATGTGTCTTTGAGCATCTGTTAGTTTTGAAGTGGAATAAAAGATATTATTATTATCATTATTATGAACTTGAACTAATTCCTCTTTGTGTTTAAAACTAAATTGGAAACCGGAGATAGATCTACCTGATTTAAACTGTTCATACTTTACAACAATATCTGTTAACTCATTGATTTGTTGAATTGCGGGCTCTAATACACGATTTTTAAAATTAATCATCTTCTGATATTCATTTATTTCTAAACCTAATTTAGATCTAAAATCAGCTATATCAATGATTGGCGTTCTTCCAGTACTTTTCCATGAAATCAATAATTCATATAAGCGAATAGCATATTTACTCGTTAATTGAGCAACCTGTTTTAACTGATAACTTGTAAAGTGTTTCTCTAACCTCGTAATTAAAGGCACAACATCTGGAGCGAAGGTCACTTCTAAGATCGCAAGATCATCTACATATGCAATTCTACTTACCCAACGAGATTTGACTACAATCTCTTTGTCTGTATCAGCATGATTATCTTTGAAGGAAAATTTTCTTTCAAAAAGATTATGTACAGCATTTTTTAAAGCACTATAAGCAGCTTCTCTGGTTACATTAAAGCGAGTTGCATAATCTGATGCATGAATTTCTAATTTGCTATCTGATGTAATACCTTGCCCAGTTTCTCTAGCTCTAATAATAGATAATAAGATAAGTCTTTGTTCTGTAACTTCTAAATTATAACTAGCATTAACAAGAATATTATCTTTTACGATCAAATCGTTTTTCATAAGAATGGAATTATTTCCTTTGTTATAACTACATTAGCACTCAATGTAGTCAAAGGCAAAGAGATTGTAGTCTTATAGCAAAGAGATTGTAGTCTTATAGCAAAGAGATTGTAGTCTTATAGCAAAGAGATTGTAGTCTTATAGGAGCTGTAACCCTTTATTTATAAGGCTTACAGAGTGTCTAAAAGCATTAAAAACAATTAAAAATAATTAAAAACCTAAATCATAAAAAATTGCCCTTGGTTTTCGCTACGCTCAAACTCTATTGAACTTCGCTTAAGCTCAGTTCTTAGGGGCAATTTTTTGCAAATACTTGGAATACATTCTCTAAAAACAAAAAAACTCGGAATTCGCTTCGCTCATTAGTTTTTATGCTCGCTTCGCTCGGTCTAGAATCAAAATAAGTTTGTTCGCACCCTACGGGATGCTCTGTACCTAAGTTTTAAAATCAAAATGGAGCCTGTAATCAGAGAAAATATATAGCGAAATTTCGATTGCATCCGTTCGCTCGTAGACACTCGCTCTGTACTAGCGATTAAATGCAAAAATAAGGGGGTATTTTGAATTTTTCTCTTATTACCCTAACTCTTCCAATAAAAAAGAAAAGTACGCTTAAAACGCAAAATAGAGCGTTTTAGAACTTAGGGCTCATTTAAAAGTTTATGGATAAATGCCTCACCACTTCGTCTATTTTTAAAGATTTGTTTAGGTTGTTCAAGTTCATCGCTGGAATCACTTGATTGAGAAGGATCAGAACTCTCCACATGTGTTTTTAAACCTAAATCGCTTGATACAGATTGCTTAGATTTATCTATGCTCTGGTTGAGTTCTTGGCGATAACGATAAAGATAACTTCTGAAGGTATTAAAACTTAGATCTAGTTCATGATTCTCTTTAAGATCTAAAATTACATCTGTGTAAGGGTAGCCCTTATCTAACATTGAAATGATATGTGAATATTTCTCTTTAAAAATCGCAAATTTTTTCCGCATATTGGAATCTCTTATCTTCTCTGAAATTTTTCTTCAAATCATACAATAACAAACTATTTGCATAATTTTTACATACTATTTGCACACAAATTGCATAAAAAAATCACTTTTTGCAGTCATATTGCACACAAAATGCATAAAATTTGCATGGATATTAGGGCTTTGAAAAGTATAGAAGCAAGAATTTTTTTAAGTATTTGATTCTACTATTTATTTTATTGACGCTTTAAAATTCAATAATATTGAATTTTAGGTTAAAAAATATTCATTTTTTAATACACACCATACGCACCTATTCAGGATGCCTTAAAAGCCTGTTTTAACAAGGGTTTTAATAGACGAATACTGTGTCAGTACATGACAGTAATTTTATAAAAAAAATATAAAAAACAGATATATATTCGACTCATGTCAGTAAACGTCAGTAATTTCTTTAATCCAAAATTTAAGTGCTCTGATATAAATATTTTTATGGATAGCACGTGACACAACATGACACAAAATAGAAGTTATGTTTAATAAAAACATATCCTTGAAAGATATTTGACACAACTTGACACAGCTAGATTCAAGAGAGAAAAAATGAGGTGTTATGCCACAGTAGAAATGTCCATACTTAGAACCTTTCTACTTTGGGCTTACAAACCAATTTCGCATAAGAGATTTTATGTTAAATAAAAAAGACACCCAAGTAGGTGTCCATAAAATAAGATATTTGTTTAACTTTGAGGATTAAGGCTTTTTAATATAGTTTCCATATATTTTATAGATGAGCAATTAGGATGTTGCATTATCTCCTCAAAAGAGAACCCACAGCGTTGTACCATATCTTTCGCTAAAGTTATCTTATTTCGACAACCTCTCTTCTTTTCTTGTAATCCTAAAGCTTTAATTCTTTCAAAAGGTTTTTCAAAATCTCTATTCTCAGGATCATCAATATAGTATTCAGAATCTTTTTCTAGCCAGAAACCTAAAGCAGTGGAACAAGCAAGAAACCATGATTCTGTAGCCACTATAGTTATAAAACTATCATTA
This sequence comes from Acinetobacter sp. A1-4-2, assembly GCF_040233925.1. Lineage (NCBI taxonomy): Bacteria > Pseudomonadati > Pseudomonadota > Gammaproteobacteria > Moraxellales > Moraxellaceae > Acinetobacter > Acinetobacter sp. A1-4-2. Next base: position 2,545 of record NZ_CP157984.1, on the reverse strand, counting down.
ATTTCTGGATGATCAATTCTATTTTTTACATGGGAAATAGAAGGATAATCTTCTAAATCAGTTAATATAAAGATGTGATCTGCGCCTTTATTATTTAAAGTTTCAATCATGTCATTAACTTTATTGGGGAGTAAATTACCTCCTCCTTTTGCATTGATGATATGATCAATAAGTTCTAAATTAAATTGTGAAATCCAATTTTTGAATGGTTGTGATGAGACTAAAACTTTTTCGGTTTCGCCTTCTACAATAAACCCAATTTTTACCACGGTAAGCCACCATTTAATAAATTCATTAGCCAAGCTTGGTCTAAAGATGTTTCTTCTAAATGGGGGTTAGCTTGTTTTGCATTTTTAAATTTAGTTTTTCCATCAATTTTATCAACTAACCATAATTCATCTAACTCACAATTTCTAACAACAGTTTCACTATGTGTAGTAACAATTACTTGTAAATTCTTTTCAAGAACAATTTGTTTTATAAAAGAAATAAGCTCAACTATTGCTTGAGGGTGAATACCTCTTTCGGGTTCTTCTATAATAATTAAGGTATTTTTATCTTCATTCCAAAGTAAGGTAGTTAATATAGATAGTGTATAAATAGTACCATCTGAAATAGATATAGCAGGTAAGGGTTTATTATTCTCTTTAAAATATAGGCTTAAAGAATCTTCAAATTGTCCTTTTTTAATTTCAATTTCATTAATACTTGGTACTATTAAAGATAACAGCTCATGAAGATCCATCCACTTATCTTCAGAATTTTGCATTTCTAAAAGAATAGTAGATAAATTTTGTCCATGAATTAGCAAATTAGATTTATTAAATATTTTATTAGGTAATTTGGGGCTTAAGGGATTTATTCTATATATATTAAGATTTTCAATAAATTCATATATAGGCTCATCCTCGTAATAAGAACTCAAACCCGATTTATCTGAGCTTAATTCATATATATTATTATCTTTTAATATTTCTGGAACCTCACTTTTAACATAAGAAATTGTCTTAGTGAGATCTATTAAGGAATTAAGACTTTCTCGGTATTTTTCTAATTCTTTTTGTTTAATTTTTTTAATGTCTCTTTTTTTAAACTCATCAAAGTCAGAAACATAAGTATTCATTTTTGCAATAAGATCTTCAAATTTATTAAGATTAATTTTTTCTACTCTATCTATTTTTCTTGAGTAAATTGTCATAAATTGATTGCATAATTCTTCTTTTAGAATCTTACTTTCTTGAATATTTACAGAAATATAATATTCATAAATAACACCTTTTTCGTTTTTAACCGAAAGTGAGAAATTTGTTTCCTCTTTATCTGTAATTAAGCTCTTATCACCAATTGCTTCTATGGCATTTGCTACACCATTCAAAACAATATTTTTTAAAAATAATAGGGCATCACAAAAATTACTTTTACCAGCACCATTAGCCCCAACTAAACACGAAAATCCATTCTTGGGTTCAAAAATTACATCTTCTAGACTTTTAAATCCTTGTATATGAATACGCTGGATTTCCATAAGAACTCACAATAAAAATTAACTACTAATGTAATGTAACATATTCAATAAATTGCTATTAAAAAATAAAAAATTATCTACTGAATTAAGGAAATCTAAAATTAACATAATGTACGTTATGCGAATAACAACAACACACAAAAAAAATGGGAGCTTATAGCTCCCATTTTTTATGAATGATTTTTTAGTTCATTCAGCATGGCATCACGCAAAATCTTATTCATTCTTGTCTGATAGCCTTTACCTTGGGCCTTTAGCCATTGCATTACATCTGCATCAATACGAACTGTAGTCACTTGTTTAGTCGGCTTGTAAAAAGGGTTCTGTACTGCATTTTTCCAAAAGCTTTCATCAAGTTCAGGAATGTCCGAAAAGTCTATTTCACTGTCTGGGCGTTTAGCCAGGGCTTCAAGTCTTGCCTTTTGTTCTTCAGACAAAACAGGAGGATTATTCAAATCCATTTTGTAAGTAACGGTTTTGCTCATACTGTTTCCTCTCTTTTTTCTCTGCCTGTCGTGCCGAAATAATGCGGATATGATCCATCCCATTATGGTCTTGTACTGTGTGGGCCACCAATAAAACAGCTTGCCCATGTACCATACCTATCGCTTGCCAACGATATTCACCATTTTCAAAGCGATCCTGTTTATATAAGGCATGAGCATCGTAAAAAACCAATGTCGCATCTTCAAAAGCTACACCATGCTTTTTAAGGTTTATTTCTGCTTTATGCTCATCCCATGAAAACTCAATTTTCATAGTTGCATCGCTTTTTGTTAATATAAAAATGTTAATACAAAATTGTAAATTTTGCAAAATTTAGCCAATTTTTATTGGCGGAATATATCAAAACTGCTCATAAAAAAGCCGACTTGTTTCCAAGCCGGCTTTTCGACATCATCGAGCACATTATTTATAGCATAAGTTTTTGATTTTTATAAATTTCAATGTATGCATTTCGTATAACCACCATTATGTTAAATGGGCGTATTTATCGGTATTGTTATCATAAAATTACTT
>NZ_CP157983.1:0-11820 GCF_040233925.1 Acinetobacter sp. A1-4-2 | reverse complement strand
TTTTTGGATTTAAGTGGGGGTGAAATGTTAGGTTAGTGGGGGTGAAATGTTAGGTTAGTGGGGGTGAAATGTTAGGTTAGTGGGGGTGAAATGTTAGGTTAGTGGGGGTGAAATGTTAGGTCATCAGCTAGATATACTTGACTTAGTTAGTGGGGGTGAATAATATTAAAAACACCACCACATAATAGAAAAAATAGTGATTTTTTAGATGGCTATATCATTAAAGAAAATTAAAAATTTTGAGGAGCATGATAAGTCTTTTTTTCCTCTTGCTGCACCTGCTAAACGTTATCCAAAAGATTATGCTGTTTTTCAAAATATTTTCTGGCAATTAAAGCATGAGAAATCACCAAAAGACGATATTCTAAAATTGTTGTTCTTTTTCAGCCCCAAAGTTCGGCTGGCATCAGATCCAAATGAAACAACTGAATTCACTGTAACAGCTAAAGAATATGCTGAATTGACGGGCTTAAAACAAAGTAGTGCTTATGTTGCATTAAATCGAGTTGTAGACGCTCTTTATGATCATAGTGTAGTTTTTTATCATCCTGAAAAAGATCGAGAAATTAGAACAAGACTCATTAGTACATGCTCATACAAGGATGGGTGTTTCTATATTTGTTTCACTCATTTTGCCCTATACATTATGTATGTTTTTAACAAACAAAATTCGTATACAAAATTCAAAGTAAAGTCGGCTGTTGCATTAAGTGGTCACGGCTTAAAACTTTACCCTTTCTTTGTACAAAATGAATTTCGATCTAATTTCGATGTATCCATTAAAGAATTAAAAAGTGCTTTAGGTCTGGCAGAAAATTCATACCCAGAATACCGAGATTTCAAAAGTACTATTCTTAAACCTCATATTGATGACATTAACTCTAAAACAGAACTTACGATTGAGTTTAAAGCAGTTAAGAAAGAGGGACGTAAAGCTAGTCATGTTAATTTTATAGTTAGAAAAAAGAAAACTATTGGAGCTAACCAACAAAGTGAAACTGTTAGTAACCCTGAGCAAAATAAAATAACTGCAAGAATGATTTACTTAACGATAATTAAAGATGACGAATTGAGCTTGAGATTCAAAGAATCTGGTGAGACTACAGACGAATTAGTAGAAAGAATAAAATTTGATTTTAAAAATAATGAGGGTAAGAGGTGGATTGAAAAACTAGCAGAATTCAATATCAACTTCGCAACTGAACAAAAAATTTAAAGAATTACTGCTATATCTAAAAACGGAGGATTTAATTCAAAATAAGACATATGTTCAGCTAATATGTTCAGATGAACATCCTTGAACACGTACTGAGGGATCACATTGAACACAACAAAATTTAGCGTTATGGACGCTAGTAAAGCCTTTAAAAAATCACGTACAACAATATATGAGGCCTTAAAAAATGGTGAATTATCAAGGGATCATGATGGGCTTATAGATTTATCTGAACTTATCAGAGTCTATGGTAATCCAATTGGTGTTCAGTCTAGTACACGTACTGAACACGCCCAGAAGAATGTACAAGTACACGTCCAATCGGAAGTGGAAAATGTGTTAAAGGATCAAATTTCTTTACTCAAAAATCAATTGGATTTAGCCAACCAAAGAGAAAAGGCTTTGATGCAACACATAGAAGATCTTACTCATAGAATTGAGTTTAAAGGTCAGCTTGAACAATCAACAATAGAAAATGAAGAACACAAAGTTCCTACTCCTAACAATTCTACAATGACAACAGATCCTCGGCCGGAACCTGATCCAAAAGATGACGGATTGACTACTCCGGTTGAAAAAGAAAATAAGCGGATTCCAGTGCCGGAGCACGTAGAACAGGAGCAGCCGAAAAGAGGGTGGTTAAGCCGGTTTTTCTTGCCGAATGGCTAACCGATCTGTTTAGGTGTACTAATCAAACTTGTGAAACATTGATCAAATAATAGGCGTGGAACGTAAAGAATCAACAAAAAGCCGTTCCAGTGCGCTGTTTGCTGGAACGGCTTTATTTAAAATATTGATGCTAAAAGGAAAAATTTAAGCATTTCGTATAAGGTGTATTATGTTAATTTTAGCGAAACTCAATAATAAAATTACTTCTTCTTAGGTTTCATACATGAAGATTTTGATAGGTTCACTGGCTGCTTTAAATTGTGTGCCTTAGCTCCCTGTTCTAAAAGATTCTGTAAACTTTTTTCAGAATTTTTAGGCTGTTTATTTTGAACATTCTTTTTACTCTGTGATGGCGATGCCTTTTTTTGAGCTTTTACTGGTTGCTCAACTTTATCTTGTTTACTTTTAGGATTATTGACTACGGCTGCCTTTAAAGACTTTAGCCATGAGTATGTATAAGAATCTAATTTTAATAAGTGCTCAATCATTTCATTCCGTTGAGCTTTATCCATTTTAGAAAGAATGCTTTTTAGATCGGCATTAATTGATTGTTTTGGTGCTCCACGTTCACTAGCTTTTTCATACCATTCATGTCCAAGTGTATATTGACGGGTCTCCATATAAATAGCGCCTAATAACGTACATGGACGATAATTATCAGGTGTTAAAGTATGAGCTTTAGAAGCATTATCAATCGCAACTTCAACTTTTCGAAGATCACGTCTAACACCGCCGAGGGTAGTGAAGTAAGCGGATAATAGTTTTTTGTCTTTTATGCCAGCAATCGAAATTTTTTCTAGTAATTCTTCTGCTTCAAGACTTGCCTGACACTTTCTTAATTGGCTACTCGCATTAATAGCATTCCAAATATTTTTCTTATTTTTTTCAAATTCTTGAAGATAATGATTAGCTTCTAAACGATGAAACTTATGACGAACCTTACTACTAAAGAACCTCTTTCCTATAGTATTTAACCAAACAGCTTCATCTTGGGAAAGCCTGATATCACCCTCTAATTTACTTAAAATTTCTGAAATTTCTTTCGGTAAAGTACCTGATATATATTCATTAATTTCATATTTTTTAAGTAATGCTTGTTCTTTTTGCTTTGCAATATATACAGGATCTGATTCAAGTAACTTTTGTTTTTTAATAGCTTCTTGTCTCAACTTTTCTTGACGAACTTTTTCTTCGGTGAATCTCTCTAATTCAACTTTATTTGCAGTCCTTTTGAGAAAACTTGGTAAAAATTGAGTTAAAGATCTTAGAAGGTACTCATTTATATAAGCTTGTTCAAAATTACTTAAACTTTTATTTTCCTTATATTTTTCTAAAATATCTTTCGATCTACCTGTTTGTAAAAGTTCTGACTTTGAAAGGTCTAAAAAATATTCTTGGCATAAGTTTAAAAGTTTATTCTCAAAAGTCTCTAAATCATTTTCAGGAACATCTGTCCGTAAAGGTAAAGTCTTTCCATCAATCATAATTAAAATTTTATTTAAATCAAAAAATTATAATAAGTATAAAGAAAAATAGATATTTTCACTCACTAAATTTCTCCCATTTAACATAATGGCGATTATACGAATTGAACTTTTCTTCTTCTAGGAATATAGTGTGATTAACAATGTTAATCACAGGAGCTTAACATGGCTTCAAATGCACTAGTAACTACTCGCATTAATGAAAACATTAAGCATGAAGCAACGGAAGTTCTAGCAACAATGGGCTTAACTGTCTCAGATGCAGTCCGTTTGTTGTTGACAAAAGTAGCTAAAGAAAAGGCTCTACCTTTTGAAATTTGGCAGCCGAATGCTGAAACCATTGCTGCAATGGAAGAAGATCTGAGCAAAGCAAAAAGCTTTACTTCTGTAAAAGACTTAATGGCTGATCTAAATGCGGACGATTAAGTACACATCAGCATTCAAGAAAGACTATAAACGTGAGAAAAAAGGTCAGCATCGAAATACAGTAGATGCTGAACTACAAACTGTTTTAGAGTTATTGCAAGCCGATGAATCATTGCCTGAGAAGTATCGTGACCATGCTTTGGTCAGTAATTGGGTAGGTCATCGTGATTGCCATATCAAACCAGATCTTGTTTTAATCTATAAAAAAACAGAAGAAGGTGAACTACTAATTTTGAAATTAGTTCGATTAGGTAGTCATAGTGAATTGGCAATTTAATTGACCTAATTTTAACAGCAAAATTTAAAAATTATCTTCAAAAATGGGAACTTAAAGCTCCCATTTTTAATTTCGTATAAGGTGTATTATGTTAATTTTAGCATGACTAAATTATATTTCATCGTAAGTTAATCCAGATCGCACTAATACAGAATTTACATCACTTTCTGGCCAAACCCATTTAGTCCAATTCGTTATAAGCCATTTAGTTGATATACCACCATCAGGATTCGCCTCTTCAGGGAATAAAACATACATATTAATACCTGCTTTATATCCACTTATAGTAATTAATCCTTTTTGTGAACATCCGCCTTCACATACCATCATGATTACTTCTTCTTCAAATGGATAATGAGCTTTGAATTTTAAAAGATAACCACGTTGTAAATATTGTTCATTGAAATCAATTAATTTAGACCATTTCATTTTATGACTTACAGCTTTTTTTAACAGACATTAAAGTACAGTATTTCTCGATTATTTAACATAATGGCGATTATACGAAATTTTTAAATTTCTTTAATTATCATAAGGATAATCTCATTTTTTAAATTTCGTATAAGGTGTATTATGTTAATTTTAGATTTTCTTAATCTAAACTTGAGATTTAATCCAGTCTCGACCAAATGATGCAAAGATTTCAACCTTAAATCGTGTGCCAAAAGATATCTCTCTTTACTTACAGTGTTCAAGCCATCAACTATCAAATTTTTATTTAGGAAATAATGAATGAATTATGTTTTTTTTGATATTGATGGAACCTTACACAAGGAAGATATTTTTTTAGAGTTCATCAAGTGTTCAATTAAAGAAAGATTACTCAATTTTGTTATATTTCTTCCGATTATTTTTATCTCATTTCTTATTTATCTTGTTAATACAAAAGGTAAGTTTGGGTTAAATTTAATTTTATTTTTCCTTTTTCTAGGCATTTCAGAATCGCAGTTAGGCACTCTCACTGAGAAATTTTGCAAATCATTCTCTTTAAAAATGACACCTTTTGATAATGCGCTTAAACAGTTAGAGTTTCACAAAGCAAATGGTGATCAAGTCATTTTTATTAGTGGTACACCAGTAGAATTCATCAAGCAGATTTATCCTAGTTTTTTCAATACAACTAACTTTGAGGTAATTGGCTCAATCACACGTAGAAACTTTGGTTCCTTCTATTTAGATGAAAGATGCATTTATAAAAACAAAAAGACGATGTTAAACAATCGATTTAACGCTGTTCTAAATTTTAGCCATGGGTACTCTGATAGTTTAAGCGATCTTCCAATTTTAACTCTTTGCGATAAAGCCTACTTAGTTGATAAAGATGGCTCTATGACCTCATTTGACCCAGAGGTAGCAAAGAATACTAAGTAATATAGACTTACCTAATGGAAATTTTTTTGTCTTTCTACCATTGATCACAGGACAGGTTGCCCTGTATTAAGTTTTGTAGTACACCATCAGAAGAACTCATTGATTTAGTGGTTTCTTATACTGATACTGAGTAATTTCCACAGGTATAAAAATTAAAAAACTCAATAAAAATGGAGCCTTATGCTCCATTTTTAAAATGCGTATAAGGTGTATTATGTTAATTTTAGAGAAACTTAAGTCTTAGTCTGTTCTTTTATAATTTTTCGAGCATCTAAAATATGTACCAATATAAGAATAAATAAGAGACTTAAAGCATATTTAAAATATTGAATAAACAAGATCAATCCAGGTTTAGCAGAATATAAAGCTTTTTTTAAAACATATCCCTTCGAGCCTCTTTCAGGCAGCATGGGATCACTTGGAAACCAAGTTAAGCTGATACAAATGATAAAAAAAATAAAGAAACAAATCATGGTTGTGCTGTACATTGCGAGACCATCACGAGTTCTTATCTGTTTAATAACATCGTTTTTTACCTGTAATTGGATATTTGGTTTTAAGCCAAAAAACTTTCGGCTAAAGAATATAAGAGCAATTGTAATCCAAGTACATAAAGCAAAAAAATCATTTAAAAACTTATGTTTTGATGAAATTTGAAGTTGTTGTGTATTAGACAAAATCCCAATGAACTCGAAATCAAAGCAAATAACGATTAAGGCTATAACAAAAGGGATAATCAAAAAATAATAGAATGGAGCAATATTATCTAAGTAGTTCGTAATTGAGTTTGTTTTGTGTATTGCCATTAAAAATATTCTTGATTCATTTATATATTTGATTATAAATAAAATTTATAAAAACTTTAAATACCTAAAATATTTTATTTAACATAATGGTGGTTATACGAAACTAAAAATAAATAGTGTTATATTTCAAAAAGTTATGATATAAAAAACCGGGGGCGCAAACCCAAAAAGCCGACTTGGAAACAAGTCGGCTTTTTTATGAGCGGTTTTGATATATTCCGCCAATAATTTTGGATAAAAAACACTCATTTTTTTATTTTGCAATACAAATATATGATACATTATTGTATATACAAATTTGAATGTTTTTTATGGAACAGTATTTTGAATGGGATGAGGCTAAGAATCGAAAGAATCAGAAAAAGCATGATATCTCTTTCGAAACAGCAAGCCTTATTTTTGAAGATCCGCTGAGGATCTCAATCCAAGACAGACATACCGATGGTGAAGAACGTTGGCAGACCATTGGAAAAGTAAAAGGCGTACTAATGCTACTAGTAGCCCACACCATCTTTGATGAAGATGACTGTGAAATCATACGAATCATTAGTGCCAGACAGGTAACTAAGGCGGAGCGAAATCAATATGAGCATGGTTAGATATACACGCAAAGAGCTGAATGAAAATTTCAGTAACAAGCAAGATGCTGAAATTGAACGCTTGCTTGCTAAGGGAACGGTTCCTGACGATCAGCTAGATCTATCAGATATTCCTGAAATTACAGACTGGAGTAATGCTATTCGTCATGGGCAATTTTATCGTCCAGTGAAGCAACAAACCTCTGTTCGTCTTGATGCTGATGTACTGGCATGGTTAAAAGCACAAGGGAAAGGCTATCAGACACGCATGAATAAAATTCTACGTGAAGCAATGTTAAAAGATTTAAAAAATCATCAATAAAAATGGGAGCTTAGGCTCCCATTTTTGACTTCGTATAACGTCTATTATGTTAATTTTAAAAAAACTAAAAAAACTTAATTATCATACTCATGGCGCAAATAGATCCATCCCCAATTTCCACGTTGGTCTAAAATGCTTTTAGAAGATGGAATTACCTTTAAAGTAAGAAAAAAACCTGCCACTTCATTATGAATATCTGCAAGAACTTCTGTGTTAGCTATTTCCATTTCTTCCTGTTCTTCCTCTGATAATATGCTATCAAAGATTATTATTGTCTCAATCGTTTTACGTTCATGGTCATAATTAAAGCTTATGCCACGCATTTTTTTGCTAGCCCGACCAACTAAACTATAGAAAGTTGAAAATTTTACTTGTTGAAATAGGGGAAGATTTTTTTGTCTGTTCGTGTGAGTTTCATTTATTAACATTTATTAATTTCCTTAGAAATATAGCTATTATTTAACATAAAATCTCTTATACGTAATTCTTAGCTCGATACTTTCAGGTAGGCTTCAGCCTACCTGAAAGTCGAGCCAATTTGCGCATGATACTTTATAAAAAGCTTCCCGTAGGAACCAAGCAAAGTACCTATGATTGGAGATTTTTACGATTAATTGCACCAAGCCTAAGTAGTTTTTCTGCTGTCTCTTGCGAGACAGTAAAACGTAGATTTTGGTAGGCTACCCAAAAATTTTCGGTTCCATCTGGAATCTTTACTACATCTAACAGCTTGTATTGCTCTAGATGCAATCCCAACACAAAACTCCCTGAACATTGAAGCTCTGCCCCAAAATTCTCACTGTTTATTTGAATTTCAACCAATTTGATTATCCTCATTGTCTAGTAAATAAAGCTCGGTCAAAGGACCTTAAGTCCTCTGTTGCAAAGGTTTCTTTAAAGTAGTTACAAAAGCACAGTTCAAAAAATGGGATTTCTTTAAGGGTCTTTTGCATAAGTCTCCCACTCTTCGATATTTAAAAAAATAAATTTACTTTTAAAGGTTTCATTAAAATTATTTAGTCTCCCCTGAATAAAAACTTTTTCCGGACTTAAAATCTTACGTTCTACGCTCTTCTTTTTCTCTACATCACAGATATAGATGATGCCCTGAATCGTTTGCTCATAAAGCATTTGACAGTAATTGTTTGCAATGGTTTCGTACCGAGCTATGCTTTTTTCAGACCTTTCAATCTCTATAGCCATAACTTTTCCTTTGGGTGTAGTAGCTATGGCATCAGGTACTTGAAGCCACCTAGACGGCTCTTTATGAGCCTTCTGATACACATCACGGCTACTTACCCATGCCCACCCAGCTCTAAGGGCAAAGATTTTTGCTCTCTGCGTCTCTAAAGAGTGCTCTATCGAAGCATTTGAAACTCTTTTTGGGTTGTAATATCTACAAGACTCAAAACTAACAATTGCTCTTAAGCCTTTCTTTGTGAGCCCCCAAATTGCACACTTACCTCGTTGTGCAAGTCTCCAAGGTCTTTCATCTAAGATAACTAAACCTTCCTTTTCCAAACGTTTGAACGTCCTGTAAGAGTTATCTCTGCTAATTCCAAGATAAAGTGATGCATTGCCAACTGTGCTAAAAGTATCCTCTCTTAAAAGGTTTAAAATCAGTGTTTTCTTTTCTAAACCTCTTACGAAAGGATCTTGTTTGTTCTCAAAAGCCATTACTTGATCCTAATCTAAAAAAATTTCTTGGCTTTCATCCAAATCAATATTTTTTCCCTCTCCAAAGTCATGTACTGCAAGATCTTCATAGTTTTTTGTGACCTTCACAGGACTTGTAAAAACCATCTTTGTTACTTCAGTTGAGAAAACAATTCCGCATGAATTAGGGAGATTCAAAATCATATTTTTATCAAATCTTGGTCTTTCCGCTTGGCGAATTACCCTTTTACCTCCAGAGGTACTTTCTACTAAAGAAAAGGATTTATCGACCTCACGAACTTCTTCATCAACCTGAATATCCCCTGACTTATCTGCAAAAAGCTTTGCAGTTTCAGGACTTTGAAGTCTATAGACAAGTTTTAGAGCGGTATTTTCAAAGATCCTTTCAAAAGTAGCCTGCCCATCTAAGCCCGATTCGCTATCCTTAAAATCGGAAATGGATTGGTGAGCTAAAAGCATAGTTAATCCCTTATCTCGTGCTGCACCAAAAGCATCTAGAAAAGTCCGAGAGACAAAGTGCTGTGCTTCATCACAAACAAATAAAATCCTTTTAGGCGTTTCTTTGATACGGTCTCTTTCTTCTGCGATTTGTTTTACACGAATCAGTACCATCCTTTGAACCATCTTTATGTCTTGAGCATCCATACTTCCAATCATGTATAAAACGCCCCCGATATTAAGGATATCTGTAAGCGGAATCCCTTGACGTGCATTAATAGCAGGAAGATTTGCAAGTTCAGAAAAGTTTTGCTCAAAGTTTTCAGCTGTCTTGAGCATCGTCTTTGCATGATCTCGATACAGGCTTTCAAAAGTGTCACCATCACGGACAAGATCAGCAATGTCCCTTGCCATTTTTCGATCTTTAGCTTTATAAAAATCACTAGGTTTTCCTGTTCTTTCTAATCCCATAGCTGCTTCAAGAAGTGAACGAACCTGTCTTTTGGTCGCTCCATGCAATAAATTTATCTGCCGAATATCACTATTCAGATCAAGGATATAACAAGGAACTCCTGCATCTTTGGCACCTTTTTTAAGTGCAAAAATTAAGTATTCATCAAATTTTGGATCTCCACAAACCAAACTCCCACCATTAATAAGCCATTGATTACAAAAGGATTGAATAAACACAGTTTTTCCACTACCAGTAGTACCAATCACGTGTATGTGTGGAGGAATACCTTTTAAATAAATTGGAGTTTTGTTTTCTAAACCTAAAAAAGTCATCCCTTTTTCGTAATAGTCTTCTGGATCAAACTTTCCTTGTGATGTTGGCAAAAAATCTTGAATTTTTCGAACATCAGTCTTCGCATCTCGCTCGGTACTTGATTTTTTAGTAACAGATTTCAAAAATTTGTCCTTGTAAGGAATGAAAGTTCTTTCTAACAAAGCAATAAAAAGCATCCCTAAAAAGATAAAAATAATGTGTATAAAAACATCTGTAAGCAAAGATTTTTCAAAGACAAATGCTATCCCCCAAACGATAAAAAAAGGGTGTTTATTCCCCAAAACAGCATTTTAAAGAAGTGAGAAAGTTCTTCTCCTTGTTTTTTAAATGCCATCCAAGCATAAAAAATCCCACCCAAAATCAAAGCCAAAAAATAGCGAAAAGGGTGAGAAAAAAAGAGTTCTAGAGCTTCTCCAATTGTTGAGCTGTATACCACTACTAGAAAGACGCAAAAAAGGTAAATCCACTTCATAAATGACTCTTTTGTATAAGGGGTCTGCACAAGGGTTTTATACCAAAGTAAATCTATTTAACATCTTTAGACTAGGATGGTCAATGTTTAAATTATTGATTTATATAGTTTTATTATAAAACATTGACCAAAAAACATCAGGGTTTTATGAAAGCTGTAATTAATATTTATTTCAAAAAAAATTTTAGAATTTTCCTTTAGATTCAATTCTTTTGATTAATAGATGTATTCAAAAATTTGATAAAAATAAAATCGATTTTTAGCGGATGTAATACATTTTTTTTTTGATAAAAATATTTTTTTGCCGTGCCCGACCGCCCCAAGCGGTCGATTGTCCCGAAGGGATTTTGAGCAAAGCGAAAAAGTCTCTAAGCGACCTAGCGAAGAGACCAGGGGGAGCCACAAGAGGAAAAATTGAGGAGCAAAGCGACCTCAATTTAAGGCCGTCCCAACGGCCGTGCCTCGAAGTGGGGGCAAAGCCACGTCCGTCGAAGCGAAGCGCACGACAACCCTCCTTCGGTGAAGCAAGTCGGCGATTTATTTACGTAGTAAAAAAGATCGTCACTTGTCAGAAGGGGGGTTGTCGTGCGCCACAGGTGCATCGACGGACGCTTCGGTATAGGTAAAAACGCCCTAGCGTTTTAGCAAAACCGTCCCGAACCCTTTCGGGCTGAAACCAAGCGATAGCGTAGATTTCAGAGGTTAGCGTAGCGGTTGCGTTACCGTTTTCTCATCACTTTAGGTAGATCATACCCTTATACAAAACCCCTATACAAAACCTGATAGTGTCTTATGTAAGGTATTCCTTCTCTTTTTCTTTTAATTATCAGTCTTTAAGCGAGTGTCTACGAGCTGGCACAATGAAAATTTGCCTTAGCCTTTTCTCTGATTACATACTTCCATTTGATTCTAAAACTTAAGTACAGAGCATCCCGAATGGGTGCGAACAATGTGATTTTGATTCTAGGTCGAGCGAAGCGAGCATAAAAAATTTATGAGCGAAGCGAATTCCGAGTTGCTTTTGCTTTTTCTTAAAGTCACAACGAGATTAGCCAAAAAATTGCCCCTGGAATCGAGCGAAAGCGAGATTCAATAGAGTTTGAGCGTAGCGAAAACATAGGGCAATTTTCACTTGGTATTAATTTTAAAAGCTTTATTAAAAGCTTTTAATAGCTTTTAAAAAGCTTTTAAAAAGCTTTACGGCTAGCCTGAATGTATTGCTATATCTTGGTTTCAGGCACTTAAGTGGGGGTGAAATGTTAGGTTTTTGGATTTAAGTGGGGGTGAAATGTTAGGT
>NZ_CP157982.1:0-220301 GCF_040233925.1 Acinetobacter sp. A1-4-2 | reverse complement strand
CCTTCAATTCAGATCAACATGAAAGCAGGACAGTTCCCTGAACCGGAAGAGAATGGGGTTTCTTATTTAAAGCTTCCGCTGAATTACTTCAAATAGGCAAGTTTCAGGATTAAACCAGTAGGTTCTTTGGTTGAACCACTGGAGTCAAGAGAGGTATAGGTGTGATGTGGTTGATACTGGAAGGGCTGGCCATCGGTGGCTTGCTGGGTTTAACCGGTGCGGGTGGTGGTATTCTGGCTGTACCGGCACTGATGGCAAGTCAGGGTTGGACGGTAGCACAGGCTGCACCTGTAGGCTTGCTGGCAGTGACTCTATCAGCACTGGTTGGAACATTTGAAGGTTTGTCCAAGCGCATTGTACGTTATCGTGCCGCGCTCTGGATTGCACTGATCAGTATTCCTTCAGCGCGTTATGGCGTGCATTTGGCTGGAATTATCTCTTCTGTATGGCTCACGCTCGCTTTCAGTTTGGTGATGCTGATCATCGCTTACCGGATATTCTTTAATAAGGTCCATGATCATGGAAATGCACTGTGCAAGGTTAATCAAACGACTGGTCGCCTGATCTGGAATATGAAAACAGCATTGTCTCTCGGCGCTATTGGGGTCGTTGCAGGTCTGCTGACCGGTTTGCTTGGAGTGGGTGGGGGGTTCGTGATTGTCCCGGCACTGCGTAAAGTGACTGACTTGGATATGCGCAGCATCGTTGCAACTTCGCTGATGATTATTTTCCTGATTGGCGGTGTCAGTATTTCTGTACACGTACTGGATGGCTTTCAATACCCTGTTTCAGTCACGCTGACTTTCGTTCTGGCCTGTATTGTGGGCATGTTAATAGGACGTCGTGCGATGCACTGGATAGACAGTCATCAGGTGCAGAAAATTTTTGCCACGACTGTGATTGGGGTGGCTATGTATTTAATCTATTCAGCGCTCATGGGCTAAAACAGCTGGTTGGGAATTTAAACTAAACCGCTTTTAATCTACCTGATCATAGTTTATAAAATATGAATATGATTTTAATGGCTGAGGAAGAATGAAAATGATGAAAACTGCAGAGCAATTGATCCAGAATGCAAAAAGCCGAATTCAGGAAGTGAGTGTAGCTGAACTGTTTGAAGCGATGAAAAACCATAAAACCATTCTGATTGATGTTCGGGAACCGGATGAATTTCAGGCGGCAGCGATAGACCGTGCGGTGAATTATCCTCGTGGTGTTTTAGAAATGAGAATTCACCAGCATCCTGTGGCGAGCCATCATTGCGATACCTTGCAGGCACTGGAACATCTTAAAGATCAGCCGATTTATCTGATCTGTGGCACGGGTGGACGTTCCGCATTGGCAACCGATACCTTACAGAATATGGGTTTTACCCAGGTCAAGTCTGTGCATGGCGGTTATCAGGCCTGGCTGGAGCAGGGCTATCCGGTAGAAAAATAAGCCGTTAAATAGATGAAAAACCGTATTGTTGATTGTTTAATGTGAGAGGCAGTAATGAAATACAAAGAATTAACCCAGAACATTTCAGGCAGTTTAAAAACTTTAACTCAGGATTCACCTGATTTAATGAAAAGTTTTAATCAGTTGTCCCAGACGGCTATGCGTGACGGCGTGATTGATCCCAAAACCAAGGAAATGATTGCTTTGGGAATTGGTGTCGCATCGCGTTGTGATGGTTGTATCGGTTTTCATGTCAGAACCTTGGTCAAAATGGGGATGACCCTGCAAGAACTGGAAGAACTGTTAGGTGTTGCAGTATATATGGGCGGTGGGCCTTCATTGATGTATGCTGCAAATGCACTGGATGCCTTTAAAGAGTTTTCCAGCTGATTGGATACGGGTCACTGGCAGTCCTGCCGAGTTTAGAATCAAGCTGATGGAATAACAGGTCGATAAATCACAAGAAAAACTGATGATTGAGGCCTCATACTATTGATCTTGATAACATTTCCTCATACTAAAAAGTGTGCTTCAACCAGCGCACTTTTTTTGGCTGTATCTTAAGATTCAACTCAGCTTGATTTGCTATGCTGTATTTAAAATAAAGTCAGCACAGGTTTCTTATGCTTCAGCGTACAACCACTTCTTCAACGGATTTACTGATCCGGTTTCTGCATATTGTCATCATGTTGAGTTTTACCGGGGCTTATCTGACCGGGGATGCAGAAGAATGGCATCAAATCCATATGGCCTTTGGCTATACCCTCGGAATCAGTCTGATATTAAGAATTTTATGGCAGTTTGGCGCTCCCCGACTGGCTCATACTCAGCCTTCAGGGCCAAGCAGACGATTGCAGGTGATCAAGCCCTTTGTGCAGCGTTATTGGGCACAGCCGCAGCAATGGATTTCGCCAACATTTTTAAAAGCAGCCAGTTCCAGCCTGTTTCAGCTCAGCATACTGGGTATTTTTCTCCTGCTACCTTTAACGGTGCTGGCCGGCTTTTTGACCGACTATACCTATAGCCACACTTTAAAAGAAATTCATGAACTCTTTGCCAATCTGTTTTTAGCCAGTGTGTTGCTGCATTTGACAGCGCTGACACTGAATAGTGTTCTGCTTAAAAAATGGCTGGCAAAACGGATGTTCTGGGGAGCCGAATCACATTCATGGTTCACCCTGTTTGCTGCACTATTTTCACTGGGCGTGTTGATAGCTTTCTGGTTTTTCTATTTGAGCTAAGCTGATATGAATGCAGAACTGAGAAGGAGATGAGATTTAAACATCTCCTTTGACACATTGGGAGGGTTCATAACATCAAATGACAAAACATTGATGGAATGGATCGTTTAAATGGGATGAGTTCTGATGGGGTGGTGGAGTAATGAAAGTAATTAAGTTTTTAGCTTATTGGATAATCACCATTATTCAGTTTTTTGGAGTTTATACCTATTTCAATGAGGTACTTGATTGGCATGGTGTATTCGGAATAATCGTGGCGATTATTACAGCGGGGATTCCTGTTGTCGGCACGACTGTGGGTGTGCTTGGGGTACATTATGGATGGGATTGGACTTGGCCTGCTGCCTTGGCATTGTACTTATGTCCGTACATTTTGATGGGCCTGATTATTCTTTTATATACCCTGTTTGACCAGTGATCGCTCGTAGCATGACGGGTCTGAAACCACAGCAACAATACTGCATGTACTCTACTGTGAGAGAATCAACTCATAATCCGTTGGTCGACAGTTCAAGTCTGTCTGGGCCCACCATATAAAAAAACCACTTACGTGTACTAATCGTAAGTGGTTTTTTTGTTTTTAGATTCTAGGGTGTGTCCTCATTTGGCTTTGCACCAAATAAATATGCAGGCTATACGGATCATAGATTTATAATTGCGTGCTAGTTTATCAAATCGAGTTGCAATAGCACGGAAATGTTTTAATCTCGCAAAAGCATTTTCAACTAAATGTCTTAATTTATATAGATATTTATCAAATTCCTTATTCGATCTCTTACTGTTTGATCTCAATGGAATAATGGGTATCATATTCTTGTTCTTGGCACATATTCTAATGTGCTCAGCATCATACCCCTTGTCAGCAATGAGATAAGTTGCCTCGCCTACAATATCAATCAGTTGTTTTGCAACTTGACTGTCGTGGACGTCACCCCCAGTGATTTTAAAATCAATCGGTAATCCATTCGCGTCGGTTGCAAGATGTATTTTTGTTGTTCGTCCACCGCGTGATTGTCCAATTGCTCTTTCGAAACCATGCCGAGCTCCACTTGCATGTTGATGCACGCGTATGTAGCTTCCATCAATGAATACCCATTCCTGATCCAGAATGCCTCGTAATCTAAAAAAAATTTATCCCATAATCCCTTACTTGCCCAGCGATTAAAGCGATTGTAAGCAGTTTGCCAAGGGCAAAGTTCTTGAGGAATATCACGCCATGTCGCACCCGTACGTAGTTTCCATAAGATGGCTTCCATGATATTTCTACTGTTTTTTGAACAGTAACAACGGTGTAATCGCATAGTATCTTGAATTTGCTGCCAAATATCATCGGTGAGAAGAGTACGTGCCATTGAAAAAATGTAGAAATGAAAAGAGCTTAAAGGAGGATTTTAAGCATTTAAAACCAATTCTTCAAATGAGGACACGCCCTAAAAAAGAATGAGATAACTTACTCAAAACGCTTTACTCCAAAATCACTTTCAACCTTATCTAGTGAGAATTTTACTTTCCTATAGGTTTTTTCTGATAAAAAGTTAGTTATATGGCGAATATAAGTCATAAAATACCTGATGTTCGCTATATAGCTAATATTATGGTTGGGAGTGAAGTAATATGGCTTCTAGAAAAGAAATAGGGCAAGCAATATGCTCTGCAAGAAAAAAGCTAGGCTATACACAAAAAGTAGTTTCAGAAAAATCAGGAGTCCATAAAACAACAATTTCTGAAATGGAAAACGGTCGTTTCACCGGCTCTTTTGATTTGTTTGAAAAAGTACTTAATTGTGTAGAGTTACAATTTCAGGTTGTGCCAAAAATGCGTAAATTTCCGCACTGGGATGAAATTGAATCTTTATTTAAAGAAGATGATGAATAAGGCAACCTGTTTAGAAAGTTTCAAATCTATTGTCTTGAAGCTAATTCAAGTTTTCGTGAGCAGTACTGATAAATATTTGGTGGTGTTTCAAAATGTATGCTGCTCATTTTAACACCACCTTAACACTGTATATACAAAAAATTATCAATAAAAAGATCAGAAATAACAATTAATTGAGTTTTTATTAAATATTTCTACAGAAATTACCCTTTATTAGACATAAATCTCCGTTTTTTATACTATCTTTAATCATTATATTCACATTTTTTAATCAGTAATTTTACATAATATTTACATATTCTTGGTAAAAAACTTAACTTAAAATAGGTTTAATTTATATTTTTATAATATTGTATTATTAATAATTCTCTAATTTTTTTAATTAACACCATCTTGAAATGAAGTTATTCTTTTTAAGAAAAATATTCTTATTCATAAATTGAAATTAAAATAAAAAAATGAAATAAGTAATCTGAAAAATATAAAATTTATATTTTTTGTTCTTAATATAGATTATGTCTAAAATAAAATTTACATCCTGTAATTTGATAAATATAGTTTTGCATCGGATATTAAAAACTTAAATTAGTTAAAATATAAAAATAAAGAATATTGTGTCTAAGAATAATTTTGAAATTTTTATTCATTATCTGGAATATATGAATTTATTATATGTTTTTCATAAATCTATTATAATTCCGTAATTTATATACAGATTATAAAATGATCAATTTTTCAAAAATACAGGTTTTGATGTGGTAACAGTAAAATTTTGATGTAGTAACATAATCCAAGTATATAAAATGATCAAAAGTACGGACAAGACCATAGAGGGGTATAGAGTGATCTTGTATACATTATAAATTAGGGGTGGTTTGATATTGTTATCTTATATTCTTGTTTTTATAAAATGATAAAAATATATTAATTAGAAGTATAAAAATAAATAGATCATATATCCACTTGAGAAAACTAATATATTGTTATTTATTTATATAATATTAAAAAATATATATAATTAAATATATAAGTTATTATAGGGTTGAAATAGATTTTAATAAATTATAATGATTATATGGGGTAAACTTTTATTTAGATAGATAACGATGTAATAAGTATATACTTTTTTGTTTTAATAATTTAAATTTAAGTTAAATTGTTAGAAATAAAAAATTAAACCAAGATACAAGGTCTATTACAAATGTTTTGATAGGATAGTTACAAAAAAAAATTAAGTGGTTATAAGTGTTGTACAAAAAACAACCTTTTAAGTTAAGCATAATTTTTCTTACTCAATCAGAAATATGCTCAAGTCGCCAAAAATAGCAATAACAACATCAGAAAAGAAAGCCAAGTGCATGCGCAAATTGCCATGTCGATTTTGCAATATAACAACTGCCATTATCTGTCGGTCATTCAACGGGCTGAGGCAAATAACTGACCGCACCAAAGCGTTTTTCCATGCTCTGTACAAGTACATCACAGAGGTTTAGTCTTGAAATAGGTGAATACTTATTTCATCAGGCACTTTTTTATTTTCAAACAAGGTATGGTCGGTCTGTGCTGGTTAGTTATAAATCTCTGTGGATATATGAACCGTACCAATTTTATAGGTAAGCATCCTGTGAACCCCGCGCCTGTTTTTAATTTGGGTTGGGTTTGTATCAGTGTGGCAGCAATTCTTCAATCAGGCTGATTTTCTGTGTTTCTCTAATCTACGTCATGTTGAAAATTACAGTTGTGTTTACCGTATTTAGTGTGAATTGGTACTGAATCTGAGTATTAAGCCAAAAAGAAGGCTGAAACGGCATGTATCAGAACTACTGAAAGAGCCGATCCGGGAAAATCAAGTCTGATCTTACAGGATTTTATGCATGACCAGCTTTCTGATGGCCGTAACTACAGGCTATCTTTAGTGTGAAAGAGGACTCCACCCAACATTAGGGTGGAGGTGAATTTCACGACTTTTTTTGGTGTTTTTTCAGTGCAATATGATAGAATATTTTATCATTAAGTTTCTGTATCTAAATAGATTTAAGGCGAAATGAAGATCAACAAAGCGTACAAATTTAGGCTTGAGCCTAATGCGGAACAGGAGCTTGTTTAAAACAAGTTGCTTGGCTCTGCACGTTTTGTTTGGAATCAGGTTTTAGCCATTTCATTTGAAATGCTTGCCAAGAATGAACGCATCACCAAGGATAACCTGGTTAAGAAAATACCCGATCTCAGAAAAAAACCTGAATGTGCTTTTTTAGAACAGAGCTCAAATGGCGTTTCACTTCAACAAAAAGTTCGTGATCTTGGTGATGCTTGGGCTAGGTTTTTCAACCCAAAAGAACAAGCCAAATTAAAGCAAAAACCATTTAAAGCCAAAAAACCAAGATTCTTTAAGTTGACCGATGATACTGAGCTTCAACTTAGACCGCTTATGCCGCGATTCAAAAAGAAATCTGATGGTTATGATTCAATTCGTATTGTTCAATTTGATAGATATTGTTGGGTCAAAGGTAATCAAGTTAAGTTACCCAATGATATTGGTGTTGTGAAATTCAGAAAATCACAAGATATTCTTGGCACAATCAAAAATGTCACAATCTCAAAGCATGTTGGTAAGTGGTACATATCTTTTGGTGTTGAAAGCACAGTAGAAGCACCAATCCATCCATCAAAATCAGCGATTGGCATTGATTTAGGCGTTAAAAAGTTACTTACAACATCCAATGGTGATGTATTTAAACCAATCAATAGTTTTAAAGCCAATCAAGTCAAGTTGGCTAGACTTCAACGCAAGTTGAGAAAGAAAACCAAATTTAGTCAAAATTGGAAAAAACTTAATCTAAAGATCAATAAATTACACCATCATATTGCCAATATTCGACATGACTACTTGCATAAAGTCACGACAACGCTCAGCAAAAACCACGCAATGATTGTCGTTGAGGACTTAAAAGTAGCCAATATGTCGAAGTCAGCAAAAGGTACAATCAAGAACAAAGGAAAGAATGTAAAAGCCAAGTCAGGCTTGAACAAGTCAATCCTGGATCAAGGTTGGTCAATGCTTGTCGATATGTTGGATTACAAGCAACAATGGCGAGGTGGTTTACTCGTTAAAGTTGATCCTAGATATACAAGTCAGACTTGTAGCTCATGTGGTCACGTTGCAAAAGAAAACAGGCTCACTCAGGCAAACTTTAATTGTGTCGAGTGTGGCTTTAGCGAGAATGCGGATATTAATGCTTCTCGTAACATTTTGGCGGTAGGACATACCGTTTTGTCTGTGGAGGGTGGATGCGGTAAAGGTCGCCCTGTGAAGCAGAAAGCAAGTGAAATCCGTGAGGAAGTCACCTAAGAGCTTTTGCTTTTAGAATCCCCCCACTTGAGGTAAAACGAAAGTGGTGGGAGTATGTCAATGGAGTAATTTTAACAGCATTTCTGCTGTCGCAGCAGAAGAAGCCGGGTTTTGTCCGGTAATTAGTAAGCCGTCTTGCTGTACATGCACCTGCCAATCTTCAGCTTTAGAATACTGTCCTCCATTTTCCTGGAGCATGTCTTCGACTAGAAAGGGAACAATTTCGGTCAGGCCAACCGCCGCTTCTTCAGTATTGCTAAAACCTGTCACTGATTTGCCTTTTACAATAGGCTGGTTATCAGTGCTTTTTACATGACGGAGTACGCCGGGTGCATGACACACCAAGGCCAGCGGTTTATTAGCTTGCAGGGTTTGCTCAATCAGGGAAATCGAGGTCTGATCTTCGGCCAGATCCCATAATGGACCATGACCACCTGGATAAAATACCGCATCAAAATCGGCAATAGAGATTTCACTTAGTTCCCGGGTATTCGCCAATGCTTGTATGGCTGATGTATCCGCCTCAAAACGCCGGGTGGTTTCAGTTTGTGCATCTGCTTCGCTGCTTTTCGGATCTAACGGTGGCTGCCCGCCTTTTGGAGAGGCCAAGGTGACTTTTGCACCGGCATCCACAAAGATGTAGTAAGGAGCAGCGAGTTCTTCCAGCCAGAAGCCGGTTTTCTTACCAGTCTTACCAAGCGTGTCATGTGAAGTCAAAACTATCAGAATGTTCATATTATTTTCCTGTCTTTCTTTAACGTTTATATGCATCATCGCAAGTTAATTTAACAATTCGCTGGCATGTAGATTGTTGTGATCCGTTCATTTGCTGTATCAAGATGTTGTTATTGCAATAGATTCAAGCTGTGATTTATCTGCCCATTAGCAGTCCTTGCTGAACATCGGCCTGTTTACGCAAAAAATCCCACACTAACTTAATTCTGGGCTCATGTTGCAAATCGACCAGGGTCAGCATCCAGAAAGTATGGGTAAAACTCAGCTGATCACCCAAAACTTCTTCCAGTTCGCTTTTATCATGCACCAGAAATCTCGGCAAAATGGCCAGTCCGGCACCTGCCCGGACTGCAATCTCTTGTGCCAGAATGCTGTTACTGCGAAAACAGGCACTGACCTGCAAAGGTAAACGTTCCAGCGAATACAGTGCAGCGCTATAGACCAGATCATCAATATAATCGACAAAGCGGTGCTGTTTCAGATCCTCCAGTTTTTGAATGGGCGGATTGTGTTGTAAATAATGTTTACTGCCATACAGCTTTAGACAGTAATTGGAAAGTCGGGTAATGATATAGGGCCCAGATTTGGGCCGGTCGATGGAAATGACGATATCTGCTTCCCGATGCGAGAGCTTGATGGTTTTCGGCACCGGAATCAGGTCAATGGTCAGCAACGGATAATGCTGGGAAAACTCCGCCAACAGACCGGCCAGAAATGCCGTGCCGAATCCTTCCGGTGCACCGATACGCACCCGACCTTGCAAGGGGTCATGCCGCGTGTCAATCTGGATGAAGGACTGTTCCATCTGTTCCACACGCGGGACCAGCGCCAGACCTTCCGAGGTCAGCTCATAACCGCTGGCTTCGCGTTTAAACAGTTGCGTACCGAGGGTACTTTCCAGTGCCTGAATCCGGCGTGCCACAGTACTGTGTTCGACCCCAATCAGGCGGGCTGCATTGGTGAGCGTTTTAGCACGTGCCAAAACTAAAAAAAAGCGTAAATGATCCCAATCTACTTTCATCTTCTATTTAACATCCTGTTAAATTGCTGTGCATATTTGCACAACCATCGTGCATCAATTTCTATTGGTGGTCAAAGTGTTCTTTGTTAGTCTGCTGAAACAGCGTAAAAAAATACGTTAAAAAAGCCAGTAAAGGCAAAGACAACGACAATAACAAACCAGCACGGAGCGACCATGAACGCTATTCATCATCCACAGCAAAGTACCGGATTCACCACGGCCAAATTATTGATTAATGGTGAATTTGTCGATTCAAAAAGTACTCATTGGCAAGATATTGTCAATCCTGCGACTCAGGAAGTCTTGGGTCAGGTACCATTCTCAACCCCTAAAGAAGTCAATGCTGCGATTGCGGCGGCGCAAAATGCCTTGGCCAGCTGGCGCCAAACCCCAATTCAGGCCCGTATGCGCATCATGCTGAAACTGCAGGACCTGATCCGCAGTAACTTGAAAAGCATTGCCCAGGTCTTGACTGCTGAACAGGGCAAAACCCTGGCCGATGCCGAGGGGGATATCCAGCGTGGCCTGGAAGTAGTGGAGCATGCCTGTTCTATCGGTACTCTGCAAATGGGGGAGTATGTGGAAGGCGTGGCACGTGGGGTCGATACCTATACCTTGCAGCAGCCGCTGGGTGTCTGTGCCGGCATTACCCCGTTTAACTTCCCGGCAATGATCCCACTTTGGATGTTTCCGATGGCCATTGTTTGCGGTAATACCTTTGTATTAAAGCCTTCGGAACAGGATCCCCTGTCGACCATGATGCTGGTTGAGCTGGCGATTCAGGCCGGTATCCCTGCTGGTGTGCTGAATGTGGTGCATGGTGGTAAAGAGGTGGTCGATCTGCTGTGTACCCATCGTGATATCAAAGCCATCTCTTTTGTCGGTTCAACCGCAGTCGGTACGCATGTCTATAATCTGGCAGGCCAGCACGGTAAACGTGTGCAATCAATGATGGGTGCCAAAAACCATGTGGTGGTGATGCCGGATGCTAACAAGGAACAGACATTAAATGCCTTGGTCGGTGCAGCTTTTGGTGCAGCGGGACAGCGTTGTATGGCACTTTCGGTAGCGGTGATGGTCGGTGAGACCAAGCAGTGGGTCGATGAACTGGTCAATAAAACCAAAACCTTAAAGGTCAATGCCGGACATGAACCGAATACCGATGTTGGGCCAGTGATTTCAACCCGTGCCAAAGCGCGTGTCATAGATTTAATTAACAGTGGGGTTGAACAGGGCGCCGAACTGCTGCTGGATGGTCGTGATGTGCAGGTTCCTGGCTATGAACAGGGTAATTTTGTCGGTCCCACGATTTTTAACCAGGTCACGACCGAGATGCGCATTTACAAGGAAGAAGTATTTGGTCCGGTACTGGCGATCATGCATGTCGATACTTTGGAACAGGCGATTGCACTGATTAATGCCAATCCGTTTGGTAATGGCGTGGGACTCTTTACCCAAAATGGCAATACGGCACGCACCTTCCAGAACCAGATTGATATCGGTCAGGTCGGTATCAATATTCCAATTCCGGTGCCTGTGCCGTTCTTCAGCTTTACCGGATCACGCGGTTCCAAGCTTGGCGATTTAGGTCCTTATGGCAAACAGGCAGTGCAGTTTTATACCCAGACCAAAACAATTACCAGCCGCTGGTTTGAAGACAACCAGGAAACCACTGGTGTGAATACCACCATCAGTCTGCGTTAAGGAGCATCAGCATGAAGATTGCATTTATCGGTTTAGGCAATATGGGCGGCTCGATGGCACAGAACCTGCTCAAGTCGGGACATCAGGTTTTTGGTTATGACTTAAGCGAAACAGCACTACAGCATTTCGCGCAAGCCGGTGGCATCATCTGTGACAGCCCGCAAGCTGCTGCCAAGCAGGCAGAGGTCGTGGTCAGCATGTTGCCCGCCGCCAAGCATGTCCGTGAAGTTTATTTAGGCGAACACGGTATTCTGGAGGTGCTTCAGGCGGGCAGCCTGTGTATCGATAGCAGCACCATTGACCCGCAAACCATTCAGGAGATTGCCGCAGTAGCGCAGGCCAAACAGGTTCGCGTCTGTGATGCACCGGTATCCGGGGGGACTTTGGGCGCCAAAGACGGTACATTGACCTTTATGGTCGGTGCAGATGCTGCCACCTTTGAAGCCGTCAAACCAGTCCTCAGCTGTATGGGCAAAAATCTGGTGCATTGTGGTGCTGTGGGTACAGGACAGGTGGCGAAAATCTGTAATAACCTGATTCTGGGCATTTCCATGACTGCGGTTGCAGAAGGAATGGCGCTTGGGGCCAAATTAGGCATTGATCCGCAGGCGCTGGCTGGGGTAATCAACAGTTCCACCGGACGTTGCTGGAGTTCTGAAATCTATAATCCCTGGCCGGATATCTGTGCCAATGCACCATCATCACGGGGTTATACCGACGGTTTTGCCGCACAACTGATGCTGAAAGATCTGGGTCTGGCGGTCGATGCGGCACAACAGGCCGAGCAGCCGGTGGTTCTGGGCAGCATGGTACAAAAACTCTATCAACAGCTGTGTCAGGACGGTCATGCCCATCTGGATTTTTCCAGCATCATGCATCAATACACCACAACACCTGCTTAAAAACTTAATGATTCAATGGAGCAAGGATTTGCTTCATCAACAATACCTTGTCAGTAATAACGATAAATTCAGGCTGAGGTTGAACATGTTAGATTATCAAAAAACGGTTGAAAATTTTGATTTAGATGCGGTGGCAAAGCAGTATTTGTCCGGTTCGATGCAGGCGGTAAACGCCTGTTATGAATGTTGTGACCGGCATGCCGATTCCGATGCGATTGCCTTGTACTGGTATGGCAAAGATGGCCGCAAAGAAAAATACAGCTTTCGTGAACTGAAGAAATATTCCAGCCAGTTTGCCAACTTCTTAAAGTCACAGGGGATTGGCAAAGGTGACCGCGTTTCCGGCTTGTTGCCGCGCACCCCGGAGCTGATCATTACCATTTTGGCGACCTGGCGCATTGGCGCAGTCTATCAGCCTTTATTTACTGCCTTTGGCCCTAAAGCCATTGAGCATCGTATTCAGCTGGCACAAAGCAAGCTGGTAGTCACAGACCTGGCCAATCGGGAGAAATTATCCGAGATTAGCCACTGCCCCCCGATTGTGACGGTACAGGCTGAACTGCAGGCAGAAGCCTATCCGCAGGATCTCAGCTTCTGGAGGGTGCTGAACCGGCAAGCGGAAAACTGTGAACTGGAAATGCTTGGTATCGATGAGCCATTTTTACTGATGTTTACCTCGGGCACGACTGGACCAGCCAAACCGTTAAAGGTTCCGCTAAAAGCGCTGATTGCTTTTGCCGGCTATATGCACAATGCCATCGGTCTCACCAAGGATGACACCTTCTGGAATATTGCCGATCCGGGCTGGGCCTATGGTTTGTACTATGCGATTACCGGGCCTTTACTGCTCGGACACTCGACCCTGTTTTATGAAGGCGGTTTTAATGCTGAAAGTGTCTGCGATATTGTCAAGGAATATGGCATCACCAATCTGGCTGGTGCACCGACCGCTTACCGCATGATGATGGCAGCGGACCCTGCCCAGATGGCCCAGCTGCGCGGCAAGTTGCGCGTCGTGAGTAGTGCCGGGGAACCGTTAAATCCGGAAGTGATCCGCTGGTTTAAAGAAGTGCTGGATGTGCCGATTTATGATCATTATGGCCAGACTGAAGTCGGGATGGTGGTGTGTAACCATCATGCGCTGGAACATCCGGTGCGTTCAGGTTCGGCAGGCTTTGCCAGCCCGGGTTACCGGATTGCCGTCGTGGATGAACAGGGCCATGAATTGGCAGCTGACGTTCCGGGTATTCTGGCGGTGGATATCAGCCAGTCCCCAATGATGTGGTTCTCGGGCTATGAAGAAAGCCGTAAATCGCCTTTTGTCGGTGATTACTACTTAACTGGTGATACTGCGGAAATTCATGCCGATGGCAGTATGAGTTTTGTCGGGCGCAGTGATGATGTCATTACCACCTCAGGCTATCGCGTCGGTCCGTTTGATGTCGAGAGTGCCTTGCTGGAGCATGACGCGGTGATCGAAGCGGCAGTGATTGGTGTACCTGACCCAGAGCGGACCGAAATCATTAAAGCTTTTGTGATTCTGGCCAGCCATTCTCCTGCAACTGCCGAGCTGCAACAGGAACTGGGTCAGTTTGTGAAAAAGCGACTGTCTGCCCATGCCTATCCGCGCCTGATCGAGTTTGTCACTGAACTTCCGAAAACCCCGAGTGGCAAGATTCAACGTTTCTTATTGCGTAATCAGGAAATTAACAAGCAACAAGCGAAGAATGCATAAACCAGCCAAATTCAGCAGATTGAATAAAAGATCGAATTAAAGAGATTGAAGGAAGAATCAATGCAATTTACGGAAGAACAACAACTGATTCAGGACATGGCCAAGAGCTTTGCCCAGGAACAGATTAAACCACATGCCGGCGAGTGGGATCAAAAAGGCATCTTTCCCAAAGATGCATTGGCTCAAATGGGAGAATTGGGTTTTCTTGGGATGCTGATTCCCGAGGAATGGGGCGGTTCCGGCACAGGCACACTGGCTTATGTGTTGGCGTTGGAAGAAATTGCCGCAGCCGATGGTGCCACCTCTGCGATTATGAGCGTGCACAACTCGGTCGGTTGTGTACCGATTCTCAAGTTCGGGACAGAGCAGCAAAAGCAGCAATTTTTAAAACCTTTGGCCCAAGGCGAAATGATTGGTGCCTTTGCCCTAACCGAACCACATACCGGTTCGGATGCTGCTGCCATTAAAACCCGTGCGGTCAAAGACGGCGAGCACTACATCATCAATGGCGCCAAACAGTTTATTACCTCCGGGAACAACGCCGGGATGATTATTGTCTTTGCCGTGACCGATCCATCTGCGGGAAAAAAAGGCATGAGTGCCTTTTTAGTGCCACGCGACACCCCAGGCTATGAAGTGATCCGGGTGGAAGAGAAACTGGGTCTGCATGCTTCGGATACCTGTCAGATTGCCTTAACCGATGTGCGTATTCATGAAAGTTTAAGACTCGGTGCAGAAGGTGAAGGCCTGAAAATCGCCCTCGCCAATCTGGAAGGTGGACGGATTGGCATTGCCGCACAAGCCGTCGGTCTGGCCCGTGCCGCTTTAGAAGAAGCCAGCAAATATGCGCATGACCGTGTGGCCTTTGGCAAGCCGATTTTTGAGCAGCAGTCGATTGCATTCAGGCTGGCCTGCATGGCCACCGAAATTGAAGCGGCACGTCAACTGGTTCATTTTGCTGCAC
This sequence comes from Acinetobacter sp. A1-4-2, assembly GCF_040233925.1. NCBI lineage: Bacteria > Pseudomonadati > Pseudomonadota > Gammaproteobacteria > Moraxellales > Moraxellaceae > Acinetobacter > Acinetobacter sp. A1-4-2. The sequence continues at coordinate 205,335 of NZ_CP157982.1, read as the reverse complement.
GTAAAAAGGAAGCCGGCGAAAGTTGTTTGACTGAAGCCTCCATGGCCAAGCTCTTTGCTTCGGAAATGGCAGAACGTGTCTGCTCCAAGGCGCTACAAATTTTTGGTGGTTATGGTTATCTGAAAGATTTTCCAATCGAACGCATCTATCGCGATGCGCGGATTTGTCAGATCTATGAAGGCACCAGCGATATTCAGCGTCTGGTGATTGCACGCAGTTTATAAGGAATTAAAAAGGATTTTTATCATGCAATGGCAAACGATTTTACTCGAACAACGGAACGGCGTCGGACTGATTACCTTAAACCGCCCGCAAGCTTTAAATGCACTGAATAACCAGCTGATTGTTGAAGTCAATCAAGCCTTGGATCAGCTGGAAAAAGACCCGGCCATCGGCTGTATCGTGATTACCGGTTCGGAAAAAGCCTTTGCTGCCGGTGCCGATATTAAGGAAATGGCCGATTTAACTTTTCCGCAAATTTATCTGGATGATTTTTTCAGTCTGGCCGACCGGATTGCCCAGCGCCGTAAACCGTTGATTGCCGCAGTCAGTGGCTATGCCTTGGGTGGTGGTTGCGAGCTGGCTTTAATGTGCGACTTTATCTACTGTGCCGACAATGCAAAATTTGGTTTGCCTGAAGTCACCTTAGGTGTGCTACCTGGCATTGGCGGCACCCAGCGTTTAACACTGGCCATTGGCAAGGCCAAAGCCATGGAAATGTGCCTGACTGCACGACAAATGGGAGCACAGGAAGCCGAGCAAAGCGGTCTGGTGGCCCGGGTATTTGCCAAGGAAGAACTGCTGCAACACACCCTGCAAGCGGCGGAAAAAATTGCCGAGAAATCCTTGCCGGCAGTGATGATGATTAAGGAGTCGATTAACCGGGCTTTTGAGGTCAGTCTGGCTGAAGGCTTGCGTTTTGAACGCCGGGTTTTCCATTCCATTTTTGCTAGTGCTGACCAAAAAGAAGGCATGCAGGCCTTTGTAGAAAAACGCCCAGCCCAATTTACCCATCAATAAAAATCATAATAGGAACAAAAATAATGAGTGATGATAACAACTTAGACATTCGGGTCGCAGGAGGTCTGGGCATCATCAGCCTGGACCGTAGCAGCCATTTAAATGCCTTGACCCTGCCGATGATTCAGGGTATTCAGGCACAACTCGATCAGTGGCGTCATGATCCGCAGGTACAAGCCGTGCTGATCAATTCCAACAGTCCGAAAGCGTTCTGTGCCGGAGGCGATATCCGCTATCTGTATGACAGCTATCAGGCCGGAAATACCGGATATCAGGATTTTTTCGCTACTGAATATGCCATGCTGAGCACGCTGCGTCATTTCCCCAAACCTGTGATCGCGATGATGGATGGCTATGTCTTGGGTGGTGGCTTTGGACTGGCGCAGGCGTGTCATATTAAGGTCACTAGTGAAAAATCACGTTTTGCCATGCCCGAAACCGCGATTGGCTTTTTCCCGGATGTCGGTGCCACCCATTTTCTGTCCAGACTGGATGAAGTCGGTGTATATATGGCACTGACCGGTGAACAGATCAGCAGCAGTGATGCGCTGTATCTGGATCTGGTTGATTATCATGTTCCGAGTGAGCGTTTTGCTGAGTTAGAAGCGGCATTGAGCGCTGCGCCTATTTTAAACCCGGTGGAAATCCCCAAAATCATCAGTACATTTATCACCCATCCGCAAGAAAGAGAATTACAAAAACGGATAGCGTCTATTCACAAGCATTTTGCCTATCAGAACCTGGATGAGATTGAACACAGTCTGGCCCATGCAAGCGATGCCACAGAGCAGGAGTGGGCGGATAAAATGCTGGCCCTCTTGCAGCAGCGTCCGCTGATGGCCAAACAGATCAGCCTGAAATTACAGCAGGCCGGCCAGAACCTATCGCTGGAAAAATGTATGCAGTTAGAACGGGATTTGCAGGATATCTGGTTAGAGCAGGGTGATTTTATCGAGGGAGTACGGGCACTGATCATTGATAAAGACAAAAATCCACAGTGGCAAACAGACAATGCAGAATTTGAACAAACGCTGGAAAAATGCTGGCCAGTCTGGACCAAGCAGCATATAGATTCGCTTTGTTATAAATAATCGGAGTTTATTTTAAATAACAAAGTGGGTCACGGATGACACAGCTTAAAAATATAAGAGGGATAGATATGAAACCCGGACAAGAATTACATGCTCAAGCTAAAAAGCCTTCACACCGTTTGGCGGGTATATCTAGTATGGTGGGTACCACCATTGAATGGTACGATTTTTTTATTTACGGTGCTGCGGCCGCATTAATTTTTAATAAACTCTTCTTTCCTAATCTAGATCCATTGATGGGGGTCATGGCTGCATTTGCGACTTACGCCGTTGGCTTTATTGGTCGGCCTCTGGGAGGCATTGTGTTTGGTCATTTTGGAGACAAAATTGGCCGTAAAGCCATGTTGTTGACTACGCTGATTATGATGGGTATTCCCACCGTTCTCATCGGTTTATTGCCGACCTATGAAAGTATCGGCTATTGGGCGACCGTGTGTCTGGTTATCCTACGCTTTATTCAGGGTATGGCCATGGGAGGAGAATGGGGCGGTGCCGTTTTAATGGCAGTTGAACATGCACCTGAAGGAGGCAAAGGATTTTGGGGTAGCTTACCTCAGGCCAGTGCGGGTGGTGGACTCATGCTCGCATCAATTGCTCTGGGATTGGTGTCTATGTTGCCAGAAGCCAGTCTATTCAGTTGGGGGTGGCGAATTCCATTCCTTGCCAGTATTGTCCTACTGGGCGTTGGCTGGTATATACGGGTCAAAGTGCCAGAATCCCCCGATTTTGAAAAAGTGAAAGACCAGGTGCAAGAGATTAAAGTACCGGCTTTGCAAGTTTTCAAAAATCATCCTCGAGAGCTTTTAACCATTATCTTTGCTCGTGCCGCTGAGAATGCATGGTTCTATATTGCTTCTACTTTCGCCCTCGCCTATACCACCACAAAACTGGGAATTCCCCGTCAAGACATTCTATTTGCCACGATTTGTGGAGGTGGCTTGATTATGATTATGACGCCTTTATTTGGACATCTCTCAGATAAGGTGGGTCAAAGAAATATGTTTATGTTTGGTCTGGTGGTTCTAGCACTCTATTGCTATCCATTTTTTAGTATGTTGGATACAAAAGACCCACTCTTGGTCTGGACTGCAATCGTATTGGCCATTGGTGTAGTTTTCCCGCTCATGTATGCACCGCAATCCCAGTTGTTTGCTCGACAATTCCCGACCGAAATTCGATATAGCGGTATTTCAATTTCTGTGCAGTTTGCCGGAGTCATTGGCGGAGGCTTAGCTCCCTTAATTGCAACTAAGCTTTTGAGTGTGGGTGGGGGGAGTCCTCATTTGATTATTAGCTATATTATAGGCATGGCTATATTTGCGATTTTCTGTACATGTTTTATGAAGCGTGACAAGTTTAGTATTCCCCACTCCAAAGTGACGGTAAAAAACGCAACAGAAACCGATTTATCCAGTCTTTAATATGAATCAAATTGAAGTCATTTAATAATGCAGCAATGATGAAATGGATATCTCTTTCGGTTTTGGAAATAATTTGGCCAAGACTGAAAGAATAACGATCCGGATGATTTCCATCAGTTTCGTACAAGAAAATACAGATGATTTTCAATGGTTTAAAGAACAGCGCCAGAAGCAAAGAGATCAAGCCTTTATGCTTTTTGATAAAAGGTAGCGCAGGCTTTCGGCCAATTAGGGATAAGATGCCTAAGTCCATTCAAAGCCAGTAAAACAACCCATTAATCTTCTTGCATCAGCAGATTCATTGAGAAATGGGCGAATATCGCATTCGACTTGAGTATGTAAATGCTAAATTAAACATTTTCAGAATTTTTGCTATACCTTACCGTAATCGATGTAAAAGGTATGGGTTTAGGCCTGAATTTGATGGTTGCAATTTACAGCACGGAAATGATTAAAAGAGATTTTTGCAATAGATTTAATAGAGAATCTCGAAATCAATGATTTAACCTATGCTTCATCGTAGAGCATCTATTTATCATCTGCTCGAAGTCAAGACAACAATCCCGAGTCATTGTCATCGTTTTTGGACCTTGAATATATTTAACTTCGCTAAGGTTATGCAAGTTTTATCTCATTAATAGAACAACAGCTTTTATTGCCAAGTTCTATGTCAACAACAATTCTAGAATCTAAAGATTGATGCCAGTATTACAAATATAAAAAATCGTAATACTAAACTGGCACGTCATTTGCATTTATCTATCCATCATAAAGTGATCTAGGGTTCCGGCAGTTATTTGCAAAAATACTGTGTCTGAGACCGAGAGTTCACGGCTTAGTTTTGATAAAAACAGAGCTACACGGAGGGATAAAAGCCCGGGAGGTTGGAACAAAAACCTTAGAGAGGTCAAGCACATGGGCGACTATCATAACAATCAGACTTTATGGACTGAAATCCTGCCAGGCGGGCATCACTGGTCGGGCCGCATTCAAAAAGGCGCAATTCTACAATTCAAGGCACTGGGGGCCAATGCCAACGTTTCCCTGTTCTGTGTTAATGCTGAAGATAAGCTGGAACGCTACAACATGCCCGACAGTCTAAAAGGGCAGCATACCACATTTTTAAGCACCGGCCATGTGCTGTATTCAGATCTCGGCCGGGTCATGGCATCGATTGTCAAAGATGAGCATGGCTGGAATGATGCTTTATGCGCGCCAAGCACCAAAGTACAAATTGAAAAACAGTTTGGAACCAAAACCTTTCAAGATGCACGCAATGACATGTACCGCAATGGCCGTGACAGCTTGCTGTTAGAGATGACCAAATTTGGCTTATCGACTCAAGATTTAAGCGCTACGGTGAACCTGTTTTCTAAAGTTGTGCCAAATGATATGGGTGAGCTGTCTTATGTGGCATCGGACCATAGCAATCAGATTATTGAACTGCGTTTTGAAATGGACTGTCTATTATTCCTGTCTGCAGCACCCCATGCCTTAGATAACAGCGCTGAGTATCGACCTGCCGATATTCAATTGTCATTGTTCAAAGCCAATACTTTAGCCGAGACCGATATTTGCCGTGATTCATGCCCGCAAAATCAGCGTGCTTTCCAAAACAATAATCGTTACTACGCACTCAGCGTTTAATCGGGGGAATCATCATGACTGCATTAGCTAATTTAGAAAATGGTTTAGAAAAATCAGTATTAAGTGAAGTCTGTCCTGCCGGTGAAGCGTGGATGTGCGAAGTCAAGAAAGGGCAGTATTTCCGTATTGTCGACCTGGAGGGCAACCAGGCGGTGGATACTTTATTTATTTCAGCAAGAAATCCTGAAGAGCGTTACAGCGCAACCGATACGCTTGCGATCAATAAACAGATTTATCTAGAAAAAGGCAGCACGCTTTATACCAATTTTGGCAATGCGATTGCGAAAATCCAGGATGATAACTGTGGCCGCCACGACACTTTAGGCGGTGCATGTTCATGTGAAAGTAACAGCGTGCGTTATGCACATGACAAATATCCAATGCACAGTTGCCGTAACAATTTCATGATGGCGTTGTCTCAGCATCCGATTGCCAAAAAGCATGGCCTGAATGTGCGTCATATTGGTCCAAATATTAATTTCTTTATGAATGTGCCGGTGACCGCAGATGGTCATTTGAAATTTGATGATGGCATTTCTGCACCCGGTAAATTTGTCGAGATTCAAGCAGAAATGGATCTGATCGTACTGATTTCAAATTGCCCGCAACTGAATAATCCCTGCAATGCCTATAACCCAACCAAAATTCAACTGATCATCCGTGAAGGTGAGGAGTAAGCCATGTTCAATAAAGTCCTCATTGCCAACCGTGGCGCGATTGCCTGCCGCGTGATCCGTACTTTAAAAAAATTGGGCATCCAGTCGGTTGCAGTGTATTCAGAAGCCGATCGTGATTCCTTGCATGTCACACTGGCCGATGAAGCGGTATATCTTGGTGAAGCAGCGGCCAGTCAAAGCTATTTAAATGTTGAGAAAATTTTAGACATTGCCAAACAGACCGGTGCACAGGCCATTCACCCGGGTTATGGTTTCCTGTCTGAAAATGCCGAATTCTGCGACCTGTGTGAATCTCAAGGTATTGCCTTTATTGGTCCAAACTCCACACAAATGCGTAAGTTTGGCCTGAAACACACCGCACGTGAACTGGCGATTCAAGCCAAAGTGCCATTGCTGCCGGGCAGTCAGTTATTGGCAGATGAAGCGGAAGCGCTGACTGAGGCTGCGCGTATTGGCTATCCGGTGATGCTAAAAAGTACCGCAGGTGGTGGCGGTATCGGCATGCGTCTGGTCTGGAATGAGACTGAACTGAAAGATGCTTATGCAACGGTGTCTTACTTAGCCCAAGCCAATTTTAAAGATGCAGGTTTATATCTGGAGAAATTTGTACAAAACGCCCGTCATATCGAAGTGCAGATTTTTGGTGATGGCAACGGACAGGTCCTTGCACTGGGGGAGCGTGATTGTTCAGTACAGCGTCGTAACCAGAAAGTGATTGAAGAAACCCCTGCACCGCATATCAATGATGAGCAACGTGCCTATATCCAGAATGTTGCGATCCAGCTGATGCAATCAGTGAATTACCGTTCGGCCGGTACGGTTGAATTCGTGATGGATACCGATACGCAGGAATTTTACTTTCTGGAAGTGAATACCCGTCTGCAAGTCGAGCACGGCGTGACCGAGCAGATCTTTGGCGTAGATCTGGTGGAATGGATGGTGACCCTGGCCAGCGGCGACTGGACAGCCCCAAGTGAAAAACTTGAAGCCAAAGGTCATTCTATTCAGGTGCGTCTGTATGCCGAAGACCCGATCAAGAACTTCCAGCCCAGTGCAGGTTTACTGACCCATGTTGAGTTTGATGCCCAAGCTCGCAATGAAACTTGGGTAGAAACCGGTTCAACCGTATCGTCTTTCTACGATCCGATGATTGCCAAGATCATTGTCACCGCAGCTGACCGTGAATCTGTGATTCAGACGATGACCGAAACGCTGGCAAAAACGCAGGTTGCGGGGATTGAAACCAATCTGGAATATCTGCAAAACATCATCGACTGTGAGGTGTTTAAAGCCGGTACCCAAACCACACGTTTTTTAAATACCTTTGCATGGAAAACCAAAAAAATTGAAGTGCTGCAAGCCGGTATTCAGACTGCTGTGCAGGATGTCACTGGTCGTCTCGGTTACTGGGATGTCGGTGTGCCACCATCCGGTGCGATTGATCCATTGTCACTCAATGTCGCCAACCAGTTACTCGGTAATGCAGCGAATACCGCAGGGCTGGAATGTACCCTGCAAGGCCCAACACTGAAATTCCATTGTGATAGCCAGATCGTACTGGCCGGTGGGGATATGTCCTCTACGCTTGATGGTGTAGAGGTGCCAATGTGGCAAACGGTGAATGTAGGTAAAGGCCAGATTTTGAAATGTGGCAAAATCGCCACAGGTTGCCGTACCTATATCGGCATCAAGGGCGGTCTGAATGTCCCGAAATATCTGGGTTCACAAGCGACCTTTACCTTGGGCCAGTTTGGTGGTCATGCCGGGCGTAATTTACTGATTGGCGATATGCTGCCAATTACGGCATTTACATCTAATGAAGTAAAAGCTCTTGCACCTGAACAAGTTCCGACTTTTAGTCAGGAATGGGAAATTGCGGTGATGTATGGCCCACATGGCGCGCCGGATTTCTTTACCCAAAACGATATTGATACCTTCTTTGCCAACAGCTTTGAAATTCACTTTAACTCCAGCCGTACAGGGATTCGTCTGATTGGTCCCAAACCGGAATGGGCACGTCAGGATGGTGGTGAAGCCGGTCTGCATCCTTCCAATATTCATGACAATGCCTATGCCATTGGTGCCATTGACTTCACCGGGGATATGCCGATTATTTTGGGTCCAGATGGACCAAGTCTGGGGGGGTTCGTCTGTCCAGCCGTAGTGATTAATTCAGAACTGTGGAAACTCGGTCAGCTGAAAGCCGGCGATAAAGTCAAGTTTGTCCCTGTCAGCTACCACCAAGCAAAACTTTTAAATGAAAAATATCATGCACAATTAAAAGCTTCTGACACCCAAGCTGTGGCATTTGATGAATCATTTTACCCTGAAATCAGCACCTTAAAGTCGGCGATTTTGGATACCTTAAAAGGTCAAAATGGTCTACCGGATGTGGTGTATCGTCCTGCCGGCAATAACTATATGCTGGTGGAATATGGCGAGCTGGTGCTGGACCTGAACCTACGTTTCCGTATCCATGCACTGATGCAATGGGTACAGAAACAGAATATTGCCGGCATTATTGACCTGACGCCGGGCATCCGTTCACTGCAAATCCATTTTGATTCGATCCAGCTGGATCAGCTCGACCTGCTGCGTCTGTTGCAAGTCGCTGAAGCTGAACTGCCGGATGTGACAGCAATGCAAGTGCCATCGCGTACCGTGTATCTGCCACTGGCCTGGGAAGATTCTCAAACCCAACTAGCAACTGAACGTTATATGCAAACTGTGCGTCCAGATGCGCCGTGGTGTCCAGACAATATCGAGTTTATTCGCCGTATTAATGGCTTAAAAGATAAACAAGCCGTGAAAGATGTGGTCTATAACGCAAGTTACTTGGTGATGGGCCTGGGCGATGTGTATTTGGGTGCGCCTGTGGCGACACCGCTTGATCCACGTCAGCGTCTGGTGACCACCAAATATAACCCGGCACGGACCTGGACACCTGAAAATGCCGTGGGGATTGGCGGTGCCTATATGTGTGTCTACGGCATGGAAGGCCCGGGTGGTTATCAGTTTGTCGGTCGTACTACGCAAATGTGGTCACGCTACCGTAAAAATGCCGACTTTGAACAAGGTAAACCGTGGTTACTACGTTTCTTTGACCAAATTAAATTCTATGAAGTCTCTGAAGCGGAACTGATGCAGATGCGTGAAGACTTTAAAGCGGGACGTTTAAAACTGCGTATTGAAGAAGGTGTATTGAACTTAAAAGAATACAACGACTTCTTAACGGAACATCAGGAATCGATTTCAGCATTTAAAGAAGTGCAACAAGCGAACTTTGATGCAGAACGTCGTCGCTGGCATGCAGCAGGTCTTGCAGAATATGTGTCTGAAAGTCTGGACGCTGTCGATGATGGAGAAGGGGTTGAAGTGCCTGAAGGTGGCTGTGCAGTAGAATCACATATGCCGGGTTCAATCTGGAAAATTGAATGTGCTTCGGGTGATATTGTGGAAGAAGGCGCAACCTTGGCCGTGATTGAAGCGATGAAGATCGAGATTCCAATTATTGCGCCTGAGCGTATGCGTGTAGATGCGATTACCATTGAGAAAGGGCAAACGGTGAAAACAGGACAGGTGTTGTTTACCTTGGCACCAGTGGCTTGAGAAATAGAAATAAAAAAGACCGCTTAGGCGGTCTTTTTAACTCACTTTAATGTATAATACCTTGAAATAATTTTAATTTTTACTTGATATGAAGTCTATATTTTCTTGTTTTTATGAAGAGCGTAATGATTCAGAATTAAAAAGAATTTGGACAGATGAGAAAACATTATTTGTATTTGATACAAATGTTTTGTTAGGTTTATATAGTTTCCAACCTGAAAATAGAAGTGATTTCTTTAAAGCTCTTGAACTACTAAATGGGAGAGCATGGATTCCTTATCATGTAGGTCTTGAATACCAAAGAAATAGACTGCAAATCATAAAAAATAGAAGAAAGTTTTTTACAGAAATGAAGAAAAGAGCTGATGAACTTTCTCATACTATTAGTTTTGATCAAAAATTATTTACAACTTTTCAGAATGAGTTTTCACTAATAAAAAATTTTCCAACTGTTAATTCAAAAATCCAAGACATACAACAGAATATTAAAGATAAAATTGATACTTTGAATGTAGAATTAAGAAAAAGTATTACTGAGCTTAAAGTCGAAATTACATCTCAAGACAAAGATGGTATTTTTTTAAATTCTGAAGATATTGTTAGAAATCAAATTGACGATTTTTTTACAAATGAGAAAGTTGGTAAAAATATCTTTGATACACAAGATAAATTGAATAATTTATTTCAAGAAGGTGAAGATCGCTATAAAAAAGGAATACCACCGGGATTCGAAGATGCAAAACAAAAAGGTGAAGATGTCTTTTATTTCTCAGATTTAGAATATAAAAGTAAGTTTGGTGATTTAATAATATTTAAGCAGATAGTTGATTATGCAAAAGAAAAAACATTAAAAAATGTAATTTTTATCTCTGAAGATACTAAATCAGATTGGCGCATTAATGAAGAGTTTGAAGGTAAGAAAATACTTGGCGCAAGAGTTGAACTTAAAAATGAAATATATGATGAAGCTGGGGTTGAACATTTTAGTATTTTAAAAATTGATGAGTTTTTAACAAAGTCTAAAATTTATTTGAATGTTAATATTGAAGATAGCTCAATTCAAGATATTAAAGACTCACTAAAATTTAAAGATAAAAAATTTATAATTAAATTTGATTTAACTAAAGAGCATGATAACAATGAATCAATAAAAATTGGTGAAGCCGATAAATTTATTGAATTTTTGAAATATAAAAAATTTAAAGATGATTTTGTAAAGTCTGGTAATATTTATTACGATGATCTAGTCGAAAAAAAGAAAGCTTTTGAAAATAAATATGGTGAGTTTAATGAAAAAAAATTCATAGAAAATATGTATTTCCTGAATGAAAATCTATCTGAAGAAGATAAGCAAAAATTAAGAGATAAGATTCTTAGAAATATCCTTTCAAATAAACGTTACATAAATAAAAATTTAAAAAATGATGATGCTTTAGAGCCGAATGAAAATGATATAGATGAGGAATAGTTTTAAAAGACCTAATAACAGGTCTTTTAAAAGATCTTTAAATTGGTTATCATTTGGCTATTGTTTACATATCCAGGACATCGACCAATATGAACAATATTATCCACTCACGCTTTGTTGCAAGCGTTTCAGACCTGAAAAAGAACCCAATGGAAGTGGTCAACAACGGCTTTGGTGAAGCAGTCGCAATCCTAAACCGAAACAATCCAGCATTCTATTGTGTTCCTGCGGATATGTATGAACGCCTTATGGATTTAATTGAAGACAAAGAATTGCTCAAACTTGCAGAAGAAGCTGAAACTGAAGAAACCATAAAGGTAAGCCTGGATGACCTACGAGCTAGAGTTCACAAAAATCGCGTTTAAAAAGTTTGATAAGCTGAATCCGCAAATAGCAGAACAGTTTATCCGTAAGCTCGAAACTATTTTGGAAAATCCCAAGATTCCCAAAAACAAGCTCAGTTGCTCAGTAGACCTATATAAAGTAAAACTCAGATCCGCAGGCTATCGCTTGGTTTATCAAGTGATCGACTCAAAAGTTATTGTGCTTGTTCTGGATGTAGATCGGCGAGATACCATTTATAAAAATATGTAAACAAACCGCCTCTTGGCGGTTTTTTTTTAAATATGCTTATGATCTAAGAGCCAAATCCCCCAAGCCACCACAGCTGGAATCAAAATCCACGAACTCATTGGTAAAACACTATGACTGCGCAACCCAAGACTACACAGCACAATTTTATATTTTAAATGACATCGTTTTGGTGAAAATCTGATCAATCTTGGCGCATAAACATTTGATCAATATTTTTAAGCACTTTTTATTTTAATAAATAACTGTTTTTAGATAATTTTATTTATAAGAACTAAGCTGGCATGCTTTCTGCTTTTATTTACATGACAGATAAACAGAGGAGAGCCATTTACTTGATCACTCAACCATACTCATCGGTCAACCCATCATGTATAAAAAAAATAACTGTACATGAAGAATAAAAGCAATCGAACCGGTGAAATCATCAATAACCCCCTGATTTAAAACAGGCCCCAGCTCAGCGTACTGGGGCTTTTTTTTAGCCGTTTTTATTTTATCCCGTCGTTACAATTGGCACGCTTTCTGCATTTTAGCAAGTAATACGAAATTCCAGTTTTGTAATACCTGTAGGAGATGCACATGAATCATCCAGACTCGAATAAAAAGCTGCATCCATGGCTGAAATTTTTAGTTGAGCTTTTAAGCATACGTGCCGGACTGCATTTACAGCAATCCGCACAGCAGAAGGAATACCACCGTGGCTAAACAAAAATTGGCACGGATTAGTATCACCCTGCCAGAAAGCACGCTTCAAGCACTCGATCAAAAGATTGTCGAGCAACATTACGAAAGCCGTTCTCAGGCTATTCTCGACATGATTAACCGCTATTTGATTGACGATCTGGTGGCACACGATGAAGTGATGGTCGGCACATTGACGCTGGTCTATGACGTCAGCCTCAAGCCGCTGCGTTCCCAGCTGGTGGACCTGCAACAGCAATATCTGGAACAGGTGATCAGCTCGCTGCATATCCAGCTGGATGATGAAAAAGTCCTGCAGGTGATGCTGATGCAGGGCGTGAGCAGTGACCTGAAAGAAATTAGTGAACAATTTATTGCATTGAAAGGGATGCTCAAAGGGCACCTGGAACTGATGGATGCCGTGATGCCTCCCATTCCCCAAAATACCAATAAAGGAGTATTGTCATGAACACTTTATGGACCATTCAGGACTGGCAGAATGCTTACCAACAGCAGCAGATCCAGTTACAGGACCTGATCTCTTATGTCGCATCGTTTAACAATGACGATCATGCCTGGATTTCCATTGCCACCGAGCAGCAACTACAAACCCAAATTGATACTCTAAAGGGTAAATCCGTAGCAGACCTGCCACTGTACGGTATTCCATTTGCGGTGAAAGATAATATTGATGTGGCCGGTTTTTATACCACGGCGGCTTGTAAAGAAGCTACTTATCTGGCCAGCCAGGATGCAACAGTGGTTGCCAAGTTGAAAGCGGCTGGTGCGATTGTGGTGGGTAAAACCAATCTGGATCAGTTTGCAACCGGTCTGGTCGGTGTACGTTCTCCATACGGTGCAGTGAAAAATAGCTTTCATCCGGACTATATCAGTGGCGGTTCAAGTTCGGGTTCATCTGTGGCGGTTGCTAATGGTCTGGTGCCCTTCAGTTTGGGCACCGATACCGCAGGTTCGGGCCGTGTGCCAGCAGGACATAACAATATTGTGGGGCTTAAACCGACCAAGGGCTGGTTCTCAACTTCGGGGCTGATTCCGGCTTGCCGTACCATTGATGTGATTTCAATTTTTGCCTTGACGGTGGATGATGCCTGGCAAGTAGCCCAGATCATGCAGGGTTATGATGAGAACGATGATTATTCCAGATTACATCCTCAGAATGTGCCTACCCAGTTTTCCAAAGGCAAAATTGCCATTCCGGCACAGCTGGAATTTTATGCAGATGCAGAATCGGAAAAAGCCTTTGAACTGGCGATCGCTCGTGCCAAACAGCTGGGCTATGCGGTCGAAGCGATTGATTTCAGCATCTTCAATCAGTTGGCTTTGGCTTTATATAACAAGGCCTGGGTCGCAGAGCGTTGCAGCGCCGTAGAGAAAATGGTCTCGCGTGAGGTGACCCATCCGGTGATTCACCAGATCATCAGTCAGGCGGACAACTTCAACGCTGTCGATATGATGCAGGCGGAATATGAACGTGCCCAGCTGGCGCGCCAAATCAATCTGGCATTGGCGGACTTTGATGCCTTGATGGTGCCTACCGCACCGACCATTTACAAGATTGCCGATGTGGAAGCAGATCCACTGGTTAAAAACAGCCGCATGGGTGCCTATACCAATTTTGTCAATTTTGCCGATCTGTCAGCCTTGGCACTGCCAAATAGCATTCGTGCCGATGGCCTGCCAAGCGGTGTGACCTTTATTGCTCCCGCCTGGATGGATCAGGCCTTGGCCAACTTTGCTCAACGCTGGCAGCAAGCGACCGCTTTAACGATGGGGACTTCGCAAAAAACTTACGCTCCAACAATGCCGATTCAATCGCAGCATTCGGTCAAACTCGCAGTCCTAGGTGCACACCTGACGGGTATGCCGTTGAACTTCCAGCTGACCACACGTGGCGCAACCTTGCTGCAAACCACCCAGACCGCCGCCAGTTATAAACTGTATGCCTTGAAAAATACCACACCGCCTAAACCGGGCCTGCAGTACAGCAGCACAGGTCAGAAGATTGCAGTCGAAGTCTGGGATATTCCATTTGCCAACTTTGGCCAGATTATTGCGGAAGTGCCGGCACCGCTTGGTATTGGCAATGTTCAGCTGGCAGATGGCCGTTGGGTCAAAGGCTTTATCTGTGAAGGCTATGCGCTGGAAGATGCCACTGACATCAGCCATTTCGGTGGCTGGCGTGACTTTATTCAATCAAAACAACCTTCAAACACACGTTTTAAATGTAATTGTATAGGGGAAATCGCACCATGATGAAAAAACTAAGTTTGGCCGCATCAATCTGTGGCGCCATTTTATTGAGTGGCTGTGACAATACGGCTAAAGTGCCAGAATCAGATGCCAAGGCAGGCGCTAGTGCCCAAACCCAGCCGATCCGTATTGGTTATAGTGACTGGCCGGGCTTTGTGGCATGGCAAGTGGCCATTGAAAAAGGCTGGTTAAAAGAAGCTGGCGTAAATGCCGATTTTAAATGGTTTGACTATTCGGCTTCATTGTCTGCTTTTGCTGCAAACCAGCTGGATGCGGTGATGGTCACCAACGGAGATAATCTGGTGACCGGTTCAGGTGGTACCAAAGGCGTAATGATCATGGCAACCGACTATTCGGCGGGAAATGACGTCATTATCGCTAAACCGGGGATTAATACGATTCAGGAACTGAAAGGCAAAACAGTGGCGACTGAAAAAGGTCTGGTCGATCACCTGCTGCTGTCGACTGCACTGGATGATGCCAAAATCAAGCTGAACGAGGTCAAGCTGGTCAATACCATGACCAATGAACTGCCTCAGGTCTTTAATACTCCAGATATTGATGCGATTGCCGTATGGCAGCCGGTCGCCAATCAGGCTTTATCTGCCGTTGCCGGTTCAAAGATTATTTTTAGTTCTAAAGATAAAGCCGGCCTGATCTACGATACCCTGACGGTGAATCCAGCACATTTGCAAGCCAACCAGGAACAATGGAAAAAGCTGATCCAGGTTTGGGATAAAACGGTAAAATATATTAATGATCCGGCGACTCGTGAAGATGCGGCCCGGATCATGGCTAAACGGGTCGGAGTCGATGCCAAAGCCTATATGCAGTTTATCGAGGGGACGCATCTGTTGGACTTAGAGGCGAACAAGAAAGTCTTTACCAAAGGCAATGGCTTCGATTCGATCTATGGTTCCAGCTACCATGTCAATAAATTCAATGTGACCAATGGCATCTACAGCACTGAAATGAATGTCGATGCTGTCATTGTGCCGACATTGGTACAAGAGCTGAAATAAAGCCAGATCTAGTGCATAAAAAAATCCCCAGTCTGATCAGACTGGGGATTTTTTTATGGTCAGATAAACATCAAAAAAATTAAAGTTCAGTGCTTTTAGAAAACACATTGATAAAAATAATACCCATGATCATCAATGCCAGTCCGATCAGCGCCGGAAGATCCAGGTGCTGTTTAAACACCAGTAAGCCAACCGTTGAAATCAGGATAATGCCGGCACCGGACCAGATCGCATAAGCAATGCCCATCGGAATGGTTTTCATGGTCAGTGACAGGAAGAATAGCGCAACGGCATATCCAAGAATGGTGGCCAGAGATGGCCAGAGCACACTAAAGCCATTGGAGGCTTTCAGGGCAGAAGTCGCAATGACTTCTGCAATGATGGCAATCGACAGATATAAAAAAGCCATATTCCTCCCTATACCACCCGTGCTGCATGATGCATCAGGTGATCCTGCTCTGACTTCAGCCAGTGTTCCGCTTCTGCCGTTGTCGCAGTGCTGTGCTGAAACTCGTAGTCAGGGTGATACATATCTAGCGCAAAAATCAGGTCGATTTCACGACCATCCAAAATTACATGTTGAACCAGACGGGTTTCATCAAGAATTTCAAAGTTGTCCAGATTAAAAGCTTTACCGGCTTCACTGGAGCGGGTGCTGTACGTTTTAGTTTGACCATCCGTGCCGATCGAGACTTCAAAACTTTCAATTAAAGCAAAAACAGTTGGATCAACCGCTTTTAAATCCATTGCAGCAACTGTGCTTTGTACATCGGACAAACGGGTCAGGGCATAGGCCATATGATTGCCACAGATAATCAGGCCACCATCCATTTCCAGCTTTTGTCCTAACTGGACATCAAGTGCTGATTGAAGTCGCAGGCCTAAAAACACACCGCGTTGTACCTGCTGGCGCCAGTCTTCGACATAAACATTGCTGGGAGAGAATTCCAGAATGCAGTTGCCAATTGCATGCAGCTTTGCCGGCTCAGGCCATTGCACATGGTTCTGGTAATTGGCGTAGTCAGCGACCTCCCAGGACAACAGCTGCTTGGATTCATCCCATAAGGTATTGCCAATCCAGCCCTGACGGTCTGCGACGGGTGTGCCATTCTGACTTTTCAGGCGCAGATCAATGCTAAAGCTGCGCGACTGAAACCAGTACACAATGGTGTTTTCATCGGTCAGGCCATTAAAGAAGCTGATGCTTTTGCGCCGGAAAACACCGTATAAAAAGCTCGGAATGACTTCGTGCTGGCGGGTTGTCGGTGTTAAAGTTTTGAGTATTTCAAACAGATTCATGATGCTACCTCCGGCTGTTCTTCAAGGCCAAAGGAGGACAGCGGGACCGCATTTTTCAAGACCAGTTCACCGGAAGCGATACGTTGTTTTAAATAATGAAACGTTTGTGCAGTCTGGTTAAACAGATGTTCGCCACCAATTAGAGTAGCATATTTGCAATCTTCAGTTTGAATGACCGGTTCAATCACGGTGTCATAGTTACAGGCACAAAACAGCGGAAAAGAATAACGTTCTTCAGAAACCTTTTTCACCCGATGCTTGGTTGCCAGGTATTGACCATTGGACAGAATTTCCATCATGTCACCGATATTCATCATCAGGGTATTTTCAATCAGGGGAATGTCGATCCACTCACCGGCTTTATTCAGTACCTGCAAACCGGGTGCAGTGGGTAGCAGCAAGGTAAAGCATTCATAGTCGGTGTGTGCGCCAATCCCTTCAGCATCTTTAACTTCGGGATTATAGGGATAATGGATTAGGCGTAACTGGCTTGGGGCATCGGTAATTTTTCCATCAAAAAAGTCTTCTTCGATGCCCAGTGCCAGGGCAAAAGCAGCAAAAATCTGCTGGCTGATCTCACGCAGATGGCTATAATATTGACTGACCACCGCCTTGAAATTGGGGGCTTCCGGCCATAAGGTTGGGCCAAGTAACGGACAATTCGTTTTAGGTCCCTGATAGTCATAATTGACATCATAAGCTTCTTTTAGGTCATAGCTATTCCCGGCAAACTGTTCTTCACCGATGGGCACATAACCACTATGGTTACTGGATTGACCAATATAGTGCTGCATCTTGGTCTCCAGATCCTGTGAAAAATAGGATTGGGCAATTTCAATCAGGGCTTTGGCATAGTCAAAATTAAATTGGCGACCTTGCAGATAGAGAAAGCCAACCTCTTTGCAGGCCTGATTCAGAGCATGAGAAACTTCAAGACGGTCGGCCAGATGTGGACTTTGCAGTTTGGAAATATCAACAAGAGGGAGTACATATGGGTCTTGCATGGCAATCACCTTAATTGTTGGTCGTCCAACACAACGATTACCACCTTTGGGTCGTCCCAAAGGTGTTTTAACCTGATTATTTGCTGGTGCTCACTTTAGTCAGACGCGGAATCTCCGGCAGATCCGCCAGTGCAGGATCCAGTTCATCTTCCTGAGCATGCACCAGGTGATCGACATGCTCACGCAGCTGTTTAAATTCCGGCGTCAGCATCAGATCGGGATGACGCGGACGTGGCAGATTCACTTCGATAATTTCCTTGATCTCACCTGGATTGGCTTTCAAGGCCACAATCCGGTCGGCCAGCAAAATCGCTTCATCCATATCGTGGGTCACGAAAATGATGGTGATGTCGATGTTCTGCCACAAATCCATCAGGTGACGCTGCATTTTCTGGCGTGTATGCGGATCCAGCGCACCAAAAGGTTCATCCATCAGCAAGACCTTGGGTTCATTGACCAGCGCACGGGCAATTGCGACACGCTGTTTCATCCCGCCAGAAAGCTGATGCGGATACTGGTCCTGATATTTTTCCAGACCAATGATATTGATCCATTCACGTGCCTGCGCTTCGGCTGAGGCATTACTTTGGCCTTTCATTTTTGGGCCAAACATGACATTTTCTTTGACGGTTTTCCATGGGAACAGGGTATAGCCCTGAAACACCATGCCACGTTCCGGACTCGGACCGGTAATCGGCTGGCCATCGACCAGAATCTCACCACTGCTATAAGGGTCTAGCCCTGCCACTACACGGCTAAAGGTCGATTTACCACAACCGGAAGGACCAATCACACAGATAAACTCACGCTTATGAATTTTGAGATTCAGGGCATTTAAAACCGTACGTTCAGTTTTGCCATGACTGAATTTTTGTGTCAGCTGTTTCGCTTCCAGAATCACCGGACGGCTATAAATCTTGTCAAAGTATTCGCGGGTATTAAATTCAGGGTTTTGCATTAATTTGCTCCCGGTTTCCATTTAAATAGGCGTTGTCCCAGTTTCATTAAAAGCACATCACACAGCAGACCAACCACCCCAATGATCAGGATCGCGGCAAAGACATTGTCAAAATTCTGGTAACGGGCTTGCTGGGTAATGAACCAAGTAATCCCCGAGGTACTGCCGATCAGTTCAGCCACGATCAGATAGGTCCATGCCCAGCCGAGCAGGACACGCAGATTGCGGTAAATTTCAGGAAGGGCCGCTGGAATGACCACATGAAACAAGCTTTTCATCTTATTGGTGCCTAAGGTAAAACCGGCTTCAATCAGGCTACGGTCCACCAGACGTGTGGTATTGGCAATAATCAGGATTTGCTGGAACAGGGTGCCAATAACAATGATGGCAATTTTCGGTGCATCATTGATCCCTAAAATAGCCACTGCAAGTGCACCAAAGGCCGGGGCAGGCAGGTAGCGGAAAAATTCAACAAAAGGCTCGGTCAGCTGGGAAATTTTATGAGAGAAACCACATAAAATACCGAGTGGAATCCCGATCAGCGAAGAAATAAAGAAAGCACTAAAAACCAGTTTGATACTGTGCCACAGGCTTTCATGGAACCAGGGTGCATTGGCCTGTGCAGGTTCAGTGGTGAATGCCGTGACCAGGGCAATCGCCACTTCATGCGGCGCGGGCAGATAGATCGGATTCACCAGAATCCCTTGCGGTGGAGCCAGACCTTGATCTAGCGCAGACTGGGCGGCAGAGAAAAAGACGTCTTTATCAATCCGACTACCGACCTGTAAATAGTTCACGCTGCCTGAATCGGCAATCTGGACTTGTGGATGCCAAATAAAAGGTAAATAGCTGACTGCACACCAAATCAAGACCGGTATTAAAAAAGACCCCAAGCCAAACAGGAGTTTATTTCTTTGACTGAGTTCACGTGCAACGTAACCCATAGTGTTGCCCCTCAATATTACAATTTTTATAAAACGTAATACTGATTAAGCAAAATGGGTGCCAAAATTATTGTTTTCATTCACTGGACTGCTGGAAATAGCCTAAGCTGAAATAAACTGATGCTTAAATTACGCAGAATGCCACCTTTTATATCGGACAAAGGCTTGAGAATCGGGGATGTTGTGCCGGCCATGATCTGGTATGACTTTAGTCCCTGGTTAAAAAACATGGGAACTAAAATCAGCTGGCTCGGATAGATGGGTAAGGAGCTAGCCTCAACCATGATCTAACTTAATGGGTGGCAAGTACCAGAGAGCAAGTATTGAAAGCTTTTAAACATGCAGTTAAAAATAACGTAAAAACCAAAAAATGGAAGAATTTATAAAAATTTATTCAGATACATAGCGATTGTTGGCTCATCATTTCTCTACTTTTGCTATGTAAACAAATTGCAGTAAATAAATTAGAAATAGACATTCTGCTTAACCTAAAGACACAGGTATCTACACATCTTTCTCGATCCTGAAAATGTATTTCTCTATTTTCTCTAACTCATCAACTGAATATTCTGAAGCTAGCTGGAAGGTATCAGTTTACTGAATAAGGCACATGACCTACCAGAGTGGGAGCTTGCAGTTATCACTACCGGGGATATTTCGCCTTTAAAATATTTGTATAATCCTGCTATAGCCGCATAAAGACTCAGGGTTAAAGCACCGCACCCTCTAGAAAAATGCAGCGCGGGTTTCATGTTCAGGATGGCTGTTCAGCAGTAGCAATGTTCAGCTTTAAAGAGCACCCAACGGCTAAGCAAAAATGATGGGTTGGATAATCAGCTTTTTACTTTTAACCTTTGCGGATCATAAAAAGGCAACTCCACCACTTTGGCTTTCAGGCGTTTTTTAAGACCATCCAGTTGTCCAACTTCGACAGCGGTGTCTGTTAGGGCATACTGCGGTGCAAGGCGGCACAGGGCAATCTGTTGCTGCAGCAAAGGGGAGTTGGCTGCACTGGTCACCACACCCACAGGAAAACGTCCGACATAGACCAGATCGCCATGCTGGACCGCTTCATTGCCCTCCAGCACCAGGCCCATCAGTTTATGCCGGCTTTCCGGCGTCTGATTTTTCATGGCCTGTTTACCGATAAAATCTTCTTCCTTGGTTTTCATTGGTACCGTGAAACCAATGCCGGCTTCATAGGGATTGGTTTCGGCTGAAAACTCATGCTGTGCAAAGATTAACCCGGCTTCTATGCGCAATAAATCCAGGGCATCAAAACCGAGCGGAGCAATCTCATATTGTTGACCTTCCTGCCAAACGGCATCCCAAAGCTGTTCGGCATGGCTAGGATGACACCAGACTTCAAAGCCCAGCTCACCGGTGTAACCGGTGCGTGATACCATGACCGGAATACCGTCTGTACCGCCCAGCTTGCCGAGGGTAAAGTGGAACCATGCTAATTTTTCTACGCTTGGCTGATGTTCAGGCGTCCAGATCAGTTGCTGCAACAGCGCACGGCTGTGTGGACCTTGCACTGCAATATTGTGAATATGCTGGGATGAATTGCGAATGCTGACTTTATAGCCATGCTGCTGTGCCAGCTGTTTCAGCCAGGTTCCTGAATATTCATCACCGCAAATCCAGCGGAAACAGTTTTCACCCATGCGGAAAATCGTGCCGTCATCCACCATGCCGCCGGTTTCCAGACAGGAGGCCGAGTAGGCAATTTCACCCACCGCCAGTCTGCGGATATTACGGGTCAAGGCATACTGCATAAAAGCTTCTGCATCTGGGCCAGTAATTTCAAATTTGCGCAGTGCGCTTAAATCGATCATGGCGACCCTTTCACGGCAGGCCAGATATTCCGCTTTGGCACCCCAGCCATCGTATTCATTGGCAATCCAATAGCCGTGGTACTCACTAATTTTTGAAGTAAGCGCTTGGATGCGCGGAAAAAATCCTGATGCTTGGGTCATGCGCGGCAGTTCCTCGGGGTCAATTCGATAATGCTGGGAGCGGGGAAAATGCTGATCCTGATCATAAATCCGGACCAGAATATCCGTCGGTACCCAGCCATTGGAAGGATCAATATCGTCAGGGCAGGCAGATGATGCACAGAGCAGATCACGGTGGGCACGCAGCAGGACATAATCTCCCGGTCTGGACCACGGTTCTGCCATACTGATTGCACCGCAAGGTTCAACAAAGGTGTTGTAAAACAGGTTAATGGCAGGCCATGCATTGCGGCTTTGGATGCCAAAAGGCTGCAGAACTTGGTTAAAATTATCGGTGCAGGAAATATGGCCAAAGTAGCCGGAATCGTTATAGAACTTCGGACTGCAGGCACTCAGGAACATATCGTGCCGGCCCACGGTGTCTTGAACCACTTCGGCCAGTGCTTGCAGATCTGAGGCAAAAAACTTAGAGTGCAGCCCGGGAGCCGGGGTGGCATGCCCCAAAATGGTCCGGGTGGCCATGGCATCCAGACCCAGTTCTTGGCCCTGGGCCAAAGCCTGGGCATCAAAGGCCAAAAAATCGGAACACTGCTTGCCCGACAAGTCGATAATTTGAATCCATTGTCCTGCTTTAACGCTATACGTCCGTGCTGAAGCGCGCGGTATCAGAATTTCCTGCACCGGTTTGGCTAAAGGCTGTGGCAAATAATAATGTACGGGCTGGGCTTTAAATAGCGTCACTGGCACTTCATCTATGCAGTACTGCTGCTGTACATTCATGTCCAGGCCGGTATTGAACACGATGACTTGAATTGCCGCCGATGCCTGAAAAATGTTCTTTCCAGGGCTGTTCAAGGTCAGCGCCTGCTCCAGCCAGTCAGGCTGTATCGCATGTTGTGCTAACTGCTGTTTCAGGCGCTGGCTAGAGGCGCTGGCCTGATTTAACTGCGCATGTGTAGCCCGAGCACCATTGGCCACCAGGTGGGATTCGGCCTGTAGTACCTGTAGCAATTCTGGCTTAAGCTGCTGTTCTGTATTGAAAATCAGTAGATCAATACTCTGTTGTTCAGGTAAGTCAAATTGAATGCGATCACCCGCATCCAGGTCAAAAATGTGCATGCACTGTGCATCTGCGCGAAAATACAGTTCATGGATTGGCTGCTGCAGATGAATATATTCATCTGTCACTGCAGTGGCTAAAGCTGAAGTAAGCGTTCCCATAGATGAGCCCAAAGCGTCCCGCTGGTTCTGATGCTCTTCATTTCACACATATTCTGCTGGCACAGCAATTTCTCCAGAGGTATACCCTGAATAGGGTAGTGCTGGATGTTGGCATGATTCCTGCTCAAATAATTTAACTGTAAAGAATAATTCAGCAGCATGGCGCATCTTGCGAGTGAAGTGATGAATGACGGCAAAATAGAGACAGAGCGGGCCATAAACCAGGCAGGTGATTTAGATCAGACCCAACGGCTGCTTCGCCAGCGTGAATTGACGCTGTTTTATCTGCAGGCCAAATTAAAGCTGATGCAGATTCAGGATACCAAGGCCGAATTGCCACTTTTTCTGCAATGGCTGAAACAGCATTTTCCTGTGCCGGACTTGCCGGAATATTGTCTGGTGATGTGCTATCCCTTCACTCAGGAATGTTTCATTTTTCATGCCTTGGCGCAACCGCTGGCGCAGTCTGAGGTACGTCTGCTCCAAGAGCAGCTGCTACCGCGTTCTGTAGCGGTGATGCAGCAGGATGTATCTCTGCTGCTGGGGCAGCATGATTGCCTCCCGCTGTTTACCGGACAGAATTTTGCAGTCTGGCGGGTCTATTTAAACTATTCGGCAGCCCAGCCGGTGGAAGCGGAGCTACTGCAGCAGCTGGATCAGGCTTTGGAATCGGGCTTTCAGGAACGCGCGCTACAGCAGGAGCGCATACAAACCATATTGCAGCAGGAGCGGCGTGATTTTTCGGCTGACTTACATGACAGCATTGCGCAAATTATTGGATTCTTAAGGTTGAAATCCGCGCAGCTGAACCAGCAATGCAAACAGCAGCCTGGCTATGCAGCGCTGCTGGAACAGACCGAGGAGCTGGCGGCTTATACCCATTATGCTTACCAGCAGGTGCGTGAATTAATTACCGCCTCACGCTTAACCTATCAGGAACTGGATTTTTTCACTGCGCTGAAAAAAATTATTGCCGAATTTGAACATCAGTCCAGTGTGGCTTTTGAACTGGATAACCGTGTCCCACAGCTGAAAGTCAGTGCCAGACAGTCGGTACAGTTGCTTTATATCATCCGTGAAAGCCTGAGCAATGTTGTGCGTCATGCCCACGCCAGTACAGCCGTCATTTCTGTAAAGCGCAATTTCACTCAGCAGCTGCACATTCAGATTGCAGATAATGGCCGCGGCATACAGGCAGGGCGGAAACGGCCGGACAGTTTCGGACTGGAAATTATGCAGGAACGAGCCGAACGGATTGGTGCTGTGCTCAGTATCCGCCCGAATCGGCCCTGCGGCACCTGCGTTGAACTGATATTAGACCTGAGCACTGGAGGGAAGTGAGATGAATAAAATTGCAGTCAGTATTGTAGATGACCATGCGCTGTTCAGGCGCGGTGTGGCGGATATTATCCGCCAGTCCGAGCATTTTGATGTACAGCAGGAATACAGCTGCGGATTAGCATTTCTGTCAGCACTGGACACCGCGAACATTGAATTGCTGCTGCTGGATGTACAGATGCCGCAGATGAGCGGCATTGAGGTACTAAAATGCATCCGGGAACGCAATGTCGATCTTAAAGTGATTATTTTAACTGCCAGCCTGGAGGACAGCATTGTATTGGATGCCATTCGTCTGGGTGCCAATGGCTTTTTGCCCAAAGATACCTTGCCGGAAGATATTCTGCTGCAACTGCATCAAGTCATGCAGGGCAAGACCGTATTGCACGCCGATGGGGTAGCTTTGCTGGCGCAGCAAGTCCGGCAGCAGACGGCACCCTTAGCCGCTGCCTTGCATAAAACCTCTGAACAGGTGCTATTGCAGCGCAAACTGCTGTCGGAAATGACGCAGCGGGAGCAGGAAACATTAAAGCTGATCGCCAAAGGATTGAACAATAAACTGATTGCCCGCGAATTAGGCATCAGTGACGGTACGGTAAAAGTCTATGTGAAAAGTCTGCTACGCAAACTGAATGTGCATTCACGGCTGGAGCTTTCCGTGTGGGTGCATCAGCAGCTTAACACTGCAGATTTTGATATTTATCCCTCGTCTTCCGTTTAAGGTTCACCGTGCGAGTAATACTGATATGTCGAAAATAGCGCTGCCTTCCAGCAAAGATGGGCTGAATATGGACTTGAATCAGGATTGGCCTGAACTGTTTGACCAGTTTGCCGATATTGCACTATTGCTGGATAGTCATGGCACGATTCAGCGCAGCAATCGTACCTGGCACAACTTGCTACAGCTGCAACCGGATGCTGCAGCACAGCGCTTACCCTTGAGCTACTGGCTGTATTCCGAAGATAGTTTGACCTTCCAATGTGCCCTCATGGCCGGACGGCCGTGTAAGCTGGCACTGCGCCTGTTAATCCCGGAACAGCCCTTGGTATGGTTTGATCTGTCATTGCAGCCGATCTGTGCCGGTGCCGGAAAAAACCAGTTGCGGGGATGGTGCATTTTAGGCACGGAGCAGACGCAAAAAATCCGGCAGCAAGAACTGCAGGATGCACAGCAGCGCAGTCTGCATGATTTGCTTTCGCGCCTGCCGGTCATGCTGTACCGTTCACGCAATGACTGGAACTGGACTATGGATTATGTCAGTAGCGGCTGTCAGCAGATAACCGGTTATCACAGTGAGCTGCTGATCAATACGCCGCGCTACGGACAGCTAATTTATCCCGATGACCAGCAGTATGTCTGGGACAGTATCCAGTTGGCTGTGCAGCATCATCGCGTATTTCATTTGCACTACCGCATTATTACTGCCCAGAACAGCATACAGCGGGTACAGGAAATCGGGCAGGGCCTGTATTCGCAAAGTGACATGGTACTGGGTCTGGAAGGCGCTGTATTTATCCAAAACTGAGGGCATGACTCCAGGTCAGTATCCCCTTGTGCATACCCCATCTGAGGAATTTCGAAATACTGTAGGCCTGTCTAAGGTAATGGCATCACGGCAGTTTTGTTTAAAACAGATCACATGGAGATTCACCATGAAACGAGTTGCAATTATTGGGGCAGGGCCAAGCGGGATGGCGCAACTGCGCGCTTTTCAATCTGCGCAAAGCAAGGGCATCGAAATTCCGGAAATGGTATGCTTTGAAAAGCAGGCCGACTGGGGTGGTCAATGGAATTATACCTGGCATACCGGCCTGGATAAACATGGTGAACCGGTGCATAGCAGCATGTACCGTTACCTGTGGTCGAATGGCCCGAAAGAATGTCTGGAATTTGCAGACTATACCTTTGATGAGCATTTTGGCCGGCCGATTGGTTCTTATCCTCCACGTGCCGTGCTGTGGGACTATATCAAAGGCCGGGTAGAAAAAGCCGATGTACGCAAATATGTCCGCTTCAACAGCGCGGTGCGCCATGTCGAGTTTCACCCGGACAGCAAGCAGTTTTCAGTGACGGTGCATAACCATGTCACCGATGAGATGTATACCGAGACTTTCGATTTTGTGGTGGTGGCTTCAGGCCATTTTTCTACCCCCAAAATTCCTGAATATGAAGGTTTTGGCAGTTTTGGCGGGCGGATTTTACATGCCCATGACTTCCGCGATGCGCTGGAATTTAAAGGTAAAAATGTACTGCTGGTCGGCAGCAGCTATTCTGCTGAAGATATCGGTTCACAATGCTATAAATATGGTGCGAAGCAGATTATCAGCTGTTACCGCAGTTCACCGATGGGCTATCACTGGCCAGAAAATTGGTCAGAGCGTCCGCAACTGCTGCGGGTCGATCAGACTCATGCCTATTTTGCCGATGGCAGTTCGGCCGAGATTGATGCCATTATTTTATGTACCGGCTATTTGCACAGTTTCCCTTTCATGTCGGAAAGCCTGCGTCTGAAAACCGATAACATTCTCTATCCGCTGCACCTGTATCAGGGCGTGGTCTGGGAAGCCAATCCGCAGCTATTTTATTTAGGCATGCAGGATCAGTGGTATTCCTTCAATATGTTTGATGCACAGGCTTGGTATGCGCGCGATGTGATGCTGGGTAAAATTGCCTTGCCGAGTTTTGCCGAGATGCAGGCCGACACCCAAGCCTGGCATGAGGAAGAAAAAACCCTGCAGGATGCAGCAGCCATGTTCAAATTTCAAGGTGACTATATTATGCGCCTGATTGATCAGACCGATTATCCAAGCTTTGATATTGAAGCGGTGCGGCTGACCTTTTTGCAATGGAAAAAACACAAGCAAGAAAACATTATGGCCTTCCGTGACAATACCTACCGTTCATTGATGACCGGGACGATGGCAACACCGCATCATACGCCCTGGATTGATGCCTTGGATGACTCCCTGGAGGCCTATTTACAGACCGAGGCAAACCTACAGCAAAAGGCAGGTTAGCACGGTCAATGCTTGACCCGCCACACTGCCGGGCAGACCCCCCAAATATGGTAACAACCTGGTATACGTTTCTTCTGCAGCAGCTGGTTTCCAGCTGCTTTTTTTTATTTCTACATTAGCTTAACAATCTCCTCTGCATGTCGTGCTTTACCCCTTAGTGGGTATGATTTAGAGGGAATGGTCATGCGGCGTAAAAACCTTTAAATATCTGATTATGTAGTTCTTATATGAGGTTTCTCAAATGATGGAAGCCATGCACAGTACCCCCAGATATCAAACTGTAGAAACGCTGCATTGGAATGCCCCCAAGTATGTGCTGGTGTTGCAGCATCCAGCATCGGCAGTGACCCAGCAATTAACCGAAATGAGCAAACAGCATCCGCAAACGCTGCAGCTGATGCTGGACAGTCAACAGGATCAAGCCTTGGCTGGCCTGCTGCATGAACTAGAGACAGTGCTGCAGCAGGAAAAGGCTGGCGTACATACCGTGGTCTGCGGTGATGAATCCTTTGTTTGGACAGTACAGCAGTGCCTAGTGGGCATGGGCTGTCTAGATGAGGAAATCAGCTTGATTACGGATACTTCCAGCCTGCAAAACCCGCGTAAAAAAGTCTACTGCGTGCACTGCGGGCATACCCAGCACACCGTTAAAGACGAACTCTGTCGCTGTGAACAGTGTCAGGTCGAACTGCTGATCCGCAGTCATTTTTCTGAACGCCTTGGCGCCTATATGGGAGTCTGTGCCAATGCGCATCAACCTATGGGAGCACTCAGCGCATGAATCCAATCGTTCCTGTCCATGTAACCCGAATTCATCAAGTTACTCCGATGATTCGCGAATTTACCCTGTCCGCTTTAGATGCCCCCTTGCAGCCGTTTTCCTCCGGCAGTCATGTGATTGTACAGTTGCCAGTCGAAGGCCGCATTATCCGCAATGCCTATTCATTGCTGAATGCCCCGTATGAGCAGCACCAGTATCAAATTGCGGTGCGTTTGCAGGAGAACTCGCGCGGCGGTTCGCAATACCTGCATGAAAACATTCAGGTAGGCGATACCCTAAATATTTCTGCGCCGCTGAATTTATTTTCCCTCAATTCTCAGGCCCAGCACCATGTATTTATTGCCGGCGGCATCGGTATTACCCCATTCCTGTCGCATATGAAATACCTGCTGCATGCCGGACACAGTTTTGAACTGCACTATGCCTGTCGTGACGGCATCAGCAATGCCTATGAAGATATGCTGATGCAGCTGTTTCATGACCAGGTACATATTTATTCGGAAAAAACCCAGCGCCGTTTGGACATAAACGCACTGCTGAGCCAGCAATCCCTCGGCAGCCATGTCTATATTTGCGGGCCAGAGCGCCTGATTCATGCTGTTGTTGACTGTGCGCAAATGCTGGGCTGGTCAAAAAAACGTGTGCATTGGGAAGCTTTTTCTTCGCCTGCACCCGGAGTTGCATTTGATGCCGTGCTCAGTAAAAGCCAGCGCCGTATTCATGTGCCCGGCGATTTCAGCCTGCTGGAAGCACTGGAACAAGAAGGCATTGAGGTGCCCAATCTCTGCCGCGGTGGCGTATGCGGTCAATGTGCCACCTCATACAGCCAAGGCGAGGTGGAACATCTGGATCATTATTTAACGGTGCAGGAGCGATCGGCGCAGTTGATGCCTTGCGTTTCGCGTGCCAAACAAGGCCATTGCCTGCATTTAGACCTATAGCTTTGGGAGATTACGATGACGGTTCAATTTAACCCCAATGAAAATATGCATGATCAGTTTCACTACCATAACAGTGCAAAGGCGATTGCCCGTTTTCCTTTTCCATTTCCCGAAGACCAGTATATGTATTCGGTGAATATTGAGCCTGTTGTTTCAAGGCCGGATAGCATTTTTGAGCATTGGTTCGATGTGGATGAGCATTATGTAACGGAAATGAACGAGCGCCGTTTAACCCTGCAACAGGACCCAAAACGTTGCATTATCATGCCTCACATGCGTCAAGCCAGCTGGGACTTTTTGGAAATGGTGATGCTGCGTTATGCGGAAGATTACCCTGAACATTTCCAGCTGGAGCGCGATGGCCTGAACTGGCACTGGGTCAACCAGCCCTTAAATATCGATGTCCATTTTATTTTTGGTCAGGCAGACAGCTTGCCGATGGATCCGTTTGAATTTATCAGCCGTCAGTTCCAGGGCGATGTTGCCTTGCTGGATCAGCGTGATGACGATCTGTTTATGGATACCGGCATGATCACCGGCCCTGCAGATTGGTCACTTAATTTTGATGCCGGCATGAGTTTTAAGCAATGGCATGCACCTGTGCCAAAACTGGCACATAACCTGGGGGTGTTTGAGCGCGCACTCAAATTCCTGCTCAACATTCAGGTTGGCCAGCCCTACCGGCGTCTGAATTGGACCATGACCATCAATCCGCGTATGGATACTTCCTCGGAAACCTATCATTTATGGGGACATGAACGCGGTCTGGTCACTGCGGAAAATGCTGGTGAACTGGTACATTTGCGGGTGGAGCTGCAAACGATGCCGCGTCTGGCGCGCAGCAATGCACTGCTGTTCAGTATCCGCACTTATCTGATTAGCCTGAATGATTTGACCCGCAACCCGGCATGGGCCAAGCGGCTATACCGGGTAATCCGCGATTTGCCTGAGCCAATCGCAGAATACAAGGGCATCAGTGAATATCGTGAACCGTTGGTGCAATGGCTCAGCCAGTTCGATGGCGTAGATGAATAACAGCTCAGTTTCAAAAATTAAGTAATCAGCACATTTTAAAATATTCAATAAGGAAGACCTGTATGGCAAACTCTTGGCGCATTTCTGCATTGGCAGCCCACCACCGTCAGCTCGGTTCAAAATTAGAAGACTGGAACGGCATGGGAACGGCATGGACCTATGATTCGGATATTGCAGATCACTATACGGCCATCCGCACCAAAGCCGGATTGATGGATGTTTCGGGCCTGAAAAAAGTCCATTATGTCGGCCCGCATGCGGAAAGCCTGCTGGAATATGCAACCACCCGCGACATTTCCAAATTGTATCCCGGCAAATCCGTGTATGCGACCATGCTGAATGAGCAAGGAAAATTTGTGGATGACTGCGTGATTTACCGTACCGGGCCAAATGCCTTTATGGTGGTGCATGGCACAGGCATTGGCTATGAAATGCTGATTCGCTCAGCGGCTGGGCGTCAGGTTGCGGTACTGTTTGATGATGACCTGCATGATTTATCGCTGCAAGGGCCATTGGCCGTGGACTACTTAGCTCAACATGTCGCGGGCATTCGTGATTTGCCCTATTTTCACCATCTGCAAACCAAACTGTTTGGTGCGCCTGTCATGATTTCACGTACCGGCTATACCGGCGAACGCGGCTATGAAATTTTCTGTAAGGCGGCCGATGCACCGATGATCTGGGAAACCATCCTCAGTACCGGTGCTGAATATGGCATTATTCCCTGTTCATTTACCACGCTGGACTGGCTGCGTACCGAAAGTTATTTACTCTTCTTTCCGTATGACAATTCAGAATATTTTCCCTTCGAGAATGATGTCTGCGGTGACACCTTGTGGGAACTTGGCCTGGATTTCACGGTTTCACCGCATAAAGGCGAATTCCGCGGCTGCTATGAGCATCGCCGTTTAAAAGGCAAAGAACGCTTTAAAATCTTCGGTGTACTGCTAGAGGGCGATCAGGTGCCTGCAATGGGAGATACCTTATGGGATGGCAATCAGCAAGTGGGAGTCATTACCTGCGGTATGCATTCGCCGCTGACCGGCAAAACCGTGGCCATCGCACGTCTGGATGTGCCTTATGCAGAGCAGGGCAAAGCGCTGCAGGTCAAAGGCAGCCTGGAGGTAAATGCAATCGCGCATACCTTGCCATTTGATGATCCAGAGAAATTAAAACGCACCGCAAAAGGCTAACCGCCAGCAATCTACTCAGTCTAAAAAAATCCTGCTAACTGCAGGATTTTTTTAGGTGTTCTATTTGACCCGTTTGAGCAGCGGATGAGTCTGGAGCTGAGTATGCTTTGAACTGACGGGAAGCCGTTTTCATATTTCCTTTTCTTTGAATGACCGCGCATGGACATGGCCTGCGATGTAGACATGTAGCAAGTTGCAACACATCTCGAGGATAGCGGCATAGTCACAGCCGTAGAAGATATTTAGAACCCTTGAACAAGGGCAGAAACGCTGCAATAGGCTTTCAGAGGGACAGTCAGAATTGTACCTGGCTGGCAATAAAAGGTTTGAGTTCAGTCTTATGTGTCCCCAAACCCCACTTGCCAGGTAATTCAGTGTTTAACTTCTTGGGGCAGCAGCAAATCGGGGAGAGGGAGGAGATTAAGCATAGCACTAAATCGCGTCCATACCGGTTTCGCCTGTGCGGATACGTACCACTTGTTCCAGCGCGCTGACAAAAATTTTACCATCGCCAATTTTGCCCGTAGCAGCAAATTTGCTGATAATTTCAATCGCTGATTCGACCTGATCGCTCCGGACGGCCACTTCCAATTTCACTTTCGGCAAAAAATCTACCCTGTATTCGGCACCGCGGTACATTTCAGTATGGCCTTTTTGACGGCCTGCGCCTTTGACTTCAGTCACGGTCATACCATGAATGCTGTGTTTGTTGAGCTCTTCACGGACATCGTCCAATTTGAATGGTTTGATAATGGCGGTGATCAGTTTCATACAGTACCTCTTAATTTTATTGTATTCATTTTCATTCTTGAGCAAGATTTATTTTGCAAGAATGATGCCATTTTTCATTTTAAAATCATATCAATAGCAATCGATACAGCTGTACGGTCAGCATAGTTGCCAGCTGAGTGGCCGTACAGTTGCATCGGTGGAGTTCTTGGCCTTCACTTAGGCCCTATTTAAATACCACCGTACGGTCATCATTAAGGAATACGCGGTGTTCAACAAAGTATTTCACCGCTTTGGACAGCGCGACTGTTTCGGTATCACGCCCCACCGAGACCAGGTCATCCGGCAAATAGGCATGGTCTACCCGCTGCACTTCCTGCTCGATAATCGGACCTTCGTCCAGATCACCGGTGACAAAATGTGCCGTGGCCCCGATCAGTTTGACGCCGCGTTCAAAGGCCTGGTGATAAGGCTTGGCCCCTTTAAAGCCAGGCAGGAAAGAATGGTGGATATTGATGGCGCGTCCTGCCAGCTGGCGGCACAGGTTGTCTGACAGGATCTGCATATAGCGCGCCAGAATCACCAGTTCGGTACCGGTTTCATCCACAATTTTTAGCAGTTCCTGTTCCTGCTGTGCTTTGGTCTCTTTGGTGACCGGCAGATAGATAAAGCGCAGGCCTTCACGTTCTGCAATCGGACGCAAATCCAGATGGTTGGACACCACTGCAGTAATCTGGAAATCCAGTTCGCCTTTATGATGGCGATACAGCAGGTTGAGGAAACAGTGATCAAATTTGCTGACCAGGATCATGACTTTCATCGGTGCGCTGCAGTCATAGAAGGTGGCCTGCATCTCGAACTGCTGTTCGACTTCGGCAAAGCTGGCTTTCAGGCTGTCAATATCGCCACTGGCGTCATTGAAACGGAAGACAATACGGGTAAAGAAATAGCCGGTGGTCTCGTCATCATACTGTGCCATTTCACTGATATAGCAGCCGTTCTGGGCAAGGCAGCCGCTGATGGCGGCAACGATGCCGGATGCAGCCGGGCAACGGATTTTTAGAATATATTGGGCTGAAGTGTACTGCGTCATGGTCGATTTGCTCCGGTATTTAAGGCAGTCAAAACTCAGGTGCTCAAGATGGATATTCTTAAGAGTAAATTTAATTTCTTGTAAAAATTTATATAAAAACACCCGCTGTTGTCCATATTTCTTGTTTAAATTCAGCTACTTTTTATGAGTATGCCTTTAGAGGTATAGGTAAAATTGGCCAGCCATCGCAGTATTAAAATCAGCCGTATGCTGAGCTGATCCGGCATAAAACTCAATTCAGGGAGTCAATACAGATGGCATGGATAGTTTTAATTCTGGCCGGTATTTTTGAGATTATCTGGGCCTATTCCATGAAACTTTCAGCCGGTTTTAGCAAGCCGATCCCCACCCTCATGACAGTGGTTTTCGTAATTTTAAGCTTTCTGCTGTTGAGCTATGCCATGCGTACGCTGCCCCTAGGTACGGCTTATACCATTTGGTCAGGCATAGGTGTGGTCGGGGCATTTTTGCTGGGTATCCTGATCTTGGGCGAACAGGCCACCTTGATGCGTATTTTAGCCGCCGTTTTGATTACGGCTGGACTGCTATTGATGAAATTATCCGAGCCATCCTGATTTGCAATTTGGTGCAGGCCATCAAGCAGATGCGCGGTTTTAATGCATAAAATATTCATATCAGGAATAAATGTCAGATTTAGCCGGCATCAAACAGGCCAAATCGGTTATTGGCAAACTTGGCGCGGTATTTGCTTTTTATCAATTGAACTTTGTAAAAGGAGAATGCGATGAGCTATCCGGAACACTTTGTGATTAAGAAAATTCGCTTATTAACACCGACCACCTGTGAGGTGTATATGCTGAATATGAACAAGAAGTTTATGAAAGGCTGGCTGATTCGATGCAATCAGGGTCTGGTTCAGCAGTTTCATGAACAGATGAATCATTTAATGCAGTCTGCCCAGCCTTTTCAGGCATTGTTGCAGCTGAAGCAGTTTCATCGGGTAGAGGTTTTATGTTAAGCCAAATCTAGCCAGCAGGAGATTAATTTCCTGCTGGTGCTTTCGCACATCTTAATAAAAATCAACAATTTAAAAAACTTTCCTAAAAATAAAAAAACTTTCCTAAAGCTGTAGACGGCTGAAAAAAAATCCTATATAAATTCTCACAGAGAAAATAATTTTCCTAAAGAGAAAATTAAACATCGCATAGAAACTCACTTTAAAGATTGAGAATTTATAGGAAGCACCCCTATGCCCCAGAACGCTCCAGCCCAATATATTCTAAAAATCCGTTGCCCGGCTGCATCCGGCATCGTTGCCGCCATCAGCGGCTGCCTTGCCCAGAACGGCTGCTATATCAGTGAAATGGCACAGTATGATGACGAGACCACCGGCTATTTCTTTACCCGTATTGTCTTCCGTTTCAATGACGCCAGTGGCGATATTGACAGCCTGAAAGCCAGCTTTGCCGAAGTCGAACAGCAGTTCGAGATGCAGGCCACCTTCTATGACTGCAGCGCACCGATGAAAGTCATGATCCTGGTCAGCAAATTTGATCACTGTTTCCTCAACCTGCTGTATCGCCATCATAAAGGCGAACTGGATTTCCAGATTACTGCAGTGGTGTCCAACCATCTGGATTTGCGTCCGATTGCAGAACGTGAAGGCCTGCGCTTTATCTATCTGCCGGTCACCAAAGAGACCAAAGCACAGCAGGAACAGGAACTGCTAAAAATTGTGGATGAAACCGGTACCGAACTGGTGATTCTGGCGCGCTATATGCAGATCCTGTCAGACAACCTGTGCCGCCAGCTGGCAGGACGCGCCATCAATATCCACCATTCTTTCCTGCCTGGCTTTAAAGGGGCCAAGCCTTATCACCAGGCCTTTGAACGCGGCGTCAAACTGATCGGGGCCACGGCACATTTTGTCACCGGTGATCTGGACGAAGGTCCGATTATCGAGCAGGAAGTGCAGCGGGTAGACCATGCCTATTTGCCGGATGACCTGGTCTCGGTGGGGCGTGATACCGAAACAGTCGCGCTGTCCAAAGCGGTGAAATACTTTGTTGAACACCGCGTATTCCTTAATGATGACCGTACGGTGGTATTTAAATGAACATAGCCATTCAAGAACACTCACAGCCGCTGATTATTGACGGCAAAGCAACTGCACAAACCGTTTTGGACGAAATCAAAAGCGAAGTGCAGCAGATGAAAGTGCAAGGTATTGAGCCTTGTCTTGCAGTAGTCCTGGTCGGAGATGACCCGGCCAGCCAGGTCTATGTGCGCAACAAAGTTGAAAAAACGCTGTATGTCGGCATCCGCTCACTGGAATACCGCATGTCGGCAGATACAGATGCTGACACGCTCTTGCAGAAAATTGATGAACTGAATGCAGATGCCTCCGTGCATGGCATCCTGGTGCAGCTGCCATTGCCTGCACATATTGATGAAACGGCGGTGTTGCAGCGCATTCATCCGCTTAAGGATGTTGACGGTTTCCACAGTGAAAATGTCGGCGGTCTGAGTCAGGGCCGTGAGGTGTTAACCCCATGTACACCGACCGGTTGTATCCGCCTGCTGAAAGATACTCTGGGGCCGGATCTGTCCGGACTGCATGCCGTGGTGGTGGGCCGTTCCAACATTGTCGGCAAGCCGATGGCGGCGCTGTTATTAAAAGAAAGTTGCACCGTCAGCATTGTCCATTCACGTACCCAGAATATTCGCGACATTTGCAAAAATGCGGACATTCTGGTGGCCGCGGTCGGTAGACCGAAAATGATCGATGCATCGTATTTAAAGCCGGGTGCGGTGGTCATTGATGTGGGGATTAACCGCATTCAGGAAAACGGCAAAAACCGTCTGGTCGGAGATGTCGATTATGACGATGCGCTGTCTGTGGTCAAAGCGATTACGCCTGTTCCGGGTGGTGTCGGGCCTATGACCATTGCCTACCTGATGAAAAATACCCTTGATGCTGCGCGTATGCAGGCAAACATTTTTAAAAAATAAGCTAGCGGCATTGGAAAAGATGCCTTGGAGAAGAAATCATGCCACTTGGTTTGCTCAAATACGGATTAAGCAGTGAATATCCTGTTGAAGTTGATTTGCCTCCACCGAAGGAGCTGAAATCACACTATGACGTAGTGATTATTGGCGCTGGCGGTCATGGTTTGGCAATCGCATATTATCTTGCAAAATATCAAGGCATCACCAATGTTGCTGTGCTGGAAAAATCCTATCTTGGCGGTGGTAATACGGCGCGCAATACTGCGGTGATTCGTTCCAACTATCTGACCTCAGAAGGGGTGAAGTTCTATTCAGAATCGGTTGATTTATTTAAAAACCTGTCCAATGAATTTGACTTTAACATCATGTATTCAGAGCGCGGCCAGCTGACTTTGGCGCATACCGATTCTACTGTGCGTGCCTTCCGCCAGCGTGCCGAAGTGAACAAGCATTTTGGCGGTCGTACCGAAATGATTGACCGTCAGCAAATTAAGGAGCTGGTACCGTGTCTGAATCTTGATCCTGCACATTTGCCGGTTCTGGCAGGACTCTGGCATATGGATGGTGCCACAGCGCGGCATGATGCCGTGGCCTGGGGCTATGCCAAGGAAGCGGCGAAACGCGGCGTGGAAATCCACCAGTTGACTGAAGTACAGGATTTTGTGACTGAAAAAAACCAGGTCACGGCAGTAAAAACCAACCGTGGCAGCATCAAGTGTGGCTGCGTGGTACAGGCAATTGCCGGTGCTTCCAGCATTTTAATGAACAAGCTGCATATCAAGTCGCCGATTCATACCTTCCCGCTGCAAGCCATGGTGTCCCAGCCGTTTAAACCGTTTATTAATCCTTTGGTCAGCTCGTCTGCTTTGCATTGTTATGTGCAGCAAACCAGCCGCGGTGAAATTGTTTTTGGTGGCGGTTCAGACCCTTATCCACTGTACAACACCCGTTCTACCCTGGATTTAAAAGAAAGCCTGCTGGCTCATGCCATTGAAATGTTCCCGTTTATGGCCAATGTCAAACTCATGCGCCAATGGGCGGGCATGACCGACATGACGCCTGACTACAGCCCGATTATGGGCAAATCGCCTTATGACAATTATTACCTGGATGCAGGCTGGGGCACATGGGGCTTTAAATCCACCCCGATCTGCGGCAAGACCATGGCGGAACTTGTGGCGACTGGCCGTACACCTGATCTGATCAAGCCATTTGAATTGTCGCGTTTCAGCCGCTTCCAGCAAGTCAATGAAATGGGCGCCACTGCGGCGAGCCATTAAGGAGTAACCCCATGAAAATAATGATTTGTCCTTTAAATGGTCCAAGAAATATCAGTGAATTTAGTTATGGCGGCGAGCTGAAAACCATGCCGGACCAGAACACCTGCAGCAATGAAGAATGGGCAGATTATGTGTTCAATAAAAGCAATATCGCCGGCGTGGTACTGGAATGGTGGATGCATACCCCAAGCAGTTATTGGTTTATTGCCGAGCGCCATACAGTGAGCGATGAAATTCTGCGTACCTTTGATGCCAAAGAAATGTTTAGCCAGCGCATCGATTTTGAAAATCCGGCAGCTACAGAAAAAACAGCAGAACAAGCTGCTAAACAGGAGGTATCCGCATGAGCAATCTAGATTTAAACCGACTGCCTTTACCGTATGGCATTTTGATTGACCGCAACCAGCCTGTGACTTTTCAGTTTGATCAGCAGACTTTTCAGGGCTATGCGGGCGACAGTATTGCCAGTGCCTTGATTGCCAATCAGCGCTGGATTATGTCGCGCTCTTTTAAATACCATCGTCCGCGTGCACCTTTAACCATGGCGGGACAAGATGCCAATACGCTGATTCAATTGCCGCAGGAGCCGAATGTACTGGCAGATAGCACCGAGATTGCAGCGAATCTGTCAGCAATGGGGCAAAACTATGCTGGCTCGTTAATGAAAGACAACGATGCGTTTTTAGGCAAATTTTCAAAATTTATGCCTGTCGGCTTCTATTACCGCTCATTCTACAAGCCTAAAGGGGTCTGGAAGCTGTGGGAGACCATGATCCGTAAAAAAGCCGGGCTGGGAGTGCTGGATCTGAATTTTCAGCCTGAATACTACGACAAAGCCTATCTATTTACGGATATTACCATTATTGGTGCCGGTCCGGCCGGTTTGCAGGCAGCGTTGACTGCCGCGAATGCCGGTATGAAAGTGTTGTTAATCGAACAGGATAAAATACTGGGTGGCAGCCTGCATTATGCGCGTTTTGATGCCGAAGGCAAAAAAGCCGCTGCATGTGCAGCCAAACTGATTGCGCAAGTAGAACAGCATGAAAACATTAATGTGCTGAAACAAGCCATTTGTAATGCCTGGTTTACCGATCATTATTTACCGGTCATTCAAGGCAAGCGCATGTATAAAGTCCGTGCCAAGCAATGCATTGTGGCCAGTGGCAGTTTTGACCAGCCGGTGGTGTTCCGCAACAACGACTTGCCTGGAGTGCTGTTGACCAGTGCCGTACAACGTCTGGTCAAACTGTATGGGGTACGGCCCGGCCAGAAAACGGTTATTTTAACCGGTAACGATGACGGCTATCTGGCTGCTCTAGATCTGGCCGAAGCCGGTATCTCTGTGGCTGCCCTGGTTGACATGCGCGCGGGTGCAGAAGATCCCGCTTTGCAAAAAGCGGTTGAACTGCAGCAGATTCCTGTCTATCTCAGCAGTACCGTGTATGAAGCCTTGCATAGCAAGGACATGCAGCATCTGACCGGAGTCGATATACGCAGTATTGTTGCGGAAGGCCAGGTAGGGACACACAGCAAGAAAATTGATTGTGATGTACTGGCCATGTCATCCGGTTATATGCCGGTGTACCAGCTGCTGTGTCAAGCCGGGGCCAAACTGAACTATAACGACAAAAAGGCACAGTTCAGCATTTCTGGTTTACCTCAGGGATTGCACATTAGTGGCTCTGTTGCCGGTGTGCATCAGCTGGACAATGTTCTGCATGATGCAGTGCAAACTGCCACGGATGCTGTGAATGCCATTTTGGGCAATGCTACTACAGCGGTGAAAAAACCTGTTGTCGAAGCAGCGGTGAATTTCCCATGGCCGATTTTCGCGCATCCTAAGGGCAAAGAATTTGTCGATTATGATGAAGACCTGCAAATCCGCGACATTATCAATGCCACCAAATCGGGCTACCGTGATGTACAGCTGGTCAAGCGTTTTTCTACCGTGGGCATGGGACCCTCTCAAGGCCGTCATTCAGCCCTACCTACTGCACGTCTCGTGGCAAAATATACAGACCGCACAGTGAGCGAAACCGGGGTGACGACCGCCCGCCCACCGTTCACCGCAGAGAAACTGGCGCATATTGCAGGACGCGGTTTTGATCCCTTCCGTCAAACCGCCATGCATCAACGCCATATTGAGGCCGGTGCACAAATGATGCCGGCAGGCAACTGGCAGCGTCCGGCCTATTATGGTGACGTCGCTGGCCGTTTACAGCATATTGAAAAGGAAGTGCGCAATGTACGTCAGAATGTCGGCATGATTGATGTCTCTACTTTAGGCGGATTAGATCTTCGCGGGCCTGACAGCGGCGAGTTCCTCAACCGATTATATACTTTCAGTTTTGTAAAATTACCGGTGGGTAAAACCCGTTATGCGGTCATGACTGCCGAAGATGGTGTGGTGATTGACGATGGTGTTGCCGGGCGTTTAAGTGAAAATCATTTTTATGTTACAGCAACCACCAGCGGGGTAGACCGCATTTACCAGCAAATGCTGAAATGGAATGCACAGTGGCGCTTAAATGTCGATATCGCCAATGTCACGTCGGCATTTGCGGCGGTGAATATTGCCGGTCCGAATTCCCGCAAAGTGCTGCAAAAGGTCTGTCAGGACGTGGACTTCAGTGCAGCAGCATTTCCCTACCTGGGTTTGCGCACCGGAACCATCCAGGGCATTGCTGTGCGTATCTTGCGCGTTGGTTTTGTGGGCGAATTGGGCTATGAAATTCACTTCCCCGCACGCTATGGCGAGTTCATGTGGGATCTGCTGATGCAGGCGGGTCAAGAGTTCTCAATGAAGCCTTTTGGGGTGGAAAGCCAGCGACTGCTGCGTCTGGAAAAGGGCCATATTATTATCAGTCAGGATACCGATGGCATGTCGCATCCTAAGGAAGTGGACTTAGGCTGGGCGGTGGCGAAAAGCAAGCCGTGGTTCGTGGGCAAGCGTTCGATTGCCATTTTGGAACAGCAGCCAATGAAGCGCAAATTGGTGTCCTTTGTGCTGGACAAACAGCAGCAAAAACCGCTGGAAGGCCACATTGTGCTGAATGGCGACAAAATTACAGGAAACGTAACTTCGTGTGAATATTCACCGACCCTGGACCAAATTATTGGCATGGCGTATGTCGGTATCGAGCAAAGCGCAGTGGGCCAGCAGTTCCAGATTCGTGTGGAAAAAGGTGCAAGTGTCTACGCCACAGTAGTAAAAGCACCTTTCTATGACCCTAATAATGCCCGTCAGGAGATCTGATCATGAATATTTTACCTCAAGCGGAACGCAGTCCCATTCAAAAAACCTGTGCGGCCTATCAGTCTTATGGTGCAGGACGCATGTTTCTTGCAGGCGGTAAGTCCCAGCACATTCAGCAATGTGCAGTGGTGGATTTAACCAATATGCCACGCGTCGGTTTCCGGGGAACCGACAGTGCCAGCTATTTAACTGCAGCAGGTTTTGCATTGCCGGATGCACCCAATCGATTGTGTCATCAGGCCAATGGCAGCATTGTGGCACGGCTGTCTGCGACCGAATATTTAGTGCTAGGTGCAATGCAGGATTTTGGTGAGAGTGTAGCCGCACTGGAACTGAGCTGGGAGCTGAGTGACCGCGCCAACTATCTGCTGCCGCGTCAGGACAGCCATGCCTGGATTCAGCTGACCGGGCAATCTGTGGCTTTCATCATGGCTAAGCTGTGTGCCGTCGATTTGTCCGCAGAAGCTTTTGCTGCAGGTCAGATTGCGCAGACCTCGGTGGCGCGCATTAATATTGTGGTGATGAATGTCAGCGATGCCCAGGCGCCGAAATTCAATCTCTTGTGTGACCGGGCCTCTGCACTGTATTTATGGAATGTCTTGCTGGATGCCATTGCAGAATTTGATGGTCAAGCCGTCGGTATTGACGGGCTGCTCAGCATTGCATAAATAACAATTCTGTTTTCCCCCAACTGTAATCCCCCTGAATGGCTGTTAGCGTAAGCTGGCAGCCATTTGCTTTATGTGCTGGCATCCGGATAACAATAAAACTTTATCATAACAGCGTACAGCCATCCGTTGCCAGCGCTATGCTTTCAAGCCCTTGTCGTTTAGCCAAGTATCGTCTTGATCAAGAAAAAATTTAAATGCTTCAACCCGATAGGACGAAATCCACCGTTTGTTCTTGCAACCATGGCTACATGATCTCGCTACCCGATTTCTCTATAATGATGACCCTGTATAGAGAATTCTTCTTGTGGTTCTTTTTGGAATGTTCAGCCATATATAGTGCTGGAGCACTCGGTATTCGATCATACAATCTCAAAGACGTGCTCTGGGAAAATGACCGAAAGGAAGCCGTTAGCGCTATCTATCCCTGTTTTTCCCAGGAGAGAATGAGCGAGGAGCGTACCAGTTTAACCCGTTGACAGGGCACTCAGCAGTTAAAATCCGCAGATGGACAGTAGCGGGATTTAATCCCCAAAGGGCAGCATAGCCATGTATGCAAATGATGCAAAGCGACGTTCATCCCAAGCAGCCATAAAAAAACAAGGGCCGAAGCCCTTGTTACTTGATTTTATACGGCCTTTAGTTATAGGCACGTTCGTTATGATCACTGACATCCAGACCGCGCTCTTCCTGTTCTGCCGTGACACGTAGCCCCACGGTTTTATCAATGATTTTCAGCAAGATCCAGCTCAAGATGCCGACATAGGCAAAGGTCATCGCAATACTGGCCAGTTGTGCCAAGAATTGCGGGAGCAGGGAAATGCCTTCAACATTGCCGCCCAACTCGGGGATACAGAAAATACCGGTCAGCAGGCAGCCAACCATACCGCCAATGCCATGTAACGAAAATACATCCAGCGCATCGTCTACGCCGAGCTTTTTCTTTAGTATCATAATCGCGTAATAGCTGGCCATACTGGTGAGCAGGCCAATCACAATTGCACCAAAAGGGCCAACATAAGCGGCCGCCGGGGTAATGCCGACCAAGCCGCCAATGGCACCTGAAGCCAGACCAAAGGCAGTGACATGGCCGGAATACATTTTTTCAGCAAA
Source organism: Acinetobacter sp. A1-4-2 (assembly GCF_040233925.1). Lineage (NCBI taxonomy): Bacteria > Pseudomonadati > Pseudomonadota > Gammaproteobacteria > Moraxellales > Moraxellaceae > Acinetobacter > Acinetobacter sp. A1-4-2. The sequence continues at coordinate 163,035 of NZ_CP157982.1, read as the reverse complement.
CATCCAGCCGACAATACCACCACAGGTTGCCAGCATGGTGGTCATGAAAATCAGTGCTGCTGAAGAATTGATGGCCAGAGCCGAACCCACGTTAAAACCGAACCAGCCGGCCCAGAGCAATGCTGCGCCAATCATCACAAATACCACATTGTGCGGCGGCATCGGCGTAGCAGGCCAGCCTTTACGTTTGCCCACCACTATGGCACCGACAAATGCCGTGACCCCGGCTGCAATATGTACTGCAGTACCGCCGGCAAAGTCCAATACTCCCCAGTTATGGAATAGTGCGCCTTTGCCGCCCCATACCATATGGGCCATTGGGCCATAGACCAGCACTATCCACAGAGATGAAAAAATAACCGTTGCCCGGAATTTCATTCTTTCCGCAAAGCCACCCAGTGCAATACACGGCGTGATCATGGCAAAGGTCATCAGGAACACAATCAAGATATATTCAGGAATGCCGCCTGCCAGACTTTCTGCCGTGATGCCTTTCAGCATCAGTTTATCCAGGCCACCGACAATGCTGTTCAGGTTATAAACGCCCTCTTGCATATTAGTGGTATCGGTTGCCAGGCTATATACCCCGGCCACCCATAAAATGCCGACAATCCCGGCAATCGCAAAAAACTGGGTAAATAAAGACAGGATATTTTTGGCGCGGACCATACCGCCATAAAACAGCGCAAGTCCTGGAATAAACATCAGCAGGACAATAACAATAGAAACCATGAGCCATACAGTGGCAGGTCCATCAATCGTTCCCTCAGCGGCAAAAACTGCGCTAGGCGACAGCAGTACACTCAGCATGAGTAACTTCTTCACATTGTTCATTATCATGAATTGCTCCTGAATCTCATGAATATGGATTTACATTAGCTTGACCATTTTTTGGTGGGAATTGGTATTACTAAAGGGAATATTTCTTTCATGATTCAAGATGCAATTCTTATACCACTAGTCTGTAATTAATAATTATTTTATTATTTTTCAAATATATATTTTTACTTAATTTGTAGTTAAACGATCTATCATAATCATTTTCAAGCTAGGGAGTCTATATCTCAAAAGAAGTAGTCCTTGAGCCATAGTCAGCTGTTTTCACCCCGGAAAATCAGATGGAAACTGCCAGTCTCGGCATCGTACTTGCAAAAATAAAAGCAAATGCCCTGAAGCATTTGCTTGGTGAAGTTGAAGAATTTTAAATGGACTAAAATGAAATTTTAATTTATCAATTAAAAGCGGGCTGCGGCGTTAATTGTTATATGCACGTTCGTTGTGATCGCTGACATCCAGACCGCGCTCTTCCTGTTCCGGGGTTACACGTAAACCGATGGTCTTATCGACGAACTTCATAATCAGCCAGGTCAGCACGCCGCAATAAATCACGGTAAGTACAATACTGCCTGCCTGTGCAGCCAACTGGTTCAGCAAGGAAATGTCGGCCACTTTGCCGCCCAGTTGCGGGATGCAGAAAATACCAGTGAGCATACAGCCGACCATGCCGCCTATGCCATGCAGGGCAAAGACATCCAGGGCATCATCAATCCCCATTTTATGCTTCAGCTTGGTCACGGCATAAAAACAGCAGATGGCGGTGATAAAGCCGATTGCCAACGCACCAAAAGGTCCGACATAAGCTGCTGCAGGGGTAATGCCCACCAGTCCGCCAATCGCGCCTGAAGCCAGGCCCAAAGCCGTGACATGATGGGTATGTATTTTTTCAATCACCATCCAGCCTAAGATGCCGCCGCAGGTCGCCACCATGGTGGTCATCATGGCAATGGTTGCCGATGCATTTACCGCGAATGCAGAACCGACGTTAAAGCCGAACCAGCCTACCCATAAAAATGCTGCGCCGATCATGGTATAGACCACATTGTGCGGTGGAACGGGTGCAGCCGGCCAGCCTTTACGCTTGCCTAATACAATTGCGCCGACTAAGGCGGCAATGCCGGCATTAATATGCACCGCGGTACCGCCAGCAAAGTCCAGAACTCCCCAGGTGTGCATGATTGCACCTTCACCGCCCCAGACCATATGGGTCATTGGCCCATATACCAAAACCAGCCATAGGGCAGAAAACAACACCACTGCACCAAACTTCATGCGTTCAGCAAAAGCACCTATGGCCAGACAGGGGGTAATAATCGCGAAGGTCATGCCAAAGATAATCAGAATATATTCAGGTACACCGCCCAGTAGAGTATTTTCATCAATACCTACCAGAAAGGCCTTATTTAAACTGCCAACAAAGCTGTAGAGATTGGTTACCCCTGCTTGCATATGGGTTTTGTCTGCACTCATGCTATAAACCACAGTCAGCCACAGTACACAAACCACGCCTGCCACGGCAAAAAACTGGGTATAAATGGACAGAATATTTTTGGCGCGGACCATACCGCCATAAAACAGTGCCAAGCCGGGAACAAACATCAGCAGTACCAGCAGTGTGGACAACATCATCCATACAGTGGAGGCGCTATCCAGATCAGTTTCACCTGCAAAGGCCAAGCCAGGCAGCAGCAGGCTCGCTGCGACAATTCTTTTTAAATGATTTACCCACATAGGTTGTACTCCGGATTTTTTTACTAGGCTGTAAAGATCAATATCCCAAAATCAATTCGTTGCAATAATATATTCTTATTGGGAATATTTATTTATTTTTAAGCAAAGCAATTCTTATACCAGAGTTGAATTTTGATCTCTGCAACAGCGGAGGGATGTTGTCGTAAAGGATGGGGCTGTTGATAGGGAGAAGGAGCAATAAGGGTAGGGCAAGATAAACTTTGATTACGCTACCGCACGGTTTATTTGAAGCGTATAAATAAAAAAGATGGCACTGCCATCTTTTTTATAAAAACAGGGCTGCTTTATTCGGCCTGGTTATCCCCATAGTTCACCATAGAGATCAAACGGATGGGGACTTTAATCAGTTGTTCTGGGCCATGCGGAATTTCACCATCTAAAGTCAAGCAGTCGCCTGGCTGCATATGAAATACTTCATCGCCATGACGGTACATGATTTCACCTTCAATCAGATACAGCATCTCTGTTCCCGGGTGGGCAAAGGTGGGAAATTCTTCGCTAGCATCATCCATGCTGACCAAATAGGCTTCAAAGTTTTTGCGCGGCCCGCGGGAATGGGTCAGCAGGTGATACGTATGCCCTTTTTCGGTACCGCGACGCACCACCTCCATTCCTTCGCCTGATTTCACAATCATGGCCCGGCTTTCCTGATGGTCATATTGACTGAATAAGGTGGATAAGGGGATTCCCAGTACTTCACATAGGCGGCTTAGCGTTTCAAGGCTGGTCGAGACCTGGGCATTCTCAATTTTACTCAGCATACCCTGACTGATTTCAGCAGTCTGCGCGACTTCCGCCAGTTTCAAGCCCTGTTCCTGACGACAGCGTTTGATTTGAATGCCAATGTACTGTTCCAGTTTAAGGCTGTTCTTGTTTTGTCTCATTATGGATCAACTCGCACTGTTTTGAATCTAAATCCTGCTGACTCTTAATCAAAATTAAAAAGCAGCCCCGATGTGGAATGAAAGTATTATTTTATGAAACTTTTATTCTCTTTAGGAATATTAAGGCTTTTAGGCCCCAAGCACAAATTTTTTAACCGATCTAAAAAAGTTGGCAAGAGAATTGCTTTCTCTTTAGGAAAGAAAGTTTCTTCTGCTGAATAATACATTGAATCAAATATCTGTGCATTATTCGAGCCAAATATCATTTTTTGTCATATCGGGAGTATGTCAAATATGTTCCAGCAGGCCATCGTAAAAGAGTTCTTTGAAGAAGAACAGGACATCATTAGCAAGCCCAAGTACCGTGCAGAAGTACAGAAAGTCATTGATGATCATCAATTAAAATATGTATTGGCTCAGTTTGTCGATATTCACGGGTCAGCAAAAACAAAATCTGTACCGATTTCGGGTCTCAAAGCCATTGAAGGTGCAGGGGTAGGTTTTGCCGGTTTTGCCATTTCAGGTATGGGGATGCAGCCGCATGGTCCAGACTTTATGGTGAAAGGTGATTTATCTTCTTTAACCCCGGTACCCTGGCAGCCGGGTTATGGCCGTGTGGTCTGTGAGGGCTATGTCAACGGCAAACCACATCCCTACGATTCTCGCTATGTACTACGCAAGCAAGTTGAGCGTCTGTCGGCTAAAGGCTGGACCCTCAATACCGGCCTGGAACCTGAATTCAGCTTATTCCGCCGTGGTGAAGACGGCAAACTGAAAGCGGTCGATGAGTCAGACAATCTGGACAAGCCCTGCTATGACTATAAAGGCCTATCCCGTTCACGCCAGTTCCTGGAACGAATTACCGAGGCATTAATTCCTGTCGGTTTTGATATTTATCAAATTGACCACGAAGATGCAAATGGCCAGTTTGAGATTAACTATACCTATAGTGATGCCATGAACTCGGCGGACATGTTCACGTTCTTCCGTATGGCAGCCGGTGAAATTGCCCATGATTTGGGTATTGTCTGTTCGTTTATGCCCAAGCCAGACCCGAAACGTGCCGGCAATGGTATGCATTTCCACCTGTCGATAGGCAGTGCAGAATCCAGCAACCTATTTAATGATGACAGTGATCCGCAAGGCATGGGGCTGTCAAAAATGGCCTATCACTTTATTGCAGGACTGCTTGAGCATGGTCCGGCTCTGTGCGCCTTCTGTGCCCCAACTGTGAACTCATACAAGCGCCTGGTGGTGGGCCGCTCCCTTTCAGGTTCGACCTGGGCACCGGCATTTATTGCCTATGGTTCCAATAACCGCTCCGCCATGGTTCGTATTCCTTATGGCCGTATTGAACTGCGCTTGCCGGATGCCGGTTGCAACCCTTATTTGGTTTCGGCAGCGATCATTGCGGCCGGCTTAGACGGTATTGAACGTGAACTGACCCCGCCACCTGCATGCAATGAAAACCTGTATACCTTGAGTTTGGAAGAAATTGCTGCACGCGGTATTGGCACCCTGCCTCAATCCCTGAAAGAAGCTGTCGAGGCTCTAAAAGTAGATCCGCTGTTTAGAGAAACTCTCGGTGCCGAAATTGTTGACGAATTCATCCTGCAAAAAAGCATGGAATGGGTTGAATACAGCCGCCATGTTTCAGATTGGGAAATTCAGCGCTATACCGAATTTTTCTAAAACTTATTTTCACCCCCATAGCGTCCTTAGGACATGAATTAAAAAGAGCATTTAGCGGAGAACAATTATGTGCGGAATCGTAGGCCTATACTTAAAAAATCCAGCTTTGGAATCACAACTCGGCAAACTGTTTGAGCCGATGCTGGAATCAATGACCGGACGTGGTCCTGACAGCGCAGGCTTTGCCATTTATGGTGACGAAGTATCTGAGGGCTGGGTCAAACTTACCTTGCAATCGGTTGAAGATGAATTTGACTGGTCTGCATTTGCAGAAGCACTGAAAGCAGAACTGAATACCGACATGGACTGGTTCCAAAACGCCACGGCTGCAGTCATTAAAGCAAAATCTGATGAACAAACAGTGCGCGCGGCGATTGGCAAAATTGCCCCACAGCTCAAGATTATGAGTGTCGGTCAAAGTATTGAAATTCTTAAAGGTATGGGTTTGCCAGTCGAAATTTCTGAGCGTTTCGGTTTAGCGAATATGAAAGGCAGTCACATTATCGGTCATACCCGGATGGCCACTGAAAGTGCAGTGACCATGGAAGGCAGTCATCCATTTTCCACCGGCGCTGATTTGTGTTTAGTACATAACGGTTCTCTGTCTAATCATGCCCGTTTACGCCAAGAGTTAAAACGTGAAGGCATCAGCTTTGAAACAGATAACGATACCGAAGTGGCTGCAGGCTATCTGACTTGGCGTTTACAGCAAGGGGATTCTCTGGCAGAAGCACTGAACAATGCATTGGACGATCTGGATGGCTTCTTTACCTTTGCCATTGGCACCAAAAATGGTTTTGCCGTGATCCGTGATCCGATTGCCTGCAAACCGGCGGTGTTGGCAGAAACCGATGACTATGTAGCCATGGCTTCCGAATATCAAGCCTTGGCGTCATTGCCGAATATTGACAAAGCCAAGGTCTGGGAGCCAGAACCAGCCACCTTATATGTTTGGCAACGCAGTGCAGATCAAGCCGCCTAAGAATGACCCAGAATAGAAAACAGGAATAACCCTATGAATACAGCATTTGCAGAAAAAATCAGCACTTCAATTTTAAAAGATGAATTTGATTTAAGCGTAGACAGCATCCGTGATTTAAACCAGGCCCTGCATAGCAAAGAACTGACCGACAGCATTGTAGACTGGAAAATCAGCAATCCAGGCGGCCAGCATAATATTGCCGTTGGCATTAAAGCCCCTGTGAATGTCACCATTGACGGCCATGCAGGATATTACTGCGCCGGCATGAATCAAGAAGCTCATGTCATCGTCAACGGTAATGTTGGGGTGGGCGTAGCTGAAAATATGATGTCAGGCTCAGTGCATATCAAAGGCAATGCCTCTCAAGCAGCAGGCGCAACAGCGCATGGCGGTCTGCTGGTCATTGAAGGGGATGCTGGGGCACGCTGTGGCATTTCAATGAAAGGCGTCGATATTGTGGTAGGCGGCAGTATTGGACACATGAGCTGCTTTATGGGGCAGGCTGGCCGTCTGGTGGTTTGCGGTGATGCAGGCGATGCGCTGGGCGACTCGCTGTATGAAACCAGAATTTATGTCAAAGGTGTGGTGAAGTCTCTCGGTTCAGACTGTATTGAAAAAGAAATGCGTCAGGAACATTTGGCAGAACTGGCAGAACTGCTGTCTAAAGCCGGATTTGATGAAGATCCCGCTTGTTTCAAACGTTACGGTTCGGCACGCCAACTGTACAACTTCAAAGTCGACAATGCATCTGCATACTAATCAAGCGTGATAATGGAGCAATCAATCATGACTCAAACTATCCAAGAATTTGAACCCGTGTTACGTGAATCTGCAACGTTTGACCGTTTAACCATTCAAGAAATCCAGCGTGCAGCGGCAACCGGCATCTATGACATCCGTGGCGGTGGTACCAAGCGTAAAGTGCCACACTTTGATGATTTGCTGCTGCTTGGTGCAAGCATGTCACGTTACCCGCTGGAAGGCTACCGTGAAAAATGCGGTACCGATGTGGTACTGGGTACACGCTTTGCCAAAAAACCGATTCATTTAAAAATTCCTGTAACGATTGCCGGCATGAGCTTTGGTGCATTATCTGCCAATGCCAAAGAATCTTTAGGCCGCGGTGCATCTATGGTCGGCACATCTACGACAACCGGTGACGGTGGCATGACCCCTGAAGAACGTGGTCATTCGCAAACATTGGTGTATCAATATTTGCCATCGCGCTACGGTATGAACCCTGACGATTTGCGTAAAGCAGATGCGATTGAAATTGTACTCGGGCAAGGTGCTAAACCCGGCGGTGGCGGTATGCTGTTAGGCATGAAAGTGACGGAACGTGTGGCAGGTATGCGTACTTTGCCAGTCGGTGTCGATCAGCGCAGTGCCTGCCGTCATCCGGACTGGACGGGTCCAGATGACTTGGCAATTAAAATTGCCGAAATCCGTGAAATCACCGATTGGGAAAAGCCAATTTATGTCAAAATCGGGGCCAGCCGTCCTTATTATGATGTAAAACTGGCAGTGAAAGCGGGTGCAGATGTGATCGTGCTGGATGGTATGCAAGGCGGTACGGCAGCTACCCAGGAAGTGTTTATTGAGCACGTCGGTATTCCTATTCTTCCTGCCATTCCGCAAGCGGTACAAGCCCTGCAGGAAATGGGCATGCACCGTAAGGTTCAGCTGATTGTTTCTGGCGGTATCCGCACAGGTGCCGATGTGGCCAAAGCGATGGCATTGGGAGCAGATGCGGTAGCAATTGGTACAGCAGCGCTGATTGCGCTCGGAGATAACCATCCGCGTCTAGACAAAGAACTGAAAGAAATCGGTTCAGCGGCGGGTTATTATGATGACTGGCAAAATGGCCGTGACCCTGCAGGGATTACGACCCAGGATCCAGAACTATCAAAACGTCTCAATCCGGTTGAAGGTGGACGCCATTTGGCCAATTACCTGCGTGTTTTGGTCTTGGAAGCACAAACCATGGCACGTGCCTGCGGTAAATCGCATTTGCATAATCTTGATCCGGAAGATCTGGTGGCACTAAATGTCGAGGCGGCGGCAATGGCTCGTGTACCGCTTGCTGGAACCAACTGGATTCCAGGTCAAACGCAGTATTAATAAACCCTCATCAGATGGAGATGCATCATCTCCATCTGATGATCTCATCGATAACCTGATTTAAATCTTGCAAGGTTGCTGAAACTTATTAGATTAAATCTTTTTTAAATATTTTATTTGTAATAAATACAATTATATAGACAAATATTTCTCCATCAGGTCATTTGCAATGATCTTGGCCCATTTATTTTAAAATAAGAATTTTCCAAATTTAGTCATATTTCAAGACTGATTTTTAAGCCACAGGAACATACAGGGAAGGATAAAATTTCTATGTATCTTCATACAGGTGTTATCTTGCATGTAATAAATCAATATTCTGTTCAATCCGGCTTTGAATCATATGAAGCGATCTGATCGGATCAGTTCAGCTAACAGATCATCAGCGATCTGATTGAATTAGTGCACAACCTCTCAGAAATCGAAATCACAATTTCATCGGCGACTGGCACAGAAAAGATCGACTTGCCGAGAACCCAGTTTAACCATCACAGGTTGGCTAAGATCCAGCGCCTTATCATAATCTCCATTTGGTCATCCAGCGGGATCTTCACAGAAAGTGACATCGTAAGCGGCTTAAAGCCGTCCAATGTTTTAGGCTGTATTATCCCCTGTAATAGCCCCCCTAGAACGGTTGTCGAATTTAGTGGCCCTTTCCTAATCTTCATCTACTCATTCATATCGTACTCCTGTTGCCTGACTGTCTTATTGGCTTCGTTGGGGGGCTATATTTGGATACATAAAAAACTCGCTGATCAAGTGAACTTAGTTAGTTTAACTCTTTCTCGGCATTAAATTCCTAGAGCAGCAGTTTCAGATATCTTGCAAGTAATATTGGTGGTACTTAAGCTGGTGACTAAAAATGAAATACTAAAAATTAAATTAATATAAAACAATAAATTAAAAAACAGTATGATGCGTATGATACGCATAACATAAAAATTGCTTAAATTTGCTATAATTAAAATATGCAGTGTCATTAGTGGTTGAGTTTAAATTTATGAGTCTTACGGAAGCGAAGGTACGCCAGGCCAAGCCCAAGGAGAAAGTTTATTTTCTTACAGATGACGATGGCTTAAGTTTGAAGGTGGAATCGAATGGACGTAAATCTTGGAGTTATCGTTATTCAGTAGCAGGGAGCAATAAGCGTCCGCGAGTGAAGCTGGGCGAATATCCTTTCATGTCATTAAAACAGGCAAGAACCGCCCGGGATGAATATAAATTTAATGGTTATAAAAATGAAACAGTACATAAAAAAAATATAAAAACATTTCAAGATATTTGCGAAGAATGGTTGGATTTTAAAATAAAAAACTCTTTTAAAGATGAACCCCGTTGTGGTGTTATTCAGTTGGCAAAAAAATTTTTAAATCATGAAATTTATCCTGATTTAGGATATATGCCATTTAATGAAGTGAAACGATATGATTTAGTGACTGTCGTTAAAAATATAGAAGCACGTCATGTCAAGGAACCGGTTAAAAAAGCCTACAGTTATTTAAACCAAATTTATGATTATGCTGTGGCAATGGGTTACTGTGAATATAATATTGCTCACGGATTAAATAAAATATTAATAAAAAATAAAATCAAAAAAAATTATCCTTATTTAAAATCAGAAGATTTACCTAATTTTATAACCAGATTGAGTCAAGTGAATACGAATCCTATCATAAAAAAAGCCTTATTATTTAAACTTTATACTGGAGTTCGTGGGGCTGAGCTTCTACTTTGTGAACCACATCATTTTGATTTAGATAATAAAATTTTGAAAATACCGGCTTTGCATATCAAACAGTTCCGACGGAAAGTCATTTTAGGTCATAATATTCCTGATTTCTTAGTACCTTTATCTGATCAGGCAATGACTCTGATAAAATCTGCTTTAGCCTGGTCTCATGGTGAAAAGTATGTGTTTTCTAGTCCCCGTTATCCGAATAGACCTCTGCATTTTAATACATTAAATATGGCTATTCGAAAAATGGGCTATGATAAAGATGAACTATCTGCACATGGTTTACGTTCTACTTTTAGTACAATATTAAATGAATCTGGATTATTTCAATCAAATTGGATTGAAGCGCAACTATCACATACGGATAAAAATAAAACACGGGCAAGCTATAATCATGCTGAATATCTTTTACAACGTATTGAAATGATGCAGTGGTGGGGAAATTATATAGCCAGCCTGATTAAGGAGCAGGCTGTACAAGATTAATCTATTAGGAGACTAACGTGGGTGGTCTGCCTTATAAACTAGAAATTTTTATTAGTGATAATAAAAATATTTAAATGTATTCTGTTCTAGCATATAAAAGTCACATTAATGTGTGAAATATCAAATAAATTCACAGTTTATTCACACTCCGAAGCCTAAGCTCCCTTCCCAACATATGACGAATTTTTAAATTTCGGCTTATGGCAACTTTATATCATTATTGCTTGGTTCCAGCGACAGTCCAAACAAATGATTTAAATATGCAGCTTAATTCTGGCTGCTTTAACTAAAAAACCGCCAAACAGACTTTATATCAATCTATTAAACTTTGATAAAACGAGTATCTATATGATTTTACAGCAATATAAGATTGTTTTTGGCGGGAGTATGGGTGCTGGAAAATCGGCGGCCATTAAAGCGCTCTCTGACATTCCGGTCATAGAAACCGAAGCCATGAATACTGACATAAATAGGCATAGCAAATATTCCACCACGGTAGGAATCGACTATGGTGAAATCGTGCTTGAGGATGACACTAAAATCGGACTGTATGGCACTCCCGGTCAGGATCGCTTTGATTTTATGTGGTCTATTGTCTGTAAAGGCGCCATTGGTATCGGCATTTTAATTGATCATTCACGTGCAGAGCGTTTGCAAGATTTGCAAACCTATCTCAACGCTTTTCAAGGCTATAGTGAAAATATCGTGATTGGTATTACTCATCTTGATCAACAGCAGGATCAGATGCTCAAGATTTATCGGGATTGGATGAGTTTACACCACTACAGTTATCCAATATTTGCGGTCGATGCCAGACAAAAAGATGATGTGCTGCTGATGGTGGAAGTCTTAATTGCTGCTATTGAAACTCGCAGCATGGTTATGCTTTAAAGGATGAAATCAAGGTGAATATCAATCCTCTTTCGCGCCAGATTCCTCAATCATTGATTGAAACTGGTCGTATGCAAATTCATGAACTGTTAAATAACGTGAGCGGCCTTGATTTTGTCATGCTGTGTTCCTCTGACGGTTTTCAATTGGCTTTGGCCAGTAAAAAAAAGCTGGAAAATACTGGAAAAATTGCGGCAGTCAGTAGCTCAATCTTAGCGATGGTGTCAGCCTTCATTTCAGAAATCAACTTGATCGGCTGTAAGACGCTTTCACTCGATGCAGAAAATGGTCATGTCGTATTAACGGGGGTAGAACATGCCCACTATCCAATGCTGATTGTCGCAGTAGGCTCATCTGATGTTCTGATGGGGCAAATGCGATATGAAATCAAGAAAACCTCAGAATTTTTAGCCAAAATAAATGCATAGATGATTACCTTCATGAAAATACGTGATTGATTAATTTCCATGTAATGCACTGTATTTAAGTTAATTTAAATTATCTCTTGTAGTAACACCTGGCTTAATACGGTTAGAAAATGAAAACATTTTTAAATATTGCTGTGTTCGGGGTGAGCCTGAATGTGCTTGACCAGCTTAAAAGCCAAATATTGTTATCTGTTCCTAGTGAAGTACAGGTACGCTGGGTCAACATTGCTGAAAAAAATATTGACCTGCTGATGGTGAATGACGCCTTTTTTGCATCATCCAGCATTCAAAAAATTCTCTCGCAGATTCATGTACAGTACCTGCGTCTGATCAAAATGCCTGAACAACAGGGCATGATTGTCGATGACACCTTATCTTATCCTGTAACCCAGTTAGATCATTTACGTGAGTGGTTACAAGAAAAATTCTTTGATTACGAACCGGATGATCATCTTCATCTGCCCTATACAGCTGTAGAACAATCTGTTGATATCTCGAGCATATTTGATCAATGCCTATTGGCCCGAAACGGTTTTATCCAGTTATTCGATCATCAGGGGTTCTTGGCTCTAGCCGATACCATGACTGAGCGTGTCTGGGTCAATTCTGATCATCCCATGACTGGTTTTGACAAAAGTCTGAATCAAACCTATGCCACGAATCAGTTTGTGCAAGAGATGCTGAAGAATACACAAGCTCAGGATTTACGTAGCTGGTTATGGCAGAAGGCCTATTGTTCTAAGGACATAGAGCTTCGAGAGATTCAGACGAATCAATATTTTAAATTGCAGATCTGGCCAAAATTCGAGCCGGGTTATGAACGTCGGCATCTATTAAAAATTGCGACATGTTTTGCGCAGGGTGCTCAGATTCAAACTGCAATCAATCAATTAAACATTCCCAAACAACAAATCATCCGTTTTGTTGCACTCACAGATATGCTCAAAATGGGTTCATGGATTGACTTTCATGAAGCGAAATTCATGAGAAGCAATGAATCAACTGATCAAGGTCAGATGATTAAAGTGCGCAGTTTTTTTATGAAACTACGTAAAAAATTAGGTCTTTAAATCAATATTTTTTCCGGGGAAACCCTTAATTTAAGGTAGAAATTAATATGGCTCGTATCGTTTTAGACAGTTTAACTGCGATGGATGGCTTTATTGCAGCAGCATTAGTAGATAGTGAAAGTGGTTTAGCTTTAGCCGTTCAAGGAACCGGCATAGATTTAGAACTTGCTGCAGCAGGCAATACAGAAGTCGTACGCGCGAAACGTAAAATAGCCAGAGCACTTCAATTAAATGATGATATTGAAGATATTTTAATTACTTTGGGCAAGCAATATCACCTGATTCGCCCGCTTGAAAGCAATGAAAATTTATTTCTTTATCTTGTTTTAGATCGTTCTAAATCAAATTTAGCCATGGCTCGTTTTGAACTAAAAGCATTTGAAAAAGAACTGGACTTTTCTTAATACTAGATTCGAATCAAATTTATCTAAGCATCTCTTCTTGAGATGCTTATTATCATATGACAGCTTTCATTTAATTTAAAAAAAGACTTTTTTTAGAACGCATTAGATAAAAATAACCGTGTTTAACTTTCACTGTGCCGATTATCATGCCTAGTTTTTATGGGTAACGAAGTTCTAATTAAAACCTCTTTTTTTACAGACTTTTATTCGACTGATTTGTTATGCTGTCAGATGATTGATGGGCATCGTAAGAAACCTGAAACCATGGATAGCAATCATAAAAAATCTAAACATTCAATTGCATGGCGTGATCCGCCAGAAGCGCAGGATTATCCTGCCGCGAGTTCTGATTTATGTTTATTGTTACATCATTCTTCAGCGGTTGTTGAAAAACTGTTGAACCAGTTACAAGCCGAAACCATCACTCAGTCTAAAGCCAAAGATATTTTTCGTGCAGCCCTATTTGATGAACACAATTTCCATATGGCACGTGATTTAGGACAGCGTCAATTAATTATCGCCGATGGTGATCACCACCTTTGTGCGGTGTATCTGCAGGATGAAGAGGCCCTCATTCCTTGTCAGATGATTTCACTGACTATACAAGATTTGGCTAGCCTATGAACGCTGCTAAAAAGTTCCCTATTTTTGATGTGATCGCAGGTTTATCTATCGCAGGTTTGCTACTGCCTGAAGCGGTCGCCTATTCCAATATGGTCGGGTTGCCACCGCAAAGTGGTCTGGTGGCACTGGTGCTGGGTTTAGTGCTGTATGGTCTGATCGGGAATAGCCGTTTTGCGATTGTTTCTGCGACCTCATCTTCTGCCGCAGTCATGAGTTCAGGTCTGGCAACCATGGTCATGTTTTCTTCGCCGGAACGGGCAGGTCTGGCCTATGCCCTGGTATTTCTGTCGGGCATTTTACTGGTGATCGCAGGGTTATTTAAACTTGGAGATGTGACGCATTTTATTGCAAAACCTGTACTGAAGGGTTTTTCCTTTGGCCTGGCACTCAGCATTGTGCTGAAACAAATTCCTTTAGTACTACAGGTACATCCTGAACATAGTAATTTTTTTCGTCAGTTGTGGGAAATGCTACAAGCCTATTCGAGCTGGAACTGGCATGCTTTGATCATGGGACTGTGTACCTTTTTCACTTTGCAATTAACCCAGCGCTATAAAACTATTCCAGTGGCCTTGTTGCTGATTATTTTAGGTATTAGTTTCAATGTGATGGGATATACCCACGCATGGGGAATCCGTTCTGTTGGGCATTTTGAGTTGGTTCTACCGAGTATTCACTTGCCTCAGTTGGGTATGAATAGCTGGTTGCAACTGGTAGAACTTTCACTGGCCGTTGCACTGATTATTTATGCAGAATCTTATACTTCAATTCGTAGCTCGGCCCTAAAATACCATGATGCAATCCAGCCAAATCGTGACCTGATTGCATTGGGCGTGAGCAATATCTGCTCAGGACTGTTTAAGGGAATGGCGGTTGGTGCAGGTTATTCGGCGACTTCAGCCAATGAATCAGCAGGGGCAAATAGCAAAAAATCAGCCTGGGTAGCAGCGCTGGCCGTGGTGATTTTTTTACTGTTTTTTCGCCAGTATATCGCCAATATTCCTGAACCCGTTTTGGCGGGTATTGTGATGTATGCAGTCAGTGGACATATTCGTTTTGCCCCATTTAAACAGTATTTTATCTGGCATAAAGATCGCTTGTTGTCGATTATTGCAATTTGGGCAGTGATTATTTTTGGTGTGCTCAATGGGTTACTGATTGCGGTGCTGGTGAGCATTTTAATGTTATTGAAAAGCTACTCTGTTCCTCGAATTGCCTGGCTTGGACGTCTCAATGGCGGGCATGATTTTGTTGATATCAACCGTTTTCCTGAAGCTGTAGCACCTGATGCTATTTTAATTGCACGGCCTGATCACCCCCTGTTTTTTGCCAATGCAGAAAAAATCTGTCATGCAATTCTAAAAAAGGTTTCTGAGCAAAATTATCAGCATGTGATTTTGAATCTTGAAGAATGCCCAAGCCTGGATAGTACCAGTATTGAAGCATTGTTATTGTTGGCTGAGCATTTGCAAGAGGAGGGGATTAAGCTAAAGTTGGCACGCGTACGCCGTTCAGTCGCAGAAACTTTATTGTATGTGAATAGTCCTTTATTCCCCCGCTCGAGTTATGATGCACAAAGTGTCGATGATGCCGTGAGCCAGATAGAAAATCATCGTTCGACAGCAACTTAAGCGCACGGCGTAAACCACGCGTACGATACAACTCTGGAAAAAACGACTGAGAACATCCTCTACCTGATCGTCCAGTTACAATCAGCAAAATGCGAATCTTGCTGGGTGGAAAACAATACACTGATACTTATGGGCAGAACATTTTGCTGTCAGCACATATGCAGTATTTAATGCATGTACTTGTTTAAACTTGATCTGACAGCGATATTTTCATTGGGTTTGTCAGGTTATATCGGACAATTGATCAAGAGCAATGACATAAAATAATTTACAAGTTTATTAAAAATTTTGTACTTCTTACTTTATTTTAAAATGATGTTTCTCTGGAATAAGTTTGATTTTTATTTTTTTATAAAGTCGCTCTTCGGCATTTTCTGCTGATTTGGTCACTTTATCCGCAAATTTCTGATCAGACATAAGCATGGCATACGTTTTATAGCCTATTTCAAGCGCTTGTGTTTTATTGCCTTCTTGTTCAAACTGTTCAATTAATTTGTTGATCTTTTTAACACTGATATCGCTCATGTAGTTGACTCATTCCCTCTTGATTTTTACTTTAGGATTGGATTGTTACAATTTAGTTAAAATGAATTTAAATCATTGCTAGTGATTGTCATTTATACAATAACTCGCAAATTTTCGTTAAAAAATCTGATTCATTAATTGTTGCTGGGCAATGTAGACTGGTTGTCCACTACCAGGCTGACATTGTATCCAGGTTCCATCTGCGTGTAATTCCCATGCACGCCGATTATCTTTGAGATAATTATTCAATCCTTCTTCAAGAATTTGTTTGCGAATTTTTTTATTCTCGATCGGGAAACAGGTTTCGATGCGAGAAAACAAATTACGTCCCATCCAATCCGCACTGGCGCAATACAGTTTGCTGTCACCATCATTATAAAAATAATACACTCTAGTATGTTCCAAATAACGTCCGACGATTGAACGTACACGAATATTGTCAGAGAGTCCTGCAACTTGTGGTCGTAAGCAACAAATTGAACGAACAATTAAATCGATTTGTACACCTGCTTGTGATGCTTGATAAAGTTCATGAATCAGTTGCGGTTCAGTTAATGCATTGACTTTAATAATGATCTGCGCTTTTTTTCCTGCTTTACTGTTTTTAATTTCCTGCTGTATGAGTTCAAGTAATTGTGAATGCAGGGTAAATGGCGCGTGAAAAAGTTTTTCCAGCTTTATGGTTTTTCCCATACCAGTTAATTCTTGAAAGATTTTATGTACATCTTCACAAATATCAGCATCACTGGTGAGTAAGCCATAATCGGTATAGATTTTGGCATTGGTCGCATGATAGTTACCTGTACCTAAATGAACATAACGTTTAATTTTGTCTATTTCACGACGCACGATCAGAATCATTTTGGCGTGAGTCTTATAGCCAACAATCCCATATACGACCACTGCGCCAGCTTCTTGTAATAGATTGGCAACTTCGATATTTGACTCTTCATCAAAGCGTGCACGTAATTCAATCACGGCAGTGACTTCCTTACCGTTCCGTGCCGCTTCAGCAAGGACTTGCACAATTTCAGAATCTGCACCACTGCGATAAAGGGTTTGTTTTATAGCTAACACATGCGGATCACGGGCTGCCTCTTTCAGCAACTTAATAACCGGAGCGAAAGAGTGAAAAGGGTGGTGTAATAAAACATCTTCGGTTTTTAATACCTCAAATATCGATTTTTTGCTATACAACCCTTTTGGTAATTTTTGTACATAGGGAGGGAAACGTAACTCGGGTAAATTAAAGTTCGATATAAAACGAGCCAGGTTAACAGGACCATTCACCAGATAGAGCTGATCTTGATCAAGATCAAATTGTTCGAGTAAATAATCAGTAATCATCTCTGGACACGCTTTATTTACTTCGAGTCTGACAGCGCGACCAAAACGCCGAGATGAAAGTTCCCCTTTTAAAGCAATCGCTAAATCTTCTACATCCTCTGATACGGTGAGGTCAGCATTTCGCGTTACCCGGAATTGATAACACCCCGTGGTGGTCACTCCTGGAAATAATTCATGAATATGTTGCTGAATGATCGCGGAAAGTAAAATGTAGTGCTCAGCCTCACCAGAAACATGCGTGGGTAATTTAACTAATCTTGGCAATGATCGAGGGGCAGGAACAATCGCTAAATCAATTTTTCGTCCAAAGGCATCGTTGCCTTCCAAAGTGACAATAAAGTTTAAGCTTTTATTGGCTAAACGAGGAAAAGGGTGTGCGGGGTCTAGACTGATGGGGGTTACAACAGGTTGAACTTCATGATGAAAATAATCTTTAATCCATGCTTTATGTTTTTGAAGGATATCACCATGCTGAATAAAATTAACTCCATTGCCTTGCAGTTGTGGCAGGATATTATAGTTCAGAATTTTATACTGTTCCTCAACGGCCTCATGTGCAAGCTTAGAAATCGTCGTCAGTATTTCTGAGATGAATAAATTATCCGGACGGGTCTTATTATGGCTAGACAGCTCAAATTGCTGTATCAAACTCGCGACACGTATTTCAAAAAATTCATCTAGATTTCGTGAAAAAGTAATTAAAAAATTGAGTCGTTCAAGTAAAGGATATTCAGTATCTTTCGCCTGTGCCAATACTCGCTTATGAAATTCAAGTAAGGAAAGGTCCCGATTAATATAAGTTTTTAATGTATGTATGGAAGAATTTGAAGGCACATTTAAAGCAGTCATTTATGGCTCTTATATCATTAGATAACAAGGTTCAAATCAATTGAATAAACATTCATAAAACCCTTAAATGAGACAAACTGATTTTCAGTACATTAAATAAGAAAATTATTGTATTAATAAAAGGCTAAAATTGAATTCTATTCAACTTTAACAGTCTGCGGACATTACATTACAGATTTGTTAAATTATACCTTATATATTATTTAAGTGTATGTTATTTATACTTTTTAGTGATTTTTTTTGCATTATTTATTTAATTTTTCTTTTTTGCAGTTACTCAAACCTAGAGCCATTTACATTTGCTCATAAAAAATCGATCGCCTGTAATCGAGCCTTAACATAGAAAGGGTTAATTTAAGTCCAGATTCCAAAGAATCTTTGTGGATTCACTCAACCATTTTTTCGATTTGCTAAAGGTAAAGATATGTCCGAAAGAAAAGTCGCATTTGTGACAGGGGCACTCGGTGGTATTGGTAGTGAGATTTGTCGTCAGCTGGTAAAGGCAAATTATAAAGTGATTGCAACGGTTGTGCCTCGAGAGGAAGACCGTGAAAAGCAGTGGTTAAAAAGTGAGGGATTCCAACAGGAAGATGTCCGTTTTGTCTTAACCGATCTGACCCATCATGCTGATGCGACGAGCGCGATCCAGGATGCGATACAGGCTGAAGGTCGCGTAGATGTGTTGGTGAATAATGCCGGCATCACACGCGATGCAACATTTAAGAAAATGTCCTTTGAACAGTGGTCACAGGTAATCGATACCAATTTAAAGACACTATTTACCGTGACCCATCCAGTCTTTAATAAAATGCTGGAGCAAAAGCAGGGACGCATTGTCAATATTAGTTCGGTCAATGGTCTGAAAGGACAGTTTGGTCAAGCGAATTATTCAGCCGCAAAAGCGGGCATGATCGGTTTTACCAAGGCTCTGGCTCAGGAAGGTGCACGTTCCAATGTTTGCGTGAATGTTGTAGCCCCGGGCTATACGGCAACACCGATGGTGACTGCCATGCGGGAAGAGGTTGTAAAAAGTATTGAAGACCAGATTCCTTTGCAGCGTCTTGCCCAGCCTGAAGAAATTGCAGCGGCTGTCATGTATCTGGTCGGTGAGTATGGCACCTATATTACGGGTGAAACCTTATCGATCAATGGCGGTTTATACATGCAATAAGTCCTGTGCTCACTGAGCCAGTTTTTTCATTTATTTTTTAACAATAACTAAATTTTAAGTACTATAAATCAATGGAGTAATACACATGCTATATGGCGATATCTTTTCAAACATGAATGCTCAGTACAAAAACATGTTTGAACCTTATGCAAAATTTAACAGTCTGGTGGCAAAAAATTTTGCGGATCTGACCAATTTACAACTCAATGCTGCACGTCATTATGCCGATATCACATTGTCGCAAGTCTTTGCCAACAGTGAAGTCAAAGACATGCAAAGTATGATCAATTGTGGCATGAAGCAAGTGGAAACCATGAGCAAACTCAGCCAGCAAATGATTGATGATGGCCAAAAACTGGCAAGCTTGGCCACTGAATTTAAAGCCGAGTTTGACAAGTTAGTTAGCGAATCGATGCCGAACAATAAATAACGGTTAACAGTCCTAATGAAGATTGAAGACTAGCGAGCGGGGAAGTGGAGATCACTTCCCCGTTTTTCGATTCCATTCCTGATAGGAAAGTGAGGAATGACCCAGTATGCGGAGTGGTGCAAATGCAGCAGAATCTTTTTCAGTTTAATCAGAACGTCCAGCGTTTTTTCGATGTCCATGAAGAAATCTGGAAGAAAGTACAAGAATTTTACTATGGCGATAATCCGCTCAATGATGCATTGAGCAAAGTCAACAGTGAAGATATGAACCTGTTCTTTCAGGCATTAACCAAAAATCCGGCACGCTTGATCGAGATGCAGAGCAAATGGTGGATCGGTCAGATGCAGATTTACCAAAATATCATGCTGCGCAGTGTGAACAAGGATATTCAGCCTCTCGTGAAACCTGAGCCGGGTGATCGCCGTTTCAAGGATACACTTTGGCAAGAACCCAATTACGATCTCTTGACCCAGTCCTATCTGCATTTCAGTCAATTGGTACAAGAAATGCTGGATGAGGTCGAAGGCATCCCAGATAAAGTCCGCCAGCGTATCCACTTTTTCACCCGCCAAATGGTGAATGCCTTTTCTCCCGGCAATTTTTTATGGACCAATCCGGAAGTGATCCATCAGACGGTACAGGAACACGGGCAAAACCTGGTGCGTGGCATGGAAATTTTCCATGATGATATCATGAACAGTAGCAAATATCTGTCCGTACGTATGGTCAATAATGACTCGTTCCGTTTGGGAAAAGATCTGGCCTATACGCCAGGTGCGGTGGTCTTTGAAAATCCGGTTTTTCAATTGTTACAGTATGAAGCGACCACTGAAACTGTATATCAGACGCCTATTTTGCTCATCCCGCCTTTTATTAATAAATATTATATTCTGGATTTGCGTGAGCAGAATTCTTTTGTGAACTGGTTACGTCAGCAAGGGCACAGCGTATTTTTAATGTCCTGGCGTAATCCGGGAGCTGAACAAAAGGACATGCACTTTGAGGACCTGATTACCTCCGGTACGGTTGAGGCGATGCGTGTCATTGAGGAAATGACCGGAGAAAAAGAGGTCAATGCTATTGGTTATTGTATCGGTGGTGCGGTGCTTGCTGCGACGCAGGCGTACTATGTGGCGAAACGCCTGAAGAATCGCGTCAAGAGTGCCACCTATTTGGCCACAATGTTGGACTTTGACAATCCAGGCAGTTTGGGTGCTTTTATTAATGAGCCGGTCATTCAAGGGATTGAAACTTTGAATCAACAGGTGGGCTATTTTGATGGCCGTATGTTGGCGGTGACCTTTAGTCTGTTACGTGAAAATACCCTGTACTGGAACTATTACATTGAAAATTACCTGAAGGGCAAACATCCGTCCGACTTTGATATTTTGTACTGGAATAGTGATGGCACCAATATTGCCGCACATGTGCACAATTTCCTGGTACGCAATCTGTACCTCAATAACGAACTGATTCAGCCGAATAAGATCAAGATCAATGGTGTGGGTTTAAATCTGTCGAAAGTGAAAACACCGAACTTTTTTATCTCGACCCAGGAAGATCATATTGCACTATGGGATACGTGCTTTAAAGGATCTACCTATCTGGGGGGTGAAAGCACGCTGGTACTCGGCGAATCTGGACATGTGGCAGGCATTGTCAATCCGCCAAACCGCAACAAGTATGGCTGTTATACCAATAATATACCTTATGAAAACCCGAAACAGTGGCTGGCAGATGCCCAGTTCCATCCAGAATCCTGGTGGTTACGCTGGCAGGAATGGATCGCACCTTATACCGGCGATCAGGTTCCGGCGCGTACATTAGGTAGTGCAACCTATCCTGTCAAGGAAGCTGCACCGGGCAGTTATGTACAGGTCAGTCTGTTTTAGCATTTAGGTATTCTCACTGCCGGCCAATCGTATGGGGGCAGGAGTATCAAGCAAGACATGAGTTAAAAAATAGGAAATAAAATGAAAGAAGTTGTGATTGTTGCCGCAAAACGTACCGCGATTGGAAGTTTTTTGGGTGGCCTGGCTAGCGTCAGTGCACCGCAGTTAGGAAAGGTAGTGATTGCTGCGGTATTAGACGCTGCCGGAATAAAGCCAGAACAGGTAGATCAGGTCATTATGGGGAATGTGTTGACTGCAGGTGTGGGACAAAATCCGGCACGTCAGGCGGCAATTGCAGCGGGTATTCCGGTTTCAGTACCCGCTTCGACCTTGAATGTGGTGTGTGGTTCTGGACTGCGCGCTGTTCATTTGGCCACACAGGCCATTGCCACTGGTGAAGCCGATATTGTCGTGGCAGGGGGGCAGGAGTCGATGTCACAAAGTGCCCATATTATCCAGATGCGTAACGGACAGAAGATGGGCAATGCGAAATTGGTGGATAGCATGGTCTATGATGGTCTGACCGATGTGTATAACCAGTATCACATGGGAATGACCGCTGAGAATATTGTGGAAAAACTGTCGATTAGCCGTGAAGATCAGGATGCTTTGGCACTATCGTCTCAGCAGCGTGCAGTCAAAGCACAGGCGGAAGGGAAATTTGACGCGGAAATTGTGCCGGTTCAAGTGCCTCAACGTAAAGGTGATCCGTTCGTTTTTGACCGTGATGAATATATCAAAGCCGAGACGAATGAACAGAGTCTAGCCAAGCTGCGTCCAGCCTTTAAAAAGGATGGCACGGTGACTGCAGGTAATGCATCGGGGATTAATGATGGCGCAGCAGCCGTCTTGGTGATGAGTGCCAATAAAGCAGCAGAGCTTGGTTTACAGCCATTAGCAAAAATTAAAGCCTATAGCATGTCGGGTATTGAGCCGGAAGTGATGGGACTTGGTCCTGTAAATGCTGTGAGAAAAACATTAGAAAAAGCAAGCTGGTCTTTGGACGAGGTTGATCTGGTAGAAGCCAATGAAGCCTTTGCCGCACAAGCTTTAGGAGTGTCGAAAGAACTGGGCCTCAATATGGACAAGGTCAATGTCAACGGTGGAGCTATTGCCTTAGGCCATCCAATTGGAGCCTCAGGCTGTCGAATTCTGGTCACGCTGTTACATGAAATGCAACGCAGTGACCAGAAAAAAGGACTGGCGACCTTATGTATTGGTGGTGGAATGGGCGTTGCATTAGCAATTGAGCGACTTTAAACATTATTTCTGATTACGAGAAGCTTTGTTGCATAAAGATTTTCAAGCCTAGATGTCCCGAACAGATTTTGAACTGAGTGCTGTATGTTAGTCACTTTTTGGCAACAGGAATCACTGCTAAAAATTTATGATCATGAACTAAGTCCCCACTTAAAAATACTACGTGGGGACTTACATCAAGCTAATTGTATGGATTATTTAGGAGGTGCTTTAACCGATACTTACTGAATTAAAACAGCATCTTATATTTTTCTAGCAAAACTGTCATCAATCATTCATAACGATGTAATGTACAAAAATTAGTCTAATAAAAATTTTAACAAACATTAAAAAATATGAAGACTTTAAAACCACATACCTTATGTCTCAGCTTGGCTTTATTAGGCTGTTCGTTTCCAAGCTATGCACAACTCATGTTCAGTCAATATATTGATGGTTCCTCTAACCGTAAAGGATTAGAAATTTATAATCCTGATGGTAGTACAGTAAATTTAGCAGATTATGAAATTCAGCAATTTAGCAATGGATCAACCACTAAGTCAGCAGCTTTTCCATTACAAGGTACATTGGCAAGCAAAACAAAATACGTTATTGGTCGCTCAGAATTACAGACAGAAATTGGTTCTAAAGTTGATCAGGTTGCAGGACTTTCTTTTAATGGGGATGATACACTTGTCCTGCTGTATAAAGGTACGCCAATAGATCGTTTTGGTCGAGTGGGGGAAGATCCAGGCACTGGTTGGGGAGTCAGTTTTAGTAGTTATCAAAATAGTTTGTCACGTACTAAAACTTCAAATAATGTCACTTCGATCGATCCTGCAGCAGCATTTGAGTTAGAAAGTCAATGGTCTAAATGGTCTGAACGAAATGCATTCAACAGTTACTTAGGTGCAGTCAATACTGAATCTACCTTGGCTGAAATCAGTTGCAGTACGGCCGATACGCCAATTGCAGACTTACAAACCGCTGCACTCAATCAGCAATATATCGTTCGTGGAGTCATCACTGCTGATTATCGTTACCAAAATGGTTTTTCCGGGTTTTATATTCAATCCCCAGACAGTAAAGCTAAACTTGGCTTAAGCAACGCCATTTTTGTATATTTACCCGCAAGTAGTACAGTGACTGGCGGAAAAGTAGGTGAAGAGGTTATTTTTCAAGGTCGCCTCACATCTTATCAAAACCAGTTACAGATTGATCAACTCAGCAGTAATATTCAAACTTGCAATCAGCAAGCTGAAAACCTGGTTAGTGCCACTCCTTTACAATTGCCCTTCTCAAGTCTGACAGATGCAGAAGGTCATAGCCCTAAACGATATCAAGGGATGCTGGTCAAAATACCGCAGACTTTAACCATTAGTGAAAATTATAATTATGGGCGATATGGTGAGCTATCCTTAAGTTTGGGGCGCTTATATATTCCAACCAATTTATATCCAGCAAAATCACTTGAAGCCGTCAATTTGGCCAAACAAAATTTATTGTCAAAAATTATCCTGGATGATGGTTATAACAATCAAAATAGAACCCCATGGCTGCCGCAAAACTTTAATGCATTAAACACTTTAAGAAGTGGCTATCAGTTGAAAAATGTTGAAGGGATTCTGGAATATCGCTTTAATACATGGCGTATTCAACCTATTTTAAATAAAACACAGCCTGAAATCATTAAAGACTCAAATTTAAGAACAACAGTACCCGCAAAAGAGTCCAGACAAATTCGTGCCGCTGCTTTTAATGTATTGAATTATGATAATGGTACCACCCAAGGTTTTCCTACGGAACGCGGTGCAACCTCACAATCCGAGTTTAACAAGCAGCATCAGAAAATCGTGACTGCTTTGAAAGCGATTGATGCAGATGTTTATGGATTAATGGAAATTGCAAACAATGGCTATGATGAGAAAAGTGCAGTCGCTTACCTCACCAAAGCTTTAGGTAGCGATTGGAAATATATCATTCCACCGAAGATGACCAAACTGGGTACAGATGCAATTGCTGTGGCTATTATTTATAACAGTAAGCGTGTTAAAACCGTGGGAGAACCTGCGGTCTATGATGATCAGACTCAAAAGAATCGGGTAACGATGGCACAAAGCTTCCAGTCTCTATCTGGCGGGAAAGTTTTTACCATTGTGCCGAATCATTTGAAATCTAAAGGCAGTTGTCCTGATGATAAAACTTCGTTAGATGCTGATCAAGGTGATGGACAGGGCTGTTGGAACGCGACACGTTTAACAGCAGTACAAAAATTGATGCAGTGGATTGCAACGAATCCGACCAAAGTGAATAACCCCAATTATTTACTGGTCGGTGACATGAATAGTTATGCTAAAGAAGACCCAATATTGGCATTTGAAAAAGCCAATTATAAGGTTTTGCTAAATGATGAAAAAATTGGTCAGGGTAAAGCAGCCTATAGTTATATTTTTGGCGTAGCCAGTGATGCTAATGGCAATGGCGGTTCAGGAAACTTAGACCATGCCATTGCCGATGCAAACTTATACCCAAGGGTGAAGCGTACTTTTGCATGGCACATCAATGCGGATGAGCCGACAGCTTTGGATTATAATGAAGAATATAAAACACAAGAGCAAATCACAGCATTCTATAGCGATGATGCATTCCGTTCTTCAGATCATGATCCTGTGATTGTGGATATGGACCTCAATGAGAATGTAGCAAACACTCCTGATAGCAGTGAAATAAGTGGTGGCAGCATGGGAGTATGGTCAATTTTTGCATTAGCCGGGCTTGTTTTAGTTTCCACTCTACGCAGACGTAAATTGAGTTGATTGAATAAAGTATCAATTTAAAAAACTGAAGACATATAGCGGATGGCTGCATTGCTGAGCACAACAAAACATTCTTAAATGATAGGTTTCGATAATAACTCCATGCTAGGAGCTTTAGAATTTTTGTGTTGATTTAATCAATAAGGAGAAATATAAAATTTCTCCTTATTTTATTGTGCGGAAAATATCTAAATTCATGAATTTTAAACAATAGTCCCACATGATATGTGGTTAAATTATAGCCAAACAGGAATAGCAGTGACCTTTAAAAATAGAAGCATTCATCAATATTCAGGTCTCACATGCAGTTTATTGATTTCCAGTATATTTTTAGCTGGGTGTAATAATAGTAAAGACAATACGAATATAACAGCGATCATTCAATCGCAACCGCTGGAAGTCAATGTATTGCATATTAACGACAGCCATTCACATTTGGATGAAGAAAGTACCAAATTACTGCTGGAAACCTCTTCAGGTAATCGCGAGTCAATCCAGGTCTCAAATGGAGGTTTTGCACGAGTTGCGGCACTGATGAATAGCCTAGCCAGTACGGAGAAAAACCCGATAAAAATTCATTCAGGGGATGCCATCACTGGCGATTTGTACTTTACTTTAAAAGAAGGTGAAGCCGAAGCAGATCTCATGAATACGGTATGCTTCGATACGTTAACATTAGGCAATCATGAATTTGATAATACCGATGAAGGCTTAAAAAAATTTATTGGTTTCTTGAATAATAAAGGTCGCTGTAAAAATAAAACACAAGTTTTAAGTGCCAATGTCGAGTTTGGAAAAACCTCAGCACTCTACCAGACTGATCTGGTGAAACCTTATACCATTATGGACAAAGAAGGGCAAAAAATTGCATTCATCGGTTTAACCATTGCAGATAAAACCAAGAATGCCTCTCGTCCCAATGCAGATACCATTTTTAAAGATGAAGTAATCACTGCACAAAACTATATTGATCAGCTCAAGCAACAAGGCATTAATAAGATTATTGTACAGTCTCATTTAGGCTATGGCATGGATAAAGCACTGGCTGCACAATTGTCTGGTGTTGACGTTATTGTGGGCGGTGATTCGCATACCCTACTGGCCGATGCTAAGCTGAAAAACTACGGGATAAGCCCTGAAGGTGACTACCCAACGACCCTAAAAAATAAAGAGGGTGATCCGGTTTGTGTGGTACAAGCATGGCAATATGCTTATATGGTTGGCCAGTTAAAAGTAAATTTTGATGCCAACGGAAAAGTTCAAGCATGTACCGGCAAAGCAAATGTATTAATTGGAGATGATTTTAAGCGCAGTGCTAAAGATGCTCCAGCCCTGAATACTACTGAATTGGATGTGATTAAAAAAGATATTGAAAGCAGTAACAGCTTGCGTATTATTCAACCTAATGCTGCAGCTTTAGCTATCCTGGAACCGTATAAAGTTGCTAAAAATTTATTGGGCAAGGAAATTGTTGCCAATGCCCAAGAAAATCTATGCCTGCGTCGTGTACCCGGAACGACAAAAGATACCTCACGTTCCAGTTTAGGGGACATCTGTAATAAATCAGATTTTACCAACCAACATGGCGGTGATGTGCAACAACTCGTGGCTGAAGCATTTTTGCAACAAGGTAAAAAGTATTTTAATGCCGATATCTCGATCCAAAATGGCGGTGGTGTCAGGGTAGATCTTCCCCAAGGTGATATTTCTGTAGAGAAAATTTATACGGTATTGCCATTTAAAAACACATTGGTGCAATTGAAGGCGACTGGGCTAGAAATTAAAAATGTACTTGAAGATGCGATGGATGCAGTCGTAAATAACAATACCGGTAGTTATCCCTACGCGGGTGGACTACAGTGGGATGTAGATTTATCCAAAACCAAAGGTCAACGGATATCCAACTTAAAAGTTCGCAATACCCAGGGAGTCTATGAAGCTTTAAATCCAGACCAGACCTATCAGGTGATTACCATTAATTTTCTGGCAGATGGTCAAGATTTTTATAGCAGTTTTAAAAATATCACCGGTGAACGACGTGTAGAGGTGGGACTGGATTATGCTGAAGCCTTCTTGGATTATGCAAAAAATGAAAAAGTGTTGAAACGCTTAGCTGTTGAACGCTACAGTACGCAGACTTATAAAGAATAAGCTGACTTGATTAGTCCGGGTCAGCCGAATGATGACTGACTCGGAGCATGTAAATCATTATAGTCAAGTTCCGAATCTGGTCTTGGGAAATTTTTCCATTTTTTATCGTATGCGAGCATACTCCAAAATATTGTGCAGTTTTGTCTTTAAAATTTTTGAATATCTTCAGTCTTCTACTGTAATAGAATCCTACTCAATGAGGTTGCTTATAATTGCTTGTTGTATCATGGTGCTGATGATAGTGACTTGATTTATGCATTTCATGCTCATCAGATTTATCTTTAGGATTCTTTTGTGGCTGAAGATCCTCTTGATTTGTCTGTTCTTCAGCTCTTTTAGATTCCGATTCATCTTTGGGGTGCTGTCGCTTGGTCATTTTATTTATCCTTTTCAAAAATTATAAAATTACCGATTGTTTAATCGACCCAATTAGAATGCGCGGACGCAAAAAAAAGAGATAGTTTTATATTGTATTGGCTTTGTTGCACCAAAGTTCTCTGGATATTTACTATTAAAAAATGGCGAAGCCGTATATATCACAGCAATTATTGGTGTAATCAGAGTCGGATACGATGAAACACTGGAAAATGTCATCGAAAGAGCAGATCAGGCCATGCATATGGGAAAACAGTAGGGACGTGACAGAACCGCATTCGCATGATCAGATGGAGTCTAGAACTCAGTTTTGAATAGTCGAGTCACCCCAAATGAACTCGTCCTTCGAGATTTAGCCCAACCTTCATCTTGCCTATACCCAAAAACCATTACAGGGCTGTTCTCGTTGTTAACGTTCGGCCAGTACCTTGGATAATCTTTTGGTATGGGCGATTAATCGGTCCAGCCAGCGTTTTGCAGCAAGCAGTTTTAAGCTTCTGGCTGCACTCAACCGATTCAAGGTGGCATATTGCATCACTTCCTCACGTAAGTCGGCCCGATGCTCATCGCTCCACTGTTTAAGACTGGTCACTTCCTGCTTAAAATTCTCAATCTTTTCAGCATTTTCTAAAAAATCTGGATGGGTGACATAATGCTCGAGAATATTTAAAAAATCTAAAGCCACTTGATAAATCCGTGGTTGGGTCCGAATAGCCAGTGCATAGGGAACACCTTCCAGATCACTGCGTAGAACCCGAATATACACCATCATCCTTAATAAAGAGGTCAGTCGCTGTTTATCCTGTTGATATTCTGGAACGACTATTTTTTCTAAATAGGCCTCTAGATACTCAATCTCTTGATCTAATTGTTGTAATTCTTTTAGGCTCAGATTGATGCCTTCCTGAAATGCGCGACGTAATATCCCAAACATCTGAATCAGGATTTGAAAAGTCACTTTTTCTGCAGCAATGATGGCTACACTTGGAATATCCAGATTAGATTCATCCAGAATTTCTAGGGCACCTGATTTTTTCTGCGGTAGAAACTTACAAATGAGCTGATTAAAGGGATGGATCAACGGCATAAAAATACATGCGCCGATTAAGCTAAATAAAGTATGAAATGCTGCCACAATGACGACTTCATCCCATTCAGCAATATATTGAATATGATGGTCGACCCAGTTAAATAAAGGGATCAACAAAAAGAAAGCAAATATCGCACTGACTACATTGAAAACCACATGAACCGCTGCAGTCCGTTTGGCATTCACCGAGCCACCAATCACAGCCAGCACCGCCGTGGCAACTGTGCCGATATTTTGTCCAATGACCAGTAACAAGGCTTGCTGCAGGTCAATCGCAGTACTGGCTAAAGCCGCTAAAGTCGCGGTAATGGCGGCACTGGAAGACTGTAGCAACACTGTCATGATCAGTCCGATCCAGACCAGAAACAGCTTCTGTCCAAATGAATCATAGTGAAAAATAGACAAATCGACTTGTTGAGCAAGACCTGACATCGCAAACTGTAATTGCTCAATTCCAAAGAAAATCAGGCCAAAACCTGCAAGCACAAAACCGAATAATGCCAACCGACCACGCGTTAACAATTTGAGCAAAGCGCCTACAGCAATCATGGGTAAGGCAAAAGTGGCAATAGAAAACTTAACCCCCAGCAAAGCCACCATCCAGCCGGTACTGGTCGTTCCGATATTGGCCCCTATAATCACCCCAATCGCCTGGGAAAAACTCAATACTCCAGCTCCGACAAAACCGATAGTCGCCAGCGTCGTGGCTGTAGAGGATTGCACAATTAAGGTCAGACCAATACCAGAACATAGTGATTTCAACGGTGTTCCGGTAAATTTGGTCAGCCATAGCCGTAAGGTTTCACCGGCCATGTCCTTAAGACTGTCGGTCATTAACATCATGCCAATCAAGAATAAACCAATACCGCCACAGAGCTGAGCAATAACTTCGAGCACAATTTTCCCAAGGTGTTTTTTAGCATCAGCATACCGTCTGATCCAGGCGATGTCATTAACAACGACCCGAGGACAGGCTTTGGTCGTAGGGATTTGGATCACGGGTTGAGCTCAAAAGCCCGATAGCACTCCAATAAAATACAATCCAGGTAAAAAAATCACAAAATATTCATCTGCATTTTTTTAAAATGATGTCGGTCAGCTTGATCTGACCAAAACACACAGAGACATAAATTTAAATTTTATCGCTCAATTTTTATTTTAAAAATCAAAGCAATCAGGGGTATGTGGTGCGTCAAGTAATTGAATATGTAGGAGCGGACCTGTCACGGATTATGGAAATGGCCTGGGAAGATCGCACCCCATTTGAAGCCATCCAGCGTGAGTTTGGTTTGAATGAAGCGGCGGTGATCCGCTTGATGCGGAAAAATATGAAAGCATCAAGTTTTAAAATGTGGCGTGAACGCGTGACCGGTCGAAAAACCAAGCATCTACAGCTGCGTTCACCCGATGTAATACGGGCCTATTGTTCACGGCAATACAAGCGTTTCTAAACGTTTTATTTTGACCGCTGTCTGGACTCACGTTTACATCGTTCAGAACAGTATCGTACTTCCTCCCAGCAGCGTTGCCATTTTTTGCGCCAAGTAAAAGGGCGCAAGCAGTGGATACATATTTTTTCAGGGAGATGCTGTTTTTTCATCGTTTATAACTCATTGATCTGGCTGAGGAGCTGCTGGGCATGGCTGATGATTTGCTGCCGATCTTGAAGTTTATCCAGCTGCCGATAGATCATGCCCATACGTGGATGATTGCGGAATGTCGCTTCATGCCGGATCATAAAATACCAGTACAGGCTGTTAAACGGACAGCTGTCCGGCTCGGTACGGGTTTTAACATTGTAGCTACAGTGCTTGCAGTAATCCGACATCTTATGGATGTAATTGCCCGAAGCGGCATAGGGTTTGCTCGCCATCAAGCCTTCGTCGGCATGCATCACCATGCCCAGCGTGTTCGGCAGTTCTACCCATGCATAGGCATCGGCATAGACGGCCAGATACCACTCGCTAATCTGCTGCGGGTCAATACCAGTTAACAGGGCAAAATTTCCGGTCACCATCAGACGCTGGATATGATGCGCATAGGCGTGCTGAAAGGTATTGCGGAAACACTCCGCCATACAGTTCATCCGGGTACGGCCGGTCCAGTAAAATTGTGGCAACGGCGCTGAGTGCTGCAGTGCATTACGGCTGGCATATTCCGGCATGTACAGCCAGTAAATCCCGCGGACATATTCACGCCAGCCGAGAATCTGCCGGATAAAACCTTCGACTGCATTTAACGCTGCATGACCGGTATGGTAGGCCGCTTCTGCGGCATCACAGACTTCTTTAGGTAGCAACAGGCCACAGTTCAGATAAGGTGAGAGCAGGCTGTGAAATAGCTTGTCTGCTCCCTGAACCATAGCATCCTGATAGTCGCCAAAATAAGGCAAACTGTGATCAACAAAATGTTGCAGTGCACGCAGGGCATTGCTGCGCGTGGTGGCCCAGCGGAAATGGGCAAGGCTGCCGGGGTGAGGGGAAAATTCACGTTCAACCAGTTCCAGCACATCCAGATCAATCTGATCGCGTTCAAAGTGCAGTGGCGCGGGCAAGGCTGGGCTGCCTGACCAGGCCTTGCGATTGGCACTGTCATAGTTCCATTGCTGTCCAAGAGGCTGCTGGCCCTGCATCAAGTAGCCAGTCTGCTTGCGCATTTCCCGGTAAAAATATTCCATACGCAGTGTCTGGTAGCGGCTGGCCCATTTCTGGAACTGCTCCGGACTACAGAAAAAACGCTCGTCATTCAGACACTGTACCGGCAGTTGCAGCTGCTGGCTCCAGTGCTGTTCAATCTGCTGCTGCAAGCGGTATTCCCCGCATTCGGTCATGACTAATTCTGTGACGGGAAATAGCTGTTGCTGCGCCTGCACGAAATCCAGCAGGCTACGAATCTGGCTGCCGGATTGAAAAGCATGGTAACGTACACACCAGCCCTCAGCTTTAAGCTCTTTAGCAAAATGACGCATGGCGCTAAAAATCAGGGCAATTTTCTGCGGATGATGGGTGACATACGTGGCTTCCTCAACAACTTCGGCCATCAGGATTACATCCTGGGTACGGTCCAGTGCTTTGAGCGTAGCAAGCTGATGATGAAGCTGGTCACCCAGAATTAAACCGAAACGCATACTGATCGCAGAACCCGTGAAAGATAGCGCAGTGTAAAGCCAGACAGTTCAATTTTTTGTGAAAATACCGATCAGCCCGCATGTTGAGTCAATTCAACTCGACCAAATGATCCTCTGGCATTGCACAGAAATCATGATTGCTGCAATAACAGACTGTTCATCTCTATAATGCTAAAGCCAGTTGATGAAACTCGCTTCGCATTATTCCTTAATGCATAGGTGGTGTGAAAATTATGTGATTTTAATCAAAAAGATACAAATTATTATGGTTGTAATTCAGGCAGCTTGCGCCTAGTATCTGGGTAGAAGTTACTCCATGTAAGCTTCCTTAGTTTTGTCCCATACACCCCTCTGTATGGGATTTTTTTTAATCAGGGGATCGTATGAGCATGCATTCAAAAGCGTATATTTTTAGACAGCAGCAATTACTGGTGGATGACCATTTTCAGTTGCCGCAGGTAGAAAGACTGCAGCACGACCTGAACCTGTCGGAAAATGGCGAGATCATTGCCCGTGATCTGAAAGAAGATGAACCTGTGCCGGAAGGTTATCAGCTGGTGCCGATCAGACAATTGGTGCAAGTCTGGAGCAGACCACAGTTTGAACAGGCCAGCCGTGCGGTACAGTTACTGGAATGGCGCCGTAATCACCGCTTTTGCAGTAAATGTGGTCACGCCACCGAGCAGCATGCCACCCAGTATGCCATGGTCTGTCCATCCTGTGGCTATAACCAATATCCGCGGGTGAATCCCTGTGTCATTACTATCATTAGCCGAGGTACAGATGAAATTCTGCTGGCAAAAAATGCCCGCAACAAAACTCAGATGTACAGCCTGATTGCAGGCTTTGTTGAAGTTGGAGAAACCTTGGAAGAGGCAGTACGCCGTGAAACGCTGGAAGAAGTGGGGCTGCAAATCAAAAATATTCAATATCTAGCCAGTCAGCCGTGGCCGTTTCCCAGCAATCTGATGATGGCCTTCAAGGCAGAATATCATGCAGGGGAAATTCAGATTCAAGAAAATGAACTCAGCGATGCGCAATTTTTCAAATTTGATCAGTTCCCCGAGATTCCGTTCAAGGGCAGTATCGCCTATGCCATGATTCAGCATGTCATGCATGGAACGCCAGTTGCAGATGACAGCAAAGAATGGCTTTGAAATTTTGAACAAATTTAGTGGCGCATTCTCGCTCTTTTAAGGGCGAGTTAAGCCACTAGAAATTTAAAATTATTATATCAATCATAAAATATATAAAATGTTAATATATAGATATTATTTAGATTTTTGGCTTTGTTTTTTAGCTAAAATAGTATTGGATTCAAGTATCTAAATAGTAAATTTACTGATGATTTCAGGCGTTAAACTTGAAGCATATCTAACTCAGAAACAGAACTTAATTCTGAGCCAGTGGATGGGGTGTGCGAGATTAACCACATATGGAAACTCGTTGCTTTAGCTGCGAGTAGTTCATTGACTTAAATAATCTTGAAAATTTTTCCGCTAGAAGTACTTTGGAAAAACATTTCAAAGCTGGGGCGAATATCTTCACCATCAACAGTAATATATTTGACATGGGAACAAGACTGGTTAGCACTAAAATGGCGCTCAACCGTGGCCTGAATAGAATATTTGATACCGAATTGGTCTTTTACATTTAGATTTTGTTTCAACATTAGTTTACCTTTAATAAGATTATGGCAGAGCGGCTATTCAATTAATTAAGCAATATATTATTTTTTAAATAACTTTTTGATTTAGCTTAAATAATTGATTTAAAGACGTATAAAATGTACGACCATCTAAATTTAAATCTACCTCAATTCCCGATTCCAGCAGAACTCTTTTACCCACTTCAATTTCTTTAAAACCTTGACGTGTATTCTGCATTTTATTTAAAGGAATTAAAGAAACGATAATTTCAGTACCATTTTTAGATTTTGCAATTAATTCATTAACTTTTAACAATTTGTATCCTATTTTTATGATTTTTTTCCAATATGGAAGAACAACTTTTTCTTTAAAATTAAAAAAGCACTGAGTAGTGCTTTTTCAACTCGTATTAGTGCTTATATGGCAACAATATTGACTGCATTCGGGCCTTTTTGACCTTGAGCAATACTAAATTCAACCTGTTGGCCTTCAAATAAGGTTTTAAAACCTGAGTTGGCAATTTCACTGAAGTGCGCAAAAACATCTGGACCTGATTCTGGTTGAATAAAACCAAAACCTTTAGTTTCATTGAACCACTTAACGGTACCTTTAACAACATTTGAGTTTGACATAATAAATCCTACTGATTTTTTAATAATTTTTAGTCATTTTAGTGACTGAATATAACTTTGAAAATAATAAATAATGAAACTTAAAATCTGAAAAAAACGAAGAATTATGAATAAAACGACGATACTTAAGAGAGATTTAATGAAACAAGACTTTTTTCTAGTTGAGTTAACTATACCCTAAAAACAGGAATAATCAAGTTTTTTTATATGTATATTTAATTATCTTATTAAAAATCTAGTTATCTGACTGATTTATATCTTTTATTGTATTTTAGTAAAAAGAAAAATACTTTGAAATTATTGAAATAAGAGCATTTATACCAAATGGCGATGAACATGCTTTCTGAAACTTTCAATTGAGAAGACTGCATTCTTGAATGCTTGTTACTGGGTTTTAAAATTACCAATAGGTTGTTTCGAATTTCTGAAATAAATCATCAATCATGCAGAAGCAATATGTAAAATCGAACAAGGGGACTGAAGGCGTAGGTTATGTGGTAATTCCCTAATGGTTTCAGCCACCTTTCTTTCAAGTTCATTTCTTATTAGAAATTCAGGTTAAATCATAATATGTTAATTTTAGATGGTCTAAAACACCGCAAGATCAAATTTTTATTTTTATAATTTCTTTAATAATCGCTTAATATTTAATCCTTAAACGAAAGACAACCCCTTGTTGACTATTATGTGCATTTGCTTCCCCATTATGTAACATCATGATAGATTTAACTATTGATAGCCCTAAACCACCAGTTTTTGCTTTGGAATGTCGACTACTATCAATTTGATAGAAACGCTCAAATAAATGATTCAAATGCTGTTTATCAATAAAAATATTTTTAGTTAACACTTCAATATCGACATAGTCTGCTGTAGATTTTGTTGTAATTACAATGTCTTGGTTTTCGAATCCATAATCAATGGCATTGATGAGAAGATTAGATAGCGCTCTTTTTAATAAATCTTCATTACCATATATTTGAATTCCTTTTTCTAACTCCAAAACAAATTTCATTTGTCTATCTTCAGCTAAGAATTCAAAATAATGCACCAATTCTAAAATAAGGTTGGATAAATCAATATTTTCTTTATCAATAATATAATCGCTGTGTTCAGAACGAGCGATGAACAACATATTGTTTATCATCTTACTGAGTCGTTCATATTCCTCAAGATGAGAATATAAAAGCTGCTCCAGTTCTTGGGGTGATCGAGATTGCATGAGCATAATTTGTGTTTGACCCATTAAATTATTTAAGGGGGTTCTTAGTTCATGGGCAATATCTTCGGAAAACCGTGCCAATTGATCATAATTAATTTGAATTTTTTCTAACATCGCATTCATTGCTGAACGGAGTTGCTCAACTTCAACGGTAGTACTTTTAGTTTCGATTCGCTGATGTGGTTGAGTGCCCTGAATTTTATGTGTTTGCTCAATCAAATTATTTAAAGATTTGAGTAAGTACAGACCCACCCAACGTCCGAGCAGGCTTGCCATGACAATGCCCAATAAACTATAGAGAATCAATTTCCATAAATATTGATCTAGAGTAGATTGAGCTTCATCAAGTTGTGTGCCAGCAATCAGTTGGTAATGTTGATTATTAAAAATAACAGTTTTATAAGCCAAACGGGTTGTGGCAAATTCAGATTGATTATCCAGAAAGGTAATGGTTTTTGATTCCGCCATAGTGGGAATAGCAACTTTCAGTGGATTAATCTCAATTAAGGCGTGTTGTGGGTTTCTTAAGATTAAAAGATTATCTTCTTTCCCTAGCATATTTTCATACAGACGAGGGTATTGAACTAAAATCTGAAAACTTGCTTGATCCTGTAAAAAAATTTCGATGCGTTCAACACGTGCAGTTAAATTCTGATCGCGTTGTTTGGCTAATAGGTGCTGCATGTTGTGATAAGAAAGTAAACCAATAGCAAAAAATACAGTGCAACAAATAATACTGAAGGAAATACTTAAGCGTGTTGTTAAGCTGAGTTGCGTTAGCTGATTTTTCATTTATTTATGCTTAAACGATATCCCATACCCCGAACAGTATGAATTAATTTTGGCTGAAAATGATCATCAATTTTGGCACGCAAACGGCGAATAGCAACATCTACCACATTGGTGTCCGTATCAAAATTAATATTCCACACCTCAGATGCAATTTGAGATCGGGTTAACAATTCACCTTGATGTTGCATTAATAAGTTTAAGAGTGAAAATTCTTTAGCGCTTAAGTCGATTTTCTGTTGGTTCCGATAAACAGTACGTTCAAACCTATATAAAACTAGATCTTCAACCTGGTAATATTCAGACTCGGGTTTTACACTTCGTCTCAACAGGCTTTTAACCCGTGCCAATAGTTCAATATAAGAAAAAGGCTTAATTAAATAGTCATCTGCACCAAGTTCTAAACCTTTAACTCGATCTAGGACATGATCTTTCGCAGTCAGCATAAGTACCGGAATTTTAGAAAATGTCCTTAGGGTCTTTAATACTTGCCAACCATCAATTTCAGGTAACATGACATCCAAAATTACTAAATCAAAGTTTTTTTCTTCAAACAACCTGAGTGCTGTTAATCCATCATGAGCAATACTGGCTAAATAGCCGGATTCATTTAAACCTTTTGCTAGAAATTCAGCAATTTTGGTTTCATCTTCAATAATAAGTATCTGCATCTAAATAATATTATATGGATTTGTCTATTCCTACATTACAAATTCGTAATCTGATTGTCATGCAATAGTGAGTTTATTTTATATAAGCTAATTTATCTCTTCATTTAGCTTAATAGAAATGATGAAAAAACTTCTATTTATTCCAGTACTTCTATTTAGTTCAATCACATATTCAGCTCCTAAAACCAGCTATGTCATGGATCTAAACCTCGCCAATCAACTGGCAACCAATGTCATGCAAGCCTGTAGCACTACTACTAAACCTGCGGCTGTAGTGATCTTAGATCAGGGTGGCAATGTCCTGGCAAGTCAACGGCATGAAACCGTGGGTATACATAATTTAATCGCAGCGCAAAGGAAAGCTTTTACCGCATATTCAAGCAAGGTGACTACCTTACAATTTATGCGTAATGCCCAGAAGAATGTTGATTCACAGAATTTAACCAGTTTACCTGAATTATTACTTTTAGGTGGAGGAGTGCCCGTCGTTTATAAAAGTCAGGTATTAGGTGCAGTTGGTGTAGCCGGTGCAGGTGGGTCAATTCAAGATGATCAATGCGCACAACTGGGTATAGAAATCACACTCAAACAAATTTAAATCAATTTAATTCAGGATAAATTCATATGAACAAGTTATTTTTATTCGCTGGAAGTTTATTTATTTCAAGTTGGGTAATGGCGCAAAATCCTTTAAGTGTGCATGTACTTAACTTGGAAAGTGGATTGCCTTCACCTGATGTAAAAGTTACTTTGGAAGAACAGAAAAATGGAAAATGGATACAGATTTCAGAAGCTAAAACCAATGAGCAAGGCCGCGTAACGGCATTATTTCCAGAAAATAAAACTTTAGATAATGCAATATACAAAGTCACGTTTAAAATAGGAGACTGGTTTAAGAAAAATAATCAAAATTCTTTCTTCCCTGAAGTTCCGGTGATTTTCCAAACAGATGGTTCAGTAAAACACTACCATATTCCATTACTGCTTAGCCCTTATGGATATTCAACCTATCGAGGTAACTAAGCTGAGAAAAACAGAAGCTCTAACTTGTATGAAATTAGAGCTTAGTATCACTTAATATAATGGTGCTTATAGGTAATAGCCCTCATTTGAGGGCTATTACCTTATTACAAAATTTTCACAATGGATTGTGATCAAATATGGTAGTGAAAATACTCATATATTCAAAATTAAATTTATAAAAATGGAGTGCATTCTCATGATTAAAATAAAAAATCATGTTCTGAATATGACGTTAGGTTGCATCTGCTTAGGTTCTACATCTGCAATTGCCTCTCCACTAATATCATCTCACGATACAGCTCACTTACCGACTGTGGCAAGTACAAAGCCCGGCACTTTGTTATCCATACAAGCACAAAATACCGATCTATTTTCAAGTGCATCACAACGCTTCTTAATTACCTATCGAAGTCGCGGCATACAATCGGAACCGATTGTAGCTTCTGGATTTATTTTACTACCCAAAGGAAAAGTACCAAAAGAAGGTTGGCCTATTTTAGCATGGGCGCATGGTACAACAGGTGTTGCCGATACTTGTGCTCCCTCGAGTGATTATGTGGATGGACCTGTTCATATTTATCAACAAATAGCGGAAAAAGCTTTGAATGCCTAGCTTGCTCGTGGATATGCAGTAGTCGCACCAGACTATCAGGGTTTAGGTACACCCAGTGGACATCCCTATATGAATGCTCAAAGTCAATTGCATACTGTAGTGGATGCTGTAAGGGCAACTCATCATTTAAAGCCTTATAAATTTAATAAAAACTGGTATGTCATGGGGCATAGCCAAGGAGGTGCTGCATCTCTTGCTGTTGCGGCGTATGGACAAAAAGACGCACCTGAACTTAATTTACGTGGAGCAATTGCCCTTGCTCCAGGCGGTTATCAATATGAAGGAATTGCGGAATATGTGGCAACTCACTCTCAAATCGACACCAGTGTTGCAGCATTTTTTCCAATCGTTCTTCTCGGAGCGGAAGCTGCAGATCCTAATCTTGCTCCAGCAAATTTAGTTAGCCCAGAAATGGGGGAAATTCTTAATCTGGCACGTAGTCGCTGTTTATCAGAATTACAATCTGATCTGAAGCAAGCCCCTAAAACTGTCTTTAAACCGAATGTAAATCTAGCCCCTTTGACCAATTATTTAAAGAAGCAGTCTATTGAGAATATGATACCCACTGTGCCAGTTATGGTTGTTCAGGGTGAGAAAGATCTGTTAGTGGATTCACGCGGTACTTATGCCTACTATCAACAAATCTGCAAGGTAGGAAAACCTATTGCCTTTTATCCTTTGAAAGAAGGCGACCATCGTGACTCCTTAAGACAAAGTGAATTCCTGATTGGAAATTTTATTAATTCAGTGGAAGAAAGGAAATCTGTAAATACCTGCAGCCTAAAATAGTATGGTAGATCCAAGAGGTTGAACTCAAAAAACTCTTATACAGAATTAAAATTTAGCATTTCAATTTTAAATATAAAAAATTGAATTAAATCAATATGATGAAAAACTGTTTGTTATCACTAACTGATAAAACTTCTCTTGTAACAGGAGGTGCTGCAGACGTTTATGATCAAACCACAGAAATATCCAAGAAAATGCCAGTCAATTTCTTAACTGACTGGCATTACATCTTATAATTTATAATGAGTTTTTCAGCGATTAGATTACTACTTTATCAATTCATATAAATACACTAGTTAGTGGGATTGATTTAATTCATTATCTGTTGCAGAGATAATAGATGCAAAGATTGGAACACCCACAATAATGGGGAATGAAAGGATCCATACATCAATTGTTACTTGACTTGAAAATAAAAACTGGTTGACAAGAGCAGCTAAAATTAATAGTGAAACTAAAATACTAGTGAATCGGATTACAAATTTGATAGGCATTTGCCTGCTCCTAGGTGAGTCTAGCTGTTGTTGTAAAGTATATACCTTATCTGACTGTCCTTAAATCCATAAATAGCTGTCCACTTCATTTTACGTGGACACTATCGTGATGTTGAGCAGATAAAAAAGTAGGACTCAGCGAATGCTTACAGTTTTAAGCTCCATTTGATAGAATTATTGTAAGGACAATAAGATTAATCCAGCTTAAATTATTCAATCACAAATACTGAATTTCACCATTTTGTCTTCACGCTTTGTTCACACCCACCTAGGTTATCTTAAGCCTAGGATACAACAAGGCTAAAAAATGAAGATGCTATTCAAATCTGTTTTTGCAGCGACAGCACTTGCCATCATCAGCTTAAGTACAACGACTCGAGCAGAAACTGTTGCACATCAGGCAGTCGATCAGGTAGATATCGAGCAGTATGCAGGCAAGTGGTATGAAATTGCGCATTTACCGATGTATTTTCAGCGTAAATGTGTCTCGAATATCTCGGCACAATATAGCGTCAATACCGATCAAACCATGCGTGTTTTGAATAGTTGCCGGATTGCCAATGGTGAGATGATCAGCTCTGAAGGTATTGCCTATCCGCAAAATAAGGGCAACAGCAAACTAAAGGTCAGCTTTTTGCCTCAAGGTTTAAGATGGATACCATTTAGCAAAGGTCATTACTGGGTATTACGAGTAGACCCAGAATATAAAGTGGCACTGGTAGGTGGGCCAAGTAACAAATACCTGTGGATTTTATCGCGTGAACCGCAACTGGATGAAGCCACTTATCAATCCTATCTGGAAACTGCAAAACATTATGGTTATGACGTGACAAAACTGATCAAATTGCCGCATTAATCTGTTACCCTTTTGCCGAACTGACCACGCTCTCTACACAGTTCGGCTTTTTTTATTTACTTCACATAAAATTCATATCTGACTGATTACACTCATCAAATAGAATAAAGACAATCGCTTGAAAGTAGGATGAGTCCATGTTGAAAAGTCTGATGCGATGGATAGACAGCTGGTCTACACCCACAACGCCCAAAACACTGACGGCTGAAAACAGCAAGATTCAGTGGCTGAGGATTTTGCCCTTTATTCTGTTACATCTGGCCTGCCTGGCGGTATTCTGGGTGGGAGTGTCTTGGTTTGCGCTGGGATTTATGCTGCTGTTCTACCTGATCCGCATGTTTTCCATCACCGCTTTTTTCCATCGCTATCTGTCACACAAAACTTTTCAGACCTCGCGTCCGGTGCAGTTCCTGTTTGTGCTGATTGGCACCATGAGTGCACAGCGTGGTCCGCTATGGTGGGCGGCGCATCACCGTTATCACCACCGCTATACCGATACTTTGCAAGATCCGCATTCCTCGACGCATGGTTTTTGGTACAGCCACGTAGGCTGGTTTTTAAATGAATATAATTTTGCCACGCGTAAAGAAGTCATTAAGGACTGGCTGAAATATCCGGAACTGATCTGGCTGGATCGCTTCAGTTTAATTGTGGTGCTGCTGACCGCAGGCGGAATTTATGCATTTGGGGAATGGCTAGCCATCACCTGGCCGCAACTCGGTACGTCAGGCCTGCAATTGCTGGTCTGGGGCTTTGTCATCTCTACCGTGTTACTGATCCATGCCACCTTGTGTATCAATTCACTGGCGCATCATTACGGCAGCCGGGATTTTGACACTGAAGATCACAGCCGCAACAACTTATTCCTGTCCATTATTACCTTGGGCGAAGGATGGCATAACAACCATCATTATTATGCTGGCAGTACCCGGCAAGGCTTTTACTGGTGGCAGATTGATGTGACCTATTACCTGCTGAAACTCATGTCCTGGTTCGGACTGGTCTGGGGAATCAAACCCATTCCGGCAAGGGTCTATCAAGTCAGTAAAATTGCTCAGGCCAGAAAACAGAAAAAAGCCGCTACGACAGGCACTCACAAAATTCAATCGAAGGAATCACCATGAAAATTGCAATTATTGGTTCAGGTATTTCCGGTCTGTATGCTGCCTGGAAACTCAGCAAAGTGCATGAGGTCACGGTCTTTGAAAAGAATAACTACTTCGGCGGTCATACCGATACCCATCAGCTGAATATAGACGGTGAACAGGTCGCGGTGGATAGCGGCTTTATTGTGTTTAATGAGCATAACTATCCGCTGTTCTGCGCCATGCTGAAAGAACTTGGAATTCAATCACAAAGCAGTGACATGGGCTTTTCCGTGAATAATCAGGTCAGCGGCTTACAGTACAATCCTTCAAAAAAATTCTCCCTGCTTTTCCGCCCACAAAATTTTCTGAATGCTGATTTTCGCGCGATGTTGTCGGATCTGTTCCGTTTCTATGCGGCCAATAAAGATATGGATGTGGAACAGGTCAATGCACAACTCAGTATTGATGAGTATCTGAATCAGCATGGCTATTCCCAAGCCTTCCGTCAGGAGCATCTCTACCCGATGTGCGGGGCGCTGTGGTCCTGTCCGGTGGAGCAAGCCGGACAAATTCCCTATAAGTTTGTGGTGAGCTTTTTCCAGCATCATCGCATGTTGCAGCTAAAAGACCGGCCGTTATGGCTCACGGTCAAGGGCGGATCAGCTCGCTACGTCCGTGCGATTCAGGCCCAAGCCAATATTATCTTCCGCAAGACCGGCGTTCTGCATGTCTCGCGGAGTGCCAATGATGTGCTGGTTGAAACAACACAGGGCAGCGAACGTTTTGACTGGGTAGTATTTGCCAGCCATGCTGACGACAGCCTGAAGTTACTGAAAGACCCGTCCGCGCAGGAGTTGGACGTACTGAGCAAGTTCCGCTATCAGGATAACCGCATGGTGGTGCATTCTGATACCCGCATCATGCCAAAATCCAGACGCCAATGGGCCAGCTGGCATGTGCATGTAACCCCGAGTCAGGCCACGGAACAGACCCCATTCCAGCACAGTGGTATGCACTATGGTTTCAGTTACTGGATGAACCAGCTGCAAAACCTGCAATGCAAAACCCAGGTCTTTGCCACCCTGAATCCTAATTTTGCCCTGGATCCTAAAAAAGTCTGGGTAGAACGGCATTAC
Source organism: Acinetobacter sp. A1-4-2 (assembly GCF_040233925.1). Classification (NCBI taxonomy): domain Bacteria; kingdom Pseudomonadati; phylum Pseudomonadota; class Gammaproteobacteria; order Moraxellales; family Moraxellaceae; genus Acinetobacter; species Acinetobacter sp. A1-4-2. The sequence continues at coordinate 119,524 of NZ_CP157982.1, read as the reverse complement.
CGTCATCCGGTATTTGATGTGCCAGCCATTGAAGCACAACAACGCTGGAGCGAAGTCAATGCTCAGAACCGCACCTCATACTGTGGCGCTTACTGGGGCTGGGGCTTTCATGAGGATGGGGCACGTAGCGCTTCATGGGTAGTCGATCAGCTATTGCAGCAGACCGAGCAGGCAGCTAGGAGCGCATGATGCAGATGTATCCACTGGCGATCGCCGCTGCCGAAATTAGGCATCGCCGTTACCTGCCCAAAGCCCATGCTTTTGAGACCCAGCTGACCTATCTATGGTTTGATCCGGATCAACTCTCAAGCTTTACCCGAAAATCCTGGCTATGGTCTTCCAGGTACTGGAATTTCCTGACCCTGGATGAGCGGGATTTTCTGACCATGGAATATGGTTCGATTCGGCAGAAGGTCGCACGCCTGCTGATCAAGCGGAAAAACTACCTATTACCGCATGCCGCGTCTATCCGGGTTCTGGCCTTGCCACGCACACTCGGCTTTCGCTTTAATTCTGTGGTGTTTTATCTGGTCTTTGATGCCACCGACCAATTGCTCTTTGTACTGAGTGAAATTACCAATACACCGTGGAATGAACGTCAGGTCTATATCCATGACTGCCGGCACAATACAACTGAATATGCGCCGTACCAGAGTCACCAGTTTGATTTTAAAAAGGCCTTTCATGTATCACCGTTCATGCCGATGGCACTGGATTACCGCTGGCGCTTCAGCTTCTCTGATCAGCAGAACGTGATTCATATGCAGCTGTTTGAGCAGGGCGTGCTGCAATTTGATGCCACCCTGAAATTTTCTCTGCAGGCCATCACGGTTCCTTCACAGCAGTATCGCTATGCTGTGTTGAAAGTTCTTGAACCCTTCAGGATGGTCAGCGGAATTTATCTCCATGCCTTCCGTTTATGGAAAAAGAAAATTCCGTTTTACCGACATCCTAAAAAAGAAAAAGGAAACACATTGCGATGAAAACACTGTTAATGGGAGAGCAAAGCACACTGCCAGTGATATTGCGTCATTTGCTGAAATTGCGGCATGGTCAGCTGATTTTTAAAGGCGTCTGGAACGGGACAGTCGGAGAAAACAGTGATCTGCAGGCCGTGATTCAGGTGCATGATCCCCGTCTGATGGAACTGTTGTTCCGTAATGGTGTGCTCGGTGCGGCAGAAGGTTTTATCCGCGGTTACTGGAGCAGTGAAGATCTGGTGGATGTCATCCGCATTTTGGCACGTAACCGCGATGTACTGGACCGGATGAATCAGAATGCAGTGGCCAAGGCCAGCCAGTTGCTGTTAAAGGCCTGGTACAAATCGCGCAAGAATTCGATTGATGGTAGCCGCAAAAATATTGCCGAGCATTACGACCTGAGCAATGACTTTTTCAAGCTGTTCCTGGATAGCAGTATGATGTATTCCAGTGCGGTATTTAAAGAGCCGGGTATGAGTCTGGAACAGGCTTCGGATTATAAAAAAGAGCTGATCTGCCAGAAACTCAAGCTGAAACCGATGGATCATTTAGTCGAAATTGGCAGTGGCTGGGGCGGTTTTGCCATTTATGCCGCGCAGCAGTATGGCTGTAAAGTCACCACCATCACCATTTCCAAGGCACAGTATGATGAAGCCGTGGCCCGGGTCGCTGCAGCTGGACTATCACATCGGGTCACTGTCCAGCTGAAAGATTACCGACGACTGGAAGGCAAATACGACAAGCTAGTGTCGATTGAAATGATTGAGGCCGTAGGTGAGCAGTATTTAGCGACCTATTTCCGCAAATGCCGTGAACTGCTAAAACCGAACGGTTTGGCCCTGATTCAGGCCATCACCATTGAAGATGCACGCTATGCCAAAGCCCTGAATACCGTGGACTATATCAAGCGCTATATTTTCCCGGGCAGTTTTATTCCCTGTATTAGTGTCATGACCCAAGCCGCTTCTGAACAAAAACTGCGTCTCAAGCATCTGGAAGATATCGGTCAAAGCTATGCAGAAACCTTAAAGGTCTGGCGTCAGCGTTTTCTCTCCCAACGTGATCAAGTTTTAGAACTCGGCTTTGATGATAAGTTTATTCGTATGTGGGATTTTTATCTGTGCTATTGCGAAGGCGGCTTCCGTGAAGGCGTGATCAGTGATGTACATCTGCTGTTCGAAGCGAGTGCTTACTAAGCCGAGATAAAACAGGAGGGTCGACATGCTGCTGAATTTACTGGTGCTGAATGTCTTTATCATGTTCTGTAGCTGGCTGCTGGTGACCTATAACCAGCGTGCCGGACTGGTCGATGTGGCCTGGAGCTTTGGTATTGCACTCAACGTTATTATCGCGGCCTGGGTCATGGAAACTGCACCGCTGCTGGTTCGAGTATTTCTGGGCGTGTTTAGCGGCATCTGGTTTTTACGCCTGACCTGGCATCTACTGCGCCGTTATGCAAATGAAACTGCAGAAGATACCCGTTATGCCAATATGCGCCGGGCCATGGGCGATTATCAGCATCTCGGTTTTCTGGCCTTTTTTATGTTTCAGGCCGGTCTGGTAGTGCTGTTTTCCTATCCGATGCTGGAGTTGCTAAATATTCCGGCCCAGCAGTGGAATGACTGGACACAGGCTACGGTATTGGTGGCAGGCATGATCATGCTGCTGGCCCTGATGGGGGAAAGCACTGCCGACCAGCAACTCTACCGTTTCAAACTGAATCCACAAAACCAGGGCAAAACCCTGGACCAAGGCTTATGGAGATATTCACGCCATCCAAACTATTTCTTTGAATGGCTGCACTGGTTTGCCTATCCAATCCTCGGTCTGGCGGCAGGTGTTTATGAATTATGGCTGTATCCACTGTTGATGTGGCTGTTTCTGTACTACATCACCGGTATTCCCTTTAGTGAACAACAGGCGCTGACACATCGCGGCGACAACTATAAAGACTATCAACGACGAACTTCAATGTTTATTCCGTGGCCACCCAAAGAGTAGGTAAATACATGGACTTTATGATTCAACAATCTTTAAAACTGATCGAAACTGGCAAACTTCCCGATCCGGTGATTCGGGCCGGCATTCGTACTTTAAGCAAAAAACGCCTGGCACAGGAAGGACGCTTCGACCCGGCACTGGCGGCACAGCGCTATATGGATGTGCTGCATATGCTAAAAAACAGCGAGATTGCCATCGAGACCGACAAAGCCAATGAGCAGCACTATGAACTGCCCACCGCATTTTTCCAGGCAGTACTGGGCAAGCGTCTGAAATACAGCGCCAGCTTATTTGAACACGCACATACCACACTGGATCAGGCGGAAGAAGCGGCACTAGCCAGCTATTGCCAGCGTGCACAGCTGCAGGATGGACAGGATATTCTGGAAATAGGCTGTGGCTGGGGTTCTTTCAGTTTGTACATGGCGGAACATTATCCCAAGGCTCGCATTACTGTGGTGTCAAACTCCTCGACCCAGCGCCAGTACATTCAAGAACAGGCCAATCTGAAAAAACTGGATAACCTGACCGTGATTACCTGCGACGTCAATGTACTGCAACTGGAAGCCGCTTCTTTCGACCGTGTGGTTTCGGTGGAAATGTTTGAACATGTACGTAATTACCAAAAACTGTTTGAAAATATCAGCACCTGGCTGAAAGCAGATAGCTTGCTGTGGTGCCATATTTTCTGTCACCGTTTCCTGCATTATCCGTTTGAAGTGAAAAATGAATTTGACTGGATGTCGAAATATTTCTTTAGTGGTGGTCTGATGCCGGCAGCCTCAACCTTCCTGCATTTCCAGCAGCATTTGCAGCTGGAACAGCACTGGCAATGGGCCGGCACCCAATATGAACGCACCGCAAATGCCTGGCTGGAGAATATGGACCAAAAGCAGGTCGAGCTGCAGCCCCTGTTTGAACAGACCTATGGTGCAGATGCTGCAATCTGGTGGCAGCGCTGGCGAATTTTCTTTATGGCCTGTGCCGAACTATTTGGTTATGACCATGGACGTGAATGGGTGATCGGCCACTTTCTGTTTAAGAAAAAAACCATATAATTGAACGATGAATCGGATGGGCCAGCGGGGAATATAGCAATGTTAAGGCTGTTTAGGGACAAACGCGATCATCCTTTGGGTGAGGTGTTTAACCGCTACTACTGGCTGCAAATCGGATTCATTGCCCTGTCTGTGGTGATCGGGATTGCCTGTAGTGCCTGGGTAATCAAGGGTTCCTTGCTCAGAACTGCGCTGGAACAGGAAATGTCCCACTACTGGCAGCGGCTGGAACGTAATCCAGCTGCTGAACTGCCCGACACCAAAAACCTGTATGGTTACCGCTGGAACGATGTGCCGCCGGTCCAATTTCGCCACATGCAGCTTGAGCAAGGGGTGAACCGGCATTTTGTCGATGGCAAGGAGCGCATGACCGTTTATGGTGAAAAAGACGGACAGCATGTGCTGCTGGTGTTTGGTGAAAGCAACGTCAACAAGCTGGTCTGGCTGTTTGGCCTGGCACCGCTGATGGTCAGCCTGTTTGTGCTGTATAGCGTGCTGTGGTGGTGGAATCGCCGTGCGCGACGCTATTTTTCCCCGATTACCCGCCTGGCCAATGCGCTGGAGCATATTGACTGGGAACACCAGAAAAATCAGGCTTCGCCGTTTCAGGACATCCGTACCGACTCCAATCTAGAAGCGGAATATCTCAAGCAGGCATTAGAAAAATATCATCAGGTGTTAAGCCAGTTTATTCAGCGTGAACGCGAGTTTACCGGTGATGTCAGCCATGAGCTGCGCACGCCACTGACCATTTTAAAGGGCAATGTGCAGCTGTGTCAGGCACGCTATGGCGACAACAAGTCCTTTACCCGCCTGCACAATACCATTGAAGACATGCAACTGCTGGTCGATACTTTGCTGGCTATCGCCCGCAATACCACCAATACTTTAAGTGCAGAACCGAGCATGCTGTCCCAGTTACTGGACAATCTGGTGCAGGATCTGGACAGCGTTAGCCATAACAAGGGTATGCAGATTGACCTGCAAAAAGACCTCGATGAACAGCCACGTAAACTGTATCCGTCAATGACCAAAATGGTGTTTGGCAATATTCTGCGTAATGCGCTGAACTATTCGCAAGGCACAGAAATTGATGTCATTCTGCAAAAAAATAAAGTACTGATTGCCGATAATGGGGTCGGCATTCCTTTACCGAATAATGCCAAAGTCCAGGAGCTGTCTGGACAGCAGCTGCAACTGGAAATCAAAGGACATGGCATTGGCCTGCAACTGGTACAGAAGCTGTGCAAGCAGTTGGGCTGGCGGGTGGAGCTGTTTGACCGGCAGTATTATCTCAGCACCCATCAGGATGTTGATCTGGCGATGACGACCGGACTGATTGTGGTGGTGTATTTAAACGAGGTTTCCGCTTGAAAAGCTTAAGCGTCCAAAGAGATTTTTAAACCGACACCGGATATGGTATGAATCAGCTTCTGCTCAAAAGGCTTGTCGACCATCTTACGCAGATTATAAATATGACTGCGTAAAGCATCACTTTCCGGTTCTTCATCGCCCCAGAGTTCCATCATGATTTCCTGTTTGGTCAGCACTTTAGGTGAATGGCGCATCAGCAGTTTAAGCAGTTTAAACTGAATTGGAGGCAGTTCAATGGTCTGACCAGCCCGGGTCAGTTGCTGTCTGGCCGGATCTAGGATCAGATCGTGAATTTGCAGACGGCTACTAGAGACTTCACCCAGCGAACGCTTGATCAGGGCTTTGACCCGCACCACCAACTCGTTAAAGTCAAAGGGCTTGACCAGATAATCATCCGTGCCGGAATTAAAGCCCTTGAGCTTATCGTCTAAGGTATCACGAGCAGTGAGCATCAGCACCGGCAGGTCCAAACCTTCTTCATGACGTAGCCATTCACACAGTTCATAACCGGAACCATCCGGCAGGTTAATGTCTAGAAGCAAGATATGATAGCGCTGCTGCTTGAGTAACTGACGCGCAGCATTCAAATTGCGGGCATGATCTACCACAAAACCATGTTCTTCCAGAAACTCACATAAGGTAGAGGCCAGTTCGTAATGATCTTCGACCATCAGGATAAAATGTTTGGACATAGTCACGGATACTAATTTAATAATTGCTGTTTTAATTTAGCACTAAATGGCTGGGGACCAAGCCATATATTAAAATATTGCTGGGCCAGCGGATGCTGCAGCTGCCCTAAACTTTTCCGGTTGAGGGATAAACTCAGGGTTTGCGTGGCATGGCTGTATTTCAAGCGGTACAGATCACCTGATCTGACCGGACGATATAAATCACTGATCGGATTGAAAATGGCCTGGATGTTGGGGTCTTTGACGTTGCGCTTGAGCAGATGCATGGCAGCACGTTTAAATGCCCATTCCGGAATATTCTGTGTATAGGAAAAGTCCATCTGGATCGTCTGCTCTTTCCAGGACTGGCTACAGTTTTGGGCAAAATAACTGGCCATACCGACCTGTTTTTGGCCCACCATCAGCGGGCCATTGCCACATTGATTCAAGCTTTGCGCCTGCGCCCATGGACTGAAACTACATCCCATCAGTAACGCCGTGCTGATGGCTATTTTTTGAAAGGCAGTAGCCATGAATAGGCTCCTCCGACATAAGGTAGGGAACGGTACAGGCCATTGGCAGGGTCCCAGAAATCCTGCTGGAAAATAATCTTGTTGTCCCGGTTGATCTTGATTTCACTGATGCCAAAAGAGTCCATACTGCGGGTCGTGCCGAACATTTTAAAATCATAGGCCATATGCCAGTGCACATAGGCAGAGTCCTGATGATAAGAAGTATTTAACAGCTTGACACTGACCTTACTGACCCGTTTGTTCATGCCCTGAAAATGCTGGACTAGATTTTGCCGGGATGAAAACTGCGACAAGGTATCATTAATAAACAGCGGATCAGCATACAGCGAGCCAGCTCGTTCCACAAAGGCGGGTGTGCCCAAAGTATTAAAGGCTGAGGTAAAACGGGTGCCAATATCCAGCGCTTTGGCCTCATCCAGGGCTACCCCCTGAACAGCGCTTCTGGATTTTGCATAATCATTTGAATAACTGGGAATACTTTGACATCCAGCCAAGGCTAGCAGCGGTAAGGACAAGGCCGCTGCCATTATTTTCTTAACATATTTCATTATCACTGTCCGTCTTAAATTTATGCATTTACTCTAAATAAAGAGTCGTGAACAGAATGTGAAGAGTAAAGCTGTTCCCAAGGTTAGGATCGGGAGATTCCAACCTTTGCTTTTAAGAAAGAGGGGGGGCTTAAAAATATTCATCATACCGCATGATGAAAGAGAGCACAAAATGGCACTGTACGTTCTGCTATCGGCGGGATGAGTCGATTTATTCAGCCCAGATTTATACTTTTTCACATCGCTCTTATCTTAAATTCAACTTAATAAAAGATCACAAATCAAGTAAAATAAAAGTTAGATCAATAGTTTATCTGGATGCTTGCCGAGATGAAGTTTTAAATGCTGTAAATGACCTGTTGTTCAACCTATTCAATACGCTTATTTGAGATACTCTTTTCTATGGATCAATTACATCACACTAAAAACTCTCAAAATGCAGCACTGATCGAGATCGATGAGGGCATTCGGTTACATATCACTTGGGCGCAAAAAGTATTTCAATATCTCGTTTTAAAAACACCTGCCGAGCCACAATTTTCCGCGAAAGAGAGTCATTTGTTGTGTCATTTTGGCAAATGGTTTCAATCAAATCACGCTAAATTTGAAAAAATCAATCCTGACAAAACCCGGGAACTGGAGCAGGTGCATTATCTTGTGCATCATCATTTGCATAATATATTTTCCAAGCTCAGAGACAATAGGTGCGTAGAGGCCGCTTTAGTCAGTCAATATCAAAAAAGTCAGAATGATCTGCTGGAACTGCTGATTTATTTTAGAACCCATTTGATTACCCAAGCATTGCAATATGACCCTTTAACCGGTTTGGCCTTAAGATATGGAATGGAGAATCAATTCAGTACCTTGAGTCAAAGTACTAAAAAAAACCAGAAAATATTGGCGGTCGGTTTACTGGATTTAGATCATTTTAAAGACGTCAATGATCAATATGGACATCAGGCGGGTGATGAAGTTCTTGCCCATACAGCACAGATACTGCGTGATTCTCTTCGAGACACGGATAACATTTTTCGCTTTGGTGGCGAGGAATTTTTGATCTTTTTGGAAGTGGACAATGCCGATTCCCTGCATGAGATTATCGACAGAATTTTTCAGTCACTGCATAGCAATCCGACCCGACTAAAAAGTGGTGAAGTGATCTATACCACCGCCACGGTCGGTATTATCCAAGTCGAGCCTGATGAAACCATGGAAAAAGCCATTGCAAGAGCGGACCAGGCGATGTATTCAGGAAAGCAGCAGGGACGAGACCGGGCAGTCTTTGCATGACAAGATATTTTGTAGATTGCTCGTCTGCTGGGTGTCTCATTCATAGATATAGCTAAGTTACGCTCCGCGGGCTTTCCTGAGATAAGATCCCCCGTTTATCTCTTGAATTTATTCAACATGGCGAGAATTTATTCACTGATGGTTACTATACAAAATTGCTCGGAATTATAAAAAATGTATTTTTTGATTTCAGCAAGAGAGTCAATATTATTGTGTGTTAGATTATGGTAAGTTTTGAATGATTTTTAATCTATTCAGTTCACCCCAAAAGATTATATTTTGGGGTACTGCATTGGGATCACAGAGGGAATATGCCTATCAAAAACAAATCTATTTTTATCCTTCTTGTCCTTACTGTAGTGATCATGAATATTTTTATGATCAGCTTATTGGCTTATACCTTGCACACTGCACGTGAGCACGCAGAAGCTGAAGCTCGGACTGGTGTAGAAAATTTAACATCCCTGCTTGAAAAAAGCGTGAACAGCAGTTCACAAGAAATCGATTTGTCTTTGCATACGTTACAAACCTATATAGAAAAAGAATTAGATAATAAAAAACAAATAGATAATAAAGAAATTAATCTATTTATTCAGAAAGAAAAAGATTGGATCGGTTCTGTTACACAAATACACATTACCAATGCAAAAGGTCAAGTCCAATTCGCTGATCATGATATTGGCACTCAGACATCCAATTACGCAAACTATAGTTTTTTTAAACAGGCCCAACAGAAAAATACGAATCAACTGTTTGTTACTAAACTGATTAAAGATCCCAATGGCCAAGGCTGGGTTCATCTATTTGCACGACGCTACAATCAGGCTGATGGAACTTTTGCAGGCATGATTGTCGCTGCATTACCTGCCAGCTACTTTAATGATCTGATTACCGAACTAGATGTAGGTTCCAAAGGAGTGGTGCTGGTACAAGACCTGGATCTGCGAATTATTGCACGCAACCCCATACTCAAAACAGCGAATGGCCAGGTCGGTTTTGTGGGGGGACCACCGGAACTGTCTCAGCGGGTTCACTCTGGGGCACAGTCTGGCACCATTTACACACGACAAACAACCGATCATGTTCCACGTATAGGGAACTTTCGTCGACTAAGCAGCATGCCTATTTTTGTCGTTGTTGCCTTTGGTGAAACAGACTACCTAGCCCAATGGTATGAGGACCTGATCAAAGCCGTTTTGCTGGGCTTGCTTTTCCTTGTAGTGACCACGATTGCTGCCTGGTTACTCTGGCAGCAAATCCGGGCGAACCTATTGGCCAATCGTCGTAGCCGGATGCTGTTGCGTAATGCACAAGATGGGATCCATGTCATAGATCGCCAAGGTCGGCTGCTTGAAGGCAGTGATTCCTTTTTCCGTATGATCGGCAGTACTCCGCAGGCAGCCGTGGGCAAAACACTGTGTTACTGGGATAGCGGCTATGATCAGACAGAGCTGCAAGACCTGATCAGCAGAGGGATTTCTACGCCTGAAGGCATTCGCTTCGAAACATTTTACCAGAATGCACAAGGTGAGCGTTATCCGGTAGAAATCAGTTCGGTCTTGGTACATCTAGATAATGACGATGTATTTTTTTGCTCAGCACGTGATATTACTGAACGTAAAAAAGCTGAAGAAAACCAGCGTATTGCTGCAACGGCATTTGACTCCCAGGTTGGAATGCTGATTACAGATCCGCATATGCTTATTTTACGGACCAATCGTGCTTTAACCGAAATTACCGGTTATAACGAACAAGAGTTAATTGGTCATACGCCTAAAATCCTGCAATCCGGCATGCATGACAAAAACTTCTATGCCACCATGTGGAAACATATTCACACAACCGGATCCTGGCAAGGTGAAATCTGGAATAAGCGCAAAAATGGTGAACTATATCCACAGCATATCTTGATTGCCGCTGTACGTGATAAAAAGGGCCAAACTACGCATTATGTGGCGTCCATTACCGACATTTCTGCCTATAAAGCTTCAGAAGAAAAAGTACGTCTGCTGGCATTCTATGACTCTTTGACCAAATTACCCAACCGTAGCCTGTTTTTGGAACATCTTGAACAGAGCATGAGAGAGGCAGAAAATAAAAAACAGCTCGGCGTAATTTTGTGCATTGATCTGGATAATTTTAAAGCTTTAAACGATACCGAAGGTCATGAAACTGGAGACCGGTTATTACAGCAAGTTGCCACTCGTCTGTTAAATTGTGTAGAAACAAATCACATGGTTGCTCGACTTGGTAGTGATGAATTTGTTGTGCTGCTTGATCAACTTGGCACATCTGAAACCGAGACGATTCAACAAGCGGAAAAGACGGCAAAACGTATTTTACAGGCACTGGCTCAACCCTACTTTTTCGCAGACTCAGAATATCGTAGTTCTGCCAGTATCGGGATCAGCCTGTTGGGGCTAAAAGCATATGAAAATGTGCAGGATCCGATTAAACGTGCAGATATGGCGCTGTCTGAAGCAAAAAATTATGGCCGGAATACCTATCGCTTCTTTGATCCGTTGATTCAATCTCAGGTTCAGGAACGTGCGGAGATTGATGCCGGACTACGTCAGGCACTAGAAAAAAATCAGCTGGTGCTATTTTACCAGCCTCAAGTCAATGGTGCACAACAGGTGACTGGCGTAGAAGCCTTGTTACGTTGGCAACATCCAACCAAAGGGATTATTTCACCTGCGCGTTTTATTCCCGTTGCAGAAGAAAATGGTTTTATTATTCCACTGGGCCATTGGGTATTAGAAAGTGCATGTCAACAATTAAGTGACTGGGCCAAGTATCCGCAAACTGCTCAGCTCAGCATGGCTGTAAATGTCAGCGCCAGCCAGTTTGCCCGTGATGAATTTGTTCAAGACGTGCTCGATATTCTGGAACGTACCCAGGCTCCTGCACATTTACTCAAGCTTGAACTGACCGAAAGTGCCTTAGTGATGCGGGTAGAAGACATTATTGAAAAAATGACGATTCTTAAACGTTATGGGATCATGTTCTCTCTGGATGATTTTGGTACAGGCTATTCTTCTCTCACTTATTTACAACAAATTCCGATTGATCAATTAAAGATCGATCAAGGTTTTGTTCGTAATATTGTGATTAGTGCCAATGATGCTGAAATTGCCAAAATGATTATTGTCTTGGCAAAAACTTTGGGTATTTCTGTACTGGCTGAAGGGGTAGAAACCGAAGCTCAACGCGAGGTATTGGAAAAACAGGGGTGTTACCATTACCAGGGCTATCTGTTTGGCAAACCGATGCCTATTGATGAGCTTAAGCAGTATCTATTGTCTCAGCAAACCCGGCATTAAAATTAAATAGGATCATCATTCAGGTAATCACCAAGCTTAAAGTTGGCGATTAGACCGTTGTAAACGAATTGCGGTTTACCTGCTAATGAAGGCAATTGCTAAGCCCTAAAGTGCAATAAAAGACATCTACCCAAAAGAAGGGTGGCCGTACAGTCTTTAAAATTTGATATATAATGCGATTTATTTCACATATTAAACCAAGTATATTAGTATAGATTGATTTCTCCACAGAAATAATCTTGAAGTTTTCAGCCTGCATCCTCCCCAAGATGCAGGTTTTTTTGTATTAATTGAGCAGAAAATTGAACAGGTAGGAAGAAGTCTTTTATGGATCCTCTTTTTAATTCTTTCCTTCTTTAAGCTGCTAAAAAAGGATTCAGTAACAGCATTGTCCCATGAGCAGTATACTGTGCAAGGCCTCTGCGGCTCATTGCTGGGAACCAAGTTATACTTCTGACTGAATTCTGCCAGTCTCCACTGCTGCGCAAGTGAGTGTATGATCACAGGTTCATTTGGTCTGCGTCGCCATACCGCCATAAGAAGTGCATCCAAAACGATATCCTTGGCAAGCGTAGCTTTCATTGATCAACCGATGACTTTTCTCGAATATAAATCAAGAACCACAGCCAAATATAACCAGCCTTGCCATGTGCGAATGTCTTGCGAAGCAGTGCTTCTCATATCAATCACCTGAGAAACACTATTTCGTAAGGTATCAGATGTCTTTACAACAAACTCTCGATTTAAATGGTTAGGCGGCACAATCTGAGGACGACCGCAAGCATAGCTTTTATGCTTCTTATATCCTCGAACAGCGATAATGCCTTTGTTCTTCATGATCTTCAGCACACAATTAGGTCCACAGCTTCCACCTCGCTCTTTAAGATCCAGCGTGATGCGACGATAACCGTAGATACCATAACTGGCATCATAAGAAGAAGTGCAATTAAATCACGTGAATTCTCAATATATTCCAAAGTATTACTCAATTCTGTACAAAAATTATTCCAAATATAAAATAATTCGTTAATATGATTGATGAAATAGTCTTTTTATAAAATTTTATCTTGATAATCAAAATGATAAAAATTCAAAGGTTGTTTCTATCCAACTTTTCGCTTGAACCCGTGTTAAAGAGGGCATGCGAACAAATACTCCAATTAAGGGGGAGAAATCATAATGAAAAAGAGAATTGTCACATTGTTATTACTACAGATGGCATTGCCATTTGCACTTTCGGGGTGTAATACAGACAATAATGCTCCGGAAGCCACATCAACTCCAGCAGTCAAAGGACTTTGGACACCATCTGCATCTATAAATAAAATCGTTGTGCTCAGTGATATACATCTTGGGGTAGATGATCGCTATTCTGAAACAGTTGAAAATCGCGACCTCCTGCTGGATTTTCTCGTAAAACTTGAAAATACTTCCGATGTGCGCGAAGTCGTCCTTAACGGGGATTTCCTGGATGACTGGTACCTGCCTCTTACCTATGCGACCTACAGCGATCCCGGGAAATTTTACCGCGAGGTCATCAAAAACAATCAGGAAGTGATAGATGCATTGAACAGCCTGATGAAAAAGGGCATCAAACTGGTTTATATCCCTGGCAATCACGATATGCTGCTGAAAAGCGCAGTGTTGGATGAAGCTTTGCCCGGAATCTTGCAGCAGCGTGATGCGGAAGGTCTTGGGGTATATATAACCGGTGACCGTCAGGAAATTAGCATTGAGCACGGTCATCGCTATGATGTTTTTTCAGCACCTGACAGCATTTCCAATCAAGAATTCTGTCAAAATGGGGAAAGCAGCATCCTTCCTCCTGGATATTTCTATGCACGCGTTGCGGCAAGCTGGGTGCTACAGGGTAAACCGCCCATTAAAAAAGATTATCCGGAGATTACAACTAGCCCCGATCCAATCGACAATCCTGACCAGTATGGCGCCTATCTGTACTACAAAGTGCTCAGCTCCGAATTTACCCGAATTACCCCGATTGAGCGCTTTGAAGATAAGGTAGTTGATTTGAATATTGCCTGCCTGCATGGCCGTTACTCGATACAAGACTTTTACCCAGTGCAGCAGCTAGATGGAACCATCTCCGCACCACTACTGTTCAAGAACTTTCAGCGTACATGGGATGAACGTCAGACAATCAATCAGGTTGCAGTGAAAACCAGCTTTGTCCAAGCAGTAGCGGGCACTCTCAGTCCAGACTACTATTTCAACCAGGCCAAAGTGCAATATTTAGAAAATCCTGAAAAATCCATTGATATCGTAGTATTTGGCCATACCCATTCACCAGAGATCCGGACAATCGAGAGTAAACAGTATGTGAACGATGGTACTTGGGTCGATCATAACAACGTCTATCCTGATGCGGCCAGAACATTCGCTGTCATCACTACTGGTACGGTTAGCAACGCTGCACTTTATGATTATATGCCTGATGGAACAATCATCGACATTTCGAATAAGGTGAGCAAATAATAAAGCTGAATCATTTCTTTACCTTATGTAAACGATTTGATATGCGCCCGATACGTTGTCATAACAAGTAGGTGAGACACGACATGATTGGTTGAAAAGCAATCATGTCTGTAGGCCAAGATGAAAGTTGCCCTTTATTGGCAGTTATTTTTGGAAAGGATAAAGCGTGATTTGACTCTTGGCTTATAGAATCATCATTGTGTTGGTGACCTCTACCTTCGTATTATCACTTTGATTACCTGTGAACAACCAGATCATCAACATACCTTTCCCAATCTATCCAATGTTAATCTCCCACTTATTTTTAAGTAAGCTGTGTGCTGGCTCACTACACAGTGGTCAACGAACGGCGAACATCATGATAAGAGCAATCAATCTGAATCAGTTCACCGAAGCAATCCCGATTATAGCGTGGCTGATATGGACGTTTCAGGCGCTTGGATCGAGGAATCCAGAGCTTATTGGCAGTCTCCAGCGACGGATCGTTTCTACACGAATATTCAGGCCAAGCATACTGCTGAGCTTCTCATGCGCCAATGTAGGACCAAAGCCAAGTAAATGTTCAGAAATAATGGAAAGACTTTGTGGTTGTAATAAATCATCATGGCGATGATGACGAGGTTGACCACGACTGGCATGCGCTAAACTTGAAACACCATCTTGATTGAGCCTATGCAATAACCGGGTAATTTGACGGGTTGAAAGATTCAGAATTTCAGCAGCACGGACTTGTGTAATACGTTGATCTCGAACGTCTTGCAGGACAGCAAGACGTTGTATTTCCTTGTCAGACATAGTGATCAGCATCTCGATTCATATCCAGTCCATGATGTTGATGCGCATCATAGACCAGACATTTTTATTGGTGAGAATACAGACACTTTAAATGGTTTCTAACAAATTATGTTATTCCCAAGTAGAAATGTCCTACCTAATAACCAAATAGAAATGTCCTATACAGGACTTTCCAAGTCAAGCACAGGATTCAGATTCCGTTGTTGAATTGCTGTTTTCTGTGCACGTCTACGTGGCATAGATTGAGAACGATTGCGTTTATTTTGTTGTTCCAATTCTTCATGCTGTTGTTGGATATGAGCCAAGACTGAACCCAAACGTTTATTCTCAACGATCTCTCGCTGGTTGAGCTGACTTAACTTATCGAAGATGCTGTAATTGATCTTCCGACCTTGATGCTCAATCGCTACCGTACCATCGGGGTATTCTAGAAATTCAAGATATTACCGATCAGCCTCTGATTTTCTTCTGTATTCTCCAGGAGATATACGCATTTATCATAAGTAATGGTCAAGCTATTCGTGACTCTGCGGGGTTCACGCCAGGTAAAAATATCATCTAATTCCTCAGCTGTTTCAGTGACAGTCCGGTGTAGATCCTTGGGATTAAAAGCCATCTTGGCAAATTTACGATTAAACTGCTCGATAAAGCAGGGCAACCACTTATTCGCATCTGCAATCGAATTGATACCCTCCAGGCGCATTTCCTTGATCAGACGGTCCTGAAGGGTTCTGTTGGCACGTTCTACGCGACCTTTG
This sequence comes from Acinetobacter sp. A1-4-2, assembly GCF_040233925.1. Taxonomy (NCBI): domain Bacteria; kingdom Pseudomonadati; phylum Pseudomonadota; class Gammaproteobacteria; order Moraxellales; family Moraxellaceae; genus Acinetobacter; species Acinetobacter sp. A1-4-2. The sequence continues at coordinate 103,700 of NZ_CP157982.1, read as the reverse complement.
GCCTGAGGTGAGTTAGCGAAGATGATATCGATATTGAGGGTACTGAGTACGCGTCCAAATTGCGTAACTTTGGTGTCTTTCTTGCTGCTTTGATTCACCCTAAAGACTGAATGTTTGTCGCTGTAAAATGCTAAAGGCTTACCGTGCTGTTCGACATACAGGCGTGTTGAAATCATATAGTCAAAGGTTGATTCTGATTCACAGAAGCGTAAATGCTGTAATTTGCCTGTGGCATCATCGATAAACACCAGCAAACAGCATTTAGCAGCGCGTCCTTCAAACCAGTCATGGTGTGAGCCATCGATTTGTACCAGTTCACCATAACAATCCCGGTTATATCGAGGCTGATATGGACGTTTCAATCGCTTGCAGCGAGGAATCCATAAATCGGCTGCAATCATCCAGCAACGCAGGGTTTCTACTGAAAGATCGAATCCATGCACGGTGGTGAGCTTTTCATGCGCTAAAGTGGGTCCTAAACCATGAAGTTGATCAGAAATAATATTGAGGCACTTGAGTCTGAGTTCTTCAGGAAGCTTGGAATTGCTGGTTTGGCCACGACCGGCATGGGCTAATGCAGCTGGGCCTTGAGCTTTGTATTTTTGCAATAAGCGTCTGATCTGACGTTCAGAAATATGCAATAACTGAGCAGCTTGGGATTGAGTTATGCGTTGATCACAGATTTCCTGCAAGATCGACAATCGTTTAAGTTCTTTATCCGACATAGACACCAACATATCAAACCGTCCGCTTCGATAATCGCAAAAGCGCATATTCTAAAAGCGGACATTTTTACTTTGGAGAAACCGGACATTTCTATTTGGGGCTTACAAAATTAATTTCGTATAACGTACATTATGTTAAATACACTCATTCGACGATACTTTGTATCCAATTTTGTAGATATCTATATAGTTCAGAATAAGCTTCTTTTGGCCACATACCGATATTGCCGAAAGAAGCTTCTGTAATTTGATCATCAAAAGCAGTAATGTAACTAGATAGAAAAGGTTCATTACGTAATTCATTAAAATTAACAAGGTAATCTGCTATAAATTTTAAATTTTCAATATGAATATCTAAATTCTCATCCAGTTCTCTAGGCATTTTTTTATAAAAATATTTTTTGAATATTTTTAAAGCTATCTGCTCTCTATTTAAAGAATTATCCACTAGATTATAAATGAATTTTTTTAAGTCTAGCTCTCTTCGTATAAAAGACATTTCTAAAAGTAGTTGATCAGTATAATTTTTGAGAAATCTTTTATTTAGACATCTTTGAATCTGTTTAGGCTGAATTAAACCAACCCTCAATTGTATTTTTAAACAGAAAATTTCGTCATCATTCATTTTGATTTTTTATATTTCCTAAAATTAACATAATACACCTTATACGAAGCTAAAATGTAAGCCCAAAGTAGAAATGTCCGGTTTCTCCAAAGTAAAAATGTCCGCTTTTAGAATACGCACTTTTGCGATTATCGAAGCGGACGGTTTGATATGTTGGTGTCTATGTCGGATAAAGAACTTAAACGATTGTCGGTCTTGCAAGAAATCTGCGATCAACGCATAACCCAGTCCCAGGCTGCTCAGCTACTTCATATTTCAGAACGTCAGATCAGACGATTATTGCAAAAATACAAAGCTCAAGGTCCAGCCGCGTTAGCACATGCTGCACGTGGTCAAACCAGCAATTCCAAACTTCCTGAAGAACTCAGACTCAAGTGCCTCAATCTTGTCGCTGATCAATTCCATGGGTTCGGACCAACTTTAGCCCATGAAAAGCTGACAGCTGTTCATGGCTTCAATATTTCAGTAGAAACACTCCGTTCCTGGATGATTGCAGCTGATTTATGGATTCCTCGCTCCAAGCGCCTGAAACGCCCGTATCAGCCTCGTTATAATCGGGATTGTTATGGTGAATTGATCCAGATCGATGGCTCATACCATGACTGGTTTGAAGGACGTGCTGCTAAATGCTGTCTGCTGGTATTTATTGATGATGCCACAGGGAAATTGCAACATTTACGCTTCTGTGAATCAGAATCAGCCTTTGACTATATGATTTCAACACGTTTGTATGTCGAACAGCATGGTAAACCTCTGGCGTTTTACAGTGATAAACATTCAGTGTTTAGGGTGAATCAAAGCAGCAAGAAAGACACCAAGGTTACGCAATTTGGACGCGTACTTAGCACCCTCAATATCGATATCATCTTCGCTAACTCCCCCCAGGCCAAAGGTCGCGTAGAACGTGCCAACAGAACCTTACAGGATCGCCTGATCAAGGAAATGCGCCTAGAGGGTATCAGTTCGATTGCCGATGCGAATGAGTGGTTGCCCTGCTTTATCGAGCAGTTTAATCGTAAATTTGCCAAGATGGCTTTTAATCCCAAGGATATACACCGGACTGTCACTGAAACTGTTGAGGAATTAGATGATATTTTTACCTGGCGTGAACCCCGCAGAGTCACCAATAGCCTGACGATCACTTATGATAAATGCGTATATCTCCTAGAGAATACAGAAGAAAATCAGAGGCTAATCGGTAAATATCTTGAATTTCTAGAATACCCGGATGGTACGGTGGCGATTGAACATCAAGGCAGAAAAATCAATTACAGCATCTTCGATAAATTAAGCCATCTCAACCAGAGAGAGATTGTGGAGAATAAACGTTTGGGTTCTGTGCTAGCGCATATTCAACAACAGCATGAAGAATTAGAACAACAAAACAAACGCAATCGTTCCCAATCTATGCCACGTAGACGTGCACAGAAAACAGCGGTTCAACAACGAAATCTAAATCCTGTACTTGACTTGGAAATGTCGGTATAGGACATTTCTATTTGGTTTTAAGGTAGGACATTTCTACTTGGGAATAACATAAAATGTTAGAAACCATTTAAAGTGTCTGTATTCTCACCAATAAAAATGTCTGGTCTATGATGCGCATCAACATCATGGACTGGATATGAATCGAGATGCTGATCACTATGTCTGACAAGGAAATACAACGTCTTGCGGTTCTGCAAGACGTTCGAAATCAACGTATTACACAAGTCCGTGCTGCTGAAATTCTGAATCTTTCAACACGTCAAATTACCCGATTATTACAGAAGCTCAATCAAGATGGCGTTTCAGGTCTGGCACATGCCAGTCGTGGTCAGCCGGGTCATTGTCGCCATGATGATTTGTTAAAATCAGAATGTCTTTCCATTATTTCTGAACATTTGCTGGGCTTTGGTCCTACATTGGCGCATGAGAAGCTCAGCAGCATGTTTGGCCTAAATATTCCTGTGGAAACGATCCGTCGCTGGAGACTGCCAATAAGCTCTGGATTCCGCGATCCAAGCGTCTGAAACGTCCATATCAGCCTAGATATAACCGTGATTGCTTCGGTGAGCTGATCCAGATCGATGGCTCATATCATGACTGGTTTGAAGGACGTGCCGCCAAATGCTGCTTACTGGTTTATATCGATGATGCCACTGGAAAGCTGTTGCATCTGCGCTTTTGTGAGGCCGAAACCACCTTTGATTATATGCTTTCGACTAGAGCCTACATTGAGCAATACGGCAAACCTCTGGCCTTTTACAGTGACAAACATTCAGTATTCAGAGTCAATCAGAAATCCAGCCAGGACAGCCAGATCACGCAATTTGGACGGATTCTGAATGAGTTAAACATTGATATTATCTTTGCCAACTCGCCACAGGCCAAAGGTCGTGTGGAACGTGCCAACAGGACACTCCAGGACCGTCTGATTAAGGAGATGCGTCTGGAAGGCATCTGCTCAATTGCCGAAGCAAATGCGTGGCTGCCCTGCTTCATTGAGAAGTTCAATCAGAAGTTCGCAAAGTGTGCGAGAAACCCAAAGAACTTGCATCGCCCTTTAACAGAGTCTGATGCTGAACTGGAAGATATTTTTACCTGGCAGGAACCGCGTAAAGTTACAAAGAACCTGACCATCACGTATGACAAGTGTATTTATATGCTTGAGCCAATAGCACTGAATCACAAACTTGTTGGGCAATACATTTCATTTCTGGAGTACCCGGATGGTACTGTGGCCATCATGCATGAAAGACGGAAGATCAACTACAGCATCTTCAATAAACTGGCTGGACTGCAGCAGAATGAAGTGGTTGAGAATAAACGGTTAGGCGCAGTCCTAGCTCATATTCAACAGCAACACGAAGAGTTGAGGAAACAGAATAAACGCTCCCGTGCCAAGAAAAGTATGCCAAGTCGTAAAGCTCAGAAAGCTGTTATTGAACAAAGAAATTTAAATCCTGTTCTTGACTCTTGTAGTTAAAAATAGGACATTTTAATTGGTGAATAACATTTTAAATTTCTTTAACTATCATAAAGATAATCTCATTTTTCAAATTTCGTATAAGGTGTATTATGTTAATTTTAAGAAAACTAATAAAACTCGAACAACTAAGAGTTCTGGTATCAAATAATGATTAGAGTTTACACAAAAATCGGTGATGTATTTTCTGTAGAGTTGGATTATGGCAGTAAAAAATATTTTCAACTGATTGCTTATGATAAAACGCAATTGGATAGTGATGTTATTAGGGTATTTAAGACTGTGTATCCATGTGGTTTCAAGCCTAACTTACTGGATATAGTTAATGATGATATCGATTTTTATGCTCATTGCGTAACTAAATTCGGCGTTAAAATGAACCTTTGGAAGAAATTAGGAAACACCGTAGAAGTTGGTGATTTTTCTAAAATTCTATTCAGGGATACAAGTGATTATGGGGCGCAGATAGGTGAGGAAATAATTAAACTATCTCACAATTGGTATATCTGGCATATTAATGAAGAGTTTATTGATGTCGGGAATCTAGAGGGCGAGAACCGTAGAGCAGAAATTGGTATAATTGTTAATCCTTATAGTATTGTAAATCGCATAAAAACAGGATGTTATGATTTTATATACCCGCAATTTGAATAGAATTTTTAAAAATAAAAAACTACTATAAAACACTAGATCTCTTGCGAAAGTCATTATTGAAAATTTATCCGGTCTACCAGTGCAGCGATTAAGTTAATGCGTAAACCGAATCTTTTCCGTCTATTTCGATAGCGTTCACTTAATATTCTAAATGTTTTCAATTGACTATTGATGTGTTCGATCACAACTCGTATTTTTCCAATCATTTTATTGTACTTTTTCTCAACATCAAATAAGGGTATATTCTTCTTTTTCTTTATTGGCATCAATAATTTAAAGCCATCTTGCTCTAATCCGGAGCCTTTTATGAAAGTTCAATTAGAGGCACGTTTTGCAAGAGTTCATTTAAAAGATTGGCAATTAATTAGAAAAAATTCAGAGAAACTCATTAAGAGCTTTGCAGTAGATCCAAAAACTTTAAAACGCATAATAGACTGAACAGAGAAACATCTTATAAAAAATACCAAACCTAAAGTGCCCAGATCTTTTTCTTATTAAGAAATTTGATTTTTCAATCTGAATCAGTTTAGTTTTTCTAAAATTAACATAATACACCTTATGCGAAATTTGAAAAATGAGATTATATTTATGATAATTAAAGAAATTTAAAAAATTCGTATAACGGCCATTATGTTAAATGGGGCAAGTATCTCCAAGAAAATCAGTATAGTGTTAATATTTATTGAGTAGAGAAAAGAGTTAAATTAGTGAAATACTCAAATGAAAAAATAGTAAAAGCTCTGCTACTTGCTCCTTTACCGTTACTTATTTTTACAGCAGTGCTGTTTATCATAATGAATCAGGAATATAGCCTATCTTCGATTTTCGTGATTTTTATAGGACATGGACTTGTCTACCTGGCTTATTGCATTTCGAATGTGCCTTTCAGTTTCATGTTCTCAATTCTTTTAAACCGTTATAGCATCCTTAATTTGCTGACCATCTGTATTAATTCTCTAATTATTGCTACACCATTTTTTGTCCTTTTAGGGTGGAGTCATACAGGAGAAATTTCCAAAGAATGGTGGAAGATGTACACGAATACCTGGACTATTCTTATGGCTCTACTTCCTGGCTTATGTTATTGGCTGTTTTTAATTAATTTAAATGATAAAGAATAGTTATGAAAAAAATATTATATTTCAATTTTTTAGCCTTTATTTTGACTTACTTATCTTTATTTTATCAAAAAAATATATTAGTTGACCGCATAATTGTAGATAAGCTTGGAAAAGTTGAGGTTATAGCTGGAGGATTTCCTTTACAGTTCCTAATAGATGGTGAAACTTCTCCGGTCGGGAGTATAAGTATTAATCCATTATTTATTTTCATTGGTATGGATCAATTTATTGTTCTCAATTTTTTTGTCGATTATTTATTTTGGATAATTTTTTTATTAGCTCTTTACATGATAGTAAAATATGTAGCTTTCCTAAAATTAATATAATACACGTTATATGAAGTCAAAAATGGGAGCTTAAGCTCCCATTTTTATTGATGATTTTTTAATTCTTTCAGCATAGCATCTCGCAGAATTTCATTCATCCTAGTTTGATAGCCTTTGCCTTGAGCTTTAAACCATGCAAGTACATCCGCGTCTAAGCGAATGGAAGTTTGTTGCTTCACGGGACGATAGAACTGATTATGACGTACAGCATTGCTCCAGTCTGTAATTTTAGATAAATCTAGTTGATCAGCTGGAACAGTTTCTTTAGCAAGTAGGCGTTCAATTTCAGCATCTTGCTTCTTACTAAATTTTTCATTTAGTTCTTTGCATGAGTATCTACTCTAATGATCAATTAATTTGGATTTTCCTGATACTGAGGTGCAGCATCTTCTATTTCATACCAAGCTGGCTTAGATGAAACAAAAACATGGAACTGATTTCTTAAGATAGGATCATCGTCCAAACAATTAACTGGTATTGGAAAAGATGCACTCTCTGAACCGATTTCACCCAAAGCAGTTCCGCACTTTTTACAGAACGTTCGTACATAGCTAAATGGTGGTTCAGGCTTATATGTTTGTATAAACTCTTTACCTTGAAGCAAATTAAAGGATTCTTTTTTCACAAAAATAATCGTACTCGATCCGAGCTTACGACAGCGTGAACAATGGCATGTTCCCATCATGTCAGGAACAGCATTCAACTCAAATTTAACAGCACCACAACAACAACTACCCTGAATCATATTTTGCCTATATTTATAAAGAGGTTTGGACATTTTTAATGTAAAAAAGGATAACTATTAAATCATTATCCTGCATAGCAGCCATTATCCATTATATTAAATGGATGGGAATTCTCTGTATATCATGCTTAAAGCTAAGATACACATCATTAGAGATAAACCTTTAAGCAAAGCACTTTGTATTTTTAAATTACGTAGAATTTTTTTTAGACTTAAAGAAAAAAATACATAAAGACCACCAGTGATCCCCAAAGTTAAAATTGTTATGACGATTAAAGAAAAAGTTTGTTCTTTCAAGCTAGATGCTCCAAAAATAGCAGGAACAATTGCTAGATAAAATGAAATGGTTTTAGGATTACTGAGCGTTATAAATAGCCCATCCCGATAAGAAAAGATGGTTTCGCTTACCGTACCTTTATCTTGGGTTTGTAAAAGATCACCGTTGAAAGACCAAAAGCTATAAGCTAAATACAATAAATATATGCTTGATAGCATGACTAAATAGAAAGAAAAATGTGGAAAAATTTGAGTTAAAGAAGTTAGTAAAAAAATAGACGTTAATAAAAAAATTAAATCGCCCGTAATAAGGCCAAGGAGCATCATTACACCATTTCTATAGCCATGAGTAAGTGTTTTAAACATTAGCCCTGTCATACCTGGCCCAGGAAGGATTGCTGCTAAAGATAAAGTAAAAAGATATGTGGTGAGTTGTGCTAGATAGTCCATTTGAAAATAGATCAAGAAAAAATATTAGATCTATTTTTTTATAAAAACAAAGAGTAAATTGATCTATTTGTTTTATATAAAATTCTAAAAAGGGTATAAAATTTCTAATTTAGTTAATTATTTGAATATTTATGCCTGCCAGTAAAAAAATCGATAAAACTGATGTAAAAATTTTAGAGTTGCTACAGAAAGACTCACGTATTACAACAGCCGAATTATCTGAACGATTAAACTTATCTACCTCTCCTTGTTGGCGTAGGGTCAAACAACTTGAAGATACAAGCATTATTAAAGGATATGGAGTATTACTTGACCGCAAAAAAATAGATTTAGGCGTAATGGTATTTATACGTGTATCTATTGATAGTCATAGCGAAAAGGAAGCTAAAAAATTTGAAGAAGAAGTTACAGCCCTAGATTATGTCGTTGCATGTTACAGCATTGGGGGAGATGCAGATTTCTTACTTCAAGTTGTATCACCAGATCTTGATACTTATGCTGAATTCTCAATGTCAACAATTAGAAGATTGCCTGGAATAAAGGAAATGCAAAGTATGTTTGTTCTAAAAGAAATAAAGCCCTTTGTAGGATTCCCAGTTAAAATTTCTCTAGGTTAGAATCCAGACACTTTAAATGGTGAAAAACGAGATAATTTCGCATAACAGCTATTATCTTAAATAAGAGTTGATAAGTAGCCATTAATTACCTTAATTTGATGTAATACAACGTCAAAACTATAGAAAGAACCAAATGTACTTACCCCCTCATTTTGAAGAAAGACGAATAGATCTTCTTCATGATTTAGTAAAAAAACATCCCTTCGGTTGTATCATTACATATTCCAATGGTGAGTTAGATGCTAACCATATTCCTTTTGAATTAGTGCCTGATAAGGGGGATTTTGGGAAATTATTGGCACATATATCGAGACAAAATCCTTTAGCTGAAATTTTAAAGAATGATGCCAATGTATGAATAGCCACTAATTTTGTAGACACCTTTTAGTTAGATAAAATGGCTAATTAACGAGGTGCTTATGAGCAGTAAACGATACCCTGAAGAATTCAAAATTGAAGCAGTAAAACAAGTTACCGAGAAAGGTCATAGTGTGACCGAAGTTGCTGCACGTTTAGGAACCACCACACATAGTTTATATGCCTGGATTAAACGTTATGATCCACAGCAACCCAAGACAACAGAATCTACTGATCCAAGTGCAGAATTGGCAAAGTTAAAAAAAGAGCTGCAAAGGGTCACTGAAGAAAGAGACATATTAAAAAAGGCCGCGGTGTACTTCGCAAGCCAGTCCAAATGAGGTACGCCTTTATTCAGGACAACCAGCACATATGGCCTGTCCGTCGTTTATGTTCAGCTCTGGATGTTCATCACAGTGGTTATTACGCATGGTTAAAGCAACCCACCAGTAAAACTGCGAGGAAACGGCAACAGCTTTCGGGATTAATTAAACAGTTCTGGCTAGAATCTGGCGGAGTCTACGGCTATCGCAAGATTCACTGTGATTTAAAAGATGTTGGTGAAAGTTGCGGGATTAATCGAGTACATCAGCTCATGAAGGCGAATGGTCTCAAATCACAGCGTGGCTATCGTAAACCTAGAGCTCACGCTGGTAATCCAGCTATCGTTGCCGCAAACACTTTAGACCGCCAATTTAATCCAACTTATCCCAACCAAATATGGGTGACAGATATTACCTATATCCGTACTCATGAAGGGTGGCTATATTTCGCAGTTGTGATTGACCTGTTTTCACGTCTTGTAGTTGGCTGGTCGATGAAATCCAGAATCACGACAGACCTGGTTTTAGATGCATTATTGATGGCTTTATGGCGAAGAAAACCACAGAATAAAGTTCTGATTCACTCTGACCAAGGCAGCCAATACACCAGCCATGAATGGCAGACATTTCTCAAGCATCATAATCTTGAAAGTAGTATGAGTCGCAGAGGAAATTGCCATGACAATGCTGTTGCAGAAAGCTTCTTTCAGCTATTAAAGCGGGAACGAATTAAGAAGAAAATCTATGCATCAAGAACTGAAGCCAGATCGGATATTTTTGAATATATTGAGATGTTCTACAATTCAAAACGCAGACATGGTTCCAATGGTCAGCGTTCTCCATTAGATTATGAAAAGGCCCATCAAAAGATGGTTATGTGTGTCTAGAATTTTGGTGGCTATTCAGACACCACTTATTAAAGAATCATCTTTTAACTCTACTTGAACCCATACATGCTTATTCTTACGTACCTCATTATTAAAATATTCTAATGGGGTTTTATGGGGAGACTTACCTAATTTTGTCTTTTTACATATTAGATTAATTATATAAACCCATAAAAAAGCTAAAAAACAAGGTGCTACTAGAAGAGAGATTATTCCAATAATGAAGAAACCCAATAGATTAATATTATAATTATCAATAATATAAATTAATGGAAAACCTATGACTGAATAATTTAAGCAGCTAAAGAAAACAGCATCTAATATTTCTTTTCCTAAATCCTTTTTGTTCACAGCATAAAAAAAATCATATGTTTTTAATGCAATAAATCCAGGAATAAAGAAGAATATAAATAGTAAGATCTTATTTCCATCAAAAAGATCCATAACTTTCCCTTAACAAATTTCAGTCTAAATAAGTTAGATTCTTTTCATTTCTGCCAACTTTCGATAATGTGCACCTAGAGCCGTTAATCTACAACCTGTGGATTTTATTGCTGCGTAATACATATGCTCAGCATCAACAGGTGCAACTAATCCATGTCGGTTACATAGCTGTAATTCCTTAAAAATTCTAGCATTATTTGAGTCGACAGGAATGTCTTTGAATTCGTCTGGTACATTCTCTCTGTCAGGCTCAAATGATGGATCAAGAGAAAATATTGATGTAGCATCAGGAAAATAATCAGTTAATCGTCGAAGAATATCTAAAGGAATTTTAGGACTTACTTGTCGGAGAGTAATGAATGTTTGTACATTTGCTTTATAGATTGGACGTTGTTCCCAAGGCCCCAAAGTTTGATCTACATGAGAATATAATGACGCCGGTGTAATACGCCCACAAATATCAGCTGAACTTCCACTTAATCCATCAATTAAAAGATCTGTAAATATTCCTTGCCCATGGACTTCACCAGCAGTAAGTCGGTCCGTGGATCTTTTTCTAATAGATACTCAACAAAAGCATGTAACTCTGCCACTTGAAGTAATTGAGCTGGTCTTCCACGTTTTTTGGTTTTTTCAAGAGTCATCATCTGCCGCCTAATTTTCAGAACTGCAACCTATCTATATGGTTTTACCATATAGATAGGGCAGTCTGAAAATAATTATTTAAAATAAAAATAAAATTTCTTGAAAAGAATTTTTATTTTTATTTTAAATAATTCGCACTTGACAGTTTCTTCCTATCGGAGAAACTAGTACGCAATTGGGCGTTTCCCCCTTGACCCCCTTTAACCGGATTTTTCAGCCATTCAGGCGTTCCAAATCCGGACGGTTTTCATTTCGTTTCACTGCATAAAAACCGGTCTCCAAGCCACCAGAGGTGAACATGGCCAGCTACCATTTCAGCGTCAAAAGCAAAAATAAAGGCTATGCATCAGGCCATTATCTCTACATTTCCAGGCTTATGCAGTATGAAGACATCCGCAAAACCAGTAATGAGACCATCGAGCACATTGAACCTGGTCGCTGTATGCCTGCCTTCGTCCAAGATCCAATCGAGTTTTGGCAAGCCGCGGATACCTATGAACGAGCAAATGCCAAAGCGTACATTGAGTACGAAATTGCCCTACCGAATGAATTCACGCCAGAACAGCGTAAAATGCTCATAGAGACGTTTTTAGAAAAACATGTAGCTAGCTTTAACTATCCTCATTCATACGCCATACATAACGTAAAATCGCGCATCAGTGGCGAAGATCAGCCTCACTGTCACCTCATGTTCTCATTGAAAGCCGATGATGGCATAGAACGAACAGCCGAACAGTATTTCAAACGCTATAACGCTAAAGACCCATCGAAAGGCGGTGCCAAGAAAATCCAACTCCAAGAAGGTCATGAAGATTATTCTGCTTTCCTGATCTACATCCGAAAACAATGGGAAAATCACCTCAATGATGCCCTTGCTCAACACTGCCCGACTGTCACCTACAGGCTAGATGGACAAGACATCACAATCAAAAACCAAGTGTCAGCAGATAGCTATGAAAAATACAATGAGATCCACGGTACCTTGTACCTTCCTGAACCTAAATTGGGTGTCGGCAAACAAAATGCGACCCCTGAATACCTCGCTGAGATCCAGAAGATCCGAGAACACAATCACCAAGAACGAGAACTAGAAGAACGCCAGAAGAAAATAGACCAGAAACATGAATATTTTTATAGTTGTAGTAATGAACCCTACTCAACACTGGAGGTTATGTACTACGTCAATTACTTACTCAAAAAAGCAAAGAATAAAAAAGAACTCGAAAACGATATTGTGACAATCGTCAAAGCGCAGAATTCGATCATTGAAAGTGAAATGTGGAATACACAGCAAATGACCCGAAAATTCAACCATGCCCAGCATTACCCAACCCCATCTGTTGAATTTAAGGTCTATTCAAAACCTGAACAGCCGATCCACACACACATCAATCCACGGCCTCAACCTGATCAGCATGAATTGAAGAAGCCAAAACCTGATGACTATGATTTTGGAGGTCCTGGTTTTTAAGTCTATGTGCTTTATCTGTATAAACAGAGCGAGTGTCTACGAGCGAACGGATGCAATCAAAATTCTCGCTATGCTTTTTCCCTGATTACAAGCTTTCCTTTGATTCTTAGATTTAGATACAGAGCATCCCGAAGGGTGCGAACAAACTTAATTTGAGTCTAGACGGAGCATAAAAAACTCATGAGCGAAGCGAATCCGGAATTGCTTTTGTTTTTAGAGAATTGATTCCAGGTATTTGCAAAAAATTGCCCCAATGAACTAAGTTCAATAGAGTTTGAGCGTAGCGAAAACATAGTAAATACGGTAAATACGCTTGTGGTTCCAGTGATGGCTTTCAACATGACGTAGATAAGAAAAACACAGACCAAAACCCCAATCTGTATTTTCTTCAGTCAGTTCAATGAGCTGTTCTGCAATGAAAGCATTGTCATCACTGAGTTTAGCTTGATAACGATAGCAGGTCTCACTGATTTCAAATGCAGTGCAAGCCAAACGAATACTAATGGCATATTGGGCAACTGCCTGCTGTGCCATCTTACGTCGGCAAGATGGCTTCACCCTTGCGTAGCAGTGCTACTCATTGCCATTGCTTCCTGAATGATCTCTGCTTTTAATCGCTCTTCAGCATACATTTTTTTCAGTCTGGCATTTTCTGCTTCTAACTTTCTGAGTCTAGCCATTAATGACATATCAATACAGCCATATTTGGCACACCATTTATAGAATGTAGCATTGCTCATGCCGTGTTCACGACAAAGAATAGCTACAGGTGTGCCAGATTCCGCTTGTTTCAAGATGGACATGATCTGGCTGTCTGTAAATTTAGATGTTTTCATGCAGAATCCCCTGCTTGTATCTTAAGAGAAAATTCTACTTTTAAATCCTATTGTTTTTAGGGGGGATTACCCTTGATTTGATCACCAGTAAACAAAATACCGATGATATCCAGCCTGAATATGGATGCAGTCCTGGATTGATGGGTATTTAAAGCAAGTTATTCAAAATGGCAGGGATAGGTATGGATACGGATTTATATTCGCTATTGTCTTGCTCAATTAAGGTTTCGTCATCCTATATTGACTATAATCATGTGTATAATAGCAAGAGAGTTTATTGTGCGCCATTCTTATCATATCGAAAAACATTATATTGAACGTGCTGGATGGTTACGTGCAGCGGTGCTGGGGGCAAATGACGGGATTATTTCAGTCACCAGTCTGGTGGTGGGAATTGCAGCCAGTGGCGCATCTACCCATACCCTACTGGTGACCTGTATCGCCGGATTGATCTCTGGGGCTGCATCAATGGCTGCAGGTGAATATATTTCAGTTAAATCCCAGCAAGACATTGAACAAAATGATCTGGAGATGGAACAACGTGAACTGCAACGCCATCCCGAACATGAATTGAATGAGTTAAAAAATATTTATATACAACGCGGATTACAACCCGCTTTAGCTGAAGAAGTCGCGCAACAACTGACTGCACACAATGCTTTAGATGCACATGCGCGTGATGAAATTGGTATTTCAGATCATACTTCTGCCCAGCCCTTTCGTGCCGCATTCTCTTCAGCCATTGCATTTACAGTCGGTTCACTCTTTCCTTTAATTTCAATTATGCTTCTGCCTGAGCAATACTTAGAGAAAGGCGTCATGCTGATTGGGGTATTAAGTCTCGGAATTATGGGGGCCTTGGCCAGTTATGCTGGCGGTGCAAGTATTTGGAGAGGTTCGATTCGGGTGATGATTTGGGGAATTATCGCCATGTTATTCAGTGCTTGGATCGGATCATTATTTAATGTGAGCGTGGCATAAGAGTGCTTTTTATATGTTCTGTACTCTCTGCATGATGGATTTGACGTCCTCACCGCCCTTTAAGGACGGTGATTTCTACTGCTAGATTATGCCCAAGCACAAGTGTTCTTAGCACTGTTCAAGTCCATCAGCGAGGATAGAGCAATACTCCATAATCCATTCAATAAAGGCCTATCTCTTTTAAAATATCGTCTTCACTACCGCATATATGATTATGCAGTATCCGAATGAATATACTTGCGATTATGCTGTGAGGACATCACGCTTTTCTGACTGGATAAACCCTTAGGTGAATAATAATGATTGATAAAAATATCCCGCTCACCGATTTACACCGCCACCTCGATGGCAATATCCGTCCGCAAACCATTTTAGAACTGGGGCAGCAATTTCAGATTCAACTGCCTGCCAACACCCTGCCGGAACTACTACCGCATGTTCAGGTCATGGACAATCAGCCAGACCTGCTGAGCTTCTTAAACAAACTGGACTGGGGCGTGAAAGTCTTGGGTGATTTGGAAGCCTGCCGTCGTGTCGCATGGGAAAATATGCAAGATGCAGCCCAACAAGGTTTGGACTATGTGGAACTGCGCTTTTCACCCTTTTATATGGCGATGAGCCATCAACTTCCACTGGCTGGTGTAGTCGAAGCCGTGATTGATGGCGTTCAGCAAGGCAGCCGTGACTTTGATCTTCCTGCTAAGCTCATCGGTATTATGAGTCGTACCTTTGGGCAGGTTCGCTGCCAGCAAGAACTGGATGCCTTACTGACTCATCGTGACCAGATTACCGCACTAGATTTGGCAGGTGATGAACTGGGCTTTACAGGGGAACTGTTTATTGATCATTTCAAGCAAGCTCGTGATGCAGGCTGGCACATCAGCGTCCATGCAGGTGAAGCCGCTGGTGCAAGCAGTATTTGGCAAGCGATTCAAACCCTCGGTGCAACCCGTATCGGGCATGGGGTGAAAGCTGTGGAAGATGCAAAATTGCTGGATTATTTAGTTGAACATCAGATCGGGATTGAGTCCTGCATTACCTCAAATCTGCAAACCAGTACCGTTGCCGATATTGCTCAACATCCGCTTAAAACCTTTCTTGAACATGGCATTTTAGCCACGATTAATAGTGACGATCCTGCGGTTGAAGGCATTGATATTCAACATGAATATTTACACGCAGCACCACAGGCAGGCTTGTCCGAAGCACAAATCCGACAAGCGCAGCAAAACGGTTTGAGCATCGCCTTTTTATCCGCTCAGGAAAAACAGCAACTTCAAGAGAAAGTATCGCAGCGTAACGCCTTTTCAGGAATCAATTAACCACTTGCTCTACTATAGCTAATTACTTAATTTAGCAGTACACCAAACACCTTATAAAATAGCGTATTAGAACCCGTCTAAAGTGTCTATATCCTCACCTTTAGAGAGAAAGATTATTTAGCCCCAATCCTGTTTAAGCCAATGATTCTATAATTTGAATGGTTGGCTTATTTCGATGGGTTAATTGGTATGCACATAACGAAACATAAATCCCACTTAAAAATCCCGAAATACTACCTGCTTTACTCGTGACTAAATTGTATTGTCCTTTCAATAAGCTGAATAATGTTTCTATTTTATTGTAAGCGTCCACTGAACCCCACTTTTGTTATCTGCTCAACATCCCGATAGTATCCATTCAATTCCCCCGAATAGCCTCAACAAACTGTAGTACTGAAACCAAGCCACGTGCAGTTTCAATTTGTTCCACTGGAACTCCACCAGTTACCCTGTTTTTAGAGTTAAGAAAATGGAGTATCCAATCTAGATCACCACCGTTTAAATCATATAAAGCTGTATACAGTTTGATAAGTAATAATGCTAATTCACCTTGCTTTGAAGCTAGGTCTAATTTAAGTTGGGTTTTTAACCGACTTATTGTTGGCTGAGATACCCCTAGAATAACAGCAAGTTGAGTTTGGGTTAGATTGAGTTGTTGAGCTGTATTGAAAAAAGCTTTTGCTAAAATTGTTTTTTATCAATAATTTGTGCTGAAAATATAGGCATATCAAAAACTCATCTTATTTATGTAAAATCATAGTTTTATTCATATTTAGACCAAAAACCCTGTTGATTAGACACACTTCACCCTGAGGCTGACCATAATAAAATGACGAAGCTTGTCCTTTACGTAGTGCACGCATAACTTCAATACCTTTAATTGTGGCATAAGCCGTTTTCATGGATTTGAATCCTAACGTAGCCCTGATGATCCGCTTTAGTTTGCCATAATCACATTCAATCACGTTATTTTTATACTTAATTTTCCTGTGCTCAAGGTCTGGTGGACATTTACCTTCCTGTTTTAACCATGATAAAGCACTTCCATATGTAGGTACTTTATCCGTATTGATCACCTGTGGAATTTGCCATTTCTTTACATTATTTAAAATTTTTCCGAGTAAACAATAGGCTGATTTGGTATTACGTCTAGAAGAAAGGTAAAAATCAATGGTATAGCCACGTTGATCGACTGCACGATACAGATAAGACCATCGTCCATTCACTTTTACATAGGTTTCATCAATATGCCACGGGCTGATATTAGTAGGATTACACCAATACCAGCGTAACTGTTTTTCTATTTCAAGGGCATAACGTTGAACCCAACGGTAAATAGTCGTGTGATCAACATTCACACCACGCTCGGCCAGCATTTCCTGAAGTTCACGATAGCTAACGTCCATATCAGCCTCGATATAATCGGGATTGCTTCAGTGAACTGATCAAGATTGATGGCTCACATCATGACTGGTTTGAAGGACCAACCCCTAAATGCTGTTTATTGATGATGCCACAGGCAAATTGCAGCATTTACGCTTCTGCGAGTCAGAATCAGCCTTTGACTATATGATTTCAACACGCTTGTATATTGAACAGCACGGTAAGCCCTTAGCGTTTTTACAGGTACAAACATCTAGTGTTTAAGGTGAATCAAAATAGCAAGAAAGACACCAAGATTACCCAGTTTGGACGCGTGCTCAGCACCCTTAAATCGATATCATTTCGCCAAATTCACCGCAGGCCAAAGGTCGCGTAGAATGCGCCAACAGAACCCTTCAGAACCGTCTGATCAAGAAAATTCGCCTCGAAGGTATCAGTTCAATTGCTGATACGAATAAGTGGTTGCCCTGCTTTATCGAGCAGTTTAATCATAAGTTTGCTAAGACAGCTTTTAATCCCAAGGATCTGCACCGAACTGTGACTGAAACCGCTGAGGAATTAGATGATGTTTTTACCTGGCGTGAACCCCGTAGAGTCACGAATAGCTTGACCATTACTTATGATAAATGCGTATATCTCCTTGATAATAAATAGGAAAATCAGAGGCTGATTGGCAAATATCTTGAGTTTCTAGAATACCCGGATGGTATGGTAGTGATTGAACATCAAGGTCGAAAAATCAATACAGCATCTTTGATAAGTTAAGTCAGCTCAACCAGAGAGAGGTCGTTGAGAATAAACGTTTGGGTTCTGTGCTGGCGCATATTCAACAACAGCGTGAAGAATTGGAACAGCAAAACAAACACAATCGTTCTCACAAAATGCCAAGAAGACGTGCACAGAAAACAGCAGTTCAACAACGAAATCTGAATCCTGTGCTTGACTCTTGCAGTTAAAAACAGGACATTTTAAATGGTTTATCGCATAGACATTTTAATTGGTGAATAACGGTTTTAAGATTACGTTAAGATCATTAGCTTACATTGAGTCATACCCTCTAGAACGACCTCGTTCAACCGACTTAGAAACAAGTCGGTTTTTTTATGAGCATTGTTGACACTTCCTGCCAACAAAACGGTTATTTTTTAATCAAATTAGGAATTTTTTCAATGTTCCCGGCCTTTCCAGGGCAAAAATTATCCCCAATTTCTGTGGACAACTCATGGGATAAAAACAAAACTGTATTTACGGAAAACTCAACGATATTTAAAAATACTGATATTTACCCGTCCCTGGTTATGCTCAGGTCATGGTATGAATCGTATCCTTAAAACGTTTCCAGGCCACATAGAAAAACAGCACGGCAATTCCAACCAGCCATAGAAACGACGGCCAAACGATATTTAGCCCGGCATTTCGATACAGAATAGCTTGGGCCAGTTCAACAAAATGCGTGGTTGGGGCGATCAGCATCAGATACTGCAATACCTCTGGCATGCTTTCCCGCGGTGTCATCCCACCTGAGAGCATTTCCATCGGGATCAGAATCAGCATCATCAATAAACCAAACTGCGGCATCGATTTCGACATGGTGGCCAGATAAATGCCCATCGAGGTGGTGGCAAACAGGGTCAATAATGCCCCAAAGAAGAAGAGCAACAGGTTCCCTTCAATCGGAACCTGCAAGGCCAGCTGTACCACCAGTTTCAGCCCGGCAAAAGCTGCAATCAATACCACCAGGCTCATAGACCACACTTTAGACATCATGATTTCAAACACCGTGACCGGCATCACCATCAGGTGTTCTACCGTGCCGTGCTCACGCTCGCGAATTAAAGCTGCTCCGGTCAGAATGATAGACAGCATCGCCACATTATTGATGATTTCCATGACACTGCCAAACCATTTCTGGTCCAGCAACGGGTTAAAGCGGGCACGCATCTCCAGTTCAACCGGCATGCTGCTCACTTCCCGGCTATGCAACACATATTCACTGACTTCAGACTGAATAATCTGCTGAATATAGCCAGCCCCGGTCATCGCCTGAGACATGCGCGTGGCGTCGACATTCACCTGAATCGCCGCTTCTTTTCCTGCAAGCACATCTTCCTGAAAATTCACCGGAATATTTAGAGCAAAGGTAAATTCCCCAGCATCCATTCCGGCATCCATATAATTCAGTTCAGTGCTTTGTGGAATAAAATACGGTGGATAAAATGCCGAGGTAATTCGCTCGGACAAGGTTGAATGATCTTCATCTACAATTGCAATCGGAGCCATGTTCAGACTATCGGTCATGGCTGTGGCTGCCGTATAAATTGCCACAGTAAAGGTGTAGATGATCAGGATCAGCATGACCGGGTCACGCCATAGACTCCACAATTCCTTGCAACCGAGCTGGTAGATATTCTGTATTTTCTGACGGAACATCCTAGGACTCCTGTTTTTTTAGCGCCAGGATTGCCGCACACATAATGACAGGCACTGACAGCAAGATTACCCAAAGAGACTGATGCAAGTCCTGAAAACCTAAAGCTTTGTTAAACACGCCACGACTAATATTCACCATATGTGTAGCAGGATAAATCCCGCCAAACCAGCGGCCAAATCCTTCCAGCGCAGAAACTGGATTAATAATACCGGCAAACTGCATCACCGGAATCAGCGTGCCAAGCATCACCAGAAACATCGAAGCGATCTGACTCTTGGTCAGGGCGGAAGCCAATAAACCGGTACCCGTGGAAAAAATAATAAACAGGAATGAAGCTAGGGTCAGGGTCAGAAAACTGCCTTTAATCGGCACATCAAACATCAGCACAATAATCAGACACATCAGGAAATAGTTCAGCATGGCCAGCACCACGTAGGGAATCTGCTTGCCGATCAGGAACTCACTGCGGGTCACCGGGGTGACATACAAATTGACAATCGAACCCAGTTCTTTTTCCCGCACCACAGACAGCGCTGTCAGCATGGCCGGAATCAGCAGAATGAGCAGCGGAAATAAAGCTGGCGCCATTGCGGGCAAGCTCTTGATATCCGGATTATAGCGGAATCGGGTTTCCACATTGACCGTACTCGACATCTTATACCCGCTGTGCTCCAGCGCCTGCTGCATCAACCAGTGTGCATGAATGCCCTGTACATAGCCCTGGACCGTTTCGGCACGCTGGGGCATAGCCCCGTCGATCCAGGCCCCAATCTTGACCTCCTCACCCCGGGCCACATCCCGGGCAAAACCGGGCGGAATCTCGATCGCTAGAGCAATATCGCCGCTGCGCATACGCTGGTCCAGGTCGTCATAACTTTGCAAAGGTGTCTTTTCGACAAAATAACGCGAACCGGCAATACTCATGCTGTAATTCTGACTCAGCCCGGTCTGATCCCGATCCAGCACCGCAAAAGTCAGATCATCCACATCCATGGTAATGCCATAGCCCATCACAAACAGTAGGATAATCGAGCCGACCAAGGCCATGGTGGCGCGAATCGGGTCACGTGCCAGTTCTAGGGATTCTCGCCAGGCATAACTAAGCAGACGTTGCAGGCTAAATCGACTGGATTTTCTCTGCTGCGTCCGGGCTGGCTGACACTCGGCTGGACTACTCTCCAGCTCTTCTTCAGCGGGAGTCTGGCTGCCTGCACCGGCATCCAGCAGATAGCCAATAAATGCCTGTTCCAAAGACGCAGCCTGCCGGTTCTGCATCAGTTGCACCGGTGCAGCACTGTCCAGCACCCGACCGGCATGCATCAGCGACATACGGTCACAGCGCTCGGCTTCATTCATAAAGTGCGTGGAAATAAAGATG
Source organism: Acinetobacter sp. A1-4-2 (assembly GCF_040233925.1). Lineage (NCBI taxonomy): Bacteria > Pseudomonadati > Pseudomonadota > Gammaproteobacteria > Moraxellales > Moraxellaceae > Acinetobacter > Acinetobacter sp. A1-4-2. The sequence goes on along the minus strand of NZ_CP157982.1, from coordinate 82,735 downwards.
GTGACCCCATCTTTGCGCGACAGGGTGATCAGATCATGCCAGAATTTATCCCGGGCAATCGGGTCCACGCCTGAGGTCGGCTCATCCAGAATCAAAATTTCCGGATTATGCACCAGCGCCACCGCTAATGACAGACGCTGGCGGATCCCGAGCGGCAAGTCATCCGGCAATTTGTCTTTCAGTTCCCTCAAATCGAAACGCTGTAGCATCTGCTCAACACGTGCATCAATCTGTTCTGCCGGCACATGAAACAGTTTGGCATGCAGTACCAGGTTCTGGATAATCGTCAGTTCACTGTAAAGTGAAAAGGATTGCGACATATACCCAACACGCCGACGCGTGGCAATATCACTGCCTTGCACCGGTTGCCCGAACAGCCAAGCTTGCCCTTCCGAAGCCTCCAGCAATCCAGTCAAGACCTTCATCGTGGTCGATTTACCACAACCATTGGAGCCTAAGAATCCAAAGATTTCCCCACGCCTGATTTGGAAATTGACATGATCTACTGCGGTAAAGTCACCAAATTTGACCGTCAGGTCCTTGGCTTCCAGCGCATAGCCATCCGAACCATCATCCGCTAAAGGCGGAATCACCACCGGCTCATAACCCTGTTTCTTTTGCTCTGGCAAAAGCTTGATGTAGGCTTCTTCCAGACTGCGGCTGTCGGTCTGTGCCAACAGTTCCTCGGGACTACCAGTTTGCAGGATGCGACCTTCATCCATCATCGCTAGCCAGTCAAAACCCTGTGCTTCATCCATATAGGCAGTCGCCACAATCACACTCATCTGTGGGCGGACGCTACGGATACGGTTAATCAATTCCCAAAATTGTGCACGTGCCAAGGGGTCAACACCGGTGGTGGGCTCATCCAGGATCAGAAAGTCGGGATCATGAATCAGGGAACAGCACAGACCAAGTTTTTGTTTCATCCCGCCGGACAGTTTTCCGGCTGGACGATCGAGAAACTCATATAGCCCCGTACTTTTAGTCAGTGAATCAATACGTTTTCGGCTTTCTGCAGCATTATGTCCAAACAGACGGGCGACAAACTGCAGGTTTTCTTCAACCGAAAGGGTTTTGGACAGGTTCTTGCCAAGTCCCTGCGGCATATAGGCAATATGCGGACAGACTTTTCTGCGGTGCTTTCGGTCGGCAATATCTCCACCAAGCACCATCAAGCGGCCTTGCTGGACCACCTTGGCACCGGCCAGTAATGCCAGCAGGCTGGATTTTCCCACGCCATCCGGGCCGATCAGACCAATCATGCAACCCGCAGGCAATGCCAGGGAAATCTCCTTTAAGGCCTGGGTTTTGCCGTATTTCAGACTGACCTGCTGAATATCGGCAACGATTTCGCCCTGTGCGGATGCTGCTGTCATGATTTAACCAGATTGCTTAGGAATGCAGGCCAAGGCGCATTCTCGTCAATTTTGATATAGGCTACACCCGGAAGACCAGTTTTGACTTGCTGGATGTATTTCTGCAACAACACTGGATCAATTTTTGCCTTAATACGGAACATCAGTTTCTGACGTTCACTTTCAGTTTCCACCATCTTTGGGGTGAACTGCGCAGTATCCGCGACAAACGATACCTTGGCAGGAATCACCACATTTTTGGCCGCATCCAGTACGATACGGACTTCAGTACCTATCGCGATACGTCCAGCCACGGTTTCCGGTAGGAAGAAAGTCATATACACATCAGACAGATCAATCAGGTTCATGACCCGTCCACCTGCCGAAATCATTTCACCCGGCTGCGCTACCAGAAACTGGACACGCGCTTTCAACGGTGCCTTAAGCTGGGCATCTTCAATATCGAAATTGATCCGCTCGACTGTGGCCTTAATGGCATCGACTTGCGAGTGTGCGCTCGACACCTGGCTGCGCGCGGCCACAATCGCACTTTGTGCACTGTCCACTTGTGCTCTTGCCGCACTCAGCACGGCTGCAACACTTTTGACATCAGCGCGCTCATCATCCAGCTGCTGTTTAGAGACTGCCCCGTCTTTGGCCAAAATTTCGGTTCGTGCCAGACGATTTTTAGCAGCGACCAGTTCGGTTTCACGCTGCTCGACCATGGCTGCAGCTGCCGCTTTTTCACTGATACGCATAGCCACCTGGGCTTCTGCGGTCGCAATGCCATCCTGTGCCTGACGCTGCTGGGCCTGAACTTCACGCAGCTGTGCTTCTAGTGTAGAGACTTTAATCCGTGCCAAAACCTGGCCTGGTTCGACAAAATCGCCTTCCTGTACCAAAATTTCTTCCAACTGGCCAGATAACTTACTGGAGATATTGATTTCCGTCGCTTCAATCCGCCCATTGCCACTGACTAAAGCCTGTGTATCCGGCTGGTTCATGTTTTTCCAGACCAGATAGGCCACCAGCCCCAGAACCACAATTGCACCGACAACAGCGAGTTTCTTTATATTCATGTGCCTGCTTACCCAAATTTTATTCTAAAGATATCTTTCAAAATTATTTTATAGGAGTCATGTCACCCTCAATACGCAGCACAAGGTGACAGTTGAGCGGATAAAGCGACATTTCGCTGTCAATCCACTGTGGTTTAAAGCTCAGTCGCTTAGGTTGTGTACCCAATTAAATTAAACAGGATCCATATGAGTAATGACATCAATCACCTGATGCTTCTTCATCACCAGATTTCTCGCATTCACTGAAATATCATGTCCTTGACGAACACTCAGATTGCCATCTACCTCAATATGTGCATCTACGATAATCATATCTCCCATTTTACGGGTCCGAATATTATGCACGCCTTGAATACCTTCAGTGGAAAGGAAGGTCTGTTCTATGGCCTGAATTTCATGTTCATCTGCCGCCCGGTCCATCAAATCACTTAATGCTTGCCAGCCAAATTCCCACCCCATTTTAATAATCATCAAACCGACCACTAGGGCAGCAATCGGGTCAAGAATAGGATAACCGAACAAGTTTCCTGCAATCCCGACCAGCACCACCAAAGATGAAGCGGCATCAGAACGGGCATGCCATGCATTCGCTACCAACATACTTGATTTGACTTTTTTGGCAACTTTCAGCATGTAACGAAACAATAATTCTTTGCCTACCAGGGCCAGCATGGCGATATACAAGGCCACTGACTGTACTTGCGGAATCTGTTCCGGATTGAGAATTTTATTGGTTGCCATGACCAGCATTCCAATGCCAACTCCCAACAAAAGCAAGCCTAGAATAAAAGAGGCTGCATTTTCAAAGCGGTAATGACCAAAAGGATGATCGTCATCTGCCTCTTTTTTACTGTGATGGTTGGCAAACAGTACAATAAAATCAGCCACCAAATCACTAAGGGTATGAATACCGTCTGCAATCAGGCCTTGGGACTTGGCAAAAATCCCGACCACAATCTGAAAGATCGATAAAACCAGGTTAACCCCTACACTCACCCAAGTGGTTTTACTCGCTGCCTGAGCACGCTGTTCCGGACTAATTAAATCATCTTCATGGGTGTCATCGTCAAAATGCTGTACAGACATCGCTGCTCCAGTCGCTCAGTTCACTTGATTATTATCGATTATATATCAGTATGATGGGGTATGAGCTTTATCAAGCACGCATTTTTCTTCAACAAGGCATCCCAAGGTATTTACGAGTAGAAAAGAGAGAAATAACCCCATTGTCCCAAACTACCTGAATTCAACTTAATTTGAATGATGATTGAGTATGTTTTAAATGTCGATATTTTCAATATTCAAATAAAAAGGAATGTAATACGCTGAAAAAGACCGAGGTGATGAGTGCTACTGTTGTAGTGATCTCTCCATTATAGGTTGTATTCTGCAAGATACAATTTGCAGCGTATCTTTGCTTTTCAGGACCATATACTGTTGCAATGCAAACGCATGAATAAGCTATTGATACGTTAACAAACCATTGTTTCAGTCCCGATGATTGTAACCGGGAATATTCTTGAGGCTACTTGTTTAAATTAAAACCTGATATCGATAAGACTTTTAGATAATAATATGTGAAGGTTATCGCATTTTTGTTATAGTATTTAAATAAAGGTAATCATTCACATTTAGATCCAGTTTTACAAAATTTCGTTGAGAATCTATCCAAAATGCGCAATACAACTCTAGGGTGGCAAACTATATGAGTCAAACAGCGAGTTATTTAGATACTCAATCTATTTTTAATTTAATTGGGCAGCATGCTGAGTTAAGCCTCATATTTCAGATGGTCAGTGAATGGCTAGAAGCCCGGATACCAGATTCAATGGTCTCCATTATGTTGTACTCTGAAACAGAACAAACTTTAAATTTAATTAGTGGTAGCCAGCATTTTTCCAACCGATATATAGAAACGGTCTCTAATCTAAAAATAGGTCCACATGTGGGCGCATGTGGTGCAGCCGCTTTTCACCGCAAACTGGTGATTTGTGAAAATTTAGCGATTGACCCCAACTGGGTAGCTTTCCATAGCCTGATTCAAGAAGAGAATCTCAACGCGTGTTGGTCAATGCCGATTATTAATGCGCAGGGAACCCTCTATGGAACCTTTGCAACCTATTACCGTTCTCCCAAGTGTCCAAGCTCTACTCATATTAAATTGATTGCTCATGCCGCATCTTTAGTTGCCTTGAGTATGGACCTGCATGCAGAACGGCAACAGAGACTGGCGCTAAATGACAAATATCGGTCTTTCTTCACTTACCATCCCGATGCCATTTTTGAACATAATCCTGCAGGCATTATTCTGGATGTTAATCTTGCCTCTAAAGACCTCACCAGATTAAATCCGGAACAGACCAGGGGCTTACATTTCTCAAAATTTATCTGCCCTAACTTTCAAGCTATAGTTCAAACTGCATTTGAACAGGCCTTGCAAGGCAACAGCCAACACCTGGAAATTCAGGCAAAGAATGCCTTGGGGGAATGTTACTGGCTAGACCTCACTTATTTACCTCTTCAACAAGCTCAGCAGGTGGTCGGTGTATTTGGGATTGCCCGTGATATTACCGAGCGGCATGAAACCGAAGAAATGTTACGTTTACTGAAACGTAGTGTCGATGCGAATCCTCATGGCATCGTGCTGACCAATGCTTCTGCACAGCATGCTATTGAATATGTTAATCCTGCTTTTGAAAGCCTGACCGGTTATAAAAAAGAAGAGGTGCTAGGTCAGAACTGTCGTTTTCTGCAAGGTCCTGATACCGACCCGAAGACAATTGATAAAATACGCAACGCACTTCAAGAACAGCAAGAAATCCAGATCACCCTAAAAAACTATCGTAAAGATGGCAGCTGGTTCTGGAATCAGCTGGTATTGGGGCCGGTTTTTGATGACAAAAATTTTTGCACCCATTTTATTGGAATTCAGCAAGATATTACCCAACAGCGGGCAAATAGCGAATATATCGCCCGTCAGCAGACCCACGATAGTCTAACCGGATTAATTAATCATCATACCTTTGAAGAAATACTGGATACGACCTTCCATTTGCACCATGACAATCACCGATCACTCATTGTCATGTATGTGGATCTAGATGGCTTCCAGCCTTTAAATCAAGGTTTGGGCCACTTCATTGGTGATCAACTTTTGATAGCTGTAGCCAATCGCCTGCGTCAGGTTATCCCAGAAGAGCATATCATTTCGCATTTTTCAGCAGATGAATTTGGCATACTGCTAAATAAATGTGATGATTTAAAACAGGTCGCTGTGCTTGCAGAGCAAGTCTTAAAAAGTCTGTCAGCTCCATTTAATATTCATGGTCATAAAATCCATATTAGTGCCAGTATTGGCATTGCAGATGATGATCCTCAAATAGAAAAATCTAACGAATTGCTGCATCATGCCATACATGCGATGAGTGAAGCGAAAAAAGAAGGGGGCAATACCTGGCATTGGTATGCTTTTAACTCTACGCGCACTCCGAAAATCGACTATGTACTGATGCGCCATGAGTTAATGGTTGCCGTAGAAGAAAAACAGTTCAGGTTAGTCTATCAACCGGTTATTGATGCTGACTCAGGACAATTAAAAAGTGTAGAAGCCTTGATTCGTTGGCAGCATCCGCAAAGAGGTTCTATCTCTCCAGCAGAGTTTATTCCCTTTGCTGAAACAACCGGTCAAATTGTAGTGATTGGCCAATGGGTATTACAGCAAGCCTGCCAGGATATCGTCGATTGGAACAAGAAAAATGGCACTAATCTGAGTGTAGCTGTCAATCTTTCCCCGCTACAGTTTAAGCGCACCAGCTTTTTACATGACTTACAACAAACCCTGGCAGATACTCAGTTGCAACCAGAGTTGTTAAAAATTGAAGTTACCGAAACCATGTTAATCGCAGGTGCTGACCGTTCGTTAGAAATTTTAAAGGCTGTTCGTGACTTGGGCATCAAAGTCTCTGTCGATGACTTTGGCACAGGATACTCCAGCCTGAGTTATTTACGTACTTTACCTGTGGATGAGATAAAACTCGATCGCAGTTTTATTGAACATTTACCTCAAAATGAGAAAGATGGCGCGATTGTCGCTGCGATTATTGTCATGGCTCATCAACTTGGATTACAAGTGGTTGCTGAAGGCATAGAAACTCAAGCTCAGGCGCAGTTTTTAAAAAACTATGATTGTGACCATTTTCAAGGTTACCATTTTGCTCACCCCGCTTCGCTTAGCGAGCTCAAGCTTAATTATAAACAGATCGAATTAGTATAAAACTCAATACGCTCTCTCCACCTAATAACAGATACAGTTGCGTCCGTTATTTTTAGCTTGATAAAGTTTATTATCAGCCATTTTAAAAACCTCGGTCACATCATCTGAGCTTTTAGGCCAAAAGGCAATTCCAACAGATATGGTAATCGGTTCGATAAAATTGAAGTTACTAGATTCGATTGTTTTTCTTAAACGTTCCGCAGCATTATAAGCAACCTTCGCATCTGAAGTCGTCATTAATACAATAAACTCCTCTCCTCCTATCCGACAACAGATGTCTTCATCCCTGAAATTATTTTTCATCAAGCTGGCCAGGGTTTTTAAAACGGCATCTCCTTGACCATGACCATAGCGATCATTCACCTGCTTAAAATAATCGATATCAATTGCTAGCACAGCAAAATCTCGTCCTAAGTTCATCACTTCTTTTAAGAAGATTTGCATCCCCCGCCGGTTATATAAACCAGTCAGTGGATCAGTATTCACATGTTGACGCAATTCAGCAATCTTCTCACTGAAGGTTTGCGAGCTGAGTAACAATGAGGTTCTAAACTTTAAAACCTCAAAATACCAAGGATCAACTTGTTTAATGTTCTCCTGAATGTCGGGCTGATTGAGCATGCTGGCCATTTTTGCCAAGCTATTTAACGGTGAAGAAATAAAGCGCGACATTCTCCAGACAATAATAAAAATAAAAATATAAAAAATTAAAATGCCGACTGAGACTTTTAAAAGAATAACGTTAGCCTGCCTAAACAACTCTTCCGTCGGTTGCTGGGAGACGACAATCCAGTTCACACTGGGAATGTAGGCAAAACCGGCCAAATTTTCAATTCCTCGACTATTGATTAATCGGACACTCCCCATCCGGGTACGGATCATATAATCCAGTCCGGTATTATTGATAATTTTTTCTCCGATTCTGCTCGGATCGGGATGAAAAATAATTCGATCATCCTTATCAATGACATACATATAACTTTTCTTAAAGTCATATTCGGTAGAAAGCATTTTCTGGATCAGATTATTTTTTTGTAAATAAATCGTGCCCCCCACCATGCCCTGATATTTTTTATTGCGGTCATAGATCGGTTGAGACAGCAGTACAATTAGATTATGTTTAACTGACCAATAAGGAGGAGAAATATAAGTGCTTTTATGCTTTAAGGATTCAGTAATTCCCACTGTTTTATATAAAATATGGGGACTCAAGTTTAAACTTTGAGGTGCAAAAGAAATAACTCTGCTTTGCTTATCCACAACCAATACACTGTTAAATTTGTTGGATTGATGTTTAAGACGCTTTGCTTCTTCTTGGATTAATTGGGGATTAGAAAAATCCTGCCCTAACAACTCAGCACTATACTTTAATTCTTTGAGCATATCATCGAAATGCTGATCTGCGCTGTTGGCAACCTTGGAGGCATATTTGACATTCACTAAAAGTGAATTCTGAATTAATTGGTCTTTAATGACATAATTAAGAATAAATACAGAAACAATAAATAAACACGAAACACTGAGGATAGTCGAAATCAAAATCAGTTTGCGAAGATTTAATTTAAGTGCCAAGAGAATCTGTTTCAAAAACCTGATCCCAAACTATTGTGACTATATTTATATTTTATAATACATTTGATCAACAAGTTAATAAATTCATGTCTAATAAACTCGATGAATGCTATTTTTTAAACCTCATGTTTGAGTGTGCCGATGCATAAGCTACTCAGTAAAATCACGACAAGTTATTGAATAAAAATTAAAACTTAGCTAAACCTGAAAAATAGACCAAAGATAGCCTCCAATTTCAATGGGGTTATTCAGTTGTTCTCAAAGATATGGATACCCTTTGACCCACTATTGCGGATTTATGAGCTGAATAATGGGTGTCATGCTTAGGCTATTTTCTAGAGAAAAAGCCAGCATACATCATGGGTATATGATCCTTTTCCTTTCTTTTTTGGGCATAAGTCCATCAGTTAAATACGATCTCTGATCAGGAATGATTTGGACTGGCTCAAATCTTATCTTGCCAGATCACATCGTTGTCTGCTTTTCAAACCCGACATAAAACTGCTTAATCAGCTGCCGCGTTTCCACCAGCAGACAGCTAAACACACGATCCCGTTCAAACAGCTTAATCTTGTCGTTGACCGTAAATCATCTCCACATCTTTACCTTCACGCTTCACCCACAACGGAACGCAAGCGCTCTTTACCTTGGGTGACCATCTTGAACAGTAAGGTTGACATCTTTTGCGGGGTATAGAACTTGCCGGGTTTCTTTCCGGCACCGGAAGCAGACTCGCCAATCCGGTATTCGTGGGCATACCCTACTACATCGGCTTCGGTATTGGAAATATCAAAATCATCTCAATGACTGAGAACTTTTACCACCAGTTAATTACGGTTACTGGCATTGTTGTCAAATTTGGTGGAGTTTAAATCCAAGTCTTTAAGCAGGTTAGTAAAGTCATCGGTCGGTACCCAGGGTAATTTGTTTAATCGACTTAAGGGTGCAGTTAAATCATCTCGAATGAATTTTCCCTGACAGCCACGCTGCACAAGGCTATAAAATAGTTGTTTTAGGGTTAAGGCATAACCCGCTTCTTCACATAGCGTTCTTTTTAATTTCTTTGATATATGACACATGCTCAAGATTGTTTTCATCCAGCTCAAGGTATATCTTCACCCTCTAACAGCTTATTGGCAAAGTTCACCGCTTTCTGACAGATATTTAAAGAAAATAAAAACCCAGTTGTAATCACGCAATTCATCTTCCCCTATGCTGCCACGCAACATATTGGCAATATTCCAAAGTTGTTTTTGTAGCTGTTGCAGTTACACCAGGGTCATGCAGAATCCATCAGTCTAATTTTTTATAATTATAAGTATATAGTTTAGCTTGATGATCAAAAGCTTCCAGAGCGATAGGACTTTATTTGTCACTGCGATTGTACTTTTTCAAATATTGCATTAAATCCAGCCCCGGATAAGAAATGTAGCAAGTTGCTACATGCTTTAAATCAGCGCTGATGCAAAAATCCAGTTTAAAGCATAGTCATAAAAGCTGTAGTAAGTTGCTACACTTTTTAAATAATTTCTTTACCAAAAATCTCATTCAAACGCGCACGATTTTGCTGAACGAAATCGGGATCATTTTTCAGTTTATATTTCATCTCTTTCTTGAAGTCACTCATGGAAGCACCCGCCACAGCAAAATCCATTTGGAACATAATATCGTTTACAATCACGTTGGCCTGAGAATCAGTTAAGCAGCCTTCGGTCTTAAACCATTTGCTGAACTGTTTATAATTCGGATCATTGGCATAGATATACCAGGAACGGACTGTCAGATCGAACTTTGCCCCCAGCTCTTTCACAATAGCATTATCATCAAAATCGACATCCAGATAGATCTGGGTTTTTTCGTTGCTGTGTGGGATCACCACCTCAGCATGTCCATTCACAATTTTAAAGCGCACACCCACCACAGGACGGCCTTTCTTGATGGTGTCATATTCGAGTTTAAGGCTGGTTCTTTGATTAATTTCTTCAACAATCTTATCCAGCACATAACGCCTGAAGTCGACCCAGCGATCATATTTTTTTTCGCCAATGTCGGTAAGTGCCTTAATATTTTCCAGTGACAGTTCAACTTCATAGCAGTCTTGATTGGCATATTTGAACTCGTTTTTAATAAAGTAGGAATACAGGCTCATACTGGTTACCGAGTCTAAAGCAAATAAATCCTTTAATTGGTAAGTGGTAAAATTGCCGCTTGCCAGACGGGTAAAATAAGGCAGTACTTCACTGGTAAAACGGATCTGCAAGGCATTTTTGGCATCATCTTCCCAACGCAGTTCTCGAATAATCGGAACTACCGAATGGACTTTTTTAACCTTGCGCTTGCTTTCATCTACGGGTTCTTCAATGACAAAATGGGCCACCCGGGAGGACAGCTCTTTATAGATCCGGTCAATCGCGACATTAATGGAATTCTTTTTATCCAGACCCAGCAATTCGCCTAAATCATCTTTATGCAAATAAATGTAGGTTTGCTCGGTAATTTCACGATCTTGATTATTTTTTTCACCATAGTTGGCCACTGCCATCGCATAAAGTAACGCTTTGTACTCATTGGATGACAGTTCGATCGGTCGGATCAGTCGATTGCTGGTACTGACCACGCCATTATGTCGAATATTGCCAATACAATACGGTAAGTATTCTATTTCTTCTTGTTGATTCAGCTTGTTCATAGGTGGAAAAAAAAAGTTATTTTCTACATGTTATACACAAAAGTGGAATCTCATGCAAATTATCCACCATTTTAACTCAGGCAAACCGACCCTTGGACAAGAAACTCTTAAATCCCAAGCTAAGAGTGGAAAGCTTGTCACTCTGTTTTGCCATTTAAAACACTTTTTAAACATGAAGTGGAAAGCCATATTAAAAATTCACTTTTTAGTGACAAAGCTTCCACTTTTAATATTTCTCAGAGATCTTTAAGTCAGCTAAAAAGGGAAAAAAACCATTAAGCCCTGTAATAAAGTGGAAAGAATAATAAAAAATACACCTTAATAGTGACAAAGCTTCCACTTTTAGCCAGTCCAGAAGTGAAAATGTACAGTCGCCTTGATGAAATTAGCAACAAACAGTTTATCCACAGGATAAAAATATCAAAATGACAAGCTTTCCACCTTTAAGGTCAAATAATTCAACTTATCAACAGATTAAAATATTGAATTTAAATAATATTGTAAGATAAATTTAAGTTTTTTTTAAAACCCGTGACAAGCCTTCCACCATAGTGACAGACCTTCCACCTTTCAGTGACAGACCTTCCACCTTTTAGTGACAAGTCTTCCACCTTTCAGTGACAAGTCTTCCACCTTTCAGTGACAAACCTTCCACTTTTCGGTGACAAAGCTTCCACTTTAAAATCTATAAGATATTGATTTTAAAAAATAAAAAAGTGTTCTAATTATAATTAACTAATTATATTAATTAATACTAATTATAATTAGCTAGCTATATTTTATAAAAAAATCAATTTGTTTGTTTTTTATTCATATTCAGATTATAACTTCAAACTAAGCTCAACAAGGTGTAGCAACTTGCTACAAAGTTCTTTATATTACAATAACTCAAGTGAGGATAATTATGACAACTCGGTCAACTAAAATCATTGCAGTGGCAAATCATAAAGGTGGTTGTGGAAAAACAACCACAGTCGTTCATCTAGCGTCTGAACTAGCCGACTTGGGTAATAAAGTATTGGTGATAGATTTAGATCCTCAGGCCAATGCAAGCTTACATATCGGATCAAGACATCCAAGTGAAGTTGAAACCACGTCGGCTGAATTACTGCTGGGTGATTTAAACCTATTATCGGATGCCCTGGAAGAAGAAACCAATTTCAAAAACGTTTCTTTAATTTATGGTTCACTCAATTTAGGTAAAGCTGAAGATCAACTCAAAGATGATGCCCCAAGACCATCCGAAGAACTCTCCAATAAGTTGGAATTATTAAAAGGATTATATGACTTCATTCTGATTGACTGTCCTCCAAGCCTAAAACTGCTCACCAGTAATGCATTGGCAGCATCTACCCATGTGATGGTACCAATTGAGTCAGGTTCACAATATGGCTTATATGGAGTAACTGACTTGATTAACCATTTAAGTAAAATCAGACGGGTCAATCCTGAGTTAAAACTTTTAGGCGCCTTGTTGATTAAACATGATGAACGTCAAAACGTCTGTAAATTGATTAGAGATGAAGCTTTAAGTCAAGTCGGTGAACTGTTACAAACCACCATCCCCATGAGTACTAAAGTGAATCAGGCCGCAATTTTACAACAGCCCTTATTAAGTGTAGATAAAAACGCTAAAGTTCGTAAAGCCTTTCAAGATTTAGCCAAAGAAATCATCAATCGTGTTGAATAAAAGCCTGCTGAGAATATTATGGTAAGTACAAAAGAATTGCTGGCACAACGTTTACAGCAAAATACTCAAAAGCATCAACAAGCTCAGCAAGAGCATGTTAATGATGTGAAAGAATTGCGTCGTAATGTACAAATTACAGATATCCAGCCAAGTCCAAATCAGCCAAGAAAAATATTTAATCCACAAGATATAGAAGACTTGGCGGCATCGATTGAAGAAATTGGCTTGTTACAACCAATTGCAGTGCGGCGGATCCAGGACAAATATGAATTAATCGCTGGTGAAAGACGCTTGAAAGCGCATCAAATTCTCAATAAAAACACCATTGAAGTGATTGTGATTGATGCATCTGATGAAGAAGTAGCACTGTTAACGCTAGCGGAAAACCTAAAACGGGAAGACTTAACCGATTATGAAATTTATGTGGGCTTAAGTTCACTGGATGAGAAATTAAAAAAGAACAAGCAAAAACTGGCAAAATCCTTAGGCATGAACAGGGAAGATATGTATAAATATTTATCTTTCGAAAAATTACCTCAAGAGCTGATTGAAGATTTAGAGCAACAACCGGCATTGCTGGCACGAACTGCCGCAACAGCAGTCAAAAAGTTTCTCTCCGATTATGAAGAAAATTACAGCAATGCTAAAAAAGCACTGCTAGAAGCCTGGGCGAAATTACTGAAAAAAGAAGTAGAGCAAACAAAACTGGCAGTATTGGCAGAAAAAATTCTCAAATCGAAAGAAACCAAACAACCTATTAAAACGTCAATCGTGCATAAAATTGAATATGAGGGGAAAGTCGCCGGCAATATCAAGTTTGATCACAATACTTTAAAAGTGTCATTAAAAATAAGTGAATTTGATGATCAAAACTTACAGGAGCTGGAAAACCTGTTGAAAAAAATGCTAAATCAGTAATAGAAAAAAGGTGTAGCAAATTGCTACACCTTTTTTATTAAGTCGTGAACAATTGCCACCTGAATCAGGATAAGCAGTACTCAAACTAAACTATTATTGACTCAATCAGAATTTAAATAGACTAAGAAAAATGGGTGATTAAAAAAATCATGCTTAGTATTTAAATTTGGAGTATTTATATATTTTTTGAATTCAGATGCTATAAATTTTCTGGTTTTTTATTCGAAAATAAAAATGTTAATTCAATTAAAAAAAAATTTTCTTAATGCTGCTCATATTGTTTCAGCAGAAATTATGCCACTTGAATCGAATACTTTTTCAGTACTGATTAAAACCTTGTCAATGAGTCAGGGAAATAAAGAGGTGATCAATATTGATTTTGATGATTATGAGTTTGCCAATGCATTGATCAGTAAAATCAAAAAAGTCCTGAAATAAAGTTCTATTATATAAATACATGAGCGCCACATAATATACATTTAGCTCTCAATCCCTATTCAGCTCACTATTCGGGTTAGGGGACTATAAGTGAGATGGGAAATGCTTTTCTGGGGAGAAAAAGTATCTGATAATTATTTGATTACATATTAAGGGAACAATTTTACTAAACAGCAACAAGAATTATGGGGGCTGTCATTTTAAAGCACACTGTATTTTTTCCATATTTCACCTTGATGTTCATTCATCAGAAATATGGTTACCTTGTTTGAAGTTTAGAATGATTTAAGCTCCGATTTTTGTTTTCCAGATGCATACTCTTTTACTTAATAAAGCAGAAACAACAAAATGTTAAGTGATAAAAATAACATGATTGAGATTTAAACTACCCGTTTAAAAATCAAAGATAAGTGCTGATATTGCGATGCATAATTCGCTTTAATTTGAACCTGATTCATTCTATAGCTCAACTTTTCAAGCCTGAAGTTGCTTGAAAATACGCCTTCGATAGTGTTAAGTATTTTTTAAGTTTACAGACCTAAGGTGATCACCAAGCTGTTTATGTGTGGTGAAAAGAGAATGATGAAATTCAATTTGGATGATCGTTCATTTAGTAAAATCTACTATCTGGATCGCAATATCCATCCATTAAAATTTAAAAAAAACATCAATAATCAGAAACTTTTAGAACAAAAAAATTATTCTATTTCTCCTGTTGTGGTCTTAAAAAACTCATCACTTCGACTCGTGGTGAAAACCGTGCAACGAAGCGAGATCGCTGAACGGAACATGTTGGAAAACTTTATCCGTGAGAAATACCGCCAAGTCCATCAGGCCTCGGTCTGTGAATTTTCTTCTACCCTGTTTGCCGGTTATGTTGGGGCAGAGATGCAGGTCGTGATTGGAATGGAGCATTTAAGCGCGGCAGATGCTTTTCTTGAACGGTATCTAGATGCGCCGATTGAACAGATACTCACTCAATTAGGTAATGTACCAGTGCAAAGACCGCAGATTGTTGAGATTGGCAATTTGGCAGCTTTGGATATGGATAAAGCCAAATTGATGGTGGCTTTTCTGGTGTTTCATTTATCGCAAAAAAATATTGATTGGGCCGTGTGTACCGGTACTGTAGCGGTTCGTTATGTATTGCAAAAAATGGGTTTGCAGTTTCATGTCATTGAAAAAGCCGACCCTGAAGTGTTGGGGGAAGCAAAACTTCAATGGGGCAGTTATTACCAGCAGAAACCTTATGTGCTTGCCATTGATGTAGCTGCAGCATTGCAGGTTACTCAGCAGTTTTACAGTTTCTCTGAATCAATTGACCAGTAGTTCGTCCTGGTAGATATACGGAATTTTAACATGATGAATCATTTGTTTAAGGCCATTTCAGCCTATGCTCAGCAGGATCCGACACGTGAAGCCATTGTTACTGACGTGGATACAATTAACTATGCCGAGCTGAAACGTCTGGTTGAACAGCTTCGTGCCGAGTTAATGAAGTTAAATATTCCACGCTTGGCACTGTGGGGTGTGAATAGTGTGGATTGGATTATCATTGATCTCGCGGCCCAGTTAGCCGGTGTGACCGTAATTCCTATTCCCTTATTTTTTACCAAAGAACAGGTTCTTCATTTGTTACAAGACAGTCAGGCAGACCTGTTTTGCATGGCAAGTGAAAAAATAGAGGATACACCACAGTGGCTAATGGAATTAGTCGATGAAATAGGCAAGCATGAGGTCTCTGTATCTGTCGATATGCATGCTCTGTTTTTTCGTTTAGCACAGCATCAAACACAGCACCAGAGCTTGCTTCCTTATCAATCCCGGCAGCTGGCAAAAATTACCTATACATCGGGCAGTACTGGAACGCCGAAGGGGGTATGTCTGCCGGAAGACACTATTGAGTCAATTACCCATTCTCTAAGTCAGGCACTGGCCAGCAGTCAGCTCGGACGGCATTTATGCCTGATTCCATTTGCCACTTTACTGGAAAATATTGCCGGGATTTATGTCGCACTCAATATGAGACGTTCAGTGGTCATAGGTGAGGTGAGTCAGTTTGGGTTGATCTCTAACCATAGCTTTGATGCACAACGTTTCGTTGAAGCTGTCCGAAAGTATCAGATTGAAAGTGTGATTTTACTGCCGCAAATGTTGAAAGCTATTGTGGAATATAGCACTGAATACGGCAGTACAGGTCTCAGTACGCTGAAATTTATTGCCGTCGGTGGCGGGAAAGTATCTGCCGATTTGCTTCAACAGTGCCAGCAGCTAAAACTTCCGGTCTATGAGGGGTATGGCCTGTCCGAGTGTGCCTCGGTAGTCAGTCTGAATCTGCCAGGTGCACGCCGGGTTGGCAGTGTAGGTCGAATTCTACCCCATGTCGAAGTCGAAATTGCAGAAAACAGTGAAGTGGTGGTCAAAGGCAATGCCATGCTGGGTTATGTCAACGACTTGGTAGCCACTCCCTATATTCATACTGGCGATGCTGGCTATTTTGATGAAGACGGCTATTTATACATTACCGGGCGCATCAAGCAGATCATTGTCAGCAGTTTTGGACGCAATATTTCCCCAGAATGGGTGGAGTCCAACAGCCTGACCGAACCTGAAATTCAGCAGATTGCCATTTTCGGGGAGGCACAGCCGTATCTATCTGCTGTGATTTATGCCGATGATTCCACTTCCGAGCAACGGCTTGCAGTGGCAATCGAGAGAGCCAATGCTCGAATGCCTGATTATGCCCAGATTAAACGCTGGTGTCGTGCTCCCGAGCCATTTTCCCTGAGTAACCAGATGCTGACCGACAATGGAAAGTTGCGCAGGCAGCAGATCCAGCAGCATTTTCAGGCTGAATTGACAGCAAATTAACCCATATTTTCTGTGCATGCCCACGTGAACCACAGACCCATGTACAGCAGCAGAGAGTAAACTTATGAATATTGCATCACAGATTTTAAGCACGACTCATGCACAGATCAAACAGCGTCTGATAGAACAGGGTTGGGTCTTGTTAAGAAATGAACACTATGACGTGACATCTTTTAGTGAACTCATGAATGGTCTATGCCAGCGGCTGACCTATGACCCCGCCCGGGAAAACATTACCCGTCAGTCGCAGAAAGTCGATGCTGGTACGCAGGCCATGGGGCTACATATTGAAAATGGCAGTACCCCGCTGCCACCCGACATCATCGCCTTTTTTAGTGAAAAAAGTGCTTCGCGTGGCTCGCAGACCACCCTATGTGATGGGCATGAGGTCTGGAAAAATCTACCAGATGCTCTCAAGCAGAAATTTACCGAGCCGATGACCATCAGCCGTTATTTACCCAAGCCGATCTGGCAAAAGTATGTGGCAACTGCGCTGAATATTGAGGATGCTGAACAGGTCGGGCAGCATGAACTGGATCGCTTTATCAAGATGGTGCCCGGACAACGCATCAGCCCTGCAGACGATGAAGGCGTGCAGTACCATTTAAACATGAATATGGTCCGTCATGACAATCTCAAGGGTGTTCCGGCCTTTGCCAACACCTTGCTGGGGCCTTCTTATAATTATGAAAAACCCCGTTTTCATTTTGCGGATGGTTCAGAAATCAGCCCCGATTTGCTGGCTGAACTGGCAGAGCGCTGTGAAGCCCAGACCTCGGAAATTGACTGGCAGAATGGTGATCTGCTGATTATCGACAATAAACGTTTTATGCATGGTCGACGTGAAATACTGGTGCCACTTGAACAGCGTAAACTGTATATTTGTATGGGGCTGGGCTTAGATTTTGCCTTTTAAGCAGGATGCTACATCACATTAAAAACTTAACAGAAAGAGAAATGATCTATGTCTAATTTAACCGCAGTTCTTCTTGGTGCAACTGGTGGCATCGGTCAGGCCATTGCAAATATTCTGGGGGAAAATGGTCTGAATCTGGTCTTGGTCGGACGCAATCAGCAGGCTTTGCAGCAGTTGAGTGAAAAATTGCTACAGCATTATCCGCAGTTGCAACTGCAGTTGATCCGCTGTGACCTGGCAGAGCAGAACAGCCGAGATGAGCTGATTCGTGCGCTGGCGGCGCTGAATACCCCAATTCACTATTATATTAATAATGCCGGCATTAATGATTTCAGCCTGTTTTCAACACAATCGCCCGATACGATGGAACAGATGATGCTGATTAATGTTGTGTATCCGTTGCAGCTGCTACAAGGCATTATTCCGCTAATGTCCCAAAGTCAGCCGAGCCAGATGATTCATATCGGCTCGACTTTAGGCAGTATCGGCTATCCGGGTTATGTGAGCTATTGTGCCAGCAAATTCGCCCTGCGCGGCGCGACTGAAGCCTTGGCACGAGAATATAGCAAGACGCCGATCAAATTCCGCTATTTCTCACCGCGGGCTACCAATACCGAAATGAATAACCCTGATGTGGTTGAAATGAATATCCGGTTAGGTACAAAGATTGACACACCAGAATTTGTGGCCCAGGAGTTTTATCAATTCTTGCAGAAGGATTGTCAGTCCTATCAGGTGGGCTATCCTGAAAAAATCTTCGTCAAGGTCAATCAGGTCCTGCCGAATATTGTGGCCAATTCTCTTCGGAAAGATCTGGATATTATTTATGAATATGCAGAAAAACAGAAAGAAGGCTGATGGTTCAACGCTGTTTGATGATGCAGTCTTTATTTCGACTCTTTTTGCATATCGTTACAGACTTTATTTTAAAGCCTGACTAAGCTTTGGGGTCGGGATTGGACTGCATCTTACGATTCAACTTTGAGCTGGTTGAATCAATTAATGCAGTCAAAGCAAGCATAAAAGTATGAGGCAATGGTTTCACATAAAATTCACTATGAAATCACTATGATTAAAGCGGAAATTTTGTATTTCCAAGATATGAAAATACGAAACAGATCTTAATTTAATTGATATGACATATCTTTTATTTTTTGATGAAGCGTGTTTTTACTGACTTTAAAACATAATGGGATGAATCAGTGGCGATAAAATTTGTTTCTAAATCTAAATTACCGACGGCTTTTGGTAATTTTGAGATTATAGCATTCCAAGATCAAAGTACTGGTGAAGAACATATAGCCCTTACTCAAGGACTAGAAGCGGCTCCTACAAAACCCGTATTAGTCAGAATGCATTCTGAGTGTCTCACAGGGGACGCTTTTGGTTCATTAAAATGTGATTGTGGCCCACAATTACATGCAACCATGAAAATGATTAATGATGCAGGGCAAGGGGTGATCTTGTATTTACGTCAGGAAGGTCGTGGCATAGGATTGACCAATAAAATTCGTGCATATGCACTGCAAGATCAAGGCCATGATACGCTTGATGCAAATTTGTTATTAAACTTACCCGCAGATGCTCGTCAGTATGACATGTGTGCGATTATGCTCGATTATTTACAAATCAAAGAGGTTAAGTTGATTACAAATAATCCACTTAAAATCAAGGCATTGACTGATTTAGGAATTAATGTGGTTAGCCGCGTTCCCTTGACGGTAGGCTTCAATCATTTTAATAAAGCTTATTTAGAAACAAAGCAGAAGCGTATGTCACATCTGTATGAAAACAGTGATTTTTAGCATAGCTTAAGTCTAAACATTTTAACTCTTCTTATCGTTTCTGTTGAAAATAGATCAGAATGACAGAAATTCTGATTTTGACTTTAATCGAGAAAGCTTTGCCTAGACAAAGCTTTCAGCACCACAGCTTAGCACTTAAGTAGCTGATTGGACTGTTCCCATTATCCTAGATAAAGCAGAATCTGATCCTCCAGGTGTAATTTGGGTAGTCTGCCTTTAGCTAGAACATGCTTATGCAATTGCTCAACCATTAAATAAAACGTTGACCATGAGATGCTCATAATCGCTTAAGCTGTGTTTCAGAAAGCTGTTTTGAGTCGATGTATTTCATCTAAAAATTATGCATGAATGTTAAAAATTCTACGGTACAAATAATTAACAACAAATAGCTTAATTTTTGATTTATGAAAGAGATCTTTTATATATCACATATTCTAAAGCTTTATTTTATGGAAATAAGGCGGTTAAAAAACCTTGCTGATTGGTTTAACTTCTGAAATCTATATTCATATTGCATTTTTTATTCCAAAATAACCTTTACCTGATTGAGAGACAACCGCCTATAACACTCTTAAAGGTATTATCTTTAGTTTAAAAGTTAAAAACTATAAAATTAAAAAGATACCCTCTTCATCTGAACGCTAGCTTTAAATCTCATACATTGACAAGACAATGGATAATATAAAAATAATGGATCATGGATTTTTAATTTAGTAAATAAAATTAATGTATAAGATGTGAAAGGCTAAAAGCTTGCTATAGTGTGCTGAATTTAGCTTTTTATATAGACTAATGTTAAATAATACTTATATTTTGTTTGGGGCAGTTTTAGGTTTAACGATTGCAAATGCGGCAGGAGCTGCAACTATAAGCATGAAGAATGATCGGTTGGGCTATTTAATACAACAGGTAGATTATCAGCATATAAATGACTCTCTTGAAAAATCTGAAAATCGGTTACTGGGACGTGCAAGCTGGGATATTCAATGCTGGGTAAAGAGTAGTGAAAATACTAAAATTTGCACAATGCGTAAAAACCATATTACGGTAATGCGTATGAACGATTCTTACAGCTTAAGTGTTGGCATAAACCATGCAAAAAATTCTATTACACTACTTAAAGTAGATAATAATAGTGTTTTGCAGGCGCGTGAGGGTTTATACCGTGACGCTCAAGCCATTATAGATCAGTTCAAGCGTGGCTTTGAGGTAAAAACCGAGTTTAATGTATCTCATAATGCTAAACCGGTTGTGAATGAAGTTTCATTAATTGGTTTTTCTGACGCATTTAATGATATGCAGCAGCAGTATAGTAAGCTGAATCATTTAGATTTACAGCGCAGGCTTTAATAAAACTAATAGCCTGTTGTCTTTGAATAAAAGGCACAGGCTAAGCAATACCGTTCTTGTGATTTAATGCTAAATCCAATCAAAAGACAAACAAGGCCAAAATCAAACTTGGTCCGAGGCGATTCAGTATTCTCAAATCAGGTCTCAGATATATGCAGGTATGGCGCTATTCAACAGGCTGAATGAATGATGTAAACCTTTCACAGCAAGTTGCAGTTTAAATCTGAATAGTGGAGGGATAAACCCAATCCAAAATCCTGGTTTAAAAAGCCGTATCGGAAGCATGATAAAAAAATCTCGGATATGGTGTAGAAATGCTTGTTCAATTTGAGAAAATTGTGAATACTCATGCCCGCAAATTCATGCTGCAAGATTATCTTTTGGGGTTGGACAATTACTGTGAAAACGTATTCATTTTCTCATTTACAAAAAGCATTGCTGGCTGCGGGTTCATTTTCATGTCTAGGCTTAAGCTTAAGCCCGGTATGGGTACATGCTGCAAATGAGAATGAGATCTCGCAACTGGAAAAGCTCACAGTGACTGCACAAACGGCCTATGACCAACCTCAGGTGAATTTATACGGTTTTAGCCAGCAAAATCTGGCTGAAATTCCGGCATCGCTCAGCACAATCACAGCCGAGCAGATCGCTGATCAGCACGCCAAAACCCTGACGGATGTAGTTAAAAATGACGCTGCAGTAGGGGATGGCTATGCACCGATTGGCTATTATCCGAACTTTGTTATGCGTGGTTTTGCCTTAAACCTGGGATCCAGCTATTTACTCAATGGTCACTTGCTGCGCGGTGAGCAAAATGTGGCGCTTGAAAACAAAGAACAGGTCGAAATTTTAAAAGGGATCAGTGCGTTTCAAAGTGGCATGGCAACCCCGGGTGGTGTAGTGAACTATGTGACCAAACGCCCCCAAGACATTCACTCACTTACTGTTGAAGCCGACAGTCATGGTGGTAATCGCGTGGCAACGGACTTGGGCGGTTTCCTTGGAGCAGATCAACAGTTTGGTTATCGAGTCAATTTGGCGCATGAAGAGATTCATCCTTATGTGGAACATGCCGATGGCAAGCGCGTATTTGGTGCTTTGGCTTTAGACTGGAAAATCTCGGATCGATCAAAACTGGAATTTGATATCGAATCGCAGCGCCAACGTCAACGCTCCGTACCTGGCTATCAGTTGCTGGATGGTAAAACAGTACCCACTGGCATTGAATGGGACCGTTTGCTGGGTTATCAAAGCTGGAGCCAACCGGTGACCAATGAAAGTTTGAATACCAGCTTAAAATATATTCACCAGATCAATGACAACTGGACAGCTAATCTGGCTGCTTCGCAAAGCCGTGTGACGGTGGATGATTATTCGGCATTTCCGTGGGGATTTGGTTTAAGTAATACCTTTGACCAAAATGGCAACTATGATATTTATGATTTTCGTAGTCCGAATGACAGCTATCTGACCAATCAGCTTAAAGCTGGATTAAATGGTCAATTCAACACTGGAGCATGGCAACATACGCTCAGCTTGGAACTATCACAAACCTATAAACGGCATGCACAATATGATGCTACTAATAGTATGGTTTGGGTAGGTACAGGAAATATTTATAGTGATCCTATCATCGTACCCCCTAATGACAGAACTCTAGGCAATCATTACAAATCACTGGATAGTCAGCACACGGCCTTGAACTTACTCGACCAGATTGATTTCAATCAGGCGTGGTCCGTTTTGCTGGGTGGCAAACTCTTGCATGTAAATGAAAGTGCTTATAATGCGAATGGCAACAACATCCGCGATACCGATTTGACTCGCTTCCTGCCGCAGCTGGCCTTGATGTATCAGCCTGGTGAACACACCCATCTGTATGCGTCTTATGCCAAAGGTTTGAGTGACGGTGGACAGGCGCCTTGGTATGCTCTGGGTAATCCTGATAAAGGTATCGAAGGTAATGCTGGCGTAACTTTAGCGCCAGTACATTCCACCCAGTATGAATTAGGGATTAAGCAGCAGTGGAAAAAGTTACTCTTTACCGCGGCAGTGTTTGATTTAACCCAAGACAATCAATATACCAACTCAGACAATTATTATGTGAATGAGGGGGAGCAGCATAATCTGGGTCTGGAACTGGGTCTACAAGGGCGCGTAGGTCAGAATCTAGATCTGAACTCGACTTTGGCACTTACCCGTTCACGTCTCACAGAAATACAAACAGCTGAATATCAGGGTCATCAAACTCAAAATGTACCCACTGTCCGCTTCGTCAGCCATCTATCTTATCAATTGCCGCAAGTAGAGGGATGGCGTTTATTGGCCGGTATGCAGTACAGCAGCAGTAAATATGCCAACAAAACAGGCACCGTAAAAGTACCTGCTTATACCGTATTTGATGCAGGTACAAGCTATAACTTTCGGGCTTATGGCTATGACAATATGCTGCGCTTCAACATAGATAACCTGTTCAATAAGAAATACTGGCGAGATGTGGGTAGTTTCTTCGGTGATGACTATTTGTTCCTTGGGGCACCACGTACCGCACAACTGTCATGGACTGTAAATTTCTAATTTGACCTTAGATTTTGCTATAGAAAACTGTCTGAGTGTTTGATAGGACCATTGCTCAGCGAGCCCATGAGCTGCCAATATGATGCTTTAATCCAGTCAGCGGAACTGTGCTGATTGGATCCATAGCCGATTTGAGTGATGTATTGAAAAGAGTGCCGACACAGAAAATCAGCCAGATTGAAAAATTGTTGTCGCATACGTGGAAGCCTTTCTGACTCCAGCAGGTTTTACCACAGGCTGACTCAAGGGTGATAAAAAGGTGCGACTGACGGTGTCGGGTATACGCTTGCAATCAAAGACATATTACATAGTAGGCAACGTTTATGCCCATCAACATTGTATATCTTGGCAGGACATTCTTGATAGGCAGTAATTTCAAGAACCAGAGATCTGAATAAAACCATCACTCAGACATTCTGCCGTTTTCACTGATCATTATTAAGAATCTACCTGTAGATTGGAATCTAAGAGATACTTTTATTCAAGACAAGAGCATTAACCCAGACTTCGCTATATTTTGATAGCCTTAACAGTTTTTAGAAATCATCAGCAACAGTTCAGTCATATTTGAAGTCTCTTTTTAAAGTCTAACAGGCCCTCTATTTTTCTGCAAAAAAGGCTTTTTCTTCTACATCTATGGTGTTATCTTGTTGAAAATGATTTAAAAGTTTCGTTAATTTTCACTTAATAACAGCGCGTACATCTACCATATTATATAGGAACAGGGGAATTTTTATGAAATTAAAACAGATATTACTGGCTGGTATTGCTGCTGGAGCAGCAAATATGGCAATGGCTAATACAGGTACAATTACATTCAGTGGTCAAGTTGTGGATAGTACTTGTGCAGTAACAGTTAATAACACTACTGCCAGTGCTACCGTAACGTTGCCAACAGTGAAAATTCAAGAGTTAGCTAATGCAAATGATACTGCAGGGGCTACACCTTTTACCATAGACGTAACCGGTTGTACTGCCATTACCACTCCACTCATTACATCGATTAAAACGCGTTTTTTAGCGCAGAACGTGAATGGAGCAAATTTAGCTAATACAGCCGGCACTACCCCTGCAACGAAGGTCGCGATACAACTTTTGCAAGATACAGGAGTGATTGGTAGCACAGGTGATACAGCATTAAACTTTACTACAGGATATGCTGAATCTGGTACTCAACCATTAGCAGATGCTATAGGTTTAGGAGTAGTAAAATTTCCTTTCGTAGCACGATATATTGCAGTAGAAAATGGAGTCACCGCTGGTACTGTGCAAGCAATTGTAGACTATGAATTAGTTTACGAATAAAACATTTATAAACGATCTGACATATATTGATCTTTACTTATTTCTAGATATGTGTCAGATAATTTCAGTAAAAATATAAAAAAATGCAGGAATCCAAACCGTGTTTCGTTATGCTTTTATATTAACTTTATTGGCTTCCATAGTTTCCACGCAGTCTTGGGCGAATATTGTAATGGTCGGGACGCGAGTTATTTTTCCTGCGGAAAGCAATGAAAAGACCCTGCAGTTCAGTAATAATGGTGACATCCCCTATATTGTGCAAATTTGGCTGGATCGGGGGAACGATGCATCTACGCCTGAAAATGCCGATGCTCCTTTTGTAGTGAATCCCCCGTTATTCCGTATTAATCCGCATAAGGGGCAAATGGCGCGCCTGATTTATGTACCTCAGACTGCCTTGCTGCAGGATCGTGAATCCATTTTTTATCTGAATTTCAAACAGATTCCCGCTTTACAGGAAAGTTCGGCTGACCAAAATAAGCTAATTTTTCTGGTCAAGAACCGCTTAAAAGTTTTTTATCGTCCTAAAACCATTGTTGGCAATGTTGAAGCCATGCCGCAAAAATGGACTTTCAACCTGCAGCAAAATGCAAAAGGCAGCACGGTGACCGTGCATAATCCGACCGGGTATTATGCCAACCTGACCACAGCGACCCTCAAAGTCAAACAGCAAAGCTATAGTATTGACCCGAAATCTGTTGCCATGATTGCCCCATACAGCAGTGCAACCTGGCCACTGCCTAAAAAAGTAACGGTGGATCAAGATAGTGTGCTGAGCGTGACGTATGTGAATGATTATGGTGCCATAGCCAGACAGGACATTCCTGTACAACAGCCTTAGCGTCGCGTAAGGATAAAATATGGAGAGAACACTTCCCTTATTCTTACCATTCTGTTTATCCTTAATGATTCACTGTATCTGCTTACAGCAAGCATCTGCTCAGGAACAGCCATTGGCTGTCAGCACAAATAGTAACTCACTTACACAGGCGTATAGCAAACAGCCGACAAAAGAGACCTTTACTTTTGATCCGCATTTATTTCAAGGCAGTAGCTTAAGTGCTGCAATGATTGAACGCTTTAATCAGGCAGACCGGATTGAAGCCGGGGTCTATAAAGTTGATATCTACATCAATGATCGTTTTTTGGAACGGCGCAGTATCCCGTTTATTGACAATCAGGCAGCCACACAGGGAGTGGATGCCTGTTTATCTACCGAACTGCTAGAACAAGCCGGTGTTTTGGGAGATGAAGCATACCGTAAACAGCAAGCCAGTATCCCTGAACTTCCTCCATGTTTAACCATCACCCAGGTTGCAACAGGCAGTAGCAGCCATTTTGATTTTTCCTTGTTACGTCTGAACCTGATGGTGCCGCAACGTTTCATGAAAAATTTGCCACGAGGCTATGTCAATCCAGCTGATCTGGATAGTGGCAGCAGTATTGGTTTTGTCAATTATATGGGCAACTATTATTATTCGCAGAGCCGTTTAAGTCATCAGAATAATAATGAATCTGCCTTTATGAGTTTTAACGGCGGGATCAATCTGGGCAAATGGCAATATCGGCAGCAATCCAATTTGTCCATGAATAATGAGCATGACACGACCTGGCGTCATCTTCGCAGTTATGTGCAACGTCCAGTGGATAAGTTGAAGTCCCAACTGCTCCTGGGACAGCAGTATAGCTCAGGACGTTTTTTGTCCGGATTGGCTTTTCAGGGACTGAGTCTGCAAACAGATGAACGAATGCGGCCAGATTCAATGCGCGGTTATGCGCCTGTGATTCGCGGCATCGCCCAAAGCAATGCCAAAGTGTCGATTGAACAGAATGGCATCGAGATCTATCAAATTACGGTGGCTCCTGGCCCCTTTGAAATTAATGACCTCTATCCGACCAATTATGATGGCAATTTGACTGTGATTGTCACCGAAGCCGATGGTTCCAGACATTCTACAGAAGTTCCCTATGCGGCGGTTCCGACCTCTCTACGTGCCGGATTGTCGAATTATAGTCTGGCACTGGGCTGGACTGATCTGGATCAAACCCACGATGCTTTTTTTTCAGATATCAATTATGAATATGGGGTCAGCAACAGTATTACCGTGAATGGTGGTATACGGTTTGCCGATGCTTATCAGGCACTGGCAGTCGGTGGCGTTTATGGCAGTTTCCTGGGCGCTTTGGGTGCCAATTTGACCTACTCGCGAGCCGAGTTACCAAGTATGGATGGACAGGAATCCACCGATGGCTGGATGACCAATCTGACGTACAGTAAGACTCTGCAACCTACCAAGACCACGATTACCCTGGCGGGCTATCGCTATTCGACCAGTGGCTATCGTGAATTCAGTGATATTTTAAGATCCCGCTATGCCTGGGAGCAAGGCAGTCTGTGGAGTTCATATAGCAACCTGCAACGCTCACGTTTTCAGATTAATCTGAGTCAGCCCTTGGGAAGTTATGGTTCATTCTATTTATCTGGTTCTACCCAAGACTATCGGGATGGACGCCAACGCGATACATCGCTGCAAGCCGGCTATCAAAAATCTTTTGGTATTCTGAGTGTTAATCTAAATTATACCCGGCAAAAATTGCATAGCCTTCAGGGTGGTTCGGTCAAGCAAGAGCATTTTGACAACTTTGGTGGTCTGAGCCTGTCTTTCCCGCTCGGTTCAAACCGGGGCAGGCTGACGCCGAACTTGAACGCAAACTATAATCGCAGCAATGACAGTGATAACTATCAGGTTGGCATTAGCGGTGCCTTAGATGAAGACTATAGTTTGAGCTATAACCTGGGCATGAATGGCGGCGGACAGTCGAATGACCAGACTTATAATGCCGGCTTGTACAAGCGGCTGTCGAAAATGTCGCTGGGCCTGAATAGTGCCTATAATCAGCAATACTGGCAAAGTTCTCTCAATGCCAGTGGTGCCTTGGCCATTCATGCTGGTGGAATTACATTGGGCTCTTATCTCGGCGATACCTTTGCCCTGGTTGAAGCCAAAGGTGCCAAAGGTGCCAAAATTGTCAGTTCCCCAACTAACAGGATTGATCGTTTTGGTTATGCCTTGGTCCCGAGTATCAGTCCTTATCGCTACAATACCATCGCCCTTGACCCGCAAGGAGTGTCCGGCAATATCGAATTGGAAGGTGGTGAACAGCGTATTGCACCCTATGCCGGTGCTGCAGTCAAAGTGAACTTTAAAACCCGTTATGGCTATAGTGTGCTGATACAAAGTAGGTTAGCTGAAGGGCAAAATATTCCGATGGGGGCAGATGTCCGCAATGAAGCCGGTGAAGTGATTGGCATGGTCGGACAGGCTGGGCAGGCTTATGTACGCGTTGAACAGCCACAAGGTACACTGACTTTCGATTGGGGTGATGATGCCGGACAACGTTGCACAATGCCTTACCGTATTGACCGTCAGCAGCTAGAACAACCGATGATTAAACTACAACTACAATGCATTGTAGAGAATGAATAATATGAATGATAAATTTTACATTGTGCTCAAACTTGTTTTTGTAATGTTCTTAATGAGTATTGGTATTACTGTACAGGCACAGTGCATATTTGTCGACTATCGTGATGGTAGTGAAGGAATACTGGAAGCTAATAAGGTTACTGATACTGGGGATACTGCTGCAGCAAAAATTCCAGTAGGAAATTTGCATCTCTACAATGATACGATTCAACCACTAGGGACTAAGCTTGCAGAGATCATGGTCTCTCCAATGGAATATAAAGTTAGAAATGCCGGATCCGAAACAATTTTATGGCGCTGTGCCCCGACTACGAACAATATGAGTGACGTGCGGTTCCTGGTCGCCACTAATGGAAATGCATTACATGGAGGGCAGGAATTAGTACAAAGTATAGATGTTGGTGGTCAGACCAATGTTTACTATACGGGATTTCATGGAATTGGCATTCGTCAGACTATGGCCGGTGTTACGTTAACAAGAACTTGGAAAACTGTGCCGGTAAGCTATGATATAGGGACATATACGGGTTCTGTCAGCAATGCGACTCAATGTCCTTCGGGCTGGTATTGTATCCGTTTAAAACATATTCCAAATTTAACAGCCGAATTTTTTAAAGTCGCTGGCACCCCAAACAGTGGATCATGTGGTGATGTGGAAAATTCAGGTAACTATTCCTGTAAAGAGCCTTCAGCCTATATTCAGTTGGCTGATAGTTTAGCAATTGGTGGACCTGTGCCTTTTTCTAACGATGTAGAAGGGCAAGATTCCAGATACTTGTTGACTTTTTTAGGGGTGAATAACGGTTTTGGTTATACCTTATACAATGCAGCAAACCTTGTCCCTGCTGTAAATACCTGCTGGGCGACTACAGCTAATACTCAGACCGTTACCTTCCCTACAACTTCGACAACACATCTGGAGTCTGGTGGGCAGGTAGCCACAAACTTTAACATTCAGATTGGATGTACCGGGAATGTGACTGCTGGACTGAACGCTGGTCAATTCGCTGTGGGGATTCAGGCTTCTCAAGCCAGCTATACTCAGGCACAAGCTTTAGGATTGGTCAATGCCAATCAGGGATTAACTGCATTGGTCTCCGATGACTATTCTACCAATGCAGCTCGAGCTAAAAATGTCGGGATTTTCCTCTACAAAGATGGTGGTAGTACACTGATGAACTTTGTAGGACAGCCAGGTTCGACTGGTAGTAACTTCCCCGAGACCAATGCAGAGCTTCTATCTACTGCTTGTAGCTGGAATAATCCTGTCATTGCAGGGACAGGTAGTGGGGTTTGTTATCTAGCGATTAATTTCCCGCACGGTAATAATGCGGGGTGGTATGCATTTTCAGAGCTTACGCAATCTTCTGGAGACAAGATCACTAATATTCCATTACGTGCAGTGCTAAAAAAACTTCCTTCTGCCGGAACAGTGACAGCGGGTTCGGTGTATTCAACTGCCCATGTGCTGGTAAAAATGCAATGAAGTTCATTTTGAGCTTATGTTGTATGTATTATTTACTTACTTACAGTGTAGTACAGGCTGGTATTTTGCCTGCCTCTAGCCGGGTCATTTATGCAGAACAGAGCAGGGAACAATCCTTGCTACTGGCCAATAGCAATGACTACCCAAGTATTGTGCAAACGTGGGTAGATGATGGCTCCGGTAATCTCGATCTTGCCAAAGCCCCTTTTATAGTGTTGCCGGCAATATTTAGGATGAACCCCAAAGGTATACAGGCAATACGCATTGTGCAGAATGGCGAAGCCATGCCTGCCGATCGTGAATCAGTCTATTGGCTCAATCTTTATGAAATTGCGGGTAAGACACCTGAACAAAGTCAGCCAGTGAGCGAAAATCAGGCGCGTTTAGATCTTGCCATGAATACCCAGCTGAAAATTTTTTATCGCCCAGCCAACTTGGCCAAAATGAATATTGAACAAATTGCTGCACAGTTACGCTTTTCCTTACAACAATCTGCAGGGCAGTGGTTTTTAGTTTGTCATAACCCTACACCCTACCATATTTCATTTACCGGACTAAAAGTGATCCAGGGTCAGCAATCTAGAATTGTTGCAAAACAGATGGATATGATGACCCCTGCACAAGCGAATCGTATCTATCCCTTAGAGCAGGCTCCGCAGTCTACCGAATTTGATCGCATTGAATTCACACTTTTGGATGATCAGGGAACCATGCACAATGGTCTATTTGATCCGAAAATGAATCACACGCAGCTAAAATAAAATTGTTTAGCAACAATCAAGGGCTGTTTGCTGAAAATTTACTAATTATTTATATAAAAATTAATAGTCTAAGTAAAGTTGCAGAGCTGCGAAAGTTGTTTTAATGATTATTGTTGTTCCACAGTCAATACCGACTTATTGTTTCAAGCTTTTTTGTAGCGTATTTGAATAAATTTATAGCCATATCCAATACCTAAATATGAGATGACCGTACTTGGAAGCAGCGTCAAATGTTTGTAGACACTCATTCTCAGGTGAATGGTACAAATGAATATATTTCATGTTGCGAATATGCGTATATTCATATATAAAGCTATGATTCATTGATAAGGGTAAAGCTCATGGATCAAATGCCAAAAGTGCAAATTTATCATAACCCAGCATGTGGAACTTCACGTAATACATTGGCGTTAATTCGCAATGCAGGAATTGAGCCGGAAGTGATTGAATATCTGGTTACGCCACCCTCTAAAGATCAGCTGGTCAATATGATTCGGGACGCCGGTTTAACGGTTCGTGAAGTCTTGCGTAAAAATGTCGATCCCTATGCCGAGCTGAATATGGATGATGCGAGCTGGAGCGATGAGAAACTGATTGAGGCCATGCTGCAACATCCAATCCTGATCAACCGTCCGTTGGTGGTCACCGAGCTTGGAACGCGTTTATGCCGTCCTTCCGAAGTCGTGCTGGATATTCTGCCTTTGCCGCAATTAGGAGCCTTTGCCAAAGAAGATGGTGAAGTCATTATTGATGAACAGGGTAATCGGCTGAAATAAAGCGTCTTGGATAGAAAAAAGCCCTAATTTGATTAGGGCTTTTTTTTGTGAAAATACATTGACGATGATCAATATAATTTACATACTGGTGAAATAGGTCCTTGATGGATAAAGGAATTGGATCATCAGCAAGCAGTTTCCCTGTATCAGGTTTTGACGGATAAGACCCGTCTTCAGATTTTGCAAATGTTACAGGCAGGGGAGTGTTGTGCATGTGAATTGCTGAAGAATCTGGCCATCACCCAGTCCACTTTATCGCATCACATGAAGTGTTTGACTGAATCGGGTCTGGTTAAAGGCAGAAAAAACGGACGCTGGATACACTATTCACTGAATCCCATCCGTGCTCAAGAACTGTCTCTATTTACACAAGCACTATTATTCCCCCAAGACTAGGAGATTTAAATGGATCAAATAATTGCCCTCTTTGCTTGGTTGAATAACGCTCTGCTCAAAATGACCTGGTTGTCAGAGGGTGTGCGCTGGCTGGTCGAAAATGTCTTCGGTTTATCGGTCGCAACCCGTCTGGGTGGCAGTATTCACTTCTTTATCTATGATGTCTTCAAAATCTTTATTCTGCTCTCGGTTCTGATCTATACCCTGTCGTATATTCAAAGTTATTTTCCGCCTGAACGTACCCGGCAGATTTTAGGCCGGATGACCGGGATCAAAGCCAATATCATGGGGGCCTTACTCGGCACCATTACCCCATTTTGTTCCTGTTCTTCCATTCCTCTGTTTATCGGATTTACCCGTGCCGGACTACCTGTGGGGGTAACCTTTTCATTTCTGATCTCATCTCCACTGGTCGATCTGGCTTCGATTATTTTATTGGCCAGTATTTTTAACTGGAAAATCGCCATGGTCTATGTACTACTGGGTTTAGTGCTGGCGGTATTGGGCGGATCATTGATTAGCTATTTGAAAATGGAAAAGTATGTGGCGGAATTTGTGACCCATCATCAGGCCATTCAGGGAGAAGAGGAAGATTTCAGTATGACCGCGAAAGAGCGGCGAGCATTTGCCTGGGAACAGGTGGTGGAAATTTTTAGCAAGGTCTGGATGTATGTGTTGATTGGTGTAGGGATCGGCGCAGCGATTCATAACTGGATTCCTGAACAGTGGATTACCGCCTTACTTGGTCAGGAACACTGGTATTCTGTGTTAATCGCTACGGTCGTTGGTATACCGATGTATGCGGATATCTTTGGCACCCTGCCGATTGCGGAAGCTTTGGTGGCGAAAGGCGTGGGGCTAGGTACAGTATTGGCCTTTATGATGGCGGTGACCGCGCTTTCCTTGCCTTCCTTGATCCTGTTAAAACAGGTGGTGAAACTTCCTTTACTCAGCCTGTTTGTTGGGATCGTATTCGTCGGGATTTTGGTCATCGGCTACAGTTTAAATAGTTTTGGTTACTGGTTTTTATAAAACGCGTGGAGAATAAGAGATGCAAATTAAAGTCGTGGGTACAGGCTGCCGTAAATGTAAGGCACTTTTAGCAGCAACCGAAGAAGCCGTCAAAACTACCTGTGTCCAAGCGGACATTGAATATGTCACGGATATGATGAAAATCGCGGAAACAGGTCTGTTAAGCACACCGGGATTAATTATTGATAATAAAATCGTTTCTAGCGGTAAAGTGTTGGAAGCTCAAGCCGTAGCGGAACTGATTGAGAAAAATAAATAAGCCCAAAATACATTTTCTGTAAAAAACCAGTAGCTCAGACTACTGGTTTTTTTATGGCGTGAACCGAAATCAGGTCAGTTATTGCTTAACGATTAATATGGGGACTTGGGACAACTTTAATACTTCTTCAGCCACACTGCCTAAAGCTAGTTTCTGGACGCCTTTACGCCCATGTGATCCCATCACAATCAGCGAAGCAGCGAGTTCTTCAGCCACATTCACAATAGTTTGTGCAGACACTTCAGCTTTAACGAGTTTGGTTTCAACCTCACGTGCACCTGAATCGACCGAAAGTTTTTGTGCATCTGCTAAGGCCTTTGTTGCATTACCACACGCTTCATCAAAAAATGCTTTCATGGTCGTTGCGTCTGCACCGAAGTAATAAAAATCGGTATTGGCAAAAGGATTTTCTTCAACAATGCTGATGACAATCAGCTTGCTGTCCAGGGCATTTGCCATAATGGCGGCCTCTCTGACTGCTGCAAGTGCCTGATCAGAACCGTCAATCGGCACTAAAATATTTTTATCAGTCATTCGATATTCCTTAAATTTTCTAATCGTTAAAATTTTCTTTATTCATAACACAGCCGAGAAAAGCGGACAATTTTTTAAATTGACCTCTTTCAAACCACATTATAATCCTTCCTTTATAATTTTTAACTTGTACTATTTACTATATATATGGATATGTATATATTTGAATAATAGAATGGGAGCAGCTATGGACCACGTTCAGTTTTTTAAATGTTTATCTGATGAAACGCGTCTCAGTATTGTCCTGCTGATTGCGAAAAACAAAGAGCAATGCGTCTGTGATCTGACCGATAAACTGCAGTTAAGCCAGCCGAAAATTTCACGTCATCTGGCCTTGTTACGGTCTTGTGGCTTGTTGAATGATCGTCGGCAAAGCCAGTGGGTGTATTACAGCATCAATCCGCAATTACCAGCCTGGTGTTTTGAAATTCTGGAGGTGCTGAAACGTAGTGATGTTCCGGTTTTATTTAATCCTTCCGCTCTGTCGATTCAGAGCCATTGCGAGTAAATTTTCATGAAATTTTTGTTTTTGTGCACCGGTAACAGTTGCCGAAGTATTCTATCTGAAGTTTTGTTTAACAGCCGTGCACCAGAAGGCTGGATCGCTTACAGTGCGGGCAGCAAACCTTCCGGTCAGGTGCATCCTTTAACAATTAAAACCTTGCATAATCTTGGTTTATCTACCGAAGGCTTGTCGAGCAAAACTATCGATGTCTGCGAGCAATATGAGCCAGAAGTCGTGATTACCGTCTGTGATGCAGCTGCACAGGAAGCTTGCCCATTGTATTTGGGTGGCGCAATCAAGGCGCATTGGGGCTTATCTGATCCTTCACATCTGGATTTACCCAAAGAAGAAAAATTACAGGCCTTCCTAACCACTGTGGATCATATCAATAAACGTCTGGATGCTTTATTTGCTTTGGATAGCCAAAAAATGAGTCGTCCTGAGCTTATTGCCGCAATCAATCAAATTTCCCATCTTTAATCGAGCAGATCATGTCTAAATCCGGATTGTCCTTTTTAGATCGTAACCTGACGCTATGGATCTTTGTGGCCATGGCATTGGGTGTTGCGATTGGGGTGGTATTTCCACAAGTATCAACGGCACTGGATGCCATGAGTATCAATTCGGTCAACCTGCCGATTGCGATTGGCCTGATCCTGATGATGTATCCGCCATTGGCCAAAGTCGATTATGCGACACTGCCGCAAGTGTTTCAGGATAAAAAGACCCTGGCCTTGTCCCTGATCCAGAACTGGCTGATTGCCCCGGTACTGATGTTTGTGCTGGCCATCATCTTTCTCAGCGATTATCCGGAATATATGACCGGCCTGATCCTGATCGGTCTGGCGCGCTGCATTGCCATGGTGCTGATCTGGAATGGTCTGGCCTGTGGGGATAACCAGTATGGTGCCGCGCTGGTGGCTTTTAACAGTATTTTCCAGATTCTGTTTTTTAGTAGTTATGCCTGGTTCTTCCTGACCTATTTGCCACCATTCTTTGGGGTGGAAGGTCATGTGATCCATGTGGACTTCTGGACTATTGCCAATGCCGTCTTGATCTATCTGGGGATTCCTTTCCTGATGGGCTTCCTGACCCGTCTGTCGCTGGTCAAAGCCAAAGGGCTGGACTGGTATCAGACCCGGTTCTTACCGAAAATTGGCCCGCTCAGCTTACTTGCCTTGCTGTTCACCATTGTGGCGATGTTTAGCCTGAAAGGTGGCGATGTGGTGAGTTTGCCGATGGATGTGTTACGCATCGCGATTCCATTGACAGTTTATTTTGTGCTGATGTTCTTTGTCAGCTTCTTTATGAGCAAATGGATGGGCAATGACTATCCGAAAACCACGGCTATTTCATTTACTGCAGCAGGCAATAACTTTGAGTTGGCGCTGGCGGTCGCAATCGCCACCTTTGGTCTGGCTTCCCCGATTGCCTTTACCACCATTATTGGGCCTTTGGTGGAAGTGCCGGTGCTGATTGCGCTGGTCAGCGTATCCTTGTGGCTGAAGAAAAAATATTATCCAAATTCTTAAGAGGCTGATATGACTCTCCCAAATCTTGAATCTGATCTTTTACCGACACCTACCTTTGCCGAGGTGCAGGCCAAAGAACTGACCCATCCACCACGGATGTTATTGCTGTATGGCTCAAACCGCGAGCGCTCGTACAGCCGACTGGCGGTGATGGAAGCTGGCCGTATTCTGGAACGCTTTGGCTGTGAGGTCAAAATCTTTCATCCCAAAGGGTTACCGTTGCCCGAAGATGGCGATCTGGAACATCCGA
The DNA here is from genome assembly GCF_040233925.1 of Acinetobacter sp. A1-4-2. NCBI lineage: Bacteria > Pseudomonadati > Pseudomonadota > Gammaproteobacteria > Moraxellales > Moraxellaceae > Acinetobacter > Acinetobacter sp. A1-4-2. Next base: position 46,875 of record NZ_CP157982.1, on the reverse strand, counting down.
AGGTGAAGGAACTGCATGAATTGCTGGCCTGGTCTGAAGGCATGGTCTGGTGTTCACCGGAGCGACATGGTTCGATGAGTTCGATCTTTAAAGCTCAGATTGATTGGATTCCGCTGGCAGCGGGGGCCATTCGTGCCACACAGGGCAAAACCCTTGCACTGATGCAGGTCAGCGGTGGATCGCAGTCTTTTAATAGCGTCAACCAGATGTGCATTTTGGGGCGCTGGATGCGTATGATCACAATTCCGAACCAGTCTTCGATTCCCAAGGCCTTTTTGGAATTTGATGAAGAGGGACGCATGAAACCGTCGTCCTTATATGATCGGATTGTCGATGTGATGGAAGAGCTGTATAAGTTTACCTTGTTGACTCGTGGACAAAGTGCTTACTTGACCAACCGTTATTCGGAACGCAAGGAATCGGCTGAAGAACTCTCTAAACGGGTGAACCAACGCAGTTTGTAAGGCTGATTTGCTTGATTCAGGTTTGTCCTGTCAATTAGGTTAATCGGTAGAAACCTGCTGCAAAAGCGGGATGCTGCATCAAGAACAACAGAAAAATGCAAGGGGAAAAGGCTTTGGACACAAAACAGATCGAAACAGATGTGATTATCATCGGTGGTGGACAGGCTGGTTTGTCCACGGCCTATTTCTTAAAGCGTAAGAACATTCCGTTTATCATCCTGGATGATCAGCCTCAGCCTGGAGGTGCTTGGCAGCATGCCTGGGAGTCCTTGCGTCTTTTCTCCCCGAATAGCTGGAGCTCCCTGTCGGGCTGGATGATGCCAGCGACCGAACAGACCTATCCGACCCGTCATGAAGTGATCAACTATTTGACGGCCTATGAGCAGCGCTATCACTTTCCTGTAGTTCGTCCGGTGCATGTGGAGCGCGTGGAAAGCAAGGGCAAATATCTAGAGGTCCATGCCGGGGAACAATCCTGGAAAGCCAAAGCGGTGGTGAGTGCCACGGGAACATGGAGTCAACCGTTTATTCCCGAGTATGCAGGCCGTGAGCATTTTCAGGGTCTGCAACTGCATTCGGCGCATTATCTGAATGCCGAGCCGTTCAAGGGTAAAAAAGTCATGGTGGTGGGTGGTGGTAACTCTGGTGCACAAATCCTGGCAGAAGTGTCTCAAGTGGCTGAAACGCTTTGGATTACCCAGACACCACCGCAGTTTCTGGCAGATGATGTCGATGGCCGTGTCCTGTTCTTAAGGGCGACCGAGCGCCTGAAAGCCCAGCAGGAAGGCAGAAAGATTGAGCAGCCCATTGGTGGTCTAGGCGATATTGTGATGATCGATAGCGTGAAAAAGGCACGTGAGCGAGGCGTTTTACAGAGCAGGCGTCCATTTTCGGAATTTACCCAACATGGCGTGATTTGGGAAGATGGCAGCACAGCGCAAGTGGATGTGGTGATCTGGTGTACCGGATTTAAGGCGGCGCTGAATCATCTCAGTAGCCTTGGAATTATCCAGCAGGACCAGACCATTGCCGTGAAGGGTGGCCGTTCGGTTAAGGTGCCGAATTTATGGCTGGTGGGCTATGGGGAATGGACTGGTGCTGCTTCGGCAACGCTGGTGGGTGTTTCCCGGACATCTAGGGCAGTGGCAGAAGAAATAGCCTCATTTTTAGGATAACAGCGTGATTTAAATCCTGCAAAAAACGTGCTGGTGTTTGGGCATAAACGTCTAAGTAGGACTCGCCTCAGTTTAAAGAGGCGAGGATGTTAAATACCCACATTCAATGGATAGGATATGTCACAAGATTTACGTTCGGTAAATGCTGCATTTTGTTCCAGAGAATAAATATGATGATAGTTTAAATTCCAGGATGTCGGTTCATTCGGTAAATTAAACTTGTACTGATAAGTCGCTGACTCTTGTGGCTTATGCGCGAGTGTTAAATCATTGGCTGCACATTCGAAGTTATCATGAGTTGCTAGTTGTTGCCCATCTTGTCCTGTGATCTGAATAGAAGGCTGACAATTTTCAAAATATTCCGTTGTTGTTCCCGAATTGTTATTGGTGACTTGAATCATGACAGCAATATTTTCTTCTGGATTGGGATGGAGTGGAATGCCTTGCTGAGTCTCCAGTATAGAGCCTGTTTCAAGATCGATTAATTGCATTTTAAGGCTAATTTGGTCGCAGGTTTTCTCTATGGTACCACTCGACCATAAAACGAATTGATTATCATCTGGTAATACTTCTCCCTCTGATGGCATTGGTGAACTTAGTATAGGGGGATTATCACCTGTAGACGGCAGCCCTGTACCCCCTAAAGAAACGCCACCAACTGAAAAAGAATCACCCTCGCCACATCCTAATAGAACACAAGGAATAAAACAGTAAAGAGACAAATTGCTTAACTTCAAAATTTTATACCTTTAGGATTGTTAGACTACATCACAATAATTATACAATATGACAATATATTAATTTAATATTTTTTATTTATAAGAAATACATATTATTTTTTTTTGATATCAATGTTTTCATCATATTGATAGATTCCCAAGCTAAATCGGTGACAAGCATCTACTTTTCCTTCATCTTGTTGAGAGCATTCTACGGCTTTACTTAACATTTTCTGAGCATATTCCTGCCATAGCTGAGTACCGTACTCTCGAAGCTCACGAATAGACTCTTCGGTTAATTCATCTGCTCGTAAGCTTTGCTCAAGATATTCATTCTTTGTGATGAAAATATTAGCTATACCGCAGCAGAGATGGTCGAATGCAGACTGAGAAAGAAGTACCTGGCTGTCATAAAGACTATTGCTGGGGGTAAAAGATTCTGTATGTAAAATAACCGTATTGGCTAATTCAGTCACTAAGCCTAAACGCTGCAGTTCCAGTAACATTGCACGTGGATGTTTGTCTTGAGAAACTTCTTTGGCTAAGTTTTCAAAACTGATGTCTTGCCCACTGAAAGCAATTTGTTTATGCCAATTTTTTTGAATCCATAACGTCACAATGCGCGCAGGTACGCTTGGGCTTGGGGGAGAATGGTTATGATGAGCTTGCTCAGAAGACCTTTGCTTAAATGTACTCACTTCTCTGCGATTGAGTCCAGATAACAAGCTTATGGACGAGTCAGTTTTTTTCTGTTGTAAATATTCTAATTCTTTTTCAGCTTCACGATAAAACACAGATTTTAAAGCATGAGAAAATTCGCTATAGCCTACCCCCGATTTTAATAACCAAGATACCAATGGCTCCATAATTTTTAGGACGTTTAAAAGTGCAGTGTCTGAATTAGGGAGGTTGGAATCAGGCATAAATGTAATCCTATATAAAAACTCAACTTATGAATTATAATTTAAGAAAGAGATGATACCAGCATTCAACACATATAAATTAAGAAAAAATAAATAATGTTTGATTTATATCGCAATTTTTCAGTCTAAATTGCTTTGATAATTCATTCTCAATGGAAACTCCAACTCAAATAAAATACTAAATCGTTTTAGATTTTTTTGAATGATAGACCCAGTAAAAATCGGTTACTGTCAGATTGGGTTTGAGCTAAGTACAATTTATATTTCTATTTAACATAAATTTTCTTCAATTGCTCTACAACATTTCTCCAGTATATTTGTAAGTTTAACTTAACTATTTAAGCTGGCTTTAAAGCCATTTGTAAGATTTAATCTATTAAAAAATAATAAAATGTGACCAAGTATTCATTATTTTTATATAAAAATGTGAAAAATGAACATTTTTTGTGGTAAATTTGCCGCCATTGATAAATTAATGTGCAAATTGCACATTTAGGGGTTTGGCATGAAGATCTATAACTCAGTTAAAAAAGCATCCTTCTTACTAATAGGTGGTGCCTTGGTCAACTTTTCCTATGCAGCGACAGAAGCTTTAACCGCTGATATGAAAGTATATAAAGTGGATCAATTGAACAAGAAAAAGGAATTAAAGCCTTCAGATCAAGTTAAACCAAATACATTGCTTGAATATAAGGTCGAATATTCAAATGTATCTGCGAATAGCCTGAAAAATTTGAAATTAAATTTACCGCTTCCTGAATTTGTCACTTATACCGGCCAAAGTGTTCCAAAAGATACCTATGCTTCGATTGATGGCAAGTTTTTTGCTAAAGCACCCCTGACCCGAGTGGAAAATGGCAAAAAAGTGAATGTTCCACTAAATGAATATCGTGTTCTGCAATGGAATGTGAATGAGTTAAAAGCGAAACAAAAAATCACTGTTTCGGCTCAAGTTCGTGTCAACACTTCTAAATAATTTTTTCACGTCGTTTTAAACGTTTTATGGTTGATTTTTTTATGAAACAACATTTTCAATTAAGTAAAGTCGCGACTGCTTTAGCTGTTGTGGGTGGGGTGTCGCTATTTGGCAATTCTGCGATGGCAGCAACATCTACGCCTTTAGCGGGTCAAAATATCAGTAACGTGGCAACAGCAACTTATACCGATAATACAAATACTGAACGTGTGGTCACATCTAATGTGGTTAAGACCCTGGTAGCACAAGTAGGTAGCTTTACCCTGGTGCAGTCTAATGAACGTCAAACAGCTGCGAACAGTAGTGTAAGCTTCCCGCATATTTTGACCAACACGGGTAATGGCACAGACTCATTCACACTTAAAATTGCAAATGATACCGGCACTTTTGATTGGGCCAGTTATAATGTTTATGTTGACCGCAATCAGGATGGTATAGCTGATAATGATGTGGCTTTAACAGAAACAACAGCAATTGAATTAGCTGCCGGTGAATCTATCGGTCTGGTTGTGGTTGCTAAAACACCATTAGCTGCAACTGCAAGTCAGTATGACAGCCTCACATTGACTGCAACAGCAAAAACAGCAGCTTTATATGATACTGGCAAAGATACCGCATCAAATATAGATAAAGCGACAATTATTACTGGCGCTGTTATTGAAATTAAAAAAGAAGCTAGTGTCAGCACAATTGGTGCAAATGGCTATATCACCTATACATTGACTTTCCAAAACAAAGGGACAGCAGCGGCAACTTCAGATGTCATTATTTATGACGTACTGCCAAGTAATGTAACATTTGATACATCAACCACAGCTGATGCAAAGTTGGTTGCTTATTACAATGGCAGCTCAACTGCGCTTAATCCTGGCAATACTGATGCTGACGGTTTCTACTTTAAGACCCGTAGCGATAAGAAAGAAGCTTTTACCTTTAATGCAGGCAAGCTTGCTGCAGGATCGACGGGTAAATTAACCTTTACCGTTAAGGTCAAAAATGCTGCGGAAAATGGTGAAAAAATTACCAACACGGCATATGCGGATACTGACGGCTATACATCAGGCACCAATACACCATTAACACCGGATAATGTCCCAACAGTTCCACCGACAACGACGGATACAACACTAGTTCCATCAAACCCGAACAATGTCACCGTACTGGGTACAACTTCTCACTCGATTAACGATGATGCATCTGTTTCCTGGATTGACAACAATGTTCCAACCGGTAGCGCTGCAGGCATTGATGACCAAGTCCATGCAGCGGCTGTGCAAGGTCAGGCGATTGTCTTTGGTAATAACACCACAGACGGTGATGTTATTTATGTTCATAACTCAGGGACAACGACGGACAGCTATAACCTGAGTGTTGCAGCTGCGGCAGGTTCATCTTTGCCGGCCGGCAGCATTATCGAAATTCTGAAAGCTGATGGTAAAACACCGGTAACAGATAACAACACTGGCCCGATTGCAGCTGGCGGAAGCTTAAAATTTGTAGTACGCGTTACTTTGCCAACCAGTGGTACAGTTGATGCAGGCACTAAACTGACGATGACGAGCGCTTCTGTTAGCAACAGCAGCAATAAAGATACTATTTCTTTGGTTGTTGATTCATTCACAAAAAGTGCTGTGGATTTAATACATAACAAAGGCACAACAAGTTCACCAGTTTATGTTGGTGATGGGCAGAAGAGTAGTACAGGTGTTCCTGACACAGCTTTAGTACCTGGTACATCTAAACAGCTGGATGTTACGATCAAAAATACCGGCGGTACGCCGGACAATTACAATATTACAGTTGAAGGTGTTCCAACTGGCTGGACAGCAGAACTGTTTGGAAAAGATGCGTCAGGTAATTGTACAAATACCAAAGTCACCAACTCTGGCACAATTGCCAATGGCAGTACAGGTAGTTACTGCCTGGCCGTTACTGCACCAGACGGCACGCCAGCAACCAATATTCCAGCAACCATTACAGTCAAGATCAGCTCGCCATCGACTGGCACTAGCGACGAGATTGGATTTAACCTGACGATTGCAGAACAGCGCGCGATAAGCTTCACGCCAGACCGCCAAGGCCAGTTAGCACCAGGTGGCAGCATTATTTACAGTCATACTTTAACCAACATTGGTAACGTCACTGAAGCTGATGGTAGCAAAACACTAGATTTTGCTTTACCAACACCGTCAGCAGGTGAAACGGTCACTGTTTATGTAGACGTAAATGGTAACGGCATACTTGATACTAATGAGTTGGTAACCGGTACCGGCACAGGAACTTTAAACAGCATTTTACAAAATGCAAAATTTGATCCATCTAAGCTAGCCGGCTTGCAGCAAGGTGAGTCAGTTACTGTTTATGTAAAAGTTGAAGCAGCTGCAACAGCAACAGCAGGTCAATCTTATACATCTACAGTGCAAATTAATCCTGAAACTGGTGCTACTTTAGGTTCAAACAGCATCCTGTCGATTACAGATCGCACAGTCATTAACCTGGGTTCAGTTCGTTTGGAAAAATTACAGGTTGCTGCAGACTGTACGGTAACACCTACTGATTCTGAGTACACTGGCAATCTGCAAAACGCCAAACCAGGCCAATGCGTATTCTATAAAGTGACGGCAACGAATCAGGGTAATGCTGATGCAACTGCGGTTATGATCAATGATGCTGTACCTGCATACACAACATACAAAGCGGGTTCAGTTGCACGTGATCCATCAACTCAAGGTACTGCACCAACCGAAACCAGCGGTAATGTAAGTTATAACGTCGGCACTTTAATTCCAGGCGCTTATGCAACATTGAAATTCGCTGTTACAGTGGATAAAGCCACTCCATAATTCTAAATCTGTAACCTCCCTTTTTCGAAAGGGAGGAACTCATTTTTATCGTTTGTATTTTAATATTTTTTTGTTTTGGGGCGTGGCAATGAAAAAAGCAATGAATAAAAAAGTGGAGACGTTATCTTTGTCTGCGCTTGCTTCAGCTTTGTTCTTTGCACAGCAAAGTCATGCGGTAATGCCGGTTGCTGGCCAGATCATCCAGAACATTGCTTATGCAAGTTACCAAGTCAGCGATTTGAATGGTGGACAATTGCTGCAAACGACTCAATCCAATGCGGTAAATGTTGAAATTGCCAAGTTCTATGGTTTCGAGTTATTTCCAGATCAACTTCAACAGGTAGAAGCCGGTTCGAAAGTGATTTGGTTAAACCAGTTGACCAATACCAGTAATACAAATGCATGGTTTGATTTTAAACTCACACAAACTAATTACTTATCAAATTTTAAAATTTACCTCGATGCCAATCAAGATGGGGCATTTGATATTTCAGATACACTGATTGAAAATGGATTACAATTACAACCTAATCAGACCGTTCATGTGTGGGTGGTTGCAGATACGTCATTACAGACACCTGATCAGACCAAGCTCGAACTCCCTTTAGTCGCACAAATTCGTGAAGAGCCACAACTACAAAAAACCGTTAAAGATCCTGTACAAATTATTGAGCCAAAATTAAAAATAGAAAAACAAGTGGACCAAAGTGTGCTGAATGCCAGTCAGCAAGCACAGACCCTGAACTATAGCTTGATCATTTCCAATACCGCTGATCTTGCAGTGACTCCGACAGAGGTAAAGGTTGATGGACAATTACAGTCCCTGGTGATTGTTGAAGATCCTATTCCAGCTAATACCGTTTTTGAAGACATTCAGGTTCTTGAGAAAAATCAGGAGGTTGAAGTTCTACATCGAATTGCAGAAGGGGAATATACGCGTTATTTGCCAAGTGACAAGAATAAAATTGGCTATGCTGTCGTTGCTTATAAAAAACCATTTCAGCCTCAGCAAAAAAGCACAGTCCGCTTGACGGTCAAAACCAATCCAATCCTGAGCTATACCACTTTGCGCAATGAAGCGTATGTGCTACACCGTTCTGCTACAGGCAGTAAAAAAACCCTGTCTAATCGGGTGGAAACCAAAGTTGCAGGCAAGTTGGTCATTGAAAGTACAACCAGTAATTTCGAGAAAGTCGTTGAAACCGGGACGGTGAACGAGCCGATTTATGTCAAAGCAGATGCCGCCATCTGTAATGCCAACCGCTCTGTTTCAGATCAGGTTCGTATTCAACTGGTCTCCAAACTGACGGGTGATATTGTTTATGTCAATGCAGTAGAAAGTGGTGAAAATACCGGCATATTTCAGTTTACCGTGGATACTGAGGAAAAGGCTGAAAAAAACCTGTCCGATCAGATTTTACAGACGCTCAAGCGCGATCAGGTCAGCATTCACCTGACCGACTGTATGGATGGGCAGGGCAAGGTGAGCCAAAATATTGAAGATATCTCAACGGAGATCACCACAGAAGTACTGATTGATCCCTACGGAGTTGTCTTTGATGCAAAAACAGGCCAGGCGGTCGAGGGTGCAACCGTCACTTTGACAGATGAATTCGGTCAGCCTGTTGCAGATAATGTTGTATTTGAACATGATCGGGTGACTGGTGAACTAAAGCCGTTTCCTGTACGCCAGGTTACCTCGTCGACCGGTCAATTTGTTTATCCACATGTCAAGCCGGGCAGCTATAAACTGATGGTGGATACCACCACGATTTCAGGCCGAAAGTATAGTTTTGCCAGCAACCCGGCACTTTATCCGGTGGATTCATTTAATGGCAAGGCTGTGCATCCGGCATGGTCTTATGGTGGCCTGTTTACTTTAACCGCCGCCAGCCCAGCGCTGAATATTGATATTCCGATTGATCCGCTACTGGATCAATCGCTATTAATGGTCAAAAAAACCGCTCGGGACAGTTCGGTAGAGCTGGGTGATTTCACCAATTATAGCATTACCGTGAGTAATAAGGGTGATCAGCTGGCCCATGATGTCAAATTGCAAGATACCTTACCGCGTGGTTTTAGTTATGTGCCAAATAGCATGCGGATTGATGGCAAGCCAGTGGCTGATCCTGAAGGCGGAAAAGGTCCGTATTTAACTTTGGGGCTAGGTGATCTTGCCGTAAATGCGAATGCTAAAATTGAATACCGTGTTCTGGTTGGACCGAATGCTTTAAATGGTGATGGGATTAACCGGGCACGTGCCGTCGATCGTTACGGTCTAAGTTCCAATGAAGCACAGGCCAAAGTGAAAGTTCGCCCAGGTGTATTCAGTGCTGACGCGTTTGTGGTGGGTAAGGTTTATACTGACTGTAACCGCAACGGAATCCAGGACAAAGGTGAATTAGGTGTGCCGGGTGTACGGCTGTACATGGAAGATGGCAGTTACGTGATTACTGACCGTGAAGGCAAATATGATTTCTATGGCGTATCCGCAAAGACCCATGTACTGAAATTAGATCGCACCACTTTGCTGGCAAGTGCTGAATTGATCACCCAGTCTAACCGCAATGCCGGGGACCCTTCTAGCCGTTTTGTCGATGTAAAGCGAGGTGAATTACATCGTGCTGATTTCGCAATGGTGGATCAAGCAGGCACATGTTCTGCACCATTAACGGATGTGGTGAAACAGCGTCAAGAAAAAATTAATAGCAGTAATTTAAATCTTGAAAAAGCGATTAACAAGCAACTTTCTATTGATGCACCGAGCTATTTAGAAACCAGTACGCGTTCAGAAAACACCCAAGGCTGTTTGGCCAGTGAGAATGATCAAAATTGCCTGCTCAATCGTGGTGAGTCTGCTCAAGCAAAGCAACCGCAATTACGCATAGATCCAGTTAAACCTCCTGTTTTGGTGAATCTTGAAGAATATTTAAAGCGTAATGATCACAATAGCCTGGAAATATTAAATCTTAAGGAAGGACAGGTTCTTCCTTTTGCCCAAACGACTATTCAAGTCCAGGGTGCAGCGGGCGCGACACAACGTGTTTTAGTCAATGATGTGATTGTGAAAGAAAAGCAGCGCGGTAAATTGGTCATTCTGGATGAGCAGCGTAAGCAAGGGGTTGAATATGTAGGTGTAGCATTAAGCACGGGTAAAAATAGCATCCGTGTGGAGCAATTGGATTTTGCGGGTAATATCCGGGAAAGCCAGCAGATTCAAGTGATTGTTCCAGATGACATTCATGACATCAAGTTAAAAAAACCTCAAGCATCCGTGATGGCAAATGGCCGTGATGTTATGCAACTGGTGGTAAAGCTACAAGACAAACAAGGAATAAAAGTCGCTACACGTACCGCACTGACCTTAGACAGTGACATCGGTATGATTGATCTGCAAGATTTGAATCCAAATGAGCCCGGGATTCAAACCTTCATTGATGGCGGCGAGATGATTATACCGATCATTGCACCGAATACTGCTGGACGTGGAAAACTGCGCGTCAGTAGCGGTTTACTTAAACAAGAAATAGATATCCAGTTTGAGGCAGATTTACGTCCTCTGATTGCAGTCGGTTTAATTGAAGGCTCGATTAACTTCAATAATTTTGATAGCAAACAGCTGCATAGTGTTAATCGTAATGATGGTTTTGAAGACGAGTTGAATGAAATTGCCGAGTGGGGTAACGACACCTCGTTGAATGGTCGTGCTGCGATGTTCCTTAAAGGTAAAGTTAAAGGTGATTATCTTTTAACTCTTGCCTATGATTCAAATAAAAGTTCCAAACAACGCCTGTTCCGAGATATCCAACCTGATGAATATTATCCGGTTTATGGCGATGCTGCGGCAAAAGGCTTTGAAGCACAATCGACCAGCAAATTGTATGTCCGTTTAGACAAAGGGCGTTCCTATGCGATGTATGGTGACTATGTGACCCGTACAGAGAAAGATGAAGGTTTAGCTTTAGGGCAATATAACCGTTCATTGACAGGGCTTAAAGTGGGGCATGAAGGTGACCAATTCCAATCTTCAGCTTTTGTCGCTGAAACCAAGTCGCGTCAAGTAGTAACTGAAAATCGTGCTCTGGGTATTTCTGGTCCATATAGTCTCGGTTCAATTTCAAATGATCTGATTTTAGAAAACAGTGAAAAAGTTGAAGTGCTGACCCGTGACCGCAATAACCCGGGCCTGATTATTGCAAAACAAACCCTCACCCGTTTTTCTGATTATGAAGTCGATACCTATAGCAACAGCATTTATTTAAAACAAGCAGTCCCGAGTGTAGATAAAGACCTCAATCCAAACTTTATTCGTATTACGGTTGAGGCTGATGAAATTGGTGAGGAATATCAAGTCGGTGGTCTTAGCTTTAGTTATGCTATGAAGCCCCAGCTCAAAATTGGCGGCTCATTTGTTCAAAGTAATGATCCCCTGCAAGAAGAACAAATTGCCAGTTTAAATACTGTGGTGAAACTGGGCCAGTATGCCAAAGTGATTGCCGAAGTGGCGCAGTCTAAGAATACGAATTCTACAGCAGATCAAGTGACCCAGATCAATAGCGGTGTAGCTGGCGAGAAGGATGAAGGTACGGCTGCCCGGGTAGAATTTGAATATGCACCAAGTTTTGCCCATGTGCGAGCGTATCACCAGCAAGCAGAAGACGGATTTCAAAATGATGCAGCCACTATTAGTGCAGGACGTAAAGAAAGTGGCATAAAAGTTTCAGCACCGATTGCGAAGCTTGGTTTGGCTCGTATGGAAGCGATTCGTACTGAAGACCAAAACAATAATGGGGTACGTACTGGTGTGTCTGCCAGTCTGGAACGTAATTTCTTTAAAATTCTCGCCGTGGAATTAGGTTTACGTCATTATGACGAAACCAGTACAGCTGCAACTTCGGCAACCGAAAATCAGGGCCCATATAATGGTACTACCGGGCGTATCAAATTTACCGGTAACTTGCCGTGGAAAGGGGCATCAGCCTTTGTCGAGTATGAACAGGATCTCTCCAATTCCGATAAACAGGTCCTCTCTGTAGGCGGGGCAGTTAAAGTCCTGCCAAATACTGAAGTCTATGCCCGTCATGAAGTGATTTCTGCGATTGACGGTTTGTATTCCATGAATACTACGGAAGAAACCAACAGCACGGTATTGGGTATTTCCAGTCAGTATATGAAAGATGCTTCCGCATTTAGTGAATACCGTGTTGCAGATGGCATGAGTAACCGTGAGGCGGAAGCGGCTATGGGTTTACGCAACCGTTGGCAGATTAAGCCGCGTGTCTATGTCAGTAGCAGTTTTGAACGAATTCAAAGCCTGTCTAAAAATATTGAAAATAGCGATAATGATTCAACAGCAGCGAGTCTGGGTCTTGAATATTTGGTTCACGACAATTGGAAAGCTATGACGCGTTTAGAGGCACGTCGTTCCGACAGTTCCGATACGATGATCAATAGCATTGGTTTTGCCCGTAAGTTGACAGATGATGCCACGATTTTGACCAAAAATACGGTTAATTTTGTCGATAATAAAGACGCCGAGCGCGGTGATCATCTGCGAAACCGTTTCCAGCTGGGTTTGGCATGGCGTGATGATGAGCACAATCAACTGGATGTCCTGTCAAAAATTGAATATTACTATGATGATAATGCAACTGACCTAGAAGTGGCATTTAAGCGTGAATCCTATGTGTCATCTACGCATTTAAACTATCATCCTTATCGTCAGCTGACCTTGTCCGGTCAGTATGCAGCAAAATGGTCCACCTTGGATGAAGACAAAGTTACAAGTTCGGCTTTAACCCAGTTACTCAGTGGTCGGGTCATTTATGATTTGAATGAACGCTGGGATATGAGTGTACAAGCCGGTTCACTTTGGGCAAACCATGGGGCAGGGACACGTTATTTGCTGGGTACAGAAGTGGGTTATCTGCTGGCAACCAATCTCTGGATTTCTGCAGGATATAATTTCCTCGGTTATCAGGATGATGAATTAGCCAATACCAGTTCCAGCGGTCAAGGGGCCTATTTAAGATTTAGATTCAAGTTTGATGAGGACCTGTTTGGACGCCGTAATCCTGGGGTAAATTCTTCTTTAGAACCGGTGCAGGAGCAATAATTCATGCGATTAAAATCAATGCTTCTGCTCAGCGCCTGTTTATATCCAGTATGCCATTCTGTTCAGGCGCAGACCCTGCAGTCCTCTGCTGTTGAAGCCGAGGTGTTAAGCCAGCAGTTACAGCCTTATCAGCAGGTCAGTGATGCTCAAACACGTTATCAGGCCTCTAAAGCACAGATCTGGTTAAGTTATGCGAAAAATGAGTTTTCAGAGCGGAGTCTAACGACTGCTGGAAGGGAAGCTCTAGCTCAAGGACGTCAGATTGCAGAAAAATTAGCCCAGAAACAGCCGCTCAGTTTAACTACGCCTATTTTAACTGTTTCACAAGTCATGCGCCGGGACTTATGGTGGCAGGTGGAATATTTCAAACAAAACGGGGCATTGGAAAAAGCTCCTGAGCAATTGGCCCATGCAGAAGTGATGCTGGTTTGGGCGGCAGCAGAATATTGCGAACTGGGCTGGAGACATGCCAGAGAACATTTTGATGCTGCTGAACAGGCGCTATATCAGGTGGCTGTCGCAACACGACAGGATCATATTGATACAGTGAAATGGGATGCCCAAGCTTTACCAAGTTTGAAGCAGCTTAATGGGCCGGGCTGCCAAGGGGTAAATGCGGAATTTTGGCCTTTAGCCAAAATGCAGTTAAATCAGCAGTCTAATAGTTTAAGTTTAAATAACATTGTACATTTTGCCCTAGACAGTGCAGATCTAAGTCCAGCCAGTAAAACTGTAGTGCAACAATGGGCAACCCAGTTAAATCAATATCCGCAGTTATCTGTTATTTTAAAGGGTTATACCGATAGTTATGCAAGCCCAGTCTATAATATCCAGCTTGCACAGCGCCGTATTCAGGTAGTGCAAGATTATCTAGTTTCACAGGGAGTGGATATTGCCCATATTGCGATTGAAGCAAAGGGTGCGGTTGATTTTCAAACTGATACAAATATGAAAATAGCTGAAGCAAAAAGCCGTCGGGTGGTTTTGCAGGTTGCGGATGCAAATGGGATTAACATTGAATATGCCCCGCAGTGGAAAGATTTACAAGTAGAGTCAGAACAGCAAAAAGTGAAGGTAAAATAACATTATGATAAAGCAATATTTACGTCATGTTCTGGCATCTTCGGTTTTATTGCTGGGCTATGTCACTCAGGCTGATGCAGCAGATAGTGCAGCAGATACAAGTAAAGTTAAAATTCAGCGGAGTTTCGTTAATTTAAGTTTTAATCAACCCGCTCTTGCAAACAATACCACTAGACAATTTGCTGAAACTGCAGTTGAAGGCTGGTTAACTACCCACCCCAATCCAAAACTGATAGAAATTTGGAATGGAAGAGGAGCTGCACCTACAAATTATACAACTTGGAATACGGTAAATAATTCTCCGGTTGCCAATCAATATGCAGAGTTAAATGCAAGTGCAAGATCGGCTCTTTATCAAACTGTTTGTTTGTTTAAAGATGAAGAATTTTCTTGGAATTTTAGGCATGCAGCCCGTTCCAGTACAAATGAACAAACAACGTTTTATATTGGAAAGGTATCAACTGACCGTTTGAGTTTTACTCCAGCACAAACCATTGGAACGAGTCAGGCGGTCACGAATTTATTTGAATGGAAAAATGCGAATATTAGTGGTGCTAAAGCAAAAGTAAATGTAGCGAGCGGTATATATCAATTTATTTTTGATGCGACAAAATTTGGTTCAGATGCAACATTCGGAAACTTTATCGATGACATTCAACTGGGCTTAAAACCTGCGGTTGAATTTGGTGCTGCTTCAGGTAGTTTTTACGAAGGTGGAGATGCCACAGGTAAGACCTATTCCGTACCGTTTAATATTGTAGGACAAATTTTAAGTCAGGGTGATATGCCCACACTGCAATTTAAAATTGAATATCCGTCAGGCTATGCCCAGACCAAAGCCATTTATGGCACAAATTATCGATTATATAGGCAAACAGCATCTGGCTTGGTTGAGTTAGGTGCAACAGATGGTTTAATTACCACCGACCCCAATAAAGTTACCTTTAATTATACCCCTGTATATAATGCTAATCTGGATTATACGAAAGGGGTTCAAGTCAATGATTTAGTTATTAAAATATTTGGTAATACCCAAACTAATAGTGATATCAATTTACCATTTGAATTTGCACTTGATGCTAATAGTAAAGCTATTGCCACCGATTTGAGTACCTGTGGTAATGTAAGTGCAGATGTAAAATTTGATCTCAAGATTCAAGAAGATGATATTGATTTGGCGGTAGTCAAAAGCTTGACAGCAGAATCTGTCGTGATGAAAGATAACCTGATCTCCTATAGGTTGGATGTAACCAATAATACAGCTGTGCAAGCTGATGGTATTGTACTGAGAGATAATTTCAAAAATTTACTCAGAGTGACGAGCGGTGATGTTGACAATCAAACGAGTTTAATGTGCGAAGATTTAACAGATGGTACAAGCAAAGCATGTCCTTCTGCATGGACAGATGCGAATGCCCTTAACTCACTTTTTACCAGTACGGCAGGAAGTGGTTTAAGTTTGGGTGATATTCCAGCTAATGCGAAATATAGATTTACTGTTAAAAATTTAAAAGTAACAGACACAGATACTGCAAGTGCGGGCTTGGTAGAAAATACAGCAACTATTGAAACGACAAAGATGCAGGATCTGTTGACGGAAAATAACACCTCAACGATAAAGACAATTATTGCTACCACAAGTGATCTATCCAACAATATAACCAACGCCCCTGCAGCAGATGTAGCTGCAACCGGTGCAGGTATGTTTGTTATTGGAAAAGACGGAAGAACAGGGACTACGCCACTATGGACTCAAGAAGCAGGCAGCAGCAGTAAAGTTTACTTTCCATTAAATATTCAAAATTACGGTAATTTGGCGCAGGACTATCAACTGTATGCCTCTAGTACTGCAATTGCTCCAACACTCAGTACTGGCAGCTATTCAACATTAGTCAAGAGTGGCATCAATTCTTTTACCTCCAGCCTGAAAATCGAATTTTATAAGGCGGATGAGGCTCAATGTAAAACGGGTTTAAACACTCAGCAAATTACCCAACTGAATGTTGCAGCAAATACCGTAGCACAAGTCTGCGCCGTGGTTACCATCTCCCCATCTGTGACAGCGACCACCAATATCTGGTTCGCGATTGAATCACTACAATCAGGTCTGGGTGACGTTATTTTAGATGCTGTGATTCCTCCAGCTCAAAAACGGCTGCTCGAACTGACCAATGACCAGAGTGCACAGGTAGGTGTTGGCGGTACATACGTATTCTTGCATCGTTTGACCAACTATGGTGTAGCAGATGAAACCAAAGTTAAAGTCAGTCTGAATGCCGTGAATGGCAAAGATGGTTTTTTATATACCTTATTTGTCGATAAAAATGGTAACGATATGCTGGACGCGACCGATACATTGCTATCCGATCTAGAAACAGAGTTAAGCCATATTATTCGACCAAACCAATCCGTCACTTTATTAATAAAGGCTGAAGCACCTGCTACTGCGACGAATGGTATGAACAGCCAGGTAAAATTGATTGTTAAACCGGATAATACAGGAAAAGAAATAGCATTAGTTGATCTGATGAATACCGATTTAATTACGGTTAGCCCAAACCAATTAAAAATTCTTAAATCGCAGCTGAAAGTTGAAAATTGCGATATGCCAGATAAGTCAGCAGTTATGAACGCAACCTATACGGTACAAAATGAAAATTTGAAGCCAAATCAATGTTTAATTTATCGTATCTTGGTGAAAAATATGGGTAATGCGCCGTTAAGCAATGTGGTCATTAACGATATGTACCCCGCTTATACTCAGCCCTGGAAATCAGGGACAGTTTTACCTATGACCAGCAGTGGTGAAGCGGTTGAAGATAATGCGAGCAGGGTAAAAACCACCTTTGTTGAATTGTTGCCCCAGCAACAAGAATCACTATATTTTGGCATTAAGCTAAACTAATGTCTAAGCTTGCCCTACATATGGGAGGTGCTGATTGTCGATTCATGGGCTTTCTTATGATAAAACGCATCGAGATCAAAAGAACCCATCCACGTTAGCGTTCTAACTAATAATTATTTCAAAAAATAAGAGCTGATAAATCAGCTCTTATTTTCAACTACTTATTTAATTAAGACAATTGAGCAGCACTAAAATCAACTCTTAAATCAGCTTGTTGATTTACCTTCCTCTTGATAGTTCACAGCCTTGCCTTAGGTCTTTTGTGACAATTTCCAACTCTTTGCAGAGAGCAAAAAATCATAGTTTAATGCCATGAGGATGCTCTGCATATTAAAGTTATTGCGGTCTTCAGGTAACTGTAACAGAAGCGGTAAACGTGTTACGCCATTTTCACCATTAGCAAAGGCATAATGCCGTACTTTAGAGTCAATCACCGAAATTAAATTCTTCGCTTCCATATAAACACTCTCTTGAGAAGCCTGTTTTTGAATAGCAATAATTCTAATATAGCAACGATCTCGAACCTCGATCAGATTCTGTTTTAATTCATTGATCTTCAATTCATGATTTTCAGATTTTTTAAACAGCCGTTTAAGAAAACTGCTATTTTCGGCATTTTGCATTTCGCGTTCTAACTGGCGTATGTGCTGCTGGATTTGGCGGGTTTGTTCCATCGCGCTATTGAGCAGTTCCCTAATTTCCTGAGTGGGGGCTGAAACCGCTCGTAGCTGTTGCTGATACTGAAATTCATCGTGAAAGATCACAAAGATTTGCGCACGACGTTGTTCCAGTAATTTTAAATAGGCAATTAAGCGATATTTGAACAGACGTGCATGCTGATTAAACTGTAGCATCGGTTGCTGCGATAAAATTTCCAGTTGATGCAGAAACTCATTAATTAACCTTGAAAGATTTAAATAGCAATATTCTAGTTCATCGGTATGTTGCACACTGTTTTTTAAGCCTTTTAGCAAAGGTTCGAGAATATTTAAGGATAAATCTTTTTCTAAGATTTCCAGATGCTCTTTCACCAGGTGATCGATGGAAAAACTTTGAATATTTAAAATTTCTTTTAAACTTGGGATGAGATTTTGCTGATTATATTCATGCAGGGATTCAATCAGTTCCACAATATGCGGATTCATTTGGCGCTGAATACCAATGATTCGGTTCATCAGTTGTTTAAAATTTGCAAAATAATCCGCTTGATCCAGCTGTTGCGGGTCAAGAACCAAACCACTGATATAGAATCGATCCTCTTTACCAAAGTTTTCTTCGGTTAAAAAACGGCGAATTGAATAGGCAGAAACTGAACTGTCGTAGGTGCTGCTCAGGACAAAATAATATTGAAAGGTTTTGATAATTTCAAAGTCGCGAATGCGTTGTTGCTGAATAAAATAATCCTGAAAAATTACCAGTTCCTGTTCAGCATATTCACTCGGCAAAATATGGGAAAACCAGCTTCCCAGAATTTCACTTTTCATAAAAATTTCAAAGATAAAAGTTCGAACCTGCTCAATATCCAAATGCCGGTGATTTTCAGAAACCGTAAAATCTAAGTCCCGAATAATTAGGGCAGCATCGTACAGAAAGGCTTTTTTGATCAGTTGCTGTGCCTGAATGTCTGCTGAATGTTCCAGATCAATCTGGTTAATTTCACGCACAATACTTTCTAGGTAATCGGCAATCTGAAAGTCGGTTTGATAGCCTTGCAGATAGCTGAATGTACTCTTTATTCTGTGCGCGAGTTGCAGTAATTCGGAGTTTTGAGTGTCAAGCTGAAGATTTTTTAGGCTAGTATGACCTTTAAACTCAAAGGTCTGGTTCAGGTAATTCCATGCGATATTCTTGGCTTTCAGGTACTGGTCTTCTATTTTCTGATGCAATGCCTGCGGCGTCGTCGATAGGATGGACTGTATTTGTTGTTGCCAATACTTATCGAGAATAGGATCAATTTGTTTTAATTTTACCCGCAGCTGATAAGGAATATATGTTTGCATGGAAATCCAAAAACCTTGTAATAAGTTCAAACTTTTAGGGAAAATAAGTCGTGTGATTTATATCACAAATATAAGTCTTAACCGGGAATATAGCATAAAAAAAATCGATATCGGCGGTGTTCATTGCTGGTTAAATGATCTGAACCTGTGCTGAGCGTAAAAATGCAGGAATCCCGCGACTCCAAGTAATCTGGTACCCTGCATGTTCAGGCCATTTTCCTGGAATCATCAGTTCAGGCAGAAACAGCGATGAATGCCCAAAGCATACTTCCAAGCATGGACTCACTTCTGTACTACAGTGGCAGTGCATTCGTTGAACGCTCGGTAAAACATTTAGGACCGGAAAAATTGACGGCCATTTCTGGGTGATTTGACTCACGTCGATGTTATTGAAATAAACCGTGTTTTTTCATTATTTTGTGATATAAGTATCATAAATAATGACTTGGAATTGCCCTATTGAGACAGGTTTTACTGGCGCCGCTTTTAAATCTGCGCAGCTTAATATTACTTTTAACAGTTTTAAGCGTGACCTGTCTGTTTGTCTTTGCTTTATTTTTTGTTAACTATACAGTGAAAGAGCGTCTGATTGATAACTCTCTGGCGTTGAATGCTGAATATTCCTCTAGGATTGCTGCTCATACCAACTATCAGTTTGAAGAAATCTTAAAAAATTTACGCTTTAGCGCCAAGCTGCTCGGTCAAGATTTTGCTAGTGCCAGCCTTCGAAATAGTGAAACGGCACGCCTGAAAAGCCAGTCCGGACATTTCAACAGTGTTTTTCTGGTTGACCGGGAAGGGCATATTATTTCATTTTTCCCGACCAGCTTAAAGATTGATTCTAAACAGATCCATAAAACCCTTGGCATCACCGAGTCGCTCAAACGCAAGCAAACTTATATTTCTTCTCCATACTGGTCATCAACCAAAAGACTGATTGTGATTATTTCTGAACCGATCTTCGATACCAAGGGGCAATACTTGGGCTTTATCGCCGGTACGATTTATCTGCAAAGCAAGAATCTGGTCAGTGAAATGCTGGCCTCCAAATATGGTTACAAGAAAAATTATACCTATGTTATGGATGACCAAAAACGCATCATTTTTCATGCCGATACTCGGAAAATTGGCCAGAAAGTCCAGGTCAGTGATGGCTTAACCCCGATGCTTCAGCAACAAGATGGCGCTTTTCGTCTGATGAACGGCCAAGGCATAGAGAGTCTGATCGGTTTTTCACATATTCCCAGTGTGAACTGGATTGTAGTATCGCAGCAGCCGATTGACGAGCTGTTTGCTCAAGCCAACAGTATCATTATCAACGTATCTATCGGGATTACCCTGTTCTATTTCTTCATTTTCTTTGTGGTCTGGCGTTTATCGGGTTTGATTGCACTACCTTTAAACAATTTGGCGAAAATGGCCAGTATGCTCAATCAGCCGGAGATTCAGGAAAAAATTAACAGAATTGACCCTGTATATTTTGAGGTTAATCAGTTCAAAAATTCCCTGATGCTAAGTTCTCAGAATTTTAAGGAAAAAATTGATGAACTGAATCAGTCGGTGAATACCGATCCGTTGACCGGTTTATACAATCGCCGTGGGATGAAGCTGTTTCTTGAAGAATTTGTGCGTGTGCGTACCGAATTTGCGGTACTGGCAGTGGATATCGATTTTTTTAAAAAGGTAAATGACAGCTATGGCCATGACAAAGGCGATATTGTCTTACAAAGACTGGCCAGATTGATGAAATATCATTTTCGTGACAATGACATCTGCTGCCGTTCAGGGGGAGAGGAGTTTATTATTTTAATGGCTGCTTCAGACCCGGTCACCGTTTTTCAGGCGGCAGAACGCCTACGAAAGGCAGTTGAAATCACGGAAATCGAGGAAATTGGCATCGTCACCATTTCAATTGGCATTGCTTATTGGCCGCATAGTTCTGAGGATGTGGAAGAGGTACTGAAAATGGCAGATCAGCAGCTGTATCAGGCCAAGCGTGGGGGACGTAACTGCACACGTTAATTTCAGGTATCTAACTGATGCAAACACGACGGAGAGAGTTGAGGTATTTGATATATAAGATTAGCTGTAGGTAGCTCTAATGCAAGGTATTCACGGATTATTTACACCGGCCTAATGTTATAATAAACATGTGAATTTTCAGACAATACAAAATTTTAAACAGCGCTATGACATAAGTCCATTTTCGAACTTTATTGGGGAACTTTATGCCTAAATCATCTCGTGACTTATTTTCACCAGATGTATTCGACCTTAAGTCGTTTATTTCTCCTTATATGATGATCATTCCTCCGACGATTTTTGCCTTGCTGATCTGGTGGACCAATCAAAGTTTTGGTTTCGTCTTTACCCATACCATCGCGGAACTGATTTCCATCATTATCGCGCTTACAGCTCTGATAGTGACTGTGGTATCGCGGCATTTTACTAAAAATTATTTTGTGGTTTTCATTGCAATTGCCATTGGCTGGTGTGGATTTATTGATCTGTTCCATACCTTGCTTTACAAAGGCATGCAGATTCTTCCTGTGGACAGTGCCAATCAGGCCACACAATTATGGATTGGCGCCCGCCTGTTGCAGGCTTTGACCATGCTCGTCGCACCATTCATGCTGACACGCGCGATCAAACCTGTTCCGCTGAACCTGTTTTTTGGTCTGCTCAGTGCCGGGATTGTGACTGCAGTCATGCTGGGTTTCTTCCCCACCGCCTTTGTTGATGGGCAAGGCCTAACCCCTTTTAAAATTTACAGTGAATATCTGATTATTGCGGTGCTGGCACTGGCGCTGATACTGGTCTGGCAGCGCCGCGAATATTTATCGCCGCAACTGACATTTGGGGTCAGTCTTTCCATGCTGACCATGATGGCCTCTGAATTTACCTTTACCCAATATGTGTCCGTATATGCCGATGCCAATCTGCTGGGGCATATCCTGAAAGTTTATTCCTACTGGTTCATTTATATGGCACTGGTCGAGTCGACCATCAAAGAACCTTTTAGTATGCTGTCCAAGGCGGCCAGCACCTATGACACCATTCCGGATCCGACCTATATTGTCAGTTCCAGCCAAACCATTCAGCAGGTCAATCTGGCGGCAGCCCGGCTACACGGTATTGCTGCGGCACAATTGACCGGATGTTCCGTACATGAACTGGTGCATGATCCTCGTGTAAAGGCCGAGGATTGTCCGGTCTGTTCCAGACTGCAGCAGGAACCGCAAGAGTTTTTAATCCAGTTGACCTTGCCGGACCGCAAAACGGTCGAGTGTCATGTCGCCCCCTTTGCAGAACGCCTGGGCAAAAAACCGGTCTGGGTTATGGTGGTGCATGATATTACAGACCGCCAGCTTTTGTTGCAGGATGTACAAAAACGGGTCAAGGAAGTACGTTGTCTGAACCAGATCAACCAGCTTTGCAATAACATGCATAGCGATATGGCTGAGCTATTGCAGAAAGCCATGGAAATCATTCCTTCGGGATTTTCCTCTCCGGAAAGGATTCATCTGAGGATTGACAGTGACTGGGGCATTTTTGGCACCGAACTTCCTGCCCAAACGCCCTATCTACAGTCGGCCTTTGGCAATGACACCCAGAAATTCGGAAACTTAATAATCTGGTATGCTCAGGCACCGGATGTGCCCGCTTTTCTGGATGAAGAACAGAGTTTAATCGATCACATCACCAGCCAGATTACCGATGTTTATATCCGGTTACAGTCCCAGGGGCGGGTAGCACGTTTAACCTATCTGTACCAGCTGCTCAGTGAAACTAACCGGGTGATTGTGCATAGTCAGAACCAGCAACAGTTGCTGACTGAGTTGCAGCAGGTACTACTGAAGTTGGGGAGTTTTGCCAAAATTCTGATTGCGCTGAAAGTTGATGATCAGGTAGACAGTCCACTGGTGATTCAGTTCCATCATAATATTAGCGCCAACATTTTGCCCACTTTACAGACTGCCTTGCAGCAGGATCAGAATACTCCGTTGAATCATGTGAAAAATACCAGTCCGGATGTGGATGTCTATAGCTATACATTGGTCAATGATCCTGATAAGAGTGTTTCTCCAGAATACCGGACCTGGATACACTATTTAAAACAGGAGCAGATCCGTCAAGCGGCATTAACTCCATTGCTGTTTCAAGGCCATTTCTGGGGACTGGTCGGGTTGTATACCACGGGCCAGGTGGAATTTGACCAGGAGCAAATTCAGTTGCTGCAAAATCTCTCCAGAGATATTTCATTTGCGCTGGAGCGTTTTGCAGCAGAGCAGCAGCGTCAAACAGCCGAAACCTATTCACAGCAGATGGAACAGCGTTTCCAGCAGGTGTTTTTACAGTCGCCGGTACCGATGCATATTATTTCCATGCAGGATGAACGCATTCTTGCAGTCAATCTGGCCTATGAAAAATGGCTGGGATATAGTCTGGCCGATTTTCAAAATCGGGAAGCCTGGCTGAAAAAGGTGGCGCCTGATATAGAACAAAGACAGATGATGCAGCAGAATTGGAACGACGCCTTGCAACTGGTCAAAGATGGTAAACAGGTACAATTTCCTGAAATCACTTTTTTGGCAAAGGATGGCAGTCCGCGTATTGCACAGCGTACACTAGCGGTTGTAGGTAATGACGTGATTGTTGCCTGGAACGATGTCACTGCTATCCGGAAAACCGAACAGGAATTACGAGACAGTGAGCAGCGTTTCCGTGGCATGGTGGAGCAGACTGTGGTCGGAATGTATGTACTGCGCGACAATCAGTATTTATACGTCAATCCAAGTTATGCCAATATGCTGGGTAGATCTGCCGCAGAGCTCAATGGACATAATATTTTGGAGTTTAGCGATGCGGCTGCAGACACGCTGGCGTTGATTCACCAAGCTGAGGATAGGATACAGGCGGCAGAGCATTTCAGTATGCCATCTATCGTTCCGTTCCGACATCGAAATGGTCAGATCCGGGAATTTTCTTTGCATAGCCGTCACATTACTTGGGACGATGGCTTGCCTGCCGAAATTGTTATGGCACAGGATATCACCGAGCAAAAGCAGGCACAGGACCAGATTGCCCGGCAGCTGGAACAGCTGGAGGCCACCATGTATGGCACCTTGCAGGCGGTATCGATCATGGTGGAATTGCGCGATCCTTATACTGCAGGGCATGAACGCCGTGTCGGTTTGATTGCCAGTGCGATTGCCAAAGAAATGGGCTGGGATGAAAAACGCTGTCTGCAGATGGAAGAAATTGGACTGGTACATGACATTGGTAAAATTTCTATTCCTTCCGAGATTCTGACCAAACCTTCTCGTCTGACCCATCTGGAAATGGAAATGATGAAAGGCCATGCACAAGCCGGTTATGAAATTCTCAAGGATGTTCCTTTCAATATTCCGATTGCTGAAATCATTGGCCAGCATCACGAACGGATGGATGGTACCGGTTATCCTAAAGGATTAAAAGGTGATGAGATTCATCCTGAGGCCCGTATTCTGACCGTGGCAGACGTGATTGAGTCAATGGCTTCGCATCGTCCTTATCGTGCGGCTTTGGGGGTTGAGGTGGCCCTGACAGAAATCTTACGTGGACGTGGGACGATTTATGATGCGGAAGTGTGTGATGCGGCTGTGCGTTTAATTAAGGAAAAGGGATATGTCATGCCCAGTTAAACAGGCATGAAGACCAGCTGAATAGCAGCCAAAAAGCTATTCACTCTTTGAGTTTAATGGGAATTGGGAAGACTGATATTTTCGAATGCTTTAAATTGAAGTGTTAAGGTGTGTTCAGAATTAGGTCAATAAAACTATTCCGTTTATAGTTTCGTTATGGATAGATACCTATTTACAGATGCTCAATGAGAAAACATGGAACTACTCTGCCTCGGTAAAATCACAGATCGGGGTCGGATCGGTACAAATAATAGATTATTTCTATAAGCTTTATTGTGGACTGCACTTAGAGGTAGTCGATGGAGAGATTTACCATATAATTTTGGCAAATTGAATACTGTTTTAAAAGGTCGATACTGGTGGGTGAAAGCCCGTATATTTGAGAATTTTTGAATTAATCAATGTGGATTCTGATCTTGAATACGCCATGGTGCAAAAGGGAGAGCTATTCCTAAGCGATTGGTCAATCAAAAGATGGAATGACTACTAAAATCCTTGCCTTAGCCGAGAGTTTGGGAAATTTGGTTAAATTCCGCTTAATGCCCGGACAATCTCATGATCTTGCTGAAGTTAAGCCACTGATTAAAGATATAGATTTTCAGGCATTATTAGTAGATAAAGCTTTTGATGTAGCTTAGTTATTGAAGGAGCTTGATCATCGTTGAGTAAAAGCAGTTATTCCCCCAAAAGCCAAGCGTATATTTGATCGTTGTATGTATAAATGGCGGCATTTCATCGAAAATTACTTTTGCAAATTGAAAGAATTCAAACGTATTGCCATGCGTAGTGATAAAATAGACTCAAATTTTGCCGCCATGATTTATATTTGTGTGAGCGTAATTAACTCTCGTTAATTTTCAACACACCTTAGATTAGCTTGTAGATATATTATTAAAAAAATCGAGTAACTCAGAGTATTGAAAATCTCCTAAATCTACTCCATTTTGCGCACGTATTCGAACAGATGATAGTTGCGCTTCCTGCTCACCAATGATGATCAGATAAGGTATTTTTTGTAGCGTATTTTCACGGATTTTATAGTTCAATTTTGTTTGACTTAAATCTAATGTTGCCCTAAAGCCATACTTTTTAAGCGACTCTTGGACTTGTTTAGCGTAATCATGTTGTGCATCTGTAATTGGTAAAATTGCGATTTGAACCGGTGCAAGCCAAAATGGGAAATGTCCCACATAGTGTTCAATTAAAATACCAATAAAGCGTTCAAAAGATCCAAATAAAGCCCGATGTAACATCACAGGTCGTTGTTTTTGATTCTTTTCATCAATGTAATGAATGTCAAAACGTTCTGGTAAATTTAAATCAACCTGAATCGTCCCGCATTGCCATTCACGACCAATAGCATCTTTTAAGGTAAATTCAAGTTTGGGACCATAAAATGCACCTTCACCGATATTTAAGGTATAAGAGATATCAAGCTGTTCAAGAGATTGTTTTAGTGTATTTTCTAAAAAATCCCAAATTTCATCTTTACCGACACGATGATCAGGACGTGTGGATAATTTGATCGAAATTTCATTGAAACCAAATTGTTCATAAATTTTATAAATGAGAGCAATCGTATCTTTACATTCAGATAAAAGCTGGCTGTCAGTGCAAAAAATATGGGCATCATCTTGGGTAAAATGGCGAACGCGCATTAATCCATGTAAAGAGCCAGATGGTTCATAACGATGAACTTTACCAAATTCTGCCATGCGTAACGGTAAGTCTCTATAACTTCTTAATTCATGTGCATATAGACAAACTGCGCCAGGACAACTCATTGGCTTAAGCGCGTAACTTCGTTGATCTTCAGTGACTGTGGTAAACATGTGCTGCTGATAGTTTTGCCAGTGTCCCGAAATTTTCCAAAGCTCACGATCCATGACATCGGGAGTATTAACTTCAATATAACCCGCATCGTCTTGTTGCTGGCGTAAATAATCTGTCAATAACTGAAATAATTTCCAGCCTTTCGCATGCCAGAACACGGCACCAGGTGCTTTATCATCAAAATGTAGCAAATCAAGTTGCTGTGCTAATTTACGATGATCTCGTTTTGCTGCTTCTTCAACTTGCTTTAAATGTTTTTTTAATTGTTTTTGGTCAGCCCAACATGTGACATAAATTCGTTGCAACATAGGGTTTGTAGAGTCGCCTTGCCAATATGCACCAGAAACATGAGTCACTTTAAAATGTTCTAAAAATTCAGTATTTGGAACAAGTGGACATAAGTAAACATCAGAGAAATCATTATTTTGATGAAAATATAATGTGCTTAAATCACTCATATTTTTTAAGTGTTGATATTTAAAATCAGAATTTTGCTGTTTAAAAAAATCAGCTGCTTGATCGGACGTAATCTTTTCTGTGCGTATATCTAAATGTTGTTGTACCCACTCATGCATTTTCAGTTCAATTTGTTGTAAAACATCCTGATTAAAGGATGGAGTATCGGCGAAGTCATAATAAATACCATAATCAGTAATTTGATATTCTACGGGGTGAGCAGAAGGGTATAACTGATGGACAGCCTGTGCCAATAAATAAGCATAGGAGTGTCGTAGTAGATTTAAACGATTGTCATCGTTCAGACTGAAAAGTTCGATGTGACAGTCATGCTGGATAACATGGTGTAAATCAACGAAATGAGAGTCAACTTTAGCGAGAAAAGCTTTTTTATAGCCTTGAATTTTGAAACGGGACAAAATTTCAGAAATCGCCATGGATTGTTCGAGTTGAAAATGGTGAGTTGAACCAAGAAAATTAAGCTGGATATTCATATAGAGTCATCTAAATACGGGTAAGGCGATTGCAGATTAGCGGTCAATTTCTAAAGCTTGACCCTGACAGTTAAGATAAGGTTGCTGTTGATGCCATGCGAGTTGACCAGAAATGATGGTTGTATCCACCAGATAGCGGAATGTTTTCTTTTGGAAGGGTGTCCAGCCGCAACGCATATAATTGGTTTGTTCAGCTACAGATTGTTTTTGATGATTTTCACGGATGAGGACTAAATCTGCCCAATAACCTTCACGGATATAACCTCGATCTTTAATGTGAAATAAATCAGCAACCTGATGTGAGGTTTTTCTTACCAGTGTTTCAATCGATAGTTTTTGATCTGCCACTAATTCGAATAATGCAGGTAATGCATGCTGAACTAGAGGTAAACCTGAAGGAGCATTAAAATAAGATTGTTGCTTTTCTTGCCATGTATGCGGTGCATGATCTGTACCAATAATATCAAGACGATGACTATTAGAAACTGCCTCAATAAGAGCCTGTTTGTCATTGGTAGTTTTAATTGAAGGATTACATTTTATTAAATGGCCTAAATCAGCATAATCAGATTCATCAAAAGTTAAGTGATGTATACATACTTCAGCAGTAATATGCTTTTTGTCCAATGGCAAATTTTTAAATAAGCAAAGTTCTTTTGCTGTTGTCAGATGTAGCACATGTAACTGTGTACCGAATTTTTCAGCGAGTGATACGGCTAACCGCGAGCTTTCAAAACAGGCTTGTTTATCCCTAATTTTAGGATGTAGGTATGCAGGGACATCTTCGCCATATTGATCACGATAAAACGCTTCCAGTTGTTTAATCCGTGGCGTGGATTCGCAATGTGTTAATAAAATAGTGGGTACATTAGCAAATAAGCGTTCTAAAATCTTTGGATTATCAACCAGCATATTACCCGTTGATGCTCCCATAAAGACTTTAACACCGCTGACCCATTTAGGGTCAAGCGCTTCAACAATCTCTAAATTTTGTGCACTTACACCAAAGTGAAATGCATAATTGGCTATGCTATGTTGGGCTGCAATTCCTTTTTTATAGTGTAGTGCAGCTAAGTCCAATGTAGGAGGATTGGTGTTTGGCATATCCATGATACTGGTAATTCCACCTATCGCAGCTGCCAAAGACTCTGAGAAAAAACGCCCTTTTTGTGGTGAGCCTGGGTCACGGAAATGGACTTGATCATCAATCATGCCGGGAATGAGCCATGCACCATCCGCATCAATGCACTTGGCATTATAGATACCCGTTATATTAGATTGGATTTTACTAATACGACCTTGCTGAATGAGCACATCACAAATTTGTTGCTGCCCCTCATTAACCATATTCGCATTACGTATGATTAGATTGGGGAGTTGTCTAAAATTCATTTTGTAATGCCTTATAACCTTGTACCAACTCAATATTGGTGCTCACCACACTTTCAGAAAATTCACTGATAGAAATATCGATTGGAGGGTACTGACTTAAGTCCGTTCGAGCATTGATATAGCTCATCGCAGGTACATAAAATGATTCAGGTAAATCGCGACCATCGACCACTGCATTATGACGGATGGCACTATGATCACCGACTTTACAGTTGAATAAGACGCTGTTAAAGCCGACAAATACGCAGTTACCAATCACACATGGACCATGAACAATCGAACGATGGGCGATGGATGAGTTTTTTCCAATCGTGACTTGTGCACCTGCTTTTGAATGAATGACAACACCATCTTGGATATTTGAATTTTCACCGATAATGATGGGTTGCATGTCGCCATTTTCATCTACTTCATCTGCACGGATCACTGCATAAGGACCGACAAATACGTTAGCTTCAATGATGACTTTTCCACAGATAATTGCGGTTTGATCAATATAAGCGGAGTGGTCAATGACAGGGAGATGACCAGTTGGATTTTTACGAATCATGGTAATGTCTTCAATGTTGTATAAATTGGCTCAATGATGGGCTGAGTTAAAATTGTGGCGTGTTGTGTGTTTAATCCAAGATAAAAACAATTGGGACGATCAGTGTGGCAGGCGGGCCCAGTCTGTTCGACCAGAAAGAGAATGCTATCACCGTCGCAATCAAGTCTGGCTTCGATGAGTTTTTGACGATGTCCTGAACTTTCGCCTTTTCGCCATAAGCGCTGCCGCGAGCGAGACCAATAGCAAACCTGTCTGGTATTCAGGGTTTCAAGTAGTGCATCACGGTTAATCCAAGCAAGCATTAAGACATCTTTACTCTGTATATCTTGTGCGATTGCAGTGATTAATCCATCCTTGTTCCAGGGAATGGCATCAATAATGCTTGCCAGTTCATAACATTGCCCCATCTTTCCTTGTTCGATGTCTAGAAAAATTGTCGAACTTACCATTGCCATGAACCCTGCGCGACTGCATCGTGGGCATGTAAGCTTTCAGCATGGATGACTTTAAAGTTAAATCCTGCAATACCTGAGTAGTTGACAAATGCGTGGTATAAGCGGCGTAAAGCATCTTCACAGAACATTAAATTTTGACCATTTGCTAATGCGAATGCCTGCTCATCTACACGTTTGACAGCAGTCTGAACGGGTGTTGCCAAGGCTTGTTCTGCATGGGAAATGAATTGTCGAATTGGAATAGACTGTAAGCAAGGGTCTAATTTAAAACGTAGCTGAGCAAAACTTCTTTGGCTGTGTGGTGTTGCTACAATCGCGTCTGTTGTACCTAACCACGCCATGACATCATCCGTGTTTTGTGGATTTATTTTTTTTGTATCAACGGCATCTTGAAAGCTTTTTTGAATGAGGTCTCGTGCCAAAGCCGCAGAACAAGGACAGGTTGAAGAATAGGTGATTTCTATTGCTAATTCAGCTTCAAAAGTATGCTCATTTAACTGACAGGATAAGCTGAAGGGATAGCTTTTCCAGCCCGATAGTACACTGATTAAAGCAGGTTGTTCTAGGTTAAACTCCGCTTGAATATCAAGGCGGGCTTGTTGAGAGAGCTCAGTATGACTTGCTAAGAAATCCTGAAGTGTTTGATAAATGTGATTTAAAGTTAGGTCAGGCAGGGAATGGAGCTCCAGCAGTCGAGTATACAGTCTAGACATATGGATGCCTTTGGCCTGAGGATCATCCAAGCTGACATAGGCATTTACTTTACTGGCACACAGTGTGTTTTGAATTTGAATGGGCAAAGCAATATTTTCCATTCCGACCCAATCAAGAGGATAGGTATGCGTGTGAAGAAAAGGCGCAGACGAGATATCTGGGAGTTGCGAGGCATTCATATTGGAAAGTAAGTATTAACTGTTATGTTATAACATAACAGTTAATGGGTATTGTTTCTAGTCCGGCTTTGGTAAGAACCGATAAATACTCAATTTTCTATTTTATTTTTTGGAATTTCTACAATATCCAAATAAGATTAGAGAATGTCCTGTGAGTTGGAAATCATGATTTTCTGCAATACTTAAAAGTAATTTTTCAATTTCTTCATTCTTAAACTCAATGATTTGGTTGGTTTTTTGACATACAAGATGATCGTGGGAAGTATCTTGTTTTATTTCAAATAGGGCATGATTATGATCAAAGTTATGGCGTTGAATAATACCTGCCATTTCAAATTGAGTTAAGACACGATAAACCGTCGCTAGTCCAACATCTTCATCTTGTTCTAAGAGTTTTTTATAAATATCCTCTGCACTCAGATGGTGAGGACTTGAGTTTTCTAATATTTCTAAAATTTTTATTCGCGGAAGAGTGACTTTTAGTCCTGCTTTTCTCAGGTCTTGATTGCTAATCGCCATATATAATCCGTATTTGATAAGGATGGGGGAATGTAAATTTTGAGGAAGAACTTTTAAATCTATAAGTTATGTTATAACATAACAATAATAGTGGTAAGCTTATTAAAATTGCCAAAATGACATTTAGAGTTGCGAGATTGTAATAACTGAATATGAAGCATTTTTTAATTATAGGGGTACTTTTTTGTCTTTCAGCATGTAGTCAAAAACAAACAGGGCAATTGATTTACTCATCGAATGCCTCGGGGAAATATGCCACAACAAAACATAAATCTGTACTGTCAAATCGATTATTCAAGAAAATTGCACCAATTTCTTATCAGCATTGGCTATCTCAGCCTTTAAATAAAGATCAAGTTCTTCGTTATAAAGAGTTTTTAAAAAAGCATCATTTGCAGGATGCTGTGCCTGAGTTATTTCAAATTGAGAGTGCTGGATATCGTACATGGGAACCAGATCATAAAAGTACCTCATCACCTTGTATCACTCAGCTTTTGTCCAATCAGAAGAATAAAGGAACACGAGATGAGTGAATTAAAACTCAGTGTTGTGCAGCAAAGAGTGTTAACAATTTTGCAGAATGAGCAAAAGGCAATGGGCGCCTACGCTTTGTTAGAAAAGGCAAAATCTTTCGGATTGCAATCTCCAGTACAGATTTATCGTATTTTAAAAAAATTATCAGACTCTGGATTGATACTTAGACTCAATACATTGAACAAATATTTAGCGTATGAATTGAAGAAGAAGCAAAGCTATTTGCTCGTCACGATTTGTACAGAATGTCAGGCAGTACAAATCGTTGATTCACCTCAGTTTGCTCACGCCATCGAACAGTCAATTTTCCCTCAAAATTTTAACTCTAAACATCATTATTTAGAGCTCGCAGGTCAATGTGCTTTATGTTTTTCCAAACATAACAGCCCTTTATTAACATAAAAGTGAGAAAGTCAATGGATCATCCTTTAGCCATCCCAGCAAAATTACCTGTAACTGTGCTGTCAGGATTCCTCGGTGCAGGTAAAACGACATTACTCAACCATATTTTAAATAACCGTGAAGGCCGTCGTATTGCGGTCATTGTCAATGACATGTCGGAGGTGAATATTGATGCTGCTTTAGTACGAGAGGGCGGTGCAGAATTGTCTCGTACCGATGAAAAGCTGGTCGAGATGAGCAATGGCTGCATTTGCTGTACGTTGCGTGAAGATTTATTGGTTGAGGTTCGTCGCCTTGCACAAGAGAGTCGTTTTGATCAATTGGTCATTGAGTCAACTGGAATTTCTGAGCCATTACCTGTAGCAGAAACCTTTACTTTTGAAGATGAAAATGGCGTGTCACTAAATGAGTTTGCACGACTTGATACCATGGTGACGGTTGTAGATGCCTTTAATTTTTTAAAAGATTACAGCTCGTATGATAGTCTGCAACAACGTGGAGAATCATTGGGTGAACACGATGAGCGTACAGTCGTTGACTTACTGATTGATCAAATTGAATTTTGTGATGTTATCATCTTAAATAAAGTGGATCTGATCAATGAAGAAGAAAAGCAACGTTTATTTGCGATTTTGAATAAACTTAATCCACGCGCAAAAATTGAAATTTCTGAATTTGGTCAAGTCGATTTAGATCAGGTTTTAAACACGGGACTTTTTGATTTTAATGAGGCTTCTCAAGCTCCAGGCTGGCTGAAAGAATTGCGTGGTGAACACACGCCTGAAACAGAAGAATATGGAATTAAAAGTTTTGTATATCGTGCCAGACGTCCATTTCATCCACAACGCTTTTATGATTTCATCAATTCAGAATGGAAAGGTGTGGTACGTTCTAAAGGCTTTTTCTGGCTGGCTTCAAACCCTGAGTTCGCTGCCTCTTGGTCACAAGCGGGTGCAATGGCTAGACATGGTGTTGCAGGCTATTGGTGGGCAACGGTTCCTGACGAGCATTGGCCAGAGGATCAGCAAAGCCGTGATGAAATCATCAAAAATTGGGATGAGCGTACTGGCGATGCACGACAGGAAATTGTACTGATTGGGATGGATATGGATGAGCATAGTTTAATCCAACAGTTTGACCAATGTTTACTGACGGATGAGGAAATGGCAGGGGGAGCTGAGCAGTGGAAGCTGATGCTTAACCCATTTCCAGAGTGGGAAAATTTAGGCCAATCTTTAGATCATTGATTTGAATATGTAACTGACTCTTATGCTTGAAGGAATGGGTTTAAGAGTCAATTATCCAATATATAAAATATTTCTTGAAGGCTTCATTTATCCTAATTATTGATAAACAAATCTGTTTAGCTTCATGGTGTGTCGATACCATTTTACTTTTTCTCCGTACTGTCCGTTGTTGTGACAATGTCAGTTGCTAAACCTCAGCAGATTTTTCAATTTGTTGAACATTCAATTTACCATCAACTAAGAGACATAAAACTTTAAGACGATCAATATCCGATTCTATCTGTTCTGTTGGGTATTGCTGGGTAGCAATAAGGGCATCTGCGATATGTACTTTTTGCCTGGGAAATCTCTAAGGTATCTTTGATAATTTTTACTTCTACAGTTTTACGACCCAGCATTTGCTTAAGCCTCGAAAAAATTGAATTTTCAAATTTAATTAGATCTTAAGAACTTGATTTTACCCTGAGTGAAAATATTTTTGAGGGTAGATCAGTGAGTCAGCAAGTGAGTGTATTACGAAATAAAAAACTATTTATCAGTATTTGCACATTGGCCTTGGTGATTTTAGGAATTTGGTGGGGCAGCAGTTTACTACTAAATAAAAATAAAACGGAAAAATCAAAGACACAAAATGTAGTCGCCAATGAAACAGAAACAATAGATGTGTCTGGTAATCAGATTTTAATTTCGCCCACACAGATTCAACAAGCAGGTATTCAATTACAAACTTTAGGACAAGCGACAAGAGATGTACAACTCGCACTGACTTTGCAGGGGCAAGCGCAGTGGTCACCTCAAAGTAAAGTGATCTTAACGAGTCCTGTAGCGGGGATAGTTCAACAGGTACTGGTGCAACCTTTAGCCGAAGTTGGTCTCCATAGTCCTGTACTGGCCATTCATAGCCCTGATTTAATTCAGATTCAAAATGAAATTTTACAAATTCGTGCACAACTGCAATTGGCCAGCCAAAATTTGGCACGTGAACGCAGTTTATATGCTGAAGGGATTATTGCTGAAAAACGTGTACAGGAAGCCCAGAATGTAGTGCAACGACTGAATATTGATCTGAATGCCAAGCAACGCATGTTGCAGTTTATGGGCGGAAGTAGCAGTCAGGGACTGAATCCCGTGGTGTATGTCAAAAGTCCAGCCAGAGGCAGTGTAGAAAGTTTACAGGTATCTGCAGGTCAGTACGTAGAAACCGGTGCAGTACTGGGCCAGTTGGTGAATAGTGATCTACCTTTGCAATTAATGCTGCAAGCCCCTTTAGCGGATAGCAAATATATCCAGATTGGCGATCTGGTCAAAGTTGAGGGATGTGAAATTACCGGGCTGGTACAACAAATTGCACCGGCACTTTCAGGCAATACGCAATCTCAAAATGTTCTAGTCCAAATGCAAGCCAAGGACAACTGTTTAAAAGTACAACAGTTTGTTAAAGCGAATATTCAAAGCCATAACCCGACAACAAAAACCGCATGGGTAATACCGAGTGCTGCCTTAACTTTAAAAGATAACAAGCACTTCATTTTTATCAAGAACCAAAATGGTTTCGTGGCAACGCCTGTCGAATTGGTGGGGGCGAACCAGCAGCAAAGTCATGTGATTGGAAATGCATTAAAACCTGGAATTCAAGTTGCTGTGAGGGGTGTCGAACGTCTAAAAGCCGTTTGGTCAGGTTTCGGTGCAGAGCAGGCACCACCTGCCAGCAGTAGCACTGCGGTGAATTGAGGTTAGGCACATGTTAAAAAGTATTATTGCATTTTCACTGAGTCAACGAATCCTAATGCTGTTATTGGGTCTGGCAATCAGTGTTGCGGGTTATTTGGCATTTACCAAATTGCCGATTGATGCCTTTCCCGATGTATCAAGCACACAGGTTCAAATTGTAATGAAATCTCCTGGCATGACGCCAGAAGAGGTGGAAAGTCGTATTGTGGTACCGATAGAACAGGAAATGTTGGGAATCCCTCATCAAACTGTACTACGTTCACAATCTAAATATGCCATTGCAATCATTACCCTGGATTTTGCAGAAGGGACAGATCCTTATTGGGCCCGACAACAGGTCAATGAGCGTTTGACTGGAGTCATGCCAGCTTTACCTGGCAATGCCTCTGGCGGGATTGCGCCTATGACGACGTCATTAGGTGAATCTTTTATGTTCACTTTACATGGTCCTATGAGTGATATGGAAAAACGAACCTTGCTCGATCGGGTCGTCCGTCCACAGCTCAGAAAAATTGAAGGGGTAGCGGATGTCAATGTCCTGGGGGGGGTGGCACGTACCTTTGAAGTGACACCCAACCTGGATGCTCTGGCATCAAGAGGTCTCTCTCTTGATCAGTTAAAACAAGCAATTGAATTAAATAATGCAAGTGACGGTGCGGGTCGTCTGAATGAAAATGGAGAATCATTACTGATTCGTAGCGATAGTCGTGTCACCAATTTACAAGAGCTGGGTGAGATTATTGTTTCCAATCATCAGGGGACGCTGGTGCAAGTGAAGGATGTCGCCGATGTTCATACCGGTGCACTTACCCGTTACGGAGCGGTAACCGAAAATGGTCAGGGTGAAGCTGTTGAAGGGATTGTCCTCACCTTAAAAGGCGCCAATGCACGTCAGGTTGTGCAAAGTGTGCGTGAACATTTGCATGACATTGAGAAAAATTTACCCCCGGGCGTTACGATCAAGCCTTTTTATGACCGTGGTGAACTGGTGAATCGTGCCATTCATACCGTGAGTAAAACCTTGGTCGAGGCGATTGTATTAGTCCTGATTTTATTGCTGCTGTTTTTAGGCAATTTAAGAGCCGCTTTGGTTGTTGCCGCGATTTTACCTTTATCTGCCTTGAGTACTTTCTTAATGATGCGTCAGTTTGGATTAAGTGCCAACCTGATGTCATTGGGTGGTTTAACCATTGCCATTGGTTTGCTGGTCGATGCGGCGGTTGTGGTGGTTGAAAATATCGAAATGCAACTGGCCGATGCACACGAGTCCAAACACCGTTCGTTTTTACCCCCGCTGAATGTCATTTATCGCGCGGTTTGTGAGGTGGCGGTACCGGTGACTGCAGGAATGATCATTATTATGCTGGTCTTCATTCCGTTGATGACGTTGCAAGGCCTGGAAGGGAAACTCTTCTCTCCGGTGGCACTGACCATTGTCTTTGCTTTGTCGAGCTCACTGATTTTTTCATTAACAATTATTCCGGTGCTGTGTTCTTATTTCTTGAAATCTCAAGCACATCACACGCCGTATATTGTTGCTAAGCTGGAACAGGCATATAGCAAGGTGTTAAATGCAAGTTTAGCCCATCCGCAACGTGTTTATGCTTTGGCCGGAGGTGCTTTGGTGGTTGCTGCACTCATTTTTCCACTCATTGGTAAGTCTTTTATGCCAACCATGGATGAAGGTGACACCATATTGCAGTTGGAAAAAATGCCATCGATCAGCCTGCAAAATTCGATTGCACTTGATCTGGACATTCAAAGAAGAATTCTAAAACAAGTTCCAGAAGTGGCCCGCATTGTGGCAAGAACCGGTTCGGATGAACTGGGTCTGGACCCTATGGGCTTAAATGAAACCGATAGCTTTGTCATTTTGAAACCGCAAGATCAGTGGCAGGGACAAAGTAAGGAGCAGATTTTAGCCAAAATTCGCCATGTATTGGCCGATGTTCCTGGGGTCAATCTCACCTTTAGTCAGCCTATTGAAATGCGGACTTCAGAAATGTTATCGGGTGTACGTGGAGATTTGGCCGTCAAAATTTTTGGTACCGATTTAGATCAGCTGAATCAGCTGTCTAAGCAAATCTCTACCGTTCTACAAGGGATCAAAGGCAGCGAAGATGTCATGACTTTGGAAAATTCTGGGGTGCAATATCAGGAATTACGTATTCGTCGTGATATGGCTGTCCGCAATCAGCTAGATAGCCAAAGCATACAGGCACAACTCAAAATGCTCATTGAAGGGCAGCAGATTAGTTCGATTATTGAACAGGGGCGACCGGTTCCATTGATGATGAAAGGTGATCCGCGTCTGGGACAATCCAGTTTTGCCCTCGCGAACATGAATTTACCTGTTGCAAACTCAGCGACTGTACCGTTGTCCTCTTTAGCAGAAATGGTCAAGACTGAAGGCGTCGTCAAAATTGACCGGGAAAATGCTTCAAGAATGTCCGTTGTCCGTGCCAATGTGCGTGACCGGGATCTGGTTGGTTTTGTCGAGGAAGCAAAACAGCAGGTTGCCCAGAAAGTTAAATTACCGGCTGGCTATTCATTGAAATGGGGTGGACAGTTTGAAAATCAACAACGTGCAGCAGCGCGTCTGATGCTGGTTGTCCCTGCAGCGTTGACCATGATTTTCTTCCTGCTCTTTACAACTTTAGGGTCTGTTCGTCAGGCAGTACTGGTTTTTGTGAATATTCCCTTTGCTTTAATTGGGGGAGTCGTGGCCTTAGCCATTACCGGTGAATATTTATCGGTACCTGCTTCGGTTGGGTTTATTGCATTAATGGGGATTGCCGTACTGAATGGTTTGGTGATGATCGGTTATTTTAACCAGCTCATTTCACGCGGCATTGCAATTGAAGAAGTGGTTCGTGAGGGGGCGATGCGACGTTTACGTCCAGTAATGATGACTGCAAGTATCGCGGCTTTGGGCTTAATTCCGTTGCTCTTTACCACTGGGCCAGGTGCTGAAATTCAGCGTCCATTGGCGATCGTGGTGATTGGTGGATTAATTTCCTGCACCTTACTGACGCTGATTTTACTTCCTAACTTGTTCAAACAATTTGGTTTAGTGCGAGATATTCATGTCTGAAATGTGCCAACTCTCTATCAACATCTCCAGTGATATTGCGGAAGAATTAATGAGCCATTTATGGCTTATTCCCGAGATTGTGACAGGATGTACCTGTATCCCGGCACAAGGTTTCGGCAGCCGCCAACATTATCGAAATATTCAAGAAAAAATTCGGGGTGCAACTGAGCGTAATTTGATTCTGTTGATTTTACCCCTCGCAACTGTACCTTTAGTTTTGGCCCATATCCAAAAGAAATTTAAATCAAGTGACTGTTTCTATTGGGTATTACCAACCATAACATCGGGTTATGCTGGTCAAGGAGAAGTGAACGAATGAAACCAGAGATAGCGACTCAACCCCATTTTCTGGGTAAAGCCTTACGTTTACTGGGCTTGGGCTGTTGTGTGATGATGACTTCTGTCGTATCCGCGGAACCCGCTTTGGATCAGGTCTTGCCGCCACTTGATGCGGTCAAACAGAGCTTGTCACAGCATCCAACTGTTCGGTCGGCAGTTTCGGATCAGGACTATGCCAATTTTGCAGGACAGGGGCTAAAACTGGGCCATCCCTGGACCGTGCGTGCGGGGATGCAGCTTCGTAACACCGACGCCCAGGATGGTCAAACAAAGTCCAATAGCTATGAGCCGAACTTTGGTGTGGAAAAGCAGATTCGTTTGCCTGGTAAATACCAGCTGGATCAGGATTTGGCGCAACGAGGGATGAGTATTGCAGAATTAAAATATGAAGATGCCAAACATGAAGTTACCAAAAATTTGCTAAATCAGTGGTTTGCATATATGCGCAGCGCCTTGCAATTGACGCGCATAGAGGAACAGCAGGCAAGAATACAACACTATATGCAAATGACCCAGCAGCGTATCCGTGCCGGAGATGCCCCACGACTGGAACTGATGCTGCTCAGTAACGAATCACGGCAAATTGAAGAACAATATATGCAGGCTAAAACGGCTTACTACCAAGCACAGCAGTTATTGTCACGTGATTATCATGGAAAAATTCCAGAACACTGGAGCAGTGATGTCATCAAAGTTCGCCCACTCAAATATACACAGACTGAATGGATACAGCAGGTTTTGTCTGCCAACCATGAGCTTGAGCTAGTTAAAATGCAGGCAGAACAGCAAGATGTATTAGTCAAAAGAGAGCAACTCAATCGGGTACCTAATCCTACGATCGGAGTGGGCTATAGTCGTGAGCAGTCTGGCATTGAAAACTTGATGAGTGTGAGCGTTTCAATTCCACTCGCCAGTCGGCAAGTGCGTATAGCTTCTGGTATGGCTATGGCGGAAGCTCAAAAGGCCAATTTTGAGATCGGACGAGTAGAAAACCGTTTGCGTCAGGAAACGCAATACTGGTTTACGCAGATGGAGTCGGCAACTGTACGGAGTGAGCAGGCTCAACAGAATTTGGCACAGTTACAGCAACAACATGGATTGATGCAAAAAGCATATAAGCTTGGTGAATTGAGTTTAAATGAACTGTTACTTCATTCACAGCAACTGGTTGATGCGCGCGGTCGAATTGATCAAGCCAAAATTGATTATGCAGAAAGCTTGAGTTTCCTATTGCTGAATTCGCATCAGTTATGGCCTTTACATGAGGATCATCAGGCAGAGTAAAATATAGTAGAGTGCTGATATATCAATGCTTTGTATGATCATTATTCGGTTGGTGTTTTGTCTTCCTTGGGCCAGATACCTGCCGCTTTCACAGAAATAAATAAGGCTTGTAAGTAGCAGAATGAGAGTAGCTCAGACGTGAGAATATTGTTAGTTGAAGACGATGCCTTACTGGCTAAGGCGACAGCACGGGGCTTAGACCATGCAAATTTTGTGGTCGATATCGCCACCACAGCAGAGCAAGCCTATCATTTTTTGGCGAGTTATGATTATCAGTTTATTTTGCTTGATTTAGGTTTGCCAGACCGGAATGGATTGGAAGTTTTAAAGTCACTGCGCCGTAAGAAGAATAAAGTCGGCGTTATTATTCTGACTGCTCAGGATAAAATTCAGGAGCGTATTTCAGGTTTGGATGCAGGAGCAGATGATTTTGTAGTTAAGCCATATGATTTGTATGAAGTCATTGCACGAATTCAAGCGGTATTGCGCCGTATTTCAGGTGAAGTAAGTGATTTGATTCAGATTGGCAATATTGCAGTTAATAAAGCGACCAAACAGGTACTGATAGATCAAACTGAAGTTGAATTAACTCAGAAAGAATTTCACTTGCTGGAACTCTTTATCATTAACCGTGGCCGGATTATTTCAAGGGAGAGTATAGAAAACTCATTTTATGCCTATGATGCGGATGTAAGCAGTAATGTGATCCAGGTCTATATTCATAATTTACGACGCAAGCTTGGGAAAAACATTGTCCGTACAGTGCAGGGTTTTGGCTATATTATGGATGAAAATTATTGATGGCTAATTTCATCCGCAGTTATTCATTGACCCGGCGTCTATCATTGATTTTATTAGTTATCACCGCCACTGTCTGGGTGGGTAGTCTAGGCTGTATCTACTGGGGAATGCAGCGCACAGCGAACAATATATTTGATAAATCACTGGTCGAAACCGCCCATGCTTTACTCTCGACCACTTCAAGTTCACTGGAAGGGCGAATCCCTGACCATACTGTCATCGAGAAAGCTCAAGGTGAGCATTATAATCAGATTATATTTCAGATTTGGCATCGTAATGGCAAGTTGATTTATCGTTCGGTTGGCGTGGATACATACCCGTTTGTTCAGCAAGCCAACTTTGGCTGGATTAAGATTCACAATCAAACCTATCGCAGTTATTCGGTTTGGGACAGCACCCACACTATACAAGTACAAATAGCACAGGTCTGGACTATCCGTCAGGATATCCAGAGAGATATGTTGCTATTTTTAATAGTGGTTTCAGCATTTTTTTTACCATTATTGTCCTGGTTGATTTTGCAGACCGTACGTAGCAATTTGTCCACTGTATTCAGTATCAGTCAAAATCTGGAAAAGCAATCGATTGAACATTTAAAACCCATCAACCCTGTCGTGCCCAAAGAAATCGAACCTTTGGTGAAGTCATTAAATACATTATTGAGTGAAGTTGCAGAAAGCATGCAACGTGAAAAACGTTTTACCTCAAATGCAGCCCATGAGTTACGTACACCTTTGGCGGCAATCCGCCTGCATGCACAAGTTTTGCAGAGTGCACGTTCTACTGAGGAGGCACGAGAAGCAGCAGAGGACATTATCATTGGCATTGATAAGGCCTCACGAATGATCACGCAGTTACTGACCTTGGCCCGGATAGAACCCAATGGTCAACAAATTCAAGGCCCGGTTGATCTGGTTAATATGATTCAAAGTACCCTTGCGATGATGGATTTTCAGCTTCGTCAGGCAAAGATTGACTTACAGCTACAACTGGAGTCAGCCCTGGTCATGGCACAAATGGATCAATTGGAAATTATGCTCCGTAATCTTTTAGAAAATGCCATTATCTATCGTAGCCAGGAACGTCCGTGTCTCATTAAAATTAGTTGTGGCTGTGTTGAAAATTATAGTTTTGTGCAGATTGAGGACAATGGAATCGGTTTGGATGAAGCACAAATACCTCTGATTTTTCAAAGATTTTATCGAGTGAATCAGAACAGTACAGTTATTGGCAGTGGTCTAGGCTTATCGATTGTTAAGCAAATTGTCGATCTATACCACGGAAAAATTGAGTCACGCCGGGCAGATGCCATTGGCGGTCTGGTGATTAGGATTGAGTTTAAAATCAAAAATAAATAACCGCACTATAGATAGTACCCAAGAGTAATTTTTAAAATTTTAAATTAGGTTGTCACCACTACGTGTGGTGACAGAGGTCAAATAAGCCCGCGATCCTACACTTAGATAAGAGGCTGCAATATGACAGTGAAAATCGGCATAAATTTTATTAAAAGCATAACTTGATTTCTATGCTGTGTTGAGAATGGGGTCAATAAGACGATTTCGTTTATAGTTTCATCATGGATAGATACATGCTTACAGATGCTCAATGGGCGAAAATGGAACAACTCCGCCTCGGTAAAGTCACAGATTGTATACATAACGGTACACATACTAGATTAGTTATGGAAGGAATTTGATCATCCTGGCGTAAAAGCAGTTATTCCTCCCAAAGCTAACTGTATAAAGTTCAGCGTATATTTGATCGTTGTATGTATCAATGGCGATATCTTATCGAAAATTACTTTTTTAAATTGAAAGAATTCAAGCCTATTGCCATGCGTAGCGATAAAACATACTCAAGTTTTGCTGCCATAATTTATATTTGTGCGAGCATAATTAACTCTGGTTAATTCTCAATACATCTTGGTAAGAGTATGTTATTTATATAACTCAACAGAATACTAATGTTTGCAGCTTTGCTGATATCCTGCAGAATATTTGAATATGGGTCGACGGTTCAAAATTTCTTTATCAGTGCTAAAACATGTAGTTTTTATTGCTCAGGTCTTATAGAGCAGATCGAGCTAAATTAATATAAATATACCTTTAAAATACAAGGAGTCTCAAAAATGGCGAGTTCTAAAAAAGAATCTAAAGCAGTGAAAATTGATATTGGTATCTCTCATAGTGATCGTGCCAAAATCGTGGAAGGGTTATCTAAACTGCTAGCGGATAGTTATACCTTATATTTGATGACTCATAACTTTCATTGGAACGTGACTGGGCCACAATTCAATAGCTTACATAACATGTTTATGACTCAATATACCGAACAATGGAATGCCCTGGATATTATTGCTGAACGAATTCGGGCATTGGGATTTCCTGCGCCAGGAACCTATAAACAATTTGTAAAATTAACTGCCATTAAAGAAGTAGAAGGTGTTCCTAAAGCCGAGGAAATGGTCAGCCTGCTGGTCAATGCACATGAAACTGTTGCACGCACTGCTCGAAGTCTATTTCCCATCGTGGATGAAGTTAATGACCAGCCAACAGCAGATCTGATCACACAAAGACTTGAAGTTCATGAAAAAACAGCCTGGATGTTAAGAAGCCTGTTAGAAGAGTAACGATCTACTGCTATTCAACCGGTAGATATCTCCGCAAGCTTATCAATCAAGCGAACCATCTGTTGCAAAAACAGATGGTTCTCATTTTTTATAAATAAATGAGAGAGTGACTCAGCTCATAATTTAATTGTTAGCTTCACTTTTTGAGCACTTCAATCATAAATTGAATCACGTGGCTTTTGCCCTGATGCAATTGTCCTTCATAACGTTCTACATCTCCGACAAAAAAGTGAACAATATGATCGTCCTGAAATACTTCTAAAATCTCTTGAGGATCATATAGAAAATCAGGATTGCCAGGACCACCGGTTTTATAAGCAAATTGTGCTTTGGAATATACCTCACCAATAAAATGACCGTGATTTTTTAGTGCCTGACGTACACCCTGCAAGGTTTTTAATCGGGTAGCTGGATCGACATGACCAAATACACACAGAATATTGTCATATTGATCTTCTGGCCATTTCACTGTAGTCAAATCGATCTGCCGGGTTTGCAATTCAATCCCTTGTTCTTGTGCGTATACCTGGGCATTTTCAAGAGCAACTTGCGAATAATCCCACGCCTCGGCACTAAATGCTAAATGCTTCTCTCGTGCTGTACGTGCTAAATACAGGATATTACGCCCTTCACCCTCTGCAATAGCCAAGGTACGGCCAGAAATCGCATAACGCTGGCTGATGTCCTGAATAAATACATTTGCTTCTGAGCCATATAAATGTTGTGTTTCCCGATAACGTTTGTC
The DNA here is from genome assembly GCF_040233925.1 of Acinetobacter sp. A1-4-2. NCBI lineage: Bacteria > Pseudomonadati > Pseudomonadota > Gammaproteobacteria > Moraxellales > Moraxellaceae > Acinetobacter > Acinetobacter sp. A1-4-2. The sequence goes on along the minus strand of NZ_CP157982.1, from coordinate 2,587 downwards.
CCATTCTTGATGCATATGGATCATCCTTTTACTCAATAAAATCTAAAAATACCTCATCGATTGTAGCTACCCCAAACACATGTCGCTACAACAACAGGTTTGTCATCTTGCAGCATGATCTAAATTTTTTAATGCCAAACAACATGCACGACTAAAAGAAAATAAGCACAAACCTAAAAAAACCTAATTCTTTAAATGAGCTGATGGTACAGCGGTTCAATTCCGTCCACTGATGCCAAGATTCAAGCCTAAATCAGATGCCTGTGATGCAATTCGCTTGGTTCAGCTGGATAAATACTGTCGAATTGATGTAAAGAAAACCGACCGACTCCAGCACAGTTGGAAGGTGTCGAATAGGGTTATGTTGCAGATGCAGGCTTTATGCTGCACCTAACATTTTAATGGCGGGAGTCTGCGTTAAAGGCCGCCCTGTGAAACAGAAAGCAAGGGGAATCTATGAGCAAATCAGCTAAAGACTTTTGCTTTTAGAATTCCTGAAAAACCTGTTTTGCCAAAAGTGATCTTAAAAGGGTGGAGTTATATCAATCACAATCGTGGCTGCAGTACACTTCATATAGGGTCTGCATGATTTTTAGCACCCGTATATCACTGAATTGATAAAAAATCTGTTTGCCTTCCCGTCGTGTCGATACGATCTGGCTGTTTCTTAATACAGTCAGCTGTTGTGACAAGGTGGGTTGGTGGATATCCGTACGTTGTTCTATGTGCTGTACATTCAGCTCTCCATCGACCAAGACACAGAGAATTTTAAGACGGGCAGGGTTGGATAAAACTTTCAGACAATCACTGACAAAATCGACTTGTGAAAAGTCTATTTGTGCTTTTAACGGTGCAGCGTTCATGTAGGTGTCCTGATAAGCAAATGAGATACAAAAAAAATCAGCATTTTCGCTTGAATATTTTTATTTATTATATAATATAAAAATATATATTGTAAATGAGTAGATTTACTATGCATGATTTTCTCATCGCATTTCTCGGCGGGCTATTACTGGGAGTAGCAGTAGTCGGTTATCTCTATGTACATGGCCGTATCGCAGGGATCAGTGGATTGATTGGACAGGTACTGAATCCACAGACCGTATTTAAAACCCCTGCAATCTGGTTTATGTCAGGTTTGATTATTACTCCCTTTATTTATGGATTATTTGTCCAGCCTAAGATCGAGTTGAATGCCAGTCCTCTGATGATGATCATCGCGGGTCTGCTGGTTGGCTTTGGTACACGTCTGGGTTCAGGATGTACCAGTGGTCATGGGATTTGCGGGATGAGCCGTTTATCGAAGCGTTCTATCCTGGCCACCATGAGCTTTATGTTCGCTGGTTTTGTTACGGTTTATATCATTCGCCATATCACAGGAGCTTTCTAAATGAAAAATTTTCTGGCTTTCATTTTCGGCGGTTTGTTCTCTGTGGGGTTGATGGTCTCCGGGATGTCGAATCCGGAAAAAGTGCTCGACTTCCTGGATCTGTTTGGCGACTGGGATGCCAGCCTGGCTTTTGTGATGATGGGTGCAATTGCTGTGGCATTTATTCCCTTTCAAAAAGCGCTACGCAGTCAGGCACCGAAAACGATCTTTAATGAACCGATCGATTTGCCAAAGAATAACAAGATTGACCCTAAACTGATTTCGGGCAGCCTGCTCTTTGGTATCGGTTGGGGGATTGCCGGAATCTGTCCTGCACCAAGTTTTACATTGATTGGTCTCGGGCACTATCAGGTCCTGTATTTTATTGTCGCGATGCTTGCAGGCGTGTTGATTCACCGTAAGTGGGCAGGAGCTTAATCATGTCAAATTCCCCAGTTGTAAAAGACTTTTTCCATGAAGATACCAATACTTTCAGTTATGTGGTGAGTGATCCTTCAACGAAAGCCTGTGCAATTATTGACAGTGTGCTGGATTATGATGCTGCATCTGCCAGCACCTCGACCACACATGCTGATCAGATCATTGCCTATGTCAAAGCGCAGGGCTTAACAGTTGAGTGGATTCTGGAAACCCATGTCCATGCCGATCACTTGACTGCAGCGCAGTATCTCAAAGCTACGCTCGGGGGCAAGATTGCCATGAGCCAGAAAATTGCGATGGTTCAGGAGACCTTTGCTGCGATCTATCATCTGGATATCAAGCAATGGAATGTCCAGCAGCTGTTTGATTACCTGTTTGAGGATGATGAGAAATTCCAGATTGGTTCCATCGAAGCCTATAACATTCCCACCCCTGGACATACGCCAGCCTGCTTGAGTTATGTCATCGGTGATGCCGTGTTTGTGGGCGATACCTTGTTTATGCCGGATTATGGCACGGCACGTTGTGACTTTCCGCGCGGCAGTGCAGCCATACTTTTTGATTCGGTACAACGCCTGTTCGAATTGCCGGAAAGTACTCGGGTATTTCTATGCCATGACTATTTGCCAGAAACGCGTGATCGCTATGTGTGTGAGACGGATATCCAGACGCAAAAAAACCGCAATATTCATATTCATCATGGCACGAGCAAAGCTGAATTTGTCGAGATGCGTAACAAGCGTGATGCAGGTTTGAGTATGCCCAAACTGATTCTGC
>NZ_CP157981.1:0-3029923 GCF_040233925.1 Acinetobacter sp. A1-4-2 | reverse complement strand
TATTCATTCCATTGTTAGTAAAAAAATCATGCGAGCCCGACCGAGCGGGTCGCCATTCTATCGAAGTTATCCACATCTGTCATGGCAAAATTCAGGAAATATCATTCAAAAAAGCAAATTTCCGATTAAATTTAAATTTAAATCACGATGTGGATAAGTTTATCCGCAAGCTGTGGATAAAATATAACATAAAGTTATCCACAATTTAATAAAATTATAAAAACATAGATATCCACAATTTAAATTTATGTTTATAAAAAATAAAATAGCCTTTTCCACAGAAAAACACCGTCCTAATAGTAATAAATTTAAATTTATAAATTTGAATTTATTTATAGGAACGCCATTCTTTGGGGATAACTCGGGAAAGTTATAAATTTAAATTCATTTCACAACACAATCATTTTATTCACAATGAATTGTGGATAAGATTGTGAATATTTCTGTTTATAACTTATGTTGTTTTATTAATCAATAATTTATACTGTGTATAAAATAGATACAACTTTTAATTATCTAATTGTATATTCAACACATCAATCTTCTAAAAACCGGTTTATTTTGAAAGAAAGTTTGTTTTTGATTGACAGCTCATTGAATGAACACTAAAATCGCGAACCTTCATAGAAAGATCATTTTTGGAGTTTCAATATGAAACGTACATTCCAACCATCAGAATTAAAGCGTAAGCGTGTTCATGGTTTCCGTGCTCGTATGGCTACTAAAGCTGGTCGTCAAGTATTAGCTCGCCGTCGTGCAAAAGGTCGTCATAGCTTAACTGTTTAATCTGTTAACGCTATTACGATTTTGGGTGTTATGACACTTTATGGCTTCAGCACAGATGTACGCATACACTGTGCTGCCGATTATAAAAGTGTGTTTGATGGTGCGCTTTTTAAAGTGCATCAACCCCATTTCTTATTTCTTGCTAAAAATTCCGAGCAGCCGAAAAGCCGTTTGGGTATTGTTGTTGCCAAGAAAAAAGTGCGTCGCGCACATGAAAGAAATAGAGTAAAGCGTCTTGCTCGTGAAAGTTTTCGCCTGCATCAGCAGCAATTAGATTTATTAGATATTGTGGTCATGCCTAAAATGGGTATTGAAGCAATCTCTAATGCGGAATTGCAGCAGCAATTACAATTTGCTTGGCAGAAATTGCAACGCCTTGCCAAAAAGCATAAAAAGATAGCTCCCTCCCCACAAAAGTAGAGAAGGCCAATGGTACGTTTACTGCATTGGTTGATTCGATTCTATCAGATCGCGATTAGTCCTTTATTGGGACCCCGCTGTCGTTATATTCCCACATGTTCTCAATATTCTTTGGAAGCAGTCCATTGTTATGGTGCTGTGCGTGGTGTGTGGTTAGCTACTAAGCGTATTTGTCGTTGTCATCCTTGGGGGGGCTCGGGATATGATCCGGTTCCGCCAAAGGCAATTCGTTTTATTTCATTTCAGCAAATAGATTCTCAAACGCTTCACGTTGTTGTACCCTTTCGTGATCGTTTATTGAACCGAAATCACTCTAACTACTTGGGATAATAGATATGCAACAATGGGCCAGGTTTGCAATTCTAGGGGCCATGTTTGTCGTCGCATATTTGCTTATTTTGGCTTGGCAAAAGGATTATGGTCATGCAGAAACTAAACCGCAGCAACAAACTGCCGTCGTTTCACATGAAGTATCTGCAGATTTGCCAAATGGTCAAACCGCTGCTACTGCGTCTGACATGCCTCAAGCGAATATTGCGACTCAGCAAACTACAACAGATGCCACTGCACCTGTAAGTCAACAGCTTATTTCAGTACAAACTGACCTTTATCATCTTTGGATTAATCCTAAAGGGGGTGACATTGTTCGTATTGAATTATTGAACCACGATAAAGACAAAGACAGTAATGCGCCGTTCGTGATGCTGGAAAGCGATGCACAACGTACTTATGTTGCTCAGTCTGGATTGATTGGTTTAAATGGACCAGACAGTAATCGCAATGGTCGTCCTGTATATGAGATTGAAAAAGCATCTTATACACTGGCAGATGCCAAAGCGGAAAAGAACAAAGATGGTCAAGCGGTTAAGGTTTTATCGGTACCGATGGTCTACAAAACTGCTGACGGTGTAGAGATCATTAAGACGTTTACCTTCAAGCAGGGTGAATATCCGGTTATGGTCAGCCACAAAGTGGTCAACCGTAGTAACCAGAACTGGCAAGGCCAGATGTTTGGTCAGATCAAACGTGATAATTCGGATGATCCGGGTAAATCTTCCCAAGGTATTTTCACACTCGGTACATTCCTGGGTGGGGCGTGGGGAACGCCAGATGAACATTATAACAAGCTGAAATTTGCCAACTTCAACGATGAAAAGTTGAATGTTGAAGCCAAAGGTGGCTGGGTTGCTGTCGTGCAGCATTATTTTGTCAGTGCCTGGATTCCGGGTGATCTTAAACTGACTCAAGCCAATGGTCAGCCTTATAGTGCCAAACTGGAATCTCGCCAATCTACCGATAATATGAACATTATTGGTTTCACTTCACCGACCATGAATGTACCTGCAGGTACTGCGGCGGAAGTGGATGCGACATTCTATTCAGGTCCTAAAGTACAGTCTGAATTAAAAGACTTGGCTGTGGGCTTGAATCAAACGGTCGATTATGGCTGGTTATGGCCAATTGCCAAATTATTGTTCTTGGGCCTTCAATTCTTCCATAACATTGTCGGCAACTGGGGCTGGTCAATTATCCTGTTGACCGTATTGGTCAAACTGATTCTTTGGCCATTGTCGTCCAAGAGTTACCGCTCGATGGCGAAAATGCGTGTGATTGCACCTGAAATGCAACGCATGAAAGAAGAGTTTGGCGAAGACCGTATGCGCTTCTCGCAAGAAATGATGGCGTTGTATAAACGTGAACAAGTAAATCCGCTTTCTGGTTGCTTGCCATTGTTATTGCAAATGCCGATTTTCTTGGCCTTGTACTGGGTCTTGATGGAATCGGTAGAACTGCGTCATGCACCTTGGTTGGCTTGGATTCAAGATTTATCTGCAATGGATCCGTGGTTTATCCTGCCGTTACTGATGGGCGCGACCATGTTTATTCAGCAGTCTTTAAATCCGCAGCCGGCTGATCCGATGCAGGCAAAAGTCTTTAAGATTATGCCGATTGTCTTCACCGTATTTATGTTGTTCTTCCCTGCGGGCTTGGTGTTGTACTGGATTGTCAACAACAGTATTACCATCTTGCAGCAAAGCCTGATCAACAAAGGTGTGGCGAAAGAACGCGAAAAACGCGATGTTGTTTAAGTAACGACTGATTGCGAATAGCTGAATAAATCCGCTTAAGATGGTAATCTTAAGCGGATTTTTCTTTGGCTGTGATTTGGGATTTTTTAGGTGAATTTTATGCAAAACCTTACTACGATTGCTGCAATTGCAACTCCGCCTGGGCGCGGTGGCGTGGGGGTAATTCGTCTGTCGGGTCCAAAATCTTATGCCATTGCTGAAGCTTTAACCCAAAAAGCTTTGCCTAAGGCCCGTTTCGCCGGTTTCCGTCAGTTTTATGATGCATCTGGTGAAGTCATGGATGAAGGCCTGGCCATTTGCTTCCCTAACCCACACTCGTTTACCGGTGAAGATGTGGTGGAGTTACAGGGGCATGGGGGGCCGGTGATTCAAAATGCCCTGCTCGGCCGACTACTGGAGCTGGGTGCAACCGCTGCCAAAGCCGGTGAATTTTCCATGCGTGCCTTTGAAAATGGCAAGTTGGATCTGGTCCAGGCCGAAGCGATTGCCGACCTGATTGATGCCACCTCTCAGGCCGCGGCACGTTCTGCAGTCCGTTCACTGCAAGGGGCTTTTTCTACCCGGGTTAATACCGTGCTGGAGAAATTGATTCACCTGCGTCTGCATGTGGAAGCTGCGATTGATTTCCCGGAAGAAGAAATCGATTTTTTGGCTGATGGCAAAATTTTAACCCTGTTAGAAGATGTACAAAGTTCAGTCGCTGCCGTTCAGACCTCGGCACGCCAAGGCCAGCTATTGCGTGAGGGCTTACAAGTAGTGATTGCGGGTAAACCGAATGCAGGTAAGTCTTCCTTGTTGAATACCCTTGCGGGCAATGAACGCGCCATTGTGACTGATATTGCTGGCACCACCCGTGATGTATTGCATGAAAAAATCACCTTGAATGGCTTGCCGATTACCCTGACCGATACCGCTGGTTTACGTGAAACCGGTGATGTGGTGGAAAAAGAAGGCATTCGCCGTGCGATTAAAGAAATTGAACAGGCTGATTTGTTGCTACTGGTCTATGACTTAAGCCAAGGGGAAGATCCGCTGCAATTGGCACAAAACTATTTTGCCGAACATTTGGAACCACGCCGTTTAATGCTGATCGCCAACAAGTGTGATTTAACCGGTGCAACTGCTGCAATTGGTGATTATCAAGGTTTCCGTCATATTACCGTTTCTGCCAAGCAGGAAACCGGGGTGCAGTCGCTCATAGATGCGATTACAGCGCATGCAGGCTTCCAGCCGGAAGAAGATACCTTTATTGCCCGTACCCGCCATTTAGACGCAATGAAGCGCACTCAGCACTATCTGGCAGAAGCGCGTGAACAACTGGTGGTGTTCCATGCCGGTGAGCTGGTGGCGGAGTCATTGCGACTTGCCCAGAATGCCTTGGGTGAAATTACCGGGGACTTTAGTGCAGATGACTTGTTGGGCAAGATCTTTGGATCATTTTGTATCGGAAAGTAATTTAAAATTAAAGAGTTATGTAATAGGCTCTAATAAATTCCAGTATGTGAAAAATAGCATTAAGTTTTAATCACTTAGTGCTTTTTTTATATCACTGAATGATTCACGATAGGCTAAAAATTTATCTAATGGCATGATATTTTATTCTGTTATAAGTCACCAGATAGGAGAACGCCTGAATAAAAATTTGGGCAATTTAACCCTGTCGAGATTGAATACAATACGTTCAAGCGTTTTGAGAATGAGCCTACAATCTAGACTTCTAAGCAGATCATTAAAGCTGAGGATGATTATTTATCATTTATTTTTTTATGCCAAATTAACAAAAACAGACACAGTAAACAGAACGCAGCACAAAAACTGAGTACGCTTGCGGTTAAACCAAAATGATCGGCAAGATAACCCACTGCAAGAATGGGTAAAATGGTGCCTAAATAGGCTACAAATAAATAAGTCGACATGACTGCAGCCCGGTTGTGCAGGTTGGTCATGGCATGAATTAAACCAAATGCCCCGATCAGGGCTAATCCATGCCCAACGCCAACCAGTACATCACTGATAAAAAACAGAAAGCTCCAGTGTAGATAGATACATAAACCCAGGATCAATAAACTGAACAACAGCGTATACAGCCCATAATTCAGGCATTTTCTTGCAGGAATCGATCTGGAAAAATACTGTACCATGGCAGAAATTAGCAAAATACAGGTAATGGCTAATCCACTGACCAAAGGACCATGCCAGGGAATGATGAACTGTACAAATGAGGGAGAAAGTGAAGCGAATAGGCTAAACGCTGCAAAGGCACAAAAGGCAGTCAAACCGGTAATATAAAATTCAACATGAAATTGTGCTTCAGGACGTTCTAAATGCGGTGCAATCGAGAATGCCTGTGCGCTAAACACAGGCTGTGGTAGACGTAACAAGCCTACGAAGCACAACATTGCCCCAACAATGATAGGAATATACGGGGTAAATAGCGGTGTAGCAGAAAACTGGGCAATCAGTCCACCGACCAGCGGACCTAGACCAAAGCCAACTGCGGTAATCACTGAACTGAGCTGGGGTGCATGGCTTTTATGTGATTCAGGAATACTCCACATCAGTCCAATCAATGCCGATGTGGTCATTAATCCCGAGGCAATTCCGATAATAAAACGCCCCAAAGACAGCCATAGCACATTATTTGCAAACATGGACAGTAGAAGCCCAAGTGTGATGATGACCAAACCCAGTTCTAAGGTTTTTAAAAAGCCAATGCTGTTACTGGTACGGCCTAAAAACAGGAGCGTGGCTAAACAGCCCAACATATAGGTGACAAAAATATAGGTGATATGACTCGGCAACAGATGCCAAAGTTGCTGATAGATGGGATATAAAGGGCTGGCCAGAGCCGTCCCCATCGTTCCAATACAAAGTGCCAGGCTCACCATCAAAAACGGGCGCCAGGATTGTTGATTTGTCATAGAGTGTCGCAAAAATATTTGCCACAGCAGTCAATATGGCAAATATGGGGAGAAAAGGAGAATTTAGCGTACTGGTTATCGATCTATAGCGTCAATGGATAAAATGTAAGAAGTTTAGCTATAACGCTTTAATAATTTAAGAAATTCTTCCAGTTCTGTTTCATTAATTGCTGTCTGTTCTCCAATCACGTGATGACGCAAATGTGCTTCAATAAGCTCATTCATCAGACCATTCACAGCACCTTTAATCGCGGCAGCCTGCTGCAATATTTGAATACATGAAGCATCAGGTGTATTTAAAGCCAGATCCACTGCATTAATCTGACCTTGTAAACGTTTGACCCGATTTTGAATTTTCTTGTCTTGATATAAATGACCCAACATTATTCTCCAAAAATAAATATACTATGGGGGAGTATACTGAAAATCTAGATTATGCAAGACGCCTCACTGACCCGAACCCATAGCCATCAGTTTGATGAAGGTAATCCGCTAGCACAAAAACGCATTTTATTGGCGACCATTCTAACGGCAGTGATGATGTTATTAGAAGTGATTGGTGGCTGGATTTACAACTCTATGGCCTTGCTGGCCGATGGCTGGCACATGAGTTCGCATATGCTGGCGCTGGGACTGGCTTATTTTGCTTACCGTTCCGCACGTCGTTATGCGCAGGATCATCGTTTTAGTTTTGGCACCTGGAAAATTGAAATTTTGGCCGGCTATAGCAGCGCCATCTTGTTGATGGTGGTGGCGGTGTTTATGGCCTTTCAATCGATTGAACGACTGCTCAACCCGGTTGATATTCTTTATAATCAAGCCATTCCGATTGCAATATTGGGCCTGGTGATTAATTTAATCTGCGCATGGTTACTGCATGATGATCACCATCACCATCACCATCACCATCACCATCACCATCACCATCACCACGATCATGAAAATGAGCATACTCATACCGAGCATGACTTAAACCAGAAAGCTGCTTTTATGCATGTGGTTGCCGATGCTGTGACTTCAGTTTTTGCCATTATTGCCCTGTTTGCTGCCAAGTATTTGAATTGGACTTTTCTGGATGCCGCACTGGGCATCATCGGATCCATTCTGGTGGCAAAATGGGCTTGGGGCCTCATTCAAGAAACTGGAAAAACCTTACTGGATGCAGAAATGGATCATCCGGTCGTAGAAGAAATTCGCGCGGTGATTGCAGAATTTCCTCTGGTAGAAATTACTGACCTGCATGTCTGGAAAGTCGGGAAAGGTAAATTCTCCTGCATTTTAGCTTTAGCCACCGATTCCAATTTGAATGCAGACCAGATTCGTGCAGCCCTGTCCATTCATGAGGAAATCGTACATGTTTCGGTAGAAATTAATCCACGCTAAGTCCATGTTCCACGTGAAACCTTGCTGGGTAAATATGTGTATTTTCAGTAAGGCGAGCTAAAATTTTAAGATTACCTGGCTGGTTTTTGAGTAGAATCAGCGGGAAGGATTTTAAAGCGATGAGCAAAACAGATGATTAAAAAAACATTGGTATGTGCCTTGGTGAGTTTTATTTCCACTTTAACTTTGGCAAATGTCGATACAGTGAAAACCAACCTGAGTAAGCAACATCCTAAACTGAACATTGAAAATATTCAAACCACCGAAATGAAAGGGATTTATAGCGGCTCAATGGATGGCCAAGTGGTATATTTGGGGGAAGATGCTCAACATATTCTGGTCGGTTCCATGTTCCGATTAAGTGATCAGAAAAACCTGACCAAAGATTTAATACTGAAGCAGAACAGTGTTGACTGGAAAAAATTGCCGTTACAGGATGCAGTCAAAACCGTGCGAGGTAATGGTAAACGCCAGATTGCGATCTTTTCTGACCCAAATTGCCCGTATTGTAAACAGCTTGAGACTGAACTAAGCAAATTAAAGGATGTGACGATTTACACCTTTATTTACCCTATTAAAACTCAATCTGTGGCGGTTTCAAAACAGGTATTTTGTGAGAAAGATCCAGCTTTGGCCTGGTCAAATTTGATTGCAAAAGGGATTCAACCCAATGCTAATAAAAGCTGTGCCAATCCGATTGAGCGTAATTTAAGTTTAGGTAAAACTTTAGGTTTAACCGGGACACCAGCCATTGTTTTCTCCAATGGCTTTAAAGTTATGGGGGCCTACCCTGCCCAGGAAATTGAAAAAATCTGGAAAGAACTGGGTTTATAAAATAGATCTGCGCTGATGCGAGGAACTATAAAAAAGCACCGTGTACGGTAATGTCAGTCAGTTAAGAAATTGACTGGCATTTCTTTTTAAATTCATGATTGTAGTTGATATGTGGAAAAGTCATCCGCAACTGTTTGAGGCAGGACTACATTAAAAAATGATTGTTTCTGCGATGAATTTGCTAGTTGATAGTGGCTGACGAGTTTTGCGGATGACAAATGCCTTTGGTCTTACGAAGCAGTGCTTCTCAGGGCGAAACCAAAGTAACAAATGAGCTGCAAGGATTTGATTTAAAATGGTAAGACTCCGCCATGAATTACTAAAAAATTAAAGAGTCTATTTCTAAACTCCTTAACTGAAACCATGTACGGTACTTTTTTTTATGAGTGACTCCATTATGTGATGGAGTATTTAACTCCTGGAATTCTTGGTCACCAGGTTATAAAGAAACAGAATAATGATGGCCCCGATCACCGAAGCAATAAAACCTGCTGCAGAGTTTTCACCATACAGTCCGAGTAAGCGTCCACCATAAGTGGCCAATAAAGAACCTGCAATACCGAGCAAGGCAGTAATAAAAAATCCTGCTTTATCATTACCCGGATGAATAGCGCGTGCAATTAAACCTGCAATAAAACCAACCACAATTGCAACGATCAGTGACCACATCAGTCTTCTCCTTTTGTTATCATTTATTTACTTTCAATTCGCTTTCATTTTTATAATTAATCATTTATCCAACACGAAACAGATGAATCCTGCTAATAACTGTTGTTTTTTTGTGCCTGTTGCAATTTAGAGCATAAAAAAGTGGCCTTCGGCCACTTTAAGTATCTTGGGTCAGTCTTATAAACCAATTTCACCAATAAATGGAATATGGCGATATTTTTGATCATAGTCCAAGCCATAACCGACAATAAATTTATCTTCCACTTCAAAGCCCAGGAATTTCACTTCAAGTTCAATTTCACGGCGTGAAGGTTTGCTGATGAGCGTACACAGTTCAATAGAGTTGGGACCACGAGTACTCAAGATTTCCAGAACTTTGCTCAGGGTATTACCAGAGTCGATAATATCTTCCACAATCAGTACATCTTTACCGCGAATTTCACCGTCCAGATCTTTTAGAATTTTGACATCACGGCTTGAAACCGTACCGCCGCCGTAACTGGATACGGTCATAAAATCGAGTTCATGCGGTTTGCTGATTGCGCGACATAAATCCGCCATAAAAATGACAGAACCGCGAAGTAAACCAATCAGCACCAATTCTTTGTCACTATTGGCATAGTGAGCATCAATTTTTGCACCAAGCTCTTTGACTTTGGCTTGAATTTCTTCAGTTGAGATCATCACACTCATATGAACGGTCATGGGGAGATACCTAAAAGCAAATCAAAAAATAAAAAAGGTGTTGACCAGCAACACCTCTAAAGTTGTTTTAATTTTAATACATCTGTTTAAGAGATGCATCTTTTTTGCGCTTGTAAATCTAATCAGACCTTGTGCTGCACCGTATCGCGTTTCAGTAAAAATGCACACACCAGGGCAATTCCAGCCCACACAATGATCTTTTTAGCAGATTTTTTCCTCACTTCACTTTTTGACATAGGCTGCTGCTCCATAAATATAGGTGGCATGGATATTACGATCATCGCCCATGGTCATCAGGGCAAATAAAGCATCTTCAATGCTTTTTGCATGTTCCTGACGCAGTGCCTGCAGTGCAGTGGCTTTTAAATCCAGTACAATAAAATCGGCTTCTTTGCCCAGGTTAAAGTTACCCAGTTTATCCTCCAGATCCAGCGCTTTGGCGCCGCCCAAGGTCGCGTGATACAGAGACTCAAATGCCGAGAGTTTATCGCCCTGAAGCTGCTGTACTTTATAGGCTTCATTCAAGGTTTGCAGCTGACTGAAGGACGTCCCTGCCCCAATGTCTGTGCCCAAACCGACTTTAACCTGTTTTTCCCAGGTTTTTTTTAAGGGAAATAAACCACTGCCCAAAAATAGATTTGAGGTCGGACAAAAGGCAATGGCCGAGTCGGTGGCATGCATACAGTCCCACTCGGCATCTTCTAAATGTACGCAGTGGGCAAATACCGAACGTTGCCCAGTTAAACCATAATGGTGATAGACATCCAGATAGCCTTTTTGCTCAGGAAATAAGTCTTTGACCCAGGCAATTTCATTCTTGTTTTCACTTAAATGGGTATGCACATACACATCGGGATATTCGGCTTTCAGCTGCACTGCTTTGGCCAGTTGCTCTGGCGTCGAGGTCGGTGCAAAACGTGGGGTAATGGCATACAGGTTGCGGCCTTTGCCATGCCATTTTTCAATCAATGCCTTAGAGTCCTGATAAGCAGTCTCTGGCGTGTCACACAAATCTTCTGGTGCATGACGGTCCATCATCACTTTGCCGGCAATTAAACGCATTTGATACTGTTGTGCCGCTGCAAATAAGGCATCGACCGATTCCGCATGGACTGTACAAAAAACCAAAGCTGTGGTGGTGCCGTTTTTTAATAATTCCTGGACAAAAAACTGCGCGATTTTGTCGGCATAGGCTTTGTCTTTAAACTGCAATTCAGTTGGAAAGGTATAGGTATTCAGCCATTCAAGCAGCTGTTCCCCATAGGCCCCGACCATCTCGGTTTGCGGAAAATGGATATGGGTATCAATAAAACCCGGTACAATCAGCTTGTCGGGATAGTGATGAACTTCGACATCAGCCGGAATATGCTGCTGGCCGGTTTGCCAGTCGCCAAACCAGCGAATTTTGCCATTTTCGGCAATCAGTAAACCATCTTCTACATATCGCACTTGGTCGTGAATATCACGCGCTTGGGCAACCGTATTCTGAATATCTAGGAAGCGACCGCGAACCGCCGTCGTTGCAACTACAGAAGACATTGAAAACCTGCGATTTTGAATTTTTTCGATTGATTGTACCTGAAATTTTTCCCTTAAACCCGATCTGATGGGGTTAATCCTCTCCCCTGTGCGATGCATTGAGCTGCATGCTAAAGGATAAAAAACTCTACTTATAAATATCCAGTCGCTTGAAATATGGGTCATAAAAAAGCCTTCCATTTATGAGATGAAAGGCCGAATCATTTTATTTAAAAATTAAAGTGACTGTTGTTGCTTGTTGTAGCGAATCGATAACCATGCGGTAATGGACAGGACAATCACAATAAAGCCGAGTGATATCCAGATTGGCATATGGAACACATCCAGCATCAACATTTTGAAACCAATAAACAGCAGGATAATACCGAGACCATACGGCAGGTAATGCATTTTAGATGCTGCACCTGCCAGCAAGAAAAACATGGCACGTAGACCTAAAATGGCCATTAAGTTTGCAGTTAATACGATAAAGGGATCACTGGTGACCGCGAAAATAGCCGGAATGGAATCTACTGCAAAAATGACATCGGAAGCTTCAACCAAAATCAAGACCAGGAATAACGGCGTGGCCCATAACAGACCGTTTTGACGGACAAAGAATTTATCTCCTTCCAGCTGCGGGGTAATACGCATATGTTTACGTAACCACTTGAGTAAGGCCATATCTTCAATATTGGGGTCTTCGTCATGACCTTTAAGAAATTTAAAGCCGGTATAGACCAGGAAAGCACCGAAGATATAAAGTACCCAAGAGAACTCCTGAACGAACCAGGCACCAATAAAAATAAAGAGGGTACGTAATACAATGGCGCCGAGTACCCCATAGAGCAATATTTTACGTTGCAATGCCGGAGGAATAGCGAAGGCCGCAAAAATCATCAGCCACACAAAAACGTTATCAATCGCCAGCGATTTCTCTAATAAGTAACCTGCAAAATACTCCATGACTTTGGTATTTGCGATGGCTACCCCATCTGTCTGTTGCAGGTAAAACCATAAGCCACCACCAAATAGCACGGCGACAGAAACCCAAGCCATACTCCAGTACGCTGCGGTTTTAATTTTGACTTCTTGGCCCTGTTTTTGTCTGAAGCCCAAAAAGTCGATGATGAGCATAACGGCAACTAAACCGAAGAATGCTAAATACAGCCATAAATTGCCAATGGATTCCATAAAAATCTCCACACCTGACAACTGGCCATAAAAAAACCTTGACCTGTTGCCAGATGATTTAAACATCTGTGTCAACATGATCAAGGTCTTGCCTACATCTGAATATTCATATTATGTAAATTCAGATGCTCAGATACCGACTTTTTGCAAAGTGTAATGACGATATTCTGACACCTAATCTTTTAACCACTGTAAAAGATCAGGTCTGGAGGAGGCTACTCCCCTTGTTCAACTTAATTTTGTTTTGGATTTCATCCAAATATGGTTGAAGAATCGCATATTTATTGTAATTGTGCAAATTTTATCTATTCACACTGTTTTAAAATAATCTACTTTTAACGTATTCTGGTTCCAGTCAAATAAAAAGTGAGGACTAGCGATGCAGTTTCAACACAAGGATAACGGCCAACAAGGTGAGTTTTTTACTTTGAATGATGCAGGTCAACGAATTGCAGAAATCAGTTATGTTTGGCGCAATCAAAATACCATAGTGGCTGATCATACTTGGGTGGATGATTGTTTGCGTGGTCAAGGCGTAGCACGAAAATTGCTAGATGTTTTAGTTGAATTTGCACGTGAAAAACAGTTAAAAATTATTCCTACCTGTTCCTATGTGGAGGTAATGTTTAAACGTGATCAGAGTTTTACAGATGTTGTAGCCTAAGTTTAAAGATGCTGGCCGATAGAGAGATTGTCTGTCATTTGGCTTTTAAATCTGGCAGATCAAGGCTTTGCAGTAGGGTATAAAATTCAGAACCTGCCATCAGTCCAATAGAGGCCCACTCTTCTATTTTTGATTCAGGCTAAAATAAAAAAAGTCCGCGATGCGGACTTTTTTATCGAAGACTTAAAGTTTAAGCCATGTCGATCATCACCTTCAGTGCCTTTTCATCAGCGGCATGCTTGAAGACATCATAGGCTTTTTCAAACTCAGCAAACTTAAAGTGATGGGTCGCCAGTTTTTCTAGTGGCAGTTTGCCGGAACAGCAGGTTTTCAGCAGCATGCCGGTGGTGTTGGCATTGACCAGACCGGTGGTAATGGTCAGGTTCTTGATCCAGAGTTTGTTCAGTTCAAAGTTGACAGATTTGCCATGCACACCCACGTTGGCAATATGTCCACCCTCTTTTACCACGTGTTGGCAGATATTCCAGGTCGGTTCCACACCCACGGCCTCAATGGCACAATCGACACCACGACCACCGGTAAGCTCTAAAATTTTTGCAATGGCATCTTCTTTGGCAGAGTTGATGACATGGGTAGCCCCTACAGTCTTGGCAAATTCTAGTCGGTTATCATCTGTATCCACCATAATAATATTGGCAGGTGAATAGAATTGTGCGGTGAGCAGACAGCTCATCCCAATCGGGCCAGCCCCAACAATTGCCACGTTATCGCCCGGTTTAACATCGCCATACTGCACGCCAATTTCATGTGAAGTTGGTAGAATATCAGACAGGAAGACCGCGACATCTTCATTCAGTCCTTGTGGCAAATGATAGAGTGAAGTATCGGCAAATGGAGTCCGGACATATTCGGCATGGGTGCCATCAATCATGTAACCCATAATCCAGCCCCCTTCATTACGGCAATGCGCGTACAGCTGTTTCTGGCAGTTTTCACAGGTACCACAGCGGCTGACACAGGAAATAATTACCCGGTCGCCTTTCTTGAAGTTTTTTACGGCTGAACCGACTTCTTCTACAATGCCGATGCCTTCATGACCGAGAATGCGGCCATTAAAGCTGCCGGTTTTTTCTTTTTCCACCTGTTCAATTTCGGGGTTTTTACCTTTCCAGATGCCGAGGTCGGTCCCGCAGATTGTGACTTTTGTGAGTTTGATAATCGCATCATCGGGATGCAGGATGGTAGGGATAGGACGTTCTTCGAAGCGGATATCATTGGCGCCGTAGTAAACCATTGCTTTCATTGTATTTGACATGGGGACCATCCTTCTTAATGTTTATTGTAAAAGACATCCAGCCGCCTGGCTTATATAGCAACAGTCATGTTGGCGGGATGCTATCCAGTTAAATTAACAAGTCTTGATGACAAGGTCATTAGCAAAATAGTTACTTGAATAAAAAATAATATATTATTTATTAATTTGTTAGTGAAGGACCGCAGAACGATTGGCTACGGTCCTGATCAAGTTCAGGCTGAAAAGAAGTTTAAGCATTTTGCTGTAAGGCACTAATCAATTTTTGGTGTAATCCGCCAAAACCGCCATTCGACATAATCACCACAGCATCGCCCTCACCTGCCTCAGAGACAACCGTTTGAATGATGTCATCTAAGCTACGTGCCACCACGGCTTTGTTTGGTGCGGCATCAATTACCGGCTGTAGATCCCAGTCCAGCCCTTCCGGTTGATACCAGATTACTTCATCCGCCAGACGTGCGGAATGCGCCAAACCATCTTTGTGGCTACCCATACGCATGGTATTGGAGCGTGGTTCAATAATGGCCCACAGTTTACGTTCACCCAGGCGTTTGCGTGCGCCGTCCAAAGTGGTTTCAATGGCGGTTGGGTGATGGGCAAAATCATCATACACCTCAATACCTTTTACCGTATCCAGCAATTCCATACGGCGTTTCACGCCGCCAAAGTTGGAAAGTGCTTCACATGCAGTTTCGATCGAAACGTCCACATGTTCCGCCGCTGCAATGGTCGCCAAGGCATTGGCCACACTGTGCTGTCCGGTCATGTTCCATTTCACGATACCTTTAACCACACCATTTTCCAGCACTTTAAAGTGTGAACCATCTGCAGAAAGTTGCTCGGCAGAAAGTAATGCTTTGTTATTTGCCTCTAAGCTGGTGCGAACCACAGGTGTCCAGCAGCCCATGTCTAAAACCTCATCAATATTGGTTTCGGTAATTGGCGCAATAATGCGGCCTTCACTTGGAATGGTCCGTACCAGATGATGGAACTGTTTTTGAATTGCAGCCAGATCATCAAAGATATCAGCATGGTCAAATTCAAGGTTATTTAAAATTGCGGTTTTAGGATGATAATGTACAAACTTGGAACGCTTGTCGAAGAAGGCAGAATCATATTCATCTGCTTCCACACAGAAGTATTTGCCGCCGCCCAAACGTGCACTTTCACTAAAACCCAAAGGTACGCCGCCAATCAAAAAGCCCGGATTTAAACCGGCCTGATCCAGTACCCAAGCCAGCATAGTGGTTGTGGTGGTTTTACCATGGGTTCCTGCAACGCCCAGCACATGTTTGCCTTGTAAAACATGATCGGCTAAAAACTGTGGACCTGAAATATAAGGCAGACCTTCATTCAGCATATATTCCACAGCATCAATACCACGTTTCATGGCGTTACCAACAATGACCAGATCGGGATGTGGCTGCAAATGACTGCGGTCATAACCCTGCATTAAGCCAATGCCTGCATTTTCTAGTTGGGTTGACATGGGTGGATAGACATTTGCATCCGAACCCGTCACTTTATGTCCTAAATCACGTGCCAATAGTGCGAGCGAACCCATAAAGGTGCCACAAATACCCAAAATATGCAGATGCATGCGTTTTAACTCCACTGCTTTTTAGACACATCACGTTGTTATTGGTGGTGTTGTCATTATCGATTCAATTTGAAAGCAACGATATCAAGGGTTTTGCGGAAAAGATAGTCTTTCTTGTATCTATTCCCGGCATTGCATCCGGTAGTTTAGGGGGCTGTTGGATCGGGATTTCTCCGCGCTAAAATCCGTCCGGAAATCACATGCTTTTTTACTGGAAAAACGTAAAATATTTGCAGTTATTCCAGATCAATTGACTATGTACTTTGCCCTGCTGCTTTTAATTATTTCCAACTGCTTTATGACTTTGGCCTGGTATGGTCATCTTAAATTTTTACATGATGCACCCATTTGGCAGGCGATTTTATTCGGCTGGCTGATCGCCCTGCTGGAGTACAGTTTTATGATTCCCGCCACTCGCCTGCTTGCACAACAGGGCTGGGCTGTGGGACAAATGAAAATAACCCAGGAAGTGGTGACCTTGCTGGTCTTTGTACCTTTTATGATTTTTCTGTTTAAACAGCCGTTTAAACTGGATTATTTGTGGGCAGGGCTCTGTTTGGTGGGCTGTATTTATTTTGTATTTCGTAGCCAATAAATTGGCCACTGCCCTATTTTTAGCTATTTCTATAAAAAAAATGAAAATATCCGCCTGCTTGCGCTGTTAAATTTTGGTGAGATGAAAAATCAGTCTATAATAGCGAGCTTGTGATTCATTTAAAACTTGGCTCTTGTCGAGATTTATCCTTCCTTACATTCGTTTATGGAACATTTGCAATGAATGCGGCTGCTGCAGACACTCAACCTCTCGTTGGAATTATCATGGGTTCCCAATCTGACTGGGCAACTCTGGAACACACTGCCAATATGCTAAAACAGCTTGGCGTCCCATTTGAAGCGGAAGTTGTTTCTGCACACCGTACCCCAGACCGTTTATTTGAATATGCTGAAACAGCACGTGAACGTGGTATTCAGGTGATTATTGCTGGTGCTGGTGGTGCAGCGCATCTTCCAGGCATGTGCGCAGCAAAAACCGATTTACCGGTTCTGGGTGTACCAGTGAAATCTTCTATTCTTAATGGCGTAGACTCATTGCTTTCAATCGTGCAAATGCCTGCCGGTATTGCAGTCGGTACATTGGCAATTGGTCCTGCCGGTGCAACCAATGCCGCCATTATGGCAGCGCAAATTTTAGGTTTAACACGTCCTGAAATTGCAAAAAATGTTGCTGAATTCCGTGCTGCGCAAACTGAAAAAGTGGCAAGCAAAAATATTCCAGGCCAAAACTAAAGCCAAGCTTAAAACGGGACACATGTTATGGATAAAACCATCGGTATTTTTGGTGGTGGTCAACTCGGCCGTATGATGGCGCAAGCTGCTCTACCGCTGAATATTCAATGCACCTTCTTTGAAGCCAATACAGATTGCCCTTCTGCAGCGCTGGGTCAGGTCATCTCAAGCCAAGCTGAAAATGGTTTAAATGAATTTATTCAAAGTGCAGATGTATTTAGTCTGGAGTTTGAAAATACCCCGCTGGCAGATGTAGATGTTTTAACTCAGCAAAAACAATTACATCCACCGCGTCAGGCTTTGGCTATTGCACAACATCGTTTATCTGAAAAAGCCTTGTTTGATGAATTAGAGATTCCGGTTGCGCCTTATAAGGCTGTGGAGTCACTGGACAGCCTGAAAGCTGCTGTGACTGAACTGGGCTTGCCAATTGTCCTCAAAACTTCACGCGGTGGTTACGATGGCAAAGGTCAATTTGTATTACGCAGTGCCGATCAAATTGACCAGGCATGGGCGGAACTTGGCCCTGCGGGTGAGTTGATTGCAGAAAGTTTTGTGACTTTCTCACGTGAAGTATCGATTATTGCGGTACGCGGTCAAAACGGTGAGGTGAAAACCTGGCCATTGGCGGAAAACCATCACCATAATGGCATTTTGTCGCATTCGATTGTGCCTGCGCCAAACAGTGCAGATTTGCAGCCTGTGGCACAAGACTACATCACTCGCCTGCTCAATCATTTAAATTATGTCGGTGTGTTAACGTTGGAATTGTTTGTCACTAACAAGGGCCTGTATGCCAACGAGATGGCACCACGTGTGCATAACTCGGGTCACTGGTCTATTGAAGGTGCAATCTGTTCGCAATTTGAAAACCACATTCGTGCGGTAGCGGGCTTGCCATTAGGTTCGACCGAGGTAGTACGTCCAACGGTGATGATCAATATTATTGGTCAACATCCGAAGTCTGAAGATGTCTTGGCTTTAAATGGCGCTCATTTGCACCTTTATAACAAGACTGAGCGTGAAGGTCGTAAAATTGGCCATATCACCTTGATGCCAAATGACAGTGCTGAACTGACTACTTTATGCCGTGCATTGGCGAAAATTTTGCCGAATCCACTGGCACTTAGCGAAGATATGAGCATTTAAACCCAAGTTTGAATGATAAAAAAGCGGTCATGCCAATGATCGCTTTTTTTATGCCTGCACTTCGGGCATGATTGCGCCTCTTTTCGAGAATGCGCCATTTATCGGAACAGAATAAAAATAATTGTGTGTAATTTATACAATGCTTTATAAATGTACTGCATAAAAAACAAACAAATAGAATGGTTCTGTATTTTAGTTTTATTGTCGTAAAACAATGCAGAAATTTTTAAATTCAAAAGATAAAAATAAATTCAAAATATGAATTTAAATTTAAACTCGTGCATTTGAATTTAAAAAAAATATGAATTCAAAGTATTTGAAGAGGAAATGAATTTAAAGTTTTAAATTTAAAAAGTAGGATTTTAAATTTAAAGTATGAGCTTTCTAAGATTATAAAAACGGTCAGAGTTAACTTATCCACAAGCCGTTTGAATTTAAAACTTTGCTTTAAATTTAAAATAATGAATTTAAATTTATATTTCCTTGTGTTTTGAATTTAAAAAATTCTAAAAATAAAGCCTGTGGATAAAGTTTTTAAATTCAAAAGTAAAATATGAATTTAAAATGAAGAAAATGAATTTAAATTTACGATTTGATTCAGAAACGATGTGCTGATGGTGGTATGGTAAAAGCATAATTTAAATTCAAAGATCGTAAAGGATACTATGCAACGCTTAGCTTTCGTTTTAGGTTCAGTTTTCCTTGCCATGACTCAAGCCAATGCTGAGCTGATTATTAATGGTCAACCTGTCACAGTCACTTCAACCCCACCAGCCAATCAAACTTTGACTTCGCAAAATAATTTTCAGCAATGTCTGGCAAACTTACGTAGTCAAGCCATAACTTCGGGTGTGAGTAGCTCTACCTATGATCGCTATACGCAAAATTTAACGCCTGATTATTCTGTGATTGATAAATTGAATTATCAGCCTGAATTTTCGACCCCGATTTGGGACTATTTATCCGGTCTGGTTGATGAAGAGCGGGTACAGTTGGGGCAACAAAAACTGGCCCAGCACCGAGAGGTGTTAAATCGTGTTGCAGCCACCTATGGGGTGCCGGCTGAAACCGTGGTGGCGGTTTGGGGTGTAGAAAGTAACTTTGGCGATATTTCCGGAAGCTATCCTTTATTGCAGGCTTTGGGAACTTTAAGTTGTGAAGGGCGTCGCCAGGGGTATTTCCGTGGCGAATTTTTTACTACCATGCGAATTTTGCAGCGCGGTGATTTAAGCGAACAGCAAATGAAAGGCTCGTGGGCAGGGGCATTTGGCCATACCCAGTTTATGCCTTCTACTTATGATGAGTTGGCTGTCGATTTTGATGGCGATGGACGCCGTGACCTGGTGTCCAGTACTACAGATGCTCTGGCTTCAACCGCCAATTTTCTGAAAAAACGCGGCTGGCAAACTGGCATGCCTTGGGGCTTTGAAGTCAGAATTCCGGAAGGCATGTCTATTGCGGGTGAAAGCCGTCGCAATAAAAAGGCTTTAAGCAGCTGGATGAGTCGTGGTGTAGTTCGTGCGGATGGCAGTCCTTTGATTCAAGGCAATTTATCTGACAGCAGTGCTGCAGGTTTAATGACACCTGCGGGTGCCAATGGCCCGGTATTTTTAGTCTTTAAAAACTTCGATGCCATATATAGTTATAACGCTGCGGAAAGTTATGCTCTGGCGATTGCGCATTTGTCTGATCGCTTACAGGGTCAGAGTGCCGGCTTTAGTAAAACCTGGCCCACCGATGATGCAGGAACATCACGTGCAGAGCGTCGTGAAATTCAGCAATTCTTGATTAATCGCGGTTATGACATTGGTACTGTAGATGGCCTGATTGGTGATAAAACCCGTCAAGCGATCCGTCAGGAACAGATTCGTTTGGGGCTTAGCCCAACCGGACGTGCCGGACAACAAATTTTAAATGCCTTGCGCAGTGAAAATGCCAAAAAAATGATGCAATAGATAGCGCTATAAACGTATAAAAATAAAAAAGGTCTGCATCAAGCAGACCTTTTTTATGCTGAAGTTTTGCATTAAAAAATATTTAGACGGCAGTAATGCTTCCCAAAATACGATAGCCGGCTGCACCGGTGACCGCAGGTAAGTTACCACTTTGCTGATTGACAAAGCGCATAGCCAGCCAGGCAAAAGCAGTTGCTTCCACCCAGGTTGGGCTCAGCCCTAAATCTGCTGTAGTTTGTACTGTCCATTCGTGTTTGCGTAAACGCCAGCGCAATTGTTCAAGCAGGTTCGAATTATAGGCTCCGCCACCGCAGACATAAACTTCACCGGTATCCATGTCGGAACGGTAAATGGCTTTTTTAATGGCGCGCGTGGTCAGTTTCATTAAGGTCGCCTGAACATTTTCAGGGGTATCTTCTAACTCGTCATATTCAAGGTCATTACGCCAGTCGAGAATCTGTTCATCCAGCCATTCCAGGTTGAAGTCTTCGCGGCCAGTACTTTTTGGTGGTTCTTTGGAGAAAAACTCATGCGCCTGCAAGCGGTCCAGCAGGCTGCGAATGGGTTGTCCGTATGCTGCCCAGTTGCCATTTTCATCATAGGGCTGACCAGTATAACGCTGACACCAGGCATCCATAAGAATATTGGCAGGACCGGTGTCAAAACCAAATACCGCTTCGGGTTTGCCGGCAGGCAGCATACTGACATTGGCAATCCCGCCTAAATTCAGAATTACACGATGAATGCTGTCATGCTGAAACAAGGCTTGATGAAATGCAGGAACCAGAGGGGCACCTTGACCGCCAGCCGCCATATCACGACGACGAAAATCTGAAATGACCGGAATTTGCGTCATTTCGGTAATGATGTTGGGATCACCAATTTGCAGGGTGAAGCCATGTTCAGGACGGTGACGTATGGTTTGTCCATGCGAACCGATGGCTTTAATTTGGCTACGATCTAAATGGTTCTTTTCAATAAGCGTATTAATCCCTGCACCAATCATGCTGGCTAAGGCAACGTCGGCTTTGCCCATACGGTCAATTTCATTGTCGCCCGGTAGGGTGAGTGCCATCAGTTCGTCACGAAGATCGGGATCAAATGGCAAAGTGAGGGTCGCATGAAGCTGTAAGGGATCAAAAGAAGCAGCAACAATATCGACACCATCCATGCTCGTGCCGGTCATTACCCCAATATAGATCGCTGTCATGATTATTCTTAAGCCTGCAATGTGCTGAAAAAGTGTTAGTATATCGCACAAATTGAATAACTGATGTGTTTGGGTTTTGTGATGTCAAATTTCCTGCCGGCTGAAGAACAACTTGCCCTCATTCAACGAGGCACGCATGAAATTATTTCTGAAGAAGATCTTCTGAAGAAATTAAAAGAAAATCGTCCGCTTAAAATTAAAGCGGGTTTTGACCCAACTGCACCTGACTTGCACTTGGGCCATACGGTTCTGATTAATAAATTGAAAGTGTTTCAGGATTTGGGGCATGAAGTTTATTTCCTGATTGGTGACTATACCGCCATGATCGGTGATCCAACAGGTAAAAGCGCGACACGTCCGCCATTGTCACGTGAAAAAGTGCTGGAAAATGCAAAAACCTATCAAGAACAAGTATTTAAAATTCTTGATCCGGCTAAAACCAAGGTGGTATTCAATTCTGAATGGTTTGCTCAAAAAACTGCAGCTGATTTAATCCAGCTGGCTTCACAGCAGACTGTAGCACGCATGCTGGAACGTGATGACTTTACCAAACGTTATAACAGCCACCAACCGATTGCGATTCATGAATTTTTATATCCATTGGTGCAAGGTTATGACTCGGTCGCATTACATGCTGACGTCGAGTTGGGAGGGACAGACCAAACCTTTAACCTGTTGATGGGGCGTACTTTGCAAGGTCGTTATGACCAGGAAGCACAAGTCTGTATTACGGTACCGATTCTTGAAGGTTTAGATGGCGTGAATAAAATGTCTAAATCTTTAGGTAACTACATTGCAGTGTTTGATGCACCGGGTGCGATGTACCAAAAAGTCCTTTCAATGCCCGATTCCCTGATCGAGCGTTATTTTGATTTGTTAAGCTTCAAGTCGATTGAAGAAATCCGGCAGTTGTTAAAAGAAGTGGCTGAAGGTCGTAATCCGCAAGAAGTGAAAAAGATTCTTGCACTTGAATTGGTTGAGCGGTTCCATGGTGCCGAAGCTGCGGCAACTGCACATAAAGGTGCGGGTAACCTGATTACCGAAGGTGAATTGCCTGAAGGAACACCTGAGGTGACCATTTCACGTGAGGAATTTGGCGGTGAAATCTTTATTACCTCTATTTTACGTGCTGCGGGTTTAACTAAAAATGCGGCTCAAGCCAAAGATGCGATCGGTCGTGGTGCTGTTAAAGTAGATTGGAATGTGGTTGATGCTAATTTTTCTGTGAAAGAGAACGTGACTTTGATCGTTCAAGCCAGCAAAAAAGCAATTGCAAAAGTGACTTTTGTAGACTGAGTATTATTCTAAGTTGTTGAAATAAAAGCAGGCTTAGGCCTGCTTTTATTTTTTTAGTTATATATGAATTATATAAATATATAAATTCAAAAAAAAGCTTATAAAAACAATACTTAAATTTTTCCAATTGTCTTGATTTTGTCATATTTTATGTTTAAGATTTATTCATCTAGACATTGTGTAGAAACATATCTAGAGGGTATATAAAAATAACTCCACAATTTTAAGTCTCTTCCCCAAGAGGCTTTTTTTAAATTTTTGTAGATAACTATAATAATGACACGATGGATCGCATAAAGATTCAACTCCAGGGAAGAGATTTTGGGAGAGATCTCTTCCTTTTTTATTTCTGAATTTCCACGATTGCTGCTGATTTTTTATTGGGCTGTTGCATTTTTCATTTGCTTGAAATACGGGCTAGACTGCAGTATGGATGCTGAGATTGAATCCCATCATTAGCATGCTTGTGATATGGAATCTCAAAAATATTTATAAAAGTCATAAAAAAGAGGGTAAGCATTATTTATGTATCATTACCAGACTCAGGATATTTTTGATCAGGAAATCGATTTTATTTTACGTTTTCTATTTGAATACGATACGCCTGAACAGAAGCAGGAATCTTTTGAGCAAGCCTATGCTTTATTACAGCGATTAGATATTGCCTCTCACTATCTTTTATTTTCACTGGTCAAAGAACGTTTACCGCGTCGGGCTAAATTATTATTTGCTGCTGAAGACTATAAGGGTAAGAAAGAAATGATTGAAGAAGTCATGTGTTACTGGTTGGGGCGTAATGACTCACCCTATGTGGCTTAATTCATCTGAATAGGCTGTTCAATCTTTATGAGCTCTTAATTTTTTGTGGTTGAAAAGGAGATGGAGAGGTAACGGATTCATTTTAAATCGCAATAAATCTGTCTAAAAGTAGAAAGCTGCTTTGAATAAAGTGTTGTATATCTATAAAGTCGGATGGAAAAGAGCAAAATATCGTCTGTAATCAGAGAAAGCTTTAAAAAAATCCTTTATAGCGAAAAGGAATTTTATGGTTTTATTGGAATTCCGTAGTTTTTTGATCGCTATCAGGTCTTAAAAAAATGGGTTGTTTTTATTTGAATCACAATGAATCCGCTATTTTTTTAAGAAAAATGCTCAAAATTTAGATAAAAAAGCGATTTTTTGGCAATTTTCGTAGAAAAAAGAGACATACGTGAAAAATATAGTGAATTGGGGGTTGCAATGATTCTGAAATCCTCTAGAATGCACCCCATACCGACGAGATAGACGGAAACGAACGAAGCACGAAGTGCTAAGTTGTTAAGTTTATTAAAGTCCAGCTTCTAATACTGACGAGGTATTAGAAAGATCATTAAGAGATTATGAAGAACAACTTGTGTGGATTTTTACTGGTTGATTGATCGAAATTATTTTCATTGATTGAATGGTAGAAATTACTCGAAGTTTATTTGAGAAATATTTGTCAGAAAATTGATGAGCCAAGATTGGTAGCCTTTAAGCTACTACTGATTTTAAACTGAAGAGTTTGATCATGGCTCAGATTGAACGCTGGCGGCAGGCTTAACACATGCAAGTCGAGCGGGGAAGTATAGCTTGCTATACAACCTAGCGGCGGACGGGTGAGTAATGCTTAGGAATCTGCCTATTAGTGGGGGACAACATTTCGAAAGGAATGCTAATACCGCATACGCCCTACGGGGGAAAGCAGGGGATCTTCGGACCTTGCGCTAATAGATGAGCCTAAGTCGGATTAGCTAGTTGGTGGGGTAAAGGCCTACCAAGGCGACGATCTGTAGCGGGTCTGAGAGGATGATCCGCCACACTGGGACTGAGACACGGCCCAGACTCCTACGGGAGGCAGCAGTGGGGAATATTGGACAATGGGGGGAACCCTGATCCAGCCATGCCGCGTGTGTGAAGAAGGCCTTTTGGTTGTAAAGCACTTTAAGCGAGGAGGAGGCTACTCTAGTTAATACCTAGGGATAGTGGACGTTACTCGCAGAATAAGCACCGGCTAACTCTGTGCCAGCAGCCGCGGTAATACAGAGGGTGCGAGCGTTAATCGGATTTACTGGGCGTAAAGCGTGCGTAGGCGGCTTTTTAAGTCGGATGTGAAATCCCTGAGCTTAACTTAGGAATTGCATTCGATACTGGGAAGCTAGAGTATGGGAGAGGATGGTAGAATTCCAGGTGTAGCGGTGAAATGCGTAGAGATCTGGAGGAATACCGATGGCGAAGGCAGCCATCTGGCCTAATACTGACGCTGAGGTACGAAAGCATGGGGAGCAAACAGGATTAGATACCCTGGTAGTCCATGCCGTAAACGATGTCTACTAGCCGTTGGGGCCTTTGAGGCTTTAGTGGCGCAGCTAACGCGATAAGTAGACCGCCTGGGGAGTACGGTCGCAAGACTAAAACTCAAATGAATTGACGGGGGCCCGCACAAGCGGTGGAGCATGTGGTTTAATTCGATGCAACGCGAAGAACCTTACCTGGTCTTGACATAGTAAGAACTTTCCAGAGATGGATTGGTGCCTTCGGGAACTTACATACAGGTGCTGCATGGCTGTCGTCAGCTCGTGTCGTGAGATGTTGGGTTAAGTCCCGCAACGAGCGCAACCCTTTTCCTTATTTGCCAGCGGGTTAAGCCGGGAACTTTAAGGATACTGCCAGTGACAAACTGGAGGAAGGCGGGGACGACGTCAAGTCATCATGGCCCTTACGACCAGGGCTACACACGTGCTACAATGGTCGGTACAAAGGGTTGCTACCTAGCGATAGGATGCTAATCTCAAAAAGCCGATCGTAGTCCGGATTGGAGTCTGCAACTCGACTCCATGAAGTCGGAATCGCTAGTAATCGCGGATCAGAATGCCGCGGTGAATACGTTCCCGGGCCTTGTACACACCGCCCGTCACACCATGGGAGTTTGTTGCACCAGAAGTAGGTAGTCTAACCGTAAGGAGGACGCTTACCACGGTGTGGCCGATGACTGGGGTGAAGTCGTAACAAGGTAGCCGTAGGGGAACCTGCGGCTGGATCACCTCCTTAACGAAAGATTGACGATCGGTAAGAATCCACAACAAGTTGTTCTTCATGACGATGTATCTGAGGGTCTGTAGCTCAGTTGGTTAGAGCACACGCTTGATAAGCGTGGGGTCACAAGTTCAAGTCTTGTCAGACCCACCACTACTGACGAAGTACGGAAAATCAGAAACATTGACTTATTGATAAGCTGGGGACTTAGCTTAGTTGGTAGAGCGCCTGCTTTGCACGCAGGAGGTCAGGAGTTCGACTCTCCTAGTCTCCACCATGTATCTTCGGATGCATAATAAGCAAACGGTTAGATAGCTTATAGAGCTTAGTAAGAAAGCGGCGTATAATGCGCGGCATTGTTATTAACCTCTGTGATTTATCACAGTTTCTCGATCTGACGAAGACGAGAAAAATCATTAACAGAATATATTTGAGTTGAAATAAATTGTTCATACTCGTTTTGAAATCGACATTAGCAGTCATTTATGACTGATTGATGAAGATTAAGAAATGAGTTACTAGCGATTAAACTGAATCAAGCGTTTTGGTATATGAATCTAATTGAAGCTGTACAGTGTTTAAGTGCACAAACGCCAACTGTAAGAGAGTGATGAGAGATCATCATAATCTGTTGCTCATCCTACTTGTAGGGATGAACGACTGTTTGGGGTTGTATAGTCAAGTAATTAAGTGCATGTGGTGGATGCCTTGGCAGTCAGAGGCGATGAAAGACGTAATAGCCTGCGATAAGCTCCGGGGAGGCGGCAAATATCCTGTGATCCGGAGATTTCTGAATGGGGAAACCCACTTACCATAAGGTAGGTATCGTAACATGAATACATAGTGTTACGAGGCGAACGAGGGGAAGTGAAACATCTCAGTACCCTTAGGAAAAGAAATCAATTGAGATTCCCTCAGTAGCGGCGAGCGAACGGGGAAAAGCCCATTAAGTCATATAAGCTTTAGTGGAATGCTCTGGGAAGTGCAACCATAGTAGGTGATAGTCCTGTACACGAAAGGGCTTATATGATGATGTCGAGTAGGGCGAGGCACGTGAAACCTTGTCTGAATATGGGGGGACCATCCTCCAAGGCTAAATACTCCTGACTGACCGATAGTGAACCAGTACCGTGAGGGAAAGGCGAAAAGAACCCCTGTGAGGGGAGTGAAATAGATCCTGAAACCGCATGCATACAAGCAGTGGGAGCCGACTTGTTCGGTGACTGCGTACCTTTTGTATAATGGGTCAGCGACTTATATTCAGTAGCGAGGTTAACCGAATAGGGGAGCCGTAGAGAAATCGAGTCTTAATAGGGCGTTTAGTTGCTGGGTATAGACCCGAAACCGGGTGATCTATCCATGAGCAGGTTGAAGGTTAGGTAACACTGACTGGAGGACCGAACCCACTGTCGTTGAAAAGCCAGGGGATGACTTGTGGATAGGGGTGAAAGGCTAATCAAACTCGGTGATAGCTGGTTCTCCCCGAAAGCTATTTAGGTAGCGCCTCGGACGAATACCATTGGGGGTAGAGCACTGTTTCGGCTAGGGGGTCATCCCGACTTACCAAACCGATGCAAACTCCGAATACCAATGAGTACTATCCGGGAGACAGACTGCGGGTGCTAACGTCCGTAGTCAAGAGGAAAACAATCCAGACCGCCAGCTAAGGCCCCAAAATCATAGTTAAGTGGGAAACGATGTGGGAAGGCATAGACAGCTAGGAGGTTGGCTTAGAAGCAGCCACCCTTTAAAGAAAGCGTAATAGCTCACTAGTCGAGTCGGCCTGCGCGGAAGATGTAACGGGGCTAAAACTATGTGCCGAAGCTGCGGATGTATACTTTGTATACGTGGTAGGGGAGCGTTCTGTAAGCCGATGAAGGTGGATTGAGAAGTCTGCTGGAGGTATCAGAAGTGCGAATGCTGACGTGAGTAACGACAAAGCGGGTGAAAAACCCGCTCGCTGAAAGACCAAGGGTTCCAGTCCAACGTTAATCGGGGCTGGGTGAGTCGACCCCTAAGGCGAGGCCGAAAGGCGTAGTCGATGGGAAATTGGTTAATATTCCAATACTTCAGTGTAATGCGATGAGAGGACGGAGAAGGTTAAGTCAGCCTGGCGTTGGTTGTCCAGGTGGAAGGAAGTAGGCATGCATCTTAGGCAAATCCGGGGTGCTCTATGCTGAGATCTGATAGCAAGCTGTACTTGTACAGTGAAGTGGCTGATACCATACTTCCAGGAAAAGTCTCTAAGCTTCAGTTACACTGGAATCGTACCCGAAACCGACACAGGTGGTCAGGTCGAGTAGACCAAAGCGCTTGAGAGAACTCTGCTGAAGGAACTAGGCAAAATGGTACCGTAACTTCGGGAGAAGGTACGCTGCTTTTGGTGATGGAACTTGCTTCCTGAGCTGAGAGCAGCCACAGAAACCAGGCCCCTGCAACTGTTTATTAAAAACATAGCACTCTGCAAACACGAAAGTGGACGTATAGGGTGTGATGCCTGCCCGGTGCTGGAAGGTTAATTGATGGGGTTAGCGTAAGCGAAGCTCTTGATCGAAGCCCCAGTAAACGGCGGCCGTAACTATAACGGTCCTAAGGTAGCGAAATTCCTTGTCGGGTAAGTTCCGACCTGCACGAATGGCATAATGATGGGGGCGCTGTCTCCAGCAGAGGCTCAGTGAAATCGAAATCGCCGTGAAGATGCGGTGTACCCGCGGCTAGACGGAAAGACCCCGTGAACCTTTACTGCAGCTTGACATTGAACTTTGATCTTACTTGTGTAGGATAGGTGGGAGGCTTTGAAGCTGGGACGCTAGTCCTAGTGGAGCCAATCTTGAAATACCACCCTGGTAATATTGAGGTTCTAACTCTGTCCCGTTATCCGGGACGAGGACCATGTCTGGTGGGTAGTTTGACTGGGGCGGTCTCCTCCTAAAGAGTAACGGAGGAGTACGAAGGTGCGCTCAGCGTGGTCGGAAATCACGCGTAGAGTATAAAGGCAAAAGCGCGCTTAACTGCGAGACCCACAAGTCGAGCAGGTACGAAAGTAGGTCTTAGTGATCCGGTGGTTCTGTATGGAAGGGCCATCGCTCAACGGATAAAAGGTACTCTGGGGATAACAGGCTGATACCGCCCAAGAGTTCATATCGACGGCGGTGTTTGGCACCTCGATGTCGGCTCATCTCATCCTGGGGCTGAAGCAGGTCCCAAGGGTATGGCTGTTCGCCATTTAAAGAGGTACGCGAGCTGGGTTTAGAACGTCGTGAGACAGTTCGGTCCCTATCTACCGTGGGCGTTGGAAATTTGAGAGGATCTGCTCCTAGTACGAGAGGACCAGAGTGGACGAACCTCTGGTGTACCGGTTGTGACGCCAGTCGCATCGCCGGGTAGCTATGTTCGGAAGGGATAACCGCTGAAAGCATCTAAGCGGGAAGCCTACCTCAAGATAAGATTTCCCCGAGACTTTATGTCTCCTAAAGAGCCGTTGAAGACTACGACGTTGATAGGTTGGATGTGGAAGCATAGTGATATGTGAAGCTGACCAATACTAATTGCTCGTGAGGCTTGACTATACAACACCCAAACAGTTGTTGTATAAAGCATCAATTAATTCGATATTCAGCAAAACAGCTTGATTTAGTGAACGCTAAAGAACAAAATACGACAGCTCAGATATACCTGTTAATGAATTCTATTTGACCAAGCATTGGCATCTAAATAAGACCAAACGCAAAGTCATAAACAGTTGTGCTGGCGACCATAGCAAGAGTGAACCACCTGATCCCTTCCCGAACTCAGAAGTGAAACCTCTTAGCGCTGATGGTAGTGTGGGATTACCCATGTGAGAGTAAGTCATCGCCAGCTCATTATTCAAAAGCCCCTGCCAAGTGCAGGGGCTTTTTTTATGCAGGGAATTCTTATTAAAATGAAGAATAAAAGATGTATGCTTTATTACGTGTATAGTTCTTTAAACGTTATTACGCAGACATAAAAAAGCCCCGACATCCTGTCGAGACTTTTTCGTATGGGTTAAACATATCACTCCTGATCTACCTCAGCATCCTGCTGTTTTGTACTTTTATTCTTGTTGTTTTAGAAACATCCTGTTTCGGTATGGGTTAACTATAATTTGAACGCTGCCGCATGCCTAGCCTTCATTTTCTGCAGTCCATGTACGCGAAAGCATACAGTAGTGCTTTAAAAATATGCTTCTATGCCCAGATAAGGGCCTTTAAATTTGAGTTTGGTTTCTGCATTTGAACTTTCTTCCAGCTGAATGTCTAAAATGCGATACCCAACTCTGGCACCTACGTCAACCAAGAGGTTATCGATGAAGTTATATTTGAGTTCTGCTTGAGCATCGCTAATTTGTTCATCATTCAGTGCAGCAAAACTGGCTTCAGCTCGAGCACTTAAGCCGGTAAAGGGCAGGTTTACCCCGGCCTGGGCATATAGTATCGGTAACGTACTACTCACATCTAAAGTGTCAGTATAGTTTTGCAGAATATCTCCACTTAAACGCTTGGCTCCAAAGCCGACATCGGCATCGACAATATTGTCCAGTATTTCGTAATAGAGAATGAAATCTGTATAAGTGAGGTCGACCTGATGGCTTTTTACACCTTCAAAACTTTGATCGCTATCAGCCTGTAAATGGCTATGTTTAATTTTTGCATTGGGTAAAAATGGCACCGGATGTTCTAGTGCAACCGAGAATGACAGCGCATGATCATCTTCAAGTTGTGCTTGTGGAAGCGAAGATGCCGGTTGGGTTACATCGGTGCTGTAGTACCAGTAATCAATATTGCCTTTAACCGCAATAACATCGGCTTGGGTGGAGCTGAATGCGCCCAGTCCAAGGGCTAAGCAAAGAATTTTGAATGATTGCATAAGAATCCTGAAGTAATGTGAACTGTTATTTTTGGAAAATCTTTTTCTGACTAAAATGGAGTTAATAGAGACTCAACTCAGCGCATCATATAGGGAATGATAAAAAATTGCATTGTTGTTATTCCTCCAAATTACAGGAAATTTACCGGTCATAATTAGCACACTACTTGAAAAAGCCATGCTGCATTTAATTTTTAAAGCATTATCACACAACCATAAATAAGTAGATTGAAGCATCTTAAGATAACTTCAGGTTTTTATATGTAATTTATGTATTCCCAAAAGTTTATTATTCAATAATAAAGAGAGATTAAAAATAAGCCGATTAAATGAGCATTCAAACTCAACAGATTATAAAAATGAAATGTTTGGTAAATAAATTACAGAAAATTTTTATAAAAGTGAGTATTGTTAAGTTCATATAAAGGATGGGTATTGATCAACATTTTTAAGCAAAATTTGATCCTTACTGATCTGTTTGCAATTTAGAATACTGCACCCAAAAGGTGACCTCTAAATCAGACACAAGAATTATTTTTGAATGGTACTTTTTTTTGCTTGCGATATAAACCCGATAACAAGCAGCAACTGAAGATACCGAAGGTTTAGGTGTTGTATGACAGATTCTCGTGAAAACTGGACCTCACGATCCGGCTTTATTATTGCCGCTATCGGATCGGCGGTCGGTTTAGGTAATATTTGGCGCTTTCCATACGTTGCCTATGAAAATGGCGGTGGTGCGTTTCTTATCCCTTATTTGATTGCTTTAATTACTGCGGGTTTACCGCTGTTATTTCTGGACTATGCAGTCGGACATCGTAGCAGTGGCTCGCCTCCGAAAGCATACCGTAAATTATTCCGGGGAGGCGAAACCCTGGGATGGTGGCAAGTCAGTGTCTGTATCATTATTGGCTTGTATTATGCCAGTGTTTTAACCTGGGCAGGCAGTTACGTTTATTTCTCGATTGGTCAAATGTGGGGCAGCGACCCGGAAGGGTTCTTCTTTAAAACCTATTTGCAGACTTCAGAGGCAACCGGTTTTGACCCGCGTTTTGTCAGTCATATTTTTTGGCCATTGGCTGGAATTTGGGTACTGACCTTAATCATTTTATATGGTGGGGTGAAAAAAGGCGTTGAGCTTTCCAACAAGATTTTCATGCCATTACTGTTTGTTTTATTTACCCTGTTAGTGATTCAATCCCTGCGTTTGCCGGGTGCAGTGGAAGGCTTGAATGCCTTCTTTACCCCAAACTGGGCAGCCATGATGGACTATAAAGTCTGGCTGGCGGCGTATGGCCATACCTTCTTCTCTCTATCTGTCGGTTTCGGGATCATGGTGACCTACGCTTCTTATCTGAAGCCGAAAACCAATTTAACCGGTTCAGGTTTAATTGTGGGCTTTGCCAATGCTTCAACTGAAATTTTAGCAGGTATTGGGATTTTCTCAGCGCTGGGCTTTATGGCGTATAGCTCAAACAGCAATGTACAGGATGTGGTGAGTGGCGGTATCGGGCTGGCCTTTATTGCTTTCCCTAAAATCATTTCCAGCCTGGGTGCTGGTGCGGATTTATTTGGTATCCTGTTTTTTACCTCATTGTTTGTTGCTGGTATTTCATCGATGGTCAGTATTTTGGAAGTTCCAATTTCTGCCATGATGGACAAGCTGAAATGGGGCCGTAAGAAAGCTGTTACTATTGTTGGTGGCGGTAGTGCTTTGGTTTCTATCGTTTTATTCTCCAGTGTCAATTCGATTAAACTGGTGGATATCATTGACCATTTCATCAATAACATCGGTATTATTGGTGGTGCATTAATTTCAATTATCAGCATTGCCTGGTTTAAGCGTTCAGCTTTGCTTGAGATCCGGAATCACGTTAATGCCATTTCAACCGTGCATTTAGGCAAAGGCTGGGATTTTACCCTAACGGTCATTACCTCGTTGATTTTATTGATTACATTGGCCATGACCATTTATAACTTGTTATTAAAAGGCTATGGTGACTATAGTATCAGTATGCAGTGGCTGTTTGGCTGGGGCTGTGTGATTTTCTGTGCTGTGGTGGCGTTTGTTTTAGCCAGAATGAAAGATCGCTAGGAGAATAAACATGAATACTTCAGCAATTGTCATGATGATTATCTCGATGCTGTTTTTATGGGGCGGATTGGTGTTATCTATTCTACACTTGATGAAACATCCGGAAGAACTGGATGAGGTGCTGGAAGAAGTGAAAGACCAGCATACGCTTTAAATCCGTAAATACTTCAGTTCATACTGTTGCAAAAGAAAGCCATTATCATTGATGATAATGGCTTTTTGTTTCTTGAATACTTGTGTCTTGAATGGAGCATGCTGTTGCCCAACCTTGTGCTACCGCAAGTCTGGGTCGCATTTGCACCGATCTTTCTGGCAGGAGAGGGCATCCTAATAAAAAAGGAGGGTTTTTGCTCCCTCCTTTTTTAAGTATATGGCTTAAGCTATTTTCTGGATACGGCAATAGAAGAAGCCATCGCCACGGCCCACTTGTGGCAGCAATTGGCGACCGTGAATTTGTTCAATGCCCCAGTCGGCTTCAATTTTGATTTCTTTGGCATCTGGATGGGTAGCAAAGAACTCGACCATTTGCTGTTCATTTTCTGCTTTTAAAATCGAGCAGGTGATGTAAAGTAAGGTGCCACCGACTTTTAGTTGCTGCCACATGTTGTCCAAAATCTGTTTTTGCAGTTGGACTGTTTTGGCAATATCAGTTGATTGACGCAGTAAACGGATGTCTGGATGACGGCGCATCACCCCAATCGCTGAACACGGTGCATCTAAAACAATGCAATCAGCTGGTTCAGGTGCTGTCCAGGTTACGGCATCTGCGCTGACAATTTCGACATGTTTGCCATCGAGAACCAAACGCTCCAGGTTTTCAGAAACACGTTTTAAGCGCTTTTCATCCTGATCAAGGGCAATCAGTTTTTTCGGCTGATATTTCTCTAAAATGTGCGCAGTTTTACCGCCTGGTGCCGCACAGGCATCAATCACGATTTTGCCATTCAAGTTCGGCAATAAAGTAGCGCACAGCTGGGCATGCTCATCCTGTACTGAAAAGCCGCCAGCTTCAAAGCCCGGTAAACTTGGAATGTGCAGGCTTTCATCCATGACAATGCCGACTTCAGAAATTTCGCAGCGATGTGCATCGATGCCTTCATCTTCCAGAATGTCGAGATATTCGTCACGGCTGACCTGGCGTGTATTAACGCGTAAAGTCAGTGGCGCCACCTGTTTTAGCTCATAGCTGAGTTCAGCAAATTGATCGCCCCAGTCTTTTTTCAGACGTTTAGACAACCAGCTTGGTAAATTCGTCGCTTGTTCAAGCACGTCATAGAACTGCTCAGATTCACGGGTGGCACGACGTAAAATCGCATTCACTACGCCACTTAAACTTTCCATCCCCAATTGTTTGGTCGCTTCAACGGTTTCTGAAATGGCCGCATGGGCAGCCACGCGGGTGCACAGCAATTGGTATAAAC
Source organism: Acinetobacter sp. A1-4-2 (assembly GCF_040233925.1). NCBI lineage: Bacteria > Pseudomonadati > Pseudomonadota > Gammaproteobacteria > Moraxellales > Moraxellaceae > Acinetobacter > Acinetobacter sp. A1-4-2. The sequence continues at coordinate 2,995,509 of NZ_CP157981.1, read as the reverse complement.
CAAGGTACAAACAAGTTTCAACCACTTGATTGTCCAGTGGTTTAGAGAGTAATGGTAAAGTCAGTTGTTTCAATGCATGCCATTGACGTAAACAACCCAGTACCAATTCATGGAACAAAGCACGGTCTTTGTCTGATACGATGTTCATTTGCTGCGCCAGCACAGATTGCAGCGATTGACCATTTTGGACAGCCAATAACGTCTTCACCACCTGAGCACGTAAATTAAGGTTTTTGGCTGAGGCGTTGGGAGATTGCTTCATTATAAAATTTGTCCAATAGTCAGTTTTTGGGTTTGTAAAATTTGTACAGGGTTAAGCGGTTTAGCGCCCGGCCATTGTAAAGTAGTCAGTGTGATGACCGTGTTATTTGCACAGGCAACATGAACGCCATCTTTATCAATGGCAATGATTTCACCCGGTTGAGCATTTTCCGCAGTAGCATGAGATAACTTGGAATTCCACACCCGCAAGTTGTTTTTCTCATCGAGTACGATAAATGCCACTGGCCATGGGTTAAAGGCGCGGATATTACGGTCAATCTGTATGGCATCCCTAGACCAGTCAATTTCTGCTTCGGCTTTGGAAAGCTTGTGAGCATACACAGTCAATGCTTCGTCTTGCACTTCACGGGTCGCCAGGTAGTGTTGCAGTTTTTCTTCCGACGCTAAAACAGCTGCAATGGCACTTGCACCTTGTTCGGCCAGTTTGTCGTGCAAAGTTGCTGAGGTGTCGCTTGATTCAATCGGGCAGATGGTTTTAAACATCATATCACCGGTGTCCAGACCCGCCGCCATTTTCATGATAGTCACGCCAGTTTCAGTATCGCCTGTGGCAATGGCACGCTGAATCGGCGCTGCACCACGCCAGCGTGGCAACAGTGAACCATGAATATTGAGGCAGCCATATTTAGGTGTATCGAGTACCACTTGCGGCAGAATCAAGCCATAAGCGGCCACCACCATTACGTCGGCATTTAAAGCGGCTAATTCTGCCTGTGCGGCCAAGCCTTCTTCAGTCGAAGATTTAAAATGAAGCGGCTGGTAGACCGGAATATTATTGGCTAAAGCCAGCTGCTTTACAGCAGAAGCCGTGAGTTTTTGTCCTCGTCCAGCTTTGCGGTCCGGTTGAGTATAGACCGCAACAATGTCATGTTCGGTTTTAAGCAGTGCAGCCAATGCAGTAGCGGCAAATTCTGGTGTACCCGCAAAGATGATTTTCACACAAAAGCTTCCAAATAAACGTGATGTCTATTATAAGGCAAAAGCATTTATTCACCTAAATTGAGTCTGAATACAGACCGAAGGAGCCTATTTTTATAAAAAAAACTTATGCAAAATTTAAAAATTATTCATGAAAGTTTTGCATTGTCTGGCCGGGGATGGCGGTATAGTAGATTTCAGTTAAAGATTTTTGTCGTCAAATCACGAAGTTCAAATTATAGACCCATCTACCCATATCTAAGATGAAAATGCCATCTTGAAAAACAATGGCTTGGTGTATGATAGGTTGGAAATTCGACTGATTTCATGCTCTCGATCTGTAAGATTTCGCCAGAGTGAATGAGCTCATTCAACTCAAGCACAAACTTTGTTGGAATAACACAATGCCTGACTATCGTTCAAAAACATCGACACACGGAAGAAACATGGCGGGTGCGCGTGGCTTATGGCGCGCAACTGGGATGAAAGATGAAGACTTTGGCAAGCCAATTATTGCTGTCGTCAACTCATTCACACAATTTGTTCCAGGTCACGTTCATTTAAAAGATCTTGGTCAACTCGTGGCTCGTCAAATTGAAGCATCAGGTGGTGTGGCCAAAGAATTCAACACCATTGCGGTGGATGACGGGATTGCCATGGGGCATGACGGCATGCTGTATTCATTGCCGTCACGTGACCTGATTGCCGACTCGGTGGAATACATGGTCAGTGCGCACTGTGCCGATGCCATGGTGTGTATTTCCAACTGTGACAAAATCACCCCGGGGATGCTGATGGCAGCGATGCGCCTGAATATTCCAGTGGTATTCGTGTCTGGCGGTCCAATGGAAGCGGGTAAAGTGAAAATCCGCGGCAACGACAAAGCCATCGACCTGATCGACGCGATGATCGTGGCGGCAGATGACAACTATACCGATGAAGAAGTCGCAGAATACGAACGTTCTGCCTGCCCAACCTGTGGTTCATGTTCAGGCATGTTCACTGCCAACTCAATGAACTGCTTAACTGAAGCATTGGGTCTGTCTTTACCGGGTAATGGTTCAACTTTAGCAACCCATGCCAACCGTAAAAAACTGTTTGAACGTGCAGGCTCGTTAATTGTTGAATTGGCTAAACGCCACTATGAACAGGACGATTACAGCGTTTTACCACGTTCAATGGTAACCAAAGCATCGTATGAAAATGCCATGACGCTGGACATTGCGATGGGCGGTTCAACCAATACCGTACTGCACTTATTGGCTGCTGCAAATGAAGCGGGTGTTGATTTCACCATGGATGACATCGACCGCTTATCTCGTAAAGTGCCAGTACTGTGTAAAGTTGCGCCTGCGAAAAATGATGTGCATATGGAAGATGTACATCGTGCCGGCGGTATTATGTCGATCCTAGGTGAACTGGATCGTGCTGGCTTACTGGATACTTCAGTGGGTACTGTCCACGAAGCAACCCTGAAAGATGCTTTGGACAAATGGGACATCATCCGGACTGAAAATGAAGAGGTTTACCAATTCTTTAAATCGGCACCGGGCGGCGTACCAACACAAACTGCTTTCTCACAAGACCGTTACTATTCGCGTTTAGATGGTGACCGTGAAAATGGCGTGATCCGTAATGCAGCACATGCTTTCTCGAAAGATGGTGGTCTGGCTGTGCTTTACGGCAACATCGCGCTGGATGGCTGTATCGTTAAAACTGCCGGTGTTGATGATTCAATTTTGAAATTCAACGGTACTGCTCGCGTATTTGAAAGCCAGGATTCTGCGGTAGAAGCGATCTTGGGCAATGAAATTAAAGCCGGTGATGTGGTTGTGATTCGTTATGAAGGTCCACGTGGTGGTCCGGGCATGCAGGAAATGCTGTACCCAACCAGTTACCTGAAATCGAAAGGTTTGGGTAAGGAATGTGCCTTGCTGACTGACGGCCGTTTCTCTGGCGGTTCATCAGGTTTGTCGATTGGTCATGTTTCTCCTGAAGCAGCGGAAGGCGGTGCCATTGGTCTGGTTGAAGATGGTGATTTAATCGAAATCGATATTCCAAACCGTACCATCCACCTGGCTGTGGATGAAGCAACTATGGCTGCTCGCCGTGAAGCGCAAGAAGCCAAAGGCTGGCACCCAGTGGAAGAGCGTCCACGTAAAATTTCCAAAGCCTTGAAAGCCTATGCAATGCATACGACAAGTGCGGCAAAAGGTGCGGTACGTGAAATTTAATTTGTAGTTTTTACAAATTTTAGAAAGCACTCCCGATGGGGTGCTTTTTTATGGATTGTTGAAAATCGCGCAGTCAAATTTTGTAGAGATATTTGATACGAGCCGAGGTCATCCGCAACTGTCCGAGGCAGACCGTAATCTTAAAATGAATGTTTCTGCGATAAATTTTTTAGTTGGGAGCAATGGTCGAGTTTTGCGGATGACAAATGGTTTTGGTTACTTTTGCCGAAACAAAAGTAACATACGAGCTCCAAATATTTAATTTTATCCGGTAAGACTCCGTCGTAAGTTCCTAGACACTAAGAAATTTGTACTAATTGACTGATTAAAATATCTCAATTAAAGAATTTTTTACCTTTCATTATGTGATCTGGTTTGATTAAAAAACATTTAATAAGAGCTTCTCTACAACAGAGTTCTGCTTTTACATATCGTATGCCTTCTATACAATGATCTTAGAATAATTTGCCAAAGACTGAAGCTGAAAATCAGTCATCGCCAAGGAAGAAACCAATGAGTAAAGATAATATCCGTGAGCACTCTGCCCCGGTTTACGAAGGCATTGAAAATGCGCCGGCACGTTCCATGATGCGCGCGACTGGTTTTAAAGATGCCGACTTTAGCCGGCCTTTTATTGGTATTGCTTCGACTTGGGCCAATGTCACGCCTTGTAATATGCATATCGATGGCTTGGCGCGTGAAGTGGAAAGAGGCGTGAATGCCGCAAATGGCAAGGGGATTATCTTCAATACCATTACCATTTCTGACGGGATCTCAAATGGTACCGAAGGAATGAAATACTCATTGCTGTCCCGTGAAATTATTGCCGATTCGATTGAAGCAGTTGTCGGCTGTCAGGCTTATGATGGCGTGATTGCGATTGGTGGCTGTGACAAGAATATGCCGGGCTGTATCATGGGCTTGGCGCGTTTAAATCGCCCAGGTCTGTTTATTTATGGTGGAACCATTAAACCGGGTGCTGGCCATACCGACATGATTTCTGTGTTTGAAGCCGTGGGTCAGCATGCCAAAGGCGAAATCAACGAGATTCAGGTCAAGCAGATTGAAGAAGTCGCATTGCCGGGACCAGGTTCCTGTGGCGGCATGTATACTGCCAACTCGATGGCTTCTGCAATTGAAGCCTTAGGCATGAGCTTACCGGGTTCATCGGCGCAGGAAGCGGTGTCTGAAGAGAAAAAAATTGACTGTCTGCGTGCCGGTGAAGCGGTGATGAACTTGTTACGTCTGGACATTAAACCGCGTGACATCATGACCAAGGCAGCCTTTGAAAATGCGATTAAAGTGCTGATTGCGCTGGGTGGTTCTACCAATGGGGTGCTGCATCTGTTGGCGATGGCCCATACTGCAGGTGTGGAACTGACTCTGGACGATTTTGTACGCATTGGGAAAGACATTCCTGTGGTGGCGGATGTGCGTCCATCGGGCAAATATCTGATGTCGGAACTGATTGCGATTGGCGGGATTCAGCCGCTGATGAAACGCATGCTGAATGCCGGCATGCTGGATGGTTCCTGCTTAACCGTAACCGGTAAAACCTTGGCTGAAAATCTGGCAGATGTAGAAGATTATCCAGAAGGTCAGCAAATTATTTTGCCCTTTGATGCACCCATCAAAAAAGACTCGCATCTGGTGGTGCTAAAAGGCAACCTGTCACCAACGGGTGCGGTAGCAAAAATTACAGGTAAAGAAGGCCTGTATTTTGAAGGTCCGGCACGCGTGTTCGAAGGCGAAATTGGTGCCATGCGTGGTATTTTAGATGGTGAAGTGCAGGAAGGCGAAGTGGTGGTGATTCGTGGTGAAGGGCCTAAAGGCGGACCCGGTATGCCGGAAATGCTTAAACCGACCTCGGCCATTATTGGTAAGGGCTTAGGAAAATCTGTAGCGCTACTCACCGATGGCCGTTTCTCAGGTGGCAGCCATGGCTTTGTGATAGGTCATGTCACGCCTGAAGCCTATGAAGGCGGGCCGATTGGTCTGGTGAAAAATGGCGATAAAATTTCCATTAATGCCGAAACCCGTGAAATGACACTGCATATTTCCGATGCAGAACTGGCAGCGCGTAAAGCAGCCTGGGTCAAGCCTGAACCGAATTATCGCTATGGTGCTTTGGCGAAGTTTGCCAAATTGACTACAGGTGCTGAAAAAGGGGCAGTGACCGATCTAAATTTAGATGTATAATTGATCATTACCTAACAAATTGTTATAAACCCTTGTAGCACACAAGGGTTTTTTTTCGAGGCTGATCTCATGTCACTGTTACGCCGTTGGTTTGATCCACTTCGATCGAGTTGGTTTTATCAAAAGCCGACCCGTCAGGTGGAATTATCTACGGAGCAGGGTTTAACCATCCACTTGCGTCTGGATGATGTCTATAGCTATCTGGCTGCACAGCAGTTACCTGAACTTGAAGAAATCTTGAGTGATGAGATCAAACCCTTAAAGGTGATCATTTCCAGTCGAACGGCAGAACCTCCCAATAACATGTCAGAAATGGAGTGGCAAAATTACTGCCTGAACGATGCCAAAATTCTGTCCAAACAGCATCGTTTTAGTTTCCATGAAACCCCCGAACAGCCGCCGCTTGAGGCCATTGCTCAAGCAGAAACAATCCTTCGCAATACTCCCTTACGCGGCCAGGATTTCCTGTATTTACTCGAAGACGTGTTCCACATGCTATGGCAAAAACAGTATGGCAAATTGCGTACTTTACATGCCATGGCCAGCCGCCATCATCCAGCGCAGAATTTTCCGGAACGAATTTTTAACGATAACGAAGTTTTGGTCAGCTATTTTGAATTTGGGGAGCGCAAGTATCATGCGGTGGATGATCTGCTGCGTTTAACCCGCCGTTTAAAACAACAAAAATTACTCACTGGTAATCCGATTTTCCTGATCAACCATATTGAATGGCGTGAACATCTGATCAGTGATGCCGAAGAACTGAATGAAATTCAGGCACTGGATCCGGAACTGGATTTATATATTGCTCTGGAAGACCCGATTTCCTGGCTCTTGTTGGCCTATATTAAAGAAGAGCTGGCCAATTTTTATAATATTCATCTCAATGTTTACCCGCTGTCTTATCACGGACGGGACCTGTTTGACTGGGGGCTGGCGACACGCTTGTCCAAACGTACCGAAGTGAAATTTACCCCGTTTTGCCGTCCTACCCAGCAAGCAACTTATGAGATGGCGAAACTGTTTTATAGCGTGCCTGAAGAGCAGCGTGTGGAAGCCATGTACAGCATTTTGCAGTCAGTCTGGACCAAAGGCAAAGACCTGTCATTCAGGCCGCATTTTGACCAGATCAAGCGTGATTTAGAGATCAATGAACTGAGTACTGAAGATATTGCTGCCAAATTAAAAGAAAATGACATACTCTGTGAAATGAAGTCTCAGCCCGATTTTCCTGTGCTCGAACTGCGCATTGATGGTCAAAGTTATGTGTTTAATAGTTTGTACCGGGTCTGGATGATCGAAAGTATTTTTAGTAATGTTTTAGAAGACCAATATAAAAGTGAAAATGATGATAGCAAAGATGAAGAAAGAGAAATGTGAGTCTTTAGAACAGGCCCGTGCACAGATTGATGCCATTGATACTGCGCTGATTGAGATGATTGCCACCCGTCAGTTTTATGTCGATCAGGCTACGCGTTTTAAGCGTACTGTACAGGACGTACAATCTCCGGAACGGGTCGAGCAGGTCATTCAGAAAGTACGTGCACAAGCGCTAGACCTGGGAACCGATCCTGATCTGGTGGAATATTTATATCGTGAAATGATCCAGCGTTTTATTCAGCGCGAATTGAGAGAAATCCGACCATAATTTGATTGCGCGTGGTATAAGCTCAATATAAAAGCTCAACCTGTCCAATAAAAAAGACACCTGAAAAAGTGTCTGAACCGCGCTATTTCATCTGTTACACCAGACGGTAATAGGTATAGCGGACCTGATCATTCTTATAAACCGCATGACTGTTTTGGCGGAAATCAGATACCCATTGGCGGCCGGTATAGGCAGCAATATGGCCGTAAACATGCTTCTGGGTTCTGTTGATAATATAGATATCACCTTCTTGCGGATGATCAAAAGAAGGGTTGATTTTTTTATAGCCAATTGCCTGGAGGGTATGTCCCCAATCTGCAGCTGCCACTGGATGATTCAAAATTCGGGCACCTGCTGACTGTAGTGCAATGCGGATGCTTCGTGCACATTTTTTGGTACTGGTCGCCGACGACATGCTATGTAACTTTTGTGTGAATTTACGTACATCCAGAAAGGGAATGCCTTTATTTTTGGAATTTTTAGCGCCTGAACCTGCCTGGTTTTTCTGGAAATTTTGCGAGATTACCGCCGTATTCTGATCCGCAGCATTAATCATATTGCTATGATGTCCATCATAAATCATTCTTCAATCTCTACCTGATTTTCAATTACTTTTAGAAAAAATAGACAGCATTTTTCAGAACTAAAACCCGAATATTCTTTCTTTCAATGGTACAAATGCAATGTTATTACATAGCCCATTCATGCGAAGCGCGTACTTTAAAGAGCTTTTATTTGAAAATCCACCTGTTTTAGTATGATAAATAACCAATTTAGGACGAGAAAAGCGCTAAATTTGCCGCAATCAGGACAGAAAATAAGGACAAGTTAGTTAGTAAATCATGTAGTTAAGATCAACTTAATAATATATTAATAATTGATGGATTTATTATGTAAACATGCAATTACTTGCTTAATTATTAATCAAAAATTAATATTTTGTCATATTTATAGTGGATATTTTTATTCTTTGCAGTCGCAAAAGCCTTAGCTTTTTCTTGAGATTTAGTCTGGAACAGGGTGACTTTTTAACTCCTCATATTCAAATTTCCTCAATCTCAAACATAAAAAAAGCAGCCTTGCGGCTGCCTGAAAATGTGTATTTATCTTTATGATTTATCGCCCAGGCTAAAGAACCAGTTCAGGATGAGGGCTGCAAACGTAGCGGTACCAATACCCCCCAGATTAAAGTTGCCGAATTGCAGGGCAAAGTCACCGGTGCCTAAAATAATAGTCACCGCAGCCACCATCAGGTTTTTGTTTTTAGAGAAATCAACCTTGTTTTCAATCCAGATTTTTGCACCGGCAATGGTAATTAAACCGAAGACCACAATCGATGCACCAGTTAAGATAGCAGTCGGAATGGTATGGATAATGGCACCAAATTTTGGTGAAAGTCCCAAGAAAACCGCAAATACACCGGCAAAAACAAAGATGATGGTTGAATAGACACGAGTCACCGCCATCACGCCAATATTTTCACCATACGTAGTCATCCCCGGAGCACCGACACCACCTGATAAAGTGGTTGCAAGACCATCGGCAACAAAGGCTTTACCAATATGCGGATCAAGGTTTTCACCGGTCATGGCACCTACTGCTTTAATATGCCCCAGGTTTTCAGCCACTAAAATCAAGGCAATCGGCGCAATAATTAGCATGGCATTGGCATCGAATACCGGTGAGTGGAAGGTAGGAATACCAAACCAGTCTGCCTGTTGAATTGGAGCAAAATTAATTGGTGTGCCATGTCCCATCACATTGGAAACAATATAATAAATTAAGTAAGCCAGTAATAAACCGATCAATAACAGCAGACGTTGCAGCAGGCCTTTGGTAAATACTGCAATAGAACCCATGCACATCACGGTGACCAGTGACATCCACATATTGAAGTTATTCCCTGCTACGCCTTTAACAGTCACCGGTGCCAAATTCAGGCCGATGATCATGACCACAGCACCGGTCACTACAGGTGGCATGAGTTTTTCAATCCATTTGGTTCCGGTTGCCATCACAATAAAACCAAAAATGGCATACAGAATACCGCAGGCCATAATACCGCCAGCGGCCAGGGCCAGATTGGTATTGGGTGCACCCGTACCCGAAGCGGCATAACCCGTTGCTGCAATGACCACCCCAATAAAAGCAAAGCTGGAACCCAGATAACTCGGCACACGTCCCCCGGTCATCAGGAAAAACAGGATGGTACAGATGCCTGACATTAAAATAGCCAGATTAGGATCAAACCCCATCAGGAAGGGTGCAAGTACAGTCGCCCCAAACATGGCAAAAGCATGTTGTACACCCAAAACTACACTTTGTGCAGGTGGAAGGTATTCATTGGTACCGACAGGACGTGCATCGATACTGCCTTCGTACGGGCGCCATTTGGGAAACCAATTGGACATTTTTTGAGCACTCTAAAAATAAATTGTGCACATCATACGCTTCTTTTTTGGAAGATTTAATCATTGAAACAAAATTTTATTTATACTAATACCATGACTTTTCAAATATTTTTACCATGTGATAAAAATTTTAATAATTAAAAATAACGCTAAATCAATAGTTAATAGGTATGAAGATGGGGTGATACATTCATAAATATTTTTTGTTTTATTTATAAAAATAATGGGAAACTTTTGACCATAAGGTTGAAAAAAGCACATTGCAGGAATGTGCTTTTTCTATGAGAAATCAGAATTTAACCGGTATTACGCAATCCGGCTGCAATCCCGGCAATACTCACCATTAAGGCATGATCGACTGGAGTATGTTCTGCCTGACGTTCTGCCAGATAGCGACGACGGCGTTTCATCAGTTCCGCCTGGAGTAAATGCAGCGGCAGTAAATACGGTTTGCGTACCCGCATAGACTGGTCCAGTACTTCATTGCTGCTGAGCAGTTTGGATTCACCTTTCAGCGCCAGCAAGGTTTGTACCGCATCTTTTAAGCGCTGACGCAGTTCATTGCCCAGGACTTTTAAGTCTTCATCCTCGGTCAAATGTGATTCGTAATATAAGGCGACATTACTATCTGCTTTGGACAATACCATTTCCAGCATGTCAATCAGGGTCTGGAAATATGGCCATTGTTGCAGCATCTCATCCAACAGTGGTTTTTGCCCTTGATGAATCACCTGGTTAATGGCTGCTCCAGTGCCTAGCCAAGCTGGAAGCATCAGACGGATTTGGGTCCAGGCAAAGACCCAGGGAATGGCACGTAAGGATTCAATCCCGCCGCTGACCTTGCGTTTTGCCGGGCGTGAACCGAGTGGTAACATTTGCAATTCCAGTTCCGGTGTAACCGTACGCAGGTATTTTACAAAATGTGGATTTTCACGCACGGTTTGACGATACACCTGTACCGACAAATCGGTCATGCTATGCATCAGTTCACGCCATTCATCCTTAGGCACCGGTGGTGGCAATAAGGTTGCCTCTAAAGTGGCTGCGGTATAAATCTCCAGATTTTGTAAGGCAATGCCTTCCAGACCAAACTTGAAGCGGATCATTTCCCCTTGTTCGGTCACGCGAATGGCACCGGAAATCGAGCCTGGCGGTTGTGAAAACAGTGCTTGCTGGGTCGGAGCACCCCCGCGGCTGATGGAACCACCGCGGCCATGGAACAGGGTGAGTTGTACGGCATGTTTTTTTGCAATCGCAGTCAGTTCTTCCTGTGCACGGTACTGAGCCCAATTGGCAGACATAAATCCGGCATCTTTGGCTGAGTCGGAATAGCCAATCATCACCTCGTGCTTGCCCTGAATATGCTGTTTGTACCAATGCATATTGAACAGGGTATTCATGGTACTGGCTGCACCGTCCAGATCTTTCAGGGTTTCAAACAGCGGAACTACACGAAGTGGATGCTTGATACCGGCTTCTTTTTGCAGCAATAACACGGCCAAGACATCACTCGGATATTCCGCCATGGAAATAATATACGCACCCAGACTTTCTTCCGGTTGTTCGGCCAGCGTGCGCATGGTGGCAAACACTTCCTGGACATCCGGATGTTCAATCAGGCTTTGTTTCGGTTCATTCAGATGTTTAGGCAACAACGGACGTTTGCTTTGCAATTCCTGCAACAGGAAGTTTTGGCGTGCCTGTTCGGTCCAGGTTTCAAAATTGCCTAGACCCAGATATTCAGTAATGGCAGAAATGGCCTGGCGATGGCGACCAGATTCCTGACGGATATCCAGTTTCAGCAGTTCAATGCCAAAGCAGTTGACGCGATGGATAAAGTCCAGCAGTTTGCCATTGGCAATTTCCGGCAGGTTGCAGGTAATCAGTGAACGGTAGCACAGCAATAAAGGCTGTAATAATTCATCTTTGCTTTTAATGACATGGCTATCATCGGCATCTTGACCTTGCAGTTTTTGCGCCAGCCAGTGACGGGTGGCTTTAAGGCGTTCGCGGGTATCCCGCAGATATTCACGGTAGGGTTCGGGGTGGCTATGGCCCAGTGCCTGCATCAGTTCATCGCTGCAGTTTTGAATCGACAGTTCCCAGCGCAGGTCTTCCATATCACGCAGATATAAATCAGCCGCTTTCCAGCGCGACAGCCAGAGTACTTCCTGGGTAATGTTATGCGTGACGTTCGGGTTGCCGTCACGGTCACCGCCCATCCAGGAGGCAAAACGCACCGGTGCAACGGTTAAAGGTAAACGCTGGCTACAGTGATCTTCAACCATTTCATCCAGTTCGCGGATGAATTTGGGAATGGCATTCCATAGGGTTTGTTCAATAGTGGTAAAGCCCCATTTCGCTTCATCGACTGGGGTTGGCCGGTGCTGGCGGATTTCATCGGTCTGCCAAGCGGAACAAATCAGTTGTTTGAGTTCTTGCAGTACGGCTTTGCGTTCACGTGGGGTCAGTTTTTGTTGATCAGACTTAAACAGGCAGTCATTAATATCATCATATTTTTGAATTAAGGTACGACGGCTGACTTCAGTCGGATGTGCAGTCAACACCAGTTCAATTTTCAGTTCACAGATTTGCTTGAATAGGGTGTCGGCTGAAATTTCGTGATCTTTAAATTTCTGGAACAGATGATCGAGCGGATTGGGAGAGGGTGCATGTTCATCGAATTCGCTTTGACGACGACTTCGAACTACATTGTACTGTTCGGCAATATTGGCAAAATTCAGAAAGTGGGTGAATGCACGGGTAAGTGGAAGAATCTCATCATCTTCCAGACTCAGGAATAGTTGTTCAAGCTGTTTTTCGGCTTCTACCTGCCCATCACGTGCACCTTTGGACAGGGCACGAATCTGCTCCACCTGATTAAACAAATCTTGTCCCGCATGTTCCTTGAGGGTTTCTCCCAGTAAGTTCCCAAGTAAGCGTACATCCTCACGCAGTGGAGCATCAATTTGTTGAATCATTTTTTTTCATTCTCCTAGGCTACTCCTTTGAATATACCCCGATTCAATGACATTCCAAGTAGGGGGCAGACAAAAGTCGGTAATTTTTTGCTGCTAAAACTAGCAATTGAGTTGCCGTTGGTGCAGTCAGGAAAATGGAATTACAGATTTTACGGTTTTTTCTGATATTTCAGCATAAAGATCTCAATACTGTTCAAGATAATCTGCTGTTTCTCTTCAGCAGTTGGAACTTCCCGCACCCCAAGCAGCACTTCATGATGGCGCAGGCCCAACAGTAAAGAAAGGATCAGTAAGGTCAGGTTTTTTAAAGCTTCTGGCTGAATAAAGCCCAATTCGATAGCCTGCTGAAAAAAGTTTTCCCACAGTGCATTCATACGCAGATGGCAGGCATTATAAAATGTCTGTGCCAGTGGATTTTGTTCCGCCGCCAGTTCTACCAATAAGCGTTCCAGTTTGATGGCTTCAGGCAAATTGGTGATATTGAGGGCCAGCTCACAGGCATGCACAAATTCTTGATAAAAATTACTGTCGGCTTGCAGGTTTAAGGGGCGAGCACTGAGTAATTCTTCGCATGTGGCAACAATGGCACAAACAAATAAATTGGCTTTATCCTGAAAGTGATTGTAGACCGTCAGTTTGGTGACACCTGCTTCCTGGGCAATCTGGTTCATGCTGGAACCATGGTAGCCACACCTTAAAAATAAGCTTTTTGCTGCAGTTAAAATGCGCTGACGTTTTTCTAAGTCTTTGGGGCGACCCACATTTATTTGCACAATTTTTTCCAAAAAAATGAAAAAGGTCATTGATTTGACCCTCGATTTCCAATTAATGTACCGGTAGGTATATTAATTAAAAAACGATCAGTTTAAGATAATACTTATTTTGCCTTAAAAAACATTTTGAGATAAGAGCCAACTTCATGAGCACAGTAAAGATTGCAGTAAAAACCGCCCTGGTCAGCATGATGATTATTTGCAGTGTGACTTTATTGGGCTGCAGCACGGAGGCAACCGAAACAGAACAGGTCCCGTTTGTGATGGTGACTCAGCCGAACAGTACTCATAATGAACAGAAAAGCTATGCCGGAGATGTGCAGGCACGCCAGCAAACAGCTTTGGCCTTTCGGGTGGGCGGACAGATTATCGAACGTTATGTCGATGTGGGCGATCAGGTCAAGGTGGGGCAGGTGCTGGCAAAACTCGATGTGAAAGATGCCCAGCTGCAGCTCAATGCAGCAAAAGCTCAACTGGAAAGTGCTCAGTCGGCAGCAAAAATTGCCGCAGATGAACGGCAGCGCTTTAAGCAATTGCTGCCGATGAATGCGGTCAGCCGTTCGCAATATGATGCGGTGGATAATCAGTATAAGTCAGCGATGTCCGCGCTGAAACAGGTGCAGTCCAATTATCAGGTTACGAGTAACCAAACCGGTTATAACCAGCTGATTGCCAATAAAAATGGCGTGATTACCGCGCGTAACATTGAAGTGGGGCAGGTGGTCGCTGCGGGACAGGCTGCTTATCAGATGGCGATTGCCGGTGATCGTGAAGTGGTGATCGGGGTGCCGGAACAGGCCATTGCAGAGATTAAAGTCGGTCAGACGGCATGGGTCACTTTATGGTCCAAACCTGAAGATAAATTTGCCGGCTATGTGCGTGAAATTTCTCCGGCAGCCGATCAGTCCCGAACTTTTAGTGTCAAAGTCGCTTTGCGTGAAGGCAATGCTGCCATTCAGCTGGGCCAGAGTGCGCGGGTATTTTTTAACAATAGCCAAAACAATGTACTCAGTGTGCCGTTGTCCAGTGTCTCGGCCAATGGTCAGCAGGCCTATGTCTGGGTGGTGAAACCGGACCAGACCATTCATAAGGTGGCCGTGAACCTAGGAGCCTATGGTCGTGACAGTGTGCCGGTATTGTCCGGTCTGAATCCGCAAGATTATGTGGTGATTGGCGGTGTGCATTTATTGCGTGAAAAACAGAAAATCCAGCCGATCGACCGGGAAAATCGTGCCGTGAAAATTCGGGCAGGAGCTGCATCATGAATTTAGGCTCGAACTTTAACCTGTCGGAATGGGCCCTGAAAAATAAAGGTTTGATTTTTTATTTCATGCTGCTACTCGGCATTGTCGGCATTGTTTCCTATTCCAAACTGGCCCAAAGTGAAGATCCGCCGTTTACCTTTAAGGTGATGGTGATTCAGACCTACTGGCCGGGCGCAACCGCACAGGAAGTGTCGTTGCAAGTCACTGACCGCATCGAAAAGGAGTTGATGAGTACCGGTAATTACGAACGCATCATGGCCTATTCGCGTCCCGGTGAATCACTGGTGACGTTTGTCGCCAAAGATTCGCTGCGCTCAAACCAGATTCCCGATGTCTGGTATCAGGTGCGCAAAAAAGTGGGCGATATCCAGCATCAATTGCCGAGTGGGGTGCAGGGGCCGTTTTTTAATGATGAATTTGGCGATACCTTTGGAAATATCTATGTCCTGACCGGCAAAGATTATGACTATGCCATATTGAAGGAATATGCCGACCGTCTGCAACTGCAATTGCAACGGGTCAAGGATGTCGGCAAGGTCAATCTGGTAGGCCTGCAAGACCAGAAAATCTGGATTGAACTGTCCAATACCAAAGCGGTACAGCTCGGCATTCCGGTCACAACTATTCAGCAAGCCCTGCAACAACAAAATACCGTGGCCAGTGCCGGCTTTTTTGAAACTGGCACCGACCGCATTCAGATGCGGGTCAGCGGTCAATTAAAAAGTATTGATGAACTTAAACAAATGCCCCTGTTGGTGGCAGGAAAAACCATTCAGCTGGGCGATGTTGCGGACATTTATCGTGGCTTTAGCGAGCCGGCCCAGCCACGCATGCGTTTTATGGGCGAAAACGGGATTGGCATTGCCGTATCCATGCGCAAAGGTGGCGACATTCTGGCTTTGGGTAAAAATTTAGAGGCTGAATTTGCCCATTTGCAAAAATCTTTGCCCTTGGGCATGCAGCTAAAAAAAGTTTCCGACCAACCGGTTGCGGTGAAACGCAGCGTGAATGAATTCATGAAAGTGCTGGCAGAAGCGGTGATTATTGTCCTGCTGGTCAGCTTCTTTTCCCTAGGTTTTCGTACCGGTCTGGTGGTGGCATTTTCCATTCCACTTGTGCTGGCCATGACCTTTGCCGGCATGAATCTATTCGATGTCGGACTGCATAAAATTTCACTGGGCGCTTTAATTCTGGCGCTCGGTTTATTGGTGGATGACGCCATTATTGCCATTGAAATGATGGCCGTAAAAATGGAGCAGGGCTATAGCCGGCTGGAGGCGGCAGGTTTTGCTTGGAAAACCACGGCTTTTCCCATGCTGACAGGCACTCTGATTACCGCAGCCGGATTTTTACCGATTGCTACTGCTGCGTCCAGTACCGGTGAATATACCCGTTCCATTTTCCAGGTGGTGACGATTGCCTTGGTGGTGTCTTGGTTTGCAGCAGTCCTTTTTGTCCCCTATCTGGGCGATAAACTGCTGCCCGATTTTAATCAAGACCTGCTGCAAAAAGCGCCATGGTATCAGCGCTTATGGGCGCGCTTACGCAGGCAACCTGAACCTCAGCCGGTCGTGTACCATGCCGGTGAGCATCATGATCCTTATCAAACAAGGTTTTATCAAAAATTTAGAAGCTGGGTGGGTCAGTGTATAACCTACCGTAAAACCGTGATTGCAACCACGGTGGGTATTTTTGTGCTGTCGGTGCTGATGTTTAAACTGGTACCCCAGCAGTTTTTCCCGCCGTCCAACCGTGCCGAAATTCTGGTCGATTTAAAGCTGGAAGAAGGGGCATCGCTCACGGCCACAGAAAATGCCGTGAAAAAGGTAGAAAAATTCCTGTCGACCAAACAAGGCATCGACAATTATGTGGCCTATGTCGGCACGGGTTCCACCCGCTTCTACTTGCCACTGGACCAGCAATTGCCACAAGCCAGTTTTGCACAGTTTGTGGTTTTGGCTTCGTCCTTAGATGACCGCGATGAAATCCGCAAATCTTTAGATCATGAAATCCGTAAATTGCTGCCGGATGTGCGTACCCGGGTCTCGCTGTTGGAAAATGGTCCGCCTGTGGGTTATCCATTGCAGTATCGCGTTTCCGGTGAAGACCTGAATCTGGTGCGTCAATGGGCACATAAGGTTTCCGCCGTCATTGCAGAGAATCCGAACACTACCAATGTTCATCTGGACTGGGGCGAACCGAGTAAGGTCATTCAGCTGAATATTGATCAGGATCGCGCCCGTCAAATGGGAGTATCAACTTTAGATTTGTCACAATTCCTGAACAGTTCCATCAGTGGTGCTGTGATTAACCAGTATCGTGAAAAACGTGAACTGATTGAAATCCGTTTGCGTGGAGACCAGAACGAACGCATCAATGTGGAATCTTTGTCCAGTCTGGCTGTACCAACTGCCAATGGTGGTTCTGTACCTCTCGCGCAAATTGCCAAAATTGAATATAAATTTGAAGATGGCCTGATCTGGCATCGTAACCGTTTGCCGACCATTACCGTACGTGCCGATATTCGGACCAAGTTGCAGCCTGCCACCGTGGTCGGGCAACTTGCCGATAAAATGGATCAGCTGCGGGCCGAATTGCCAAGCGGTTATCTGGTTGAAGTGGGTGGTACGGTCGAAGAGTCGGCTCGTGGACAAAACTCGGTCAATGCCGGTATGCCGTTTTTTCTGGCGGTGGTGATGACCTTGCTGATGATTCAGCTCAAGAGTATGTCTCGTGCATTTATCGTCTTTTTGACGGCACCTTTAGGCCTGATTGGGGTGGTACTGTTTCTATTATTGCTGAATAAACCCTTTGGTTTTGTGGCAATGCTGGGAACCATTGCACTCTCTGGCATGATCATGCGCAATTCTTTAATCCTGATTGACCAGATTGAACAGGACATTCAGGCTGGACATGATCCCTGGAATGCCATTATCGATGCAACCGTACGTCGTTGCCGCCCGATTGTGCTGACTGCTCTGGCCGCAGTATTGGCGATGATTCCACTCTCCCGCAGTATTTTCTTTGGTCCGATGGCGGTGGCGATTATGGGGGGCTTGATTGTGGCGACCCTGTTGACGCTGTTCTTTTTACCGGCATTGTATGCACAATGGTTTAAAGTGAAAAAAAATAGCCAAACGGAGTAATTTTTTGACAATAATCAGGTGCGAAATGTTGAAAACTTCAATATAGTAGCACCTAATATTTGTATACATTTTTATCAAGCAATTTACTGCATATTAAAACTCTAAACATGCGGTAAATGGGGTTGAAACGCACATGAAGCAAGACAACTTAAGCCGACTTCGCCGTTCCGTTGCGATTTCCTATGTCTTGATGTTTTTCGCGTTATTTACTGTGATTAGTGGCATATTTGCTTATTGGTTTGCGCGTAAAGTTACACAAGTGGATGAAGTGGAGGTCTGGCTTGAAGCCCAAGCCCTCTGGATCATGCGTAATATTGTGATTTATATGATTTTGGTATGTTTTGCAGCACTCTGGTTTATTCCGCTGATTTTCTTTTATTGGGATAGTGCAGTTTGGGTAAAAGGTTGTACCGTTGCAGGCGTGGTTTTCGCCATGATTGCCTTCTTATTCTTGTTGAATGCCTGGCTGAAAGGAATCTCCCGGTTTTTCAAAAATAAAGCCGTTTTCTAATCCGAGTAAACTTTTTTCCCCTCTTTCCCTTGTAAAATTTGTTTCCGTCCCCAATTTCACACCACAGTTAAGTATTAAATAAAATTCCGTGAGGAGCATCGCCAGACATGGCTAAACGTGATTATTATGAGGTTTTGGGCGTCGCTAAAACCGCTAGTGATGATGAAATTAAAAAAGCCTACCGTAAGTTGGCGATGAAATATCATCCAGACCGTAACCCGGACAACCCTGAAGCTGAAGAAAAATTTAAAGAAGCTGCCGAAGCTTATGAAATTTTATCCGACAGTGAAAAACGCAGCATGTATGACCGTATGGGGCACAATGCCTTTGAAGGCGGCATGGGCGGTGGTGGCTTCGGTGGTGGTTTCAGCGCTGAAGACATCTTTAGTCAGTTTGGCGACATCTTTGGTGGCGCATTTGGTGGCGGTGGTGGCCGTGGCCAGCAACGTGCACGTCGCGGATCAGACCTGCGCTACGTGATGGAATTGACCCTTGAAGAAGCGGTCAAAGGCGTGAAAAAAACCATTACATTTACTGCGCCGGCACCGTGTGAAACCTGTGATGGTAAAGGCTCTAAAAATCCGAACGATGTTGAAACCTGTAAAACCTGTCATGGTGCAGGTCAAGTGCGTATGCAGCAAGGTTTCTTCTCTGTTCAGCAAACCTGTAGCACCTGTCGCGGTCAGGGTAAAATCATCAAGAACCCATGTAACACCTGTCATGGTTCTGGTGTAAAAGACCGTCAGCAAACCCTTGAAGTGACCATTCCTGCTGGTGTGGACAATGGCGACCGCGTACGTTTAAGCGGTAAGGGCGAAGCAATCCGTGATGGTCAATCCGGTGATCTATACGTAGAAGTGGTGGTGCGCGAGCATGACATCTTCCAGCGTGATGGTGCCGATCTGTATATGGATGTGCCGGTATCTATTGCCGATGCTGCATTGGGTAAAGAAATCCAGATTCCAACCCTAGATGGCCGTGTCAGCCTGAAAATTCCTGAGGGCACTCAAACTGGCAAACTGTTCCGCTTGCGTGGTAAAGGGGTTAAACCGGTACGTACCAGCATGCAGGGTGACTTGCTTTGCCGTGTAGTGGTAGAAACTCCGGTGAATTTGACTGCTCGTCAACGTGAGTTGTTGAAAGAATTGCAAGAAACGATGGATGGTGATGACAATAAATCATCGCCTAAGAAGAAATCGTTCTTCGGTCTGTTTGATTAATTTCAGACATAGTTTGAAAAAAAGGGGGGAATATTCAATATTCCCCCCTTTTTTATAAGCGCTTATTCGATGATTGGTTTGTCAATAGCTTCGACATCTACCCATTGCGTTGCTGCTTCGCCAGCCGGTTCTTGCTTGGTCGCTGCCGGATTAGTTTCAGCTTGAGCCGGTGTAGCGCTATGGGTACGAATATTTATTTTGACTTGCGATAAGCTTTCCAAAGTATCTCCCGCTTGGATTGCCGGTTCTGCCCACGCTGTGCTGACGATGGTTGCCATAAAAACAGTTAACGTGATTTTTTTCGAATGCATGTTGATCTCCTTATAATTCATCTTTTTATCACTCGTGTCGCGTAGTCTGCGCAGTGATGTTTACAGGGAGATGAAAATCAGCAGCAAAATCATTTATTTTTAATGCTGAACTTTCAATACAGCAACCAATCAGGGTTGAGCCATTGCATCATGCTTTGGCATAAGCATTCGTCATGACCGGTTTCTCTTTTTTAAATAAAAAATTTCAGGCTGAAACTTAGTCTCGGTACAGAGTTTTGATATAGTAAGACCAATTTAAAATCAACATTGGGAATATGTTATGTCAGCAGCTCCACGCATTGGTGTATTGGGTGCAGGCGGCCGTATGGGACGCATCCTTATTCAGGCAGTTAAAGAAGCGGGTTATCAACTTGCAGCAGCAGTTGAACGTCCTGAAAGCAGCCTGATTGGTGCAGATGCAGGCGAGCTTGCCGGTATTGGTGCTGTTGGTGTTAAGGTTGTGGGCAATCTGCAAGACGTATTAAAAGACTGTGACGTGGTGATTGATTTTACTGCACCGGTTGCAACTGCCCAGCATTTAAAATTGTGCCGTGAAGCCGGCGTGGCGATTGTGATTGGTACCACAGGCATGAACGACGAACAAAAAGCCTATCTTGAAGATACTGCAACTGAAACGCCGGTGGTCTATGCGGCCAACTATTCGGTTGGCGTGAACGTTTCAATCAAACTGTTAGAGCTAGCGTCTAAAGTGTTTGGTGATACTGTGGATATTGAAGTGATCGAAGCACATCACCGTCATAAGGTCGATGCACCGTCAGGTACAGCACTGATGATGGGCGAAGCCATTGCCGACACTTTAGGCCGTAACTTAAAAGAAGTCGCGGTGTATGGCCGTGAAGGTCATACTGGCCCGCGTGATCGTCAAACCATTGGTTTTGAAACCATTCGTGGTGGTGACATCGTCGGTGAGCACACCGTGATGTTTATTGGTGAAGGCGAACGTGTGGAAATTACCCATAAAGCTACCAACCGTATGAACTTTGCCGCAGGTGCGGTTCGTGCCGCAGCATGGGTCGTGGGCCGCGAAGCACGCAAATATGATATGAAAGACGTACTGGGTTTTAACGATATTCAGGTATAAAAAATCGTCAAAATCATTTATAACAATACAACAAAATTAAAATAAGAAGCTCAACGGAATGAAAAAAGTGATCTTGATGGCTTGTGCCGTAGCCTGTTTGGCTGCTGCACAGGCTAAACCTGTCGATAATGCCAAGCTCAGTATTCACAAGAATAATATTAAAGTCTGGACCTATCAAAATAGTCAAAACCCGGTATTTTTATACAAAGCCGAAACCACCTACGATACGCCTTTTGAAAAGGCCGTTGGTCTGATTTTGGATGTCGATCATGCGGTGAAATGGGTACCGTATATGGGCAGCGTGAAAGTGCTATCGCGCGATGATAAAAAAGGCGAATTTTTATTGTATATGGTGCTGGATTTTCCTTTTCCGCTGAAAGACCGTGATTTGGTGGTACAAGGCAAAATGATAAAAGATGCTCAAGGCATCATCACGATCAAGAATAAAGCGGTTGATAAAGCCTATGCCAAAAATCCGGATTATATCCGTTTAACCCATTATGAAGGCGATTGGACCTTTCAGAAATTAGCCAATAATAAAGTCAAGGTTTCCACCTATGGTTATGCCAATCCTGAAGGTTCCATTCCTTTAACCTTTGTGAATATGTTTGTACAGCAGCAGCCTTATCAGATGCTGCAAAAGATGAGGGCAGAACTTGCTAAACCATCAAGTATTCCGCTGTTACCTGAAGCATTACGCTAATGAACAAAACGAAAAAAATTCCGCATTATGCGGAATTTTTTCCTCATCGTATCTGATGAAATTTGAATTCAGCCGAATCAAATAAAAATTAGAAATCAGCTTTTAACACAATCCGGTAACGGGCCTGACCCGAATGTAGACGTTCAATCGCTTCATTCAGTTGTGACATTGGAAAAACTTCAATTTGCGGGGCAATATTTTTCCGCGCAGCAAATTTCAGTAACTGACGCAGTGCAGCAGGCGAGCCGGTAGGTGAACCGGTAATCGATTTTGCACCGCCAATCAGCATGCCGGCAGAGATCTGCATCGGTTCAAGTACCAGACCCAGCATATGTACCGTACCGTTTGGAGCCAGAGTGGTTAAATAGGCAGCCCAGTCCAGAGTGACATTGACGGTGCTTAGCAATAAATCAAACTTGCCGCGTTGAGCTTTTAATGCGACTGTATCACGGCTATTCACCACATGGTCTGCACCCATGGCTTTCAGTTCTTCGGTCTTATCTAAGTTAGACGTGAATGCGGTAATTTCACAGCCCCAGGCTTTCAGCAGTTTGATTGCCATATGACCCAGGCCACCAATACCAATCACACCCACATGATGAATGGCCTGAATCTGGTGTTTTAAAATCGGATCAAACACGGTAATCCCACCACAAAGTAACGGACCGGCACTTTCCGGATCCAGATCTTCGGGCAGGGGAATCACCCATTGCCAGCCGGCACGGACTTTATCGGCAAATCCACCAGCATGACCCACAATGGTCGCTTTTTTCTCACCGCTACATAGGACTTGCTGACCTGATACACAAGGATCACAATGCTGGCAGCTTTCAGCAGTCCAGCCGATGCCTACGCGTTGTCCCACTTTCAGACCTTTGGCTTCTGAACCCAGCTGGGTAATAGTGCCAATAATTTCATGCCCGGCCACCACAGGATAAACCGAAGATTTCCAGTCATTATTAATCACTGAAATATCGGAATGGCATAAACCGCAGTATTCAACTTTAACTTCAACTTGATGGGGCTGTAGTTCTCCTGCATCAAACTGATAGGGTTCAAGTGCTGCACCTGCCTGCATCGCTGCATAGGCATGGATGATATTGTCACTCATGGCAGAATCCTTTTATGGTTATAGTCACGTGTTAAGTTGATTTAAAAGTGCAATGGTTTTCATGGTCTTCGACCATACCCACAGCCTGCATAAAAGCATAGCAGGTAGTGGGTCCAACAAATTTAAAGCCTTTCTTTTTTAAGGCTTTGGATAGTGCAAGGCTGATGTCGGTTTGGGCCGGTGCCTGACGATAATCCGGCACATCATTGTGTAGGATCTGATGTTCAACAAAGCTCCATAACCAGTCGCTGACATTCATTTGT
The DNA here is from genome assembly GCF_040233925.1 of Acinetobacter sp. A1-4-2. Lineage (NCBI taxonomy): Bacteria > Pseudomonadati > Pseudomonadota > Gammaproteobacteria > Moraxellales > Moraxellaceae > Acinetobacter > Acinetobacter sp. A1-4-2. The sequence goes on along the minus strand of NZ_CP157981.1, from coordinate 2,972,431 downwards.
TGTGGTTTTAATTCTTGTGTTAACTGCTGCCAGGCCATGGCATTGTCACGGATGGCCTTGAGCTTGCCGATGTGCCGGATCAAGCCGGCATCTTGGAGTTTATTTTCCAGTTCTGCATCACTGAACTGGGCGATCTTGGCAATTGGGTATTGAAAGAAATATTGCCGATAGCAGTCACGTTTTTTCAGTACGGTAATCCAGGACAGACCGGCCTGCTGTCCTTCCAGGCACAGCATTTCAAATAAATGCGCCTCATCATGACTGGCTTTGCCCCACTCATGATCATGGTAAGTCATATACAGTGGATCATTCGAGCACCAAGCACAGCGTTGAATCGACATTTTTGATGCTCCTGACCAGGTTTAAAGCTTGAATTCAGTCCATTGATCTTGCTGGTTATCCCAGTAATACAGTTCGGCTTGCGGTAAATCGGTGAATTGAATCCACATATCTTTACCCGTTTTTTCTGCAAAACCGGTGCTGATCAAAAGCGCTTCTTCGGTAATTTCCATCACCCAGCCCTGGTGGGTTTGTCCCGCCAACACAATTTTCTGTTGATTGCCTGATTCAGCAAATTCGACCAAACGATTGATCAACGCTTCTGACATGAATAGTTCCTAAAAATTAACGTAAATAAGGATAGGGATTCACCACGCCACGACCCTTACCTTCGAGGTAAATACCGTAGTGTAAATGCGGTGCCGTATGACGGGCATTGCCGGTATTGCCGACATAACCAATCAGATCACCTTTTTTGACATAATCACCGACATTTAAGCCGCGTTTATGATCATCAAGATGGGCATAGTAATGCCAGCTTCCACCAGGACCCAGAATCCAAACCACTTTACCACCCAAATTGTTATTGCGTAAGTCGGCAATGAGTCCTTCTGTGGCACTCAACACTTTTGTTCCACGTGGAGCCATGATATCAATGCCTTCATGAGTACGACCATGACTACGCGAAGCTCCCCAAGTATCTTTTAATTGTCTGGCTTGGATATTTTTGACTGGTATAGGCAATGATGATTTCAGCTGCATACTTTTCAGCTTTTGCACCTGAGCCGGGGGAAGCGGGGTAGAGGACGGTTTTTGCGGTGTCGAGGTACATGCCGCAATCCACAAAATGCTAAAACCCAAGAATAAGGCTGAAATAAAACGTAGCACTGTTCATCCTTTTTTCATTCTAATGTATATGAAATTATTTGAACTACAGTACCTGACTATCTCATAAATTTACTGCAGAGATCAATTTTTTCATTGCAGTAGGCAGACCCATGGCGGTTGCCTTTTGTGGTGTTAACCAGGTGCCATTCAGTTCAATGGCCAGATGTTCTTGCTGGTCAGTATCGACGTCAAAACACAAGGCTTCCAGTTGCCAGGTAAAATGAGTAAAACTATGCGTGATTTGCCCACGTTGAATCACTTTTTTTAAACCTAAAGATTGGCACAGTCGTTCAAATTCGGCAGCATCTTCGAGAATCGGCAAGCACCATAAACCGCCCCATAGCCCGCTATTCGGGCGTTGTTGCCATAACCATTGCTGTTGAGACTGAATCAGCAAAACTTGCGCTGATTTTACCGGAACAGGCTTTTTGGCTTTTTTAAACGGCAGCTCAGTTTCCAGTCCCTGTTGATGGGCTTTACAATGCTGCTGCATCGGGCAATATAAACACAAGGGTTTTTTCGGCGTACAGATGGTTGCCCCGAGATCCATAATCGCCTGAGTATAGTCATGATTGCGTTCAATAGGACACAACTGTTCTGCCAGTTGCCACATGGCACGTTCATGCACAGGTTTGGACAGGTCATCTTCAATGGCAAAGAAACGTGCCAATACCCGTTTGACATTGCCATCCATAATCACACCGTACTGACGCAAACCGAGGGACATCAGTGCCCCGGCAGTGGATGGGCCAATTCCGGGAAGCTCAATCCATTGTTCTAATGTAGTTGGAAAATGACCTTGACGAGCTACCATTCCCGCAGCTTTATGCAAATTTCGAGCGCGGGCATAATAACCCAGACCCGCCCAATAAGGGGCTACATCATCCCAACTGGCCTGTCCCAAATCTGCTACCGTCGGAAAGCGTTCGATGAAACGTTCAAAATATTGCAGCACAGTTTTAACTTGGGTTTGCTGCAACATGATTTCTGAGACCCAGACCTTGTAGGGATCGTCCGCGACTTGCCAAGGCAAATCATGGCGGCCATGAACGTCAAACCATGAAAGCAGGGCATCGGCAAAAGAAAACTGTGACATGTGAACCGTAGCGTGAGAATAGATGAATAGTTTGACATACTCCCACCACTTTCGCATAGCTCAAGTGGAGGATTCTAAAAGCATAAGCTCCTAGGCGACTTCCTTACGGATTTCGCTTGTTTTCTGTATCGCAGGGCGACCTTTACCACATCCTCCCTCCACAGACAAAACGGTGTGTCCCACCGCTAAAATGTTACATGCAGCATTAAAGTCTGCATTCGCAACAAAACCGCATTCGACACACTCAAATTTCTCTTGGGTCTGTCGGTTTTCTTTCGCTACATGACCACACTGAGAACAGGTTTGACTGGTGTACTGTGCGTTTACCTTAACAAGCAATCCACCGCTCCATTGTTGTTTATACTCAAGCATATTAACAAGCATCGACCATCCTTGATCTAGAATGGCCTTGTTCAAGCCTGACTTGGCTTTCACGTTTTTGCCTTTCTGCTCTTGTGTGCCACTTGCTGACCTCGACATATTGGCTACTTCCAAGTCCTCAACTACAATCATTGCGTGGTTTTTGCTGAACGTTGTGGTGACTTTGTGCAAGTAGTCATGCCGAATATTGGCAATATGGTGATGTAACTTTTGAATCTTGTGATTCAACTTTTTCCAGTTCTCACTGAATTTCACTTTCTTGGCCAGTTTTCTTTGTAGCTTGGCAATTTTAATCTGATTTTGTTTAAAGCTGTTTTTAGGTGAAATCACTTCACCCTCAGAGGTTGTTATCAGCTTCTTGATACCTAAATCCACGCCGATTGCGGTTTTGGATGGGTGAACTGGCTTTTCAACCGTGCGGTTGGTACAGAATGAAATATACCAGTGACCACATAGCTTCTTGATGGTAATGCTTGTGATTGTCCCTAGAATTTCTTGAGATTTTTTAAACTTAATCCATCCGATTTTCTTAGGTAGTGAAACTCTGTTGTTGTCGATCTTACAACCCTGAAAGGGGATTCTGAATGATTGATCACCACTCGATTTTTTCTTAAATCGTGGCATCAATGGGCGTAATTGGATTTCAGAACCATCAGCCAGTTTAAAGAATTTAGGTTTTTTAGGTTTACGCTTTTTTTGTTTTAGTTGAGTATGTTCTTTGGGATCAAAGAATTTAGCCCATGCCTTAGCAAGATCACGGATTTTTTGTTGAAGTGAAGCTGAGAAAGTATCACCGAGAAAAGCAAAATCAGGGTTTTTCTTTAATGGTAGTAAGTGTTTTTCTAACACTTCGTAACGTATGTATTCTTCTTTAGAAAACAACTCAAATGATTCAGCTAGAATTTTATTCCACACAAAACGAGCAGAACCTATTGCTTGATTAAGCAATATTTCCTGTTCTTCATTCGGCAATAGCCTGAATTTATATTGTTGTAAAATCTTCATTTAAACCATTGTTTAAAAAGAATTAATATGGTCGAATTATACCCAAAATTGTTAAAAAACCAACTGAAATTAATTTTAAATTGGCTTTCGCCACTCGCTTATATCCCCCACCTGACTGTCGGTGGGGGGCTTACGCTCGATTCAGATAAAGTTTGATCCATTTTATTTGCTGGTCATGCCCCAGCGCTCGTCAAGTTTCAAGGTTTGGCCTTCATAGCGTGGAATAATATGAATATGCAAATGTTCATCAACCTGGCCAAACACCGCACCATCATTAAAGCCAATATGAAAACCTGTAGGATGGTAACGTAGCTTCAATTCATTACGGGCAAGCTCCAACAGAGACATCAGGCTTTTGCGTTCTTTGTCCGTGATATCAAAAAAGGAACTGACATGGCGCAGGGGAACAATGACAGAGTGACCTTTGGATAAAGCATTTGGTTCGGGTAAAATGACTCCGAAATCATTTTTATCAATGATGTCATATTCATCAAAATTGCAATATGCACAATTATTTATCGTCATTGTTATATCCTCTCTAAATGATCCATCACTGGATGGGTAAAAATAGCCAAATTATCTTTACCTTCATTGTTATTCACCAAGTCGGCTTTTAAATAATTCATACATGGCAGATAAGCCTTGCTGTTCGGCTGCTGCGTTATAGCCCAGATCAATACCATTGGCTTTGGCACGTTCGTCTGCCAGCGGGTTGCTAAAGCCATGTTTAGCATCTTCAAAGATAATCACTTCATGCTCGACTTGAGCAGCATGCATCTCTTCTTTAAAGCGTGCGACATCGTCCAGACTGACCATACTGTCCAGTTCTCCGTGGAGCACCAGAATTTCAGCTTTCACCTGTCCAGGCTGTGCAGGGACTTTGGGCGTCAAGTTACCATGGAAGGTCACAACAGCCTCTAAATCAGCACCAGAGCGCGCCAGATCCAGAACCACCTTGCCACCATAGCAGAAGCCTATAGCTGCCAGTTTATCTGCATTTACTTCTTCTTGCGCAGCTAATGTGGCTAAACCTGCAGACGCACGAGTCACAATTGTTTCAGGATCTTCAAAGGTTTGCATCATCCATTCACTGGCTTGAGGCACTGCTGTAGTGACTTTTTTATCCCCGTACATATCAATGGCAAGGGCGGCGTAGCCATGTTCGGCAAGCTCACGTGCACGTTGTTCGGTGTAATCATTTCGTCCCCACCATTCTGGTGCCACAATAATGCCAGGGAGCGGTTTTTCCGATTCAGGTGCGGCAAAGTATCCGATCAAATGTGTTCCATCTGGTGCAGTGTACTGAATTTCGCGAGTTTTAATGCCGAGAGCCATGGATTCAATCCTTGTAATAAATAAAAAATGTCTGAATTAAAAATATAGAAATGAATTTTCTTTAATGATTGTACAAGATTGTTCAACTTTGACGACATACTAAGATGCATAAATTGAAACATGCTTTTAATTCAGCAGAATATGTATCTAAGTCTTGAATAAATATGGGATTAATCTTATTTCCAGGTATTGAAAAAAGAGAAAATAGATCGGCAGGATTTCAGAATAATGACCTCTTCCAGAGTGACGCGCAACATGGGCTAGAGTATCTCATCCATGCTAAAAATGGCGAGCAGTCATAACTGCTGGGGGAGTTTCAGATTGACCCACTCGCTATTTTAACATGAAACAGGAACCGACCAATTATTTGCTGGCTTTAGGCAATACCTCAAGCAGTTCGACATCAAAAATCAAGGTACTATTCGGTTCAATCACATCGCCGGAGCCAATTTGACCGTAGCCAAGTTGTGCCGGAATGAAAAAGCGATATTTGGCCCCTTCTTTCATCAACTGTAAGCCTTCCGTCCAGCCTTGAATCACTTGGCTGACCTGAAATTCCGCTGGCTGGTTTCGGGCAATCGAGCTGTCAAACACAGTTCCATCAATGAGCCGACCTTCATAATTGACTTTAACTACGGAATTGGGCTTTGGCGATTTTCCGTTGCCCTGTTTAAAAATCTGATACTGCAAACCTGATTTGGTGCTTTGAACACCTTGTTTTTTAGCATTGGCTGCTAAAAAATCCGCCCCAATTTTAGCATTGGCTTCTGCTTTTTGTTTTAATTCAATCAGCTGTTTTGCTTCACTTAGCTTTTTATGCTGACTCAGAACTCGGGCCATTTCTTCATCCGTCAGGGCAGATTTAGCGCCTTGCGTGGCTGTCTTTAAACCCAGGATAAAAGCCTCTAGGTCTAGATCCTTAAACGATTCAGGATTGCTACGGCCCATTAAGTAACCGAAGCTGTAACCAACCTGTTCCTTTAAACTGCTGCTATTGGTCACCGTTTTTGCAAAACTTGCCGTTGTGCACATGCATAAACAAAGTAGTGTTATAGATGTTTTCATTTTCTTATCTCAAGATAAATAAGGAGAGCAAAAGCTCTCCTTAAAATTATTATTTTACTTTAATCAGTTCGACATCAAAAATCAGGGTGCTATTGGCAGGAATCGTGCCCGGAACACCTTGTTCGCCGTAGCCCAATTGTGAAGGAATATAAAGGGTGGCTTTACCGCCTTCTTTCATCAGTTGCAGGCCTTCAGTCCAGCCTGGAATGACCTGATTGAGCGGGAATTCAATCGGTTGACCACGTTCAATCGAGCTGTCAAATACCTTGCCATCGACCAGCTGGCCTTTGTAATGTACGGTAACGACAGAAGTTGCAGTTGGCTGTTTACCTGTACCTTCTTTGGTGATTTTGTACTGTAAGCCTGAAGCCGTGGTTTTCACACCTGGTTTTTTCGCATTTTCAGCCAGGAAAGTGTCACTGGTTGATTGAGCTGTTTTGGCTTGATCCAGCTGTTTCTGTTGCATTTCTTTCTGGAACTGCTGATAGGCTTGTTGAAGTTCTTGTTCTGTATAAGCCGGTTTATTACGAGCATGCCCTTCACGTACACCTGTAACAAAACTGTTAATGTCTAATTCAGGCGGGGTTTGATGTGCGACCTCATAACCGAGTGCATAACTGATTTTTTCAACAGCAGAGGCATTTTTTGATGCTTTTGACGTCACGATAGCCGGGTTTTGAGTTGCATAATAAACAGGTACAAGTGCAGCACCGCCTAAAACAACAGCGACAGCGATGGGTAAGGCTTTACTCATAGGTTTTCCCAAAATCATTTTATATTAAAAAAGTTGCATTAATTTTAGCAGACTTTTCTATGCAGCACGTTTCGAGCGAATCGTGGTGTACAGAAATCCAATATATTCTTATCAACCCAACTATTCTATAACAGTCTGAATATATAAAACATTTCTCATACAATAAAATATCTGTTTTTTATTTCCATAAAAATAAGCCTCAAAAGCAAAAGCCAGTGATTTTTCCACTGGCTTTTAGCCTACAACGCTTTAAATGATATCAATGAAAAAGATTAATCATTGTCTTTTGAGGCTTTATAACCATAAGTATAGTTATAGCCATAGCCATAGCCATAAGCGCCTGAGCCACGTTGAATATCATTCAGAATAAAGCCATTGACCTTAACATTGACTTGTTCAAAACGATTGACCGTTAATTCCAGTTCTTTCATCTGTGATTTTGCATATCGTGCGATGACTAAATTCACACCTGAATATTGTGAAATGATAATACCATCTGTTACTGCCAGTACAGGTGGGGTATCGATAATAACATGATCATAATGGGGTGAAATTTGCTCTAGAAGTTCCGAGAATTTTGCCGAACTTAAAAGCTCTGAAGGATTCACCGGACTTTTCCCACGGGTAATTACATCCAGATGGGGAACGTCAGTGGATTTAACAATACTTTCGAGGGCTTGTTGACCATTTAAGTATTCAGCCAAACCGGACTGGTTGTCATGGTTGAAATACTTATGTAAATAACCACGACGCATATCACCATCAATAATTAATACCCGCTTATTACTTTGCGCCAAGATTGTTGCTAAGTTTGCAGAAATAAACGATTTACCCACTTCAGGAGAAGGACCGGAAATCATGATGATATTGTTTTTGGCGTTGCTTAAGGCAAAATGAATGGCGGTACGCATACTGCGTAAGCTTTCGATGGCAATATCATCGCTATTTTTAATGGCTAAAATAGGAATATGCTTTTTCTTTTTCAGAAGCTTAATCCGACTTTCTTGAATCGGTGAACGCGGAACAGTGGCATAGACCGGTAAATCCAGTTCATTTTCAATTTGATCTGCATCTTTAATCCCTGAGCGCATCATATTGCGTAATAAAGCCAGTAAGGTTCCTAGGAAACCACCCAGGAATATGGCCAAAATTAAAATTTGCAGTTTCTTTGGTTTAATTGGTTCAATTGGCAATACAGCTGTATCTACAACCCGGACATTGCCAATTTCACCGGCTTTGGCAATACGTAATTGCTGGTACGAGTTAAGCAGGGCTGTATAAAGCTGCTGTTTGACTTCAACCTCACGGTAAAGCTGCAAATAGCGGCGTTGCAAGTCTGGTAACTGTTTTAATGTGCCATTCAGCTCGGCAATTTTCTTATTGATTGCACCCAGTTGAGCATTCATTTGTTGCATCACTGGATGTTCATTGGTGTATTTTGCAGAAGCTTCCGCCAGTTTCTGCTCCAGTTCAGCTTTGGAGGTTTCAAGCTGAATACTCTGGGTTAAATACAGTTCGGATTCTTTAGTCACATCAACAGTATTATACTGTTGGCGGAATTTGTTGAATTCGCGTTCAGCTACATCAAGCTGCTGTTTTAATTCTGGTAACTGCTCTTCAAGAAATTTAAGCGTTTGTGCAGTTTCAGCGGAGCGGCGTTCAATATTTTGGTGGCTATAGGCAACCAGAATTGAGTTAAGGACTTTGGTAATATGTTCTTTGTCTTGACCTTGATAATTTAGGCCCAAGATGCCGGTCAGTTTGCCTTTTTCGGCCACAGAATAGTTATTTGTGATTGAACCCATTGCTGCGGGTAAAGACATTTTTTGAATATTATAGCTGTCTTTTAGCTGGTCTTGAGTGTAAATGGCGACTTTCCAGGTTCCGGATGCTGAGCTGTGTTGGCTCTCCTGGTTGATTGGGCCACTAATAACCACTTGCTTGGTTGCTGCATCTGTCAGAGTGAATTTATTGCCATTAAAATTAAGCGACAAATTTTTGTCTAAATAATCAGCTGGAACTTCAAACTTGCGAACCTCAAAGGACTGAGCATCATCCTTAAATAAAACAGATTTGTTTTGATATTGGGTTTGATAATCATGGGGGTGTAATAAACGATCAAAAAAACTGTTTTCTGTGCCTGAAATTTTTAAATCGAGGTTTAAGTTTTTAATAACAGAACCCAGTACCAAACGGGATTTGAGCAGTTCTATTTCAGCTTGAGCCGGTTGCTTCTGCTCAATCATATTGGATAAATCACCCAATAAAGCAGCAGAGGTTCCCTTACTCTCCTCTACTTGTACCAGTGCATCCACTGAATAGGTATCCGGCGTTGTTTTTAAATACAGCAGTGCAGAAACCAGACTTAAAATGATGCAGAGTGCGATAAGTTTCCATTGGGCAATTAGTGAAAAGAACAGTTCTTTTAAATCAATGGTGTCTTCAGTATTAGTATTTTGGCTCATAATTTGGCTATCAAAAAGTTAAATATGTTGTGTCCAGTCGTTAATACAGTCCTGTATTAACTGACAGGTTTCATCAAAGACCAATTGCTCATGCTGGAAGGGGTCAGGAACGTTTTTGCCTTGCCAATGCCCTAAGCGGAAAGTTTTTCCTTTGGCAAAAGGCCAGGTTTGTTCTAAATGCTTTTGCTGGTTTTGACTCATGACTAAAATCAGATCGGCCTTTTTAATCAGATTGGCATTTAGCTTTTTGGCAATATGAGGACTCATATCAATACCTAAACGCTGCATACAAAGGGTAGCTTTAGGATCTGCCGCATGTCCAACTAAACCGGAAATACCTGCAGAATCAATATGCAGTTGCGGATATTGCTGTTTTAAGAAATATTCGGCCATCGGACTACGACAGATATTGCCTACACAAACCACAAGGATATTCTGAATTTGCATTATTGCCCCAAGCGATCCAAATTATAAAGTGCATTCGAGAATGGAATAATTTGGTTCACGACACGTTGCCAACGCGCTAGACCGGAAGCATCGACATAGACAATATCATTGCTGCGCATTTTAAATTTATTGGCTAAACCAAAATCGGCAATACTGGTTAAATCCAGTTGATAAACTTCTGTAGAGGTATCCACAGCATTGCTACGAACGACATAAATTTTACTTCGACTCGCAGACAACGGATTTAAACCTAAACTTTCACCTAAAACATCACTTAAACTCATACCCTGATCACGCATTGGCAGGGATTGGTTTTTACCCGATTCACCCATCACATAAATTTTTTGGTTTTCACGTGAATTGACATATAAAGTATCATTGGGTTGGATCAGCAAGTTATGTAAGGACAGTCCGGCTTTTTCCAGTTCAATACTATTGAGCTGATAGCTATGGCCCTGTCTGACTAGGGTAATTGAGGTGTTATCGCCTTGCTGGGAATTCACTCCACCTGCCATGCCCAAAGCGGTATACACACTGACTGGTTGATCGCTGAGCGCAAATTGTCCACCTTTCATCACATTGCCTTGTACAGAAAAGCGCTGGCCTTGATAGGACAATACCCGGGCAATCACATCCGGTGTTTTTAAATAACGAGAAAGTTGGCTACGCAACTCTTGGTTGACTTGAGTTAACGATTTCCCTGCAGCTTTATAACGTCCAATCATGGGAAACTGGATATAGCCATTTTGGTCAATTTGATAGCCGTTGGCCTGAACTGCCTGTTCGTTATTAATTGTATTGGTAGGCGGAGTAATTTCAGGATAGGCCCAAAGATAAATAGAAAGAATATCTCCGGGACTCAATTTATAATTTTTATGGGAAGTATGAAATAAATGGGCATAATCCTGACGAATATTAATTTCAGCTGGCTGCACGGCAAATAAAGAGTCTTGGGTAAGTTTGATTACATTGACTTGAGTGCCCAAATCCGTTTGATAAACCCCTTCACTAGGTAAATCATAAGTTTGTAAACCAGAAGTGATTGCACAACCAGTCATTCCTAAACTCAGTGCAAACATAACGCTGTAACGGTAGTAACTCACTCTAAATCCTGTTTATAAAAATAATTTGAAATTAATATATAGGTAGGCATAGCTTGTCCAATAAATAAAATTGGAACAATAATATTTTATACCATTAATGTTTTGTTACCTAGTTTAAGATGTTGTTGAATCGTAAGATCTTGGCTATAGCCGTGGAAATACTACTGGGTTATCCTTAAATAAGAAATAGCAAGAAAATTAAATTTATTTATTGTGTGATGTTTTTGGCGTTTATAAGCTCTCATTTTAAGATTCACATAAATTGCCTGTTTGAATGATGTCTCCCATAAAGACAAGATTTTACAATTAAAATTACTGCAATTTCTGTTATATTATAATGCTATTTACAACGTCACGATGATCAAGAATTCATCGATCGCATAGGCTTCTATATGTTACAACTCTCTGAACTGAAAATAGCAATTATTGGGCTAGGTTATGTCGGTTTACCCTTAGCTGTAGAGTTTGGAAAACAGGTCCCTGTTGTTGGTTTTGATATTCATCAAAAGCGTATTGATGAATTAAAAAATGGTCAAGACCATACCTTAGAGGTTTCGCCTGAAGAATTAAAACAAGCCCATCAATTAGCCTATAGTGCAAACTTAGAAGATTTAACAGACTGCAACTTCTTTATTGTGACGGTGCCGACGCCTATTGATCAATATAAACAGCCGGATCTGACGCCATTGGTCAAAGCCTCGCAAAGTATTGGTAAGGTGCTGAAAAAAGGCGATATTGTGGTTTATGAGTCAACAGTTTATCCGGGAGCCACTGAAGAAGTCTGCATTCCTGAACTGGAAAAAGTTTCAGGCTTGAAATTCAATCAGGATTTCTTTGCCGGTTATAGCCCAGAGCGTATTAATCCGGGTGATAAATTGCATCGCGTGACCAATATTCTCAAAATCACTTCAGGGTCTACTCCAGAAGTCGCTGATTTTGTCGATCAGGTCTATAACCTGATTATTCAGGCGGGAACCCATAAAGCGTCCAGCATTAAAGTTGCCGAAGCGGCAAAGGTGATTGAAAATACCCAACGTGATGTCAATATTGCACTGATTAATGAGCTTGCCTTGATCTTCAATAAGATGGGTATTGATACTGAAGCAGTTCTACAAGCTGCAGGAACGAAGTGGAATTTCCTGCCGTTCCGCCCAGGTCTGGTCGGTGGTCATTGTATCGGAGTTGATCCATACTATTTAACCCATAAAGCACAAGCGATTGGTTATCATCCTGAAATTATTTTAGCCGGACGCCGCTTGAATGATGGCATGGGTGCCTATGTGGTGACTCAGCTGGTCAAAGGTATGCTGAAAAAACGCATTCAGGTGGAAGATGCCAAAGTGCTGATTTTAGGCTTAAGTTTTAAAGAAAACTGTCCGGATATCCGTAACACCCGAATTATCGACATCGTCAATGAACTGAAAGAATATCACGTGAATGTGGATGTTTATGATCCATGGGTGAATACCGAAGAAGCAGATCATGAATATGGGATTCGTCCTGTTCAATCTTTAACAGACAACAGTTATGACGCCATCATTTTGGCGGTTGCACATGAGCAGTTTAAAGCGATGGGCGTAGAGAAAATTCGTGCCTTGGGCAAAGCAGAATATGTTTTATATGACTTGAAATATGTACTTGCACAGTCTGAATCTGATCTTCGTTTGTAATTTAAAAAGTGTTAGGAAGTATCGTCATGAGTCAATATCAGCTGGTTTGTGAACAGTTAAAGCAGGCACCGAAAACGTGGCTGGTCACGGGGGTTGCCGGTTTTATTGGCTCTAATCTACTAGAAACGCTCCTAAAACTTGATCAGACTGTTGTTGGTCTGGATAACTTTGCGACAGGTCATCAATATAATCTTGATGCGGTGCAACAGGCGGTATCTACAGAACAGTGGGCGAGATTTACCTTTTATGAAGGCGATATTCGCAAGCTGGAAGATTGTCAAAAAGCCTGTACCAGTGTGGATTATGTGCTGCATGAAGCTGCTTTAGGTTCAGTACCACGTTCAATTGCTGACCCGATCACCACCAATGAAACCAATATCAGCGGTTTCCTGAACATGCTGACTGCTGCACGTGATGCCAAAGTTTCCAGCTTTACCTATGCAGCCAGCAGCTCAACCTATGGTGACCATCCGGCATTGCCGAAAGTTGAAGAAAACATTGGCAAGCCTTTGTCACCTTATGCCGTGACCAAGTATGTCAATGAGCTCTATGCTGATGTGTTTGCCAAAACTTATGGCTTTAAAGCGATTGGCTTACGCTACTTTAATGTATTTGGCCAGCGCCAGGATCCGAACGGGGCCTATGCGGCGGTGATTCCGAAATGGACGGCTGCCATGATTGCCGGTGATGATGTGTTTATCAATGGCGATGGTGAAACCAGTCGTGATTTCTGCTTTATCGATAACATTGTACAGGCCAATATCTTGGCGGCGACCACGCAAGATGATGCAGCCAAAAATCAGGTTTATAATGTCGCAGTCGGTGACCGTACCACGTTAAATGATTTGTATCGTGCAATTCAGGCAGCACTTGCGGAAAATGGCGTAAATTACAGCAAAGATGCGGTGTACCGTGACTTCCGTGCCGGAGATGTACGTCATTCACAAGCCAGCATTGCCAAAATTGAACAAGCCTTGGGTTATGCACCTGAGTTTCGAATTAATGCCGGTATTCAGCTGGCCATGCGCTGGTACGTTAAAAATCTGACATGATTGCGCGTATTTTCGCCAAATATCAATCGATTGGCTTAATCACGTCGAGTTTATTAGTAGGTGCGATAATTACATTTATCGCACTTCCTTTTTTAACGCGCCTGTATTCGGTTCAGGATTTTGGTGAGTATGGTATTGCTCTGGCTGTGGTGAGCGTTCTGTCGACCATTGCCAATTTGCGTCTCGACCAAGCCTTACTGGTCGCGGAAGAGCAGGACAATAAAAGCCTGATTTTTGAAGGGACGATGTTCTCTGCCGGTATTGTCGCGGTCAGTGCCATCATCTTAAGTTTTATTTTTGATGCTGCTATGGTGGCAGCAATCTGTAGCGGCGTGCTGGCCAATACACTGATTCAAACTATCTATAACTATAAATTTGCCGCGCATGCCGAATATTTCTGTGCCGGACTGAATATTTTGCGTAGCCTGATTGTGGTGCTGGTGCAGCTGGGCTTGCCCTTCTTGATGAGCATCAGCCTAGTCAACAGTTACAGTGTCAGTTCGGTGTTGATGCTACTGTTTATATTGATTTATATTGTAAGAAATCAGCTCTATCAGGTCAGTTGGCAGGCGTTTAAGCACTATAAAGATTTTATTTATTCCAATACTCCACATGCCTTGCTGAACAGCTTTTCGCATAACTTGCCTTATTATGTAGTGTCACATTTTGTCGGTGTTCAGGCGATGGGCTTTTATGCCATTGTAGAGCGGACCTTGCGCATGCCGATCAATTTAATGTCGCAAACCATTCGTCAGTTCTTTATCCGCAAATTTAAACATCTGGAAAATAGCCAGGAAGCACTGAAAAGCAGTGTGCTGCTCAGCCTGCTGTCTTTGCCCTTATTTGCTGCATTCTTTGTGCTGCCAGAATCCCTGTATTTATGGGTGTTTGGCAAAGACTGGGTGGGTATTTCCACCTATTTTCAGATTTTGGCCTTGGGCTATTGGGCAATTTTCTGTAATCCGCCCAGTTCGGCCTTCCTGATTGCACAGCGCAATAGTCATATCCTGTTTAGATTGCAGGTCATTGAATTATTGATTAAATTCGTTTTATTTTTCGGCCTCTATGTACTGGTAGAAGATAAAATTTATATGCTGCTTGCTGTACCGGTGGCCCTGATTTTTTATAACTTTGCCATTTTATTTTCTGTGTGGAGTAGCAAAAAGTGATGTTTTTTAAAGTTTTAAAACTCATGAATTGGTTCGCTGCACAATGCCGCAAGGTTCTTTATAATCAGGCTTTTGGTACCCGGTTTAAATATTTTGGTAAAGGCACCACGCTCGAAATTGCCGGACAGGTGCGTATTGGAAAAAACGTCTATATTGGCGATCAGGTCAGCCTGATTGTGGAACAGGGCGCAACGCTTACTATTGCCGACAACAGCTTTATTGGTGAAAGTTGCTATATCAAATGTTTTGGCGGTAAGGTTGAAATTGGTCAGGATGTCAGCATTAATTCCAAGTCATTTATCAATGGTTGTGGTGGGGTCAGCATAGGCGACAATACCCGTATTGGCACGCAAAGTATCATTATTGCCAGTAACCATAAATTTGGTGAACCTGATCTCTTAGTGAAAGATGCTATTACCAAGCAGGGGGTCAGCCTAGGTGAAAATATCTGGCTCGGTGCCCGGGTGACGGTTCTGGATGGTGTCGTGATTCCAAATGATAGCGTCATTGGTGCCTGTAGTTTGGTCTCCAAACCTTTGCCTGAGTCCGGTGTCTATGTCGGGATTCCTGTTAAAAAAATCAAATCGGTGTGATGACTCATCCATATCGTTTACATCATTTTCAGCGTAAAATATTGCACTGATTTTTCTTCTTTCCGATTTAGATCCTTTTACTCAGGTCATGCTTATGGCATTTATGGTTTCTGCTTTTCGACAGCTGTTTGATCTCGCTTATTTTTTTGCGAAGGGCAGCGTGGCTTATGCACGCCGTAAAGGGGTGAGGGTCGGGGGAAATTGCCGTATTTATATTCGCAGTTGGGGTTCAGAGCCATTTCTGGTCAGCCTTGGCGATGATGTTACGGTGACTTCAGGGGTAAAATTTATTACCCATGATGGCAGTACCTGCCTAGTCAAAGATCAGCACGGCAAACGTTATCAACGCTTTGCTCCGATTGAGGTCGGTTCGCATGTATTTATCGGGGTCAATACGATTGTTATGCCGGGGGTGAAGATTGGTTCCAATGTCATCATTGGTGCTGGTTCGGTGGTAACCAAAGACATCCCGGATAACAGTGTGGCGATTGGTGTGCCAGCTAAGGTAGTTTCAAGTTTTGCGGACTATGCTGCCAAGATTCAAGCCAGCTGTGCCAGCGATTCTGAACTTGCCGGCATCAGTGATTATCAGCAACGTGTACAACGTGCGATGGATATGCAAGCCTCCAAAAATACTCATTAATTTCTCCCAGTTTAGGTACTGTTATGCTCAATAAAATCATGTTTTTTTTGCCGACCTTAGGGGGTGGTGGGGCAGAACGTACCGTGATTCAGTTGGCCAATAACCTGGTTCAACAGGGGCGAAAAGTGGATGTAGTGGTCTGTGACATCAGCGGGGTAAAAGGCAAACTCCTGCCCGAAGTTGATCCGCAGATTCAATTGATTGATTTAAGCTGTGGCCGTGTTGCCAATGCCATTTTCCCACTAAAAAAACTGTTGCAGGCGGTGGATTATGATGTGCTGGTGGCGACCCAAACCCATAGCAATATTATTGCTGCTCTGGCTAGACGTTTAGCCAAAAGTCAGGTCCGGTTGATTTTACGCGAGGTTTCCACGCCTTCGAAAAATCTGAAATTACAGGGCATAGCAAAGTGGTTGCTAAAAACACTGGTTAAAATGACCTATCCCTCTGCCAGTCAGGTGGTGTGCGTATCCCAGGGTGTAATGGAAGATTTTCGTGAATATTATGCTTATAGCAAAGATAATTTAGTCACTATTTATAACCCGGTGATTGACGATAGCTATGTTGAAAAACTGCAAGTGCCAGTTGAGCATCGTTTCTTTCAGCCTGCACATAAAGTCATTCTGGCAGTGGGGCGTTTAACCGAAGCCAAAAATTTTGGTTTTCTGATTCGTTCATTTTATGCCTTATATCAACAACACCCGGAAACCCGGTTGATTATTCTGGGTGAAGGTGAATTACGAGCCGAGTTTGAATCTCTTATTCAAGAACTGGGTCTAAGTGAAGTGGTCGATCTGCCTGGTTTTGATCCCAATCCCTATGCTTATTTTAAATATGCAGAATTGTTTGTGTTAAGTTCCAACTGGGAAGGTTTGCCTGGGGTGCTGATTCAGGCTTTGGCCTCGAAAATTAAAGTGGTGAGCACCAATTGCCCGAGCGGTCCAAAGGAAATTTTGGCTAATGCCAAGTTTGGCTTACTGGTGGAATGTAATGATCAGGCGGGTATGACTGCGGCGATGCAACAGGCGATTTTCGGTGCATATGTCACTTATGATGACACTGAACTGGTTGCACATTGTCTGCAATTCCATAAATATACCGTCCAACAGCGTTATCTGCAGCTGATGGAGTCTTCCACATGAATCAGCAGAAACCAACTATGGTGCATGTGATTACCAACTTTGCCGGAGTCGGTGGCGCAGAGATGATGCTGGCACGCCTGATTCAGCAGACCCAGGATCAGTATAATCATGTGATTATCGCGCTGATAAAAACTTCAGAGGTTTATGCCGAAACTTTAGCGCGTTGCCAAAGCCATTATGCATTGGGCTGGAATGGGCTGAATACGCTCGGGACGATAGCTAAACTGCGACATCTGCTCAAGTCCATCGCGCCAAAAACGGTGCAATGCTGGATGTACCATGCCAATGTATTGACCAGTTTAAGTTGCATCGGTTTCAGCCCAAAACCTGAGATCTTTTGGGGCATTCATCATTCGCTGGCCTCTCCCAAAGAAGAGTCGCTGAGTACCAAAGTCGCATTGCTGATGAGTAAGGTTCTGGCTACCCAGCCCAAAGGCGTGATTTATTGCGCGCATTCATCTTTACAACAGCATCAACGCTTTGGCCTGAAAAATAACAATGCTCAGGTGATTGCCAATGGCGTATTTTTAGATAAATTCCAGCCCAACTCTGAATTGCATGAACCCTGCGTGATTGGTTTTGCTGGGCGTTATCACACTGCAAAAGGCTATCCGTATTTGTTTGCGACTCTGGCAAAACTGAAAGATCAGCCGATTATTTTTAAAATTGCCGGCAGTGGGGCAAACTTAGAGAATCCCGAAGTAAAATCTTTATTTGAGCAATATCAACTGGATAAAAATAAAGTCCATCTGCTCGATCAGGTTTCTGATATGCCGGCATTTTATCAGTCGGTGGATGCTTTCTTGATGACCTCGATTACCGAAGGCTTTCCCAATGTTCTGGTCGAAGCCATGGCATGTGGTCTGCCTTGTATCAGTACGGATGTCGGCGATGCCAAATATATTGTCGATGAGCTGGGTGCCATTGTGCCACCACGTGATCCTGAGGCGCTGGCTGATGCTATTTTGGATTATGTCCATTCTAGCCAGGCGGAAAAATTACAGTTGAAACAAGCCACGCGTGCCCGGGTGGAACAACATTTTAGTATTGAAAGCGTGAGTCAGCAGTATCTGGACATGTGGAGACAAGGTGCATGAAGTTTTTGATGATTTGTAGCTATCTACCTTCAGCCTTGAACTTTAGGGGCAAACTGTTAGAGGCGATTCATGCGCAAGGTTATGAAATTCATGTGTTCGCACCGGACCTGACGGATTTTCCCGATGAATTAAAGCAGTTGCAACAGTTGGGATATCAGATTCATGCAATTCCCATGCAGCGCGCAGGCACCAATCCGCTGGCCGATCTTAAGCTGCTGCAAATCCTGTATCGGATGATCCGCAAAATTCAGCCGGATATGGTGCTGAGCTATACCATTAAACCGGTGATTTACGGGACACTGGCGGCATGGCTGGCGCGGGTACCACAGCGTTTTGCCTTGATTACCGGGCTGGGTTATGCCTTTCAAAATATAGAATCGGGCAAACGCAGCCTGTTCCAGAAACTGGTACATGGCTTATATGCCCAGGCACTGAAACATGCCGATAAAGTGTTTTTCCAGAATCCGGATGATTTAAAACTCTTTCAGGACATGCAACTATTGTCTGCAAACAAGCCAACTGTAGTGGTCAATGGTTCAGGGGTGAATGTACAGGATTTTGAGCTCATGCCTTTACCGCTAAATGAAGATGGACAAGTGAAAGCCTCATTCCTGCTGATTGCCCGTTTACTGGGAGATAAAGGCATACGCGAATATGCCGAAGCGGCACGTATCATCAAAGCCCAATATCCTGAAACGGAATTTCATCTGGTCGGCTGGATTGATGACAATCCTTCTGCGATTTCGCAAGCTGAGCTAGATACCTGGATACAGGAAAAAACCGTGAAGTATTGGGGTAAACTGAGTGATGTACGTCCGGTCATTGCGGCAAGTTCAGTCTATGTATTGCCTTCTTACCGGGAAGGAACACCACGTACCGTATTGGAGGCCATGGCGATGGGTCGTGCCATTATTACCACCGATGCTCCGGGCTGCCGTGAAACGGTGAGTAATGGCGTAAATGGCTATTTGGTCGGGGTGAAATCGGTCGATGATCTGGTGCAGGCGATGCAGTACTTTATTGAAGATCCTAAGCTGATTAGCTATATGGGACAACGTTCACGGGAAATGGCACTTAATAAATATGATGTGCATCAAGTGAACCGACATATGCTGACAGAAATGCAGATCATTTCTCAGCCATGATCGAGATGAATTGGCTGGACAGGATAAATAATTCAGAGATGGTCTTATGATCGTGAAATACATTAAAAGTGACTTGTATCGCTATACCGGAAAGATCAGCTTTAAACTCTTTTTAAAAAACTATTTGTTTAATCGTGGTTTTAACTTTTCAGTCTGGCTGCGACTCGCCAGCGCAAAATCCATGTGGGCAAAATTTGCCTATCCGATTTATTATTATAAGAAAAAGCAATACGGCATTGATATTCACATCACCACAAAGATTGGCTATGGTTTGTATATCGGTCATGGCGGGCCATTGGTAGTCAATCCTTCAACCGTCATTGGCAATAATGTAAATTTATCGCAATTTACCACCATTGGTGCGAATGGCGGGCATCAGGCTGCCGAAATCGGCGATAATGTTTATATTGGCCCTCAGGTCTGTATTGTGAACCAGGTTAAAATTGGCTCCAATGCAACGATTGGGGCGGGCAGTGTCGTCACCAAAGATATTCCAGAAGGTGCCACCGCTGCGGGCAATTATGCAAAAGTATTGCATATGAACAATCCGGGTGGATTAGTGAATAGACGTTGGACTGATCTTTAATATATAAAATGAGTGAAATGAATGTTAAAGCGTGTTCTGGATGTCGTGATTGCCTCGACGGCCTTGCTGCTGCTGTCTCCAGTTTATTTTTTTGTGGCCTATAAGGTCCGTAAAAATTTAGGCTCACCGGTGCTGTTCCGTCAGGTGCGTCCGGGACTGCATGGCAAACCCTTTGAAATGATCAAGTTTCGTAGTATGAAAGATGCGGTGGATGAAAATGGAAATCCATTACCTGACAGTGAGCGTCTCACCCCATTTGGTCAAATGCTGCGTGCCACCAGTCTGGACGAAATGCCGGAACTGTGGAATGTGATTAAAGGCGAGATGAGTATAGTTGGACCACGGCCACTATTGATGGAATATCTGCCTTTATACAATAGCCAGCAGGCCAAACGCCATAACGTACGTCCCGGCATGACCGGACATGCACAGGTGAATGGGCGTAATGCCATCAGCTGGGAAGAAAAATTCAAGCTGGATACCTGGTATGTGGAAAATCAGTCGCTGTGGCTGGACTTTAAAATTATGCTAAAAACCGTAAAAAAAGTGCTGGCCAAGGATGACATCAGTGCCGAAGGCGAGGCAACCATGACAAAATTTACCGGCACACCGGAACAGAAAAATGACTAAACTCTATGCCATATATGGGGCTTCAGGCTGTGGGCGTAGCCTGATGCCGGTGGCGCGGCAGCAACTGGCCCGTGAACAGGACCCATCTGAAATTGTCTTTATTGATGATGCACAGACTGCCATCACCACGGTCAATGCTCATCGTGCCATGAACTATGCCAGCTTTCTGGCTGAACCCGCTGCACAAAAACAGGTGCTGATTGCAATTGCCAATAGCCAGGTGCGTGAAAAAATCGCCAATCGCCTGGAAGCGGATAATATTCAGCTCTGGTCGGTTATGGCAGATAATGTAGTGCTGATGGATGATGCCCAGATTGCAGCTGGTGCAGCCCTGAGTCCATTTGTGACTATTACCTCGAATATTAAAATTGGAAAATGTTTCCACGCCAATTTATACAGCTATGTCGAGCATGATTGCGTGATTGGGGATTTCGTTACCTTTGCGCCAGGGGTAAAATGCAACGGCAATATTCATATTCAAGACCATGCCTATATTGGTGCAGGTGCCATGATCAAGCAGGGCAGCCCCGGTCAACCTTTGGTTATAGGTCGAGGTGCGATTGTCGGTATGGGCGCCGTAGTGACCAAAAGTGTACCAGCTGGCGTTACCGTGGTGGGCAATCCGGCGCGTATAGTCGAATCCAGATAGAATTTAAAGCTAGGAAAATTCCATGTTAAACAGTGCATTTGAGCCGTGGCCAAGTTTCACGCAAGCAGAGGCAGATGCGGTTTCAAAAGTTCTTTTATCCAATAAAGTGAATTACTGGACCGGTCAGGAATGTCGTGAATTTGAAAAGGAATTTGCACAATTTGCCGGGACGGATTATGCAGTCGCTGTTGCGAACGGCACTGTGGCACTGGATCTGGCTTTAAAAGCCTTGGGCATTGGTCAGGGTGATGATGTGATTGTCACCTCACGTACCTTTTTGGCATCTGCAAGTTCGATTGTGACCGCGGGGGCCAATCCGGTTTTTGCAGATGTCGAACTCGATTCACAAAACATTTCACGTCGTACCATTGAAGCAGTATTGACACCAAAAACCAAAGCCATTATCTGTGTGCATCTGGCCGGCTGGATGTGTGATATGAACCCGATCATGGAATTGGCCGAGGAAAAAGGTCTCTATGTGATTGAAGACTGTGCTCAGGCACATGGCGCGATGTACAAAGGTAAATCAGCTGGTTCAATTGGGCATATTGGCGCATGGTCATTCTGTCAGGACAAGATCATGACCACGGGCGGTGAAGGCGGCATGGTCACCACCAACGATGAAGCACTTTGGAAAAAAATGTGGTCCTATAAAGACCACGGCAAAAACTTTGACAGCGTCTATAACAAGCAGCATCCACCGGGATTCCGCTGGCTGCACGATTCCTTCGGTACCAACTGGCGCATGATGGAAATGCAGGCGGTGATTGGACGACTCCAGCTGAAACAGATGCCGGAGTGGACAGCAAAACGTCTTGAAAATATGCATAAAATTCAAAATGCCTTTGCCGATAGTCCTTATTTCACCGTTGCTCAACCTTCAAGTGACTATGTGCATGCGGCTTATAAATGTTATGTGCAAGTCAATACGGCTGCTTTACCTGAAGGCTGGTCGCGGGACCGCATCATGGCGGAAATCAATGCCTTGGGTGTGCCGTGTTTTAGCGGTTCATGTTCAGAAGTGTATTTAGAAAAAGCCTTTGATGACACACCGTGGCGTCCTGAACAGCGTTTGCACAATGCCCAGCAATTGGGTGAAACCAGCCTGATGTTCCTGGTACACCCTACTTTGTCTGAACAGAGCATGCAAAAAACCATAACTGCTATTCAGACGGTGATGGCAGATATTTAAAGCGGAATGGGCGTATAATATGCGCCATTCAGTTTTCTGACTTTGACCGATTTAGAGCCCTTTGTGAAAGACATCATCCGATATTTAGCATCTTTGCCGCGTCGCCAAAAACAAATCGTGTTAGTGGCGATGGATATCTGTGTTTTTCCTGTGATCATGTGGCTGGTGTATGCCATTCGTTTAGCAACACCCAATGTTGCAGTCATGCAGGGGCTGGATTTCTGGTATGTCTATGTGGGCGTTTTTGGTGTTGTGATTTTTACCCTATTGGGTATTTATAGCGCGATTGTTCGTTCATTTAACGAAGATTATTTACTGCGTTTATCCATTGCGACCTTTATCCAGATTGTAGGTTTGTATGCGATAAAAAAACTCAATCTGGCTTTTATTCCCATGAGTATTCCACTCATGTACGGCTTTGTGCTGTTCTCTTATATGTGGTGGAGCCGTGCAGTCATTCGTTATGCAACACTGCGTACTTTTGCTAAAAAACAGAACCGTAAGCGGGTGGCCATTTATGGCGCAGGGCTTGCAGGCCAACAGATTGCTGCCGCTTTGCACCGATCTGATGATTATCTGCCGATTTGTTTTATTGATGATAAAGCATCGCTGCACGGTCAGTCCCTTAGCGGTTTAAAAATTTATGCGCCGAAAAAAGCCTTGGGTAAGTTAGGTAAATTTCATATTGAAGAAATCTTGTTGGCCATGCCTTCGGTCAGCCGGGCGCGTAAAAAAGAGATCATCGAATCTTTTGAGCTGGCTGATGTCAAAATCATGGAATTGCCGGGCGTGACCCAACTAGTTGGGGGGCAAGTACAGGTTTCCGATATCCGTGAAGTGGATATTATTGACTTGTTGGGTCGTGATCCTGTACCGCCAAAGCCTGAGCTTTTAGAAAAAAACATTAAAAATAAAGTGGTGATGGTCACCGGGGCAGGGGGCTCGATTGGCTCGGAACTGTGTCGTCAAATTGTCAAACATCAGCCCAAGCTTCTTGTGCTGTTTGAAATGTCTGAGTTTGCGCTGTATTCGATTGACCGTGAGCTGCAAAATTCCAGTATCCTGGTTGTTCCTGTTCTGGGTTCTGTTACAAATCAACAAAAACTGGAACGCATTATTGCAGAGTATCAGGTACAAACAGTTTATCATGCCGCAGCCTACAAACATGTGCCATTGGTGGAAGCCAATCCGTTTGAAGGCATCTATAACACCTCGATTGGTACTGCGCGTAGTGTTGATGCGGCGGTGAATCAGGGTGTGGAAACTTTTGTTTTAATCTCCACCGATAAAGCCGTGCGCCCGACCAATGTCATGGGGGCATCTAAACGGATGGCAGAACTGTACTGTCAGGGGTTGGCATCAACCCAGCCCAAAACCCAGATCAGTATTGTGCGTTTTGGTAATGTATTGGGTTCTTCAGGTTCCGTGGTTCCCTTGTTTAAAAAGCAGATTGCCCAAGGTGGACCAGTCACAGTAACTCATCCGGAAGTGACACGCTACTTTATGACCATTCCTGAGGCTGCACAGTTGGTAATTCAGGCAGGAGCCATGGGGACGGGCGGTGACGTATTTTTGCTGGATATGGGAGAGCCGGTAAAAATTGTCGATTTAGCCAAGCAAATGATTCGTTTAAGTGGTTTCCGCCCGATTGATGAAAATGGCATAGGGGATATCGAGATTCAGTTTACCGGACTGCGTCCTGGGGAAAAACTGTATGAGGAATTGTTGATTGATCAGGAAGATGTTGAAAATACACAGCATTCTCGAATATTAAAGTCTTATGAAAAATATTATTCATTGCAAGAGATTTTAAATGTTTTTGATCAATTGAATATGCTCAGTATAGAAAATGCTGAAACAAAAACATTATATACATTATTAAATAAATATGTAGTTGGTTTTAATCGTTAAGTATGAATGCGGTTATTTTAGTGGGGGCATCATTATATTTTTTAGTCCAGTAGTCCCATAAATAAAGTCGTGATAAAAAAGTAAACAAAATCTTTTATTTAAAATACCCATTAATATTGCTAGAATATTAACCTTAATTAAATTTTATTTTTACTATAATTTAGATAGGGATTTTACGTGAAAAAAGTTCTACTTGTTTTTGGTACACGGCCCGAAGCAATTAAAATGGCGCCTTTGGTGTTGCAGTTAAAAGAAAATAATGAAAACTTCGAAACAAAGGTTTGTGTAACGGGTCAACATCGTCAAATGTTGGATCAAGTGCTTGAACTATTTAATTTAACTCCCGATTTTGATTTAAATTTAATGAAACCGGGCCAAACACTTTCTGATGTGACTTCTGGTGTTTTAAAGGGCCTGGAAGCTGTTTTTGAAGAATGGTTACCAGATGTAGTACTGGTGCATGGCGATACCGCCACCACATTTGCAGCATCGCTGGCTGCTTATTATCATAAGGTGAAGATTGGTCATGTTGAAGCCGGATTACGCACAGGCGATATTTATTCGCCGTGGCCGGAAGAAGCAAACCGTAAATTAACGGGAGCATTGGCAAATTATCATTTTGCGCCGACTCAGTCCTCTTATAATAATTTAATAAAAGAAAATATTAATCCGGAAAATATAACAATTACAGGAAATACTGTAATTGATGCATTATTAAAGGTGAAAGAAAAAGTAGAAACTGATCACAAAATTATTGCTGATTTTAAAGCCCAATTCAGCTTTTTAGATGAAAGCAAAAAATTGATTTTAGTTACTGGTCACCGTCGCGAAAATTTTGGTCAAGGCTTCTTGAATATTTGTCAGGCATTGGCAAATATTGCTCAAAAATATTCAGATGTACAGATTGTATATCCGGTGCATTTAAATCCAAACGTGCAAAAGCCAGTAAACGAGCTTCTATCCGGAATTTCAAACATTCATTTAATTGCACCGCAGGATTATCTGCCATTTGTGTATTTAATGAATCGCAGTTATTTAATTTTGACCGATTCTGGCGGTATTCAGGAAGAAGCACCTTCATTAGGCAAGCCGGTATTGGTTATGCGTGATACCACGGAACGCCCTGAAGCTGTAGAGGCAGGGACGGTTAAACTGGTAGGAACGGATACAGCCCTAATTGAAAAATCTGTAACGGATTTATTAGTAAATACAGAACTGTATCAACAAATGGCAGAAGCTCATAACCCCTATGGTGACGGAACTGCATGTCAGCAAATTATTGAATTTTTAAAGAATAACTGAGCACTTAAGTAATAATTATGAATAATCAATTTAAAAATATTTGTGTCATTGGCTTAGGGTATATCGGTCTGCCTACAGCAGCGACTTTTGCTGCGCATGGCATTAAAGTTACAGGTGTAGATGTCAATCAACATGCTGTCGATATGATTAACCAAGGTAAAGTACATATTGTTGAACCAGACTTGGATGCCTTGGTGAAAGTGGTTGTTGCAAAAGGCATGTTATCTGCACGGACAACACCGGTTGAAGCAGATGCTTATATTGTTGCCGTACCGACACCGTTTAAAGATAATTATCAGCCCGATCTTAAATATATTGAAGCAGCTTCTAAAGCGTTAGCACCTTATTTGAAACCGGGTAATTTAGTTATTCTTGAGTCAACTTCACCGGTAGGCGCAACCGAACAAATGGCGGCATGGTTAGCTGAAGCACGTCCTGATCTAACATTCCCTGAGCAGGCAGGTGAAGCAGATATTTTAGTAGCACATTGTCCTGAACGTGTGCTGCCAGGTAAAGTTTTACAAGAGCTGATTAGTAATGACCGAATTATTGGCGGGATGAATCAGCTGAGTTCAACAGCAGCAAGTAATTTGTATAAAACATTTGTGCAAGGCGGTTGCATTGAAACTAATGCACGTACAGCTGAAATGTGTAAATTAACGGAAAACTCTTTCCGTGATGTAAACATTGCCTTTGCCAATGAATTATCGGTGATTTGTGACAAGCTCGATATTAATGTGTGGGAACTGATTGCTTTGGCAAACCGTCACCCGCGTGTCAATATTTTACAGCCGGGGCCAGGTGTGGGTGGACATTGTATTGCAGTTGATCCGTGGTTTATTGTGGCAAAAACACCTGAGCAAGCGCGTTTAATTCGTACTGCGCGTGAAGTGAATGATGCAAAACCTGAATGGGTGATTGATCAGGTAAAAATTAAAATTGCAGAATTTTTACAGGCACACCCAGAAAAAACCATTCAAGATGTAACTGTTGCTTGTTATGGATTGGCTTTTAAGCCAGATATTGATGACTTACGTGAAAGTCCGGCACTAGAAATTACTAAAAAGCTGGCTGAACAGGGTTTAAATATTTTAGCGATTGAGCCGAATATTTCTGATTTGCCAGCAAAATTACCAGCTAATGTTAAATTAATTGGTTTAGATGAAAGAGATAATGCTGACATTCATTTAATTCTAGTCGATCATAAACAATTTAAACAAGATTTGGTTATTGAATCTAAATATATCATAGATACGAAGGGGATCTTCTAATGAAGATCCTTGTTTTATCACAGGATTATCCTTCGCTAGATAAGCCTTATGCAATGTCGTATGTGCATAGTAGAAATGTTGAATATAAAAAGTTAGAGCATGATGTGAAAGTGATTAACTTTGCTGCAAATACAACTTATGAATACGATTCACTAGAGGTTTATCCGTATTCAAAAGAACTTATTGACTGGGCTGAAGTAATCGTTTCTCATGCTCCTAATATAAAAAATCACGTTAGAGCTTTAAAAGGGATAAAGCACAAGAAAGTAGTATTCTTTTTTCATGGACATGAAGTCTTATATCAATATGGGGATTATCCAAAGCCATATAGTTGGAAAAAAGAGAAACTATCGAAAAAGTTATTTATTCAATGCTATGACAAATTGAAAATGGGAATTCTAAAAAAATTCTTAAAAGTTTGTTCAAATAACAATAGTATAGGATGCATTTTTGTTAGTGAATGGATGGAGCGCCAGTTTCTTAAGAATATAAATTTAAAACCAAAAGATATAGGTGCTTCAATAATTATACCTAATGCCTGTAATTCTGTATTTCTAAGTAATCATTATGAGTTTGATGAATCGAATAAATTGGCAGATAGTATTACTATTCGACCTTTAGATGATTCTAAATATGCAATAGACTTGGTTGTTGATGCTGCACGCAATAATCCAGAAAAAGAATTTCATATCTATGGTAAGGGCAATTATTTTTTATTTAATGAAAAGCCAAGTAATGTCAAAGTAATTAATCAGTTTATTCAACAAAAAGATATTCCAGAATTGTTGAATAAATATAACTTTGCAATGATGCCTACACGGTATGATGCTCAAGGTGTGATGGTTTGTGAAATGGTTACATATGGCATACCTGTTGTGACTACAGATTTTGAGGTATGTGTAGAAATGTTAAAAGATTTTGAGAACGTAAAGTTTATAAAAGAGAATCAGTTCAAAAATTTTAAATGTGAATTCGAAGCTTCTCAAGTTTACAAAAATGAAAAATTTTCTCCAAATATTTTGATTAAAGAAGAGTTAGGCTTTTTTAATGAATTATAGCTTATTAATTCTAGCAGTGGTTATATGCTTTAGCTGTATACATATTATAGAAGTTTTGTCTTTTATGGCACGTATAGCAGGTGTAAAAGAAAATAAAAAATCATTAGCATACAGTTTGCAGAATGCTATTTTTATGCTGACACGATTTTTTATGATGGCCCTATTGCCAGTATTAGGCCTGCTTATAGATAAGGGAATTGATAAAAATAGCTATTTAATGATGGTTTTTTGTGCATTATTAGGTGCTTCTATTTTTAGTTTTCTTGTTTTTATTATGCGACATAAAGTTATAAAAGCTTTTTCTAGAATTATTAATAATATAATAAGAGGTAGAAATATATTTAAGGAAATTATTTTATTTCCATTTTATTTTTTTTCCTCTTATGGGGAAGGGAAGTATAAAAAAAAATCTGTAATTATAAATAAATCAATATTTATTAGTTCGGGGATGGTGTTTTGTATATATAGTTTATCTGTATTTATGGTTTTTTTTATAGCTTTGTTTTTTCCTGATTATAGAACTATGATAAGTCAGCTTTCAGGTGTGACAAATGCTTTTGCTACTGTGTTATTGACCTTTATTATTGAACCCAAAATTTCTAGAAGTATTGATTTAAGTGATGACACTGAACAGTCAGAAAATATGTTGCTCTCTCTGATTTTAGGTAGAATATTTGGGGTTGGATTTATATCTTTATTTGTTATTAGTGTTGTATTCTATGCTTTTATTTAGTTCAATATTATTATGTATAATTACTTTATATGGGATTAAAGTTGAGTATGATAGAAAGTCCCCATTTGTAATTTTTTTCTTTGCATTAATTTTGATGTCAGTATTGCCGACACTAAGTATAGCCTTAAATTTTTCTGAGTCTTTTTTTAAATATGAAACTTATTTGGAGGCGACATTATTTTCATGTTTATTTTTATTGGTATTAATCTTTGTAAGATTTATTACAGTTAAAATATTTAAAGTTGAAAAAATTTGGAAAAATATTATAAGTATAAATATTGATACAAAAATTATAACTAGAGAATTATTTATTTTATTTTTTATTTTAAGCTTGGCTTTTATTCTTTTTTTAAAAGGATTGAATATTAACTCAATCAGTTCACTGATGGCAGTTAATTGGTGGGATGTGGTTAATGGTGGTTTTTTAATTATTTTGGCTACTTATTTATGCTATATTTCGAGTTCTATTTTGCTTTCTAACTATTTATATAATGAAAATAAGAAAATAAAAATAGCTATTTATATTCAAGTTTTACTATTTTTGATTTTTTCAATTTTTGTTTTAAAAACTAGAAGTTATATTCTAATGTTTATTACTCCACTTTTTTGTTATTTTTTATACACAAAAAAAGGCGTTGAGGTAATTAAACCTATAATTTTTTTATTTTTAATGTTTTTTGTTTTTATTTTGGCGCGTGCGGTTCGTCATAGTTCGGATCTAAATGATTTTTTAGAGAGTGATTTTTTAGAAGGGTTTGAAGCAGCTTCAGATGGAGCTGAAAACACTCTAATTAATGGGTTTTATTATTTTGTTCAAAATAATAATAATTTTAGTGGGTTTGAAAACAATAATACAATTAAAAGAATTATTTTTTTTGCATTTCCTGGGATTAAACCAGAAGAATTTTCATATATAATGCATTCTGCTTATTATGGTTCTAATCCATCGGATAGATTATCGATACATCCTACCGTGTTTGGTGATGCTTATGGTAATGCATGGTGGTTTGGGGCTTTCATATATTCTTCTTTTCTTGGACTCTATATTGGTTTACTGGAATTGCTTAACAAATTTTTTGATAAAGATTCAATATTTAGAATATGTGTTTTTTCTATAATTTGTACTGTATCCTTAATATTTGCAAGGGGTGCTATATATAATGGTTTTATGTATTCTTTGATTCCAATAATTGTGTGTTTTGTATGTTTTTTTGGTACAAAATATATTAAATTTAAATAAAAGAGTTGTTAAATGCTTGATCATAAATGTGTATGTATTATTAGTGCCAATAGTCTGGAAAATGAAAATGCTTCAAGAAATCGTGTACTTAGTTTTGTAAATTCGTTTCTAGCGGCTGGACACCAAGTTAAACTGATTTCTATGGATAATGAAGCCTTTAATTTATTGGAACATGAAAGCTTCGCACATTTTAAAATTCCATTTATTGATACAAAAATTTCATCTTTTATAAAACGTGCTTTTTTGGAAATGAAAATAGCCTCACTGGTATTAAATAAAGCCAATGAACTCAATTGTGAGGTAAATTTAATCACCATTCCATCAATGTTTTTACTGCACTTAAGCTTCTTATTAAAAACAGGAAAAACTAAAATTTTAGATATTCGTGATTTAAGCTGGGAATATTTAGATGAGAAATCTTTAATAAATAGAACTGCTAAAAAGATTTTTACACAAAGTGCACTACTCAATTTAAAAAGATTCGATATTGTTAGTGTCACAAATGATCATGAGTTTGATTATATTTCTAAATATATCTCTAATAAAGAATTAATCGTTAAAGTTCCAAATGGAGTCTCACTTTCAGTTTTTGAAAAGTTAAGTCACGTTCAGCAGAATCACTCTAATCAGTTTACTGTAACTTATATTGGTAATGTAGGTTTGGCGCAAGATTTATCAACACTGATTGAAGCAAGCAAACTGTTACCGCATGTTCAATTTAATATTGTGGGTGCGGGCACAGATTTTGAAAGAATACATACATTAGCTAATCCTAATCAGCAGAATTTGAACTTCTTGGGTCGTCGTCAGTTTGACGAGCTTTTAGAAATATATACTCAATCTGACATTTTATATGCACAATTAACTCCAGAATTTGCTACTGCTATGCCTTCTAAATTATATGAATATTTATCTACCGGAAAATATGTTTTATATGGTGGCGTTGGTGTAGCAGGAAAAACATTAGAAAATTTTCAGAATGTGTCTTTAATTGCCCCTTGCAATATTCAGGCCTTAAAGAATGAAATCCAGCAAATTCAGGAAAGCGGTAAATATCAGCAATTGTGCTTGCAAAATAGAGAAAAAATAAAAGCTGAGTATTTACGTGATGTTACAGTTGAAAAGCTTATATCTATGATTTAAGTAAATTTACATCAAAAATAAACCATTTCAAGATATAATACTTTTTAAGAGAAAAGTTGTGGAATATGAGCATCTTCATAAAAATTGCTGCATCAATAAGCATTGAATAATTTTAGTTTAATAACTTTCTTGAGGACTAAATAAGGATAATTAAGGTTATATAAATGAAACGTTTAATTGATTTTCTAATAGCTTTAACAGCATTAGCTCTGTTGAGTCCAATTTTCCTTTGGGTTGCTTATAAAGTTCGTAAAAATATAGGTTCACCTATATTTTTTCTGCAGGAACGACCAGGACAGGATGCAAAGATCTTTAAAATGATTAAATTCAGGTCTATGCTAAATGCGACGGATAAAGAAGGAAATCCTTTACCTGATGATCAACGTATTACTCCTTTTGGCCATAAATTGCGTTCTACAAGCCTGGATGAAATGCCACAACTCATTAATGTCCTAAAAGGCGACATGAGTATTGTTGGCCCTCGTCCTCAAATGAAGGAATTTCTTGAACACTATACTCCTCACCAAATGCGTCGCCATGAGGTGAAGCCGGGTATGACAGGACTGGCACAAGTCAGCGGCCGGAATCATTTGTCCTGGGAAGAAAAATTTGAATTAGATGTGCGATATGTTGAGCAACAATCCCTTTGGCTTGATTTTAAAATTATGTTTAAAACTGTTAAAGTCATGTTAAAAAAAGAAGGTATTAATGCTCCAGATCAGGAAGTAGGAGCAGCGCGTTTTTCGAGTAAAAATATTTCGAACACGACTCTGTCGAAAAATAGATAAAATAAGTTTCTGTCTATTTCCAATTTTGTAAATATTATGATCAAAAAAGCTATCCTCCCAGTCGCAGGTTTAGGCACACGTTTTTTACCGGCCAGTAAATCCATCCCTAAAGAAATGGTGACCGTGGTCGACCGTCCTGCGATTGAATATGTGGTACGTGAGGCTGTCGCAGCAGGAATTGAACAGATTGTTTTGGTGACTCATTCTTCCAAAGCATCAATTGAAAATTATTTCGACCATAATTTTGAGCTGGAAACGACGCTTGAAAACAAAAAGAAATTTGATTTGCTTAAAGAAATTACCGAGATTTTACCGCCGCATGTCAGTGTGGTGAGTGTACGTCAGCCACAACCCCTCGGTTTAGGTCATGCCGTGCTCTGTGCCAAAGATGTGATTGGGAAAGACGACTTTGCAGTTTTACTGCCTGATGTATTGGTGAAAGATTCTGATCCGGTCAATGATTTAAGTTTAATGATTCAACGTTTTAACGCATCTCAATCTTCACAAATTATGGTGGAAGCTGTGCCGGATCATCTAGTTGATCAATACGGTATTGTGGATGTGGCTGCATCCCCTGCAGAAGGTGAAAGTATTAAAATGCAAGGGATTGTAGAAAAACCGGTGGTTGGGACGGCACCCTCCAATCTTTCCGTGGTGGGTCGCTATGTATTGCCGGCCAAGATTATGCAGTTATTGGAAAATACCTCCAAAGGTGCAGGGAACGAAATTCAGCTCACCGATGCGATTGCAGAATTACAAAAGACGGAAACGGTGGAAGCCTATCGAATGAAAGGTCAAACCTTTGACTGCGGCAGCAAACTGGGTTATCTCAAAGCCGTGTTACATTATGGTGTAGATCATCCTAAATTGGGTGAGGACTTTAAAGCACTCATCCGGGAACTTGCATTATAAGGCGGTGAATAATGAAGGTTGCAGTATTTGGACAAACCCTGTATGCAGGTGTTCTGTCAGCATTGTTGGCCGAATGTGGTCATCAGGTGTATTGGTGTGATTTTCTAAAAAAAAGTGCTTTAGAACAAGCTTATGCCCAAGATGATGCGGTCAAACAGTTAGTGGATAAACAAGAACAAAGTGGTTTTTTAAAATACTGTCACCTGAATGATATTGCCCTGGATATGGATGCCTATTTCTTTAGTTTTAATCCGACTGAAGAAAATCTGGGGATTGAAATATTAAAAGAAATCGGTCAGCGTCAAATTATTCATCCTAAACTGATGATTAATGCATCCACGCTAGGCTTACATGGTACGGACAAATTACAAAAGTATTTACCTGAAGATGATTGGGTGTATTTACCTGACATCATTCAGGAGGGAAATGCCTTGGCCAGCATGACTCAAGCCGAGCAGTTAATTGTGGGCTGTGAGCAAAGCAAGGTTCAACTCAAAATCCAGGAATTACTGCGTCCATTATTTCCGCGCCATCAGCAATATTTATTTATGCCCATTCTAGATGCCGAATTTACCAAACTCAGCATTTCAGGCATGTTGGCGACACGAATCAGCTATATCAATGACCTTGCCGTAGTGGCCGAAAAACTGGGCATTGATATCGAGCATGTGCGTCAGGGCATGGCAGCGGATAGCCGGATAGGGTCATCGTATCTGTATCCAGGTGCGGGTTTTGGTGGTGAAAATTTCTCGCATGATATTCTTACTTTGACTAATACCGTGTCCGGGACAGGGGCTAAAAGTCAGCTGTTGGCGCAGGTCTGGGAAATCAATGAACAACAAAAAGAGCTGCTGTTTAGAAAACTGTGGAATTATTATCATGGCGATTTAAAAGCTAAAACGGTGGCAATTTGGGGTGCCTCTTTTAAAGAAAATACGGCACGTATCCAGCAATCCCCCATTCATACCATGCTGAAAGCCTTATGGGCACAAGGGGTGATGGTCAAACTGCATGATCCGCAGGCTTTGGCTGAAATTGAAAAAGTCTATGGACATCGTGAAGACTTGATCTATTGTGTTGACCAGTATGAAGCTGTAAATGGTGCACATGCCTTATGCCTGTTAACCGCCTGGAAACAATATTGGAGTCTGGATTACCCAACTTTATTAAAAGTAATGCAGCATCCCCTGATTTTAGATGGTCGAAATATTTATGATCCTGATTATATTAAAGCGCAGGGATTTGCCTATATGGGGGTAGGGCGTTAATGATGACTCAAGCACAACCTTATCCGGTAGAAGAGACACATTCAGTTCTGGGTAAGCTGTTAAACTTAAAAAATGAATTAAAAAATAAACATTTAACCGATTTTTTTGCAGAAGATGATGAGCGTTTTCAAAAATTTTCTGTAAATTTAGACAATGTGGTTTTTGATTTTAGCAAGCATCGGGTCAATCAGGCTGTAATTGACCGTTTGGTTGAATGGGCCAATGCACAAGAGCTTAAACCCTGGATTAAACGGCTGTTTTCCAGTGAAGCCATTAACTATACCGAACAGCGTGCGGCGATGCACTGGGCATTACGTTTGCCTCTAGATAATCAACAGCATGCTGAAGTTGCAGCGCAGGTTCATCAGCAACTTCAGCGCATGTATACCTTGGTGGAAAAAATCCATGCCGGTCAATGTCGTGGTGCGACCGGGGAGGTGATCCAGGATGTGGTCAATATTGGTGTTGGAGGTTCGGATCTTGGGCCCTTGATGGTCAGCCATGCGCTATCTGATTTTAAAAAACAGACTGCCAAGTCTTTAGGTGTACATTTTGTCTCGACCATGGATGGCAGCCAGCTATCAGCATTGCTGCATCAGCTACGTCCTGAAACTACTTTATTTATTATCTCATCCAAGTCTTTTGGCACCATTGATACCTTGTCCAATGCGCAAACCGTGCGTTTATGGCTGGAAAAAGCTTTAGGTCAGCATCCGCATATTCTGAAACACCATTTTATCGGCGTCTCGACCAAACCTGAGAAAATGACCGAATGGGGCATAGCTCCTGAAAATCAGTTGTTGCTTTGGGACTGGGTCGGAGGGCGTTATTCGCTCTGGTCATGTATTGGTTTGCCCGTTGCGCTCAGTATCGGGGTTGCTGGCTTTAAGCAGCTGCTGGCCGGGGCTTATGTGATGGATCAGCATTTCCAAAATGCCCCTTTTGCACACAATATTCCGGTATTGATGGGCTTGCTGGGTGCTTGGAATACCAACTTTCTAGATATCCAGACCCATGCTATTTTGCCTTATGATGGCCGTTTAAAATACTTTGCGGCCTATTTACAGCAGCTGGAAATGGAATCGAATGGTAAATCGATTCAACGTACAGGTGAGCAGGTTGAAACCAATACTTGCCCGATTGTGTGGGGGGAGGTCGGACCCAATGCCCAGCATGCTTTTTATCAATTATTGCATCAAGGTACACAAGCCGTCAGCTGTGATTTTATTGCACCAGTCAAACGCTATAATGCCCAGCAATTTACTTATGTAGACAATGCCGATGCCTTGATTGAGCAGCATCATTTGGCCTTGTCAAACTGTCTGGCACAGTCGCGTTTACTGGCTTTTGGTAATCAGGCATTAGATCAGACTGAACTCAATGATTTACCTGCCTATAAACAATATGCAGGCAATCAGCCCAGTAGCACCATTTTACTCAAAGAGCTGACCCCTTATAGCCTGGGTATGTTGATTGCCATGTATGAACATAAAGTGTTTGTGCAGTCTGTCCTTTGGAATATTAATCCCTTTGATCAATGGGGGGTTGAAAAGGGTAAAGAAATTGCCAATCAGCTACTGCCGATTTTAAGTGGCGAAAGTCAGAATATTTCAGATTTAGATGCCTCGACTCAAGGCTTAATACATATATTATTAGGAAAAACCCATGGCTAAAATTTTAGTGACCGGTGGAGCAGGTTATATTGGCTCACATACCTGCGTGCAACTGTTAAATTCAGACCATGAGGTCATTGTGCTAGATAATCTGTGCAATAGTTCGGAAGAATCTTTAAATCGTGTACAACAGATCAGTGGCAAACCCCTGACTTTTGTGCAGGGTGATATTCGTGATGCACAGGTTCTAGATCAGGTTTTTCAGCAGCAGCACATTGATGCCGTGATTCATTTTGCCGGGCTAAAAGCAGTAGGGGAAAGCCAGCAAATTCCACTGGCTTATTTTGATAATAATATTTCTGGTTCCATTCAACTGGTACAGGCCATGCAGCATGCAGGGGTATTTAATCTGGTCTTCAGTTCATCGGCCACAGTGTATGATGAGGCCAATGTATCGCCTTTAAATGAAGACATGCTGACTGGGATGCCGAGCAATAACTATGGTTATACCAAGTTGATTGTAGAACAATTATTACAAAAGCTGTCTGTATCCGATGAACGCTGGTCGATTGCTTTGCTACGTTATTTTAACCCGGTCGGCGCGCATAAA
Organism: Acinetobacter sp. A1-4-2; assembly: GCF_040233925.1. Classification (NCBI taxonomy): domain Bacteria; kingdom Pseudomonadati; phylum Pseudomonadota; class Gammaproteobacteria; order Moraxellales; family Moraxellaceae; genus Acinetobacter; species Acinetobacter sp. A1-4-2. The sequence continues at coordinate 2,936,196 of NZ_CP157981.1, read as the reverse complement.
AGTGGCCAGATTGGTGAAGACCCACAAGGGATTCCGAATAACCTGATGCCGTATGTGACCCAAGTGGCAGTTGGTCGTCGTGAAAAACTATCTATTTTTGGTGATGATTACGATACGGTAGATGGGACTGGGGTACGGGATTATATCCATGTCGTCGATCTGGCGAATGCGCATTTATGTGCATTAAATAATCGTCTGCAAGCACAAGGCTGCCGTACCTGGAATATTGGTACCGGTCATGGCTGCTCGGTCTTACAGATCAAAAATACCTTTGAGCAGGTCAATGGGGTGAAGATTCCATTTGAAATTGCTCCTCGTCGTGCCGGAGATGTGGCGACGTCTTTTGCCGATAATGCCCGTGCAGTAAAAGAGTTAGGCTGGAAACCGCAATATACTCTGGAAGATATGCTGGCGGACAGCTGGAACTGGCAAAAGCAAAATCCGAATGGTTATCGCAACCAGTAGATATGAAAAAGGAGCTTTCGATCAAGCTCCTTTTTTAATACCAGTAATCCTTAGCCTTGAATCAGTTGGGTTAATTCATCCACATAATCTTGTATTAGTTTAGGATTTTTATCTGCACGGCTTTCAATATTTAAGCGCAGTAATGGCTCGGTATTGGAAGCACGTACGTTTAAACGCCATGCACCAAAATCTAAACTCACACCGTCCGTCTGATCAAGGAGTGGATTTTGATCGGCATAGTGATCAAAAATCTTTTGAATGGTCGTTTGGGTATCTGCCACTTTGAAGTTGATTTCACCTGAGCATGGGAATTTTGCAATCATTTCTTCTACTAGGTTAGACAACGGTTTTTGGGTTTCAGACAATACCGACATCGTTAACAGCCATGGAATCATGCCGCTATCGCAATAGGCAAAGTCACGGAAATAATGGTGTGCACTCATTTCTCCGCCATACACGGCATTATGCTCACGCATTTTTTCTTTAATGAAAGAATGACCAGATTTAGACTGGATCGCTTCCCCTTGGTATTGTTCAACAATGTCAAAGGTATTCCAGACCAGGCGAGGGTCATGCACAATTTTCTCACCCGACTGTTTCAGCAAGAACGCTTGTGCCAATAGACCGACAATATAATAGCCTTCAATAAACTGCCCTTTTTCATCAAACAGGAAGCAGCGGTCAAAGTCACCATCCCAGGCAAGGCCCATGTCAGCCCCATGCTCAATGACGGCTTTACGCGTGCTGTCACGGTTTTCAACAAGCAGCGGGTTAGGAATACCATTTGGGAATGTACCATCGGCTTCATGGTGAATTTTAATAAATTCTACCGGTACATTCAGGATTTTGAATTTTTCTTCAATCGCATCCACCACATGACCTGCGGCACCATTGCCGGCATTCATCACCAGTTTCATTGGGCGGATTTTTGCCGGATTAATATAGGTCATCAGGTGATCGACAAATTCAGGCAGGATATTATATTTTTCGGTCGTCCCTTTTTGCTCAACGTCTTTAAATACCCCCGATTCTGCTAAAAGCTGGATGTCTTTTAAACCCGTATCTGCACTGATCGGACGGGCATTTTCACGCACCAGTTTCATGCCATTGTAATCCATCGGATTATGACTGGCAGTGACTTCAATACCGCCTTGAACGTCCAGGTGGAATGCTCCAAAATAGACTTCTTCCGTACCGGTCATGCCTAAATCGAGTACCTTAACACCAGCATCATTTAAACCGCGAATGGTCGCCTGCTTCAGGTCTTCACTGCTCAAACGAATATCACAACCGATTACCACTGTTTTAGGTTGATAAATTTGGCCATAAGCCCGGCCAATTTTATAAGCGATGTCTTCGTTTAATTCTTCACCCAATTTTCCACGAATATCGTAGGCTTTAAAACAACTCAGGGTCATATTCTTTTACTCTTTCCTTTTACAAGAAAAAGGCCGGTTACCCAGCCTTATATCAGAATTTATTATTCAACTGTGACCGATTTTGCCAGATTACGTGGCTGATCGACATCCGTTCCACGCAATACAGCCACATGGTATGACAGCAGCTGTACAGGAATACTATAAACAATTGGCGCAAGGAGTGGACTGATACTTGGTACATGGACCACATGCTGACGCTCTTTGCCTTTAATACCGCTGTTCTCATCGGCAAAAACAAACAGTTCACCACCACGGGCCTGAACTTCTTCCATATTGGATTTGAGTTTGTCGAGCATGTCATCTTGCGGAGCAAGAATCACCACCGGCATGTCATTGTCCACCAGTGCCAATGGACCATGTTTCAGTTCACCTGCTGCATAACCTTCGGCATGAATATATGAAATTTCTTTCAGTTTCAATGCACCTTCAAGAGCAATCGGGAACTCAGTACCACGGCCTAAAAACAGGCAGTGCTGTTTTTCTACAAACAGTTCAGATAAACGTAAAATGTCTTTATCGTGTTGCAAAGTATCTAGAATGACTTTAGGGGTATGCCATAAATCAGTGGTAATGGCAGTAATTTGTTCAGCCGAGATACTTTGCTTCACTTGACCAATTTTCAGTACCAGCAGCATGAGTGCAGCAAGCTGGGTGGTAAATGCTTTGGTTGAAGCAACGCCAATCTCAGGTCCAGCCAAGGTTAACAAGCTATGATTGGTTTCACGTACCATTGAAGATGTAGCCACATTACAAATGGTCATGGTGCTAATGTTTAAACTTTTTGCAGCAGCGCGTTTTTGAGTATCGCGCAGCGCAGCCAAAGTATCGGCTGTTTCACCGGATTGAGAAATACATACATAAAGTGTGTTATTGACAATCACAGGGGTGCGGTAACGGAATTCGCTGGCAATTTCCACCTGGCAAGGCAGGTCAATCAGTTGCTCAAACCAGTATTTTGCAATCATGCCGGCATGGTAACTGGTTCCACAGGCAATAATTTGCACCTGTTGAATCTTTTCAAAATCAGCAACGGCCTTATTTAAGAAATCTTCGCGTAAATCGTTGCCATTCAAGGCTTGGGAAATGGTCTGCTGAATCGCTTCAGGTTGCTCATAAATTTCTTTGAGCATGTAGTGCTTATATTCACCTTTAGATGCATTGCTGACTGTTGCATCCAGTTCTTTTATTGGACGATTCACCAATTGTCCATCCACAAACACTTCAATGCTGTTACGTGTTAAACGTGCAATATCACCTTCTTCCAGGTAAATAAAACGGTTGGTAATTGGAAGCAGGGCCAATTGATCCGAACTGATAAAGTTCTCGCCAATGCCGACACCAATAACCAAAGGTGAACCTTCACGAACGGTAATCAGCTCATTCGGATGATCGGTATGCACGATACCCAGTGCATAAGCCCCTTTGAGCTGAGGAACAACCTGTTGAACCGCTTCTAGAAGACTGGAAGTTGATTTCAATGCATCATTGACCAGATGTGCGACAACTTCGGTATCCGTTTGTGAAGTAAACACATAGCCCAAGGCTTCAAGATCATCTTTCAGTTCTTGATAGTTTTCAATAATGCCGTTATGCACCACAGCCACCGTACCAGAAACATGCGGGTGAGCATTATTTTCAGTCGGTTTGCCATGGGTTGCCCAGCGGGTATGGGCAATCCCTAGTGAACCTTCGATATTCGACTCATTCACTGCCTGTTCTAGGTTGATCACTTTACCCACACGGCGTTCGCGCAGGACATGACCGCCATTGATCAGCGCAACACCAGCTGAATCGTAGCCACGGTATTCAAGGCGCTTCAGGCCTTCAATTAGAATATTGCTAATATTACGTTCTGCAACGCCACCGACAATTCCGCACATATTTATAATCCTCTTATTTTTTCAATTTTTGGGGGCGTTGATAGTTTTCTTTAGCGATTTGTTTTGATCGTTCAAAGGCCAAACTATTTTCTGCGACATCGCGTGTGATGACTGAGCCAGCACCGACAGTGGCACCATTGCCAATATTGACCGGGGCAACCAGTGAACTGTTCGAGCCGATAAAGGCTGAATCACCAATAATGGTTTTAAATTTATTGGCACCATCATAATTACAGGTAATGGTACCGGCACCAATATTTGAACCTGCGCCGACTTCGGCATCACCTAAATAAGTAAAATGATTGGCTTTAGAGCCGAGGCCAATTGTGGAATTTTTTACTTCAACAAAGTTGCCAATATGCACTTTATTGGCAAGCTTGGCACCAGGGCGTAAACGGGCAAACGGTCCAATTTGCGTATCTTCACCGACCACGGCATTGTCAAAGATACTATAGGGTTGTACTTTGGTGCCTGAAGCTATCTTGGTATTTTTAATCACACAACCCGCACCAATTTCAACATTGTTGCCGAGTTCGCAATCACCTTCGATGATCACGTTGATATCGATCCGCACATCTTGACCGACTGTAAGATTGCCACGCAGGTCAAAACGGCTTGGATCAATGATATGTACGCCTTGCTGCATTAGCAGTTTGGCCTGGTAGGCCTGGAATTCGCGTTCTAAAGCAGCCAATTGGATGCGGTCATTTACCCCTTCAACTTCAAAGGCACGTTCCGGTTCAACAGAAGCCACTTCAAGACCATCGGTAATCGCCATGGCCACGATGTCGGTCAGGTAATATTCGCCTTGGGCATTGTTGTTGCTTAATTTTGGTAACCATTGATGCAGTTTGGCATTGCTGACACAGTAAATACCGGTATTGATTTCCTTGATTTGACGCTGTGCATCGCTTGCATCTTTATGCTCAACAATGGCCTGAATTTTATTGTTTTCACGTACGATACGACCATAACCGGTAGCATCGGCCAAGGTTAATGTCACCAGACCAATTCCTGTTTCACGTGAAACAGCGAGTAGCTTTTCCAAGGTTTCTTGGCTAATACAAGGTACATCACCGGAAAGGATCAGTGAAATGCCATCTGTAGGAAGTACCGGTAACGTCACTTTAACCGCATGGCCTGTACCCAGTTGTTCGGCTTGTTCTACCCATTGAACATTTTCCTGTGCAAAGGTTTGTTGAACTAAATCACCGCCGTGTCCAAAAATGGTAATAATATTTTTGGCATGTAATTTTTTAGCAGTTTCAATGACATGACCGAGTAGAGGGCGTCCTGCGAGCGGCTGCAATACTTTGGGTAAGCTCGAACGCATTCGAGTTCCTTTACCAGCAGCAAGAATAATCACAGAAGTTGACATAATACACCTTAAAAACTTGGCTTAAGCCATTGAAATGTTGAGGTACACGAGAATACAGATTGCGGCCCAAATGCCGGCAATAATATCGTCAAACATAATGCCGAAACCGCCACCGACTTGTCGGTCGATGACACGAATAGGCCAGGGTTTCCAGACATCAAATAAGCGGAATAGGACAAATCCGACGAACACCCAAAGCCAGCTCATTTGTACGAAGTAAATCAGGGGCAGGAAGGTAATTGACTGTCCTGCGAATTCATCCCAAACAATACGGCCATCGTCATGCACACCCATGACTTTAGCGGTTTGCCCACAAATATAAATGCCAATAAGTGACATTAAAATCATGGCAATAATGGAGTTGGTAAAGCCAATTGCAAGCCAGGCAGGAATAAACAGCAATGCAAAGGCCGAACCAAAAGTGCCCGGCGCTTTGGGTAACAACCCGGAACCAAATCCGACACCGCAAAAAACGATAAAGCGGTTGTACCAGGACATGTCTTTAAAATGAATCGCAGGTTTATGCAAAGTGTTCGTATCCATGAAATTGCAGCGAATGGTCTACGCCATTCTGCACAAAAGTTAACTCAGTTTTTTGGTCAATTTGTCCAATTTTGCTAATGTTGACATCTAATTGTTGTTGCAAAAGCTTTTCATAATTTTGCGGGCTTATTGTAAAGCATAACTCGTAGTCATCGCCACCCGCGAGGGCATATTGCCATTGCTGTTGTTGAGTTAAATTTTGTAAATCTGGACTGATCGATAACTGGCTTAATTCCAGTATTGCACCCACTTTTGAGGCTTTTAAAATATGGCCTAAATCTTGGGCTAATCCATCAGACACATCTATCATGCTGGATGCCAGGCCTTTTAACTGTTGTCCAAGCTGGCAACGTGGCGTTGGATAATCCAGACGTTTTTGTAGTGGATGTCCTAAATTGTGCAAAGCAAATGCAGCATCACCGACTGTGCCAGAGACACAGACATAATCACCGACTTGTGCGCCTGAGCGTGTGATGGCTTTGCCGGTGTCTATCCAGCCCAGTGCTGTGACCGAAATGGTGAGATGAGGACTTTGCGTGGTATCACCGCCAATTAAACTCACCCCAAATTGATCGCAGCAATCATATAAACCCTGACTAAAGCCTTTGAGCCAGTCGTGATCAATTTGGGGTAGGCTCAATGCCAGTAAAATGCTGTGTGGTTTGGCACCCATGGCGGCAATGTCAGATAAATTGACCGCAACAGATTTCCAGCCGATGGCATGGGGATTGGTATCTAAGGGGAAATGTCGTCCAGCAACGAGGGTGTCGGCACAGATGACCAGTTGTTGCTGTGGAGGAGGGGTGAGCAAGGCTGAGTCGTCACCGACACCTAAATCGACCGACGCAGAGGTCTGTCGATTAAAATAAGTATCAATGATCGAGAACTCAGCCATACAACAAATCTACTTTATTTAGTTGGCTTGTTGCTTTTCTGCTGCACGTAAGGTTGTCGCTAAACGATCCAATACACCGTTGATGTATTTATGGCTGTCTGCACCGCCAAAATGTTTAGCCAGCTCGATTGCTTCATCTAAAACGACACGATATGGAATTTCAAGATGTTCTTTCAATTCATACGCGCCCAGACGAAGAGTCGCGAGTTCAACGCCGTCAAGCGCACTAATTTCACGATCCAGCACAGGGATTAGGAGCGCATCCAATGCTTCATGATTGGCAACCACTTGAGTCAACAATTCATGATAATAGCCGAGATCCACTTTGTGCATGGCATTCTCCACACGTGTACGTGCTTCAATTTCATGTACCGGATTGTGGCTCATCTGCCATTCATAAATTCCTTGTACAGTAAAACGACGTGCTTTGCGTTTTGCTGCATAAGTTGCTTGAAGTGTTTGCGACATAGCGTTAAATAGCCTTTAACAAGTTAACCATTTCAATCGCAGTAAGAGCAGCTTCACTGCCTTTATTACCTGCTTTTGTACCCGAGCGTTCAATCGCCTGTTCAATACTATCCGTAGTCAATACACCATTAATGATCGGTAAGCCAGTGTCTAGGCCAACCACGCCTAAACCTTTGGCACATTCGCCAGCAACAAAGTCGAAGTGCGGCGTGCTACCACGAATCACTGCGCCCAGGGCAATAATGGCATCAAAACGATCAGCAGCAGCCAGTTTCTTAGCCACTACCGGAAGTTCCCAAGCGCCAGGTGCATGAACAACAGTGATATTATCCTCTGATACACCATGACGTTTCAATGTATCAATTGCGCCTTCTAATAGATGTTCGACAACAAAACTATTAAAACGACCCACTAAAATCGCGTAACGGCCTTCGCTCGCGAGATGTAACATACCTTCAATACGGCGAACTGCCATAGCAACCTCGATGATTTCTTAAGTTGTTTGATGTGCAGTGATGTATTCCACCACTTCTAAGTTAAAACCTGATAACGCATTAAAACGTAATGGAGAGCTGAGCAATTTCATTTTCTCAACCCCTAAATCACGTAAAATCTGGGCACCGACACCAATGGTTTGGTACTGCTGAGACAGTGCAGCATTGGATTTGGCTGGTTTGGGTGTATTTAAACTTTCCAGTGCAGGGCCAAGGTCCGGTAGATGATGTTGGCCAATCCAGACCAAAACGCCACGCTCGCTAGAAGCAATTTCTTTCAGCGCCTTGTCGAGATTCCAGGCCGGTTCGCCATCTTGCTTGTTGATTTTTAGCAGGTCACGTACCGGGTTGAAGCCATGAACGCGAACGGTAGTGACCCCTTCTTTTGGTTCCCCTTTAACCAAGGCTAAATGAATGTCCGGGTTACCAATTTCACGGTAACGGAACAGTTCGAAAGTTCCGTATTCCGTATTTAAAGTTTGTTGATCCAGACGTTCAACCGTTTGTTCATTGGTCATGCGGTAATGGATTAAATCCGCAATAGTCCCGATTTTCAAACCATGCTTTTCAGCAAAAATTTCTAAATCTGGACGGCGCGCCATGGTGCCGTCTTCTTTAATAATTTCACAAATCACTGATGCAGGTTCAAGTCCTGCGAGACGGGCCAAGTCACAGCCTGCTTCAGTATGCCCGGCACGATGCAATACGCCACCTGGTTGTGCCATCAACGGGAAAATATGACCCGGTTGTACAATGTCCGCAGGTTTGGCATGCGCGGCTACAGCAGTCTGAATGGTATGAGCACGTTCAGCTGCTGAAATACCTGTTGTAATACCGTTAGCAGCTTCAATTGAGAGCGTAAAGTTAGTTCCGTGCTGTGCGCCGTTGGCATCTACCATGAGGGGAAGATTGAGCTGTTGACAACGGTCGCGGCTCAAGGTGAGACAAACCAAACCACGTGCATGTGTGATCATGAAGTTGATGTCTTCAGGACGTACATGAGTCGCAGCAATGACGAGATCACCTTCATTTTCACGGTCTTCATCATCCATCAGGATGACCATTTTTCCTGCACGGATATCTGCTACGAGCTCTTCAACGGTATTGAGCGGCATCAACCTTCACCTTCTTTTTGTCTCAAATGACATTTTGCTTGCATTGATTGTTGCATAGTCTACCGTTTTTTTACGATGTTTGCCTATGCTTATTGATTTCCATTCCTGGTTCATTGTTATACACAGAGCCTGAACGCTTGAAAAGAGGCCTTTATTTTAAAAAGCCGTGATTATGCTGAATCTTTAAGCAGTTGAAATACATAAATAATGACAAGCTTATGCAAAATGCTGCTGATTTATAGAGTTTTGTATGCGAATAGAATAAAAAAGCCCCCATCTTTCGATGAGGGCTTTTTTGAATCTGGAGCGGGAAAGGAGACTCGAACTCCCGACCCCAACCTTGGCAAGGTTATGCTCTACCAACTGAGCTATTCCCGCGGAGTCTATAAAGTTTTTTAAGTGAAAAAACTAAATGAAAAAATTTTGAGCGGGAAAGGAGACTCGAACTCCCGACCCCAACCTTGGCAAGGTTATGCTCTACCAACTGAGCTATTCCCGCATGCCGTGTATAATACATTATGCAAAAATAGGGTCAATAACTTTGTGAAAAAACTTGTATCGATTGCATAAAATAAAACCATTTTGCTTAATTTTGCTGCTTTTATAAACAAGATTGAAGTTTGAAAAGAAAATTTTATCCTGAAATCCAGGAATGATAGGTTGTATAGGCACGAAGATTGAATCGGAACACGGTATACTGAAGCCAGAAATTGAACTATTTGGGAGTATCTTGATGAATTTAGAACAACAGTTGATTCAACGCCTGCAAGAGTTATCACCAGTTCATTTAGAAGTGGTGAACGAATCATCCGGTCATGGCGGCTATTTCCCGGGTAAAGAATCGCATTTTAAAGTGATTGTGGTGAGTGACATTTTCCAAGGCTTGCGTTTGGTGCAACGTCATCAAAAAATTTATGCAGCAGCAGGGGACTTGCTTGCACCAAGCCGTATTCATGCCCTGGCGATTCATGCTTTTGTGCCATCAGAATGGCAAGGACAAGACACCTCAAGTCCTGAATGTGCACATGCGCCAAAAGCAGAATCGTAAGGAAGATTAAATAATGGATATGCAGCTGACGGTAAAAATTGTGCATATGATTGCGGTGACTTTATTAATTGGGGCAATCCTTGCACGTGCTTTTACTTTATTTGTTGGAGTCAACGGCAATCAGCCCAATCCGGTGGCACGAAAATTTTTGGTCGCCTGGCAACATCTTGCCATGACGATTATTGTTTTGACCGGGCTAACTTCATTAGTGATCAAGAATTTTGAAGTACAACCATGGTTTTATGCCAAGATCATCCTGTTTCTGGTGCTGTTTTCTTCCTTGATCAAAGCCTATAAAAAAGATGACAGTATTTTACTGGTCCAGCGTCGCGCAGGTTTAATGATTGCAGTGGTTGCACTGATCGCCATTATCGGATTAGTCATCATCAAGCCGAATTTTGGCTAATTGTTAGACATGATTATTCTGGATGCAAGGCATGTAGGATAAACTGCAATTCATAGATAACTATAAATGATAGGGGGCTTCCAATGCTGGTACGTGTGGTTTTTAATCAAAAAGGTGGGGTAGGTAAGTCCAGTATTGCCGTCAACCTGGCTGCAATTAGTGCACATCAGGGGTTAAAAACCTTGCTGATTGATCTCGACCCTCAAGCCAATTCTAGTCAATATCTATTAGGGGATGATGCGACCTATACGGTGGATAAACCGGCGCTGGAACCCAATATTGAAAATTATTTTCAGGAAGTGCTGGGGGCAACCCAAAGCAAAGGACTTTTAGGCAATGCCATAGGTTCCATTTTAAAGAATCGGGATAAAGGTCTGGAGCGTTACGTGCACCAATCACCTTTTAAAAATCTGGATGTGATTCCTGCAAGTCCGACTTTGGGTGCACTGGCACATGCTTTGGAGTCAAAACACAAGATTTATAAATTGCGTGATGCCTTGCAACAACTGGAAGGGCAGTATGATCGAGTGTATATCGATACACCACCGGCTTTTAACTTCTTTACCTTATCGGCGCTGATTGCAGCCAGTCGCGTGCTGATTCCTTTTGATTGTGACGTATTTTCAAAACGTGCATTACAAACTCTGATTGAAAATGTTATTGAAACTCAGGATGATCACAATGACCATCTGGAGATTGAAGGGATTGTGGTCAATCAGTTTCAGGCCCAGGCTAAATTACCGCGTGAAGTGGTGCAACAGCTGAAAGATGAAAGCTTGCCGGTGTTAGACAGCATGTTGCCGCCGTCCATTTTAATGAAAGAATCGCATCTTAAAAATCAGCCTTTGATCCATTTGGCGACTGATCATAAATTGACGCAAGCCTATCAATCGTTGTTCAATGAAATTGAGCATATATAAGTATTGAGATTTCTCATGAAAACGATTTATCTAAGCCTTCTTTTGGGAAGTACGGTTTTATTGGCTGCATGTGCAACGACGGTAAAACCGAGTTATGTTTCTCCGACCCAGTATCAAGTGCTCAATTGCCAGCAATTGCAAAGTGAATATAATCGTATTCAGCAATATATCGACAATGGTGTGCAGGCACCAAAACGCACTGGCGTCGGTGTGGGTGTCGGTGTAGGCGGTGGTTGGGGCAGTCATGGCGGCTGGGGAATCGCTCCGAGTGTTTCAGTCAATATGGGACAATCTTCAAATAGCAAAAACACTGAACTGGCACGTCTATTGGGTGAACAGGAAGCTGTGGTTCAGGCGGCAAAATTCAAAAACTGCCCAATTATTGTTCGCAATAAAGTTCAATAATTCATCAATTTATCCTGCTGTTGAGGTGCTGTACCTGACAGCAGGGTGATAAAATATTAGCAAAATGTTTCAATGTAAATATTATTAATATCAATTGGTTGTTGTTTTTTGATGGAATCTTTAAACGCATCAGGTGATGTTTTTTTATCGAGAAATACTTGTCATTTTTTATCGGTTTCATATAAGGTGTGCCCCATCAGGATGGTGATATCAGGTATGTATGATCGAGAGTTGGCTTTTTGTATTGGCAGTGATTGCGGTATTGATGATTCCGGGTCCAACCAATGCATTACTTGCAAGCTCGGCTTATCAACAAGGCATTGCTAAAACCAGTCTGTTTATTCCGGCAAAAATGCTTGGCTATTTTTATGCCATTAATTTGTGGGCATTACTTATTCATTTGTGTGATCCAGTATGGCCGAACTTTATTCATATCCTGCATTTTTGTAGCGCCATTTATGTGAGTTGGATGGCTTTTCATTTGTGGAAAGCATCAGATTTAGAAAAGCATAATCAACGTCATCCTTCGATCCGACCTCGGCAACTGTTCTTTTCTACCTTCAAAAATCCTAAAGCCTTATTATTTGCTGCCGGTGTTTTACCGCTTGAAACCTGGAACAATCCCACCAATTTTATTTTGGTATTTGCAATGTTCAGTCTGGTCCTGTTACCTACTGTGGTGTTCTGGATGTTTTTTGGGCGGGCTATTCTGGCGGGTCAGTCCAGGCAAATAAAAGCCGATCTATTATATAAAGGATCGGCGATGTTGCTGATTATGTGTATGTTACCCGTGGTGATTCGCTTCTTTTAATGCACCTTTTTGAGTTTCTGGCGAATAAAACCAATAATGCCCGGCAAGATACTAATAATAATGATGCCAAAAATCAGATGGGTAAAATTGTCTTTAACAATCGGCATATTGCCAAACAAGTAGCCTAAAATCACAAAAGAACTGACCCAGCAAATGGCACCAATGACATTAAAGCTGAGGAAATATTTATAATTCATATGACCGGCACCGGCGACAAACGGGGCAAAAGTACGGGCGAAAGGAATAAAACGGGCAAAAATAATGGTTTTTCCGCCATGTTTTTCAAAGAATTTTTGCGTATAGGTTAAATGCTTTTTATTAATGAACCGTGATTCAATTTCAAAGACACGCGGCCCAATAAATTTGCCAATATGATAATTCAGCGTGTCGCCCAATACTGCGGCAGTAAACAGCAAGATGACCAGAATATAAGGATTCATTGCGCCTGTGGATGCTGCTAAGGCTCCTGCTGCGAACAGCAGGCTGTCACCCGGCAGAAACGGCATCACCACCAAACCGGTTTCTACAAAAATAATCAAGAAAAGAATGGCATAAATCCACACGCCGTAATCGGTGATAAATTCAAGCAGATGGGCATCAACGTGTAAGATAAAATCAAGCAGTTCCATGGCGCTACAGACAGCAAAAATGTGCTGAAATCCTAGCAGTCTGAGGCATGAAAGTCAGTACCAAAAAGAAAATTAATTGCATTTTCATCCTTCCCTTTTTTCACAATGATTTATCTTACAAATTATTTATTGACCCTGATAAAAACAGGCTTAGGATGAAGAGGTCATTAAAACAAAAATCAAAAGGTGACCTCATGTTTAATCCGAATATTTTTATAAAAAATTTGCTGCAAGGTCTGCAAACCGATGCCTTTATCGCTTTGGTTGCACGTGTATTGATAGCCTATATTTTTCTGATGTCTGGCTGGATGAAAATCAATGCTTATACTGCAACGGCCGGGTATATGGAATCTAAAGGTGTCCCGGGCAGTCTGCTGCCTTTGAGTATCCTGGTCGTCGCTGGCGGTGGTCTGGCCTTGTTCTTTGGTTTCCAGGCCCGCCTGGCTGCCTTGGGCTTAGCCATTTTTACCTTTATTTGCGGCTTTATTTTCCACGGCACCGGGACTCCGGATGATGCCATTCACCTGATGAAAAATATTGCCATGACTGGTGGACTATTGTTCTTGATGTTGCATGGTGCAGGTAAATTCAGTGTAGATGACATGCTAGAGAGATCATCACCAGAATTGAGGAAAATAGAAGGCTAACTTCAGCTGATACAGGTCTTTTTGTAATTACATAAAACCTATGCACAGTACATAAAAGCTGCGTACAAATTGCCAGGATTTTGCTTCAATAAAGCTTGATGAAGCTACCAAAGTGGAGTCAGCCATGAAGCAAATGTTATGGGTAATTTTTATCTCTGGTGTAATGTTTTCTACAGCATCTTGGGCGGGTAAAAGTGATCAGATGATCGTGAATGAAGCTGCCCAAAATATGGTAACGGTTGCAGAAGCAAAACAACTGGCAGATGAAACTGCAGTGACATTATCCGGCGTTATTGTCAAACGAATCCGCGGCGATCATTTTGAGCTCAAAGATGGTTCCGGTTCAATTGACATTGATGTCGATGATGATTTTTGGAAACCGATGGGCTTAAAGGCCGGTGATCAGGTGAAGGTCATGGGTGAAGTGGATACTCAAAGTGATCAATCCACCAACATCGATGTTGTTAAAATAGAAAAACTGGTAAATCCAAAGGATAAATGGCTTTGGTATAATCAGAACTAAGCTGCAAGATTTGACTTAATCACCAAAGTCCTAGAGAGCATACGACAAGGTCTAGACAGATGAAGCAGGTTGATATCCATCATGATGAAATTGAAGGATATTCAAATCGTTAAAATAGAAAAATGGCAACATAAACAAGGCATCCGGATGGATGCCTTGTTGTGCCAGAAATATAATGCAATCAACGAATTGAAAGCCTTGTGCGAATAGTGTGCTTAATGCGCCGAAAAATGATAGAATGCAGCGCTTATTTCGTTTGCCTTGCATAGTTGTTTGTCATGACTACCAATACTCAAATCACTGAAGACCGCATCCTGATCCTGGATTTCGGTTCTCAATACAGTCAGCTGATTGCACGTCGTGTACGTGAAGCTGGCGTATATTCTGAAATGTATGCCTATGACATGTCTGAAGAAGACATTCGCGCATTTAAACCAAACGGTATCATCTTGTCGGGTGGTCCTGAAAGTGTTCATGAAGAAGGTAGTCCACGCGCACCTGAAGTTGTATTCAACTTGGGCGTACCTGTATTGGGTATTTGCTACGGCTTGCAAACCATGTCCGAACAGCTTGGCGGTAAAGTAGAGCCAGGTACCGTGCATGAATTTGGTTATGCTGCGGTAGACGTTTTGGTTCGTGACCAACTTCTGGGTGATTTAGACGATGGTGAAAACAAACTCAATGTTTGGATGAGCCATGGCGATAAAGTCAGTGCAATTCCGGAAGGTTTCCAGGTGACTGCCAGTACACCAAGCTGTCCATTTGCAGCAGTAAGCGATGAAAAACGCCGTTTCTATGGCGTGCAGTTCCACCCGGAAGTGACCCATACTGCAAAAGGTGCCGAGTTATTGTCTAACTTTGTACACAGCATTTGTGGTTGCCGTAATCTTTGGAACTCGGAAAACATCATCGACCTGCGTGTTGAACAGTTACGTGAACAGATTGGCGATCAAAAAGTATTGCTTGGTCTTTCAGGTGGCGTAGATTCATCTGTAGTTGCTGCGCTTCTTCATAAAGCCATTGGCGACCAATTGACTTGCGTATTCGTAGATAATGGCTTGCTTCGTTTGAACGAAGGCGAGCAAGTGATGGATATGTTTGCGAAAAACATGGGTATCCGTGTAATTCGTGCCGATGCTGAAAACCGTTTCTTGTCCGCTCTCGCAGGTGAAGTTGACCCTGAGAAAAAACGTAAAATCATTGGTCGTGAGTTCATTGAAGTCTTTGCTGAAGAAGCACGTAAACTTGATGGCGTAAATTTCCTGGCACAAGGCACAATTTACCCGGACGTGATTGAATCTGCTGCAACCAAAAACGGTAAGGCACACGTAATTAAATCACACCACAATGTGGGCGGTTTACCGGAAGATTTAGCCTTTGAACTGGTTGAGCCAATCCGTGACCTGTTTAAAGATGAAGTACGCCGTTTAGGTACCACTTTAGGTTTGCCACACGAAATGCTTTATCGTCATCCATTTCCGGGTCCAGGTTTGGGCGTGCGTATTTTGGGTGAAGTGAAAAAAGAATATGCCGACATTCTTCGTCTGGCTGATGACATCTTCATGCAAGAACTTCGTGCCAGCGGTTGGTATGACAAAACTGCTCAAGCCTTCGCTGTATTCCAACCGGTTAAATCTGTTGGTGTAGTGGGCGATGGCCGTCGTTATGCATGGGTAATTGCACTTCGTGCCGTTGAAACTGTTGACTTTATGACAGCACGTTTCGCGCATCTTCCATATGAACTGGTAGACAAGATTTCGACTCGTATCATGAACGAGATTAAAGATGTTTCACGTGTGGTTTATGATGTGTCATCTAAGCCACCTGCTACGATTGAATGGGAATAATTTATAAATTCCAGTAAGATAACGGAGCTTTTGCTCCGTTTTTCTTTTTAGGAATAACATGAATCAAGAATTAATATTAAAAATACTAGTGGGAATAATCTCCTCATTAATAATGATATTTCTTACGTATATTTTTAAACGCAGACAACTCTATGTTGCTACTGAAAATTTATACCGAACTTCAGAAATTACTAATAAAGGGACATTGTGTGAAATAAGTATTTTTAATAGAGGAAGATATAAAAGTAAGTTTAGATAATTCATTAAACTATGAATTGGTTGCATTTAATGACTCAAATATGTCATTAGATAGTAATGTAATAAAAATAAGTAGATTACATAAAAAATCAAAAGTGAGTGTTTTACTTTTAGTGGAAAATGGAGATTTCAGTCATAAGCAAATTATTCAGGTAGATTCCAAAACAGAAAAAGGTAAAGTTATAGAAAAAGTCGAAGAAATACCTCCAAATTTATTTGATCTTATTTTAGGTTTGATATTGTTGCTTCCATTTATAGGAGGAAGTGCATGGGTAGGTTATATTTTTAGTGAAACAAAAAATACTACATCATTAAGTGATAAGTTGAATCCTATTGCGCGTGAACAAGATGAAGTTAAAGAAAAACTTTTAGAAGCAAGAAAGCAATTTAGAGAAAAAAATATATACTATGTATCAAAACAATATAAAAAATTAGAGAAAATTGGCTGGGTAAATTTAATTGATTATGAAGAATCAAAATTATCAAAAAGTTATTCTGGGACAGAATTTCCGATTAGATTTATTGAAAAGAAAAGCTTACAAGATGGTAGAGTAATTTATATTTTTGAATTAATAAATAAAACCGCTCTACCGTTTAAAGTATTTGTTGATATTGCTGATAAAAGTTTTATTCAGGAAACGGAAAATACAATCAAGTATTTCACTTCTATTGATGAAGTACCTTCTTTATCAAAACGTTTAATTATTACGAAACCTATAGATGTTAAATCTTTCAATAAACTAGATTTTTCTATTTATACTAAAGGCACATCTTATGATGAGAATGAAATCATACATAATTTAATTTATAAAATCGAATAAATTTAGCACGAAATTTTAAATTGAATATAGTTTCTATATTTATAAAATAGACCAAGACCGTTTCGATGAGGATAATTTCTAATTATTCATGGGTATAAATCGCTACCTGATTGCGTCCATTTTTCTTGGCTTGGTAGAGTGCAATATCGGCATTTTTAATCAGCAGGTTTAAATCACTTTGATTTGGCTGCAGTTGAGATACCCCAATCGACACACTGAAATTAAAAAAGCACTTATCTTTAACACAAATTTGATGGCTTTCAATTTTTCGGCATAAGCGGTTGGCAATATTCATCGCATCTTCCAGTGTGGTATCGGGTAGCAAAGCAATAAATTCTTCCCCCCCAAAACGGGCCAGTACATCGCTATGACGCATTTCCCGGCGAGTAATATCAGCCAGTACCCGCAGCACTTCATCTCCCACATCATGGCCATAGGTATCATTAATATTCTTAAAAAAGTCGATATCAAACATCAATAGACAGGTTAAATTATATTTGGGCCATTGCTGTATGCTCTGTTCGGCCAGTTGTAAAAATTGTCGGCGGTTATATAGCTGGGTCAGTTCATCCGTATGCGCCATTTCAGTTAAGGTGTAATAGTTCCAGTCATTGAGTAACACCCGCAAAAAATTACGTTTTGAATTTAATGTGTTATTCCAGCTGATATACATGCTGAGCAATAAAACCGGCGCGTAAATGAGTGAAAATAAAATCAGTTCCTGGACGCTGACCAACCTGAATACGCCATTAAAAATCACCGCACTAATCAGCAGGGAACTAAAAATGGAATTACGAAAAGATACCTGTATGCATAAATTGCCCAATAAAATAAAAATGATGCTGGCGTAGAGATACGTATTCACAACGGGACTATGTGATAAATACAGCAGTTCAAGCCATATTGCTGCTGCAGCTGCAACAGAGGCTGGCAGCAGGCTATCCAGAATTTTAATATTCTTGCAGTAGCGGAAAGCCAGCCAGTTGACCGACAGTGCCAAGATGACAAGACTGAGCCGTGCAATACCAGACAGCATGCCAATGTCCGGTAATAAAACCCAATCGACAAAGAAATAGCTTAAAAAAGTCAGCTGACCAATAAAATTGACGCATTTTAAAAACTGTCGTTGGTGCTTATTTTGATAATCCAGATAGTATTGTTGAAATTGTTCCGGAATACGGGTGCTAGGATGTTCTAGTTGGTGTTCTATCTGTTTTTGATTGGCGAGCGTACACAGCTGCTTGGGTAAAATGGCAGTTCCGATATTTGAATATTTATCTTCATTGTTCCCGATATCACTATATTCTTGATTTTCAGAGTAATGAAAATTTTCCTGCTGTCCCTGGGACATGATTATCCTCTTCTATAGCAGATTGGTCAGGGGGAAATAGTATGCTGAGGAAAAATATCTGTATACAGAAGACTCGGTAAGTCATAGGTATAATTGTGACAAAAAATTTTTTTCCTATAAAATTCATATGAATAGGGTAAAAATAGTCAGTCATTTATCGAGTTTAGACCTTGTTTTATGAAGAAAATTTCAAAAAGAATATTGTCCTGTCCATGGTATTCAGCGTATTAACTTTAACTATAGGCTGAATGATGAAGAGTCTATATGATTGATAATAATAGGTAGGACTTACAAGAACAGTCGTGTTCATGAAATTCAGGATAGTCATATGACCAATAGCAGCTATACAGAGCTTTCCAATTCGGACGATTGTGAAAAATACGTAAACCGCTTTATTCAGGAATTTCCTTTGCGTAGTGCGGAAATTGGACAGGGCACCGTGATTAAGCGCGCCTTGCCCAGTCGCCATAAGCGTTTAATTGGAGCCTGGTGCTTTCTGGATCATGCGGGTCCCGTGACTTTTCCTCAAGGTGATGGTCTGGATGTCGGACCACATCCGCATATTGGCTTGCAGACTTTTACCTGGATGATTGAAGGCACCATGATGCATACCGACAGCTTGGGGAGCAAACAGCTGATTCGTCCCAAACAGGTCAATTTAATGACCGCAGGCTATGGGATTTCCCATACTGAAGTGGCCCCGGAAAGCGAAACCCATATGCACGCTGCCCAGCTCTGGATTGCCTTGCCAGATGACAAGATTAATATGGCGCCGCGTTTTGATCATTATCCGGAACTGCCAGTGGTGGAAAAAGATCAGGTTGAATTTACCGTACTGGTGGGGGAGTTCTTGCAAACCCGGTCTCCGGTTGCGGTGCATAGCGAATTGCTGGGTGTGGATTTAACTGCACAGGAATCCACCACTACCCGAATTCCATTGAATCCGAAATTTGAATATGGCTTTATGGCGCTGGAGGGAGCTGCTGAAGTCAACGGTCATGAGCTGACAGATGACAACATGGTCGTGCTGGAACCAGGCATGACTGAAATTGAAATCCGCTTACATAAAGGCAGTCGAGTACTGCTATTGGGTGGCGAACCTTTCGAGTCACCGATATTACTGTGGTGGAACTTTGTCGGGCGGACTCAGGAAGAGCTCTGCCAAGCCCGTGACCAGTGGATGAATCAGGATGACCGTTTTGGTACCATTCCTGACTATCCGGGACCTCGCCTGGAAGCACCTGTATTTCCCAATAAAATGCGAGCCTCAAAATAACAATAAAATTCAGGATGTTTGAATATGGTAATTATTGCAAATGCAGAAGTATAGAGCCTGGATGAACCTTGGTCAGGCGAAGTGAAAAGTGGCAAACACCAGTTTATGACGGATAAACCTGAATTCTTGGGCGGGCAAGATCGGGGTCCTGCACCTTATGATTTTATTTGTTCCGGTCTGGTTTCCTGTACCATGATGACCTTGCGCATAAAGGTCTGGAGCTCGGTCAATTTTCCGTAGAAGCCGATTTTAATAGCAATAAAGAAGGTAAAGAGTGGATTGAACGTCGTTTGTCTTTTGCCCAGCCATTATCGGATGAACTGAAACAAAAAATTTTAGACATCAGCAGTAAAACACCAGTCACCAAGACACTGTTACGCAGTCTGGACATTAACACGGTTCTGCTTTAAATCCATGATCCGATAGCCATGATATTGTGTGCAAAGCAGAATGTCATTTTTCCAGCAGATCGGTCATGATCAAAATATAAAAATAGAGGTCAAAAAATAATGATTACACTGCACCATTTAGATCAATCGCGTTCTTTTCGAATTTTATGGGCTCTAGAAGAGCTGGCTCAAGATTATCAGGTCAAGTTTTATAAACGTTTACCAACATTTGCTGCACCGCCTGAATTAAAACTGGTTCATCCTTTGGCTAAAGCACCGATCTTGACCGATGAGGACCAGACGATTGTTGAATCGGCAGTGATTTTGCAGCATTTGCAAGAAAGTTATGATACAGCGCAGAAATTTAAACCGAAGGCCAAAAAAGACCAGCAACAATACCGTTACTGGATGCACTATGCCGAAGGCTCCTTAATGCCGTTATTGCTGATGCAACTGGTGATGAACAATGTACCGAAACGTGTACCCTGGCTGATTAAGCCAGTGGCACATAAAATTACTTCCGGCGTAAAGGCGGGATTTATTCATCCGCGTTTAAAAGAGCATATTGCTTATCTGGAAGATTATTTATCCACGCACGAATATTTTGCCGGGTCATTTTCTTTTGCCGATATTCAGATGTGGTTTCCACTTGATGCCATTCAATCCAGAGTCTCAGGTTCATATCCGCATATCGCCCAGTATCTGAAACGTCTTGAGGAACGGCCTGCTTTTCAGCGAGCCAGGTTCAAGGAACAAAGCCTGACTTAAAACAGGCAGGTCTAACAGAGTTTGTACAGGCGTTCTTTAGGAAAAACGACTTTAAAAGTCGAGCCTTCATTCTCTTTGGATTCAATTTCCAGATGCGCGCCGTGCTGCATCAGCACATGTTTGACAATGGCCAGACCTAAGCCAGTGCCTCCAGTTTGACGGCTACGGGCGCTATCGACCCGATAGAAACGTTCGGTTAAACGTGGCAAATGTCTAGGGTCAATCCCGATGCCGGTATCTTGAACGGTAAAGATGCCGTGTTCACCGTCATCATGCCAGCCCATGGTAATGGTTCCACCTTTAGGGGTGTACTTAATGGCATTGGTAATCAAGTTGCTAAAGGCACTGGCCAGCTCGGTCTCGGAGCCAATCAGGTCGCAATGGCTGTCAATGTTGAGATTGAGCGCATGGTGATAGTCGACATTATAGGCTTGTGCGTCATCAAACAGCTGGTTCATCAGACTTGGCATTTCAATAATCTGGTTTTTCGCGATTTTTTTGTCATTTTCTAAACGCGACAATAGCAATAAATCATTTACCAGGGCATTCATGCGCTTGGTTTGCGCCTGCATCTGGTCGAAGGCACGTTTCCAGCGCGGGTTTAAATCTTCCTGATCGGTAAAGGTTTCAATATAACCGCTGAGTACGGTAAGCGGGGTACGTAATTCATGGGAAATATTGTCAACAAAGTCTGTGCGCATCTGTTCCAGATTATGCATGCGGGTCACATCATAAGCCACCAGTAAGCGGCTTTCCCCACCAAAGCGGGTCATTTTGACTTGTACATAATGGTCTTCAAAGGCCGAAGATTTCATTTTCAGGCCATCGGGTGCTTCGTCAATATTGTTAAAATATTCAATAAAACTGGGCTGGCGCAGAATGGTTAAAATATTGCGACCGCGATCTAGCGGTTGAATACCCAAGAGTTTTTCTGCAGCCGGATTCCACCATTCAATCTGGTGTAGATCATCAATCAGTACCACCGCTTCAGCCAGCGCCACCAGTGAAGATTGCGCCCGATCAATCAGGCCGACCATTTCTGCCTGAACAATACGCTCCTGACGCTGCGAACGATAGACATTAAACAGCAAGGCTCCCCAGATGCCATTTAAACTGGGTGGCACATCATAAGGACGGTTGGAAATCCATTCATTGACCAGATACAGTGAACGCAATTGCAAGGCAAAAAACACCGTAAGGGCGATGAGAATAAAAATCCAGAAATACCCAATCCCTAAACCGATTAAACCTGCGATCAGCAATAAAAAGGCCAGCAGACGTAAATCTTGCTTGGCAAAAGTCCATAAACTGCTGTAACGGAACTGTTTATGTTCTCGCGCAATTTCCGGGACGGGGTAGGGTTCATACATAAAATATAGTTGACCTAAATGACGACTAACCTAAAGCGACATCTGCGCGGGTAGAAAAACGGTAACCTGTACCACGAACCGTTTGTACATAACGGTCTGCACCAAACGGTTCCAGCACTTTACGCAAACGGCGGATATGTACATCAATGGTACGATCTTCAATATATACGTTACCACCCCAGACCTGATCCAGCAATTGAGCACGGGTATAGGCACGTTCCGGATGGGTCATAAAAAAGGCCAATAAACGGTATTCCGTGGGTCCCATTTCTAAAATATTCTGACCATGACTGACCCGCTGGCTGACAGGGTCGAGTACCAGACCATTAGCATCAATGGTTTTTTCACCGTTTAAGGCATTGGCACGGCGTAACACGGCCTTAATGCGGGAAACCAGTTCCCGGGTAGAAAAGGGTTTGGTCATGTAGTCATCTGCACCGGCATCCAGACCTTGTACTTTATGGTCTTCTTCAGCGCGGGCAGTGAGCATGATCACGGGAATTTCTGATAGGGTTTCATCGCGTTTCAGACGGCGGCACAGATCTACACCGCTGACACCACCCGGTAACATCCAGTCGAGTAGAATCAGCACAGGGCGTTGATCCACAATCATTTGATGAGCCTGTTTGGCATCTTCAGCCTGTAGGCATTGGAAGCCCGCCATATCCAGCGAGGTATGGATCATTTCCCGGATCGGGAGCTCATCATCGACGATTAATATATAGTCATCTTTCACAGCGCAATACCCTATTTCACGTAAACGGTGGACCGTTTTATATTTATGACAGGCTTATTACAAAGATTAATTATGACAGTATCATTGCAGAATAGGTAGTTCGGCTGAATTTCGCAAGAAATTGTCACAATTTAAAATAAGATACAATCAAGAATTAAAAATAAATCAGTTAGATAAATATATTAAATTCAATATATTGAGTATTTATTGACAGTTTGGTGACCAGGGTTGTGCTGGAATCATATTTTTTATTTTTTCGAAAAAGTATCAAGCAGCGATAAAAAAACGATACTGCAAGAAGACAGCACATCCTCTATCGAGAGCTTGAAACCACTGACTACCCAGCGTATGGCGATTTGCGTGACATAGCCATTTAGGCCAGTCGAAATCATCGAAATTTCACGTTCAGAGCGGTTAATGTTCGGCATCATCAGCATCACAAAGGCATGAATCATGCGGTCAAAACGCGACATGGTTTCATGGATGGTGGCCTGGTTATGCAGCTCCTGAACCAGCATGGCATCAATATAAATAATCCGTGCCATACCCGGATTGTCTTTCAAGGTGGTGAGCAGGGCGGTTAAACCGGCTTCGATCATTTTCCGCGGATCGGTGGAGGCCTGCATAATCGCCTGCGTGACATTGTGCTGCAACTGATCAATCAGCTTTAAAAAGATGGTCTGAAACAGTTCATCACTTTTCTTAAAGGATTCATAGAAATAGCGTTCAGTCAGTTTGGCTTCCGTACAAATATCCTTGACTGTGACTGCAAAAAAACCATGTGTACCATAGGCTTCAATTCCGGCTTCAATCAGTTTTTCTCGACGTGCCTGTTTACGTTCGCTTAAAGACATCCCTTTAAATTGACGTTCTTTGGTTTTTGCCGGTTTATTTTGATTTTCTTCGAAATTTTTGTGCTGTTCAGTCATAGATGTGGTGTGCCGAATGAAATCGAGATTTTGCCTTATATTAACAATAATTTATCTTTAGACCTATGTTTAAAACAAAGCCGCAGCTTTTCCAGTACAGGGAGGAATAGACGATATATTATATTGACAATGGTTATTGTCAAAATTATATTGGATGGATGAACTGCAATCTTCCAGACAGAAAAACAATCGAGATGTTTAGATGGATGATTCAGCAAGCTGAATAAGGATAGCTCATGAAAAATTTTAAAAATAAAGTCGCAGCCATTACTGGTGCAGGGTCGGGTATTGGGCAGCAATTGGCCGTACTTTTGGCCAAGCAAGGCTGCCATTTGTCTTTAAGTGATGTCAATGAACAGGGTTTGGCGAAAACAGTTGAACTGGTCAAAGACAGTCATGTTCGTGTGACAATAAAAAAAGTCAATGTGGCCAAACTGGAAGAAGTGCGCGCCTGGGCTGCTGAAACTGTTCAGGATCATGGTTCAGTCAACATGATTTTTAACAATGCCGGTGTGGCATTGGGTTCAACCGTGGAAGGGGCGAGTTACGAAGAACTGGAATGGATTGTGAATATTAATTTCTGGGGCGTAGTATATGGCACCAAGGAGTTCTTGCCTTTAATCAAGCAATCGGGTGAAGGTCATATTATCAATATTTCCAGTCTGTTTGGTCTAACCGCACAGCCGACCCAGTCTGCCTATAACGCTACCAAATTTGCGGTACGTGGTTTTACCGAATCCTTGCGGCAGGAACTGGACCTGGAAAACTGTGGCGTGAGTGCACTCTGTGTGCATCCGGGCGGTATTCGGACCAATATTGCCAATGCGGCAAAAATGAATGACAGCATACGGTCTTTAGGCATGCATCCAGAAAAATCTGCTAGGTCTTTTAATAAATTATTACGTTGCCCACCTGAAGAAGCTGCCCGCCAAATTTTGGAAGCGGTGAAAAAAGACAAGCGCCGTCTACTGATTGGTAACGATGCCAAAACTCTGGACTTAATCCAGCGCATTTTGCCGACCGGTTATCAGCGTGTCACTGCATTCGCCACCAAATTTAGCAATAAAAACAAAAAATCGGCTTAAAATACGGCTTTTAAAAAACCCGCAAATTGCGGGTTTTTTTATGTGCTGAAATGCAGCTTTTCAAATCCGCCCAAAAGTATGCTTTTTTAAGTTTTAACCCGTCAATTGAAGGTATAGGAGAGACTCAGAAATAACTTTATATCTAAAAATAAGAAATAAAAATAAAAAAACCAGCTGAATTTAAATAAGCAAGTGTTGAATTATCAACACACATATCGCGTTAAAACCAACATATTTGGTTGGGATAATTGTAATAAGTATATATAAAACAATAACTTAAAATGTTGGCACGCTTGTTGTAATAACAGGGAGGTGTAATGATAAGAAATTAGGTAAACCTCATGACAGTTTTAAAAGATTTAAAGGCAAAACAATCGCGTGCTGCTCAAGTACGTTCTCAGCTTGATTATCCGGTGATTGATACGGATATCCATACCAATGCCTATAGTCCGGCTCTGGAGGATTATATTGCGCAGTATGGGGGTTCACGTGTGGTCGATGTATTTCGTAGCCATTTAAAAAGTAATGGTTTAAACGCATTAGCGGCAGAGTGGTACAACGCCAGCCCAGAAGAACGTAAAAACCGTCGTCTATTCCGTCCGCCATTTTGGGCACTCCCTTCAGAAAATACCTATGACTTGGCAACGGTTGCCTTACCGGGCTTATTGTATGAGCGTCTAGAAGAACTCGGTACGGACTATGCTGTGCTCTATCCGAATCTGTCTTTATTTCCAATTAATTCATCCAATGATGACCTGCGTCTGTCCTTAACCCGTGCGATTAACCATTTTCATGCCGACATCTATCAGCCTTATGCCGACCGATTGACGCCAGTGGCTGCGATTCCGCTCAATACGCCGCAAGAAGGGATTGAGGAACTCGAGTTTGCACAAAAATTGGGATTAAAAGCTGCACTGATTCCCGGTTCAGTACGTCGTCCAATTCAGGCTGTTGCAGAGAAATATCCTGAAGATACTGATCTGCGTCGTTATGCTTACTGGTTAGATTTCTTCGGCATCGACAGTGAATACGACTACGACCCGTTCTGGCAAAAGAGTGTGGATTTGGGGATTAACCTGTCGACGCACTCGGGCAGTCAAAGCTGGGTGGCACGTAATTCACCAAGCAATTATATGTTCAACCACATTAACCACTTTGCCGATGCCTCTGAAGCATTGGCCAAAGCCTTGTTTTTTGGCGGTGTCACTGAACGTATTCCACAGCTTCGTATTGCCTTGTTAGAAGCAGGCGCAGCATGGGGGCAAAACGTGTTAACTCATCTGGTTGACCGTTTTGAAAAACGCGGTAATGAACATGTGCAACAGTACAACCCGGAACGGCTAAACCGTGAATTGGCGCTAGAGCTCTATCGTCAATATGGACATACCCTGTACCAGGGTCGTGAACTGAATGAAGCCGAGATTATCGAGAGTTTATTTGGCGTGGCTTCAACTTCACGTTTCCAGACGCAAAATCCAGCTGAAATAAATGACTTTGCCTTGGCCAAAATACAAAACAAACAAGACATTTGGGATCGTTGGGTACCGAACTTCTACTTTGGCAATGAAGCAGATGACCGCACGATTGTCGGTGCATTGAATCCTAAAGGCAATCCATTTGGTCAGAAAATTAATGCGCTCTATTCATCAGATTCTGGCCATTGGGATGTACCTGAATTAACTGAGCCGTTGGCAGAAACTTGGGACTTGGTGCAAGAAGGCGCGATTACGGCAGAAGACTTCAAGGCCCTGGTGTTCACCAACCCATACCAATTCTATACCGCCAATAATCCTGATTTCTTCAAGGGCACGCAAGTTGAACACAAACTGAAAAACAATCAGGCCGCTTAAACCTAATTACTCGGAAAATTGAAACAACCTCATGCCTTTGGCATGGGGTAGGGGAAATTTTGTATTTAAAACAATAGATGAAGTGAATGTAACAATGAGAAAGACGAGTTTAACTGTTGCGATTGGATTTATTCTGACGACGACATCGAGTTTTAGTTTTGCCCAGGATGCCACTCTCAACAAGCAATTGGAGGGACTCAAAAAGCAGATTGAAGTTTTACAACAGCGTTTAAATGCAGTGGAAGTGCAAAGTTCGACATCCACAAAAAAAGCAGTTGTTCCACCCCCTGTGAATGCAGATAACAGCGAAGTGCTGACGGATCAAGACAGCGCAACTGGTGAAGAGACACTAACGGCTGAAGCGATCCCTGCAACATCCGACGATATTGAAGGTTTGCGTGCCGATATCGAAAACTATAAATATGACCAGTCTCGTCAGTACGAACGTCAAACCGTGAAGTCGACCCGCGATACAACTTTATTCGGTACGGTGCAACTGCGTGCCAATGTGCAGGACAATAACACTGCACCCAATACGCCTAAATCAAGCTTTGATGTGGGTACGGCATTGCTGGGCGTGCGCGGTAACTTGTTTAAAGATTATAACGAAGGCAAAAACCTCGATTACCAGGCCTCTTTCGGCTATTCAAAACGTAATGATGGCAGCAACAACAGTAACTTTAACTTGCTGGATGCTTACCTACGCTATCACGTATTTTCCACCAATGGCGGTGCAGAAGTTCCCAAGCTGAACCTGACTTTGGGTCAACAACTCTTGCCATTCGGCTTGGACGTGCAATCTCCGGAAGATTTACGCCCCACTATCAGCACTGCAACCGCACCCACGTATCTAGGTTTATTTACCCGTCAAAATGGCTTGATTGTGCGTGGCGATGTCAAGCCATTTGTGGACTATGGTGCGAACTATCGTGCTCCGCTGTTTGAATACGCGCTTGGGGTGACCAACGGTAATGGCAGTAATAAAACCGATGACAACAATAGCAAAGATTATATCGGTCGCGTGGCATTTACCTTACCTGTGGATTATGCCAGCTGGCTTCGCGAGCTGAAATTCGGTGCGTCCTATATTAAAGGCGAAGCAAAATTATCCGGCTCAGGCATTAGCGACAACAAAGCCAAACGTGATCGCCTGGGTTTTGACGTGTATTACAACCATGCACCCTTTGGCGTGACCTATGAATATCTGCAGGGCAAGACAAATTATATCGATACGACTGTACCAGCCATAAAAGAAGCCAAAGCAGAAGGCCATACCGTCACTGCATTTTATACCTTGGGTGACCAGTTCTATAACAGCATTAAATCCAATGCCAAGTTTGATGATTTCTGGCCGAAATCAGTTCAGGGTTACTACCGTTATGACAGCTATAACCCGAATAAAAATCAGAAAGATTATCTCGATAGCGCAAGTGGCCGTATAGGTGAATATGACATTCATTCATTGGGCTTAAACCTGTTTTTTGCCCAAACCACCAAATTCCAGTTACAGCTCAATCACTACATTTATGACATTGAGACGGCCACCCAAAAAGACACCAACGAATTGCAGGCGCAATTCCAGTACACCTTTTAATTTTGATTGTTAAGGAACAGATTGAATGAAACTTTTTTCTAAAAAAATTGCGGCAACATTTCTAGCCCTCTCCGCATTCGGTTTAAGTTTACACATCCATGCCGCCAACCCGAAAGAAATCCGCATTTCTATGTCGGGTGCCGGTGAAGGCGGGAAG
Organism: Acinetobacter sp. A1-4-2; assembly: GCF_040233925.1. Lineage (NCBI taxonomy): Bacteria > Pseudomonadati > Pseudomonadota > Gammaproteobacteria > Moraxellales > Moraxellaceae > Acinetobacter > Acinetobacter sp. A1-4-2. The sequence continues at coordinate 2,907,699 of NZ_CP157981.1, read as the reverse complement.
CCAAAAACAGGCGGGAGCTTTGTTGCTTCAGCGCATTTACGTGGTGTGTTGGAACAGGAATTTAAGAAAGATGGCATTGCGGTGAAATGGTTATTCTTTCCGGGTGCAGGACCTGCCACCAATGAAGCTTTAGCCAACGGTAAAGTCGATTTTGCTTTACATGGCGACTTGCCGTCATTGGTGGGGCGTTCAACCGGTTTAAAAACCAAGGTTTTGTTCTCAACAGGCCGCTTTGGCCCAACCTATGTGGTCGTGCCTGCAGGTTCAAATGCCAAGTCATTTGCAGACTTAAAGGGCAAGAAGTTTTCAATCTTTAAAGGGACAAATCAACAGATCGTTTTTAACCGTGTCCTGGCTAAATATGGCTTTACTGAACGTGACTTACGTGTCATTTCACAAGATGCTTACTCTGCTCGTACCGCACTGGCTACCGGGGATATTGATGCTGCGATTACTTCACCCTTTAGTCTGGTTTCACGTGGGGTCGCCAAGAAGCTTATTGAAATTAAAGATCCAAAAGTTGCCCCACTGGCGCATTTCTGGGTAACTGAAAGTTTTGAAAAACAATATCCAGAAGTGACGCAGCGTGTCGTTACCACGCTGATCAAACAGGCAAAGTGGAGCTCGGAAGAAGCCAACCGTGTCACCCAGTATAAACTGTGGTCACAAAGCGGTATTCCACTGGTCGATTACCAAAAAACCTGGGATGGCTGGAACCTGAAAGACCGTACTTCGCCATTACTGGACGAGTTTCATCATGCACAAATTGACAGCGCATTAAAAATTGCCAAAGACGCAAAACTTATCCGCCGCGATGTCGATACCAAAACCTGGTATGAGCCGAAGTATTTAAACAATGCCTTGAAAGAACTGAATTTACAGAACTATTGGCGTGCATTTAATGCCAATGGTCAGCCGAAATAATTCAGGAATGTGGTTATGAATCCGATTGAAAGCAATGTTGTCCTTAGCCCCCTGAGCGCAAAATTCATGGGCAGTTTTGTACTTTTGACCATTATTGCCGGTTTAGGCGTCGGTGTTGCCCGTATTTTGATCTCATTGTACGCCGTGCAGCTCGAAGCAACAGAGCTTCAGTTGGGACTGATTGCAGCAGCGCAAAGTGCAGGCATTTTGTTGATGGCGCTGCCGATTGGGGTCATGGTGCAGCGTCTCGGTTCACTGAAAGTTTTTAGTCTTGGCAGTGTGATGGGTGCAGCTTTGTATGCGCTCACCCCACTGCAGGAAAGTGCCTGGTATTTACTGGCATTGACAGCCTTGGTGAGCTTTGTCTTGCCGATGCGCTTTGTCTCGATTAATACCGTTTTCCTGAGCAATTTAAAGCGTCTTGGGCCAGCCAAAGCAGGCTGGTTCCGGGGTTCACACATGATGGGATTTTTCCTGATTGCCCCGGCTTTAACCGTCTTGCTGATTCAGCACTTTGGTTATAGCAGCAGTTTTTACTGTGTGGCCTTGATGTTTCTGGCCACACTATTTTTTGCCCCGTTTTGCTTTCAGCAAGTGCCTCAGACTGCCGCCAATACACCTCATTTTCAATGGCGAGATGTGGTTGCTCCACTGGCATTACTGAAAACCCATGCTGCCTTACGTATGGTCTGCGCTTTAGAGTTTTTAAGCAGTTTGGCCAATAACTTTTTTGGTTTTTTCATTGTCGTCATCGCCATTCAAAGCTTCTCTATGGCTGAATCGGCGGCAGTCATGTTGTTGACGACCCAAGGCCTGGTTTTTGTCGGTTCCTTATTTACCCTGGGCGGCTGGGCCGAACTGATTGGCTATCCGAAATTTTACTGGATCGGACTGAGCTTAATGGGCAGTGCCTTACTGATTTTGGCCATCACCCCGGTCACATTCTGGATGTGGCCGGCATCGCTGATGCTGGGTCTCGGTTTGGGCATGCTGCACATTGCCAACTTTATGGCATTTGCCAGAGTCGGCGAGCAAACCGCAATGGCAAAAATTTCGCCGATTGTAGCGCTGGTTGGCCCAGCCGGTGGCTTGTTTGGCGGCTTTTTAGGGGCTGTATTGGGTGCCAGTGTCGGCTTGCAAAACCTGTTTTTCCCGATTGGTCTGGCCTTTATCGGACTGATTTTATTGATCTCTCGTGATCAGGCATTTATCTCTTTTTTAAAGCCTGATGATTCACAACAACCAGCAGAAGGACAAGAATCATGAGCCTTACGAATGTAAGCACACATTCGGTACAGTGGCAAAGTTACCGTAGTGCATTTGAATTTTTTAAGAAATACCTGAAAGTAACCTTGCAATTGGCTTGTGGTCTGCTGCTACCGGTGTTGTTTTTGGCGGTGTGGTATGTGGCAACCGTGCAGCAGTGGTTGCCAGAGCAAATTTTGCCCGCGCCACAATTGGTGTGGACGACCACTGTTGAACTTTGGCAGTCTGGCGATTTGCAATTCCACTTTGCCACCAGTGCCAAACGTATTTTCTGGAGTGTGGCTTTAGGGGTGAGCGTAGGCTTAAGTTTGGGGATCTGGTTTGCCTTGTCACAGCGCGCGCAGCGTTTCATCTTGCCGAGTATCAACTTACTGACCCAGTTTCCGATTATTGGCTGGATTCCATTGCTGATGATTTTCTTGGGCATTGATGAAGCCTTGAAGATTGTTGCAATCTCACTAGCGGTCATTTCTCCAGTATTAATTGCAACATTTAAAGGCATTCAACAGGTGCCAAGCCGCTTATTAGAAGTGGCGCAGGTCTACCAATTTTCCAAACTTCAAACTTTTTCAAAAGTGATTCTTCCGTCAAGCCTGCCTGCCATTATTAGCGGTTTGCGCCAAGGCGTGATGCAAGCCTGGTTGGCGTTGGTCTTTGTGGAATTACTGGCAAGCAGTGAAGGCATCGGCTTCCTGATGGTATGGGGACGTCAATTGATGCAGATGGATATTATTTTCATGGGCATCATTTTAATTGGCATCACGGGCTTTGTTTTAGACAGCGTGTTGGCTGCCTTTGAACGCCTTGCTCGTTTTTACGCAACACGAGTAGGGGGCTAATCATGTCAGAACTCCGTCTTGAAAAATCAGCTATCCGTGTAAATTCGGGTGTGGAAAAAAGTATTAAAGTGCTGCAAGCCTTGATTTTACCCCTCGCCTTTATTGCACTCTGGGCTGTGGCGTCCGCTTTACAGTGGCTGGATGCCAAACTGATTCCATCACCCTTGACGGTATTTAACGGAGCAATCCAGAGCTTTAGCCAAGCCGAATTTTGGCAGGGTTTTGCCGCGAGCCTGAGCCGTAATTTTGTCGGCTATGCGATTGGCGCCAGTCTAGGTGTTGCCTTTGGCGTGGCTTTAGGGACTACACGCTGGATCAACTGGTTATTTGCACCTGGTTTTAACGTATTGCGTCAGGTCTCGCTGTTTGCCTGGTTACCGTTGATCTCGACCTTTTTAGGCTACGGCAATGGTGCAAAAATCCTGTTTATCAGCCTTTCTGTGTTCTATCCCGTGGCCCTGCATAGCCTGGAAGGCGTGAGCAGCATCAGCGAGAAATACAGCGAAGTCGCAAGAGTTTATCAATTTCCAAAGCTGTATACCTACCGCAAGCTGATTTTACCGGCCGCCAGTCCACAGATTTTTGTCGGTCTGCAACTCGGTTTGATTTTTGCCTGGCTGGCAACGGTAGGTTCCGAATTTTTACTGGCAAATTATGGCGTTGGACTGGGTAATCTGGTCATTCGTGGTCGTGAGCAGTTTAATGTGTCCTTGATTATTTTAGGCATGCTGAGCATTGGTTTTGTCGGGGTGATTTTAAACAGCATCCTTGTCCGCATAGAACGAAAAGTCCTGCGCTGGCAACAGCGCAGTTAGGAGAAATAACAATGAAAATACTCCCAAAATTTTGGCAAAAAGCGCTCTTGGCTGCCGTGATCGGTGCAAGTGTCGTTGCAGGCTGTAGCACACAACAGCTGGAAAAAAATCCTGCCGCAGCAGTGACGAATTTGCGTTACCAAAGTTATCCCGGTCTGGTGTCCTTGCCTGAACTGGCACAAGACTTGGGTTACCTGGGCAAAATTAAACTGGATTATGTCGGCACGGTACAGGGTGGTCCACAAGACCTGCTCACGCTGGTTGCAGGCGATGTCGATTTTGCCTCGGCCTTTAATGGTGTTGTGGTCAAAGTGATTGCTGCAGGTCTGGATGTCGTGCCAGTTGTTGCATCTTATGGCAGTGATGCGGAAATGAATGTGGGTTTCTATGTACTGGAAAATAGCCCGATTCGTAGCGCACGCGATTTTATTGGCAAAAAAGTCGCGGTAAATGCCTTTGGCGCACATTATGAATTTATCGTGAAAGATTATTTACTGCGTCATGGTTTAAGCGAAAAAGAAATCCGTGAGGTGGAGCTGATTGTCTTGCCGCCAATCAGTGCCGAGCAAGCCTTACGCAATGGGCAAATTGATATTGCCGTGTTCTCGGGCATTTTGGAAAAACGCGCATTAAAGAGCGGTGGGGTGCGTCCGGTGTTTAAAGATATTGAGCTTTATGGACCATTTACTGCCGGCAGTTATTCAATGCGCCGTGACTTTATTGAGCAAAATCCGGAGCTGGCCAAAACCTTTGTCAATGGTGTGGCACGTGCACAAGAGTGGCTACACAGCACACCAAAAGAACAAATTATTGCGCGTATGGAAAGCATTATTGATAAACGTCAGCGCAACGAAACCAAAGTCCTGATTCCGTTTTATACCGGAACCGGTGTACATGCAGTGGGTGGGGTGCAAAAAGACCAAGACTTCGCACCTTGGGTCAAGGCTTTGGTACAAGAGCAGAAATTAAAGCCGCATCAGCTCAATGTCAGCACGTTGTACAGCAATGAATTTAATCCTTATGCAGCACAAAAAAATTAAGATTAAAAAAGGAATATAACCATGACCAGTGCTTTAAATTTAGATCATGTGCGTAAGGTTTTTCCCGCACAAAATCATCCCAACAGTAAAAATTACAAACCTGAATTCGTGGCGGTTGAAGATGTCACTCTAGATATTCAGCAAGGTGAATTTGTTTCCATCGTGGGTCCTAGCGGCTGCGGTAAATCGACTTTACTTGACCTGATTGCCGGCCTGACCAAACCCTCTTCAGGGCAGATTTTACTCAGTGGCAAACAGATTACCCAACCGGGTCTGGATCGTGGCATTGTGTTTCAGCAATATGCGCTGTATCCCTGGCTGACCGCTTTAGAAAATATTGAATTTGGTCTGGAAGCTAAAGGTGTAGATAAAAAAACTCGCCGTGAGAAAGCGCAGTATTATCTGCAACTGGTGGGACTTTCTGGCTTTGAAAAGCATTATCCGAATGAACTTTCAGGCGGCATGAAACAGCGTGTCGCAATTGCACGCAGCCTCGCCTATGAACCTGAAATTTTATTGATGGATGAACCCTTTGCCGCACTGGATGCACAAACCCGTGAAACCCTGCAAGAAGAACTGATTAAAATCTGGCAAAGCTCGAAAAAAACCATTGTTTTCATTACCCACAGTATTGATGAAGCAATTTTCCTGAGCCAGCGCGTGGCAATTATGACTTCACACCCTGGACGCATTAAAGAAGTCATCGAGATTCCACCAAGTCTAAAAAGTAATGCCGAAGATATTCGCTCAACTGCGGAATATGGCCAATTACGTCATCAAATCTGGTCGCTTTTAAGCGAAGAAGTGATTAAGGCACAAGCACTCGAAAAAGATAAACAGCTTGCTCACGCATAAATAAAATTGAGGATTATTCATCATGTCATCGACTCAACAGGCGATTCCGCATAGCGAAGCCTTTAGCCCGTCCAAACCACGCCTGGAACTAAGCTGGCTGAACACCATTTTTAAACGCAGTATTGCCATCATATTATTTTTACTGCTTTGGGAAACCTTACCTCGAACAGGTGTGGTCAGTCCGGCATTTTTACCGCCATTATCTATCGTATTGGAAACGGCCTGGCAGCTTTATCAAAGTGGTCAATTGGGTACGCATTTCTTTGCCAGTATTCAGCGTTCAATCATTGGTTTTGCTCTGGCCTTAGCGATTGCCATTCCACTGGGTTTGGTGATCGGCTGGTACAAATTGGTTGCGGAAACCCTCAATCCATTACTGGAACTGTTTCGTAATACCACGGCGCTGGCTTTAATGCCGCTGTTCATTTTATTTTTAGGTATTGGCGAAGCCTCTAAAATCAGTTTGCTGGTCTATGCCTGCACCTGGCCAATTCTCTTAAATACCATTACCGGTGTACAAACGGTCGATCCGCTACTGATTAAATCTGCACGTACCATGGGTTTAAAACCCTATCAACTGTTCCGTAAAGTGATTTTACCCGCTTCTGTCCCGACCATATTTGTCGGTATCCGTCTGGCCGGTGCAATCTCGATCCTGGCTTTGGTGGCAGTAGAAATGTTTGGTGCCAAAGCCGGACTGGGTTATCTGATTATGTATTCACAGTTCAGTTTTGAAATTCCACAAATGTTCGTGGGAATTTTAGTGATTACCTTAGTCGGATTATCGTTTAATTATATTTTAATTGGCCTGGAAAAATATTTTACGGCCTGGAAACGTAATCCAGTCGAATAATAAAAAATAAAAAACATTAAAATAGACTTCTTTCATAATTATTCACACCCTCTTTTTATTTCTCCCATAGGGAGAAATAAAAAGGAATTTATAAAAGAAGACTAATAAAAAACCTCGATAAATAAATCGAGGTTTTTTATTATATGGTTAAAATTTAAATAGTAAAGTAAAAGCATAATAAAATAAATTGGTGGATATTTATAATAAGCCATATTTAATTAACCGGGTACGAATCACATTACGGGTCACGCCTAATAATTTGGCCGTATGTACCTGGTTATACTGACAGTATTGATAGGCACTGCGAATAAATTTTTCTTCAATCAGCTCATTGATATTGGTCTGTTTAAACTGTTCCGAAGACTGAAAAATACGCTGAAATGTCTGTTCCAAAAGTTGTCCTGCATCCTGAAGATCCTTAATTGTTCCATTCACTGAAGCAGTTGAAGCAAAGCTAAAAGATTCAGTTTTTTGGGCAATCGATTGAATACTGGAGAAAGTAATATCTTCCGGTTCAATTACGCCATTTTTACTGACTAAAACGGCATGGTGAATGGTATTTTCCAGCTCGCGGATATTGCCGGGCCAAGGGTGCAAAGTCAGCTTTTTGAGCGCCAGTTGACTGAGACGTAATGGGGTCGCATGCGGGTCGGTCTGGTAGACCTGAATAAAGTGTTTTGCCAGCGGCAGAATGTCATCACGACGCTCTGCAAGCTTTGGAATTCTGAGTAAAGCCACATGCAGGCGATAAAATAAATCTTCCCTGAAACGTCCGTCCTGTACGGCTTTTTCCAGATCGACATTAGTCGCGGCAATAATGCGAACATTGATTGGAATCGGCCTGAGCGAACCGACACGCACGATTTCGCGTTCCTGTAAAATTCGTAATAATTTGACTTGCATTGACAGCGATAAATCGCCAATTTCATCTAAAAATAAAGTGCCATTATGGGCTGCTTCAAACCAGCCCACACGGGTATGGATTGCACCGGTAAAAGCACCTTTTTCGTGTCCAAAAAGTTCACTTTCGACTAATGATTCGGTGAAAGCGCCACAGTTCACCGCCACAAACGGGCCTTTGGCGCGATGGCTGAGCTGATGAATCTGCCGGGCGACCAGTTCTTTGCCCGTGCCGGTGTCGCCAATAATCAACGCATTGGCTTCACTTGGTGCAATCTGTTCAATACGGGCAAGCAGCGCCTGTGATAAAGGATCTTCAAATACCGTCGCCGTTGCACGCTTATGCTTCAGGGCAGAGGGTACATTGGGGTGGGTTAAAATAGACATGAGATTCTTATACTTGTTGAAAATGTTAATCATCATGAAATATTTAAAATGGAATGATAAATAATATATCGGTATTTGATTATCGCTTTCAGATATAAATTAAAGCTGGGATTCTTTATCTGTTTAAAAGATAAAAAAAATAGGGATAACTAAAGGATAAATCAAGATAAAGCAAATCAATAATCTGTTTTATATTAGAGATCTCTAAATAACAAAAGGCAGAATTAAAATGGCAATTACTTCAGTAAATGTACGTAACCAGTTTAAAGGCATTATTCAAGAAGTATTAGAAGGTGACGTTGTTTCAGAAATAAATGTGGAAACCAAAGCTGGTCTGTTTACTTCAATTATCAGTACCCGTTCAGTCAAAGACCTGGACCTTAAAGTCGGTTCTGAAGTGGTGGTGTTGATCAAATCGACGGAAGTGTCCCTGGCGAAGCTTTAATTCGCCAGTGCCTCAAGCTTTACAGGAGAATTGAGAGATGACAAAGCAAGCAACAGGCCATGTATCTATTCAGCAACTCAGCAAAACCTATCCGACACAAAACAATGATGCTTTAACTGTGCTGGACGATATCAATTTAGACATTCAGCCAGGTGAGTTCATCAGTATTGTCGGCAGCAGTGGCTGCGGCAAGTCCACACTGTTACGCTTATTGGTAGGACTGGAAAATAGCTATCAAGGCCAGATCCAGGTGGATGGCAAAAAGATTTTTGGCACCAGTTTACAGCGCGGGATCGTGTTTCAGGACCACCGTCTTTTTCCCTGGTTAAGCGTGCGTGAAAATGTGCGTATTGCACTGCATCAGAGTAAGCTGACACGGGCTGAAGAAGACAAACTGATTGATGAACATCTGCAATTGGTCAATCTGACCAGTTTTGCCAATGCCTATCCATCCCAGCTTTCAGGCGGCATGAACCAGCGTGTGGCGATTGCCCGCAGTTTGGTCAATCGTCCGGAAATTTTATTTCTGGATGAGCCTTTTGGCGCACTGGATGCCTTAACCCGTCAGAACCTGCAAGACGAATTACAGCGGATTTGGCAGGCAGAAAAAATCACTATGGTGATTGTGACCCATGACGTTGAAGAAGCAGTATTTTTAGGGGATCGTGTGGTGGTGATGCAGCCGCATCCGGGTCGGATTAAACGTATTGTTGATATCCCGGTTGCCCATCCGCGTAAACGTGAAGATGTACGTTTGCACAATATTAAAAATGACATTTTGACGGATTTTAGCGATCCGTTAAAAGACCAGTTACACCGTAATAAACCGGCAGCGAAGTTTTCAGATTATCAATTTGCCTGGTAATGCTATGTCCTGTTTTATCCAAAAGCCTGCGTAAAGTAGGTTTTTTAATGTCTGCTTAAAACAGCCAGAGATAAAAAATCCCTCACGAATGAGGGATATTCAATTGCTTTTCAATCAAGATGCTTTGACTTGTTGACCTGCCAGCACATACTGGTTTTCTGGACGTTTCAAACCTAAATTTTCGCGTAAGGTTTTGCCTTCATATTCGGTCCGGAACAGGCCACGGCGTTGCAGTTCCGGCACAATAAATTCCACAAAGTCATTTAAGCCGGCTGGGGTAGTCGGCGGTAAAATGTTAAAGCCATCCGCTGCTTCATTTTCAAACCAGTTCTGTAGCTGATCGACCACCTGTTCCGGTGTACCCACCAGCGTCCAGTGCCCACGTGCCGAGGCAATATATTCATACAGCTGGCGAATACTGAAATTGTGCTTACGCGCAATATCAATCATCATCTGCTGGCGGCTGGAGAAATTAATATCGGCATCTTCAAGTTTAGGGAAGGGGGCATCCAGGTCATATTTCTCCAGGTTAATTCCACCGGATAAACCTGACAGTAAACTTAAGCCAACTTTGGGATGAATCAGGCTGTTTAATAACTGGTATTTTTCTTGTGCTTCCTGTTCAGTTTTCGCAACAAAAATGGATACGCCCGGCATGATTTTCAAGTCATCGGCATGACGGCCATATTTCAACAGACGGCTTTTTACATCGCGGTAAAATTCCTGTGCATCGCTCAGACTTTGCTGCGCGGTGAAAATCACTTCGGCATATTTACCTGCCAGTTCACGGCCATCTTCCGACTGACCTGCCTGTACAATCACCGGGTAACCTTGTGGTGGACGAGAGACATTTAAGGCGCCATCAACTTTAAAGTATTTTCCTTGATGTTTGGGTTCGTGGAATTTGCTGACATCAAAAAATTGGCCGCTTTCCTTATTGTAAAGGAATGCATCATCCTCCCAGGAATCCCAGAGTTTTTGTGTCACTTCAATGAATTCATCAGCACGTTCATAGCGTGTTTTCGGATCAGGATGCTTTTCCAGTCCGAAGTTACGCGCGGTATCAGCTGAAGCTGTGGTTACGACATTCCAGGCAGCCCGACCTTTGGAAATATGATCCAGCGAGGCATATTTACGCGCTAAAATGTAGGGATCTTCATAAGTGGTCGATGCGGTGGCAATAAAACCGATATTTTGGGTCACTGCTGAAAGGGCTGCAAATAAGGTCACCGGTTCAAAACCGACCGCCTTGTCGCCTAAACCCCGTTGGCCTTCTTTTGCATTACCCCAACTGACCGATAAACCATCGGCAAGGAAATAGGCGTCAAATAAGCCTTTTTCTGCTGTTCGTGCCAGTTCAATTGCATAATCAATATTTAAATGATCTTGCGGACGCGATTCAGGATGACGCCAGCCGGCAGCATGTTGCGATGTTGTGGGAATAAAGGCACCGAGTTTAATTTGACGCTTAGACATTGTTCTATCCTATGAAGTGTATTTTTCTCAATAGTGTCTATTTCAAGATGCATGCCATTTTAAAAATATAATTAAAACAATAATATAAAATACATAATATTTTTATGTGTTTAATGTTCAGCAGTAAAAAAGTTGCTTTGTTGCAAATGCAACAGTAGAAAAAATGCAGTACTTATATGAAATAAGGTCGATCTTCAAAAAAGAATACTTTGGGGCAAAGTAGTGATGAGAAAGATTAAAATGAGGTGAATTTCAAAATACATAAAAAATGCCCCGAAGGGCATTTGGGTAGTTCTTGAATTAAGAGGCCTGCGCTTGTTTTTGCGCCAGTACATACTGATTTTCCGGACGTTTCAGTCCCAAGTTTTCACGAAGGGTGCTACCTTCATATTCGGTACGGAACAGGCCACGGCGCTGCAGTTCTGGCACAATCAGGTTGACAAAATCATTTAAACCGGCAGGCGTGCTTGGTGGCAGAATATTAAAGCCATCTGCAGCTTCATTTTCAAACCATTCTTGTAGTTGGTTCACAATCTGCTCAGGAGTACCCACCAGCGTCCAGTGGCCACGTGCAGAGGCTACATATTCATACAGTTGGCGGATGGTAAAGTTATGCTTGCGGGCAATATCAATCATCATCTGCTGGCGACTGCCAAAATTGATCAAGCTTTCATCCAGTTCAGGGAAAGGCTCATCGATGTCATATTGTTCCAGATCGATTCCGCCGGCCAAACCGGAAAGCAGACCCAGACCGACTTGTGGATGAATAAGACTGTTTAACAGATCGTATTTTTCCTGTGCTTCTTCTGCCGTTTTTGCCACAAAAATCGAAACACCCGGCATGATTTTCAGGTCATCCGGATGACGGCCATATTTAGCTAAACGACCTTTCACATCACGGTAAAATTCCTGTGCATCGGCTAAATTCTGCTGTGCAGTAAAAATCACTTCGGCATATTTTCCAGCCAGCTCACGGCCATCTTCCGACTGACCTGCCTGTACAATCACCGGATAGCCCTGTGGCGGGCGCGGTACGTTTAATGCTCCTTGCACTTCAAAATATTTGCCCTTGTGCTGAGGTTCATGAAATTTTTCTGGCTGGAAAAACTGTCCAGAGACTTTGTCATATACAAAGGCATCATCTTCCCAGGAATCCCAGAGTTTCTGTGCAACCTCAATAAATTCATGTGCACGTGCATAGCGGCTTTTTGCATCTGGATGTTCGGACAGGCCAAAATTGCGCGCGACTTGTTTAGAGGCTGTGGTGACTACATTCCATGCCGCACGTCCTTTGGAAATATGATCCAGTGAGGCGTATTTGCGTGCCAGCGTATATGGGTGCTCATAGGTGGTCGATGCAGTAGCGACAAAACCAATATTTTTCGTCACTGCAGACAGGGCAGCGAATAGGGTGACTGGTTCAAAGCCAGTATCTTTATCGCCCAGACCCCAGCCTTTGCTGGTGGCGGAACCCCAGTCGCCGCGTACAGCTAAAGTGTCCGCCAAAAAGTAGGCATCAAATAAACCACGTTCTGCCGTTTTGACCAGCTCAATGGCATAGTCAATATTTAAATGATTCTGCGGACGTGAGTCCGGATGACGCCAGCCGGCAGCATGCTGAGAAGTGGTTGGAATAAAAGCACCAAGACGGATTTTACGTTCAGCCATGAGAAAAACCTTGTGTTTTTTATGTTGTCAGCTGGTTATAACAAGGAATTTTCAGGCTTAAAAATACGATAAAATTAAATCCATATAAAAAATATGGATTAAGCAGGAAAAACGCCAATCACAAGTTTTTTGCTTGGATTTATTTCGCTGTTAAAGGCTGAATATTACACCAGTGCCTTAATGGTCTTTTTCTTCCACACGAATTGGTAATACATGCCTTGCATGATGCACAGGATGACAAAGGCTAGGGCATAGGCATACCAGATGCCTTGCAAGCCCCACCATCGGCTGAACAGGTAGGCACAGGGCACTTCAATCAATAAAATCGCAGCAATATTAATCAGCATCGGTAGGGTCACGGTACCGCTGGCACGCATGATGGAAGCAAAAATTGCACTGGCACCAAAGAACAGGATGGACCACAGCACAATAAATAACAGCTGCTGTCCCAGTACCACCACCGTCGGGTCGGTGATAAACAGCGCCATCAGATATTTCGAGAACAGATAGGCTAGAGCCACCAATCCACCGGTAATCACGATATTCATAGCGAGTGCAGTATGGGTCACTTTATTGAGCAGATCCGATTTTTCTGCACCAATCGCCTGTGCTGCAAAAATGGAGGCGGCAATGGAAATAGACAGGGCGGGAAACTGGATGTAATTCAAGACCTGATTGACTGCCCCATAGGCTGCAGTGGCATGTGAACCATAATGGTTGACCAGCCCGACAATCACCAGTCCGGCAACTGAGGTGGTGACCATTTGAACGCCGGTAGGAATACCTAAACGTAGAATAATTATACTCATTTCCGGGTGATGGCGAATGTGGCTGAGCAAATGACGGTCAGGCTTCAGCGGGTGACCTTTTTTATTCAGGTAAATGTACAAAAAGATCAGGACTGCCATATAACCGACAGCGGTCGCAATCGCTGGAGCAATAATGCCCATTTTCGGAAAACCAAAATATCCGCCAATCAGCACCGGGGTGATCAGGACCCCGATCAGAATGGTCATGGCAGAAGCAATTAGCGGGGTGGTACTGTCACCGACTCCACGCAAAATCGAGCTATAGATAATATAAACAAACAGTAAAGGACTGCCAGCCAGCATCCACTGTACATAAGGCAGCGATAGGGGCATCACCTCTGGGTCGGTACCTAGGGCCAACAGAATATTTTCGGCAAAAAACACCCCCAGCAGGGCAATGATACTACCGCCAATGAGGGTCATGAACAGGGTAGACCCCACCACATAGCGCACTTTTTCAATATTTTTTGCTCCCCAAGCCTGTCCAACCAATACCGTTGCACCTGTGGAAAGCCCAATCACAAAAGCCAGCAGGCAGAACAGAATTGGAAAGAATACCGCCACCGCTGCAATGGCATTCACCCCCATCATTTGCCCGACAAAAATGGTATTTATGGTTCCGGACAGGTTTTGCAGAATATTGGTCGCAATCAATGGCCACAGAAAAATCAGAAATGTTTTCCAAAGTTTTTGCTGGTTGAACAAGGAGTGATGATGAGGAGGCATGGAACGTCCTGTAACTATTTTTTATCTTTTGATTCTCATTACTAACCCTACCTGAGTTAGCTTAAACAAGCCTTAGTTTTTCCGTAACCAAGGCCAAATTTGATTGCAAATGATGAACTTAAACAGCCGATAAAATGGCGGTAGCCTGCTCTAAAGTTTCATCTTTTTTGGCAAAACAGAAACGGATTAAACGTAAGTTTTCCGGTGGCTGCTGATAAAACACAGAGATTGGAATGGCAACAATGCCATGCTGTTCAGCCAAGAATTTACACATCTCGACATCATCCAGATCGGGACGGATAGTACTGTAATTCAGGTTCTGGAAATAGGTGCCTTGTGAAGGGGTAAAATGAAAGCGTGAGTTACGCAGGCCTGAATTAAACAGGTCACGCTTTTCCTGATAAAAATCTGCAAGCCCTTCAATATGTTCGGGATGCTGCTGCATAAATGTGGCCAGCGCCATTTGTATTGGTGTCACCCCGCAGAAACTGGCGAACTGATAGACCTGTCTGAATATTTTCATCAGTTCAGGTGAGGCAATACAATATCCGGTTTTCCAGCCGGTGACATGGAAAGTTTTACCAAAGGAACCGACTACGATGCTGCGGTCACGTAATTCAGGGAATGACAGCGCCGAATAGTGCTTTTGACCGTCATAAATCAGGTGCTCATAAACTTCGTCGGATAGGACAATGATATTTTTATCGCGAATCAGTTCAATTAAATTTAACCAGTCCTGACCTGACCAGATAGCACCGCTCGGATTATGCGGAGTATTCACAATAATCATCCGGGTCTTATTGTTAATGGCATCTTTCACCCGGTTCCAGTCTACGGAAAATTCGGGTGCAGCCAGAGCAATATGAATGGCTTTGCCACCCACTAATTTAACGCTGGGTCCATAACTATCATAACAGGGGTCGAAAATAATGACTTCATCACCGGCATGAATCAGGGCCTGAATGGCAACAAAAATGGCAATCGTGGCTCCGGGGGTAATGGTGATTTCAGTCAGCGGATCAATCACCAATTGATCGCGTTGTAAAAATTGCTGGGCTACCTGTTCCCGCAGTGAAATCAAACCATCACTGGGTGCATATTGGTTAAAACCATCTAGAGCAGCTTGGCTTAAGGCTTTAAGCAGCGCGGGTGGAGCAGCAAAGTCGGGAAAACCCTGAGAGAGATTTAAGGCATTCAGGCGATGTGCCATCGCGGTCATCACGCTGAAAATAGTGACACCCTGTGCCGGTAGTTTGGAATGAATCTCAAGCATGACCCGAACTCTTCAATATTCTTATGCTGTTCAGTGTAACAGCAAGCGCAGCACAGCAAAATAAAAGGATAGGCTTAAGCTCTGTACATTTTTATCTAATTTCATCCATTTAAATGAATTACGCTGATGGAGAAATTTAACAAAAAACCTACTGGACGAAAAAAACAACATTTCCTAGAATGCGTCTCAAATTAAAATAAAGCCATAACAACAATAAATGAACATGTTTAAAAATATCCATACTGTAATGGACAGTGTGGGCTTAAGTTTGCAAAAGCGCGCCCTGCACATCCAGTTTTCCAATGAGTTGCTGAATGCTCAGGTCTTTATTCAACGTATTGAAGGGCAGCACCGCATCAATCAGGGCCTAAAAGCTGAACTGATATGTCTGTCGACACATGCCTATATTCCGCTCAAACAATTTATTGGCGGACAGGTGGCTGTGGATCAGGTGACGGATTCAGGCGAGTTATCCCGAATCACGGGCATCGTGACAGGTGCCAGCCAAGGTCAAAGTGATGGTGCACTGACCCTGTATAAACTGACCCTTGAAGATGCAACGGCACTGTGGCACAAGCGCCGTAACAGCCGCGTGTTTATGAACAAAAGCGTGCGTGAGATTAGCGAAATCCTGTTTAAGGAATGGCAAGCTAAAAGTGCGCTATTTTCCGCAAGTTTAAGCTTGAATACTCAAGGCCTGAGCCGAGAATATGATGTGCGGCCTTTTGTGATGCAATCCAATGAAACCGATTATGAATTTTTAACCCGACTGTGGCGCAGCGAAGGCATTAATTGGCTGATTGATGAAGCCGAGCATGTCGTTGCCAGCTCGGCAGCAGGCATTCAAGCGCAAAAATTATGTTTGATTGATGAGAATCATCAGTTTAATGCCTTAAAAAGAAGATCGGTGCGCTTTCATCGCAGCCATGCCGCAGAAGCGTTTGACAGCATCACCAGTTTTATTGCCAAACGCGCTTTGCAATCGACCGCCGTTCAGGCTCAGCGATGGCAAGCCAGTCTGCTGTCTCAGGATCAACCCTATTCCCAGTTGAGCAAGCATCAGCATAGTGATGTACAGGACAATGCAAGTTTAAGTCTGGAACAGGCCTGGAGCATTAGCCCCGCATGGACACCTGACTTAACGGGTACGGATCAAAGTACTGTCTCAAACAACCAGCAACTGGAAAAACTGAACCGGCAACTGAGCCAGTACCAAGACTTGCAGGCCAAATATTTTACTGCCCAGAGCAGTGTACGTGATGCTCATGTGGGCTACTGGTTTGAATTGCTCGGCCATCCTGAAATTGACCAGCATTCAGGTTCAGACAAAGAATTCCTGATTTTAGGTAAATCTTTTTATAACCAGAATAATTTGCCAAAAGACATCCATCGGCAAGTCGATAGCTTGTTGAGTTTAAGCCGTTGGCAGCAGCAGGGTGAGGAACGACAGGGAGATGAGCTGTATCTGGTGCGCCGCAATATTGCCGTAGTACCTGAATATCATCCCCTAAATCACCGACCGGTTGCGTATCCGCAACGAGCCAAAGTGGTCGGTCCGGAAGGGGAAAGTATTTATGTCGATCAGTGGGGGCGAATTAAAGTCCGCTTTTTGTTTACCCGTGACGAGGATCATGGACATGATGGCGGAGCCGGCAGCAATGACAATGATAGCGATTCAGCTTGGGTGGATGTCCTGACCCCGTGGGCAGGTGAAGGTTATGGTGTGCGTTTTCATCCGCGGATTGGTGAAATTGTGGTGATTGATTTCTTTGAGGGGGATGTGGACCGGCCTTTTGTGGTGGGGCGGATTCATGAAGCGGAACGCCATCAGACCATGTTTGATGGCAAAGGTAAGTTACCGGAGACCAAAAAGCTCAGTGGTATCCGCTCGCAGGAAGTTGGTAGTTCGGGTTTTAACCAATTGCGTTTTGATGATACCTCTGGACAGATCAGTAGCCAGTTACAGAGTAGCCATGGCGCAAGTCAGCTGAATTTGGGACATCTTAGCCATCCCAAAGCTGCTGAGGCCAGTGAGGGTCGTGGTGAAGGTTTTGAGTTAAGAACAGATCACTGGGGTGCTGTTCGG
Organism: Acinetobacter sp. A1-4-2; assembly: GCF_040233925.1. NCBI lineage: Bacteria > Pseudomonadati > Pseudomonadota > Gammaproteobacteria > Moraxellales > Moraxellaceae > Acinetobacter > Acinetobacter sp. A1-4-2. The sequence continues at coordinate 2,890,472 of NZ_CP157981.1, read as the reverse complement.
GCGGGTGAAGGTTTGCTCATTTCCACACATAAACAAGATAGCGCGGCAGGTCATCATTTAGAGGTGAATCAGGCCAAACGTCAGCTTGAAAATAGTTTCAATCATTCAAAAGCACTCAACGACATAGCGAAAAATCAGCAAACGGATGCACTCACCATTTTAGACAATTTAAAGCATTTTCTAGAACGGATGGAACATAAGGATAAAGCTAAAGTAAATGCCTTTAAACAGGCCTTGATGATTCTGGCAGCGCCAAGCTCCATCGCCTGTGTCACCCATGAAGATTTACATTTCTCTGCTGATGGGCAGATCAGTCAAACTGCTGGAGATGCAATTAATTTCTCAACGCAAAAGTCATTCATTGGCCATGCTCAAGACAAGATCAGCCTGTTTGCAGCGCAGCAGGGCTTTAGTGCATATGCGGCGAAAGGCAAAGTCGAGCTTCAAGCACAGGATGATGCTATTGAAGCCATAGCCCGTAAGGTCATTAAGCTGATTTCGACCGAAGACCAGATTGAAATCACCAGCCCGAAAGAAATTGTACTGACAGCGGGTGGTTCACAGTTAAAGATCAATGCAGAAGGTATTTTTACGACTACGGCTGGCAAGTTTGAGAGTAAGGCGGGACAACATAGTTTTGTAGGAGGAGGGAAGGTAGTTATGCCTCAGATCAGTTTACCAATGCTTGAAACGCCTTATAGTAATCAGCTGGATTACAGCTGGAATCATTTTTCAGAGGGTGAAAAGGAAATTTTTATTGTTGATCAATCAGATGGAAAATTAATTAAAAATATTAAAAATGAGCTGGATAGTGAAAAAAATATGAGTTCCTTCAGGTTCTATACGCCACAACAAACAGAATTTACCGCCTTGGGATTTAATTCTTTAAATACTTATTTAAGTCAGGATATATCAAACGATAATAGTGATGAGCTGATAGAAGAAACAGAAGAAGAAATTTTAGAAGATGATGACGTTTACACAGAAGAGGATTTTGATTAATGAGTCATCTAATCACAATTTTTTCTAAATTCTATGATAAATCAGGTCAACGAATTATTAATCTAAATGTAAAGTCCCGTTATCAAGGCTCAAGTAGAGAAAACCAGCAAAAAACAGATGAAAAGGGTTTTTTCATCTTTCAGGCTTCTTCTAACAGAACAATTGAAATTTTAGCTAAACCACCGAATGCTAAAGAATATACAGTTCTTAAAATGATGAATTCATCCGTAAGCTCATCTGCCAGTTATCCGGTAAAAGTTTATTTACCCAAAACGATTGAAGAATATCGACAAGAAAACATAAAAATTCCTCAAAGTAAAACTGTAAAAAATCTTTTTAAGGTGGTTGATCGTCATGGAAAAGTGATGAGCAACTTTCCTATACAATCGCGTCCCAAAGGGAAAAATTCTTTTGAGCGTTGTACCAATCAAGAAGGACTGGCAGAAATAGAATCTTCTCCAAATCGGGACATTGAAATTTTAGTGCTGACATCGGGTGATACATTTGTTTTAAAAAAATCTGTAAATTCTGGCAGTGGTTCTGAACAGCCAATCCTTATTCAATTAGATGAATCTTGCGATAACTTTAAAAGTTTATCGACGATTACGCTGCTGGATAGAAATGATAATAAATATAATGTAGCAAAAACCAATGTTGAAATATTGGCTCTAGAGAGCAAAGAAAAAAATCTAATTTCTGTTTCAAATGGAAAGCTTGCAGTTCGAGGTTATATTGGAAAATGGTTAAAAATAACAGTATATAAACCTGATGGTACGCCACTCAAATCGGTAAATTATTTACCAAAAAGAATAAAGGAAAGTTCAGTTAAGTTGCATTTAGATGTGGATGTAACAATCGGTAGCACAGCGAAAAATGAACCGAATATTAATAAACCTATTACAGAAAGTATTACATGTATGACTTGTGGGAAGTCTTTAAAACTTAACATAGATTTTATAAAAAATATCGCTCCGAAAGCTAAAGCTGAATTTCAAGCAGCATTATTAAAGTTACCTAACTTTATGAAAAAATATGGAGTAAACTCTTGTAGAGACTTAGTTAATATTTTAGCTCAGGGAAAAATAGAAACTGAGAATTTTACAAAACTAAGAGAGAGTTTGAATTATACTAAGAAAACTTTTAAGAAACCTGAAAATATTTATAGAATATCTCCAACGGCAATAAATTTAGGTTTTGAGAGACGTGGCATGGGAGGATATACTAGACAGCAGAAACTTAATTATATTTGGAATCATCTAGCCGATAATGATGCTGCATATGGTTTTCATTTATATGGAAATGATAAATATCCCAATAGAGATTATAGAGGAAGGGGGGTATTACACTTAACCCATTTTATAGGCTATGAAGATTGTGCTAAAGGAACAGGTTTAGATATTGTTAATAATCCTAATCTTTTAGAAAATAATTATGGTGTAGCCATAGAGACAGGGATTTGGTTTTGGAAAAACAAAAAAAAATGGAAAAATAGTCAGTCTTACAGCAGGTGAAAGCATAAAAATTGATTCGGATAGTATAACAACTTCTATAACGCACTTAGTAAATGGTGGAGAAATGAAATTGAATGAAAGAAAAATAGCTAAAAAAGAGATAGCTAGAAAATTTATTTTTAAATATGGTACATGTAAATGAATTATTTTTTTAAAAAATTAATATTTATTTTTCTGTCTATAATATTAAATTCTTCTATTTATGCAAAAAATATATTTAAATTAAATGATTATCAGTGTGTGGAGTCCAGAGAGAGTGTTAATAAACTGGATGTATATATAAGTGATTGTGGAAAAAAATAAATAAAATGGATTCTTATGAGGTTCCTGCTAATGATCTGAAAATTGATTATATATTTTCTAACAATTTTAAAGATAAGTATAATATTTTTCTTGGGATTTCATATAGTGAAGATTATAGAGACCCACTAAATAGATTTAATTATTTAAATAAATATTATATGATACGTGCCTATGAGTGTAATAAAAATAATTTTTGTAAGGAAAATGAAAAGTTATCTAATTTTTTTGGTAGTGGTGGTGATATAATAGATTATAAACACAAAAAAATAATATATAAATTTCCTTATTCTACTCAGAGTGACTTAAAAAATGAATTAAATTCAAAGTTATTTAAAGATTGGATGAATGGAAATCTTGATAGTGGAATAGTACTTCGTAAAACATTTATTAATGATGTTAATAATTTTACCCCAGAACATATCGGATATTTGATTAAAGGCGATAAATTTAAAATAAAAGAAGTGAGTTCTAGATGGTTAAATATTGTATATACAAATAAAAATGGTCGAACGACTTCAGGATGGATAGCATGTCAAGATACAACAGTATGTAATTAATTCTTTTGCCTCCTTATGGAACTATGGTGTGCTTTGAGGGGTTTAAGAAAATTCTGACTATTTGATTTTTTCTTATATAAAAAAGTAGCTACAAAGGTAGCTACTTTGAAATTTTTATCCTTCCAAAACTTCTTCCAGCAATTCTTCACTCGGTGCAAAGTAATAAGCCCCGTCCATTGGTGTCACAAAGTGAAGCAAACGGTCATGAATACCATCGCCAGCTGTACCAAACATATGTTCCAGCATATGATCGATAATGTTTAAGTTTTTGGTATAAGCAATAAAGAATAAACCTTGGTCACCTCGACCTTCGCCATAAGGAAGGGAATGGCGTAAAATTTCCATTTCTTCACCTTTCTCATCCTCAATCACCACACGGGCAATGTGGGCATCTTTAGGCTTCACCTCATCATCCAGTTCAATCGACTCTAACTTGGTTCGACCCATCACATTTTCTTGTGCATCGACTTTTAATTTTTTCCATTTTTCCAGGTTATGTGCATAGCGCTGCGCAAAGACAAAAGAGCCATCAGCAAAAATTCCGGCATCTTCATCGAGTAAAGCGACTTCGGCACGATCATCGGGGAATTGCGGATTTTCAGTGCCATCTATGAAACCAGTCATGTCACGTCCATCGAAATAACGGAAGCATACCCGTTCATCCAGTACTTCAACTTTATCTTGAATGTCTTCAAAGAATGACTGGCTTAAGGCAAAGCAGATGTCGGCGCGAGCACTGGCAATATGAATCAGCAGATCAGCAGGGACAACAGGCATCTGGAATGAACCTTGAATTGGTTGTAACTGCTTAAAGCCGGCAGGAGTTTGATGATAAAGTCTTGCCCAAAGCTCTGGACCAAAAGCGACGCCTGTTTTAATCTGTGCATTCGGATGCTGGGTGATTAAACGGTCACGGGTGCTAAATAAATCTGCAAGTTTTTCTTTTAACTCTTCAATCGTTAAGTCTTTTAAACGTAAAACAATAAACCGGGCATGATCTGAAGGTAACGGTAAAATTACAGATTGGGCAGTCATACATGGCTCCTAACAATTTTTATAAAATACGTGTCTGGCTTTATTGTGCCTCATCACTGCTTGAGTGAATAGTCCAAGGCTTGAGTTTGCACTTCGATTTTTAAGCCCTTTAAAAGATGAAAAGTCATATAATAAGCCGGTCTTTTTATCTTCTTGTATTTTATGTCTTACCAAGTTTGGCTTGCCTATATGCTGGCATGCTGGGTCATCAGTATTTCTCCTGGAGCAGGTGCAATTGCTTCGATGTCGAGCGGTTTAAATTATGGTTTTCGACGTGGATACTGGAATGCTTTAGGTTTACAGCTGGCACTTTTAGTGCAAATCGGGATTGTGGCAGCTGGGGTAGGGGTACTATTTGCCACGACACCTTGGGCTTTTTTGGTTGTGAAATGGTTTGGCGTGGCGTATCTCTTGTATTTGGCATACCTGCAATGGACAGCACCCGCACAGGCCATTGAGATTCAACAGGAACAACCGACTAAATCGATTCCTAAATTAGTCTTATATGGCTTCTTGGTCAATATGAGCAACCCGAAAGCGATTGTGTTTTTACTTGCCGTGTTGCCACAGTTTCTGGATTTGTCTAAACCACAATGGATTCAGTATCTGATTATGGCAGTCACCATGGTGACGATTGATCTAATCGTGATGGCGGGCTATACCGGCTTGGCCGCCAAAGTTTTACGATTACTAAAATCGCCGAAACAGCAGAAATATATGAACCGGACCTTTGCGGTATTGTTTGCCTGTGCAGCAACGTTATTAAGTTTGGTACATCAATAAAATGAGAATGGATTAAGTCGCAGCCTGTTGTTCTTCCATCAGCATAAATAGCATATCCAGTTCCGGTGAAGCATAACCCAGAGCCGTCATTGCAGCCGTGATTTGTCCGCGATGATGGGTAGCATGATTGAACACATGCATCAGTGTCGCTGCATAAGGTAGGCTCATGTCTTGGCTCCGTGTATTCCGGTAATGCAGCACGCCATCTAAAGCTTCCTGGTTTAGCTCTTGTATCAAATCTGCCACTGCCCAGCACTTTGAAGCAGCCGTTCTAATAATCGATGACGGTCGGTCTCAATCACACTGTTTAAGGCGATAGCGGGTGATTCCCCTTTAGAAAAACGAGAAAACCAAAGTTCATGTTCAGCAACAAGCAAGTGGTTCAGTGTGCCCAAAATACTTTTTAAGAACAGACCACAATCTTTCAAAAAATCTTCATCAGAAACAGCGTGTAGAGATATGCTTAAGCGATGGGTGGCCCAAAGATGATAACGTGCCCATAGTTCGAAGGTGTGAATATTCATTGGGAAACTTATTTTGTTTTTTATTTGAACAGTATAAAAGCCGTTTGAAGCTTTGGCTAGAATAAAAAACTATTGCCTGGATAAAGTTGAAATGTATCAGCGTTTAGTCAGTTTTAAAGCCTGAAGGAATTCATGTTCAGTTAATACCACAATACCCTGTTTCCTAAACAGCGCGGCGGTTACGCCTTCACCCTGAATTTTATGTCCTGTAAATGTTCCATCATAAATCAAGTCACTGCCACAGGATGGACTATTTGCTTTCAGGATGGCATGAGTAACCTGATGTTCTTGCGCCAAGGCTAAGGCTGCATAAGCTCCTTGAATAAAGGCATCAGAAACATTCATGCCTTCTCGATCTATTACAGTCGCATGATTGTTCAGAACATCTCTACCTGATGCATTCTGAATTTCAGCAGGCGGGCGAGGGGTAGGCAGTCCGCCACTGATCTCAGGACATAAACTCACATATTGATCAGGTATTAAATCTGAAACTAATTCCCTGACTAAACAATCTTGTCCATCGTAACGAACTTTTTGTCCAAGCAGACAAGCACTAATAAAGTATCCCTTGCCGGTCATCACCTTAGCTCAGCTTCTTGAACTTTTGTACGGTAAAAATCACCGCAAATAAAATTGCCATAGTCAGGACAATGGTCAGGCCGGTAGAGGTATCGAGTCCTGCGCTGGACCATAGCCCGACACTAATCCCGATTTGTGCAATCACAAAAGCCCAAACCACCATCTGTTTCGGCGAGTTTGCCAACAAACGCGCTGTTAATGCCGGAATCACCAGTAAAGCGCCCATCAACAATGAACCGACCGCACGCAAAGCCAATACGGTAAACAGGGCCAGCAGTAGCATAAACACCAGACGTTGCCATTTGGCATTCACGCCTTCACTCACTGCCATATCTGGGTCAATCGCAATCTGAATCTGTGCTTGCCAGTTTTTATACAACACAGCTAAAGCCGCAATAATGACCAGGGCAAACATCGGCAAGTCTGACCAGGAAATTTGCAGCAGATCGCCAAACAAATAGCTGAGCAGTTCAGGTCTTAAACTTGGAATATGTTGAATAAACAGTAAGCCTGAGCAGAGCAGGGTAGCTGAACATAAAGCCAATAAAGCATCATTGGGCAGGCGAGGGTCATGCAGTGCCCATAAAATAGCCACCAATAGAAAAGCCAAAAAGCTCACGCCCAACCATAAAGGCAGGCTCAAAGCACCTGCAATCGCCACGCCCAATAAAGTGCCATGTGCCATGGTGTCGGCAAAAAAAGACATCCGTCGCCATAACATCAGACAGCCCAGCGGAGCCGTCAGAAACACCAACAGGGTTCCCATGGTCCATGCAGGTAACAAGAGTTGTAACCATTCCATCATGGCTTAAGCTTCCGGTTCAGGGTGAATATGTGGACGAGGATCATGCTGACACGGAGTCGCACTGTCACCATGCGCACAGTGATCATGATGATGCTGATAGAACACGCGGTTGGTACCGAAAATGGCCTGATATTCAGGGTGCTGTTGCACATTTTCCGGCAAGCCGCTACAGCAGATGTGCTTGTTTAAACACACGACCCGATGCGTACCTTGCATGACCCATTGCAGGTCGTGTGAGACCATCAACACGGCACAGCCATATTTGATCGGCAGGCTTCTGACATATTCATACAGTTCAGCCTCGGACTGAATATCCAGACCTTGCATCGGTTCATCTAGTACTAGTACATCAGGCAAACGCAGTAAAGCCCGTGCCAGTAATACCCGTTGCCGTTCACCACCTGAAAGTTGCTGAACCTTACAATCCTGTAATTTGGTAATGCCGGTATCACGAATAATTTCTGCCTTGATATCTGCATCGCAGTGTTCTAAAGCCAATAAATCCCGCACCCGCAAAGGCAGGCTATGCGATGGACTAAACTTTTGCGGCACATAGGAAAATTTGAGTTTTTTATGGCTATGAATTTTTCCTGAATTGGCTTTCACAATGCCTAAAAGCACTTTAATCAGGGTAGATTTTCCCGCGCCATTCGGACCGATCAGGGTGACAATTTCTCGCTCGTGTAAAGCGAAATCCACATTTTTTAAAATGTCACGGTCATCAATCCGCACACTGATTTTATTCAGGGCAATTAGGGGATTGACTGTTACTGTTTGTTGCGACACTGCTGACATATCCCGGAAATTTCAATAATACTGTGATGTGCAGTAAATTGATCTGATGCTGAAAGTTCATCTAATTGTTTTAATAGCCCCTGAGCAGAGGCTTCTTTAACATTTTTGCATTCGGTACAAATTAAAAATGCTGCCTGATGTCCTTCGCGCGGATGACAACATGGAATATAGGCATTAATCGAAGTTAAACGATGGATTAAACCTTTTTCCAGTAAAAAGTCCAAAGTGCGATATACCGTTGGTGGTGCAGCAGGACGGTCAGATTCACTCTTGATTTTAGCCAGTAAATCATAGGCACCCATAGGACCGCTGGCATTTAAAATCAGTTCCAGCACTTCTTTACGTAATGGGGTTAAGCGTGCGCCAGTCGTTGCACAGAGACTTTCTGCTTCAGCAAGGCGTGTTGCTATATTATGATGGTCATGTACGCCATGTAATGCATTGTGATGTTCGTGCGAACATAAGCTCATAGCCAACCTCAAGTGCGAAATTTATAAAAACAAATGGACATTAAATCTTAACATGAAGCGATACCTGTTTCGATAAACATAGGTATTTTTGTCGATTTGTTATATTATAACACTTATTGAGTATTTGGTGATTTTCTTCATGTCCCGTTTCTTTGCATTTTGTGCACTGGCCCTCTTCAGTAGCTTTGGTTGGACACAGAGTCTGGTGGTTTCTACGCATCCCATTTATCTTATTGCTCAGGAAGTGACTCAGGGCGTGGAGAAGCCTGTGCTCTTACTAGGGGATCAGTCTGGACATGACATTACCCTGACGCCAGCGCATCGCAAAGCCATTCTTGATGCCTCACTGGTGATCTGGCTGGGTAAGGCACATGAAGCTCCATTGAATAAGCTGTTGTCTGATAATCCCAAAGCGATTTCGATTTTAGAGTCCGGTATTGTGCAAACCCTGCCGCAGCGTACTACCCGTGGTGTGGCGTTGAACAATACGGTCGATACACATGTGTGGCTGGATCCCAACAATGCCGTACGTATCGGCTTTTTTATTGCAGCCCTGCGTTCACAACAGTTACCCGAACATAAAGACGCTTACTGGGCCAATGCCAAACGCTTTGCTCAAGAGATGCTGCTGAGTGCACAACAATACAATAGCCAGACTACAGCCAAACCTTACTGGGCATATCATGATGCCTATCAGTATCTGGAACGTGCTTTAAACCTGAAATTTTCCGGTGCATTGACCGATGATCCCCATGTGGCACCTACACTGGCTCAAATTAAATATTTAAATGACAGCCGTCCAAGTCGCAGTATGTGCCTTTTGGCAGAAGGTCATGCCAGCAAAAACCAGTACCAAAAATTGAATCCGGTGACCTTCCAGGCGGTCGATGAAAGCATGGGCAGGGAAGGGGACTTTGTGCTGGCGTGGAAGAAACTGGCCGATCAAACATATAAATGTGTACAAAATGCACGGAAATGATGCAAAAATTAAGCAACAATTGATGAGTTGAAAAGCGATTTATGTAATTAAAAAATCCGACTTAGGTCGGGAAAAGATTGCATGTTCAGGGGTGTAACTCTATAATGCCTGCGATTAAAAACGATCATCAGCTAAACTTGTCAAGCATGAATGCTGTGAGTGAATAAATAATGAGCCGAACTAGTCGCATGATTGATCGACGATTAGCGAAAGCTTTAGTCATCTTACAAGCATGCATGATTCCTGTTTCAGCCTTGATAGCGTGGGTCGTGAAAGACTCAACTGCAGCTTACAGTGCCGCACTTGGTGCGTTGGTGTGTTGGCTTGCAAGTTGTTATTTTTCTTGGCAATCGTTTCGAGCCGCAGGTGCGCGAGCTTCAAAACAGGTTCTTTCGAACATGTATAGAGGCTTGATGGGCAAGTTTGCAATTGTGATTGTTGGTTTCATTTTAATTTTAAGCACTGTCAAACCGTTGTCAGCGGTGGCATTGTTTTGTGGATTTATACTTGTTCAGACGATGACGTGGGTCGCACCTTTTTGGGCGTCACGACTCCGGAAATAAGTTTAAACACAACAAAAAATTGAAAAGTTTTTTAGGAGAAGAACGAGATATCAGGCAGCACGCGATGTTCGTTCTCTCTATTTAGTATTTGACATTGACCAGGTGTGATTTATGGCTGCTGAAGAACATGCCCTTACTTCGACCGAGTACATCAAGCATCACTTGACCAATTTAACCTATGGCAAAATGCCTGATGGTTCTTGGAAATTGGCTGAGACTGCTGATGAAGCTCAACAGATGGGGTTCACTGCTATTCACTTGGATTCAATGGGTTGGTCTATCACTCTCGGTGTGGTTTTCTGTTTGTTGTTCTGGTTAGTAGCGAAAGCTGCAAACGCTGGTGTTCCTACCAAGTTCCAGTCTGCAATCGAAATGATCATCGAGTTTGTTGACTCAAGTGTCCGCGACACTTTCCATGGCAAATCACGCTTAATTGCGCCTTTAGCCCTCACAATTTTTGTGTGGATTTTCCTGATGAATGCGATGGATTTACTTCCAGTGGATTTCATCCCGCATCTTGCAGGAATTATTGGTTCAAACGTATTTGGTATGGACCCGCATCACGTTTACTTCAAGATTGTTCCATCTACTGACCCTAACGTTACCCTTGGTATGTCATTGTCGGTATTTGTGCTTATCTTGTTCTATAGCATTCGTGAAAAGGGCATCGGCGGTTTCGTCGGCGAGTTAGCACTCAACCCATTTAACCCAAGTAACCCAGTTGCAAAAGCGTTGCTCATTCCAGTGAACTTGATTCTGGAACTCGTAACATTCCTTGCACGTCCAGTTTCATTGGCTCTACGACTTTTCGGTAACATGTATGCAGGTGAGTTAATTTTCATCCTCATCGCATTATTACCGTTCTGGATCCAGTGGGCGTTGTCTGTGCCTTGGGCGATCTTCCACATTCTTGTTATTACGTTACAAGCATTCATTTTCATGATGCTGACTATCGTATACTTGAGTATGGCTAGCGAAAAACATTAATGGTATTGCCTGACTGTCAAAGGATGGTTGGGCTTAATTTTTTACTTTAATTTGGTATATACCTAACCTCTGAGGAATTATCATGGAACTCACTTTAGGTCTAGTTGCAATTGCATCTGCTATCTTGATCGCTTTTGGTGCTTTAGGTACTGCGATTGGTTTTGGTCTTTTAGGCGGCCGTTTCCTTGAAGCTGTAGCTCGTCAACCAGAATTGGCTCCACAACTTCAAACTCGTATGTTCTTAATCGCGGGTCTTCTTGATGCTGTGCCTATGATCGGTGTTGGTATTGGCTTGTTCTTCATCTTCGCTAATCCATTTGTAGGTTAATCAGCTTAATTCCTAAATTAAACCATTGAGGAATAGCAATGAATATCAACCTCACATTGATTGGCCAAGCGATTGCATTTGCGATTTTCGTCGCATTCTGCATGAAGTTTGTATGGCCACCACTAATCAATGCGATTAGTGAGCGTCAGCGTAAAATCGCTGATGGCTTAAACGCTGCTGAAAAAGCAAAAGCTGACCTTGCCGATGCGCAAGCTCAAGTGAAAGCTGAATTAGACGCAGCTAAAGCACAAGCGGCTCAATTGATCGAACAAGCGAACCGTCGCGGTGCGCAATTGGTAGAAGAAGCGCGTACTCAAGCAGCTGCTGAAGGTGAGCGTATTCGTCAACAAGCGAAAGAAGCTGTTGATACTGAAATCAATGCTGCTCGCGAAGAATTACGTCAACAAGTTGCTGCTCTTGCAGTGATTGGTGCAGAAAAAATTCTGACCCAGCAAGTTGACGCAGAAGCTCACAATGCCATGCTGACTCAGCTGGCTGCTAAACTTTAAGAGAGGCGGATTATGGCTGAACTCTTGACGTTGGCACGCCCATACGCTAAAGCAGCATTTGCTTACGCTTCTGAGCAAGGTGCAACTGACGCTTGGTCAAATGCATTAACTTTGCTCAGTGCTGCGGTGCAAGACGAAGCATTTTCAGCTTACTTAAATCGCCCTGAGCTTACTCCTGCAGAGCAGGTAAGTGTTTTTGCTAAAGTTTTAGGTGAAGATCAAACCGCAGCAGTGTCAAACTTTTTGACATTGCTTGCTGAAAATGACCGTTTGACTCTTCTTCCTGAAATTGAAACAGAATACGAACAGCTCAAATCACAGAATAACAACACTGTGGATGTTGTGATTGAATCAGCATTCCCATTGTCTTCTACACAAGAACAACTACTTGCAGATGCGTTGAAAAAACGCTTTAACGCTGCGGTAAATGTTTCTGTAGAAGTTAAACCAGAATTAATTGCTGGTGTAGTTATTCGTGCAGGCGACCAAGTGATAGATGATTCTGCGCTTAACAAGCTTGAAAAAATGCGGACTCGTCTTCTTGCGTAATTATTTATAAAAAATTACTGCGTAAAAGAAGACTGAACTTTAAAAAGATTGAGGTATAGCGCAATGCAACAACTGAATCCATCCGAGATCAGTGCGCTCATTAAACAGCGTATCGGCGATCTGGACACCAGCGCGACCGCTAAGAACGAAGGGACCATTGTTATGGTTTCCGACGGTATTGTGCGTATTCACGGCCTTGCTGATGCAATGTACGGTGAAATGATCGAATTCGACGGCGGCTTATTTGGTATGGCACTGAACCTAGAACAGGATTCAGTGGGTGCCGTTGTCTTAGGTAACTACTTAAGCCTTCAAGAAGGTCAAAAAGCGCGTTGCACAGGTCGTGTATTAGAAGTTCCGGTTGGTCCAGAACTTTTAGGCCGTGTAGTAGATGCTTTGGGTAACCCGATTGATGGTAAAGGCCCTATTGATGCAAAACTTACTGATGCTGTTGAAAAAGTAGCACCAGGTGTAATTTGGCGTCAATCAGTGGATGAACCTGTACAAACTGGTTATAAATCAGTAGATACAATGATCCCTGTAGGCCGTGGTCAACGTGAGTTGATCATTGGTGACCGTCAAACTGGTAAAACAGCAATGGCGATCGATGCGATCATCGCTCAGAAAAACTCTGGCATTAAATGTGTATACGTAGCTATTGGTCAAAAACAATCGACTATTGCTAACGTAGTACGCAAGCTTGAAGAAACTGGCGCTATGGCGTACACAACTGTTGTAGCTGCAGCTGCAGCTGATCCTGCAGCAATGCAGTATCTAGCTCCTTATGCTGGCTGTACAATGGGTGAGTACTTCCGTGACCGCGGTGAAGACGCGCTTATCATTTATGATGACTTGTCTAAACAAGCTGTTGCTTACCGTCAAATTTCATTGCTTTTACGTCGTCCACCAGGTCGTGAAGCATATCCTGGTGACGTATTCTATTTACACAGCCGTTTACTTGAACGTGCTTCTCGTGTATCTGCTGACTACGTTGAGAAATTCACTAACGGTGAAGTTAAAGGCCAAACTGGTTCATTAACTGCATTGCCGATTATTGAAACTCAAGCCGGTGACGTATCTGCATTCGTACCAACCAACGTAATTTCGATTACTGATGGTCAGATCTTCCTTGAAACATCATTGTTCAACGCAGGTATCCGTCCTGCTGTGAACGCGGGTATATCTGTATCTCGTGTTGGTGGTTCTGCTCAAACCAAGATCATCAAGAAATTGTCTGGTGGTATCCGTACCGCTTTGGCGCAATATCGTGAATTGGCAGCGTTTGCTCAGTTCGCTTCTGACCTTGACGAAGCAACTCGTAAGCAACTTGAACATGGTCAACGTGTAACTGAGTTAATGAAGCAAAAACAATATGCTCCTTACTCAATTGCTGACCAGGCTGTTTCAATTTATGCATCTAACGAAGGCTACATGGCTGACGTTGAAGTGAAGAAAATCGTTGCATTTGATGCTGCGTTAATTGCTTACTTCCGTTCAGAACACGCTGCAGTAATGCAAAAAATTGACGAGACTGGTGCTTGGGACAAAGATATCGAAGCTGAATTCAAAGCTGGTATTGAAAAGTTCAAAGCGACTCAAACTTACTAATTTAGCAACTTGCTAGATTAGTGTTGGTTTGGTTCACGGAATCAACCTTCGAGGGCTCGAAAGAGCCTTCGAATACTAGGTTAAGCGTATGGCAAATTTAAAAGAAATTCGCGCCAAAGTAGCTAGTATCAAAAGCACGCAGAAAATTACTCGCGCGATGCAGATGGTAGCAGCTTCTAAGATGCGTCGTGCGCAAGAGCGCATGGCTCAAGGCCGTCCGTATGCCGAAAATATGCACCGTGTAATTGCTCACTTGGTCCAAGCGAATCCTGAATACAAACACCGTTATATGGTTGAACGCCCAGTTAAGCGCGTTGGCTATATCATTGTGTCATCAGATCGCGGCCTTGCTGGTGGCTTGAACATTAACCTGTTCAAGAAAGTGGTAAAACACGTTCAACAGCAACAAGAGCAGTCAATTGAAGTTCAATTTGCTTTAATTGGTCAAAAAGCGGTTTCGTTTTTTAAAAACTACGGCGGTAAAGTGCTTGGTGCAACTACAAACGTAGGTGATGCACCAAGTCTTGAACAGTTAACTGGTTCTGTACAGGTGATGTTGGACGCTTACGATAAAGGCGAGTTAGATCGTATTTATCTGGTGTCAAACGGCTTTGTCAATGCCATGACTCAAAACCAAAAGATCGAACAGCTCGTTCCTTTAGCAGCTGCTGAAGAAAGCGAAGGTCTGAACCGTCAATACGGTTGGGACTATATCTATGAACCAGAAGCTGAAGAGCTTTTAAATGGTTTATTGGTTCGTTACATCGAGTCTATGGTTTATCAAGGCGTGATTGAAAACATCGCGTGTGAACAGTCTGCACGTATGGTTGCAATGAAAGCTGCAACGGATAACGCGGGCGAGCTGATCAAGAGCCTACAACTTATTTATAACAAGCTGCGTCAAGCCGCGATTACTCAGGAAATTTCTGAGATCGTTGGTGGTGCCGCTGCCGTTTAACATTATTAGTTTGAATTGAGGAGACAGCAATGAGTAGCGGTCGTATCATTCAGATCATCGGCGCGGTTATCGACGTCGAGTTTGAACGTAACAGCGTTCCTAAGATCTATGACGCTCTCCATGTTGATGGCACTGAAACTACATTAGAAGTTCAGCAACAACTTGGTGATGGCGTAGTTCGTACTATTGCAATGGGTTCTACTGAAGGCCTTAAGCGTGGTTTGAACGTAACTAACACTGGCGCGCCTATCTCTGTACCTGTAGGTACTGCATGTTTAGGTCGTATCATGGACGTTCTTGGTCGCCCTATCGACGAAGCCGGTCCAGTTGCCACTGAAGAACGTTTGCCGATTCACCGTCAAGCACCTTCTTATGCTGAACAAGCAGCATCTACTGACCTTTTAGAAACTGGTATTAAAGTAATTGACTTACTTTGCCCGTTCGCTAAAGGTGGTAAAGTTGGTCTGTTCGGTGGTGCCGGTGTTGGTAAAACTGTAAACATGATGGAGTTGATCAACAACATCGCTAAAGCGCACTCAGGTTTATCTGTGTTTGCTGGTGTTGGTGAGCGTACTCGTGAAGGTAACGACTTCTATCACGAGATGAAAGACTCTAACGTACTTGACAAAGTAGCGATGGTTTACGGTCAGATGAACGAGCCACCGGGTAACCGTTTACGCGTAGCGTTGACTGGTTTGACTATGGCTGAGTACTTCCGTGACGAGAAAGACGAAAACGGTAAAGGCCGTGACGTACTATTGTTCGTAGACAACATCTACCGTTATACACTGGCAGGTACTGAAGTATCAGCACTTCTAGGTCGTATGCCATCTGCAGTAGGTTACCAACCGACTCTTGCAGAAGAGATGGGTGTTCTTCAAGAACGTATTACATCGACTAAGTCTGGTTCTATTACGTCAATCCAAGCGGTATACGTACCTGCCGATGACTTAACAGATCCATCGCCTGCTACTACCTTCGCTCACTTGGACGCAACTGTAGTCTTGAGCCGTGACATCGCATCTTCTGGTATTTACCCAGCGATCGATCCACTTGACTCTACTTCACGTCAGTTAGATCCATTAGTTGTAGGTGCTGAGCATTACGAAATTGCTCGTTCAGTTCAAAACGTTCTTCAACGTTATAAAGAATTGAAAGACATCATCGCGATTCTTGGTATGGACGAATTGGCTGAAGAAGACAAACTTACTGTATACCGTGCACGTAAGATCCAACGTTTCTTCTCTCAACCGTTCCACGTAGCTGAAGTGTTTACTGGTGCTCCTGGTAAACTTGTACCGCTTAAAGAAACAATTCGTGGCTTTAAAGGTCTTCTAGCTGGTGAATACGATCACATCCCAGAACAAGCGTTCTATATGGTTGGTGGTATTGACGAAGTGATTGCTAAAGCCGAGAAACTTTAATTAGCTACCTAATTTAGGAGATTCTCATGGCGACTATGCAATGTGATGTTGTAAGTGTTAAAGAGTCTTTGTACTCAGGCACTGTAACTATGCTAATTGCTAAAGGTGCTGGTGGTGAGTTGGGTATTATGCCCGGCCATGCTCCGCTAGTAACTTTACTCAAGCCGGGCGCAATCCGCGTTCTGCTTGAAAATGGTACAGAAGAGTTAATCTATGTATCTGGTGGTGTACTTGAAGTTCAACCGCACGTTGTTACAGTACTTGCAGACACTGCAGTACGTGCTGACAACCTTGATGAAGCAGCAATTATTGAAGCTCGTAAACAAGCTGAACAATTGCTAGCAAATCAAAAGAGCGACTTGGACTCTGCTGCTGCGCTTGCTGCTCTTGCAGAAACTGCTGCACAGCTGGAAACCATCCGCAAAATCAAAAACCGCGCTCAATAAGACACGGTTTAAGATTGAAAAACCACCCGATAAGGGTGGTTTTTTTATTTTTAAATTCTTTTTACTTCCCCAAGAGATTATTCTTGCTTAAAAAGCAGAGTGAATTTTCTATATTTAATTCTATTTTTCTTTAAAGAAAGCCTGTCTGAGCTGAGCTAACAACAGATCACTCACTTTGTCATCTTGTGTCTTAATCAGTTGCTTTAATTTTTCAGCTTTGGGTGTATCTTCCGGAACGATAATTTCTTCTCTGGATTGATCAGCATATGAAATAGGTTGCGGGTTTGCTGTGGCTAGATTGGATGAAGCGGGATATTCAACATGCCAAAGCTGAGTTGAAAGCGCCATGATGTATTTATATTCATCCGTATCTGGCTGAAAACGTTTATACAGTTGCAAATCTTGTAATGCTTCTAAACGATTACCTGGGGCAGTGGAGGAAGGATTTTTCCCTTCGACAATGATCGGGTGAATTTCATGTTGCATCAAATGGTAGTCAAGCCAGTCACCAAGCAGGTTGTGGTCAATATCTGCAACATAATCGCTGTTTTGCTGGACCAACTGTTGTAGCCGTTGCAATACGCTCATTTCTTGTTGTTGAAGTGCGTAACGTGCTTCAGTGTCCAGTTGTTGCAATTCTTTCATGGGCAAATCTAAAAAACGTTGTTGCTGTTCAAAAGCATCAACAATATTGCTTTGATGGAGATTATTCCATTGCTGCAAGGCATGAATTTCCAGCTGTTGAATTTCTTTAAATGCTTTGCTTTTGTAGTGACTGAGCTTAATACGTTGAATATTTTGTTGATTAAGTTCAATTCGTTGTTTGATATATTCAACATAAGGACCAGTTTGCTTTGGGCTGACCGGTTGGATGACATCCACCAATAACAACTGCTGTTGTTGATTATGTTTGAGCCAGTCTTGAATCAGTTGCACATCTTTGAGGGGGTGAGAAAAAAATTGATTTAAGCGTGGGATAGCTTTTTCAGGCATGATGAAATGCAACACGCCATACGTCATGATTGTTAAACAGACCACCACTAGAATCATTTTTTTCATATTATAAAATTTTTTCTGTGTTTGCTATTTATACATATAATAGAAAAAATGAGGAGTGGCTAACGTTTTTTATAAAAAATATTAATTATATATAGTGAAAATGGAAAACAGAGCAGTGTTAATAAATGTTTAGCTTAAAAGCCTCTCATTCCCCCTTCATTCAAACTTGGTATCTCTACCTTTTTAGATTACCCATGCGCATGTTTTTACTTTAGGAAAATTGGCTTTTGCCGGGTTATTTCAAGCCAAACAATTTCTATTTCATTTTAACAGTGCAAAAATAATATCTAAAGTTGCATAGCTTATAAGCAGGTATTGGGTATAGATTAAAAGTATCTACTTTGAACGCTTATGGTTTTAGATGAACCTTATCGAACATGAACCGCACTTTTGGGAACTTTACCAAGAAGATATTTATTATTACCTTGGTATTGCAGTGGATATGAGCTCGGTCGTATCCTGCTGGGACTTGGTTTTAACGCAAGATGAAATCCTGGCTTATAAACAGTACGGTCGGAAGAGTATTGAGGAACTGACAAAGTCGATGGTTGCTTCTGTATATAAGGGTGATTTTTCTGCTATGGAAAGCCGTCTAGCCTCATCTAAAGAAAAACAAGCGATGCAGGCTGCTTTTAAACAATGGCGTGTACAGTCAAATCTATGAGTCGGTAAGAATGAACCTCGTTGCTAAGATGAAAAATCACCTTTAATAATTATGTTTACTCTCTATAAATCTTAGTAAAAATCTGAGTTAAATGCGACATGTCTAGTTCTTATCCGTTGCCCGAATCCCGACTTTAGCAAGATCGGCTATCCCTTGCTGTTATTTATAGTCTTACCAGGGATTTTTTTCAAATCGGCTTCAACTAAGAAACAATTATTTTAGAGCCGGCCCCCCCCTTGTACTGCTGAACGGCAAGCACATCTAAAGTGATCAAATCCGATACAAATCCACTCATTTTGATGATTTATTGTTCGATATAGTAGAGCTGTGGCTCCTCTAACAAGAGTCTTCTCAGTATGCATAATATGGAGAACATCAATATGGCGAATACAATGAAAGCCGCGGTGGTTACGGCATTTAACCAGCCGCTGCAAATACAAGAGCTGGAAATTCCGAAAATCAGTCCGGGCAAAGTACTGGTGAAAATTATTGCAACAGGTGTTTGTCATACCGATCTGCATGCCATGCATGGGGATTGGCCGGTAAAACCGACTTTACCTTTTGTTCCAGGACATGAAGGCGTGGGTGAAGTCATTGAGGTCGGTGAGGGTGTAGAGCATTTAAAGGTCGGCGATATTGTCGGTGTTCCGTGGCTGTATTCTGCATGTGGTCATTGCGATCATTGCTATGCAGGCTGGGAAACCTTGTGCAAGAAGCAGCAAAATTCGGGTTATTCAGTGAATGGCAGTTTTGCTGAATATTGTCTGGCAGATGGTGACTACGTCGGCGTGATTCCTGAAGGTGTCGATTTGCTGGAAATTGCTCCAATTCTGTGTGCTGGCGTGACAGTCTATAAAGGCTTAAAAATGACTGAGGCCAAAACTGGAGATTGGGTGGCCATTTCTGGGATTGGTGGCCTAGGTCATGTGGCAATTCAGTATGCCAAGACCATGGGCTTTAATGTGGTGGCAATTGATGTGGATGATTCTAAACTGGAATTGGCTAAAAACTTGGGTGCCGATGTGACCATTAATGCCCTGAAAGTGGATGTCAAGGAAGAAGTCATGAAAGCCACAGGTGAGGGTTGTCACGGTGTTTTGGTGACCGCGGTATCGCCAAAGGCATTTGAACAGGCTGTGGCAATTGTTCGTCGTGGTGGTACTATGGTTTTAAACGGTTTGCCAGCGGGAACCTTTGACTTGTCGATTTTTAATATGGTGCTGGAAGGGATTACCGTGCGCGGCTCGATTGTCGGAACGCGTCTGGACTTGAAAGAAGCACTGGATATTGCAGCGCGCGGCAAGGTCAAGGCGCATATCCATGTGGAACCGCTTGAGAATATTAACGATATTTTTGAGCGTATGGAGCAGGGTAAAATTGATGGCCGTATCGTGATTGATATGAGACTTTAATCTTCAATTTAAACAGACCAATTCTGCAGGACTGCTGAATTGGTCTTTATTTTTAGAGGGTTTATCTACAGGGGGATTAACTTTCCTGATCGGATTTACTTTGACCTGAATCATTCTGACTTTCAGGAATCATCATGCCGGCCAGTTTAATCATTTCCGTCTGGAT
Source organism: Acinetobacter sp. A1-4-2 (assembly GCF_040233925.1). NCBI lineage: Bacteria > Pseudomonadati > Pseudomonadota > Gammaproteobacteria > Moraxellales > Moraxellaceae > Acinetobacter > Acinetobacter sp. A1-4-2. The sequence continues at coordinate 2,870,456 of NZ_CP157981.1, read as the reverse complement.
CGTACCCATTTGTTGTTCAATTTTCTTGAAATCGACCTGAGTCAAGTTGATCTCGCCATTTAAAAACGGGGTAGCTAGTACTTGCTGATTGGCCTGCATTACATTTTGACGAATCGAATCAATTTCCTGGCTTTTCAGGTTCAAGCTGCTGAGAGCCTGATCAAAACCTTTTAACTGGGCTTTTAAGGATTCTGCAGTGCTTTGTAATTGCTGCTGATCATGACTGGAAACGGCCGTTTCTAAATCCGATTGGCTTTGTTTGAGCTGTTCAATATAGTCACCGGTTTTCAATTGCATATCGGCAACATCACGGACAATATAAAACATGTTACCGCTTTTCAGTTCGGTTTTAGCTGAGGCTTCTGTAGCTGACGGGGTAGAGACCTGTTCGGAGACTTCGCTGGATGTTTCTTTTTCTGTTGAATCCGGTGTACTGGCTTGTTCACAACCAATCAGCAAAAGGCCCGCACTAAACATCACAAAAGGAGAAACCGCATTTTGGATGAATTTTTTCATATCTCTTTCATTTCAGCTTCAATCAATACATCACAATATAGGGACAGAATGTGGAGAAAAAACTAATTGTTGCAAAGTGATAACAAATATTTTGAATATAAGCGCTTGAGTTATTAAAAAAGAGCGCTGCAGCGCTCTTAACTTTACATAAATGACTAAGCTCAATTTGTCATAATTTTCACAATACTGTGATTGAGCGTGTTAATCAGTACATAGTCGCCATTGACGCGAATCCAGCGCTGGTTTTTGCCCGGTTTACTCAGATTTTTATAACGCTTATGATCAATTGCATAGCCTTTACCATAATAATGTGAAGGCAGGGCTTGGCCGGCTTTCCAGTCGCGGGATGGTTTTAAAACCCGGTTTTGTACGACTTCATGATGACGCTGTTCAGCGTGCTGTTGGCCATGTGCGTCACCCGGATGCATATTTTGGGCATGGTCGTTATTTTCATGGGCATGAGCAGGTGGCGCGGCGATTGCTGCAGGTGCTGCAAGCACGGCAGTGGTTAAAGCAAAGAGTCCAGCATGTACTAGTTTTTTCATGGGTTTACCTACGCTTAAAATAGCTGTCAGCCAATATTTTTATTTCACCTCTAAGTTAAAGAGAAAACGTGAATAATCCATTGTATAAATGTAATTTGCCGCCTGCTCTGAAGCATTGATGGCATGGAACTCTCTGAATTCCTGCCTTGATTTGAATCTGCTAATTTCTGGGGACAACCAGCTCCGATGTCCCTTTTCTGGCTGATCGGGAATTTTCAAAGTGCTAGGGCAATCGGCTTTCATTATCCGTCAGTAGCGTGTTTTGTCTGGTGATGATTTTGATCGGCATCTTATTCATGGAACAGGTTGTTTCACTTGTGTGATTATAAAAACTGCTGATAGAAATAGCCTAATGTTCGTTCAGTTTTGGGTCATGTTTAACAGACATCATATTTGGACAGTTTTTTGAAAGTTAAAATGATTAGAGAAAAATAAAGCCGACTTCAGCCTGAATTAAACAAGCTGAGCCGGCCAGTTTAGAGCATGCTTTTATTTGGCAAGTTCTGCATTAATCGCATCGACAATACGCGGATCATCGGCTGTGATGTCCGGGGCAAAGCGGGCAACCACTTCCCCTTTTTTATTGATCAGGAATTTTTCAAAGTTCCATAATACTTCAGGTGGCTCATTTGGAGTCAGGCCATAATCGACCAGATCTTTCCACCAAGGTCCTTCGCCAATACGTTCAGGAATGGCCTGAGTCAGGGTTTGATAAAGTGGATGCTTATCTTCACCTGCTACGGAAATTTTAGAAAATAGCGGAAAATCCACCTGATAATTCAAAGAACAAAATTCCTGGATTTCTGCATCAGAACCCGGTTCTTGAGCCAGGAAATTATTGGCAGGAAAACCTAAAATTTCCAGTCCTTGGTCTTTCTTTTCTTTATACAGTTTTTCTAAGCCTTCATATTGCGAGGTTAAACCGCATTTAGAGGCGACATTCACCAATAGCAACACTTTGCCTGCATATTGATTTAAGGTGATGTCCTGTCCGGCAATGGTCTTGACCGGAATATCATAAACAGATTGGCTCATGAGAAAGTCCTTGAATATTTGAATTTGAATGACTGCTTTGTTTTAAAGCTTATTGGGTCGATCGACAAGTCTTTATTGAGATATGGATAGAAATCTTTCATGCAGGGTAAATAAAAACAGGCCAATCGACCTGTTTTTATCATGCAATACATTATTGTGCGGTTTTGACTTTGTTTTCCAGAGCCTGCATGTCGGCGACCAGTTCTTTTTGCAATTGCGTTGCCCGGTCTCGCAGTTCAGCAATTTTTTTCATATCCGGTTTTTCGGCAATACTTTCTTCAGAAAGTTCGATACCCAGATTATTGGATTCTTTAATTTTGCCACGTACTTTGTCTAGCTCGGTACTTTTCAGGGCTAAAGCATCCAGATCCTGGTTAAAGTTCGCAATATAGGTTTTCATTTCTGCAATGATCGTATTTAGTGCGGCTTTATCATTTTTTTGCGCAGCCTGATTGGCTTTATTTTGCAAGTCTAAAGCCTCTTTGGAGCGATTTTGGGAGAGGGTCTGGATTTCAATTAAATCATTTTTAATATCTTTGACATTGTTTGTACTCAGCGCTGCGGTTGCAGGTTGTGTACTTGCAGGGGAAGATGTTGTGGTTGCTGACGATGCGGGTGCTTCATTGGGTTTTTTCTCACATGCCGTTAATGCCAGAGCGGCAACACAGAGTGAAGCCAGTAAGGGTGTTTTCATATCGCATCCTTATAGATCCAATGAAAACACCAGATCTAAATATTAAAATAAACATAAAAATGTTAAAAAAATCGTGAGGCTCTATTTAATAGAGTGCTGTCATCAAAATGGCATAGGACTTTAACCAGTGACTAGGGCATTTTTGTTGTTAAGCTGCTGCAAATTGCAAAGCAGTTATTTAAGTTCATGTAAGTATTAAGTATCACGTAGTTGTGCAGGTGTTTGTTCGGTATAGCGTTTAAAAAACTCAATAAAGCTGGAACTGTGCTGATAACCCAGCTCATAGGCCAATTTTTTCACTGTCTTGCCTTGGCGAATTTGAGCGATTGCATATAAAATTTTGGCCCGATTGCGCCATTCCGATAAGCTCAATTGTAATTCTTGCTGGCTCAAGCGCAGTAAATGTCGTTCGCTCATAGGCGAGCCGCTGAGAAGTTGCTGCAAACTCTTGTGAAATAGCTGTGGATTGGCCAATTGCTGTAATAGCGGCTTAAGCAAAACATGGTTGGTTTGCGGTAAATAGTGATCATATGCCGCTGCAGTTTTTAGTTGATCCATCAGTACCAGTAATAAATGCTGATAATGTAGTGTGGTTATAGCCTGCTGTTTTTGCTCTAAGATTTCATGCACCAAATGCCGAAGAAAGGGGCGAATACTTAAGGTTTTGGTGCAAGGTGCAAAATGCTGACATAAGCAAGGATGTACTCGAATACAGATATAGTGGGTGATTTGTTCATCTAGTGCGATAGAGGTATGTGCTGTTTGTGGAGGGAGCCAGAGACCATAATTGGGTGGCGACAGATAAATTTCTCCTTCAATTTCATATTCCAGAATACCATTCAAACTAAAGTTGAAATCACCCCATAATGAACTGTGTGGCGCAATAATTTCATCTTTCTGATAAAAGAAATCATCCACTTCTATATAATTTTGAATCTGCTGGAGCATGTGAATGTCCTTGATTTTTATGTATGCGTACTTTCATGCCTGAAAGATCTTGGGTGTCATTTCAATCATCACAACCCAATGCTTCAGTGTCCTGAGCGCAGTATTAATGTCTGAAATTCGATATTCTAATTATTTCAGACTTCAGTAAAAATAAAAACTGAACATTCAAGCAGGGTACAGGGCATGACACAGCAACACAAAACAGTCTGGTGGGCATTTGTTTTGCCATTACTTGCAGTTTTAATCTGGTCGATGAACATTACCGTAACCCGTTATGTGGCAGATTATATTTCTCCGGTTAGCATCAGTTTCTATCGCTGGCTGGTAGCTTTTATCGTCTTAACCCCGTTTATGCTGTGCAAGGTCTGGCGTGAACATCAGCTGGTTTTGACACACTGGAAGCAGCTCGCCGTTCTTGGTGCTTTTGGTATGGTGTTGTATCAAGGGTTGGGCTATAGCGCAGCGCATTATACCACTGCGACTAACATGGGCATTATCAATGCCTTTATTCCAGTATTTACCATTTTTGTGTCCATGCTCATGCTGAAGGATATGCCTAACCGTTTTGCCGTTGTAGGCAGCATGCTGTCTTTTACCGGTTTGCTTTATGTCATGGCTCAGGGAAATTTTACCCATCTGCTGCAATCTGGTGGACATCCAGGCGATATCATGATGGTACTGGCGGTATTTTTTTATGCGTTTTATGGCGTTTTCCTGAAAAAATGGCAACTGCAGATTCCCTTGCTGATCAGTCTTTATGTTCAGATTATTTTTGCCTTGCTTTACCATTTGCCCTTCGTTTTATACTTGGGGCTGGATGCAATTGATCAACACAATGTAAGCAGTGTGCTGTATGCCGGTATTTTCCCATCTTTGATTGCACCATTGGTCTGGATGTTGGCGGTACAGATGATTGGACCGAATCGCACCAGTATTTTTATGAATTTAATGCCGGTCTGTACGGCCATTATTGCCAATCTGTGGTTAGGTGAAGCATGGACCGTGTATCACAGCATGGGTGGTCTGGTCATTTTATTGGGTATTTTATTGGCCCAAAAGAAAGATCGGGTAGTAACAACAGCAAAATTAAATGCATAAACGTAAAAACAACAGATTAAAAAACAGACAAATAAACTGGTTTTATCATTAATTTTTATGGAAATAAAGTCTGAGTCGTAGTTTTAAAAAAGTATTTAAAATGGATATTTAGCTAAAAGATAATTAAAAAATAGTGAGATAATTTAAATTATTAATAAAAAGTGATAAATATTTGATAGTTTTTAGCTGTCTTTTAAGATAAATAATATATTTGTATAAAGAAATTAATTATTACATAATATTTATATCGTGAATGTTTAAGTTATTCTTAACAATCTTTAAACCTTCGCAACCAGATTTACATACCCTCTGGATGTGATTTATGCACATCCTTTTTATGCTCAACCATCCCTATATGGTTGAGCTTTTTTTTGCCTGAAAATAGTATTCAGTCCGTATTATATCAAAATGATCCGCATTAAGCGCGGATCACTTCACCTGTTTCAGCATCCACAATACGGCTAGGTTCTTTGCTTAAACCTAAATCGCCATTTAAATAATCTACTTGGCTGGAAAAATATTGGCTGGCTTCCTGGAGGGAGCGGGCAGGGTTTTCTCCTGCAGGATTGGCACTGGTCGAGACAATAAAACCGTTAAAGGCATTGCACAGTGCGACACATAAGGGGTGGGTAGTGACCCGCACCGCTACTTTGGGATGGTTGCCTTTAATCCATGCCGGAATATGGTTGCCTGCAGGTAACAGCCAGGTGGTTGCACGCTCAGTCGGAGAGCGATGACTCCATGAATCAATGACCTGTTGGCGCATTTCCGCAGTCAGCGGTTTTAACAGATGTTCTACCTGTGCAATTTGTGCTGCCAGGAGAATTACCCCTTTTTCAATGGGGCGTTGCTTTAAACGTAGAATTTCCAGGAACGCTGGTTCGTTAAAAGGATCACAGCCTAAGCCCCAAACTGCCTCTGTGGGATATGCTAAAACATGTCCCTGTTTTAAACATTGAGCAGCTTCGGCAACAGAGGTGCTAATCATCAGACCTTTCTCTTCAAATTGATTAAAGCGCTATTGTGAACCTTATTTGCCTGGACGACAACGTAGATACATGCCAGCTTGTTGGGTGCACAAGCCAAGTAATTCCAGTTCCATCAATTGGCTGGTCAGGGTGGCAATGTCTAACTGCAGTTGAATGACCAGCTCATCCAGAAGTTGCCCGACCCAGTCCAGCTGATTGTACAAAACGCTTAAATGCGCTGGCAGTTCGGGCTGGGCATCCAAAGGGGCAAGTTTGCTGGCCTGTTCGCTGTGCTGTTGAGTATGCCATTGTGTCGGCAGGGCCAGATCTTCAATCACCTGTTCAGGATGATCGACTAAAATGGCACCTTCACGAATCAGTTGATGGCAGCCTTGATGATGCTCGCTATAAATATGTCCTGGAATGGCAAAGATCAATTTGCCTTGTTCCGCTGCCCATTTCGCCGTGATTAAAGAACCACTTTTCAGTGCAGCTTCTGCCACAATCACGCCGAGGCTTAAGGCACTGACAATGCGGTTGCGCCGCGGAAAATGCTGCTGTAAAGGAGGGGTTCCGGGTAAGAACTCGGTGATTACCGTACAGGCCTGAGCAAGAATCTGCTGTCGCAACGGCTGATTTTGACTGGGATAGGTCAGGTCCAAGCCTGTACCCATCACGGCAATGGTGCGATTGTACTGCAAAGCACCCTGATGGGCGGCTTCATCAATGCCTTGTGCCAAGCCACTGCTGATATAAAAGCCTTTTTCACTGAGATAATAAGCAAAGTCATAGGTCACCTGGCGTCCGTGATTGCTGGGTTTACGGCTACCGACAATGGCAATTTGTGCTTGTAACAGGGCTTGGGCATTGCCCTGACCAAACAGGATCGGCGGCCTATCGGCATAGGGCAGCAGTTGCTGCGGGTAGTGTGCATCATCCTGCAACAGTACAAAATCACTCTGTTTTTGAATCAGATCAATACAATGTTGAAATTGCCGCTGTGATTCAGGAAGGTGAAAATCTCGCAGCCGCTGAATATGATTTTTGTGAATGCCAAGTTTTTGCCATGTTTCAATTTGGTCAGGCTGCGTTGCTTCGGCCAGATGGGTATAGTATTCCTGGATTTTATAAAAGCTGGGCAGAGAGTGCTGTACCAGAAACCATACGCGAATGTAATCCAGCTGCAAGGAATTTAATGAACTGAGCATAATGAGACCTTTAAAGATGTCTTCTTTTTATTGTTTAAATTATTATTTAAAAAATAAGGCTGAATCTCAGCCTTATTTTATTTTGATTGAAGGATTATTCATCCATTAGTGGTGGCTGGATGCCAGCACCGACTTTAATTGGCAATTCGCTATCCAGTACATAGGCATAACTCAGGTTATCAAAGCTCTTGAATACCATGATGTTACCAATGCGCTGTCCAGGGAGTTGAATACGCTCTTTGGTTTTCGGGTCAGTCACGACTTCGCCTTTCTGGCTCACCGTCAATACCTGTCCAGCTTGAACGCCTTGCAAACTACCACGGTCAATCGTCACTACACTGTGTTTCGCAGCAGTGCCAATTGATCCCATCACGCGAACCACTTGGCCACCGGCAACCACATCTTCAGCATTGGTTGGGTAGAACAAGGTTGGAAGCATTGGATCGTATTCAGGCAGTACGCGGTCACCACGACGAACTTCTGAATTATAGGTATCTGTCAGTTCAAGCGTAGTAATGTCATTTTCACCACGGATGGCAATGCCAGATGCCACCTGAATCAATTCAAGACCGGCATTATATTTTTTGCCTTTTGCATCGGTAAACATATACGGTTCACCTTCACGGTAAACGGCATAGCGTTGACCCACTTCCAGACCATTACCGCGCGCATAAACGGTTTGACCTTTGGCAGCTAGAACACGTTGGTCCGCCGTGCCTAAAATGTATGGCGTACCTGTGATGGATTCAGGTGGAACAATGGTGCTGCGTTCTAACCACTGCTTGATGTGTTCCAGCGGAATGACTGGAATGGCATTGTTTAATGATTCTACCCGAACCTGAGGTTGTAACTTGGTGCCACCGGTATAACGACGGATAATCCCTTCACAGCCATCACCTTCATCTTTACCAATAATTGGTTTGCCGTTATAGGTACACATGAGCAGGCGGTCGCCCGGGAAAATCCAGTGTGGGTTTTTCACATGCTTATTGCTGGCCCAGATTTCAGGCCAACGTACTGGATTCTTCAAAAATCTTTTGGAAATATCCCATAAAGTATCGCCTTTTTTCACCACATAAACTTGTGGTGCTCCGGCTTTTAATGCAGGTGGATTGATATTACGGGCAGGTGCTGCTTCAGCAATGCTGACCATGCCAGCCCCAACACTTACACATACGGTAAGTGCCAACAATTGTTTTTTAAACCCCAAGGCACTAAAAGTTGGCATGCCCTTCAAAACCTTTTTCATTATCATAATTCCTAAAATTATGTATGTAGTTGCGTTATAATAACGATATTACACACATTTTTTTGATGAAGCATTCCTTCATTTTGTTTTTTGATCAATGGCATAAGTGAGGACACCGTATGGCCTTATTACCTATTTTAAGTTTCCCGGATCCCCGTCTGCGTACCATTGCTAAACCAGTCGAAGAAGTTACTGATGAAATTCGTCAGCTCGTAGCCGATATGCTTGAAACCATGTATGAAGCCCCAGGTATCGGTTTGGCTGCTACACAGGTGGATCGTCATATTCAGCTGATTGTCATGGATTTATCTGAAAATAAAGATCAACCCATGGTCTTTATTAACCCCAAAGTTACGCCATTAACTGAAGAAACTCAGCCTTATGAAGAAGGCTGTCTGTCAGTGCCCCAAATATACGATAAAGTTGAGCGTCCGTCACGTGTAAAAATCGAGGCAATTAACCTTGAGGGTCAATCATTTGAGCTGGAAGCGGATGAACTTCTCGCTGTTTGTATTCAACATGAAATGGATCACTTAAATGGTAAATTATTTGTCGATTATTTATCGCCTTTAAAACGTCAACGTGCACGTGAAAAAGTGGAAAAAGTAGTGCGTCAGCGCCAAAAAGAAAAAGTCGCGGTGAAACGCTAATCCATACAACTTCCGGATTAAATAGTTTAAAAAAAAGCCCAATTTAAATTGGGCTTTGTTATACTGGCCGCCGACAAATTTTAGGATTTGCCTGTGCTTTTTCGTAGTGGTCTACTGCTATCTTGTATAGCCGTATTTTTACAGATTGCTGTGTTTTTACAGCCTTTGCTGCCGAAGCAATATCAGATTGCTCCGGTCTGTGAAACCATTACGCGTGCATTATTGCAAAAACCTGCTTCACCGTACATTCCCGCATCCACACATGCACATCATCAGCTGCATCAAGATCATCAACAGCAGCCTGTAGAACATGGCCATCATGATGCCGATCATCAATGTCAGTATTGTACTGTCTACGGCAATCTGGTTTTGCCTCCTGAACTGGAGGTCAAAGAAGTTTTAGACCGTATTCAAGTACGCTTATTGGCATTCCAGAAGACTTTTAGTCATGTCTGGTTTGTTTTACAGCGACTATTTCTTCTTCCTCAAGGGCGAGCCCCGCCAACATTCGCTTAAACCATGTTTTATACGCCGGGTCTTCACTGACTTAGGCACAGTTATATTTATGATTTAAGTGAGAAATAAAATGGCTCAGCCAAAATTCTTTTTACAGCCTCTTGCGGCTGCAATTTGTGTTGCCGGTTATTCAGCGGCTGTATTTGCGGAGCAACAAACGACTACTGTTCAAACCTTAGCGCCGATTGTGGTAACTGCTCATCAGGGCAATGATGCCAATGGTTTGATTGTGCATGCCGATCCCAAACAGCCGATCCAGCCGATTCCGGCGACAGATGGTGCAGATTATCTGCAAAGTATTGTCGGTTTTAGTTCAGTCAATAGCGGTGCCGGAACCAATGGGGATGTCACCTTCCGTGGTATGTTTGGTTCACGGATTAAAATTTTGACCGATGGTACGGAAAACCTCGGGGCATGCCCAAGTCGTATGGATTCACCGACGTCGTATATTTCCCCGGAAAGCTATGACCAGATCTCGGTGATTAAAGGACCGCAGACGGTGCAATATGCCAATACCGGTTCGGCTGCGACGGTTATTTTTGAGCGTGGTCCGGAAACAGAATTAACGGCTGAAAAAAATTATCGTGGTCAGGCCAGTGTGCTGCTCGGTTCTTATGGTCGTCTGGATCAGAATGTGGAAACGGCAATCGGCGATGAAAAAAAATATATCCGCCTGAATACCAATCGTTCTGTGTCGGATAGTTATAAAGATGGTGATGGCACCACTGTTCCATCGGATTGGGAACGCTGGAATGCCGATGTCGCATTGGGTTGGACACCGGACGAAAATACATGGATCGAACTGAGCGGGGGAAAAGCCGATGGTGAAGTGGTGTATGCAGGCCGTGATATGGATGGCTCTAAATTTGCCCGGGAAAGTCTAGGCTTGCGATTTGAGAAAAAGAATATCAATGATGTGATTAAAAAAGTTGAAGGGCAAATCAATTATAACTTTAACGATCATGTCATGGATAACTATAGCTTACGAGACGTTCCTGCGGCTGATAAATCCATGAATGTGACGCGCCGTACGCTGAATACCCGTCTTGCAATGACCAGTGAATGGGACAAGTTTCAACTCGTATCAGGTGTGGATTCACAGCAAAACCATCATGCCGGTGGGATGAGCTCTGCCATGATGAATATGCCCGTGAAGACAGATATGAAGTTTAATTCCTATGGGGCATTTGGTGAATTAAGTTATCAGATGACTGAACAACATAAGTTGGTCGGTGGTGCACGCGTTGATGATGTTAGTGTGGAAAAACTGGCAAAAGGGGTGAAGCGGACTGAGACCATACCAAGTGCCTTTTTACGCTTAGAAAGCCAGCATCCAGATCATAATGCCAAAAGCTATCTTGGTATTGGCTATGTTGAACGCATGCCGGATTATTGGGAACTTTTTAGAACTGATTATGAAGGTACGATGCATACCTTCAAACGCTTGGACACTGAAAAAACCTTACAATTGGACTTAGGTTATCAGCATCAGCATGGTGCATTAAATACTTGGGCTTCAGCTTATGCTGGGCTAATCAATGATTTTATCTTGATGACTTATGATCCAACCAAGATGACCAGTATGATGGCCAATGCAGCAGATTCACGTAATGTGGATGCAACCATTGCTGGTGCAGAAGCGGGTATTGGTTATCAGTTTACCGATGCAATTCAGGCGGATGTGAGTGCGATGTATGCGTGGGGTGAAAATACCACAGACAATACACCGTTACCACAGATTGCACCTTTAGAGGCACGTATCAACTTACGTTATATTCAAGACAACTATACTCTGGGTGCATTATGGAGAATAGTGGATGATCAAAGCCGTATCAGCCAGAATCAAGGCAATATTGTCGGTAAGGACTTTAAGAAAAGCGCAGGTTTTGCCACTTTATCCCTAAATGGAACTTATCATTTACGAGATGGTGTTGATTTGTCAGTCGGTATTGATAACGTGCTTGATAAAACCTATACCGAGCATCTAAATAAAGCTGGCAGTGCTGGCTTTGGTTTTGATAGTGATGAACAGTTTAACAATATTGGACGTAACTATTGGGCACGGGTGAGTATGAAGTTCTAATTTGTCTTTAAATTAGGCAAAAAGCAGGAGTATTCTCCTGCTTTTTTGGTTTTTATTTTATAAAATTTATATTTTTCATTAGCTTAGATTAAGGTGATATTTCTAAATAAAATAATGAATATTTTTATTTAAATAATTTAATCATATAAAACATATACTTATTTATTTGATGGTTTATAAAATAGACACCCGATTCAACTGCTTTAAAAAAGGAGTTGCAAGCGCATTAAAATGCTGTAGAATGCACATCCATCGGCGGTGATGAAGATTAAAACTTCTGATAAAACAGCAACTTAGTTAAAATTGATTGAGTTAGGTTTTGGAAAGAAAGTTTAAAATAATTTGAATTACTGATTGACACTGAGAATATCTAGTGTAATATAGCCGACCTAGCTTGCTGGTGACGAACCAGTAAGAAGATCATTAAGAGATTATGAAGAACAACTTGTGTGGATTTTTACTGGTTGATTGATCGAAATTATTTTCATTGATTGAATGGTAGAAATTACTCGAAGTTTATTTGAGAAATATTTGTCAGAAAATTGATGAGCCAAGATTGGTAGCCTTTAAGCTACTACTGATTTTAAACTGAAGAGTTTGATCATGGCTCAGATTGAACGCTGGCGGCAGGCTTAACACATGCAAGTCGAGCGGGGAAGTATAGCTTGCTATACAACCTAGCGGCGGACGGGTGAGTAATGCTTAGGAATCTGCCTATTAGTGGGGGACAACATTTCGAAAGGAATGCTAATACCGCATACGCCCTACGGGGGAAAGCAGGGGATCTTCGGACCTTGCGCTAATAGATGAGCCTAAGTCGGATTAGCTAGTTGGTGGGGTAAAGGCCTACCAAGGCGACGATCTGTAGCGGGTCTGAGAGGATGATCCGCCACACTGGGACTGAGACACGGCCCAGACTCCTACGGGAGGCAGCAGTGGGGAATATTGGACAATGGGGGGAACCCTGATCCAGCCATGCCGCGTGTGTGAAGAAGGCCTTTTGGTTGTAAAGCACTTTAAGCGAGGAGGAGGCTACTCTAGTTAATACCTAGGGATAGTGGACGTTACTCGCAGAATAAGCACCGGCTAACTCTGTGCCAGCAGCCGCGGTAATACAGAGGGTGCGAGCGTTAATCGGATTTACTGGGCGTAAAGCGTGCGTAGGCGGCTTTTTAAGTCGGATGTGAAATCCCTGAGCTTAACTTAGGAATTGCATTCGATACTGGGAAGCTAGAGTATGGGAGAGGATGGTAGAATTCCAGGTGTAGCGGTGAAATGCGTAGAGATCTGGAGGAATACCGATGGCGAAGGCAGCCATCTGGCCTAATACTGACGCTGAGGTACGAAAGCATGGGGAGCAAACAGGATTAGATACCCTGGTAGTCCATGCCGTAAACGATGTCTACTAGCCGTTGGGGCCTTTGAGGCTTTAGTGGCGCAGCTAACGCGATAAGTAGACCGCCTGGGGAGTACGGTCGCAAGACTAAAACTCAAATGAATTGACGGGGGCCCGCACAAGCGGTGGAGCATGTGGTTTAATTCGATGCAACGCGAAGAACCTTACCTGGTCTTGACATAGTAAGAACTTTCCAGAGATGGATTGGTGCCTTCGGGAACTTACATACAGGTGCTGCATGGCTGTCGTCAGCTCGTGTCGTGAGATGTTGGGTTAAGTCCCGCAACGAGCGCAACCCTTTTCCTTATTTGCCAGCGGGTTAAGCCGGGAACTTTAAGGATACTGCCAGTGACAAACTGGAGGAAGGCGGGGACGACGTCAAGTCATCATGGCCCTTACGACCAGGGCTACACACGTGCTACAATGGTCGGTACAAAGGGTTGCTACCTAGCGATAGGATGCTAATCTCAAAAAGCCGATCGTAGTCCGGATTGGAGTCTGCAACTCGACTCCATGAAGTCGGAATCGCTAGTAATCGCGGATCAGAATGCCGCGGTGAATACGTTCCCGGGCCTTGTACACACCGCCCGTCACACCATGGGAGTTTGTTGCACCAGAAGTAGGTAGTCTAACCGTAAGGAGGACGCTTACCACGGTGTGGCCGATGACTGGGGTGAAGTCGTAACAAGGTAGCCGTAGGGGAACCTGCGGCTGGATCACCTCCTTAACGAAAGATTGACGATCGGTAAGAATCCACAACAAGTTGTTCTTCATGACGATGTATCTGAGGGTCTGTAGCTCAGTTGGTTAGAGCACACGCTTGATAAGCGTGGGGTCACAAGTTCAAGTCTTGTCAGACCCACCACTACTGACGAAGTACGGAAAATCAGAAACATTGACTTATTGATAAGCTGGGGACTTAGCTTAGTTGGTAGAGCGCCTGCTTTGCACGCAGGAGGTCAGGAGTTCGACTCTCCTAGTCTCCACCATGTATCTTCGGATGCATAATAAGCAAACGGTTAGATAGCTTATAGAGCTTAGTAAGAAAGCGGCGTATAATGCGCGGCATTGTTATTAACCTCTGTGATTTATCACAGTTTCTCGATCTGACGAAGACGAGAAAAATCATTAACAGAATATATTTGAGTTGAAATAAATTGTTCATACTCGTTTTGAAATCGACATTAGCAGTCATTTATGACTGATTGATGAAGATTAAGAAATGAGTTACTAGCGATTAAACTGAATCAAGCGTTTTGGTATATGAATCTAATTGAAGCTGTACAGTGTTTAAGTGCACAAACGCCAACTGTAAGAGAGTGATGAGAGATCATCATAATCTGTTGCTCATCCTACTTGTAGGGATGAACGACTGTTTGGGGTTGTATAGTCAAGTAATTAAGTGCATGTGGTGGATGCCTTGGCAGTCAGAGGCGATGAAAGACGTAATAGCCTGCGATAAGCTCCGGGGAGGCGGCAAATATCCTGTGATCCGGAGATTTCTGAATGGGGAAACCCACTTACCATAAGGTAGGTATCGTAACATGAATACATAGTGTTACGAGGCGAACGAGGGGAAGTGAAACATCTCAGTACCCTTAGGAAAAGAAATCAATTGAGATTCCCTCAGTAGCGGCGAGCGAACGGGGAAAAGCCCATTAAGTCATATAAGCTTTAGTGGAATGCTCTGGGAAGTGCAACCATAGTAGGTGATAGTCCTGTACACGAAAGGGCTTATATGATGATGTCGAGTAGGGCGAGGCACGTGAAACCTTGTCTGAATATGGGGGGACCATCCTCCAAGGCTAAATACTCCTGACTGACCGATAGTGAACCAGTACCGTGAGGGAAAGGCGAAAAGAACCCCTGTGAGGGGAGTGAAATAGATCCTGAAACCGCATGCATACAAGCAGTGGGAGCCGACTTGTTCGGTGACTGCGTACCTTTTGTATAATGGGTCAGCGACTTATATTCAGTAGCGAGGTTAACCGAATAGGGGAGCCGTAGAGAAATCGAGTCTTAATAGGGCGTTTAGTTGCTGGGTATAGACCCGAAACCGGGTGATCTATCCATGAGCAGGTTGAAGGTTAGGTAACACTGACTGGAGGACCGAACCCACTGTCGTTGAAAAGCCAGGGGATGACTTGTGGATAGGGGTGAAAGGCTAATCAAACTCGGTGATAGCTGGTTCTCCCCGAAAGCTATTTAGGTAGCGCCTCGGACGAATACCATTGGGGGTAGAGCACTGTTTCGGCTAGGGGGTCATCCCGACTTACCAAACCGATGCAAACTCCGAATACCAATGAGTACTATCCGGGAGACAGACTGCGGGTGCTAACGTCCGTAGTCAAGAGGAAAACAATCCAGACCGCCAGCTAAGGCCCCAAAATCATAGTTAAGTGGGAAACGATGTGGGAAGGCATAGACAGCTAGGAGGTTGGCTTAGAAGCAGCCACCCTTTAAAGAAAGCGTAATAGCTCACTAGTCGAGTCGGCCTGCGCGGAAGATGTAACGGGGCTAAAACTATGTGCCGAAGCTGCGGATGTATACTTTGTATACGTGGTAGGGGAGCGTTCTGTAAGCCGATGAAGGTGGATTGAGAAGTCTGCTGGAGGTATCAGAAGTGCGAATGCTGACGTGAGTAACGACAAAGCGGGTGAAAAACCCGCTCGCTGAAAGACCAAGGGTTCCAGTCCAACGTTAATCGGGGCTGGGTGAGTCGACCCCTAAGGCGAGGCCGAAAGGCGTAGTCGATGGGAAATTGGTTAATATTCCAATACTTCAGTGTAATGCGATGAGAGGACGGAGAAGGTTAAGTCAGCCTGGCGTTGGTTGTCCAGGTGGAAGGAAGTAGGCATGCATCTTAGGCAAATCCGGGGTGCTCTATGCTGAGATCTGATAGCAAGCTGTACTTGTACAGTGAAGTGGCTGATACCATACTTCCAGGAAAAGTCTCTAAGCTTCAGTTACACTGGAATCGTACCCGAAACCGACACAGGTGGTCAGGTCGAGTAGACCAAAGCGCTTGAGAGAACTCTGCTGAAGGAACTAGGCAAAATGGTACCGTAACTTCGGGAGAAGGTACGCTGCTTTTGGTGATGGAACTTGCTTCCTGAGCTGAGAGCAGCCACAGAAACCAGGCCCCTGCAACTGTTTATTAAAAACATAGCACTCTGCAAACACGAAAGTGGACGTATAGGGTGTGATGCCTGCCCGGTGCTGGAAGGTTAATTGATGGGGTTAGCGTAAGCGAAGCTCTTGATCGAAGCCCCAGTAAACGGCGGCCGTAACTATAACGGTCCTAAGGTAGCGAAATTCCTTGTCGGGTAAGTTCCGACCTGCACGAATGGCATAATGATGGGGGCGCTGTCTCCAGCAGAGGCTCAGTGAAATCGAAATCGCCGTGAAGATGCGGTGTACCCGCGGCTAGACGGAAAGACCCCGTGAACCTTTACTGCAGCTTGACATTGAACTTTGATCTTACTTGTGTAGGATAGGTGGGAGGCTTTGAAGCTGGGACGCTAGTCCTAGTGGAGCCAATCTTGAAATACCACCCTGGTAATATTGAGGTTCTAACTCTGTCCCGTTATCCGGGACGAGGACCATGTCTGGTGGGTAGTTTGACTGGGGCGGTCTCCTCCTAAAGAGTAACGGAGGAGTACGAAGGTGCGCTCAGCGTGGTCGGAAATCACGCGTAGAGTATAAAGGCAAAAGCGCGCTTAACTGCGAGACCCACAAGTCGAGCAGGTACGAAAGTAGGTCTTAGTGATCCGGTGGTTCTGTATGGAAGGGCCATCGCTCAACGGATAAAAGGTACTCTGGGGATAACAGGCTGATACCGCCCAAGAGTTCATATCGACGGCGGTGTTTGGCACCTCGATGTCGGCTCATCTCATCCTGGGGCTGAAGCAGGTCCCAAGGGTATGGCTGTTCGCCATTTAAAGAGGTACGCGAGCTGGGTTTAGAACGTCGTGAGACAGTTCGGTCCCTATCTACCGTGGGCGTTGGAAATTTGAGAGGATCTGCTCCTAGTACGAGAGGACCAGAGTGGACGAACCTCTGGTGTACCGGTTGTGACGCCAGTCGCATCGCCGGGTAGCTATGTTCGGAAGGGATAACCGCTGAAAGCATCTAAGCGGGAAGCCTACCTCAAGATAAGATTTCCCCGAGACTTTATGTCTCCTAAAGAGCCGTTGAAGACTACGACGTTGATAGGTTGGATGTGGAAGCATAGTGATATGTGAAGCTGACCAATACTAATTGCTCGTGAGGCTTGACTATACAACACCCAAACAGTTGTTGTATAAAGCATCAATTAATTCGATATTCAGCAAAACAGCTTGATTTAGTGAACGCTAAAGAACAAAATACGACAGCTCAGATATACCTGTTAATGAATTCTATTTGACCAAGCATTGGCATCTAAATAAGACCAAACGCAAAGTCATAAACAGTTGTGCTGGCGACCATAGCAAGAGTGAACCACCTGATCCCTTCCCGAACTCAGAAGTGAAACCTCTTAGCGCTGATGGTAGTGTGGGATTACCCATGTGAGAGTAAGTCATCGCCAGCTCATTATTCAAAAGCCCCTGCCAAGTGCAGGGGCTTTTTTTATGCAGGGAATTCTTATTAAAATGAAGAATGATTAAGAATGTATCGGATCTTAAATTGCGCTTTTTATTTGTTCAAAAGTTTGCTTGATTCGCTGCTTTGTCCGTGTGTTTAACTATAATTATATAAGTGATCACTTACAGGAGAAGCTTTTTTAACTGAGGTGATTATTTGGGGAAAATAAATTAAATTACTGGTTTTGTATAAATTATAATCAAGCAAGCTGAGTCTAATTCATGCTAAAATACTCGGCTTTCATCTTTGATCTAATTTTCAGATCTTCCATCATCTGCCAGCCGAGAATTGCTAGCCATGTCTACTGCTTATACCATGCAGACTGCGCCAAAAGCGTTGTTTGATTACGACAAATATTGGGCGTCCTGTTTTGAACCTGCGCCATTTTTGCCGATGTCACGCGAGGAGATGGATCAACTCGGTTGGGATAGTTGCGACTTTATTTTAGTCTGCGGTGATGCGTATATAGATCATCCCTCTTTCTGTTCGGGCATTATTGGCCGTACTTTAGAAGCTCAAGGTTTCCGTGTCGGGATTATTGCCCAGCCGGACTGGACCAGCGTGGATGCATTCCGAGTATTGGGTAAGCCGAATATTGCTTGGGGTGTGACTGCGGGTAATATGGATTCCATGATCAACCGCTACACCGCTGACCGTAAAATCCGTTCAGATGATGCCTATTCTCCAGACAATGTGCCGAATAAACGTCCTGACCGCGCGGCAACCGTATATTGCCAGCGTGTACGTGAAGCCTATCCTGATGTGCCAGTATTGTTAGGGGGTATTGAAGCTTCTCTACGTCGTATTGCTCATTATGACTATTGGTCAGATAAAGTCCGTCGTTCGGTATTGATGGATTCTAAAGCTGATCTTCTGATGTACGGTAATGGCGAACGCTCGATTGTCGAAGTGATGCACCGTTTGGCTAAAGGTGAAAAAATTACTGACATCACGGATGTCCGTGGTACGGCATTTATTGTCAATAAACATAACCGTGCTTCTAAAGCTAAATTCGTTGAAATTGCATCGAATGATGTGGACACCATCGGTCGTGTAGATCCCATCATCAATCCTTATGTGATGACGGAAGATCTGGATGGTTGTGAAATTGAAAAAGATAAAGGCAATAGTTTAAGCCAGTATCAAGGTTTCCAAAAAGAAGCGGTCGCCAATCCGATTGTCCGTGAAGGTGACAATCTGGATGCCGATACGCAAATTGTACAGTTACAACCTGCCTCCAAAGCGATTAAACACAAATTACCTCCACGAGAACTGGCGGTCATTCGTTTGCCTGCTTTTGAAGAAGTGGTCAATGACCCCGTTTTATACGCACATGCCAACCGTATCTTGCATCTGGAAACCAATCCGGGGAATGCGCGTGCCTTAGTACAAAAGCATGGTGAACGTGATGTGTGGTTGAATGCACCACCTATTCCATTAACCACAGAAGAAATGGATTATGTGTTTGATCTGCCTTATGCACGTCTGCCACATCCTGCATATGGTAATGCACGTTTCCCTGCTTTTGACATGATCAAATTTTCGGTCAACATCATGCGTGGTTGCTTCGGCGGTTGTACTTTCTGTTCCATCACGGAACATGAAGGTCGTATTATCCAGAACCGTTCGGAAGACTCAATTCTGCGTGAAGTGGAGAAGATTCGTGATACCGCACCAGGCTTTACCGGCATTATCTCGGACTTAGGTGGCCCAACGGCTAATATGTACCGTTTGCACTGTAAAGACCCTGAAATTGAAAAAAACTGTCGTAAGCCATCGTGCGTATTCCCGGGTGTGTGTCAAAACCTACATACCGACCATGCGCCATTGACGCAGTTATACCGTAAAGCACGTGCACTTAAAGGCATCAAGAAAATTCTGATCGGTTCAGGGTTACGTTATGATCTGGCGGTATTAAACCCTGAATATGTGAAAGAATTGGTCACTCATCACGTGGGTGGTTATCTCAAAATTGCGCCTGAACATACCGAAAAAGGTCCATTATCCAAGATGATGAAACCGGGGATTGGCACTTACGACCGTTTCAAACAGATGTTTGATCGCTTTAGTAAGGAAGCCGGCAAAGAACAGTATCTGATTCCTTACTTTATCGCGGCGCATCCGGGGACCACCGATTACGATATGATGAACCTGGCGATTTGGTTGAAAAAGAATGGTTTTCGTGCCGATCAGGTACAAACTTTCTATCCATCGCCAATGGCTACAGCAACCACTATGTATTACACGGGTAAAAATCCGCTGGCAAAAGTGGCGCGTTATACTGAAAATGTGGATATTGTGAAAGGTGAGAAACGTCGCCGCTTGCACAAGGCTTTCTTGCGTTATCATGATCCAAATAACTGGCCAATGTTACGTGAAGCTTTGAAAGAAATGGGCCGCTCAGACTTGATTGGTAATTCGAAACAACATCTGATTCCGAGCTATCAACCGCAAGGCACAGAAGGGCAATATCAGTCGGCACGCAAGAAAAACTCGACCTTGGCGGGAGATTCTGCAAAACGCACAGGTGAAAATACTGCACGTAATCAATCACGTAATGTTGCCAATACAAATGGCAATAATCGTCCTAAAAAAGGCCAGATCCTGACTCAACATACTGGTTTACCACCACGTGAAACTGGGGAGAAACGTCCATTTGCGGGTTCTAAATCCAAGATTAAATCTAAGCCTAAGTCAAAAGCTTGATTTAAAAATAAAAAAAGGACGCTCAGGCGTTCTTTTTTTATCATTCAATTAAATAGCCCTCTAATGAAAACAGCTCATCGGAATTGTAGGACAATATTCAAAAGTAGTCTTGCATCCCTACTGTGCCTTGAGCTACAGTAATTTGGTGTCAGATAATGGATGAATCCTAGGCATAGATGTAAAAAATAAAATCAGTGCAACTTTTTGTCAGCATTTATAATGTTTTCGTCATGATTAAATGCAGTTCGTTTGCTTGAAATATTTAATAAAAATAAGCGTTGTATACTGAGGTTGATAACAAGCATCGGTGTGACACCGGAAAGACTATAAAAAATTAAAGGATTAAGAGGATGATAATTTATATTTTGGTCGGAAGTTTACTTCTGTTTGGCATTCTGTTGAAGGCTTGGAAAAGTCTGGAAGGTAGTGCTAAACAGCAAGATAGTGCTTTAAAACAAAGAGCTATTTTTAATATTAGTGAACAGATCACATTTACACGCCTTAAAGAAATATTGCCGCGCAGTACTGTGTTGGCTCATGTTTCATTTGATGCCTTGTTGACGACCAAATACAGCCGTACCCGCCATAAATATCGCAATATGGTGGCAGATTTTGTGATTCTGGATGAACATCATCAGGTGCTTGCGATTATTGCATTGGATGATCCTATGGCCTTACGCCATCCGCAAAATGCCCAGTATCAGGATGCGCTGTTGGCGATGGCCGGGTATCGGGTGATTCGCTATGAAGATGTACCGGAATATTTTCAGTTAAGACAAGATTTTTTAATTGAAAACCCTACTGATTTTCAGCTAGATGAGTTAACAGAAGTTTCAATAAAAAAGTATGATTTTTATCCAGATTTGGGCCGAAAGAAAATCCGCCTGTTAGGTTAAATCACTATAAGCATGAAGACTGTTCATGCTTATTTTTTGGCTTTTAATTCGATGCACGAACAGCAGTGACAGTCATTTCTACCAGAACGTCAGGGGCATATAGTTTTGCCTCGACACAGGTGCGGGGCAGGGCTTCAATATCAGCGACCCACGCATCCCAGACCTCATTCATCGCCGCATAGTCATTTTCAATATCTTTTAAATAAATGGTCACAGACATAATCTGGCTCTTGTCTGTAGCTGCATCCGCCAGCAAGCGATCAATAATTTCCAGAGTTTGCCGTGTCTGACCTTTAATATCCAGCGTGGTATCAGCAGCCAATTGACCAGCCAGATGTACCAGGTTGCCTGAAATAGCAATTTCAGAAAAGCGCTTTTCAACATGCAGACGTTGTACTGTCATAATATAAGTCCTTTATTTTCGGCATAATTGCTGCGAGCTATATTTTGGTCATACAGCCTGCAGCCAGGTAGATGGCAACATCATAATGCCATGAGCTGTGAGCGTAAATCACTTATCGAGCAGTGATTGTTAAGCTAAAACTGTCACAAAAAAGATTTTTAAAATAACAGGGACCAGCAGAAGATACCGTAGCAAATCGGGGAGTGATCGAGAGTAGCTTGTATAAAATGCTTCAGTGCAGTAGGAGATATGCTGTTTTTAGGAATTTATAGAGAGATATGTAGCAGAAATGCGAGCGAGGGACCATGCGGTTTAACAGAGTTGCCCTGTAATATTCGGATTTGATCGTCACGCCAATCACAGGACAGTATGCTAAAAGTAAAGGTGATTTTTAGCATCTCGGCGTCTACATGGATAAATGTATCGCGCCCATAGAGTACCGCAAAAATCGTACTTGTGTGTAGTCAATTGGTCTAATCACGTTCTTTTGGTTGAAAAATATGCAAACTCTACCAGAGAGAAAGCTGTGACTGACCCTGTTGTTCCGAAAGCTGGTACAGTCCAACACCAATGAGTCGAAACTGAAAATGTTGCGGAATATGCATTTCAATGAGTAGCTGTTGCAGTACCTGTTCCAGTTGTTGCCGATTTTGCAAAGGCTGTTTGAAACTTTTGCTATGTTGCAAGACCTGAAAATTCTTTAACTTGAGTTTGGCTGAAACCCCGCGCGCGCAGAGTTGTTTGCGCTCTAGACTGTTCCAGACCTGATCAATCAGTCGAGGCCAAGCATTCTGGCATTGTATTAAGGTCAGGTCATCATCAAAGGTGGTTTCCTTGGAAATTTGCTGGCGTTCACGTTCAACTTGTACAGGCCGTTCATCAATACCCTGGGCATAGAGAAAAAGTCGTTTGCCATATTTGCCAAAATGCTGAACCAGCACATTTTGCTCAATTTTTTGTAAATCTCCCAGCGTTTGCAATTGCAGCAACTTGAGCTTTTCTTGCATCACTTTTCCCACACCGGGAATTTTTTTTAGCGGTAAACCTTGAATAAAATGCTGCACCTGTGAGGGCTTAATGACACAAATGCCATCCGGTTTGTTCCAGTCTGAAGCAATTTTGGCTAAAAATTTATTTGGTGCTACCCCGGCAGAGGCGGTTAAACCTGTAACTTTGAAAATATCTTCCCGTATTCGCATAGCTACTTCAGTAGCACTTGGAATATTCTGCAGATTTTCTGTGACATCCAGATAAGCTTCATCTAAAGATAAGGGTTCAATCAGCGGCGTGTAACGCTGGAACACCTGATGAATCTGGGCGGAGATGGCACGGTATTTTTCAAAATTGGGTTCAATCACCACTACGTGTGGACAAAGCTTTCGGCCTTGTACCATCGACATGGCAGAGCGCAATCCAAACTCGCGCGCAGGGTAGGACGCTGCACAAATCACGGCCCTTGGATGATGGGAAGACACGACCACCGGCAAATGCTTTAACTCCGGTCGGTCTTTGAGTTCCACAGATGCAAAAAAGGCATCCATATCGATGTGAATGATTTTTCTCATGCAGTCCCAAACTCTGCCTGTATGCGCTGGGCTTCAGTATCTCATCTTCATGGATCAGATTGTAGAGTAGGATCAAGTGGATACGACACAGATTGACTAAGTAAAACCGGCCGGGTGTGTTGTTGTTCTGCTGCTTGAATCAGAATTTTGAGGCTTTGCTCGGTGTGATCTGCCAAATATGGTAAAAATTCCAAAGGCTGGTCAATCGGCTGGAAAAAGTTATCCCAGTGAATTGGCACCACGACTTTAGGCTTTAAGCTTCTCAGGGTTTGATCGAGATAGTTTTGCAGATGACTGATATTGCCATTTTTGAAAATCAGACACTTGACCTGAAGGTTGCAGTAGTAGAACCACGGCAGCCACCAGAATAAGTATGCTGATGCCGAATGCCAGCCAAAATCCTTTTTGATTTGCCATAAATTTCTCGTTTTTATGCAGTTTGATTTTTTATTATGGTTAGAGAAGTGGAGTTATCTTGTTATTTTTTCGGTAAATTTTCAACTTTGTTAAGAGGATAGATTCCATTGCGTTCTAAAAATCGTGTCCAGTCATCCTCATCACCATTAAACACATTTAAGTCGACGGTTTTGTTAATGCCCTTGATGGTACCCTGATTGGTATGCTGCCAGAACAGCCATTTTGGCTTGCCTTTTAAATCGGGTTTGCTGTGATATTCACGGACCCAGAGCGGTGTTTTTGCAAACTCTCCCGCTAAAATAATGTTATAGAAAGCTTTGGAAATATAGAAAATCGGTTGCTTGCCATAATGTTGATACAGCTGGTCATGCATGACCTGAATTTCTTTTAGCAGTTGTTCCTTGGTATAGGTATTGATGCAGTTGCTGTCATATTCCAGATCAATTACTGGCGGCAATGAGTCGGCTTTATTGGGTACGGTTTCAATAAAATTTTGCGCCTGAATTTCGCCATCCCTGCATAAACGATAAAAATGATAGGCACCCACAGTGAAACCATGTTCACGGGCTTGCAGCCAGTAATCCTGAAATTTCCGATCTTTAAAATCACCACCTTCAGTAGCTTTCAGATAAACAAATCGATAGGTTTTGGGTGAAATCTGTTGCCATTGAATGTCGCCCTGATGATGCGACACATCAAAACCTTTGACCGGATATTCCTGTGCCGAAGCAGGATTATGATGAAATACAAAAACATACAGTACGATTGCAGTGCAAATCAGTCCCAAGCCTATGCAAGAAGCGTAGAGTTTTTTATGACTGTTTTTGGCGAATCGTTTATTAGACATAGATAATTTAGGCGTGATTTATCAAACACATGATAGCGCGATCTAGACATTCAGACTACGTTGTTTGTGATAGTGTCTGATTATATCGGGGTGTGGCGTGGAATTTTCCAGAAAATGGCTGCGGTAATCAGGTTAATACAGCCGAGGAAAATCAAGGTGGTATGGAAAGCTGTCACGATCTGCTCGCTACCGAAATAGGCGGTAAACAGGTTGACCAAGGTTCCTGCCAAAGCTACACCAATACTCATGGACACCATCATGATCATTGACAAAAAACTGTTGCCACTACTGGCATCTTGCTGAGGTAAATCCTTCAGGGTCAGGGTATTCATGGAGACAAACTGCAAAGAATTTAGTATGCCGAAAACAAAGAAATGTAAGGCTCTTAACCAGGTTGGGGTATCCGCCGTGCTGAGGGCAAAACTGGCGATACAGGCACCCACCAGCAAGGTATTGACCAGTAATACCTTACGATAACCAAAGCGTTGAATAATCTGGCGAATAATCGGCTTGGAAGCTAGAGAACCCAGTACGGTCGGAATCATCAACAGACCGGTAATAAATGGCTCAAAGCCAAAGGCAACCTGCAACATCAGCGGAATTAAAAAAGGTATCGCGTTGCCGCCTAAGCGGGCAAAAAAATTACCGATAATGCCTATAGCATAAATTTTATTGCTAAATAATGTACTGCGGAACAGCGCATTGTGATGTTTATGGGCATGAACGGCATAGATAATCGCTGCCAATACACCCGCAAGTACCAGACCCATACTCCACCATAGCGATTGATGGGGGCTGGCAAAATTTTCAATGCCCAGTGAAAGTCCCACCATGGCGATGACCAGCAAGATAAAACCTGAAAAATCAAAAGATTTGACAGTGGGTTCAGTGATGTTTGGCATGGCCTTCAAGGTAATCAGAACGCCTAACAGCCCCATCGGAATATTAATTAAAAAAATCCAGTGCCATGTTGTCACTTCGACCATCCATCCGCCCAATGTCGGACCAATCAAGGGACCCATCAGACCAGCTAAACTCATCAAGCTCATGGCAGATAAAAACTGGCTGCGCGGAATGACCTTGAGCATCGCCAGCCGACCCACAGGAAGTAACAATGCACCGCCAATGCCCTGAATGACCCGATAAAAGAGCAGCTGGTTTAAACTGCTGGACAGTCCGCAGCCCAGTGATGCCAAGGTAAAAATAATAATGGCCGCAAAGTAGGTATTGCGCACACCAAAACGGTCGGCCAGCCATCCGCTTAAAGGAATACAGGCTGCGACCGAAAGCACATAGGCCACCACCACGCTATGCATTTGTAGCGGATCTTCAGCCAGATTGGCTGCCATGGCTGGAATTGCAGTATTGACAATGGTGGTATCCAAACCTTGCATAAAAAAACCGATCGATACCAACAACACTAACAGGCGGAATTCAGGTTGTAGGGCTTGATGCGAAGGAGTGGCGTTCATAACAATATTAAAGTGATTTTTTACAGAGTTTAAAGCAATCCGTTTAAAGTGGTGTAAGAAAAAGTTGTGCTATCCATTATGGGACAGCACTGTCTGGAGTTCGTTTTTTATGTCCTGGCTTGGACTTAAATGGCAAAGTGTTGTGGTGCATCCAGATTTTTAATGGCATTGAGAATCTGATCGGCATGATTGCAGATAATCAGTTTGGCGCGATGCTGCGGCGGTAAAAAGCCTTCACTGACTGCATGATCCAGCTGGCTCACCAGGGCATCATAAAAGCCATTCACATTATAGAGCATCATCGGTTTCTGGTGCTGATTTAACTGTCCCCAAGTGGCAATTTCCAGAATTTCTTCAAAGGTACCCAAGCCGCCTGGTAAAGCGACAAAAGCACTGGCACGCTCAGCCATCATGGCCTTGCGTTCATGCATGCTGTGTACAATGTGTAATTCGGTCAGCTGATGATGCGCAATTTCATAATCCAGCATAAATTCAGGGATCACCCCGACGGTTTCACCGCCACGCTGTCTGACGGCATCAGCCACTTGCCCCATGAGGCCTATACTTGCGCCGCCATAGACCATGCCGAAACCCAGATCAGCCAGTGCCTGAGCCAAAGCTACGGCTTTTTCCTGATAAATTGGTTTATTGCCTGAACGTGAACCACAGTAGAGTGCAATTAAAGGTTGAGTTGTTTTGGGAGTAGGATTGTTATGTTTGGGAGTCATTTTTAATACACTGTTCATCATTATATTTTTACCATAGCATTTTATTTTTTCAGTCTCTAGCTTAACTGTTAAATATGACAGGTCGTGATCAGCCTTATACTCCCTTTGCAAAGATTTGTTGAAATTGGGTGAGCTAAAAACAGCGCAGTGAGGAAAAGAGGATGAATTTCTACTTCATCTTGCTATACTAAAAATCTGTTTTCCAACAAATGAATTAACATGGGTAGTGGTTGTCCTCACTCTGAACACTTCAATGCTTCTGAAAAAAATATACAGCATGCTGTTCATCGCATATTCAGCGATTTTAATATGAACCTTCTAAAATCAGTCCCTCATCATCCTGCACAGGAGAATATCCAATGATCTTGGAATGGATGTCAGATCCATCAGCATGGATTGGACTGGCAACTTTAGTGGTTCTAGAAATTGTACTGGGTATCGACAACCTGGTTTTTATTGCCATTTTGGCGGAAAAACTGCCCCCAGAACAGCGTAATGCAGGCCGTATCGTCGGCTTGATTATGGCTTTGTGTATGCGGTTGATTTTACTTGCATCCATTGCCTGGGTGGTGACCTTGACCCAGCCACTGTTCCATGTTCTGGATCATCCTTTTTCCGGCCGTGACCTGATTTTGCTGTTTGGTGGTGTCTTCCTGTTATTTAAAGGCACCATGGAATTACATGAGCGTATAGAAGGTGCTCAACCGCAGAAAGAAGAAAACCCGGTGCATGCCGCATTCTGGATGGTGATCGTTCAGATTGTGGTACTGGATGCCGTATTCTCTCTGGATAGCGTGATTACCGCAGTCGGCATGGTCAAAGACCTGTCGGTGATGATGATTGCGGTGGTGATTGCAGTCGGCATCATGCTGTGGGCATCTAAACCACTAATGACCTTTGTCAACAGACATCCGACTGTGGTGATTCTGTGTCTCGGCTTCCTGATGATGATCGGCTTTTCACTGATTGTTGAAGGCTTCGGTTTCCATATTCCTAAAGGCTATTTATACGCGGCGATTGGTTTCTCTGTGGTGGTGGAATTTATCAACCAGACTATGCGCCGTAATCAGGAGCGCATGGTGACCACGACGGACTTGCGTTACCGTACTGCTTCTGCCGTTATGCGTATGCTTGGTGGTAAAAGTGAATCGCAAAACAATGAAGCCGAAGATGTACTGGCGACCCGTGCCTTTGCCGATGAAGTCTTTAATGAAGAGAACGGGGTTTACCACAGTGTGCTGGTGCAAGGTGTGCTGGGGCTGTCGGAACGGCCGGTGAAATCGGTGATGACGCCGCGTCCGGAACTGGAATGGATTGATCTGGATGAAGATGAAGCCTCCATTAAAGAACAGTTACTCAGCATGACCCATTCACGTTTGATTGTGGCACATGGTGAACTGGATAATATTGCCGGTATAGTGCTGACCCATAAAGTCATGAACGACTATATCGAAACCGGAAAACTGAATTTTGAAGCGCATTTACGCGAGCCGGTGATTGTGCATGAAAATGCCCAGGTGCTGATGGTGATGGAACAGTTGCGTCAGGCACCGCTGCAAATGGCGATTGTGCTGAATGAATACGGTTCGATTGAAGGGCTTGCTACCCCGATTGATGTGCTTGAAGCGATTGCCGGTGAATTCCCGGATGAAGATGAATTTGAAACAGCGGCAGAAAGTCTGGAAGACGGCACTTTAATCCTGGAAGGTTCTACTGATATTCGTCATGTTTCTTTGTTGTTAAACCGTGATCTGGTAGATGAGTCTGAACAGTATTCAACCTTGTCCGGTTATATCCTGTTCCATCTGGGGCGTTTGCCGGAAAGTGGTGCCAAATTGC
Organism: Acinetobacter sp. A1-4-2; assembly: GCF_040233925.1. Lineage (NCBI taxonomy): Bacteria > Pseudomonadati > Pseudomonadota > Gammaproteobacteria > Moraxellales > Moraxellaceae > Acinetobacter > Acinetobacter sp. A1-4-2. The sequence goes on along the minus strand of NZ_CP157981.1, from coordinate 2,842,051 downwards.
AGGCAGATAAACATATTTTTGAAGTAGTGACGATGAATGGCCATAAAATTGATAAGGTTCATATCATCCCGCTCAATCAAAATCAGACAGAAGATTAATTTCATCCTGCACAGCTGATTTTTATCGAGATTGAATTAAAATAGCCCGCATTGTCGGGCTATTTGATTATGAGGGTCTGTTGACATTTCATAAATGGCTTGCGTTGTAGGCTAAAATTGATCAGACAAGGAATGAAATGCAAAGAATGGTGGTTCCATTTTTAAATTTCATAACGAAGTCTGGGATAATTTTAGCCACAACCCTTCGGGACTAGAGTATTTTTTGACGCTACGTCGTTGTGAACTACGCATTTAGAATGACTAAATTTTGTAGTTCACGCCTTGTATCCTCTAAAAAATACTCGTAGTCGCAAACATAGACGAAGTGTTAACAGACCCTAATCTAAGTTGGAAAAAATTGATGTCAGAAAGCAATTGTCCATGTGGACAGGGGAATTATGCCCACTGTTGCCAACCCTTACATTTGGGTCAGGCCAAAGCACACACTGCAGAGCAATTGATGCGTTCACGCTATAGTGCCTTTGCCAAGCATGAAATTGACTATATTGTGAAAACTACCGCATTAGGCCAGCAACAGGCGCTGGATGTGGCTGCGATTCGTGACTGGAGCAAGGCCAATCATTGGCTCAAGCTGGAGGTAGTGCAGGCTCAGGAAAAACTGGACAAGCACCATGCCCAGGTTGAATTTAAGGCGCATTATCATGATGGTCAGCAAGCACAGGTTCATCATGAAATTTCCCATTTTGTAAAGCATGAAGGCGCATGGTATTTCCTTGATCCGACAACCACAATGAACATTACGATGAAACAGCCGTGTATTTGCGGTTCAGGGAAAAAATTTAAGCAATGTTGTGCACAATATCTGTAATTTTCCGCTAAATTTGCCTTAGAATAGCGCGCATCAATTACCCTCAGGGGAATCAGGGCAATGTTGCTATTGGTCATCTATATTATCGCAATTACGGCTGAAGCCATGACAGGGGCACTGTCGGCAGGTCGGCGCAGTATGGACTGGTTTGGGGTAACGCTGATTGCCTGCGTGACTGCACTGGGTGGTGGCTCGGTTCGCGATGTACTGCTTGGGCACTATCCGCTGACCTGGGTGAAGCATCCGGAATATCTGGTGTTGACCTGTTGTGCAGCCTTTGTCACCATTCTGATAGCCAAATGGATGCGCCATTTACGTTCCATCTTCTTGATTCTCGATGCTCTGGGTTTAATCGGTTTTACTATTATTGGCTGCCAGATTGCCTTGCAGATGGGGCATGGCTTTGTGGTTTCCGCAGTAGCTGGAGTGTTAACCGGAGTTTCTGGCGGTATTCTGCGCGATATTCTGTGTAATGACGTGCCTTTGGTATTCCGCCGTGAACTGTATGCCAGTATTTCCTTTGTTTCCGTGATTTGTTACTGGATTTGTCAGGATATCGGTTTCTCTCTGGAAATTACTGTTATTTCCACCTTAATCTTCGGTTTTTCTTTACGCTGTATCGCCATCTATTTCGGTCTGGAAATGCCGAAATTTATTTATAAAGATGACGACGACCAGTCCGCATCCTCCAAAGATGCTTCCTAGAATATTGCCTTAATATGATGAATGACCGACGAAATGAGCGGTCATCATCTGCAAATTGGCGTATAAAAATTAATACAATTATAAATCCTGTTGGGAAAGCAGCATGCATTCTTTCACCAAATCAGAGCTCTTGTTATGGATTTAGTATCACGTATACAACGTTTACCGATTGGTAAGTTTCACTATACCTTACTATGGGTGATTGGTCTGGGCTGGATGTTTGATGCCATGGATACCGGATTGATTTCCTTTATTTTGGCCAAAATGGCGGAAGACTGGGCCATGACGCCGGATGATAAAAGCTGGGTGGTTTCCATTGGTTTTATTGGAATGGCCATTGGGGCAGTGTGTTCGGGAGCTCTTGCCGATCGCTGGGGGCGTAAAACGGTTTTTGCTTCAACCCTGGTGATTTATAGCCTGGCAACCGCGGCTTGTGCCTTTGCACCGAACCTCAGCTGGCTGCTGGTGTTCCGTTTTATTGTCGGGCTTGGACTGGGTGGTCAGCTACCGGTGGCCGTGACGCTGGTGAGCGAATATATTCCCGCTCATGTCCGTGGCCGCTTTATTGTGCTGCTGGAAAGTTTCTGGGGTTTGGGCTGGCTGGTGGCAGCACTGGTTTCGCGGTTTGTGATTCCTGATTTTGGCTGGCATGCTGCTTTTCTGATTGGGGGTATTCCTGCGCTGTATGCGATTGTGATCTGGAAAATGGTGCCAGAATCGGTGCCGTACTTAATTAATCGGGGTCGACATAAAGAAGCGCATGCTTTGGTGAAAAAAATTGAAGCGCAATGTGGCGTGGAAGTGATTGAAATTTTTGAAGTCAAACCGGTGGCCGAAAAGCATGACATTAGCTTCTCTCAACTCTGGTCCGGTATTTTTGCCCGCCGTACCCTGATGTTGTGGCTGATCTGGTTTGGTATTGTATTTTCCTACTACGGTATTTTTACCTGGCTGCCAAGTTTGCTGGTCAAAGAAGGCTATACCATTGTGAAGTCTTTTGAGTATGTATTGGTGATGATTCTGGCCCAGTTGCCGGGTTATATTGCTGCGGCATGGCTGGTGGAAAAACTGGGACGTAAGGCAACATTGGCCGGTTTCATTGCCATGTGTGCAGTCTCTGCCTATTTCTTTGGTCAATCGGACAATGTGACCCAGATTGTGCTGTGGGGCTGTTTGATGTCCTTTTTTAACCTTGGAGCTTGGGGTGTTCTATATACTTACACACCCGAACAGTATCCAGCCAATATCCGGGCCTTCGGTTCAGGCTGGGCCGGGGCGATTGGCCGTATTGGTGGTATTTTCGCGCCATTTGCTGTCACCCATATAATGGTGCTCGACCATGGTTTCAGCTATGTCTTTATGATGTTTACCGCCGTTTTAATTGCGGTAGCACTGATTATCCTGCTGCTGGGTGAAGAAACCAAAGGTAAAACTTTAGAGTCGATTGGTTTATAAAATTGCTGATTTTTGGGTTGATTGGCCCTTATAAAATGGATATTTTTAGTCCATAAGACACAATTTGTCGCAGAGTGTGGGTTACTGCCCTTGTGTAGTCCGCAGCTGCGACATAGCATAACAACGTAGATACAAAAACGAATTATTTAGGATTTCACGCTTTTATGACCAGCCTTGTGCATCATGCGACAGAAAATCGTTCCGTAGCCGAATTTACTGAACAAGCTTACCTTAACTATGCCATGTACGTGATTATGGACCGTGCATTGCCGCATATCAGTGACGGTTTAAAACCGGTACAGCGCCGTATTGTCTATGCCATGAGTGAATTGGGCTTAAAGCATAGTGGCAAACCGAAAAAATCGGCTCGTACCGTGGGTGATGTGCTGGGTAAATACCATCCGCATGGTGACTCTGCCTGTTATGAAGCGATGGTACTGATGGCACAGCCATTCAGTTACCGTTATCCTTTTATTGAAGGGCAAGGTAACTGGGGGTCACCCGATGATCCGAAATCCTTCGCGGCCATGCGTTATACCGAAGCCAAACTTTCGCTTTATAGTGAAGTGCTGTTGTCTGAATTGGGTCAAGGCACCTGTGATTGGCAGGACAACTTCGATGGTTCAATGAAAGAACCGGTGAATTTGCCAGCACGTGTACCGAATATCTTACTGAATGGTACTACAGGCATTGCTGTGGGGATGGCGACCGATATTCCACCGCATAACTTGCGTGAAGTGATTAAAGGCACCATCGCGCTGATTCGTAATCCAAATTTAAGCGATGAAAAAGTGGCGGAATATATTCCGGCACCCGATTTACCGACCAAAGCCGAAATTATCACTGCACCTGAAGAACTGCTCAAACTGCAAACCACAGGACGTGGCAGTTACCGTATGCGTGCGGTTTATAAAATAGAAAAAAATGAAATCGTGATTACCGACTTGCCGTATCAGGTGTCGGGTTCTAAAGTGATTACCCAGATTGCCGATCAGATGCAGGCGAAAAAATTGCCTTTGGTCAGTGACCTGCGTGACGAATCGGATCATCAAAATCCAACCCGTCTGGTGATTGTATTACGTTCTAACCGGATTGATGCCGAAGCAGTGATGAGTCACTTATTCGCAACGACCGATCTGGAATCTAGCTATCGTGTCAACATGAACATGATTGGTGCCGATGGCCGTCCGCAAGTGAAATCGATTCGCCGCATTTTGCTGGAATGGATCGAGATTCGTAAGAATACGGTAACGCGCCGCCTGCAATACCATTTAAATAAAATTGAAAAACGTCTGCATATTCTGGTCGGCTTGATTATTGCCTACTTAAATATTGATGAAGTGATTCGCATTATTCGCGAAGAAGATCAACCCAAACCGGTGCTGATGTCCCATTTCAATATTGATGAAATTCAGGCCGAAGCTATTTTGGAACTCAAGTTACGTCACTTGGCACGTCTTGAAGAAATGGAAATGCGCCGCGAACAGGAAGAACTGGAAGCGCGTGCGGCCATTATCCGCGAGCAACTGGCCAATCCTGAATCTTTAAAAGCATTGATCATTAATGAACTGAAAGAAGATGCGAAAAAGTTTGGTGATGACCGCCGTTCGCCTATTGTACGCCGCGCCGAAGCATTGGCCATTAATGAACAGGACATGTTGCCAGCTGATCCGGTGACTGTGGTGTTGTCTGAGGCGGGCTGGATCCGTTCAGCTAAAGGCCATGAGGTCGATGCCGAAAATCTGAATTTCCGTGCCGGTGACCAATATTTAAGCCATGCTCAAGGTAAATCCAATCAACGGGTCTATGTACTGGACGATACCGGTCGTAGTTATGCACTGGCCATTAATACTTTGCCATCGGCACGTGGCTTGGGTGAACCTTTAAGTTCTAAACTTGCACCCGCCAGCGGTGTAGGTTTCATTCAGGTGTTTATTGCCGAGGATGAAGCTGAAATTTTGGCCTTGAGTTCCAAAGGTTATGGCTTTAAAACCCAGGCGAAACAACTGGATACCAATGCCAAGGCAGGGAAGTCCTTCCTGACTGTGCCTGAAGATGGCAAAGCGATGCCACTGCAAGCAATAGAACAGGCGACTCATGTGGCCTTACTCAGTTCAGCAGGCCGTATGCTGGTTGTCGATTTGTCAGAATTACCAAGCCTGAACAAAGGTAAAGGTAATAAATTGATACAACTCGAGGCGAAAGATCAAATTGTATCTATGACAATGTTGAATTTAGATGAAATAATTCAAGTAGTTGCTGGACAGCAACAATTAAAATTAAAAGGTGATGATCTTCAAAAGTATATCGGTAAGCGAGGCACTAAAGGTCAACTCTTACCACGAGGATATCAAAAAGCAAATAGACTGTTCATTCAAAGATAAAACTAGCATCCCAGATATGAAATAGGCTATATATGGTGTAATTCGTGCAAATGGATGCTTTGTTGAACAATACAAAAGGAAAAAACCAGGTTCAGCAAAGAAAAAAATAGTTTAAAAACTAAGGATTAAGATTGGAGTGATAGGCATTATGGAAAAGATTTGGTTCGCTGAATACCAAAAGACAGGGATTCCAGAAACTGTAGAATTACCGGCTGAAAATACCTCATTGGTTGATGTGTTTGAGCGCAACTTCCAAAAATTTGGCTCACGTGACGCCTTTATTTTTATGGATAAAGTTCTCTCTTTTAATGAGTTGGAAGAAGCAAGCCGTAAATTTGCAACATATTTACAAAGTTTAGGATTGGCAAAGGGTACACGTGTGGCGGTGATGATGCCAAACGTGCTTCAATATCCTGTTGTTGCGTTGGGGATTTTCCGCGCAGGTTTAGTGCTTGTAAACGTCAACCCGCTTTATACTTCTCGTGAACTTGAGCATCAGTTAAATGACTCCGGTTCTGAAGTGCTGGTTATTATTGAAAACTTTGCAACGGTTTACCAGGCAATTATTGGTAAAACCCCGGTGAAGCATGTGGTTGTTGCTTCGGTGGGTGATATGTTGGGTGCCTTAAAAGGTACATTAGTCAACTTTGTTTTACGTTCAGTGCGTAAGCAAATTCCGGCTTGGAATATTCCAGGACATATCCGTTTTAATGCAGCAATGTCTAAAGTCAGCGCAAGCAATTATAAGCGTCCAAACCTTACGCTCAGTGATACAGCCGTACTTCAATATACCGGCGGTACTACCGGTGTTTCTAAAGGTGCTGAACTGACTCACCGTAACCTTGTTGCCAACATGTTGCAGTGCGACGGTATTTTCCAAAGTAAATTTGGTGCTCAAGATGGGCAACCGGATGACCGTATTTTCTGTGCTTTGCCGCTTTATCACATCTTTGCATTCATGGTATGCGCATTGTACGGTATGTATAAAGGTCAGGCCAATGTGCTTATTCCAAACCCGCGTGACTTACCTGCGGTAATGAAAGAATTGCGTAAATACCAGCCATCATTCTTCCCGGCAGTCAATACCCTGTTTAATGCCTTGGTGAACAATGAAGAATTTAGACAGCTGGACCATAGCAAACTGAAAATGGCGATGGGTGGCGGTATGGCAGTCCTGCCTTCTACTGCTGAAGCATGGAAGAAAATTACTGGCACCAATATTATTGAAGGTTACGGTTTATCTGAAACTTCACCTGTTGCAACAGCCAATCCACCGCAATCCACTGAATTTAGCGGTACCATTGGTATTCCATTACCGTTGACTGAAGTTGCAATTTTGGATGATGATGGTAATGAAGTGCCGCTTGGCGAACAGGGTGAAATCTCGATTCGTGGTCCACAAGTCATGAAAGGCTATTGGAACCGTCCAGATGAAACTGAAAAAGTGATGATCAATGGTTTCTTCCGTACCGGTGATATTGGGATCATGGATGATCGTGGTTATATCAAGATTGTCGATCGTAAGAAAGACATGATTCTGGTGTCGGGCTTCAACGTTTATCCTTCAGAAATTGAAGAAGTGATTTCTACGCATCCTAAAGTATTGGAAGTTGCTGCGATTGGTGTGCCGGATGAAAAATCAGGTGAAGTGCCTAAACTGTTTGTGGTGAAGAAAGATTCGTCACTCACCACAGAAGAAGTGCTTGCTTTCGCTAAAGAGAACTTAACTGGTTATAAGCGTCCGCGTTATGTTGAATTTATAGATGAATTACCAAAGTCCAACGTAGGTAAAATCTTACGTAAAGACTTGCGTAAAACTGCATAAATGCTGCAATAAAAAAAGCGCCGTGATCGGCGCTTTTTTATTTGGGCTTTTAATCTTTTAACATCCATCGATCAATATAGGGACGTGCTATCCCGGTAATCCATAGAAAGGTCGTGATGCTACCAAATTGATAGACGTATCGCTGTAAATCAAATGCACCAAAGCTATATAAATTATCGAGCAAACAGTAGAGTGCAACGACTGTCGTCCAGATCCAAAGGGCTTGGCGTTTAATCCCGATCATCCAAAGTGCAAGAATAGAAATAACAATGGTAAAAATAAGAGAAAGCCTGTTGAAATTGGCACACACGACTGAAAGTAAAAATCCTGTAATAGGCAATACGATTTTGAGTACCCGATCCACTTTAAGTTGATGCTGGCGCTGCTTTTCGAGTACATCAAACATTTTTTCCTGATCAGGAGTGATCATTATGGATCCTTATTGCTCGTTTATAAAAACGCTATAATTTACAAAAAATATTGTGAAAACACCATGCTATGATAGGCAGCATAAAATTTTAATGAGAAAAATGAGATGCAAAGCATTAGCGGAATAATCTATCTCATCTTAATCGCATGTTTATTGCCCTATGTTTTTACTGCAATTGCAAAAAAAATAGCCGGTTTTAAAGCAAGAGATAACCAGAACCCGCGCGAATTTTTGGCTAAAACCACAGGTTTGGCCGCCCGTGCCAATGCGGTACAACAAAACAGTTTTGAAAGTTTACCTTTATTTATTGCCTCCATTTTAATGGCAGAATATATGGTGATTTCTCAAACCGTAATCATGACTTTTGGTATTGCCTATATTTTACTCCGTATTTTTTATGGAATCTGCTATTTAGCTAATTGGGCTACTTTGCGTTCTATTATCTGGATCCTGTCCTTGCTTTGTCCGATTTGTCTGTTGCTACTGGTCATTAAATTAACCACATAAGGCCTGAGAAGGTGGAAATATATATTTTCACCCAGCAGATGTATAATCGAAAAGTTATTTAATACGCAAAAACCGTTATAATCGTCGCGGTTTAAAAAAGATTTAACTTGTTAAAGAGTGATGCTATGAGCTACAGCAATATCCCAGCGGGTAAAGATGCACCAAACGACATCTATGTAATTATTGAAATTCCTGCAAATGCAGCACCAATCAAATACGAAATCGACAAAGATTCTGATGCATTATTTGTAGACCGTTTCATGGGTACTGCAATGTTCTACCCGGCAAACTATGGTTATGTGCCAAACACATTGTCACTTGATGGTGACCCACTTGACGTATTGGTTGTGACTCCACACCCAGTTGAACCAGGTTCAGTGATTCGTTGCCGTCCTGTAGGTAAATTGAACATGGAAGATGATGGTGGTGTTGATGCGAAACTGGTTGCAGTACCGCACGACAAATTAACACCGATCTATAAAGACGTTCAGGAATATACAGATCTTCCTCCATTGTTGATCAGCCAAATCGAACATTTCTTCCAGCACTACAAAGACTTAGAACCAGGTAAATGGGTTAAGTTAAGTGGTTGGGAAGGTGCTGATGTTGCTAAACAAGAAGTACTGAGCTCAATTGCAGCTTATGCAGAAGCAAATAAATAATTGCTTTTTCAATTTAAGTCTTTAAAGACTTAAATAAAAAACCTGCACATTGTGCAGGTTTTTTATGACTTGAAATTCGAGTGAATTAGAATAATTTCACAGGAATATCCAAGAAAATACGCCATTCGTTGGTATCACCAATATAGTTGTTTTGATAATCATTGCTTGCACGGTAGTAAGAATTACGTAGGCGAAGGCTAGCATCTTTAGCAAAACCGCTTTGAACGGTATACTTCACCTGGTTAAAGAATTCACGTTCTTGAGCATTGTCACTGATCATTGTTCCTTTATTATCAGTTGCTTTGATATCCCAACCGTAAACGAACGCTGATGTCCAGGTTAAACCAGGAACATTCATTGCACCAAAGTCATAAGTATATTGAATTTGCGCTGATTTTTCGTCATTACCAATAAAGTCTGACAGATAAGAGTTTGGCATGTAAATGGTTTGATGACCATCACCCACACCTCGACCTAAACCATAGTCATAACCAGTATTGCCTGAGTTTTGCTGGTAAGCCAACATGACATTATGCGGACCTTTGTTATAAGTACCAGAAACTGCCCAAATTGAGTTTTGGTAATCACCATCAGCCGGACCAATGAATGAATATAAGTTGCTATTGGCGCCACGATCCCATTCAGTATGATAGCCACTGAAGTCATAAGTGAGTGAACTGTTGTTGGCAAGACTTTGCTTAAAGTTTACATTGGCATAATGGCGTTCTAATTTATCTTTAATGTCTACACCGTAGTATGCAGTATTTAAAGCATCATTCACTTTATATTTAGCACCCCAAACCACTGCACGGTCTAGTTCATTACCATCTGAATTGATCTGGTCTGAATACTGGTTTTTAGTGAATTTACCTGCGGTTAGTTCCAGACCTTTAATTTCACGGCTTGTTACAAGGAAGCCATCGAAATATTCAGGAACTAAACGGGCTGTATTGCTGGCTAATACAGGCAAGTCTAAAACTTGAGTACCATAACGTACATCAGTATTAGATACACGCGCTTTTACATTGGCACCACCCCGGGTCCAGTGATCATAAGTATCACCTGCACCTTTGGTGAGTTGACCTTGACTGTTTAGGCCAGTTTCACGTGGAATCATGCCATTACCGGCATGTTTATTTTCGCCCAATTTAAATGAAGCATCACCCACCACACCCACACCAAAACCGATCAGGCCTTGAGTGTAGCCGGAATCCAGGTTCACAATTGCTGTTTGAGCAAAAGAGCTGGTGTCATCTACACCATTTTTTTTGTCACGGCTTAAATAGCCTGTACGGAACAATACAGAACCTTCTGCATCTTCAACAAAGCCTTTAGATTCGCTTTGTTCACTGGCATAGGCAGTTGAAATTAAGGCAGCTTGAATTAAAACTGCTAAGGTAAGTTTTTTAGCTTTTTGCATTGGGAGAGAGCCTTATACAAAATGGGAGAAGAAATTGGCAGAATTGTATACATAATGTATCGCAAAAAAAGCTTTTTTTAATACATTTTATTTAATTAAAGTTATAACCTGTTTAAATGTAAATTATACCTTTTGGTTAACAAAATATTAGAAAATTATTATTTATGTAATTTTTTTTACAAAACAATATGATATTTTAACTCTAAATAAATTTTGGGCTAATACCGATGCCTCATTAAAAATTGATAGGGAGTTGTGGTTTTGAAAAATGCTATTTTAGCGTCCTAAATTTTGATATCAGGCCCAAAACATGGCTTTTATCAACCCGTGATATCAGCAGAAACACCTCTTTATAATGATTTAATTTTTTAAAAAGTAGCAAAATCAGCTGACTTTTGACTGAAATAATCAGATATTCTGGTTAAAAAATTAGGCTTACATGTCGATTTTTTTTGTTTGAGAAATATGTTTTAAAATGATCAAAAAATTGACCAAAAATTATAGATAAAGTTTTAATTATTATTGTTTAGTTTATCATTGGGTAAAATCTTAATCATTCCATAGTCGGAATAAATTCTGCTAGGTCCAGATAAAATTGTATTATTTTTTGCGCGCAATAAGTTCCTGATTTATATGAGTTGAAAATACGGTCTGATCATCAGCAAAAAAGTCCATGCGATGCTTTTGTGCATAAAATGTGGGCAGTGAGATAAAAATAATGATCTTTTTTAGCTCTCAGTAGGGCATAGGTACATAAAAGCTGATTCATCCTTGGTTTCGCAGTTCTTGGTCAGTCTATGTCAGGACTTTTGAATAATCGTGTGCAGATCAAGATTAAGGTTTTAAACAGAACTTTGCAGGAGCTGATCATGCTCCCGATATTTACTGTAATGCATGCTTAATATGTCAGTAAGTCAAACATGGCCAATATTGTTTGATTAAAACTTGAGAAGGTAGCAGCTGATTTTGATCCAGATTTTTGAGCCGGTGGATTGGGGTTTTAACTGGCCGATTTTAGCCAGAGAAGGAGATAGATGCATAAACAAGCGTACAGTGAATATTTTTTGTGCACTTTTTCTAGGCATTTTTAGCTCTACCGGAAAAAACAGTCTCAAAATAAGGCAGGTTGTAAATAAATATTTAAGCTGTATTAGCATGCAGACCATCTAAAAGAGAGAAAGCTGTCAATCTGGTAAAGCTCGAAAAATGACTAGGTTTTGTTTTTATTTTTAAATAATAAATTTATAAATATCAATATATTAATATTATATTGGCGATTTACGGGCTAAAAATTACTGTGTTGTTTTTTAAACTGGCATAGCAATTGCTGATATCTCTTGAATCCATAAAAATCTGTCGGGGATCTATAAAATGCTTAAAAAATTATTTGCTGTGACCACTTTAGCTAGTATGTCAGGTGCTGTATTTGCTGCAGATGCTCCTGCCTTACCTTTTGGCCTGTCTTTTAGTGGTAGTGCAGCCGTCACTACAGACTATCGTTTCCGTGGTGTGACTCAAACGGAAAATGATCCAGCCGTACAAGCAGGATTCACGCTAGCTCATACTTCAGGGTTATATTTTGGCTTGTGGGGTTCCAATGTGAATTTTGGCAGCGGCACACCTAGCTTGGAACTGGATCCATCGCTTGGCTATGCCACCACGCTTGAAGCTTTCAGCAGCAAACCGACAGTAGATGTTGGGGTGGTGTACTATAATTATCCAAGTGCCAGCGATCTGAACTGGGCAGAATTATATGGCAAATTAGGCTTCAAAAGTGTGATTGCAGAAGGCGATAGCATTTTAACCAATCTCAATTATACCAATGACTATGCCGGTGCAGATGCAGACAGCTGGAATGTGAATGTGGGTTATTCAGTTCCATTTGGTTCATCAGGTTTTGGTGGGGTCGGCGCTGTAGGCTATACCATTGTAGATGAAGACAAATATACCTTTAATGGTGATGATAATTATGTAGACTGGAAAGTGGGGGTAACGTATGGCTTTAAATCCATTTCAGGTGCCAGTGCTGAACTGGCAGCTGTGGGTACCAATATTGATACTGATGGTTTATCGGATGTTGGAAAACGTGCGGTGGATACCGGTGCGGTATTTACCCTAACCAAAACATTCTAATTGTAATTTCAAAGCATTAAAAAACCTCCAAAGCATGACTTTGGAGGTTTTTTTATAGGGCAGAGTCTGATGTGCAGGCTGCTGCAGAAAATGCAGCGCGGATCAGCACTGAATTGATGCCGTGTTATGACGATCCAGGTAAAAAAAGCTAGCCAAGGTATTGGCAATCAGGTATTCGCCATCATTTGAATCGGACTGACCTTTAAATGTCTGTTTAATCATTTGGCCCATCTGCACTGCATGGACAAGACTTTCAGGATGGCAGAATAAAATTCTGCATCTAGTATTAACCCTGTTGTGCCCGATAGGACAGCGCTTCAGTTAAATGCTGGCTTTGAATGTCAGTATGTTGGGTTAAATCGGCAATGCTTCGCGCGACACGTAATACCCGATGATAAGCCCGGGCAGACAGGTTTAAGCGTTGCTGGGCCATTTCCATAATTTTCTGTGCCTGCGCATCAAGGCATGCAAACTGTTCCAGCTGTTTGGGACTTAAAGCATGATTCAGGCATTGTTGTCGCTGGATTTGTAAATTATAGGCTTGAATTACCCGTTCCCGAACCGTGTGTGAGTTTTCAACTGGTGTAGTCGCCTGTAATTCATGGGCTTGTAAAGGCGGCACATCAATATGCAGGTCAATCCGGTCCAAGAGGGGGCCTGAAATCCGGTTTTGATAACGTTTAATCGCATCTGGGGAACATTGACAGCGGATATCCTGATTAAAAGCATAACCACAAGGGCAGGGATTCATTGCTGCAATCAGTTGAAAGTTGGCCGGGAAGGTAATTTGCCTGGAGGCACGGGAAATCACTATTTCCTTGGATTCGAGCGGCTGTCTTAATACTTCCAAGACCTTACGATCAAATTCAGGCAGCTCATCTAAAAATAATACGCCCAAATGAGCCAGCGTAATTTCCCCCGGTTTGGGATGGGAACCCCCACCCACCAAGGCAATTGCGGAAGCGGTATGATGTGGCGCACGAAAAGGGCGCTGCCCAAAGGGATGCGAGCTATTGGCAACCGAATAAATACTAGCTACTTCTAGATTTTCTTGCATGTCCAGAGGGGGCAAAATACTGGCCAGCCGTGAAGCCAACAGTGTTTTTCCTGTACCGGGCGGGCCTTTAAACAATAGTGAATGTCCACCAGCGGCAGCAATTTCCAAAGCCCGTCGCGGGCGCAATTGACCTTTGATATCGGCTAAATCAAATTTGTACTGATTGATTGGATTGCTGCTAGGGGCTTGATATTGCTGAAGTGGATGTTGTCTAGATAAATGTTCACAGACATTTTTGAGATGATGGGCAGCAAATACTTCAAAATTGGGCAGTTGCGAAGCATCTTGGGCATTCTGTTCCGGCAAAATCAGTTGATGTCCAGACTGCTGGCAGGCAATGGCAATGCTTAAAATACCGCTGATGGGACGAAGTTGACCATCCAGGGCCAGTTCACCAATAAATTCCAGCTGATCTGTCACATTTTCAGGTAGTTGGCCTGAAGCGATTAAAATCCCCAAAGCAATGGGTAAATCCAGGCGCGAGCCATCTTTGGGTAAGTCTGCAGGCGCTAAATTGATGGTGAGACGTTTGCTGGGGAATTGGAAACCACTATTAATAATGGCAGAACGGACCCGGTCTTTACTTTCCCGAACTGCTGCTTCAGGCAGCCCGACAATGGTTAAAGAAGGCAAGCCCTGACTGACATGAACTTCCACCTCAATTAAAGGTGCATGAAGTCCAAGCAGACATCGAGTGTAAATTTTAGCAAAAGACATTTATTATTGTTCCATTGTGGTGCGTTATTTTTAATCGTTTTTGGTCTTTTTATGCACTAAACAAGTGCTTATTTATTGTTCTTGATTTTAATTTCTAAAGCTTCAACCTGTTTAAGCAGTTCATTCAAGCGCAGGTTGGCATTATTTAATGCAGTACGTTGACGTTCAATTTCTTCTTTGGAAACCAGATCCATCTTGCTGACTGCTTCATTCAGTAAGGCACGTAAATTATGCTCAACATCTTTTTTTGGTTGATCGAGTTGTTCCATTATGGCTTGTAATAAGGTTTCAATCATTGCAGTACCCATATAAGGATGGAGAAGTGGTGCTAGTGTAACATTGCTGCTACTTGGACCATAGTCCCACTCGAGCGGATATAGCTTTATCCGATGTTTAAAATCGTTAATTTTATAGTAAAAATGTCTAGTTTCTGGAATTCAGACTACATGTAAAAGGATAAAATAGGTTATAAAGAAAACTCGTGTCAAAGTTTCTATTTCCCCCAACCTTAGAATTTTTGGCACGGAATTTGAACATAAAACCTTACTGGTGAAAGAAGCCGAAGGAAAACAAACATGAAGCTCGTAACTGCAATTGTAAAACCCTTTAAATTGGATGATGTGCGTGAAGCACTCTCTGACATTGGTGTTCAAGGGATCACCGTAACTGAAGTCAAAGGCTTTGGTCGTCAAAAAGGTCATACTGAACTTTACCGTGGTGCAGAATATGTTGTTGATTTTTTGCCTAAAGTAAAAATTGAAATCGCGATTAGCGATGAAATGGTTGATTCAGTCATTGAATCGATTACCCGTGTAGCAAGCACAGGAAAAATTGGTGACGGTAAAATTTTCGTTACTAATTTAGAACAAGTCATCCGTATCCGTACCGGTGAAACAGGTGCAGATGCTGTTTAATTTGGCATGAAGTTTGCTGAGTAGCTAATAACTCACAAAACTAGGTTGGGGGATACGAATGAAAAAAATGCTTATTGCGCTGAGTTTATCTGGCGCACTTTTAGGTGGTTCTGTTGCATGGGCTGAAGAAGCACTAACAGCAGCATCCACTCCTGCTGAAAATGTCGCAGCGACTGAAACGGCTGCCTCGTCTTTAACAACAAATTCTGAATTAGCTGCGGCACCTACTCCAGCTGAACAAACAGCAGCGCCTGTCGAAGAAAAACCAAAATTAGATACAGGTGACACCTCATGGATTTTAGTGTCTACAGCACTGGTTCTATTGATGACCATTCCAGGACTCGCATTATTTTACGGCGGTATGGTTCGTAAGAAAAACGTACTTGGTACCATGGCACATAGCTTTGTTGCGGTAGCCATTGTGAGTATTACCTGGGTGGTGATTGGTTATAGCCTGGCCTTTGGCAGTGGCAATGCTTTCATTGGTAACCTGGATAAAATCATGCTATCCGGCATTACCACAGATGCCTTAACTGGAACGATTCCGGAAGTTCTGTTTGTGATTTTCCAAATGACTTTTGCCATCATTACTGTAGCTATTATTACCGGTTCGATTGCAGAACGTATGAAATTTGGAGCTTTCGTTGCATTCATTACACTTTGGAGTGTGATTGTGTACGCGCCAATTACTCACTGGGTATGGGGTGGCGGCTGGTTAGCGAATGATGGCGCATTAGACTTTGCTGGCGGCACGGTAGTTCATATTAACTCGGGTGTTGCAGGTCTGGTTGCTGCATACATGCTCGGTAAACGTATGGGCTTGGGCCGTGAATCAATGGCTCCCCATAATCTGACTTTAACCGTGGTGGGCGCAAGCCTGGTATGGGTAGGCTGGTTCGGTTTCAATGGTGGTTCTGCACTTGGTGCCAACGGTTCAGCCAGTTATGCACTTATTGCTACACAAGTTGCTGCTGCCGCTGCTGCAATCTCGTGGTTAATTACTGAAAAAGTGATTCGTGGTAAAGCTTCGGTATTGGGTGGTGCATCTGGTGCAGTTGCTGGCCTGGTGGTCATTACACCGGCAGCAGGTTTCGTGACTGTAGGCGGTGCTTTAGCTATGGGCTTGATCGGTGGTGTTGTTTGTTTCTGGGGTATTACTGCACTTAAACGTGCACTGAAAGCGGATGACTCTTTGGATGCCTTTGGTCTGCATGGTGTGGGTGGTATTGTCGGCGCAATTCTGACTGCAGTATTTGCCAGTGAATTTATTATGGGTGATAAAGTGCCGACAGACATGATGCATCAATTATGGGTGCAACTTGAAGGTGTACTGGCAACCATTGCTTACTCTGCAGTATTGACCTTTATCATTCTGAAAGTGATTGATCTGGTCATCGGTATCCGTGTTGCGAGTGATGACGAACGTATGGGTCTTGACCTGAGTCAACATGGCGAACGTGTAGAATAATATAAAAACCAATAATCAATATATTGTGTAAAACAGCCCGTCAGGGCTGTTTTTTTTCCATATCTTGCGTAAGTCTCTACAAAGGGCAGAATTTTTGCTACACTCTGAATCCGATTTGATTTGTTCAATTAAACCGCTATGCACTGTCCATTTTGCAACGCTGCAGATAGTAAAGTGATCGATTCTCGTTTGGCTGCCGAAGGTTGCCAGATTCGTCGACGTCGTGAATGTATCAGCTGCGGAGAACGTTTTACTACCTTTGAAACCTATGAAGTGGTGATGCCCCGGGTGATTAAATCTGATGGCAAGAGTGAACCGTTTGACGAAGCAAAAATGCGTCGTTCCCTGATGCATGCTTTGCAAAAAAGGCCGGTGACCCAGGAACAGATTGAAACCGTACTCAGCGATATCCAGTTGCAAATTCGTCGTTTAGGTGAGCGCGATGTAAAATCCCGCACCATTGGCGAAATTGTGATGCAGGCTTTATTTGCCCTTGATCATGTCGCTTATGTCCGTTTTGCTTCGGTCTATCAAGATTTCCAGGATGTTGAAGCCTTCCGTCGTCAAATTGAACAGATGCAACAGCGCGAACACTAAATCGAACACTAAGATTATATTTTCCAAGAGCCATGCAATGTCCGAGTTAAAACAAGATTCCATTCAGCCAGATCAGCTCTGGATGCAGCGTGCAATCGAATTGGCACGACTTGGACAATATTCAACCAAACCCAATCCCAATGTCGGCTGTGTCATCGTTAAAGATGGTCAATTGGTCGGTGAGGGCTTTCATCCGAAGGCCGGGCAACCGCATGCAGAAGTATTTGCCATGCGCCAGGCCGGTGAACAGGCACGTGGTGCAACAGCTTATGTCACTTTGGAGCCGTGTGCACATTATGGCCGTACACCGCCGTGTGCCAAAGGTCTGGTCGAAGCTGGAATTGCAAAAGTGATTGTGGCCTGTCCGGACCCGAATCCCTTAGTGGCGGGTAAAGGTGTGCAGATTTTAAAAGATGCCGGTATTGACGTCAGTGTTGGTATTTGCGAACAAGAAGCAGAAAAACTCAATCTGGGTTTTTTAAAAACCATGGCCACTGGCATGCCTTATGTGCGTTTAAAAGTCGCTTCCAGCCTGGATGGTCGAACCGCCATGGCATCGGGTGAATCGAAATGGATTACCGGAAGCGAGGCCCGTCAGGATGTCCAGCACTGGCGTGCCATTTCCGGTGTGGTGATTACTGGCATTGAAACGGTACTTGCCGATGACTGCCAGCTGAATGTGCGTCAACTGAATGGCATTGCCGATATCAGTACGATTGTTCAGCCCAAACGTCTGGTACTGGACCGTCAGGGGCGTTTACCTCTGACTGCAAAAATACTGCAGCAGCCCGAAACGCTCATGGTGATGGGGCCGTTTCGTCAGGAACTGGCCGATTTAGGCGTGCTACAACTGCCAGTACAGCCTTTAAAAGACTTGCTACAGACCTTATCTACCCAATATCAAATTTATGATGTGCTGGTGGAAGCAGGGGCAACATTATCCACGGCCTTTTTACAGGCACAGCTGGTGGATGAAATGATCAGCTATGTTGCACCGACCTTTTTAGGTCAAACCGCTCGTGCGATGTTTAATGCGGAATTCGACCGTATGGCAGAGCAACTTCGATTTAAGCTCATCGACCTGGCTCAACTCGGGAATGATGTGCGCTTAAGGTTAATCCCTTCTCAAGAGACAGTATGAATTCAGAGTCTTCGGTTTATCATAAACGTCGTCATTCAGCACGTACTACAGATGAATATCTTTTCAACCAGCTTGTTCCGTATTTAGGCAATAAGCGCCGGTTACTGCATCTGATTTTGGAAGCGCTTGAGAGTACGGGAACCTTAAATAGCCACAATGGCCGGGCGCCGATTTTTGCTGACTTTTTCGCTGGTTCCGGCGTGGTTTCGCGTCTGGCGCGACAAAATGGCTATCGGGTCATTGCCAATGACTGGGAACCCTACAGCCATGCGTTAAATAGCGCGATTTTGTCCTGTGTCGAAGCACCCGCATTTAAAGAGCTGGGCGGCTATCAAAAAGCCATTGATTATCTGAACCGTTTGCCGGAAGTCAAAGGCTGGGTCACGCATAATCTGTGTCCGCGTAATGACGAAATTTATGATCCGACTCGCGACCGTCTGTTCTTCAAGCGCCGTAATGGCATGCGCATTGATGCCATCCGTCAGCAGATTGCCACTTGGCAGGCACAAGGTGCGATTGATGATGTAGAAATGTCGGCATTGCTGGCACCCTTGCTGTATTCGGCCAGTTTCGTCAGTAATACTTCTGGGGTATTTAAAAGCTTCCACCATGGCTGGGGCGGTAAAACCCAAACTGCTTTGGAACGGATTGAATCCTTACTCTGGCTGACCCCAAGCCGTTTCTGTGAAATCGGCGACCCGAAAAAACCGGCCGCGGAAATGTGGTGTGTTGATGCCCAGCATCTGGCCAACCAGATGAGTCATTTTGAAGTCGATATCGCTTATCTGGATCCGCCGTATAACCAGCATGCCTATAGCAGTAACTATCATGTATTGAATGCCTTGACGCTGTGGGATCAGGTCGATTTGCCGAGTCCAGACACCAAAGGCTTTAAAAGCGGGATTGACCGGGCGTGGCGTAAAGAGCGTCCGAGCCAGTACAATTCTTCCAAGCATGCCAAAGAAGCCTATGAAAAATTATTGGCAACCATTAATGCACGTTATATTCTGACCAGCTATTCGACCGATGGTAATATTGAAGCGGGCGATTTGCTGCAGGCTAACTTGAAGCGTGGTCGCGTCACCTTGCTGACCCAAGATGTACCGCGCTACCGGGTGAGCAAGCAGCGCCAGTCAGAGCGCGCACGTGTGCTAGAATTTATTGTCATCACCGATACCCATGCCAAATCGGGTCCGCCATTACGTCAACTCTTGGGTCAGCTGTATCATTTTGCTGAACTTGGCGGTGTGGATACGACCGGTGTAAGTACACAACTGGCATTGTGGTAAAACAACGGCAGAATTAGAGAAAAAGTTATGTTTACAGGCATTATTGAAAGTCTAGGTAAAGTAGAAAGCTTGCAAAATGTGGGTGGTGATGTGCGTTTGCGTATTGGCACCGACCTCGACATGTCTGATGTGCATTTGGGCGATTCGATTGCCACCAACGGGATCTGCCTGACTGTGATTGAATGGGGTGAAAACTGGTATGCTGCTGACGTTTCACGTGAAAGTCTGAATCGAACTACTTTAGGTACCTGGAAAGTGGGGCAGCCGGTCAATGTGGAAAAAGCCATGTTGCCGACCACCCGTTTTGGCGGACATATCGTCAGTGGTCATGTCGATGCGGTCGGTGAAATCACGCTGGTACGTGAAGATGCCCGTTCCATTTATTATGAGGTAACGGCTCCGGCGGAAATTGCCAAATATCTGGCAGAAAAAGGCTCGGTAACAGTAGATGGCATTAGTCTGACCATTAACCACCTGCGTGGCAATATTATCAGCCTGAACCTGATTCCGCATACTGCAGAACGAACCAATATTGGCACCTGGAAAACCGGCGCCAAAGTGAATCTGGAAGTCGATGTTTTAGCGCGTTATATCGAGCGTTTAATGCTGGGGGATAAAGCTGCTGAAGTCAAAGAACAATCCAAATTAAGCATGGCATTTTTAGCAGAAAATGGCTTCTTGAAGTAAAACATCTTAGAATAGAAAACAGTCTGATTGAAAAGTCAGGCTGTTTTTTTTGTTTTTAGTTTTGATTTTTAATAAGTTATGAAAATAATGTGGTTAAAGTGAGTAGCTGAAGATGCTTGATTTTCTAATGCATATTGAACAATGGTTACCTACTTTGCTGGATCAGTATGGTCTGTGGATTTATGCCATTTTATTTCTGATTATCTTTGCAGAAACCGGTTCCGTATTTATGTTTTTCTTGCCGGGAGACAGCCTGCTGATTGCTATTGGTGCTCTCTGTTCAACCACAGATGTGATTCATTTAAATACCATGGGACTGTTGCTGTTTAGTGCTGCGGTACTGGGTTATATTGTCAATTATTATACCGGGCAGATTTTGGGGTTTAAGTTTTTCCATGAACATTCACGCTACTTAAAACCGGCCTATATCGTAAAAACCAACCATTATTTTACCAAACATGGTGGTAAAACCATTCTGATGGCTCGCTTTGTTCCATTTGTACGTTCATTTGCGCCCTTTGCTGCAGGGGCAGGGCATATGAATCTCTTGAGTTTTATGCTGTATAACGTGGCCGGTGGTTTAATCTGGATTGCGGTATTATTGAGTATAGGCTACGGTGCCGGGAATATACTGGGTCTAGCAGTGGACCTGTTTTAATTTCGGATGCTTTGAGTTTCAGCCTCATTCCATATGCTGAAGTCAAAAAAAAGTCCACCGAAATGGACTTTTTTTTGTCATGGCAACAATATTTAAAAAATACCTGAAGTCGCCATGCTGAAACTCAAGTGCCAGGTTTTTCCGAAGATAAATTAGAGTTCTTTAAAATATAGTCAATTTCTTCCTGACTGGCTTGATGCAACTTGGCGCGAAATACAGTCACCGCTTGCTCAATCAGCGTTTCAGCTTCCAATTCCAGACGCAAACGCAGGCTTTCCAGCTCCGATAATATTTCATGGTCAGCAATCGAGAACATGCCCTTGGCAAAATTCAAGGCCGGGCCTGCAGGGTTCTTGTGATAACGTGCAGTATAGGTTTGCGTTTCGTGCTCTATATTTTGACGTATAAAAGCCAAGGTATGAACCTGCTCGGCAAACTGTCTTTCTTCGTCTAGCTGTAATGCCCGTGCATAAGCCGCCTGTTCGGCACGCTTATTTTCCAGCGACTGTTCCAGGGCACGCTGCTTGCGCAAGCGCGCTTCTTCAATCAGCTGGGCCTTACGTTCGGCATAGGCATGTTCAATCTTTTCATAAGATTGCTGCTGGGCTTCTTTGTCTTTTTCTAGCCACTTCTGAATATTGGTTTCAGGTTTGAGGACATTGCAGACGCGGTGTAGGTCATCAATAAATGCCTGACGAACAGCCTCAGGTACGTTTAACCAGCGCTGTTTAAAATCTTGACCGACATTTAATGCCACCACATCTCTCCTTATTTCCATTGATCGGTTAAAGCTTGAACGTTCGAGGCTCAATACCTAAGCGTCGATATTGTTTAAATTTTTCACGACCCAGTTGTTTTGCCGATTCATTATTTTCGATGATTTCTATAATGTGACTAAATTTATCAATCTGTTCAAGGGCTTGATTGTTAAAATTAAACACAATCCAGTCAGACTCTTGCGGCAGGCGGGATGAAATGCAAATGCTGGCCTGTTCCTGATCAATACCATGCGGAATAAAACTGCAAGGATCAAAACTCCACAACTGTTCATCAAGCTGCTGCTGCAAGTCGGTATTTTCGCAATATAACCAGATCTGTGCCGGCTGTTTCAGAATCTTGCGGCACAAACGGCAAGTGCTTTGCACTTGCCGTTCATTGCTTTTTTCAAACAGGTAAAAGCTGACTTTAGCCATTCGACTGCACGCGATTGGCCAGAAACTGAACCAGTAATGGCACAGGACGACCGGTTGCATTTTTGGCTGTACCTGAGTTCCATGCTGTACCGGCAACATCGAGATGTGCCCAGCGGTATTCACGTGTGAAGCGTTGCAAGAAACAAGCAGCCGTCACAGAACCGGCTTTCGGTCCACCAATATTGGCAATATCGGCAAATGGGGAATCCAGCTGTTCCTGATAGTCTTCAATCACCGGCATGCGCCATACCCGGTCAAATGAAGCCTGGCCTGCAGCGGTAATTTCAGCAGCCAATTCGTCATCCGGGGTAAATAAACCTGACAACACTGAACCTAGGGCCACCACGCAGGCACCGGTCAAGGTTGCAATATCAATCACCAGCGCCGGATTGAAACGCTTGATGTATGTCAGGGTGTCGCATAGTACCAAACGGCCTTCTGCATCGGTATTTAAAATTTCCACCGTTTGTCCACTCATGGTGGTTACGATATCACCTGGACGGGTGGCATGACCTGAAGGCATGTTTTCAGCAGCGGCAATGGCACCGACCACATGAATTGGCAGTTTTGCTTCACATAGCGCACGCATGGTGCCTAGCACTGATGCCGCGCCGCACATGTCAAATTTCATCTCATCCATGCCCAGACCCGGTTTCAGTGAAATACCGCCTGTATCAAAGGTTACGCCTTTACCGACCAGTACCACAGGGGCCTGCTCAGTATGGGCTTTATATTCGAGGGTAATCACACGACCCGGACGGTCTGAACCTTTGCTCACTGCCAAGAAGGCATTCATGCCCAAGTCTGCCATTTGCTGTTCATTAATCACGGTGACTTTTAGTAGGTCCGGATATTGTGCTGCCAAAGCTTGAGCCTGTTCAGCCAGATATTCTGGGAAACAGATATTACCTGGGCGATTGCCTAAATCACGGGCCAAATTTTGACCGGATTGCACTGCATGAATCAGAGATAATTGTTGCGGGTTTAATGTGCTGTTTTCGGCAATCAGATGAATTTCTTCAAGCACAAATTCATTTTTCTTCGATTTGTATTCATCAAATGCGTAACTGGCCTGAGTCAGCGCCAGTGCAAATAAATAATGCTGTTCAGGGGCTAGGGCAGAAATATCAATACTGATCTGTTTGAATTTTTTTTGTGACTCTTTGATAATATTTTGTGCGATTTTTGCTAATTTGGTCGGCTGAATTTCAGCTGCTTTATCTAGGCCAATCAGCGTGGTATTGGTACAGGCAGCCACTTTGCCGATCAGGGTTAAAGATTCGCATAGACTTGCCTTGAATTGTGCAGCTTCGACTAAACTAGTTAAATCATTGATTTGATAAGTGGTCGAGGCCTTTTGCAGCTGTTCGGAATCTACTAATATCAATAAACATGGGCTAGATGCATTCTCTTGGAATGACGTATTAATGGTCAGTTTCATGTGCTGTATTCATGCCTTGGAAAGATTGCAAATCATTAAACCATTGAAACATTTCTATGAATAGGGTTTCAATGCGCAACAACAGTATAGGTTTTATATTTTCACCATTCGGGTAAACTAGCGCTAGTTTTATTTGTTTCTTTTTTGGGAAGAATTAATTTGATTATTCGGCGTTATCTGGTCAAGCAAGTGCTGTCTACCTCCCTGGTGGTCATTGCTTTATTGACCTTAATCATGATGGGTGGTCGGCTGATCAAGTTTTTTGGTGTGGCGGCACAAGGTCGTTTAGATACCAGTATTTTGTTTAGCATTATTGGTTATCGACTGCCAGAATTTTTAACATTAATTCTTCCGCTCGGCTTTTTCATTGGTCTGATGCTGGTGTTTGGCCGTCTCTACGTCGATCATGAAATGGCAGTCATGAATGGTAGTGGCATCAGCCGTAATCAGTTGGGACGTTTGCTGATTCCACTGACTGTGGTTTTTCTTGCGGTTCAAACAGTATTGATGGTGTGGATGTCACCTTGGGGACTGCGTCACTTTGAAGAACTGATCACCAATCAGGCGGTGAGAACCGGTTTCGATTTGGTCCGCCCCAAAGAGTTTATTTCCTCTGGTCCTTATACCATTTATGCAGGGGATTTGTCGGAAGATCGTCACAATTTAAAAGATGTGTTTTTCTATCAGCGTGCTGAAAAACCGGGAAAACCTGATGTCATGATTTTGGCGAAGGAAGCCACCCGTGTAGAAGTGGCTAATGAAACGGCCAGTATTGTGGATTTGGTAGAAGGGCGCCGTTATGAAATTTTCCCGGGAACACCTAAATATACACAAGCAGAGTTTCAATCTTATCGTTTACGTTTAGAAAGTGATCAAGAAGCAAAATTTGAAAGTGCTGAAGTGGAAGCCTTACCAATTGCCAAACTTTGGAACAATCGCAATGATCCTGTCGTTGTGAGTGAATTGGGCTGGCGTCTCTTCGTACCCTTTTCCATTGTGGTTGCCTTAATGTTGGCGGTTGCACTGTGTGAAGTAAGCCCACGTCAGGGACGTTATTTAAAACTGTTCCCGGCCTTACTGATTTTTGCCAGTCTGATTGTGGCCCTGATGGCAGTCAAAACACGCATTAGTAAAGATGAAATGGGCATCTGGGCCTATCCTTTGGTGTTGCTGGCCTATGCTGTTGCCGCAGCACTGTTTTCACGGAAACAGAAACTGGCACCCAAAATCAAGAAACGAATTCAGCAGGTGAGGTCTTAAAATGTTAGCACGTCGAATAGTCGCCAAACATGTGACCAAAACCACGGCACTTGCCATGCTGGGTGCAACCGCAGTGCTCTCTGTTTTACAGGTGCTGTTCACCTATTTGGGTGAATTGGGTTCGCTGAACGAAAACTATGGGGCCTGGCAGGCATTTCTCTATGTATTATGGGGTGCACCGCGTTATCTCTATGAGATTTTGCCGATCTCTGCCCTGATTGGGGCTGTGCTGGGTTTAGGTACTCTGGCTTCCAATAGTGAGCTGGTGGTGATGCGCTCGGTGGGCATCAGCCTGTGGCGTATTGTGGGCTGGGTGATTCGTTCAGCGCTGATTCTGGTGGTGTTATCCTTTGTCTTAAGTGAATGGGTGATTCCGTATACCAATGAACAGGCCAAAAGTGTCAAAGATCAACGTAGCGCCAGTGCATTGGGTGAGGTGAGGGGCTACTGGACCCGTGAAGGCCAGCGTTTTATTTACATTGATTATGCCAATGCACAAGGCCAGCTTCAGCGTGTTCAGGTGGTCGACTTTGATGACAATTATTATCTGAAAGGTGTACTGAATGCAGAACAGGGCCAGTTCATTAAAGATGGTGACTGGAAGCTGCAGCAGGCAACCCAGATGGATATTCTGCCACAAGGCAATTCTACTCTGCTACAGAGCGCACAGCTACCGCTGGCTTTAGCCCTACAACCGAAATATGTGCATATGGTCACCATTGACCCGGAAGATTTATCTCCAAGTCAGCTGGTGAGTTTCATGAGCTATATGCGTGAATATAGCCAGGTGCCGAAAACCTACCAGCTGGCATTCTGGCAAAAAGTCGGTTCGCCATTTGCCCTGATTGCCTTGGTGCTGATTGCCTGTTCCTTTATTTTTGGTCCCTTACGTCAACAGTCGATGGGTTTCCGTCTGGTCATTGCCTTGTTTACTGGCTTGGGATTCTTCTATCTGCAGGACTTTCTGGGCTATGCCAGTCTGGTCTATTCACCTTCACCGGCATGGTTTGTGTTTGTGCCGATTGTGCTGATGCTGCTGGTCGGTGGTTATTTACTGCGCCGTGCACGTTAAACTGCTCCGACAGTGATAAAAACAATGTGCATGATCAGCTTTAGTCATGATCTGCACATAGAGTCTTGACCGAAAATTCGGTAAGATATGACGATGAAATTGTAAACAAAAGAGTGTTCATTATGACGGATGCAACTGCTGGCAAAATCCCTCACGTATTGGTAATCATGGATGGTGTGGGTCATCGCGAAGCGGTCGAAGACAATGCTTTCCTGGCAGCAAAACGACCAAATTTAACTGCTATGCAACAAAAGCATCCACATGGTTTGATTTCAGGTTCAGGTGAAGATGTCGGCCTGCCTGATGGTCAAATGGGCAACTCTGAAGTGGGTCATATGAACCTGGGTGCAGGTCGTGTGCTGTATCAGGATTTCACTCGCATTACCAAAGACATCCGTAGCGGTGCTTTTTTTGAGCATGAAGTGCTGGTCGATGCCGTTGAAAAAGCCAAAGCCGCAAATGGAGCAGTCCATATTTTGGGCTTGCTGTCGCAAGGTGGCGTGCATTCACATGAAGACCATATTGTAGCCATGGCTGAACTGGCACTGAAACGTGGTGCAAAAGTTTATCTGCATGCTTTCCTGGATGGTCGTGATACACCGCCTAAAAGCGCACAGCCATCTCTAGAAAAACTCGATGCATTGTTTGCCCAATATCCGGGTCAAGGTCGTATTGCAACCCTGATCGGCCGTTACTTTGCCATGGACCGTGACAATCGTTGGGATCGTGTAGAACAGGCCTACCGTCTGTTGACTGAAGGTGAAGCAGTACGTACCGCTGCAACAGCCGTTGAAGGTCTGGAACAAGCTTATGCAGCTGAAGAAAGTGATGAGTTTGTCAAAGCCACCCGTATTGGTGAGGCGGCGAAAATTCAGGATGGTGACAGTGTGGTGTTCATGAATTTCCGTGCCGACCGTGCGCGTGAAATCACCAAAGCCTTTGTGGAAAAAGACTTTGCAGGTTTTGAACGTAAAGTGGTTCCAAACCTGTCTAAATTTGTGATGCTCACCCGTTACCAGGCGACCATTGATGCACCTGTGGCCTATATGCCTGAAGCGCTGAAAAACTCGATTGGCGAGTATTTATCAAATCTGGGTAAAACCCAGCTGCGTATTGCCGAAACAGAAAAATATGCCCATGTGACTTTCTTCTTCAGTGGTGGTCGTGAAGATGAATACCCGGGTGAAAAGCGCATTCTGATTCCATCTCCAAGTGTTGCCACTTATGACCTGAAACCGGAAATGAGTGCTTTCGAAGTGACTGATGAACTGGTTGCTGCGATTAATTCAGGTGAATATGACTTATTGGTAGTGAACTATGCCAATGGTGATATGGTGGGGCATACCGGTGTATTCGATGCCGCAGTGAAAGCAGTGGAAGCAGTGGATACATGCCTCGGTCGTGTCTATGAAGCGGTGATGGCACAAAAAGGTCATATGCTGATTACTGCCGATCATGGTAATGTAGAGCAAATGCAGGACTACCAAAGTGGTCAGGTACATACACAACATACCACTGAACTGGTTCCGTTTATTTATGTCGGCCCAACTTCTGCCACCATTGCTGAAGGTGGTGTACTTGCAGATGTCGCACCGACATTGTTGAACCTCATGCAAATTCCTGTACCTGAAGAAATGAAAGGTCGTAATTTGATTACTTTAAAATCATAAAAAATTTCGTATAAACAGGTGGATGGATGGCTTTACAGCGCTGGAAAAAGGTTGTCATTTTAACAACGTTATTCATGTGTGTGAGCCATTCCGCTTTTGCTGCGGTAAAAGGCAAGGTACAGCCTGTTTTAGATTTTGATGATGAAGCTGAACAGAACTATGCTGAAGTTCCGGTGGAATCGATTCAGCAGTTCGTGCAGATTTATAGCATTGTCAAAGAAAATTATGTCGATGAAAAAAATGACGAAGCCTTATTTCAACAAGCGATTAAAGGTTTGGTGAGCGGGCTAGATCGTTATTCCCGTTATTTAAGTCCAGAAGAATATAAGCAGTTATTACAATACACTGAAGGGGATATCGCCTCTGTCGACTTTGAACTGACCTATGATCCGCAATTGCATCAATGGGTCATTCAAGGCTTAAAGGAAAATGCGGATTCAACCAAGCAAGGTTTGCGCAATGGAGTCAGTGTATTCAAGATTGATGATCAGGAACTGAAAAAATTCAATCATGATCAGGTGAATAGCCTACTGAATGGTTCGATTGGTTCGACCTTAAGTTTACAGCTGGCACAAAATAGCAAGCCACTGATTTTAGTCCGTAATAAAAAAATAGAAACCGATATTCAGGCAACCTTATTGCATAATCAGGTGCTGGTGATCAAGGTCAGGGTTTTTCAGCAAGATACAGCCAATGAAATCAAACGCCTGATTGAAGAGTATTCTTCTTCACGCTTGAAAACGGTGTTATTGGATTTAAGAAATAACCCGGGTGGATTATTGTCCGCTGCGGTTGAATCGGCTGATCTGTTTTTGAACCAGGGAATCATTGTTTCAACCAAAAGCCGTTCCGAAGGCGACCAGCAGTTTCAGGCCTTGCCCAGTTTCGAATTTCAGAATTTAAAGTTGGGTATTTTAATCAATAACCGTTCTGCCTCTGCCGCTGAAGTCTTTACTGCCGCGATGAAAGATCATGGCCGTGCTTGGGTGATCGGGGATAAGAGTTACGGAAAAGGGGTGGTACAAAAACTATTCCCACTTTCCAACGGTGCAGCTTTACAGATGACGGTATCGCATTACTACACTCCTAAAGGGCAGATGATTGAAGGGGTAGGTATTCAGCCCAATCAACACTATCTGCAACATGAAATGAAAGAAGAAAACTATCTAGAACATGTTGCAGAGATCATTTTAACTCATAAATAAAACGGCCTAATCCTTAAAAAATGGTCTAGTCCTCGTCGGTATCTAAACCAAATTTTTTCAGTCGATAACGCAAGGAACGGAAAGACATGCCCAGTTTCTTGGCAGCCAGTGTTCTGTTCCAATGGGTTAAATTTAATGCATTGAGTAAAATATCTTTTTCAATATTTTCCAGATAAAGCTCCAAACCTTCATCGGGTAATTTCTTGGAAGATATCACGATGTCACTGCGCAAGCTGTGCTGGCCTTCCGTTACCTCTGGCACTGCTACAGTAGGGTAGCGTAAAGGTGCGCTTTGCAGGTGTTGCAAATCGATTCTTTCATCATCGCTTAAGGTAATGGCGCGTTCAATAATATTGCGCAGTTCGCGGACATTGCCGGGATAATACTGACTCAATAAAAAGGTTTTCGCACGATCAGTCAGCTGTTTTTGCGGAATATCCCATTCCTGACTAATTTTCTGAATAAAGTGATGGGCCAATAAAATAATATCGTCACCGCGGTCACGTAGTGGAGGCAAGACCAGATCCATGACATGGATACGGAAGAACAAGTCCTGTCTAAAGCGGCCTTGCTGAACCAGAGCTTCCAGATCCTGATGGCTGGCACTAATCACGCGGAAATCGACATCAATTTCACAGTCCGAACCGACTGGACGAATGCGTTTTTCCTGTACGGCACGCAGCAGTTTAACCTGCATGTTTAAAGGCAGTTCGGCAATTTCATCCAGAAACAGACTGCCGCCGTGAGCAGATTGAATCAGCCCCTGTTTGTCCTGAGTGGCGCCGGTAAAGCTGCCTTTTTTATGCCCGAACAGTTCGCTTTCCATCAATTCAGTCGGAATGGCGCCGCAGTTAATGGCAATAAAAGGTCCTTCATTGCGGTTACTCAGGCGAT
Source organism: Acinetobacter sp. A1-4-2 (assembly GCF_040233925.1). Classification (NCBI taxonomy): domain Bacteria; kingdom Pseudomonadati; phylum Pseudomonadota; class Gammaproteobacteria; order Moraxellales; family Moraxellaceae; genus Acinetobacter; species Acinetobacter sp. A1-4-2. The sequence goes on along the minus strand of NZ_CP157981.1, from coordinate 2,812,340 downwards.
GCACCAGATTGGCAATGACTTCTTTTCCTGTTCCGGATTCACCGGTAATAAAAACAGGTGCCTGAGAGCGGGCAATTTTATTTAAGGTCACCCGTAACTGTTGAATTGGCAGTGACTGTCCAATTAACAGTTTTTGCTCCAGGCTATCTTCCTTGATCTGCAAATGTTCTTGTGGTTTGTTAAAGGCTTTTTGCAGGAGCTGCTCCAGATGCTTCTGATTCACGGGTTTGCTGACAAAATCGAAGGCACCAGCTTTGAGTGCTGCGATGGCGATTTCCATATTGCCATATGCCGTCAGTACCGCCACGGGTACGGATGGAAAGTGCTGGTTAATCCATTCCACCAGTTGCAGTCCATTGCCGTCCGGTAAATTTAAATCGGTTAGACAGGCATCATAGCGGTATTCAGACAAGAATTTTTTGGCCTGTTCCAGACGATAGGCAATATGGGTTTTAATTCCAATACGAGATAACGACATTTGCATGAGGGTACACAAATCTTCCTCATCATCCACCAATAAGACAAGTGGTTGTTGTTCCACAATACACCCCAGCAATTTTCATTTATAAAGCAACTTGCAGGCATTCTATCCGAAAGCATGCTCCCTGTTCTTGTTTTACATAGTTCAGTTTTGCCTGATTGGCTTCACAAAAACTATGTGATAAGTACAATCCTAAACCTGTTCCTGTGATTTCGGTACTAAAAAAAGGTTGAAATAAATAAGCCAAATCCTTGGATGCAACGCCCGCGCCAAAATCACGAACATCAATACGCACATTGTTGTCATGTAAGTAAACATTCAACTCGATATGTGAATGCTCGGGTGCATTATGTCGAATGGCATTGCGAATCAGGTTAATCAGCACTTGACGAAGTTGTGCCTCGTCAAAATGCACAAAAATTTTACTTTGAACAGTATATTTAATTTGGGGCGCAATATCAGCCAAATCTTCCAGAATTAGTAGGGGAATAAACTGTTTCAACTCAATGGTTGAGGGGTGGGTTTCTTTATTGCGCACCATATTCAGCGTGTCTTGTACAATCCGGTCAATACGCTGTGTCTGCTTGGCAATCATTCGGCTCAATACCGCCTGTTGATGCGGGTCGCTATCACTCAAAAGTTCATTAGCCTGAACAATCGCGGCTAAAGGATTGCGAATTTCATGAGCAATACTGGCGGACAGTTGCCCGAGTGCCGCGAGTTTTAATTGTTGTACGCGTTGATTGAGCTTGGTGGCATCCTGCAATACCAATAATGTCAGGGTTTGTTGTGGCACCATGAGTTTTTGCACTTCAATATGCATATGATAATGGCTGAGCTGTGACTCAAACTGAAATTTTTCCCCATCCCGCAGTTGATCAAATTTAAGCAATTCAAATAAATCCGGCTGGGCCTTGTATAAGGGATATTTGTCATAGGCATAGAGCGGAGGAATGCCTAAAATCAGGCAGGCAGCAGGATTGCTCAGCACAATATGACAATTTTCATCTAAAACCAGATACCCCAGTTCGATCTGTTCCAGAATATAGCGATTCAGGTTTTGCAGCCGGTTTAATTCCAAAGACTGCGAAAAATTTAAATTTTCAAGCAGTTGAAAGCGTTTTACTGCAATTTGCCCACTGCTATACACCACTAAAAACAGAAAAGCCAAGATCGCACTGTTGCCAATATTATTCAGTGAAGAAAAATCAAAAATACTGCCTAAAAAAAGCTGATAAATCACACTGATCACGGCAATCAGGGTAATGATCAAAGCCTTTTGGGCATCGAGTAATAACGAGGCCGCGAAGATGGTAATCACAAACAGCAAACTCAATTGCAGGTTCGGGCCATCTACCGCGAGGGTGAGCAAGCTTAAAGCAATGACATCGACAACAAATAACAGCGGGAGTTGCTGGGCAGTTTTAAAGCGTATGCTTTTGAGTATGATTAACTGGATAAAACTTGCCGATACGTAGCCGATTAGCACGTAAAGATAAAGCTGCGGATAGTGATAATCGAGGTTTAAGCGCTGATACGTGAGTAAGAAAATCAGCAGAAGACTGGTCGCAATAATGAGTCTATAGGTGCTATACCAAATACCTAAATGATATTGGTTAAACTCTAAATTATGGGTATTTTGCGTCATGCAAGTCTTCTAGCAAGCCAAAGGGCCTTAAGGTTTAATCAGGCCATAGCGAATGGCCAGATGAGTCAATTTGACATCACTATCCAGATTCAGCTTTTCGAAGATGCGGTAGCGGTAAGTATTCACCGTTTTAACACTGACAAAAAGTTTATCGGCAATTTCCTGGGCACTAATACAATTGACCACCATCATTGCGACCTGCATTTCACGTTCCGACAAGACATCGAAAGGAGATTGCTGAGTGTCGGAAAGGTAAGAACTGGCCAGTTGTTCGGCAATGTCGGCACTGAAATATTTTCCGCCTTGCATGACCTTGTTGATGGCACGCACCATTTCGGAAACCGGTGCACCTTTGGTGATATAGCCTTTTGCCCCGGCTTTCAGTAATAAGGAAGGATAGGGTTCCTCCGCCAGACCACTGACGGCCAGTACTTTGGTTTCAGGGGCTGTTTGCAATAGGCGTCGGGTGGTTTCTACCCCGCCAATACCCGGCATGTTGACATCTAGCAAAACGACATTCGGATGATGATGACGGACTAAGTTAATCGCTTCTTCACCAGATTCAGCCTGACCAATCACTTGAACATCCGCATGGTCTTCGAGCATACGGCAAATTCCGGTACGTACCAATTCATGGTCATCTACCACTAAAACTGTGATCACCTAGTTCTCCCTCATCTCAAAAAAATGCATTTTTTTGTTACATAAAGCAAAATAAGCTTGCAATGAAATGACAAAATTAGCAATCCTATTCTTTATCTTTCCATTAAATGTTATACACAATGTTGTGAGTAACAAAAAGTGTTCATATTTGTGTTTAAATGTAAGCATTTTTGAGGGAATATACAAATGTATATTGCCTTCTTGAGTTGAGTAAATCACCGTGAAAAATTCGAAAAAATCTTTAATGCATGTGCTAGGCATATCGATTCTGCTAGGCATAAGTTCAACCAGTTTTGCTGAGCTGGTGATGGATGCGTCTAAAGGGGCGGGACAAGCGACGTTAAACTGGTCCTCTGAAGATGTGAGTCAATTATTAAACGGTGATGCTTCAGCTGAAGAAGTTTCTCCACAAGGTTCAACAAAAGTAACCACTTCTGTACGCAATTCAAATGGAGTGGCGCCTCATTCTGCACCTAAAACGGTACAGATTTTAAATAATTCCAACTATGGCAACCAGCCTTCGGTTAATGCCCGTGCTGCTTTGGTGATGGACGGCCAAACAGGTGAGGTTTTATACAGTAAAAATAGTAATACTGCCTTTCCAATTGCCTCTCTAACCAAGCTGATGACTGCTGTGGTCATTGCTGATGCGCGTTTAAACATGTCTGAGACAATTACCTTGCAGCAGGCTGACTTTTCTTGTTCAGGCTGTAAGAGTTCAAGCTCAACGCTCCGTGCGGGTGATAGCATGAATCGCGCTGAAGCTTTACTGTTTGCTTTAATGAAGTCTGAGAATCCGGCTGCTTCTGCATTGGCACGTACTTATCCAGGGGGACGTTCGGCTTTCATCGCAGCGATGAACAAAAAAGCCAAAGCACTTGGAATGAATTCAACCCATTATCTGGAGTCAACAGGTTTGAACCCGGGCAATGTGTCTTCAGCACGTGACCTTGGTATTTTGGTCAATACTGCATCGCAATATGGTTTGATTCGCCAGTTCTCGACCACTCCAAGCTATGATTTTAACCTTGGTTACCGGGTATTGAAATCGAACAATACCAATGCGTTAGTACGTAATGGTGGCTGGAATATCAATATTTCCAAAACCGGTTATATCAATGAAGCAGGACGTTGTGTAGCCATGCATACCACTTTAAATAACCGTCCGGCTGTGGTTGTACTGCTTGGAGCAGATTCTTCTGCTGCACGTACCAATGATGCCACCCGTTTAATGACTTGGGTTAGCCAGTTACCCAAGCGTATTTAAGGCTGAATTTGGAGAAGTCTTCAAATCTACTCAACATTTGAATGCTTCTAAATGAAAAAACCCTGCGATCGCAGGGTTTTTTTTCTTCGGTCTAAATATGCATTACATATTAGAAAGAATAGAGTCTTTCACTTGATCCATAGAGGCATCGATAGACAACATCACGGCATCAGAACATTGTTTGATGGCAGTGTCAGGGTCTTTCAGGCCATTACCGGTTACTGTACATACGATGACAGAACCTTCAGCAATTTTACCTGCCTTAATGTCACGAATCGCACCACCGATAGACGCTGCAGAAGCAGGTTCTACGAATACACCTTCATACATAGAAAGTAAGCGTTGCGCTTCCAAGATTTCAGTATCGGTCAGTTCATCGAACCAGCCTTTTGAATCACGTACAACCGCTTTGGCATGATTCCAGCTTTGTGGGTTACCAATACGGATGGCTGTAGCAATTGTTTCAGGGTTTTCAACTGGTGCACCACGCAGGAACGGCGCAGCGCCAGATGCCTGGTAACCGACCATGGTTGGCAAGCCTTCAGGTTTAGGACCGGTGAACTGATCAGTTGCAGCATCATAAACCACCTGTTCAAACTGCTCTTTAGGCTGGTTGGCAACAGCTTCGGTATAACCCATCCAGTGAGCCGTGATGTTACCTGCATTACCCACTGGCAAGCAGTGGTAATCAGGCGCACGACCTAACTCATCCACGATTTCATAAGCAATGGTTTTTTGACCTTGCAAACGGTAAGGGTTGATTGAGTTTACAATCGTCACAGGTGCTTGGTCAGCCACTTCTTTGACCAGACGCATACCGTCGTCGAAGTTACCGCGGATTTGCATGGTGACAGCACCATACATCATCGCTTGTGCCATTTTGCCCATGGCAATTTTGCCTTCTGGAATGAGCACAAATGCTTTGATACCAGCACGGGCAGCATAAGCGGCTGCAGCAGCAGAAGTGTTACCGGTAGAAGCACAGATAATCGCTTTAGAGCCTTCTTCAACTGCTTTAGTAACCGCCATGGTCATACCACGGTCTTTAAATGAACCAGTCGGGTTTAAGCCCTCGTACTTCACATAAATTTCAACATTTTTGCCAATAATGCGTGGAATGTTCTCAAGCTTGATCAGTGGCGTATTCCCTTCGCCTAAAGAGATTGCGCGAGTAGTTGCAGACACTGGTAAACGGTCGCGATAGCGGTCAACTAAACCAGTATAACGATTGGCATTAGACATGATGATGTTCCAATTGTGTGTAGAGCTTGGCAAGGGGAATACTCCCCTCAACCCGATTAATTATCAAGCGATTCTAAACGAATTCGTACAATTTCGCCATGAATGACGGGCAATGCTTGAATTTGCTGAAGGGCTTCATCCATTTTTGATTCCTTGACTGGATCAGTCAGAATCACGATAGGAATAAGGTCTTTTAAGCGCGGCTGTTGCATGATCGCGTCAATGCTAATACCGGCACGGCTTAAAATGGTGGTGACATCTGCCAGAACACCTGTTTGATCTTCGGCATTAATGCGGATGTAATAGCCCGTGGTCATTTCTTCACGCGGCAGAATTGGCAAATCTGTCAAAGCTTCAAAAGCCAGCTGTGGAATGGTTCCGGCACCATCTTCTGTGTAAATAATATCACGGACAATATCCACGATGTCTGCAACTACCGCAGAAGCAGTAGGGCCAGCACCTGCACCTGCGCCGTAATACAGTGTTGGACCAACCGCATTGGCTTGAACCAAGACTGCATTTTTCACGCCATTAACATTGGCAATCAGTTGATCATCTGGAATTAAAGTAGGATGAACACGTAATTCAATACCCGATGCAGCACGACGGGCAATTCCCAGGTGCTTGATACGGAAGCCCAGATCTTCGGCATATTTCACGTCTTGAGCAGTCACTTTGCTGATGCCTTCAGTAAATACCTTGTCGAACTGTAGCGGAATACCAAAGGCACATGAAGCCAGAATCGTCAGTTTATGTGCAGCATCAATGCCTTCAACGTCAAAGGTTGGATCTGCTTCGGCATAACCCAGCTCTTGAGCTTCTTTCAGCACGTCTGCAAAAGCACGACCTTTTTCACGCATTTCACTTAAAATGAAGTTGCCTGTACCGTTGATGATGCCTGCTAGCCATTCAATCTTGTTGGCAGCCAAACCTTCACGAATGACTTTAATAATTGGAATACCACCAGCAACGGCAGCTTCATAGGCAATTTGCACGGCATGGTCTTCGGCTGCTTTAAACAGCTCATTGCCATGTTCAGCCAGCAGGGCCTTGTTAGCCGTTACAATGTGCTTGCCGTGTTTCATCGCTTCCATGATGACTTCATAAGCAGGGTGAATGCCGCCCATGACTTCTACCACCACATCGACATCCGGTTGACGAACAATATCGAGCAGATCAGCACTTTGCTTTACTGAAGCGGGTAAATCCAGATCGGGACGTGGGCGACGTGTACCCACATGGGTAATTTGGATTTCTCGACCGGTGCGACGTTTTATCTCAGCAGCATTTTCTTTTAGTAGTTTAAGGGCACCACCACCCACAGTACCAAGACCGAGGATTGCCAGACGAACTGGTTTCACGTCACACTCCAAATATGTATTCAACTTTAAGCGAATCTAGATCATAGCTAAAAAAACGGCCAGACTCTAGGGCAGAAATCACTTTATCTCTACCTATTAAATTTAGTAGATGAACTGATAAAAATTAGTTATTTAAACGCTCTACCAATTCTTCAGGCGAGAGATATCCACCTAGGTAAACGCCCTCGCTGTTATAAATGGCCGGAGTGCCGTTGACGCCCATATTCAGCCCCAGCTGATATTGATCTCTGACCGGATTCTTACAGGTCGCTGGAGCAAGCGGTGCTCCGGCAATCGCCTGATCAAAAGCCGCCTGACGGTCTTTACTACACCATACGCTTTCCATGGCTGGCATGAACTGTTCGCCACGTGGCCAAGCGATATAGCGTACTTCGATGCCCTTGGCATTAATTTCGCTCATATGCTCATGCAATTTATGGCAATACGGGCAACTGGCATCGGTAAACACATACACGACATGTTTGGTTTTACCTTGTGCTTTATAAACCAGCAAATCTTCGACTTTTAAGTTAGCCAGCAGCTTTTTATTGGCTTCAGATTGCAGGTTTTCACTGACATTGTGAATTTTATTGTCACCTAAACGCAGCACATCACCCTGAATAATGTATTTGCCGTCGGCAGTGGCATAGACAGACGACATGCCTTCCAGGTTAACCCAATACAGGTTAGGAACTTCGGTTGCCTTGATATTTAAAATTTTGGCATTGATATTGGCTTTCTTGAAGTGCTGCTGCAGCGTGTTTACCAGACGTTGCTGTGCATTGCGTTCTGAAAGGTTCGAGGCCTGGCCGGTGGCAGGGGCACTCGCGGTTAAGGTATTTTGCTTTTTTTCATCGTTATTTGCATTGGAACAGGCAGTAATGGCTAAGCTGCTGGCCAAAGTACAGGCCAGAAAAACTTTTGAACGGGTAAATGACATAAATAACCCTTTTTGTAGGTATAAAAACAGGTGCCTAAGCATAACAAAAAAGCGTCTTGCTGGTTAAACTTCTTGGTCTTAGATGTCGGATATCAAAAATTAGGCACGCGGGTGATAAGTGGCATGCAATTGCTGCATGCGAACCTGAGCCACGTGGGTATAAATTTGAGTGGTGGATAAATCACTATGCCCGAGCAGCATCTGGACCACACGCAAGTCGGCACCATGATTGAGTAAATGGGTGGCAAAGGCATGACGTAGGGTATGCGGCGAAAGTTCGGTTTGAATCCCGGCCTGCAAGGCATAACGTTTAATGGCATACCAGAAATTTTGCCGGCTCATGATGCCGCCATGCTGGGTTAAAAAGACATAGTCGGTAGCAGTTTTATATAAATGGGAACGCGCTTCATTAAGATACTTTTCAATCCATTCGCAAGCGACTTGTCCCAAAGGCACCAGACGCTCCTTGTTACCTTTACCGACAATGCGCAAATAACCTTGTTTTAAATTAATCAGTTCCAGTCTTAAATTGAGTAATTCAGATACCCGCAGGCCGCAGGCATAGAGGACTTCAAACATGGCCCGGTCGCGTAAGCCCAGTGCTGTATTGATGTCGGGAGCGTTAATGAGGGCTTCAACATCGGCTTCAGATAAATCTTTAGGCAAGGCCCGGCCAATCTTAGGCGTTTTATGGGTTGCAACAGGATTATCGCTACGTAATTTTTGTTCACGTAAAAATTTATAAAAGGATCTGAGTGCAGAAAGTGAGCGGGCAATCGAGCGCGGACTTTTGCCCTGTTTGGTCAAATTCAATAAAACATCGGAGATGTCATCACTATTCCAGTCTGGCATTGAAACCGCATGACATTCACTACATTGAATTAAATCAGATAGATAAGCATTACGCGTATGCGGACTGACGGTTTGAGCAATTAAATAATCTCGAAACCCCTGTAAAAAACTTAAATGTTCAGGAATATTTACCGGTGCAGGAATACGAGGCTTTTTATTGAGCATGTCACTTCTACATTGAATGAAAAATCCAAGTTTTTCTTGGTGTTGATCAATGTAGACCAATTTTTTTGCAATGTCGAACGCTACAGACAAGATGAGAATTGGAATCAAACCTTACTTGGTAATTATTCTCATTTGTTTGTATACTGTAGCAAATATTTTAGGATTAGATGCGGTGCGATTATCTGATTTGAAAGTGAAACAAACGGCCATCATTCGCAAAGTCAACCGTACTTTGAATGGTGATACAGCTCAGACTGATCTGGTGGCGAGTCGTTTGGAAACTTTGGGCTTTGTACCGGGAACAAAAGTTCAGGTCATTACCAAAGGTATTTTTGGTGGTGATCCTATCCTGATACAGGTGGGGTTTACCCGTTTCGCACTGCGCAAAGTTGAAGCTGAAAAAATTGAAATTGAAGAGGGGATCACTGCATGAGTGATGCGCTACGTATTGCCCTTGTAGGTAACCCGAACTGCGGTAAAACATCATTATTCAACCATTTAACCGGAACACGGCAGAAGGTTGGTAACTATGCTGGGGTCACGGTTGAACGTAAAGTAGGGCAGTTTATTTTACCTTCGGCTCGTGCGGTTCGTGTACTGGATTTACCTGGGACCTATAGTCTGAATGCCACTAGTCCGGACGAAGCCATTACCCGCGATGTGGTGCAAGGCAAAATTGCAGAAGAAGGTCAGCAAGATGCCTTTCTATGTGTAGTCGATGCAACTAACCTAAAATTGCATCTCGGTTTGGTTCTGGAAATGATTGAGCTGGGCCGTCCGATTTTACTGGTCTTAAACATGATGGACGAAGCACGCCGCCGTGGCATGCAGATCAACACGCAAAAACTATCGCAACGTTTAGGCATTCCTGTGGTAGAAACCGTTGCAGTACGTAATGCAGGGATTGAAAACCTGATGGGTGCACTGGATGCGGAAACGTTTAGAACGCCCAATGCTGAACTGAGTGATGTCAAAATTTCGGGTTCAAATCATGAAAAAATTGCTCAGCTGCTAAAAGATGTGGTGGTTTTTGTTGACCATGAAGACAAACGCTCTGATTTTCTGGACAAGATATTTTTACATCCGGTGGGGGGGCTGGTCAGTCTGGCCCTGATGATGTTCATCGTGTTCCAGGCGGTATTTGCCTGGGCTGCACCATTCATGGATGGCATTGAACGCTTTTTTGGCTGGCTGGGTGAAGTGGTCAGTGCACAGATTTCTCATCCCTTACTCAACAGTCTGGTGGTGGATGGCATTATCGCCGGTGCCGGTGGTGTGGTGGTGTTTCTGCCCCAGATTTTAATCCTGTTCTTTTTCATTTTGGTGCTGGAAGAATCGGGTTACCTACCGCGTGCGGCATTTTTGCTGGATAAGCTGATGTTTAAAGCCGGTCTTTCAGGTCGTGCTTTTATTCCGCTATTGTCCAGCTTTGCCTGTGCGGTGCCGGGCATTATGGCAACCCGCAGCATCAGTGATCCGCGTGACCGTTTAACCACGATTTTTGTGGCACCGTTGATGACCTGCTCGGCCCGTTTGCCGGTCTATGCCTTGCTGATTGCCGCTTTCATTCCGGAAAAAATGGTTTGGGGTATATTCAATTTACAGGGTTTGGTGCTGTTTGGCTTATATATGGCCGGGATTGTTAGTGCCTTGATTGTGGCGACCGTGCTGAAATTTTTCCAGAAAGACAAGTCACAGCATATGTTATTAATGGAGTTGCCAAGCTACCGTTTTCCTGATGTCAAAAGCGTTTGGATTGGTCTCCTGGATCGCGCCAAAATCTTCCTGAAACGTGTCGGTGGCATCATCTTCGCCCTGTCCATTTTACTGTGGTTCCTGTGTACATTCCCGCAAGCGCCGGACGGTGCAACTGCCCCGGCAATTGATTATTCCTTTGCCGGAATGCTGGGTCATGTGATGCAGCCAATTTTTGCCCCACTGGGCTTTAACTGGCAAATCTGTATTGCTTTAATTCCTGCAATGGCGGCTCGTGAAGTGGTGGTGGCTGCATTGGGTACCGTATATGCACTTTCTGCGGTAGATGAAGATGCCATGTCACAGGGTCTGGCTTCTATTATCGGTAGCACAGGTGAATTGGGCTGGTCATTGGCGACAGGTTTGTCATTGCTGGTGTGGTTTATCTATGCACCGCACTGTCTGGCCACGCTGGCGACGGTGCGCCGCGAAACGGGGTCGTGGAAAACCATGTCTTTCATGACCCTGTACCTGTTTGGTCTGGCATATCTGATGTCATTCCTGACCTATCAAATTGCTTCACATTACTTTGGATAGTGTGATTTAAGGCTGTGAAAGGAGACTGAAATGATTGAAATTCTGATTGTGGCTGCTTTGGTCCTTTGGAGTGCTGTCGTGGTGTTTAAGAAAGTTTTTCCCAGAACATTAAATTCAGCCTTCACGGCATTGTCCAAGCACTGTGAAAAGCAGGGTTGGGCAGCTTTGGCAAAGTGGTTAAAACCGGCGATGGTTTCAGGTTGCGGAGGAAGCTGTGGCTGTGCTGCAAATCCCGACCCGGTTCAGAAAAAACCTGAAGTGCAAGCGGTAAAATGGAAATAACTTTCAGGTCATATTTCCATCTTCAATAAGAATTTTGCAAAACCGTCATTTTTATGACGGTTTTTTTACGCGCTGACACAAAAAAGCCGAGATAAAGTCAAAACAGAAAAAGCATTCAAAACAGCAAAGTGCTAACATTTTGTCAGTTTTAAAAACAGACCATAAAATGGGGCAAAAATGTTAATACAGCGTGGTGGATTAAAAGTTGTTGCAGGACTCGGAATTTCAGGTGTTGCAGCAGTCAATTTCTTACATGAACATGGCTACCGCGTTGCAGTAACAGATTCTCGAAAGACACCTCCCGGACATGATCAGATTCCTGCCGATGTTCAGACCAGTTTTGGTCAGCTTGATCAAGATCTGTTATTACAAGCTGAAGAAATTGTGATTAGTCCGGGGCTTGATCCAAAGATTGCAGAAATTCAGGCAGCGATTGCCCAAGGCATTCCGGTAATCAGTGAAATTCAGGTTTTGCGCCGTGCCACCGATAAACCGATTGTTGCAATTACCGGTTCAAATGCCAAAAGTACCGTAACGACTCTGATTGGCCTAATGGCTAAAGATGCCGGCAAGAAAGTGGCGGTAGGCGGTAACCTGGGTCGTCCTGCACTGGATTTAACCAAAGATGACCCTGAACTGTATATTCTGGAATTGTCCAGCTTCCAGTTGGAAACTACCTCCAATTTAAATGCCGAAGTGGCAGTGGTACTGAACATGAGTGAAGATCATCTTGATCGTCATGGCGATATGTTTGGTTATCACACTGCAAAACATCGTATTTTCCAGGGCGTGAAAAAAGTCGTGTTTAACCGTGATGATTCACTTACTCGTCCACTGGTTCCAGATACGACACCCATGCAGAGCTTTGGCCTGAATGCACCGGATTTAAATCAGTACGGCATCTTAAAAGAAGATAATGGCACGATCTGGCTGGCACGTGGTCGTGAACGCCTGTTAAAAAGCACAGACATGTACATTCAAGGTACGCATAATGTAGCCAATGCCTTGGCTTGCCTGGCTTTGGGTGAAGCGATCGGTTTGCCGCTGGACAGCATGCTGGAAACGCTGAAAACCTTTAAAGGCCTAGAGCATCGCTGTGAATTTGTTAAAGAAGTCAATGGTGTTCGTTATTATAACGACTCTAAAGGCACCAATATTGGCGCAACCTTGGCTGCCATTGATGGTTTGGGGGCTGCAATTGAGCCGCAACAGGGGAAAGTGGCAATCATCCTGGGTGGTCAAGGTAAAGGTCAGGATTTCACTGCTTTACGTGAGTCTTTAAGCAAATATGCCAAAGTCGCGGTGTTAATTGGTGAAGACCGTCCGATTATTGAAGCCGCCATTGAAGGAACCACGACATTGCTTCATGCCGAATCTTTAAAAGAAGCGGTGGAATTATGCCAGCAACATACCCAAGCCCATGATGTGGTGTTATTGTCACCTGCATGTGCAAGTTTTGATATGTTTAAAGGTTATAGTGAACGTGGACACCAGTTTGTTGAATGTGTGAACACACTTGCTTAGAAGAACGATAAGGAAAGTTGTATGGCTGGGTTAGCTCAGACGACCATAAATAAAATTAATCAGGTCTACAATCAGTGGGGAGCGAAAATTCCCGCTGAAGTTACGCCACGTAATGTGCTGATTTTTTGTGTCATTGCCTTGCTTTGTATCGGTTCAATCATGGTGGCATCGGCATCGATGCCCTATGCCGACCGCTTACATGAAAATGCATTTCATTATGTAATCCGACACGGCATTTCCATTTTTGTGGCAGGTGTAGCTGCATTTCTGGCTTATAAAGTATCGCTGAATGTTTGGTTTAACAATACCTTTCCCCTGTGGATTATGACCATTCTGCTGCTGGCGGTGGTATTGGTTGCTGGCACCGAAGTCAACGGTTCCACCCGCTGGATTCGTATAGCCGGTTTTACCTTGCAGGCCTCGGAAGTGGCCAAGGTCATGATGGCCATCTTTACTGCGGATTATGTGGTACGACGGGCAAAAGAGGTGCGAAGCAGTGCATCCGGCCTATACCGCTTGGTCGGCGTGATGATCATCACTGTAGGCTTAATCCTGCTGGAACCCGATCTGGGTGCGACTGCGGTGATTGTCCTGATGATTTTAGGCGTTTTCTTCCTGGCTGGCGCGCCGCCGATTCAGTTTATTTTCTTCCTGATCGCGATTATCTTTGCTTTGGCCGCCGCAATTATCTTTGAGCCTTACCGTTTACAGCGTGCCTTATCATTTACCAATCCTTGGGCTGACCCCTTGGGCACCGGCTATCAGTTGTCTAATGCACTGATGGCCTTTGGTCGGGGTGAATGGATGGGAGTCGGACTGGGTCATAGTATCCAGAAAATGTCTTATCTGCCTGAAGCGCATACTGACTTTATGCTGGCGATTTTAGGTGAGGAATTCGGCTTTTTCGGTATCAGTACCGTATTGATTCTTTCCTTCATGATGGTGGTCTGCTGTATCAAGATTGGACATCGTGCCTTACAGTATCAATACTTGCGTGCAGGTTATCTGGCCTATGGCATCAGTATTATTTTCTTGCTGCAAATCCTGGTGAATGCCGGGATGAATATGGGCATGTTACCGACCAAAGGTTTGACCTTGCCGTTTATCAGTTATGGCGGTTCATCGTTAATTATGTGTGCAGTGATGATCAGCCTGATTTTGAAAATTGATGCCACGACACAAAAAGCCAATCCAAGCAAAGAAGAATCAAGCTTCTAGCGTTGATTCGGACGATCAGTCTGGTTGAGCATGGATTAATACGGTGCTCGGCATTTCCGTTCCACAATGCAAGCATTGCACAAATTCTCCTTTCGCCTTGGAAAGGGGAATCAGTGGGATAAAAAATATAGAAAAATAATTGCCTTGCTGTTTCAATTCATAAGCGCTATGCGTTCTGCATACCGGGCATAGAAACTGATTTTTCTCGACTACTTTGGTTTTAGGGTCAATACCAAAGATAAAAAACATTTTAAGTCTGTCATTATATGCTGTAGATGTTTTTAGCTTAATGATAATCCAAGTTTTATAAATAGCTGCCGTGTAGCTCAGTTGTATGGGGAATGCAGTCTGTATTCCACTGCGCAATGGCCTGTTTCAGCATATTTTGGGGCGTGTCTAAATCGACTTCGGGCTGGTGCAAAGCACGAATGGCTTGCTGTAATAATTCAGGAGCACGCTTGAGATCGAGTGCTTGAGCCAGATTTTGTTTAGAGAGTTTTTGTCCCTGAGCATTCATTGCTAAAGGCAGATGCATATATTCAAGTTGCGGATAACCCAGCAGCGAACCGAGCCAGATTTGCCGTTCGGTATTATCCAGCAGGTCGGCACCGCGAACTACGTGGGTGACTCCTTGCAGATAATCATCAACCACTACGGCGAGCTGATAATTGATAATGCCATCACGGCGCTTCAGCACAAAATCGCCTAGGTCCTGTTGCAGGTTGGAACAATGTGTTCCTTGCAGGCGATCGGTGAAGCAGATCTGTTGATCTGGTACTTTCAGACGAATGGCTTGCTGCTGAAAAGGCAGGTTTAAATCCCGGCAGGTTCCGGCATAGATATGATTGGAGCCGAGCATTTTACGGGTGCACTGGCAGGCATAGACCCAGCCTTGCTGATGCAGCTGTTCTATCACAGATTCATAAATATCAAGGCGGTCTTTCTGGAAAATGATCTCAGCATCGGGCTGAAACTGGAACGCATCGATTGAGCGCAAGATATGTTCTTCACTACCGGGATAAATACGCGGCATGTCAGTATCTTCAATCCGGATCAGCCATTGCCCCTGATGGGCACGGGCATCGCAATAACTGGCCACCGCTGTAATAAGCGAGCCAAAATGCAAAGGGCCGGTTGGCGATGGCGCAAACCGACCCACGTAACTCTCTTCAGCTTTCCCTCCCTTTTTTAAAGGGAGGGTCAGGGAGGGATTACTTAACACAGTATTAACCGTTATTTTGCTTCTCTTTGATTTCTGCCAAGGTTTTGCAGTCAATACAAAGGGTAGCGGTTGGACGTGCTTCAAGACGACGCAGACCAATTTCAATACCACAGGTTTCACAGAAACCGTAATCGTCGTTTTTAATCGCTTCGATGGATTGCTCAATCTTGCGAATCAGCTTGCGTTCACGGTCACGGGTACGGAGTTCAATCGCAAACTCTTCTTCTTGTGTGGCACGGTCATTAACATCAGGCAATGCGGTATTTTCGTCTTGCATGGTGTTGAGGGTGCGGTCTACTTCAGACATGAGCTCCGCTTTCCACGCCAATAAAATCTGGCGGAAATGCTCAAGCTGTCCTTCAGACATGTATTCTTCATTTTTTTTAGGCTGATAAGGTGCAATACCAAATAAGCTAGCAGTAGAACCACTTTCTGACGCTTTTGGCTTTGTTTTACGCACGCGTTTGGTAGATTTTTCATCTACCACATCAGTTTGTTCGTCCAAGACTTGATTTTGGTTGTCATTCGCCATATAGGGCATTCCTCATCATATGCGTATTATCTATACGCAAAAAATATGGTGATATGCAAGTGTTTTTATCCAACCCTAAGGAGATTCTCCTTCGAGGGTCGTCATCATATAGACTTTTTGTGCTTTTTGATAGTCTTTGATGCTTGGATTCTATCGATCATGCTTCCTTCGGAAGCCATAAAGTAATAGAAAAAAAGCAAAATGAAAAGTTAGTAACCTGAAATTTCGCTATTAATTTGTTGCCGTACTGTTTGGACACGCTGAATTCGGGTTTCAAGCTCACCATTGGCTTTCAGATGCAGGACACGAAACCCCGGGGCCTGGTCATCCAGGGCAAAATTTTCACTGAAAGGTTTGAACTGGACACAGGTCGACGGAGTTGAGAAAAACCGGATGTGCTGCCATTCATGACACGAATCCTGATGCACATGACCAAAAATAACCGCTTTAACATGACTATGCCTGGCTAAAACAGCGGTCAAGTTTTCAGGGTTTTTCAGTTTATGTTGATCGATCCATTTTGATTGCATGGCAAAAGGATGATGATGACATGCCACAATGACAAATTGCTGTTGCAGTTCTGCCAGTAGTTGATCTAGCTGTTGTAATTGCTCTGGTTCAATCCGGCCATCTATTCGGTCTGGTACGGCACTGTTTAACAGGACAAAGCTCCATTTACCGAAATGAATGGCGTGTACCTGATTTTTATGCTGGTAGAAAGGGAAGAGATCAAGATTGTCATGATTGCCTGGAATTTGATAAAAGGGAATACCAAGATTCTGCATATAAGATAAATAACGTGTATACGTCTGTTTGACCGGTACTTGCGCCAGATCCCCAGTATGAATAATGGCATCGGTACTCGGATATTGCTGCTGAATCTGTTGCATCACAGCATGAAAGCTGTGTTCCGGATTCATCTCTACAAATTCCAGATCGTTCTGATCCATCAAATGTGTGTCTGAAATCTGAATAATGGTCCAGTCTTGCTGGTCTTCATTGGGTTGGTATAAAGTCATGTCCGACTCCTAGACATTCCTTGTTGTTTTAATATGTTGTTGCAGCCATTGCAAGGCCATAATGACCGGGGCATTCCTTAATCGGCCATTACTCAATAAGGTAGTGATTTCACTATAATCAATGATATGCAGCTGAATATTTTCCCCTTCATCCGGCATGCCAAACACTCCGCCATGTTCAGGAAGATGTGCTTGGGCACTATATAAATGAAACAGTTCAGAACAGGCCCCAGCCGAAGGATAAAAGCTGAATAAATGCTGTAACTGGTCAATCTCGCAGCCTGATTCTTCCACGCTCTCACGACGTATACAGCTTTCCGGCGATTCATCACCATCGAGTACACCGGCAATCACTTCCAGTTGCCAGGGGGATTCTGGATCATCCATTGCACCGACACGGAACTGTTCAATCAAGGCAAATTTTTGCTGGGTATCATCATAAATCAGTACACCTGCAGCTTCAGGGCGGTGAATCAGTTCACGCTGCATAACAGGAGTGAATTTGCTCTGGTTAAATAAACGATGGCAGAGATTGACTTTTTCAACCTGAATGAAGCCACGAAAAAGATATTCACGCGACTGAATTTTGACTTGGTCGTTGTTATATGTGGCTTGTTTAATAATATTCATATAGCTCAGTCAGGATGAAAAGCATACATTCATCCTAACTGAGAATTTTATGAAAATAAAAGATTTTTTTTTAAGAATTACAGCTTGTGGTACAATTTTTGACCATGTTCATGATAGCTGGTTTTCATGGCATTCAAACCTGCTTCAATCTCTGTATCCTGTCCCTCGTTAGTTTGATTTTTCGCATAATCCCTCACATTTTGAGTGATTTTCATCGAACAGAATTTAGGACCACACATTGAGCAGAAATGCGCAGATTTGTGCGCTTCCTTCGGCATGGTTTCATCATGCATGCTACGTGCCGTATCCGGGTCCAGACTCAAATTGAACTGATCTTCCCAGCGGAATTCGAAACGCGCTTTGGATAGGGCATTATCACGCACTTGCGAACCCGGATGGCCTTTGGCCAGATCGGCGGCATGGGCTGCAATTTTATAGGTGATGATGCCGTCTTTTACATCTTTCTTGTTTGGTAAGCCCAAATGCTCTTTTGGCGTGACATAGCACAGCATGGCGGTACCATACCAGCCAATCATGGCAGCGCCAATCGCTGAAGTAATATGGTCATATCCCGGAGCAATATCAGTGGTTAAAGGCCCCAGAGTATAAAAAGGCGCTTCTTTACAGACTTCCAGTTGCAAGTCCATATTCTCTTTGACCATGTGCATCGGTACATGCCCCGGACCTTCAATCATCACCTGTACATCATGCTCCCAGGCACGATGGGTCAGTTCCCCCAAGGTACGCAGTTCACTAAACTGTGCTTCGTCATTGGCATCCTGAATACAGCCTGGACGTAAGCCATCCCCCAGACTAAAGGATACATCATAGGCCTTCATGATCTCGCAGATCTCATCAAAATGCGTATACAGGAAGTTTTCCTGATGATGCGCCAGACACCACTGCGCCATGATAGAGCCGCCGCGAGAAACAATTCCGGTTAAGCGGTTAGCTGTCAGCGGTACATATCTTAAAAGCACGCCGGCATGAATGGTGAAATAGTCCACGCCTTGTTCTGCCTGTTCAATCAGGGTGTCTTTAAAGATTTCCCAGGTCAGGTCTTCGGCTACACCATCAACTTTTTCCAGGGCCTGATAAATAGGAACCGTCCCAATTGGAACAGGAGAGTTGCGGATAATCCATTCACGGGTTTCATGAATATTTTTGCCGGTCGACAAATCCATAATGGTGTCAGCACCCCAGCGGGTGGCCCAGGTCATTTTTGCTACTTCTTCATCAATGCTGGAACCGAGTGCGGAGTTGCCGATATTGGCATTGATTTTCACCAGGAAATTACGTCCGATAATCATCGGTTCAATTTCAGGATGGTTAATATTGGCTGGAATAATGGCACGGCCTTCAGCTACTTCCTGACGCACAAATTCAGGGGTAATTTCCGTCAGATTCTTGGCCCCGAAGTTTTGACCGGCATGCTGGCGTGCATCGACACCTTCCTGCTGGCGCTGATTTTCACGAATGGCGATATATTCCATTTCCGGGGTAATGATGCCCTGACGTGCATAGTGCATCTGGGTGACATTTTTGCCCGCTTTAGCACGGCGCGGCTTTTGAATATGGGCGAAACGGATTTCTGCCGTACGAATATCTTTAAGACGTTCCTGTCCAAAAGCAGAGCTCAGCGTCTCTAAACGTTCCGTATCCTGACGTTCCTCAATCCATGTTTCACGCACATTGGGCAAACCTTTATTCAGGTCAATGGCCACGTTCGGGTCGGTATAAACGCCTGAAGTGTCATAGACCATAATGGCCGGATTGTGTTCACCACCCAGACCGGTTGGGGTCTCGGTCAGGGAAATTTCACGCATAGGCACCTGAATGTCACTCCGCGAACCTTGAATGTAGACTTTTCTGGAAGCGGGTAAAATTCGGGTGAGATATTTGGCATCTTGCTCATGCTGAGCGGAAATATCTGTTGCAGAGCGATTCGTTAATTGGTCCATGGTAATGATCCTTGTGAATAACATCAACGAATCAAGCACGACCAAAAACGTGGCAGATTGATCTGATTGAATGATTTTAAAATCAACACAAATCAATTGAAGGCTTAGGTTTTTTGATGGCTTGATTCCTACGCAGGTCTTAACCTGATCAGGTTCAACGGTACTCACCCTCAAATGCCATATTTGCATATAGAATTTAGGCGATCTCAGCGAGTTATTACTCGCGCTCCGTCAAGCTATGAATCAATACTACCATGTCCATCTACTAAAAAACATTCACATAAAACATCGCTTTTCAGCAGGTGTCCAGATCGGAGACAGACAGGCAGCTTAAACACAAACGGCATCACTAAAACAGTCACGCGGGTTGGAAAGGCTCAGATTTTGTAAACCCAAATATTCATCTAACTGTCTGAGTGTGAGCTGTTTTTCAGATATCGACTGTTGTTCTTTGAGGCTAAGCTGAACAGGAATTTCTTGTAAGCGCTGCTGTTCGGATAACTGTAGAAATTGTAGAAACTTGCTCGCTTGAACCGCTAAATGTGAGTTTTTGACCTGGGCTAATTTTTCAATTTCATCCATTGAACTGCTTTGCACTGCATATTTATCCAGGTAGGTGTCAGAGACAGGCGAATCATTCATGCCTTTAAATAAAAACAGGGTATACATCTGTAAAAGATATTCCGCATCTTTGCGATAGCTGCTTTTCGGGTATTGATTTAAATATTCTTCCCAGAATAAAGCCCGGGTCACAATTTCATGCGGTTCAATCATCAAGATATGCTCTGAAAATACCGGCAGCGTATTTTGTGCCGCCAGATTTTCGATAAAAACCTGTTCGGCTTGCGGCATATAAGGCGCAAAAATTCTGGCTAAATATTCGGGGCTACGGCGATAATTGATCTGGCCTTTACCGCGATCATACAGCTCTATATAAGCTTGCCCTTTATGTTTTAATAAATATTGATCACGTAACGTCAGTTGTTCAAAACGGTTTTGTTGAATGGTCGGATGCTGCGATAAATCAAAAGCATACTCTTCGAAAGCAACTTGCTGTGGCGCTGTTCTATCCACACTAAGGAAGTTGTTGTACATTTGATTGGACAGTTTTAATAAATGTTGTTGTTCTGCTAAGGTAGACAGCGGCAAGCATAACTTGAGATCCTGATTAATCTGTTCCAGGGCAAAAGTGGTGCGTTCTGCAGTAATGGCCAGCATGCTTTTTTCAAGATTTTTGCATAATAGGGTTAAATCTACCGTTTCATCTTGTTGTGATTGTTTTTGTACCGGTTCTTGAATAGGTTGAGGCTCGGGTTTTTGACACCCGATAAGAAGGATAAAAATAAAGAAAGGGAAGTATTGCTTAACAGAAAATTTTGTTTTTAACGGCACAGTCATTCTATATCGGGTACATGCGGCAATGATTTGCAGGGTATGCGGGTATTGTATAACTGAAAAAGTCTTTGTCTGTGTAGTGTTGTGAAGTATTTTGGTTACGTGCTGTGGTGATGGCGCAGTTATGGGGAGGTTGATGAATAACAGCTGAGCAGATGGCAAAAATTAATAAAAATCATACGGAAAATTGAGCAGATCATTTTAATATTGCATAGCTTTTATTATAAATATGCATGTCTATGGATGGTCGCAGGTCGGGATTTACGATAAAAAATGGATATTAAAATAGTCATTGGTGCATGTGTGTTGCTGTTCAGTCCCTGGAGTCATGCTCTGGATTTGGTGCAAGCCTATCAACGGGCGAAAAACAGCGATCCCAATTGGCAAGCGAATCTTTTACAGTATGAAGCAGATCAACTCAATCTGGGTATTGCCAAAGGGAATTTATTGCCAACGGTGACTGTTTCTGGAAATGTGGTGCGTAAAAGCCAGCAGAGCAGTGATAGCAGTATTCCTGGTTTTCCGGCAGATGCATTTACGGCTTCCTCGTCCACTACTCGACAAATTGCCATTACTGCTCGTCAGCCACTATTTCGCTGGGATGCCTGGGAAGGTTTAAAGCAGATCAAAACTTCCGTTAATCTGAGTGAAATTACTTTACAATTACAGCGCCAGGAACACATTTTAAACGTCTCGGAAAGTTATTTTAATATATTGCGTCAGCAGAGTTTAACCCTAGCCAATCTGCAGGAAGAAAAAGCCCTGTTTGAACAGCTGAATGTAATGAATGCCAAATTAAAAGAAGGACTGGTGGCAAAAAGCGATGTCAGTGAGGCCAATGCCCAATATCAAAGTGCCCGGGCTAACCGGATTGCCACACATGTACAACTGGTTTTGGCACAGGAACAGCTGACCCAGTTAATCGGACCTTATCAAGAAAACCTGGCCGTACTCCGAGATGATTTTCAATTTCAGAAGCCTTATCCTGCTGATCTGGATGCCTGGACAGCGCTGGCACTGAGTCAGAATCTCTCTGTTCAGCAGGCACGTATCCAGCAGCGTTATGCAGAAGACCAGAAACGGGTAGAAAAAGCCGCTTTATATCCACAAATTGAGGCGGTAGGGACATATGGATATATCAAGCAGTCCCCACAAAATGTGGTATCCAGTGATGGCCAGTTTGACCAGATTGGCGTAGAGATGAACTGGAATGTTTATACCGGGAGCCGAACGCAAGAATCCATTCAAAAAGCCGCGGTAAATGTGAAGAAAAGCGAATCCCAGCTGGAGGCTGCAATTCGCAAAGCCAGCACCGATGTGAAAAAATCTTATATGCAGGTAGAAACTGATCAAGCCAAATTACAGGCACGAAAAGCCGCAATGGACTCTTCGGAAGTGGTTTCCCAAGCCTCTAAAGCACAATATCAGGAAGGTCTAAAAACCATGGTCGATGTGCTGCTGGCACAACGCAACGCTTTTTCTGCCAAACAGGATTATTTAAATGCAAAATATGATTATTTGATTAATGTGCTGCGTTTAAAAGCATCGGTCGGTAAATTGACCGAAAAAGACCTTGAAGAAATGAATACCTGGCTGGTTGACAAGTCGTTCAAGCCAGTCAGCTAATCTTGCAGTTTTTGTCATAAAAACTTCATAGTAGGTATGCTTTAATATTAAACAAGATCATTCATTTTAAAATCGCTGTTGTGGAGTACGTCCCTTGCCAAACAATCCGGTGTTAAATCACCATATTTCTTCGCAATTTAATGAAGATTTGCAAGATGTAAATACCAAGTTTATGACCATGGGGGGCTTGGTCGAGCAGCAAGTGGCCAACAGTATTCATGCCCTGTTAGACACTGATGCCGCTTTAGCGATTGAAGTGCAATTTCAGGATAATGTAGTCAATCGTATGGAAACCGAGATTGATGAAGCCTTGACCCTGATTCTGGCACGCCGTCATCCTGCTGCGATTGATTTACGTATGGTGATTGCCATGTCAAAGGCCAATACCGACCTGGAACGTATTGGCGATGAAGCGGCAAAAATTGCCCGCATTGCACAAAATTTATGTGAAGAGGGCAGTTCGCCACGTGGCTATATGGAAACCCGTCACATTGGTAATCAGGTTCGTGTAATGATTCATGATGCGCTGGATGCCTTTGCACGTCTGGATGTTGATCAGGCTTTACGAGTATTGCTTGCCGATGCCGATATTGACCGTGAATACCAGTCTGCGACCCGTACCTTAATGACTTATATGATTGAAGATCCACGTCATATTTCACGGGTCATCAATGTAATGTGGGTACTGCGTTCTTTGGAGCGGATTGGCGACCATGCCCGTAATATTTCCGAACAGGTGATTTATATGGTCAAAGGGCTAGATGTTCGTCATACCAGTGTCGAAGAGATTGAACAGAAAGTTCAACGTTAATTATTCTAATAATTAAATAAAAAGCCTGCAATTTGCAGGCTTTTTAAATTTTAAAAATTTATTTATCAGGTGGCCGATTTAATAGAGCGGCTAATATAAAAGCTTCTATTTTCCCGAATATATAAAAATTAACAATTTGAGATAAGTGATATAAATTGTATCAAAAAGTGTGACTTATTTATCAAAAAGTACACAAAATATATATAATTATAAAAAATATGGATTGTTTTTTAGCTAAAGTGAAATCCTCCCCCAAAATAACAATGATTTTCATGAATTTATGGGAACTTGGATAGCTAAAAAAGTCATGAACTGTTTTCAGTACTCTCAGGCTTTCGCCAAGATAATCCACGAAAATTCATGTAATAAATGATGGGGAGAACGTTCATGAGCATTAATGAAAGCAAAAGAGCATATTCTTCTATCTATTTTTCTGTGCGGTTAAAGTTTGTGATAGCCCTTATAGGCGCTTGTTGCTGGACTGTATTTTCAATTTGGATTTCCCAAAACTGGCTGCATGATCTTAGCGGATATATTGGTTATTTTGCAGCGGTTTTCCTGGTTTATGGGATTGCCATTATTCCGGGGTTTATGAATTCATTTGCAGCTTTTAGCTTGATGATGGATCGAAGACCTAAGCGCCTGCAATTAGCATCTTATCCTGGTATTACCATTTTGATCGCTGCCTATAATGAAGCAGCTTCAATCCAGGATACCTTAGTCAGTATTAGTGTTCAGGATTACCCGGGTGAATTACAGGTGATTGTCATCAATGATGGCTCCCGGGATGAAACTGCAGACATTGTCCGGGAAGCCCAGCTCAAATTCCCTTGGCTTACCTTGCTGGATCTAAAGCAAAATGCTGGCAAGGCGCATGCATTAAATGAAGGACTAAAACTGGCTCAACATGATCTGGTGATCACAGTCGATGCCGATTCTTATTTACATCGTGTCGCATTAATCCATATTGTCGAACGCTATCTGGCAGATCCACCGAATACACGTGCGGTCGCAGGTACAATTCTGGTACGGAATTCCCGTGAAAATTTGCTGACCAAAACGCAGGAATGGGACTATTTTTTGGGAATTGCGGCGACCAAACGTATGCAGTCACTGTATCAGGGAACCTTGGTAGCCCAAGGTGCTTTTTCTATTTATGACCGTCATGCCTTGATCGAAGTTGGTGGATGGCCTGAATGTGTCGGTGAAGATATTGTACTTACCTGGGCCTTGTTGAATGCAGGCCATCGTGTGGGACATTGTGAGGATGCCTGTCTGTTTACCAATGCACCCACGACGCTTAAACTGTTTGTGAAACAGCGCCAGCGTTGGGCTCGCGGCATGATAGAAGCCTTTATCAAACATCCAAGAATTTTAATCAAGCCAAGATTATCCACGTTTTTTATTTACTGGAACCTGGTTTTCCCCTGGTTAGATATCGCGTTTACCTTTGGCTTTATCCCTGGAATCATCCTGGCCTGTTTTGGACACTACTGGATTGTCGGTATTATGACCCTGACCTTATTACCGATGGCGTTCTTGCTGGGTCTGTTAAATTATTCGATTGAACGCAGAATGTTTGATGGGCTGGAACTTAGGGTGCGAAAAAACTTCAGTGGCTTTTTGTTGTATGTACTTATGTACAGTTTCTTGCTACAACCCGCCAGTATTTTAGGGTATTTAGATGAGTTGTTCAAAACACGAAAAACATGGGGAACAAAATGAAAAACACAAAAACTGGAATCTACGTGCTTGTTCCTTTGCTCATCAGCATCACTACACACAGCCTGGCCAATGAGTTAGAGCAAGAGCAGACACCAAGTGAACGTGCGGCTGGAACGGAATTCTTTTTCAGTGATGATAGCGAAGGCTTCCAAACCCGTAAATTATCAGCAGAATTTTTGCCTCAATATGAAAATGCCGATCATTATTTAGGTGTCCGTGGTAGTGCTTATCAGTATCAAGTGGATGATTGGAGTCGGGATGGACAGAAGGTCTCCTTTATTGGGCGCAACATTGATTCAGCGACCGCCAATGGCTGGGTCCTGGAAGCGGGCGTATTTGAGCAGGGTGATCATGCTTTATTCACCTTTGATGGCAGTTATCGTACATCACTGGCAGAAAAGACTGCATTAGAAGTTTTTGCCAATCGAGACTGGGTAGAAACCCGACCTGCACTAAATGCAGGAACGAATTTTACCTTTGTGGGGGCTGCACTGGATCAGGGACTTGGTGAACACGTCACCGTTGTGGGTGTTGCAGGAACACAATTTTTCTCAGATGACAACCGCCGTGATCATGGCCGTCTTCGACTGATTTATCAGCCTTCACTGGACTTGGGACTGACGCTACAAGCCCGATATCGCACCTACCGGAGTAGTGAAGAAGATGTAGGCAGGCAATATTTCAACCCTCAGGATTATGAAGAATCGATGCTGGCGCTAGGTTGGCGTCAGCGCTTTGCCGGATGGTCAGCAGGTTTAACGGTAGGCTTTGGGCGTGAAAAAATCAATCAGGAATCAAGCCAATCCACCCGGTTATTTGAACTGAACCTGCAAAGTCCTGTTCGCGGGTCACAGTTTCTACGTATGAATGCCGGATATAACCGCAGTGCTTCTTTCTATGGACCTGATTATGACTATCGCTATGTCCGAGGCGAATGGATTGTACGCTTCTAGGCAAGCTTAAATAAAAGTTTGCATGATGAAAGGATTACGATTTTATTGGAGGTTGAGTCATGTTAATTTCTTTTCAAAACAGCTGTCTTGAATCAATAGGCATTGTTAATGACTCTAGACCTGTTTGCGCCTGAACCTCATGCCAATCTGTTGCCCTATGACGGCATTGTACAAGATTATGGCTTGATTCTAACGCCTCAGCAGAGTGAACAATATTTGCAGTATTTTTTGACTCATCTGGCCTGGCAACATGATGAAGTACTGTTGTATGGAAAACACTATAAAACTGCACGCAAAGTGGCCTGGTATGGCGATGAAAATTACCCATATCATTATTCAGGTACATTCAAGCAAGCTCATGTCTGGACACCCGGATTATTTCGTTTAAAGCAGCATATCGAAAATTTGGTTGGCCATGCGTTTAATTCCTGTCTTGCCAATTTGTATGAAGATGGCACTCAAGCCATGGGCTGGCATAGTGATGATGAGTCTACATTGCAATCCAATACAGGTCAGGAAACCGTGATTGCCTCCTTAAGTTTTGGGGCAACCCGGAAATTCAGTTTTAAGCACAAGCAAAAGCCAGACAAAGTTGATGTGCTGTTACAGAGCGGTCAGCTGATTGTTATGCGTGGCAAGACTCAGCAGTACTGGAAGCATACTTTAAGGAAATCGGTGAAAATTATTGAGCCACGGGTGAATCTGACTTTCCGTTATTTTTATCCGCATGAGAAGCTATAGAATATTGGAAATAAGCGCATAAAAAAGCCCATCCTGTGATGAGCTTTTTTAATTTGGGGAGAGTTTTTAACCTGGCATCACGTTATCATGGAACACTGGATGCTGAAGAACGATAATCATATTATGAGAATATAATAATGAATTCAACATTTTTTAGATTAAAATGTATTGCTGTTCCTCAAGTTAAAATATGTCTTCCTGATGGGTCAAGGTCATAAATTTCTTTTCGATTAAACTGGCATTGTCGCGTAATATTTCGATCAACTTCTGGAAATTGGTAAATTCAAAGCGGTTTTTCGAGCCTAACAGGGTCAAGGCCAAAGGCGGTTCCTTAGCAGAAAATTTCACTGGAATAGAAAGACTGGCCAGATTGGGATCGACTTCTCCACTCGAGAAATAATAGCCCTGTTTTTTAATCTGTTTCATTTGCAACAGGAATTCTTCTTCGCTATGCGCAAAGCCAACTTCAGACAGTTCAGTTACAAAGCGCCGATAATAATCCAAAACGCGCTGTTTGGGTAAATGTGCCAAAATCACCTTGGCAGAAGAACCTTTATAGATTGGGCGAGGACAACCACGACCATAAATGAGCGTGGTCAGGTCTTTATATAGTTCGTGATGAATATCGATACATGAATCGTAATTTAAATGCGTGAGCAGACAGCCGAATTCGGTACGTTCTACAATTTGCTGCATAAATGGAATGCTGATCTGTACCAAAGGGTCCGTGGTACGGGAAATGTAATCCAGTACGGCAATTTTAGAACCTAGTGTGTAGTCACCTGAAGTTCCACTGAGGCGTTGTAATAATTCTGCCGAAACCAATTCTTTTAAATAACGGTAACTTGTGGGTTTAGAGAGTCCTAATTCCTCACTAATGATATCGACATTAATGATCGGGCGAGACACTGAAAAGAGATCCAAAACGGTAAGAATTTTACCAAAACTAGAAAGTGCCATAAGTACCTGCTTGGTCAAAGCATATAAAAAGAAAAACGAATAAGTATTACTTTATAACAAAAAATTAGGTAGAGCAGGGCTTTTGTGAAGCTAATGTTGTATTTGTACCTCATCTAAAAATATTTTACGGTGAGCATGAGAAAATAAGGCAATATTCATTTAATAGGTCTTATTAATTTATGTTTAATTATCACAATAAGATATTACTATTGACTTTATGGGCTTTGTTTGAAAAAATAATAAAAATAAATGTCTAATGGTGAATTTTCAACCTTTCCAGGCTGGCTGTTTTCCTGTGTTATTTCACATCAACAGGATGATGTGAAATCTTCTCCATTCGTTTTGAATGACGCTCATCTGAGGCATGTTTAAACCTCCCTATTTTTACACGATCCATCTTCCAGGTAGATCGTGCATTGTAGTCGTCATTCAAAAATCAGGCAGAGGACGTAACCCCTAATTTGAGATCAACCCATGCTGCTTACTAAACAAGTACTCGCATTTCGTCCCAACAAGATGGACTGGATTTTTGCGACTAAAACGTTTCTGGCAGGCATGCTTGCGCTGTATGTGGCTTTTGCACTGAATTTGGCCTATCCCATCTGGGCAATCGGGACCGTCTTTGTGATTGCCAATCCCTTTTCCGGGATGACTTCTTCCAAAAGTGTATATCGTGCACTGGGCACCTTGTTGGGTGCGGTGGTTTCGGTGGCAGTGACTCCGCTACTAATCAATACACCGTGGCTGTTCACTTTATTTTTAGCTGCATGGGTAGGAGGTTGTTTATATATCTCGTTGCTCGACCGGACTCCGCGTAGCTATGTATTTATGCTGGCGGGATATACCACCGTCATTATCAGCTATAATATTATCTATAGCATCGACACGGCGTCGATGTTTGATATGGCTGTGGGCCGCTTCTTAGAGATTCTGGTCGGGGTAGTCTGTAGTGCTATTGTGACTACGACAATTTTTCCGCTGCATATTGGGCCGGCCGTGGCAGCACGTGTATCTAAAACCTTTAAAGATACCAAAACTTTATTTGACCAAATTTTACTCAACCCCTCCGAACTGGGAAATTACAGTACCGCACTCAGTCAGATTGCCCGTGATATTGCTGAAATTCATGTCATGGCAGTGCACTTGTCCTATGAGAAATCGACCTTGCAGGGCATGACCAAACCCCTACAGGAAATGCTACATCAACTGAGCATGCTGGTAGCGAACCTGGTGGCGATGGCTGAACGGATCAAACAGCTGGATCAAATGGATCGCCAATACCGTGTCCAGCTTCAGGTAATTCATGATCATAGCGCCACATTTTTAAAAGATGATCAGGATATTCAGGAACAGACCCTAAATCTGTTACCTGAAAATTTTGAGCAGGATTTTACCCGTTTAATGGCCACCGTACCTGCTGAACAGCAGGTGATTTTGGCCAGCCTGAAAATGGATATCCGCCATTTCATTCAAAATATTCGTGCCATCAGACTGATTTGGCAACGTATTCAACTGGGTGATGCTTCATTGCCAGAAAGCGTTACACCCCTGAGCACCACCTATCCCAATTTACACCGTGACCATGGGGTTGCAGTACGGGGCGGAATTTCCGCCTTTATTGTGGTGATCATCGCGACAGGATTCTGGATACTCAGTGGCTGGAAAGCCGGTTTTATGATGGCTGAAATGGCAGCGATCAGCGCCTGTATTTTAACTGCCATGGATAACCCGGTACCGGCATTGAAGATGTTTGTGCGTGGCAATATTTATGCAGGGATGATGGTGTTTATTTATGCTTATGGCATTTTCCCGCACGTGACCTCGTTCTGGGAATTGGCACTGGTACTGGCCCCTTTTGTGATCTATTGCCTGATGATGTTTCCTCATCCACCACTCACCGGGATTGCCTTGCCTTTATTGATGGGAACCATCATGGGCTTGAACTTGCAAAACCATTACACGCTGGATCAGGTTTTTTTCTTTGATGCCACCATCGGTTCGGTGCTGGGCCCTATTATTTCAATTTATATCATTCATCTGGTTCGGGCGATGTCTCCTGAAATTACGGTACAGCGGATTCTGTCACTACATTACAAGGCCATTCGTCAGGCTTTATATCTTCCTTATGGCGTGCCGTTTCGTATCCATTTACGCAGTATGCTGGACCGGATTGGAATATTGAATACCAAGATGGTGCAGTCGGAAAAATTAAAGACCCAGATTAATTTGGCCCTGGTAGAAACCAGTGCCGTGATTGATCTGACCCGTCTGCAAGAGTTGATGCATCGACTTGATTCAGAGCAAGCCATTTTGGTGAGTCTGGAAGATCTGCAACAAGGTCTGGATGACTATTTTCGTGCCAAAGAAAATGTGCAACAACTGCTGATTGCAGAGCTTCATCAGCAGGTTATTTTAAAAATCAGCCAATTGAAAAAAGAGGCACAACAACTGGAGCATGCTGAAACTTCCTGGCGAATACTGATGTCTTTAAACAATATTCGCAGCAGTTTGTGTCATGAACCAGCGCAGCTTAAAGAAGAGATACAACTTGGAGAAGTTGTCCATGGGTGAGTTAAATGTCTATGGGGTGTATGTCCCGATTCTGCTGATTCAGGCGGTTCTGGCCTATGTTGTACTGCGTGTATTGATGCGCGTGCTTGACCGTGTTGTGGAACAGGGCTGGATTCCGCTGCCGAATATTTTTTATCTCTGTATTTATCTTGCGCTGCTG
Organism: Acinetobacter sp. A1-4-2; assembly: GCF_040233925.1. NCBI lineage: Bacteria > Pseudomonadati > Pseudomonadota > Gammaproteobacteria > Moraxellales > Moraxellaceae > Acinetobacter > Acinetobacter sp. A1-4-2. The sequence goes on along the minus strand of NZ_CP157981.1, from coordinate 2,782,099 downwards.
TGGTTAATGCATTGGGGTTTTATTGTCTGCTTGGGCTAAGCAGACATTTTTTGAAATGAATGAGGTTTTCCATGACATCTTTAGACTTGCGTAAAGTCGTCCGACCGGTGCTATTTACTATAGTCGCTGTCATTGCAATTTTGGCGGTAAAACATATCTGGGATTATTACAATTCTGAGCCGTGGACCCGTGATGGTCGGATACGCGGCGATGTGATTCAAGTCTCTTCAGATGTTGCAGGTTTGATCACCGAGGTCTTGGTACAGGATAACCAGACTGTGAAAAAAGGGCAGGTGTTGTTTAAAATTGATGTGGCCCGTCAAGCCCTGGATGTGGAACAGGCCAGATCGGACCTGTCTAAAGCCAAGGCAGGCCTGGCTGCTGCCGAAGCAGAACTGGCTCAGGCCAAAGCCAATCTGGTGAAATCTCAAGCCAATATCAATTTGGCGGATAAAAATGCCAACCGCTATGCCAACCTTATGGAGGGTGCGATTTCAAAACAGGAACAGGACCAGATGTTTGCAACGCGAGATCAGTCACATGCTGAACATGAGCAAATGCTGGCTGCGATTGATCAGGCCAAAGCCAATATTGTGCAGCAAAAAGCCCTGATTGAAGTAGCCAACAGTAATCTGCACCTGTCCGAACTGAATTTAAATCGTTCCGAAGTGGTGGCACCGGCTGACGGTACCTTATCCAATTTTGAATTGCAACAAGGCAACTATGTCAAAGTCGGGCAGGCAGTGGCTGCACTGTTAAACCGTCAGCAGCTGTATGTGGTGGGGTATTTTGAAGAAACCAAACTCGACAAGATTTATGTTGGTGCTTCGGCAACGGTCCAGCTGATGGGCGATTCACAAAAACTCAAAGGTCATGTTCAGGGTATTGCTTCCGGGATTGAGGACCGCGAACGTACATCCACTACGGGATTACTTGCCAATGTCAATCCAACCTTTAGTTGGGTGCGTCTGGCACAACGTGTACCAGTAAAAATTATGATTGATGAATTGCCGAAGAACCAGCTGGCCTTTGTGGCAGGCCGTACTGTAACCATACATATCCTGAAAAAAGATCAGCCATAACTTAGCCCTTGTTCATTTCAAAAAAAGCATACGAGAGATTAATGCTGATCTAAGGAGTTGGTAACAATGCCTTAATTTTTAAGTGGTTCATGACGGAGTCTTACTTCCTTAAATCAAATTTTTGGAGCTCGTATGTTACTTTTGTTTTGGTAAAAGTAACCAAAACCATTTGTCATCCGCAAAACTCGTCCATTACCATCAACTAAAGAATGTATCGCAGAAACAACTACTTTTTTTATGTAATCTTGCCTCAAACAATTGCGGATGACGTTTCCGTGTATCAAACAAAATGCTGAATTTATAATAAAAATGCCAGTCAATTATTGAACGGACTGGCATTATTCTAAAAGATATTTTTTATCTTTAAGGTGCTACCCCTTGTGGATTACGATACCAGCTTTCTATAAAAAGCGCAGCTGCAATGCTGTCAGCCGCCAGTTTTTTGCCACGACCCTGAGCCTGATAATGATCCAGTTCATCACGTGCTTCACGGGTGGTCAGGCGCTCATCGACCATTAAGGTTTCAATATTGGTCTGATGACGCAAGCGTCGGGCAAATTTGCGTGAACGTGCGGAAAGTTCAGACTCGCTATCATCCATATTTAACGGTAAACCGACCAGAAATAAGCTCGGTTGATACTGTTTGACAATTTTCAGTAAAGCATCCCAGTTTGGAATGCCATCTTTCATCGGAAACAGGGCAAGCGGATTGGCACTTTCAATCAGCGATTGGCCGACCGCCATGCCCATTTTCTGGGTACCAAAATCAAATGCCATAATCATGTGCGGTTGCGATAAATCAGGCATGTCCAATCTCTGATGACAACCAGGTCCGGTCCAAGCCCATTTTTTTATAGGCAGCATCCCAGCGGTCGTCATAAGGCAAGTTAAATATTAAATCCATATCGGAATCACAGATTAGCCAGTCACCGCGGGCAATTTCCTGTTCCAGCTGGTTTTTGCCCCAGCTGGCATAACCCAAAGCAATTTGGTAACGTCCAACGCCTTCATTGTGGGCGATGGCATCGAGGATATCTTTAGACGTGGTAATACAGACATTTTCACCCACAGCAATGGATGAATGCCAGGTCGGTTGACCGGTATGCAGTACAAATCCAGCTTCAGGACGTAAAGGTCCACCTTGCAAGACTGCATGAGGATTGACATTGTCCGCTTCAATTTCCAGATCATTCAACAATTCCTTGATTGAAAGACCGGATGGGCGGTTAATGATAATGCCTTGTGCACCATCTTCATCATGGCGTGCCAAATAAATTACCGTATTGGCAAAAAAGTCATCGGCTAAATCAGGAGGTGCAATGAGACAGCGATGTGTCAGATATTGTTTAGTCATCTAAGCCATTCCCCCTTAAAATCAAAAACTGATTAAATTAACTAAGCGCTTATGACCAAGTTACTAAACTAATTGGGTTTCGCCAATCATTTTTTGTGATTTAAACCTCAAACCTATACCTGTTGAAACTTAAGTTGACGTAACTGCTTGGCATGTTGCAGGGTCGTATCATTAATTTCGACGCCGCCGGTCATACGGGCCAGTTCATCAATGCGCTGTTCTTCTGCAAGATTAATGATGGTACTGCTGGCCGGATCGGTCTGACGCTTTTTCACCAGTAGATGCTGATCGGATTGTGCTGCCACCTGAGCCTGATGGGTAATACATAAGATCTGTACATGCTGGGCCAAATCAGCCAGCAAACGGCCGACCATTTCTGCAGTACCGCCACTAATCCCCACATCGATTTCATCGAAGACCAGCACTTCCGCTTCGGTTTTTTCCGCATTCATGACTTGCATCACCAGGGCAATACGTGACAGTTCACCCCCGGAAGCGACCCGTGCCAAAGGCTGTGGGGGAATACCCTTGTTCGCAGTAAACAGCAGTTGAATAAAGCTAAGCCCTTCGGCACCAACCTGCTCCAAAGGTTCAAACTTGAATTCAAAATAGGCCTCTGGCAAAGCCAGCTGCTTGACCTGTTCAGTCAGTTGTTTCGCCAAGGGGATTGCGGCTTCACGGCGAATTTCATCCAGATATTGTGCTTTGGCTAAAAATTCCTGATGCGATAACTCGACCTGTTCAGCCAAGGTTTCCGGGTCTTCAAGCTGATGCAATTGTTCCAGTTCTGTCTGCCAGGCCTGATATTCTTCTTTCAATGTCTCTGGCTGAGTGCGGTATTTACGCGCTAAACGGTGGAAAATTTCCAGTTGCGAGTTCAATTCTTCCATCCGCTCAGGATCGAAGCTTTGACGATCGATAAACTGACGCAAGTTTGCCGTTGCATCATCAATTTCACTTTGTGCATTGATCAGTGAATTATAGATTTCAGCAAGCTGTTCACTACGACCAGCATGTGATTCCAGACGACGAATAATTGATGAAAGTTCCTGGGTCAGGTTTTGTTCGGCTTCATCCAGCACATTTAAGCTATAACTGCAGTCAAGCATGATATGTTCATGATGGCTTAAACGGTCAAATTCCTGTTCAATCTCTTTATAGTCAATCTGGGTGATGTCTTCGAGTTCTTCCAGTTGCAACTCTAAAGTTTCGATCCGCTGTTTGCGGGTGGCTTGAGCATCTAAAGCGGCTTGATGCTGGCGAATGTCTTTTTGCCAGGTGCTATAGGCATTACGAACATCTTGCGCAGGCTGATAAAAGTTGCTGTAACGGTCGAGCCAGTGCTTGGGATAGGGCGGTTCTAACAGTTGCTGCTGACTGTGTTGACTATAGAGTTGTACCAGCAAACGGCCAATTTCTTTCAGCTCTGACAAACTGCTTGGACGGCCATTAATCCAGGCTTTGCTGCGGCCAGTGGCAAAAATCACCCGACGTAAATGAATTTCGCCTGACTCATCATCCAACTCGTGTGCTTTTAACCATTGGGCTTCAGGGCTGTGTTCCTGATAACTAAAAATGGCCGTCACATCGGCTTTATCCGAACCGAAACGTACATAATTGGTATCGGTACGTTCACCCAGGCAGGCAGACAGAGCATCCAGTAATAACGATTTACCCGCCCCGGTTTCACCCGTCAGGACATTGAAACCTTTTTCAATATCAATGGCTAAGTGATCAGCTAAAGCAAAATTGATGAGAGTTAAATGTGTCAGCATAAACGCATCCAAGCTGCGAAAAGTTTTAATCTAAGATAGTGAAATTTTGTTTTGGTCACAAGACAGCTTTTATTTTAAAAGGATTTAAAACATCAATATCTTACCTTATCTGGGCGAAGAAAATGAAACGCGCAGTGGAAAATAGCCGATAAAATTTGCCATCGATCAATAGCCTCTTATTTTTAGAAAAAGATAAAAAACTGATTCGCAGCTCGATCCAGTCCCGCAAAACCTGAACCATATAATGCGGATGATTTGAAGGTAGGATTAATGCTGGGGAATATTAGTCACCTTTGGTCGGGAAGAAATTGGCAATAATTTGAGCTGAGCATTTCATTTATGCAGAAGTTCGTGCATCACTCTCCAGTTTTTCTTTGAAGTTTATAGAAAAAATATTTGTAAAAATTTGAAAAATATTGATTTGGCGGGAAGAAACAATGATTGATTAGTTTAATACTCGGCTTTAAACTAGCTCGGGCAAAAATTATAAATGCGCATTATCTGGAGAATACGCATGTCAAATCAGTTTGATCACGTTTCGGTTGTCAAAAAGTCGAATGTTTATTTCGACGGGTTGTGTATCAGTCATACCGTGCAGTTTGAAGATGGCACCAAAAAAACCTTAGGGGTGATTTTGCCAACAGAACAGGCATTGACCTTTCAAACGCATGTTCCTGAACGTATGGAAATTATTTCAGGTGAATGTCGTGTCCAAATTGGTGACAAAACTGAAAGTGAACTGTTCCGTGCCGGTCAGTCTTTCTATGTACCAGGCAATAGCCGTTTTAAAATCGAGACCGATGAAGTGCTCGATTATGTCTGTCACTTCGAAGGCTAAGTATTCGTCCTGGATAAGACAAAGAAATTTTAACCTGAATCGGTTAAACTAGATTCAAGCATCAATCCTGTAAAGCCTGCTTTGCAGGATTTTTCTTTTTGCATCGTTACCCATAGTCACCATAGATTTTAGAGGCCGTTCATGGCAAAACCAGAATATTATTATGGCGTTCACTCAGTGGAGTCATTATTGGAACTCGAGCCTGAGCGCGTACTGACTTTATTTACCTTGAAAGGCCGTGATGACCAGCGTTTGAAAAACGTCTTGGCTCTGGCTGAACCTTTTGGTATTAGCGTGCAACAAGCCAGCCGTGACAAACTGGAAAAACTTGCAGGTCAGCCTTTTCATCAGGGTGTAGTCGCGGCAGTGCGTCCGCATCCGGTATTGAATGAACAGGATCTGGATGCCGTGCTGAAGCAAAATCCTCAAGCACTTTTGCTGGCACTGGACCAGGTCACCGATCCGCATAATTTGGGCGCATGTATCCGTACAGCGGCGGCTATGGGGGTTGAAGCCGTAGTGGTTTCGCGTGACCGTTCTGCAAGCCTAACGCCAACTGCACGTAAGGTTGCTGCCGGTGGCGCAGAAAAAGTGAAGTTTATTCAGGTGACCAATCTGGCGCGTACTTTGGGCCATATCAAAGATGAATTTAATGTACGTGTAGTTGGAACCATGCTGGATGAAAAAGCCTTACCGATTGATCAATTTGATTTTACCGGTACGGCAGTGTGTGTCGTAATGGGGGCTGAAGATACAGGTCTGCGTCCAATTACCCAGTCACAATGTGATCAGAAGGTCTATATTCCAATGGCCGGAAACTTGCAAAGCTTAAATGTCAGTGTTGCCACCGGTATGGCACTGTATGAAGCCTGTCGTCAACGTAACCTGTAATGTTTTCTTTGCTATTTAAAAGTTGTTTGCTATGTATCCCCGGTCTCAAGGTTATCTTTATGTCGCCATTACCATGTGTATTTGGGGTGGATTTACCATTACTTCTCGCCTGAATGCCCAGTGGGGAATTAGTGCCTGGGATATTACCGCCTTACGTTTTGCCTTGGCATTTTGTATTCTCATGCCCATTTTACTCTATAAAAAAGACACCGCTTTTTTATGGAAAAAACAACCCTTTATCCTGGCAATGATCGGTGGGGTAGCGTATTGCCTGACTTCTTATAGTGCCTTTCATTATGTCCCCGCAGCGCATGCGGCCATTTTCCTGAATGGTTGTATTCCGTTGTGTACAGCTTTAGCTGGATTGGTATTATTTAAACAGCCTTTAGATAAACACATCTGGATTAGTTTGGTGATTATGCTGAGTGCGATCACGGCAATGAGCTTCTTGATGTATCAGGAAACCGGTGTGGCCTTTGGTTTTGGTGACATGCTATTTTTCTTGAGTGCGATCTGGTGGGGTGTTTTTACGGTGTTATTACGCCAATGGAAACTCTCTGCCTGGCATTCTATGGCAGGTGTTGCCATCTGGTCGGCGATTATCTATGTACCGATTTATCTGCTGTTTTTACCGAAAAATTTAACAGCACCTGAACCTGTGCATTTAATGCTACAGGTGATTTTTCACGGGATCTTTGTGGTCATTGTGGCCACACTGACTTATGTAGAAGCGATTAAGCGTCTGGGTGCATTCAAAACCGGAAGTATCGTGACTTTGGCCCCGTTTATGGCGGCAATTTTAGCGGTACCACTATTGGGAGAGCCTTTAAGTCTGGCCATTATTTGTGGCTTGATCGGAATGGCGATCGGTGCATTACAGCCATGGCGCTGGATAGGTCATCAAGACAGTTTGCAGCAGCAACTTGATCAACAAAAAAAGCAGTCCTAATCGACTGCTTTTTTTAATTTCAGCGTTTTAAATAAGCTTCATGCAGCGGTCTTAAATGGTTGTATAAATGGTCAAGATGACCGTCATTCAGCACAATATCATCAGCCAAACGACGCTTTTGTTCACGTGGCATCTGGGACTGAATAATTTTTTCAATTTGTTCAATTGATTGGTGATCACGCATAGCAGCCCGCTGAATCTGCAAATCAATTGATGCATCAATCAGCAGGGTATGATCAGTCAGTTCATGCTGGTTGGTTTCAAACAGCAGGGGAGAGACCAAGATTACATAAGGGCTGGTCGCAGCCTGCAGCTGTTGAATAATAGACTCTCGAATTGCAGGATGGGTAATACTTTCCAGCATTTTACGTGCTTCAGGATATTTAAAAATATGTTCGCGTAAAGCCCGACGATTCAGCTCGCCATTGTCTGATAAAACCCAATCACCGAAAGCAGCATGAATCTGTTGTAAGGCTGGCTGTCCTTTTTCAACAATCTCTCGCGCGACAATATCGGCATCGACCACAGTAATGCCCTGGGTTTCAAACCAGTTGCTGGCGGCCGATTTTCCACTACCAATCCCTCCAGTTAAACCCAAGATAAAAGTCATAGATGTCCCTAAAAAATTACTGACCTAAATATATTTTCATAATCTGCTCACCCCAAATAAAAGCAATCCATCCGGCAATCGCAATATAAGGACCAAATGCAAAAGGCTGGTTTTCTTTGCGTACTTTCAGCAGGATAATGCCAATCACGGCGCCGACGAAAGAAGAGAGCAATACGATCAATGGGAGCATCAATGGCCCCATCCAGGCACCTAAGGCAGCCAGGAGTTTAAAGTCACCATAGCCCATACCTTCTTTACCTGTAATCATCTTAAACAGATAATAGACAATCCACAAACACAGGAAACCAATAATATAGCCCCAGATGGCAGAGGTTGGACTGGTATAGAGGCTATAACTATTGATTCCCAAACCTAAGGCGGCCAGAGTTAAGGTATAGCGGTCTGGGAGAAGCTGGGTATCAAAATCAATAAAGGTCAGTGCAATCAGCACCCAAGTGAGGATCAGTCCAAACAGCATCTGCAGAGTAGGGCCGAAGACTGCCACAATAATGAGGGAACATGCTGCAGTTAACAATTCAATGAGTGGATAGCGAATACTGATCGGATTTTTGCAAGAACCGCATTTGCCCCTTAAAAACAGCCAGCTGATGACAGGAATATTCTGATACCAGCGAATGGGTGTTTGGCATTTTGGACAGGTTGAATCAGGCTTGCTGAGGGTGATTTTTTTTTCGTCAATAATGGCCTGTTCGGGATGCAGCAATATTTGACAATCCTGCCGCCACTCTTGCTCCATCATTTTCGGCGTTCGATAAATCACGACATTGAGAAAACTGCCGATACAGAGACTAAAAAGCCCAACTGCAATATATAAAGCAGTTGGGTTGATTTGCAAAAATACGATAACGTCATTTAACAAGAGAATTGACCTTTTGATTAGCCCACGACTGAGCCCATTTGGAAAATTGGAAGATACATGGCAATCACCAGACCACCGACCAGCACACCCAGCACGGCCATAATGAGGGGTTCCATCATCGAGGTTAAGCCGTCTACTGCATTGTCGACTTCATTTTCGAAATGTGTTGCGACTTTATCCAGCATGGCATCCAGTGCACCTGACTCTTCACCAATCGCCACCATTTGTACAGCCATAGACGGAAATTTGTTGGTGACACGCATGGCAAATTGTAGTTGTTGGCCTGTGGCTACATCATCACGGATTTTCATTACCGCTGCTTCATAAACACAATTGTTAGTTGCGCCTGCAGTGGATTCCAAGGCATCAATCAAGGGAACACCGGCCGCAAAGGTGGTTGCTAGAGTACGACTATAACGGGCAATAATGGCTTTATAGACCAGGTCACCAAAAATAGGCGCTTTGAGTGCTGCTTTATCAAGAAAATCACGAAATTTCTTACTGCGTTTTTTTGCTTCGAGAAATCCGGCAATCATCGCACCAATGGCAATAATCAGAATAAACCAGTATTTTTGCATCCATTCCGACATATTCACCACCATTTGGGTAAAGGCAGGTAAATCGGCACCAAATGAACTAAATAATTCTTGGAAAACAGGAACCACTTTAACCATCAAAATAATGGTCACGATCACGGCAACCACAATAACCGTGGCTGGATATTTCATAGCTTTTTTAATTTTTTGCTTTAATAGTTCGCTCTTTTCTTTATAAATCGCGACACGATCCAGCATGGTTTCCAAGGCACCAGACTGTTCACCAGATTCCACCAAAGAACAGAACAGGTTGTCAAAATATTGCGGATATTTTTTAAGTGCACCAGCAAAGGTATTCCCGCCTTCAACCTCACCTTTAATGCCTAACACCACATCACGCATGGATGGATTTTCCAGGCCTTCCGCAACAATTTCAAAGCTTTGCACAAGTGGTACACCAGCTTTCATCATGGTGGCCAGCTGGCGGGTAAAAATCGTGATATCCAAGGTGGACACTTTCTTTTTCATTAAACCTTCGAGAATATTTTTACGTTTTTCCCGAATATGTTTAATGGTGATCCCCTGCTTACGTAAAGTCACTTTAGCAAGTGCCATATTCCGCGCAGGAAGTTCCCCTTTAAGTTTTTCCCCTTTACGATCAACACCTTCATAACTGAAGACGGGCATCATCTGTGCTTTTTTGACAGCCATGCGTTTATCCTTATTTTAAATTTTCATTTATTCACTGGTTACACGATTGACTTCCTGAAGGGAAGTCACCCCCTGCATAACCTTAATTAATCCTGAACGGCGTAAATTATTAAACCCCGATTTTTCAGATGCTGCTGCAATTTCAAGTGCATTACCATCTTCCATAATAATTTTCGAAATTTCAGGGGTCACTTTCATGACCTCATAAATACCGACACGACCTTTATAACCTTCACGGCACTCGGAACAGCCTACCGGTTGATATACTTGAAAGTCTGGATGTTTAAGATCTTCCTCGGTAAAACCCATTTCCAGCAGGCTGGGTCCAGGAATCTCTGCCGGAATTTTACACTGAGGACATAGACGACGTGCTAAACGTTGTGCAATCACTAGGTTGACAGAAGTTGCAATGTTAAAGGAAGGAACCCCCATGTTACGTAAACGAGTCAAGGTTTCTGGTGCACTGTTGGTGTGCAGGGTTGACATCACCATATGACCTGTCTGGGCCGCTTTTACGGCAATTTCAGCTGTTTCCAGATCTCGAATCTCACCAACCATGACAATATCTGGATCTTGACGTAAAAATGATTTAAGCGCAGCAGAGAAGGTTAAACCGACTTTAGCGTTAACATTGACCTGATTAATCCCTTCCAGGTTAATTTCTACTGGGTCTTCAGCTGTGGAAATATTGGTATCTTCACGATTCAGAATATTCAAACCCGTATAAAGCGATACGGTTTTACCGGAACCGGTTGGACCTGTAATCAGTAGCATGCCTTGAGGTTTTTCCAGCGCTTGCATAAACAGTTCTTTTTGCTCTGGTTCATAACCCAATGCATCAATACCCAGCATGGCACTGGATGGATCCAGAATACGCAGGACCAGCTTTTCACCAAACAGGGTAGGTAAAGAGTTGACACGAAAGTCAATAGCTTTGCTTTTTGAAAGTTTGAGCTTGATCCGTCCATCTTGAGGTAAACGCTTTTCAGAAATATCCATTTGTGACATGACTTTTAAACGTGAGGCTAAACGTGTGGACAGCTGTAACGGCGGATTGGCAATTTGACGGAGCACGCCATCAATACGATAACGCACCCGATATGACTTTTCATACGGTTCGAAATGTAAATCCGAAGCACCCATACGAATGGCATCAATTAACAGTTTATTGATGTACTTAACGATGGGAGCTTCATCCCCTTGAGGACCAGCATCTTCATCTTCTTTTTGACTTAAATCATCTTGCTCTAGATTTAGATCGATATCTTCATCAGAAAACTCAAAACTGTCCGCCTGGGTAAAGTTTTGTTCAATCAGCTGGTGTAATTTCTGGTGCTCTACAATAATCGCTTCGATATTCATCTTACTGCTGAAGCGGATCGCATCCATGGCTTCTATATTGGTGGGATTGCTGGTTGCGACGTAGAGTAAATTCCCGCGTTTGAAAATGGGTAGAATGCAATGTTTGCTAATGATTTTTTCATCCAGCCCTTCTCGGATAATTTGAGCAGAGTCATAGGCACTCAAATCAAAAAGAGGTTCGCCAAATTCTTGAGAAATTTTTTCTGCAATAGCCAGGGAGGAGATTTTCAACTGATCAATTAAAAAAGGCACAATATCTTGATTGGCTTTTTTTGCATTCAATATTGCACTCTGCATATTTTCAGCAGAAATTAAGCCATCTTCGACTAAACATCGAATAAAACCCGTAAATCTTGGTGAACCTTGTAATGCTGCCATGCTCTAATATGCCTGCTTAATCAATTTGTTTATAATTGGTATCATTGAATTATACTTTTGTTATATAAAAATACCATATCTTAAAATGTTGTCATCTACTTAATATCAGATAAAACTTTGAACCAGTCGTATTACAGGGTGAAGTTTTTCTTTAGCGTAAAAAAGGGGATTGCAAAAAAATAAGAATCGCATAAAAAGCCATGTGAAAATTTTCTGAAAAATCTTGAATTCCGTGTAGAATGTGCGCGGTTTAATGAATTGTTTTTAATAGGTTACTGTATGTCGGGTTCGGCTATTACTCCTTGGGTTGTCGGCAATTGGAAAATGAACCCAATGCAGGCAGATGCAAAAGCGTTGCTGCAAGATTTAAAAAAATTATTGCAAAATAATGAAATTAAAGAACAAGATTGTCATTTGGGTATTGCACCGACCATGCTGGCTTTGAATAATGTTCAAGCCGAATTGGCAAGTTCAGTGCGCCCTGTTTATTCCGTTGCACAGGATGTTTCCCGTATTTCAGGTACAGGGGCATATACCGGTGAAGTGAGTGCCGAACTGCTGAAAGATCAGCAAATTGATTTTGTACTGATAGGTCATTCAGAACGTCGGGAAATTTTTGCTGAAACTGCCCAGATTTTGAATGAAAAAGTTAAAAATGCTTTAAATGCAGGATTAACCATTATTTATTGCGTAGGTGAAAGTCTAGAGCAGCGTGAAAATGGTCAGGCAGAGCAGGTGGTGTTGCAACAAATCTGTGATATTGCCACAGTTGTTCAGGCAGAGCAGTGGAAAAATATAGTGGTGGCTTATGAACCCATTTGGGCAATTGGTACGGGTAAAACAGCTTCACCTGAAGACGCACAGGCAATGCATGCCAAAATCCGTGCAGGTTTAACCCAAATTACACCTTTGGGTATAGGCATGGCAATTTTATATGGTGGTAGTGTTAAGCCGGAAAATGCAGTAGAGTTGGCAGCCTGTCCAGACATTAATGGTGCGCTGGTTGGTGGTGCATCTTTAAATGCAGAGTCTTTTTATAAAATTGCCCAGGCTTTTGCAAATACAAAATAATTAGGAGTTCAGCATGCATGCATTTGTGCTGGTAGTACATATTATCTTAGCCATTTTAATGATTGTATTGATTCTGGTACAACATGGTAAGGGTGCCGATGCGGGTGCATCATTTGGTGGTGGTGGAGCAGCAACTGTCTTTGGTGCTTCAGGTTCGGCTAATTTTTTAACACGTTTAACGGCAATTTTAACTGCCTTGTTTTTTGTCACCAGTCTAAGTTTAGCGGTGTTTGCTAAAAAGCAAACCACTGATGCCTATAGCTTAAAATCGGTACAAACGACTGCTCCGGCACAAACCCAATCGCCTGAAACTTCACCGGTTGCACCAAAAACTAGCGAATAAATATATTTAGTTCTTTCTTTTTGGGTCTGATCCGACTAGAATGCGTCACAGCTGCGGTGGTGGTGGAATTGGTAGACACGCTACCTTGAGGTGGTAGTGCCTTCGGGCGTGGGGGTTCAAGTCCCCCCTTCCGCACCAACTTATAATCCAGAACATAAGTTGGTGTAAGCAGCAAATCTGTTGATGCGGGATGGAGCAGTCTGGTAGCTCGTCGGGCTCATAACCCGAAGGTCGTTGGTTCAAATCCAGCTCCCGCTACCAATCTTTATTTTAGATGCAAACTAAAATAAGCACTTTGAGTATTTAAGGTGAGATTAATTTTTTGCAATGTTGTTGCGGGATGGAGCAGTCTGGTAGCTCGTCGGGCTCATAACCCGAAGGTCGTTGGTTCAAATCCAGCTCCCGCTACCACTATTTGATTAGGGTGCAACTTAATCAAGCAATCACTGAACAGTTTTTGATTGAAAATGATCAGCAGATTGTATATAATTTTTGCACGTTGATGCGGGATGGAGCAGTCTGGTAGCTCGTCGGGCTCATAACCCGAAGGTCGTTGGTTCAAATCCAGCTCCCGCTACCAAGTTTCTAAAAGGCTCACAAAAAGGTGGGCCTTTTTGCACAGTGGACTTTGGTTTTTCTGTGTAAATAGGGGGCGATTACGCCCTTTTTTATTGGCTATCGTGTAGTGTCCGACATTTATTGGTCAAATCGTCATGTTTCACTACTAATATAGTTGAGTTAGTCTGAACCGGTCACCGCGACCATTAAATCGCACCATAATGACGAGAGTAAATGAAGCTATCAAATAAAACTCAAGCACTCCAAGACCTAATCGCTCCTGCAGTGCAAGCATGCAATGTCGATCTTTGGGGAATTGAATTTCTTCCTCAGGGTAAACGTTCTTTATTGCGTATCTATATCGATAAAGCAGATGAAAATAACGAACAACCTGTCATGAATGAAGATGGCGAGCTTGAACAGGGTCGAGGTATAGGCGTACAAGACTGTGTTCGCGTAACACAGCAAGTGGGTGCTATGCTTGATGTACATGATCCAATTTCTGGTGAGTATTCACTTGAAGTTTCTTCTCCGGGTTGGGACCGTCCATTTTTCCAGCTTGAACAGATGGCTGGTTATATCGGACAAACCGTTGCGCTACGTCTGATCAGTGCTGTAGATAACCGTCGTAAATTTCAAGCCAAACTGATTGCTGTTGATCTTGAAAATGAACTCATTCAAGTGGAAGTTGAAAAGCAACAAATCCTTGAAATTGATAGTCATAATATCGACAAAGCAAATTTGATTTACCAAGATTAATTTATCCAAATAAATAAGAATCTGAACGAATAGGTGACTTATGGCACGTGAAATTCTTACCGTAGTAGAAACGGTTAGTAACGAAAAAGGTGTACCTCGTGAAGCGATCTTTGAAGCGCTAGAACAAGCGCTTGTTGCTGCGACTAAAAAGAAATTTTATGAAGGCACAAACTCGGAAGAAGCACGTTTACGTGTGGAAATCGATCGTAAAACAGGTGATTACCGTACTTTCCGTCAATGGGAAGTGGTGGCTGATGAAGATCACGAAATGCCGGCATGTCAGGATGCGATTTCGGATGTGGATCCTGCCAAATGGTCTATTGGTGACATTCGTGAACTCGAAGTGGAATCGATCGACTTCGGCCGAATTGCTGCGCAAATTGCCAAACAGGTGATTGTGCAAAAAATTCGTGAAGCTGAACGTGCTCTGGTTGCTGATGCCTATGAATCTAAAGTCGGTGAACTCATCTACGGTGAAGTGAAAAAGCAAACCAAAGATGGCTTTATTATTGACTTGGGTGACAATGCGGAAGCTTATCTTTCCCGTGAAGAGATGATTCCTAAAGAAATTCTTCGTCCGAAGCAACGTGTAAACGCGATTTTATATAGCGTGAACCGTGAAGGTCGCGGTGCACAACTGTTATTGTCACGTGCACGTCCTGAAATGCTGATTGCATTGATGAAAAAAGAAATTCCTGAAATTTCTGAAGAAATCATCGAAATTAAAGCAGCTGCACGCCAGCCGGGTGTTCGTGCTAAAATTGCTGTGAAAACCAACGATCACCGTATTGATCCTGTAGGTGCATGTATTGGTATGCGTGGTACACGTATCCAGGCTGTACAGTCAGAACTCAATGGTGAACGTATTGATGTGGTGGTGTGGTCTGATGATCCGGCACAGTACATTGCTAGTGCGCTAGAACCTGCAGATGTATCCAGTATTGTGATTGATGAAGATGTTCACAGTGCAGATATCATTTTTGCGGCGAGCGATCAGTTGGCACGTGCTATTGGTTCACAAGGTCAAAATGTCCGTTTAGCCTCTGAATTGACTGGCTACAAATTGGATATGATGCTCGAAGAGGAATTCTACGCACGTCAACAAAATGAAGCTCAACAATATCTCGACATGTTTGTTACCCGTCTGGATATTGAAGAAGACTTGGCAATGGCTTTGGTTGAAATGGGCTTTACTTCTTTGGAAGAAATTGCTTATGTTCCAGCTGAAACATTTGATGAAATCGAACTGGATGCTGAAACAGTTGAATTATTGCAAAGCCGTGCGAAGGAAATTACCTTGGCTGATGCATTAAAACAACAAGAAAACATTCAAGAACCAAGTGCTGAACTTGTGGCAATGCAAGGGATGACACAGGAAATCGCATATGCCCTTGCGGCTCGCGGTGTGGTGACTGTAGATGATTTAGCTGACCAAGCCACTGACGATATTGAAGATATTGAAGGTTTAGGTACGGAAAAAGCGGGTCAACTTATTATGAAAGCGCGCGAATCATGGTTTAACTAGGAGGAAATATATGACGGACAAGTCGATTAAAGAGTTGGCTCTCAGCGTGGATCGCCCCGTTGAGAAGCTCCTAGAGCAGGTTCGTGACGCAGGTTTACCCCAACGTAAAGCTGAAGATATTATTTCCACTGAACAACAAAATACCCTCGTTAACCATTTGAAGAAAGTTCATGGTCAGGACGATGGGAATGCAGGAAAAATCACGTTGAAACGTAAAACAACCAGTACTGCTAAAGTGGCCAGTACATCAGGTAAGGCGAAAACAATTAATGTAGAAGTTCGTAAGAAGCATACATTTGTTAAGCCAGATCCGGAACAGATTAAAGCTGAAGCTTTAGCGAAGGCACAAGCCGAACAGAATTCGCGTGAAGCTGAGCAAAAGCCAGCAGCGAAAGCTGAAGAACCTAAGCAACAACCTGAATCTAAAGCAAAACAGGCTTTAGAAGCAATGCGTGCAGCAGCGAAGCAAGAAACTGCGAAGCAAGAAGTACCAAAAGCAGCGGTTGTGGTAAAACGCAAGTCAAACAACAAGCCGATTGTAAAACAGCCGGTTAAAGTGACTGAAACACCAGAACAGAAGAAAGCACGTGAAGCACAAGCTGCACAGTTAAAAGCAGTTGAAGAAGCAGCACGTCGTAAATCGGCTGAAGAAGCACAACAACGTACGCTTGAACAAATGCGTCAAATGGCTTCCAAGTATTCTTCTGAAGATGCCACGGCAACAATTCGTGTGATTGATGATTCTCCACTGGCTGCCGGTCTGGTTGGTCAGGCGTATGAAGATTCTTTTGCGAAAGAAGACCGTGAAATTAAACGTGGTGGCAATACCACTAATGCGCGTGCACCGAAAAAAGGTGGTCGTCGTGGCGAAGAGCAATCTTTCCGTGATAACTCGCATAAACGCGGTTTAAAATCAAGTCAGGCGAACAAGCATGGCTTTGAAAAACCAGTTAAAAAACAAATTTATGATGTTGAAATCGGCTCAACCATCATCGTAGCTGACTTAGCTGCGAAAATGGCAGTGAAGGTGCGTGAAGTTATCAAGGCACTCATGAAAATGGGTGAATTGGTTACTCAGAATCAGGCGATTGATCAAGAGATTGCAGCGCTTGTGGTGGAAGAAATGGGTCATAACCCAGTTCTAGTTTCTGATACTCAGGCTGAAGACAACTTGCTTGAAGCGGCTGAAGAAGCACGTGGTGCTCAAACGACTCGTGCTCCTGTAGTAACCATCATGGGCCACGTTGACCATGGTAAAACATCGCTGCTTGACCGTATCCGTCGTACCAAAGTGGCTGCAGGCGAAGCGGGTGGTATTACCCAGCATATCGGTGCTTATCACGTGAAAACGGATAAAGGCATTATCACTTTCTTGGATACCCCGGGACACGCAGCGTTTACCGCAATGCGTTCACGTGGTGCGAAAGCGACTGATATCGTGGTGCTGGTTGTTGCAGCGGATGATGGTGTAATGCCACAAACTGCGGAAGCGATTGACCATGCACGTGCTGCTGGTACGCCAATCATTGTTGCAATTAACAAGATGGATAAAGAGTCTGCTGATCCTGACCGTGTATTGAACGAATTGACCACGAAACAGATCGTACCTGAACAATGGGGCGGTGATGTACCGGTTGCCATGGTTTCAGCACACTCAGGTCAAGGTATTGATGAACTTCTAGACCTGATTTCAATTCAAGCAGAATTGTTAGAGTTGAAAGCATCTGAAGAAGGTGCTGCTCAAGGTGTGGTCATTGAAGCACGTGTAGACAACAGCCGTGGTGCGGTAACGTCTATCTTGGTTCAAAACGGTACATTGAATGTAGGTGATCTTGTCCTTGCAGGTTCATCTTACGGTCGCGTTCGTGCGATGGTGGATGAAAATGGTCAACGTATCAAATCTGCAGGTCCATCAATTCCTGTAGAGATCCTGGGTCTTCCGGAAGCACCAATGGCCGGTGACGAAGTTCTTGTTGTGAATGACGAGAAAAAAGCACGTGAAGTTGCCGATGCGCGTATGGATCGTGAACGTCAAAAACGTCTTGAACGTCAATCTGCAATGCGTCTTGAGAACATCATGGCATCGATGGGCAAGAAAGATGTGCCTATCGTGAATGTGGTACTCAAAACTGACGTGCGCGGTACTTTGGAAGCATTACACGTGGCACTTGCCGAACTGGCAACTGATGAAGTGAAAGTACGTATTATTGGTTCAGGTGTCGGTGCAATCACTGAGTCTGACGTAACGCTGGCTGAATCTTCTGAAGCGGTATTGCTTGGCTTTAACGTTCGTGCTGACAATACTGCGCGTCAAAAAGCCGATGAAGACGGTATCGACATTCGTTACTACAGCATCATCTATCAATTGATTGATGACGTGAAAGCAGCAATGAGCGGTAAACTTGCTCCTGAACACCGTGAAACAATTCTGGGTGTGGCTGAAGTGCGTGAAGTGTTCCACTCAAGCAAATTCGGTGCGGCTGCAGGTTGTATGGTACTTGAAGGTGTATTGCACCGTAATAAACCAATCCGTATTCTTCGTGATGACGTGGTGGTGTTCCAAGGTGAGCTTGAATCTCTTCGTCGCTATAAAGAAGTGGTGGAAGAAGTTCGTGCCGGTATGGAATGTGGTCTTGCAGTGAAAGGCTATAAAGACATCAAAGCACAAGATAAGATCGAAGTGTATGATGTTCAATTGATTAAACGGAGTCTTTAATGGCGGGTAGTCAACGTCTGAAGCGTATGGCAGATTCAGTTCAGCGAGAGTTGTCTGAACTGATTCGCCAGGAGCTGAAAGATCCACGCCTGGGTGGTCTGGTGACCATCTCTGCGGTGAAAGTTAGCCCAGATTTAGGATATGCCGAAGTTTATGTGACCGTGATGGGGCGTGAGCTGGGCGATGAGCAAAGTGAAGCGGCAAACAAGGAAACGTTAGATGTCTTAAACAAGGCATCTGGTTTCCTGCGTCACGAACTCAGTCGTCGTATCAAGACACGTATAACGCCTCGCTTGCGTTTCCATTACGACAAAACCAACGCGTATGGCAACTATATGTTTGGTCTGATTGCAGAAGCAGTGAAGGATTTACCTCCAGCTGATGATGCAAAAAAAGATGATGAATAATCGCTAAAAAGAAAAGCCACCTTCGGGTGGCTTTTTTGTGGCGGAAAATTCTGCTCAGAAGAATAAATTTGTGTAAAACGGTATAAAATTTTAAGTTAAGTTTAGAACAACAAGAACGGTTTCAGCTGACATCATTATGTGAATCATCTTCTGTTTTGGGATTGCGACGCCGGGTACGTTGCCAGGGCAAGGGACGTTCAAGTGCTTCAGGTACTTCACCACTGGTTGAGCGTAAACGTAAATGCAATGCTGCCTGTGCCATAAGGTTTGCCGACACGGGGGCAGTAATGAACGCCAGTAAAGTCAGTAACAATTCGGCAAAACCGAAACGTCCCTGAAAGGCTGAAAAGATCATGGCAGCAATCAGGAAACTGCCCAGACCCAGGGTACTGGATTTGGTCGGCGCATGCAGGCGCATAAATAAATCGGGCAGACGAACCATCCCAATGCCGCCTACCAGCATGAAGAACGAGCCAATCAACAAAAAAATTGAGACCAGGATTTCCATGAGAAGTTGCATTGCTGTTGCTCCTAGTCGACCACATGGCCAGTGGTAAAGTAGCGTGCCAGCGCTGCGGTGGAAACAAATCCAAGCATGGCAACCAATAAAGCTCCTTCAAATAAGGAGGTGCTTGCCCAGTAGATGCCCAGAATGACCACCAGACAGGTCGCATTCAGAAACAGGGTATCCAGTGCTAAAAGCCGGTCCACGATGGAAGGGCCGATCACCATACGGATCAGGCAAAGAAACATGGAAATGGTGATTGCGACCATACACAGACCAAGTGCATAAGGCAAAATAGTCATGAATCTTCTCCTAATTCCACATCAAAAATTTCAATCAGCGCTTTTTCATAACGATTTTTAATTTCGATAATATCGATTTCGGCATTATCGGTACTCAGGGCATGAACCAGAATATCACCACGATCGTGATCGATCCCTGCGGTCACGGTACCCGGCGTAGTGGTAATAATCAGGGCCAGCAATACATTGACCTGTTCATGCTGGGTTTCCAGAGGTACACGAAACCATTTCGGATGCAGTTTATGGGTGGGGCCAAGCACCTGTTTGGCCACTTTAATATTACAAACAATAATGTCCCATAACACCACAAAGAATAATTTGATAGCCAGAATCCAGTGAATATTTGGGGTGTTGCCAATAAAGGGTTTGACTAGATATGGAATGGCAATGCCCAGCAATAAGGCCATCAGCAAGGTTGCCGGATCCAGACTATGCGCCAGCATGATCCAGCTTAAGGCCACAATCACGGAGACGAAGGGATGCGGCAGCCAGCGGTCCAAAAACGATGTTTTTTGCATGTTTAAGGCTCCATCGGCTTGAGTTTGGCATCATCCGGATCAGTGGCTTGCTGGTCTTGCTGCTGCCTGATCTGGCGTTGTTTATATTCTGAAATGTGCTCACCTTCTAAAGTATTTTTCGAGATGATATACGGAATCAGATGTGCATTCGGATCGACGGTTTCACCGCCATATTTGGTTTCAGGTAAATTTTCAGGATTATAAGGCTGTACGCTAATCACCTGATTCAGGACATCTTTGTGTAAAATGACATCTTCATACACAGCATTATTCTGGATCTGTTCAGCCGTTTTAAACATGTATTGCTGAATCGGATTTGCGCAAACCATATAGAGTACCAAGCCTGACAACAGCAGATAAATGGTTTTGTCATTGCGTATCGGGGCATGATTGGGTATGGCTTGATATGCTTTAAATGCTTCGGTTTCCGCTTGATCTTCAGGTTTGCTGGCACGCCAGAACAGAATGAATCCCACCCGGGTAAAGGCAATAATGCTGAGTAAACTCACTAGCAGCACCACCGCAATAATTACACCTTGATAAGGGGAATGAGAAGTCGCCTGCAAGATAAAAACCTTGCCTAAAAATCCGCTAAAAGGCGGTAAACCCGCCATCATCAAGGCAATGAAAAAGAAGGTGAGGGACACCGCTTTTTGCTGTTTCATTTTCGGAGCGATGTTGAAATGATCTTTGAATGTACCGCGCTGTGAGGTAATCCAGCCACAGAGCAGATAAAACGCAGCGCCAATAATGGTGCTATGCACCAGATAATACAGTCCTGCAGCCCAAGCCAATGTATTAAATAATGAAATGGCAATCAGCAGCGTGCCAATCGAAGATAAAATCATAAAGCCGACAAAACGGCGTAAACGTTCCGCGCCAATGGCACCAATCACGCCATAAACCGAGGTGACCAAACCGATCGGAAGTAACCAATTTGCCAGAATGCCCTGACTGAAATCATCATCAAAAATCGTGCCATTGACTCGAAGAATGGCATAGATCCCCACTTTGGTCATAATGGTGAAAATGGCAGCGACCGGAGTGGTGGCTACGGCATAGGTTTTTGGTAGCCAAAACCCGACTGGTAACATTGCAGCCTTGATGCCAAAAACCACAAATAATAATAAGCCGCCTGCAGCTGCCAAGATATGCTGGTCTCGTTCTAACAGCGGGATTAAACGTGCAACATCAGCCATATTTAAACTGCCGACACTGCCGTAGATCATGCCTAAGCCAATCAGGAACAGCGCAGAGGCCAGCAGGTTGATGGTGACGTAGTGAACGCCGAGTTGAAAACGCGCCTTGCCTTGTCCGTGTAGCAGCAGGACATAAGAAGCCATCAGCAGGATTTCAAAGAATACGAATAAATTAAATAAGTCGCCTGTCAGGAATGCACCGCATAAGCCCATGAGTAAAAAATGGAACATGGCATGGAAATAACGCCCTTGAGTATCCCACGCGTGACTGGCAAACCATAAAATTGGGGTCGCCAGGGCATAGGTCAGCACCAGCATCAGTGCAGAAAGCTGATCCAGAACCAGCACAATACCAAAGGGTGCAGACCATTCACCGAGGATGTAGGTGCTAATCTGCCCGCTGCTGGCGAAGATTAAATACACGATGGCAGTGCCTAAGCCCAGGATTGAAGAGACGTAGCTGATGCCACGACGCCAAGGTTGTCGCCAGTCGTGTGCTAATGAACCTTTGCCGGGATTACCCAAAAGAACCAGTAAGAAACCGGTAAATGCCGGAATTAAAATGCTAAATATTGGGGTGTGTTCAGTCCAGAACTGGATGAAGGCATTCATTAAGGCTCATCCTCGCGCGGGTCAATCGGGGTGATTTCTTCTTTTGAGTCGACATGGTCGGTACCGCTTTCATAACGGCTGCGTAAAGCCAGCTGGACAATAAAGGCCGTGGTGGCAAAACCGATCACAATGGCTGTCAAGACTAGCGCTTGAGGTAAAGGATCGGTGACTTTGGTGGTTTCAGTCAGTATAGCCGGGGCATTGACCTGAATCCGGCCCATGGCAAACAGGAACAGATTGACCGCATAGCCAATCATGGCCAGTCCTAAAACCACGGGAAAAGTACGTGCACGCAAGATCAGGTAAATTCCCGTGGCAACCAGTAAACCAATGGCAGAGGCAAGTAAAAACTCTAGACTGATCATTTTATTCCCCCTTCAATACTGGACCAGACATGCTGGAGTGGCGTGAGTCACCCAGGACGGAAATCATCAACATGGTGGCACCCACGACGGTGACATAGACACCGACATCAAATAATGCAGCGGATGCCAAATGGATATCACCTAACAGGGGCGGAGTGATATGAACATGGGCACTGGTCAGGAATGGACGTCCCCAGAACCAGGCAGCGAGTCCGGTCAGTCCTGCAATGCTTAGACCTGAACCAATCCAGATTTCATATAAGCGGCCGGATTTGGCTCTGAGCATCTGTTCAGCCTGGTCTTGTCCTAAGGCAATGTACTGGATCACCAGGGCCAAAGCGGTAATCAGGCCGGCAATAAAACCACCGCCGGGCAGATTATGGCCACGCAGGAAGATATACAGGCTCACCACCAGCGCTAGAGGTAATACCCAGGATGCGGTAATACGGAACATCAGCGGAGAGGGATTAAAGCGGTAGGTCAGGCCCTGGGTAATGGTGGTGCCGTGAGCACGCATGCCATCCATTAAACACAGTGCGCCAATCGCAGCGATGCCCAATACGGTAATTTCCCCAAAGGTATCGAAACCACGGAAGTCGACCAGAATTACGTTAACCACATTGGAACCGCCACCGAGTGGTAGTGACTGCTGCAGAAAGAACCATGAAATCGAGTTGTGGTCACGGGTCAGCATCAGCCAGCTAATCCAGCCGATGCCCAGACCACCACCAATGGCGATTAGGGCATCGCGCCAGCGCCGTGAAACGCTGGACTCATAAGGGGTAAGCTGTGGCAGTAAGGACAGGCTCATCAGCAGCAATACCGTCGTGACTACATCGACCGTGATTTGGGTGAGGGCCAGATCAGGTGCAGACAAGGTTACAAATACCAGTGTCACGACCAGACCGACCGCACCGCTAATCAGCACGGCCTTAATCCGTTCATGGTGAAACCACAGCATCATCCAGCAGGCTGAGAACAAGAGCAGCCACAACACAATGGCAATTGCTGGAGCATGGACGAGTTCACGTGTACCAGTGGTCAGGCCTTGATTGATAAAGGGCATAGTCAGCAAAGCACCACTAAACAGCACAATCCACATCAGATAGCTTTGCAGTGAACCATTTTCAGTTTGCCGTTTGAACTTACGTGAACTCAGTAACAGATGTTTTAAAAATAAATCAAATAGCACTCTGCCCTGAAATTTTCCAAGCACAGGATCGAGATCAATTTCCCGAATGCGACCGCCTTTGGCCAAAGCAAAATAGAAAGTGATTCCGCCCAAAAGTGCCACAATACTCATCAGCAAAGGCAGGTTAAAACCATGCCAGATGGCTAAATGAGTACCAACAAAGTCTGGCATTTGAGTGCTGGCACGTGCAGTTGCATTGACAATATTTTCCACCAGCAATGAAGGTACCAGGCCGACCAGAATACATAAAACCGCCAGTAGTATTGCGGGTACACGCATGCCCAGCGGCGGCTCATGTGCTTGCCGGTTCGGGACCCCTGCGCCAATCGGACCATCGAAAAATACGCCATGCACTAAACGTACCGAATAAGCCACTGCGAAAATTCCGGCCAGGGTTGCCAGAATGGCAGAAACAATGAGCACAGGACCTGAAAGGCTGGCCAATAGTTCAGTAAAGAACATTTCCTTGGACAGGAAGCCATTGGTCAGGGGCACACCAGCCATAGAGGCGGCAGTGATCATGGTCAGGGTGGCGGTAAAGGGCAGCAGTTGCCAGATCCCACTAAGCTTACGCAAATCGCGGGTTCCGGTTTCATGGTCAATGATCCCGGCAATCATGAACAAAGCCGCTTTAAAGGTGGCGTGATTAATAATATGGAAAATGGCAGCAGCAATTGCCAGTGGTGAACCTAATCCCAGTAAGCACACAATCAAGCCTAAATGACTGATGGTGGAGTAAGCCAATAAGCCTTTTAAGTCTTCCTTGAAAATGGCAAAGAAGGCAGCCATACATAAGGTGAACAAGCCCACGAAAGTCACAATATTGTGATACAGCGCTGCACCTACAAAAATTGGCGTAAAACGTGCCAGCAGGAAAATTCCGGCTTTGACCATGGTGGCAGAGTGCAAATAGGCTGAAACCGGCGTCGGAGCTGCCATGGCATTCGGCAGCCAGAAGTGAAACGGGAACTGGGCACTTTTGGTAAATGCACCCAGTAAAATCAGCAGCAAGCTTGGAACAAATAGCGAGTGACTTTGAATTTGATCCTTCATCGTCAAAATCTGGTCAATCTGATAGGTTCCGGTGATTTGGCCGAGCAGAATGAAACCGCCCAGCATGGCCAGACCGCCCATGCCGGTAATGGTCAAAGCCATACGTGAACCGCGCTGTGCCGCTTCGTAATTGCTCCAGTAACCGACCAGCAGAAAGGAGGAAATACTGGTCAGTTCCCAAAAAATAAGCAGTAAAATTAAATTGTTAGAAAGTGATATCCCGAGCATGGAGGCCATGAACAGCATCAGCAGAAGATAGAGCTTGCTCAGAGAATTTCTAGGATTTAAATAATAATAGGCATAAATATAAATGAGCGTTCCGATCCCGCTAATCAGCAAGCAAAACAACAGGCCTAAGGCATCCAGACGAAAGCTTAAGTCAATGCCTAACTGGGGTAACCAGGCCCAGCTTTGTGTTATTGTTCCGCCATTAAACACATCTTTGGCTTGCAGCAGTAACAGGGTCAGACTACTCAGGCTGACCCCTAAGGCTGCTAAAGCCGTTAGCCCGCGTGAAAATTTCAGCCACGAGACAAGGGTTGTGCCTAGTACTAACGGTAGCAAAATAATAATCGGTAGCACACTCATATCCAAAGTCGTGAGTTAGGCTATAAACACCTAAGCGTGAATCTTATCTTCCAAGGATTACAGGAATGCAAAGAACAATCCAAACTTCTCAATCTTGAAAGCCGGTTTGAGTTAAAAAATGAAAAACAAGCTGTGTTGCGCAACCTGTAAAAAAGTCATAGTAGAATCGGATTTTACTATTAAACTTTAAATATACATGATCTTATTGCATGAGTAAAACAACATCAATTATTTTTGCGCACACACTCGGGTTTGTTAACATTTCATAAATACTTGCCTGACTTATTATACGCCCCTGCATGCTTGAGGGGCGTCGCCTGTTTAGCCAGATGCAATGCTAAAAGGGATTTTTAAAAAGATCCTGAGTATTTTCTAGCACTATTCAAATTGTTGTGTCAGGAGATAGGATGAGAGGAAGAGGTGTCATCCTGCTGTTGCATTAAGTGCAATAATTCTGTTTGTTGTTCGGGGGTTAAATATTGCTTGATCTGCTCTAACAAGCTTTGTGGGGTCATACTTTCTGATACAGGCTCAGTTAAGGCATCGGCTTCAATCACTTCCTCATTAAACACCAGATTTTCATAAATTGAATCAAATTCTTCCTTGAGCGGTTGCAATTGCATATCAAACAGCTGTTTATGCTCCAGTTTTAAACATTGATATTCCACTGCATGTTCCAGTAATTCCATACGGTTGCCGGTGGCAATAATCTGCAAACGCGGAAAAGCCTGATGCAGGTGCTGTAAAATTACTTGCGAGGTATTTTGATCCAGCTGGTGATCAATCGCATCAATCAGCAAAATGCCATCACCTTCCAGACAGGGATATAAACTTTTGGGATTGAGCAGGCATAAACGCCGTACAATATCTCCTACCAGGGCGATCCAGTTTTTAACACTGTTGGAAAGTTGCTGATAGAGCATGGTTTTTCCCGCATAACTCACCATCAGTTGCAATTTAGGCTGATACTGCACATAAATGTCTTCAAAATTGGGAAGAACGGTGCTCAAAGCCTGTTTTAAAGCGTCCAGACTCGGCGCGTTCATTTGCTTTTGGGCATGGACCAATTGTTGTAAAAAATCTTTGTCTTTATTTTTCTGGATGGACGAATTGGTAATGAGCTGCTGAAACAGCTGCGCAATCTGAGCATTTTCAATATCGCTGATTTCACGAAACCATTCAAAGAAACGGCTAAAGGTGGTATAGGGAATGCTGGAAATTTCATAGGCATGTGAAGCCTGAAACACTACCGGATTATTTTTGCTCTGAATATTCATTTCATGCACAAAACGTTCTGCCGGGTAATAGGCAATCAAGGGCAAGCCTTGCTGCTGATCGTGCTTCAGCGCGTTATGATAGAGTTCCACCAGATTGTCTAATTGCTGGGTTTCGGCTTTGCTGGTGCCAATGCCATGACTATTTAAAGTTTTATAAATCTGCCAGTCACACGTCGTCAGGGTCTTGTCCCCCGCTTCGCTAGAGGCATTTAAAGTCCCAATATCGGGAGGAATCTGAACCCGAATATCAATTTTGGATTGCAGGCGGGTAAACATGATGTCCTGATCCTGCATGACCACACCGGCAGCACGCGAGTCTTTATAACGGGCTGCAAACCAGGTGAGTGCCTGATAGGTAAATTTTAAAATACCGGTTTTACCGGAGCTTTGATCACCCAGAATCAGGGTGATGGGTTTGTCATTAAATTTCAGCTTGAGATCGGCAAAATGAAGCGCGTGTTTGAGTTGAATGGAGTCAATTTTCATAAAACACCTGCCTTGCAGCTAAAGCGAAACTTATTCTCCCACAGCTTTACGCAGCGAGACTGGCATTTGCTTTTTCAGCTGTTGTACCAGATCGTAAATGTGGTGAATATTTAAACTTACTTTAGCACGTGTACAGGCCACGTAAAGCAATCTTAACTCTTCGTCACTAATTTTATGGTCTTTTTCATTGACCTTAAACTGATAGTCATCTTCGATATGCACACGGTCCCATTCCAAGCCTTTGGCCTTGTGGGCGGTCGAGATAATGTAGTCGGCCTGTTCAATCGGGGTAATTTTGGCTAAGGCTCTTTTGAGTGGGTCGGTGCCGTGATCATCCACCAATTTTACCAGCGGTTTAATGTCACTGCCATCATTGGTTTCACAGTATTCATGCACGTCATGCCAGGAATTAAACCAGGCCAGTTCGGGTACATCGGTGACGCGGCGACCCTGTTTCAGCATGCTGGCTGCATCAACAAAACGGTTTAGTCTGACATGATCGGCCTGCAAGCTGACCTTGTCACCATGCACCAGTCCGGAAAGCAGCAATTCCATCGCGCGGGCATTGGTGCGGCACAAAATCGCATCACGCTGTTTGGTATGCGGTTTATTCACCACTTTGGAATTCAGTAACGGATTGCCGAGCAAGGGCACCGTTTCGTTTAATGCACCCAAGATGGCATTGGCATTTAAGGCAATTTCTTCACCAAAACGGAACGAGGTAGTCAGGCGTGATTCAGGCAGTGGCAATTGTTGCATGGCATTGACCGCACCACGCCAGGCATAAATTTGTTGATGGGCATCGCCGACATAAATGACCTGGGTGTTTTTTTGCCGCAGTAAAATTCCGAGCATTAAAGGGTCTGCATCTTGTGCTTCATCAAACAGCACATAGTCTGCTGGAATATTCGGTTCAGACAGCGCCCAAAGTTTCAGGTAAATATCATGTCCTATACCGGCCTGATGATTGGGATCAATTGATTCTAACCAGCGCCGTTCAATGGCCGGATAAAGATGCTTCTGCAATTCTTCAATATCGTCCGGATGCAACCAGCTTGGTGCCTGCAGATGTCGCGGTGCCGGATACTGCGAACTGGTCGAGCAGAAATAGCTGACTGCATTGGCCACCAGACTGGCGAGACGTGACGGCATCATCACATATTTTTCATAACGGCCGCCCATCATCCGGCGCAGAGTAATCGGTTGTAGCCGGTATTCCTTGGCAATAAAGCTCGGACTTAAACGTGGCAAGCGCAGTTTGTCGGTGATACCACGCGGCACGCTACGAAAAGCCAGCGAGTGAAAGGTTCGACAGTCGACATTGCGATGAAATTTACTTTGTGCTTCTGCTGCAATGGCTTTGTTAAATGCCAGATACATGCCACGCCGTTCTGGCATGGCATCGCTGATCATTTGCAGGGTGGTGGTTTTACCTGTGCCAGCATAGGCAATCACCTTGAAGGAATTGCCCAGACGCGCATTATCTATAGCAAGTGCTTGCTCATAGGTGGGATTGGGCTTTTTAGATACTGACACGGTAAAAATACTGAATTAATGCTGACGATTGGCTTTTTCCACCAAGCCAGACAGGCCTTGGCGACGCGCCAGCTCGTTTAATACCAGTTGTGGGTCGAGGTCGAAATAACCCAGCATCACAATGGTGTGGAACCATAAATCGGCAACTTCGTAAATCAGGTCGTTTTTATTGTCGGTATTGGCTTCAGATTTAAAATCTTTGGCTGCGATGATGGTTTCAACACTTTCTTCACCGACTTTTTCCAGAATTTTGTTCAAGCCTTTGTGATACAGTTTGGCGACATAAGATGAATCCGGGTCGGCTTTTTTGCGCTCTGCCATCATCTGGCCCAAATAGTCCAGAACTTCGACCTGTTCAGACTGGGCAGTCGATGCATTCATGGCTAGGGTATGTGGATTGGTTGATTTTTCAGCATAAATCTGGCTCGGATCTTTCAACTGTGCATCGACAATTTCCCAGCCATTTGCAGTCAATTTGCGGTAGAAACACGATTCACGACCAGTGTGGCAGGCAATACCGCCGTGCTGTTCAATCTGCAACACAATCACGTCGGCATCACAATCCAGACGGATTTCATGCACAGTCTGGAAATGACCGGATTCTTCACCCTTGTGCCATAACTTGTTACGTGAACGGGAGAAATATACGGCCTGATTTTTCTCGGCAGTGAGTGCCAAAGCCTCCCGGTTCATCCAGGCTACCATCAGCACACGTCCGCTTTGATGATGCTGGGCAATGGCAGGGATCAGACCTTGTTCGTTAAATTTTACTTCATCGAGCCATTGCGCGTTGTTCATGAGAATTTCACCAAAAATATGTTCAAAATGGAAAACAGCGAATCAAAATCGCAGCTGTATAGTGTACGTGATTAGCGACTGTTTGAGAAAAAAATATACGTATGAACCTTTTGATTTCTGATTCAAGAGGTTCAGGTGCTTTATTCACCCAAGATTTTATAATATTCCAAGCATAGGAAAATAAACCGGTTCACTTAATCAAGCGCCTATAGTTTTTCCTCTACTTGATTTTATAAATCCTGCATCAGCTGCGGAAAGTTCTGTTTTTCCACCATTTCCAAAAACTCATCCCCCATGCGCTGGCTTTCTGCTACAGACTGATTCCACATTTGAATCCGCTGTTTTTGGTCCAGCCCTTTTAGAGTGAAATCTTTACGATCCGGCAAGCGACCGAGCGGTAAGGACTGTAAATATTCGATTGAGGGGGAAAGTAGTAAAGTCCGTGCCTGATTTTCCGGATTGGCCTTGCGCTTTTTCAACATCTTGTCAAACCAGCCCGGAGTAATGCTGTCGCTAAAATGCGGATACAGCACAATGCCCTGGCTCTGAAACGGCAGATCAAGGTGATAATCAATTAAACCGCCATCACGGTAACTGCCTTTCGGGGCGTCGGGAATATCGCGGATTGCTGCCATCACTCCGGGAATAGAAGCTGAAGCCATCAGCCAGGAGGTGACATTGCTGAGATTTAAAGGCTGATAATGCGTGGTAAAATCATCATCGACTTTAAATTGTGTCCCCATTTCCGGTTGGCTGATTACCCTTTGCATAAACAGACGGTTGTGTTTACGTGCCACGGCATTACTGCCAATAATGCCGGCAACCGATGCCAGTAAAGGCAGGGATCTGTCACTCTGGAAAATGTGCTGGGCTTTGACCGAGATGACGGTCAGATGATAGTCCGGATGCTCAACCAGCTGCTGTTCTTTGCCTTGCACCAGATCGAGCAGCATGTTATGGCAAATTTGCCCCACTTCCTGCCGTGACATTTTTTTATGGAAATGCAGGTTGGTATAAAGCTCCGCAAGGCGTTCGGTGCCTTCCTTCGCACCCCATGCAGCAATACTGGCAAAGCGCCAGCTACCGATGGATGAACCAATCAAGGTTCTGCGCCGTGGCGCTTGTGCCAGGAAATCGCCAAAAATGGCCTGATCGAGGGCTTGAATGCCAAGGCCTTTGGGGCCACCTGCTGCACCGGGAACAATATCGACAAAATTTGCCTGCAAACCTTCTTTTTCAATCAGTTGGCGTGCCAACCGGCCAGCACGGACATTTAAAGAAGAAGGGCGTTTTTGCAAGATTTGCATCATGATCTATCATTCAATCTACAGGTGTGCAGTTATTTTAATCTGTCTAGGGTACGCAACAATGGCGAGATCATTCAGTGAATGACTGATGAGTCAGTAAAAATAAAAATCCGCATCTTACGTAAAGCTGCGGATCGATAAACGGTTTTTTAAAAGGATTTTAAGCCTAGAACATACGGATATTGAGCCCTAAAGAAGCCAGTCCATAACGTTTATCTAGGCGTGATGCTGTTACCCCGTTATAGAGAAAAGGAATATGACCAACAAAGTTGTTCTGATAAATTTCACCCTGCAAGAAAGCAGTGATCTGTGGAGTAAAATCGTAGCTGAATTTTACGCCAAGAGTATGATTGTCTTTAATCGGAGTGTTACCAAAATTACTCACGCGATCATCAATATCGTTACGCCATAAGTGCTGGTATTGGTAGGCAACTTGGCTTTCAAATTGTTTATAGCGCCAGTTCCATGAGCCGCCTAGGCCTGCATAATAACTATCGTAATTCAGGTCTTTTTGCATATCGAGGCCAAATTGATCAGCATATTGCCCGACATCAATATCACGCACAATTAATCCGTCAATCAGACATCGGCCAATAGGAGTACCAGTTACTTGATTATTGGAGTTAATATTGATATTTGCTTTACAGTCACGTCCCTCGCCTGTTAGATGAACCATTAGATCAAGTTCATCAACTTTGACCTGACTGTATCCTAACGATCCAAATAAATTGATTTGATTCATAAAATCAATTTTATGGGTGTAGATAGTATCTAACTGAATTTGCATATCGCGCGGGTTAGAAACTATAACTTCATCAATCTTACGACCATTGACCAGAGTAGGGGTAGATTTGCTTAGTTCATTTGCCTTGTTACCCCAGAAAGAAAGCTTAAATGCAAGATCAGAGTCATCTGTAGAAAGGCTTTCGGGCGTATAAGTCAAACCTAATGCAGTAGTATTTAGTTTATTTGTATCTTGGGCAAACTCGATTTCACGATGCCAGTAATCAGCATTTATAGACCATTCTGGATATAGTTGGTACTGAACATTCAGATGTCCACCGATATAATCTCCTGAATCTCCTTTCACACCCTCACTTTCTCGTAAATTCAGAAAGTCTACAGTGTCATTGACTAAATCTAAACTTATATTGGTGGTGAGCTTATTTTTAGCAGGAGTCGCTTGTAAAAACAAATCATCAGGTGCAGCATAGCTATTAGAAAAAATTAATGCCACAGAGATAAAAAGTAATGATTGATTTTTCAACTTGAATTACCAGATAGGAAGTTAGAGAAAAGCCAGTGATGATCACTGGCTTTTTAGTTGAGATTATTGGATTACAAAGTAGCCTGTAGAAGTATATCCACTAAAGACAGTTGCAGGTTTATTTGGAATACCAAATTCACCTAGGTTCAATCCTAAGGTTGCAGAGACTGGATAAACGGTTGGAGCTACAAAAACAGATACATCAGCATTTACTAGGTTGCTTGAAGCGATCAGATTTTTATAATTATTATACGGTTGACTTAAAATCGGAAATGCGACTACTAGATTTGCTAGAGAAAGAGAGTTTCCTGGGAATACTCTGTCTTGTGGAACTTCAAATGAACCTTTCGGTGCATTTGCTAGCGTAGATTCAATTTCAATAATAGTGCCGGCAGGAATAATGATTTCGCTGATAGCAGTACTATTATTAAACGAAACTTTTACATTACTAATATAAACGCTTAAAGTTTCAGGTTGGCCATTTTGGCCAATTGTAGCAGTTGCTTTTAAACCTAATTTAATAGAATCAGTACCTGTAGCCAATTTATTTAAATTGAATGTCACTTGAGTTAGAGAATCAATTGCATTCTTATCAAGTGATAGACGTGCATCACTTCGAGAATTAATAATGTCTTGAATATTTTTATTTGCAATGCTCAGTCCACTATAGCTAGCAGATACAATGTTATCCTGAATTTCACCAATAACGGTAGAGTTGTCAGTTAAATAATCTTCTAAATTACCAGTGCTGCCAGTTGAAGTGAGGGCAGTATTGATAATGGTAGTAACAGATTCTACAGCGGTTTGACTTGCGGCTAAAGCTTGTTGAATATTGGTGTCGGTTGTAGATGCTATAGCAGCGTTGAACACGGCTGTGACTGCATTAGAATCTACGCCTGAGTTGGTAAGAAGTTGTGTTGTCGAAGAAGCGGTTTGAATAGCTTGGGCAGCTTGCTCAAGTGTTAAACCAGAATTTTCAAGTTGAGTGAAAATTTGTTGTAATACGAATACAGCTGCCTTTTGTTCATTTGAACCTTCTGTAATTGGGTCAAATGTCGTTACGTCTTCATTCAGGCTAAAGCCTAAGTTTTCGAGAACTTGAGCAAACTCTGCTGCTGGAAGCTCTGCTTGCAGAGTTGTCAGAGGGCTTGCAACAATTTCAGTAGTTGATGCTGCTTGATAGTTATTAGATTTAACTTTTAATTGGCCTTGGAAGGGAAGCTTGGTCACTGTATCAATACCGCCGGTAATAATGAAACCAGTTTCCTGACAGTTTCCTGTAGTTTTAAAAGTAAATTTACCATCTTGATCCGTTTTCAGATCTGGATAAGCGGCTTCACATTCAGGGTTTGTAAAATTAACATCTGCCCCTGCTATATAGAAGTCAACAGCGGC
Organism: Acinetobacter sp. A1-4-2; assembly: GCF_040233925.1. Taxonomy (NCBI): domain Bacteria; kingdom Pseudomonadati; phylum Pseudomonadota; class Gammaproteobacteria; order Moraxellales; family Moraxellaceae; genus Acinetobacter; species Acinetobacter sp. A1-4-2. Next base: position 2,748,954 of record NZ_CP157981.1, on the reverse strand, counting down.
TCCGGAAATTTCTTTGGAGGAAAACCCAGGAGTTGATGAGCTACTCCCACCACCACAAGCCGCCAATAATGAAGTTGCAATTGCTAATGTTGTTAGTTTAAAAGTTCGATTGAACATAGTATTCCCTAAAGCCTAAGTTTTAGTTATGAGTGATGCTTAACTTTATAACAAAAAAATGGTTAAAAAATAAGTGAAAAAAACACCTAAATTGAACTAAATGCAACAAATCATTATAAATAATAATTGAATAATCACTTTAGATATTATGAAAAAAATCAGCCCATTATAAACGGGCTGATATTATTTTTGAATAGAGAATCTTATTTCGCAATTCGCCAGACAGCCAGCAAGCTCACAAGTATGATCAGAATAATAGATACATACCATGGTGCAATAATCGCAATGGATAGCAAAATGGCCATAATGCTGCCAAAAATCCAGCTGCGTTTTTGCTGATGTTCCATTTGCAGACGCATGCTTTGCAGTTCATGCAATTGTTTGGAATGCCAGGCGGACTGGTTTTTTAAACCATTCAGGCTGTCAATCATCAGACTTGGTAAATCCTGTGCACCCAGCAGAAGGTCTGGAATTTGCTGACCAATTTCCTTCATGTTTTTCACTGGATTCATATTGACTTTAATCCAGTCAGTTAGAATCGGTTTCGCCAGTTTCCAGATATCAAGGTCCGGGTAGAGGTCGGTGCCCAAACCTTCTACATGAACCAGTGTTTTCAGCAATAACATCAGCTGCGGAGGAATTTCCAGATGGAAACGGCGGGCGATATCCATCACTTGAATCAGGATGCCGGCAAAGTCCAACTCGCTCATCGGTTTTGATACCATTGGACCTACGGTGCGACGCATTTCACGGGCCAGAGCATCCTGGTCGGTACCCGGTGGAATCCAGCCAGCTTGGTGCACAATCTGAATCAGCTGCATAAAGTTACTGTTCATGACCGCAAGTAACATGCGTGCTACGGTCATCTGGTCATGCTTGGAGAGCTCACCCATAATCGCACAGTCCAGTGCAATAAAGCGTGGATTAGCTGGATTAATGGTTTCGACAAACACGTTACCAGGATGCATGTCGGCATGGAAGAAGTTGTCACGGAACACTTGGGTAAAGAAAATGGTCAGGCCTTTTTCTGCCAGGTCCGCACGATTCATACCCATCTGGTCAAAAGTCGCGGTATCAGAAATCGGAACCCCGGTGATGCGTTCAGCAACCATGACATCTTTGCTGTCCATATACACTTCAGGCACATACATCATGCTAGAGCCGGTGAAGTAATGGCGCATGCGACGGGTATTGTCGGCTTCTAGGGTCAAATCCAGCTCATTTAAAATGATCTGACGATAGTCCTGAATAATTTCCGATAAATGCAGGGCACGTGCTGCTTCCAGACGTTTTTCCAGCGCTGCTCCCAGCCAGTCCAAAATTTCAAAATCTTGCAGAATTTGAGTGCGGATATTGGGGCGTGTAACTTTCACCACCACTTCGCGACCATCATGTAACGCTGCAGTATGTACTTGTGCAATCGAGGCAGCGGCCAAGGGTTGCGCATCGAAGCGGGCAAACAGCGTATTGACATCGGCTTTGAGCGATTCTTGAATGCGGGTTTTGGCAACGCTATTGTCAAATGGTTTGACTCGGTCTTGCAGTAATACCAGCTGTTGTAACACTTCAGGTGGCATCAGGTCGCGACGAGTAGAAAGTAGCTGTCCCAATTTAATCGCCAGCGGTCCCATTTCCTCTAAAGCCTGTTTCAGCTTGAGGGGATTTTTACGTTCACGGCTTGACCATGCCGCAGGGTGCATGCGAATGAAACTTAAAGCATGGCGGGCTTTTTCCGGTAATTCTTCCGCAGGAAACAACGTGTCGAGTCTATAGTGCGCGGCAATGCGCCAAAGTTCGAGTAAACGTGAAACGTGCGGAATCATAAATGTAATTACCTAGTCTTGAGATGAAGCGGGTGTATCTGAATCAGCATCAATCTGTGCCTGAAGCTGTTGAATCTTGGCTTCAGCACGGTCTAAATTTTGATTGAAAATTCGGGTATCTTGTTGCAGATCGTCCATTTGCCAACGTGCAGCAAATAAACCTGTATCTTCTTTTAACGCATCTTCAGCAAAGAATAAATAACTTTCTAAGGAACGTTTTAAATGTTTTGGTGCCAGCTGGATTTTACCCAGTTCATGTGCAAGGGCAGGACCAATCCAGGGACTTAAATGGGCAGCAAGATCAGGTTCAGCTTGTTGCATGATGCGCTGAATATCCTGTAGCAGGTGATAGTCACCCTGTAGCGGAATATTGCCCACATTATCTGCCAGCAGCAGTTTGATCAGCTCAACCACATTTTTAACCTGTAAGGTTGCGGTGGCTGGCATAATAGATGTTTGTTGCGGGTCAAACGGGCGTTGCTCAAAAATGGACGGACGTTCTGCCTGACCGGTGACGGTCGGTTCTAGGCGCACTTTATTTTCGTCAAAAAACACATCAACAGAGAGTTGCGGTGAGTCAATCACCACCCGCAGCATCTTGCCTTGCAACTGATTCAGCTGGATGCGGGTAATGGCATCCAGATCAATCACATGATGAATTAACCGTTCAACTGCACCCAGTGCCAGAATCGACCACATAGTATAAAACCTTAAAGTTTAAAGCCGCGGTGAACCGCCACAATACCACCCGTCAGGTTGTGGTAATCACAGTTCTGGAAGCCGGCATTTTCCATCATCCCTTTTAATGTGCGTTGGTCTGGGTGCATACGGATGGATTCGGCTAAATATTTATAACTTTCAGAATCGTTGGCAATAATTTTACCCATAATCGGTAAAGCCGTGAATGAATACAGGTCATACAGTTTAGAGAATGGCTCAAACACCGGTTTAGAGAATTCAAGTACCAGCAAACGGCCACCTGGCTTAAGCACGCGGTACATGGCAGCCAGCGCAGCATCTTTATCGGTCACGTTACGTAAACCGAAGCTGATGGTCAACAAGTCAAAACTGTTGTCTGCAAAGGGTTCCAGTGTTTCAGCATTGGCCAAAACGAAGTCTACATTGGTACAGCCAGCATCAGTCAGGCGGTCACGACCGACGTTCAGCATAGACTCGTTAATGTCAGACAATACCACATGACCGGTAGGACCGACTTCACGGCTAAAGACTTTGGCCAGGTCCCCTGTACCGCCGGCAATATCCAGCACATGCTGACCACGGCGTACGCCTGACATATTAATGGCAAAACGTTTCCATAAGCGGTGAATACCGAATGACATCAGGTCATTCATGATGTCGTATTTGCTGGCGACTGAATGGAAAACTTCCGCCACTTTCTGGGCTTTATCTTCACTGCTGACGGTCTGGTAACCGAAGTGGGTAGTCGGACCGACATTACCAGTGTTGGCGCCACGAGGCAGATTGTATTTGGGTACTGAACCGGTCACTGGCGTATCGGTTAACTGTTGTTGTAAAGATTGTTGCTGACCTTGGGCAGTGCCTTGCGGAAGAGGCTCAGTTAAGAAAGGACTCACTTTGTCTGTATTTTGTGCCGACTCAGGGGTAGAGGGAGGCGTTTGCTTTTCGTTAGACATTAGAGTCACTCCTAACATAAAAATAGGGTTAATGTTGCAGTGCTTGCATGATGACAGATTCTAGGACGTTGTACAGCAATCCGCATGCAATTGTTATGAATAATATACATAAAATCTGCTCTGTGTTTTTATTCACTGCGCAATTTGTTATTTCCATCACAACATAATTTACTGAAACGGGTGAGGATCGCCTGCGTGAACCTTATGGATAATCTGACGTTCAACTGCGGTAAAATCCTTCACGAATTTCTCAGCTGACTTTAACGGTTTCATGGCCAAAAAGCCATCCTGCATAAATTCATACATGATGTTGAAATTATATTTGCTGGCTGCTCCCTTACACATTTTAAATGCAGCCTGAACCATAAACGAGCGCATGTATTTATCCAGGCTAAAACCCAGCTGGTCGAGTAAATCCAGCTGTTTTAAACGAGACTGCCCCTGATCGAGTTTAAGATAAGTCAAACGCATCATCTCATCATTTAAAGCTTCGTGCGGATGATAATCTTCAAGTAGCTGCATGGCCACTTGTTCATCCAGCTGTACCGCCAAAATGGCTAAAGATACCCCTGATGTGCCTGTTTTCACCGCATTTTCAGGAATCAGCTTTTCAGCCTTGTGTGCATATTTCATCAAGCGGGCAATCTGCTCAGCCAGTGCGTCAAAATCTGGACCGCCATAGAGACGGTTCAGAAAATACTCTGACATCAATACATTCTGCTTTTCAGCAAACTGTTTACTATGGGTGGCCTGCATGCGCTGTTTTTGCCAGGCCTGTACATCTTGCAGGCGCCGAAAAATGTCAGGATTTTGATGATAATTCAATTGATAATACAATTCTAAAAGATCATCCAATGCAGCCAGTTTAGACATGCTGTGTCTCTATTATTTTTTAGATGGCTAAATATTAGAGCGAGACGGGCAAAGTCGCTATGACAAACAGCAAGAAAAATGGTTTAAATTAAGTCAGTTTGCCGGGAATCGCAGCAATTCTGAGCAACATAAACACTATGTGGTCAAATTTAGTCTAGGATTATGCTTGAATAGACTGAAATTTAGAAAAAAGGATAGGGGAAAAGATGACACTGAAAAAAACAAAAAATCTGCTGCTGGATGAAGATGAACTTTCCCTGAATTTGATTGAAGCACAATATCAGTTAAGAAATACCCGTGGTCAGAGTAATGCCAAAAGCGTACTGGTGCTGGTCAATGGCATTGAACTGGCTGGAAAGGGCGAGGCGGTGAAGCAGCTGCGTGAATGGGTCGATCCGCGTTATTTACTGGTTAAGGCTGATGCCGCCAACATGTTCAATAACACACAGACCTACTGGCAGCCGTATGCAAGCTTTATTCCTGCCGAAGGCCAGCTCATGGTGTTGTTTGGCAACTGGTATAGTGATTTGCTGGCCACCGCCCTGCATGTATCCAAGCCTCTGGATGAATCGCAGTTTGATACCTATATTGCCAATATGCAGGCTTTTGAGCAGGACTTAAAAAATAATCATGTCGATGTGGTGAAGGTCTGGTTTGATCTGTCTTGGAAATCTTTGCAAAAGCGAATGGATAATCTGGATCCCCATGAAGTGCGCTGGCATAAATTACATGGTCTGGACTGGCGTAATAAAAAGCAGTACGACAGTTTGCAAAAGCTCAGCCAGCGTTTTACCAAGGATTGGAACATCATTGATTGCGAGGATGAAAAATTACGTAATCAACAATTTGCACAGATCATTTTGGCGGCTATGAAAAACTGTCCAGAACATTTGAGCGAAGTAGAAACCGAATGGAAACAGGCGCCTGTTCCAGAGTTGTTGCTGCATCCAGAAAATCAGGCCACGACCAAAGAAGACTATAAAAAAGAGCTGAAAGAACTATCGGTAAAAGTAGCCGAGGCGCTACGTTTTGATGACCGTAAAGCCATTATTGTATTTGAAGGTATGGATGCGGCAGGCAAGGGAGGTACCATCAAACGGCTGGTGAAAAATCTTGATCCGCGGGAATATGACATTCATAGTATTTCGGCTCCTGAACGATATGAGATGCGTCATCCGTATTTGTGGCGTTTCTGGACCAAGTTGCAGACTGATGAAGACATCCGGATTTTTGACCGTTCCTGGTATGGACGGGTGCTGGTGGAACGCGTGGAGGGACTGGTCAGTGAGCATGCGTGGCAGCGGGCGTATGATGAAATTAACCGCTTTGAAAGGGATCTGGCCAATAGTCAAACCGTAGTGATCAAATTCTGGCTGGCGATTAGCAAGGATGAGCAGGCCGCCCGTTTTAAAGCCCGTGAAGAGACGCCAAACAAACGCTTTAAAATCACTCCAGAGGATTGGCGCAATCGGGAAAAATGGGATGCTTATTTGGATGCAGCTGCGGATATGTTCGAACATACCAGCACCACTTATGCACCGTGGCATATTATTGCCAATGATGACAAAAATACCGCACGTTTAGAAATATTAAGAACCATTTTAAAACAGCTGAGAACCAATTAGATTCTCAGCTGCAAGCGGAATTTTTTATTAATAGATCGGGGAATGATTAACTCGCCGCTTGGGCTTGCTGTTTTTGTTGAATCCCTTTGGCAATTTTGTAACAGTCTTCTACGTGAGCTTCGGCGACTTTCTTCATCACAATGTAGCCTAAACTTGCAGCAACAAGTTGACCACCTAGCGGAATAAATTTAGTCACCTGTTTGGTGATGACCTTTGCTACCACATTGTTGAGGGATTTTTTCACTGCGGTACGTGCCACCACCAAGCCGGAAAATTCTGCCCCTCGTTTACGCAGTTCATGCCAGTGTACTTTTTTGGTTTCCGGGTCATAGACACTGATTTGTTCCGGAGCCAAACCAAAACGTGCATTCACTTCCGGAATGAGTTGTGACAAAATTCCGACATCGATAACCACATCCAGAAATGGAACCGGAATGACGGCTGCACCTGCAGAACAGTAAGCGCGTTTTTTGACAAGTTCCAGGCAATCTGCCCGAATGCTTTCCAGGTTTAACTGAGGATTGATTGCGTCTGGAATTTTATCTATTTTCATCATGTAAATACCTTAAATTTTGTGTTATTTGTTCTATTCAACCATCATTAAGGTGTGAATTTCAAAGCCTTTTTAAAGCTAATGCGCAGTTAAAAGTGACATAGACAGATGTCATTGTATAGTAAATAATCTTTATGCTTTTGTAGGCGTTTCATTTTTTAAAAAATATTGGGGTAATGCAGTCATGGCCATTCATGTGATTCAAAGTCAGCGTATAGACGTGCTGGTGCACGCCATGCTGACGACCGTGAATAGGCCTGCCACCACACCTTTTCAGGTGCTGCAAACTCAACACTTTATTGTGCCGTCGCATGCGGTTGAAGCCTGGTTAACCCAGAAACTGGCTGAACAGAAGGGCATCAGTGCCAATACCCAGTTCCATCACCGGATTCGCGGTTTCCAGTGGTCCGCCTATCAATGGGTGCTGGTCGATCAAAAAGAACAGGTGCGTAAAGCCAATATTCCGCGAATTATTATCAAGTGGCGCGTGTTTCAGGCCTTAAAAGCCTTTATTCAGAGCGAACAAAACCCTTTAGAATTGGATCATCCTTTACATTCCATCGTACAGCGCATTTATGACAGTGCTGACCGTTTGGAACAGGGCATTGAAAAGCAGCTGAAAAAGCAGGGCATGCTGTATTGGGTTGCAGAACAGGTATCACGCCTGTTTAGCCATTACATGGAATATCGCGGCCATTGTCAGAAAAATTGCCCTCCCAATATGTGCAGCTGTCCAACTAACTGGCTGCAGGCTTGGGGACAAAATAAAGAACTTCCGATTGAGGACATGTTCTTTAAAACCAATACTGACATTTCTGAATTTACCTTGAATCAGGCACGTGAACTGGAAGCCTGGCAACGCTGGCTGTGGCAGGAAGTGTTTCATCAGGACTTTGAACAGATGCAGAGTATTGATGCCATGTTCTGGGAAACGCTGGATCATCCTGAGACCCGCAATGCAGCATTAAAAAAATTGCCAAAACAACTGGTGATTTTTACCTTGCTGGATTTGCCTCCCATGCAGCTGGCGTTTTTACGCCGTCTGGGGCAGTACCTGGATATTTATATTCTGCATTACAACCCTTCACAGGAATATTGGGCCGACAGTGTCGATCCGAACTGGAAAGCACGTTACGACCTCAGGGTCAAAGAACGCTTTATTGCGAAAAATCCTAAGGCCAGTGATGCCGATATTGAACAGTTTTTCCAGGAATTTACTTTAAATTTCAATGCAGAACAGCGCGAGTCGCGTCATCCTTTGTTGACCCGTTTTGGCAAGCAGGCGCGTGACCACTTCTCCCTGTTATCGAATTTATCTTCGGGGGAAGATGGGGTCTGGGCAGATGCCTTTATTGATGAATATAAAGCGAATTTACTCGGTAAAATCCAGTCCGATATTCTATATCTGGTAGAACCAGAGCAGCATCAATATATGCTGGATGAACAGGATGATTCCATTCAAATTCATGTTTGCCATTCCAGCTTGCGCCAACTGGAAGTTTTAAAAGAGCAGTTGATTCACTGGCTGGCACAGGGCACCAAAGAAGCGCCGCGTCGACCAAGTGACATTCTGGTCCTCAGTCCAAGTTTAAGCGAGCTGGAACCGCTGATCCGTAGCGTATTTGCCCCGCCGCCGAGTGAACGCGACTTGATTCAGCAAAAAGCGGGCAGCAGTCATCAACTGTCTAAGGATAGCGTGTACCTGCCCATTCAAATTGCCGGTGTGGCACAACTGGATGCGTTGAATGCTTGGCGAGCGGTACTGGGCCGGATTGAACTGATTCAGGGGCGTTTCAGTATTGAAGATTTTGCCGACTGGCTGAGTTTAAGCGCGACCCAGCAGCGTTACAGTCTGGACGTCAATGCCATTGAACGCATTACGGAATTGCTGATTGCTGCCGGTTTTAAACGCGGACTGGATGCCGAGCATTTAAAGCGTAGCCTGTGCGAAGGCGATGAAGACTATCGTTTTAGTTTTAAATTTGCGCTCGACCGTTTGGCCTTGGGGATTGCCATTCCTGAGCATCGCCTGTTTCAGGGCACGCTCAGTTTTGCCCAGGTCCTGCCCAGCGATTTTGAGCTGATTGGCAAGCTGATCCAGATTTATCAGGATTTTGATGCACGCCGCGACTGGATGATTGCGCATGAGCAAGGCCAAAATGTAGCGGTGGAACAGTGGCTAAAACGCCTGATGCAGGATATTGCCGAGTTTGAAGAAACGGGCGTCGAGTCCTTATCGACGGTGTATAAAATCATCAAAAAACAGGAACGAATGCTGACACTGGCCAGTTTCTATGATGAGCAGGATCATCATGCCTTGCGCAGTTTAAGTTTGCCTTTACCTTATCTGTTGGCCGAAATTAACAATACCTTGGAAATGCAGCTGGACCATGCCGAACCGACCGGGCAGATTACCTTTAGTCAGATTGGGCAAATCCGTCCTGTGCCCTATAAACTGATTGTGATGTTGGGACTGGACAGCGGCAAATTTCCCAACCGTAGCCAGCATTTGCCTTTTGATTTGATGGATTTGCTCAAACCGCAGCTCGGCGACCGTTCGCGTCTGGAAGATGATCAGGGGGCATTTTTAGATCACCTGCTATTGGCGCAGGACAACCTGTGGCTGTTTTATAATGGCTTCGACATTAATGATGGTGAAGTGCGTGATCCATCCACTGTGGTGCAGGAGTTGGTGCAGCATCTGGCCTATATTGTGCAGAACAAAAGGCCCGATGCGGAAGCCGATGAAACGGTAATCATCGGCGGTGTAGATGTGCCTGAACAGCTACGCTCGCTGTATCATGTGCATCCCTTATTACCTTTTGATCCACTGGGCTTTGAAGCGGCCCGACCGGTACGTTATCAGGACCAATGGTTCTGTGTGGCAGGACAGATTCGCCATGCCACCGGACAGCGTTCATCCTGGGTAAATACGCCTTATCAGCATCTGCAGCAGGATGTCTTGGTGCTGGACAGTCATCAATGGATTCAGGATGTGACCTTTCCGGCACGTTTATATTTAAAAACATTGGGTGTGGAAAACCTGCGCCCTGAAGATCTGCCTGCTGTGCAGGAACCTTTGTTGCTGGATGGTTTAGGGCGTTATGCCGTGCGCCAGTTCCTGCAAAAACAGGAGGGGACGGCTCAACCTGAATTGCTGATGGATCAGCTGCCAATTGGCAAACTGCAACAAAGCAGCTGGCAAATGAGTCTGGTGGAACAGCAGCGTTTAAAAGACCGCTTGCTGAAATATGCCCCTGAAGTGACCCCGACCACACAGCAGGTGTGGAAGGTGAATGATCACATGTATATGAACATTCATTTGCCGAAAAATGGCGCAGCTAAATGGGTCAGTCTGGATGCTTCAAGCGCGCGTGCCAAGCGCCGTGCCAAAGTCTGGCTGGAATATCTACTCTGGCTGGCCTACCTGAATCTGGGTGATGGTGGCGAAAAACTGGCGCGGATTGTGGTGTTTAGTGACCGAACCATCTTGTGTCATGGCGTGACATCCAATAAAGCCCGTGAATGGCTGGATCACTGGATAGCCGCCTGGAAATATGGACAAAGCCAGCCGCTGGTGTTGCCTGCGGCCTTGCTGCTTAAAATTGCTGAGAAAGACAAACAGCATAACTGGCAAGCCAATGAGCAGAACCAGATGTGTATTGACGATATGGATGTAATCTATAAAGACTGGCATGAAGATGGCAAGTTCAGCGGCTTTTCTGTGGTGGATAACGAAGCTAACCAAATGCACCGTGACTGGCAGTTTATTTTACAGGAACAAGATGCGACTGCATTGCTGGAAGATGCCTGCGCACAATTTTCCTATCAGCTCTATCAACCGGTGTTTATGCATCAACAGACTATTGAAGAATAAAAAATAAGATGAATTCTCCCCAAATATTAACTCAAATGTCTTTTAACCCGATTGTGGATATGCAATTCCAGGGCCTGCACTGGATTGAAGCTTCGGCCGGTACCGGAAAGACCTTTACCCTATCCAGTCTGATGGTGCGAATTTTTCTCGGGCCATATCTGCCCAATCAGGTGATTGCCACCACATTTACCCGTGCGGCCGCTGCAGAACTAAAAAACCGTATTCGGGCACGTCTGGTGGAAACCTTACGTTATTTTGAACGCTGTCAGACCCTAACCGAAACTGAAATTCAGGCCAAAATTGCCGCTGAAACAGACTCCTTATTTCAAAAGGTGCTGAGTGACTATGCTACGCGAGTGGATTTTGCCCGGGAACGTTTAAAACTGGTGATTGATCAGCTGGATGAACTGTTTGTTGGTACATTGGACAGTTTTAGCCAGAAGCTGTTGCGTGAGTTTTCCTTTGAAAGCGGCAAAATTGAAAGGGCCGATATTACCGATGATGCCAAAAGCTATACCTACCAGCTGATTCATGATGTGCTGCGTGAATGGATTCAGTTGCAGCCACAAAATGTAGTGGATTATCTGCTGCTGAATCAAAAGCTGAAGTCGCAGGAGGCTTATGTTCCGGTAGTGGAAAATAGCCTGAACTTTGCCTCGGCACAGTTGAAACCTATGAATAAGCCAACTCTAGATATTGACTGTTTTGAAAAGTTATTAGAGAAAATTGCAAAAATTGAAAGTTCTAAAATTAAAAATTTAGAACAATATTATTTAGAAGAAGGAGAGTTCTATCAACTAATAAATAAAAAAGCTTTTCCTAAGGGGCGTTTTACTCGAATTTTTCAAAAAAGTTTACCTAAGCTTATTAATGATTTAAATAATAATGGGATACAAAGTTATTTTGATGCAGCATTAACAATAGTTGTTTCTGATATAAAAGCTATTTTCATAGATTCTAAAGGCAAATTTAGAGACAGCATATTTAACTCGTGTCCAGATAATGTAAAAACAAAATTTTATGCTGATCCTGTATTATCTTTATTAAAGGCATTAGTTGAATCTGAATTAATACTTAATAATCAGTTGGAAACGTTTGATAGTTATATTCAGTATTATTTAGCACAGGAAGTCAAAAAACGCTTGCCGCAAGTACTGCAGCAGAAAAGCGAAACCACTTTTGCCCAGCAAATTCGAACCCTTTCAGAAGCCTTGCAAGGCGAAAAGGGACTACGCTTTGCCAAGTTTGTCCAGGCACGTTATCCCCTCATTTTAGTAGATGAATTTCAGGACACCAACCAGGATCAGGACAATATGTTGGCGCGGATTTGGCGCGACCAGAAGCGTTATATGCAAGGCTGCATGATTATGGTCGGTGACCCGAAACAGGCCATTTACGGTTTCCGTGGCGGCGACATGCTGACCTATAACAAAGCCCGTGCCAATGTGCTGTCCAAACAGGGGCAGCAATATAGCCTGCGCCATAATCACCGTTCGGTTAAAGTGCTGGTGCAGGCGGTGGATGCCCTGTTTCAGCGGCAGATAGACTTTGGCGAAGAGGTGATTTATAGCCCGGTGGAAGCCGGTTCGCGTCCTCATCCGGCACTCATTGATGCAGAGGGTGAAAATCATCAACCGCTGCGCTGGCTGTTGCTGAATGATAAAAAGGACGAGCCGATTCAGGTCGCCTGGAAAATTCGCGATTTACTCAATCAGGGTATTGAAGAAAAACTCTATCTGGCGGAAAAAACTGGTCCCAGATATCTGATTGAAAATGACATCGCAATTTTATCGAAAAACCATGACGGTCTGGATAAAGCCCAGTATGAATTGGAACGTCTGGGCATTCGGGTCAATCGTCCATCGAAACGCAGTGTGTTTGATCATGCAGTTGCCAAAGATGTCGGTGCTGTGCTCAGCGCGATTATGCATCCTTATGATGAAGGAAAAATCAAACGGGCTTTGCTCAGCCGTCTATTAGGCTTTAATTTGCAGCAATTGATACAGCTTGAAGCCCAGGCCGATGGTTTGAGCCAGTTCATTTACGACTTTGATTGCATTCGGGAAATGTGGCTGCAAAAAGGCTTTTTAACCGCGTGGCAATACTGTCTGAACCTGTTTCAGGTCTGGAAAAACCTGGTCGCCACCCAGAGCCGCGATAATGAACGTAGCGTGGTTAATTTGCGTCATCTGACCGAATTATTGTGCCAGCACAGCGAACAGTATCAGGGCGCACAAAAACTCTATCACTGGTATCTGAAACAGCTGCAATCTCCGGCAGAACGCGAGTGGGAACTGGAACGCAAGCTGTCGAATGAGGCAGGGGTGCAACTGATGACCATCCACCAGTCCAAAGGGCTGGAGTTTAAAATTGTGTTCCTGCTTGGGGCAGATAAAGATTTTAGGGAAATGAACAAAACCCTGAATTTTTCCACTGTCGAGCATGTTCATCCGGTGACCGGGAAAGTGGATATTCAGCGTGTGGTTGCGGTGAATGACAAGCATTTGCTCGATCAAAACGCAATTGATCAGCACAATGCCCGTGCCGTGGCAGAGCAGCATCGACTCTGGTATGTGGCGCTGACCCGGGCCAGTCATCGGGTCTATGCTCTGTTGCAGGATCAGGAAGGCAAGTCCAATCATGGCCTGGCTTTCTGGCGTGGGCAAGACTTTGCGCATCCTGCCAGTGCTGACGAAGCATTGCTTAATGAAAGACCGGTCAAGCTGCAAGCCAGGCAGCAGGAACTTTTGCCTTTACAGGCTTTGCAATTCCCTAGTCAGCGCTTTTATCCACGTTCCAAAACCAGTTTCAGTGCCTTGGCCCAGCATTTAAGCCGTAAACAGGCTATGGATGCGCTGGCGGTGAATACCGAGCAAATGCCAAGTGCCGCAGATGAAATCCATGTGATTGAAGTAATTGAGATTGTTGCCAACCAACCGTTGGCATGGATCAAACGCAATTTTCCGATGGGCACGGTTGCCGGAACTTTCTTGCATGAAATTTTTGAACATATCGATTTTAAAGATCAGCAAGATTGGTCTTTAGAAATCCGTCGCCGTTTTAAAAATGATTATCCTGCTTTGTGGCAAGAACTTACTGCAAAATATGAGCAGGAGTTTCAGCAGGTCTATGAAGAACAGCTGATTGGCTGGATGAGTGAATGGTTAGTTCAAGTTTTAAGCACGACTTTACATCAGAATTTTCAACTGAATCAGCTGGCTGAACATGAATATCTGGCAGAATTTCCGTTTTATCTGTCCCTGTCAGACCATGTTTTGGCGATTCAACGGATTCATCAGCTCTATGCAGAACATGGTATTGAGATGCTGGATTTTAACCCGGCCAATTCTGCGCGCTATCTCACCGGATCCATCGATCTTGTGTATTTTGATGGCCAGCGTTATCACATTGCCGATTATAAAAGTAACTTTTTGGGCACCGATCAATCGCACTATGTCGAGACGGAAATCAGGCAGAGTATGTCGCAAGCCAGCTACTGGCTACAGGCCGGTTTATATCTGGTGGCGCTACATCGCTATTTAATGGTACACATGCAGGATTATGACATTGAAAAACATTTGGGCGGCGCAAGTTATCTGTATTTGCGCGGTATGAATGGGCAGGCGCAACAGGGCTTTTATCACTGGAAGCCGGAGGCCGAATTTATACTACGGCTTGATGCTATTTTAGGCAGTTTTACTGAAGATAAAAACAGCAAAATAGCCTGATTTATGAAAATTAATGGCTTTTAAACAATAGATTAAGCTGTGGATAACTTTGAGGATAACTGTGTGGAAAATAAACAATATAAAGATGATCAAAGCGCTGCATGGATTAGCACTTGGAGTCAGTTTATTCGCCAGCAGCCGTTTAGTCATGTACCGCAGGACGAAGATAGCAGCGATATTATTGAACAGGTTCTGCAGGCGGTTCAACACGGCGACAGTTGTATTTCTGCAACTCGGCAGCAAGCGGATAGGCTGCATGATTTAGTGGTTTTGGCTGAAAATGTCGAGCAAAATATCGCGCCTTTTGTTTTTGATCAGCAGCATTTGTATCTGTACCGTTACTGGGCGATGGAGCAGTCTCTGGCTCAGCAAGTGGCACGTCTAAAACAGCAAACCATTGCAGCGGTTGATCTTGCAGCTTATCCCGATTTACTCACTGACCCCTATCAAATTCAGGCTTTGCAGATGGTGGCGAAGCAGGCACTGAATATCATTACTGGCGGACCGGGAACCGGAAAAACCTATACCTTGGCGCGAATTATTGCCGTGCTGAATCAGGCGATGCCGAATATCCGCATTGCCATGGCTGCGCCGACCGGTAAAGCGGCACAGCGCATGAAAGAAGCACTACAAAATTCACTGAATGATGAAAAACTGCAAGGCTTGGTGACGGATGAGTTAAAACAGCTGAATCCGATTACCATTCACCGTTTATTGGGGCTAGGAAGTAGTTATCAGCCACGCTTTCATGCCCAGCAGCCTTTGCCCTATGACGTGATTGTGGTTGATGAAGCCTCGATGTTGGATCTCAGTTTGGCCAATATGTTGTTGTCTGCGGTGCCTGATCAGGCACGGTTAATTTTATTGGGCGATGCTGACCAGCTGGCTGCGGTGGACGTGGGAGCTGTACTGGCCGACTTACAAAATGTCCCGGCTCTGGCTGAGAATCGCGTTCATTTAGTGAATAGTCGCCGTTTTGAAGCAGGGGCATTGATTGGGAAAATGGCCAAATTTATTCAGGCACAAGAAGTCACTCAAAATAGTGGTGCATTATTAGAAAATTTTGCCCAACAAGTGGTTACTCCGGGTGAAATCCAGGCAGTGTCATTGCAGGTTGACATGGCGGATCAGATCCAACTTGAATATTTTCCTGCTCATCTGTCCAGGCAATTTGACCGAACCGCGTATTACGACAAACTGATGTTGGGCTATCACCCCTATATTGAAGTGCTGAAAAGCTATTTAACCGCCGATGAACCTGAGCTTTGGGTACCACAGGTGATCAAGACTTTTGATGATTACCGAATTTTGGCGGCAATTCGTCATGGTGCCTTCGGTTTAGGTCAGCTGAACCAGCAGATTGAACAGCGCTTACTGGAGGTTTTATCGTTACAGATGAGCAGGCAAGGCGATTGGTATGTTGGTCGACCAGTGATGATGACCTATAACGATTATCAACTGGGTTTGTCGAACGGGGATATTGGGATCTGTTTTAAACGTAGCCGTGATGGACAGTCACAGTTCGAAGTCTATTTTCCGAGTTTGGAAAAATGGGTACCCGCGACCCGCTTACCGAAAAGTATTGAAACGGCATTTGTACTGACCATTCATAAATCACAAGGTTCGGAATTTACCCATACCGCAGTGGTATTGGATGAGGCTGCGAAAAATTTACTCAGTAAAGAATTGCTGTATACCGCAATTACCCGTGCCAAAAAAGTAGTGAGTGTGCTGGCTGATCAAGAGGCTTTTGTACAAGCCTTAACCATTAAAACCATAAGAAAAAGCGGAGTATTAGATAAAATTAATAATTTGCTAAATTGTTAATCATAAATAAATAATTTAAAGATTTGTACGAAATTGCTTACATCAATTCGAGAAATTGGCGCATAGAGCTTTAGGAATGTTTTTGAGATGATGGCTGCACATAAAAAGCTCAACACGGAAAGTTGGGTAAAATCGCCATAACATAATAATAATGCCGAAAGACAGCGAACTTACAATGAGGTAAGTATAAAGAGGAAACTTACAGCCGCTAAGCCTTGTAGTTTTGGGAGAGACTACAGGGCTTTTTTATATGCACAATTAGGAGATTTATTACAAAAATGATTGGCTGAAATGACCACTATTGAATTTTGGTTGTAGCGCTAAAAATCAAATACGGTAGATAGAGGTGCTTTTGTATAAATTACATCTTTGGTTTGTATTAACATGTTTGATTTTATTGGATATATTTAATTTTTTTGGTTACATGAAATATAAGAAATAATAATTAATGTACGAAAAGACTTACAATGAGATACGAGAAAGTCGACTTTTTTACACAATGTTTTGTGGCAGAATCTACCACATAAGGAAGTAAAGCTTCACACAAGGAATGTTTATAACGATAAACGCGAAAAGCGTAAATTATGACTATAAATAAAAGAATAATAATTAAAACATAAGAAACTACAGCGCAAAAAAAGCCCAAGCCTAGCTTGGGCTTTTTTTTATCTTCAATCCGTAACGGGAAAATAAAAAGAGGCGCTTTCATGGGTAACACAGTTTCCCCAGTTTTTTAGAATGAACGTTAAGCGTTAAGGTATCAATTCAAAGTGGAAGGGATAAAATAAAAAATGAATAATTTTCAATGAATTGATATAAAAAAATGAAAAGCGGTTTCTCTTTTTGCAATCCCCCGGATTTTCCCTTAAAATAACGCACTTGCTGTAGTGATGCACGGCAGTCAATTGAGAAATCAATTGATTTCTATCAAATGTAATTTTTAAGCATCTCGGAGAAATCGAATGGCTTTAACAAATGCAGATCGCGCAGAGATCGTTGCTAAATTTGCTCGCGCTGAAAACGACACTGGTTCACCTGAAGTTCAAGTAGCTCTTTTAACTGCCCAAATCAATGATTTGCAAGGTCACTTTAAAGAACACAAACACGACCACCATAGCCGTCGCGGTCTTATCCGTATGGTTAACCAACGTCGTAAGCTTCTTGACTACCTTAAAGGTAAAGACGCTACTCGTTACAGCGCTTTGATCGCTGCTTTAGGTTTACGTCGTTAATTCGATTAAACTTATTTTTTCGGACTATTGCATGTTAAATGCTGTATTGCTGAAAATTAAGAATATACCTGGCTTTGGTTAGGTAATGGGGAAGGGGCGATTGTTTCGCTCCTTCTTTGTGTTTAAAAATAGTGTATTCATACATTTTATAGTCTAGTGAGGTCGGCTTCTAAGCTTTGTCATTTATGCAGTTGATGTGAATGCCAAACCTTAGGGGTCTCCACTAGAATAACTGTTCAAAAGAACTAGGAAAGAAAAATACATGTCAATGTTTAATATTGTTCGTAAAGAATTTCAATTTGGTCAACATCAAGTTGTACTAGAAACAGGTCGTGTTGCGCGTCAAGCCAACACCGTTCTAATCACTATGGGCGGTGTAACCGTACTGGTTGCCGTGGTTGCTCAACCGACTGCTAAAGCAGGTCAGGACTTCTTCCCACTGACTGTTAACTATCAAGAAAAACAATATGCTGCTGGTCGTATCCCGGGTGGTTACGGTAAACGTGAAGGCCGTGCGTCTGAAGCTGAAACTTTAATTTCACGCTTAATCGACCGTCCAATCCGCCCATTGTTCCCAGAAGGTTATTACAACGAAATTCAGGTCACTGCGACTGTGGTATCTTCTGATAAAACCATGGAAGCTGATATTGCAGCAATGCTCGGTACTTCAGCAGCGCTTGCCATTGCAGGTACGCCTTTCCGTGGTCCAATCGGTGGTGCGCGTGTTGGTTTAATCAACGGTGAATACGTTCTTAACCCGAACAATGAACAGTTAAAAGAATCTGACCTTGACCTTGTGGTTGCAGGTACGGAATCTGCAGTATTGATGGTTGAATCTGAAGCGAAAGAGCTTTCTGAAGACCAAATGTTAGGCGCTGTGCTTTTCGGTCATGACGAAATGCAAATTGCAATCCAAGCCATTAAAGAATTCGCTGCAGCTGCGGGTGCAACAGAGTCTACTTGGACTGCTCCTGAGAAAAATGAAGACCTTCGTGTAAAATTAAAAGAAGCATTTGAAGCGAAAATTTCTGAAGCCTATACCATTGCGGTGAAACAAGACCGTTATGCGGCATTGGATGCACTTCAAGCTGAAGCGGTTGCTCAGTTCGTTCCAGAAAATGACGAAACTGGTATTGTAGATGACTTGAATGAACTCTTTGAAGACCTTAAATACCGTACCGTACGTGACAACATTTTGTCAGGTAAACCACGTATTGACGGTCGCGACACCAAAACAGTTCGTGCACTTGACGTACAAGTTGGCGTTCTAGACCGTGCTCACGGTTCTGCATTATTCACACGTGGTGAAACTCAGGCCTTGGTAACAACGACTTTGGGTAATACACGTGATGCGTTAATGGTAGATACATTAGCGGGTACTAAAACTGATAACTTCATGCTTCACTACAACTTCCCTGCATACTCGGTAGGTGAAACTGGTCGTGAATCTGGTCCTAAACGTCGTGAAATCGGTCACGGTCGTCTGGCGCGTCGTGGTGTTCAAGCCGTACTTCCGGCAGCTGACCGCTTCCCGTACGTGATCCGTATTGTATCTGACATCACAGAATCAAACGGTTCATCTTCAATGGCTTCTGTATGTGGTGCTTCATTATCACTTATGGATGCAGGTGTTCCACTTAAAGCACCAGTTGCCGGTATTGCAATGGGTCTAGTGAAAGAAGGCGAGCGTTTCGCAGTACTTTCTGACATCTTGGGTGACGAAGACCACCTTGGGGACATGGACTTTAAAGTTGCAGGTTCTGCAAACGGTATTACTGCACTTCAAATGGATATCAAGATTGAAGGTATCACTGAAGAGATCATGGAAGTTGCGTTAAATCAAGCATATGCAGGTCGTATGCACATCCTGAATGCGATGAACCAGGTGATTTCACGTGCCCGTCCTGAAATTTCTATGTACGCGCCGACATTCCAGGTGATCAGCATCAACCCTGACAAGATCCGTGACGTGATTGGTAAAGGTGGTGCGACCATCCGCGCAATTACTGAAGAAACCAAAGCAGCAATCGACATTGAAGACAACGGTACAGTTCGCGTATTTGGTGAAACTAAAGCTGCTGCGATGGCTGCAGTTGCGAAAATCCAGGCGCTTACTGCTGAAATCGAACCAGGTACAATCTACACAGGTAAAGTGATTCGTATCGTTGAATTCGGTGCATTCGTGAACATTCTTCCGGGTACTGACGGTTTGCTTCACATCTCTCAAATTTCGAACGAACGTATTGCCAACGTTTCAGACGTATTGTCTGAAGGTCAGGAAATCAAGGTTCAAGTGGCCGATGTGGACAACCGTGGCCGTATCAAACTGACCATGAAAGACATCGAACAAGCTTAATGGTTTGAATTTCACATGACTAAGCTCATGTGAATGAAAACGATTAAAAAAGCCTTGAGCTTCGCCAAAGCAATCACTTTGGCTGGCTCGGGGCTTTTTTATGGGCCGTGAAAAAATTCGATTTAAAATATGTAAATCCAGTTGTATGTTATTGCTTAACACTTTCGCACAGCTGATAATTTCATCGCAGATAGCATGATTGAATTATTGAAATTTCCATTAATTAAACAATAAGAAAGTACCCTAGAGAATTGTTGATATGCAGGTTTATTATTTCTACCAACATCCCACTGAACAGCATATTTTTGTACAGAAAACCCAAAATGTTACAGCCGAACCGGTCTTTCTGTGGATTGATTGCACCCGGGAAGATGTCGTGAATCGTGCGGATGAGTGGCAAAAAGAAATCTATCAATATACTCAGCTGATATTAAATGAATTTCATGTGAAAGATATTTTAAATCTGGAGCATCCTTGCAGTTTCGATACTCTGGAAGATTATGACCTGCTGATTTTCCGTAAACTGATTACTCCGGATGATGATATAAAAACCGGAGCACAAGCGCTGGAACAGCATGAAAAGATGTTTGGTTTAGCTACCACACCGGTGAGTTTTATCATTACACCTCAGGCGCTGATTACGGTGCGTGAACAAGGCAATAGAGCAGTTGAAAATTATATTTCCCGGATTGAAATGAATTTCACCCGTTCTGTGCAAGATCAAAACAAATCGCGTAAGGCTTCTACCACACCTTTAGATTTAGCTTTACGCTTGCTAAATAGTATGATCGATGGTTATTTAGATTTGCGTGTACCTCTGACCCGACGTGTCGAGTTCTGGCAGCAAGAATTACTGCAAGGCCATCGCAGATTTGCCAAATGGAATCAGTTATTACAGGAAAGCATGTCTTTTCAGCAAGTGGAGAATCTTTGTGAAGAACAAATTGATGTCTTACAAGAACTGAGGGACGAAATTGTCGATAATTACCCTCATTTAAAAGGCAAGAAGAAGTCTGAACGGCAGGATATTATGCTGGTACGGATGGACGATCTGGTCAGCCATGTGGGTCGAATTCAAAAACATACGGTTCGTCTTCGTGCTTCCATTCAGGCAGCCATCGATTTACATTTTTCTGCAATCGCCAATCAGACCAATGAAAACATGCGGATTCTGGCCATTATTACCGCGATATTTGCCCCTTTAACCTTATTGACCGGGGTTTACGGAATGAATTTTGAGTTTATTCCAGGCTTAAAGTCTCCGACCGGGTTCTGGAGCATGCTGATCGTGATGCTGATCACGACGATACTGCTGGTTTATTATTTTTATCGTCGCCATCTGGTGGGTCGTGGGGAAAAGAGCGTCATTGATTTACTGGCCCAACAGCATCAGGATCAACGCGTGAACCTGTTCTGGTTTTTAAACTATGAGCCGATTAAGCACTCGGTCAAAGAAACTATGAAAGAAGTTGAAAAACTGACCAAGTTTAAATAAAGGTCAGTTTTCAGCAAATTTTGATCCATATTCACTGTGTTCGATGCACAATCAGCACAGTTCAATTAAATTTAAAAAATGCTCTCGGTCATTTTCTGTATGCTGCCAGATCAACTGACCTGAGCATTTTGGGTTAGTATTCTATAAATTTCATCTTTCATTTTCAGCTTCTTGCGCTTCAATAAATCAATATCCTCATTAACTAAATTAACAGGATTAAGCTCAAGTTGAGAGATTTCTTTATCCAGCTCCTGATGACTCTCAAATATTTTTGCGAAATGAGGATCATCATGACGCAATTTGTGGATGAGTTCCTGATACTCAGGAAACATGCGCTTCACTTTTTTATTACATTCTTTGGTTTTCATAAGCCTAGATTATTCTCCAGCATTGAATTTCAGAACAAAATAGTCAGTCATCACCTACCTATCTATAAAAGATAGCAGGGAGACTGAAAAGTACCTTTAAGCATTTTTGACATTCAAGTGTCTGACCTGTTTACGTAATTGCTGTACCTCATCAATTAAATCCAGCATCATTGCCACCGCAGAAAAACTGGCATCAAAGTCGCGCTGCAAACGGTAGGCCCGACGTGCACGCGAAACATCGTGACCAAAAAATTGATGAATTCTTTCTTCTGGGCGCGTGTCTAAAATATCGTATTCAAGTAGCTGTAAAACCCACTCCGGACTTTGTCCGCATGCATCCGCGAAATGCTTTAAATCAAAACTGTAATGTTCATCAATGACATCTGCAGGATTAAATTCATCAGATATAATTTCACGATAATGAATGGTCGTCATGATGTTCTCCTTAATCATTGCGAGGCTTAAACTTGGTAAAGGCTTCGGAAAAAGCCTGGTAAGCCTGCTGTTCATGTTCAGTTTGCGCAGTTGGGTAAACAATATTTAAAACCAGATAGAGATGACCTGGTACTTTGCTTGGAACCCCTTGGTCCTTGAGTCGTAGCTGTTGACCGGTTTTGGCATTTTTAGGCACGTTCACCTGAATTTTTTTACCTTCAGGCGTAGAGATTTCAATGCTTTGACCTAAGGCGGCTTCCCAAGGGGCAATATTCACATTGTAATAAATATCGGCACCTTCAACCCGCATCCGCGCAGTATCCTTATAGTGAATTTCAATGTACAAATCACCATTTTTACCGCCATTGATGCCACTTTGTCCTTGTCCAGAGAGACGGATATTTTGTCCTTCTTTCATGCCTTTAGGAATTTTGACCTGCAAAGTTTTGCGTTGAACCTCCGGCTCGCCATAGGCATTTAAGGTCGGAATCTGCAAGGTAATCTGCTGAGTGGCTCCCTGATAAGCAATGGCCGGATCAACCTCTATGCTGGCATGTTGATCTTCACCCTGATAACTGCGTTGTTGTTGGCGCTGTTGCTTTTGATATTGGTAATTTGCTCCGCCAAAACCAGAACCAAAACGTCCAAAAAGGTCTTCAAAACCACTAAAATCGGACTGCTGCTGGTTAAAACCCTGACGGTAAAATTGGTTATGGTCAAAACCACCGGTTCCTGTCTGTGCTCCAGATTGATAAAAAGCTTCAGGATGATCCAGCTGGAAATCGTATTCAGCTTTTTTCTCTTCATTGCTTAGCGTGTCATAAGCGACATTAATACTTTGCATTTTTGTTTCAGCATCGGTTTCTTTGCTGACATCGGGATGATATTTTCGAGCCAATTTCCGGTAGGCTTTTTTGATTTGATCTTGGGTGGCATTTCGGTTAATGCCAAGAACTTCATAATGATTTTGAGGCATATAATGGGAATCTGGGTTTGATCATGTTTTAATCATTATTATGCTTTTCATAGTTCTGAAACAGTATCGATCTGTGCCTTATTGTTTCAAATTATGACAAAAAAAGGCTCCGTAACCGGAACCTTGAAAAATGCTGAATGCGATTAATATTTAATCCAGGTCACACTACGCCCAATCACGGAAATTCCGACATAACCGCGCAGATTCAAATGCTTGCCACTGGCACTAAGACGTGCCTTGCCTTTATAGATTTTGCCGCCAACCGGATCAAGTACACGGCCATTGTTAAATTCACGAGGATTGTCCGGATTTTGGGTAAAGCCCCAAATAAAAGGTAAGCCAATAAAAGGCTTATTTTTTAAGTTGCCCGGGCAACTGGAACAGATGACCATTTTTTCTGTACCGGGTACACTCCGGGTTGCGACGATGATTCCTTCATAAGTGCCATCTGGCTTTTTACTGATTTCTACATCCGCACGAGAATAGCCGGTCCGGTCATCAATGGTTTTCCATTTGCCCACCAATGGATCATTTTCAGCAAAACTGAAAGATGAAACAGCAGCTAAAATTACCCCGGTCAAAATCCCTTTATATAAATTCTTCACTAATTTCCCCTGTTGAATGAACTATTTTTTAATTTTAGAGTAAAACGCCTAATTTATAGCGATAAGTATCTATAAAATCAAATGATTAAATTGATGAATAAGTCACATAAATAATTAATAGTGCTAAGGGAGTTATTTTTTAATTTCTTTTTGATTAAAAAATATTCGATTTGGATATTAAAAATTTAAATTTTTATTTAATTAATATTTTAGCTGAATGCCAAAATACAGTTTTTTATGAAGAAATTATTATTCTTATAATTTTTAGTAAGGGAGTTTATCTTTTAGTATATCCAAGTTATTAATAAAAAATGATTTATTTCATAGTTCATAAATGAGACTTGAACTGACTCTTAAGATTATAAATCTGGAGGATGCACAAGTTTTTAACAGGATGGAGATAAAAACTTGTGCTGAATGAAAAGCATGTTAATTCACTCTAATCCAGGACACGGTACGGCCCAGCAGGCTAGTACCAATAAAGCCACGTAAGGTCAGGACATTGCCTCGTGTATTGAGACGACCCTTACCTTGATAGATATGACCTGAAAGGGGATCAAGTACTTGACCATCAATAAATTCATCTGTCTTTTTAGGGTTTTGCTTAAAGCCTGACAAGATCGGTAAGCCAATCAGAGGGGCATTTTTGAGTGCTCCTTTGCATTTTTCACAATGATCAATAGCACTACGGTTTGGAATGGCATGGACTTGGATAATTGTTCCCCGATAAGCTCCATTTTCTTGCTTAGTGATGAGAACTTCAGCACGGGCATATCCTGTTTTATCATCAATCGTTTTCCATGTTCCCACCAAGTCAGGAGCTTTTGCATGAATAAAAGGACAGGTCAGCAGTAATAATAGACTAAGCATTATTTTTGTGTTCATGTGGTCAATATTTCCAATTATTAATTTATTTTTATGCATTAGAAATAAAGCATTATTTGAGATAGTTTTGCTTTATTTTGAAAGCGGATTTTACGCTAAAATATTTAAAATACAAGTGTAAAAAAACGCTATAAAAGAAAGTAAAAAATGATGTATTTTATTTTGGTCAGATAAAAAAGAGCAGTAATTATTATTGCTGCTCTGATTTTGTTTACTTGATCAAATTAACTTAAGTGTTTGCCAAATAAACCAAAGGCTTCTTCCGCAGTAAATGTGTAGCGGGTACTACAGAACTGGCAATCCATGGTAATGGGATTCTGGAACTCTAAAGTTTCACGTACTGCTTCCACACCAATTTGAATCAAGGCATTGGCGCAACGCTCTTTAGAACAGGTACAACCAAAGCTTAATTGTTCAGCTTCAGGTAAACGCACATCTTCTTCATTGTACAGACGGTAAAGAATTTCAGTCGGTTCCAGATCTGTGAGTTCCTCGGCTTTCAATGTCTCGGTCAGTATGTTCAGGCGTGGCCAGAGGTCTTCATCCACACGTTGCTGCTCTTCTTCACTATTGCGTGGCAAGAGCTGAATCAGCAGACCGCCAGAACGTTCAGCTGTGCTGGATAAAACGATTTTCGTTGGAATTTGTGCAGATAAATCATAATACTGCATCAGACAGCCGGCCAAAGTATCATGCTCTAAGGCAATAATACCCTGATAGCGTTCACCGAATTC
The DNA here is from genome assembly GCF_040233925.1 of Acinetobacter sp. A1-4-2. Taxonomy (NCBI): domain Bacteria; kingdom Pseudomonadati; phylum Pseudomonadota; class Gammaproteobacteria; order Moraxellales; family Moraxellaceae; genus Acinetobacter; species Acinetobacter sp. A1-4-2. Next base: position 2,723,790 of record NZ_CP157981.1, on the reverse strand, counting down.
AGGCTCAATATTAATAAACAGTATCGGATTGACCAAGGCATTAAATACCGTGCTGCTGTTTTCTGCCTGAAAAAAGCGTGGATCTTCTTCATAATCGGCTGATGCACGTAGCTGACCTAGATGGTTACATTCAGCCATAGCCCATTTAAAAGTGCCAGCTGCCTGAATTTGCAGGCTGATCCGGCCCTTAATTTTCAGGGTACTGGCTAACAATGCGGTAGCGCTGAGCATTTCCCCCAAAAGGATTTGAATGGCTTGCGGATAATCACGTTGCGCAAGAATCGTTTGCAGAACGCTTTCCAGATGAACCACTTCACCACGAATCGGGCAATTTTCAATATAAAAGCGTTGACGTAATTCAGACATAAATTTCTCCAATAGCCCGTGTTAATGGTGTCTATATTGTAAAACACAAGCTAGTTACTATCATCTCTTGTGACATCAATACGCTGATGTGCTAAGCCGCGTTGTAAATTGACGCCAGTAGGTTCTTGACGAATTTGCGCATCACTTTCAAATAAATGCTCAAGTTCTGCCAGTGCATTACGATGGGTCTCATAAATTTTCTGTTCATCAGTATAAACCCGTTGCTGTTGAAGCAATAATTTCTCATCGTAATCACGAAACAGTTCAATACTCTTATACGCATCTTCTTCGCTAATCTCTAATTCGCGTAAAGCGCGATAAGCCATGCCTAGCGATGATAAATAAGTTTCACGCCAGATCTGTTCGACACCTAAATCGCGCAGTAAATGCACATGATGACGGTCTCGGGCACGCACCAAAAGTTTCAGATTGGGATAGTTTAAACGAATATGACGTGCCACATTCATGGAGTCTTCAATATCATCAATCGCTAGGACAAAAACTTTGGCGTGTTCAATGCCTGCGGAACGTAAAATATCGGGTTGTGTCGCGTCCCCATAGTATACCGTGCCGCCATAGTTGCGTACGAAATCGACTTTTTCCAGATTACTGTCAATCGCAGTAAAAGACTGGTGCTGTAAATGGGCAATACGGGCAATAATCTGGCCGAAACGGCCAAAACCGGCAATGATCATCGGGTTATGGGTATCCGGAATTTCATCATAAACTGGCATTTTTTCTTTATCTATTAAAGGAATAATCCAGTGACTGATCAACCAGTAAAACATCGGGGTGAGCACCATGGAAAGGGTCACAATCAGGGTCAAAGGCTCAAGCATGGCTTGAGTAAGGACTTTTTCACTCGTTGCGACTTTCAGCACCACAAAGGCAAATTCACCACCTTGGGCCAGACAGGTGGCCAGCAGCAAACTGTTACGCCATGAATAGTTTAAATAACGGGCAATGGCCGCCAGGGTGATACTTTTGACCAGCATTAAAATGAGGGCACCGCCAATAATCAGCCAGGGCATATCTACCAGCAGGGATAACTGTGTGGTCATGCCCACCGTCATGAAGAATAAGCCCAGCAGCAGTCCCTTAAACGGTGCAATACTGGCTTCCAGTTCGTGACGGAATTCAGAGTCGGCCAGCAACACCCCAGTTAAGAAAGCGCCCAGGGTCGTACTGATGCCGAGTACATCCATCAGTACCACGACACCCAGTACAATAAACAAGCCGACTGCGGTAATCAGTTCATGCGCGCCACTTTTGGCCACAAAGCGGAAGAATGGCCGCATCATATAGCGGCTAAACAGGAACAAACCGCTAAAGGTGGCAATAATGGCGGCAAAGTAGGCCACTCCATGGTGGGTCGATTCAGTACCTGCCAGTAAGGGAATAATCGCCAGCAGCGGAATGGCTGCAATGTCCTGAAACAGTAAAATAGAAAAAGATTGTTGCCCGAAGGTGGTGTTGAGTTGCTGCTTTTCTGAAAGCAGCTGTAACACAAAGGCGGTAGAGGATAGCGCCAGTGCCATCCCAATTACAAAACTGGCGGCCAGGTTCTGCTGTAAGGCAAAAAAAGTCACGACTGCTAGAATAACCCCGGTAATGCCGACTTGTAAGCTGCCCATCAGAAAAATGGATTTACGCATTTCCCACAGCCGTTGTGGACGCAGCTCCAGACCAATAATGAACATCAGCAAGATGACGCCAAATTCGGCCAGTTCCTGAATCGCGTCCGGATCGCTGGCCATATTCAATACGCTGGGGCCAAGCAGAATACCTGTAAACAAATAGCCGAGTACCGTGGCAATGCCAAAACGCTTGGCGAGCGGCACCAAGAGCAGCGAAGCACCCAGAAAAATCGTAATTTGTAACAGTAGCGACATCAGTTTGTCCTGGAATTTATTTTAATTTCAAGGAATTTAAGCACAGCATAAATGTTGATTTAGCTTAATTCTTGAGGATCTATATCGAGTGTCAGTTTCATGTTTGAGGGCTTTTCATGCAACATATTTTGCCACCAGGCACGGATATAAAAATGTAATCGGGCCCGATCTTGTGACAGCAGCACCATATGCGCCTGATAACGCCCGGCCTTACGTTCCATCGGGGCAGGAATCGGTCCCCAGATATCAATCAGGTTTGCAGAAACCTGTCTTAAAGCCTGTGCATGCTGCTGTAAAAATTCCTGATTCTGTTCCTGATTTTTCGATTCACAGCGTATTAATGCTGCATAACGAAAAGGTGGCAAAGCGGCGGCCTGACGTTCTTTTAAGGTCTGTTTGGCGAAATGCCGGTAATCTTTGTCAATTAAGGTATTTAATAGTGGATGATCCGGTCTCAGAGTTTGTAAATAGACTTCACCTTTGCGTTCACCGCGTCCGGCACGCCCAGCGACCTGTACAATCAGTTGTGCCGTGCGTTCGGTGGCACGGAAATCGACACTGAGCAGGCCGGAATCAATATCTAAAATAGCCACTAAAGTGACATAGGGAAAATGATGTCCTTTGGCCAGCATCTGGGTGCCGAGCAAAATCACCGGTTCACTTTTCTGGATTTTGTCATAAATTTTTTGCCAGCTGCCGACCCGGCTGGTGGAATCGCGGTCGACCCGGATCACATCGAAATGGGGGAACAGTTGTTGCAGGTTTTCTTCCACTTTGGCGGTGCCCAGACCAATCGGTTTTAATTCACTATGCTTGCACTGCGGGCATTGTTCCGGTAGACGGTGAATGCTGCCACAGTGGTGACAATGCAAATGCTGATAAGGCTGGCGATGCACGGTAAAGTTGGCATCACAATGCGGACATTTGGCTTGCCAGGCACAGCTTTCACAAATCAGCACCGGGGCATAACCGCGACGGTTTAAAAACACCAATACCTGTTCTTTTTTATCCAGACGTTTTTGAATTTCATTAATCAGGCTTTGGCTCATGCCATTCTGTTTTTGTGCAATTTTTAGGTCAATCAGATGAATTTTTGGCATCACGGCTGCACCGGCACGTTGACTCAGTTCTAAACGGGTCATTTTCCCCATTTCAACCAGTGCATAGCTGTCAATACTCGGGGTGGCTGAGCCTAAAATAATCGGACAATTTTCCAGATGGGCACGGTACATTGCCACATCACGGGCATGGTAGCGAAAGCCTTCCTGCTGTTTGAAAGACAGGTCGTGTTCCTCATCCAGAATGATCAGACCCAGATTGGGTAGCGGTGTATAAATGGCTGAACGGGTCCCTAATATAATCGAAGCCTTGCCCGTTTGTGCAGCCTGCCAGGCTTGCAGGCGCTTTGAATCGTTCAGTCCTGAATGCAGCAGTACAATGTTGCCATGAAAACGTGACTGGAACCGGCTGATGGTCTGCGGGGTCAGGCCAATTTCAGGCACTAAAACCAAGACCTGTTTACCCTGTTTCAGCACCTCTTGCATGATTTGCAAATACACTTCGGTTTTACCGCTCCCGGTCAAGCCATCCAGTAAAAAAGCCTGATATTTTTTCTGGGCTTTTAACACCTGTTGAATGGCTTTTTTCTGATCTTCATTTGCGGTTAAGGGCATTTGTGCCAGTGTGACCGGTTGAGGACTAAAGTCCTGATGTTCCAGAATACATTGCACAATCGCCTTCTTTTCCAGCGCTTTGAGTGTCGCCGTTTCAATTCCAGCTAAATTTAAAATATTTTCTGTGGTGCCTTGAGGATGTAATTTCAGCACTTTATACGCCTGTTGCTGTTTTTCAGAGCGCGTCAGCTTGTCTTCGGCATGCAAATCCAGCACTTTCCACAGCCGGGCCAATAAATTATAGGGTTTGCCCTGACGTAAAAATGTCGGCAGGGCACTCTGAAATACTTCACCAATCGGAAATTGATAATATTGCGCGGACCAGGTGAGCAAGCTTAAAATTTTTTGATCTAAAAGCGCTTGTTCATCCAGTAGTTCAGTGATGGCTTTGAGCTTAAAACGTGGATCAATCGGGGTATCGGCCGTTAATTTTTCAACAATAATGCCCACCAGATTTTGCCGTCCAAACGACACGGCCACACGTGCCCCAACTTCAGCTTGCTGATATTGTTCAGCCGTTAAGGTGTAGTCAAAACAGTCATAGAGATGTACAGGTACGGCAACACGAATGCGATAAATGTCGGCTGGAATCGGTGGTGTATTTGGCATAAATAAAGGTCAAATGGTCCTGATCAAATTTCGTCGTGCTAAGGATAGAGTTATGTTAGAGTGAGCAAATCATTTATAGCTAAGAATATGAATGATTTTGGTGGTCAGACGCAACCGCGCTGAAGCAAATTTTAGAAAATTAGAGCATCACAATGCCTGCATATCAATTTACTGCCATTGATGCTTCAGGGAAGCAGCAAAAAGGCGTGTTAGAGGGTGATTCCGCACGTCAAATCCGTCAACAGCTCAGAGACAAAGCGCTTATTCCTGTGACGGTTGATCCTGTTGAGCAAAAAGACAAGCATAACTCAAAACGCTGGTTTCAGAAAAAAATCACTGCCTATGATTTGGCCCTGTTTACCCGTCAACTTTCAGTTCTGGTGGCAGCTGGAATTCCTTTGGAAGAAGCGCTGCGGGCGGTAGGCAAGCAAAATGAAAAGGCTCATGTGCAAAACCTGTTGATGTCAGTGCATTCCAAAGTGATGGAAGGTTATTCACTGGCCAATGCCTTGCAGCAGGCCGGACGCTTACCGGATTTATATATTGCCACCATTGCAGCGGGTGAACGCTCGGGACATCTGGATTTAATTCTGGATCAATTAGCCGATTACACCGAAAACCGCTTTGCCATGCAAAAGAAAGTGCAGGGCGCGATGATTTATCCGATTATTTTAATGCTGATGTCTTTTGCCATTGTGATGGGGTTGATGACCTATGTGGTTCCGGATATTGTCAAAACTTTTGACCAGAGCAAGGAGGCATTACCGTGGATTACGGTTGTGCTGATGAAAGCCAGTGATTTCATTCGTGTGGCCTGGCCGTTTTTACTGATCGCCAGTGTACTGGGTTTCATCACTTTGGCACGTTTTTTAAGAACGTCTGCCGGGCATTATGCCTTTGATCGTTTAACGCTCAAATTGCCATTATTTGGTAAATTATCGCGTGGTATAAATGCAGCACGTTTTGCCAGCACCTTATCGATTTTGACCCAGTCTGGTGTACCTTTGGTCGATGCACTTAAAATTGGCGCCGCGGTAAGTAATAACTGGGTGATCCGTGACTCTGTTAACCAGGCAGCCGAGCGTGTCACTGAAGGTGGTAACCTGGCGACACAACTGGAACGCAGTGGTTATTTTCCAGCGATGATGGTACAAATGATCAAAAGTGGTGAAGCATCTGGCGAGCTGGATCGTATGCTGCAGCGCGCCTCGACCATGCAGGATCGGGAAGTGACTACACTGATTTCCACTTTACTGGCATTACTTGAGCCTTTAATGCTGGTCTTGATGGCAAGTATCGTGCTGGTAATCGTGATTGCTGTGATGATGCCAATTGTGAATATGAACAATATGATTTAACTGATTTTACATTTTATAAAGATAATGATTGTGCGAGAGAGTGAGATGCAAGGGAAACGATATCAAGTGAAGCAGTCTGGCTTTACCCTCATTGAAGTGATGGTGGTGATTGTAATTTTAGGTGTATTGGCTGCACTGATTGTTCCTAATGTGATGGGGCGTGGTGAAAAGGCCAAGGTTGATACCACTTCCATTACCTTAAAAGGCGTTGCTGGTGCTTTAGATCAATATAAACTGGATAATGGTAAATATCCGTCTATGCAAGATGGAGGCTTGGATGCACTGGTGAATCAGCCTGCTTCGGCTAAAAACTGGATGCCGGGCGGATATGTTAAAGGTGGCTATCCCAAAGACAGCTGGGACAATGATATTCAATATGTGATTCCAGGCGCTGAAGGCCGCCCATTTGATTTATATTCTTTTGGTGCTGATGGCAAAGAGGGTGGTGAAGATACGGATGCCGATATTTATTATCAGCCTTAATTAGAAATCACTATTTATTTTAATTTATCGAATATATCACTTCATCTGAATATTCAATAGAAGCTGAAGTGATAATAAATCTTAATTATAAAATATATTAAAATATTGAATTTAAATAAAATATATAATCATAAATATTTAAGATTTATAATAAGAATTATCCCCATTTTTATTTATTACAATAATTGTAAAATATGAATAAATATCGTCTTTTTATTTAATTAAAATAGAGCATAATATTCTTGAAGGCATTTTTAGCCAAGGAGAATGGAATGAAAGCATTCATAATATCGGATGAAATTAACCAGTTTCATTGGGCAATGCTCAAGTCTATTCTTTTAATTTTGAGTTTGCTTCCCATCAGTCAGGGCATTCTAAGCTTATGGAATGTAACCGAAGGAAGTAGCCAGATTATGGTCGGTTTTTTTTTCGTCAGTTTATTCAGTGCCCTGTTTGTATTGTGCTTTTGGTCTGCATTGAAAGCAACCTTACTCAACTTAAAACAACAACAGTCTTCGGCTTTAGAACATTATCGTTATGTCCCAATGCTGTTTTTAATAGCCATGATGTCTTATTTGGTGACTCAGCTATAAATTAAAGGTAATAAAAAACCGAGGTATTGACCTCGGTTTTTAGTGTCTTTTTATTTCTTCTCCCTCTGGGATGAGGGTGATTAATCATAAACAATTTACCTCTCCCTAACCCTCTCCTAGAAGGAGAGGGAACGCTTAAAGCTAACGCCGCGATTTAAATGAAACATCTACCTTACGTGGACGGAAGCGCCAACCCAGTAATAATAGCAATAATGACACAATCAATACTGGCCAATCACTTAAGCGCATATACAAAGTTTCGCCCTGCATGGCAGGCAGTTCACCACGAAGGATCGCAGTTTGATCGGTCGGTGCCTGTTTGACAATATGCCCGTGATGATCGATAAATGCCGTTACGCCGGTATTGGTAGCACGAATAAACCAGCGTCCATTTTCCTTGGCCCGCATCTGTACCATCTGCAAATGCTGCCAAGGGCCAGCCGTACCGGTAAACCAGGCATCATTAGAAACAGTGACCAAATAATCGCTTTGACTGGCATTGCGACGGGTCAGATTGGGATAAGCGACTTCATAGCAAATGGCCGCACCCAGCGCATGATTTTTCACATTTAACGGTTTCTGATCGCGTGCTCCGCGGGAAAAACCGCTCATGGACGGATCATTTTGTAATGCAGGAAGTACCCAGCTCAGCCAGCCAGATAAAGGTACATATTCGCCAAATGGAACCAGACGCTGTTTTTTATACAGACCATGCGACTCATCACCACTTGCCATAATGCTGTTGTAGTACATGGGGTGTTGTTCAACTTGTGATTCTTTTAAATCCCAGTAGGGGATACCCGTCACCCAGGCTGTCCCGGTTTTATTGGCCTGAACTTTCATGGCATCTAAAAACGGTTCAATATCAGTCTGGAACATTGGAATGGATGATTCCGGCCAGACGATCAGATCCCGTCCCCATTCGGTACGGCTTAAACTGGCATAGATCATCAAGGTTTTGACCTGGTATTCAGTCAGCCATTTCAGGTCTTGCGGAATATTGCCCTGAATCAGGGAAACCGAAAGTGGTTTCTCATCTTTTTTTTCAACAAATTGAAGATAAGAAGCACCCCAAGCACCCAGCAGTAAGATGGCAGAGGGGATGATCCAGAATACACGCTTATTCAGAATTTCAACGAGTGCACAGGCCAGTATAATCACCACAAACGAAACACCGAAAATCCCGAATAAAGGCGCATAGTTATCGAGGAAACGTTCGGTAAAGGCATAACCGACAAATAACCAGGGGAAACCGGTAAATACCCAGGTTTTAGCCCACTCGAATAATATCCACAGCGGTGCAAAAGTCAGTGGGGTTTCCGGGAAAAAGCGGCGATAGATCCAGGTTTGCAGCGCGGTAAATAGTCCCATGACCAAGGCCATAAAGGCAATCATCAATACGCTTAGGAAAGCACTGGTATCGCCATAGACATGGATGGAGGTATATAGCCAGAAGGCACCGACAAACCACAAGCCAAAGCCATAAGCCCAGCCAATGAAAAAAGCCTGTGGAGCAGAACGTTTACGCAGTGAAGCATAGAGTAAAGCTGGAGACAATATGGCCAGCCACCAGTAATAATAAGGTGCCAGTGCAAAACTGAATAAGGCACCTGAAAAAAGCGAAATGAAAAACGGATAAATAAAAGGGAGCTGCTTGTGTTGTTGAGATGAATTTAACAGCTTATCAAAGTAAGTTCTCATTTACGGACAGCTCGAATCAGATGAATAGTACGTGCATCTGCTTCTAAAATGGTAAATTCCCAATTCTCAAGTTCAATCACTTGACCTTGTAAATCGCTGACTAGACCCATTTCTTGAAGCAATAAACCGCCGACAGTTTCTACTTCATCATCGGAAAAATCAGCATCTAAAACATTGTTAAAGTGTTCAATTGGTGTAAGTGCCTGAACCAGCCAGGTATTCGCCGTGTGTGGATCGTTATTGGGAATAATGTACTGGGCTTCTTCATCTACCTTGTCGTGTTCATCTTCAATTTCACCGACAATTTCTTCCAGAATGTCTTCTAAAGTGACCAGACCTGAAGTGGTGCCATATTCATCAATCACTACTGCAATATGGGTCTGGGTGTTTTTCAACATCCGCATAACCTGATCGGAACGCGCACTTTCCGGTACAAACAGCGGTTGGCGCATGAGTGCACGGATATCTACTTTAGAGGTGGGTTCGGTCAAAAAAGGCAGCAGGTCTTTGGCCAATAAAATGCCGACCACATTATCCGGTTGATCAGATGAAAAAACAGGAAAACGTGAATGTGCAGATTCCACCAGAACATGCAGAATATCGAGCAGCTGATCATCTTCTTGCAAGCTGATCATGGCGGTTCGTGGGGTCATGACCTCGCGAATTTTGGTTGCCGGAAGGTCAAGTACGCCTTCAAGCATGGCAACAGTATCGGGTTCTAAAAAACGACGTGAATCTTGTACTAATTTTAACAGTTCGTCGCGAGTTTCGGGTGCTGTACCCAGCCATTTGCGTAAGCCGCGCATGCCCCACGACGGGCCTGATTCCTCGTGCATGATCTTTCCTAAAGACGCTTAATATCTAAAAAATGTAATTTTAATCATACCGTAGAAAATACAGTTGTCTATCGCTAATCTTCATCTAAATCACAGGCAATTGAGTCAGAAAACCAGGCTATCTCCTTCATTTTCCTGTATATCACCGGACCTGTATGTTTATGCTAAAATAACCGCAGCTTTTAAACCTGAGTTTTCTGATGTCTGAACCCTCTGTTACGCCAAGCATTCAATTAAATACCCGTGGACTACGTTGCCCGGAACCGGTGATGATGCTGCATCAGGCCATTCGTAAATCCAAGTCTGGCGATGTGGTGGAAGTATTCGCAACGGATAATTCAACTTCTTGGGATATTCCAAAATTCTGTATGCATTTGGGACATGAGCTGTTATTACAAGAAGAACGTTTAGATGAAAATGGCAATAAAGAGTTTCATTATCTGGTACAGAAGGGTTAATGATTTTTTATTTAAAATACGTGATTAGAGATGTGTGATAGAAAGATTGATTCATCACTTACGACTTAAATTTTAAGTTGTTTTAATCTCTCAAAAATAAACCCGCTTTTTAGCGGGTTTATTTTTATCTCATATGAGGATTACATATTCGGGTAATTAGGACCACCGCCACCTTCTGGTGTTACCCAAGTGATGTTCTGTGAAGGATCCTTGATGTCACAGGTCTTGCAGTGTACACAGTTGGCTGCATTGATCTGGAAGCGTTTAGAACCGTCATCATTTTCCATGATTTCGTATACACCTGCAGGGCAGTAGCGCTGCGCCGGTTCATCCCATTTTGGCAGGTTCACATTCACTGGAATTGAAGCATCGGTCAGTTTCAGGTGAGCAGGCTGGTTTTCTTCATGCACGGTGTTGGATACAAATACCGAAGACAAACGGTCAAAGGTCAGCTTGCCATCCGGTTTTGGATAGTTCGGTTTAAAGTTCACCGCATCCACGGTTTTCAAGGCACTGAAGTCTGTCACCAGGTCGTGCAGGGTAAACGGTACTTTAAATACGTTCTGGTCGACAAAGTTAAACGCACCACCGATCCACTGGCCGAACTTGTGCATTGCTGGGCCAAAGTTACGCGAGTTATACAGCTCTTCTTTCAGCCAGCTGTTGTTGAACTTGTCGGTATAAGCAGTCAGTTCTTTGGCAAATAAGTCTTCACCTTCAGTCACACGCGCAACCGCCAGATCACCACCTTTTGCTACACCGGCAGCAATTGCTTCAAATACTGCTTCACCGCAGAGCATGCCGGATTTCATCGCGGTATGTGAGCCCTTGATTTTGGCAAAGTTCAGGAAGCCGGCATCGTCACCAATCAGCGATCCGCCCGGGAAGGTAAATTTCGGCAGCGAGTTAAAGCCGCCTTTGGTCACGGCACGTGCACCATAAGAAATACGTTTGCCGCCTTCCAGATACTGTTTGATTAAAGGATGGGTTTTCCAGCGCTGCATTTCCATAAATGGATACATATGCGGGTTGGTATAGGACAGATCGACAATCATGCCCAAAGTCACCTGATTGTTTTCCGCATGATACAACCACCAGCCGCCTGAAGAACCGGTTTCAGACAATGGCCAGCCAGCACCGTGCATCACCAGACCAGGCTTGTGTTTTGCTGGGTCAATTTCCCACAGCTCTTTGATCCCGATACCGTAATGCTGCGGATCTGAATCTTTATCGAGGTTGTATTTGGCAATTAAACGCTTGCCGAGGTGGCCACGGCAGCCTTCAGCAAACAGGGTGTATTTGGCATGCAGTTCATAACCCGGAGTAAAATTATGGGTTGGTTCGCCATCTTTACCAATGCCCATGTCACCGGTTTGAATGCCTTTCACAGAACCATCTGCATGGTACAGAATTTCAGCAGCGGCAAAGCCTGGGAAGATCGATACTTCCAGCTCTTCCGCTTTTTGACCCAACCAGCGCACCACGTTGCCGAGCGAGATAACATAGTTGCCATCGTTATGCATGGTTTTAGGCACCATCCAGTGTGGCGCTTCTTGTGATTTTTCATCCGAGAGCAGGAAATAGGTCTTGTCTTCGGTCACTGGAACATTTAAAGGTGCACCTTCTTCCTTCCAGTTCGGGAACAGCTCATTCATGGCACGTGGTTCCAGTACCGCACCGGACAAGATGTGCGCACCGACTTCAGAGCCTTTTTCCACCACACAAACCGACAGATCGTTCAGGTTGTTTTCAATTGCAAGTTGACGGATCTTGATCGCTGCAGAAAGACCGGCCGGTCCTGCACCTACGATGACGACGTCAAACTCCATCGATTCACGTTCGATGTGTTCCATGTAGGATTCCTCATATCATTAGAAGGTGGCGACCGTCATTATTCCGGTGCTGCCATGAGTGTTCTGTATGCCCAGACACAATTTTAGTATCGTGCCTTTTATATTGTGGGCTAGTATAGTTTTAAACCTTGATCTAGCCAATTGGCTGAATCATATTATTTTTCCGTCAGCAGGGTCTTTAGTCATGATTAATCAAAATAATTCACCAAATCCGACGAAAAAAGTAGCTATTGGCGATGATAAAAATTTAAAAGGCATTGCACAATACTTAAAAGATGCACAGGCCGGTCACAAAAGGTCAATCCCGCCTCTGGATCAATTTAACCCAAAGCATTGTGGGGCAATGGATTTAAAGGTAAAAGCCAATGGAGAATGGTGGCACGAAGGTCAATTGATCAAACGACAAGCCCTGATTGACCTGTTCTCAACCCTGCTCTGGAAAGAACAGGGCAAATTCTACTTAAAAACCCCAGTTGAGCAGGTTGAGATTGAGGTGGAAGATGAGCCTTTATTTGTCAATCAGGTCGACCAGATCGAGATTGATGGAAAGACCTATATTCAATTCACCACGACCACCCAGGATATAGTGATTGTCGATCAGGAGCATGCAGTTTTTATGCGTGAATATGAAAGTGAATTACGTCCTTATGTACACGTGCGTTTCGGGATTAACGCCTTAATTCAACGCTCTGCTTTTTTTCATTTAATTGAAATGGGAGAGCTGCTTGAAAATGAGAAAAATGAAACCATTTTAAGCTTACAAAGTGGCGATTTTTACTTGCAATTAGGCACCTGAGGTTTAAGCTTTGATCTTCCGATTTCTTGAACTGCTGAAAGTGAAACCATGACAGCCATTCATCCTGTTTATCCTTTAATCGATCCAATGCCCAAGGCACAAGCTGATGCACCCATCGGGATTTTTGATTCTGGAATAGGTGGCTTGTCTGTAGCACAAGAAATTGCCAGACATTTACCCAAAGAACGTATTGTTTATTATGCCGATACTGCACATGTGCCGTATGGGCCACGAAAAGATCAGGAAATTCGTGAGCTTACGGCGCATGCGATTGAATGGCTGTATCGGAAAGGATGTAAAGTCGCGGTGGTAGCCTGCAATACTGCTTCTGCATTCAGTCTGGATTATTTACGTGATCATTATGGAGAAAATTTTCCAATTATCGGTCTGGTACCAGCACTGAAACCGGCCGTTTTGCAAACTAAATCCAAAACCGTGGCGGTGCTTGCCACGCCTGCAACCTTTCGTGGTCAGCTGATTAAAGACGTCATCCAGCGTTTCGCAATTCCTGCTAATGTGAAGGTTATTCCTGTCACCTGTCTGGATTTGGTGCCCTTTGTGGAAAGTGGTGCACAGATGAGCCAGGCATGTTTAACCACCTTAAAAGAAATTTTGCAACCGGTGGTCGATCAGGGGGCCGACTATTTAGTTTTGGGGTGTACACATTATCCCTTCCTAAAACCTGCAATTCAGTCTATATTTGGTCAGAAACTGACATTAATTGACTCTGGGCTGGCAGTTGCGCGACAAACCGCCCGTATTTTGATTAAAAATCAATTGTTATTTGAGCAAGATCGAAATAATGGCTTACGTATTGAGTGCTATGTGAGTGGCAATAATGCAGAACATTTAAAAACCGTGTTGCAGTTCCTCATTCCAGAAGATTTAACCTGGAATTTGAGCAATATGGGTGTTGAATAAGTAAAGAAATACAGCTAGTGTTCTGAAATATATTAGAAAAATATTTATATTGGGGTGTTGAATTATATTGTGATTGCTCAGAGATGAGTCTGTCAGGATGTAATAAGCAATTGGAAGAGGATAACCAATGCTCGATAAGCGTTATCAGGTTTTTATTACCACTTCTGGCAGTGAAATGCAGCCGGAACGAATTGTTTTAGCTCAAACTTTAGTAGGCATGGGGTTCTTTTCCTGGGGCTTAGAACAACGGACACCTTTAAGCACCGCGTTTGCACGGCGTCAGATTGATGATTGTGACTATGTGATCCTGCTGCTAGGCAGTCAATATGGTGAACAGTCTGTGTCAGGTGTAGGTTATATGCATCTGGAATATATTTATGCAGTCACAAAACAGAAACCGATTATTGTGTTTATGCATGAAGATCCTGCCTCACGTGATGAGTCCTTGCATGACCAAAAACCTGAATTGCGCGAAAAGTTTTTAGAATTCCGCAAATTATTACAGCAAGAAGTGGATCAGATTTTTACTTACCGTAGCCTGCGTGATCTGGAAATGGCTGTGCGTTTGAACATGCCACAAATGCTGGAGCGTTATCCGGTATCGGGATGGGTTAGACCGCAAAACACCCAGGCTTTACATGATGAAATTGATCAACTGAAAGCTAAAATTGAGCAGCTTGAAACCGAAGTCGGAAAACGGGAAGTCGACCCGTTCCTGTCTTTGCCTAAAGTGTCCATGCAAGAAGTATTTTCTTTTGAATATCGTATGCATGCCTATCAAGATGGTAATTTTAAGGAACTGAAAATTCAGAAGAAGCTCACTTGGGCTCAGCTCCTGTCTATTTTGGGCAGCATGTTTGTCAATCCAACACCCGAAGAATATTTTTCCAAATGTATCAATGATTACTTGAATGATACGGGTCTGGCCGATGCCCGGGTGGAAATGCCACGTGCCCATGCCGTTGCCCGTGCACAAATTAATATTCGTGCCTTACATAGTATTAAACTGCAAATGCGTCAAAATGACTGGATTGTCCCGTCAGGCCGTGATGACCGTCAACGGATGCTCTGGCAGCTGACCCTCAAGGGACAAAAGCTACTTGAAAGTAATTTGCTTGATAATGATCGTGTTTTTCAATTTAAATCTGCATTTTAATCCATATAAAGAAAGTGCAGAAAGCTGTTAAAGTAAAGCAGTTCATTTATATTGGAAAAAGGTCTGATGTCTTCTGCAGCTAAAACAAAAGTCACGATTATTTTGGCCAATTTGGGTACGCCGGATCAACCCACGGTCCCTGCAGTTCGTCGTTTTTTGAAGCAGTTTCTGTCCGACCAGCGTGTCATTGAAATCCCCAAGCCAATTTGGCAAATCATTTTACGGCTGTTTATTTTACCTTTTCGTCCCAAGCGTGTGGCCCATGCCTATGAAATGGTGTGGCAGAACGATTCTCCCATGCGTGAAATTTTGTTGGACCAAGTCATTGAGGTAAAAAAAACATTAACCGAACAATATCCTGAATTTGAACTCAATGTCATTCCAGCCATGACCTATGGCAATCCAGGCATTGATTCTGCCTTGAATCGCTTTTCACAGGATATTCCAGATCACATTATTTTATTGCCTTTATTTCCGCAGTATTCGGCCACCTCAACAGCACCTTTATATGATGCCCTCGCAAAATGGATTTTGACGCAGCGCAATTTGCCAGGTCTGTCCATTATTCGTGATTATTATCAGCATCCCGCATTTATTCAGGCACTGGCACAAAGTGTCCGGGACTATCAGGCCGTACACGGCCAGCCAGAAAAACTGTTGATGTCATTCCACGGCATCCCTCAGCCTTATGCGGATAAAGGCGATCCTTATGCCGATCGTTGCCGTATCACGGCACAATTATTGGCAGATGCATTGGGCTTATCCGAGGAGCAATGGGCCATCAGTTTCCAGTCGCGTTTTGGAAAACAGGAGTGGGTAAAACCCTATACTGATGCCTTGCTGGAAGAATGGGGTAAGCAAGGGGTGAAATCGGTTCAGGTGATGAGTCCGGCTTTCTCCGCAGATTGTCTGGAAACTCTGGAAGAATTAGCGCTGCAAAATGCTGAAATGTTCCAGTCGGCAGGTGGTGGAGAATATGCTTATATTCCGGCATTAAATTGTCGTCCAGATCATATCGCCTTGCTCAGCACCCTGCTTCAGGCTAATCTTGATGGATTAAAGCATACATTCGCTCATTAATTTCCCTGAGGTTTTATTATCATGCTGCAAGTCAAAATTGTGCCGGTCACCGCATTTCAGCAAAACTGTTCAATTGTTTGGGATGCAGAAAGTAAAGAAGCCATTTTGATTGATGCCGGTGGTGAAGCGGAAAAATTAAAAGCCGAGGTGGAAGCTTTGGGGCTAAAGGTAAAGGCCTTATGGTTGACGCATGGGCATCTGGATCATGCCGGTGCAGTGGGGGCTTTAAGCAAGGCTTGGAATGTACCGGTGATTGGTCCGCACAAGGAAGATGCCTTTTGGCTCGACATGATTCAGGAAGTATCGCAACGTTATGGTTTTCCTGTTCCTGAAAAGGTAGATGTGACTCAATGGCTTGAAGGTGGAGAAGTGTTAACGCTGGGAGAGGAAGAGTTTGAAGTTCGTTTTGCTCCAGGTCATACGCCGGGTCATGTGATGTTCTATAATAAAAACTATGGCCTGCTATGGACAGGAGACGTATTGTTTAAAGGGTCCATTGGACGTACCGATTTCCCGCGTGGCAACCACCAGCAGCTGCTTGATTCGATTCAACGTGAATGTTTTAGTTTGCCGGATGAAACCCAATTTATTTCCGGTCATGGTCCATTAAGTACCATTGGTTTTGAAAAACAGCATAATCCGTTTGTAGCAGGTAAAGCAGGTTAATTTTGCCTGTTTTTTCCTGTAAAAGATTGATGAATTCATTTCATTAATCTCGATGAAAGGGTCCACTGCGCAGCTGTTTTAATTCCAGGGCAATAATAATGGCTGCAAGCATGAATAAAATGCCAATCGCAATAATAATGCCATCATAGGTATAAATTCCAAAAATCAGCCCCACAACACTGAAGCTGACAAACAGAAAAAATAGAATTTTTAAGCACCAAAGACCCATGGGGCTCTCCTTTTTTATAGCTTTTAAAATTTATTGTTGTTCGTTTTTATCGTGATGAGGCTGTTATAGCCCAACTGTACTGTTTTTAAGTTTAGTTTTAAGTGTTCAATTAAGAAAAATTTTATTGCTATTCTTGTAGAAGGATTATAGTTTAAAAAGTGAGTACTGGTTATTCTTTTTATCGGTAAACGAAAGAAATTTAACAGTTGTAAAAAACTGTTTTTAAGTCGTTTTTGTGGGTAAATTTGAATTACGTAATCAAGAAAATAAGAAACAAATTTATAGGCACATGAACATTTCTCTATAAAAGGCTGACTTGTATCACGTGATTTATAGTTTATTATTTTGAGGGATGAATTGTGAAGCGACTATTGATAAAAATAGCCCTGTTGATATTTACTATTCTCATGTTGGCATGTTTGGGTTTGGGGATTTATAGTCAGGATTTGCTGATCACGGCGATTGGTATCCTTCTGATTTTTTGTATTATTCTTTTGGTTTTAGAATATAAAAACATGCTTTCCAATCCATTTGACTAAGGTGGATCAATCCATTTTATCCACCTTTAGACGAGTTTTCCTGCGGATCACGCAAGACGATTAAAATTCATCTTGTTCGCCACTATTATCTGCTTGGGGTGCATCCTGAGTCGGCAGTTTATATTCATCACTGGCCCAGGCTCCCAGATCAATCATTTTGCAACATTCTGAACAAAAAGGACGAAATTCATTGCCTTCCCAAGTGGATGGTTTGCCACAGCGTGGACACGGAAAAGTACGCGGCATATTATTCTCCGAAGAAAAATAAGGATTCAATTAGGCAAATACAGTTGCTCTTGCTAGACTTGAGCGGATTTTTGTTAGTTTGATCTGATTATGCCAATTCGTCAATTTCAAGCACAGCGTATGCATGCGCCTCGCGATTTTCAAATGATTCGCCCAGATCCCGTTTGTGTGGAAATTGGTGCCGGTAAAGGTAAACATGCCTTGCTGTTTTCAGCTCAAAATCCTGAAAAAAAATTGATTGCCATTGAGCGCACACGTGAAAAATACCTGGCCATGCAGAAACAGCATGCCTTGGAAGGACAAAAGAATTTACAGGCGGTTCATGCCGATGCCATGCCGTGGATTGTGCATGCATTATTGCCTGCTCAAGTGCAGCAGTTTTTTATTCTCTATCCGAATCCGGAACCGCATAATCCGGCGCAACGCTGGTTAAACATGCCATTTTTTGAGTTTCTGCTGTCACGCTTACAGCCAGGTGGAACAGTCATATTGGCTAGCAACATTCCTGAATATATTGCAGAAGCACAGCAGCAGTTGATTGAAGTCTGGAAATTGCCTTTTGTCAAAGAAGTGATTCCAGCCACATCGGCACGTACCCATTTTGAAATTAAGTATTTGGAACGCGGGGAATTGTGCCAGCAACTGATCATCAGCAAACCTGAAGGTTACAGCACACGTTTTGATGAGTTTATGCCTTTGCAAGGGCAAAATCCGGTTCAAGCGGTAGCAGCAGAAGCTGATATTAAAAACGCTGAATGAGTTGGTTATGAAAAAGCGTGTTGCAATTATTGGAGCAGGCCCCGCCGGTTTAATGGCCGCGGAACTGTTAAGCCAATATGATTACGAAATTCATGTTTATGAACAAAAGCCGTCTGCTGCACGTAAGTTTTTGATGGCGGGTAAAACTGGGCTGAATATTTCCCATGCCGAGCCAATCGAGCAATTTATTCAGCGCTACGATCAGGCAGAATGGCTCGCCCCTTGGGTAAAAAAATGGGATGCGAACTGGATTCAGCAATGGATGCATGGTTTGGGGATTGAATCCTATATCGGCTCCTCAGGACGGGTGTTTCCGGTAGAAATGAAGGCGGCACCTTTACTTCGTGCCTGGCTAAAACGTCTGGCTGAACAGGGCGTGATCTTTCATTATCGCCATCAGGTTTTGAATTTAAAGGCTCAGCAATTGCGTATCCGGGATTTAACCACCCAGCAAGACAGCCAGCAGGTTTTTGATGCCATCATTATGGCTTGTGGGGCTGTATCTTGGTCGCAACTGGGCAGTGACGGTGCCTGGCAGCAATGGCTGCCCGCGCAGGACATTGAAGCCTTTCAGGCCAGTAATGCCGGTGTGGAGCGTACCTGGTCCAAATTTATGCAGCTGGTCTTTGGCCAGCCTTTAAAACGTGTGGAAGCTTGGGTAGATGGTCAAGCCAAAAGTATGGGCGATATTGTGATTACCCATTATGGTCTGGAAAGTGGCTTGGTTTATAAGCAGGGACGGGCATTACGCCAGCAAGTGAAAAATGGTCAGGCCATGCAGCTGTATCTGGATTTAATCCCCGAGCAAAGCATGGAGCAATTGGCGAAAAAATTACAGCCAAGTAAAAAGCAGTCGTTGAGCAATGTCTGGCGTAAGGCCGGACTGGATGCAGCCAAAGCCAATCTGGTACGTGAACTGGTTAAAAAAGACGTATGGAACGATCCGCTGGCTTTGGCCCAGCAGATCAAGCATTTGCCTGTTGTTTTAGCGGGATTCCGGCCGATCGAAGAAGCCATAAGCTGTGCAGGTGGGGTAAAACGCGATGTGTTGTCGGAACAGTTGCAATTAAAGTCCAATCCGCATGTGTTTTGTTGCGGCGAAATGCTGGACTGGGATGCACCGACCGGAGGCTATTTGCTTACTGCCTGTTTTGCCACAGGTCGTGCTGCAGGCGAGGGTGTGCATGCCTATCTGGCTGCACAAAAATAACAGTGCATTATGCGGCCGGTTTTGAACTGTGATTTAAAGCATGCTAAGTTGCAGATTCAATCTTTATAAAAAATGCAGCCATTATGTCTGAACAAAAGCGATATACAGGAAGTTGTTTGTGTGGCGGTTTGCGCTATGAAATTCGGGGCGAAATTGGCGACATCGTGCAATGTCATTGCCAACGTTGCCGTAAGGCCAATGGGACGGCCTTTGCCCCACCAATGCTCCAATTCGAAAAGCCGATTTTCACATTGTGCAAGGTGAACATTTACTGAAAAAATTTCAGTCCACAGAAACCACGCAGCGCTGTTTTTGTAGCGATTGTGGCTCGCCGATTATCAGCATTAAAACCGATACGCCCGATCTGTATCGCCTGAGAATCGGCACGCTGGATACATCATTGCAGCAAAAGCCGACGCAACATATTTTTGTGGCCTCCAAGGCTGAGTGGGATACCATCTGTGATGGTCTGCCACAATATGACGAGCGGCCTTAGTCATGCTGAAGCCTGAGATTAAAAGATAAAGGGATCAAATGATCAGTGTTGTCCCATAATTTGAATTTTATTTCAGTAATGAATCAACATGATGACCTGTTATTTTTAAGTATTTGATATTTATTTTTTACAGCCTTGTCTTTTCTTTATGAGTTTAAGTCGCTTTGTGTAGGCTGAACCCTACTTTTGACAGACCAAAAGTAGGCAAAAGTCTTTATTCCCCATACACGACATCCTGTCGTGATGGAGAATGTGTGGCATCCCTGCCACACTCGCGAATCTAACACCTGGACTTTAATTATGGGACAGTAGTGATCAAATGATCCTTTTTTTATGTACCTGATTTTAGTAGCCAGATTCAGTTGTCTCGGATTTGGCTACTTCAGTTTTTTTTGTTTCGGCTTGGTTCATGTCCGGATATTGTGATTGCCAGTGTTCCAGCTGTTCCTGAGCATGTAAAAATTCACCCAGGCCTTTGGCTTGATCTGCTGAGTTTTTAATGGGTTCTGCTTTTTTATCTTTGTGCTCATCATAAAGTTTGGCTTGAGATTGCCAGTATTCCGCCATCAGCCCCTGAATATAGCGCCCTTGTTCAGTCTTTAAATCCAGTTGTTTGAGCATGTTCAGGGCAGACTGGATATTGTCACGTTTGCGATTGTAGGCAAATTCCTCTGTTAGCGAACCGTTCTCCTGCATTTTCACCAGTTCATCTTCCATTTCATCGCTCATTTGGGTAAAACGCGTGTCAAAGTCAGTCAGCATGGCGATATCATGCGGATCATCTGGGGTTTTTTCAAATGCTTTCACCGGTTCAGTAATCAGCTCCTGCATCACTTTATCTTCGGATTGAACTTTATCATTTGGAGATGGAGTACCGTCACGGTCATTACAAGCCGTCATCAGTACGCTTGAACACAGTAAAACAGGAAGAGCAAAATGTTTGAATTGACGTTGCATCATGATGGTTCCTTTATTTCTGATCGAGTGTTTTAAAGTCATAGGCATAGGTCACATAGGGGAATGCGATTTCATCTTGAGGATGCTTGCCTGTATACTCTAAAACGATCTGTTCAAATTCAGCTTTTAACTGCTGCTGTTCATGTGCTGACATGGCGGCAATAAAACTGGTAGAGAGCAGGCGTTTGGACACCACCTGTTCCACAGTGCCGACATGTTGCTGCTGAAAAGTTGCGGTATTTTGTAATTGAAACAAGGCTTGCCGTTCAAAGACCTTTTTCCATTGACCGCTATGATAACGTGGCGTATTGCCTTCCAAAGGCTCAATACGGTCTGCCAGTGCTTTGACCCAGTCGACTTGAACATCGCGCTGATTCCAGATCAGTGCCAGATGTCCGGATGGTTTGAGCGCTTGATGAATTTGTGTTAATGATTCAAGATTGGCAAACCAGTGAAAGGATTGTGCACAGACCACAGCATCTATACTATGGGCGGTTAAAGGCAGAGAGTCACTCGACGCCTGTAGCGTTTTAATGTCGGGATAGGCGTGTTGCAATTGTGTCAGCATGGCCTGAATCGGCTCAATGGCAATGATGTGTGAGGTCAGCTGTTTTAAGTAAGGTAAGAATTTGCCAGTACCTGCACCCAGATCAACCACCTGCGACTGTTCACCCAGTTGGAGCTGATCACGTAGCCAATTGACGATGTCTTGTGGATAACTCGGACGAACTTGTTGATAAAGTTCAGCGGCAGAACTGAAGCCTTTTTGAGCAGCAGGATGAAGTGATTGTGTCATATTTTGCGCTTTTTAATCTTCATGGCATCTATAAAATACCATAGTCGCTTTTCGTAAATAGGCAAGGTGTCTATTTGTAGCATTGATTCTGATAAAGGGCCGATTTGCTTCGGTGTGGAAATGGATAAACACATTATTTTTGAAGACGAACAAATTCGTGCAATCTTTCTGAAAGGCTCATCGGATGAATTGATTTTTTCTTTTGGCGATTTAATTACCCGCGCCAAAGGACTGTCGATTAATGCGGAAAAATCACTGCATAAGTATAACTTTAACGTGATTGGCATTATGCCGAAGCAGAAATCCTGGTTTCCTGAAAGTTCGATGCGCGAGATGTTTGCCCAGATTCAGGAACTGATTGCACCGTTTAAAACCCGGATTGGCTATGGTGGTTCCATGGGCGGGTATGCGGTCATCAAGTATTCCAACCTGCTGGATTTAAAGCGCGTAGTGGCGCTGGTGCCGCAGTATTCCATCAATCCTGAAGAAGTCGAAGATCCGCGCTATAACATGTTCTTTCATCCTAAACAGAATGCCCATATGCGCATTCAGCCTCAGGATGTTGCAGCGGAACGTGAATATATTGTGGTCTATGACCCTTACTGTCCGGAAGACCGTGCGCATTATTTAAAACTTGAACAGGTGCTGCCAAAAATTCAGACCCTGAACCTGCCTTTTACCGGACACGATGCCATTGCGGTACTGGCCAATTCAGAACTGCTGCATGACTTTTTATTGCATGAGTTTGATGCCAGCTATTTTTATCGCAAAATCCGTCAGGTGAAAAAGAACAGCAAGTTTTACTATCGTAAAGTCATTGAAAACCTGTTGCCCCGACACCGCAATGCCTTGGGTTCCATTCTGGTCAATAATGATTTGCAGCTGGACAGTCAGTTTTTTGATGCCAAGTTAAAGAATAATTTACTCAGGGAATTGCTGCGCAATAAACAGGTCAGTCAGCAAGATTTACTGAAACTGGGCATACAGGTCAATTTGCCGCAGGAAAATCGCAGTCAGTTACTGGACTGTTTTGGTCATGGTCTGGTATTTAATGTGATTAACCAGAAGATTGAAAGCTATGCGGCCAGTGCCATCGCCCTGAATCATAAATTTCTGATGCCGATCTTTGCCAAGGGCAGTGGACTGGTACACATTTCAATGAATGACGAACGTTTTATCGTGGCCATGAATGACCGGCAAGTGATGAAACTGTTCAGGGAACAGGAAGCTTTAGCCGCAGGGATGCATCCCTTGGTCATTAAAAAATATAGTGATTTTTATCTGCTTAGTTATAAGCATTTAAACTTGAGCAATAACGAATATGGCAGTCATGAGTTTGTGGAAGATGCTCCTGAAACTGCGCAATTTGTGACCCAGCCTGACCCGTTATCTGCGCTATAGCCTATAGATTCAGGGTTGAGCATGCACCCCAATTTGTTTTAATTTTGATCACTTGCTTTATCTTTAAATCGGTCTAAGATAGAACGGTAAGGCAAGTTTTCATGACTCAAAATTAAACAATAAATAACGGGTGCTTCAGGATGAAACGTGATTTTATACTGGCTGTACTTTTAACCATCATCTCTATATTCATACCTTGCTATGCTTTCGCAGACAGTCTAGATCCGACTTATATCATTATGGGCGGGGGAATGCTGGTGGTGTTTACCCTGGCAATTTATGTATTTTATGAAATCTACAAGTCAATTCAGCTGCATATGAACAAACCCACTAAATAGTGGGTTTTGTATTTTTCATCTCTAAATTTGGTTGAAAAAGAATGTAAAACTGGCTTTTAATGTCTGGGCAATAATTTTTAGATATTCATCAAACTCAGCCAAGGGAAGCAGCATGAAAGCCGTATTTTTAGATTATGAATCGCTGGATAAAAATGATCTGGATTTCAGTCAGCTTGAAGCTGTATTTGATGAGCTGACACTTTTTCCAACGACGACCCAGGCACAGCTGCTCGAACGTGTACAAGAGGCAGAGGTCATTATCAGTAATAAAGTCGTGGTCGATGCTGCTACCTTGCAACAATGTCCACAGTTAAAACTGATTTTAATTTCCGCAACGGGCACCAATAATATTGATCTGGTTCAGGCACGTAAACAAGGCATTGTGGTATGCAACTGTCAGGGTTATGGCACTGCGGCAGTGGCACAGCATACTTTAAGCTTAATGCTGGCTTTAGCAACGTCATTACTCAAATACGACCGTGCCGTAAAGCAAGGCGAGTGGAATAAGGCTTCACAGTTCTGCCTGCTGGATTTCCCGATTATCGAGTTGGCAGGTAAAACGCTGGGTATTGTCGGTTATGGCGAATTGGGACAGGCTGTGGCAAAGCTGGCTGAAGCTTTTGGCATGACGGTTTTGGTCGGCTCATTGCCGAACCGTCCTGGTGATGCGAGCCGTGTACCTTTTGCTGAACTGTTGCCGCAAGTGGATTTCCTGAGTCTGCATTGTCCCTTAACTGACGATACCCGTGATTTAATTGATGCTCAGGCTTTCGATGCCATGAAACCAAGCGCATTTTTAATTAACTGCGCACGCGGTGGAATCGTCAATGAAGCTGCGTTGGCTGGTGCCTTGCGTCAGGGCAAAATTGCCGGAGCTGCCACCGATGTGCTCACGGTTGAGCCGCCTAAACAAGGTAATGTGCTGTTAGCCGATGATATTCCCAACCTGATCATTACTCCGCATAGTGCATGGGGCAGTGTCGATGCACGGCAACGGATTGTGCAGCAAATGCAGCAGAATGTAGCGGCCTTTAAAGCAGGACAACCGATTCGTCAGGTCAATTAATTTATCTTTTCAATCAGCCTCTCACACAGAGGCTGATTGCTTATAATCAACTTGATTTATAAATCGGCGTTGGTTTTCCTATACAGCTTGTACTTGAGCAGCCAGTCATATGTAGGTGCAAATTAATTACTGGTTGAAGATTCACTGAGCGGATGCGAAATAATCGGTGCAGGCTGATCATTTGGACTGCCAATAATATGATCTTTAGTTTCAGTTATTTTTTGATTGACCGTGGCTGCTGCGTGTTGTGACTTTTCTTTGGCAACGGCAGATTTTTCAGTGGCAAAGTCCTTGGTGTCTTCCCACGCATTTTCGACTTTTGGTTTTACCTTAGCGATTTCTTTTTGTGCCGCTGTATCAACCTTTTCCGCTGTGTTCTGAACCTTCTGCTGGGCCTTATGACCGAGCACTTTAAAGATATTGGGATTATCTCCATAAGGTGCAGGATGGCTGTGCGCGGGTGTCGGTGCTGTAACTTTGGTACTGGTTTGAGCCAAAACAGAGGTGGATACCAAAATGGCACTTGTAATCAATACCGTTTTCATCGTTTTCATTGTAAGGATAATTCCTGTGCGAGTAATGGCTGCAATCTAATTCAATTCTCTATTGGATTTTATTCTAAGAGTGAATTGAGGGGAAAATGTGAAATGTGGCGAAATTAATACAGATTCATTACATTTAAGTTCAATCTCCTGATTGTTTTATCCAAGAAAAAAAGCTCGTGAAAATGAGCTTTTTATACAGTCATTTAAAAAGATACCTTATTTTTCAATTTCCTGAGTGGGATCGGCTGAAGCTGCTTTTTCAGAATATGGATTCAGTTCTGCATGGGTTTGACCGTTAATATCCATATTGCTGGGATGTGAATGGTTACTATTTTTACTTGGGGGAGCATTTTCAGCGGCAAAGTTCTGGATGTTTTCTGGGGAGCCTGGCTTTTCAGTTCGAGTTTTACTCATCCCTTTTTGACTGCTATGAACGATGTCAGCAGTATTTTGATCACTGTGTTTAGCTTTTAGCTCTGAAGTTGTTTTGGTGTATGGGTTAGCAAAAAGGGAAGTACAAGCTAAAAGTGCTGTGCTCATCACTATTGTTCTGATTGTTTTCATAGCCCGATTTATCCTTGCATGATAAAACTCGAGTGTTTACCGAGTTATAAGAGCACCATCATAACCAGTTTAATGCGGGAGTTTGGAATCAGAGATTAAATTCACATGTTTTCGCAACACCGAATAACAATCTGCCGCAATATGTGAAAATAATTTACAAACTAAATTATATATGTTTTTGATTTTTATTATTTTATAAGAGTCATGCTGCTTTAAGCCATACAGTTGGAAGTTTAGTTTCTCTATCGCTTTGACTGTATAAAGAAAGAATCACCAAGTGCCAATAGATTCAGTGATTCTGATGGGGGAATTAGTTACATTGGGCCAAGGCATCTTTATGGAAATGATGGCGCAGGGCAAGGAAGTTTTTTTGTACTTCTGGGTTATGCAGGTCGAAGTTATTGGCGGTGCTTGAGCCATCTTGTGCAAAGGTGGTTGCGCCACCTGAAATCAGGGTATTGCCTTTAAATGACCAGTGTTCTATCGATTTCCCTGCTTTGAGGTTGCCAGTAAATTCAATCACGCATTTATCAATAAATTTAGTCAGTTTGGCTTTGTTATCCACTGTGTCTGGATAGACTTCCAGATTTTGAACTTCTTGTAATACGCCTGCTTCAAGTTGCGGGATTTTAGGCGCAGTCGTACACGCCGTAATAGCAATACCCGCAAGACCAGTCAAAATAAGCATTTTCAATTTCATATGATTCTTTCTTGTTGAGTGTTGTTAGCTTGAGTATAGGGAATTGATATAAAATTTCATATAGTTTATTAGTCTTTGATATTGTTAAGTTCATATGTTTTCAGATAGTAATGGTTTTTAACTTTAAGGGAATTCATGTGGTCTTGAAGAAGGGTGGTATTGAAATTATTCTTTTCATTCCAAAAGTCCTGTAGTTCTTTAATTTTAAGTCGTTGTTCTTCAGATAAGCTTTCAAACCAAGATGGTGATACATAAGTATTATGTATATATAAAAATACTAATGAAAAGAGTTTATCTTCAATTCTTAAAGGTTCACTTAATATAGATTGAATGA
The DNA here is from genome assembly GCF_040233925.1 of Acinetobacter sp. A1-4-2. Lineage (NCBI taxonomy): Bacteria > Pseudomonadati > Pseudomonadota > Gammaproteobacteria > Moraxellales > Moraxellaceae > Acinetobacter > Acinetobacter sp. A1-4-2. The sequence continues at coordinate 2,697,169 of NZ_CP157981.1, read as the reverse complement.
TACTTTCTCCATATTCATTATTTTCTGTAAACCAACTTAAGATAAAATATCCTTTTCCATTTAGATGGATACAATTAACGTAAAGGTTTTTAGATTGTTTTTCAGCATTATTTAAATTTTGAAGTTCTACGCCGTTTAGGTCAAAATCTAAGTTGAAACAACTGCTACTTTGGAAACGTGGGTATCCATCATGTAGTTCAAAAATATAATGCTGTAGTAAGTTGTCATAATTATTTTTTTTATATGATTCCTCCATTTTACGTTTGTAGTAATTGCTATATTTTAAGCCAAGGTTATAAAAAGCTATTTGGCTATTAATTTCTATTTGAAATGTTATTTGGGACAAAATATCCTTTGAGTTGTCAGTACTTTTTTTAATCAATGTTAATAAGTTGCTAACTGATTGCATAGCATTATATTCAATGCAAATTGCTCGATAGCAAAGATCAAATAATTGCTTAGACGTTTTTTCAAAATTATTTTTTTCAAAAGATGAAAATAGAATTTCATCATGCCACTTACAAAAGCCAGTAAATGTTGAGGCATTTCCAATTCCTATCTTTTTGAAATTAAAACCATTAATTTCAAATTTCATCCCATAAACATGCTGATTATCACTAATATATTGTAGTGAACCTTTTTTTGAGATTGAGTGAGCCTTTATAATTGAGCCATCACAATTAGAAACACCTTGGTGAAGGCATGATTTATAAGAAAAATTATTTTTGAATATTTTATTAATCTCATTTTCTGTCTTTTGTTGCATTTTTTCTTTATGAAAATGACAATCTATGAAATTTAAATTAGATAAACACCAACATGGCTGCTTCTTTGGAAGCTTTCTTAAAATCTCTTGAAAAAATGTAAAAGAGATTAAGTTATCTTTATCCCCTTTCTTTTTGTGTGATTTTAATAAATATTGATAAGATGAAGCATTAAAAAGTTTTTTTTGAACTGCATATTCCAGACAATCTAAATCGATAAATTTAATGCCATTAATTGTGTAAGTTAGCTTTCTCTTTTCTATTTTCATAATTTATCTATATAAAAAAACCCCACTAACTTATAGCGGGGTTTTTCTTAAATTACAATTGTTTAAGGCTTAGTGTTGTAATACCGAAATATCAGCCACTTTCGTAAACAAATCACGCAGCTGTGCAAGCATACGCAAACGGTTTGCTTTCAGGTCAGCATCATGTGCCATGACCATTACACCGTCAAAGAATGCATCTACTGGCGCACGAAGTGCAGCAAGTGCAGACAATGCAGCAGTGTAGTCTTTCGCAGCAAATAACGGCTCAACCACAGGCGTGATTTTCGCAAGTTCAGCGAACAATGCTTTCTCAGCATCTTCAACCAGATTCGCTTCAACTACAGCACCTTCAGGTGTTGCTTCTTTTGCAAGAATGTTTGCAACACGTTTATTTGCAGCAGCAAGTGCAGCAGCTTCAGGCAACGCACGGAAGTGATTGACTGCAGTTACACGCTTGTCAAAATCAAGCGGAGATTTTGGAGACAACGCTTGAACAGCTTGAATCACATCAACTGCAACGCCTTGGTCTTCGTATTTCGCACGGTAACGACCTTCCAGGAATGCAATAGCATCTGCCAAAGTCTTGTCATGGTCTTTCAATACATCGCCATATGAAGCTAAAGCAAGTTTGATTAGGTCTTCAATCGACACATCCAGCTCGTTTTCAGTCACAAGACGTAAGATACCAATTGCAGAACGACGCAGTGCAAACGGGTCTTTAGAACCTGTAGGCGCTTGACCAATACCGAAAATACCGGTCAAGGTATCCAAACGGTCGGCAAGGGCAATGGTTGTACCAGTCTTGGTTTTCGGTAACACGTCACCTGCGAATTTAGGCAAGTATTGCTCACCTAAAGATTCAGCAACTTCAGCATTTTCACCTTCAAGACGTGCGTAGTAAGTACCTGCGATCCCTTGAAGTTCTGGGAATTCACCCACTAGCTCAGAGGTTAAGTCGCATTTCGCAAGAAGGGCAGCTTTTTCAGCATCGGAAGGCGAAGCACCAGTGATCGGCGCTAATGCTACAGCCAGTTTCGCAATACGTGTCGATTTGTCCCAAAGTGTACCCAATTCAGCTTGGAACACCATATTGGCCAGTTTTTCTTTACGAGATGCAAGCGGTTGCTTTTGATCTTGCAGGAAGAAGAATTCAGCATCTGACAAACGTGGACGAACCACTTTCTCGTTACCTTCAATAATTTGTGTCGGATCTTTCGACTCAATGTTTGACACAGTAATGAAGTAAGGTTGCAGTTTGTTGTCAGCATTTACCAAACAGAAGTACTTCTGGTTGTCCTGCATCGTCGTGATTAATGCTTCTTGCGGAACCGCAAGGAAACGTTCTTCGAAGCTGGCACGTAACGCAACAGGCCATTCAACCAATGCAGTCACTTCATCACGAAGGTCAGCAGGCACAATGGCAATCGCATTGACTTCATCAGCCAATGCTTTGACTTGCTGGTCGATGATGGTTTGACGCTCTTCAAATGACGCAACAACATGCGCTGCTTTTAATTTAGGTAGATATTCATCTGCATTGGCTAAGATAATGGCTTCAGGTGCGTGGAAACGATGACCATAAGTCACGTTGCCTGCTTTGTGATCCTGAATAGTTGCATCAACCACGTCGTTGTCTTTTAACAACACAACCCATTTCACAGGACGTACAAACTCGGTACGGCTTGCCGCAGAACGCATGCGTTTAGCGATTGGCAGGTTGTCTAAAGCAGCTTGTAAAATTTGTGGTAAAAGTACGTCTAGGCTTTGGCCTTTGACGTCTTTTAAGTAGCACACTTTTTCAACTTTACCGGCCTGGAAAGTTGATACTTGATCAACGGTGATGCCTTGACCACGCATAAACCCTTCTAGGGCTTTAGTTGGTTTGCCTTCAGCATCAAAGGCTGCTTGTTTGGCAGGGCCGTCAAAACGTTTTTGTGTATCTGCTTGTGCACCGTCAACGTTGATAATTTTCAATGCTAAACGACGTGGTGCTGCATAAGCTTCAATGGCATCGAAAGCTAGGCCAGCATCTTTTAAGCCTTTTTCAGTTTCGGCCTGAAGGGCATCACGTAATTTTTTTAAGCTTTTCGGTGGAAGTTCTTCACAGCCAAGTTCAAATAAAACAGTATGTTTAGACATTATTTGTTCTCCCCTGTTTTTTCTGCTTGAGCTGCTTCTGCTTCAACTTGTGCTTTTAACTGCGCCAATACTTCGTCACGTAAATGTGGTTCTGCCATTGGGAAACCCAGTTTCGCACGGGCTGCCACGTAACTTTGTGCAATGGCACGTGCCAATGTACGGACACGTAAAATATAACGTTGACGTTCAGTGACTGAAATCGCACCGCGAGCATCCAGTAAGTTAAAGCTGTGTGATGCTTTAATCACCTGTTCATAAGCAGGAAGTGGCAGTTCAGCTTCAATTAAACGTGTTGCTTCAGCCTCGTAGAAGTCGAACAGCTCGAACATTTTATCGACTGGTGCATATTCAAAGTTGTAAGTGGATTGTTCCACTTCATTTTGATGGAATACATCACCGTAAGTTACCGTACCGAACTGGCCTTTGGTCCAGACCAGATCGTAAACCGAGTCTACACCTTGCAGGTACATCGCCAGACGTTCCAGACCGTAAGTGATTTCGCCTGTTACCGGGTAGCATTCAACACCTCCGACTTGCTGGAAATAAGTGAACTGGGTCACTTCCATACCGTTTAGCCAGACTTCCCAGCCCAAGCCCCAAGCGCCAAGCGTTGGAGATTCCCAGTTGTCTTCCACGAAACGGATGTCGTGAGTCAGGGTATCAATACCAATGGCTTTGAGGGAATCCAAATACAATTGTTGGATATTGTCCGGGTTTGGCTTAAGCACCACCTGGAACTGGTAGTAGTGTTGCAAACGGTTCGGGTTTTCACCATAACGGCCATCTTTAGGACGACGTGAAGGTTGTACGTAAGCCGCGTTCCATGTTTCTGGCCCTAAAGCACGAAGGAAAGTTGCAGTGTGGAATGTTCCTGCCCCCATTTCCATATCGTAAGGTTGTAACACTACACAACCTTGTTCAGCCCAGTAGTTTTGTAAGGCAAGAATTAAGCCTTGAAATGTATCAATATGCGATATGGCGCGACTCATGTAGCATCCATTAAAATTAGAGAAAAATTGGCTCTAAGTATAAGGATTTTGCAAAGGTGTGGCAAAGGTTTCAGGACAAGAAATCAGCTGTTTAAAAATGATTCACAGATTTATTGATAAATATAAGATATAAAATAAATACATCTTTAATCATTAGCATTCTATAATTTGCAACTTCTTCCCCAAAACAATAAAAGGCGTGCTGTGTTTCATTCCCGACTCGAATGGCTAAATACCCTAAAACCCAATTTCAAGATTCTTCCTCTGAAAGATCGTCTGCTATGCGGTCTGGGTGCATTACTTGGACTGACACTTTCATCTTTCATAAGCTGGTGGGTGTTGGGAGATATCAATGCATGGTATATCGCGCCGATGGGTGCATCTTCAGTATTACTGTTTGCCGTGCCTGCCAGTCCTTTGGCACAGCCGTGGAATATGGTGATTGGAAATATCATTGCAGGAGTCATTGGGGTGACCTGCGCGGCCTATATTCCAAACCTGACCGAAGCCTTTAGTGTAGCGGTGGCGTTGTCTATTTTTCTGATGATGACCACGGATTCATTGCATCCACCGAGTGGGGCGGTGGCGATTACTGCCGTTTTGGGTGGCGAAGCGGTCCATGAGCTGGGATATTACTTTATTTTTTATCCGGTTTTATTAAATTCGGTCCTGTTGATGTTTGTAGCGATTATCTTTAACCGTCTTTTAGGAAAACAGTATCCACAAGTAGCACAAATCAACCAGCGTTCCAAAGACCCAACGCCCACGCAAAAAGTCACCATTCAACCGCAAGATATTCAGGCCACATTGGATCAGCAGACCGAGCTGCTGGATATTAGTGAATATGACCTGCAAAAAATTATTTTGGCCGCTCAGGAGAAAGCCAATGCCCGGGGTGTGAGCCAGTTCAAGTGTCAGGACATCATGACCAAAGACGTGATTAGCCTGAATGCAAATGATGATATCCATTCTGCACTGGATAAATTCAAACATATGAATTTGATGAGTCTGCCTGTGATTAATGCCCAGCAGCAACTGGTCGGTACGCTGGCTTTATATGAAGTGGTGGAATGGTTTAAGCGCGCAACCGATTTAAGAACCACATGGCAGCGTCAGGTCAAGGATATTATGGTTCGCCAAGTGGTCACCGTAAAGCCGGAGCAACCGATTCAGGACCTGGTGCCTTACTTTGTTGAGCGTTCATTTAACTATATTCCAGTGGTGGAAAAACAGAAAATGGTCGGCATTATTAGCCGTGCCGATATAATTGCGGCATTGAACCAGCAGTTGAATGTAGCGGCATAAAGCAGAAATGAAGCAAAAAAAAAGCTACGACTGATTGGGGGAAAAGTCGTAGCATAAAACGAACTCAACTCATGGAGTTCAACGGGATGTTAGCGATTTTGATCCGGATTTACCGTGCGGATCGGGTTGTTATAGGCTGATGTCTGACCAAACATGGTATTGGGCTGTTTAGGAATCACCAGCCACAAAATTAAATACACCAGGATTCCCAGAAATGCTGCGCTCATGACAGAAACCAGAACGAAAATAATGCGCAGTAAAGTCACATTCCAACCAAAACGTTCAGCAATACCGCCCATTACACCTGCAATCATGTTCTGACGCTTAGAGCGATATAAACCAACATTGGCCATCTAGGTCTCCTTAATAAAAATAACAAAGCAGTTAAAACAACATGCCTGTAATAAAAAAATGGAGATGAACCCTTCTTTTTAAAGGGGCATGCCATAAAAAATAGTTAATTTATGTAAAGCTAAGGGCTTAATTGCGAGGTCGTCATTTAAGATATGTTTTGTTGAATAAGTTGATTTATATGAATAAAAATCAACAAAATATTCCCATATGTGTGAGGGTAAAATGATGATCCGTGCTTTAGTCTTTATTGTGTACATCGGCAAATATGGCTATGGAAAGCCAAACAAAATTTAACTCTCAGGAGGGAGAGCGGTGTTTCGAAAAGCGAATTATTGTGGTTTTTTCTTGGGGGTGATTTGTGCAGCTTTGGTGGGTTGCAATAAGCCTTTAGAAGACTCTGTCGCGCAACAAATAAAAAAAGAAACTCCAACGAATAGCGATGAGCAGGCTAGAAGCCTGACTGATGTTGCAGGGCGGGCGACTGTTCCGGTGGAACAGGCAGAATCTAGAATCAAAAAAGCCATTCCAGACTGTGCCGAGCCTTATATTGGCCGTTATCAAGCCACGATCAGTTGTGATGATCCTTTTGTCAGATGTAAAGATGGTACAGCAGATTATATTATTAATTTACAGGAGGATGGAATTGCCCATCGCACCCTGATCCATTCGGGGCAAATCAGCTTCGCTTCAAATCTGTATCACCGGCAAGATCGCTGGTCTTATGATAGGCAAAATCATCAGGTGATTTTGCATCGCTCAAATGGGGTGGAATTTTTCTATGATATTGATAAAGATCAAAATCTGGTCATGGATTTGGACAAGATTGTGCATGCTTCTGTCTTAAACGAGCAATATTTTGCCGAAGGCAATCCCTTTCCACAACAGGCATATCGTTTGGTTAAAGAGAAAGTCAGTTAAAGAAAAATTGGATGTTGTTTTCATTTAACCAGACTTGCAATTCAAGAGGGGGAGAAATGCTGTAAATGTGGAGCACTTTTTATTATATGGGCGTGTGGATATAAGATGAATAATAAAAAATCTGGTGGGTTGTGAGGGGCTCGAACCCTCGACCAATAGATTAAGAGTCTACTGCTCTACCAACTGAGCTAACAACCCTGAGCAAGGATTAGTGAACTTAAAGCATTGCTTTAAGGGTTCACCCGAGTGCAAGAAAAAAATCGAAGATTTTTTACAGATGCATTGAAGCATTGTGTTTTGCAACATCGGTCTAGCAAAATTTCGAGAATGGCGAATCAACCGAAACGGTGTGGTTTGTCTTGGTCGGAATATTGCAGGTTTCGTTTCTATTGTAGTACAGAAAGAAGCCCTAAGAAAGAATGGTGGGTCGTCCGCGATTCGAACGCGGGACCAACGGATTAAAAGTCCGCTGCTCTACCAGCTGAGCTAACGACCCATTCAGAAAATGTGCTTTAAAAGCTAAAAAAGCTTCATGTCAGAAGCCTTTGAAAAGATGGTGGGTCGTCCGCGATTCGAACGCGGGACCAACGGATTAAAAGTCCGCTGCTCTACCAGCTGAGCTAACGACCCATCTCTAGATCAATCAAAATAAGTGGTGGGTCGTCCGCGATTCGAACGCGGGACCAACGGATTAAAAGTCCGCTGCTCTACCAGCTGAGCTAACGACCCTGAACCAACATTCAGAACTTGTCCGAATGTGCAGTGAAAGAAAAGAAAGAGTTTTCTCAACACCACTTCGTTTTGATGGAGCGTATTGTAGCAAGTTATCAAACGAGCGCAAGTAAAAATTAGCAAACTTGTTGATGTTTGATTATAAATACAACAAATTTGCCTAATCTTATAAAAAAATAGCGGTTCTGCAATTAGAAACGGTATTGATAGGCTTGAATATTGCTGAAGATTTCCGCAGTTAAATCACAATATTCTGTCGCATTTGGCAGAAGGACCAGTAAACGCTCATCGGTCTTGTTGGGGTCGAAAGCCTGTTCTTTGAGGGTATTTTTTTGATATTTAAATGTGCCTGTCGTTTCTACTTGAGACTGAACACGTAAAAATACCGGAACAGCATAAGCCGGCAAACATTTTTTGAACTCGCTTGCCATTTGCTTTAAGTCTTGTGCAGTTAATTCTGCACCCTCATTCAAGGTAATGGCTGCCATGCCGGCACGTCCATTGGTATGGGGAATTTCTACCCCGTAAACCACTGCCTCAGCAATTTTTTCATATTCACTGACTACATTTTCAACTTCAGTGGTAGACACATTTTCGCCTTTCCAGCGGAAAGTATCCCCGAGGCGATCTACAAACTGGGCATGACGGAAACCGATATCGCGTACCAGATCACCGGTATTAAAGAAAGCATCTCCATGTTTAAACACATCTTTCATAATGACAGATTTATTTTTTTCCGGATCGGTATAGCCGTCAAAAGGTGAACGACGGGTAATTTTTCCCACCAGTAAGCCGACCTCACCTTTTTTCACTTTTTTACACCGGTCTTCGGCATCTCTCACCGGCTGATTACTTTCCTTATCAAATTCAATAATCGCATAAGGTGTTGGAGAGAAGCCGACCGTGTTGTCAAAGTTAAACACGTTACTAAAGCCTACATTACCTTCACTGGATGCATACAGCTCAAGTACTTCTTCAATCCCGAAGCGTTCCTTGAATTTATCCCAGATATTCGGGCGCATGCCATTACCGATCATTTTGGTGACACGGTGACCTTTTTCCAGTTCAGATGGGGGAGCATCCATTAAATAGCGGCAGAGTTCACCGACATATCCAATGGCTGATGCATCAAATTTTTTGACATCCTTCCAGAAAGCAGAGGTTGAGTACTTGCGGCGTAATGCAAATGTTGCACTGCTTGCAATCACGCCACACCAGCACACCACAATACCGGTGGCATGATACAGCGGCAGGGTACAGTACATGACATCATCAGGTTTTAAATCCAGCACGTGACCATAGGTGCCATAAGCCAAAGTCCAGCGGCTATGGGTGAAAATGACCGCTTTAGGTAGTCCGGTCGTGCCTGAGGTATAGATGTAAAATAAGCCATCTTTACCTTGAATGGTGTGCGTGGTCGGAGTATTAAATTTTGGAAATTGGTCGGCTTTTTCCGCCAGGTTGGTCCAGCCCTGAGGTGCTTTACCGGCATCCACCTGTGTAGCTTGATCGGCAAACCAGTGGAAACGGTCTGCTGCCAGTTCTAGGTCCTGACGAACATCTTCTACAGCTGCACGGCATTCTTCACCGACAATTACGGCAATCGGCTTGACCAGGTTGATGCTGTGGGTCAGCGCTTTACCGCTTTGTGAGGTATTGACCAAAGCAGAGGTGACGCCAATTTTTGCCAGGGCGATAACTGTGGCAATCAGTTCCGGACGGTTTTCTACCATCACCGCAATCACATCGCCTTTTTGTGCACCGAGCGATAAATAGAAGTGTCCAATTTGGTTGGCCCATTCATTCAGTTCCTGATAACTGAATTTCTGATCTTCAAATAATAAAGCCATGCCGTGCGGATTATGTTTTACCGCTTTTTCAAAGGCAATACCCAAGCCTGCTGGAGTATTGGATGTGCGCAAATAGGCTTGTTTGAGACCACTCAATAAATGAGGGACTTTGCTGATGAATTTAGGTATTTTTGCTGCAACATCCGCAATACCAATAAGATCGCTCGGTGTAGTGTGGTTCATATGAATCCTATTTATTTTTTCATAATCCAATACAGTCTATTTGTTTGCAATACACTTGCTGTGATTTGTACACTTGTCTTTTAATCGTTTCAATCTAGTGCAATCAACCTAATCTGACAAAAGTATCAAAAAAAACCTAGTCACCGGAATGACTAGGTTTTTTTATTTCACTGCACTAGAGCTAATTTAAAACAAATTACGACTCATTTGCAGGTGTTGCTTTCTTTGGTGGACGACCGCGAGGACGACGAGGACGGACAGGTTTGTCTCCATCTTCCCCTTCGGTTTTTTCAGCTTCTGCGGTTGGCTCGACCTGAGTTTGTGCGTCCTGAGTAGCTTCTACCGCCAATTCAGCCTGTACGGGTTCAGCAGCCTGTTCGGTTTCCTCTGTAGCAATTACTGTTTCAGCAGCAACAACAGTTTCTGCAACAGGTTCAGCAACTACTTCAGTCACAACAGGCTCGGCCACTTCGGCTGGCGCTGTTTCTGCTTCTGTTACAGCAACAGTTTCGGCCGGTATTGCTTCAGCCGGAGCAGTTTCAGGTTGACTATGCGCCTGCTTTGCTTGCTCTAAAGCTTGTTCAGCAGCCTGTTTTGCCAAACGGCGACGTTCACGTGGATCATTTGCTACACGTTTGTCAGACACCGGTTTTGGTGGTGTCAAGTCCAGCACTGGTGCAGGTTCTGCTTCAGGTGCGGCTTTGGTGACTGCTACATCGCGTGTTACCGGCTGTGCTGGTGCTTCAGTTGTCTGAGTCGCGAGTGTTGCAGCATATTGCTCGGTAAATTTCACCAGGGCACGGTTGAACGTTGGAATTAAACCAAACTGTTCAATCAGCACTGAACAATCTTCACCATAGACATGGCGAATGAGACTGATCACGGTGTATTGACCCAAAGTTGGAACCTGAGAAGGACTTAGCTTCGGTGCCTGAGCCTGTCTTGCCTGAGCTTCACGTTTTTGGCGACGACGCATACGCGGATCGTTGCTGGCACGTTTTTCTGCAGGACGTGGCTTGTGTGGTTCATGAGTTTCAGCTGCAGCAGGTTTTTCTTCCTGCACGACCACTGGTTTCTCGATGACCGGCTCTTGTGCTTCAACTGTTACAGGAGCAGCCTGAATAATTGGTGCTTCAACTGCAGCAGGTGCTGAATTTAATGCAACAATTTCGGTTTTTGCCTGATCAACATTGACCAACAATGCAGTTGGCAGAACTTCCTGACGAGGTGTATCAATCACTTCGACCTTAGGTTCCCGTTCATTTACGACTACAGCAGCTGCAGTTTGTTGCGCTGGCTGTTCGTTTAATACGCTCTGATCGCGGTGGCGATTCGGGCGTTCCGGACGTTGCTGGTTGCGACGGTCACGGCGTGGCACAGCATTTTGCTCGGTTTGCTGATCAGCATGTTGTTGTTCAGCGTGTTGACGACGAGAAGGGCGCTTGTTTTCACGTGAATCCTGGCGCTGTTCCGGACGTTGTTCTTGACGTTGCTCATGACGGGAAACCTGAACAATTTCTTCATGCACTTGATTTTGCTGATTGTCGTACTGAACTTGTTCACGTTGCTCTTTAGGCTTGTTACGCTTTTTATTGTGACGTTGCGATTTTTCTTCCTTATCAGAATATTTATCTGCAACTTCATGCTGTTCCTGTTTTTGTGTTACAGGCGCAGTTGGCGATAAGTAAGCATTGTTGTTTGCAGTGGCAACCGGTGGTGCGCTCTGAGTAGGCGCAGATGTTACAACCTGACCGAATTGACCACGGCTGACCGCACCAGCATTGACCATTTGTTCAATGGCAGCAGCAGCATTGTTTGCAGTACGTGCTTGATCAACTGTTTTAGCTTGCTTTTGCACAAACAGGTTTTCTAGCCATGCACATGGGCTTGATGAAGCTTGAGCAGCAGGCGCAACTTGAGCTGGTTGTGATTGCTGTACTTCTTGAGCTACTTGTTGTGGACGACGTTGTGGCTTGTTGTTTTGGTTTTTAGCCTGTTGCTGAGCAGGTGCCTGCGCAGCAGCTTGAGCTTGTTGCTCACCTTCCAAATGCCATTCAGAAGATTCATAACCCAACTCTTTTTCGCTTGAACGGGTTGCTTCGGTACGTTCATAGCTGGTTGGTGCAAAACCTTCAGCATTATAAGTGATTTCGTAATGCGGTGTTTCCAGGTGCGGATGTGGCAACACGGTTACACGGACATTTGAAGTTTGTTCTAAATACACCAAAGTATGACGCTTTTCATTCAACATGAATGCGGCAATTTCAACCGGAACTTCAACCTGAACTTCACCGTGACGTTCACGCAGTGCAATTTCTTCCACTTTACGCATGATCGAAAGGGAAAGAGAACGTAAATCACGCACCATACCGGTACCATGACAGCGTGGGCAAACGTAACCGGTTGCTTCTTCCAGCGATGGGCGCAAGCGTTGACGGCTCATTTCCATTAAACCAAAACGCGACAATTGACCGAACTGGATGCGGGCACGGTCGCTTTGGGTGGCTTCACGCAGTTTGGCTTCCACCATGCGCTGGTTGCGGTCTTTGGTCATGTCGATGAAATCGATCACCACCAATCCACCGATATCGCGTAAACGCAGTTGACGCGCAATTTCTTCTGCTGCTTCTAAGTTGGTGTTTAAAGCAGTGTCTTCAACGTCGTGACCACGAGTCGATTTAGCCGAGTTAATATCGATCGATACCAAAGCTTCAGTCTGGTCAATCACGATTGAACCGCCAGAAGGAAGTTTTACTTCACGTTCATAAGCCGTCTGAATCTGGCTTTCAATACCGAAATGGGCAAATAAAGGCTCATTTAAAGTATAGGTTTTGAGCTTGTCGATTTGACGTGGCATTACTGCTTTCACGAAGTTATAGGCTTCGTTATAGGCTTGTTCCGAGTCAATCAGGATTTCTGCAACATCATCACGTAAATAGTCACGAATTGCGCGTGTTACCACACCGGCTTCTTGATGGACCAGCATGGGTGATGGACCAGAACTTGCGGTGTTTTGGATTTGGGCCCAAAGATCCATCAAGTGCTGTAAATCAAGTTGCAATTCTTCTTGCGAGCGGCCAATACCTGCGGTACGCACAATCACGCTCATGCCACGCTGAATATTCAGTGAGGCCAACATTTCTTTCAGTTCTTCACGCACTGAACCGGAAATTTGACGGCTGATACCGCCACCTTTCGGGTTATTTGGCATAAGCACCAAATAACGGCCAGCAAGCGAAATGAAGGTAGAAAGGGCAGCACCTTTATTGCCACGTTCTTCTTTTTCTACCTGTACTAAAAGTTCGGTACCTTCAGTGATCAATTCGCGGATATTTGAAGTTTGGCGAGGATCTGCCTTGTAATACGAGTTTGCGATTTCACGCATGGATAGGAAGCCTTGACGGCCTGCACCATACTCTACAAAAACAGCTTCTAAAGAAGGTTCAACGCGAGTGACGTGACCTTTATAGATATTGGATTTTTTTTGTTCACGGGTACGATTTTCTAGATCGAAATCGTAAAGACGCTGACCAGTGACAAGTGCAACGCGAATCTCTTCGGCATGTGTTGCATTAATCAACATACGTTTCATGGGTGTAACACCTAATAGTGATACACAGCAGGACATCGCTATACACGTAGCGAACATCACACATTACGGATCAACACCCAGATCTCAAAATGACGCAATTGTGGTCTGAGCTTTTTTACCGGCCTTTTTTTGGGCTGCGGTTTTTTGATTCACGTATTGAAGATGGCAATACGGCTTCAATCTTATAAACGATTAAAGTCACCTGAACGATTCACTGGCGGACAAACGGTGCATTAGATGTGAGTAACTTTCACTGTCACGTAGCTTGAAGATCGTCCCTTCATTAATTCATGATCGGGCGTCTTGATACGGAATTATCATCGTATCTTTGCTTTATGTGCAGATCCAATGCATCAACGTTGTAGCCTGAATGCGACTTCAGGGTGCGACTAATCTGATGTGTATCAGTTTACGTTTAAAAACCAACTAGGTTGGCGACATATTTTTTAGGGCAAACTGATTTATGTACGAAGTACAATTAAACGCAACAGTTTGCTTTTTTGCCGATATAATAAGCCTTCGGCGTCGGCATATTCTTTAGGGACCTTTCCGTATTTAATGTGAATGGTGAAATTTAATATTGAGCTTCAAAAAAGATTGAAGTGATTAAATTTTTTCACACTAACGGTGGTATCCGTGCGCTGACTATATCAAACCTTGCATCATCTGCCTATGGGCTAAGCTTATCTTTCTTGTGTAAAGCATAGCCCAAGTGATCAGTTTTTAATCAATTTTAGTATTTTTTGGGTCATCGTAACTGTATGAATTCTACGCAAGAATGGCAAAGTGTCACCTGGTTTGAAGTGGACGAGCATCAATTGGGTCAACGCATCGACAATTTTTTATTTTCCAGACTGAAAGGTGTACCAAAAAGTCGGATTTATCGTTTAATCCGTGAAGGACAGGTTCGGGTCAATAAAAAGCGCGTTAAGGCGGAAACCAAACTGAATATTGGCGACCAGATTCGCGTTGCACCAATTCGTTTTGAGCCTAAAGATGAAACGGCGGCACCGGTATCGGACAAGGTGGCACAAAGCCTGCTCAGCCGTGTGGTCTATGAAGATGAAGGGCTGATGGTGGTCAATAAGCCTTCAGGCATTGCGGTGCATGGCGGTAGCGGTGTGGCCTACGGGCTGATTGAAGGTCTGCGTGCAGCCACCGGCAAGAAATATCTGGAACTGATTCACCGTATCGACCGCGACACATCCGGTTTGGTGATGATCAGTAAAAAACGCAGTACCTTAAAAACGCTGCAAGATTTGCTGCGTGAACACAAAATCAAAAAAACCTATGCCGCGATTGTGAAAGGGCAGGTGAGCCTGGATCAGCAACTCATTGACCAGCCATTGCACCGTTATGAGCTGGCCAATGGTGAGCGCCGGGTTCGTGTTTCTAAAGAAGGTAAAGACAGTAAAACCCAGTGGAATGTGGCAGAGCGTTTCATGCATGGCACACTAGTATATGCTTCACCGCTATCAGGTCGTACCCATCAGATTCGTGTACATGGTTTGAGTATTGGTCATCCTTTAATTGGTGATGATAAATACGGTCATGAGACTGAATATAAGGGGCCAAAGCCGCGTCGTTTATGTTTACATGCCATGCGTCTGGAAATTCCGGGTTATCCGACCATTGAAGCACCTTTGCCTGAAGATATGCAGAGTTTGGTGGCGCAGCTCAGAGCGCAGAAGAAGGATAAGCCGGTCGTTACTTTTGACGACTAGTAAGTTTTAATCCTCTCCCTGAGCAGCATTGCTGCGCAAGTCTCCTTTCTTGCACGTCGTTTAAAGCAGTGCTTTAAACTCGTTCAGGAGAGGGGACATCACGTAAAATATTCTGTCATTAACTCAGACTTCGTGTAGTCAGTATTTTGATTTAGTAAAAAATGAATGACTAAGCAAAAGGGTTTCCCTCTCCTTGTAGGAGAGGGTTAGGGAGAGGTGAACAATTAAATACTGAATCAAATACTAGGAAAGCATTTATGAACACACCTGTAAAACTGGTCATTTTCGATTGGGATGGCACTTTATTTGATTCGGTTCGTCAAATTGTGGCAAGTTTGCAGTTCGCAGCACAACAATTCCAGCAACCCTTAACTGATGAAGATGCCAAAAGTATTATTGGGCTAGGTTTACCGGAAGTCGCACAGCGTTTATTTCCGGCTGTGCCTGAGTTACATGCCGATATTTTACAGTCCTATTCAGAGCACTATGTTGCCAACTCAACTGGTGATCAATGGTTCGCTGGTGTTGCCGACATGTTAGAAGCATTGGCTCAAGCGGGGGTAAAACTGGCAGTCGCTACAGGCAAAAGCCGTAAAGGTCTGGATCGTGTCTTGAAGCAGACACAAAGCATGGAGCTGTTCGCGGCGACACGTGCGGCCAGTGAAACCCGATCTAAGCCACATCCTTTAATGCTGGAAGAAATTTTGACACAAACTGGTGTCCAGGCTGAACATGCGATTATGGTCGGTGATACTTCCTATGATCTGGAAATGGCACAAAATATTGCCATGCCGCGTATAGGGGTAAGTTATGGCGTGCATACTACAGAAGTGCTTGCCCGCTATCATCCGCTGGCCATTGCAGAGGATGTTACGGCTTTAAATCAGCTTTTATTAAACCATGTGAATTTAAAACAGGCGGTTTGATCAGTAAGTTAGATAAAAAGGATGAGCTTTATCATCCTTTTTATATTTATTGGATTCTAAATTTTTGTAGTTCCGGTTTGTGACTGCCCCAACCCGTCCAGTAATTGGTAACGGTGACCGTTTTATTCTGAATACTCATGATTTTATAAATTTCATTGCGTGGCGGTGAAATTTCATTGGGGCGAATCACTTCAGTCATGACAAAAATTTCTGGTGCAATCCAGGTTATACGCCAGGCATCTTTATTATAGTAGCCATCGCTGCAGTCCATTTCATTTTGCCATGCTGCGGCGGTTGCCTGGGCATTAAATTTTAAGCCTGCACATTCAGCTCCCGCCAAAACAAGATATTTGCCTTTCAGCGACTGTTGATAATTTTGTGCGAAAGTTGAGCAGGAGAGGGTGCTCAGTAAAATTGTACTGAAAATGGTTTTGCGGTTCATAAAGTAGGTATAGTTTGTTGATTTTAAAAAGTATAAATAACATTTTTAGGTCTGCTGAAATAGAATATTTGTGCTCAAAATAAGCATTCGATCTAGTCTTTTAGTCGTAGATCGATGGTTATTTCATGAATCTGACAATCTGACCTTCAGTTCATATGGGAAAACAGTTTTTATATTTGGTTCATATGGCTGTTTTTTTTAAATAAAACCAAGTTAATTTATAGGAATTAGCTATTGTCATAAATAAAATAAGTATTGGCATAAAAAGCGCAATTTTCCGATTCTAAAACTGTTTATACATATACGCGTTTGCCAAGATGGGCAGCAGCCCTTTGCTGATGGCTTTGATCAGTTCACAGATTTCTTCTTGTTGTTCATCGCATTTCCATCGATAACGGTATAAGTCCAATTTTTGCAGTTTAAGGAAACATTGATGTCGAATTCTGCTGTTGTTGAATCAGTTGCGCAAGCATTACGTAACGCTGAATTATCAAAAACTGCGATTGCCCCTGTTCGCCCGCAACTTGGTGGCGAAAGTGCTGACGTGGATATCGCATATGCCGTTCAGGAAGTAAATACAGAGCGCGCATTATCTGAAGGTCGTCGTTTGGTTGGCCGTAAAATTGGTTTGACCTCTAAAGTTGTGCAAGCGCAGCTGGGTGTAGACCAACCGGACTTCGGTATGTTGTTTGCTGACATGGCTTATGGTGATGGCGAAGCGATTCCAGCGGGTCTATTGATTCAACCTAAAGTTGAAGCAGAAATCGCGTTAATCATCAACAAAGATTTAACCCAAGAAAAACACACTTATGCAGACATTATCAGTGCGACTGAATATGCACTGCCTGCTGTAGAAGTGGTCGATAGCCGTATTGAAAACTGGAAAATTTCATTGATTGATACTGTTGCAGATAACGCATCTTCTGCGGCTTATGTTTTGGGTTCACGTCCTGTGAAACTTGAAAATCTCGATCTTGTAAATTGCAAAATGACCATGAAACGCGGTGAAGAAGTCGTGTCTCAAGGCGTTGGTAAAGCATGTCTGGCTAACCCGTTAAATGCTGCGGTTTGGCTGGCAGATGAAATGGTACGTCGTGGTCGTCCTTTACTTGCAGGCGACATCATCCTGACAGGTGCATTAGGTCCTATGGTTGTCGCTAACCCGGGTGATGAATTCGTGGTTGAAATTGAAGGTTTTGGTTCTGTAACTGCTGCATTCGCTGCTGAATAAGTCCAGATTTTAAGAGCGTTTTTTAAGAGAAATTGTTCATGAAAAAGATTAAATGTGCATTGATCGGTCCGGGGAACATTGGTACTGACTTGCTATACAAATTACAACGCAGTGAATTTCTAGAGCCAGTATGGATGGTGGGTATTGACCCAACTTCTGAAGGTTTGGCACGTGCTGCGAAAATGGGTTTGAAAACTACAAGTGAAGGTGTAGACGGTTTACTTCCTCATGTGATTGAAGACGAAATCAAAATCGCATTTGATGCAACGTCTGCCTACGTTCACGCTGAAAACAGCCGCAAGTTGAACGAACTTGGCGTGTTGATGATTGACTTGACGCCTGCTGCGATCGGTCCATTCTGTGTACCACCAGTAAACTTGGAAGCTTTGTTAGATGCAGGCGAAGTGCCAAATGTGAATATGGTGACTTGTGGCGGTCAAGCGACTATTCCGATGGTTGCCGCAATTTCGCGTGTTCAACCGGTTGAATATGGTGAAATCATTGCCACTGTATCGACTAAATCTGTAGGTCCAGGTACACGTAAAAACATTGATGAATTCACCCGTACTACTGCTGGCGCGATTGAAAAAGTCGGCGGTGCTAAAGCGGGTAAAGCGATCATCATTATCAACCCGGCAGAGCCACCATTAATGATGCGTGACACAGTACATTGCTTGGTTGAAGGTGAGCCAGATCAGGCTGCCATCACTGAATCTGTGCATGCGATGATCAAGGAAGTTCAAAAATACGTTCCAGGTTACAAACTTGTAAACGGTCCAGTATTTGATGGTAACCGTGTATCCATCTTCCTTGAAGTTGAAGGCTTGGGCGATTACCTGCCTAAATATGCCGGTAACCTCGACATTATGACTGCAGCAGCTGCGCGTACCGCAGAAATGTTTGCAGAACGTGTTTTAAACGCAGTTGAAGCATAAGGAGCATCTTCATGTCTAAGATTATTATTAATGATATGACTTTACGTGATGGCATGCATCCTATGCGCCATCAAACTACACCTGAGCAAATGGTTGCGATTGCAACGGCTCTGGATGATGCAGGTGTCCCTTTAATTGAAGTTACACACGGTGACGGCTTGGGCGGTAACTCTGTGAACTACGGTTTTGCAGCGGCAACTGATGAAGAATACTTAAAAGCTGTCATTCCAAACCTGAAACAGGCAAAAGTTTCTGCACTTTTACTACCTGGTATCGGTACGGTTGATCACTTGCAAATGGCGCATGATGTCGGTGTTTCTACCATTCGTGTGGCAACGCATTCAACTGAAGCTGATGTTTCTGAACAGCACATTACTGCTGCACGTAAACTCGGTATGGACACTGTGGGCTTCTTGATGATGGCACACATGGCTTCTCCAGAAAAACTTTTGGAAGAAGCACAAAAAATGGTGTCTTACGGTGCAAACTGTATCTATGTAACGGATTCTGCAGGTTACATGCTTCCTCAAGATGTGACTGACCGCGTAGGTATTTTACGTGCTAACTTAGGTTCAGACATCGAAATCGGTTTCCATGGTCACCATAACCTGGGTATGGGTGTTGCAAACTCTGTATCTGCTGTGACTGCTGGTGCAACGCGTGTTGACTTGGCTTCTGCTGGTCTAGGTGCAGGTGCAGGTAATACACCACTTGAACTGTTTGTTGCGGTTGCTAACCGTATGCAAATTGAAACCGGTGTAGACTTGTTTAAGGTTCAAGACGTTGCAGAAGATCTGATCATTCCAATGATGACCCATCAGATTCGTGCTGACCGTGACGCAGCGACTTTAGGTTATGCGGGTGTTTACTCTTCATTCCTGTTGTTTGCTAAACGTGCAGAAGCGAAATATGGCGTGTCTGCGCGTGAAATCCTGATGGAACTGGGTCGCCGTGGTACTGTAGGTGGTCAGGAAGACATGATTGAAGACTTGGCATTGACCATGTCTAAAGCTAAAGAAGCCAATGCTTAATCTGCTTTAAGTTGAAGCAAAAAAAGCGTCCGAAAGGGCGCTTTTTTTATGGCTAGACCTTGATTTTACACTTGAGTTTATAGATAAAAAATATCATATCATAGGATAGTTATATTAATATAATCAATTATTTAAGTGGCTTTAGCTCTGGGTTAAACTTAAAAGCGATTAATCAATTTTTTTTTGCGGTCAAAAAGCCTAAATTCTTTTAAAATAAACACTGAAACAAAGGTTTAACAAAAATGAAATAAACGGAAGATAAAATGACTTATTGTTTAAAGTTCTTAACGTGATTTGAATCACTAAAATAAAAACAAGCAGAAATAGCCATAAAGGCAATAAATCTTAATACTCTGGTCGGATTTCGTTTTTTGTGATTGTTTAGCATGATGGCGCCATAGCTTAATTTGATTACTAGGGAATTCAGCCATGCGTCGTCAAAACTTATGGATAGCAATGCTTGCTGCGACAGCAACTTTAGGAACAACTGCATCGAATGCAGATTTTGTTGACGACAGTAATGTCCAATTAAAATTTAAAAACTTTTATTTAGACCGTCAGTATGCGGATCTTCCGCAAAACAACTGGGGTTCTTGGTCTCAGGGTATCACACTAGATGCAAAATCGGGTTATCAGGATATCGGTGGCGGTATTCAAGTGGGTGCAGACCTTTTGGTGCAGCACGCATTTAAATTGAATGGTCGTGATAAAAATGCAGACTGGGTTTTGCCGCATGATGGCAAAGAGTCGAAAGACAATTTTGGTAAAGTTGGTGCAACTTTAAAAGCCAAAGTTTCACAAACTGAATTAAAAGTCGGTGAATTATTACCGGTATCTCCAGTACTAGTATTCGATCCATCACGTCAGTTATTGACGACTTATAGCGGTGCATGGTTAGAGTCTAAAGAGATTAAAGACACCAAACTGACTGTGGCTTATATTGATAAGATCAATAACCGTTATGACAACCAGTTCCGTGACTTAACTTTGTTTGCACCTGCTAAGGGCAAAAAGTATTACGATAATGGTGATGCTTCTGATGGCATGTTGATTGCGGGTGTTGATCATCAGTTTACCCCTGAAATTGGTGGTAGCTACTGGTATGCAGATGTTGAAGATATTTATCAGCAGCATTATGTCGGTGCAAGCTACAAAACCAAGCTGGGTAAAAAAGCCAAGTTAGACAGCCATATCCGTTACTTTGATAACTCGGAGTCAGGTGACAAGCTGTATGGTAATATTGATAACCAGGCGTTGTCTGTAGGCGCTAAAGTCAATTATGGCGCACATACTGTTGGTTTGGGCTACCAGCAAATGTTTGGTGATTCTCCGTTCCCGACATTGGGTGGCTGGGTGCCGCAGCCGTACTTGGTCAACTGGGGTGTCGCAACCTTTACCAATACCAATGAAAAATCATGGGGCTTCACTTATGGCTATGATTTCTCTGAATTGGGTGCCAAAGGCTTGAATGCTACTGCAGTGTACTTTATCGGTTCAGATGCTGAGGTGAAAACATCTCCAACGACTACTTTGAAAGACCAGAAATCGGATGAGCTGAATTTGATTCTGAATTACACGGTTCCAGAAGGTAAACTTAAGGGCCTAGGCTTCCAGGCGATGTATATTGACACCGATTTCGACTGGAAATCAGACTTAAAAGAGTACCGTGTAGCGACAACTTATACTTACAAGTTCTAATTAAACAGTGTAATAAAAAAGCGACTTTCAATAAGTCGCTTTTTTTTCTATAGAGAGCGCTATTTTATTATTAAATGCCTTAATAAAAATAAGGGTTTGGTCTTTAATAAAATTTTAAAAAACAAATAGTTAAATTATCGTTTTTTTATAGTATTTGATCGTAAATTTGTATCAGTTTGACTGCTTTGAACAGGTAATATAAGGCAGTAAAAAAGTAAATTTCACCGAGTCAACTTGACGTTAAATTCTGAATCAAGATGGAAACGCAAGCTAAAGACTGTACGAGGAGTATGTATGAGCACTGTTCAAATCCCTGAATATACAACAGATCCATTCTTTGGCTTAGAAGACAAATGGATTGAAACTGCAGAAGGTGAGTTGACTCACTATCACGAAGTGGGTGAAGGTACACCTATCCTATTCTTGCATGGTTCAGGTACCGGTGTATCTGCTGCGGCAAACTGGTGGTTAAACTTGCCATCAATTGGTGAGCAGGCACGTTGTATCGCTATCGACACTATTGGTTATGGTCAAACTGTAGTTGCACCAAACACAGCTTACGGTATCCGTGCCTGGGTAGACCATGCAGTTCGTACTTTAGATGCACTGGGCATTGAAAAAACCTGGTTGGTGGGTAACTCACTGGGTGGCTGGTTGGCATTCCAATTGGCACTGGATTACCCTGAGCGTGTTCTCGGTATTGTATCTATGGGTACGGGTGGTGCAAAACAGACTGCTGCACTGAAAGCGCATGCGAATCCGGTATTGACCGAGGAAGGCATCAAGAAAACATTGTCTATGTTTGTAGTGAACAAAGACCTGATCACAGACGAACTGGTGAAAGTACGCTTTGCTTCTGCTGCAAATGACTATGCATCGAACCGTTTGATGGACGTAGTGGGCGCACGTGACCGTGACCGTTTCGAATTCCCATTAGACTTCGAAAAAATGAAAGACATCACTGTGCCTGTATTGTTGATTCACGGTACTCAAGACGTGGTGATTCCAGTTTCTCGTACCTGGGATATCCTCAATGTTGTACCAAATGCTGATGCACACATTTTCAGCCAGTGTGGCCACTGGTCTCAAGTGGAAAAAGCTGAAGAGTTCAATACAGTGATTAAAAACTATTTAACTGCTCGTGGCGTTTAATCCCGCCGTCTAGCAAATAAAAAAAGGATGACTTCGGTCATCCTTTTTTTATGCTCTTGCTCAAGGACTGATAAAGTTCGCTGCCACATTGATCGTGATGGCCAGAATGGTGGTATTAAAGCCGTAGGCCAGCAGCAGGTGCAGGGTGTTTAAAACCCGCATTGCGGAGTGGGTAATGGAAACATCCGCCGTTTGTGCGGAAGTACCGACGATGTAACTAAAATATAAAAAGTCGGGATAAGTCGGTCTAGGGGTTTTGGGAAACTCCAGCCCGCCTTCATTATTCTTGTCGAGTGCCAGATAGAAGTCATGTGCATAATGAATCGCAAAAATGGTATGCATCAGGAACCAGGCAGAGGTAATGGTCACCATGGATAAAATGATATGAGCGGTTTGAATGAGCGTATTGCTCGGCAAATTATTCACTTCAATAATAAGCGCAATGAAGCAGATGAATAAGGTCAGCAGGACCAGAAATAGAATCAGCCATTTACTGGCATCTTGTTCCTTCGCACGTTGCAGGATATGCGCATGATCAATGCGCCAGAGTTTTTTCAGGGTGAAAAATAAATAGGCATAGATGACCAGATTCCAGCTCATTAGCAGGCAGGTTGACCAGTTCCATGAGGTCATCAACTGAAAAGTAGCATACAGCACAGCAATAAACGGAAAGGTTAGAAAGAAATAAAGATGGTGCTGAATCCCTGTTTTTATACGGCGTAATAGATGCATGAGTGGGCAACCTTTTATCGTTATTGTTGTTTTTTAACATTTTAAAAAGTTTGTGGGAAATTTATTAGACTTAAGTTGTAATTCATCGATGATGAAATGTGATTTATAAATGGCTAAAGAAAAAGTTATGCGTTATTCCCTATAAATAGCGTGTTAATGATAAGAAAAAAGCGTAAGACTTAAGTCTAATCTGGACTAAAAATACACAAATTGAAATAAAAAAAACCACCATTATTTATTAGTAAAATAATGGTGGCTTCAATCCGGTGCAAAAGCATAAAAATTTTTTTAAGTGCGGTTTATATTTAGATAGAACACATGAGTCAGCAATTCAATAAATTTCTTCACTGCGATAGAGCTGCTGTTTTTATGGTAACTCACATACAGGTCGAGGTAAGGCAGTTCTACATCTAAAGGGCGAATCACGGTATTTTCCATGGTTAGTGGCGCAACATAGCCCGGCAGAATGGTGCAGCCTAAACCCATCCCTACAGAATTGATGTTAAACAGGATGTTATCGGCCTTTTGTACAATATTGAATTCAATGCCATTGGCATGGGAAAAATCTATAATGGCATTATGTAATGTTAAGGACTGTTCTGCAGCAGGAATAATAAAATCTATACCATTCAATTCTTTAACAGGAATACGTTCATACTTAGCCAAAGGGTGGTCTTTCGGTAAAATAAAGATCAGTGGCTCACGTAACACAAATAGACTTTCAATTTCATCACTATTGAGATTGTGCCGGGTAAAGGTGACATCCAGTTCCCCTTTTTTCAGCAACTTCATTTGTTCACTGTTGTTTAAGCTGAGCAAATCGATTTTTAAATCAGGGTTTTGCACGCGTAAATTCGGTAGTACGTAAGGAAAAATTTTCATTTCCGCCACCGGAACAAAGCCGATGCGCAGCATTTGCTGTTTGGCTTGCGAAACCTGGCGTGCCATGGCAATCGCTTTATCTGCCTGTGCCAGGGTTAAGCGCGCCTGCTCGAGAAATACGGCACCTTCTTCAGTCAGCTCAACCTTACGTTTAGTACGATAAAGCAGTTTTACCCCGACATCTTCTTCCAGATCTTTAATTTGCTGACTTAAAGAGGGCTGTGCGGTATAAAGCTTTAATGCAGCCTTACTGAAGTTAAGTTCTTCTGCAACGGTGATAAAATAGCGTAGGTGTCGTAATTCCATATAACTCGTCCAAAAGAGTAATCCAAAAAATGTCTTACTATATTTTTGTAGCAGTATAATCTATAAACAACTATTAGGTGAAGATTATTCTGCCATTTAGAAAATAAATGATCTTGTATTTTTCATTAGTGTTTAAATATATAAGCTACAGTTTTAAGTAATTCATAAAATATCTTAATTAAAACAAAAAAAATATTTCCCCAAAACTGGCTAAAAATCCATTATCGCTGAAAAGTTGAGTCTATTTACTTTGTGCCGTTACTGGTCACAGGAGAGCTTTTCATGAGTGGAAAAATTGATGTGCGCGAAATCGACGCTTTAGTCGATGCACAAAATGGACGTATCTCGCCATCTATCTATACAGACCCAGATCTATATGAACTAGAACTTGAACGCGTTTTTGGTCGTACATGGTTATTCCTTTGTCATGAAAGCCAGATTCCTAAGGCGGGTGACTTCTTCAATACCTACATGGGTGAAGATCCGATTATTGTGGCACGTCAAAAAGACGGTTCAATCAAAGCATTTTTAAACCAATGCCGTCACCGCTCTATGCGCGTGAGCTTCGCAGACTGTGGTAATACCCGTGCATTTACTTGCCCATACCACGGCTGGTCTTACGGTATTGACGGTTCTTTAAAAGACATCCCGCTTGAAGAGCGTGCTTACCCACAGGGTGCATGTAAAGAGCAATGGGGTCTGGTAGAAGTTAACCGTGTTAAATCTTACAAAGGCCTGGTATTTGGCTGCTGGGATGAAACAACACCTGACCTAGAAGAATACATGGGTGACATCGCTTGGTACCTGGATGGTGTTCTTGATCGTCGTCCTGGCGGTACTTGCATCGTTGGTGGTGTACACAAGTGGGAAATCGAGTGTAACTGGAAATTTGCAGCTGAACAGTTTGCATCTGACCAATACCATGCATTGTTCTCTCACGCATCTGCGGTACAAGTTCTTGGTGCAAAACCGGATGATGACGCGTCTAAACAGTTAGGTGCGGCACAAACGGCTCGTCCAGTTTGGGAAACAGCGAAAGATGCTCTTCAATACGGTCAACGTGGCCATGGTTCAGGTTTCTTCTTCACTGAAAAACCAGATGCTAACGTTTGGGTAGATGGTGAAGTAGCAAACTATTTCCGTGAAACTTACGAAGAAGTAAAAGACCGTTTAGGTGAAATCCGTGCGCTACGCCTTGCTGGTCACAACACCATGTTCCCGACATTGTCTTGGTTGAACGGTACGGCAACACTTCGTGTATGGCACCCACGTGGTCCAAACAAAACTGAAGTTTGGGCATTCTGTATCTGTGATGCTGACGCACCACAAGACGTAAAAGAAGCATTTGAACGTTCTGCAACCCGTGCTTTCGGTCCTGCTGGTTTCCTAGAGCAAGATGACTCTGAAAACTGGGTAGAAATTCAAAAAGTATTACGTGGTTATAAAGCTCGTCAAAACAAACTCATTATGGAAATGGGTAAAGGTAACGAAAAAGTACGTGAAGATGGTATTCCAGGTATTACCAACTACATCTTCTCTGAAACTGCTGCACGTGGCTTATACCGCCGTTGGGCAGACCTGCTGATCCATGAAAAATGGGAAGATGTTGAGAAAGCAGCTGAAGCATATGAGAAGGAGCTTGTGAAATGAGTCAAATCAGTTTAGAACTTCATCACGAAATTAGTCAGTTCCTTTATCGTGAAGCAAAATTGCTGGATGACTGGAAATTCCGCGAATGGCTGGACGTAATGGCGGAAGATATTTCGTACACGCTACGTACCACGCCAAACGCGCAAACCCGTGACCGTCGTCGTTCAGTTGAGCCACCAACAACTTGGGTGTTCAACGACAACAAACATCTGTTGGAACGCCGTGTAGCGCGTCTGGAAACGGGTATGGCTTGGGCGGAAGAGCCTCCATCACGTACTACTCACATGGTGAGCAACGTGATTGTTGAACCAACTGAAGTTGCAGGCGAATACGACGTATACGTGACTTATCTGCTCTACCGTTCTCAAAAAGAGAAAGATATTACGATTTACTGTGGTAAACGTCACGACAAGATCCGTAAAGTTGAAGGTGGTTTAGGCTGGCAAATTTTTGACCGCAAAATCACCCTAGACCAAGTGACCTATACCTCACATAACCTGAGTGTGTTCTTCTGATGAATAAGATTTTTGTTTGCCAAGTTGACGAATTGGACGAAGGCGAAGCATTGAAAGTGGATTGCGGCGTGAACGGTATCGAAGCGCTTGCAGTTTTTAACAATGGCGGTGAGTTCTTTGCAATGAACGACCGTTGTTCACACGGTAATGCTTCTATGTCGGAAGGTTATCTTGAAGATGACGGCACTGTGGAATGTCCACTGCATTCAGCACGTTTCTGTTTGAAAACTGGTCAAGCATTATGCTTACCAGCAACTGATCCAATCCAGACTTTCCCGGTGATTGTGGAAGATGGTCAGTTATTTGTAGAGATGGCAGGAGAGTAATCATGGGTTGGCTACAAGGCGAAGTTGCACTTATTACCGGTGGTGGTTCAGGTTTAGGCTGGGCACTGGTCGAACGTTTCCTGGAAGAGGGTGCACAAGTTGCTGTTCTTCAACGTTCACAGGCAAAAGTTGATGCATTGAAAGCCCATTTCGGTGATCGAGTATTAGCAATTGCCGGTGATGTAGCCAGCTATGAAGACAACGTCCGTGCCGTAAACGCAACAGTTGAGCGCTTCGGCAAGCTTGACTGTTTCGTTGGCAATGCTGGTATCTGGGATCATTATGCAGATATCGTCAATACATCGGGTGAGCAACTGGAAAAAGCCTTTGATGAAATCATGGGTATTAACACCAAGTCTTTAATTCTTGGTGCCAAAGCTGCGCTGGATGCATTGATAGCTTCTGAAGGTTCTATCATATTTACTTTGTCTAACTCTGCACTGTACTCGGCAGGCGGAGGCCCTGTGTACACGGCATCTAAGCATGCTGGTGTGGGTATTATGAAAGAACTGGCTTACGAGCTTGCGCCTAAAGTACGAGTGAACGCCGTTGCACCGTCAGGTATGAATGTCAATATCAAAGGGGCAGCATCATTAGGTCAGGAAAATCTTGGTCTGCTGGATGCGCGTGATCCTGAGAAAATTGCACGTGGCATGCCACTGAACTTTTTGCCTGAACCGGAAGACATGACGGGTTCATACGTGCTGTTGGCATCTCGTCAAAATAACCGTCCTTTGACTGGTGTTCTGATCAATGCAGAATGTGGTCTGGGAATTCGCGGCTTACGTCAGCCTCGTGCCGGTTTCTTTGACGAATAAAAATCTAGTCTAAATCAAATGGACTTATCGGCAGCCTGTTCTGGCTGCCTTCCTTTTAAGGAGTCTCTCATGGCCGTTAAACTTATTTGTGCTTCGCACAGTCCGTTAATGGAATTTGCTTCACCACAAGATCAGTCTAAAGAGCAGAAAGTCCGTGCTGCTTTTGAGAAATTGTCTGCTGAAGTCAAAGCTTACGACCCAACCCTGATCATTACCTTTGGTCCAGACCATTTCAATGGTTTCTTCTATGACCTGATGCCAAGTTTCTGCGTGGGCATTCGTGCCAAAGCGGCAGGTGACTGGGATTATGGTAAGGACAATGATCATATTGATGTGCCTGAAGACAAGGCGCTGGCGCTGGTTCGCCGCGTATTGGACGAAGGTGTGGACGTTGCATACTCATACCGTATGCAGGCGGATCATGGTGTGACTCAGCCTTTACATTTCCTGTGTGAAGGTCAGCTTGATCGTTATCCAACGATTCCAGTTTTTATTAATGGCGCTGCAGCACCCATGCCAACCACCAAGCGTACCATCGCTTTAGGTCGTGCTGTAGGTCAGTTTATCAAGTCTTTAAACCTTGAAAATGAACGTGTTCTTGTACTGGGTACCGGTGGTTTGTCGCACGATCCACCGACTCCGCAAATGGGTTCTGTTCCACCAGAAGTGGAAGAATTCCTGATCGCGGGCCGTAACCCAAGCCCTGAAGCACGTAATGCCCGTCAGGCCAAAGTGATTGCTGTAGGACAGAAGCTTGCTGCAGGGGATACCTCAGTTTCTGTACCATTAAGCCCGGAGTGGGATATTGCATTGCTTGAGAAATTCAAGAATGCAGATTTCGCTGCACTGGAAGCCATGACTGAAGCTGACATCCGCCGTGACGGTGGCCGTGGTGGTCAGGAAGTCCGTTCATGGATGGCTGCATTCGCTGCCCTGCATGAAATGGGTGAATATGACATGACGACACATTGCTACGAAGACATCAGTGAGTGGATCGCTGGTTTCGGCATCGTATCTGCAGAGTTAAAAGGTTAATGACATGAGCAACATCGAAACCATCGTAATTGTAGGTGCTGGACAGGCAGGTGCAAGTGCGATTTTAGAACTTCGTGCCAATAAGTACGAAGGCAAAATCATTTTGATTGGTGATGAAACGCATCTGCCTTATGAGCGTCCACCATTATCCAAGGATGTGATTCTAAAACCTGAAGAAACCAAGATTGAAATTCTGTCAGAGCAAAAACTGGCTGAACTTGGTGTAACAACTATTCGTGGCAATGGCGTGGCTAAAATCAATGCCGAGGCCCATACAGTTGAACTTCAAAACGGTGACGTTGTTGCTTATGACAAGCTATTGCTTGCAACAGGCGGTGCAGCACGTCGTTTACCAAACTTTGATGCGCTGGGTAAACATGTGTATACCCTGCGTAATCTTGAAGATTCACAAGCACTGGTACCTGTGCTTCAAGCCGGTCAACGTATTGTGTTGATTGGTGGTGGGGTGATTGGTCTTGAACTTGCATCATCTTCACGTTACAAAGAATGTGAAGTGACAGTGATTGAACAGGGTCCAATGGTGATGGGTCGTTCATCGCCACGTATCCTGAGCGAATTCTTGTTGGCGCAGCAACGCCGTGCCGGTGTGGATGTACGTCTGGAAACCAAGATTGCAGACTGCAAGCTAGATGGTGAAGAAGTTGTCGTGACCCTTGAGGGTGGTGAAGAGCTTCGTGCCGATGCGGTCATTTACGGTATTGGTATCGTGCCAAATGCTCAGCTGGCTGTTGAGGCTGGCCTGGATGTTGATTTTGCGGTTAAAGTCAATGAAAACTGCCAGACTTCAAATGTTGACATTTATGCAGCAGGTGATGTCGCGAGTCAGCTTCGTGAAGATGGTGAATACCGCCGTGTCGAAACCTGGGAAAATGCCAACCTACAGGCAGGTATTTTCGCGCGTCATGTGATGGGTGTAGAGCATCCGAAAGCCAATCCGGCATGGTTCTGGACCGATCAACTCGACATTAACTATCAGTTTGTGGGCGATATGGCTGCAGCTGAATGGCATGTTCGCGGTGAAATGGATGCAGCCAAAGGTGCAGACAATTCATTCGTGATGTATGGTGTGACTGACGGTCAAATCGTTGCCGGTATTACGGTCAATGCTGCAAAAGAAATGCGTCATTTGAAAAAAATGATCAGCAAAAATACCGTTTTTGAAGCAGAAAAACATCTTGATTTAAGCCTGGATTTACGCAAAGTGGCTTAAGTTTTATTGAGATATTTCTGGACAGACCTATGTTTTGCATAGGTCTGTTTTTTTATGTCTTTACCTTCATTGTCATGACTTCATGTGTCAGTGTGATTTAATATATTTTCGTATAGGTGATTGTTACTTTTCAAAGATGAAAAGTAACAAAAATCTTCTGTGGTGCTGAGGGGATGTCTATATCTCCCAGTACCACAGGCGGCATGCATGCTGCCATCAGTATTGTTGATTGCGGATTTGAACATAAATTTGGTTCGCTGCTTTTTGATAAATTTTAATTGAGCAATTTATGAGTTCAAATTCATCTTCCATGATGGTCATGGCAAGTATTTACGCTTTATTGGTATTCATCTGGGCCACTACGCCACTGGCAATTGTCTGGAGCGTGCAGGAAGTCCACCCGATGTGGGTGCTGATCATCCGTTATTTCGGCGCGTCGCTGATTGCCTTGTTCCTTTTAAAGCTGATGCGTGACCCGCTGCCTTTTGATCAGACTTCTTTAAAAAGTTATGTGGCGGGCAGTCTGAATTTAATTGGTGCGCAGCTGTTTATCTATCTTGCAGCCAATTATCTGACTTCCGGGTTAATGGCACTGATTTTTGGTTTTTCACCGCTGATTGCAGGCCTGATCGGACATGTGATTTTAAAAACGCAAAAACTGATCTGGCTACAATGGCTGGGTATGGCGATTGCGGTTTCCGGTCTGAGCTTTGTCTTTGCCGATTCTGCCGACAGTAAAGTCAATCCAATTGGTGTGGTGTTGATGCTGATTAGCATGGTGTCTTATATCAGCTCGATTTTCTGGGTCAAACAGATTAATGCTCCACTCAAACCGATGTCTCAAGCGACCGGTTCACTGATGGTCTCAGCCGTGGGTTCTCTGCTGATCATTCCGTTTATCTGGCAGCATTTCCCAACGGCACTGCCTAGTGGACGAGCGATGATTGGTTTTATCTTTACCATGATCATGTCTTCCATTGTGGCCATGCTGTGTTACTTCTGGCTGATCCGCCGTTTAAATGCCTCTACGGTTTCCCTAAGCAATGTCATGACCCCGGTGATTGCCCTGGTTCTGGGTGCCACCTTGAATAATGAACATATCAGTCCGAATGCCTTTGTCGGCATTGTGGTGGTGATGTTCGGTATTGTGATGTATTTCTGGAAAGAATGGCGCCAGCAGTATTTTTCTAAACTGCGTTAATACAACAGGATAAAAAGGAAGTTTAGGCTTCCTTTTTATGAGCTTGCAATCTGCGTGAATTGTGAAAATGCATCATATTTCATCACAGCGTTTCACATGAAACATCAATATACGCACTGGCGAAATAATCACCAGTTACGCTAAAAACAACAAAAGAATAAACCACGACAACAACTACATTGAGTACTATGCAAAGAGCTATAAAAATCAAATAGATCTATTTGATAACAATAACGCTTAACAAAAAAACACCCGGGACAAATTTGAATGTCTGATTCGAATAAGATTGTGGTCTATGCAGCACTGGCAGGTAATCTGGCGATTGCGCTGGTCAAGTTTGTGGCCGCCTATATCACCAACAGTTCGGCCATGTTCAGTGAAGCCATTCACTCGGTGGTAGACACCTTGAACGAAATTTTGCTGCTCTATGGCATGAAAAAATCCCAGCAGCCCGCCAACTATAAGCATCCTTTTGGTTATGGCCGTGAGCTGTATTTTTGGGCCTTTATTGTGGCATTGATGGTTTTTGCACTGGGTGCGATTGTGTCGATTTATCAGGGCATACAACATGTGCTGCATCCTGAAGTAATGCTGAATCCCACCATTAATTATATTGTGTTAAGCATCGCCATCTTGTGTGAAGGCACCTCGTGGTTGGTGGCCTTAAAAGCATTCCGTAAGGTGAAAGGCAAGCAAGGTTATTTCGAGGCTTTTCGACACAGTAAAGATCCCACTACCTTTACCGTACTGTTTGAAGATACTGCCGCGTTATGTGGTCTGTTGATTGCCCTGATCGGGATATATCTGGCCCATGCCTTGAATATTCCTGAACTGGATGGCATGGCCTCGATCTTGATTGGTCTTGTGCTGGCGGTTTCTGCTATTTTATTGGCGCGTGAAACCAAGGGTTTATTGCTGGGGGAAACGGCCGATCCGCAACTGCGTAATGATATCTTGCTGATTGCCCAGGAAGATGAAGCGGTACAGTCAGCCAATGGCGTGCTGACCGAACAGATGGGTGCACATCAGGTGCTGGCATCGTTAAGCCTGGAGTTTGAAGACAATTTAAGCTCGGATGACATCGAAGCTTGCGTCAATAGAATTGAAGCGAAAATCAAACAGATTCATCCGGAAATTGTGGCATTGTTTATCAAACCGCAAACTAAACAGGTGTGGTTGGAACGTATGCAAGGACGTTTAGAATAAAACGTGATATATATGTCAGTGCATTCAGAATACCGGATTTTGAATGTTGAGGTCAGACTAAGAAATTGAATCTACATGAAGCAGAAGCCTGAACAATTACACTTTCAACTCCCGACCAAAGCATGCTGGTCACATACCTGGCGTCAGCCTTCATTTCAGTTTATGCATTCCAATCATCATGATGGTGAACGGTTCTTCAATGCCTTGCCCAGTCCTGCAGGACATGGGCGGGTCGAGCTGCTCAAGTGGCTGCTTAGCCGCAACTCATCGACCTGGAATGTCGATATAAATAAAGAACAAGCCGAATTCCATGCCAGCAAACGCGCTATTCCCCAGAGCCGTCCAAACGCCAGTATAGACGACTGGCAAGTGTGGTTTGTCGGGCATGCTACGGTACTGTTACAAATTGGGCCTTATAATCTGCTCACCGATCCGGTCTGGTGCGAACATGTCAGTCCCCAGCAGGGCAAAGGTCCGAAACGGGTCATCCCTGCGGGAATCGCCCTAGAAGAATTGCCGACCATTCATGCGGTGCTGCTGAGTCATAATCATTATGACCATATGGATCTGGCCAGCCTGGAATGGCTGCATGATAAATTTGCCATGCCGATTTATACTGGCCTGGGCAATGCATGGTATTTGCCGAAAAGTTTTCATGTGCTGGAAATGGACTGGTGGCAATCGTCCTTATTGCATGATTTAAAAATTATCTATACTCCAGCACAACATTTTTCCGGTCGCGGCTTACGCGATCACAACCGGGCACTGTGGGGCGGTTTTTCAGTGCGTGCTGGAAAGGATCATTGTTTCTTTGCCGGAGATAGCGGCTATTCACCACATTTTAAAGAGATTCAAACCCGTTTGGGTGCACCGCGTATTTCATTGTTACCGATTGGTTCCTACCAGCCGCGTGAGCTGATGAACTATATGCATATGAATCCGCAGGAGGCTTTTCAGGCACATCAGGATTTACATTCTAAATGTTCGCTGGCGATTCATTACCACACTTTTCAGCTGACCGATGAAAGTCGGGAACAGCCTGAACTGGACTTAAAAGTGGCCATGAAAAATACCTCCAAATTGATGACCCCTTTTTACTGCATTCGCGAAGGGCGGCGTCTGGTGGTTTGATGTTGTGCAAGATGTTTGTTTCTTAAGATGAAGGTTGGCTCAGCTTTAACAGTTGAAGGGCAAGCATTGAAAGGCAAATCATGGCCATATTCATCACGACCGGGTTAAATGCAGAAGTGAGTTGCAAGGGACTGGTGAGCGCAATCAGCACTAATAATCCGGCTAAACCTAAAATATTCAGCTGATGGATGACGGCTGCTTTTTGCCAAATAAGGAAAGTACAGCCAAACATCATTTCAATTATGCCTGACAGGGTAACCGCCATTTTTGCCAGAGGGAGTTCTAAACCCATGCTTTGCCAAATGGCGATTTCTGCAGCTGACTGAAACAGAATTTTCGGAACCAACCCCTGATAAATCCAGAGTGCAGCAAGTGTGATCTGAATGAGCCGAAGCGGTTTTTCCAATAGAGGCTGATGATTCACGAATGGCAGGTTCCAGAAAATACGGTCTGTTCTCAGCAATAGCGATCATGCTTGATCGACATGATGTGAGGTATTCTTGCTTGTTACGACTTCACTATAGCACATTATTTTTAATCAGAAATATTGTCCAAAATCTCAAATCCTGATCGTCTTTATCACCAATTGATAAAGCAGTTCTAAAAATTTGATCTCTTGTTGTGAGGGTTGATAAATCCTGTTTTTAAGCCCGTTTTAGAATAGGCTTTTTCGATCGTTTTCATTCGTATAACTTGCTTTCTATTGTCATAAAAAACAGCTATTTTGATGATGAGTTAGAAATTTTTAACGGTTCATGACAATCGTCATTTTATGATTAATTTGGAGCTCAGATATGAATAATGATACGAAAACTGCAGGGAAATGCCCGTTCCATCAAGAAGGTGCGAATACCAATGCCGCCAGCTCAAATGCCGCTTGGTGGCCGAATGCTCTAAATCTTAACATTCTTGCTCAACACGATAAAAAAACCAATCCGATGGACCCGGATTTTGATTATGCCAAGGCATTCAATTCACTGGATTTGGAAGCAGTGAAACAGGATTTACGCGAACTGATTAACAGCAGCCAGGACTGGTGGCCATCGGACTACGGTAGCTACATTGGCATGTTCGTGCGTACTGCCTGGCACTTAGCCGGTTCTTACCGTAAACAGGACGGTCGCGGCGGTGCCAATACTGGTAACCAGCGTTTTGCACCACTCAACAGCTGGCCAGACAACGTCAACACCGATAAAGGCCGCCGTCTACTTTGGCCGATTAAACGTAAATATGGCAATAAAATCTCTTGGGGCGATCTGATCATCCTGGCCGGTACAGTGGCGTACGAAGAAGCCGGTCTGAAAACCTTTGGTTTCGGTGGCGGTCGTCAAGACATCTGGCATCCTGAAAAAGACGTCAATTGGGGTTCTGAAAAGAAATGGCTGGATGCCACCAAAAATCGTTATGAAAATGATCAGGACCGTAAGTCATTAGACAATTCGCTTGCTGCCGTGCAGATGGGTCTCATTTACGTCAACCCTGAAGGGGTAGATGGTGTACAGGATCCGCTGCGTACGGCACAGGATATGCGTGTAACCTTCGACCGTATGGGCATGAATGACGAAGAAACTGTGGCCTTGACTGCAGGTGGTCACACCATTGGTAAAGCACACGGTAACGGCAAGGCTGAATTGCTGGGTAAAGACGTTGAAGGTGCGGATGTCGAATTCCAGGGCCTAGGCTGGCATAACCCTGAAGGTACAGGTAACGGTGCCAATACCATGGTCAGTGGTCTGGAAGGGGCATGGACCACGCATCCAACCAAATGGGACAATGAATTCTTCTATTTATTGTTCACCTATGAGTGGGAAAAAACCCTCAGCCCGGCAGGTGCGAAACAATGGGAACCGATCAACATCAAAGAGGAAGACAAACCCGTTGATGCACACAACCCGAATGTCCGCCGTAACCCGATGATGACCGATGCCGATATGGCACTGAAAATTGATCCTGAGTATCGCAAAATCTCTGAGCGTTTCTATAAAGACCCAGCTTATTTTGCTGAAGTGTTTGCGCGTGCATGGTACAAGCTGACTCACCGTGACATGGGGCCAAAATCGCGTTATTTAGGTGCCGATGTTCCTGCTGAGGATTTAATCTGGCAAGACCCAATTCCATCGGTGAACTACGTGTTGTCTGAAGCGGAAATTGAAGACCTCAAAGCGAAATTGCTGAACAGCGGTTTAAGCACAGCCGAGTTAATCAACACCGCTTGGGACAGCGCGCGTACTTTCCGTGGCTCTGACTACCGTGGCGGTGCCAATGGTGCACGTATCCGCTTGGCACCGCAAAAAGACTGGGGCGGTAACGAACCTGAACGTCTGGCAAAAGTATTGGCGAAACTTGAAGAAATTCAGGCAGGTCTTGAGAAGAAAGTCAGCATTGCCGACCTGATTGTACTGGGCGGTACAGCTGCAGTTGAAAAAGCGGCTCAGGCTGCGGGTGTGGATATTCAAGTTCCATTCATGCCGGGACGAGGGGATGCCACCCAGGAACAAACTGATGTCTATTCATTTGAAGACTTGTTGCCGAAACACGACGGTTTCCGTAACTGGCTAAAAGAAGACTACACTGCGCAACCTGAAGAATTGCTGTTAGACCGTGCCCAGTTATTGGGTTTAACTGCACCGGAAATGACGGTACTTGTTGGTGGTATGCGTGTACTGGGAACCAACTATGCGGGTGCAAAAGAAGGTGTGTTCACAGACCGTGAAGGCGTGTTAAGCAACGACTTCTTCGTGAACCTGACTGACATGGCATATAACTGGAAACCGGTTGGCAAGAACCGTTATGAGATTGTAGACCGTGTAACGGGCGCAGTGAAATGGACGGCAACACGTGTGGACCTGGTGTTTGGTTCGAACTCGATTCTGCGTTCTTATGCAGAGGTGTATGCACAAGATGACAACAAAGAAAAATTCGTCAAAGACTTTGTTGCTGCCTGGACCAAAGTGATGAATGCAGACCGTTTTGATGTGAAGAAATAATTTGCATTGGGATGTAAAAAACCGCCTTGAGGGGCGGTTTTTTATTTTTAATAGACTTGATAATCTAAATATTCCCATTTCTGAAATAGGCTTCTATCGCGGGCTTTAGAAATGAGTTCGGGAAATATTTTTTCCAAACTCAGAGTGCTTACTATTTTTTCGGCAAGCTCAATTTGTTGTAAAAAGAATAAGCTACGAATAATTTTTTTTAAAAAATTAGTTTTAAAGAATACATGATTAAAGGTATCTAAAAGAGAAGATTCATTTTTAACCTCTAGTAGATAAGACTCATATAACCAAAGGTAACTTTCAGAATATTTATAATTGTCTCGGGATAAGTAAAATAAACTCCATAAATCTGCAACTAAGTCTATATTTATCTTTTCTTTAAAGGTTTTGTAAACAACTTTTTTTTGTTCTGAATATTCCAATATTTCATCAAATGTTGGAGGGTTAAATGAATCTGATTCATTTGTTAATACAGCGCCTTCTATATTTAAAGAATTTAAATCAGCATGAAAAAATGATACCCATGCAGAACATATATCTAGAATAAAATCATCTGGTAGCGTAATTAAATTCTTTTTAATTCCAATCTTAGAACTGATTTCATAATTGTTTTGAACAAAGGTCAAGATTTTTGATAACTCACTACTACTTAAAGTATATTTCTCTTGAAGAGCTGATTTATTTAAATTAGTTTTCCAGCTTTTATGTAATGGTAGCTCTTGCACCAAATTGAAAATTTGAGAGCGTGAAAATTTGCTTGTAAATGTACCTTCTCTCTACTCTTCAATTAACATTTCATTTAGGTAGTGAAGGTTATCAAGATTTTCTTCAAGTTCTTTAAATTTACATTTCAATACTAAGCAATTAATGATGCTTTGTTCGGTTAAGTGCTTTACATTTTCTGTATCAAATGGATATCTAAAAGTTTGTCCCGTAGAATCTATTTCAGCAATATCTAAAATAGTTGTTTTTATAGCATCATTAATTATTTGATAGCATTGATCTAAATTTTCAGAATTAGTTTTAAAGTAATCCCAAATGTTTCTAATATTATGTGATCCTGCTAAATTAAAGTCAGCTAATTTTAATTTTTGGATCTTAGCTAAATTATTAATCTCTTCAATAGCATCTTTCAATCGTAATTCAATAGAGTGGCGCATGTTGAAACAAATGGGATAGATAAAGGAATCTACATCATTTCCATTGGTATGAATTACTTGATCTAAAATTAGATTGGCAGCTTTCGAAAAACCTTTAGCATAGGTTAAATAATTAACAATACCATTATTTCCTACACAAGCGTTAAATTCTATGGGGTCAGCTCCTCTGAATGTTGAGTTTTCCATGTTTATTACTCTGCAAGTTTGTATATTAAAGAATTATGAAGGTATTTAAAATTTATTTAATAAATTTCAAAAAGTCATTCTATTTATTTTTGATACTCAGTAGAAATTGAAATATATCAAATTCTAATTGTTCCCACTCCCCAAACTCAGGCTCTACCAACAACGTCTGCGACACAAAGCCATAACACACCCGTTGTACATTTAAACTCATCCGCGTGAGCTGTTTAGCATCCTGAATAAAAGGCGCGAGAATACTTTGCCACATCTGCACCATCATCTCATAACTTTTACGGTAACTTTCAATATTGGAAATCTGCCGTTCCAGCAAAAACGTCTGTGCCCATAGAAACTGCTGTGCCTGAATCTGCTCAAGTTGATAATGAATAACTTGCTGTAAATAATCATCTAGAGCCATATCTGTGGATAACTTGAGCAGGCTGTATGCATAAGTTTTTAAGTCCTCGGCATTGTTTTTTACGTGTCTGTGAATGGTCAGTGCAACCAAATCTTCCTTTTTGGAAAAATATTCATAGAAGGTGCCCAAGCCTACACCAGCCAAATCGGTAATTTCCCGAATGGTAATGTCATGTGCGGCATGCTCATGCAAAAGCCGAACAAAACTGTCCTGCAAGGCTTCCTGTGTCAGTTTGGCTCTTGATTGACGCGGCTTACGCCGTACCTGAATCTGTGGATTTTTCATAAAAAGTTTGACCCAACAAAGCCGAACATGCAGTGGCTATTTTTTCTCTATACTGGAATGAAAAGCCCAGAACAACAAGCAGGAAATATAGACGATGAATACATCGAACCAGTTATCGAATCAGGCATGGATGACCCATCAAATCAGCAATCAGTTTGATGAACTGCAAGATTACAATTTATTTTCATCAGATACGGTTTTACATGAAATATTGAAGCGTTATGGCAGCCATGACCAAGCAACCTTGTATGATATGGGTAAAGTGGTGGGATCAGCCGAGTATTATCAATATGCCGATTTAGCCAATAAACACACGCCTATTTTACATGCCTTCGATGCACGTGGTCGTCGTAAAGATTACATCGAGTTTCATCCTGCATGGCATAAATGGATGGCTTTAAACCGCAAGTTTGACAGCCATGCTCATCCATTTAATCATGCAGAATCATCTGCCAAATGGGTGGAATGGGCAGCGCGTTTTTACTTAAGCGGGCAGGTGGAGTGTGGCAGTCTGTGTCCAACTTCGATGACGCTTGGCAGCATTCCCCTGATTCAGCGTGAACCTGAACTGTGGGCAAAAATAGGCGAAAAATTATTATCCACTGAATATGATGAACGTGACCTGCCGATTGCCCAGAAAACATCAATCTGGCTCGGTATGGGCATGACCGAAAAGCAGGGCGGTTCTGATGTGCGTGCCAATGAAACTTTTGCCGTACCCGTTAGGGAATCAGGTCGAGGGCAGGCTTATTTGCTGACCGGGCATAAATGGTTTTTCTCAGCTCCGATGTGTGATGCACATCTGGTGGTGGCGAAAACCGAGCAGGATGGCTTGGCCTGTTTCTTTGTCCCGCGCTGGCTGGAGGATGGAACCAAGAACCATATTCATGTGCAGCGCCTCAAAGAAAAAGTCGGCAACCGTAGCAACTCCAGTTCGGAAGTCGAATTTAAGGAAGCTTGGGGCATCCTGATCGGTGAAGCAGGTCGTGGCATTCCGACTATTATTGAAATGGCCAATTATACCCGTCTGACCTGCTCTGTGGGCAGTACAGCGATGCTGCGTCAGGCCTTGGTGCAATGTATTGCCTATACCCGTCAGCGCAAAGCTTTTGGCAAACATTTAGCTGAACAACCCCTGATGCAAGCAGTACTCGCAGATTTAGCCCTGGAAACCGAAGCGGCGATGCAACTCAGTTTCCATTTGGCACATTGCTATGAATCTGACGATGCTCTCTCTTTGGCGTGGAAGCGTATCATGACACCAGCCTCTAAATTCTGGATCTGCAAGCGTGCAGTCGAATTGACTGGCGAGATGATGGAAGTGTTTGGCGGCAATGGTTATGTCGATAACGGCATCATGGCGCGTATTTTTAAAGAAGCCCCAGTCAATACTATTTGGGAAGGTTCGGGTAATGTCATGTGCCTGGATGTACTGCGCGCGATTGCACGTGAGCCTGAATCCATAGACGTATTGTTTAAAGATTTAGCCTCAACTGCAATGCATGATGAAACTTTGCAAAATGAATTACAGAGCCTGTTCAAGTTGTTCCAGCAATCACCCGAAGAGTTGCAGTGTATGGGGCGCAGTCTGGTCAGCCGTTTAGTCATTTTGGCACAAGCAGTCTTGTTAAAACGCTATTCACCTGATTTTGTCGCAAACGGATTTATCCAGTCCCGTTACAGCAAGTTTCATGGCCGTGTGGTGGGTATGATTGCAGTGAAGCAGGTAGATGTGGAGCGGGTGCTGGAAAGGGCGTTGGCTGTGTAAATTGCCCTCTTTCTAGCCTTCGCTTGTACTCCACTTTTTAATTATTCAGTGTTAAAAGCACCTCTCCCTTGTAGCCGTGCTATTCATCTTCTGGAATGAGAGGGAATTCACAATCGAAATTCTCCCTCCCTATGGGAGGGAGCTAGAGGGAGGGAGAATTAAATAATTAAATGTTAAGAATCTCTCTTTTGCGTACTCAAAATATATTGTGAATTTTCTAAATGAGGAAAATTCTTTAATAAATTTATTTTTTATTGTGATTTATAATGAAAGTTGTCCTTCTACCACTTACATAAAAAATGTTAAAGCTGCAAAACTTATATTTATTTAAGAAAACTTATTTAACATGTCATTTATAAATTTTTGATTTTCAGTACCTGTATGTATCAAAAAATTAAACAATGGGCCAAAACCATTAAAAAAGATGTTCTGGTGGTTTGGCTGGTGGCTAAAGATGAGCGAACGCCCGTCTGGATCAAAATACTGGCACTAATTATTGCTGCATATGCGCTATCTCCGATTGATCTGATTCCAGATTTTATTCCGGTGCTGGGCTATCTGGATGATCTTATTATTGTGCCCTTGGGGCTGCTATTGGTGATTAAGCTTACGCCACAAGAAATTATAGAGGATTGCAGGATTCGTGCCTCGCTATTGGCAGAACGGCCTGTAAACCGTTGGGCGGCAGGTGTGATTATTTTAATCTGGCTGCTTTTTCTTGGTTATTTGACCATGCATTTTTTTAATATACAGAAATTTTAATATTCGGTTTATGTATAGACTTTAAATTTGAGTTTAAGTTTTTGAAATTAATTGTTTTTTAAATATTTATCTGATTTTAAAAACTGCTTGAATTCTGTACAAAAAAGCGTAATATCACTTTGCTATCCCATCCGGATGGTAAATGAAAACAGGTGAGTAAAATGGCAAAGAAAAAAGTACTGCCAGAAGTGGTGATTCACAACTTTGTGGCCAAACACATGTATGAGGTCAACAAAAGCCAGGTCTTTGTAGACCGAAAGAAAAATGCAAAACGTGGCTATGACAAGCACAAAAAAGGGAGATACTCAGATGATTATCTCCCTTTTTATTTTACCGTATTTTCTTACATCTAAATAGAATTAAGCACCCACAATACGGGTAGCAGATTTCACCATATCGCCCAGACCATGGGTCTTGAAGTAATATTCCATCCAGCTTTTCACCATCAGTGGATTACTCATTTTTAATACACGTTCCAGTTGTTCCTGTGCATCGCTCATCGGCACATGACAAATGGCCTTACGCACCCGCAAAATATTGCTTGAACTCATCGACAGGGTATTAAAGCCCATCGCCATCAGCAGCACAGCCGCCAATGGGTCGCCAGCCATTTCTCCACAAATGCTCACCGGTTTGTCATATTTATGACATTCCTGAACCAAACGGCTTAAAGCGCGTAAGACGGCAGGGTGGAAATGCGAGTAGACATTGGCAACCCGAGGATTATTACGGTCGACTGCCAGTAAATACTGGGTCAAGTCATTTGAACCGACCGAGAAGAAATCCACCAGCTCAGAAAATTCTTCAATCTGTAACAGCACGCTCGGTACTTCAACCATAATGCCGATTTTGGGCTTGGTAATTTTAACCTGTTCTTCTTCCTGCACTGCGGTCCAGTCACGGTCCAGCAGATAGAGGGCTTCTTCCACTTCACTGACACTGGTGATCATGGGTAGCAAAATATGCAGGTTATTCAGCCCGATACTGGCTTTCAGCATGGCACGAATCTGGGAAGAGAAAATTTCAGGATGATCCAGGGTAAAACGGATGCCGCGCCAGCCCAACGCCGAGTTTTCTTCTTCAATCGAAAAATACGGTAAATCTTTATCTGCACCAATGTCGAGGGTACGCATCACCACAGGTTTATTGGCAAAGTGGCTGAGTTGCTGGCGGTAAATGGCACGCTGCTCTTCTTCACCAGGGAAGCGATCACGTAGCATAAACGGAATTTCAGAGCGGTATAAACCTACGCCTTTAGCACCACGCTGTACCCCGCGAACGACATCAATCATTAAACCGGTATTCACATACAGTTTGACTGCAACACCATCAGGTGTAATGGCATCTTTGGTTTCGTATTGTTTTAAGTCTTTCGCCAGCTGTTCTTCTTCTTTCTGGATTTCTTTATAGCGGGTACGTAAACGGCGCGGCGGATTGATAAACACCCGTCCCTGATGGGCATCGACAATCATCTCCACATCATCCAGGGTATTGATTGGCAGTTCAGTCACACCGACCACGGTTGGAATGCCCAGTGCACGTGCCACAATCACCATATGTGAGTTCATGGCACCTTCAGTGGTGACAATCGCGGCAATTTTATCCACCGGTAATTCAACCAGTGCCGCGGTTGAAATGTCTTCCCCGATCAGAATGCTTTCATCGGTCAGTTCACGATGGCTGGCATCGGCTTCCTGTAAAAATGCCAGAATACGGCGCCCCAGATCTTTCAGGTCGGACACACGTTCGCGTAAATAGTCATCTTCCATTTGTGCGAACAGGGCAATGTGATTATCAATGACAATACGGACCGCACCCTGTGCCCAGTTACCATCGCGGATTTCAGCCTTAATTTCAGCAGGCAGGGAGTTTTCATCCAGCATGCGCAAGAACACGCTAAATAAAGCCCGTTCTTCAGCCATCAAGGCATCCTGCATTTTTTCATCCAGTGCCTGAATTTCCTGACGCACTGCATTTAATGCGGCATCCAGAAGCTCAAGTTCTTCACTGATGTCATCTGCTTCACGATCAGGCACAGCTGCCAGATCTGCAGGCGGGTAGAGAATTACCGCACGCCCTAAAGCAATCCCGCCTGAACCGGAAACGCCCTGAAAGGTTTTATAAGCAGGCAAATTGCTTGGCTTGCGGAACACATCGATATTACCCACGGCATGAGCATGGGCAATTACACCGGACAGCTGGGCACACAGGGTGACCAGGAACGATTCCGCTGCTTCGCTAAAATCTTGCGGTTCCTTATTTTGCACTACCAATACGCCCATAACCTTACGGCGGTACATCACCGGAACACCCAGGAAGGAATTATAAATTTCCTCTCCGGTTTCAGGCAGATACATAAAGCGTTCGTGCTTTGGTGCATTATCCAGATTGACGATTTCTTCGCGTTGTCCCACCAGTCCGACCAGACCTTCACTGGTATGTAAGGAGACATGCCCCACAGCTTCAGGATTTAACCCTTTAGACGCCATGAGCAGATAACGCTGGTTACGCTCATCGAGTAGATAAATGGAGCAGACATCCACGTGCATGGCTTCAGCAACCTGATTGACCATGATGTCGAGTGACTCATGCAAACTGGTGGACGCATTGATTTCTTGCACAATGCGTCTTAAGGTGTCCAGTTGCATATTCGACATAAAATCTGCTCCAAAATAAGTTTAAAACTGTTTTTATTTATAACAACATGCTACTAAAAAATCTGCATTTTCATGCAATTTTTTCGAGCTAGAGTGAGGGTAACTGCTGACACAGTTCCACCATCGCCCTTCGGTATACATCGCGTTTAAAATTCACGACCTGACCTAATGGGTACCAGTAACTTACCCATTGCCACTGGTCAAACTCTGGTGGGTCTGACAGGTCCAGCTGAATATGCTTTGCTGGCGCTGTCAGCCTGAGTAAAAACCACTTCTGTTTTTGACCAATACACACCGGGTCCGAATCTGGGCGTATATATCTTTGCGGCAAACGATAACGCAGCCAACCTTTTGTTTGCGCTACAATTTGAACATGTTCGGGCAATAAGCCAACTTCTTCTCTCAGCTCACGATAAAGTGCCTGTTCGGGGGATTCTCCAAACTGGATTCCTCCTTGCGGAAATTGCCAAGCATTGTGTCCAATGCGTTTTGCCCATAAAACTTGTCCAATGTCGTTTGCCAAAATGATCCCGACATTCGGTCGGAAACCTTCTGAGTCGATCATTTGGCTACCTAAATCTTCTGTAATGTATGGCTTTTTGTTCGGGGATTGTTATTTCTAT
Organism: Acinetobacter sp. A1-4-2; assembly: GCF_040233925.1. Classification (NCBI taxonomy): domain Bacteria; kingdom Pseudomonadati; phylum Pseudomonadota; class Gammaproteobacteria; order Moraxellales; family Moraxellaceae; genus Acinetobacter; species Acinetobacter sp. A1-4-2. The sequence goes on along the minus strand of NZ_CP157981.1, from coordinate 2,653,050 downwards.
ATCCATCTCGAAAAAAAGCACAGCTTAAATGTTAAAAATTGCTATGATCTTAACGAATTTCTATCGACTAGCGGAGATAGATTTACAATTTTTTTCTTAAATTTCAGTTTTTACGAGTATTTTCATGAAATTGGCTTTATTTGACCTCGACCACACCTTATTAAATACCGATTCAGATTATTCATGGGGTGAGTTTTTAGTAAACGAGGGTTTAGTCGATCCAATCCGACACCGTCAAATGAATGACAAGTTTTATGAAGACTATAAAGCAGGGCAACTTGACCCGATTGCCTATAACGAATTCGTCTTTGAATTTTTAACCCAGCATGATAATGATTATTTGACTGAATTACATGAATTATTCATGAAAAAGGTCATTCGTCCACAAATGCGTCCTGAAGGTTTTGCGGCCATTCAAAAACACCGTGATGCAGGACACGAGCTGGTCGGGATTACCGCAACCTCCGATTTTATTACGGCACCGATTTTTCACGAGTTTGGTATTACTGAAATTATTGCCACCAATGCAGAAGTGGTGGATGGCAAATATACGGGTAAAGTCATCAATACTGCATGTTATCAAAAGGGTAAATTGATCCGTCTGGAACAATGGCTGCAAGGGCGCGATATTGATGAGTCATGGGCCTATTCGGATTCATTCAATGACCGTTTCTTGCTGGAATATGCCGATCATGCCATTGTGGTCAATCCGGATGAGCGTTTGGAGGCTTTGGCCAAAGCGCAAAACTGGGAAATTCAGGACTGGTCAATTTAGGCAATTTGTTTTGATGGAGGGGAGAGCTGTATGGAATATGGTTGTTCTCTCTGCTTTAAAAGTTAAAAATAAAAAATGATTGCACCGGAATCCTTGCATGTTTGTAGATAGTGTCTACCGATCTACTAAACCGGATGGAATGTTTTATATCGACTAAGGGACGATAAAATAAGCCTTACTATGATTATGCCTTTACCGTATAGTAGACTGAAAGCAAAAGGGTAAAAAATAAAATTTATAGTTTGAAATTGAAGAAGAATGGGAGAGAAGAATGAGCCAAACACGTCCAAGAATGACCAATCTTTTTGAGCAGTTAGGGTTAGATTCCAGTGAAGAGGCGATAGCCCTGTTTATTGCCACGCATCAGCTCAATGCCCAGACCAAAATTACCGAAGCGGAATATTGGACTGAAGCACAGCGCCAGTTTTTAGCAGAAAAAATTAAATCCGATGGTTCATGGGCCATTATTGTTGACCAGTTAAATGAATCCTTACATGAAGATTCAGTGATTCAATAAAGATCAAAGTCAATCAAATGATTTAATGCCAGTCAGTTAAGAAATTGGCTGGCATTTTTGATTTTTAATTCATAATGTTATTTGATACGCGAGAACGTCATTCGCAACTGTTTGAGGCAGGATTACATTAAGAAGTTACTGTTTCTGCGAGGAATTTGCTACTCGGTGGTAGTGGACGAGTTTTGAGAATGACAAATGTTTTTGGTTCTTTTGGCGAAACAAAAGAACTGACGAACTCCAAATATTTGATTTAAAAAATAAGACTCTGCTGTGAATAACCTAAAAGCTGAGGATTTTATGGTCAAATCCTTTAACTGGTCAGTATTAAATCAACTAATTGGCTTTTTGGGCAAATGGTTTATCTGACTCGTTTCCATAAAGTCACTTGGGACAGGCTATGTTGATACTTACGTACGGTTTCACGAATCATAAATGCCACATCCTGAGGTTCATCGAGCATTTCAAAATGCGCTTGTAATAGTTCCGTAATACCTTGCAGCGTACTTAAGTTTTCTCCATCTTTCTTAAAGCCCCCAAGCCATTCACTGCGTGCAGTATATTCCTCCAGCCAGGTATAGGGAGAGGCCAGCATTAAAATGCCACCCATGGCTAAACGCTGATGAATTTCGGCTAAGAAATCTTTCGGATGATGCAGGCGGTCAATTAAATTTGCAGCCAGAATAAAATCATAATTGCTAAAATGAGGTTTTAAATTGCAGGCATCGGCCTGGAAAAATTCGACCCGATCCGTATGGGTATCCAGACCCAACTCTTTTAAGTTACAGGCTTTATATTCCATCAGTTCACCTTCAATTGGCAGGGTATAACGTAGCGTTTCACCTTGTGCCAGCTGTACCGCCTGCTGAATAAAGCGCGCGGAAAAGTCCAGTCCTGTGACCTGATCAAAATAAGCTGCCAGTTCAAAGCTGGCCCGACCTGTGGCACAACCGATATCTAATGCCTTCTCGGTAGCAATATTCTTAAAATAGGGTTGCACAAGGTTAATCAGGCTTTGGGCGAAATTGGGCACGTTAAAATATTCTGCACCGTACTGAAATTCCAGATATTGCGAGATCATCTGGTCAGTTTCATACTGCGATTGAAACTGTTGAAGTTCTTGGGAGGCAGCGACATAGCGGAATCCGGCATGCTGGAAAAAATGTCTGCGGAAGGCATAACGTGAACTGTGCAAAGCCTCATTGCCGGCAGAAATCCAGGAACCGCCTTTAATTAAATTATGTTGTCCGTCAAAGGTAGGAGTGCTGAAATCATCATAGATCGGATGCACCTGAAAACCGTCAAAAGGGTAAATCGGGGTTTCAGTCCATTGCCAGACATTGCCCTGAATATCAAAAAAATCACCCTGCTGAAAATGATTGACCGGGCAGGGACTGGTTCCATATTTCAGTTCGATGTTGGCCTGTTCAGGACTGGGCAGGTCAGGATCCAAACCGGCCACATCATACAGCCGATACCACTCATCTTCTGTTGGCAAGCGAATGCTTTGACCGGTTTTCTCTGCTTTCCAGTTGCAGAAAGCTTTGGCCTCAAGATAATTCACTTCTACCGGCCAGTCCCAAGGCATGGAAATTTCTTCCAGCATCAGACGTAGTGACCAACCTGAAGGGGTTTTTCGCCAAAAGCTGGGATGCTGGGCCTGAGAAAATTTCAGCCAGGCCTGTCCGTCTGTTGTCCAGTAGCGATCAGTTGTGTAACCGCCATCTTCCACAAAACTGAAAAATTCCTGATTGGAGACTAGATATTGTGCAGCCTGAAAAGCGGCCACATCCGCCTGATGCTGGCCATATTCATTGTCCCAGCCATAAAAGTTACTGTCAAAAGTCTTATTCAGGTTGACTTGTCCTGCAGGCACAGCAAGCAGGGCATTTTCTGGCGCAACTCCAGTCATAACCTCGGCATGCCACTGTGGATGATTGTAGACATAGTCCAGCTGCTGCTGGCGAATCAGGACTGATGAGGTTTCAAGATGAATCCGTTCATGTTCAATGCTCATGAGAATCGACCACCATGGATGATTCCAGTTCAAGGGTAACGTCAGAGGGGCATGCTCAATCAGATTCAGTACCAGTGCTCGTACCTGATTACGATAAGCCCGGACTTCTTCTACACTCGGCCAGGCATAATGCTGATCATTCAGATCGTCCCAGCTCATTTCATCGACCCCGACAGCAAAAATGCTTTCCAGCTGTGGGTTCAAACGTGTACTAATCAGTTTGCTGAGCAGCAATTTGTTGATAAAAAAGGTCGCCGTATGACCAAAATAAAAAATCAGCGGATGACGTAAAGAGATGGGTTTAAGGTAATAGGCTGCATCATTTCTTAGACAGTCAAACAGCAGTTTATAGCTGTCAAAAGTATTGAGGAAATAATCACGCAAGCTATGCCGTGCCGTGGCTTCATCAGTAAAGTTTAAATCCGACGTAGGCAACAAAGAAATTTTAGCGCTTGGCCATATATGTGGAGCATCGACATCGGCTTTGACTGGGTTGGTTTTAAATTGGGTTGTTTCAGGTGAATTTGTTGTAGATATTGTTGGTGATGAATCCCTCAGCATAGCCCCATACTCCTTCGAATTCTTTTGCACATTTAAAACATGTTGTTTTATGTGTTTTATTTAAAAGTACTCGAAAGCTGTGCTGCTGTGCTGAGGATTAAGGTAACAAAATGCTGCATCCATGCAGATGCAGCACTAGAGCTGGTTTTAGTTGAGATTGGAGTTTTTCATCATGGCCACCAGTTCCTGTACGGCACGTGACTGGGTACGCCCCGGATGCCAGACCATGCCCAGTTGACGTTGCATTTGCACATTAATATCCAGCATTTGCAGATCCTGATTCAGCAGGGTTTTCGGTAATACCGACCATCCCAAACCAATTGAAACCAGCATTCGGATGGATTCAAGCGGATTGTTGCTCATGGTGATTTTTGGTTTAACGCCTTGCTTTTCGAATTCTGCCAAGGTGATTTGCGTGGTATAGGTTTGCGATGCTGGCAATAGGCTTGGATATTGAATCAAATCTTCCAGACTCAAATGCTTTTTTTGCGCCAATGGATGAAAAGGTGCCACCACAAAGACCAGCGGATCATTCCAGATGGTCACATAACTCAAGCGTTCATCACCTTTCGGCGGGAGGGTTAAAAAGGCCAGCTCCAGGTCACCCGCCAGTACCTGTTCATGAGCCTGTTCCGAGTCAACAAAATGCACATCTAAAGTGACTTCAGGAAACTTTTGCACATAATTGCGCAGGTGCTGCGGCAGATGATGTAAACCAATATGGTGACTGGTGCCAATTTTCAGCTTGCCTTGCACCTGTTCCTGTTCGTGACTGAGGGTATGATGAATATCGCCCAGTTCATTGAGCCAGTTTTTCACTTTCGGTAATAAAGAGTGGGCAGCGTGGGTGGCCTGAACACCACGACCGGCAGACTCAAATAGTTTCACACCAAAATATTCTTCCAGACTATGAATTCGTTTGGTCACAGCAGGCTGGGTGATAAACAATAAATCGGCAGCCATAGAAATAGAGCCTGTTTCCATGACTTTAATAAAAGCTTCAAAGGCAGCAAGATTCATAGGGAGATATCTGGTTATATTAAAGTTAAATAATTATAAAATATTTTTATACCAAAGGGGTATTTCATCTTAAAAAAGACCGTAAAAAATGTATACAGATGTGAACTTAAAAGGTAAAAATAAAAAAATCACCCCATTGGAATGGAGTGATAATAAAGTGGAAGCGGGCAAGCCATGATCTCTAGTTTGGGCCGATGCAGCCTTTAGATGACTATATTATTATTGCTATTCTGTCTTTGAGCTGGCTTGGCTTCCCAGATTTTTTCATGGAAGAAGAATGCGATTGCCTGAATCGTCGGCTCAAGCAAGCTGAGGGTTACTGCCATCCAGATACTTCCTGTGACGAAATAACCGACCAACATGGCAATGGTGATGTGCATAATGTAATAGCTAAAGGTTTTCTTGAACATACGCTGGTTGTTATTAACAAATTTTTGAATATGAGCCATGGTTTGTTCCTCAATCTTTGCCTTGGGATATAGCTAAATGATAATTAGTCTTATTTAATTTGTAAAAACGAACATTTTTATATTTTTAATCGGTTTTGTGAATTATTTGGCTGGTTAAACTGAACCATCAATACAACAACTGGGGAATGGTATCGCCTGGAGATATATGTCTAGAGATACTTTTCTGGCAGGGTGAACATATGGATATTAAACACATCAAATACCTCCTTGATATTTTTGAGGAAGCTGTGGAAAAACGCAGTCAGGTCTATGAAATTGCCGATGATGAAGATGACGAAAATCAGGCTGCCGCTGAATGTGGCGCAGCGAAAGCAGAACTCATCCGGGCAATTGAGCAGCTGATCGCAGCAAAAGACAATCCGTCGGGCTAAATCCTGTCTGTATCATTCCCTGCACGGTGCTTTAAATATGCCTGATTTGTTAAGTCTGAGCATAAGGAGATAGCCGTGTGGTTTAAAAACCAAGAGATAAAATTTTGCCAAAATTCAGGGTTTTAATAGGGTTAAAATTAATTCCAAAAAGTTTTTAAACTAATAAAAATGATAAATTAGATTTATGTGAATACGTGGTTATAATCGAAGTTAATGAAAGCATTACCCAGTTCTATGGAGCGCGTCGACATGGCAGGCAATACCCCAAAAGCAAAGACTTTATACGATAAATTGTGGGATGACCATTTAGTAAAACAACGCGATGATGGCTCAGCCTTACTTTATATCGACCGTCATTTATTACATGAAGTAACTTCACCACAAGCTTTTGAAGGTTTGCAACTTGCAGGTCGAAAACCTTGGCGTTTAAGTGCCAATGTGGCCACGCCAGACCATAACGTACCGACTTCAAAAACCGAGCGTGAGCAGGGTATTGCCGGTATTGAAGATCCAACTTCACGTATTCAGGTGCAAACCCTGGATGATAACTGTAAAACTTTCAATATTGTTGAATTTGATATTAACGATATTCGCCAAGGGATCGCGCACGTGGTTGGGCCTGAGCAAGGTTTGACTTTGCCGGGCATGACTGTGGTATGTGGTGACTCGCATACGGCAACTCATGGTGCATTTGGTTGCTTGGCTCACGGTATTGGAACTTCAGAAGTTGAACATGTATTGGCGACCCAGTGCCTGGTTCAAAAGAAAATGAAGAACATGTTGGTGCGTGTTGACGGTAAATTGGGTCAGGGCGTTACACCAAAAGATGTGGTCTTGGCGATTATCGGTAAAATCGGTACTGCAGGCGGTACTGGTCACGCGATTGAATTTGGCGGTCAAGTGTTCCGTGACATGTCCATCGAAGGCCGTATGACCGTCTGTAACATGGCGATTGAAGCCGGTGCCCGTGTCGGTATGGTGGCTGTTGATGACAAAACCATTGAATACGTAAAAGGCCGCAACTATGCACCAAAAGCTGAGCAGTGGGATGCTGCTGTTGCCTACTGGAATACCTTGCATTCTGATGAAGGCGCGCATTTCGATACTGTGGTGGTGTTACAGGGTGAAGAAATTGAACCGCAAGTCTCTTGGGGGACTTCCCCTGAAATGGTGATTCCGGTGTCCCAAGCGGTTCCAACGTTGGAACAGGCCAAAGATGACGTGCAACGTAATGACTGGACCCGTGCTTATCAATATATGGGTTTAAATGCCGGTCAGGCATTGGCAGACATCCAGTTAGACCGCGTATTTATCGGTTCTTGCACCAACTCGCGTATTGAAGATATTCGCGCTGCCGCTGAAGTGATTAAAGGCCGTAAAGTAGCTGCTTCAATCAAACAGGCCATGGTGGTTCCGGGTTCTGGTTTGGTCAAACAGCAAGCTGAAGCTGAAGGCTTGGATAAAGTATTCTTGGAAGCTGGTTTTGAATGGCGTGAACCGGGTTGTTCAATGTGTTTGGCGATGAATGCAGACAAATTGCAACCGGGCGAGCACTGTGCCTCAACTTCTAACCGTAACTTCGAAGGTCGTCAGGGCAATGGCGGTCGTACGCACTTGGTGAGTCCTGCGATGGCAGCTGCGGCAGCGATTGCCGGTCATTTCGTTGACGTACGTACGTTTTAATTTCGGCTAAAGGAGCAAATGACATGAAAAAATATACCGTTGAACAAGGTATCGTTGCACCATTAGACCGTGCCAATGTCGATACAGATTTAATTATTCCAAAGCAGTTTTTGAAATCGATCAAACGTACCGGTTTTGGTGACAACTTATTTGATGAATTGCGTTATCTGGATGAAGGCTATCCGGGTCAGGACAATTCAAAACGTCCAAAGAATCCTGATTTCGTTTTGAATCAGCCGCGTTATCAAGGTGCGACTGTGTTGATTTCTCGTGCCAACTTCGGTTGTGGTTCAAGCCGTGAGCATGCGCCATGGGCGTTGAACGAATACGGTTTCCGTACCGTGATTGCACCAAGCTATGCCGACATTTTCTTCAACAACAGCTTTAAAAACGGCATGTTGCCGGTGATTTTGTCTGAAGAGATCGTGGATCAGTTGTTTAAAGAATGTGCTGCGACAGAAGGCTACCAGTTAACCATCGACCTGGAAGCTCAGGAAGTGCGTACACCATCGGGTGAGAGCTTTAAATTTGAAGTCGATCCGTTCCGTAAACACTGCCTGTTAAATGGTCTGGATGATATTGGCTTAACTTTACAAGCTGCAGATGATATTCGTGCTTATGAAGAAAAGACCAAACAGTCACGTCCGTGGGTATTTCAGGAAATTCACGGTTAGTTGCTTGAATTTTCAGCGCTAGTAGTATCGCAGCCTAACTCTTGCTAATATCGGATCCATAAAAATATTTAGTTGGCTTTATTTGGTGAGGGTTGGGCTCAAACAATGACAAAAGTTTACGGTCAGCTTGCTGTACTGGGTCTTATGGCCGCATCCTTAAGTGCATGCCAAAGTATTGATACAGTACGAATTAAACATGTAAAAGAAACTGAAAGTAGCAAAACAAATGCCTTAATTTACTGTGCGGGTACTGCGAACTGTGAATTTGAACGTTTAAACAAAATTCAAATTATTGATGCAGCACAGCGCCGTGTGAATAGTGCTGCGGTTGAATCGGGTATTTTACGTTTACAGGCGAATTCCTTAAGTCAGCCGAATGCGTTATATCTTTCAATCCCTCCTGGGCAACATGAACTGGTGATCCGCTTTTATCCGATTTCCAAGGATCGTGCCGAAACCCTTCATGTTTTTCACCAGTTTAAGCCGAAGCAGCGTTACATTTTTAAAATGTACCGTGAACGCAACAAACAGCAGGGCAGCTTGCTGAATGTATCTGCACCTGAACCCTTATGTGTAGATCTCCTGCAAGAACACAAGACAATCCGACGTTTCTGCAGACCCTATAATGCCTTGACCGGTCTGGGCGAGTTTGTGGAAAAGAAAATTTAAAATCCCGTCGATTTAATCTATCGACTTCATAAATGGAAACACTCATGTCAAAACATATTTTGATTTTACCAGGTGATGGTATTGGTCCTGAAATCGTAAAAGCAGCTGAACAGGTGCTTGCACGCGTGAATGAAAAATTCAATCTGGGTTTGACTTGGGAACAGGGTTTATTGGGTGGTGCAGCGATTGATGCACATGGCGAACCGTACCCTGCCGTTACGGCAGAACAGGCAAAACGTGCGGATGCAATCCTGCTCGGTGCTGTCGGTGGTCCAAAATGGGATACGATTGAACGTTCAATCCGTCCTGAACGTGGTTTATTGAAAATCCGTTCTGAATTGAATTTATTTGCAAACTTGCGTCCTGCAATTCTTTACCCGCAACTTGCCGGTGCTTCAAGCTTAAAGCCTGAAATCGTTTCTGGTCTGGATATCCTGATTGTGCGTGAACTCACTGGTGGTATCTACTTCGGTCAGCCACGTGGTATCCGTGAACTGGAAAATGGTGAGAAACAAGGCTTCAATACTGACGTTTATAAAGAGTCTGAAATTAAACGTATTGCTAAAGTTGCATTTGAACTTGCTGGTCTTCGTGGTGGTAAAGTATGTTCAGTCGACAAAGCCAACGTCCTTGAAGTGACCGAGCTTTGGAAGCAAACCGTGACTACGTTGAAGGAAGAGCAATATCCAGAAATCAACCTGTCACATATGTATGTCGACAATGCCGCAATGCAGCTGGTACGTGCGCCTAAGCAGTTTGATGTGATTGTGACCGGTAACCTGTTCGGTGACATCTTGTCTGATGAAGCAGCGATGCTTACTGGCTCTATTGGCATGTTGCCATCTGCATCCCTGGATGAAAACGGTAAAGGCATGTATGAGCCATGTCATGGTTCAGCACCAGACATCGCAGGCCAAAACATTGCCAATCCGTTAGCGACCATTCTTTCTGTAGCGATGATGCTGCGTTATACCTTCCGTGAAGAAGCCGCAGCGCAAGCCATTGAAGATGCGGTAGGCAATGTACTGGATCAGGGTTTACGTACTGGCGATATCATGTCAGAAGGCAATACTCAGGTAGGTACAGTTGAAATGGGTCAAGCAGTGGTTACTGCATTGAACTAAGTTCGCCTGACAGAAAAAACGCAGCCATGAGCTGCGTTTTTTTATGGCTTTTCAGAGGGTTTTAACAGGTATGGCCAGTGTAATGAACCGATGTGGCAATGTTGTGTTCTAGGCGATAGATAATTTTACATTGCAAGTTGATATCATAGCTTTGTGCTCGGGGTGTAACTTGTATAGGGATATGACCAGCATTAATATCGGCAGGATTTTGTGCCATTGGTACCGGAATGGTGACAGAACGAATGACGGTATAAGTAAGTGTCTGATCATTCGCGACAGGCGCTAACACCAGCTGGTAACCGATGCGGGTTAAATCGAGCTTAGCTTGAATGCTTTGACTGGTCTGCCCGATGAATTGCTGTAAATAGGCATCACGCTGCATAGCGGTTGTCGTGGATGTTGTCGTGCATACAGTGAGTAAACTAAAAACCATACAGCATCCCAAAATCAGTGTGAATTTCATGAGTTGTCCTCACACCAAATAAAATCAGTTTAAGTTAAGCAAATTGCAGGCAGAAATACTGTTGTGATTTGATACACGGTACAGAGAGGTGTAGCCATGATGCTAAGCCCTTATTCAATCTGATATAGACCCTTAACCTATGCTCTTGGCAATTAGCAAGCTCTACCAGTATAGTGAATGGATTGAACTATTTCGTCTTTCAGGTTAAATCCTACCTGACATTCCATCTTGATATTGTAGCCACCATTTGAAGGGGTAGGCATCGGTGCACCCATCGAAATACTGTGGCTAATATTGGGCGTGCCCATTGGGATATTCATATCACGAACAATGGTATAGCTGAGCAATTCTGCTGTCTGAGTAGGCTCTTGAGTGGTTTTAAATCCCATTTTATTCAGGTCAAGCTGGCTACGAACTTGTGCTGCAGTTTGACCAACATATTGTTGTAGAGACTGGTTAAGACGATGAGAACCACCTGTTTCACATGCTGTGAGCATCAGGCAGGAAAATAGGGTTAAATATTTTATTTTCATCTTTTTTAGCATATCTGCTTAATTTTAATTAAATTATAGCCGTTAAATGATCAAACGGTGTCAAATTGTTTTATTGAATAATAAAAACTGAAGGCAATAAAAAAGCCACTCAAAGGTGGCTTTCATGCTTTCGCTAAAACTTAGCGTGCACGGTAAGTAATACGACCCTTGGTCAAATCGTAAGGCGTCATTTCTACTTTCACACTGTCGCCAGTTAAAATACGAATATAGTGCTTACGCATTTTACCAGAGATGTGGGCAATCACTTCGTGACCGTTCTCTAAACGTACACGGAACATAGTATTAGGAAGCGTCTCGGTGACAACGCCTTCGAACTCGATGAGTTCCTCTTTATTGGCCATAGCCTACCTGAATGAATAAATTGGAAAGGCGCAAATTATAGTCAATTTTTTTGCATAAAACAAGGCGCAATGCGGCTTTGCTCGTTCATCTGTCAGTTAAATAAGCGAACCCTCCGTATACAGATTTTCTGTAAAAAAGCCCATTGTCATGTTGTCAGTTTGGTCAATCGCAGTTAATCTAAAATCAATCTTTTTAAGTATAAATGAAGAACATACAAGGAAGGTCTTTGCGTGGGTCAGCTAACTGATGCATCAGTTGTTTTACGATTGGGTTATCAAGCCATCCGTCGTGCAGGTTTGCCAACTGAAGAAATTTTAATGAAAGCTGGTGTGGCCTTAAATCAGGTCGAAACCAATGACCGTACTCCGCTTAGTGCTCAATATGCGTTTTGGGTGGCTGCGGAAGAGGTCAGTAAAGATCCCGATATTGGTTTGCATTTGGGCGAACACCTGCCTTTATACCGGGGGCAGGTGATTGAGCACCTGTTTATTTCCAGTGAAAACTTTGGTGAAGGCCTCAAACGTGCACTGGCTTATCAGCGCCTGATTAGTGATGCTTTCCATGCCAAACTGGTGATTGAAGATGACCGTTGCTATTTGACCAATGGTGAGCAACCTTGGGGCGAAAATATCGTTAATCGGCATTTTTCCGAATGTGCACTATCCGGCGTATTGCGTTTTTTCAAGTTTATTACCGAAGGTCGTTTTCAGCCGATTTATATCGATTTTAATTTCAGTCAGGGTGCACCTGATGATGAATATTTCCGGGTCTATGAATGTCCAGTCAGCTTAGGGCAAAAAGAAACCCGTTTATATTTCGATCCTGCAATTTTAGATTACCAGTTATGGCAAGCAGAGCCAGAGCTATTGCAGTTACATGAGCAACTGGCGATTGAAAAGCTGCAGGAGCTGGCGCGTTATGATCTGGTCGGTGAAGTACGCCGTGCAATTGGTTCGACTTTAGAAAGTGGCGAAACCACTTTGGAAACCGTAGCCACACATCTAAATATCACGCCGCGCCGTTTACGTACCCAGCTGAGTGAAGCCAATACCAGTTTTCAGCAAATTCTGTCCGACTATCGTTGCCGGTTGGCAAAGAAATTATTGGCCAATACGGCAGAAAGCGTGGAACGGATTGTGTATCTGACCGGATTTTCCGAACCCAGCACTTTTTATCGGGCTTTTAAGCGCTGGACCAATGAAACCCCAGTGGAATATCGCAAGCGGAAGCAGCGTTAAACTACCATCCTAAGTCCCTCCTGAACGGAGGGATTTTTCATTACCGTATTTTTATAGGGGGTGAGGGGAAGGTCAAAATTTTTAAAAGAAATCACTCCGGCATATTCAGCCAATGCGGGCCTAATGGCATTTTCGGCAGATCAAACTGTTCCGGATAATCAGCGTGGATAAAATACAAGCCATCCGGTGGTGCGGTGATTCCTGCTGCTTTGCGATCTTCAGCGGCAAAAATATGGTCAATATGGTCAACTTCATACATGCCCTGACCGATTTCCAGTAAACAGCCCATAATGTTGCGTACCATATGGTGCAAGAAGCCATCTGCCTGAATATCTAACACCAGATAACAGCCATGTTGAATGAGGCGACAATGTTTGACATGCCGAACCGGCTGATTGGACTGGCAGGCTGCAGCACGGAAACTTTCAAAATTATGCGTGCCTTCAAACTTTTTCGCCGCAGCAATCATCTTCTCCACATCCAGCGGATAGTAGGCATGGGTGACCTGCTTATGCAAAAGTGCAGGGCGCTGCGGATTGTTATAGACGACATAGCGATAGCGGCGTGCCTGAGCTTTAAAGCGGGCATGGAAATCGCTGTCCATCTCCTTGATCCACTGGAAGGCGATGTCTTTAGGAAGCTGACTGTTTGCCCCCATCAGCCAGCCACGAATCGGGCGAATAGCATTAGTATCAAAATGCGCGACCATATTGGTGGCATGGACCCCGGCATCGGTACGACCCGCACCATGTAAGATGATCGGTTCATCGGCAATTTTACTGAGTACTTTTTCAATGGTTTCCTGCACGCTTGGAACGCCAGGCTGTTGAGTTTGCCAACCTCTATATCGAATGCCACAAAACTCAATACCGACTGCAAAACGTTGCATACTTACCTCAAATTACACGTGATCATGCCAATGTGCCTGCCATTGGTCTACAGCGTCGTATTGTAAATACATTTTCAGTGCTTTTGCATAAAGATCTGCATGTCCCAAACAGTCATTCAGAAGAATATGGGTCTGCTGGCTCCATTGGCTGATGGCATAACGCTGATCAATCCTCCCAAAAGGCACTTGAGTGGTGAGAATGACGACGCAGCCTGCTTGTTGCAGTTTTTGAATGCAAGCAATGAATGGTTCATTCACTGCCAGGTTGCCTGTGCCGAAACCTTGCAAAATCAGGCAGTTTGGCGGTGCTTGGCAAATGGTTTGCAGATTGGCAACTTGCTGAGCTAAATCCAGCGGTTGCATCATCAAGCTTAAACAGTTAAACCTCGATGCCTTGCTGATATCACCCTCATGTACGATATAGCTGGGGCTGTGGGTAATGGGCTCGGCTGCGTTGATCCCGCTAAAGGCATCCAGTTCTGTGGTATGAATTTTTAATGCCGTCTGTGCATGTACTAAATGATGATGAAAGGCTAAATAAACTCCCACCGGATATTTAACTACACAGTCCAGGGCAAAGTTTAAATTATCAATGGCATCAGTAAATTCACGGGTATTGTCTCCCGCAGTATTTAACAGGGGGTACTGGCTGCCGGTCATGACCACATGCGCGGATTGACCCAGAAAGCGTGACAGCACCGCACTAGCATAACTGAGGGTGTCGGTACCATGAATAACCACAAAATGCTCAAACTGCTGTAACTGAAGTTGTTGAATAGATTGAACCAGTTTTAGCCAGTCTGTGGCTGTACAAGCACTACTGTCCTGAATGACTGGTGCAACAAAACATTCGATCTGCTGATCGAGAGGGAGAACATGTTGCAGTTTCGGAATAAATTGCTCAGCTGGCATAGGGCTGAGTGGATCACCAATACAGCCAAATGTACCGCCCATATAGATTAACGCTATTTTTTTCATCATAAAAAAAGCAGCCAAGGATGACTGCTTTATAGTAGATCGAAATTGCTTAAGATGCTATTTGATTGCGTAAATGATCTGCCTGTTGGCGTTGTTCAGGTGTATAGCCAGCTTCTTGCTCTGCCAGTAATTCACGTGCCGATTCGAACGCACCAAGCTGGATATATTGCTGCGCCAGTTCTAGATTCAGGTTAATTTCATTGACTTCAATCAGTTCGGGGAAAGACTGAACCAATGGATCATTTTTATCTGCTTTGGCAGCAGATGAGCTGATATTGCTAATATCAAAGTTTAGGCCTGCGGCTTTTGCTGGAGCTACTTCTACAGCTGGCTCTTCAACCGTGCTTGCTGACTCTAAATTAAAGTCCAGTTCCAGGCTTGGCGTAATTTCTTCAGTTGCAACTTTTGTTTCAGCTACTGGAGTTTCTGCAACGGAAAAATCAAAATTAAATTCAGGTTTTTCTTCTACAGTAGGTTCAATGCTAGCCGCTTTCTCTGTTTCTGCTTGCCCGGTTGTTGCAGTGTCTAAACTAAATGAGAAATCCAGAGGCTGAATTTCTTGAACTGGGGCAGCTTCCGGCTTGGTTTCTGCCACAGGTACAGGATCAAGCTTAAAGTTAGTAAAATCTAAAGGCTTGATTTCTTCAGCTGGTGCAGTTGCTGCTTCTGCCGCTGAATCCAGCGATAGACTGCTGAAATCAAGGGGTTTGATTTCTTCCACCGGAGTAGCTGCTATTTCTGCTTTTGGTGCTGTATTTAAAGATGCAGAATTGAAATCAAGAGGTTTGATTTCCTTAACAACTTCCGGCTGAGCCGAACGCGATTCCTGCTGTAACTGATCAAAGGCAAGATCATTTTTTGTTGCAGCGGGTACAGCATCACTCATTAAAGCATCAAAAGCAGCCGTATTTTTTGTTTCTGCAACCGCTGGTTCAGCTGCTTTAGCAACAGTTGATGATGGCTTAAACTCAATGGTATCTTTAGAACCTAGTGTTTGTTTTTCATGTGCTGCTTTTTTAGCAAGTGCCTGTTCTAAAAAATCATCCAGTTCTAATGAGCGCAGGTGATTAATCAGCTGGCTGATGGCAAATTCATCTTTTTGCAAGATGTGAATGTCCAGCAACAACAAATACAACTCATGCTGTGAATTGTCTTTATTTAAAGCCTGATTAATCTGTGCTTCGGCCGAGAAAAAGTTCTTTTCGTGAATCAGGGCTTCAATTTTACTGCGGACATCGGCAGCTAAAGGGGTGGTTTTTTTCTTTGCAACAACCGAGCTTTCCACAATTTGAGTTTTTTGCGGTGACTTTTTGGTTGAAGTGACTTTTTTGCTTTTCGTCTTTGGTGTTTGTTCTGTTTGTTTACTTGCCTCGCGCTTTTTTAATACAACTGCGATCACTAATAACAATATAAACGGAATCACATAAAGCAGCATGTTGTTACCCCTTGCAGGATTGAGTTTTTATCCATGAAACCCATCCTAAAAAATCAAATTGTATAACACCCTTAGTGCGTTGGCTTTTTCTGTACTTGTTGTGCTTTCAATTGTTGCTGCAATTGGGCAAGACGAGTATTTAATAATTGAATTCTGTGATCCTTGTTACGCAATGCCAATTCTAACTGTGTTACGTTTCTCTGTAATTTAACGGTTTTTTCACGCGATGTCATAACTTTTAATGATAATTCATTTGAAGTTTGCCTTTTTTCTGTGTTCTTTTTGGCAGAACCGCTGGCTGAATCTTGTTCTTTCTCTGCAACCAGGCTCATTTCTGCCTGATTCAAGCGATATTTGGCTTTAGCCGACTGATTGGACGGTTTGGAAGGGGCTTGGGCTAAATGGGCAACTTTTGCTTTTTGCTCTTCTTTGGGGCTGGTCACAGTATTTAAATTCAAAGCAGCGCCACGGCGTAAACGGTTCACATCCCCTTGAATAAAGGCATGTTCATTATTGGCCTTGATTTGTTTCATGACTTCGCCAATCGGACGATTTTGCTCAGTGGCCACACGTGAGGCAATTGCCCACAGTGACTCATTCGATTGCACCACATGCTGGTTGGCTAGTGCTGTGGCCGCAGGCTGAGGTGATGGTGTAGGCGCTGTTTCTGATTTGGCTTTTGGCGCAGCGGCTGCTACAGGTTCTGCCGTTACTTTTGCTTTAGCTACGTGTTGATGTGCAGATGCTGCATATTGTCTGACTAAAGGGTCTGTGGAGACATTGTTATTCGAGTTGTTTGAATTAGCTGAAATTTTCGCTTCATTTTTTGTCAAACGTTGTGCTGCAATGGAACTCTTGGTTTTGACTGGCGTATTTTGCGGAGTCTGAAGTGGCTGTGCAGATGGTATCGCCATTGCTGCAATGACGACGGGTGCAGCAGAGGTACTATTTAAAATCGGTGGTGTCGCTTTATGTACCATTAATGGTGCTTCAAATGATTGCGGTAGTGCCGTTTGTGGTTTTTCAATCCGAAATTGCGTACTTTCAGGCAGTTGTAAGGCAATATCTTTTTCATTCACAATGGTGATAGGCATTAAAGGTTTTTCATTGCCTGAGGCCCGTGCCTGAGCATTTACCTGGCTGCGCTTCAGAGGGGTCTTGATATGCTGTAAACGTGTCGCATTACCTTCCTGAATTTTAACAATAATGTTCAATTCAGCATCCGTTAAGGGGCGTGATGAGGTAATGGTAATGACACCATTGCCCGAGCTATCGCGACGGGTAAAGAAATTGAGATGTCCGGGAGCATGATAGACAGCGCCTAAAGTTGCGATATCTTCTGCATCAGCCAGGCTGGCTTGGATTTGTGCATGAGGATCAGCATTGCGAAAATTCATTTCCGCATACAATAATTCACCTGCTGCAGATTGAACTTGAATAGGATCAATAGTAATCGCATGAATATTCTGCGAAGCAATAATGGCTAAAATGGCTATCTTTAATTTGTTATATACGGTCATCTTAATCTTTAGCTCGGTTTCTTATCGTATTGCGAAAGTTATACATTAACGAGGTGTTGCAGAATTGTAAAACATTTAACATAAAGGATACATAAAAAAGCCGATCAATTGTGATCGGCTTTTCTTTCATTTAGCACTTAAGCATTTTTGTAATCAATCAGGATACGTAACATACGGCGTAAAGGTTCTGCAGCACCCCATAGCAGCTGATCGCCGACAGTGAATGCGCCAAGGTATTCTTTACCCATATTCAGTTTACGCAAACGGCCCACTGGAACAGACAGGGTACCTGTAACAGCCACTGGCGTCAGATCGGTCATCGATGATTCACGGGTATTTGGAACGACTTTTGCCCAATCGTTTGCATTACGGATAATGTCTTCGATTTCATCAAGCGGTACATCTTTCTTCAATTTCAATGTAAGTGCTTGAGAATGGCAGCGCATTGCACCGATACGCACACAGTGACCATCAATAGGAACAATCTGCGAGTTACCCAGAATCTTGTTGGTTTCAACCTGGCCTTTCCATTCTTCTTTCGACTGACCGCTTTCAAGCTGTTTGTCGATATACGGAATCAAAGAACCTGCTAAAGGCACGCCAAAGTTTGCTGATGGGAAACCTTCGCTGCGTTGTAAAGCCGCAATTTTAGAATCGATCTCTAAAATTGGAGAGCGAGGGTCATCTAACAAATCTTTGGTATTGTTATACAAGTAACCCATACCGTTGATGAGTTCACGCATGTTTTGCGCGCCCGCACCAGAAGCGGCCTGATAAGTCATCGAAGTTGCCCATTCCACCAGATTATTCTGGAACAGACCACCTAAGCCCATCAGCATCAAGGAAACGGTACAGTTACCACCAACGAATGTTTTAGTACCATTCACCAGGCCATCTTTAATCACGTTCATGTTGACCGGATCAAGCACGATGATGGCTTCATCATCCATACGTAAGGTAGAAGCTGCATCAATCCAGTAACCATTCCAGCCTTCAGCTTTCAGTTTCGGGAAAACGTCAGTGGTGTAATCACCACCCTGGCAGGTAATAATGACATCCATTTGCTTCAGACTGTTAATGTCTGTCGCATCCATAAGTGCTGGGGCAGTCTTACCGCCAAACGCAGGCGCTTCACCACCTGCATTACTGGTAGAAAAATAGAATGGCTCAAAATGAGCAAAATCATTCTCTTCAACCATACGTTGCATAAGGACGGAACCTACCATCCCGCGCCAACCGACCAGACCTACTTTCATGCCACTTCGCCTCGGTGCGTTAAAAAAAATCAAAAGGGATTCGAGTGTATCAAAAAGGGACGTGACTGCAAGTACTACATAATGAAAACATCAATATTATTGAGAGAAATCTCTTGTTTATGTTACATACAAAATTGATAAAGTTTTTCAACTGCAGATCGAATTACCAAGATAAACAGAGTAAAGCTGATGATTTGGGTGGAAATAATTGCAGTTTTAGTGATATGGCTGACATTCTGGTCACTGATTCCACGGGATGAGTGGTGGATTCGAGGTGCTGATTTTCCACGGCTACAAATTCTGGTTTTAGGACTGATTGCTTTTGTTCTGCTGCTGGTCTGGGACCAACCCTGGAATTTAATACGGGAAATTATTTTTATCGGTCTGATTGCTGCACTGGCGTACCAGCTCAAAATGGTGCTGCCTTATACCTTTCTTTGGAAAAAGCAGGTCAAGCATGTCCGCAAACATCAGCTGAATCCGGACAAGCAAATATCCCTGATCATTTCTAATGTACTGACGCCAAATACCCAATACCAGTTATTGATTGAGCAGATTCAAAAGCATCAGCCAGATTTGCTGTTAACACTAGAATCAGATCGGGTCTGGCAAAAAGCACTTTCCGCGATTGAAAAAGATTATCCCTATCGGGTGCCTGTACCTCTGGATAATTTATACGGCATGCATTTGTATAGCCGTTTAGAGCTGAAAGATACCGAGGTCAAGTTCATTTTAAGTGATGAAATTCCTTCCATTCATACCACAGTCATTTTGCGTTCAGGTCAGCCAGTCCAGCTTTATTGCCTACATCCCAAACCGCCGAGCCCTACTGAAGCGAAAGATTCGACGCTACGGGATGCGGAACTATTAATTGTGGGTGACCAGATCAAGGATCTGGATGAAAGCTGTATTGTGATGGGAGACTTGAATGATGTGGCCTGGTCGCGAACGACCCGACTGTTTCAGCGCATGAGTGGTTTGCTCGATCCACGGGTGGGGCGTCACTTTGTCAATACCTTCCATGCCGATTATCCCTTATTGCGTTGGTCACTGGATCATATTTTTCACAGTACCGATTTTGCCTTGGTTCACATGAAACGGTTGCCTCATATCGGTTCAGACCATTTTCCGGTTTATGTGGTTCTACAGACAGGACGTGTTTTTGAACGGGTGCAAGAAGAACTGGAGCAAACGGATGCTGATGAACAGCAGGCACAAGAAACAATAAAAGAAGGTATTGAAAAAGCTGAAAAAGAAGAAAAACCAGTCACTGATGAAATTGCCCAGAGCTATAAAAATGCAATCAAGCAGGCAGATTAAATAATAGAAAAGTGTACGAAATGGCTTACATTGATTTAGGTCAATTGCGAATGTTTCTTTTTTATAAACTAGCTTAATCTGTACTCATCAGCCAAGGAGCCGGGAAAGGAAAATCCCATTATGGAAGATCAAACACATGGCTGATAGAAAGTCATCATGGATATGATGCAGCAATGGATAGCAATAACAGAATAAAAATAACATTTGAAAGCACAACCTCATGTACCCGAGTTTTGCAGGATGCAGAACTCGGGTCTATGGTTTTATAGAACCTCTTGAAAATAAAATTTCAGTCATGTATTTATCAATATTTCAAGAACTTAAAATTTATGTCGTAAATTTTACTGAACTATCACGTGATGCTTTACATATTTATGCAGGGCTGACGCTATTTTTTATCGTGGCGTTTTTCCACCATCATCAGTTGAAGTCGAAGTGGGCGATTTTGGCTGTGCTTATTGTTGCAATTGCTGCAGAGCTGTTGGATGCCCGTGATGATTTAATCAATTATGGGCTGTGGCACATTGGTGCCAGTGTGCACGATATCATCAATACCATTTTCTGGCCGCTGCTCATTTGGCTCATGGCAAGATTTCGGGTGTGGAGGGTTTAATACGTTATGGCTTTCGAAATATCAATGCCTGCCATCCTCTTCATATATCCAATTATTCAATGTTTACGAAAATTTGCTTTTAATTTCGGTATTACTAACAGCTTGTCGCCATTGAAAAATGACTCATCAATGAAGTCTATTTCAAGACTTGCTTATATAAGTGAAGCGTCTGATCACACATCTCTTTCAAGCTAAACGTTGTGACTGGCTTTACTTGTTGCGGTTCATCCAGATGCTTCTTGACTGCATTGCACAGTGCAGCGTGATCATCCACGGCAATTAAACCTTGTGGATACAGCTGCGATAAGATCTCCGCAACCCCGCCACGGTTCCAGCTAATCACCGGAGTGCCTACCGATAGTGCTTCTAAAGCAGTACGACCAAAGGTTTCTGCCTGATTGGAAAGGGAGAGCACCACATCGCTAAATGCCAGCCATTCACGAATATCTGAGCGATGACCAACGAAAGTAATTTTTTTAGTTAAGCCTTTGCCTTGAATTGTGTCCTGCATTTCTTTCAAATAAGCGGCTTTTTTCGGATCGGCTCCACCCACCACTACCGCATGCAAGTTGGGGTATTGTTGCTGTAATTTTTCGACCAATCCAATCAGGGTTTCATGACCTTTTAAACGGGTAATCCGTCCTGGCAGGCAGAGTAAAAACTTATTTTCCAGTTCAGGAAAGTCTTTAAAGGTTTGATTCAGCCATTGTACAGACGGTTGATAGCCATGTGGAAATGCTACAGGGTCTATACCACGGTAAATCCGCACGATATCTTGTGCTGGGCAATTTTTATAATTGTCGGTGATGTATTTGACCACACTGTCTGATACTGCAATGACTTTTTCAGCCTGGGTCATGATTTGACTATAACGGTTAATCGAATAGAAGCCATGCACGGTACTGATTAAATGTGGACGACGCGCAGCAGGAATGCCTTTTAAAGCAAAATGGGTCAGCCATGCAGGCACGCGGGAACGCACATGCACGATGTCGGGTTGGTGCTGTTCAATCAGCTGACGTAGCGGACGAATTTGCCATAAGCTCGACAGGGCTTTTTTATGAATGGCTAGCGTCAAATGTGTTGAACCTTCCGCTTCAAGCTGGGTCACCAGCCGGCCACCATTCGACACCGCCAAAGATTCATGACCTTCTGCAACCAAGGCACGGGCGATTTCTAAAGTACCGCGTTCTACGCCACCGCTATTCAGTTCAGGAAGAAGTTGCATCACTTTCATGGTTTTTTGCCTTTAGGGTTGTCGCAAAGCGGAGTTTTACCGTTCATTTATCCAATATTAGGAGTGTATTCTTTACTTTTGTTTCGGCAAAAGTAACAAAACCATCTGTTGGACTGACGATACATCTATGATATCGCAGTCCAACGGGCGACATCCTTGTCGCCTTTACACGATAGTAGATTCTGTGCGAGGTTTCCTAGTTATCTTAATTATCTTATTAATAGATTTTCTCAAAGCCTTCCGGACGAGTTTTAAAGCGACGATGGAACCACATATATTGGGTTGGGGCAATACGTAGCTGACGTTCAATAATCTGGTTGACACGTGTGGCATCATCGACTTCATCTTCACTGGGCAGATTATCCACCACAGGTTCAATTAGCACATGATAACGCGGATCTTTTAAATCACCGCTACGATAAAAATATAAAGGAATCGGTACGGCTTTGGATATTTTCAGTAAACGGCGATGTGCCGTTACCGTGGCAGCAGGAGTACCGAAAAACGGTGCCATCACACCCTGTTTTAAACCAAAATCCTGATCCGGGCTATACCAGATGGCATGACCCTCTTTCAGATTGCGAATCAGGCCACGCATGTCGTCATGGTCAATCTGGTGGGCATAAATCGTGGCACGACAACGGTAAATCAGCATATCGAGCAAAGGATTGTTCTGCGGACGATAAACCACATCCGGTTCGAAATACTGGGCACACAGGTAGCCACCTGCATCCAGCAAAGTAGAATGCGTACCAAGCAGTAAAACCCCTTTTCCTGCGGCTTGGGCATTTTGAATATGTTCCAGACCTTCAATCGTGACACGGTCTTTAAACCATTGCGGGCAGTACCAGGCATTCAAGGTTTCAAAAATACCAATCATCTGGTCGATAAAAACCTGACGTGCATTCTCCTGAACCTGCTGTGCGGACCATTCAGGAAAACAGACTTCCAGGTTACGGACAGTGGTTTTGCGGCGCGATTTCAGCTTGTCGAAGGCCAGATTGCCCATAAAAGTGGCCAGACGGTACTGAATCGCCCAAGGTAAAATCGCCAAAATCATCAGCAAGACAATACCGATCCAGATGCCCCAATATTGAGGGAGCAGGAAAGACCATTGGAATTCTCCGGGAGTGTAATCTGGCTTTTTACTCATAGTGACCATTTTGAACAAAAGTTTTTTGCAAGTGTAACATGAAGTTATTTTTTTAATAAAAAAGCACCTGCAACGCTAATTACAGGTGCCCCTAGAATGAATCAGATCAGTTGCCGTTGACCAGCTTTTCTAATTCTTCCCAAAGCTCTAATTTTTCCAGTAACAGGTCATCAATTTCAGTCAAGCGGTTGGAAAATTTCATGGCTTTGTCTGCATCGCTCACAAACAGGGAACCATCGGCAAGTTGAGCGTTAATTTCAGCTTGCTCTTTTTCCAGCGCTTCCATTTCAGCAGGCAGTTGCTCTAAAGCACGCTGATCTTTATAGCTGAGTTTCACTTTCTTTGCCGGAGCAGGTTCAGCGGCTTTGGCTTCTGCTTTGGCCATAGCTTTTTTGACATCACTTTTCTGATCAACCACAGTCTGATCAGGACGTTGTTGCAAGTAATCCTGATAACCGCCGATGTATTCATCGATATTGCCTTTACCGTCAAATACCCAGGTGGATGTCACCACGTTGTCCATAAAGGCACGGTCATGCGAGATCAGTAACAGGGTACCTTTATAATCGCCGAGCATTTCTTCCAGCAGTTCAAGTGTCACCATATCCAGGTCATTGGTCGGTTCATCCATCACAATCAGGTTGGATGGTTTGAGCAACAGTTTGGCGAGCAGAATACGGTTACGTTCACCACCAGAAAGTGCTTTGACTGGTGTACGCGCACGTTCAGGCGAGAACAGGAAGTCCTGTAAATAGCTATAGATATGACGGCGGCCACCGTTGACATCGACAAAGTCCGAACCTTCAGAAACGTTATCTTTAACCGATTTCTCTAAATCAAGTGCATTACGTAGCTGGTCAAAATAGGCAATTTCAAGCTGGGTGCCGGTTTTTACCGAACCGCCGTGTTCAATTTCACCTAAAATGGCTTTAATCAGGGTTGTTTTCCCGACACCGTTATCACCGACCAGACCTATACGGTCGCCACGTAATACCAAGGCAGAGAAATCTTTGATAATCGGTTCCTGATTGCCAAAGGCCACACGTAAATGCTCAATTTCAAACACGACCTTGCCTGAGCGGTTGGCGTCCTGAGTGGCCATGCTCACTTTGCCTTGCTGTGAGCGACGTGCTTTTGATTCTTCACGCAATTCTTTTAAGGCACGGACACGGCCTTCGTTACGGGTGCGGCGTGCTTTAATGCCTTGACGAATCCAGACTTCTTCTTCAGCCAAACGTTTGTCGAATAAAGCATTTTGCTTCTCTTCTGCTTCCATTTGCTGAGCTTTAAGGTCAAGGTAACGTGAATAGTTGCCTTCAAAACTGCGCAATTGACCACGGTCCAACTCGACAATACGGGTGGCAATGCTGTCGACAAATGAACGGTCATGCGAAATAAATAACAGGGTCAGGTTATTTTGATCGAGCAGGAATTTTTCCAGCCATTCAATACTTTCAACGTCCAGATGGTTTGTCGGTTCATCGAGTAAAAGTACATCGGGTTGAGTGAGTAGGGCACGTGCTAAAAGAACACGGCGTTTACGACCACCGGACAAATCGGCTAAATCGGCATCCGGGTCTAAACCCATTTTGCTTAAAATTGAATTTACTTTGTTCTCTAAAGCCCAGCCATCGACTTGATCGAGTTTGTGCTGTAAGTTACCCATGCGGTCGCAGGCTTCCATATCTCCCAGTACGCAGGCATCACTGGCTTCATGATAAGCTTTGAGTACAGCAGCAGCTTCACCAGCACCATCGGCTACAATGTCGGCGACTTTGCCGGAATCCATCGGTACATCTTGGGCCAGCATGGAAATGGTGATGCCATTTTGTATAGAAACTTCACCACGATCTGGCAGCAAACTTCCTTCGATGAGTTTAAGTAAGGTAGACTTACCCTCACCATTACGGCCAATCAAACAGACTCGTTCACCGCGTTCCAGATTAAAGTTCGCGCCGTCGAGCAGGGACGGTCCGCCAAACGCAAGTTGGACATCCCTTAAAGTAATATAGGCCATACTGTTTCCTGAAATCCCCAATGAGGACTTAAAATGACTAAACAAAAAAATCTTAATGATCAGGCGTCATTTTCCGCACACTTGGAAGATTTGCAAGTCCGAATTACATTTTTAGATGATTTAGTTGAACAGCTGAATGAACAGGTAACACGTCAACATATTGAAATTATGGATTTAAAGAAGCAAATGCAGCTGCTTTATCAGCGTGTGGAATCTGCCGATTTATCGGAAGGCATTGCTGCCTTTGATCCGATGTCCAACCGGCCACCGCATTATTGAGCTGAACCCGTCCGTGTATTAAAGCCTTGGTGTTGATCAGGGCTTTTTTATTTGAAAAAGAACTTAACTTATCCTTTCCTTCGCCATTGAATAACCTTCTAAAATTAAAGCACTAGGTCGAGTCATGCCACTGAGTAAAAAACCAGAAGCATAAAGTATTTGACCTTTGCCATGGTTCCCGTTCTAATGCACCGCATCTGCCTAGCCGAACTGTTTATTCGAAGATATGAGTCATAAAGTCGTTCTTCTTGATCTTGAAAATAATATGCCGACTGCGCAATTGTTGCGTAACATCATTCCGCATTATGCAGCAATTTACCTGTTTAATTGCCAGGGAAAATTTGAATATTCTCTGCAAGATTTAACGGAATTTTCAAGTTGGGTCAGCAGTGGGCAAGTGGTCATTCTGGAAACGGCAGAAGTCGAGCACAAAGAGTTTGAGTATGCGGTTGTGGTTGGGCAACTGCTTGCGCTGCTAGATGCCGATGTTTCTATTGAACTCATATCTGCCATGCCAAGCAGTGAAATGCTGGTCGAAATGCTGCAGTCTTCCAACCTGAACTGTAGTCTGATCCAGGTTCAGGCTGAAGAACCGGCGTTAAATACCAAGTACAAAATTCCCAGTGTCGAGACCATTCTGCAAAAACCGGATTTGTTGCTTGTCAAAAAGTATTGTGATGCTTTAGGGAAAATGAAGGGCAAACCGAATACGCTGGAGAAATTGAAGAACTCGCTGGCGAATATTTTGCAAGTCGAAAATGATCAGTTGCAACATCTCACTGGCTTATTGATTAATCTAAAAATTGTGAAACGTTTTGACCAGCAAATCAGTTTCCGTAAAAAAGTCATTAAGCAATGGATGCAACTGGATTTGGAGCAGAAAACATCTTTAGAAAAATCCCAGAACATGTCCTCTGCTTTTGCTGAGTTATCCACTGAATCTTCACAAGAAGTAGAAGAAGTACAGGCCAAAATATTGCATCAGGCGCAAAAAGAGTTATTTAAAAACTTTTCCAAGATTGATCCGGTGCAGGTGATTGTGGCGCAAAAACTACGTGAATTAAAATCTGATAAACCGAAAGACATTTATGCCTTGCGCGATTTGCTGGAGCAGCTTTTCCCGAAATCGGATGTACGATTATTGCTTAAGGAATTGATTGAGAAAGGATATATTTACTGGAATGGTAGTGAAGTCCTGTATAGTCATGAGCTGTTCCTGAATTAATTTCATCGCTGTAACTTGCGTTTTATATTCAGCTTATGCAACTCTAATAAAGGAATAAAAAGGTTTTGCTATGGAAAATACTGGAATTTGGATTACAGTCTTCATTGTGCTGTTTGTACTCGGCTCAATTTTTGGGCTACGTGTCAGCCCAAGAGAAAAAGCATTAGGCCTGATGCGTGAAAAGGCGCGCAAGATGGCTTTACATCCGCGTTTAGTGGCTGCTCCCGATTGGACCAAAGTGCCTATGGCAACGGAAAAGCGTGCCAGTATGGTGGCCTATTACAGTATTTTAATTCCAGATGCCCGACTGCCATTGATGCGTGCACGTGTGGAAGATCAGAAACTCAAAGTTGTGCAAGGTGATGAGAAGTTTAACGATTTTCCCATTGCATTAAAGGGCATTTATGCTATTGATATGCAGGCAAACTGTGTAGGACTCTATTGGGATGAAGAATCAGACCTTCGAGCAACTCAGTTAGATGACATCAAAGCTTATTTAACGTCTTTGGCTGAATTTTAATTTATAAACCCATCAAACAGGATTAACGGTTAACTATGGCGAACGCTCCTCGGTCCACATCCAAAAGCACCACAGCAAAATCACCGAGTGCTGCGAACAAACGTGCCTTAGTGATTGTGGAGTCGCCTGCAAAAGCGAAAACAATCAACAAATATCTGGGTCCAAATTACATCGTGAAATCATCGGTAGGTCATGTTCGTGATTTGCCGACTGGCGGTTCTAAAACGGCAGAAAAAAAACCGGCAACCCGTACCAAATTAACCGATGAGCAAAAAGCGGAAAAAGCACAACAGGCTTTGGTCAACCGTATGGGGGTTGATCCTGAGCATGGCTGGAAAGCGCATTATGAAGTGCTTCCTGGCAAAGAAAATGTCGTGGCGGAACTGAAAAAACTGGCATCGCAAGTCGATGAGGTCTACCTCGCAACGGATTTGGACCGTGAAGGGGAAGCCATCGCTTGGCATTTAAAAGAAGTGATTGGTGGGGATGATTCACGCTATCAGCGTGTAGTATTTAACGAAATTACCAAAAATGCCATTCAGGAAG
The DNA here is from genome assembly GCF_040233925.1 of Acinetobacter sp. A1-4-2. Lineage (NCBI taxonomy): Bacteria > Pseudomonadati > Pseudomonadota > Gammaproteobacteria > Moraxellales > Moraxellaceae > Acinetobacter > Acinetobacter sp. A1-4-2. Next base: position 2,625,587 of record NZ_CP157981.1, on the reverse strand, counting down.
CCTTTAAACAGCCTGCACGTCTGGATATCGACAAGGTCAATGCGCAGCAAGCGCGTCGTTTCCTCGACCGTGTTGTGGGCTTTATGATCTCGCCATTACTTTGGGAAAAAATTGCCCGTGGTCTGTCGGCGGGTCGTGTCCAGTCAGTTGCAGTTAAACTTGTGGTGGAACGCGAACGCGAAATTCGTGCCTTTATTCCTGAAGAATACTGGCAGGTTTTTGCAGACACCAAATCTCAAAAAGATAATATCCGTCTTGAAGCTGTGAAGCAGGGCGGTAAAACCCTCAAACTGCGTAATCAAGCTGAAACTGATGCTTTACTCAAGCTGATTAAAGACGCTGAATATAAAGTTGCCAGTCGTGAAGATAAACCGACCAAGGTCAACCCAAGCGCCCCGTATATCACATCAACCCTGCAACAGGCTGCAAGCACACGTTTAGGCTTTTCTGTAAAGAAAACCATGATGCTGGCGCAGCGCCTGTATGAAGCGGGTTTTATCACCTATATGCGTACTGACTCCACTTTTCTGAGTGATGATGCAGTCAATATGGTGCGTGGTCATATTGAAAATGAATATGGTGCAAAATACCTGCCTGCTAAGCCCAATCGTTATGGCAACAAGGCGGGTGCACAAGAAGCCCATGAAGCAATTCGTCCTTCAAATGTGGCATTGAAAGGCGACAGCCTTGCAGGTGTGGAACGTGATGCACAGCGTTTGTATGACCTGATCTGGCGCCAGTTTGTGGCCTGTCAGATGACTCCAGCAGAATATCTGTCATCGACCATTTTAGTCGATGCCAACGGTGTGGAACTGAAAGCCAAAGGCCGTACCTTGATCTTTGATGGGTTCACCAAAGTACGTGGTCAAAACAAGTCGGATGATGATGTATTGTTGCCTGCAGTAAAAGTGGGTGAAGTGCTTAAACTTGAGAAACTTGATCCATCGCAACATTTTACCAAACCACCTGCGCGTTTTACCGAAGCCTCACTGGTAAAAGAATTAGAGAAAAAAGGCATCGGTCGTCCTTCGACCTATGCAGCCATTATTTCTACCATTCAAGACCGTGGCTATGTGAAGCTGGATAACCGTCGTCTTTTTGCCGAAAAAATGGGCGAAATTGTCACCGATCGTCTGGATGAAAGTTTCAATAACCTGATGAACTACGACTTTACCGCAGATCTTGAAGGTCAGCTGGATAAAGTGGCTGATGGCCAGCGGAACTGGAAAGAGTTGTTAGATAATTTCTATGGCGACTTTAAGAAACGCTTGACTACAGCGCAAGGCGAACACGGTATGCGCCGTAACCTGCCTGTGGAAGTAGAGGCAGTACATTGTCCTGAATGTTCTCGTCCAATGCAGATTCGTACCGGAACCACAGGCGTATTTTTAGGATGTTCAGGCTATAACCTGCCACCTAAAGAGCGCTGTAAAGGCACCTTGAATTTAACCCCGGTTGAATCTCTGGCAGCGCTGTCTGATGACGACGCGGCAGAAACTGCCGACTTGATGTCGAAAAAACGTTGTCCGATTTGCGGCACAGCTATGGACAGCTATGTAATTGATGGTGGCCGTAAACTGCATATCTGCGGGAACAATCCGGACTGTGCCGGTTTTGAACTTGAAGAAGGTGAGTTCAAAATTAAGGGTTATGATGGCCCGACCATCCCATGTGATAAATGTGATGGCGAGATGCAGCTCAAGACCGGTCGTTTTGGGCCTTATTTTGCCTGCACCAGCTGTGACAATACCCGTAAAGTGTTAAAGAATGGTCAGCCTGCTCCTCCGCGTGTAGATCCAATCAAAATGGAACACTTGCGTTCTACCAAACATGATGACTTCTTTGTCCTGCGTGATGGTGCGGCAGGTTTATTCCTGGCAGCAAGTAAGTTCCCGAAAGTTCGTGAAACACGTGCACCGAAAGTGGCAGAACTTCGTACTGTGGCCGAGCAGCTGGATCCAAAATATCAGTTTATTTTACAAGCTCCGGATGTTGACCCTGAAGGAAATCCAACTTTAGTGAAATTCAGCCGTAAGAACCAGGCGCAATATATTGGTTCGGAAACGCCTGAAGGCAAGCAAACCAAGTGGGGTCTGGTATTTCAGGATGGAAAATGGGTTGAAGCTTAAGTTTTAAGAAATGTAAAAAATGCTGACGAAAGTCGGCATTTTTTATCTGTTGATACTATGTGGTTCAGCGAAGTCTTCTCGATATTCCATCTAATGCTTGGAGCTCATCTGTTAGTTTGGTTTTGGAAAAAATAAGTACAGATAGTGAGTAAGAAAGCCATCTTGCGAAGAGTCTAAATAATTATTTAGAAACTTTTCACCGTAAAACTCGCCAGATTTCTTATTTTATCTAAAAGCTCGCAGAAACATTATCTATAATAATTCAGTCTATCTCAGACAAGTGCGGATGATTTCTTGTGTATCCAATTCTTGGATGGATTTTTAAAATTTTATTGCTTAATAATGAGAAAAATTAATGTGGAAAAACATTCGGATACTGTGTTTACTCATCATTTTATTGATTGTGGCAGTAAATGCTTACCGTGACCAGAATCAGGACTGGTCCAAACCCATTATTGTCATGCTGCATCCCATCAATGCAGATGGACGAGCTGCGACTCAACATTATATTCAATCGCTAAACTTGTCTGAGCTGAATGGGGCACAAGTATATCTCCAGCAGATGTCGGCACAGTATCGAGGACAGCCGATTGCCATTTACTTTCAGTTGGGTCGTGAGCTGAAACAATTACCCCCGAAAGTACCTGCACAGGCAACCATGCTAGATACCATTTTATGGAGTCTGAAATTCCGTTTTTATGCCTGGAAACAGCATGAAAGTGCTGACGGTTCACCCAGTGTGACGCTGTATTTAAATTATTATGATCCGGAAAAAATTAAAGAGTTGAAACATTCTACTGCCTTGCAAAAAGGCCGCATTGGTTCAGTCAATTTATTTGCATCTAAAAAACAGGCTGAACAAAACAAGATTGTATTGGTGCATGAATTACTGCATAGCTTTGGCGCAAGTGATAAGTATGATTTGTCCACAGGACAGCCTGCCTATCCGATTGGATATGCTTATCCAAACCAGCAGCCTTTATTTCCTCAAGCCAAAGCAGAGTTGATGGCCGGACATATTCCACTGTCACAACAAAAAAGCAGGATGCCGGATTCATTGAAACAGACTTTGATTAATGAAATAACCGCAATTGAATTGGGCTGGAAAAAATAACCCTTGGGGATAACGATGCTTTTATCCACAGTTACGTATCGGGCTGTGGATTAAAATGCAGAGAAATAACAGACTTTTGACCGAAAATCAGCTAAAACTACAGGTATTCCTCAACAAAAGACTTGAGAAAAAACATGAGAACAGTAGGAAATGATTTAGTTCGACATCAGCTGCATGAAAATCGAAAGTGGTATTTAGGTCTGGGCATTGTGCTGACCTTGTTTGCTCTTGTACTGCTTGCTTCACTGCCTTTTGCTACGCTTTCTGTGGTATTCCTGTTTGGGATACTGATGATGATTGGCGGTATTCTGCACTTTGTTGCAGCTTTTAAAATTTTTGAAGGGGGGACCCGCTGGCTATGGGCCCTGTTTGGCGTACTGTATCTGGTTGCTGGTTATTATGCTTTTAGCACACCGGTAAAAACCGCGATTGTGCTGACCAATCTGTTGGCAATTGTATTGATCGTGGCCGGTATCATCCGTATTTTTAGTGCCATTATTTTTAAAATCTATCAAGGTTGGGGATGGATCTTATTTTCGGGCCTGTTAACCCTGGTGGCCGGGGTTATGATTTTAAAATCACCTGATGCTCCGTTCTGGGTACTGGGGCTGTTTCTGGCGATAGATGTTTTATTTCAGGGGATTAATTATTTGACTTTAGCATCGTATATCAAACGTGAAGTACCGCAAAGTTCGGCAGATGTATAATAGTGAACTAGGAGAAAAGGGCGCATAGAGTGCTCTTTTTTATTGTATAAAGATTTATTGCTTTCACTTTTTGTTGATTATGCCTAAAACTTTTGTTCTTGCACCCGATTCCTTTAAAGAAAGTATGACTGCCGAGCAGGCCTGTCAGGCGATACAGCGTGGCATTCAAAATGTATATCCAGATGCAGTGTGTATTTCGGTGCCCATGGCAGATGGTGGTGAGGGTACTGTGGATGCTTTGATTGCTGCACAAGGCGGACAAAAGATTGAGTGTGAAGTGACTGGTCCATTAGCCTGGCAAAAAATCCAAACCTACTTCGGTTTAGTCGAGGAGGGAAAAACAGCCATTATCGAAATGGCAAAAGCCAATGGCATCCATCTTTTAGAACCCGCCCAGCGCAATCCTTTACTCACCACTACCTTAGGTACAGGAGAAATGATTAAAGCAGCGCTGGATTTAGCTATATCCAAGATCATTATCGGTTTGGGGGGCAGCGTGACCAATGATGCCGGTGCGGGTATGGCACAGGCTTTGGGTGTAAAATTTCTCGATGCTACAGGCTGCGATGCTGCGTTAGGCGGTGGTCAGCTTGACCAGATTAAAAAGATTGATCTTTCCGGTTTGGATGCAAGGTTAAAACAGGTTGAAATCCTGATTGCTTCTGATGTGAATAATCCTTTGTGTGGTGCAAATGGGGCATCGTATGTTTTTGGGCCGCAGAAAGGGGCTACCTCTGAAATGATGAAAACTCTGGATAATAACTTAAATCATTTTGCTGATGTCGTGGAGCAGCAACTTGGAATAGATTGTCGGGAGATTGCTGGAGCCGGTGCAGCAGGTGGCTTGGGTTTTGGTTTGATGGTGTTTACAGATGCCAAGATTCGCTCAGGTGTAGAGCTGGTAATTGAACAGACCAAATTGGCAGACAAAATTGCTCAGGCTGATTATGTGTTGACGGGTGAAGGAAAAATTGATTTTCAAACCAAATTTGGCAAAACACCATTTGGGGTGGCGCAGGTCGCAAAGCAATTCAATAAGCCTGTGATTGCTTTTGCGGGTGTAGTTGGCGAACTATATGACTTAGGTTTTAGTCAAATTATCGGGATTAATCCTCCTGAAATTTCAATGGAACATGCAATTGCGCATGCTTCAATGTATTTGGAAGAAGCAGTTGAGCAATATGTAAGAAACTATAATTTTAATGAACTTATTTAAATAATTAAGACATCATCAAATTTGTGAAGTTCCTTCTCCCTCAGGGAGAAGGCTAGGATGAGGGGAGTTTTAAATAGTAACCTCTCCCTAACCCTCTCCTTAAAAAGGAGAGGGAATAACGATGGGCATTTGATTGAGTAAACACAGTATTCAGTTTTTGAAAAAATGCTTAAGGAATAAAAAAATGAATCAAGGCGCATTACTCAGGTTTTACTAAAACCTCTGTTAAACTATTCATCTCCCTAGCACGATGAGACACCATGAGTTTAGCCACCCTGATTAATGAATTAAACCCGCAACAAAAACAGGCTGCCACGACTGAATCAAAGCACAGTCTGGTTCTTGCAGGGGCAGGTTGTGGCAAAACCAAAACCATTGTGGCTCGGGCAGCCTATCTGATTGATCAGGGCGTTCAAGCGAATCAGATTCAAATTCTGACCTTTACCCGTCGTTCCGCCAGTGAAATTGTGGCACGGGTCGAATTGGCTTTGGGTGAGCAGGCCAAAGGTTTACGCGCATCCACCTTTCATACTTTTTGTATGTATCTGCTGCGCCGTATTCCGAAAGCTTTTGGTCTGGAACAGTTTTCGATTATCGACCGGGATGATCAGCTGATGATGTTCCGCTTAATTCGCGGTAAGGATGATAAAAAAAATCCCAATGCCTTGCCCAAGCCACAGCAGCTGTGTGACCTGTATTCCTTTGCCCGCAATACCCGACAAAAACTCAGTATTGCTTTAGAGAAACAGCATCCTGAATTTTTGGAATATAAAGATCAGATCGCTGACATTATGAAAGAGTATGAGGCACGAAAACGTGTGCGCAGCTTCCTGGACTATGACGATATTTTGGCGGTGGTAGCATCGGCACTGGCTCAATCGGAAGGACTGAGTGATTATGTAGCTTCTATCTGTCAGCATATGCTGGTAGATGAAATGCAGGATACTAATCCGCTGCAATGGGCTTTGCTGGAACCTTTAAAAGATAAAGTCAGCCTGTTCTGTGTCGGGGATGATGCTCAGTCGATTTACGGTTTTCGTGGCGCAGACTTTGAAAATATCCACCATTTTAAAGAACGCGTATCGGATGCGCAGATTTTTAAACTGGAACAGAATTACCGTTCTACCCAGCAAATTCTGGACTTGTCTAACTGGTTGCTGGATCAGAGTCCAATCAAGTATGACAAACGTCTGGATGCACATCGTGGCGAGGGCATTAAACCGAAACTGCATATTTTCCCGAACGAGTTTGATGAAGCCAAATGGATTGCCATTGATATTAAAGAGCGGCATTTTCTGGAAGGAACCCCGTGGCATGACCATATGGTACTGGTGCGTTCCAGTTTTGCGGCACGTCACATTGAGGCGGCGTTTATTCAGGCCAATGTTCCTTATCGTTTTATTGGTGGCATGAAACTGCTGGAAACCGCGCATGTGAAAGACCTGCTCAGTTTATTACGGGTGATTGCCAATCCGCTGGATGATATTGCCTGGATGCGTTTTCTGACCTTGTGGAATGGAGTGGGGGATGTTGGTGCTAGTAAATTGGCGCAGCATTTATTGCAGCAGGACAATCCAGAACTGATTTTCGACAAACTGGAAAAATTTGGCCGTATTCCTGAAAAAACCTTGCTGATTATGAAGCAGATGTCGGTATTAAAAGATCAGGTGCAAGCTTGTGTCACTTTGGGAATAGAAGCCCTGGTCGAACAGTTGGAAGAAAACTACGCCAAGAAAGACTGGTCGAAACGCATGGGTGATTTTGATCTGGTCAAACAGCTAGCCACCAAACATGATCAGCTGAGTGAATTTCTGGAAGAATATGTGCTCGATCCGGTATCAATCAGTGAAATTGAACGCCAGTCTGAAGATGATGTGGTGACGCTGATTACTATCCATTCTGCCAAGGGCACAGAACAGAGGATTTGCTATGTGGCCAATGTTTCTGCCGGACAGTATCCGCATGCACGTGCGCAAGGCAATTTTGATGAAGTCGAAGAAGAACGTCGGGTTTTGTATGTGGCTTTAACCCGTGCCAAAAATGAACTGATTTTAACCAAGCAAAATTTGAATCTCTGGGCGCGCGACCAGGTCGATGAACAGGGACGAAAAATTGAAAGCTATTTTCTGAATGACTTGACCCGCAACCTGTGCACGACCGAGACCCATTACAAGCAGCGGCAACAAACGGTGAAAAGTGCCTTAATTGAGCGGCAATCGATTAATTTAGATTTTGGTATCGATCTCGATTAAACTATCTCAATATTGAAGTGCAAAAAGTAAGTAGGCGAGTGCTTTTTGGTTTTTTTAGCCTATTTAAAGGTCATCAGATGAAAATTTTAGTCCGTAATTTAGAACGTACAGTGACAGAAGCTGAATTGCTGGAATTGTTTAAGCAATATGGCACGGTAGATTCATGCACCTTGGTTTTAGATGCTGCCACAGGTAAATCAAAGGGTTTTGCTTTTGTGGAAATGCCACATGGCCGTGAAGCGGTGAAAGCGATTAAAGGCTTAAATACCCTGCGTTTGCATGGACAGGGTATTCGGGTCAAGCAGGCTGAAGACAAGCCAGCAGCAGAGTAAAGAATAAAGGAGCGATGCTCCTTTTTTTATGGATAAAACAACCAGGCTTTGATCAGGTTGAATTGGTCTATTGAATCCCCATCTCTTGAGCTGGAAGGACGTAAATTATTCTGGCTGAAATCATCCATGATCATTGATGTGACAGCAGATATCTCACTCATTGAAATTAATCTTCCACAATTTTTATTGTAATTTTTCTGAAAGACCGTTTAATCTTAACGGTGTAATCACGCCAAAACTTAGGAAATCACCATGTCTCGTGTTGCTCGCTTTCATGCCGATCGTACCAATCAGAAACTGTATTTTGCACGTCTTGCATGTCAACAAGCGGAACAAACCGACCATATTCAGCAGGCTCAGGCACATCGTGAAGCTGCGGTATTCCATTTGCATGGTGCGGTATTGGCATTTTTGCAGGAACTGGTTCGTTACTACCGTTTAAATGATTTTGCCCCGACCTTGAAATCGATTGAAGAACATATGGCAGAAAAAGGGCAGATCTCACCTGAAGTGACGGTGATGCAGCAGTTGGCGAAACAGGGTTTTATTGCCGAGCTAAAACGTGCCTACCGTATGTGTCAATATGCACCGGAACCGAGTGCTCCAGAACCTGAAGATGAAACCTCTTCCAACCTGATTATTAAAGTGACTCAAACGCCTCAAGCCTGGCTGCCGGATACCAAAATCCTGCGTGAATGGCATCGTGACCTGACCCAGTTAATTGACGGGTTTCGTAATGAAATGGTTGAATTTTAAACTTTAGCACCGGTACTCTTGAAGTTTCTGTCATCGACCTTATATAAAATAGTCTAAGCAATGCAAAGTGCAACAGCTCTTTGCCACCATGTTGAACATGGAGGATATATGTCTATAGAACATTTGAAAGAATTATTTGGTAGTCAAGAAGCGATTTTAGAACTTGTTCAACTTGAAGGTGGTGAGTTGGCATTGCGAAATGCAGGCTCTGAAAAAGAACCGCTCGTCAAAATTCAGTTTAATGATGAAGTTAAAGCGTTACTTGGTGACCAGACGCCAGTGATTGCCCAGCATATGGTGCAAGCAGCTTTGTTTGCAATGATGGAAAAGCAGGTCAATGAATGGCAGGCTGAAATCATGGATGAACAGCCGAAGTATCTGAGCTAAGCTTGTTTAAACCTAAAAAGCGCACTTTGGTGCGCTTTTTTATGAATTGAAGATTAGTGTGTCGGTGCTTGATGATGCGCAATCTGAATCTGATTTAAAATATGATTGGTCATGTTGATGGCCATTTCTTCTTTGGCAAAATAAACCTGACCGATATTTTCACGGCGAATCACTTCAGCTTCTTCCTTGCTTTCGGCACATACCAATACCTGAATTTGTGGATTCAAGGTTTTGGCAATGTCGACAATTTTATGGATATCCAGAATATCCATTGGAGACAGTACCAGCAGGCGTGCATGCTGGATATGCGCCTGAATGAGTACCCCGGCTTCGGTCGCGTGTCCGGATACCGCCGCAATGCCTTTGTCACGTAGGCTTTCAACGATCTCACGGTTTTCCTCGGCAATTACCACTTTAATTTCTTGCTGCATTAAGGCTTTGGTAATACGACGACCGACTTCACCATGACCGACAATCACCACCTGATCACGCAAGTATTCTTGTGAGACTTCATCTGGCAACATCGATAGCGGGTCACCACTACGTTCAAGCAAGCGGGCCAAATGTGAGCGTTCACGAATCCAGTTTTGTACCGGTTCAATGGCAGAGAACACAAATGAATTTAAGGTAATGGAGATAAGTGCACCGGCTAAAATCAGGTTTTGTCCTTCTAAAGACAATAGATTTAGTGAAACGCCTAAAGTTGCCAAAATAAAAGAAAACTCGCCAATTTGTGCAAGGCTGGCACCCACTGTTAAAGCGGTGTTAATTGGATAACGGAAGAACAGCACCAGTGCCATTGCCGCGATAGTCTTGCCAACCATAATAATGGCCACCACGGCAAGCACATGCCACGGTTGCTGCACTAAGATCATGGGATCAAACAGCATGCCTACCGAGACAAAGAATAAAATGGAAAAAATTTCGCGTAGTGGAAGCGTTTCTTCTTCGGCACGATGGCTGAAATCGGACTCTTTGACTACCATCCCGGCGAAGAATGCACCCAGTGCCATCGACACACCAAAAATCTTATAAGCACCAAAGGCAATAGAAACTGCAGCTGCCACTACGGTCAAGGTAAACAGTTCACGCGATCCCAGACGTGCAACGATCTGCATAATCCAGGGTACCAGACGTTTACCCACAATCAGCATAAAGGCAATAAAGCCGGCTACTTTCAATAGGGTGACAGCTAAAGTCATCCAGATATTGGCATTCGGGTCTGAGCCGGAAATTGCTGTTCCACCCAGTAAAACTGCAGTGGCAGGGAGTAGTACCAGTACCAGCACCATGACCAGATCTTCAACCAATAACCAGCCCACGGCAATCTTGCCGTTTACAGAGTTAATCAGACCTTGGTCTCCCAAGGCTTTCAGGAGGACCACGGTACTGGCACAGGACAGGCTTAGACCAAACACCAGTGCCGAGCCAAAACTCCAGCCCCAGATCATCGTTACGCCTATACCAAGCAAGGTTGCTACAGCAATTTGCAGAACTGCACCTGGTAAGGCAATACGGCGTACCTGCATCAGGTCGGTTAAGGAAAAGTGCATGCCGACACCAAACATCAGGAACATGACCCCCAGTTCAGCCAGCTGGTTGGCAAGATGAATGTCGCCCACAATGCCTGGCGTATTCGGGCTAATCACAATACCCGCAACTAAATAGCCAATTAGGGGAGGAAGACGAATACGTGCAGCAATATAGCCAAAAATGAGTGCCAGTCCAAAGCCAACGGCAAGTAATATAATCAGATCTACATCATGAGGCACTAAAGACTCCTTAAGCTTGAGCCAAAGTTAAGGGTAAAAAAGAATAAGCACAAAAAATGCCAAAAAAGAATGTCTAGAAGTGTAACAAGTCGGGTAAAAAAAATGCAAAAAAAAACGACCCGGAAGGGCCGCTTTTTTCAAGAAGTCAAAATTATTTAATTTTAGCTTCTTTGAAGATTACGTGTTGACGGATTTTTGGATCAAATTTTTTGATTTCCATTTTTTCCGGCATAGTACGTTTGTTCTTAGTCGTAGTATAGAAATAACCTGTACCAGCTGAAGAAACTAGGCGAATTTTATCACGCATTGTACTGACTCCTTAGATCTTTTGACCTTGAGCACGAAGATCAGCAACAACCTTTTCAATGCCCAATTTGTCGATAATACGCATACCCTTAGTGGTTAAACGAATACGTACGAAACGTTTTTCGCTTTCTAACCAGAAACGGTGGTGATGCAGGTTCGGCTCGAACCGGCGTTTGGTTTTGTTATTGGCGTGCGAGACATTGTTTCCAACGACTGGACGCTTGCCGGTAACTTGGCAAACCTTAGACATGGTGAACTCCATTGCTAGACAGCACCGATTGTGCGGCTAGTCATTAAAAGTAAACGGATGAAATCATTCAAGGGGCGTTTTATACCAAAAATACGCTTAAAAGACAAGCGAATTTAAGAAAAACGCGGCATGATCATGTGTGATAGATCATGCCTTGATCAGTTATCGAAGAAGGGTCTTGGAAATCAGTTTGTGAATCGGCTTGTTAAACGGTGGGAGAATGAATTTTAAGCTATACAGCTTTGGATTAGACATTACTGACCGTTCATGCGACAAACTGAAGAAACCTTCTGGACCATGATATTTACCCATACCTGAAGCACCGACCCCACCAAAAGGTAAGTCATCCTGTGCTACATGGGTTAATACCATATTCTGTCCGAAATGCCCTGAATGAGTATGCTGTGCGACATAGTCGGCACGCGCCTGATCAAAGTCGAAATAGTATAATGCAAGTGGACGAGGACGGCTATTAATAAAGTCAATCACATCGTCAATTTGATCATATTCGAGAATAGGAAGGATCGGACCAAAAATTTCCTCTTTCATAATCCGCATTTCCGTTGTGACACCGGTCACGACGGTTGGCGCAATTTTTCGAACCTTGCTTAAATCTTCATGTGCCGGATTTAATTCAATAATTTTAGCGCCATGGGTACGGGCATCTTCCAGATAGCCCTGCAGGCGGTTGTATTGTTTGTCATTAATAATCGAGGTGTAATCCTGATTGTATTCAATACTCGGATACATTTCTTCCACACAGGCTTTAAAATGCTCAATAAATTCGGCCGTTTTACCTTTAGGCAGGAACATATAGTCTGGTGCCACACAGGTTTGACCTGAATTCCACAGTTTACCCGCGGCCAGGCGCTGTGCCACATCTTGCAAATCAATAGAAGGATGAACCAGTACCGGTGATTTTCCGCCCAGCTCTAAAATTACCGGCACCAGGTTTTCTGCAGCTGCTGCCATGACGGTTTTACCAATTTCTGTTGAACCGGTAAAAACAATTTTATCAAAGGCTAAATGGCTAAAAGCATCGGAAACTGGCCCGCCACCATTAATCACGGCAACCAGTTCGGTCGGAAATGCTTCACCCAAGGCTTTTTCCAAGGCACGACCAAAATGGCCGGAGGCACTAGAAATCTTGATCATGGCATGGTTGCCGGCGGCAATTGCACAAATCAGTGGACCAACCGACAACAATAATGGGTAGTTCCATGGAGCAATAATCCCGATCACACCCAAGGGTTGATATTGCACCCATGCTTTTGCCGGCTGATGGATAATTCCAACATGGCGCTTCGAAGGTTTCATCCAGCCGGTCAAATGCTTGCTATAATATCTGATCTGTTCAAGGCAGGTGAGTAGTTCACCGATTTTGGTTTCACCAATAGAACGGTTACCATAGTCCTGATTAATTGCTTCAGCAAATTGATCTTGATATTTAACTAAGATACGCTTGAGGCGTGCTAAACGGTCAATCCGCTCTTTTGCCGATGGAAAGGAATGACGCAGGTAAGCGTGCTTTTGCTGTTCTAGTACGTCGTGTAAGTGCTGAATATTAAACGAATGTGGTGTCATTGAAGTTGTTTTTGTCTGACTGTTCATGACCTGCTACCATTGAATAAAAAGCGATTAATTTAATTTTTAGAGTAAAAACTCTAAATAGTCAAGTTACTTTATGTGTTAGTTCGCTAACCTATTGAATGAATGGTTACTTTAGGATGTCTCACTCCAAAACGGTGAAAACCAAAGAACGTATTTTACAGCTCAGCTTACAGTTATTTAATGAACGCGGTGAGCGTTCGGTAACAACCAATCATATTGCAGCTGAACTAAATATGAGCCCGGGTAATTTGTATTACCATTTTCGCAATAAAAACGAAATCATCAAAGAGTTAATGGAGCAGTATCAAGGCGAAACTCTGGAGATGCTGGCATTGCCTGATGATCGTCCGCTTGATGCCAACGATAAAATTCGTTATTTTCAGGTGCTGAGCAGCCAGCTTTGGGCCTATCGCTTTTTGCATCGTGATGTCTATCATTTGGTTGAAAATAATGAAGATTTTAGAAAAATGTATCCACGCTTTGCCGGACAGGTGATGCAGCAGGGGCAAAAAATCTATAAAGCTTTCGTGAATGCGGGCTTAATGGAAATGACAGACTCAGAAATTGAAGCCCTGATTATTAACTTGTGGATTGTTTTGACCAACTGGACCAACTTCCTGTATATGTCAGGTCATATTACCGATTCGAACCATCTGGAAGAAAAATGGGTATGGCAGGCATTACGTCAAATGGTATTTCTGGAAGGGGCTTACCTGCGTGGTGAAAGCCGTCAAACCTATGAACATTTACTTGAAACGCTCGGCCCTTCAGAGCTTTTTGAAAGTTTATCGTCCAGTAAAAAACATGATGCAGGCTAGCCTATTTAGAAAGCCTAAAAAAAGCGTTAGAATACTCGGCTTGTTTTTCAATTTAACTGATTAGTGATATTAACCAACATGAATATGTCCACTGCTAACACGGCACGTTTACTGATTACTTGTGAAGATAAACCAGGTATCGTGCAAGCTGTTTCGAGCTTTTTGTATCATCAGGGAGCAAATATTACCGCACTTGATCAATACGCGACTGAAGCTCAGGGCGGACGTTATTTCATGCGTGTTGAATTTGAACTGGAAAATTTGCAAAGCCGTAAAGAAAGTTTAACCCAGACTTTTGCCACCAATGTGGCAGAACGCTATGACATGCAATGGCGTCTGGCACTGGTCAGTGATGTGAAAAAAGTCGGGATTCTGGTTTCTAAAGTCGATCATGCCTTGCTTGAGCTGTTATGGCGTCATGCACGTGGCGGTTTACCATGTGAAATTACCAAAGTGGTCTCCAACCATGACACCTTGCGTGAAGCGGTAGAAAACTTTGGTATTCCATTTGAAGTGGTGCCGGTGAATAAAGAAAATAAACGTGAAGCCTATGCCAAAATTGATGAAATCATGCAGGGCAACGATTTACTGATTCTTGCGCGTTATATGCAAATTCTGGATGAAGAATTCGTGCAAAAGTGGGAAATGAAAATCATCAACATCCACCATTCTTTCTTGCCAGCCTTTGTTGGTGCGAACCCGTATAAACAGGCCTATGATAAAGGGGTGAAACTGATTGGTGCAACAGCACATTATGTGACTGCTGACCTCGATCAGGGTCCGATCATTGAACAGGATGTGGAACGCGTGAATCATGATTTTACCGTTGATCAGCTCCGTGAACTTGGACAAGATGTGGAACGAAATGTTTTGGCCCGTGCAGTGAAATGGCATCTGGAAGACCGTATTATTGTCGATGGCAATAAAACCGTAGTCTTCCAATAAAACAACATTGACTAATTTTTAAAGAAAGGCGTACTTTAAGTATGCCTTTCTTATTTTTGATTCAAAAAACTCATCAAAACTTACGATTTAATAGTTGCAAATGAAAACACTTCTCATTTATTATTGCGGTGCTTTAATTGTACTAACCGATGGGCCTGATTGCTGAAATCTTAATTGATCTACAATCGCTTTAATTAGGTAACTGATTTTAATGAGTCAATCCTCCGCTCTAAAGATGCAAACTCCCAATCCAATGAAAAAGAAAATGATCACTGCCTTGCTTGCGGTGGTGGTGGGTCATATGGGCGTGTTGTGGGCGGTAGGGCACATGAAAACGCCGGAACTGAAACCGATTGAAAAAGAACCGTTAAAGGTGCGTTTTGTAAAAATTCAAGAGCCAGCAAAACCGCTACCACCAAAGCCTAAAGCGGAACCGAAAAAAGAACCCCAAAAACCGAAAGAAGTGAAACAGGTTGAAATTGTAAAAAAACAGCTTCCACCCCCACCGAAAAAGGTAGAAAAGGTTCAACAAGTTAAAAAAGCAGAAACACCGAAACCCGTGATCAAACCGGTGGAAGCACCATCCAAACCGACAGTAACGACCACAATTTCTGAAACCAAAGTGGTGAAACCTGTTCCGGTGACACCTCCACCAGCACCAGTTATACCGCCTGCACCGGTTGCACCTTCTGCACCGCCATCACCAAAAAATGTTTCGATTGGTGGTTCAGGCGTGCAATGGAGCCGTTCGCCAAAACCGTCCTATAGCAATAGCGATCTGCAAGGGCAAACGCGTACAGCCATGGTGTATATTGAAGCGAATGAAAAAGGGGTGATTACCTCAGCGCGTATAGTGCGTTCGACCGGCGTTCCTGCTTTAGATGAAAAGATTTTACGCTCAGTGCGTAGTTCCAAATTCAAACCGTACAAAGAAAATGGCGTGGCTTATCCAATCAAGGCTAACCTCCCATTGGAATTGACAGTGAATCCACGCGGCTAACATTTATTAGGAGTTCGAGTATGAACTTTTCAGTTTATTGGCAACATGCTGATGCAGTGAGTAAAACCCTGTATTTCGTGTTATTGGCAATGTCGATTGCGACATGGACCATCTTCATTTTACGTATAATGGGGACTCGCCAACTGAAGCAACAAGCTTATGCTCAACTTTCTCAAGCGTTAAGCAAGTTAAAAGCAAAATTTGCAGCTTTGAATTTTGAACAACGTAAAGCGGTCGCTGAACAGGCCTTGTTGCGTCAAATTTCAGCTGAAAAATCCAATGCTGAAAAAGGTGTGGCAGTTTTGGGTACCATTGCTTCACTGGCACCGTTTGTAGGTTTGTTTGGTACGGTTTGGGGTATTTTCCACGCGCTGGTTGCAGTAGGTAAGAGTGGTCAGGCAGGCTTAGCTCAAGTGGCGACACCTGTTGGTGAAGCCTTGATTATGACCGGTCTAGGTTTGGCTGTCGCGATTCCTGCGGTACTGGCTTATAACATGTGTACCCGTGCCAATCGAAGTTTGTCACACGAGTTACAAGATCAGGCACACAGTTTGTTGATTGATACCATGTTGCAACAGTACAGTGCAGCTCAGGTAGAAACTAAAGCAGCAACAAACAATCTGGTGGGAGGTCAGGCTTAATGGGCTTTCAATTGGGCGAAGACAACGATGTAGGTATGAATGAGATGAACCTCATTCCACTGATCGATATTATGTTGGTATTGATGATCATCTTCCTGGTGACAGCAACCGTTGCTAACCCGTCAATTCCATTAACCTTACCTAAAACAACAGCAGATATTACGGATTTGCCGCCTAAAAACGTCACCATCAGTATTAATGCCAGTGGAGAGGTTGCCTGGAATGGCAAGGTGCTCACGCTTGATGAATTGCAGACGAAATTTAACCAAGCGGGTCAGGAACAGCGTCAGCCAACCATTATTTTGAAAGCAGATAAAGAATCACGTTATGATACGGTTGCACAAGTGATGTCTCGTGCGAGCGAAGCCGGGCTCAGCGATATTGCCTTTGCGACTGATAACTAATCTGATCCTTTAAAAAAGCGACCGTTAAGGTCGCTTTTTTTTATGGCTAGAATTTTATACACAGTCGCTTATTCCGGTTTCAGCAGGTCCTGAAACTTGCTGCGCAATTTCATTAATTTCGGAGGGATGGTGAAATTGCAGTAGCCTTGAGCAGGATTGCGGGCAAAGAAATTCTGGTGATATTCTTCGGCAGGGTAGAACTGCGGTGCAGGGCTTAGCTCAGTCACAATATTGAGACCTTCTGCTCTTAGTGCATCAATTGTATGTTGTGCCTGCTGTTGCTGTTCATCATTAAAATAATAAATCACAGAACGATATTGAGTGCCGATGTCATTACCTTGACGGTTTAAGGTCGTTGGATCATGCGTGGTAAAAAAGACATCTAACAGCTGAGCGAAGCTTATTTGCGTTTCATCATAATCAATCAGGATGACTTCGGCATGGTTGGTATCGCCACGGCAAATATCATCATAACTGGGATGTTCAGTATGGCCACCAGCATAACCACTGACCACTTTTTCCACACCTTTTAACTGTAAAAAAACGGCTTCGACACACCAGAAGCATCCACCACCGAATAAGGCCTGTTGCATAGTTTGATCCTGTATTTGCTTATTGTTTTTAATATAGAGGCTTTCTATGAAGCTAAAATGTATTGAAACATTTTAAACACAAAAGCCTGAGCTTTCAGGCTTTTATTTGAGCAGTTTAACGTGGTTGCACCGGACTGGTAAATTGCAGCAGCACGTTGCCGTAGCGATCAAGCAATTTAAGCGTTTTCCCGAAAACCTGATAGTGGGCTACTTTAGCCAAGGCTGCATTAAATTGTTCAGACGGATTGTTATTTTCCAGACAGGCCATTTTAGTCCCTGCCATTTGACTGAGCACCAGGGTATCTCGACCTGCTGCATAGCTGCCCATAATACGATTGCAGCCATCGGCACCGCTGACACGTTTAGTTATGGCATCAAATTGTAAACTTGGAATATTGTGTGCAGTCGGTGCTGTCTTGATTGCGGTATTGCCAATATGGGTGGCAATCCAGCTACGGTTTTGCAGTTGCACTAAATTGGCAGTTTCAATGGTGGCAGATGCACTTGGTGTGGTTTCACAACCTGTCAAAGCAATAGCAGTGCCTAGTATGCCAATAGCAAATATTTTTTTTAACATATTGGAGTTCTCATTTTTGGTTTAACTTGGAGTCTATATAAACAAAAAAACAGGCTTTTCACTAGGATTAAATGGATGTTTTTTATATTTTTAATTTTAAAATTCAGCTGATTCGTCTGTTGTCGCTGCGGGGATGCCCTGACGAATCAGGCGTGAGTATTGTGTGCTGGAGATATTCTTTAACTGGCTGACACGTGGGTTAATGTAGGCCATCTCATACCACTGTTTCATGCTTAAGTGATGGGAAATGGCATTCAAGTCATAGAGGTAATTAGGTAAATATCCTGAAGCCAGCAGGCGGTAATCTGTTGGGAAAGGTCTTTTGGATATTGCCTGCACCATGTCAAATACCAGGGTGGTGCAGTTACTGGTTAGGCTGTTATACCATTTTGGCTGATGTTTTAATTCATTGGCTTTATGCAGATATTCTTCAAACAGGGCACGTATTTCACTTTTTGGCATATTAATTGGAAAAAAATAGACCTGTTCGCCACGAATATTGCTGCGGGTATAAATCAGATCCTTTTCATCTGCTGCAATCAGGCTGAGTTCATATTTTCTGAGAAAACCGCCATACGTGGAAAATTCTTCATTTTTTTGTTTGCGAATTTCAATTGAAAAGGTCAGCGGCGGGCTGTTGGCAAAATCGAAACTGACCAGCGTATGGGCAATGCGTGGTCCCATCCAGTACGATGTAATAATATTTACACCGTTAATCTGGTTTAAATCAAACTGCCGGGTTTCCCAACGTTCATCATAACTGCCATCCGCATGCCAATTAAAATGACGCACATTGTGCAGTGTAACCAGATTATCCTGTTGCTCATAAGACAGTATCTGGGCAACTTCCGGATTCCACTCACGATCTTGTCTGGCTTGCAAACCAAAATACCAGGATAAGCCGACAAGAAAGAACAGAACATAGATCAGAACATCAGTCTGACGGTTCAAGACATATTGGGTGATATAAAGGGCGAGTATGCTTAAGGCAAAGGCAATCCAGATGCCGATCAGTACACGGGTGACTAAGCCACCAAAGGGTTGCTGAAACCATAAGGCCAGACATAGCCAAATAGAGGACATAATAACGAACAGACCAAACGCAGTGTGGAGTAGCACCATGCCTAAGGCAAGAAGGAATTCTCTTGTTTCAGTATTATGCATATTTGACTGTTATCTATAATTATTGCCTTTATTTTCTGTAAGTTGCGAACTCAAAAGCAATCCCGGTTTTGTCGTCAATATGTTGTTCTGAGACGACCTTTTTAAATTCAGCTGGAATTTCCGGATAGTAGGCATCGCCTTGAACGTCCAGTTCAACATGGGTCAGCTCTAAACGGTCGGCAATGTTCATGGTCTGTTTAAAGATTTCACCGCCGCCAATCACAAAGATTGATTCAGGTTTTTCTGATGCTTTAACATCGGTAACGGCTTGAGCCAAGGCGTCTTCAATCGAGTAGGCTACTTTGGTGCCTTCAAATGACCAGTTGCTGTCACGGGTAATGACCCAGTTGACCCGTCTTGGCAAAGTGCGGCCCATAGACTCCAAGGTCTTGCGTCCCATGACCACCACACCGCCTTGGGTGATTTCCTTAAAGTGTTTGAGGTCAGCTGAAATGTGCCAAGGCAGGTCATTATTTTTGCCAATGCAGCGCTGTTGATCCATGGCCACAACATGCACAACTTCTAAATTTTGGAAGGTCATAAAGTTCGCCTTATCTGATTATATTCCCGGATTTTTTTATTCAATTCCCCCTTTTTTAAAGGGGGAATTAGGGGGATTAGGAATTTAAGTGGAATGATGAATGAGAAAAAATTAAACCGCTACTGGCGCTTTAATGCCGGGATGCGATGCATAGCCGACAATTTCAATATCTTCAAATTTAAACGCGAAGATATCTTTAATTTCTGGATTCAGTTTCAATTGGCAAAGCGGCAAAGGTTCACGGCTAAGTTGTAATTGAGCCTGTTCAAAATGGTTCACATATAAGTGCGTGTCGCCACCGGTCCAGACAAAGTCACCGACACCTAAACCGCAAACTTGCGCAATCATGTGCGTGAGCAGGGCATAGCTGGCGATATTAAATGGAACGCCTAGAAACACGTCGGCACTACGCTGATACAACTGGCAGGATAGCTTGCCGTCCTTTACAAAAAACTGGAACAGGGTATGGCAAGGTGGCAGGGCAACCGTTCCCGCTTCTTTCGGATTCCAGCCTGACACAATTAAACGGCGTGAATTGGGATTGGTTTTAATTTCGTTGATCAGCCATGTGATCTGATCAAAACCATCCTGTTCATATAAACCATTTTCTTTTTTGCTTGCGCCAAAATTACGCCACTGATGACCATAAACCGGACCCAATTCACCTTCAGGACGGCCAAAACGCGCCGTTTGTTCTACAGTAGCCCATTCATCCCAAATCGTGACTTTGTTGTCTTGCAGATATTTAACGTTGGTATCGCCTTTTAGAAACCACAAAAGTTCAATCACGATGGAACGGAAGTGTACTTTTTTAGTGGTCAATAAAGGAAAACCTTGAGAAAGATCAAAGCGCATTTGGTGACCGAATACTGAACGTGTACCTGTGCCCGTGCGGTCGCCTTTATCGCCACCGTTGTCAAGGATATGTTGTAAAAGGTCTAAATATTGACGCATGTCTCTCTCATAATATTGTGAATTTCTTGTGGCACATATTAGCCTTTTTTTACCGGGGAGGAAACTGTATCCATTGAGGGGAGAAGTAAGTTTAAATTATGGTGATTATATTTATAAGTAAATGATTTATATGTGTTTTATTTGTTTTTGTAAAGTGGTATAAATCCTAGGGCCTAATCTTGGCGGTGTTTAATTAAAAATTATAAGGCTGAGGAAAATGTATTACATTTTATTGAATGTATTTTCCCGGGCTTGATAAAAAATCTGATAGGTCTGCCGATATCAAAGAATAAAAACATGGGTTCATCATTTAAATGAAGTAAAGCATGTGTGGAGAAAGCAATACACGATCTGCTGAACGCCAGATTGTGTATTTATTCTGTTCAATCCCAGCAATTTATTAATTGAAAATCCGGATTTCAATGACAGCGCAATGTGAATGGAGTGAGGATAAAATAAATTTATAGGCATTATTTGATGATAAAAATCTACAAAAAATAGTCAGTTAACTCACTTATCGGTAATTTATTTATATTTAATTACATTTGTTATATGAAAAATCACATTTTAGGGGTTACCATCTTGCCGTCGAAATGAGTGAAAAGCCGGTAGTTTCAGGTTTAGGAGTGTTTGGTAAAGAATGGTTTATGATCATAATGTAAACATGAGTGCAGTTCATGCTCCTGTTCAGGCAAACATCATAATTCGTTCCCAATCGGGTAAAAATTCGAAAAAATCTTCAGAATTTCAGACTGGGCAGGCCATAGCTAAAAAGAATGTGCTTGCAAAGAATGGCCAGCGAATTGATATCAGTAAATTCACCGATTTCTTGCAGTCCGTTTCTTCAACCAGCAGTTCACAAAAATGTGCCAAAAGTATCAGACTTGCTTTGGAGTCAGCGGGTGCAAGATTTCAAAGTCATCCCGTCGCTGCGGCAGACTGGGGAAATACCCTGATGAAAATTGGTTATCGAGAAATTAATCCTAAGTTCGATGCCCCGAAAGAAGGTGATATTTATATTATTGATCGAACCGGCAAGCATGTGTATGGACATATTGCAGGATTTAACGGCAAGCAATGGGTATCTGACTTTAAGCAAAGAAGTTATGATGTTTATAATGAAAAAGGCCTGACCTATAAATATTACCGCCCGAGTTTTTAATTTTTAAAAAGTTAAAAATAGCCAAACAGAACATTTTCTCAGAAATTTTTCTGAAATAAAAAAGATGCCCAAATGGCATCTTTTTTATTTCACTTTTAACTTAAGGCAACGGTTTGACTGGACTACCGCCTAAAGCCTGCATCAAGGTGACATAGGAATTGTATTGGCTCTGTTTGGTTTGAACCAAAGACAAACGGGCATTACGTGTGGTTTCCTGCGCATCGAGCAGGTTTTTCAAGGCAATGGCACCATTGCGGTAACGTACTTCAGTTAGACGCTCGGTTTTCTCTGCAAGCTGTACATTGCGCTCTTGCAAAGCCACCTGTTTATTTAATTCAGTACGCGCAGACAAGGCATTTTCCACATCGGCAAAGGCCTGATACAGGTTTTGACGGTACTGGACAATCGCTTTTTCATAATCCAGGTTACTGATTGCCAGATCTTTTTTCATGTCGTTATATTGCAGGAACGGCAGGCTGAGATTGGCACCCAAAGTTAATACCGGATTTTGCAAGAGACTGGTTAAAGATGTGCTGGAAGAGCCCAGGTTTCCGGTCAGGTTAATGGAAGGATAATAACTGGCTTTGCTGGCATCTTTAGTGGCAAGTGCCTTGCGTAAACGCAGTTCACTGGCTTGTAAATCTGGACGACGTGATAACAGATCAGCTGGCAAGCCGGCAGAAATAGTCGGCAAGGCTATACGCGGTAAGCGCTGCGGTTCGGCTATATTCAGTTGCTGCACGGGCATATTGAGTAGAACTGCCAAAGCCGTGCGTGCTTCCACACGCTGCTGTTCAATCTGACTCAAACTAGCTTTTTGACTTTGCACCGATTGTTCTGCCGAGGTTAAGTCCAGACCGGAAACTGCACCGACACGATATTGGGTGCGCACCAGCTCAAAGACCTTTTGCGTACTGGTCAGGTTTTGTTGGGCAATCTGATAGCGTTCGTTTAAATAACCTAACTGCCAATATAAATTCGCAGTCGTTGCTATTAAGCTTTGTGCGGTACTTTGCAAGTCCTGTTCAGTGGCAAGCGCTTCCCACTTGCTGGCTTCAGTTTGCCGTGCCAGTTTGCCGAACAGATCCAGTTCATAGCTTACGCCGCCACTTAAAGACAAGCCACGAGATGCATCATCACCGGAATTCAGATCAACGGTATGTCCAGCAGAAACACTGGAGTTGACCCGAGGGCCTTGCTGGTTTTTCGCCAAACCGGCCTGTAAACTTGCCTGCTGCAAATTAATGTCGGCAACCACCAGATCGCTATTGCTGGTTAAAACCTGATTGACCAGCTGGTTCAGCTGCGCATCGCCAAATAAGGTCCACCATTGATCGGCATAGACATCGGCATGCACCTGCTGACTGAGTACTTTGCTATTCTGGAAACTGCCTGGAATATTCACGGCAGGCTGTTCGTACGGTGTTTTTACCACCGTGGCACAACCGACCAATGAGCCAGTTAAAATAAGGCTAGCAATAAGTTTGGTAAAATTCATTTGCATTCTAGGTATCCTTATTCGCGAGAAAGTGCATCGACAGGATTGAGCTGTGCGGCATTACGGGCAGGGATAAAGCCGAAGATAATTCCGATCATGCTGGAACAGACAAAGGCTGCAAGAATCGAAGTGGTGGAATAGGCCATCTGGAAGGTACCGCCAGCAAAATGGCTAAACAACTGTCCGATGCCTAAAGATAAAAGCACCCCCAAGATTCCGCCTAAAATACAGACCAGTACCGCCTCAATCAGGAACTGCTGCAAGATGTCACTTTGACGTGCACCCACAGCCATACGCACCCCAATTTCCTGAGTTCGTTCGGTCACCGAAACCAGCATGATGTTCATCACCCCAATCCCGCCGACAATCAGGGAAATCACCGCAATTGCAGAAACCAGTAGAGTCATGGTCTGGGTGGTTTGCTGAATGGTTTCACGGATACTGTCTGCATTCTGGGTAAAAACATCCTGTGCGCCGTGACGTTGTACCAATAAATTTAAAATGGCATTTTCAGCTGCTGCACTCGGGTATTCATCTTTGACCCGGACGATGATGCTACGCACATTGGCCTGACCTAACATGCGGCTCATCACGGTGGAGTAGGGCAGGTACACATTCAGACTGTCTGAATTCCCCATCATTGATTTTTGTGCTTCAACCACACCAATAATACGACTTGGCACACTGCCCAACAGAATGACCTGACCGACAGGGTCGGTACCATCACTAAAAAACGTCTTTTTGGTATTGTCATCAATCACTACGTCTTGGGCGCGTTCAGTGACACCTTCTTTGTCAAAAGGCTGTCCTGAGGCAAAGTTCATACCTTTTACATAAAAGAAGTCTTCACTGACACCATTCACTGTGGCAGAAGCTTCGGTATCTTTAAAACGGGCAGTGACGCTGCTATTAACTGAAGGACTGACCCCATCGACATAGGGCTGTTCGGCCAAGGCATCAGCATCGGCAGGAACCAGGGTTTTAGCCTGGGAAGTTTTGGAGTTATCCCCAAATCCACGGCCTTGATAGACGGTAATGGTATTGGTGCCGAGGCTACTGATATTTTCCAGAATCTTTTTTTGTGAACCATTGCCCAGTGCGACTACAGATACCACCGATGCAATCCCGATAATGATCCCGAGCATGGTCAGGAAGGTCCGCATACGGTGGGCGTTCATGGCCAGTAAGGCCATGTGGAAAGCTTCGCCTAGCCGGTCTGCCGCAGAGCGCCAAGAAGATGTTTTTTTCTGTGTGGTTTGTTCTAAGGTCTGTTTTTCTAAAACTTCATCTGTGGCAACTTCAGGTACATTCGGTTTATCTGAAATAATGTTACCGTCACTAATTTCAATAATACGCGAGGCATTTTTGGCGACGTTATGATCGTGGGTAACGAGGATGATGGTATGACCTTTGGCATTCAGCTCGCGCAAAATACGCATCACCTCAATACCACTATTTTTATCCAGTGCACCGGTCGGTTCATCGGCCAGAATCACGTCACCGCCGTTCATCAAGGCACGTGCGATGGAAACACGCTGCTGCTGGCCACCGGAAAGCTGACTGGGGCGGTTTTGGGTCTTTTCAGCCAATCCCAGGTTCGAGAGCAGTTCGGTTGAACGTTGCTGACGCGCAGAGGCATCGACACCTGCATAAATGGCCGGAACTTCTACGTTAGCTGCCGCGCTTAAATCGCCCAACAGGTGATAACGCTGGAAAATAAAACCGAAATATTCCCGGCGCAATTGTGCCAGTTCATCTGCTTCCAATTGACGTGTTTCACGCCCTTTGACCTGATAGCTACCTGAGGTTGGTTGATCCAGACATCCCAAAATATTCATCAGGGTGGATTTTCCCGAACCGGACTGTCCGACAATGGCGACCAGTTCTCCGTGATAAATCTCTAAATTAATGCCCTTTAGAATCTGAATGGTGCTTTCCCCAGCGGGGAATTCACGAGTCAGATCTGTGACCTTGAGCAAAGGCTGTTGATCTTGACTCATGATTACATTCTCACTGGACCGGCACCACCACCTACACGGTTACTGCGTTTGGCAGCATCATTTGATGTATCGGAAGCATCTGCAATCACGACTTGGTCACCCTGTTTTAGACCTTTGATGATTTGTGCTGTTACCCGATTATTCAAGCCGACCAAGACAGGTTGCGGTTTGGCCGTACCATCTGCCTGAACTACACGGACCATCGACATGGAGGCTTTGCCTTGTTCAATCAGTGATTTTTCTTCCGCAGACAGTTGCAAGCGTTTGGGACTGTCAGTTTTAGCTTGATCATGATCAGTCGGATTTTGTTGTTTTGCCTGATCCGCATTACGATCAGCACGTTTGCCTTGAGGGCGATTTGAACTTTGCAAAGCTGCTGCAGGGACAGTCAATACATTTTTTGCTTCAGCCAAGACTATATACACTTGCGCAGTCATATCAATACGCAGTTTGCCATCTTCATTGGGTACATCAAATAAGGCGTTGTAATACACAGCCGTGTTTGAAGACGAAGTGGATGAGTTATTGCTTTCTGTATTGATAGAGTTCGGTGCCGGTTCTACCTGGCGTAGTTTGGCATAATGTTTTTTGTCGCTATTGCCCAAGGTGGTGAAATACACGGTTTGACCTTCTTCAACTTTCATCACATCAGCTTCAGAAATTTCAGCTTTAATCGTCATGTTGTCGAGCTTGGCCAGTTTGACAATGGTCGGTGCGCTTTGATTGGCGTTAACGGTTTGACCTTCTTCAGTCACAATGGCCACGATGGTGCCATCCATAGGTGCAACAATCCGGGTATAGCCCAAATCTTCTTTGGCTGTTGCCAGGGTTAAGCGTGACTGTTCAATCTGGGCATTAATGGCCAAAATTTCCGCTTGGGCAGTTTTATAGCTGGCCAATGCAGCCTCAAGTTCTGCACGAGAAGTTGCATCTTGTGCATACATGGCTTGCTGGCGTTGATATTCAGCTTGGACTTTCGCCAAGTTTGCCTGTTTGACTGCCAGTTGAGCCTGCTGGTTTTTAATGCTTGCTTCAGCCGTTTTTAGGTCATTTTCCTGACGGATCGAATCAATTTGCGCAATTAATTGACCTTGTTTGACCTGGTCACCCAATTGCACATACATTTTTTTCACCTGACCTGAAACCTGCGCCCCGACGCTGACCATTTTGGTGGCTTCAAGTACACCGGTTGCAAGTACAGAGTCTTCAATATCGCCACGCGTGACTTCACTGCTAATGTATTGCGGCGTTTGTTCTTTTGGTTTTAAAAAGAACCAGACGGTGACTGCAATAACAACAATACTGACTATGGCGACAACTATTTTAGACGGTTTTATTTTTGGCATAGTGAGCTGATAAATGAGGAAAATTGCAGCAATTATAAAAGCTAAATAAGGATAAAACGTGAACTTTTTAAAAACAAATGAGAATTATTTTCCTTTTGAAGTTCTCTTGAAAATTTACTAAACAGAGAGTTGATTCCTTTTTAACAAAACTTTTAGCATGAATGAATAGAGGAGAGAAATTTTATTAAATTTCGATTCCATCAATTTTCTAAAAGATGGTTTTCAGCCTGATGCTTGAGTTTTTCAAAATGCTGCTGAAAAAGTGGAATGTCGTTCACTGAATCCGTGGTATCAAGATGCATTGGATTTTAGTCGAATGATAATGGATTTATTTAATGATTTTTATTTAAATAGCTTTTTCGTGCTGGAGATGTTGATTTCTTTTTTACCTTCACTCTCCTGAGTTTCCAACTGGTAGACATAATTTAAAAAATCTTTGTTTTATCTCTAGATTTAAATAAAAAAAGTTTGTAGTATTAAATCCATAAAATAATTATGGGTTTAATAATAAGAGCATTAATCCCCATAATTATGCGAAAAAGATCATAACTTTAATATTAAAATTTGTAAGAGGTAAGTGATGGAATGGAATGAAACCTATAATATTGGGATTGATGTGATTGATAATCAGCATCGTCAGATCTTGGATTATATTAATGCTTTGGAGCAGGTGAAAAACACGGGGCAGCGCGATAAAATTAAAGAGGTTTTGGAGGATTTAATTGACTACACCCAGTCGCATTTTAGCTTTGAAGAAAATTTGCTGGAACAAGTCAGTTATCAATACTTACCATCACATCGTGGTATCCATGACTTATTTGTAAAACGTCTGAATGATTACCGCCTGAAATTTGAAAAAGGTGAATCGATTGAAAAAGACTTGTATCGTCTGCTGTCCAAGTGGCTGATCAACCATATTCAGCATGATGATCAGGATTATGTTGATGCAGTGCGAGACAATATGTTGAGCTATCTACGTAAACAAGAAGAGAAAAAAGGCAAAAGCTGGTTTTCACGTTTCTTTAGTTAGGCACTTGGCGATAAAAATAAGGTTTGACCACACATGCTGCTAATGGCTTGCAGAACCAGATGTTCGGGGTTTTCTTTGCCTAAACCTTTTATTGAAGCATCAATGCGTAACAACAGGGATGGCCAAGTCAGGAAACAGTTCGGATTGAGCCGTCTTAAGGCTTGTTGATATTGGCTAACTTTATTTTTCCAGATGCCCAACTGTAAGGCATTGTGTGGCTGTTCAAAAAGTTGCATCAGTAAACGCATTTCTTTGCTGATGCTCCACAAGATCAGGCTCATCGGTTCACCCGAGGCAATTAAATACTGGAAAATTTTAATTGCCTGAGCCAGATTGGCTGCAAGCAGGGCATCATTTAAATCATAAGTGGTGTAGCGCGACTGATCTTGTAGACATGAATACAAATGCTCAATCTGGATGATCTCCACATCGGCAAAAGTATCGCTGACGCGCATGAGACTGTTTTTTGCAGCCAGCAGATTGTGCTCGTGGTGCTGTTCCAGCCAGGCCCAAGCATCAGGGGCTAGTTTAATGCCCAGCTTTTCGGCCTCAATACTTAAAATCCGTTGCCGATCTTGCGGATAATTGGCCGCAAGTGACACTGTCACGCCATTGGCATCCACCACCTGAAAAAAACTGGATTTTAGGCTGCTGCTGTCCTGTTTCGGCATTACCACCAATAGCAGGTTTTGTTCATTATGCTGGATATAGCTTTTCAGTTGCTTGATGCCATTGGCATCGGGCTTGATATTGCCATGTACTTCAACAGCCAGTTGTGTGGAAAACAAGGACAGGCTGTTTAAAGCATTAAAGACATTTTTCCAGTCACTGACATTGCCAATATCATAACGCTGACGTTCAATTTCCTGTTTTTGCCAACTCTGCCGGAAAGCATCAAGTAAATTTTGTTCGAGCAGAGGTTCCTGACCATACATAATCCAGGCACCGCGAGCTTCATCAACACGTTTGAGTGCTTGGGGATAGTCAAGTTTCATAGCGCGATTTTCTATAGTTAAGGTTGGGTCGTAGAAGCCGCTGGTTTGGTCACGACTTTGGGTAAACGGTTGGATGAAATCTGACGCACAATTTGCTGTGCCACATCATCAACAATCACTTGATTGAGGTACTTCTGTTCCTGATCATCCGTGTTTACCGTAGCCACATCATATTGATAGCTGCGTGAAGCTATGATGGCACGCGGTTCAGTAACCGGATTACCTTGTGCATCTTCAATACGGAAAGTCACGGTTAAGCGCAATAGGGTTTCCACCAGTTTGCCATTCAATTCATGACGCTGTGGGGTGTAATCCAGTATACGCAACACATAAGCATCGGGACTATTGCTCAGCTGAATACCTGTTGCACCCAAATAAATTGCAAGTTTTTCATGCAATTGTCCTGCATTATCCGGCAGTGCCAATTTCATTTTAGAATAAGCCACAGGAGCAGTTGTCGGGTTGGTCCCTTTTAAATGAAAGCCACAGCCCACTAAGCCTGCACTTAGACCACAAGTTAAAACAATTGCTGCTAAACGTTTGCCCAAATGCATGCGTTGTCCTCTGTATTGTTCTTCAAAGCAAAAAAGGAAGATCGAAAAATATGTAGTGATTGTATGTGCAAAGCCCGTTGATTGACAACGGGCTTTGTTTGGGAATTGTGAAATCTCCCCTAACCACTCTTTGATAAAGAAGGGAAAGCCTCCCTTTTTCAAAGGGAGGTTTGGAGGGATTCTTAAACCACCAAGTTCACTAACTTATTCGGCACCACAATTTCTTTCTTGGTTGGACCGGTCAAGAATTGTTGTACTTCAGGCAATGCTTTGGCTTGTGCCAAGATGTCATCTTTAGATGCATCCACAGACACTTCGAGCTTGCCACGAAGTTTACCGTTGATTTGAACCACGATCGTTTGCGTATTACGTGTTAATGCAGATTTATCTACAGCAGGGAACGCAGCAGTTGTTAATTCAATACCAAACTGAGCCAA
The DNA here is from genome assembly GCF_040233925.1 of Acinetobacter sp. A1-4-2. NCBI lineage: Bacteria > Pseudomonadati > Pseudomonadota > Gammaproteobacteria > Moraxellales > Moraxellaceae > Acinetobacter > Acinetobacter sp. A1-4-2. The sequence goes on along the minus strand of NZ_CP157981.1, from coordinate 2,596,096 downwards.
TAAAGTCTGGCTTAAGTGTGGCGCAAATGGAGCCAATAAAGTCAGAAGTGTGGTGATGGATTCACGAGCAACAGCAACATCGTTGTCATCTTTCGCTTCGAACTTGTTGTTCGCATTTAACAATTCCATCATCGCTGCAATGGCAGTGTTGAAGGCATGACGACGTTCAATGTCATCACCCACTTTCTGGATGGTTTCATGCGTTTTACGGCGTAAGTCTTGTGCAGCCGTAGAAAGCGCCACTTTGTCGATGTTTGAAGCATTGTTACCTTGCTCAAGGAAACCTGTTGCCAAACGCCATACACGTTTCAAGAAGCGGTTTGCACCTTCGACACCTGCATCCGACCATTCAAGTGATTGATCTGGTGGAGCAGCAAACATCATGAACACACGTGCAGTATCTGCGCCGTATTGGTCAATAATCGCTTGCGGGTCGATACCGTTGTTTTTCGATTTCGACATTTTTTCCTGACCGCCAACCACGACTTCTTGACCGTCGCCTGTGTATTTTGCAGACAGCACACGACCTTTTTCGTCTTTTTCCAGCTTGATATCCGCAGGGTTAAACCAGGTTTTCTTGCCTGATTCTGCTTCACGGTAGTAAGTATCAGCCAGTACCATACCTTGTGTTAACAAGTTGGTGAACGGTTCGTTGCCTTGTACCACACCTTCATCACGCATCAATTTGTGGAAGAAGCGTGCATAGAGCAAGTGCAAAATCGCGTGTTCAACACCACCGATGTATTGATTTACAGGAAGCCAGGTTTGACCCGCTTCAGGTTTCACCATACCGCCCGTAAAGTCTGGAGATGCATAACGTGCATAATACCAAGATGACTCTACGAATGTATCCAATGTATCTGTTTCACGACGTGCGTCGCCACCACAGCAAGGACACTTGGTTTCGTAGAACTCAGGCATTTTGTTCAGTGGATTCCCTGAACCATCTGGAACCACGTCAGTTGGAAGAACCACCGGAAGTTGATCTTCAGGTACGGGCACTTGACCACAAGTGTCGCAGTTGATCATTGGAATTGGACAACCCCAATAACGCTGACGAGACACACCCCAGTCACGTAGACGGAATTGAACTTTAACGTTGGCAAGACCTTGTGGCTCAAGTTTAGCAAGGAAAGCATCAAATGCGCCTTGGAAATCTAAACCGTCAAATTCGCCTGAATTAACCAGTTTTCCTTCTTTAGAACCGTACCATTCTTGCCATTGAGTTGCATCAAAGTCAGCATCATCTGCGCCTTTAGCATCAATCACTTGCTTGATGGTTAAGCCATATTTGTTGGCAAATTCGAAGTCACGTTCATCATGTGATGGAACTGCCATCACCGCACCTGAACCGTAAGACATCAATACATAGTTTGCGATCCAAACCGGAACTTCTTCACCTGTAACCGGGTGTTTAACAGATAGCCCTGTTGCCATGCCTTTTTTCTCGACAGTGGCAAGATCGGCCTCTGCCACAGAACCCATACGGCATTCTTCAATGAATGCTTGAAGTTGAGGGTTAGTTTCAGCCGCTTTCAGCGCCATCGGGTGTTCTGCTGCAACAGCAACATAAGTCACACCCATTAACGTGTCCGCACGTGTGGTAAATACCGTTAAACCATCTGCATAAACGTCTGGATTCGCTGAAGGGAAGGTGATTTCCATCCCTTGTGAGCGACCGATCCAGTTACGTTGCATGGTTAAAACTTGTTGTGGCCAACCGTCTTTTAAAGTTTCTAAATCGTCAAGTAATTCTTGTGCATAGTCTGTGATGCGGAAGTAGTACATTGGAATATCGCGTTTTTCAACCAATGCACCTGAACGCCAGCCGCGGCCATTTTCAACCTGTTCGTTTGCCAAAACAGTCTGGTCGACAGGATCCCAGTTGACGGTTGAAAGCTTACGGTAGATCAGACCTTTTTTATACAGCTGAACGAATAACCATTGTTCCCAGCGGTAGTATTCTGGTGTACATGTTGCAAATTCGCGATCCCAGTCAATCGACAGACCGAGTTTTTTCAACTGATTACGCATGTAATCGATATTTTCAAAGGTCCATTTTGCAGGTGCAACCTGATGGGCAATCGCCGCGTTTTCAGCAGGTAGACCGAATGCATCCCAACCCATAGGTTGCAGCACGGTTTCACCTTTTAGACGGTGGAAACGGCTGATTACGTCACCAATCGTATAGTTACGCACATGACCCATATGCAGTTTGCCACTTGGGTAAGGGAACATCGAGAGGATATAACGACGTGGACCTTCTACAGTGTCGGCAACTTTAAAGGCTTTGCGAGATTCCCAATCCTGTTGGACTTGAGGCTCAATCGCACTGGCTTGGTATTCAGAGTCAATGTGAGTAGTCATATACGTAATACAAGAGAACGGTTAAAAAATTTAGCCCACAGCATAGCGCAAAATGCGATGCAATGTCAGTTTTCAAATCAGGATTTTATCTTCCTGAGCACCAGAAATGGAACTTTTAAACATATCATTTAATGATCTAATGTTTTTGAATTCGCAAGTTTCTCTTTGTTTTATAAATAAGCTGCTTTTATTGATGCGTGGATTTCTTGTTATGTGATCGCACCAAACATGCTTGCATAAGGATCTTTCTTATATGTTGTCTGGACAATGCTACTACTTTTTCAGCTTGTTCAGTTTTGTGTTGAAAGGTTGATATAAGTCTGGTCTCTATGCATGTTTCGGCGGAGATGCTTTGCCAGTATGCGTTGAATCCTTGGTATCCAATCCTTTATAAAAATCTTCAGCATGCCTGGATGGGGAAAAATAATATGAGGGGGCAATATTATTCGCAGCATCAACAAGCAGAAGTACTCATCTATTCATTACAGCGAATAAGGCTTAAGCATTTGCGACCCTTTTTCTAAGGTGAATATAGGGTTTTGTTATCGCTCTTTTCATCTTTATAGTTTTTTAGATTATCTAGAGTGATTACCGGTTCGTAATCACTCCTGGGCACAATATAATATTATTGGACTTTAGGTGTTGCAGGAATGCTGCCTTCTGGAATTACAGGAATTGTAGGATTAACTGGCTTATTTTCTTGAACAGTATTCTTGGCCTCTTTCGAAGCATTATTTTCTTGAGTCGCAGGACTAGCAGAATGTGTCGTGCCATAAGTCTCCACTTTACCTTTCTTTTTTGCCGATTTTGGTGGTGGGGTGGTGGTGTAGTGCGTAGACCCTTTGGCATCCACCCATTTGTAATATTCTTTGGCAAAACTCGTGGTTGAGCTTAGACTGAAGCTCAGGCATGCAGCCATGAATGCAATTTTGATGAAAGATGATGCCATAATAATCAAGTCCTTATTGTCATAATCAGTTGGATAGAGTGTGGGGTAAATAGAACTCCTGATTGCTTCAGTATTTTATATGATCTTGATCGTTTTGCAGAGAAAAAAGATAAACTGTCCCAAAATGCAGATAAATGAATGATTAGGCAATCGTACTATTTGATCTTCATTTAATTAGAAAGATACTCCTTGATTCGTTACGGTGTTGTGAATCTGAATACAAAAATATATCCAGATACAAAATCAAAGTGTAAGAAATACATTTGAATTAATAAAAACATTTTTTAATAAAATAAATATTCATTCCATTTTATTATAATTTTTATATTTATTTTTTATGAAAATATTTTTTAATTATTTGAAAAATATAAAAAAGTTAATTTTTTTTTATTATGGTGTGCACTGCTAAAGACAAAACTAATGCATAAAAAATGAATAATTTAAAATTAAGCTATAAAAAGCTAATTTTTAAACTTGACTTTAATACTCGAAACCACAAAAATGCTGCTTTAGTTTTATATGCCTTAGATCGATCACCCTTCGAATAAGCGCCTTTTAGCAATGGACTTCTTCTCTAGCCGAGAAGCTGAACAAAGCCAACAAAATATGTTTATCCCAACATGTTTTAGACCTCATATTGCTCAAACAGCGACCAGGTCAGATTTTTTTCTTATTGCTATGAAAACTATGAAATTTGTGTGCTATAACAGAGCACACAGTGAATGAATGAATCACCACAAATGCCCTCCATTTGTGCGTGAAAAAAGATTAGGGTGAATCACGTTGGAACTTTTATCTGGTGGTGAAATGCTTGTTCGCGCATTGGCGGACGAAGGCGTTGAACATGTTTTTGGATATCCAGGCGGCGCAGTACTGCATATTTACGATGCGCTCTTTCAACAAGACAAAATTAATCATTACCTTGTACGTCATGAACAGGCTGCCGGTCATATGGCTGATGCTTATTCGCGTGTAACAGGTAAAACTGGTGTGGTGCTTGTCACATCAGGTCCAGGCGCGACAAATACCGTAACGCCAATTGCAACGGCTTATATGGACTCAATCCCAATGGTGATTTTGTCTGGTCAGGTTGCAAGCCATCTTATCGGTGAGGATGCGTTCCAGGAAACCGATATGGTCGGTATTTCTCGTCCAATCGTAAAACACAGTTTCCAAGTGCGTCATGCCAGCGAAATTCCTGCGATTATTAAAAAAGCATTCTATATTGCTTCTTCAGGCCGTCCGGGTCCTGTGGTTGTCGATATTCCTAAAGATGCCACTAATCCTGCAGAAAAATTTGCTTACGAATATCCTGAAAAAGTGAAGATGCGTTCTTATCAGCCACCGCATCGTGGTCATTCAGGCCAGATCCGTAAAGCAATTGACGAATTGATCAGTGCGAAACGTCCAGTGATTTACACTGGTGGTGGTGTGGTACAGGGTAATGCCTCAGCATTATTGACTGAATTGGCTCATTTATTGGGCTATCCGGTAACCAATACTTTGATGGGCTTGGGTGCATTCCCGGGCAATGACCCTCAATTTATCGGTATGTTGGGTATGCATGGTACTTATGAAGCCAACATGACCATGCACAATGCGGACTTGATCCTGTGTGTAGGTGCGCGTTTTGATGACCGCGTGACCAATAATCCGGCAAAATTCTGTCCAAATGCCAAGGTTATTCATATTGATATTGACCCGGCAACCATTTCTAAAACCATCATGGCGCACATTCCAATTGTGGGTGCGGTAGAGCCGGTACTTCAAGAGATGCTGGTGCAGTTGAAACAAATGAATGTTTCAAAACCGAACCCTGAAGATATTGCAGCTTGGTGGAAACAAATTGATGAGTGGCGTGCAGCACACGGCTTAAAAGTTGTAGCACCAACTGATGGTACGATGAAGCCACAACAAGTCGTTGCCGCTTTAGATAAAATTACCAATAGCCAGGCCATTATTACTTCTGACGTTGGTCAGCATCAGATGTTTGGTGCGTTGTATTATAAATACACGCGTCCACGTCAATGGATTAACTCAGGTGGTTTGGGAACCATGGGTGTAGGCCTGCCTTATGCCATGGCTGCGAAATTGGCATTCCCAGACCAGCAAGTGGTATGTATTACCGGTGAAGCATCGATTCAGATGTGTATTCAGGAATTATCAACATGTAAGCAATATGGCCTAAATGTGAAAATTCTTTGCCTCAACAACCGTGCCTTAGGGATGGTGAAACAGTGGCAGGATATGAACTACGAAGGTCGTCATTCAAGCTCTTATGTTGAATCATTACCTGACTTTGCCAAGTTGATGGAAGCTTATGGTCACGTAGGCATCCAGATTAACCATGCTGATGAACTTGAATCCAAGCTTGAAGAAGCCATGGCCATCAACGATAAATGCGTATTTATTAACGTTATGGTTGATCGTAGCGAGCATGTATATCCAATGCTGGTTGCGGGTCAGTCGATGCAAGATATGTGGTTAGGAAAAGGGGAGCGCACTCAATGAGACATATCATCTCTGTTCTCGTAGAAAACGAAGCGGGCGCGCTTTCTCGTTTGGTGGGTTTATTCTCTCAACGTGGTTATAACATTGAGACTTTGAACGTTGCGCCAACCGAAGACCCAACCATGTCGCGTTTGACGCTGACCACCTATGGTGATGATCATAAAATTGAACAAATCACCAAACAGCTGAATAAACTGGTTGAAGTGGTGAAAGTGGTTGATTTGTCTGAGGGTGCGCATATCGAGCGCGAACTGATGCTGATTAAAGTGAAATCACTTGGATCGGCACGTGCAGAAATCAAGCGTACCGCTGACATTTTCCGCGCACAAATTGTGGATGTGACCCCGACGACTTATACCATTCAGATTGCCGGTACAACTGAAAAGCTTGACGGTTTCATTGATGCGCTTGCAGAAAATACCATTCTTGAAGTGGTGCGTTCAGGTGTATCGGGCATCGCACGTGGCGAAAAAGTTTTAACAGTCTAATTTTTTAACACATTCTACTCATCGTGGAGATGAGGATCCAGGTCAATGAATACCAATAACATCATTGACCTGGATAAAAGAAAACATAAGCATTTAAGCGGAGACAGCAATGCAAATTTTTTACGATAAAGACGCAGACTTATCGATCATCCAATCTAAGAAAGTAGCGATCATTGGTTATGGTTCACAAGGTCACGCGCATGCGCTTAACCTTAAAGACTCTGGCGTTGACGTAACTGTAGGTTTACGTGCTGGTTCGACTTCTTGGAAAAAAGCTGAAAATGCTGGTCTTAAAGTTTCAGAAGTTCCTGCTGCTGTTGCTCAAGCTGACTTAGTCATGATTTTGACTCCAGATGAGTTCCAATCTCAACTTTACCGTGACGTGATCGAGCCAAATATCAAACAAGGCGCGACTCTAGCATTTGCTCACGGTTTCTCTGTTCTTTACAACCAAGTTGTACCACGTGCTGACTTAGACGTAATCATGATTGCGCCTAAAGCACCAGGTCACACTGTACGTTCTGAATTCCAACGTGGTTCAGGTGTTCCTGATTTAATCGCGATTCACCAAGATGCTTCTGGTAACGCGCGTAATGTAGCACTTTCTTACGCTTCAGGCGTAGGTGGCGGTCGTACGGGTATTATCGAAACTTCATTCCGTGAAGAAACTGAAACTGATCTTTTCGGTGAGCAAGCAGTTCTTTGTGGTGGTGCTGTTGAACTGGTTAAAATGGGCTTCGAAACTTTGGTTGAAGCGGGTTATGCGCCTGAAATGGCTTACTTCGAATGTCTACACGAACTTAAATTGATCGTTGACTTGATGTTTGAAGGCGGTATCGCGGACATGAACTATTCAGTATCGAACAATGCTGAATATGGCGAATACGTAACTGGTGTTGAAGTGATCAACGAACAGTCTCGTGAAGCAATGCGTAATGCGCTTAAACGTATCCAATCTGGTGAATATGCGAAAATGTTCATCCAGGAAGGTGCGTTGAACTACCCATCTATGACTGCTCGTCGTCGTCAAAATGCTGCTCATAGTATCGAAGTAACAGGTAACAAGTTACGTGCAATGATGCCTTGGATTCAAGCGAACAAAATCGTTGACAAAGAGAAGAACTAATTTTTTAGTTTAATCTTTAAAAAACCCTTGTTGATACAAGGGTTTTTTATTGTCTAAAGTATTTTTAGTTTTTTGATGAAGATCAGTCTATTAATAATTCGCAACAAAACACAGCGGCTGAGGATAGATCAAATGTAATTTTAAGTGTGATAGAGTAGACATAATTTATTGTTAAGTTTGGCTGAGTAATGAAAACTCAAATCCTGCTATGTCTTACCACTTTATCTTTTGCATGTTTAAGTTTTGCAGAAACAATGCCTGTAACCAGGATTGATCACCTCAAATCTTTCACAAATGTTCGGGTCTCTATGCAGCGAATGTTGCGTTCAGATGATGGACGCTATTTTCTTGATTTGTATGCAGGAATCTGGAATCCACACGGCAAATTCCATGATTTGAACGAGCAAAAAACGATTGCTTTTAAAGGTTTGCAAAAAGGAGATCAGCTTAATCTTAAATCGGTAAGTGTAGAGGGGGAGGCAACAGCATCTGAACAATATCAGTTGAATGGAAATTTAAATGCCAATACAGGACAGATGTCATCAGTTTTGATCACAGCAAAGAATAACGAAAGTATTTCAATTCAATTTGGGCCTGCATTTACAGCAGTAGAAAAGCCGCTGTTCATATTTAAATTTTATGGTCTTGAAAATCCCCAACAGCCTTATGGAAGAGCCTTAAAACAAGTGGATGTATGGAATAAAACGACCAATACAGTCGTTCAAAGTTTGTCAGGGTTTACTGCTTATCCCAAGAGTATTGGCTATATGGATATTAATCTTGATGGCTATTATGACATCGTGCTTTCAGATACTTCCAATGAACGGAAAATTGAAGATAAGCGCTTTATCTACTGGATGTATAACCCTAAAACCCATCAATTTCAACGCTCCCCCCAATTAGAAAATATTACTGGATTTCCAGCTGTTCAGGGAGAAAAACAACAAATTGATTTCGGTTATGGGCAAGTCTATCAAGTAAAAGATGGCTTATTAAATCGGATAGAAAATAATTGAAAAATATTTTATAAAATAATTTTTTAAAAAATATAAATAAAAAACTGAGTTTGCATTAATTATTATTAAAAGAAAATATTTAATTGGATGAATGTTCATCTTATAAATTCCTTAAATATTTATATGAATAATATTTTTTACTAAATGGTTATATGTCAAATTTTTATAACCATAAAATATTACATGTTGTATTAAATAAAGTAAGATACATTACGGTTGAGAAAAAATTGGTATTAAATAAAAACAAGACTAAAAATAATTTTTTCGCCTTCTCTTTTTTATAAAAATAATTTATATAAGTTTGATTTTTTTTAAATGGTTATTTTCTAAATGAATTTATTTTTTGATGGAATTTGGAATTAAATTTATTGTGCCTAAAGAACAGTATTAATGTTTGAGAAATAAAGTAAAATTATCGATAAAATCACATATTTTTTAAATAATAAGCTGTAATTTACAAACTTTTGTAAATTATGTAACTTTATTTTAAGCTAGTGTAAGTTGAGATGATTTAAAAAATAATAATAAAATTAGTGATTTAGTTTTTTTTATGTGTTTTAAATATTATTTTATTGTTTTTTTATTTGACATAATTGGAAACATTTCTAAATTGTATCATTTTATTTTGTATCGTAACCTTATTATAAATATAGAATTAAAGTTGTAAAACAAATAAAAAACAAATATTAAAGTTGTGTATTGTGAATAATAACATTTTTGCATTTTTTAAAATTAAAGATAATAAGATAGGTCAACGGTTACGTAACCTTACTCACAATAAAAAGAGTTACATCGTAATCGTTAAAATAACTATACACACATATTCTTTTAAAAAAAGAAATGGAGAAAATCATGAATAAAATGACCCAAGCTGCATTAGCGGCATTAGTACTTGGCGTTTGTGCAACAGGCGTGTATGCAGAAGATGATTTGGCAAGAGGGATACCAACTCCACCACCACCTTCAGGTTGTGATGTAGATTGTAGTGGTAAAATTGATATTAAACTTAAAGTTGAACCGCATTGTGAACTACAAGTACTTACTCCTACTTTGACTTTACAAGATAAAGTGGGTGGCGATACTGCACAGGGCAGTTTCCGTGTTGGGGCAAATGCACAGTTTAAGATTGGTTTAACAACTGCAAATGGTTCTAAACTTAAAATGGGTGCTAATGAAATTCCTGTTACAATTACCACCAAACGTAATGGTACAACCACTATTCCTTTGAATGCGACAACAGCAGGTCAACCATTTACGCCAGGAGGGTGGACGCCTTATGATGTTACTGTTGTAAGTCCACAAGTTGGTGTATCTAAACCAGTAGGTACTTATACTGAAGAATTGCGAATTGCTGTTTCATTCTAATTTTTAATTAGAAATAAAAAAAGTTGGTATCACTTTATAGTGATGCCAACTTCACTATAAAAAGATCAAAATTTAAAAATAAAAAATAATAGGTAGGGGAAAATGAATAAGTTATTTTCGATGTTCGCTATTTCTATTGTGTTGGCATGTTCACAGACAATTTATGCAGGACTAAAAATTACGCCTATTCAACTGTATATATCGGATGTTAAAAAACAGCGTAGTGCTACCGTTACATTAGATTATAGTGAATCTGATCAAGCTAAAATATTTGAAGTTTCTGCCGTTAAATGGGGACAAAATGCAGAAGGGGAAGATGTTTTAGAGCCTGATAATTCCGTAGTGATTAATCCTAAAAACTTTGTATTACAACCCAATAGTAAGCAGATTGTTCGGGTAGGATTCACTCAAATGCAAGCCCCAAAAAAAGAAGAAACTTGGCGAATCATTTTTAATGAAATTGCACCTACTGTAAAAGAGTCAAAAGTTAATTTCCTGTTTAATATTTCTGTCCCACTATTCGTAGGGGTACAAGAAAAAGTGAAGCTAAATTTTAACCCGATATATAATGGATCACAGCTTTCATTAAATGTGAAAAATAATACCAATACACATGTTCAAATTAAAAAAATAACCATTCTGGATGACAAGAAAAAAGAAGTTGCAGTCACTACAGATATGAAATATTTACTTAATAATCAGCAACAAAAATTTAATTTTGGTGAGATTGAGTTGGGGGATTTCAATAAATATAAATTAATCATTGAAACAGATAGAAGTGAATTGCCAATGGAATTTAATTTGTCAGGGTGAGGGGTTATGCAAAAAATCATATTGTTTTTGCCATGTATATTTTTAAATATAGTCCTACCTATTCAGCGGGTAAATGCAGAGGAGAACAATGTTTTTTTTAGTAACGTCTGGTTAAATGGTATAGATAAAAATATAGAAACATTAGTATTTGAAGAAGATAAAAAAATATATATAGAGTGCCAATCTTTAAATGCTTTAGAGTTGAAAGGAGATTATTTTCCTATCCATCCCATAAAAAAAGAGTTTTGCTTGGTTTCACTGAACCCAGCTCTTGCTGAAATAGATACACATGTACAGTCAGTAAAACTAACAGTACCCGCAGAGTATTTTCAAGCTAAAGAAATAGATCAAGAAAAATTGATTATGCCTAATAGGGCAGCTTTGGGTGCTTTTTTAAATTATGATCTTTTTTATGAGCAGACTTCACAGGATGACCAATTTAATTCATTAGCAGAATTAGGGGTGTTTAAAGATTATTGGTTATTTCAAAATTCTACGCTTATACGAAATTTAACTGAGAATGAACTGGCTCTGGCACCGGAAGAGGTAAAACAAGAAAAAATAGTTCGTCTAAGGTCCGCTTTTGATCTAGATTTTCCCGATAAGTTTTTAAGTTTAACCGTGGGTGATACCACCACTATTTCCAACCCCTTCGTTAATTCAGTACGTTATGGTGGTTTAAGTTTTGGAACAAATTTTACAGATCGGCCTGACTATATTTATTGGAATATGCCGACTTTAAAAGGAAGCGCTGTTTTACCCTCAACTGTGGATTTATATATTAATGGGGTGAGTATTTCTCAACAAAGAATTACTCCGGGGAATTATACTTTACAGCCTGGTGCATTGATTCAACAATCTGGAGATGCTCAGGTAGTGGTAGAAGATATTTTGGGTAATAAAACAGTCCAGATTTTTCCTGTATATATTAATAATAAACTGCTTAAACCTGGGTTAAATGAATATAATATTTCTTTAGGTAAGATTAGATATAACTATGATCTTCAAAGTAATGATTATAGGGAATTTTTTTCTAATATTTATTTTAGGCGGGGTATAAGTAATTTAACTACCCTTGGGTTTAATGCTACATATAGTGAAGAAGTAAAGAATTTGGGGTTTTTATGGACTCAAGCGATTAGTAAATATGCATTATTAGACGCTTTTATTGCAGGAAGTGATAGTAATGATGGATCTGGCTATTCGGTAGGTGGCTCGATTAGTCGTACTGTAAATAATATTTACTTGGGTTTTAGTGGGCAGTATTCCACTGATAATTATAAAACTTTGGGCTATAGTAATGAAGTACTCATTCCAAAATATGATTATATTTTTTATTTCAGTATGTATGATTTGCCAATAATAAATAATTTTAATTTAAATTATTTAGAACGAATTTATTATGAAAATGATAATTTTAATATTTCAGATAGCCGTATATTAAATCTAAGTATTTCTAAAATGCTGCGTTCAAATCTTTCATTCAGTATTTCAGGTTTTAAAGAGTTTGCTGGTGATAAAAATTCTGGTGCATATTTATCTTTAAACTATAGCTTAGGTAATAACAAGAATGCTTACTTCTCACATTCAACAGATAATGAAACAAGGGTGCAATTTGTCAAAGCATCTCCAGCACAAACTGGGTTTGATTATGTTTTGGGGGCAAATCAGCGTCGTGGAAATTTAGCTTATCAAGCTGCGGGTTTATTAAAATCAAATGTAGGGGATTTACGTGTTCAATTGGACCAATCTGATGAATATGAAAATAATCAGGTGATTTATCGCGGGGCTATTGTCTGGTTGGGTGGAAAAGTAGCATTAACAAAATCTGTTGATAATGCATTCGCTTTAGTTAAAGTTGAGGATTCTCCAGAGATTGATGTTGCAAGGTCATTATCTCCTGTAGGAAGCACCAATAAAGATGGCTATGTGTTTGTACATAATATTATTCCTTATGTGCCCTATGATATTTCGTTTGACCAAAATCAGTTAGCAATTGAAGATGCATTTGATTATTCGAGCCAAAAAATGATTGGCTTAAATCAACGGGGCTATATTCTAGATTTTCCTGTATATCATACCCAACAAGTCATTTTGCGTTTATTGGATCAAAATAATCAACAGATGCCTCGTACAAGCGAAGTATATATCAATGGTGAAGAGAGCCAGTATTTCCCTGTGGATGCCCAGGGTAGGGTGTATTTATATGGATTAAAACCGAATAAATATCGGTTTTTAGCGAAAGCCAAGGGTGGCGAGACATGTCAGGGTACTTTTGAGGTGTCAAATCAGAACCAAAAAGCGCTAGAGCAGTCAGTTATGGATGTTATTTGTCGCTAGAAAGGGTTATTACAATGAAAAAAATTATCATGGTCATTTTACTCTATGCAAATTGTGCTTTAGCTTATGCGGGGCAATGCTATTTAAATGCTATATCAGAACCGGTCATGCATTTGGCAGATTATTATCATAGTTTTGCTGCAACTTCCTTTAAAGTCTTTTGTGACCAGTCCTATGCAATTAAATTTAGCAGTCAAAATTTGCGTAGCTCGGATGGTTCGAGTTATGTATCAAATGGTACTTACCGCTTGAAAACCCGAATGAATATTTCGGGTCCTGTGAGAAATCAGTGGAATGTGCCTCTTTCCCAGTCGGGAAATTCAAAAGATAGTAAATATGTCATTGCGGTACGATTGGAAGAACAGCCTTCTATACGTACGCCAGTTGGCATATATAGCGATGTAATATACGTAAACCTATTATTTTAATTATTTTGTATGCCAGTGAAGGACTGGTCTGTAATTGAACGTAAAACTGAAAAGAGCTGTTTAAAATAGCTAGCTTTGGAAGAGGAGCGTGTTTTTATTGGCTGTTAGCATTATACAACGTTTCAATAAACAGTCATCTAAGAATCATCAAACTGAAAGAATTAACATCTAAGCTAAATCTAAAATAACGATATAGGTGCTGTATGGCAAATTTGTATGCGAGCAACCTGCTAAGACAACAAAATTTTCCAGAAAATTTCCAATTTTATTTTAAAAAAAATAAGCAAGACCGCATTTTTGATGATGTCGCGATACTCACTGGGTTAATTCGCCCACGGCTGAAAATTGCCATTGTGACAGAAACCTGGTCTCCAGAAATTAATGGCGTGGCACTGTCTCTATTGCAACTCTGCAAGGGTTTGCAGAAACAGGGCCATAAAATTTTACTGATTCGGCCGGAACAAAAGCAGCTGTGTGATCAATTTTTGCCAAATCAGCAGTGTTTAGTCAAAGCTCAGGCTATTCCTCAATATCCAAGCTTGCAATTTGGCTGGCCACAATTTTTAAAAGTCTCTCAGGCATTGGATCAGTTTGCACCAAATGTTGTGCATATTGTTACAGAAGGACCATTGGGATTAAGCGTTTTGCAGGCAGCGAAGACAAAGGGCATACCTGTTTCAAGTGCCTTCCATTCACCTTTTCAAGAATTTAGTCGCTATTTCGATTTAGCCTTTTTAATTAAGCCCATTCAGCGTTATTTACGTTGGTTTCATAACAATACACAACTGACCTGTATTCCCAGTAAAGATACGGAATATATTTTAAGAGAATTTGGCATTTGTTGTCCTTTGGTTGTGGTGGGGCGTGGCGTGGATGTTACGCATTTTTCACCCCAACATTACTCCAGCGTTTTACGTCAGCAATGGCAGGCAACACCGAGCACTCAGGTCATGCTTTATGTGGGACGGTTGTCACCTGAAAAGGAGATAGATGTTCTGGTTCAAGCCTATCTCTCCATGAAGAAAAATAATCCGGATATCAAACTGGTAATTGTGGGGGATGGTCCGGAGCGTGGTCGTCTCGAAACATTATGCCAAGGACATGATGTCATTTTTACAGGAAATTTATCAGGTCAGAAACTTGCCCAAGCTTATGCAAGTGCAAATGTTTTTGTATTTGCCAGTCAGGTTGAAACCTTTGGCAATGTGGTGCTGGAGGCCATGGCAAGCGGTTTGCCAGTGATTGCCTATAATTATGCCTGTGCACATTTGCATGTTAAACACGGCTTGACAGGTTGGTTGAGTTCTTTGGGTGATAAGACAGGTTTTATGCAGTCAATGTATCAGTTGCCGAGCAATCAGCAATTGAAACATATGGGACTGGAAGCTCGAAAGGCCGTGCAACATATAGGTTGGCAATATCCAGTGCAACAGTTTGAGCAAGCACTGTATACGGCAGCGATGGAGACAGTAATGACATCCTAAATTTTAAGCGACAGCTTAAAGGAGCATCATCATGGATTTAAAAAAAGCAAAAATAACGATGTTGGATCTGGATTTAAAGGGTTGCTTGTATTTGAATAATTTTTCACATTCACATACGGTAGCCCACTTTTTTAAAATAATCAGCCGTTTTGGCAATGGTTTGTTCTGGTTCATTATGCTCGCCAGTCTATGGGTGCTGGAAGGGGTATTTTATATTGTACAAGTGTTATATCTGCTGGTTAGCGGATCGGTAGGTACCGTAATTTATAAAATCTTAAAACAAAAAACGGTACGTCCTCGACCTTATCAAGTACATCAGGTGATTCGATTGCAAGAACCGCCGCTCGACCATTTCAGTTTTCCTTCTGGTCATACTTTGCATGCTGTCATGGCAAGTACGGTCATGGGCTATATTCAGCCCGTGCTATTGATTCTGATGTTACCTTTTACCATTCTGGTGGCGATATCACGTATGGTATTGGGGCTACATTATCCGAGTGACGTGCTGGTAGGCGCATTGATTGGTGTTGTGATTGCAGGTGGCATTATTGAGAGTGCGCCTTTTTTTAATATCATGTTATAAAAATGCATGCTGATGAATCAGGAAAATCACGCGATTTTTCCAAAATTTGCTAAAGTATTGCCACTGATTTGAACATATTAGGAATAGCCATGGGTTTGCGTTGGACAGATACTATTGATATTGCGATTGAGCTTTCTGAAGCACATCCAGATGTGGATCCGCAATGGATTCGTTTTACCGACTTACATGCCTGGGTATGTGCATTACCAGACTTTAGTGATGACCCAACCAAATCGACTGAAGGTTTGCTGGAAGGAATTCAAATGGCCTGGATTGATGAAGTGCGTTAAGCGCTACATCGAAAAAAGCAATTTTTTTACATATCAAAAGCAGAAAAAAGCCCATTATTCGGTATAATGCGGCAAATTTTCATGTCAACAATTGACTTAAGGAGCCAATCAATGGCTATTGAACGTACTTTATCTATCGTTAAACCAGACGCAGTTGCTAAAAACCACATCGGCGACATTTTTGCTCGTTTCGAAAAAGCTGGTCTTCAAATCGTTGCAACTAAAATGAAACACTTGACTCAAGCTGAAGCTGAAGGCTTCTATGCTGAGCACAAAGAACGTGGTTTCTTTGGTGATTTAGTTGCGTTCATGACTTCTGGTCCAGTTGTAGTTTCTGTTCTTGAAGGCGAAAACGCAGTACTTGCTCACCGTGAAATTTTGGGTGCAACTAACCCTAAAGAAGCAGCTCCTGGTACTATCCGTGCAGACTTTGCTGTAAGCATCGACGAAAATGCTGCTCACGGTTCTGACTCTGTAGCATCTGCTGACCGCGAAATTAACTATTTCTTCGCGCAAACTGAGATTGCTCCACGTACTCGTTAATACGCAGTATTCAAGCCAGATAAGTGTTATTATACTTATCTGGTTTTTTTATTCTCTGAATAATTCTCTGCTCAGATATTGAGCTTCTCCTTTCATCTTTAGGCATGGTTTAGGTAATACACATGAGTACTGAAGTAGTCGCTACATCAGCAATTTCTGATGCACAGCAACCATCTCCATCCGCTCCGACGCAGCAAAATTCTGTGGAAAAAGTGAACTTACTTGGCATGTCACGTCCGCAAATGGAAAAATTCTTCGAAGATATGGGTGAGAAGAAATTTCGTGCCGGGCAGGTGATGAAATGGATTCACCAATTCTTCGTGACCGACTTTGCTGAAATGACCAATATTTCTGGCAAACTGCGTGAAAAATTAGAAAAGATTTGTGAAATTAAAGCCCCGGAAGTGGTGCATAAAAACTATTCCAAAGATGGTACCCGTAAGTGGGTGTTCCGTGTCGGCGATGGTGATGGTTCTCTTGTTGAAACCGTGCTGATTCCTGCAGAAGACAAAACCGGTTCTCGTAAAACTCTGTGTATTTCTTCACAGGTCGGCTGTGCACTGGACTGTTCATTCTGTTCTACGGGCAAACAGGGTTTCCAGCGTGATTTAAGCCAGGCTGAAATTATCGGTCAGCTGTGGATGGCAAATTATTCCTATATGGAAGATGTGCCTGTGGCAGAACGTGAGCGTTCTGTGACCAATGTGGTGATGATGGGCATGGGTGAGCCATTGTTGAACTACGATGCCGTGCTGAATTCAATGCGTATCATGCTAGATGACTTTGCTTATGGCATGTCAAAACGCCGTGTGACCTTGTCGACTTCGGGCGTGGTACCAAAAATTGATCAGTTGGCACAAGATATTGATGTTGCCTTGGCGATTTCATTGCATGCCACCAATGATGAGCTGCGTAACGAGCTGGTGCCGATCAATAAAAAATATCCTTTAGAGCAGTTGATTGCAGCCTGTCAGCGCTATATTGGCAAAGATGGTAATGAAAGTTCACGTAAACACGTGACTATTGAATATGTGATGCTGGATGGCGTGAATGACCATCCTGAGCATGCACAGCAAATGATTAAGCTGCTTAAAAATTTACCCAGCAAAATTAACCTGATTCCATTTAATCCGTTCCCGCATGCACCCTATGGGCGTTCCAGCCGTAACCGGATTATTTCTTTCCAAAAAACTTTGTCTGATGCCGGTTTTGTGTGTACGATTCGTCAGACGCGTGGTGATGATATTGATGCCGCGTGTGGACAGTTGGTTGGACAAGTTGCTGACCGTACCCGTCGTGCGGAACAGTGGAAAAAGAAAGTGGCACAGCAGAATGAGATTCTGCGCACTCAAGGATAATAAAGGGGATGTCAATTGAGAAAGCCCACATATAAATTAGCTTTTATTACAACAATTTGTATGTCCGCAATTTTTGTTGCCGGGTGTCAGACACCAGCAACAATCGGGAAAAAAGATCCTGAGAAGGCAGTGAAAGTTCGCACTCAATTGGCGGCAGAATATATTAAGTCGGGTGACCTGGATTCAGCAAAACGTACTCTGGATCAGGCACTGGAAGTAGATTCACGTGATTCAACAGCAAATATGATGATGGGGGTTTTACTGCAACAAGAGGGCAGTAAAATCAGCATGGACAAAGCAGAGAGCTATTTTAAGCGCGCAATTTCTGCTGATCCGAAAAATGCACAAGCGCGTAACAACTACGGTACTTATTTGTATCAAATTGAGCGTTATAATGACGCGCTTGAACAACTCAATGTGGCCGGAACTATGTTGGGCTATGAACAACGCTACAGAGCATTGGAAAATGCGGGACGGATTTATTTAAAGCAAGGCGATATGGTGAATGCTGAAAAAACATTCAAACAGGCTCTGCAAGTAAATCGCGACTCTTATGTTTCAATGTTAGAGTTGTCAGAAATTTTTTATCTCAAACAGCAGACCGCTGCTGCAACACAATTGTATGAACAGTTTGTGCGCAGTGTTGGTCAAAAGAATCAAGGTGCGCGTGCGCTTTGGATTGGTATCCGAATTGCGCGGGCAAATAGCGACCCAATGGGAACACAGGTGCTTGTCAATCAGTTGCGCGCGCTTTTTCCCGAGAGTCCGGAATACCAACGTTATCTGCAATTACAGTACAGTACTGAGGCCGTATGGAAGTAAATCCTAATTCACCGCAATCGAATGGTTCAAGCGTAGTACCCACTGCGTTAGGAAATGTTCAGCGTCCAGGCGAGTACTTACGTCAAGTTCGAATTGCACAAAAGCGTGAATTAAGTGAAGTGGTCAAAGATTTAAATATCCCTATAAAGACTTTGACTGCTTTAGAACAAGATGATTATAAGTCTTTGCCAGAAGCGACCTTTATTAAGGGTTATTATCGTACCTATGCGAAGTACCTGAAGGTGGATGCAAGTTCTATCATTCAACGTTTTGATGAAATTTATCAAAATGATACAGGATTGTTGCCCAATCATGCCTTAAACAATTCACCAATTAAAATCATGGGTAAGCTACCAGGTTCTAATCGTGATCGTAACAAGAAATGGTTAAAACGTATTCTGCTTGCTTTGGTGGCATTGGTTGTCATCGCTGCTGTTGTGATGGGGATACAAAACTGGTCATCCAGCAAAGATGCCCAGAGTCCTGAAGCAGCACCTGCCGAATCCGATGTGCAGGTGCTGAATCTGGATAACTCGACTGTGGTTTCGGGTGACCAGCTTGAGTTAGAGTTTAGCCAGCCAACGTCTGTGCATATTGTAGATTCAACGGGTAAAGTGTTGGCAACAGGCCGTCAGGCATCTACCTTGAAGCTGAATGGTGAAACCCCTTTCCAGATTCGTCTGGATGATGCAGCAGCGGTAACGTTGAAGTTAAACAATGAAAATATTGCATTGTCACCTTATACCGTCAACGGAAAAGCAGATTTCCGTTTGTCACGTTAATGAGTCAAGAATAGAGCGATAGCAATGATTGAAAATCCGATTAAGCGCCGTCCCACTCGTAAAATTCGTGTCGGTTCTGTGTATGTAGGTGGTGATGCCCCGATCAGCATCCAGAGTATGACCAATACCGAAACCTGTGATGTTGCTGCAACTGTTGCACAAATTCAGCGTTGTGTAGATGCCGGTGCCGATATCATGCGTGTTTCCGTACCCAGTATGGAAGCAGCGGCCGCATTCGGTGAAATTCGCAAGCAGGTGAATGTTCCGCTGGTGGCTGACATTCACTTCGACTATAAAATTGCTTTAGCGGTGGCGGATGCGGGTGCAGACTGTTTACGGATTAATCCGGGCAATATTGGCTCGGAAGCAAAAATTCGTGAAGTGGTGGCTGCGGCGAAACATCATGACATTTCTATGCGGATCGGGGTGAATGCCGGTTCACTGGAAAAAGATATCCAGAAAAAATATGGCGAACCAACTGGTCAGGCATTGCTTGAATCGGCCATGCGTCATATCGATATTTTAGACCGCTTAGACTTCCATGAGTTTAAAGTGTCAGTGAAAGCTTCGAACGTATTCCTGACTATGGATGCATATCGTCTTTTATCTCAACAAATTGATAATCCACTGCATTTAGGCGTGACCGAAGCAGGTATCTACCGTACAGGTTCAGTGAAGTCGGCGATTGCGCTTGGCGGTCTGCTCATGGAAGGCATTGGCGATACCATGCGTATTTCGCTGGCGGCCGAGCCTGAAGAAGAAATCAAGATCGGTTTTGATATTTTAAAATCACTGGGTCTTCGTTCCAACGGCATTAACTTCATTGCCTGCCCAAGCTGTTCACGTCAGGAATTTAACGTGATTAAAGTGATGCAGGCACTGGAAGAGCGTTTAGAAGATATTCGTACCCCCATGGATGTGTCTGTGATTGGCTGTAAAGTGAATGGTCCGGGTGAAGCCAAAGAAGCCGATATTGGCGTGGTAGGTGCAAGTCCGCGTTCACTGGTGTATCGTAATGGCGAGAAAAGCCATTTAATCGATACCAATCAACTGGTTGATGAAATCGAATCTATGGTTCGTCAACGTGTTTCCGAGCTTGAAGAAGCTAAATCTAAAGAGATTATTCGCACAGGTTTTTCTGAGTAGATCATGAGTTCAATTGTCGCAATCAAAGGTTTTAATGACATTCTTCCAACGCAAACCCCCGCGTGGAGACGTCTTGAGCAACATTTAGCATCACTTATGGATGCTTATGGTTACCAGCAAATCCGTTTGCCGATGGTTGAGCAGACCAATCTGTTCAAGCGTTCAATTGGTGATGCAACCGATATCGTCGAAAAAGAAATGTACACTTTTCTGGACAAAGGTAATCCACCCGAGTCTTTGACGCTGCGTCCGGAAGGAACGGCAGGCTGTGTACGTGCCATGCTGGAGCATAACTTGCTTCGCGGTGCGACCCCTCGTGTGTGGTATATCGGGCCAATGTTCCGTTATGAAAAACCGCAAAAAGGCCGTTACCGCCAGTTTCACCAGTTTGGTGTGGAAACGTTTGGTGTGGCAACGCCAGATCAGGATGCTGAATTGATTCTGATGACGGCACGTTTGTGGAAACGTATGGGTGTGGCGGACAAAGTTCAACTTGAACTCAACACCTTAGGTGAGTCGGATGAGCGTGCAGCATACCGTGCAGCACTGGTTGAATTTTTAGAGTCGCATAAAGCCGATCTGGATGAGGATTCTCAGCGCCGTTTAACCACAAACCCGCTACGTATTCTTGACTCTAAAGATGCGAAAACGCAGTCGATTCTGGAAAATGCGCCTAAGCTGCATGATTTCATGGGTGAAGAAACCTTGGCGCATTTTGCTCAGCTTCAGCAATATTTGACTGATGCTAGCGTAAGTTTTGTCATTAACCAGAAGCTGGTACGTGGTCTGGACTACTATAACAAAACTGTATTTGAATGGACCACCACGCATTTGGGTTCACAAGGTACCGTATGTGCCGGTGGTCGTTATGATGGTCTGGTTGGTCAGCTTAAAGGCAAGCCTGATCAGTCGGTGCCTGCGGTGGGCTTTGCCATGGGTATGGAGCGTTTGTTGCTGCTACTTGAACAGGTGGAAGACAATACGCCAGTCCGTGACTGTGAAATGTTCCTGGTTTCAGACCCTGCAACTCAAGGTCAAGCCTTGGTGCTTGCCGAACAGATCCGTGACCAGCTTGAAGCAGCCAATAGCCGTATCCGTTTAAAAACCGGTTCACAAGGTTCAATGAAAAGCCAGATGAAAAAAGCCGATCAGGCGGGTGCTGTTTATGCTTTAATCTTTGGTGGGCGTGAAGCTGAAGCGCAGCACATTCTGGTCAAGGAACTGGCAACAGCAGAACAGACTGAAATTGCAGTGACTGACTTTGTGCCATTTATCATTGAAAAATTTTCTTCAAAATAAGCCGAATAACATAAGGAAAAGGTAATCCCATGAACGCATTGAGTGATGCAGAACAACTTGATAGCTTAAAATCTTTCGCTAAAAAATATGGTTCTGCCATGATGAGCGGAATTTTAATTGCGTTGATTGCCTTTTTCGGCTGGGAATATTGGCAGAAGAAGAACCTGGCTGAGTCTCAAATGGAAACAGCCAAGGTTCAACAGTTGATGGATGATGCAAAAAGTGTCTCAGGCGATGCCAATGCATTTAATGCCTTATCTGCAACTGCAGACAAGATTGTTAAAGAAGCTCCGGATTCTGTGCAGGCCATTCAAACTCAATTGTTAATGGCCAAACTGGCTTATGACAAAGCCGATTATGCACATGCAGAACGTGCCTTGAAAAAAGTTGAAAATTCCAAACTGGATGATGTCGGTCTGGTACAGGTGGTTAAGCTGCGTTTGGCTTATGCCCAGTTGGCACAAAAAAAATATGACGATGCCATTAAAACATTAGCTGCAGTGACCGATCCTGCCTTTAAGGCAACTGCTGATGAAGCACGCGGTGATGTTTATGTGGCTAAAAATGATATCGAAAATGCTAAAAAATCGTATATGAGCGCATGGGATGCGTTACTTGAACGTAAGCAAGAACGTCAAATTTTACAAATTAAACTCGAAAGTGTTGGCGTTTTAGTTGATGATCCTGATGTTGAACGCCCAATTTTAGAAACACAAGTGGATGAGTCGTAATGGATAGAAAATACAAAATACCGTTTGCACTAACAATTTTAACATTTGCACTTGCTGGTTGTTCTACCAATAAAATCAAGGTAGAAGAGGTTAAACCGAATCCATTGCCTAAATTGGTGCAAGCAAAGACTCTTGTTCCTGTATTTTCTCAAAGTGTTTCTTCGACCAGTAAAGCAGACCCGTTACGTTTACGCTTAGATGCCGATAACGGCGTGATTTTTGCTGTCGATCCAAATGGTGAAGTGACTGCCTATCAGGGCAAACAACGCTTGTGGCAGAAAAAGGTGTCTAAGCTGGGCTTAAGCTCGGGTATAGAAGCAGCCGAAGGCATGGTGGTGGTCGGTAATAAAAAAGGTCAACTGTTTGCTCTGGATCAGGCCACAGGTGAGCAAAAGTGGACAGCCCAGTTATCGGGTGCCATTTTATCTGCGTCACTTATTCAGTCCGGTCGTGTCATTACGGTTAGCAATGATGACACGGTCTATGCGCATGATCTGGCTACTGGTCAGCAAGTCTGGACTTATAATCTGCCGAATGTACAGTTTAGCTTGCGTGGTGTTGCGACACCGGTTGCGCTTGATCCGCGTACTGTACTGATTGCTTCATCCAATGCCTATATTTATGCGCTGGATATTATTAGCGGTGTGCCGCGTATGCAGCGTCGTGTTGCTGTGAGTGATGGACGTTCGGATATTCAGCGTCTGAATGATCTGGATGGCGATCCTGTTGTGGCTGGACAATTTCTGGTAACAACCAGCTACCAGGGACAGGTAACGGTGATGGATCTGGCGAGTCAACAAGTGGTGTGGAGCGAAGATGCCAGCAGTATCCAACGCCCGGAAGTCTTTAATAACACCGTTTATGTGGCTCAAGCCGATGGAAAAATTACCGCTTATTCACTGACCACCGGTGAACAATTGTGGCAAAATGACAGTTTACTGAATCGCCAGCTCAGCAATCCGGTAATTCTGGGTCAGGATCTGGTGGTGGGTGATCTGGATGGCGTATTGCATCTCATTGATCCGGCTACAGGCCAGCTGATTGGTCGTTCAAAAACCAGTGGTGAAGTGCGTACCCTGCGTGTAATTGATAACCAACTTTATGTAGCGACCCGTAAGGGGGCTTTAAGCATTTGGCAGAACCGTTAAAATTTTTTTCAGCCTTATGTTAAACTAAGCTAACCGTATTTTTTTTACACGGGGGATTGAGTGTTCAATGCCCCGTGTTTTATTTATTTTTGGCTAATTATTTCTTCCATTGTTTCTGATTGTTCAGACCAGACCTACTGGCTGATCTTGAATAAAGGTTAATCTATGAAACCCGTAATTGCGCTCATTGGTCGTCCGAACGTCGGAAAATCAACGTTGTTTAACCAGATCACCAAGAGCCGTGATGCGCTTGTTGCTGACTTTGCCGGTCTGACCCGTGACCGTAAGTATGGCGATGCGACATATCAAAATAAATCGTTCATCGTTGTCGATACTGGTGGTATTGGCGAAACTGAAGGTGGAATCGACTCGTACATGGCTGAACAGTCCAAAACAGCCATTCATGAAGCTGACATAATCATCTTTGTGGTAGACGCGCGTGCCGGACTGCTTGCATCTGATGAGCAGATTGCACGTGATTTGCGTACCTTGGGCAAAAAAGTCTTCCTGGTTGCCAATAAAGTAGATGGTGTACATGCTGAAGCTGCACTGGGTGAATTCTACAAACTGGGTATGGGTGAGCCACTACAAGTTGCTGCCAGTCATGGCCGTGGCGTACAGCAAATGCTTGAAGAAGTATTGCAAGATGTGCCTGAAGATGAAAACCTTGATGAACATGACCGTGACACAGGCTTGCGTCTGGCAATTATTGGTCGTCCAAACGTGGGTAAATCGACACTGGTCAACCGTCTTCTAGGTGAAGAACGTGTGGTGGCATTTGACCAGCCTGGTACAACACGTGACTCGATTTATATTCCGTTCGAACGTGATGGCCGTAAGTACACCCTGATTGATACTGCTGGTGTACGTCGTAAAGGTAAAGTCGATGAAATGATCGAGAAATTCTCGATTGTGAAAACTTTACAGGCCATGAAAGATGCACATGTTGTGGTGATCGTGGTGGATGCGCGTGAAGGGATTGTCGAGCAAGATTTGCATTTAATTGGTTATGCGATTGAAGCCGGTCGTGCGATGGTGATTGCGATCAACAAATGGGACAACATGTCCGAGTATGATCGTAAGCAATGCAAGCTGGATGTGGAACGTCGCTTTGACTTTATTCCTTGGGCGAAGATTCACCTGATCTCTGCACTGCATGGTACGGGTGTCGGTGATCTTTATCCATCAATTCACCGAGCTTATGATTCTTCACATCTGAAAGTATCACCGGCAAAAATCACGCAAATTTTGAATGATGCAACCGATGCACATCATCCACCGAAAGTTCAAGGTCGTGCCATCAAAATGCGTTATGCCCATATTGGTGGTCAGAACCCGCCGACGATTGTCATTCATGGGAACAAGGTGGATAAAACCCCTGCGGATTATCGTCGTTATCTGGAAAACGTGTTCCGTAAAGTGTACAAGCTTGAAGGTACACCGGTGAAAATTGAGTTTAAAACCTCAGAAAACCCGTTTGAAGGGCGTAAATCTCAGCTTGATGAACGTACTGCAGCACGTAAGCGTCGTTATGTTCAGAAGTTTAAGAAAGCTGAGAAGAAATTTAAACGTGGTTAAAGACCAGCTTTAAATGGTATTCAAAAAGCCCAAAGTGATCTTTGGGCTTTTTTTCTTTTAAAATATACTTCTATTTTTGACAGGTGATCTTGGTGAGCAGACGGATACGGGTAGAAGTAAATGCACTGGAGCAGATCGTTCATTTGGATCATGCACTTGATCACAAGAGCAAAATCCAGTTGCAAAAACAACAAATCCATCACTTTCGTAATCAATTACTTTCCGAGCAATTGCAGGTCACAATTCAGCAAGAGCAGTTGACGACTACTGAATATGGTAAACCGTATTTAATTAATTTTCCTGAATTTTATTTTAATCATAGTCATAGCCAAAAAAATTATGCTTTAGCCACCAGTCATACTATGCCTGATATTGGGGTGGATATTGAAGATCTGGATCGCAAGGTTAGATTTGAAGCATTGGCGAATCATGCATTTCATCCTGATGAATTAAAATACTGGAATGACTTGGAGCAGGATTCTGAATATTGGTTCAAAGTCTGGACCACTAAAGAAGCAGTATTGAAAGCTGCCGGACTGGGCGTGCGCTTAAATTTAAATGAGTTAAATACTTTCGTTCATCCAGTACATAATGGCGGATTGTGCAGTCATCCTTTAATTGGAACATTTGCTTATCAAAACTTTCATTTGGGGCATGTCATGCTTACGGTTGCCTGGCGTTCAGAAGCCTCCTGTAAGGGGTTTAGCTTTCCTGAAATAAATATAATTTGGTCATCTTAAAATATGTGGTTCTTATTCATGTCGCCATAAGATCATAACAGTTTTAAAGTCCAAGATTCATCTGGATAAACACAGATTAATAAAAATCGATAGGATAAAAAAAACAGCGACCTGTATAGCCTGTTTTAAAATCAAAACAGGCATTTTTATTTCAATGATCGATAGTGATGAATGTTTAGTGAGTGTGTGAAAAGATCCGGGGATTATTGAAGGCCATCTTCGCTTTGATCCACTTCGATTCGATATAATTTGGTTCCATTATTGGCGTAGATTAAGCGTCCAGCCTCTTTGTAGTAGGTTTCAATCCGAAATTGATCCTTGGAAAAAGCACCTGCGACTGGAATCCAGGCTTTCACTGTTTGATAGCTTCTTTGATCTGTTGAAGCACCAACTAAATCTTCTACCTGACCTTTAGACATACCAATTTTTAACTGGGAAAATTTAGAATTTTGGTAATCGCCAACAATTTCACCCGTATAGCTGCCATCAATCGAAACCTCTTTGGTGGCATTGCTATTCGGCTCCGAATTTAATGAGTTATTTTGAGTCTGTTTATCGGAAGGCATAGTCGAACAAGCCATTAAACTTAAGCTGCCGATTAAAATTAGAAGAGCATTTTTCATTATTATCGCCTTATTCATGTTGAAGGATTCTAGGGATAATTTTAGTCCCAGTTGCGATATTGCCAACAGTTGTTTTTTAGCTAAAGTTTTACCAATTGTTAGGAAAGATGAGTCTGTATTCTTCTGATCCAGCCCTTGCTGATGAAGCTGGTTTCTCAGGCGTATTCATGAGTATTTGCCCATTTTTCATGGGGGATGTCTTCCATTTATCCTGCACAAGATGCTTCCTAAGCGACCCGTATGTTGTGATCGGACTGTTGATGGATGAACGTGAATTTTCTGTTCAGGCTATGTCTGTGCAGGGGATTGCAGTCCGTGATTTGGGGCTGTTGAGCTACTGTACGAAATAATTTTAACAATGGTGTTTTAAATGCCTCTTTTTGTATTTTAGATTGATTGAAATATACTGAAATATTTATTCAAAAGGAACCATCAAAATAGAGTAATGAATTTGTGTCTAAGGGGGTGTTAATTTGACTTATAAAATTATGTTATTGATTGAATGGTATAAAAAATCAATAAAAAATAGAATTTAGTGATGGAGTTGGTCTTAATTTTTGTTATGATTTGTGTGTTTTTTGTATTTTAAAAATCACGTTAAAAATATCTAAATTTATTTATTAGTAAATCAGAAAAAATTAGTGAAAAAGGGTGTAAATCATGAAAAAGACCATATTGGCACTTTTGTGTCTGGGTGGTATTCAGGCGGTTAATGCAGAAATTATTAAAGTGAATGGGGAAGGCACCGCGCCGATTATCAAAAAAGATCCGAATGCTACGCGTAACCAGGCATTCCAGAATGCAAAAACTGATGCTGTCATTGCAATGATTAAAAAAATAAATGGTCCACAAGCAATGCAAGAGGCTCAGCAGTATCTGGATGAAATTGTGAAGCAAGTCGATTCCAGCTACCTCATTAACCGTGGCAGTTCAACTCAAGGCAATAATGAATTGCTGACCCAGGTCAGTCTTGAAATGGATGATCAAGAGTTCCGTTCTATTTTAAATGATCTGGGGCTAGCAAAAAAAAATAGCCGAACCAGCCCGATCATGATTGTCATGGATGAATACTTTGGTGTTCCCAAAGATAATTCCAAACCCGTCAAAGAATTTACCTCTTATTTTTCCGATCGTAGTTATAGCTATGATGAAAATGCCAGTTACAAAGCCAGTGAAAGTGCTAAAGCCAGTGCTTCAGACTCTTATTCATCTAAAGGCCGGTCATCTGCTGCATCAGGCTATGCCTATGACAACTATTATGGTGCCGGTGTGGGCGTGTCGGCACGCTCGGCAAGTCATAATAATTCGGGAAAATCGTCATCTTCAAGTAGTTACAATGCCAGTGAATCGGCAAAATATAGCCAGTCTGAACGGCAAAATGATATTCAAAGTTTCGTGAAATATGTGGAATATCAAACGCCAAGCACCAAGGCCGAACGCGATAACCAGACCTTGAATGCGATTGCTGAGTCAGCGGTTCGTTATGACCTGCGCTTACTCGATTCTGACCGTTTCAGAAGCCAGTATTTGAATGGCCGTAGTATGACGATTCAGCAGCTGACGAGTGATGCTGAACTGAATAAACTGGTGGCCGCTGCACGTAAGGAAAAAGCTGACTGGTTTATGGCTGGCAGTTCGTATATTTATGACCGTGGCCGTTCTCCTGTAACGGGCCAGTTTGTTTGTGATGGTGCGGTGAGCTTTAAAATTTATTCAGTGGATGACTCGACCCTAATGGGTGGCCAAACCCGTACTGAATCATCAACTGGCGCAACGACAGATGCCTGCCGAACCAATGTAGCGGCTAAACTCGGCGAGCTGGCGATTAGCCAAATTGGCCCGCAGATTTTGGGTTATGCAAAAAACCGTTCCATGTATGGTAAGGAAATCACCATTTTTGTGAAAAGCATTTCTGGCAATGTATCGAGCCGTTTAGGTGATGACTTATATATTGCACTGGATGAAATGGACGGTGCGGAGAATATCGATATTCGTACGCAAGATGGCAAATTGGTTGAAATGACCATGACCTATAAGGGTGAAAAGCCGATGAGTGCAGAGTTGGCCAAAGCATTGCGCAATGTCAATCCAACCCTGTCAAATGCTGAACGCTTACAGGCGGGCAATACCATCACACTGTGTATTGGTGGTACACAATGCAAGTAAAATTCAAAGCCCTGTGTCTGGCGATGCTAATGCTATTTTCGGCAGTCGCACATGCAGATATCCAGATTTATCCATCAAAAGGGATTTTTGGCCTGGAGCAAGGTTGCCGTGCCGACCCGAATAAATATGAAGCCAATGGTGCATCCATAGTCTGTGATTTTAGCCAGGCAATTGATAATGATGTGATTCGTAAGCAAGCAGAACAACTGTTTGTGCAGGGATTAAAGCAAAGTCTGGGCGAACAAATTGTCGACAGCATTTCGCAAAAGACCAAGCACCGCACCTATGTTGCATCCTTGGACGTATTACGTGCCAGTGAATATATCATTCAAAAAGAGTCAACGGCTGAAATTTTTCTGCCTGTGACCCTGAGTTTGAAACTCACGAATGTCTTGTCGGGCGAAGTGATTTATAGCGACAGTGCGACCTTGTCTCAGCCAATCCAGGTGCTGAGCAGTGAGCTTGAGTCGGCAGCAACCAAAGCAGCGATTAAACAGAAATTTCAAAGTACCTTGTTGAGCTTGACGCAGCAACTCACTCAAGACTTGAAAACCAAGCTCCAGGTGACTGAAATTGATACGCAGGTGATTGACCAGTGGAAATCCTATCTGGTGCTGGATAAAGGATTTAAGCAGGGAATTGCCATACAGGATGAACTCAGTTCTGCTGAAGGTGACCTGATTCGTGTGGTACATGCAGACAGCGATTATGCTGTCGCTGTACCAGTGCTGATGCAGAGCAATAGCAAACGCTTTAGCAAAGTATCGACCAATACACGTCAGGCCATGAACAAGCCTAAAGCCTTGGTGGTGGATGTATTGACCTATCAAGGTGAGTCCAAAGACCTGATCGAACAGATTTTTTCGGATGCGATTGGTGAGCAGGCATCTTTTACCCTGACGCCAGTCAACCGCCGTTATAGTGCGATGGCACAAAGTATCAGTGAGCAGACGGCTTTGGCGCAAAGTGCCGATATTAATCAGCGCGAGCTGCCAGAATTCTTTATTCGGATTAATGTCATTCCTGTGATTGCTTATCAGCAGCGGATTGGCAAAATGACCCAACAGCAGATCTTTCATAGTGAAGTCTTTGCCGAAATGATTGATCGTTCCGGTCGGGTGATTTATTCAACCCATGCAACAGATGAAATTAAAGATGTGATTTCTGAAGGAATGGGCTTTTCTTTGGAAGCTCGTAAAGAAGTGGTGCTGAAAAATGCGCTGTTGAAACTGGGTCAACAATTTCAGAAGGGTATTCAATTCACCCGCTCTGATTTAAAGGTTTCGGGTTCAAGCGGGCAAAGCATCACCATTGATGATGCCGGTGAGCGCTTAAGTCGAGGCATGAAAGTTCATGTCTATCACTCCGATCGGGCAGCAGGACGCAATATCCTGATTCCTACATGGGAAGCGACCATATTAGAACGTCAAGACAAGAAAGTCACCGCGCAACTCGACTTCCCGGTCAGCAGCAATGATCGTTTGCCGGTGCGTTCTGGCGACAGTATTTTGCTGGACAGTTCTGCACCCGTCGGTGATTCCAAGCAGGCACGGGTTTTATGTCCGGGCTTACATACCGAACAAGTGGGTGAAATTCCGTTTTACGGTTTTGGTCCATTGCTTTATAGCGCTTTTACCAGCCAGTCGAAGCGACCGTTTTATGCCACTGGTGCAGGTTTTAAAGGGCAAACCTTATTAAAAGACGCTGTTATTCGTATGACCGAAAATGCCGGTTTTAAAAAGAATATGGATGTGAATTTCTATCTTCCAAAAGATGAATGTTTGCAGCCTGTCTTTAAGATCGAGGTGAAAGAAAACTCGGTGAAATGTAATAGTGATCAATCCAGTTGTGATGCGACATTGGTCATGACGAGTGGTGCGCGCAGATTCAACCAGAACGCTGAAAAAATCGGTGCATATGGTTTGCAGCAGGAAATTCAACTCAAAGGCATTGTTCATCAGCATCGTCATGAAATGTATAACATTCAGATGTTTGATGCTTTGCCAAAAATTTTAAATCAAATCGTGCAAAAAGCCGATTCTTCACAATAAGGGTAATAGGATATGAAAAAAATTTCGATTGTTTTAGCCATCAGTGCATCAATGGGAGCATCAAGTGTTTATGCCGGTTTTGGTTCACTTAGTAGCCTGGCTTCGACACTCACTGAATCGGCTACTGGGGTATCTTCGTCAAATATGGATCTGAATGGTTTCTTTACTCAAGCCAAAGCCGCGAATGCGATGTTTCTTCAGAGCCGTACTGCTTTAGCTTCATTGCTTGCAAGCAAAAAGGATTCGGATGAATTAAAAGCAAAACAGAAAAGCCTGAAAACGACTTCTGATCTGAAAGAAAAAGAAGCCATTCAAAAAGAAATTGTGGCGATGTCTAATGCTGTTTTAGAAGCTTCTCAAAAGGATGAGGCAGCAACAGTCGCAAAACTTGCATCATTGAATGCAGACCAAAAGAAACACTTGTTGGATTCTGCAACAAACTTTGTGATTGCAAGTTTAACCGCTCGTGAATTGGCGGTAGGGGCAAAACAGGTGAGTACCAGTTTGATCACAAATCCAGCCAGCTTGACCAATACTGGAATGTCATTGGTTGATGCTAAAAATGTAGTGGGTGATATTACCGGTATTGCAAAAAACTCAACCTTGGCTTTGGTAGAATATCCTAAGCTGTTTAAAAAAGCCGGTATTGAATTTAAACTGCCAACCAGCTCTGCAGAAAAACCAAGAGTGCTTAATGATATTTAACATATTGATTGGGATATAGATTTTAGACTGATTAAAATCTCGTACCGTTCATTAAATATATTGAACACTAAAGAAGAGCCTGATCATCAGGCTCTTTTGCTGGTATTTTCTTTATTCTCTCCCCATTTTTATGCGCAGGCCACTGCCTATTAACAGCAAGTCGCATAATTCCTCGCATCTTATCTTGTGTTGTCTCACCCATACCGATCGAGTGCCCCTATGTGTTCTCTTTGCACTTTTATGATTGGGGTACTTTATTTTTGAGTGCAATGGGGTTCAATATCACTACAATGGAGCAGGAAAATGCTTGTATCTGAACATGTCGGGGAGTAATGAAAACATGGATAAATTATTGGCAGTCATGCGTGAGCTACGTGAAAAATGTCCATGGGATCAGCTGCAAACACCGCAAAGCCTAACCCGATATGCCATAGAAGAGGCGTATGAAGTCGAAGCGGCAGTCAGAGCAGGAAACGCAAATGAAGTGCGCGATGAACTGGGCGACTTGTTGTTACAAGTAGTATTTCAGTCACAGATGTACAGTGAGCAAGGTGCTTTTGATTTTAATGATGTGGTCAATGCCATTAGTGAAAAACTGATTCGCCGTCATCCTCATGTCTTTCAGGCAGAACAATATTCACAATTGAGCGCGGAAGATGTATCCGTACTGTGGAAGCAAATTAAACAGCAGGAAAGGCAGGGCAAAGCACAATCACGCTTAGATGAGATCAAGCATGGTCCTGCCATTCAGCAAGCACATGACATTCAAAAAAATGCGGCGAAAATTGGCTTTGACTTTCCAGATGTGGCAGGTGCTTATGGCAAACTGAATGAGGAATTAGGCGAATTACAACACGCCATGCAAAGGCAAAATTCCGACGAAATATTCGACGAATTTGGCGATTGTTTATTTTCACTGATCAATGTTGGACGTAAACTAGGGCTTTCTAGTGAAATGGCACTGTTAAGTACCATTCATAAATTTAGAACACGTTTTGCTTTCATTGAAGATCAGGCTCAGCAACAACATAAAAATATTGAAGCCCTATCATTAGAAGAAATGGATCAACTGTGGGAGCAAGCGAAACAACAATTAAAATAATAGGTTTCCCAATGAAAAAAATAATACCTATCCTGAAGGGGATTTCTTATATTTTTAGTCTGCTGTCTTTGTTGAGTGTATCCAGTAGTTATGCTCAACAGTTTGACCAGCAGTATTTAAAATGGAAGGTTGAACAGGAGGCCCAGGATGCACGGTTAAAAATACCGCGCGTCTCAACACGAAATTATTATTTGGCTAGGCCTGCTTTAAACTCTGCGACTTCAGCGACCAACAAGATCAACCTGAATCAGGCCAATGCGGAACAGCTACAAGAACTTTCAGGGGTAGGACAGAAGAAAGCGGAAGCAATTATTGCCTATCGACAAAAAAATGGAAAATTTAAAAATATTGAAGAATTGCAACAGGTCAAGGGGATTGGACCTGCGCTATTTAGCAAGAATAAAGACCGTTTAGGCTTGTAGATGAATGGCAATATCCGCTTAGAATATCGAACAAAGTATGATGCATTAAGATAATCAAATTGCCCTTTGATTGTGTTAGAGATATGATTAGCGTCATCTTAGATATTTTACGTTCAGACGTAGGAGACAGCGTCTTTTGCAAACTTTGCGCGCGTCAAAATGTGGTTTATCAACCGCTCAATTACCTTCTTACATATTAGATGTTATTGATGCCTTAACCAAGGCAGGCTATGAAGCTTATATCGTCGGTGGCGGCGTCCGTGACTTAATTTTAGGGCTGAATCCTAAAGATTTCGATGCGGTCACCAACGCAACTCCGGCTCAGGTCAAAGAGGTCTTCGGACGACGTTGCCGTATTATCGGACGACGTTTTGAGCTTGCTCATGTCTATGCCGGTCGCGAACTGGTCGAGGTGGCCACTTTCCGTGCCCCGCCTAAAAAAGCAGTCACTTCTGCCTCAGGTATGATTCTGCGCGACAATAACTGGGGCACGATTGAGCAAGATTTTGTGCGTCGTGATTTTTCCATTAATGCGATGTATTACCAGCCGCGTAAAGGGATTGTGCTGGATTTCTGCCATGCCATTGATGATATAAAAAATAAAACCTTGCGCTTGTTGGGTGACCCGACCTTACGTTTCGAAGAAGATCCGGTACGGATGCTGCGTACTTTACGTTTTGCTGCAAAATTAAATTTTAGTATTGCACCTGAAATTCTAGAGATTTTTACCCCCGAGTTGACTCAACTGTTGCGTGATATCTCTCCACACCGCTTATATGATGAATCACAGAAGCTGTTCACCATGGGACATTTGAACCGGGTGCTGCCAATGCTGATTGATTTCGGTATTTGGCATCAGCTGTTTGCGGACATCAGTCCGGATATCTCCACCTTTATCGAACGCGCTGCGATCAATACCGATCAGCGCATTCAAATGGGCAAGACCATCAATCCTGCATTCTTCTATGCCGTATTGTTATGGAAACCTTTTTTAGAGCGTTGTGAATTTTATTTAAGTAAAGGCGTTGTTCCGGCAGAGGCAAGAGCACAAGCCGGTTTGGATGTCTTAAAGCGTCAGGCTACCCGGACCATCATTCCACGTTTTGCAGAAACTTTTATTCGTGAAGTATGGGAAATGCAAACGCGTTTACTCAATCCGAAGCCGCAGCAAATTCAGGCTTTATCGACCCATGCGCGTTTCCGTGCCGGATTTGACTTTCTGTTACTGCGTGAGAAATCGGGTGACGATACCACTCAAGGCATGGGTGTATGGTGGGATGCGTATCAACAGATGTCTACGGATGAAAAAGAACGTGCCATCAGTCAATATAACCGCCAGCGTGCAAAAAGCCGCCGTAAGGCAACTACAGACGATGTGGTGGAAACCAAACCGGTTGCTGCAATTACTGAAATTGAACCTTTGGTGAACGAGCCGGAACCGCGTAGTCGCCGTGAACGTAAGAGCCGGGCAAAACCGGAAAGACCGATTCAAACTGTGTCAGCAGGCGGTTCCGAAATTGCCTCCGATCATCCGATTTTAAAACGCAAACGGGTTAAGCGTGACTTAAGCCAGGTGATTTTTGGACCGACACAATGAGCACAGTAACCTACATCGGCTTAGGCAGTAATCTGGGTAATTCGCGTCAAATTCTGACCGAAGCAGTCCAGAAACTGGCGACTTTGGGATCAGTGAAAACATCAAGGTTGTATCAAAGTCCTCCAATGGGGCCACAAGACCAGCCCAATTATTTAAATGCGGCTGTACAGCTGGTTACAGACTTGGAGCCACTGGCTTTGCTGGATGAGTTGCAGCGTTTTGAGCAAGAATCCGGTCGGGTTCGACTGCGCCGTTGGGGGGAGCGGACTTTGGATCTGGATCTCCTCATGTATGGCGAAGAACAGATTCATCATGAGCGTTTAACCGTGCCACATATTGGTGTTATGGAACGTGATTTCGTGCTGATGCCACTGCTTGATTTAGAGGCAAATTTACAACTCAAAGGACAATTATTAAAAGATTTACCGATATTGCAACATCCATCGCTTACCGTATTGGATGAGGGAAATTGGGCAAATATTTAATTTTTTGCATGACCGCTTGAGAAAGTCGTCATAAGAGGAATATCCGGATGATTAGTCTAAGTGACTTAAGAAAATTTAAAGCGCAAGGCCGCAAATTCTCCTGCCTGACTTGCTATGATGCGAGCATGGCCAAAGCAATGGAAGTTGCTGAAATTGATACGATTCTGGTAGGTGATTCTTTAGGAATGACCATTCAGGGCTGTGATTCTACCCTGCCTGTGACGGTACAGGATATGGCTTATCACACCGCAGCTGTTCGCCGTGGTAACCAGCATGCCTTTATTCTGACTGATTTGCCATTTATGAGTTATGCCACCCTCAATGAGGCATTATCTAGTTCAAAAACAGTCATGCAAGCTGGTGCGCACATGGTGAAAATTGAAGGCGGTGCATGGCTGGCTGAAACCGTTCAGGTCTTGACCCGCAATGGTATTCCTGTATGTGTGCATTTGGGCCTAACTCCACAATCTGTGCATGTGTTTGGCGGCTATAAGGTTCAGGCGCGTACCCGTGAAGCTGCCGATCAGCTGATTGCCGATTGTAAGGCTGTGGTGGAAGCCGGTGCTGCGGTACTGCTACTGGAATGTGTTCCGGCGCAGGTGGGTAAGGAAATTAGTGAGTTGTTTCCACATACGCCTGTGATTGGCATTGGGGCGGGAGCAGATACGGATGGCCAAGTGTTGGTTGTACAGGACATGCTTGGACTGACCGGTGGTCATGTGGCCAAATTTGTACGTAATTTTATGAAAGAACAGGCAGGGGAAACTGCAATTCTGGATGCTTTTAAGGCTTACCATGCAGCGGTACAAGATCAATCTTTTCCTGCTAAAGAACAAACTTTTCAAGTTGAGCTGTAAACATGAAAACAGAAACTACCATTCAGGGATTAAGCGCTTCACTGAGTCCAGCTCGATCGGCACGAAAAATTATCGGTTTTGTTCCGACCATGGGGAATTTGCATGAAGGGCATTTAAACCTGGTACGTGAAGCAAAAAAAATCTGTGATGTTGTTGTGGTCAGTATTTTTGTCAATCCGATTCAATTTGGGCCCAATGAAGACTTTGACAGTTATCCGCGTACTCTGGAGCAGGATAGTCATTTGTTAGCAGATGTCGGCTGTGACATTATTTTTGCCCCTAGCGTTGAGCAAATGTATGGCAACAAGCCGCGTTTAACCAACATTAGCGTGTCTGAGATTACCAATGACTTATGCGGGTTGCAGCGTCCGGGGCATTTTGATGGCGTGGCGGTAGTGGTTACTAAACTGTTTAATATTGTGCAGCCAAATTTTGCCTTCTTCGGGCAAAAGGACTACCAGCAACTGGCGGTGATTCGTCAGTTTGTACGTGACCTGAATATTCCGCTAGAAGTGATTGGGGTGCCGATTACCCGTGCCAAAGATGGTTTGGCCCTTAGTTCGCGTAATGGTTATTTGAGTGCAGAACACCGTGCCATTGCTCCGACCATTTACCAGAGTTTAACTGCTGCCGAGCAGGAACTGCACAGTGGTGTCAGCCTTGCGGACGTGCTAGAAAATATAAAGCAAAAGTTGACACAAGCTGGTTTTATTTTGGATTATGTGGAAGCACGCACTCCGGAATTACAAAAAATAGAAGCCTTTGATCAGGATGTGGTGCTGTTTGTTGCCGCTAAATTGGGCACCACCAGACTGATTGATAACTTGCAGGTTAAGCATACCGCATAGACTTCACTATTAAGGACAGCCTTGCCATGAAGCGTATTTTAATCGTCACAGGACAATCTGGATCGGGAAAATCATCTGCCCTGCAGGTGCTTGAAGATTTGGGCTATTACTGTATTGATAATTTACCGCTGGCATTGCTGCCGGAAATTGTGGAAAAACTGGATCGTGACAATAATCTTGAACAGCTGGCACTGGGCGTAGATGTACGCAGTACGCGTGCAGATTTGCAGGAATTTGATCATGTTTTTGAACAACTGCAGAAATCTGGTTCGGTGGATATCATTTATTTGACCACGCAAGATCAGGAACTGATTTCGCGTTTTAGTGCATCGCGGCGTCCGCATCCTTTAGCAGGTCGTTTTAAAAGCCTGATTGAATGTATACAGGAAGAAAAAACCTTATTACTTCCGATACAGTTGCGTTCAACGGTACATATTGATACCACCGATAAAAGCGTACATGATCTGAAACATACCTTGTTGTCTAAACTTGGACAATCAGATAACCTCATTTTAATTTTACAATCATTTGGTTATAAACACGGTATTCCGCTTGATGCCGATTATGTCTTTGACGTACGTCATTTGCCGAATCCGCATTGGGATCTGGAATTGCGAAAATATTCAGGTTTGGATTTGCCTGTACAACAGTTTTTGCTGCAAAGTGAACAAACCAATGAAATGTTCCAAGACATTTATCATTTTTTAGATAAGTGGTTGCCTGCCTTTGCAGAAGGGCATCGTCACTATATGACGGTATCCATTGGCTGTACCGGCGGGCAGCATCGTTCCGTATATATCGTAGATAGACTCAAAAAAGCCCTTGAGGAAAAATGGTCTATCCAAGTCCTCCACAGAGAAATGAAGCACTGGTCATGATTGACACAACTGTTGACGTAATTAATAAACTAGGTTTACATGCGCGTGCGTCTGGAAAGCTAATCGAAGTTACCACCAAATTTCGTTCATCGATTCAAATTGGTAAAGGCAACAAATTAGTAGATGCAAAAAATATTATGTCTTTGCTGATGCTCGGTGCAGGCAAAGGCACAACTTTACGTTTAGTGCTTGAAGGTACAGATGAAGAACAGGCTTTATCTGAAATTCAGGCATTATTTGCAGCAAAATTTTACGAGGCAGATTAATCGTGGCACGTCGACCGAACCGTTTTACTGAAGATGACTTTGAAAGTTTAGAAGGGCGGGCGAGTAAAACCGAACAGAAAAAAGCAGTTCAGCGTATGGCTGCTTTAGGTGAGCAACTGGCTCAGTTGAGTATCAAACAAATTAAAAACCTTCCGGTGGAAGAACGTCTGATTGATGCTTTACTGGATGTGCAAACCATTACTTCACATGAAGCACGTCGCCGTCAGTTTCAGCGTGTAGGAAAATTATTGCGTAATGAAGATGAAACCATGATTTTGTCTTACCTAACCCCACAGCAAGGTGCGAAAAAAACCGCGCAGTTGCAACGTTGGGTCGATCGTATGATCGCGCAAGGTGATCCGGTGATTAAAGAATTCATGAAAGCGCATAATGCTGCTGAGCATCATGCGATTCGTCAGCATATTTTGCGTATCCATCGTGATATCAAAAATCAGGTGACGGAAGAAGAGCTGGCTGCATCCAAGTTGAAACTGTTCAACTATATTCAGCAAGTGGCTTTGATTTCAGATAATTGATCTTGAGCTTCAGTAATAAAATTAAAAAAGCGACTCGATGGAGTCGCTTTTTTATGCCTTAAGATTGCTCTCTTGCGCTTTGCGACAAAGCAGTGCGTTGTCGCTTGCTCAGGGAGAGAGTTAGAGAGGGCTGGTGAGGGAGAGTTACTGAAACTCGCCTGTAGCACGTTCTTTGGCCCAGTCACGCAAGATGAATTTTTGCAGTTTGCCTGTAGATGTCTTTGGAATTTCGGTAATCACCACATCTTTAGGTACTTTAAAACGGGCCAAATGCTGTTTACAGTATTCAATCAGTTCCTCCGCTGTTGCCGTTTTACCTTGTTTGAGTTCCACAAAGGCACATGGAACTTCCTGCCAGCGTGGATCAGGTTTTGCCACTACCGCTGCCGTCAGGACTGCTGGGTGCTGATACAGCACCTCTTCCACTTCGAGCGAGGAAATATTTTCACCGCCGGAAATAATCACATCTTTAGAGCGGTCGGTAATTTTGGCATAGCCATCCGGTTGGCAAACGGCAAGGTCACCAGTATGGAACCAGCCACCAGCAAAGGCTTCGGCGGTTGCTTCCGGATTCTTTAAATAGCCTTTCATGACGATATTGCCGCGGAACATAATCTCGCCCATGGTTTTACCATCATGCGGCACTTCGTGCATGGTCTCCGGATCAAGTACTTTCATGCTATCTTGCAGTGGATATGGAACTCCTTGACGAGAGTGCAAGTGTGCCTGTTCCTGAATCGACAGGTCGCTCCAGCCCGCTTGTGATGCACACAGTGCAGAAGGGCCGTAAGTTTCAGTTAAACCATAGACGTGAGTGACATTAATGCCAATATTACGCATGCCTTCAATAATCGCCGCAGGAGGTGCAGCACCGGCCACCATCACTTCAACCCGGTTATCAATCTGGGTCTTTTTTTCTTCAGGGGTGTTGATCAGCATCGACAGGACAATCGGTGCACCACAGAAGTAGTCGACTTTATGTTCGGCAATCAATTTGAAAATCTGTTCTGCATCAACTTTGCGCAGGCAGACATTGGTTCCGCCATTGGCAGCCATGGTCCAGGCAAAGCACCAGCCATTGCAGTGAAACAATGGCAGGGTCCATAAATAGGTCGCGCGAGGCATCATGCCGCAGGCAATGATGTTACTGGCTGCATTAATGTAGGCTCCGCGGTGATGGTAGACCACGCCTTTCGGGTTACCCGTGGTGCCCGAGGTATAGCTTAAGCTGATGGCATCCCATTCATCTGCGGGTAAATGCCACTCAAAATTGGTATCACCTTGTGCAATCCAGTCTTCATATTCAATCTGGCCAATACGGGTATCTTCACCCTCATATTCTTCATCGGCGACATCAATGACATAGATTTTTTGCGGGATTAGCGCCAAGGCTTCTGTAGCAAGCTGGCTGAATTCGGGGTCAACCAGCAATACCTTGCTTTCGGCGTGTTCCAGCATGAAGGCAACTGTTTTGGCATCCAGACGGGTATTTAAGGTATTCAGTACGGCACCTGCCATTGGTACGGCAAAATGTGCTTCAATCATTGCCGGCACATTAGGCAGCAGTACCGAAACGGTATCATTTTTACCGATCCCGAGTTTTTGGAGTTGGTGGGCAAACTGGCGGCAACGATTATATTTTTCACGCCAGGTAATACGACGTTTACCATGAATAATTGCATTTTGATTCGG
The DNA here is from genome assembly GCF_040233925.1 of Acinetobacter sp. A1-4-2. Lineage (NCBI taxonomy): Bacteria > Pseudomonadati > Pseudomonadota > Gammaproteobacteria > Moraxellales > Moraxellaceae > Acinetobacter > Acinetobacter sp. A1-4-2. Next base: position 2,555,961 of record NZ_CP157981.1, on the reverse strand, counting down.
GTAAATATAAGCAGCCCGATCCAGATAGCGTAAAGGTGACAACGCTACAAAATTTGCGGGGGTACGCGGTAATTCATCATATGCGCTAACCATGTTAAAACTCCATTCTATATTTGTTTTCATATCCTTTTGAAAAAGATATGCATTTATCAGAAATCTTGCAGTTATGCTTTAGTCGAGTGCTATTTGGTAATTTTTAACATATTGAAAATTAAAAAATTATTTTATGGCATGGATTTTTTTTGAACGCACGGGTTCCCATATTTGCTTTTTTAGGTATTTTACTCTAAACAGGCAATTTAAATAACATTAGCCAGGAAATAATAATGAAAATACAACAGGCGGATAAAGGATAGCAGAACTGGTCTGGAAGCTAGCAGGCACATCCAGAAATTTTTCAACCTCAGCATGTCAATGAATTACAAAAATGAGTCAAATCCTCTGCTCATATTCGTGTCGTCGTGCAGGGCATTCATTTAGTGCGTTGGCCAAGACGGATGAAACTTTGCTTAATTTTGATCAATTAAAAGGCATGCTGGCCTTTGATGAAGATAGAAGTTAATGCACAGTTCAATCAGATACACGCTTATATGACCTGGGGAAATATCTTGCTCCGATCAATCAGTCTTTAGCCAATCAGCGCGATTCGGTCTCCATTTCCATTCACCAGTTTTATAAACAGGATTATAAGGCGATATTTGATTTGGTCGAACCCATTTTACAGAAATATTAGGGCCGATTGCATTGGGGTACGCTGCATTACACGAGCTCTATCCGAAATGGGGTGATTATGTATTTTTAAGACCCACCCAGAGCGAAGCTGTGATTCCGCAATTTGCTCAGCTTTATTCCTATGCTTAGTGCAAGTTCCAAGCATGGAATAACTTTAGAGCATAAAAAGGGAAGTGGAAATTCCTTGATTGAGCTAGAGCTAAGGCATTGGCAAATAAATTCAAAATGCGCCAAATCGCGAATTTTCTAGGAGAAAAGGTTTAATCCTGTGGATAAGACGTGTAAAATTCTAATCGATTTTTATTTATCCACCGTTTTTATCTTTTGAGGTTCTGCCTCGATCATAATCTCGCGGTGACATGCCCTATGGTACGGGGCATCACTCCTTAAGGATTTTTTTATGCCAATTATCACTTTGCCAAATGGCGATCAAAAACAGTTTGATCAAGCCGTATCTGTGATGGACGTTGCACTGAGCATTGGTCCGGGTCTTGCAAAAAATACAGTTGCGGGTCGCGTAAACGACCGTTTGGTTGATGCGTCTGATCTCATCACCGAAGATGCAACCTTACAAATTATTACGCCTAAAGATGAAGATGGTATTCACATCATTCGTCACTCTTGTGCGCACCTGGTCGGCCATGCGGTGAAGCAATTGTTCCCAGAAGCAAAGATGGTGATTGGTCCGGTCATTGAAGAAGGTTTCTACTATGACATCTGGATGCCACGTCCGTTTACTTTAGATGACTTGGCGGCGATTGAAGAGCGTATGAAAAAGCTCATCGATCAGGACTATGATGTCATCAAAAAAATGACCCCACGCGATGAAGTGATTGCAGAATTCACTGCGCGTGGCGAAGAATACAAACTCCGCTTGATTGAAGACATGCCTGAAGAAACGCAAATGGGCTTGTACTACCATCAAGACTATCTGGATATGTGCCGTGGTCCGCACGTACCGAATACCAAATTCTTAAAATCGTTCAAACTGACTAAAATCTCTGGTGCTTACTGGCGCGGTGATGCGAAGAATGAACAGCTGCAACGTATTTACGGTACAGCCTGGGCGGACAAGAAACAGCTTGCAGCGTATGTAAAACGTATTGAAGAAGCAGAAAAGCGTGATCACCGTAAAATCGGTAAAGCTTTAGACTTGTTCCATATGCAGGAAGAAGCACCGGGTATGGTGTTCTGGCATCCGAATGGCTGGACCATTTACCAGGTATTGGAACAGTACATGCGTAAAGTTCAGCAAGAGAATGGCTATCTTGAGATTCGTACCCCGCAAGTGGTGGACTTCACGCTTTGGGAAAAATCGGGACATGCTGCAAACTATGCAGACAACATGTTTACGACTCATTCAGAGAACCGTAACTATGCGGTTAAACCAATGAACTGTCCATGTCACGTACAGGTATTCAACCAGGGGTTGAAATCTTACCGTGATCTTCCGATCCGTCTGGCTGAGTTTGGTTCATGTCACCGTAACGAGCCATCAGGCTCATTGCACGGTATTATGCGTGTTCGTGGCTTTACCCAAGATGATGCACACATTTTCTGTACCAAAGAACAGATTGGAACTGAAGTTGCAGATTTCATTAAATTGACTTTAGATGTGTACAAAGACTTCGGTTTTGAAGACGTTCAAATGAAACTCTCTACACGTCCGGAAAAACGTGTCGGTGATGACAAACTTTGGGACATGGCGGAAAAATCTTTGGCTGATGCTTTAGATGCTGCCGGTTTGGAGTGGGAACTTCAACCGGGTGAAGGCGCATTCTATGGTCCTAAGATCGAATTCTCATTAAAAGACTGCCTAGGCCGTGTATGGCAGTGCGGTACAATTCAGTGTGACTTCAACTTGCCAGAGCGTCTGGATGCTTCTTATGTAACAGAAGATAACGACCGTGATCAGCCTGTTATGTTACATCGTGCAATTCTTGGTAGTTTCGAACGTTTTATTGGTATACTGATTGAACACTACGCAGGCTTTATGCCACCTTGGTTGGCACCTACACAAGCATGTGTAATGAACATTACCGATTCTCAAGCGGAAGCATGTGAGTCAGTCGTCGCTAAACTTAAAGAAAACGGTATTCGTGCCATTTCCGACTTGAGAAATGAGAAAATCGGCTTTAAGATTCGTGAACGTACTTTAGAGCGTATTCCTTACTTATTGGTACTTGGGGACCGTGAAGTAGAGGAAGGTACAGTGAATGTGCGTACCCGCTCAGGAAAAAATTTGGGTACTATGTCAATCGATGCTTTCGTTGACCTAGTAAAAGCAGCCGTTGCCGAACGCGGCCGGTATATTGTGGAGTAAAAGCGATTAAACAGCCTGACCGTAATCAACAGGGCGGTAACAAATCAAACCGTCCTGCTTTGAATGATGAAATTCGTGCAAAAGAAGTCCGTCTTGTAGACGAAAATGGCGAGCAAAAAGGCATCGTAAGCTTAAATGATGCTTTACGTGCAGCTGAAGCTGTCGATCTTGACCTGGTTGAGATTGTTGCAAATGCTGAGCCACCCGTGTGTAAAATCATGGACTTCAACAAGCATTTGTTTGATCTGAAACAAAAGCAGAAAGAAGCGAAGAAAAAACAGCATCAAGTACAGGTGAAAGAAATCAAGCTCCGCCCTGCGACTGATGTTGGTGATTACAACGTAAAATTACGTGCCATTATCAAGTTCCTTGAAGAAGGCAACAAGGTAAAAATCACTTTACGCTTCCGTGGTCGTGAAATGGCTCACCAACAGCTGGGTCTGGCTCAATTGCAAAAAGTTGAAGCAGATGTGGCTGAATTCGGTGTAGTTGAACAAGCACCAAAAATGGAAGGTCGTCAAATGGGTATGCTACTTGGTCCTAAAAAGAAAAAGTAAGCCTCTATTGATGAAGAAAGCCCTGCAAAAGCAGGGCTTTTTTATAGCGATGATTTTTTGAATCGGTTTTTTAAGAGATCGTTTCAATTATTTAAAAGACCTGTCATTGACCAGTCTTTTGGGGTGTTATTTTGTTGTTTCCTGTTGAGGTGACGTAAGTTTTTCCGTGGTTTTGCTGCCAATTGGAATCTGGCGAGGTAGTTTTTCTTCTGGAACATTGCGCTGTAACTCGATTTTTAACAAACCGTTTGCAAAGTCAGCTTGTTGTACTTCTACGTGTTCATCCAGACGCAAAGACAGTTTAAAGGAACGGTGGGCGATACCTTTGTGTAAAAATTCTACCGTAGTATCCGATTTTTCTTCAACTGCTTTGCCGCTAATGGTCAGAACCTGATTTTCCAGGTTGATCTCGAGTTGGTCTTCGTTAAATCCGGCTGCAGAGACGACAATGCGGTAATTATTATCGCCGGTTTTTTCAATATTGTAATGTGGATAATTCGGTGTTTCACTTTGCATTGCATAGTCAAACAGGTCATTAAAACGGTCAAAACCGATGCTACGTCGGAACAGTGGGGTAAGACTGGAATTGCTCATGGATAGAACCTCCGGTTCTCAGAAAAGTTATAGAAGCATGATGATAATTCTGTAATGGATGGCATAAGTAATGTGAAGCAATATCCTGAATGGATGATTGCTTCATGTCTAATATAAGATTGGGTGGAGGCTTTTCAAGCATCAATATGTAACAACATCCGGGGCTGATTTTTGCCTGAAAATAATGCTTTATATTTAGTGGTTTTATTGATGAATCTATAATTAAATATGCGGATGTATGGTACTAAATCATGCTATAACTGGAATAAATTTTAAGCATGTCATGTAAAACGAAAAAGGCAAAAGGTAGGAAACATGATTGATCTCTATTATTGGGGAACACCCAATGGTCATAAAATTACAATAGCATTAGAAGAAATGGGTTTGGAATACCAAATTTTTCCAGTCAATATTTTAGAAAATGATCAGTTTCAGCCTGACTTTTTACGTATTTCACCTAACAATAAAATTCCCGCGATTGTGGATCAGGATGGACCGCGTGGTGAAGCCATTTCAGTATTTGAGTCTGGGGCAATTTTGCAGTATTTGGGCCGTAAAACCGGATTGTATTATCCAGTAGATGAGCAACAGCGCGTTGAAGTCGAGCAATGGCTGATGTGGCAAATGGGTGGTTTCGGGCCGATGCTGGGACAGAACCATCATTTTGGTCGCTTTGCACCGGAAAAAATTCCCTATGCCTTAGACCGTTATGTCAATGAAACCAAGCGTCTGTACGGCGTGCTGAATAAGCAGCTGATTGGGCAAAAGTATGTGGCGGGTGAATATTCAATTGCCGATATGGCAATTTTACCGTGGATCCTACGCCATGAATGGCAGCAAATTCAGCTGGAAGATTATCCCTACGTGAAAGAATATGTAGATCGCCTGACTGCACGTCCTGCCATTCAGAAAGCATTGTCGATTCAGGTCTCTGGCTAAAATGACTTGAAGCGCAGTTGTGTTAAGATGACGATAGAGCAAAATAAACCACCCGTGCTGTGGTTTTTTACTGGATCAGCATCTTATGAAAGCATTCTTTTTAAATTCAACGCGTATTCTGGAACACAATGCCAAAATCTACTGGAGCATTATTTTTGGTATAGCAGCCTGTTTGATTCTTTTTATTGCCGAAGCCGTGCACATCCAGAATTTTATGGCGACTTTAAATACACAGGACGAAAATGCCTTATATGCAGCCATCCAGCCTTTGACACAACGCTATAGCTATAGCCGTTATCTGGTCCTGGTTCTGTCTGTGCTTTGGACAGTTTATGAATATACCTCAACCAAGAAAAAACTCGGGCTTTAACCCGGTAGCAGCCTGATGCCGGCTTACCTGTTACTGTTTATTTCTGCCTTTGGTGCGGCAACTTTATTGCCTTTGCAGTCTGAAGCGGTTTTATTGGCTTTTTTGGCGGAGGGCAGTCATTCAGTTTTTTGGCTATTATTTGTTGCAAGCTTGGGAAATATTTTGGGATCTTGCGTGAACTGGTGGCTCGGTTTTAAGATTGAACGTTACAAAGACAAAAAATGGTTTCCTGTTTCACAGCAGCAAATGGTGAAAGCACAGGCGAAGTATCACAAATATGGCTACTGGTCATTATTGTTGAGTTGGGTGCCCATCATTGGCGATCCCATTACCCTTATTGCCGGTCTGCTAAAAGAAAATTTTGCCCGATTTTTATTGATGGTTGCAATTGCTAAAATAGGGCGCTACTTGTTTATCTATCTGGCTTTTAGCCTGTTTTAAAAAAACGAGATGCTTCGGCATCTCGTTTTTAATTTTGCTTATTCACAGTGATTTAGGTCGAACTTAATTTCATCTTTAAAGCTGGATTTTTTATACATCCATAAAGTGCTGGCAGTGCGCTTTACATTAATTTGGCTATTTGATACCGCTTGAACAACTTTCTGGTCTAAAGCATAAATCCCCGAGCCCTGAGTAACTTTGACCTTTTTCACCTCACCGTGTTTATTCACTTTAAAGTTAAATTTAACCGCGCGATTGTGTCCAGCCAGTAAGTCAGAATTAAGCTCTAGCTGGGGCTGGGTACGGTATGAAAAGGCTGTTTTTCTGTTCTGTTGTTGGGCTTGCCAATTTTTCGATTCAAACTGATAGGGACAGGCTTCAACATCCTCTTGGTCTAACTTTAAACTAAAGGTTTGATAGCCAATGAGAGGTGTTGCCGTGTCATTTTCGATATGGGGTTTGACATGTGCTTCATGCACGGCTTGAACCAGCAGGTTATCCAGATGGCTTAAGCCGGTACTTTCCTGTACGCTGGCCTTGATGACATTACCGGTTTCATCTGCATAAATGCGAATAATGGCACTGCGGTTTTGCTCTTTTAAATCTTCATTTTTATAGTTTGGATGCGGAAATTTGGTCCACTGAATGCGTGTGGTCAAATGCGCGGGAAGGGCTACGCTTTTCTGAACGGCAAGCTGTTTGGTTGCTTTAGATTCAGCACTGTAAACAGTACTGAAGGGTACACACATGAGTAGAGAAAAACACAGTATTTGCTTCATAAATATTTATTTCTTAGTCAAACCAGATGTTGCAGTGGTAGCGGAGTATTATGAGTGCGCAGTATTTCCTGAATTGGAAATACTGGCAAGTCTAAAAACTCAATTAATGTTCATGATCATGCACTTTGGTAATGTCGACGCCAAATAAATCGCGGGTTTTTGCCCAGCTCAGCGCTACTACTACCATAGTCATACAGCCCCCAAAGACGGTTGCCATAATGGTGCCCATATATTTGGCGGCTAAGCCGGATTCAAAAGCACCAAGTTCATTACTGGATGAGACAAACATGCCATTCACCGCAGCGACACGGCCACGCATATTTTCTGGCGGATAAATTTGCAGAATGGTCTGGCGAATGACCACTGAAATACTGTCACAGGCACCAGTCATGGCCAAAGCGAATAGCGATAGCCACAGGTTATTCGAGAAGGCAAACAGCAGGGTAAATAGGCCAAATCCGGCAACGGCGAGCAACATATTACGCCAGGCATTTTGGGTTGGTGGAAATCTGGTTAAGGCAATCATGGTGATCAGTGCACCAATCGATGGCGCTGCACGCAAGTAACCCAAACCTTCAGGACCGACTTTTAAAATATCTTCAGCGAATATTGGCAGTAAGGCAATAACTCCGCCAAACAGCACCGAAACCAGATCCAGCGAAATGGCCCAGAGTACAATTTTGGTTTTCCAGATAAAGCGGAAACCATCTCCCAAACTTTCCAGCAGGTTGTTAGTTTCAATTTTGGGAAAACTGCGCTTTTGTAGCAGGTTAATCAGGACAAAACAGATGGACAATAACCCGGTTACCGCCCATAAACTGTTTTCACGGCCTAAAAAAGCCAGCATAAATCCACCCAGCATGGGTCCGATAATCACGCCACTTTGCCAACCAATCGTGGTCCAGGTGGCACCATTGGTATAAAGCTCACGTGGGATTAAAAAAGGCTTGAGTGAAGTAGCGGAAGGATTATAGAAGCCACGGATAGTCCCTAGGGCAAAAATAACCGCATAAATCCCCCAAGACAGTGTAGTCACGTCGATCTGTCCTAATCCATAGGAATGGAATAGCCACCATAAAATCACAGGCAAGGGCACGGCAAAAAACAGACATATTTTCATGATAGTCTGTTTGTTAAAGCGGTCAGCAAAATAACCGCCCCACAAGGACAAGGCAATAAAAGGGATGGCTTCGGCCAGACCAATTAAACCTAGTGTTAAAGGATCTTTGGTAATCTGATACAGTGAATACGCGACAATAATTTCTTGAATTAAAATGGCGAGCGTCAGGCAGAACTGGTTCATCGTGACAATGGAAAAGTCACGATAACGCAGGGCGGCAAAAGCATCCTGTGCAGGGTTCATAGCAGTCCAGTATTCTTATGGGCTGATAATTATAATGCCGAATAGTGGATTTATTAATAAAAACATCCCGCTTTTGATAGTGAAAATAAGACTAAGAGAATCTGATCATTGGTGTGCAATTTTCAGTATCTCTGCTTTTGTTTTGAGCAAAGATGCTTTAGAATATTGGCTCCCTTACCTGCAGGTCGTTTTTGCAATGGTGCAGACGTGCTGAACAGGTGTTTAAAGAGGTTGTTATGGCTAAGTTAAAAACTCGCCGTGGTGCAGCTAAACGTTTCAAAGCGACTGCTAACGGTTTCAAGCGTAAACAAGCGTTCAAACGCCACATTTTGACCAAAAAATCTGCTAAACGTATCCGTCAATTGCGCGGCTGTGTGATGGTTCACGTAAGTGACGTTGCTTCAGTTCGTGCTATGTGCCCATACATCTAAGGAGATTTATAAATGGCTCGTGTAAAACGTGGTGTACAGGCTCATCGCCGTCATAAAAAAATTCTTGCTCGTGCTAAAGGTTACTATGGCGCTCGCTCACGCGTTTACCGCGTTGCGTTCCAAGCAGTAATCAAAGCAGGTCAATACGCTTACCGTGACCGTCGTCAAAAGAAACGTCAATTCCGCGCTTTGTGGATTGCACGTATCAACGCTGGTGCTCGTCAAAATGGTTTGTCGTACAGCCGTATGATCGATGGCTTGAAAAAAGCTCAAGTGATCATCGACCGTCGCGTACTTGCTGACATCGCTATGCATGACGCAGTTGCATTTGCTGCTTTAGCTGAAAAAGCTAAAGGCGCATTAGCTGCTTAATCATCTCTCGATGATTGAAAAAGACCGCTTTTTAGCGGTCTTTTTTATTTTGGCTTTTTAAAATACATCCAATATGGATTTCGGCTTATTTAAGGGTGTGAAATACACGAGAAGCTAATTCACTTCAATTTAATCAAACTTGCGCTTTGGAAAGCCCGATAATATAAATAGGCCAATGGCGGCAAAGCCAATCGCCTGAATGGCGAGCATCAGCTGATGTTGTGCGGGCAACGCAGAAATTAAAGTAATGAATGCCATTAGCGGCATGATGAACACAAGAATCTCAAACCCCTTTTTATAGGGATTATCTGCTGTAATTTTTAAGCTTAAAGCCCTTAATACATGTATGCCCATACCAATGCCTACACTTATTCCTGTCAAGATGGGCGAAAGCTGCTGTACCGTAGAGCAGAGATAAATGATCACACAGGTTGCAATACAGACCATCAGTTTCAGCTGGCGGCTACATTTGTCGGAATACCAGAACTCCAGCATTATTTTTGCTCATCCAAGGTGGCATTTTTATTCAATAAAGACAAGGGTGAAAACAGGCAAATGGCCAAAGCCATAAAACCGATGCCTTGGGCACCCGGGATGAGAATTTCACCATTCTGCATATGCATGAAAATCAGGGCCAGCAGCAAGGCAAGCGGAATCCAGACCAAGAGTCGATAGAACAGGCCGGTCGGGTTTTTAGCAGCAAAATGAATTTTACAGTAACGGCAAATCAGGAAAATAATACCTGTACCCATGAACATCAGGATAGCATCCGGTTTTAAAGGTTCCATCCAGTACAGTCCGCCCGTGGCAATTGCGATGACCACAAAGATCAGCAGCTTACGGAGGATGGAAACTTTAGGATTAAACCAAAATTCGAGCATGTTTTTCTATTGGATGAATAAGAACTAAGGGCACTTTAGCATACGAGTGAGAGGGAAGCACAGATTCAACCTACCTGTAGATTATTTTAAATCTCTTTCTTAAGAGCACATAACTAGAGAGATAAAAAAAGGAGACATTTTTTGTCTCCCTCATCCTAACCTTCTCCCAAAGGGAGAAGGAATTTTATTTAGCTATTTTTCTGTGGACCCCAATCATAGATTTTCTTCTGATAGGCATACCACATCATCCACAGGCCAATCAAAATCATCGGTACGGTCAGGAACTGGCCTTTACTCATCCAGTCAATAAATAGCTGACCATTATCGGGTTCACGGAAGAATTCCACCACAAAACGGGCAATACCATAACCGATCAGGAACAGGGCAGAAACTGCCATACGCGGACGCGGCTTGGAGCTGAACCCCCACAATACAATAAACAGGATTAAACCTTCGCCCAAAGCCTGATAAAGCTGTGAGGGATGACGGACCAACTGCAATGGATCGGTAGGAAAAATCATACCTAAGGTAAAGTTTGGATCAGAAACCGGGCGGCCATACAGTTCACCACCAATGAAATTGCCAATACGACCGAACATTAGGCCAGTCGGGACACAAGGGGCAATAAAATCCAGCGTTTGAAACCAGGTTTTCTGGTATTTTTTGCACCAGAACAGCATGGCAAGCATCACACCCAGGAATCCGCCATGGAAGCTCATGCCACCGGTCCAGACCTGAAATAACCACAGTGGATTGGCCATGAATTGTTCAAAGCCATAAAAGAATACGTAGCCTACACGACCACCCACCACAACCCCTAAGGCACCATAGAAGATCAGGTCAGAGACCATGTCAGGTGTCCAGCCATCACGTTGTTTGGTTCTATAGGTGGCAAGTCCCCAGGCAAATAAAAATGCCAGTAAATACATCAATCCATACCAGTGGACTTGTAATGGTCCCAGCGATACCGCAACCGGGTCTATATTTGGATAGGTCAGCATTCCTGTTCCTTGTCATTATGTTTTGCACAGATTTTAGCTGAAACCTGGGAAAAATGTTGTACATTCAATGTGTAAAGATAAAGAGCATGAATTATGTGTATTGTCGCTTTAGCCTGGCAAGTTTTGCCGGATACTCCACTATGTCTGATTTCCAATCGGGATGAGTTTTATCAGCGGCAGAGTGCAGCATTGCATTGCTGGGAAAATAGTCCGATTGTTGCCGGAAAAGATTTGCAGTCTGGTGGTACCTGGATGGGGATTACTGCATCAGGTCGCTGGGCCGTGCTGACCAATTTCAGGGATGCGACCGATAAAACACAGTATCCGACTTCACGCGGTCATCTGATTCAGGCTTTTCTGGAATCAGTCTTAGCTCCGATCAGATTTGCTCAAGCATTAGAACAACGCCAGTGTGATTATGCCGGCTTTAATTTATTTTTAGGTGATCAAACCCAGGCTATATATATGAGCAACCGTGGTGAAGCACCGCAGGTGTTAGCCCAAGGCGTGTATGTAGTGTCCAATGGTTTAATGACCGAGCATTGGGAAAAAACCAGACATCTACGCAAACGCTTTACCCAGGAATTTTTACCGATGCTCCAGCAGGCAGCGACACCCGAAGCAGATCTGGAATTTGCGGTTTGGGACATTCTGGAAGATGAACGGAAAATTATTCCCGAGCTTTTGCCTCAAACCGGCATTAGTTTAGAGATGGAGGAATTGCTTTCATCCACTTTTATTCAAAGCCCGGTCTATGGTACGCGTTGTTCCAATTTTCTACGGATGAAAAATCAGCAATGGCAATGGCAGGAAAAATCCCAGCAAGGGACAACCCAGGGCAATATTATTCAGATAGATTTACCTTTAAGTAAATAAAAAATGCCGACACGAGGTCGGCATTTTCAAAACGTTGGAAACTTATCCAGCAATTACTCCACCATCTTTACGGGTAATCACTACCGTTGCTGAACGCGGACGTGCAGTGGTATTGCTTGGATCTGTTTGTGTCGCAGGCCAGTGGCTGGTTGCGTTATTATAAGCAGCCGAATCTTCACCTGGATGCTGAACGTTAATGAAGATGGCTTTGTAATCCGGTGTCATGGTTACGCCGGTGATTTCACACTCTTTTGGACCAGTCAGGAAGCGACGTAAATTTTCATCGGTCACTTTGGCACCCATAAAGGTGTCTTGTGTACCAGCACCTGAAAGTGCAGTTGCTGTGCCACCATCACCCATTGTACCTGGCAATGCAGCCAGCATCATGCAGTTGGTTACGTCCGTATAGGCACCATCATCGGTTTGAATCCAGAGCACACCGCGTGGGTCAAACCACATACCATCCGGGCTAGAAAAGTCATTATTGTCAGTTAGGCCAGACAGGTTAACATTTTCAAGCATTTTTGCTTCAGCTCCAAACAGGTAAATATCCCATTTGAATGTGGTAGCTGTTGTCTTGTCGGCATCTTCACGGAAGCGGATAATGTGACCATTCACGTTACCTTTACCGCCTTCAGGATCTGTATAGTTACGTGGGTTGGCGGCATCAGTTACATAGCTGGTACCACGGTTACTGTTATTGGTGAGAGTGACATATACTTCACCATTGTTCGGATTGACTGCAACCCATTCAGGACGGTCCATTTTGGTTGCGCCAACAGCATCTGCAGCGATACGTGCATGTGTTACGACATCCGCTTGGTCTGCAAATTTATAAGTCGTGTAAGCAGAAATTGCCGGGTTGCTAATCGATAGCTCAATCCACTGACCTGTACCATCACTATTGAATTTGGCAACATACAGTTTACCGCTATTCATGTATTTATCGCCGGCTGCATAGCCACCGTTGACATCTTTTGCATCCCATTTCGCATCAGAAACGAATTTATAGATGTATTCACCACGTGAGTCATCACCCATATAAAATGCCAAGTTCTGGCCTTCAATGGCACGGCTGGTACGACAGTCTTCGTGTGCAAAACGGCCCAGTGAGGTACGTTTTACAGGGTCCTGACGGCTATCGAATGGATCAATTTCTACAATCCAGCCAAAAGTATTCGGAATGTTGCGATAGTCGACAGATGCAGATGCACCTACAACAGATGCATTCCAGCGATCATACATGTCCTGTTGTTCCAGGCTGCCTGTTGCAGTTTCCCATTGATAACGCGATTTAGCCCCTTGTTTTAAACCGTAACGGTTTAATGCCATAATTTCATTGGCAGTGCGCGAGCTATCATCTGCTGCATTACGCACAAAGTAACCGATAAAGTTTTCTTCAGCAGTCAGGTAGGTGCCCCAAGGTGTATAACCATTACCGCAGTTATTTTGAGTACCACGGGTTTTTACACCAGATGGAGAGAAGCGGGTTGAAAGTAAAGCTGAACCAGCAGCAACGCCGGTAAAAGTCATGGGTGTAGAAGCTGTGATACGGCGGTTAAAAATTGAATTTTTCAAAATTTCAACGGCTTGGGTTTTACTGTCTTTTTTCAGATGAATAATGGATACGCCATGTGCATTGACTTCACGGATCACTTCATCTTCAGGGCGAGGACCCGTTCCCTTATTGGTCGGACCTGTCTGGTGTAAGAAAGTCTGGTTAATATATTCGTGGTTCAGCACCAGTAAGCCGTGATCTGATTTGGTGTTATCGTAACGGCCTGTCGAAGTATTTAAACCGAAAAAGCTCATGCCATCATGACAGTCACCAGAACGGAACTGAAAGCTTGCACCTGAAGGAATCTTGCTGTCATCCCATGCTTCATAGTATGGGTTGATGGAGTCACCCATTGCATACAGTACTTTAGCTTCATAACCTTCAGGAACCGTGACGATATCTTTCAGGTTCTTTGCCACTGGGGTAAAGCTTAACTTTGTCGGTAATTTGGTTGGATCAACAGGTGGAGTTGTTGTGCCTGGGGTACTGTCACTATCGCTGCCACAAGCAGTCAAAGTTGAAGCTAAAGTCAAGGCAACTGCGCCGCTCGCAGTTTTGCTGATGAGGCTGCGGCGTGTAATCGCCTGCTCTAAAATGTCACGGAAATGGATATTTTCAGAAGTATTATTGTCTAATTCTTGATCTTCATGATATGGCGTAAAGTCTGTCATGATAATTTTCCAAATGTATGGTTGTTGTAAAGTTGTTTTAAACTTAGGTGAAAAATATGACAACGTGCTGACGTTTGAATGACATTCTGGTGAAGAAAATAAGTCTGTTTCATGAAAAAAGCAGACCTCAGTCTGCTCAGTAATATCGCGGTTACATTTAAACGGTGCGCCGTTTTTCTAGCAGCTTGCCCAACCATAAACCTATTTCAAACAACAGCCACATTGGAACAGCCAGCATAATCATTGACAGGGCATCCGGCGGAGTAACAAACATCGCCACAAAGAAACAGCCCACCACAATAAAGCGTCGTTTTTCCACCAATTGTTCGGTATTGACCAGCCCGATTAAAATCAATAACAAGGTAATCACCGGAATTTCAAAAGTAAATCCGAATACCAAGAACAGCTTTAAGCAAAAGGCCAGATAGCTATTAATATCTGTCATCGGAGCAACGGTTTCGGGGGAAACACTGATGAAAAAATGCAAAATAGAAGGCAGAGCAACAAAATAGGCAAAGCTGATCCCGATATAAAATAGACTGATACTGCCGATCAGTAAGGGTAAAGCCAGATTCTTTTCTTTTTCATATAAGGCCGGTTTTACAAAGGCCCACAGTTGATACAGGATATAAGGCATGGCCAATAACAAGGCCACAAAAAAGTTCAGTTTAAATGGGGCCATAAATGTTGCCGTGACATCGGTAGCAATCATGGTCGAGGTACTAGGCAACTGTGCGCGTAATGGTTCTGACAAAACTTGGTAGGTTTTATTGGCCAAAGGCAATAAACAAAAAAATAAGCCAATCAGTAAGGCCATCATTTTAAAAAGATGTTTACGCAATACCATTAAATGTTTGGTAATAGGCATTTCTTCAAGTGGTGGTTGCTGTTGCGTTGCTAGGGGAGCGGGTAACTGGTGCTCTAGGGGAGTACTCATACGGCCACCTTTAACGGATTGAACTGTGTACTTGCAGGCATGTTATTTAATGGTGCGGGTTGAACCATTGTCTGCTTGGCACAATCCGGTATTTTTAGATAAATACGACAAGACTGTTGTGATTGAATAAAAATATAAACAGTGAAAGCATTTTTATTATGTGGCACTGCATTTTGTAAGATATTTTCTTTAGCAGGCTGAGATTGTTGTTGTAGTTGCTGCATTTGAGCTTGCATTTTCTGTTCGAGAGCTTGAATACGCTGCATTTCCTGTTGCATCTGTTCACGTAATTCGGACACCCGTAACTCTCGGTCAATATCATTTTGCACATTGCTGATGGTGCGCTTGATTTTGGCGTACCATTTGCCAACAAAACGAGCAGCTTCCGGCAGCTTATCCGGTCCAAGCACCAATAAACTAATGATGCCAAAAGCCAGCAGTTCAGTCATACCGATATTGAGCATAACGTTTTAGCCTGAATGTGTTTTTGCTGTGGAATTAACATCGGCAGGATTGCCTTGATGTTCAATGGTACGCGGTTCATTTAATGCAGAAGTAGTGACTTCATCATCTTTAATCGATTTTTTAAAATCCTTAACGGCACCCCCGACATCTTTACCCAGATTTTTCAGTTTGGATGTGCCAAACAATAAAATCACCACAATTGCAAAAATGACAACGTGCCAAATTGATAATCCTGCCATGAAAATATCCTCATTTTTATTGAGAACTATCTCAACAGGTCTGTATGACATTGCCGTGACGTTTCTGTTTCGGTTTTAAGACAAAGTGATTCATGGCTAGATGAATATGAAAAATGAGTCCTGCAAGATCATGTTTGAATATCAGCTGTGCTAGGATGGATTTCTTAAGTAAAAAACCAAGTTTGCACCCTCATGGCACTGATTCTTCCTCTTATTTCTTTTCTTGCCGGATATTGGGGAGTGCATGTTTTAAAGCCGATCCGGCCATTATTGGCAGCTTTGCTGGCCCGTCTCTTTATACCGCTGCTGATTATTTACAATATGGTGTTTTATAAAGAAGGCAGTCTGTGGCTGATCGGTTTCAGCTTGTTCAGTTCAATTATTTTCTTCAGTGGTTTTTATTATCTTCAAAAAGACAAATTACGTGCCCTGTGTTTTAGTTATTTGAATGGTGCATGGTTAGGCCTTCCTTTTGCTTTAGCCGTCTTTGGACCGGAAGCCAGCAGCACCATTGTGGCTTTGTATATCGGCGGTTCTTTATTTGGCAATATCTGTGCAGTGATGGCGGTGAGTGAAACCCGGCAGGATAGGGGATTTATTATTAAAAATGTAATGCTTTCGCCTCCTGTCATTGCCTTGACCACTGCTGCTGTTTTGTCATTCTGGGACTTTAGCAGCTATGAATCTCATCCCGTAATACAGCTGATTTACCAGGCCAATAAAGTCTTGGTGACCTTTGCCGGTATGTGTGTTTTGGGTATGTGGCTGAGTAAGGTCAGGATTGGCTGGAGTGATTTGAAACGTAGCTTATTGATCATCAGTAGCCGTATGTTATTGTCTGTTTTATTGTGTATAGCAGCTTATCTGTTTTTGCCTATTCCGCATCAAATGCTGACCTATGCCGTGATGTTGATGTTCTTTCTACTGCCGCCGGCGGCCAATATTGTAGCGCTAGAAACGCATTATCAGGGGACGGGTTATTCAGCAAAATATATTGCGTCGGGTACTGTGGCCAGTGCGATATTGATCGGGATTTATGGCGTAATGTTGCATGCATTGGTGTCGGGTTTATAAAAATATAAAAAAGTCCTCTCTCCCTGTGGGAGAGAGTTAGAGAGAGGGTCTAAAAGCTTTAGAGAAAGATAATTTTTTTCTCTCCTACTAGGAGAGTTTTAGGGAGAGATGTATTTTAAAAATCCCTCACCCCAGCCCTCTCCCAAAGGGAGAGGGGGTAATAAGAGGCGGAAATTACTTCTCTAGGCTCGCCTTAAACAACTGCATCGCCTGACCGCGATGGCTGATTTTATTTTTATCTTCCTTACTCATTTCGGCACTAGAAATACCCAGTTCAGGCAACCAGAATAGCGGGTCATAACCAAAACCATTTTCGCCTCGGGGCGCTTCCAGCACTTCACCTGTCCAGATGCCCTGAAAAATTTGAGGTAGCGGATCTTCAGCATGTTGAACCAGAGCAAGCACGCAGACAAACATGCCTTCAATACTTTCGCCTTCTTTACGCAGCGGTTTAAGTCGGGTTAAGAGTTTTTCATTGTTGGCGGTATCATTGCCATGTTCGCCGGCAAAGCGAGCAGAATAAATACCTGGCGCACCACCCAGTACAGGAACACAAATCCCGGAATCATCGGCAATGGCCGGTTTGCCTGAAATTTTAGATGCATGACGGGCTTTTATAATGGCATTTTCAACAAAGCTCAAACCATCTTCAATTGCATCTTCAATATTCAGTTTGCCTTGAGGGATTACCTCAACAGGTAAATTTAGCTCGGCAAACATTTTTTCAAATTCAGCAATCTTTCCTTTGTTGTTGCTTGCCAGTACCAGTGTTCCTTGCGATAACCAATCTTGTGCAGACATTCTATAAAAGCTCTAATTTTTAAAATAAGTTCAATTTTACCTGAAATGGGGACTAACAATCAGCCAATAAAAAAGCACCCGAAGGTGCTTTATAGAATTATGCAGAATTACTGTGCCTGAATCCACTTGTCCGCACGGTCACGTGCCTGACGAATCTGTTCTTGGCTCAAGTTGGCAGCCAAAGCGGTTTTCTTACCTTCAGACAGTGAAATCACTTTATTGTCGAGCATGCCGTCACGGGTAGACAATTCATACCACTGATATGCACCGACATAGTTTTTCTTTTGCTCTTCCATCATGGCCAGATTAAAGCTGGCGCGGTTATCGCCACGGCTTGCTGCTTTTTCAAAATATTTACGTGCCAAAGCTTCATCTTTTTTGGTGCCAATACCATCAGCCATCATACGGCCGACATTCAGTTGTGCAGCAGTCAGACCTTGATCGGCAGCAGCTTTGTACCAGGAAAAAGCTTGCTGCTCATCCTTCTGGACCTCTCTGCCTTGCTGATATCGGGTACCGAGATAAAATTGTGCAGCGGGTTGACCGGCTTTGGCAGCTTTGGTCAGGTTGTTAATATCCATAACAGAATACTGCGCAGCCTGGCTTGAAACCGATGCCGTAGGTGCAACATATTCTGCATGGGCTTGAATGCTAAACAGTCCAGCCAATAGTGTGCTTAATAATATTTTTTTCATAGTGCGCTCACTCGATAAATAGCGACTTCACCAAACAGATTCGGGATATGTTTACTAAGTAAACTACCTTGCTGATCCCCATTCACGGCAAGTCGATTAATAATCCGGATATCATTTTCCGCACACAGTGCTTCAAAATCACGGAAAGTACATAAATGAATATTTGGCGTGTTATACCACATATACGGTAAAGCTTCCGAAACCGGCATCCTTCCTTTTAATGCCAAGAAAGAACGGGTCTTCCAGTGGGCAAAGTTAGGAAAGGTGATAATCGCCTGTTTCCCCACACGCACCATATCACGCAATAATACGTCTGGTGCATCTACAGCTTGCAAGGCCTGTGCCATCACCACATAGTCGAAGGACTGGTCTGCAAAGCGGCTTAAACCGAGGTTTAAGTCTTGTTGGATAATATTTAACCCCCGACTTACCGCAATTGCAATCTTTTCCTGATCAATTTCTAGGCCATATGCACGAATATTGTGCTTTTTGCTCATATGGGCCAGCAGTTCGCCATCGCCACAGCCTAAATCCAGTACGCTGGAATCGGGTTTAATCCATTTTTCTGCCAGTTGATGATCGATACGCATTACACAGTCTCCTTAGGTGTGGCTTCGAGGTGTTCTGCACCACCTAAAAATGCACGTAATGATTTAACGTAAAGCGGAATCGGGAACAGGAACGAGTCGTGACCCTGTTCTGCATCAATATCGACATAGCTGACAGGTTTATGGTTGCTGATCAGGGCATCGACAATTTCTTGTGAACGCTGCGGGGTAAAACGCCAGTCTGTGGTAAAGGACACCACCAGAAATTTACATTGGGTATTGGCCATGGCTTTTTTCAATGACTGCTCATACTCGCGTGATGGGTCAAAGTAGTCCAGTGCCTTGGTCATAATCAGGTAAGTGTTGGCATCAAAGTTACGGCTGAACTGCTCGCCCTGATAACGCAAATAACTTTCGACCTGGAACTCAACGTCAAAACCATACATAAATTTGCCTGACTTCAGATCACGGCCAAATTTTTGTTTCATGGCTTCTTCAGACAGATAGGTAATATGACCGACCATACGTGCCAGAATCAGGCCACGTTTAGGATAGCTGTCATTTTCCAGATAACGGCCATTATGGAAGTCGGGATCAGACAGAATCGACTGACGTGCCACTTCGTTAAACGCAATATTTTGTGCCGATAGTTTTGGAGCACTGGCAATGATCACGCATTTTTTTAAACGGTCCGGATAATCTACCGACCATTGCAAAGCCTGCATGCCGCCCAGAGAACCGCCAATAATGGCATACCAGACATCAATGCCCATGCGGTCAGAAAGCAGGGCCTGGGTTTTGACCCAGTCACGCACGGTGACCAGAGGAAAATCCGGTCCATAAGGACGGTTGTCATTTTCCGGATTGGGCGAAATCGGGCCGGTTGAACCGCTGCAACCGCCAATATTATTCAGGGCGACGACAAAGAATTTAGAGGTATCAATGGCTTTACCTGGTCCAATACATGCATCCCACCAACCCGGTTTGCGGTCATCTTCATGATGATAACCTGCCGCATGGTGATGGCCAGACAAGGCATGACAAATCAGAATGGCATTGGATTTGTCGGCATTGAGTTCGCCATAAGTTTCGACCATGAGCTCAAAACGTGGAAGAATTCGGTCACATTCGAGCTCTAACGGCTCTTCGAAAATAAACTTTTGCGGGGTAACTAAGCCCACTGAGTCAGCTGGAAAAGACACAGGAAATTTTCGCCTTAAATCTTTAGGATGAATAACAAAAGGATACCACTTGAGGGTATCCTTTCTAAAGTTTTTTATTTGATAAAGCTTATACTGCAGCAGCAATGACCTGATCGGTACTTAATACACCCTGGTCAATCAAGCGGTTGGTGCAGGCAATAATCGCTTCGATAGATGAGGTCACGATGTTGTCATGCACTCCAGCACCAAAGGCTGATTTACCGGCACCTTTGACCTGAAGCTCAACCAAGGCCAAAGCTTTGGCATTTGCACCAGAACCGATACTGCGTTCTTCATAGTTCAACACATCAATTGGCAACTGTAATGCATTCAAGATGGCTGAGATCGGACCGTTACCTTCACCACGCAAGTGCTGAACTTCACCGTTTACTTCAATATCTAACTCAATGACTTGATTGCCATTTTCATCGGACAATTTGTAGTTTTTGGCAGAGTAATGTGAATCTTTCACGGCCACATAAGTATCTTTAAACAATGCCCAGATGTCTTGTGCAGAAACTTCTTTGGCTTGCTCGTCAGTCACCTGTTGAACCACTTGCGAAAATTCAATCTGTAAACGACGCGGTAACACCACGTTGTAATTGGATTCTAACAAGTAGGCAATACCACCTTTACCCGACTGTGAGTTGACACGAATCACGGCATCGTAATCACGGCCCAAGTCTTTAGGATCGATTGGCAAGTAAGGCATATCCCAGATTTCTTCATTTTTCTGGAATTCAAAACCTTTCTTGATGGCATCCTGATGTGAACCGGAGAATGCAGTGAACACCAAGTCGCCTGCATATGGATGGCGAGGGTGAACTGGCAAGCCTGTGCATTCTTCAACAGTGGCAATAATTTCGTTAATGTTGGAGAAATCTAGGTGCGGTGCAACACCCTGGGTATACATGTTCAAGGCCACAGCTGCCACATCGACGTTACCGGTACGTTCGCCATTGCCAAAGACACAACCTTCGACACGGTCTGCACCCGCCATAATCGCCAATTCAGTCGCTGCGATACCACAACCACGGTCATTGTGGCAGTGTACGGAAATAATCACACCATCACGACGCTCGATATTGCGGTGCATCCACTCCACCTGATCGGCATAGATATTCGGGCTAGATACCTCTACTGTTGCAGGTAAGTTTAAAATCACTTTATTTTCAGGTGATGCTTCCCAGATTTCAGTCACGGCATCACAGGCCGCTTTCGCCACTTCCAATTCGGTTGCAGAGAAACATTCTGGACTGTACTGGAATACAAATTCAGTTTCAGGATATTGTGCTGCGTATTGTTTCACTTTTTGAGCAGCATTAATTGCTAACTGACGTGCACCTTCCACATCCACATTCAAAACTTTTTGACGGAAAGTCGGAGAGTTTGAGTTGTAGATATGCACGATGGCACGTTTTGCACCGACCAAGGATTCGAAAGTACGCTGAATCAAGTGATCACGCGCCTGCACTAAAACTTCAATGTACACATCATCCGGAATATGACCTTCTTCAATCAATTTGCGGGTGAAGTCAAAGTCAATTTGCGATGCAGACGGGAAGCCAATTTCAATATGTTTGAAACCAATTTTCACCAACATCTGGAACATCTTGAATTTTTGATCCATATCCATCGGTTCAAAAATGGCTTGGTTACCGTCACGAAGGTCGGTGCTCATCCATATTGGCGCTTTGGTAATTTCGTTATTTGGCCATTGACGGTCTGGCAAGTCGACACGCTGGTACATGCGACGATATTTTTTACTTGGATCAGCCAACATCATGAGGTAACTCCTTGGGTAGCAACGGTTGCTTTCAGTGGTAGATCACGGCAACGTACTACGAATATAGATTGTGTCTATTCTAGCAATTTACAAGTCTGACCCTGGAAGACATTAGTCGAAAGTTGTAATAAAACCAATGCTTTCTTATAAGTTAGTTTTACCACAGACTTTGTAAATCTATAACTTAATATTAATCCATTTATTCCGAAAATATTTTTCTATTTTTGCATCCAAAACATGACTTAAGAAAATATTTTTCAATAATTTTGTTTTTTGTGGAAAATATACTCATCGGTGATGTCATTTAGCGTGGCTGTTCCCATTAATGCCATGGTAATCTCAAATTCTTCCTTCAGTATTTTAATCACATGCGCCACACCCAGTGCTCCCGCAGTTGCCAGTCCATAAATATAAGGACGCCCGATGAAAACCGCCGCAGCGCCCAAAGCAATGGCTTTAAACACATCTGAACCACGACGAATCCCGCCATCGTATAGCAGCGGGAAATCGGCCGGCAGCACTTTTTTAATCAACTGCAAT
Source organism: Acinetobacter sp. A1-4-2 (assembly GCF_040233925.1). NCBI lineage: Bacteria > Pseudomonadati > Pseudomonadota > Gammaproteobacteria > Moraxellales > Moraxellaceae > Acinetobacter > Acinetobacter sp. A1-4-2. The sequence goes on along the minus strand of NZ_CP157981.1, from coordinate 2,533,786 downwards.
GCAGTCAGTGGAGGAATGCAAGTATCTAATACACGACCACCATGATTCGATACAATCAGGCCTTGTACGCCGTGCTGTATGGCCAGCCGGGCATCGTGCGGATTGACGATTCCTTTTAAAATAACGGGTAATGAGGTCTGTTGAACCATCCAGGCAATATCTTCCCAAATCGGTGCAATTTTCATTAAACCGTTAAATACGGGATGGTCTCCCTCATGCAGTTCAGGCAAGGGAATATGCGCCGGGGTATGCGGATGCTGCATGCCTTCCGGCAAATGGAAAAATACCCGGCGTTCGCGGTCACGGATGCCGCTATGCGGTGAATCCATAGTAATCACCAGGGCTTTAAAATTGTGCTGTTCGGCCAGTTTTACCAGCGCCAGCGATTGTTCCCGGTCACCTTGCCAGTACAGCTGAAACCACTTGTATGGATTGTCCTGTTTCAGTTGGCGCATGTCGGTATTGCTAAAGGTACTGAGTACCATATTACTACCCAGCACTTCTGCTGCCAGTGCGGTTGCTGCTTCAGCTTCAGGATGGAATTGCTGCTGGTGTCCAATCGGGGCCAGAAAAATCGGGTGCGGATATTCCTGCCCTAAAATTTTACAGCGGGTATGACCTTGAGTCAGGTCTTTGAGCATTCGGGGCAATAAGTGAATCTGTTGAAACTGATCCAGATTATCCCTGACGCTGACCTCATCCATAGAACCGCCTTGCAAGTACTGCCAGACCATATCAGACAGATGCTTTTGTGCCTGAATTTCATAATCGGCAAGGGTTTGTAAATAAGCCGGAATCTGCGAGAGGGGAGCAAGGGGTGTAACGGTTTTCATAGGTCTCCCCATTGGCGTAATAAATTATGATAGTGACTGGTCAAACCTAGAATTTCTTCATTATCGCCAATCTGCTGGCGCAATTTAATAATGTTCATGTCGAGGTTAAACAGCATGCTGCGTTGCCAGTCATCTTTGACCATGCTCTGTATCCAGGTACAGGCCGCAATCCGTTTGCCTTGGGTCACCGGTTCCACCCGATGTAAGCTGGTCGCAGGGTAGAGTATGGCATCTCCCGCATCGAGCTTGACTTCATGGCTGCCATAATTGTCTTCCACAATCAGTTCACCGCCTGCATATTCATCCGGTTCAGATAAAAATACGGTGATGGAAACGTCAGTCCGAATGGCTTGTCCAATGCTGCTGGAATATTGCACGGCATTATCGACATGATTGCCATAATGCCCCTGATCCTGATAGCAGTTAAATAAAGGCGGAAGAATATGCTTGGGCAATGCCGCAGATTTGAGCAGGAGGTTGTGTTGCAAGGCCTGGAGAATTTTGGCCGCAAAGGATTGATAAGCAATGCTGTTGGGATCAATCTGTAGATTATTTTTAATTTTCTGTGCCTGAAAACCGGCACTGTGCTGACCCTGAATCCAGGCCTGACTGTTATCTAATTGTTGTCGTAGCTCGACAACCTGCTGTTTGCTTAGAATTTCAGGAATATGTAACATCATCAGCTTGATCTGCATCCCTAACATTAATTGGATTCAAAAATAAATCATGTAGTGCATTAGGTACAGTTGCTATTTCATACACGAGGAGTCAACAGTCACTAAATCTAACACACTATATTTATACTCAATCTGCTAAGACTTAGCGAATGACTTAAAACTTATAATTAAAGGTTAAAGCTGCTGAACGCGGTTGTCCTAATATCACACGGCCACCGCCATTATTGAGGGTACTGATGTATTCCTTGTCTGCCAGATTATAGACATTCAAGTTGACTGAAGCATTTTTATTCAGGCTATAACCAGCCATAGCATCAAATACCACATAGCCTGGAATGTTTGGCATGTTCGCCGCTGCAGTGCTGTCGGTAATCACACGTTTTTGCTCATCGACATAACGTGCACCCAAGCCCAGTTTAAAGCCGGCAACATCATAGGTCGACCATAAGCTTGCTGTCCATTCCGGTGACCAGCGCACATTGTTGGTTCGGGTAATTGCTCCAGTTGTTGCATTCACGCTGAGCTGGTCTTCTTGTTCAGTTTTCATATGAGCCACGCCGGCAGATACATTCCATGCATCCGTGATTTTACCCACAGCACTCAGTTCAACCCCTTTCACGGTCGTTTTACCTTGCTGAATGGATTCTTGGGTAATCGCATCTTGTGTAAACTGGTTTTCATTTTCAGTGTAATAGGCTGCAGCATTGAGTGCCAGTTGATCATTCAACAGATCCCACTTGGTGCCAATTTCATAGTGATGGGTTTCTTGCGGTTTTGCAGCCGCACTGTTAATCCCTGTTGCTGAAAGGCTAAAGTTGGCGCTTCCTGGAGGAGTTAATGATTTAGCATAAGAAGCATATACGCTACTTTTAGCTGTAGGTTTAAATAGGCCTCCCAGTTTCCAGCTGACCAAGGTGTCATGGGCACCAAAACTGGATGGAACCAAGCTGTTGCTACCCGATGGTAAGGTCAAAGCATCATATTCGGTATCATAATAGTCGACCCGTACTCCACCATTCAGCTGGAAGCGCTCGCCAAATTTAAGCGTATCGAATAAATAGGCAGCAGCTGTATCGGTTTCACCATGGGTATAGCCCCCATTATACATCAGGCCGGGCATTGCTTCATTGCGATTTGGATCATAAAGATTGGCCCAAGATGTGGCTACCGTCGTTTGTCCCGGCATTTGTGTAGCCATAGTTTTTGTATGTTGCTGTTCTTTTAAGAATTCCAGACCGGCAACCACATCATGCTCAATCGCACCGGTTGTTAAATTCAGGTTCAACGTCGTTTGATTAGCCAGAATCTTATTTTCCTGATCGACACCCTGACGTGAACGGTTAACTTCCCAGTCTTTCGGATTAGTTGAACCATTGGTTCTTAAACCGGCTGAACCGGTATTGATCCCGGTTAAAACACGGTTCATACTGGTTTTACCCAGACGGGTGATGTTGGTCAGTTTGACCTTTTCAGCCAGATCACTTTCAATTTTTGCCGTGTACATGTCTGCATCGACATCTTCATGGTCATCGACGTGACCATAATAATTCTCACGGTTGACTTTAGGTGCTGAAGCTAAAGCAGAATCGGCATTGTAGAAACCCTTCATACCAATAGTTGGGATACCGCCATCCGGAATATTGCGTTGACGAATATGCTGTGAATAGAGATACAGGCGGGTATCGCTATCCAGGCCAAAAGCAATCGAGGGTGCAATGGCCCAGCCGTTGTTTTCAATAAAGTCGCGGCCTTCAACGCCGCCGTCCTGTCCCATGGCATTTAAACGAACTGCAATGCCATCATTAATTACCTGATTGATATCAGCAGTCAGGCGGGCATGTTCTGCAGTATTGTAAGTGGCAGAAACTTCACGGCTATTTTCAGTCTGTGGTAGTTTGCTGGCCAGGTTGATATACCCTGATGCTGCACCACGACCAGCTTCCGCACCAGAAGGGCCTTTGACCACTTCAATCTGTTCCAGGTTAAAGACATCGCGGGTGACTGTACCTAAATCACGGATACCATCGACATAGGTAGAGGTTTGAGTCGAAAAGCCGCGCATTTGAAAGGCATCGCCGGCACTGGTATTGCCGTTTTCCCCCAGTTGCAGGGTAATTCCCGGTGTGTTTCTTAAGGCTTCAACCAAAGACGTTGCACCTTGTTCTTTTAATAGTTCTTTTTTAATCACGGAAACGGTTTGCGGGGTATCGACCAGCGGCTGGGTATATTTGGGGGAACTGACGCTATCGGCTTTATATTTATTTTCCGCTTTAGATTCCACGGTAATGGTTGGCAGCTGAGTGACACCATTGCTTGCTGCTGCATGAGTCATGAGCGGGAATGAGGCCGCTAAGGCAACCAGTTGAGCATTTCTGTGGTGTTTACGGCTTTTGATGTGTGCCATGGTCAGTCATCCCTAGTTTCATATATGACGGAATTCCAATACTGTTTTGCAACTTTTGTGGTCAGTAATCTGGAACTAAAAGTGGATAGATTGTTATGGATTGTAACAATGATACAAATATTAATGATAATAATTATTATTTGCAATAAATTTATAGAAGATTATTCGTTTTTATTTAAAATGTGGTTTAAAAAAGCGCAGTGGATGTGCTGAATCCATTGCGCTAATGAAAAAGAATGATGATTAGGCTGGGATTTTTATACTGACTTATACTGAAATGTCCTTTAGACAAATAAAAACCATCATGAGTAGAGGGATATTTGAATGCTGAGCCTGTCATTGCTTCGACATTAGAGTTCAGCCCATTTACGCATTAAATTATGATAGAGATTGGTGAGTTTAATGACCTCTTCATGCTTGTCACCCAACTGCATACGCAAGTTCTGAATGGACTGATCCAGATTAAACAGCATGTGGCGTTCCGCATCATCACGGATCATGCTTTGTACCCAAAAAAAAGACGCGAGACGGCAGCCGGAGGTTACTGGCGTGACTTCATGCACACTGGTGGACGGGTAGAGGATCATATCGCCCGCCGGCAGTTTGATTTCATGATAGCCATAGGTATCTTCTACCACCAGGTCTCCACCTTCATATTCTTCCGGGTCGCTTAAAAAAACCGTGCAGGACAAGTCCGTGCGTAAACGGTCGTTGGTTCCACGGATACGGCGGATGGAATTGTCGACATGAAAACCAAAAGCTTCATTGTTTTCATAACGGTTAAACAGCGGGGGAATAATGTCGAGGGGAATGGCCGCAGATAAAAACAAGGGATGCTGACCCAATGATTCTAAAATGATGGTACTTAAGTGATGAGTCAGGGGATGATCTTCAGGCAGTTGCTGATTTTGTTTAACTGTGGCTGAAAGTGTGCCAGCAGTGACTTTACCATTGACCCATTCAATTTTTGCCATTTCTTCACGGAAATATTGAACTTGTTCTTTACTCAGGACATGCGGAATATGATGGATCACGGCAATACACCTTTGGAAGAATGAATTCTTTTAGCTATAAAAATAGCCTCATTATTATGAGGCTATTTTAGATTAAATCCATAATTAATTTATGGTTTTAATTGAGCTTAGTATTTGAAATTTAGCGATAATACTGCACTACGACCTTCTGCTTCAGTGGCGTAGTGAGAGGCATATGCTTTAGTGAAATACCGTTCGTCCGACAGGTTGTTGACATTCAATTGCAGGTCAACATTTTCGTTAACGTTGTAACGTGCCATGGCATCGTAACGTACATAACCTGGAACGTATTTGGTATTGGCTAGGTCGCCATAGACTTTGTCCATTGCAGTTGCACCAGCACCAAGTTGAAGTTGCGGAAGAACCTGATATGTTGTCCAAAGTGTAGCGCTGTTTTTAGGAACATTTGGCATTTGGTTGCCGTTAAATACCGTTTGGTCAGTACAGGTGGTACCGCGACAGCTGACGCCATTCTTGGTCGCTTCACTATCTAGGTAGGTATAGCCTGCGCTGATCTCCCATTGATCTGTAATTTTACCGTTCAAGCCCAACTCGATCCCGTCAACTTTGCTTTCGCCAATATTACTATAAGTAGTAGGACTCAACTGGATACGCGCATTCTGCTTTTCAGTACGGAAAATAGCGGCAGTTAAATTCAAGCGATCTTGTAAAAGATCCCATTTGGTCCCAATTTCAAAAGTCTGGCTTTCTTCAGGATCTAAATTGCTATATGCCGCGCCTATACCTTCAGAACCGTCACCAGCATCTACACCCACAGGGTTTGCAGATGTTGCATAGCTGGCATAGATTGAAGCATTTTTAACCGGTTTAAAAGTAAGGCCTGCTTGATAAGTAAAGAAGTCAGTATCACTTTCTGTTGTTACTTTGTCGCCAGCTTGAGCTGTAGGGGTTGTTGCAGTCACAGCACTATTTAGTGCGCCATAGGTCATGGTTTGCTCTGTATCAAACTTATCCCAACGCACGCCCAAATCTAAAATCCATTGTGGATTGAATTCAATGCTGTCCAGGAAGTAAACAGAAGTGGATTTGGTTTGTGTATTGTATTGGTCTGCACCTTCAGTACTGATACTTCCGGTCCATGGTCCCCGATTAGGGTTTTGAACAGAGGTACACCAGCCCGAAGCAATATCGGCAGGGCTACATTTATTGTATTCTGCACCTGTGGCAGACAAACTGTTAATAATATATTGGGTACGGTCAGTTTCTTGGTCGCTATATTCAGCACCTAAGTTAAAGCTATGCTTAAGAGCGCCAGTATTAAATTTTCCAGTTAATGCTAACTGATCGGTAAATGTATCTGTATCGGCGATACGTGAGTTTACACGTGCCCATACATTGCCATTTTTATAAATGTTTCCTTGAGAATCATCTGGGTTGGTCCACAGATAATCATTTTTAGAGCTGTTATAAACTGCGGTATTTGAAATGGTTAGATTATCAGTCAGGTCATGTTCTAACTTGATTGTACCCACCTGATTTTCCTGTTTTTGGAAATCACGGTCTTGCCACCCGTAATAAATGCCTTGCTTGACATCAATTGGTTTTCCTGAATATTGGGAATATCCAGTTGGGTTATTGTATGGTACGCCTGAATCAGGGGTATCATCTGTTTTTAAGTAGTAATAGCTTAAAGTCGCACGAGTAGCAGTATCCAGGCCAAAAGTAATACTTGGCGCAATCCCGGCACGTTTGTATTCAGTACCATCGGCTTGGCCGGCTTTTTCATTATGGTGGCCCATCACGGCCACACGGGCAGCAATACCATTACCAAAATCTTTGTTGCCATCTAGGGTAATACGTTGGTAATTGTCCGTCCCTGCACCAACAGAACCTTCTAATGAGTCGCCTTTTTTTGCAACTTTAGAAATCATGTTAACGCTACCACCAGTCGTACCTGCACCGCCCATTGCAGAAGCTGAACCTTTAGTGACTTCAACCTGTTCTACAGCAAACATTTCACGGTTTTGTGAAGTCGCGTTGCGTACACCATCTACATACATGGAACTTTCTGAGTTATAACCGCGAATAAATGGACGGTCACCGTTTGGGTTACCCCCTTCACCAGCCCCTAAAGTAATACCGGGCACTGTACGCAAAGCATCGCTTAAAGTTGTCACTTGAGTATCTTCAATCAATTGCTTTGAAATTACAGAAACTGATTTAGGCGTATCCAGCAAAGGAGCAACAAACTTGGAGTTGGCAGATTGGTCTACTTTTAAACCTTGAGTTGTTTCTGTTTCTGCCTGAGTATGAATAGTTTCAAGTTGAGCAACTTGATCTTGTGCAAATGCATTCGCTGCCATCACTGAAAGTGAGGAAACAATCGCAGAAGATACGATTTTTTTGCGTGTTTTAATGAAGGCCATTTCGAACTCAAAAGGGTACTGTGAAAACGTATGAGAATAATAATGATTCTTATTTTTTATCACTATGAGTTATAATTGTAATTGGTAATCATTTTTAAGTTATTGATTTGTTTTTTGAATCAAATAATGTGGTTACTCTAAGTTAATTATTTAATTTATATATATATTTTATATTACTATGGTTTTTATATTTTTAATTGGGAATATTGATGCTAATTTTTTTAACAGTGATATGGCAAATCACCAACAAAAATTTCATTTTGTATTCAATGTTTATGCTGAGTCCAAGCGTGTAATTCTACTTTTAAAGGCTATTCCTGGTTTTAAGTAAATAATCTTTTTTGTAAAAAATAAAAACAGGGAATGCGATCATGAAATTTCTACTCAAAAGAGCTTTTTGCAGGAGGAACAGGGAATTTAGACAAAAATTATGAACTGTGGCTAAAACAGGGCTGAATGAGAACCACAAAAGATAGCCAGAAAAAATACTGAAATAAAAAGTATCAAACAGCGAAAAATAGGCGAAAGCGGTAAAAAAAATATAGAAAATGGCGATGTTTATACACTACAGATGTTCAAAGTTGTAATTAAGCCAGACTTTTATGATCAGAATGCTTAAAATTTAATGGTTAAATCATCCTGTTTTGTATATCTTTCAATGTTGTCATATAATGTGGCACTTTCAAAATTGCAATTACTATTTCTATATCGAGGAAGCCATGCAAGTAACTTCTGAAGCGGTTTCGGGCGTTGCCCGTCGTTTAAATGTATCTGTACCGACGAGCCGTGTGAACGAGCAATTTGAAGCTCGTTTAAAACGCACTGCTAAAACTGTGAAGATCAACGGCTTCCGTCCAGGTAAAGTGCCTTTAAATGTAGTACGTCGTGAATATGGCGCAGGCATTTATCAAGAAGTTGTGAACGATGTAATTCGTGACACAGTATTCGAAGCGATTCAACAAGAGAAAATCAATGCAGTTGGCATGCCAAACATTGAAAAAGTTGAAAATAAAGAAGACGCTCTTGTTTATGAAGCAACTGTAGAAGTTTATCCAGAAGTTGAAGTGAAATTTGACGGCTTGGAAGTTGAACGTAAAGCAACTGAAGTCAACGACAAAGACGTCGATCAAATGATCGAAAACCTTCAAAAGCAACGTGCAAGCTGGACTGAAACCAAAGGCATGGCTAAAAAAGACATGCAAGTTACCTTCGACTTTGAAGGTACTGTAGACGGTGAAAAATTCGAAGGCGGTGCTGCTGAAGACTTTAAACTGGTTCTAGGTTCTGGTCGTATGATCCCTGGCTTCGAAGACGGTATCGTTGGTATGAAGAAAGGCGAAGAGAAAGTAATTGATGTTACTTTCCCTGAAGATTACCAAGCAGAAAACCTTGCGGGTAAAGCTGCTCAATTCAAAATCACTGTGAAGCTAGTTGAAAAACAAAAACTTCCAGAAGTTGATGCTGAATTCTTGAAAATCTTCGGTCTAACTGAAGAAGAAGGCGTTGAAAAATTAAAAGCTGACGTTCGTAAAAACATGGAACGTGAAGTGAAAAATGGTCTTCGTAATCAGGTAAAAGGCGCGACTTTCGATGCACTTGTAGCTGCAAACGAAGTTGAAGTTCCTGCTTCTATGTTGTCTCAAGAAATTGACCGTCAACGTCAACAAATGATTCAACAGTTCACTCAACAGTTTGGTGCTCAAGGTGCGAAAGCATTTGACAGCAGCATGCTTCCAGATGACCTGTTCAAAGAACAAGCTGAAAAATCTGTAAAACTTGGCGTATTGGTTAGCAAGGTTTTAGCGGACGCTAAAATTGAAGTTGATGCTGCTCGCGTTGAAGCTTACATCGAAGACATGGCTTCTTCTTACGAAGACCCAACTGAAGTGATTGAATACTTCAAAAATGACAAACAGCAACGTGCTCAAATCGAAGCTGTTGTATTAGAAGATCAAGTAGTTGATCACATCTTGGCATCTGCTAAAGTGACTGACAAAAAAGTAAGCTATGAAGACTTATTGAAAGAGCAACAAGCTCGTCAACAAGGCTAAGCTTAGCTGACCGAAAAAAGGCGCATGATGCGCCTTTTTTTATGTACAGGCTTATTTTGAACCTGTCCTGAATTCACAAAGCTTATATAAAAATATCTGTTATTTAATTGGGAATATTTTGCATTTTCGGCAATTATCCCTCATATTGTGACTATGAGTTGAGTAACAAAAAATTTAGGAATAAATAACGTATGTATGTTCCAACAATTGATAACGCTTTAGTGCCAGTAGTGGTTGAACAGTCTTCTCGTGGTGAGCGTTCTTTCGATATTTTCTCACGTCTTTTGCGTGAACGCGTCATCTTCTTAACCGGTGAAGTTGAAGACAACATGGCAAATTTAATTGTTGCTCAAATGTTGTTTTTAGAAGCAGAGAACCCAGATAAAGATATACACCTTTATATTAATTCACCAGGAGGTTCAGTGACTGCAGGTATGGCCATTTACGATACCATGCAATTCATTAAACCGGATGTCGTGACGTATTGTATGGGACAGGCAGCCTCTATGGGTGCATTCCTGCTTAATGCAGGTGCTAAGGGTAAACGTTATTGCTTGGAAAATGCCCGTGTGATGATTCACCAGCCACTTGGTGGTTTCCGTGGTCAGGCATCGGATATTGAAATTCACGCGCGTGAAATTCTATTTATTAAAGAACGTTTAAACCGTTTAATGGCAGAGCATAGTGGTCAAGACTATGAAACTGTTGCTAGAGATACTGACCGTGATAACTTTATGACAGCACAGGCTGCTAAAGAATACGGTCTCGTGGATGAAGTACTTACTAAACGTCCATAATTTTCAGATTTTTATATTGGAGTGAATATGTCCGATCATCCTCAAGGACAAAAGCATTGTTCATTTTGCGGTAAAACGCAGTCTGAAGTCGGGAAACTGATTGCAGGTGAGGACGCTTACATCTGTAATGAGTGTGTGGACGTATGCCTAGATTTAGTCCAAACCAGCCAGCAAGTTGAATCGGGCGATTGGGCGAGCAAACCGTTGCCTAAGCCACACGAAATTCGTGCCGCACTTGATCAATATGTCATTGGTCAGGATGTTGCCAAGAAAACGCTTTCAGTTGCAGTGTATAACCATTACAAGCGTCTAAAAGTGACCCATAGCGGCCATAAGCATGATGATGCAGTTGAACTGGCAAAAAGTAATATTTTACTGGTTGGACCAACAGGTTCAGGTAAAACTTTGCTGGCACAAACTTTAGCGCGTTTGCTTGATGTTCCATTTGCCATGGCCGATGCGACCACTTTGACCGAAGCGGGTTATGTTGGTGAAGATGTGGAAAACATCGTACAGAAGCTGTTGCAAAAAGCCGACTATGATGTAGAAAAAGCGCAAAAGGGTATTATCTATATCGACGAGATCGACAAGATTACCCGTAAATCTGAAAATCCGTCGATTACCCGTGATGTATCTGGTGAAGGTGTTCAGCAGGCGCTGTTAAAAATGATCGAAGGTACGGTTGCTTCCATTCCTCCGCAAGGTGGTCGTAAGCATCCGCAGCAAGAGTTCATTCAGATTGATACCTCGAATATCCTGTTTATCTGTGGCGGTGCCTTCTCTGGCCTAGAGAAAATCGTACAACAGCGTCAGGAAAAAGGCGGGATCGGTTTCACTGCTGAAGTGAAGAACAAAAATGAAACCCGAAAGTTGTCTGATTTGTTCCGTCAGGTTGAAGCAACAGACTTGGTGAAATTTGGCTTGATTCCAGAATTTATTGGTCGTTTGCCGGTCATCGCAACTCTGGATGAGCTGGATGAAGAAGCCTTGATGCAGATTCTGACTGAGCCAAAAAATGCCTTAACCCGTCAATATCAATATTTGTTTGATATGGAGCATGTGGATTTGGTATTTGAAGATTCAGCATTACGTGCCGTGGCAAAAAAAGCTTTGGAACGTAATACCGGTGCACGTGGTCTGCGTTCAATCCTAGAAAATGCGTTACTTGAAACCATGTATGATTTACCAAGCCGTACCGATGTCGGGACTGTGATTGTGAATGATGCAGTGATTGCAGGTGAAGCAAAACCAGTGTTAAAAGCAGAACGTCAGCCTAAATCAGAGACTGAAAATGAGGCTAAAGTAGATTTAAAAGTGATAAATTCTAAATCTGCTTAATTCGCTATTCGTCAGAAACGCGCGGAAAACTTGTGTTTTCGCGCGTTTTTTATTTCCAAAAATAAAACCTAATGTTAATCTCAAGAACTCGGCGTGGACGCCGAAATAAAATCAATATATAGCAAACAATGAAGTGCTTAATTCAGTTTAGTACAAAAATAAAAAAATACGCGGTGAGGGAAAATCATGCGTGGAGTCTGTATTGCAGTCTGTGCAAGCTTTATTTTATTGGGATGCCATGGCAAATCTGCTATGGAGCACACTCAAGCGACATCGACCTTAAAACCTGTCAATACTGAACATGAACCGGGATTATTGGAACAGTACCGTTTTGGCATGTTTAGCATTGGTGCTTGGGTCAATCAAAAAATAGGCCAGCGCTTTCAGCCAGTTCAGGCACAGAATGATCAGGCGGCCATTGTTTATTTATACCGTCCTGACAGTAAGTGGAACCGTCAGGAAATTGTGGCTTCCAGCCTGTTTATCAATAGTGAACGTATTCCAAGTTTATTAAACAATCATTATTACTGGGTTGAATTACCAGCAGGAACATATCGTATATCAACCAGCCGTCCTGTAGGTGTACAGCATTTCCAAAAGCCCAAATATCTGGATTTTACCGTGCAGGCAGGACAGTCTTATTTTATTAAGTATGATGAAGAAAACTTAACCACCCGTCGTGAAGTTTCGGGGCCTTTAATCTTGATGCCGGAAAAAACTGGCTTAAATGAAATTGCCTATACTCAACTGAAATCTGCAAGCTATAACTTTGTTGCGCTCGATCAAAATAGCGGGAAGGTACGTAAGAAAGCGCAAAAAATGAAACCTGCAAAATATGATCCTGCAGAAGATGTACAGCTGATCAAACCTTTTAAACTGTGGAATCCTTTAACCTGGTAAAGAAAGAGTATTGGCTTGGTGAAATAGACCTTAAGTGGTTTAGAGTAGACAAAGTATTCATCTTAAAATAAAAAAAGCACCCTAATGGGTGCTTTTTTTAACTTGGAATATTAGTTCGCAGCAGCATCAACTACAGGAATCTTCCCAATTTTTGCTTGCCAGATTTTTGGTGCAGTCGCGTGAATTGAAGTACCGTTCACATCTACAGCTACAGAAACAGGCATGTCTTTAACGACAAATTTGTAGATTGCTTCCATACCCAAGTCAGCAAAAGCAACAACTTCAGCTTCGCGAATTGCTTTTGATACTAAGTAAGCAGCACCACCGACAGCCATCAGGTAAGTTGCTTTGTTGTCTTTAATCGCTTCAACAGCAGCCGGACCACGATCCGCTTTACCAATCATGCCGTACAAGCCAGTTGCTTCAAGCACTTGGCGAGTGAATTTGTCCATACGTGTAGCTGTTGTAGGACCAGCAGGACCAACAACTTCGTCACCTACAGGATCAACTGGGCCAACGTAGTAAATGAATTTACCTTTAAGGTCTACAGGAAGTTCTTCACCGTTATTCAACATGTCAACCATACGTTTGTGCGCAGCGTCACGACCGGTATAGATTGTACCGTTAAGTAATAAGGTATCACCTGGTTGCCAAGAGTTCATTTCTTCTTGGGTGATGTTGTCCAGGTCAACACGTTTAGAAGTTGATGAATCCCAAGTTACAGCAGGGTAGTCTTCAAGGCGAGGTGCTTGAATGTGAGAAACACCTGAACCATCTAATTGGAAATGTGCGTGACGAGTTGCAGCACAGTTCGGAATCATACCCACCGGTTTGCCCGCAGCGTGACATGGATAATCTTTGATTTTAATATCAAGAACAGTTGTTAAACCGCCAAGACCTTGTGCGCCAATACCTAAGGCATTTACTTTTTCGAAGATCTCAATACGGAGTTCTTCCATTTTGCTTTGTGGACCACGACGAAGTAATTCGTCCATGTTGATCTCTTCCATCAATGCTTCTTTGGCAAGCATCATGGCTTTTTCAGCAGTACCACCAATACCGATACCGAGCATACCTGGAGGACACCAGCCTGCACCCATGGTCGGAACAGTTTTAAGTACCCAGTCCACGATTGAGTCAGAAGGGTTCAACATGGCAAGTTTAGATTTGTTTTCTGAACCGCCACCTTTAGCAGCAACAGTAATGTCGACTTTGTTACCCGGTACGAGTTTGTAATGGATTACTGCAGGGGTGTTGTCTTTGGTGTTTTTACGGCCAAATGCAGGATCAGCTAAAACTGATGCACGAAGTACGTTAGAGCTTTCCAGGTAACCTTGACGTACACCTTCATTGATTGCATCGTCCAGGCTCATGGTTAAATCAAATTTAACGTCTAAACCCACTTCAAGAAATACGTTCACAATCCCGGTATCTTGACAGATAGGACGGTGGCCTTCTGCACACATACGGGAGTTAATTAAGATTTGTGCAATAGCATCTTTTGCGGCTTTGTTCTCTTCACGATCATAGGCACGGCTCATCGCTTGGATAAAGTCTTGTGGATGATAGTAAGAAATAAACTGAAGCGCATCTTTTACCGATGTGATCAAGTCATCTTGCTTGATAATAGTTGTCATATCAAATATCTCTTGAGCGGGCTGTTAGCTAGCGGGCTAAATTATAAGATAAAAAGCATGTTTTGTGGGCATTTTGCGTGCTTTTTGGCCGAAAGTTTAATGGTGAATTTCAGCACAAATGAATGGTCGTTTTTTGAGTGATTTTTGTCATAGAGATGACAAGAGTAATCCTTGTTTTGGGTAAAAATGACATTTAAAATATTGATTTAAATGGTTTTAATTTATTTATTATCTGGAATTATTGAAAAGTAAAATTTAATTTTTCTGTTTTCTTAGTAGGGTTAAAGGTGGTCAAGTTGTCATAAATTTGTCCTAAAATTTTTACATCATAAGTGCATCAAATCTCATCTGATAAATACAGACTTCTTTCAATTGCTCCAGGCATGAGTTTTTCTTTATATCGTGCAGTGATAGGGTTTCGGTCAGCAAAAAGATTAGGCATAGGCTTTATCTTCTTTTTTTGCTTTAAATTTTCTCAAAAATAAAAACATTCTAAATCTTCAAATCTTCAAATCTTCAAATCTTCAAATCTTCAAATCTTCAAATCTTCAAATCTTCAAATCTAGATCTAAATCTGCCTATACTCTTGAGAATAACGTTTAGAAAAACTGCTCATGAAAGATCAGTCTGAGTTTGCCAAAAATATTATTAAAATTTATAAGAAACATGCACGTGCATGGACAGAATTACGCGGCCAGTTTTTGTATGAAAAAACCTGGCTCGATCATTTTCTTTCGCTGATTCCCGAACATGCTCAAATACTAGATTTAGGTTGTGGCTCGGGAAAACCGGTTGCGGCTTATTTAATTGAACAAGGTCATGCCGTGACGGGTATGGATAGCTCAGATACGATGATTGAAATGGCAAAGCACAACTTTCCTGAACAGCACTGGATTCAGGCAGACATGCGTCAGCTGGATTTAGGGCAAAAGTTTCAGGGGATTTTAGCGTGGGACAGTTTTTTTCATTTGACTCAAGATGATCAGCGCAAGATGTTTGCTCAGTTTTCTAAGTTGGCTGAAACAGGGGCAGCTTTGATGTTCACCAGTGGGACAAGTCATGGAGAGGCTCTTGGAGATCTGTTTGGTGATGTACTGTATCATGCCAGTTTGTCGCAAGATGAATATCGCCAAGTATTGAAAGATCACGGTTTTGACGTGGTCAAGATGGTCGAGGAAGATCAGGACTGTACAGGGCATACGGTATGGTTGGCGCAAAAGTTTTGATTAAGCCATGCTTAAAAAGTTTCGGTGAATAGATAAGTTAAATTTTAAAATATCAAAAAAAAAACCACCCAATTTTTCAATCAGATGGTTTGGAAAACTTAAATTTACGAATTATTGAGCCGATTGTTGCTCTGCCTGAATGGCAGTCAGTGCGATCGTGAACACGATGTCATCGACCAATGCGCCACGTGACAAGTCATTCACAGGTTTGTTCAGGCCTTGTAACATTGGACCAACACTCACCACATTGGCAGAACGTTGTACTGCTTTATAGGTGGTGTTACCTGTATTCAAGTCAGGGAAAATAAATACATTTGCGCGACCTGCAACTGGCGAGCCTGGTGCTTTAGACTGACCTACGCTTTCAACCGAAGCTGCGTCATATTGCAATGGACCATCAATCAGTAAGTCTGGACGGCGTTGCTTGGCAATTTCAGTCGCTTTGGCTACTTTTTCTACATCTGCTCCTGCACCTGAAGTACCGGTTGAATAAGAAATCATCGCGATGCGTGGGTCAATACCAAATGCTTTAGCAGAGTCTGCAGATTGAATGGCAATTTCAGCCAGTTGTTCTGCATCTGGATCAGGATTAATCGCACAGTCACCATAGACATAGACTTCATCCGGTAACAGCATAAAGAATACTGAAGATACCAGTGAGTAATCCGGTGCAGTCTTGATTAACTGGAATGCAGGACGAACCGTATTGGCTGTCGTGTGGACTGCGCCAGATACCAAGCCATCAACCTGATCAAGAGCCAGCATCATGGTGCCTAAAACTACCGTGTCTTGTAGTTGTTCACGCGCTTGTAACTCGTTGAGTTTGCCTTTACGTAAATCAACCATTTTCCCAACATAATTTTCGCGAATCAGGTCTGGGTCAAGAATTTCTAAATCATGCGGTAATTCAATTCCACGTGCTTTTGCTACTTCAACCACAGCTTCAGGTTTTGCCAGTAAAATACAGTGGGCAATTCCACGAGATTGACAAATTGCTGCGGCCTGAATGGTACGTGGTTCATCCCCTTCAGGAAGAACAATGCGCTTTTTCGCTGCAATTGATTTTTGCACCAGTTCATGACGGAATGCAGAAGGGGACAAACGTGGTTTATGTGTATCGCTGATTAACTGCGTTAACCAGTCTGCATTGATGTGGCTGGCCACGAAACGGGTCACCTGCTCAGCACGCTCGGTATCATCTACCGGAATTTCATTGCTTAAATTCAGCAATTGTTGTGCTGTGTCAAAAGTGCTCAATTTGGTATGTAAAATTGGCAAGCCATTTTTGATTGCTGTTTGACAGAATTCTAAAGCTTGAGTGCTTGGTGCCTGATGTTCAGTTAAAACCAAACCTGCCAGTGGAATGCCATTACTGCTTGCCAAGCTACTTGCAAGCAAGACATCAACACGATCAGAACCGCTGATGATGAGTTCACCTGCCACGAATTTATGCATTTCGTGTTCAATATTCGATGCAATTAAACTGCTGTGTAATACACGGCGTTGTGCTGCTTCACCTTGGTTAATCCATTCTGCAGAAATGTGCACAGCCAAGTCAGACATGCGTGGCACACTTAAAGTGTTGCTGAATGGAACTAAGCCAATGACTGGCATACAGTCTTTACCAATCATTGGGTGCGTGCTTTGAATCGCACTCACAAATCGGTTGGTATCGCTAATTAAACGCAGGTTTGGATCAAGCGTCACAGGAATCTGTGCAGAATCTTCCGGCAAGCCTTTGGTACGCATGAACAATACGCCTGCAGTACGCTCGCAAGTCGCACCACCAAAGAAGCGTAATTGATTGTCAACTTTTGCCGCGGTTTTTGCCGCATTGTTAATGTCGGCATTGCTGACAATAATCACTTTGGCATCAAGCGCTTTCGCCAGAGTGGCATTGAGCTCTGTCGCAAAAGGATCACGTCCGTTGGGTAGCACGCCTTCTACAATAATGACATCGTGATGTTTGGAAATTTCACGGTGTAAACGTACTGCATCTTCAAGCAGCTCGTCATTTTCATCATTTTTTAAACGTTCAGTCAGGGCCGAATAGGAAATCGGTTCAACGGTTTCATGCTTAAACAGGTGACGATACAGTGCAGTGGTGCGGTCTGCTTCAGGCTGTAATTCTTGAGAGAAAGGCTTTAGAAAACCTGCTTTTACACCTTGGCATTCCAATGCATAAATTAAACCAAGACATGCAGACGTTAAGCCAACACCAATTTCTGTAGGAACCAAAAGTATTGTTTTCATAATTTTTTCTAAATCATAAAGGGATTTATTGAAAGCATAAGTAGGCTACGATTGCTTAAGCAATCGTAGTCTCACATTCAGGCTTTTTTGCAGCTGACTGATTTACCTCGCCTTCTACAACGTGTGCTGTTTCTTTGGCAATACGGCCTTCTTCATCGGTTGGAATGACCCAGATTTGAGGGCCTGTGCCAGCATCAATACGACCTTCTGTACCGCGTTTTAAATTATTGTTTTGTTCTTTGCTTAAGTTGAAACCGAAGTGAGGTAAGTAAGCCATGGTCTTTTCACGGATATAAGCCGAGTTTTCGCCAATACCGCCAGTAAAGAACAGACCATCAAGACGTGGCAGACCACAGCTTAAAGCAGCCAGAGATTTAGCCAAACGGTAGCAGAATACTTCAATGGCCAGCGTTGCATCTTCATTGCCTTGTTCTGATGCTTCAATCAAGGTACGCATGTCATTTGAAAGATTGTCTGATAGACCGAGCAAACCACTTTCTTTGTTCAGCATTCTGTCAATTTTATACACATCCCAGCCCAGGTTGGCAGCCAGGAAGCTGTGCAAACTTGGATCTACATCACCACTACGGGTGCCCATGACAATGCCTTCAAGCGGGGTTAAGCCCATTGACGTATCAACACTTTGACCATTCCAGATGGCGCAGGTCGAGCTACCATTGCCTAAATGTGCAGTTAACCAGCCGCCTTGTTTTAAGCTGCCTGCCAATTCTGAACCACGTTCAGACACGTAAGCATGGCTGGTACCATGGAAGCCATAACGACGCACGTTGTGCTCTGTATATAAGAATTTTGGTACGGCATAACGGTAAGCATGCGCTGGCATGGTTTGGTGGAATGCTGTATCGAATACTGCCACTTGTGGAAGGTCCGGGAACAAACGCATGGTCGCGTCAATTCCTACAAGGTGAGCAGGGTTGTGAAGCGGGGCAAGTGGCGTCGCTTCACGAATACGATCAATGATTTCTGGTGTTAATAACTCAGCTTTGGTCAATGTGCCACCATGTACGACACGGTGCCCAATCGCTTGAGGATTATAATGAGAAAGACGTTCTAAAATGGTTTCCAAAGCCTTTTCATGATCGGCATGTGGAATAGACAGTTCGAGTGGCGCGCCACCAACAGTGACACCCTTAATGCGTGCTTCAGCAGAACCTAAATTTTCTGCTAAACCAAAAATACGATCTTCACGACGTTCTGAAACGAGTGCATATTTAATAGAAGATGAGCCGCAGTTAATAACTAATACTGATGTAGACACGTTTTAATACCCGAATTTTAATTGAAATAAGTCGTCCCTAAAGTGATCTTTATGCAGTACATTTCAATGCAATTCAGATCAGTCTGCATGTTGTATCATGTGTTGATTTTCTGTCCTAGATAGACTTTAGGAGATTAGACTTAAGCACTATCGACCAGTGAAATAATAATAAATAGAATTTATTGGTTGATGGTTTTCATTTATTAATGAAATAGTACTCAAGCATAAACGCTCCTTCCTGTACGCCTTTAACCCTAGCATGAGAAATGAATTTTGAGCAGGAGCTAAGTGTTGTTTTTATGCTTAGTTTTGATACTTGATTTCTGACCAGCGTACAATGACATAGGCAATCAATGCCACCATAAAAAACACCAGCATCATCCAGGCCAGACCTTGCAAGGTTTCAATAATTGTCCGGTAAATTTCCAGTACCCAGCGCTCTTGAGTCAGTTCAATCACAATTTTCTTGTCATTCTCAGTATAAGTCAGCGGCGTGATGTATTTTTCCATATCGTAAATACGAATGCCTGAAGATGTTCCGACCACCATGCCGGCAAATTTGGTATATTTTGCCCAAGCTTCATGAATCGGGTCGTGAATAATACGTGCCAGAATGGCATTAATCGAATTGGAAAAAATTTTCATCACTGTAAAAGAAACCAGTAATGCCAGTAAAAAGGTACAAATGATCAAATAATAAAACATGTGATTTCCCTTTTATCTTTTTCAATTTTTTTATCATGTTACAAAATTTAGGGCAGGGATAGTGTAGTCGCTGTGTTCAGCCTCATAGTTGAAACTGAACACTTAAAGATACTTTAGATAGAGGAATTATTGGCGAATTTGACCATCCCCAAATACCACCCATTTTTGCGAAGTCAGACCTTCTAGACCGACTGGGCCACGCGCATGAATCTTGTCGGTGGAAATGCCGATTTCAGCACCCAGACCATATTCAAAACCGTCGGCAAAACGGGTAGAGGCATTGATCATCACTGAGCTTGAGTCGACACGGGCCAGGAACTGACGCGCAAGACTAAAGTTCTCGGTAATGATGGCATCGGTATGGTGTGAACCATATTTGTTAATATGATCAATGGCTTCATCAATTCCGCTCACCACTTTAACTGCCAAAATTGGACCTAAATATTCAGTGTACCAATCTTCTTCGCTGGCCGGTTTGACGCTTGAACCGAGAATGCGCTGGGTTTCACGGCAGCCACGCAGCTCGACCTGCTTTTCTGCATACAGTTCAGCAATGCTTGGCAAGAAATCTTCTGCAATTTTCTCATCCACCAGCAAGGTTTCCATGGCATTACATACGCCATAACGATGGGTCTTGGCATTGAGTGCAATGGGCAGGGCTTTTTGCAAATCGGCCTGTGCTTCAACAAAGACATGGCAATTTCCATCCAGATGCTTGATCACCGGAATACGTGCTTCATTGCTGATCCGTTCAATCAGCCCTTTGCCTCCACGTGGAACAATCACATCCACATATTCAGACATGGTAATCAGATGGCCGACTGCGGCACGATCAGCTGTATTAATGACCTGTACCGAAGTTTCAGGCAAGCCTGAAGCCTTTAAACCATGCTGAATCGCTTCAGCAATCGCCTTGTTGGATTGCAATGCTTCCGAACCACCACGCAAAATAATGGCATTGCCTGATTTCAAGGCAAGTGAGGCGGCTTCCAGAGTCACGTTCGGACGCGATTCATAAATCATACCGACCACACCTAAAGGTACGCGCATTTTTCCGAGCTGAATGCCTGAAGGACGATAGGCAAGGTCAGTGATTTCGCCAATCGGGTCAACCAGGTTCATCACATCTTTCAAGCCATGCAGCATGTCTTTAAAGCGGCTGGGGGTAAGTTCTAAACGATCAAGTAATGCACTGTCCAAATGATTGTTACGACCATTGGTCATATCGATTTGGTTGGCAGCCAGAATAGCAGCTTCACTGTCTTGTAATGCAGTGTAAATTGCAGATAAGGCATTGTTTTTGGTTTGGGTAGAAGCGCTTGCTAACACGCGAGAAGCCTGGCGTGCCTGTTGTCCTACCGTTTGCATATATTGTTCAATCGAATCTTGCATAGCGGTTTGATCACTTAGAAATTACATCTTCGATAGTAACAGTCTGGAACCCGACAATGAAGCACCTGCTCAGAAAAAAGTCCCTGAAACTTTTGGACTGTTAATATTTTGAAATCCTTTTCTAGCTAAATTTAGATAAGTGGTTATGGAATCAGTTGCTTGCGCAAGCGTCCTCTGTATATTATGAAAAGATAAAGACAGTGAAGTCTGATAATTACAGCGAAGAATGGACGCAGCATAACGCAGAAATTCTATATTTATTTTCTTGCAAAATAACAATAAGGCAAGAATGGAGGAAGGGATATGAATTCCATGATCCAAATGGACTCGGAAGTAGAAGAATCAAACTCAAATTCTGGTTTTTTTGATCTTTACCATAGGAACAGTTTTAAACAACTGGCACGTACCACCTGGATTGATGGCTGGAAAATAGAATATATGGCCATTGCCCAGCCAGAAACCATCCACAACACTCCAATTGTTATTATTGGTGGTGCTTTTCAAAATTTTAATTCTTATAAATATTGTGTGGAGCAATTGCTCAGTGCAGGCCCGATCATTCTAATTGACCTGCCTTCCATGGGCGCCAATCAGCAAATTACCAATCGCGATACCGGTATTTCTGCGGGAACACTGGAATTACCTGATTTGGCTCGAATGTTGGGTGAGTGGGTCGATATCGAAAATTTATCCAAAGTTTCAGTCATGGGTATGTCGCTCGGTTCGGTTGTGGCTTCAAGTTTTGCCGTGCAACGTCCGGAACTGGTCGATCGCATGATTCTGATGGGTGTGATGCAAAAGACGCGTAAAAGCTGGCGTATGTTGCTGGAAGAATCTTTGCATTTAATGAATGAACAGCGCATGGATGAGTTTGGTCAGGCGGTGATTTTGTATCTGGTCAATCATGCCAAAATCGACCAAACCCGCATGTCACCGACAGCAAAACGTTTATTCTTTAAACAGATGGCTGAATTTACCGCAACCGAGCAAGACCGTTATGAAATTAACTGTAGCCGTTTGCTACGTTTAACTGATGTCCCTATTCCACAATGTAAAGTACTGGTGGCATGTGGGCAATATGACAGTTTTACCTTGCCACATGAAAATGCCAATTTTGCTTTGCAATGTCCGGATATGGAATTTGCCATGATTGCCAATGCCGACCATGTTCCGCAATTACAGCGCCGTAAGGAAACCATGGGCCTGTTCGCAACATTCCTGCAGGGACAATCTATTCAAAATGTAGAAGGGATTATTCCCATGAGCCGTGCCCAGTTGTCGACTTTGGAGCGCCGTGCTGAAGAACGTATTGCGGTACAAAAACCGATGACTGTATTAATGCATCGTCATTCAGATTTGCAGTTACCTACCCATATTGTTGATTTAAACTTTTTTGGCGTTTTACTCGAGTTTACTCCTGGGGTAACTGACAAAGTTGCACAGTATCCACGTGATTTGGCTTTGCATCTGGAAGATGAAGAAGGTCAATTTAAAATTGAGTGCTTAATTTTTGAAGTTTATCCAACACGAGTTCGGGCTTTATTCAAGCATGGCAGTTTTGATGTGGCGGAACGTTTATTGCGTTATGTGCAACGACAAAAAGAAGTGATGACGGTTTTAGAATCGGTCAGTTAATTTGTGATCCGTCCCCAAAAAAAAACAGCGTTATATAACGCTGTTTTTTTTGCTTGCATGAATCATCCACACCAGATCACCCAGGTGTTCTTCATGTGAGGGAGAGGGCACAGTTGGATTTTGAAAATACTGCTGCGGTTGTAGAATACTGACCTGTTCAAAACCAGCTTGCTGGAAAAAATCCTGCGCCTGCTGAGGATTAATAAAATGGAAACTAAATGCGCTCTTAGACATCCATTTCAGTAATTTACTGCATGCCCAAATAAAATTGGCCAGTTTATTTTTGATCGGTTCTGGATAGATATCAGTCAAGTAATGCAGTTCTCTGAAATTTTCACCATAATGATGAATTGCTTTAAGCAATTGTAATAACATGTCTTTGTTAAAATAGTTGATCAGGCCTTCACTAATCACCATCAAAGGACGGTTTGGATCAAAGACGTGGAAAGCCTGTTCAAAATCAGCAGTGAATAAATCCACGGATAAAACTTCCGGGCTATTGGCGTCAATCTGTTTTAAGGCCTCGGTTTTGACTTTTGCCATATCGGGTAAATCAAGTTCACGATAATCAATATGGGGAAACTTCTGTCGGAAATTCCAGCCACGCGGAGAAAGCCCGCTGGCAATTTCAAGCACCTGTAAATCCGGGTGTTGTTCAATCAGTTGAATTAGATGCTGATCAATCATGTGGTGGCGTTGTTTCAAGGTGGTACGCATACTGCCGCCAACAAATTTTTCTGCCCAGCTTTCTAAAGGATGCAGCAGTTTGGCGAGCATTTTTCCTTTAGATGTCGCAAAAACCGGATGAGAAATTCCCATGGTGTACCAGATGTATCCGGTGTAATGGGCAGTAAATGAAATATGTCGATGTTCTGAAAGTTGTCGTGTCATGTCATCCTGACCTTATCTGTTTTTTTAGTTTTTAACTTTGGTTGTTTATCGGTTGAGTTTTCTTACATTGCCAGCTCAGCTTATTTTTAGTTTTGACACAAAGCGCAATGACCTGAAGGAAGTAAGCGTAATTTATTTTTATTTATCATAAAGAAAAAGGAACACCTTGTCGTGTTCCTTTTGTCGCATTAATTAAATGATTTTTTAAAATTTTCTATAGTATCGCGAACTTTTTGCCATTTTGCCCCCAAGTTCAGCGCTTGCCCAACACTAATCTCTGGAATTTTACCACGCATACGCTGCAGACGTGTTTGATGCGGTAAAGGCAAATCACGAATCCCTTCTAATGCCGTACATGCTGCTGAGCGGTCATTACAGACCAGACCCATATCACAACCAGCTTTGAGTGCAGCCTGAATACGGGCATCGGCACCGCCGGCAACACATGCGGCCTGCATGGTCAAGTCATCGGAGAACAGCACGCCATCAAAGTTGAGTTGCTGACGCAAAATATTTTGAATCCAGTAGGGTGAGAAACCAGCAGGGTTCGGATCGACCTGATCATAAATCACATGTGCGGGCATCAAGGCATCCAGCTGCGGCATGAGCTGGATAAAGGTTTGCATATCCTTTTGATAAATTTCTTCATAAGAACGCGAATCTACCGGTGCGGCTACATGTGAGTCTGCTTTAACAGAACCGTGACCCGGGAAGTGTTTACCGGTATTGGCCATGCCCGCACGTTTCATACCCTTTATGAAAGCGCTGGCAAGAGGAACAATATCATCAATATTTTTGGCAAATCCACGATCGCCAATCACATCACTGACATCATTCAAATCCAGTACCGGTGCAAAACTGAAATCAATACCTACAGCAAGCACTTCGGTGGCCATCAGCCAGCCGCATTGTTCAGCCAGATCAACAGCTTTTTCAGGTTCAGTGAGATAAAGTTCACCTAAACGGCCCATGGCTGGAAGTAAGGTAAAGCCCTGTTTCAAACGCTGTACGCGACCACCTTCCTGATCCACAGCAATTAAAATATCAGGTCTGACACGACGCATATGATCGGTTAAGGCACGAACCTGCTCAGGTGATTGTATATTTCGTGAAAATAAAATCATGCCGCCTACTTGCGGTGCTCGTAATAGTTCAATATCTTCTTGAGTAAGTTCTGTGCCAGCGATGTCTAGCATCAATGCGCCAATCATATCGGTGTCCGTGTTGGAATTTTATAAAGAAAAACAATACCCGAATTCTGCAATGATTTGCTACATTTTGACAGTACAGAATATGATAAAACTACACGACATACACATATTAAGTTGTTTAAGATTTTGAATATACTGCGTTCATGTTGAAAAACGACGTTGCAATATTGGTCAAAGACCAAGGAAGTACGAATTATTTATGAAACTTCAATCATTAGCTTGTGCAGTTGCAATTGCGACTGGAGGGTTTTTCTTTACTCATGTAGTAAATGAGGCAATTGCTGCAAACAATACCGTTGCAGTTTCTCAAAGCATTCAGCCAACGCAGGAACAAGCCCTTGTATCACGCCAATTGGCGACTTTGGTTGACCGTCAGCATTATTTAAATCAGCGTTTAGATGCGGCGACTTCTAATCGGATCCTTGATTTTTATCTAGATAGTCTGGATGCAGACCATTCATTATTTTTGGCACCTGAAGTAGAACAATATAAGAAAAAGTATGGTGCAAATTTTGGGGCGGCTTTAAAAGCTGGGGATTTGTCGGGTCCGTATTTAATTCATGCACAGTATCGTGAACGCTTAAAACAGTTTTATGAGTTCATGCTGGCGGAATTGAAAAAGCCGCAAAACTTGAAGCAAGGCAATACTTATATTGAAACTGATCGTGAAAAAGCACCTTATTTCAAGACTGCCGCAGAGCAGCAACAACATTGGAAAAAAATGCTGGTATCGCAACTCATCAACTTAAACATTAGTAAAGAAGAAGAGTCTGCGAAGCAAAAAGCCTTAAAAGATGATCCGACCCTGGCCAATGGTCAGGATCTGGCCAGCCCTGAAGATTTAACTCCAGTTCAAACCCTGACCAAGCGTTATACCCGTCAGCTTGAACGCGTTAGCCGTGTAAAGAGCGATGATGTCCTCGACAAGACTTTGAATGCGATGATGCTGACCTATGATCCGCATAGCAATTATTTCCCGCCGGTTGATGCGATGGAATTGAACCGTCAAACCACCTTGCAGCTAGAGGGGATCGGGGTTTCGATTCGTCCTGAACGCGGTAATGAAGATTACACCAAGATTGAAACCATTGTTGAAGGTGGTCCGGCCAGCAAATCAGGTCAGATTAAACCCGGAGACCGTATTATTGGTGTAGCACAAGACGGCGATAAAATGGTCGATGTCATCGGCTGGGCCAGTAATGAAGTGGTCGGCCTGATTCGTGGCAAGCGTGGAACCAAGGTGAGTCTGCGTTTATTGGGCGCGGGTGCATCCATGGGGCAGGCACGTACAGTCAGCCTGGTGCGTGATGTCATTCAGGAAGAAGATGCGGGTGTTCGTTCACGTACAGTTGAGATCAAACGGGATGGCAAAAACCATACCTTTGGTGTAATTGAAATTCCGTCATTTTATTTGAATTATCGTGCGCGCCGTGCAGGTGCGGATTATCGTTCGGTTTCTGAAGACACCAACAATGCTTTAAAAAGCCTGGCAGCCAAGAATGTAGAAGGGATTATTATCGATTTGCGTAATAACCCGGGCGGCTCGCTGGAAGAAGTTGCACGTATGCTGGGACAAGTCATCAAATCTGGTCCAGTGGTGCAAATTCGCGACGGTAATGGCAATGTCAGCGTATTTGAGGACGATGACGGTGGTGCACAAACCTATGCCGGTCCACTGGCGGTCATGGTTAATCTGGCTTCAGCATCGGCCAGTGAAATTTATTCTGCTGCTATTCAGGATTATGAGCGTGGTATCGTGATTGGCAGTACCACCACAGGTAAAGGTACAGCCCAGGTTCAACTGGATACTTTGGCCTATGGTCAGGCAACCTTGACCCAGCGTAAGTTCTATCGTGTTACGGGTGGAAGTACCCAAAATAAAGGGGTAGTACCTGATATCAAGCTGGTTGATATCTACAATGAAGAGTTTGGCGAGCGTAAGGCGAAGAATGCCTTGAAATGGGATACCATTCCAACTGCACCATTTAAGCGTGAAGGTTCGGTACAACCTTATGTGCAAAATCTGGCACAAATGTCACAACAGCGTGTAAGTGTTGATCCGCAATTTAAATATCTGGAGCAACGTAAAGCGATTGCGAAAAAAACCGATGAGCAAAAGCGTGTAGTGCTGGATATTGATCAGCGCAAAGCCGAGCTGAACGCACTTGAGCAGAAAACTTTAGAGGCGGAAAATCAGCGCCGCAGCCTGACGGGGCAAAAGCCTTATGCTAATTGGGAAAGTTATCAAGCCTCAATGGATGCTTTAATCGAGTCGCGTGCGAAAATGAAAGCAACACAACGACCTGCTTTGCCCGAAGAAGAAAGCTTTGTTATGGAATCTGCCAATATTTTATTAGATTATGCAAAATTACAATCCACTAAGGCTGCTGGCCAGTAGGCGCTGTAATTTGGTATTTTTCATTTAAATTTTCCGAAAAAGCCAGTTAGTTGATCTGACTGGCTTTTTATTGATGCATGAGCAAACAGAGGCATTATTTTAAAAATATGAACGGTGTGAGGATAATGATAAAAATGTTGAACTATGTTTCTATTGTAAAATGAATACATAGAAATAAAAAAGAATAGAGCAATTATCACTTGACCAAAATGGAATAGTATTAGATTCTTGTTTTAATTGATTGTTTTTATAACCACTCTTTAAAGATAAAAATTTTCTTGCTTGTATGAAAAGTATCAATCACGTGGATTAAAACAAGAAAGATACCTTATACGGAACTGAATATGGTTCATATACATTATGATTTTAGTCTGGTGATTGCTTCGATAGTTGTTACTATTTTGGTCTGTTATTTTACTGTTTCATTCGAACAATTATTATTCCGTGGCCTGCGTCAGAAATATGAAAAAATGCTTCTCGTCATCAGTGGTCTGATGCTTGGAGCTGCAATTTGGTGTATGCACTTTGCTGGTGTGCTCGCTTGTCATTTACCAGCAGATTACTCTTTTGATTATAGTCTTACTTTTGTTTCCTATCTTATTGCGTTCATTGCATCTACTTTTGCCATTTGGTTGACTACACGAGAAACCTTACCCTTTGGCCGGCTTGTTTTAGGTGCGGTACTGATGGGAATAGGTAGTGCCGGAATGCACTATACTGGCATGATGGCGCTGATCATCGATCAGCATCGGATTTATTATGATCCTTTGCTGACAATTTTTTCTGTTTTAATTGCAATTGCAGGTTCAGGTTTAACGTTCTGGCTTATTTTTAAATATAAAAATGCAGTACAGCAAAAGCTGATGATCAAGATTTTTCTGGTATTGATGATGGCGCTAACCATTGTCGCGATGCACTATGTCGGTATGTGGGCAATCGCTTTTTATGAAGTTTCTGCAGATCAACAGATTGCACCTTATCAAATTGGCCAAGGATTAATTTTATTAAGTGTGATTTTAGTCACCAGTTTAATTTTTCTCGCTGCATTTTGTGTTGCTGTGCTGGAACAAAGACTGGAAATCCGAAATATACAGCTTTCTAAAGCCAATCGTGAACTGGCCAATCAGGCTGTGCAGGACAATTTAACTAAGTTGCCCAATCGTTTATTCCTAGCGGAATATTCACATTTTTTATTTACCGATCATCGTTACAGGGATGATCAAATTGCCTTTCTCTATATCGACTTAGATCGTTTTAAAGCGGTCAATGATGTATTTGGGCATCATATCGGTGATCAGTTGCTGGTGCAACTGGCGACCCGCATTCAGCAGAATCTGAAACCAAACGAAAAACTGCTTCGTCTAGGTGGAGATGAGTTTTTGATGGTGCTGGAACAGGCTACCCTCGAACATGCAGTTGAAAAGGCCGAGCAGTTATTGGAACAAATCCAGGACAGCTTTTTGATTGCTGGTAAAGAAATTAATATTTCTAGCAGCATTGGCATCGCCCTGTATCCCGATCATGGTAATAATTTGCAGGATCTGCTGATTAATGCGGATGCAGCCATGTTGACGTCGAAATATCAAGGGAGAAATACCTATTCGCTGTTTAGTTACAGTGCTGATCAGCAGGAGACCAAAAGTCAGACCAAGCTGATTAATGATTTATATAAAGCAGTTGAAGAACAACAATTTGTTCTGTTTTATCAGCCCAAATTTACCACTGGGGATTATGCCATTTGCGGCGTAGAAGCCCTGATCCGCTGGAATCATCCAAGCTTGGGAATGTTGACGCCAAACATGTTTATCGCGGGGGCTGAAAAAACCGGGCTGATTATTCAAATGGGCTATTGGGCACTCGAGCAAGCCTGTAAGCAAATTCAAATCTGGGAACAGACCGATTCCAACTATTTTCCAGTCGCAGTGAATTTATCCGCCGTACAATTTGAACATAAACATCTGTTTACAACACTAGAAAAATTATTTGCTCAATATCAGATTAATCCTAATCATTTAGCCATCGAAATTACAGAATCGACAGCTATGCATCACGTGGACTCTACCATTCGGAGTTTTGAGCGGTTACGTCAGATGGGGATTAAACTGGCGATTGATGATTTTGGAACCGGGCATTCCAGCTTTTTATATTTGAAGAACCTGCCTGTGGATGAGTTGAAGATAGACCGGGAATTTATCCGGGATCTGGCAGTCGGCTCAAAAGATGAAATCATTCTGGCAAGTATTATCCAGCTGGCCATAAAACTGGGTTTGGTGGTCACTGCAGAAGGGGTGGAAACACCTTTGCAGGCAGATATCCTGACCCGTTTAGGCTGTCAGCAATTGCAGGGTTTTCTGCTGGGAATGCCAATGGATGTGAACCGTCTGGAAACAATGGACAAGGCACTATTTACTTAAACTTGATGCGGGTTGAACAGGTTTAGTTTATTTCAAAAGTTTTATGATCTGCTGCAATATGGTCAATTTTTCATATTGATCATATTTGATCTTGAGCACTCTGGTTCTGCAGTAAGTATTTTCCATAAGTTTTAAAGATGAGTTAGCGGCGCAGGTCGTTCAGCGACGTACATTTGCCATTATTTCCCACCTAGGGTGAATAATATCATTAAGTTTATTTAATAAATTCATAGTCTGGCTGAAGAGTCGTTTGAAAATACACTTTATATTTCAACTATATTCAGCTGCTTTAGATTTGGTCTAGTTACAATGGAATAAAATGTCAGCATTACAAATATAAGATAAAAATAATAATGATTGCTTTTACCAATTCTAATCATCTTTAAAGAGTTATTTTTTAATTAAGTTATTGATATAAATAAATATAATTATTTTTTTATTCAATGGGCTTTTTTGTGCAACTTTAGTCGAAGATAATATATATGGTTGAAATTTATACATTTTATAAAAATTTAAAGTATTGTTTCCGATTTAGGTGGCTTAGATGATTTTGTCTAAAAATGATACAAAAAGCCATATTTGTGTTGTTGGAAAAGTTCTAAATTGTAAACATTATGAATAAAAAGTGAAGGAAACACTTTAGTAATCTTTAAATGTATTTTCACGAAATCATTAACTTTTAAATAAAACGTTTCAATTTAAGAAAAAAAGGATGCTGGTCAAAGGCATCTAATTTCCACCTCATTTTGTTGAGAGGACTAGATTATGAATAAGATTTATCGTTGTATATATAATGAAGCATTAGGTACATGGGTGGCTGTTAGTGAGCTAGCACAGGCAAAGGGCAAGCGCAGCCGGGGACGTTTAGCAAAAACCATTTTGGCGACCAGCCTTGCTGTGGCGGGAACCGTAGGCAGCTCTGCAGCTTTTGCAGTTGATTTACCAGCAGCCAGTTATTCACAAATTATTGTAGATGGAAGTGATGCGAGCGTTACTCTGACTTCTGCAACAACGCCTGTTGTTGTAGGACCGATTGATGCTGAAATTGGATCTTATCCTGAAACTTTGCCAGATCCTCAGCCAGATTCAACCATTGTCGTGGCCAATGGTGCACAGTTTAATTATTCATCGCTGGAAGCTACCAATAACTATGCATCAACTGCTTTCAATTTATTGGGAGATGGAAGTGGTACATTAACGCAAGCACAGCAGGCCTATTTGGATAAGAATGCCACCGATATGGCCAAGACCACCAAAGGTAAGCATGGTGAATTAGAGCTCGCCGCTGTTCCTGCCGGTGTTGTACAGATTGTTGATCACGGTACTTTTGGAACTGTTGTGCAAGCTGCAGATGCAGGCAATACTTTAATTCATTTAGGTGCTGAAAGTAGTTTGACCGCTACAGGTACTGCACATGGTATTTATGCAGCCAACCAGACCGGTAATGTGAACGTAACCATTGCTGGAGATATCAATACTCCAGATCGTGTGTTTGGTGCCACGTATACCGGAAATGTATTAGGCCCTGCTGTGGATGGAAACGGCAATCCTATCTATGTTCAGCAAACCGATGGAAATGGTGAATTGGTTTTTGATGAGTTCAATAATCCTGTCTATGTCCAGTTAATTGAACACGACAAACCTGTATTTGATGAAAATGGTGATCCTGTTTATCTTCAGGTCATGGAGCCTACCGGGGATACCCGCGAAGTAGCTGTAGTGACTGCCGGTGGTGGTCATGGTGTTTATGTCGATACTCTATCACCAACAGGAATTTATCCTGAAACGCCACAAGCCATTTCTATCACACAGCTGTCTACGAGTACCATTGCGGCTGGCGGTGCTGGAATTAAGGGCGTTGCAGGTGGCTTGGGCACCGTGAATATTAGTCAGGATGCGGGTGCAGTTATTGGTGCTGGTGATGGTGGTATCGCTGCAGAAGGTGAAGCCGGTGATGTCACTGTAGCGATGGCTGGCACGATTAATTCTGGCGGTAACGGTATTCATGCACATGCGGGCGCAGGCGATGTAACAGTGAATCTGGCTTCAACTGCGCAAATTGTTGCTGGTGAAAGTGGTCTTCATGCCCATACTAGCAACTATAAAGGCGAAGATGGATTAGCATCGGGAAATAAAAGTGTTGTGACTGTCGTCACCGCTGATGGTAGCTCGATTCAAGCTGCTGAATCCGGCATTCATGCCCATTCCGGTGGTGGTAACGTGATTGTCAATAATGCTGCTGATATTGTGGCTGCAACGCTTGAGCCTATCAATAATGAAGTTATTTATGCCAATAGTTCAACCGCCATGCAGGATATTAGCAATGGTGGACGTGCGATTCATGCCCATTCTGGCGGTGGAACCGTTACAGTAAATTCTTCAGGTGATTTGTTGGCCTATGAAGATGGAATCTATGCTCACTCAGGTGGTCATAATGACGATGGCACCGAGTTTGTGAATGCCAACAAAGTTGTCGTCAATACATCTGGAAATATAATCAGTGCTATTGGCAATGGTATTCGTGTCAATACTTCAGGTGCTGCTGAAATTACCAATACTGCAAATATTACGGCTGCTTTTAGAGATTATGTCCCAGTTGAAGGTGATTTACCTTTCCCTAACGAACCAGAAAATCCTGCGAATTGGGAGTTGGCAGATATGTACGCCATTTTAGGTGGCGCTGGTGACGAAACGGTTAATCAGCAAGGTGGTACGCTAATCGGTGGTATTAATCTGAAAGCAGGT
Organism: Acinetobacter sp. A1-4-2; assembly: GCF_040233925.1. NCBI lineage: Bacteria > Pseudomonadati > Pseudomonadota > Gammaproteobacteria > Moraxellales > Moraxellaceae > Acinetobacter > Acinetobacter sp. A1-4-2. The sequence goes on along the minus strand of NZ_CP157981.1, from coordinate 2,501,579 downwards.
GACGATACGCTGATTGCAACTGGCGGTAAAATAGTCGGTGATATCTGGATGGAAGCTGGTTCAGATACCCTGAGCCTGAAAGCAGGAACTGATGTTTCAGAACTTAGCTATCTGGACGGTGGTTCGCAAGCGGATACCTTAAATATCGGTGTCGATTTGACTGGTCGTTCTGAAGCCGAGCCAGCAGAGACCATCTACCCTGAATTCCCAATATTGCCAGGTGCAGCGGGTAATGTCGCACTGGTAGGCTGGGAAACCGTTAATGTGCAGGAGGGTGCAGTCTTTAGCCTGAGTGGTGATCTTAATTTATCAGGTGATTCTGAGCCTGTGCCAACAATCACGATGCTCGCGCCAACTACAACAGGTACATTGAATATTGAAGAGGGTAGTACGCTCGCGTTGGCACCAGGCACCCTTGCATCGACAGTAACTGCGAATGTGAACAATTTTGGTACTATCGACTTGCATCGTGGTGATGCAGCACCTGTCAACACGTTAACCGTTGAAGGGAATTATGCTGCTGGTTCAGATTTAATTGTGGATGTGAATCTGGCTACAGGTGCATCAGACCAACTTGTGATTAATGGGACTGCAACAGGGAATACCCATGTGACCGCGATTAACGGTTTAGGCGATGTCACTGCGGCAGATCAGATCACTCAACTTCCGACGGTCATTGTTACAGATCCAACAGGTGGTGGTACATTTACTGGAATGGCAGGAACGTCAAATGCTGGTGAAGGTCAACTAATATCAAATGAACTAGGAACGGAATATAGCTGGACGCTGAATGCCTTGAACGCTGAAGGCACACCAATCTATAAAGCGGAAGTATCGGGCTATACCCAAATGCCATATGCCAACACCTTGCTGGGCTATGACATGCTGGGCACCTTGCATGATCGTGTCGGTGAGCAGCAGACTTGGGCTTGGGACAAGTGTGGTGAATGCCAGGAAACTCAGGGCAACCAAGTATGGGCACGAGTACGTGGCGGCAATACCGAGTTAACGGGTGATAACCGTCTGGATATGGAAATGGATAACTTCGTAGCCCAACTGGGCTATGATTTTTCAGTCAACTACAATCCGGACAATGGTTCACGTCGTCATACCGGTTTCATGCTGGGCTATGGCCAAAGCAAGATCGACTTCTTTGACCAATACCGCGCCGAAAATGCACAGATCGTTGCAGATAAATTTACTGGTGAAGGCACTACCGATGCAGCAAGTGTAGGATTGTACTCGACTTATTACGACAAAAATGGCAGCTATCTGGATTTAGTTGGTCAAGTGTCTTATTTGCAAAACGAATATAAAGCTCGTGATGGTCATAATGCTGATCAGGACGGTTGGGGTGCTGGCTTATCCGCTGAGGTGGGTCGTCCGTACAAATTGGGCAACAGCCACTGGCTGATTGAACCGCAAGCTCAATTGTCTTATCAGTTTGTTAGCCTGGAAGACTTCAATGATGGCAGTGCACATGTAGATCAGGATGATCAACACAGCCTGAGAGGCCGTATTGGTACACGTTTGGCGTATAACGCACCGACTGCAGACTACCGTACCAAAACTTTCTATGCAGTTGCCAATGTACTGAGTGACTTTATTGAACCGACTGATGTCAATATTGGCCGTGACAAGTTGAATGAAGACTATAGCCGTACTTGGGGTGAGGTTGGTTTAGGGATGCAGTTGCCGATTGCCACATCTGCCTATGTTTATGCAGATGCACGCTATCAGCAAGAGCTGTCTGGTGAAGACCGTAATGGCTACACCGGCACGATTGGTCTGAAACACAGCTGGTAATTCTGAAGCAGGTCATTCTCGGCATATGTCATGTCGGGGATGATCATTCAAGCATGAAATAGAAGGAAATCGTGATGAAACAAAAACTGATAATGACATGTGTGGCTTCAGCTTTGCTTAGTTTGACAGCGTGTGCCAGCCTGCAGAATGTTGATAATAAATGGTGTCCGCCGGTAGAAGCGGCTCCTGCACCAGTTGTGGTTCCACCAGCACCTGTACAGATGGAGCGTGTGGAACTGTCTGCGGATGCCCTATTTAAGTTCGACCGTTCCACTGTTGCGGATCTGTTACCTGAAGGACGCCGTCAGCTGGATGAATTGGCGAGCCGCATCAGTAATGGTTATGTACGGATTGAACAGATTCGTATTACCGGCCATACTGACCGTCTTGGTTCGGAAAGCTACAACCAGCGTCTGGGCCTGGCCCGGGCAACCACGGTCAAGGATTATCTGATGAGCCAAGGTGTGAATGTGGCGATGGAAGTGGCAAGTGCCGGTGAAAGTCAGCCTAAAACCACCAGTTGTGTGGGCAATAAGGCAACGGCAACACTGATTGCCTGTTTGCAGCCGGATCGCCGGGTAGAAGTTGATGTCACTGGTGTGAAGAAAGCAGAATAATTTAAGTGTTAATTGGGCCCGGATGAAATCATCCGGGCTTTTCTTTATCTACAGCTTTTATTGTTGTGTAGAATCATTCCCTCATGCTGATGATGTTCATGTATGAACAGCAGTTTTACTCCTACAGCAATTTTTCTTAATTTTCACCGAATAGATAGCTAGGGGATAGAATGATGCTATCTAGAGATATGAACCGTCTATCAGTGGTGATCAAAGTGCTTTAATCACAACAGCCCGATACAATAACTATAAATCTGCTACAATTGCGCCAATTTTAAGTTATCACTTCACTGGCTTGATACACATTGATACGTGTGTACAAAACGGTGTACATATTGAAGATTTTCCCTATGTTTAAAGAGCAACTCGCTAGAGAAGTCGCGACTCGCAGGACGTTCGCCATTATTTCCCACCCCGATGCCGGTAAAACTACCATGACAGAAAAGCTGCTGTTATGGGGTCAGGCGATTCAGGTTGCAGGGATGGTGAAAAGCCGTAAATCGGACCGTGCCGCCACCTCTGACTGGATGGAAATGGAAAAGGAACGTGGTATTTCGATCACGACCTCGGTAATGCAGTTCCCGTTTAAAGACAAGATGATCAACCTGCTGGATACCCCGGGGCACGAAGACTTCTCGGAAGATACTTACCGTACCCTGACTGCTGTGGATTCAGCGTTGATGGTGATTGATGGTGCAAAAGGTGTCGAGGACCGTACCATTAAATTGATGGAAGTGTGTCGTATGCGTGATACACCGATCATCTCTTTTGTCAACAAAATGGACCGTGAAATCCGTGAGCCTTTAGAGCTGCTGGATGAAATTGAAAACGTCCTGAAAATCAAATGTGTGCCATTAACCTGGCCACTCGGTACCGGCCGTGATTTTGCCGGTGTTTATAATCTTCTGGAAGAAAAATTCTACGTTTATAAAGCCGGTTTTGGTTCAGTGATTACTGATATCGAAGTCCGTGATGGCTATGATCATGCCGATCTGCGTGAAAAAGTAGGGGAACTGGCTTGGGCGGCATTTGAAGAATCGCTGGAACTGGTGCAAATGGCCAATGATCCATTAGACCGTGAAGAATTCCTGGCGGGTCGTCAAACACCTGTTTTATTTGGTACCGCGCTGGGTAACTTTGGTGTAGATCATGTACTGGAGGCTTTCAGTAACTATGCACCTGAACCTAAAGCCCATCCGACCCAAGACCGTAAAGTAGATGCCACTGAAGAAGGTTTTACCGGTTTTGTCTTCAAGATTCAGGCCAATATGGATCCGAAACACCGTGACCGTATTGCTTTCATGCGAATCTGTTCAGGCAAGTACGAAAAAGGCATGAAAATGAAGCATGTACGTATTGATAAAGACGTGCGCATCAGTGATGCCTTGACTTTCCTGGCCGGTGACCGTCAGCACCTGGAAGAAGCATGGCCGGGCGATATTATCGGTTTACACAACCACGGCACCATCCAGATTGGCGACACCTTTACTTCAGGGGAAAAACTGCAGTTTACCGGTATTCCACACTTTGCACCGGAAATGTTCCGCCGTGTGCGTCTAAAAGATCCATTGAAATCGAAACAGCTGCAAAAAGGTCTGAAAGAGCTTTCAGAAGAAGGTGCAACTCAGGTGTTCATGCCGCAAAACAGCAATGACCTGATTGTGGGTGCAGTCGGTGTGCTGCAGTTTGAAGTGGTCGCGTACCGTCTGAAAGAAGAGTATAAAGTGGACTGTGTCTATGAGCCGGTCAGCATCAATACCGTTCGTTGGGTATCTTGTGAAGATGAGAAGAAATTCAACGAATTCAAGAAAAAAGCCCATGATCAGTTGTCAGTGGATGGGGGTGGTCACTTGACTTATCTTGCACCAAGCCGGGTGAATTTGCAGCTGATGCAGGAGCGTTATCCGGATATCGTGTTCCGTAATACCCGTGAACACTAAGACAACCAATAAAACAGCTTCTTTATGAAGCTGTTTTTTTAGGGAGTTGATGACATTTCATCAATATGTATCGTCGCAAACATAGATGAAGTGTCAACAGACCCTGTGTAAAATTATTAAGATAAATGAATTGCTTTAGAAAAAGAGTGGTCAGCATGAACGGAAAACTCGGGGCTACATCCGTAATCATCATGGGGCTGATGCTCAGTGCCTGTGATGCTTCAAAACAAGAATCCAAACAACCTGATCAGGAACAGTCGCCAGCTTCAGTCTTTAAAACCGAAAAGGCAGATATCTTACCCTATTTAAACATTCAGGAACAGCCGGCAAAAATTGCCTTGCCTTTTTGTGAAACAAAGAACTGTATTGACCTGAGTATTCAAACGGTACATACCGAAGATGCTTGGTTAAATGACTGGATTGCCAAGAGTCAGGCCAAGGTTATTCAAGATCAAATTAGCTTAAAACAGGACATGAGCCTGCAGCAGGCCGTAAATGCCTATGTGAAAAAGTCGGATGCCTGGCAGGCCGAATTTGCCAAAAATAAGCCCTATGAACTGTCAATGTATACCCGAATTGCCTATCAGCGGAACCAGTATGTGCTGATGCAATTAGGCGTTGACACGATGCAAGAAGAAATAAAAGTGAAAGAGCGCTATTATTTCTTTGTGGCTGACCGTGAAAAACAGAAAACGGTGACGTTGCTGGATATTCTGGAACCTCAGCAGCAAACCGCCATGAATAGTATTGTGCAGCAGGCTTATCAAAAATGGTTAAAGCAACAAAAGGCTGAAGTCAGACAGAAAGCGCCAAAGAAACTGTACTGGGGACAGGCAGACTGGTTCTTTGATCAGGAAGGGATCGGTTTGCATTATCGCACCCATGAAATTGTTAAAGATGGTGCCCAGCTTGATATTTATTTAACCAAAGAACAAACCAAGCAGATATTGAAAGCTGACGCTTATCAGCATATGTTTTAGTCATCGGTAATCAATTCAGACATTGAGTGAACGTCCATTTACCAGATTTAAGTTTATAGGTCAGATGATGCTAAAAAATAAAACGATCTTTACCCTCAGAGTTGTTGCGGCGGCAATTGCCTTGAGTGCATGCCAACCTAAACAGCCTGAGCCTAAAAAAGAGGACAAAGTAGCCCAATCGCAAGCTGCTCAAGCCGAAGCTTTAACATTGGCAGGCGACACGGAAAAGCTGACTTTAAATTTGCCTGAATGTGATGGGAATAGTTGTCCTGAAATAAATGTCGAGCGTCTTTCTAGTAACCAGGCATTTATTGATGAATTTATTGATCAACAAGTTTTAAAGCAGCTGGATCAAATTTTAGATATTTCGCCGAAATTGTTGAAGACAGAGCAGCAGGCGACTACAGCAAGCGGAAATTCGAAAGATTTAAATCCAGCTCAGGCATCTGAAGCTGCTGCATCGGAAACTATTGAAACACCGAAACAGAAACTGGAAAAACAGGTGGCGCCTTATCTACAGACCTTTTTATCGCTGGATAAAGAACTGAAAGCTTTAAGTGCCAATCATCAGATCAGCCTGATGATCAAGCCGAAGATTCTCAATGCAGGCCAACCTTTGGCAACTGTGGTGTTAAATTCCAGCAGTTATCTGGGTGGTGCACATGGTTCATCCTCACAGTATTATTATAACTTTGATTTGAAAAAGAAAAAATTGGTCGAGTTGGATGATATTCTGGCGCCAAAACAGAAAGCTGTACTGGAACAGAAAGCTCATGAAGAGTTTAAACGTTGGGTTATTGATTCCAAGTTGGCAAATAGCGTTGAAGAATACGAACAGGCGTGGAAATTTACTTTATCGGACAATTTTTACCTATCCACTCAAGGTCTGATTTTGCAATATGGCGAATATGAAATTGGGCCTTATGTGGTGGGATTGCCACGTTTGACCATTCCTTATGAGCAGTTGCAAACAGTACTGAAGAAAGAGTACTTGCCTCAGGCTGAAGTCAAAAATGATGCTGCATCGGCAAGTACACCTATTGCAAATAAAGCCCAATCTTAATGTCTTATTCACTGTTTGATACCCATACCCATTTTGATGTTCCCGATTTCGATGCAGATCGGGAGCAACTGGCGCATGCGGCCAAAGCAGTGGGGGTAGAACGCCTGATTTTGATTGGTTTTGTTCAGTCGCGTTTTCAGGATCTGCTCTACACGCAGCATTTTCTCAATCAATTAAAGGATGCTCCTCAAAGTTATTTAGCACCGGGATTGCATCCTGTTTATATTGAACAGCATCAAAATGCACATTTGGGCGATTTAGAATCAGTGTTGAAAAATGAAGATTGTGTCGCAGTGGGTGAAATTGGCCTGGATACTTTTTTAACACAGCACAAGCAGCCAGCCATGTTTCAGAAACAAAAAGATTTTTTTGCTGCACAACTGGAATTGGCGCAACAGTTTGATAAGCCGGTGTTATTGCATATCCGCAAATCACATGCAGAAACGCTGGCGATATTAAAACAGCAGCAATTTAGCTTGGGTGGAATTGCCCATGCCTTTAGTGGCGGGATAGAAGAAGCCAAGGCCTTTATTCAACTGGGCTTTAAAATTGGCGTCACTGGGCAAATTACCAATCCCAATGCCAAAAAACTGCATCGCGTGGTTCAGGCTATAGGTGCTGAACATCTGGTCCTGGAAACCGATTGTCCGGATATGACACCCTTATGCTGTCAAAGTTCCACTGAACATCGAACTCGCAATACGCCAGTCAATTTACCTTATGTTCTGGATGGATTGGCACAATCGCTGAATCTGGATCAGGCTTTTCTTGCCGCACAACTCTGGCAAAACTCCCTGGATGCTTTAAAGTTGGCATCTTGAAAAACATTGTAAAATCATATTTTATCCATCAATATGGGTTTTTAAGGTATGTTGTGCCATGAATCGGCTTGCTTGTCTGAGCGATATTTTATGCAAAGTTGCAAAGATTCATTTTCTGTTCTTAGATGCGTTTTATACTAATTCAAAAATCTAAATGACAATAATGAGGGAATTATGCAAAGTAATAATCCTATTTTAACCCGGGTCGAAACCCAGAGTGATTTTAACCATGCCATGACGGTGCAAGGTGCCATTCAAAAATCGGTGATATTGACGGTAATTGCTGCTGTAGTCGGTATATCACTCTTTTTATATAGCTTTCTGACCCTGAATATATCGATGGCTTATGCTGCCGCAATGGTGGGAGCGATTGGTGGATTTATCCTGGCACTCATCGTCACATTCAAGCCGAATACCGCCCCCACATTAGCCATTCCTTATGCACTGTTTGAAGGGGCATTTTTAGGGGGAATTTCGGTTGTATTTCAGCTGAAATTTCCAGGTGTACCTTTACAAGCCTTGCTGGCAACCTTTGTTACCACATTGGTCATGTTTGGGTTATACCGCTTCCAGATTATTCGTGCCACAGAAAAATTTAAAGCTGTAGTGATGTCCGCTTCGATTGCCATTGCCATTGTATTTGTAGTGCAAATGGTTATGGGGTTGGCTTTTGGTTCTAGTATTCCCTATATTTTTGAAAGTAACTGGTTGGGGATTGGCTTTGCTGCCTTTGTTGCAGTGATCGCTTCATTAAACCTGATACTCGATTTTGACCTGATCGAATCATCTGCGGCACAGTATGCGCCAAAAGCGATGGAATGGTTGTGTGGTATTGCCTTGTTGGCGACCTTGGTCTGGATGTATTATTCCTTCCTGCGCTTGCTGGGTTTATTACAAGGGGATGATTAATCCTTTTAACCAGGACAGCGAGCTAGATAGCACGATCAGTTCAGAAATGCTCCCCAATGGTGGAGCATTTTTTTTGATTTTTACACAACATGTTAAAAAAAGGCGCATTATGCAATTTCGCAAATGCTTCAGACTTGGCATTATGCTGCTAAATTATTTTGAGTGAGATTCACATGGCACAAGGACTATTGGCGGGTAAGCGTTTTCTCATCGCGGGTATTGCAAGTAAATTATCCATTGCATTTGGTATTGCTCAAGCCTTGCATCGTGAAGGTGCTGAACTGGCATTTACCTATCCGAATGAAAAATTAAAAAAACGTGTTGATGAGTTTGCTGCACAATTCGGTTCAACACTGGTTTTCCCTTGTGACGTGGCGGTAGATGCTGAAATTGACCAGGCTTTTGCAGAATTGGCAAAACATTGGGATGGTCTGGATGGCGTGGTTCATTCAATCGGTTTTGCACCAGCACATACTTTAGATGGTGACTTTACCGATGTTACCGACCGCGAAGGTTTTAACATTGCCCACGACATCAGTGCATACAGTTTTATTGCCATGGCACGTGCTGCAAAACCTTTATTAAAAGTTCGCCAAGGCTGCTTGCTGACTTTGACTTATCAGGGTTCTGAACGTGTAATGCCAAATTACAACGTTATGGGTATGGCGAAGGCATCATTGGAAGCGGGTGTGCGTTATTTGGCATCAAGCCTTGGTGCTGAAGGCATTCGCGTAAATGCCATTTCGGCAGGTCCAATCCGTACTCTTGCAGCTTCAGGCATCAAGTCTTTCCGTAAAATGCTCGACCTGAATGAAAAAGTTGCGCCACTGAAACGTAATGTGACCATTGAAGATGTCGGTAATGCGGCATTGTTCCTGTGCTCACCTTGGGCTAATGGTATTACTGGCGAAATTATGTATGTTGATGCCGGCTTTAATACTGTGGGTATGAGCGCTGATTTAATGATGGATGGTGAATAATCATCTGTCAATTCCCTCTCCCTGTGGGAGAGGGCTAGGGTGAGGGATTGCTTTTTCCCCCTCATCCCGACCTTCTCCCAAAGGGAGAAGGAGAAATATGGCAATAAAAAAGACCGCAAATGCGGTCTTTTTTATATTGAAGCTTAAGCGATTAAGCTTGGCCTTCAGCAGCGGCTGCTTGCGCACGTTGCATATTTGCTTCAAATTCAGCATCGAAGTTGATTGGTGTAAGCAGCAATTGCGGGAAGCTTCCTTTGGTGACCATGTCATTGACTGCTTCGCGTAAGAACGGGAACAGGATATTTGGACAATAAGCACCCAGAATATATGGCAGGCGTTCTTCTTCAACACCGTCAATCAGGAAAATACCGGCTTGCGTTACATCCACGATAAATGCAGTATCACCTGCATTGTTCGCTTGAACCACGACTTGTAATGACACTTCGTAATGCGTCGCATCAATTTTTTCTGCAGAAGAAGACAGGTTGATATTTAATTCAGGCTGCCATTCTTTAGTAAATACTTGTGCCCCAGGTACTTCAAAAGAAATATCTTTAGTATAAATACGTTCTAGTGCTAATTGTGGTTGAGCTTGTTGTTCACTCATTCTTTAATCCTTAATATGAAGAGCTGACTTAATATAGGGTTAAGCCAATAGTTCGTTTAGTTTTCCTTCACGCTCTAAAGCATAAAGTTGATCAAAACCACCAATAAACTGGTCGTTAATAAAAATTTGTGGAACAGTACGATGATTGGTGCGTTGCATCAGTTCCACACGTACTTCAGGCGCTTCGTTAGATAAGTTAATTTCTTTATAAGCCACGCCTTTACGCTCAAGAAGTTGTTTTGCGCGAATGCAATATGGGCATACGGTGGTGGAATAAATAATTACTTCAGCCATTCAAAATCTCCAAGCGTATTATTTGCTTTTAATCAGGGGTAAGCCTTGCACTTTCCAGTTGTTGATTCCACCGTCTAGACGGTAACTGTCGGCATGTCCCACTTGTTGTAAGGCAGTTCCTGCGATTTGACCCAGGTTACAAATGAACACTAGTGGTCGATCGGCAGATTTTAACTCTTCAATATGACTGGTAATCTGGCTATAGGGAATATTACGGCTACCGCTGATATGACCTTCACGGAAATCTTTAGCATCACGTAAATCAATCAGCATGGCATTTTTAGCTTTGACTAAAATACCTAAAGATTGTGGTGAAATTTTACGGCCATTGCGTTGTCCTTCTAAAATAAAGAACAAAACAACCAACACCCCGAGTGTTCCAAACAAGAAGGGGTGATTCCCCATAAATTCGAACCAACGTTCCACAAGTCACCTAATTACAATTTCAAAATTGCGTAGAGTATAGCCTATAAATATGGCGATCAAAATCACTGCTTCAAGGGCTAAGGGTTAAGAAAAATTAATTTTTTTGCTGCGCTTCAGTAATTTCATCGATTAAACGCAAATAACTGTCTAAACGGCGTTGCAAGATTTCACTAGATTCCACGGCCTGACGCAAAGCACATTGCTTTTCATGCTTATGGGTACAGTTACGGAACTGGCAATGTCCCAGCAAATTTTCAATTTCAGGAAAGCCATGCTGCACTTTGGCCAGGTCCAGATGCCATAACCCAAATTCACGGATTCCCGGAGAGTCAATTAGTGCAGCACCTTCACCAAAGGCGATTAAACGGGTAGAGGTGGTGGTGTGCTGACCCAACGCCGAGTTTTCCGAAATGATATTGGTTTTTTGCGCCGCTTCGGGAACCATGGCATTAATCAGCGAGCTTTTGCCCACACCAGACTGACCGACAAAGGCGACCGTTTCACCGGCTAGGCGTTTTGCCAGTGCGGAAACCGATACATCACCGGTAGACTGGCATTGCATGACTTCATAGCCCAGGTCTCGGTATTCTCTGACTAGGTCTAGAATCGGGTCATTTTCCTGAATTAAATCTGCTTTATTCAATACCAGTAAAGCTGGAATATCGGCATCCGCGCAGGCCACCAGATAACGGTCAATCAGGCTGGGGGCAACTTCCGGAAAGGATGCAAACACAATCACAATCAGGCTGACATTGGCAGCTACCGGTTTGACCTTGTGATAACGGTCGGGACGGGTTAGCAGCGATTTACGTTGATGAATGGCGGTAATGATACCAAGTCCGGTATTCGGATCGGCCTGCCATTTGACCCGGTCACCTGTGACCAGTGCTTCCAGATTGGTTCGGGTATGACAGCGCCATACACTGCCGACTTCAATCGGCTTCCAGAACGGTTCGGGTTCACCTGCTGCAACGACAGGTTTACTCGGGTGATTTTCGGGCGTTGATAAGGCTTGCACTTCAAGTTGACGGCCATAATGTTGAACCACCAGGCCTTCTAAATCATTTGAAGTGTCGGGTTCTTCTTGACGTGTTTGATGTTGTTTCTGAATGCGACGTTGCTGCTGTTCAGTTAAACGACGTTTACGAATTAAAGCCATTCATATCCTAAAAAAAGCATGGACTAAGAATGGCAAAAATAGCATGAAGCGGGGTAGGAGTTACAGCCAAGTTGCAATAAATTTGCTACTATAGCGGTTTTTAAGCCCAATAAGATTGCACATTTATGAGCAGCACCCCTGATACCCGCCTGATTTGGATTGACCTTGAAATGACAGGTCTGGATACGGATAACGATCAAATTATTGAAGTTGCAACGATTGTGACTGACGATAACCTGAATATTCTGGCGGAAGGTCCAGTGCTGGCTGTGCATCAGTCGGATCGCGTACTAAATGCGATGGATGAATGGAATACGCGTCAGCATGGTCAATCGGGGCTGATCGAGCGGGTACGCCGCAGTAAATTGACTGCACAAGATGCCGAACAGCAAACTCTCGAATTCTTGAAAAAATGGGTCAATCCAAAATCATCCCCGATGTGTGGTAACTCGATTTGCCAGGATCGCCGTTTCTTGCACCGTTTAATGCCGGAAATGGAACAGTATTTCCATTACCGTAACCTAGACGTATCTTCAGTAAAAGAGCTGGCAAAACGCTGGCGCCCGGAAATTATGAGTGGCTTGAAAAAGAATGCCTCACACCTGGCAATGGATGACATCCGTGATTCCATTGCAGAGCTCAAATATTACCGTGAATATTTCTTTATCATGAATAAGTAACAGGATTCTTTCATCACGCTTTTTATTTCTCCCTCTGGGAGAAAAATAAAGAGGGTATAAACAGTGATGAAAGAGGACTGAACAGGGTTCAAAGAAAAAGGGGCGAAAGTCTCTTTTTTTATGTCTGCTACAGTTATTGAATGATGTGAAAGAGATAGATTATCGAATTGAGCCGGAATTTGATAAAATGCAGCGGTGTTTTTTAGCTGTTAGATGACGAATGACTGATCTTCCTGAAGATGATGAATATGAGCGCCGCTTTGCCGGGGTAGAAAAAATTTATGGAGATGAGGCGTTTCGTCAGTACGAACACAGCCATGTGATGGTGATCGGGATTGGCGGCGTGGGTTCCTGGGCGGTTGAAGCCTTGGCACGTACCGGCATTGCTGAGCTGACCCTGATTGATATGGATGTGGTCGCGGCATCGAATATTAACCGTCAATTGCCGGCCATGAGTTCGACCTTGGGTCGGGAAAAAATTGAAGTGATGGCCGAGCGCTGTTATTCAATTAATCCACGGATCAAGATCAATCTGGTAGATGATTATCTAACCCCAGACAATGTTAAAGAACTGTTAGAAAATACCCCTGATGTCGTTCTGGACTGTATTGATGATGTCAAAGCCAAACTGGCGTTAATGCTGCATTGCCGTTTTAATAAAATTCCGCTCATTGTCTCGGGTGGGGCCGGTGGTAAGTTGGATCCGTTAAAAATTCGGGTTGCCGATTTGTCCAAAACTGAACAGGACCCGATGCTGGCGAAACTGCGTAGTCAGTTACGTGCCAAAGGTATTTGCAAAAAGCCGAAAGAAAAATTTGGCATTACCTGCGTTTATTCCATAGATAATCCGTTCTCTGGCGCAGAAGTTTGTGCCAGTGCCGGCCTGCGCTGTGGCGGTTATGGCTCGGCAGTGGTGGTGACTTCAAGTTTTGCTATGGTAGCGGTATCAGAAGTGTTAAAAAAACTGGCACTAAAAAAGCCTAAAAAACTGCAATGATCCAATCACGATAAAAATTAGAAGCTTATAAAAGGATGAGCTCGATGCTAGGTTATCGAGTTCATCTTGCATCTCAATCATGCTGAAAAATCCGCAGTATCAGTATACTCGTTGGATCTATTTGAAATTTTCCATACCTGGCAGCAGTTTTGAGCATCTTTATAGAAAATTAAAGTCCAAAATAATAAGCCAATACACAAATCACAATGGTCAGCAGAATCAGTTTGATGACGCCTGATGTCCCGACCTTGTGCGAGGCATGTGCAGGATGGCTTTTTACTTGTGGAGCGCTATGCGGAGTGCTGGGTGTATCATCCAGAGGATTGGCGACTTCAACTTTGGTTAAGCGTGCGGATTGATAATGATTGGCAACTTTAACTATAAATTTTGCGGTTAAATCATCCAGTTTTTGCGAGAAATGGCGTAGATTCAGCTGCTCTTCTGCTGTCAGTTCACTGCCATCCGCATGATAGGGATATTGCTGTTTTTGCTGAATATAACTGGATAGTGCTTCTAAACGATGCAGTGTGGTATGCGCATAATCCGCCTGATAATCGCTTGGCAGTAAAGGCAGATATTTACTCTCGAACAATGGGGAACCATCGGCATTTTCCGTTGCAGTTTGCGGCATTCCATAATATGGAAAATCACGATTGGCAGGCTCGATAAAGCCTTGGGCAAGCTTGCTGTCAAATAATTCGTTGTTGGTATAAATCTGAATGTCATCCCACTTCGGCTGTTGCAGGTCGGCATCGATACGCTTTGCCAGTTTTGAATTCAGCTCGAAACGCCAGAAGGTTTCCTGACGACACTGTTCCTGTTGTGGCTTGGGCGCTGCATAGTCATGATCTGCGTTATACCACTCCGCCAACTCCTTGCCGAAAATCCATGCCGTTTTCTTATTTTGTTCATGGCTGACAATAAAATGCGGAATGGCTAGCAGTTCAACATTGGCATTTGGATTCTGTTCATCATTGAGCAGGCTGGAACTGTGCAGGCTGATGCGCAGCGTTCCCTGTTTTTTTAGACCTTCCAGCCAGATTTGAAAATGTTGTGCCAATAAATGTTGTGACAGCAGATTTCGGAAACGCAAATTGTGCTGGTTAAAAATGGCATGTTGTACCCAATGATTAAAGCTCAGATTCTGGCTGAGATATTCATTGCCATAGGTCACCAAAGTAAGCTGCTGTTTCCAAATCTGATCGAGTGCCATTGTTATTGATCTCATAAATATTGGCTTTATCTTATACTTTTTCTAAATATGGTTGCCAATCTAATTTTTCCTCTGCAGGGAACTTCATCAATGCGCTTAAAAACTGTTAGAATATGGAGTTTTATTATATTTTTAAATTGTTGCTTTGAGAGTTACTATGTCACTGGAAGCCCTGACCACTGAAGCGCTCGCTGCGATTGCAGCAGCAGAGGACCTTGCTACACTCGATCAAGTACGAGTGCAATTTACAGGGAAGAAAAGCCAGCTCGCGGAACAATCCAAGGCACTGGGTAAAATGGACCCTGAAGAACGTAAAGTTTTCGGGGCAAAAATTCATGCTGTGCGTGAAGCCATCACTGGTGCATTAACCATACGCCAGGCCGAATTACAAAAAGCTGCACTAGAACAAAAACTTGCCAGCGAAACGATTGATATTACCTTGCCGGGTCGTGGTCAAAGCGTAGGCAGTATTCATCCTGTGACTCAAGTGCAAGAACGTATTTGCCAGTTCTTTACCAAAGCCGGTTTCACGGTTGCGACAGGCCCTGAAGTTGAAGATGATTATCACAACTTTGAAGCACTGAATATTCCAGGTCATCACCCTGCACGTGCAATGCATGATACTTTCTATTTTGATGCCAACCACTTGCTTCGTACCCACACTTCAGGGGTGCAAGTGCGTACTATGGAAAAGAATCAGCCGCCAATTCGTATTGTCTGCCCGGGTCGCGTATATCGCTGCGACTCTGATCAAACCCATTCGCCAATGTTCCATCAAATTGAAGGTTTATACGTGGCTGAAAATACCAGCTTCGCTGAACTGAAAGGTTTGCTGGTGAACTTGCTGAACGAATTCTTTGAAAAAGATTTAACTGTCCGTTTCCGTCCATCTTATTTTCCATTCACTGAACCAAGTGCTGAAGTGGATATCATGGATGAACGTGGTCGTTGGCTAGAAGTTTTAGGCTGCGGTATGGTGCATCCGAATGTGCTTCAGGCAGCAGGCATTGATCCTGAAAAATATAAAGGTTTTGCGTTTGGTTTAGGTGTAGAGCGTTTTGCCATGCTGCGTTATGGCATTAATGATTTGCGTATGTTCTACCAGAATGATGTGCGTTTCTTACGCCAATTTGCTTAAGGCTTTTATTTAATCCTCTCCTAACCTCTCCTTTAAAAAAGGAGAGGGACTCCGCAAAAAGATAGGGGTTTTCCCTCTTTGAAAAAGGGGGAGTCAGAGGGGGATTCTAGAGATTGAAATTACAGGTTTTTATAGAAATGAAAATTAGCGAAAATTGGTTACGCACCTGGGTCAACCCAGCCATCGACAGCGATACCTTATCTGACCAACTCACCATGCTCGGTTTGGAAGTGGATGAACTGGCGCCAGCGGCAAAACCATTTACAGGTGTGGTTGTGGGTGAAGTACTCACTGTAGAACAGCATCCGGATGCAGACCGTTTACGTGTGACTACAGTCAACATCGGTTCAGGTGAGCCTTTACAGATTGTCTGCGGCGCACCGAATGTACGTGCAGGCATGAAAGCACCTGTAGCCACCATTGGTGCAGTTTTACCGGGTGATTTTAAAATCAAGAAAGGTAAGCTTCGTGGCATCGAATCCCAAGGTATGCTGTGTGGTGCTTCTGAAATTGATCTTGAAGATAAAATTGATGGCCTTCTAGAACTACCTGCGGATGCATCGGTGGGCATGAATATCCGTGAATATCTAGACCTTGATGACAATGTCATTGATATCAGTATCACGCCTAACCGTGGTGACTGTTTCAGTATTCGTGGTATCGCACGTGAAATTGGTGTCATTAACCAGCTTGCTGTGACTGCACCGGAAATCAAGGAAGTGGCTGCGACTATTGCTGATGAGAAGCAAGTAGTTGTAGAAACTGAAGGCTGCCCACGTTACTTGGGTCGTGTAATTAAAAACGTCAATACCAAAGCAGCGACCCCAGTATGGATGGAACGTGCACTTGCTCGTTCAGGTATCCGTCAGCACAGCATTTTGGTCGATATCACCAACTATGTCTTAATTGAATTGGGTCAACCATTACACGCATTTGATGGTGGCAAGGTTCAAGGTTCAGTGCATGTACGTCAAGCCACTGCTGCTGAAAAACTGGTGTTGCTCAATGAACAAGAAGTTGAGTTATCTGATGATGTAATGGTGATTGCTGATGATGTGAAAGCATTGGCAATTGCCGGCATCATGGGTGGTTTATCTTCTTCTGTTACCGATGAAACCACGGAAATCTTCCTGGAATCTGCTTTCTTTGCGCCTTTACATATTGCGGGTCGTGCACGTAGCTTTGGTTTACATACCGATGCATCTCAGCGCTATGAACGTGGCGTAGATTTTGAATTACCACTTATCGCCATGCACCGCGCATCACAACTGATTGCTGATCTTGCTGGTGGTGAGTTTGGTCCAATTACTGTTGCAGAAAAAACTGAGCTTTTACCAAAACGTGAAGCGATTGAGCTGAATCAAGCTCAAGTGGATCAGTTATTGGGTTACAAAGTTGAAAGTGACTTTATTACCGATGCACTGCAACGCTTAGCTTGTGTGGTGACTGTAAAAGCAGAGGGTCAATGGTCTGTAGTTTCTCCATCACATCGCTATGATATGGCAATCTATCAAGACCTGATTGAAGAAGTTGCCCGTATTCATGGTTATGACAACATTCAGATTAGCTTACCAGTGATTGATGTCAAACTTGCCAAACATCAAGATCAGTTTGAATTGCCACAACTTCGTCAAACCCTGGTGACTTTAGGTTATCAGGAAGCGATTAGCTTTAGCTTTGCCGATGCTAAACTTGAAAAACAGTTGAATCCTGCGGTCAATCCGTTGATGTTGGCCAACCCGATTTCAAGCGAACTGGCTGCAATGCGTTCGACTTTGTTATCCAGCTTGATTCCATGTGTGCAATACAATATTAACCGTCAGCAAAACCGCGTACGTTTCTTTGAACTGGGTTTACGTTTTGATTATCAGGATGCACAAAGCATTCATGATCTAAAACAGATTCCGACTTTGGCTTTAATTGCAGTCGGTGCTAAAACAACTGAATCTTGGCATGGCAAGGCTCTACCGATGGATTTCTTTGACTTAAAAGGTGAAGTTGAGGAAATTCTGGCAGCTGGACGGGTTCAAGTGGAATATGTTCGTTCAGAGCGTAGCTGGTTGCATCCTGGACAATCAGCTGAAATTCTGGTTGATGGTCAGTCTGTTGGTTATCTGGGGCGTTTACATCCCTCTTTGGAAGATGAACTTGATTTGGGCATGACTTGGGTTGCCGAACTTGATCAAAAGGCTGTTTTGCAAACTTATGTATCTAATTTTACAGAATTATCACGTTTTCCATCAGTAAGACGTGATATTGCGCTTTTAATTAGTGATAAGATTAATGTTAGCGAAATTCAGAGACTTATCGAAAAAACAGGTGGGGAGCTGCTAGACTCGACATGGTTATTCGATGTGTATACTGGACAAGGGGTAGAAGAAGGGAAACGCTCACTGGCATTTGCCCTTCTCTGGCAGCATCCAAGCCGTACATTGGAAGATGCTGAAATTAAATCAGGTATGGATAATATCCTTCAAGTGTTGGAAAACACTTACCAAGCGACATTGAGGGCTTCATGACAGCACTAACAAAAGCAGAAATGGCTGATCATTTAAGTGAGCTCACGAGTTTAAACCGTCGTGAAGCTAAACAAATGGTCGAATTGTTCTTTGATGAGATTAGCCAAGCGCTAATCTCGGGCGAACAGGTTAAACTTTCGGGGTTCGGTAACTTTGAGTTGCGTGACAAGCGTGAACGTCCAGGCCGTAACCCGAAAACTGGCGAGGAAATTCCAATTTCAGCACGCCGTGTAGTCACATTCCGCGCAGGGCAGAAATTCCGCCAGCGTGTAGGAAATGAGCAGATCGATTGATCTGCTCTTTTTTTGCTATAAGATTTGTATATAAAAGCGTTATTTGTGGAGTAGAGCCTAAGTATTTGAGAGATTCAGCCCCTTGTAATTTAATTGACAATCGGGATTAGAAATCAATTCTGTACTTAGAATAGGGAGAGGTACAATTGTTTTTATAGAATTGAACTTTATTTTAGTCATAAAAAAAGAGAGCCAATGGCTCTCTTTTTTGTACTGAATAATCGTAAAGATTATTTAGCAGCAGAAGCAGCAGCTTCAGAAGCTGGAGCAGCGTCAACAGCAGAAGCAGCAGCTTCAGTAGCAGCAGAAGCTTCAACAGTAGCAGCAGAAGCAGCAGCAGTAGCTTCAGAAGCAGCTACAGTAGCTTGAGATGCAGCAGCGTCAGCAGCAGGAGCTTCTTCAGTTTTTTTAGCACAACCAACGAAAGCTAAAGTAGTAGCAACTGCAGCAGCAATAGCGATTTTTTTGAATAACATGGCATCACTCTCTAAAATATGAGATTAAAAAAAACCTATGTTAGCCTGTTGAGTGCTTTTATTCTTCCTAAAATCTGTTAGGCAGTAACAATGCAGAGGCAGTCTAACTGGTCTGCGAATATGCTATCACTGCGCATTTTGAATTGCTACTAGGAGGCTAGTAAAAAATGCAAAAAAAGATAAAAAACGAGCATTTTTTTAACAGAAAATAACAATCAATCGGAGAGTTTATATTGGATAAATACTAAATAACTCGCTAAAAATTATGGTTTTTTAAAGTTAATATTTTTAACAGGTATGAACTTGTCCCTTAAGTTTACAAAGAAAAGACTTGATTGTAGCTTTATGTAAATAAAGTCAACCAAATAAAAAGGCTATCGTTAAGATAGCCTTTTTATAGAAAAAAAGAATAATGCTGTGTTTAGTTGGTCGCTTTACGCTTCATTTGATCGAAGAAATCATCATTGGTTTTGGTTTCTTTCATACGATCCAGCAAGAATTCCATAGCAGCCAGTTCATCTTGAGTATGTAACAATTTACGCAAAATCCATACTTTACGTAAGTTGTCTTCAGACATCAGGCGTTCTTCACGGCGAGTACCGGATTTTTTGATATTCATTGCAGGGAATACACGTTTTTCGGCAATGCGGCGATCAAGCGTAATTTCCTGGTTACCGGTTCCTTTGAATTCTTCGTAAATCACTTCATCCATCTTACTGCCGGTTTCAATCAGGGCAGTAGAGATGATGGTCAATGAGCCGCCTTCTTCAATGTTACGTGCAGCACCGAAGAAACGTTTTGGACGCTCTAAGGCATGTGCATCCACACCACCAGTCAACACCTTGCCTGATGAAGGGATGACAGTGTTATAGGCACGCGCTAAACGAGTAATCGAGTCCAGCAGAATTACCACATCTTTCTTGTGTTCTACCAGACGTTTTGCTTTTTCAATGACCATTTCAGCCACTTGTACGTGACGTGCTGGGGATTCATCAAAAGTTGAAGCAATCACTTCACCACGAACGGTACGTTCCATTTCGGTTACTTCTTCAGGACGTTCGTCAATCAGAAGCACGATCAGAAAACATTCAGGATTGTTACGTACAATCGACTGTGCGATATTTTGTAACAACATGGTTTTACCCGCTTTTGGCGGCGCAACGATAATAGAACGTTGGCCTTTACCAATCGGAGCCACCAAGTCCACTACACGTGCAGTTAAGTCTTCAGTCGTACCGTTACCCAGTTCCATTACCAATTGTTCAGTCGGGAACAATGGGGTCAAGTTTTCAAACAGGATTTTGTTGCGCGAGTTTTCAGGCGTGTCGTAGTTAATTTGATTCACTTTCAAAAGTGCAAAATAGCGTTCGCCTTCTTTGGGTGGGCGAATTGTGCCAGTAATGGTATCACCGGTGCGTAAGTTGAAACGGCGAATTTGTGATGGGCTGACATAAATGTCATCTGGGCCTGCAAGATAAGAGCCCGCTGCTGAGCGGAGGAAACCAAAACCATCAGACAGAATTTCCAGAACACCATCACCAAAAATCTCTTCGCCATTCATTGCATGGCGTTTTAAGATGGCAAAAATGATGTCTTGCTTGCGGTTACGGGCCATTCCTTCCAGGCCCATAAACTCGGCAATCTTGATGAGTTCGCCAATCGGTTTTTTCTTGAGTTCAGTTAAATTCATAGGGGGTCAGATAGAATTAAAATTCTGGGATAGAGATGAGAAAAGGGAGCAACATTCAGCCGCTTACACGCAATAAACGTAACGCAATTGTATTTGCACAATAACAATTCAGAGGTCTGATTCATTGTTTCGAAGAGAAAAGTGTAAAAACAATTTCTGTTGCCGAGCGGCGATCTTATGTGTTGTGTCTTGTAAGAAAATGACGGATTAGAAATCCTTTATTCCTTGAACAAGCAATATAAGAGCTAATCGTATTTTTGTCAATTTATAGACGAAAAAAATACGCTATCTGGCGATAGCGCATTGGATTCAATTACACTGTCTTAAATTAGATATTTTCTTCAATAAAAGCAGTTAATTTAGATTTTGGCGCAGCACCGACTTGTTGAGCGACAACTTCACCATTTTTAAACATCAATAGTGCAGGAATGTTGCGGATATTGTAGTTTACGGCAGTCGCTTCACAAGCAGTTACGTCAACTTTAACAACTTTTACTTTGCCTTCGAATTCTGTAGATAATACTTCAAGTACAGGTGCAATAGCTTTACAAGGTGCACACCAGCCTGCCCAGAAATCGACCAGTACAGGAATGTCAGATTGTAAAACGTCAGCTTCGAAGTTCGCATCAGTTGTGTTTACGATATTGCCAGACATGGAATGCTCCAGATAAATTTTAAGTTAGTTCTATAACTATAAGTATTACATAGCCTCGTTTAACTATGTAGAGGGATATGTAAATTTTCAATCATTATATTGAGTTTGTCTAATTGATGCTCACGATATTGATTATCGTGTTCTACAATTGTTTAAGCGATTAAAAAAATTAAAAACTGCTTCAGTTGAACTGATAAATGGCTTTTAAATTGCATGCATGTGAATTACTCTAAGCACAATTCTTATAGGTTTGTTTGAATAATGTCTGATTTTTTGATTGATGAAGAGTTACTTGCTGCCATCGATATGGGGTCGAACAGCTTTCACCTGGCGATTGCACGTGTAGATCATGGCGAAGTAAAAAAAGTGGCTTCAATGTCAGAAAAAGTACAATTGGCCGCGGGTTTAGATGAAAACAAAAATTTGACTGAGGCGGCACAGCAACGGGGTCTAGCCTGTCTGGCACGCTTTGTCGGGCGTTTAAGTTCTGTACAGGCCAACCGGTTGCGTATTGTAGCTACCAATGCTTTACGTCAGGCAAAAAATGGTCATGAATTTATTCAAAAAGCTGCAGAAATTTTACCTAAACCGATCGAAATTATTGCCGGTCGTGAAGAAGCCCGTCTGATTTATTTAGGTGTATCGCATACCATGGCCAATAGTGGCCGCCGCCTGGTGATTGACATTGGTGGTGGATCAACTGAACTGATTATCGGAGAGGCATTCGAGCCGATCCATACTGAATCTGTACAAATGGGATGTGTGGCCTTCACCAAAGCCTATTTTATGGAGGGTGAGATCAATCAGAAAAGTTTCGATAAAGCGGTGACCGCTGCCCGTAAGGAAATTTCAGGCATTGCCAATACTTATAAAGCCGCCGGTTGGGATACAGTGGTGGGTTCAAGCGGAACAATTAAAGCCTGTCGTCAGATTACCGTGAATATGGGCTGGAGCAATGAAAAAGAAGAGCTCACCCGTGAAGGTCTGGAAAAACTCAAAGACAAGCTGCTCAAATACAAGCACGTGACCGAAATGGAATTTGACGGCCTGAAAGAAGACCGCCGAGCAGTTTTGCCAGCAGGGATTGCCATTTTATATGCGGTATTTGATGTACTGGGTCTGGACAAACTTGTTTATTCAGATGGTGCGTTACGTGAAGGTGTCATGTATGACCTGCTTGGTCGTTTCCAGCATGAAGACGTTCGCGACCGTTCTGTGCATGCTTTAATGGGGCGTTATAACGCAGATAGCAAACAGGCTGAACGTGTAGTCAATACGGCACAGCAACTATTTAATGGCGTTGCACAATCATTAAATTTAACTAATGATGACAGTGACTTACTGCGTCGTGCTGCATATTTGCATGAGATTGGTCTGGCGATTAGTCACAGTGGTTACCATCGCCATGGGGCTTATTTATTGCAGCATTCGGATATTCCCGGTTTCTCACAAATTGACCAAAACCATTTGTCACATTTGGTCGCTCATCACCGTCGTAAACTTCGTGGCGATGCACGGGTTGATGTTGCTAAGGTCGGTGGTAGCAAACTTGTGTACTTATGTCTATTGCTGCGTTTAGCAGTTTTACTGAATCATAGTCGTAGTGATGAGATGCTTCCTGCCATTGAATTAAGTATCATCAATGAGCAACAATGGCAGCTCAGCGTTTCTGGCGATGCCAAACAATGGCCTTTGCTTGTAGCAGACTTGCATGATGAACAGATGCAGTTTAAGCATTGGGATATTGAATTGAATATTCAGTCGGAACAATTTATCTATTAACAAGTGATTGGTTAACAAGGTATTGTTAATTTAGGGATAATGGTCGACCTATGAAAAATAAAGCTGCTCAATCTAAAGCATGGACAACGGTTCAAATTGCGCGTCATCCAGAACGTCCGCAATTCCTGGATTATGTTGGTGAAATCTTCACTGAATTCGATGCTTTACATGGAGATCGGGTATTTGGTGACGATGGTGCGATGATCGGTGGCTTGGCACGTTTTAATGGTCAGCCAGTGATGATTGTTGGGCAACATCGTGGTCGCAGCACTCGTGAAAAATTGCAACACAACTTCGGTATGAGTAATCCCGAAGGTTACCGTAAAGCACAGCGTTTACTCGACATGGCTGAACGTTTTAAACTGCCGGTATTCACTTTTATCGATACCATGGGTGCATATCCTGGGGTCGGTGCGGAAGAACGTGGTCAGGCAGAAGCCATTGCCACTAGCCTTGCACAGCTTTCAAGCCTGAAAGTTCCGGTGGTTGCGACCGTTTTAGGTGAAGGCGGTTCAGGTGGTGCACTCGGTATTGGTGTGGCGGATCGCGTGGTGATGTTATCTCACAGTATCTATTCGGTGATTTCTCCTGAAGGTTGTGCATCCATTTTATGGAAAACAGCAGAGAAAGCGGAACAAGCCAGCGAAGCCTTGGCATTAACTGCAGAGAAATTAAAACAACTTGGTATTGTTGAATATGTGGTTGATGAAGGTGAAGGCGCGCATTTGCAGCCTGAAAAAGTGATGCAAGATCTTAAAGATGTGTTACAACAGGCTTTAGAAGAATTGCAATCGATGGATGCGAATGAGAGATGCGAAGCACGTTACCAGCGCTTAATGAAGTTTGGCAGCGACAATTCCGGTCTGGCATCTTAAAACAAATCCAGTGCTTTCCTCCTGAAAGCACTTTCTTGATTGGATGTAGTGGCGGCATGGATTCCATGCTGCTATTGCGTTTAATGTCTGATTTATTTCCTGAAAAAATCCGTGCGATCTATGTCGATCACCAGTTGCAAAAAATTAGTGCAGACTGGGGGCAATTTGTATCTGATCAATGTGCAGCGGTGAATGTACCGTGTATTGTTGAAGTCGTTGAAGTGCAATATGGCAACTTGGAACATCAGGCACGTAACGCGCGTTATCAAGCTTATTCAAAACATTTAAAAGCCAATGAAATCTTGGTCTTGGCGCATCATCAGCAGGATCAGGCTGAAACCTTGATGCTACGCTTGCTTTCGGGTGCCGGCGTACATGGTTTATCCGCCATGAAGCAGGTCGATGTACGAAAGCAATTCACCATTTGGCGACCGCTGCTTGATATTTCCCGTGAGCAGATTGGCCAATGGGCCACCCATCTGGGCGTGCAAAATATTGAAGATCCCACCAATTTAGATACCCATTATGATCGTGCCTGGTGCCGTCATGAATTGTGGCCGCTGTTGCAAAACCGTTATCCAAAAATGCAACAGGCACTCAGCCGCACCAGTTATCTGATGCAGGATGCGGAAGATATTTTGCTGGACGTATTACAGCAGGATTTAAGCGCTTGCGGATCGGCCACTGAACTGGATTTAGAAAAGTTATCCCCATTATCAAGTGCACGGCAAAGGCAATTGCTCTCTGCCTGGATGAAAGGGCAGGATACTTATCGCCCGAGTTTTGAAATGGTGCAACGCTTGTTGCTTGAAGTGATTGGATCCAAATCTGATGCACAGGCGGCATTGCACTGGAATCAATATTATTATGTGCGTTATCAGCAAAAACTTTTCCGCTTAAGTGCCACAGAATATTTGGCTGGAAAAAATCAATCGGTTGCTAATAAACAGGCAATCTTTGTCGAGTTAGGACAAAAGCTTGAAATACTGTCAGGAAATTATCTGGCTGAAATTGCAAAAGTAGGCCTATCAACAGCATTGCTGGGTCAAAAATTGGATTTAGTGATGCGTCAGGGGGGCGAAAAAATTCATTTATATGGTCGAGTAGGAGCTTGGCCGTTAAAGAAAGCCATTCAGGAAGCACAAATTTTTCCCTGGCAGCGTTATAGAATTCAAATATTAAGCATAGATAATGTTATGCTTGGTGTTTTTACACCAAAAGGGTTTTGGTTAGCCCAATCTGAATATTGTGAAATCGGTGGATGGCAACCAAATTTGATCTCTTAGTTAAAAAATTCTAAGTCGAGTATGAATCCATGAGTGCAGCTTTAAATTGTAATATTAGTTTTATTGGTGGCGGTAATATGGCCCAGGCCTTGATTGGTGGGCTGATTTCGCGTGGCTTGCCGCCAACACGTATTACAGTTTCTGATCCGGTCGAAAAAGTCCGTCTTTTATTAACAGAAAAAGATGTACATGTGACGGATGACAATATTGCTGCCATTCGTGATGCCGATATCGTACTTTTTGCAGTGAAACCGCAAGTACTGGCCAGCGTATTAAAACCTCTTAAAGGTTTGTTTGAAGGCAAACTGGTGATGTCGATTGTGGCTGGGGCTGAAATCGCGACTATTGCCAACCTGCTAGAAACCAATCGAATTGTTCGTGTTATGCCCAATACACCTGCTTTGGTGCAAACAGGAGCACATGGCCTGTATGCAACGGAAGCGGTGAATGCACAGGATCGTGAATTGGCCAGTCAGGTTTTGGCTGCAACCGGTTTAACCATTTGGGTCAATTCAGAAGCACAAATTGATGCTGTAACGGCAGTATCTGGCTCTGGTCCGGCTTATTTCTTCTATATGATGGAAAGCATGATTCGTGCAGGCAAAAACCTGGGGCTGGATGAAAAAGTGGCGACTGCATTGACCTTGCAAACAGCATTGGGTGCCGCACAAATGGCGATTACCAGTTCAAATACACCTGCAGAATTGCGCAAAAATGTGACCTCTCCAAATGGTACAACTCAAGCTGCACTGGAAGTATTTGATCGTGCGCACATTTCTCAAAATATTCAGGCCGCTTTGGCTGCCGCGCAAAAGCGCAGTCAAGAACTTGCTCAAGAGCTAAGTGAAAGTAGCAAATAACTCGTTTTTATTTAGGAAAGTTCCAGTATGGGTGCAAATTCTGCGCTGATTTTTGGCATTATTATTAACGTAGCGATTTTGCTCGTATTCTTTCGTTTTCTGATGCAGCTTGCAGCTGTGAATGCTTATAATCCTGTCGTCATGTCTACTGTGAAAGCGACAAAAATCGTCGATCTGTTTGGGCGTATTTTTCCCACCTTGGCAAAAGGTCGTGTCAATTCGGCAGCCTTGGCTTTGGTGGTACTTTTATATTTACTCAAGATTTTTGGGGTAATGTACCTTTCAGGTGCTATGCCGAACAGTCCGGTACATCTGGTGATTTTGACCTTTGTCACCATGATTCAGGATCTGATCCGCTTCTGTCGCTACCTGATTTTTGCAACGATTATTTTAAGCTGGGTGGTGATGTTTACTCAATCTCGCTCACCGTATATTGAAGTCATTCAAGAGCTGGCAGAACCATTACTTGCTCCGTTCCGTCGTATTTTGCCGAATATGGGTATGATTGACCTCTCGCCAATTGTTGCCTTCTTGGCATTGTATATTGCCGAAATTATTATGAATGAAGTGGCGATTGTACTTCTGACTGGACTATAACATTCAGGTAGTAAAATCTGGATAATAAAAAAGGACTCGTTAGAGTCCTTTTTTATGGGCTGTTGAAATGTTTTCTATGTAGATTGTACCGTCGAGAGTTCCTCTCACTGAGCAAACTTGAAAGCACTGCTTTCAAGTAAAGCGCAAGAGAGGCGAGGAGAGGGTAAATTATCAGATAGATAATCAATTATTTGTCTTTAAATTCCACTTGTCTTATAAACAGATTTAATTCTAGGTTTATTTGGAAAACCCTCATCCTAGCCTTCTCCCAAAGGGAGAAGGAGCTTTAAAAGCGAGAAGGATCTTAATATAAGATTAGTGTGCCTCATCCCAATTCATGCCTTTGCCCACTTCCACAATCAATGGAACTGAAAGTTTCACCACTGATTGCATCACTTCAGCCAGTTTCGGAGCCAGTGTATCGGCAATGTCGGCATCGACTTCAAACACCAATTCATCGTGTACCTGTAACAGCATTTTAGCTTGATCTTTAGGCAACATTTTATCCACTTCAATCATGGCTATTTTAATGATGTCAGCAGCGCTTCCTTGTAGCGGGGCATTGATGGCCGCACGTTCGGCACCTTTACGTACCATCATGTTACGGGCATCAATATCCGGTGTATATAAACGGCGACCTAGAATGGTTTCCACAAAGCCTTGTTCCAAAGCCACCTGACGCGTACGTTGCATGTACTCATAAATGCCCGGATAACGATGGAAATATTGCTTGATATAGTTTTGCGATTCTTCACGGGTAAAGCCCAATTGACGAATCAGACCAAATTCGGACATGCCATATAACAGACCGAAGTTAACGGCTTTGGCCTGACGACGCTGGTCATTGGTGACATCTTCCAGTGCAATACCCAGAACTTCGGCAGCAGTACGGCGGTGTACATCCTGACCATGCTTAAAAGCATCAACCAAAGCTTCATCCTGGGAAAGATGCGCCATTAAACGCAGTTCAATCTGTGAATAATCGGCAGCCAGTAAAACCCTACCTTCAGGTGCAATAAAGGCCTTACGGATTTGACGGCCAATTTCTTCACGTACCGGAATGTTTTGCAGGTTTGGATCAGTCGATGACAAACGACCTGTTGCCGTTAAAGCCTGATGGTAGCTGGTATGCACACGCCTGCTGTCATTGTTGGCCTGTTTTTGCAAGCCATCGGTATAGGTGCTTTTCAGTTTGGAAAGACCGCGATACTGCAAAATTAAATCAGTAATCGGGTGGTCGATTTTTTCCAGAATGCTTTCACTGGTACTGTATTGACCGGTCGAGGTTTTTTTGCCACCTTTCAGTCCCAGTTTGTCAAACAGGATTTCACCGACCTGTTTCGGCGAGCTGACATTAAACGGCTGACCGGCCAATTCGATAATCTGGTTTTCCAGATTCTGGATAGTATTGGAAAAATCGACACTCAACTGATCTAAAAATTTCAGATCCAGTTCAATGCCGTTTTCTTCCATAATGGTCAGCACACGCGCCACCGGCATTTCAATATTGTGTAAAATATTGTTCAGCTCAGGAATGGCCTGCAACTTTTTCGACAGGACTTCATACAGGCGATAGGTGACATGTGCATCTTCCGCCGCATAATGCGCCGCTGTTTCAATGTCGATCTGGTTAAAGGTCTTCTGTTTAACGCCTTTGCCTGCAATTTGTTCAAAGGTGGTGGTCAAATGACTCAAGTACACACGAGCAACATCATCCATGCCATGACGGGTCGCCACAGAATTTAAAACATAGGATGCCAGCATGGTATCGAAATACCAGCCTTGCAGTTCAATGCCGTGATTTTGCAGGATGTGGGCATCATATTTTAAATGATGGCCAATTTTTTCAACCGCGGGATTTTCTAAAATCGGTTTGATTTTCGCCAGGATGGTTTCACGGTTGAGCTGTTCCGGTGCCCCTTCATAGTCGTGGGTTAGCGGAATGTAATAGGCATCGTTGGCATCAAAAGCCAGTGAAAAGCCGACCATTTCTGCAATACGGTAATCCAGACTGGTGGTTTCGGTATCAAAAGCAAAACGTTTGGCGCTGCTTAAACGCTGGAACAGCTGGTTCCAGTCGGCTTGAGTCAAAATGGTGTGATAAGTAGCTTTACCCAGTTGATCATCGATACTGGTCAGCTCTGCCTCATCTTCAGTATTGATGACAGCTGTGGTATCAATTGTGGTTTCAATACTCTTGGCCGCCTGTTTATAGACGGAGTTGTTTGGATTATTCGGATGATCAAGGGATTGTAACTGGTTACGGAACTCAAGTTCGGTATAGAGTCGACGCAGTTCTTCCACATTCGGATCACCGAGTTTCAGGTCTTCATAACAAAGACCCATATCCAGGTCGCAAACGATACTGGCTAATTGATGATCTAGGGTAATGCCTTCAACATTATCCTTAATGCTTTGACCGACTTTACCTTTAATTTTATCGACATTTTCCAGAATGCCGCCAATAGAACCGTATTCGGTCAACAGTTTGGCAGCAGTTTTTGCACCGACGCCGGGTACGCCACGGATGCCATCGGAAGCATCACCCATCAAGGTTAAATAGTCGATAATCTGATTCGGCCATACACCGAACTTTTCAAAGACAGCGTTTACATCCATCGGCTTGTCTTTAAAGCTGTCTTCCAAAGTCACTTTGTCGGTGACCAGCTGCGCCATGTCTTTGTCGCCGGTTGAAATCAGCACCTGATAACCTTTGGCTTCGGCACGTTTAGCCAAAGTACCAATCACGTCATCTGCTTCAGCGCCGGGAAGGGTGTGTAAAGGAATGCCCAAAGCGCGGATCAGGTTGTGAAGATAGGGAATCTGCTGAGACAGTTCATCCGGCATGCTTGGGCGGTCACCTTTATAAATCGGTGAAAGCTGATGACGGAACGTCGGTTCAGGGGTATCAAAAATCACAGCCATATGTGTCGGCTGAATACGACGCATCAACTTTTGAATCGCAGAAATGGCACCACGAATTGCGTTGGTCTGTAAACCAGTCGAAGTGGTTAGTGGTGGCAGTGCATGATATGCACGAAATAAAAAATATGAGCCATCGACCAAAACAAATGGTGGCATTGAAAGATTCCTAATTCAAATATCGGCCTTATTGTACGTGATTTTGCCCATGAACATAGACACATCATTCAAGATGCGTGTTACCGAATATCTGATGAATGCTTAAAAATCAAGGTCACAGCTGTTGTATGATCAAGTTAATCAGGATTGAGATAAAGAAAAAATGAGGAAAGGACAGGGCGAAATCCGGATGATTTGGCTGATGGTACTGATTATTGTCGGCGTGGGGTCCTGGTTTTTGGATGTACGCATCTTCACCTATTTATGTGGTTTAGCCTTTGTCATGAGCCTGATACAATATGTCGATGCAATCCAGTCCCCGGCAGCACAAATTGCTGTAGAAACAAATATTTCATTTCAGGAAAGCTCTAAAGTTCCTTTATATCTGTGTTCAATTGTTGCCATTGTCGGCGGTATTCTGGATTGGGAGTTTGCCGTCGGGCTGGGTATCACGGCGTGGATTTTTTTCTTTTTAAGATGGTTACGCCGTTTAGAAGGTTTATTGAACCAGATTCAAACGCAATTGCAGCACACTCAAACGCTGGCTTCTCCGGTTGTTGAAAATCCACCATCTCAATTTCTTGACTCTCAGCCTGCATCATCGTCATCGGAATTGATTGAACAGTTAAAGCAGTGGATTTTTCAAGGTAATCCAGTTTTAAAAGTGGCCATCTTGGTGCTGGTCATTGGCATCATCTTGTTGCTACGTTTTGCCACCGAACATTGGCAACTCAGTTTGGTGATGAAACTGGTGATTGTTGCAGGCGTCAGTGGGGCAGTGACCGGACTCGGTTACTGGATGCAGAGTAAAAACCGCAGTTTTTCCCTAGCCCTGGAAGGATTGGGTTTAGCGGCCTTATTTTTGACCCTGTTCTTTGCCTATTACAATGCGGTGATTCCGACGCTCGCCATCGCTGGACTGTGTTTTGCTCTCATCATGGGCCTAACCCTGATTCTCAGCTTAAAACAGCAATCCATTGAACTGGCGTTGATGGCGATGATCATTGCCTATATTGCACCGTTTACCCTGCCGGTTCGCAACACGACCGCGATTGAACTGATTGCTTATTATGTGGTGATCAATCTGGCCGTTGCGATCTTAAGTACCTTACGCCCCTGGAAAATGCTGAATCAAATCGCATTTTTAATGACAGTGATTGTGGGCGGTGGTTATGTTTTTTATCGTGGAGAGGAATCTGAACGAAATGCTTTAACCTTATTGGTTGCGGTGCATACGGCAATTTTTGTCTGGCTGAGTTTTCGTTTTAGCCAGCTGCTGGCCAAAGAAGATCTGGCACAGTTCAAACTGAAACCTGCTTTGGATATTGCCCTGATTTTTGGTGCGCCTCTGGTCGGTTATATTTTTATTTATTTGATGCATTTTGAAGAAACGCGCTGGCAGGCTGGAGCAAGTCTAGCCTTTGCTGCAGTTTATGCAGGCTTGTATCAACTGTCAAAACGCCATCAGGCAGTGCAACTGATTTCACAAAGTTATTTCAGTTTAATGCTGATTTTTCTGACCCTGATTCCTCCAATTCTGTTGCATAAACAGTGGAGTGTGATCGGCTGGGCTGTGGAAGGGCTGATCATTTTTAGTTATGCCTTGTATCGCCAGTCAGAGATCAGTCGCTATCTTGCCATGGGACTGATGATTGTTGCCGGTTTATCCAGTTTGTATTATCTGGTGGAGCTGAATGAATTTCCACGTGAAATGTATTGGGGCTTATGCCTGAGCTATTTTGCCGTGGTTGTGGTGGCGAATAGCAGGGAATCCTTTAGACAGCAACTGAGCAGTTCCACGATAGCCTTCCACTGTTTGCAGATGCTGTCAGCCACGACCATGTTGATTGTATTGTTGCTGGATGAAATTGACGGCCCTCAACAGCAGGTGATGAGTCTGTTGATTGTCAGTGGCTTCTATCTGCTGATGAATGAGTTGATGCTGCGTTGCAAAGCCACCTGGACCTGGCTATTTCCGAAATGGCTCGGCCTCATTCCTGTCTTTGTTTTTGCCCTGATTATTGTGATTGATCAAAGTCAGCAGGGCATCATTATTTGGCCGACCATGTTTGACCGTCTGGGTTTTGCACTTTCCGGATTGATGTTGACGGCATTGTGGCTGCGCCCGATGTTGGGTGTGCGAACTGAAAAAGAGTGGGTCAGTTTTGGCACCTTGACCAGTCTGGCGATGACCAGTTTAATCCTGCTTCCCAGTATGCCTTATATCAGTGTCGTAATCCTGCCTTTGCTTTTCTGCGCCTGGTGTTATTGGCAGCTGGATAATCCGGACTGGAAAATGTTCTGGCAAGCCCGCAGCAGTTTGGTGCTGATGGCAACCTGGATTGTTTGTTCGCAACTGTTTACCCAGCAAGCGTTTCAGGGCTATATCCTGCCGATCATCAATCCTTTTGATCTGGTCAGTATTGCCATGCTGGCCTGCTTTATCTGGATGCTGTCCTTGCAGCTCAAATCGGGGCTGGATAAAGGCATTGTTGCCGTGCTGATGGTGCTAAGCTTGCTCTGGCTCAGCAGTTATATTGTGCTGCGCGCGTTGCATGTTTATTTGGGCACGCCGTTTAATGAACTGGCCTTATGGGGAAATGCGACCGTTCAACTGAGCCTGACTTTGCTGTGGGTCAGTTTAGCCTTTATGACCATGAGTCTGGCCAGCCGTAAACAGTTACGCTCAGTCTGGATTTTAGGCGGCAGTATTCTGGTAATTGTGACCTTGAAACTGGTGCTGTTTGACTTATCCCACATCGGCACTTTAACCCGGGTGATTTCATTTCTGGGGGCTGGTTTTGTGATGTTGCTGATTGCCTATATTGCACCGATTCCAGAGGGTTCTTTGGTTAAAAAATTCCCCTAAATTTCTTTTAGGTAAAGGATCTTTTCTCAAATCAAATAGCAGTTATATCCCGTGATTCTTTGCTTATACGAATGTTTAAAATTATCTTATTTAAGTTAGAAGTTTTCACTGCCACAATTTTTAAATAAAGTTGAAATGCATTTGTGTAGGCGAAGTCTTACTTTTGAAAGGCCAAAAGTAAGCAAAAGCCTTTGTTACCCATACACAACGTCCTTGTTGTGATGGGTAACGTGTGGCATCCATGCCACACTCATAAATTAAATACCTGCGAAAATCTATTTTTTTATTTTGGTATGACAAACAACTTGTAGTCATTGAAAAATGATTTATGAATGAAGTCTACAATTTAATCCTCCCCATCCCTCCTTTTTAAAAGGAGGGATGGGGAGGATTAAATGATTAAGAGAATTATTTTAACCCCGCCTCACGTTTCACTTCTTTGGCATTCGCATACTGATCAATATCTTCCTCATTTAAAGGCTGAACAGCTGTAGGGCGATCAACAAAGCCCATTTTCGGTACTGGAATTTCAATCTGATTGGCGACAAAACCGTTGCGGATACGTTCCTGCATTTCGTCACGCACTTTTAAAAAGTTTTCACGGTTACACCAGACGGCAAATAACAGTTCAATCGATGATTCACGGAAGGCAGTTACAGTCACTGCAGGTTTTGGATCGGCTAACACGAGCGGGTATTTATTGGCTACATCCAATAATACTTCCCGAACTTTAATGATGTCCTCATGGAAATTAATCGCTAAAGTAATTGGAATCCGCCGAATCGGGAATTTGGACAGGTTATAGACGGGAGCACGAATCAGCTGTTCGTTCGGTACGCGCACATAGACATTGTCCTGAGTCAGCAGTTTTACCGAAAGCAGGTCAATCGAAATCACTTCACCTTCAATGGTATGTCCGCGAATCAGGGTCATTTGTACCGTATCCCCAATCTCAAAAGAGCCTTCCCCAATCAGGAATAAACCACTGATGAGGTTGGATGCGGAGGTCTGTGAAGCAAAACCCAGCGCCACGGTTAAGATACCAGCCGCACCTAAAAACACGCTCAGTTTAAAACCGGCTTCTTTCAGGCTGGCCATCACAAAAATCAGGAAGATGAAATAAAAAATACCACGGCGCCAAACCAGACTTTGATGAGCATTAAAGCGTGAGCCAACAGTGCGGATAAAGGTGTTGGAGACAAAACGTGCAATTAAAAAACCAATAAGACACAGTACCACTGCAACGATAATTTCAGTCAGGCGTTCGGTATTGATATTGGTAAAAATACTTTTGAGGCTGCTGGTAATTTCTTTTGGGATATTCGAATCTGCCATATTGCCGCCCTAGAAAAATGAATCAAACATGTTGAATAAAGCACTTGCCTGTTCACGTGGTGGATGGACATACATTACTTCACCCGCATGAGGAGGGGTACGGTTTTCAATTCGAATTCGTGGTGGTTTATCCAACCCTTCATGCAAGACTTTAATCTGTGAAGTCCATAAGCGGCCGGTACTTTCACTATAGAACAGGGGAAGTGCAGAAACAGGTACGTTCATCCGGTCAAAGCGTAACTGTTGATGGCTGGTATTATGAAATTCAATCGGTGTAACCGCGCGAAAGGCACGTGGCTTGAGCTGATGCAGTTCAGTACGGCCATCAACCGCGGTAGCATAACAAATTTCACCGATACGATGATTGGGGCCGAACCAGGTATCTTTGGGCAGAATCACCGGAATATCAAACAGCGGGTCTTTTTGACTTTCGACAAAGCCTGCAATCCATAACGGGGTGCTGATATACAGCGTACCGCGCTGTCCTGCCGGAATATAAATCGGATCGACCGGTTTAATCACGACGGAACGATCGGCCAGACGCGGCATCAGCTGTAATTTATTGTGAGTGGACTTGAACATATAACGTTCAACTTTCAGCGGTTGCGGAAAAGCAAAATTCGGATCTTCAATCGCATGCCACTTCTGTTCATAGTCGTACTGCACCTGTGGACGATGATATTCCATGCGCCATTCTTGCAGACCACGAGTCAGACGAAATAACAGTGAACCAAACTGCCAGGCCTTAGGCTGATTCAATTCAAAGCTTTGTTCGCCCCACCACTTGATTAAATTGGGCTGCTCTGCATCTATCAGTTCATCGTTTTTAGACAACGGCATATTTCCTTTATAGCTTAATCATTAAAAACAGACTTCACGCTGTCTTATGCTTAGAGTACACTCAAATCAATTTATTCATCATTATAAACTTTGATGCAAGTACTTAAACAATTACAAATACCATATAGTTTTGCCAAGCGTCATGGCGTATTGCTGCGCTACGAGGGCAATCAGGCTTTTATTGTACGCCGTGAAAATACGCCCTTGCTAGCGATACAGGAAGCACGTCGATATTTAGGCCATGCTGCACAGCACCAGTTGTGTTCTGAGCAGGAATTTCATCAGTTACTCAGTTCAAGCTTTGCTGGTGATACCGGAGAATCGCAACAGGTAGCAGCTGGTCTGGAAGATCATCCCGATTTACTCAGTTTGGCAGATTCGGTGCCAGAAGCTGAAGATTTAATGGATCAGGAAGATGATGCACCGATTGTCCGGCTGATCAATGCTTTGCTGTCTGAAGCCATCCGCGTGGGGGCTTCCGATATTCATATTGAATCCTTTGAGAAAAAACTGTCGGTACGCTTACGTGTCGATGGACAGTTGCGTGAAATTGTGCAGCCACGCCGTGAACTGGCACCGTTGTTGGTATCACGAATCAAGGTTATGGCCAAACTGGATATTGCTGAAAAGCGTATTCCGCAAGATGGCCGTATTTCCTTACGCCTTGCCGGACGTGAGGTGGATGTGCGGGTTTCGACCTTGCCTTCGTCGCACGGTGAACGTGTGGTCATGCGTTTACTGGACAAGCAGGCCGGACGTCTGAATATGACCCATCTGGGCCTGATGCAACCGGATTATGAACGTTTAACCCATCTGGTACATCGTCCGCACGGTATTATCTTGGTGACTGGACCAACCGGTTCGGGTAAAACCACAACCTTATATGCAGCCTTATCTGACCTGAATGATGGCTCAAAAAATATTCTGACTGCTGAAGATCCAATTGAATATCAACTGGAAGGTATCGGACAAACCCAGGTCAACAGTAAAGTAGACATGACCTTTGCCCGTGCTTTAAAAGCCATGCTGCGACAAGACCCGGATGTGGTGATGGTCGGGGAAATCCGTGATCTGGAAACTGCTGAAATTGCCGTTCAGGCATCTCTTACCGGTCACTTGGTTTTATCTACACTACATACCAATACCGCAATTGGTGCAGTCACCCGTTTAAAAGATATGGGCATCGAACCGTTCTTGCTAGCCAGCTCCCTAATTGGGGTAATTGCCCAGCGCTTGGTGCGTACTTTATGTCCACGCTGTGCCACATGGCATGACGCGGATGCTTTTGAAACCGAAATTTTCAGGCATCTGGATGTCGGAGCTGAACTGAAGTTACCGAAACCGAAAGGTTGTGATCACTGTTCACATAGCGGTTTTATGGGACGTACAGCGATTTATGAAATTGTCCCTGTAGATGAACCGATGCGCCGTTTGATTCATGGCAATGCTGCGGAATATGAGCTGGAAAGTTATGCGCGTAAACAGTCCGGTTCAATCCGCGATGATGGTTTGCGTAAAGTACTGGCAGGAAAAACCACTTTGGAGGAAGTACTGCGTGTGACCAATGAAGCTGCCGAATAAGTGGGATCATGACTGATCATCTGTAATAGTAAAAACTATCTGTAAAGCTTTGCGGCACGGTGCTTAAAAGCAAAAAAGTTGATCATATTGGGTGATCAACTTTTTTATGGGTATTAAAAAATCTAAGTTTAGAATTGCAGCAAACGACGGTGCTGCATCAAAGGCATTGACTCACGGATTTTGATTTGTTCAGTTAAATCAAACGGTACGGTAATTAGTTGAGTGCCTTCATTTTCTATTATTGCCAACAACTGCCCGCGTGAATTGGCAGCGCCTGCATGCCCCCAAGTTTGGCGTTTTTCACCATGCCAGCCTTGTTGCGCTGCACCTAAAACCTGGCATTGGCTGTCCATCGCACGGGCTTGTAGCAGTAATTGCCAGTGCATTTGGCCGGTAGTGTAGGTAAAGGCTGATGGTGCGGTAAGTATGTTTGCACCTTGACTGCGTAAGGTTAAAGCCAGTTCCGGAAAACGCAAGTCATAACACACCATTAAGCCAATATTACCAAACGGGGTTTTGGCAATTATTACATCCGTACCCGGTTCAAAGAATCGAGATTCCTGATAGCCACCCACAACATCACCCACTTGTACATCAAACAGGTGAATCTTGTCATAACGTGCTTCAGTCCCTTCAGGACTAATACATAAACTGACGGTACGTACACGGCCATCACTCATGATGGAACCATCTGGGCGGAATGGGCAGGGAAGTGTTCCTGCTACAATCCAGATTTGATATTGATGTGCCAGTTGTTCCAGACGTTGCTGAAGGCTTTCAAACTGTGCTGCGGTCTCGCGTTGTTTTCCACCGACAAAACAGACGAAGTTTTCCGGGAAAACAATCAGCTCTGCACCATCGGCTTTACTTTGTTGTATCAATGACTCGATCACGATGAAATTGGCTTCAATATCATCCTGGGAATTCATTTGTGCAACAGAGAGTAAAGTCATGGTGTAAGCTCTAAATCATCATTTTTATGCGTTTTGCTGCGACACT
This sequence comes from Acinetobacter sp. A1-4-2, assembly GCF_040233925.1. Lineage (NCBI taxonomy): Bacteria > Pseudomonadati > Pseudomonadota > Gammaproteobacteria > Moraxellales > Moraxellaceae > Acinetobacter > Acinetobacter sp. A1-4-2. The sequence goes on along the minus strand of NZ_CP157981.1, from coordinate 2,464,211 downwards.
TGTTCTAAGGTGTCTTGTTCTTTTTGTAATTGTTTCACCAAAGGTTCAAACATGTTTTGGTTACTTTCATTTAACTTCATCAATGTTTTATGTGCATCTAGAACAGTGGTTAACATTGCGTTATGGGTAATGTGCTCTTCGATTAGCTCGCGAGTACATACTTTCGGATCGCCGCAGTAATTTAAAATCACGAAGACCTGTCCCAAGCCCATGCTATTGGCCAAGGTAGTAATATCCGGATTGGTGGATAACATGACTGCCTGAATTTGATGGACTTGTTTCAGCTTTAAACCCAGCTTGGCCAGTACACCTAAAACAGTGCTGTCAATAAATGTAGTTTGGGTTAAATCTACGATTGCCCCAACGACATTTGATTGCTGTTCAATTTTACTAAGAAGTTTGTCTAGACTAATACAAGATTGAGCACGCACTTCGCCAATAAGCTTAAAAATATGCGTTCCATTCAAGCTTGCATATTCAACATGACCTGTTGACATATAAATGCCATTTGCAGAGAAGGATATTAAAATTATCACATAGGGCCACTGTAGACTCAAGTAGCCTAGAGTCGTATATCGCTTAGTTGAAAGTTAACATATTGATAATATGATTAATTCATTCGACGTAAACTTAAGATGGCAATGTCATCTGCCACATGTTCAGGAGCTTGGAATGATTGATTTTGCAAATGAAAGACTAATTTTTCAAATTGTTCATTCAGTCCGCCATCAAACGGTTCAAGTGCACCATCTGAACAAATAATAAACCGGGCATGGCGATTTAGCACACATTCAAACTCTTCCACTTCCAGGTCTTCAGTGAGTCCCAGAGGAAAACTGCTGGTATTTAAAATTTTAGGTGCTTGGTTCGGTTCAAAGATAATCGCAGGAGGATAATGTCCGGCACTGGACCAGCGTAATTGATGGGTTTCTAAATTGAGAACGCCGGCAATCATGGTAATGTGCTTTTCAATATTTTCCTGCACCAGCATACCATTAAGTTTTTTAATCAACTCGCGCGGGGTTTTAGAACGGCCATGAAAAGCGGCCATCCAGGAGGTGAGTAGACTGCTGGTAACCCCATGTCCGGACACATCGGCCAGATAAAACATGATTTCTTTATCGCTTATTTTCCAGTAATCGTACCAGTCGCCAGACAGATAGGCAGACGGTTGAAAAAGGGTTTCAACTTTATAGTTCATCAATTCTATGGGGTTTGGAAGTAAGCGTTTCTGTAATTCTGCTGCTGAAGGGAGGTCACGACTATCCTGATTACGTTTGTATTTAGCATCAATTTTTAGTAAGAAATCTTGAGGATCACGTGGTAGCTTGTTCCAGATCCAGCCGGCTAAAGCCCCCAATTCCCATGCCTGAGCCAATGCCGTCCCTTCATTTTCAAAAGCCAGGACGATGGTCGGGAGTGACCATTGGTGAGTCAGATAGTCTTGTACATCAGCAATCGTTAAAATGGTTGGATCATATAAATTAATATCATCTATGTGAATCATTTGCACACCGGGAAGTGCACTGAGTACCTGATCTAAATAAGGAATATTGCGAGTCGGTTGAATGAAATACATAAAGAAATTGTATGACCCTTAAATTGATAACATCTTAGAGTTGTACTATAACAATCTAATGATCAGCAAAGGAAGATGCTGTACTGATCATATTGCTATTAAATAGATACGACTTATTTGGTTGTGGTGTCTACGTCATCTTCTTGGATTTCATCATCGGATGAATCAGGATTACTTTGTTGATCTTGATCTTCATTGCTGTCCTGATCATCTTCAATGAACATGGTTTCAGGTTCTAGACCTCTCTTTTCAGCAATGGAAAAACTTTTACGCTGTAAATAAATATCACGGATTGCCGCATATTTGTCACCTTGTAAAACATCTTCAATGTCTAAAAGCTGGGAACGTGCATCAATACCGCCTAACATTTGCTCACCCCAGTACACTCCATCATGATCTTCTAAAATATACTTTTGGGGACGGGCTTGACCATCGACAATCAGACCTAAAGTATCACGGAAAGTGCTAGGGCCAAACACAGGCAGAACTAGATAAGGACCAGAAGAAATACCGTAATAACCTAGCGTAGTGCCAAAATTTTCTTCTTCGACATATAAGCCGATACGACGAGCAGGGTCGGCAAAGCCTAGGGTGGTTAGAGTGTTAATGGTAAAGCGGCCTAAAGATTCCGCGGCACGAAGTGGACGACCTTGAATCAACTGGTTTACTGCATTCCATGGTTCCCCTAAATTTTTACGAAACTGGCGATAAGAGCCACGTACTTCATTAGGAACTTTTTCCTTATATTGAATCGCGAGAGGGCGGGCAACCTTACGATCTACTACCTCATTAAAAGCAAAGATCTGTCTATTTAAGGGTTGTAATGGATCTTTCTGGTTTTCAGGTTGAGTTGCACTTGCATCCACTTTCAAATCTTTGGCTTTAATGTTTTTTAATTCTTTCAATACTTCAAGTCTGGAGTTGGTATGTTGAGCAGATTGAGTTTGTGCTGTAGCAGATTCTAGCTCTGAAGTATTCTGTGCTTCAGAAGGAGCAACTAAATCCTGCGCAAATACAGGAGAAATTAACCCTAAAGATAAAAAGCTAGCCCAAATATAATGAAAGTGATGCATAAAAAATCCTAGAGTTCTATTAAGCCAGTACTTAAAGCAAAATACGTAATTGAATATATTAACAGGTCTTTGAACAGGCGTATTAAAACAAATTTGATCAAAATATGTAGGAAAAAATACTAAAATGACTAAAAAATGTCCTGATGGCGTTTAGAGTTAAAAAAAGGAGTTGCAAGCGCATTAAAATGCTGTAGAATGCACATCCATCGGCGGTGATGAAGATTAAAACTTCTGATAAAACAGCAACTTAGTTAAAATTGATTGAGTTAGGTTTTGGAAAGAAAGTTTAAAATAATTTGAATTACTGATTGACACTGAGAATATCTAGTGTAATATAGCCGACCTAGCTTGCTGGTGACGAACCAGTAAGAAGATCATTAAGAGATTATGAAGAACAACTTGTGTGGATTTTTACTGGTTGATTGATCGAAATTATTTTCATTGATTGAATGGTAGAAATTACTCGAAGTTTATTTGAGAAATATTTGTCAGAAAATTGATGAGCCAAGATTGGTAGCCTTTAAGCTACTACTGATTTTAAACTGAAGAGTTTGATCATGGCTCAGATTGAACGCTGGCGGCAGGCTTAACACATGCAAGTCGAGCGGGGAAGTATAGCTTGCTATACAACCTAGCGGCGGACGGGTGAGTAATGCTTAGGAATCTGCCTATTAGTGGGGGACAACATTTCGAAAGGAATGCTAATACCGCATACGCCCTACGGGGGAAAGCAGGGGATCTTCGGACCTTGCGCTAATAGATGAGCCTAAGTCGGATTAGCTAGTTGGTGGGGTAAAGGCCTACCAAGGCGACGATCTGTAGCGGGTCTGAGAGGATGATCCGCCACACTGGGACTGAGACACGGCCCAGACTCCTACGGGAGGCAGCAGTGGGGAATATTGGACAATGGGGGGAACCCTGATCCAGCCATGCCGCGTGTGTGAAGAAGGCCTTTTGGTTGTAAAGCACTTTAAGCGAGGAGGAGGCTACTCTAGTTAATACCTAGGGATAGTGGACGTTACTCGCAGAATAAGCACCGGCTAACTCTGTGCCAGCAGCCGCGGTAATACAGAGGGTGCGAGCGTTAATCGGATTTACTGGGCGTAAAGCGTGCGTAGGCGGCTTTTTAAGTCGGATGTGAAATCCCTGAGCTTAACTTAGGAATTGCATTCGATACTGGGAAGCTAGAGTATGGGAGAGGATGGTAGAATTCCAGGTGTAGCGGTGAAATGCGTAGAGATCTGGAGGAATACCGATGGCGAAGGCAGCCATCTGGCCTAATACTGACGCTGAGGTACGAAAGCATGGGGAGCAAACAGGATTAGATACCCTGGTAGTCCATGCCGTAAACGATGTCTACTAGCCGTTGGGGCCTTTGAGGCTTTAGTGGCGCAGCTAACGCGATAAGTAGACCGCCTGGGGAGTACGGTCGCAAGACTAAAACTCAAATGAATTGACGGGGGCCCGCACAAGCGGTGGAGCATGTGGTTTAATTCGATGCAACGCGAAGAACCTTACCTGGTCTTGACATAGTAAGAACTTTCCAGAGATGGATTGGTGCCTTCGGGAACTTACATACAGGTGCTGCATGGCTGTCGTCAGCTCGTGTCGTGAGATGTTGGGTTAAGTCCCGCAACGAGCGCAACCCTTTTCCTTATTTGCCAGCGGGTTAAGCCGGGAACTTTAAGGATACTGCCAGTGACAAACTGGAGGAAGGCGGGGACGACGTCAAGTCATCATGGCCCTTACGACCAGGGCTACACACGTGCTACAATGGTCGGTACAAAGGGTTGCTACCTAGCGATAGGATGCTAATCTCAAAAAGCCGATCGTAGTCCGGATTGGAGTCTGCAACTCGACTCCATGAAGTCGGAATCGCTAGTAATCGCGGATCAGAATGCCGCGGTGAATACGTTCCCGGGCCTTGTACACACCGCCCGTCACACCATGGGAGTTTGTTGCACCAGAAGTAGGTAGTCTAACCGTAAGGAGGACGCTTACCACGGTGTGGCCGATGACTGGGGTGAAGTCGTAACAAGGTAGCCGTAGGGGAACCTGCGGCTGGATCACCTCCTTAACGAAAGATTGACGATCGGTAAGAATCCACAACAAGTTGTTCTTCATGACGATGTATCTGAGGGTCTGTAGCTCAGTTGGTTAGAGCACACGCTTGATAAGCGTGGGGTCACAAGTTCAAGTCTTGTCAGACCCACCACTACTGACGAAGTACGGAAAATCAGAAACATTGACTTATTGATAAGCTGGGGACTTAGCTTAGTTGGTAGAGCGCCTGCTTTGCACGCAGGAGGTCAGGAGTTCGACTCTCCTAGTCTCCACCATGTATCTTCGGATGCATAATAAGCAAACGGTTAGATAGCTTATAGAGCTTAGTAAGAAAGCGGCGTATAATGCGCGGCATTGTTATTAACCTCTGTGATTTATCACAGTTTCTCGATCTGACGAAGACGAGAAAAATCATTAACAGAATATATTTGAGTTGAAATAAATTGTTCATACTCGTTTTGAAATCGACATTAGCAGTCATTTATGACTGATTGATGAAGATTAAGAAATGAGTTACTAGCGATTAAACTGAATCAAGCGTTTTGGTATATGAATCTAATTGAAGCTGTACAGTGTTTAAGTGCACAAACGCCAACTGTAAGAGAGTGATGAGAGATCATCATAATCTGTTGCTCATCCTACTTGTAGGGATGAACGACTGTTTGGGGTTGTATAGTCAAGTAATTAAGTGCATGTGGTGGATGCCTTGGCAGTCAGAGGCGATGAAAGACGTAATAGCCTGCGATAAGCTCCGGGGAGGCGGCAAATATCCTGTGATCCGGAGATTTCTGAATGGGGAAACCCACTTACCATAAGGTAGGTATCGTAACATGAATACATAGTGTTACGAGGCGAACGAGGGGAAGTGAAACATCTCAGTACCCTTAGGAAAAGAAATCAATTGAGATTCCCTCAGTAGCGGCGAGCGAACGGGGAAAAGCCCATTAAGTCATATAAGCTTTAGTGGAATGCTCTGGGAAGTGCAACCATAGTAGGTGATAGTCCTGTACACGAAAGGGCTTATATGATGATGTCGAGTAGGGCGAGGCACGTGAAACCTTGTCTGAATATGGGGGGACCATCCTCCAAGGCTAAATACTCCTGACTGACCGATAGTGAACCAGTACCGTGAGGGAAAGGCGAAAAGAACCCCTGTGAGGGGAGTGAAATAGATCCTGAAACCGCATGCATACAAGCAGTGGGAGCCGACTTGTTCGGTGACTGCGTACCTTTTGTATAATGGGTCAGCGACTTATATTCAGTAGCGAGGTTAACCGAATAGGGGAGCCGTAGAGAAATCGAGTCTTAATAGGGCGTTTAGTTGCTGGGTATAGACCCGAAACCGGGTGATCTATCCATGAGCAGGTTGAAGGTTAGGTAACACTGACTGGAGGACCGAACCCACTGTCGTTGAAAAGCCAGGGGATGACTTGTGGATAGGGGTGAAAGGCTAATCAAACTCGGTGATAGCTGGTTCTCCCCGAAAGCTATTTAGGTAGCGCCTCGGACGAATACCATTGGGGGTAGAGCACTGTTTCGGCTAGGGGGTCATCCCGACTTACCAAACCGATGCAAACTCCGAATACCAATGAGTACTATCCGGGAGACAGACTGCGGGTGCTAACGTCCGTAGTCAAGAGGAAAACAATCCAGACCGCCAGCTAAGGCCCCAAAATCATAGTTAAGTGGGAAACGATGTGGGAAGGCATAGACAGCTAGGAGGTTGGCTTAGAAGCAGCCACCCTTTAAAGAAAGCGTAATAGCTCACTAGTCGAGTCGGCCTGCGCGGAAGATGTAACGGGGCTAAAACTATGTGCCGAAGCTGCGGATGTATACTTTGTATACGTGGTAGGGGAGCGTTCTGTAAGCCGATGAAGGTGGATTGAGAAGTCTGCTGGAGGTATCAGAAGTGCGAATGCTGACGTGAGTAACGACAAAGCGGGTGAAAAACCCGCTCGCTGAAAGACCAAGGGTTCCAGTCCAACGTTAATCGGGGCTGGGTGAGTCGACCCCTAAGGCGAGGCCGAAAGGCGTAGTCGATGGGAAATTGGTTAATATTCCAATACTTCAGTGTAATGCGATGAGAGGACGGAGAAGGTTAAGTCAGCCTGGCGTTGGTTGTCCAGGTGGAAGGAAGTAGGCATGCATCTTAGGCAAATCCGGGGTGCTCTATGCTGAGATCTGATAGCAAGCTGTACTTGTACAGTGAAGTGGCTGATACCATACTTCCAGGAAAAGTCTCTAAGCTTCAGTTACACTGGAATCGTACCCGAAACCGACACAGGTGGTCAGGTCGAGTAGACCAAAGCGCTTGAGAGAACTCTGCTGAAGGAACTAGGCAAAATGGTACCGTAACTTCGGGAGAAGGTACGCTGCTTTTGGTGATGGAACTTGCTTCCTGAGCTGAGAGCAGCCACAGAAACCAGGCCCCTGCAACTGTTTATTAAAAACATAGCACTCTGCAAACACGAAAGTGGACGTATAGGGTGTGATGCCTGCCCGGTGCTGGAAGGTTAATTGATGGGGTTAGCGTAAGCGAAGCTCTTGATCGAAGCCCCAGTAAACGGCGGCCGTAACTATAACGGTCCTAAGGTAGCGAAATTCCTTGTCGGGTAAGTTCCGACCTGCACGAATGGCATAATGATGGGGGCGCTGTCTCCAGCAGAGGCTCAGTGAAATCGAAATCGCCGTGAAGATGCGGTGTACCCGCGGCTAGACGGAAAGACCCCGTGAACCTTTACTGCAGCTTGACATTGAACTTTGATCTTACTTGTGTAGGATAGGTGGGAGGCTTTGAAGCTGGGACGCTAGTCCTAGTGGAGCCAATCTTGAAATACCACCCTGGTAATATTGAGGTTCTAACTCTGTCCCGTTATCCGGGACGAGGACCATGTCTGGTGGGTAGTTTGACTGGGGCGGTCTCCTCCTAAAGAGTAACGGAGGAGTACGAAGGTGCGCTCAGCGTGGTCGGAAATCACGCGTAGAGTATAAAGGCAAAAGCGCGCTTAACTGCGAGACCCACAAGTCGAGCAGGTACGAAAGTAGGTCTTAGTGATCCGGTGGTTCTGTATGGAAGGGCCATCGCTCAACGGATAAAAGGTACTCTGGGGATAACAGGCTGATACCGCCCAAGAGTTCATATCGACGGCGGTGTTTGGCACCTCGATGTCGGCTCATCTCATCCTGGGGCTGAAGCAGGTCCCAAGGGTATGGCTGTTCGCCATTTAAAGAGGTACGCGAGCTGGGTTTAGAACGTCGTGAGACAGTTCGGTCCCTATCTACCGTGGGCGTTGGAAATTTGAGAGGATCTGCTCCTAGTACGAGAGGACCAGAGTGGACGAACCTCTGGTGTACCGGTTGTGACGCCAGTCGCATCGCCGGGTAGCTATGTTCGGAAGGGATAACCGCTGAAAGCATCTAAGCGGGAAGCCTACCTCAAGATAAGATTTCCCCGAGACTTTATGTCTCCTAAAGAGCCGTTGAAGACTACGACGTTGATAGGTTGGATGTGGAAGCATAGTGATATGTGAAGCTGACCAATACTAATTGCTCGTGAGGCTTGACTATACAACACCCAAACAGTTGTTGTATAAAGCATCAATTAATTCGATATTCAGCAAAACAGCTTGATTTAGTGAACGCTAAAGAACAAAATACGACAGCTCAGATATACCTGTTAATGAATTCTATTTGACCAAGCATTGGCATCTAAATAAGACCAAACGCAAAGTCATAAACAGTTGTGCTGGCGACCATAGCAAGAGTGAACCACCTGATCCCTTCCCGAACTCAGAAGTGAAACCTCTTAGCGCTGATGGTAGTGTGGGATTACCCATGTGAGAGTAAGTCATCGCCAGCTCATTATTCAAAAGCCCCTGCCAAGTGCAGGGGCTTTTTTTTTGCTGGGAAATATAAGTAATAAAAAAAACCAGCATTTGCTGGTTTTAAGATCGGAATTTTTGCAAATTTTAAGCAAAAATATTACATGCTGCAGAGGTCAGTACCCAAAGAATTGCGATCGCAACAACAGGCTCAACAATCTTTGCCCAGGTTGGGGGGCTTACAACTGAAACTTCTTCAACATCATGCTGCTGGATATTCTGGTGAACCATTTGACTAAACTCCTTCATTGTTGAGTCTAATGATATCTCTTCTTGCTCAATTGGTTTAGAGCCTTTTAATTCTGTTAGATCATTTGTTGACCAAACCCAATCAGAAGCCTGGCCAGATAGGTGTTCAATCTGTCCTAGGATCAGTTCACGTAATCCTCTGATATTCAGGTTTCCAATATCATTAAGCTGTTTTAATTCTGTCAGTTGTAATTTTAATATTTCAGTTACTGTTGGTTCTAATTCATTTTTAGGCAGGGTAGACTGATTTTTTGAAGATGTTGTAAGATGTCGTGCAACCTCTTGAATAAAAAGATCATCGGCTGAAGAAATCTCCTGATAAACTTTTTTATCGTCAGTTCGCCAAAGTGAAATGAGTTTACCTAATACCAGTGCATTAATTTCTAACAGATATGTTTTTCGATCTTCTCTAGAATAGTGTTCGAGAAGCTGAGGCTTTTGATTGTTAATCTGCTCAGCAAAATATTGTACTAAATCAAAAGCCATTCACTTGCTCCATATTATTTTAATCTAATAACCGTAGGCTTGGTTTTTTCTTAGGTTGTTTAGTTTCTTCTGATGTTGTAGTTGATTTTAAAGTATCTTCAGTAATTTGGATACCTTCATATTCATTTGGATCAAAGAACAAACCTTGTCCATTCTCGCGTGCATAAATCCCCAATACTGCATTTAAGGGTACATAGATGTCACGTGAAACGCCACCAAAACGCGCAGAGAAGGTGATTGCATAATTGCTCATATGTAGTTTATGCACTGCATGAGGAACGATATTTAAAACGATCTGGCCATCTTGAATGAATTGTTCCGGTACCATGGTGTTGGGCTGAGTCGCATCAACCAATAAATATGGGGTCAGGTTATTGTCACAAATCCATTCATAGATAGCGCGTGCTAAATAAGGTCGGGTAGGGGTGAGATTCAATTCTTGATCAGACATGATTTTGCTCGATTAATTTACTAAAAATTCGCTGTAGCGGTTTTTTTCCTGCATCGTTAAAGATTTGACAAATGCAGGCCGACTAAAAATTCGTTGACAATATAAGTGAATGGGACGGCAATGCTGTTTAGGTAATTCGATGCCCATGGCCTTTAACCGTATAAAAATGGGTGCCAGCATACAATCTAGAATTGTAAAGTTTTCAGACATGAAAAAGGGAAAATGCTGAAATAATGGAGTAAGTGAAATAAGCGTATCTCTGAGTTTCTTTTGAGCCTTCGCTTTCTCTTTCTCATTCAGCGTATCAGGATGACACAGCATGATATCCGCCAGTTTTAACCAGTCCTGTTCAAAACGCCAGATATATTGACGTTGTTCTGCTCGTGGCATTGGAGCATCAGCATAGAGTTTGCTTTGACGGTAGCGGTCATCCAGATATTCGGAAATGATGCCACTATTGAAGAGCTTAAGCTCATTCTCAATCATCATCGGGAGCTGGTTATAAGGATTTAGACTAGCGAGGTCTTCATCATCTTCGTCTACAATAATTAGATTATATTTGATTTGCTTCTCTGCAAGTACATAGCGTATCCAGTGTGAGCGAAAGTCATCCGCATGACTGTAAAGCGTGATTCCTTGTAGATGTGCATTTTCGATTGACATAATCCGAAACAATGATAAATGAATGGAATAGGATACTAAAATTCAAGCTAAAAAGCACGAAGCATAAAAGTGCAATTGGGGTTAAGATAAAAAGATGATAAGAAAAAATAACTGGAGGAAAACAAGATGCTGATCAAACTGGCGATAATCTTACTGTTTATTTTGATTGGTCTTGCGAATTATTATCTCACCAAATCTTTCTGGTGTCATGAAGGCGTGTGGGGTAAGGATGTGCATGAACAGTAAGATGAAATATTTATCCGGATTAAAATTTAAGTCCCATAAAAAAACCCTGGATAATCCAGGGTTTTTTGTCCGATTCGGTAAACGAATTAACGTTTAGAGAATTGAGGACGTTTACGAGCTTTACGTAAACCAAGTTTCTTACGTTCAACTTCACGAGCATCACGAGTAACGAAACCAGCTTGACGAAGAGCAGGTTTTAAAGTTTCGTCAGCAGCGATCAATGCACGAGTAATACCGTGACGGATAGCGCCAGCTTGACCACCAATACCACCACCAGCAACAGTGATGTAAAGGTCATATTTTTCAGTAGCTTCTAGAAGCTCTAAAGGTTGACGAACAACCATACGAGCAGTTTCGCGACCGAAGTACTGTTCAAGAGTACGGTTGTTGATTACGAGTTTACCAGTACCAGCTGATAGGAAAACACGTGCAGTTGCGGTCTTACGGCGACCTGTACCATAGTTAGTAGCCATGTGCTGTATCCCTTAGATGTCCAAAACTTGTGGCTGTTGAGCAGTATGTGGATGCTCAGTACCAGCGTACACTTTCATTTTTTTGATCATTGCATAACCAAGAGGACCTTTTGGCAACATGCCTTTTACAGCGCGTTGGAAAATTTCTTCTGGTTTGTGAGCAACTAATTTCTCGAAATTAGTTTCACGAATACCACCAGGGAAACCAGTATGGCGATAATATTTCTTATCAAGTGATTTTTTACCAGTCACTTGAACTTGTTCAGCATTGATCACAACGATGTAATCGCCAGTGTCAACGTGAGGAGTATAAGAAGTTTTATGCTTACCGCGTAAACGACGAGCGATTTCAGTCGCAAGACGACCTAAAGTTTTGCCAGAAGCATCAACAACGTACCAGTCGTGTTGAACTTCAGCTGGCTTAGCGCTGAGAGTTTTCATTAAACCACTACCTATTATAGTTGGTTTGGACGGTGGAATCTGTCCAAACAAAAGGAGACCGAATTCTACCTGAAAGTCAGTAGAACCACAATGAAAATATAAAATTTCAAGCGCTATATTTTAAAAGAACAAGGATGAAAATGGAAGTGTTGGGGAATCTAAAATGGGGGGCGCTAAATGAAGATAAAAATATTGGCTTTTAGTTCTGCAACTGTGAAGTTTGCATGTTCTGCTTAAAAGCAATAGATACGATTTTATCGACTTGAGGACTTGTACCATTCAGTATTTGGGTATTTGGGTATTTGGGATAAGCGATGATGAAAATTTAAAATTTTGTTTTTATTGAAATATTAAAAATATCGATGTATTGCTAATTACCAGTTGTTTTGTTGATTAAACTAGTTGATCTATATGTGGTTTTGCTTAGCTTCAGCTTTCTTGTTTAGCATTCGCGTTATAATGTTGAATATTGAGTTTCTTGGATAAATTATGCTTCCTTTATATGTTACGAGTGGTGAACCTGCTGGTATTGGTCCAGATATTTGTTTAAGTTTGGCAGATCGTGTTGATGAACATCCGATTGTGGTACTAGCCGACATTCATTTATTAAAGCAACGTGCCGAATTATTAAAAAAAGAGATTGAACTAATTGAATATCAAGGACAATTAGAATCTGCAGCTCAAGGGCAGCTTTATGTCGAACATGTGCCCTTAAATACAAAAGTGGTTTTGGGGCAACTGAATGCCCAAAATGCAGCATATGTGCTGGAACAATTACGTCGTTCTGCAGATTACGCTATGACAGGCAAAAGTGTCGGTGTAGCCACCGCGCCCGTACAGAAATCCATTATCAATGAAGCGGGTATCCATTTTAGTGGTCATACTGAGTATTATCAGGAATTTGCGGGTGTCGATCGGGTGGTGATGATGCTGGCCACCAAGACTTTAAGGGTGGCACTGGTGACTACGCATCTGGCTTTACGTGATGTGCCTGATGCAATTACGCCTGAGCGCCTGCATCAGGTGATTGATATCTTAATCCACGATTTAAAAACCAAATTCAGGATTGATCATCCGCATATTCTGGTGTGTGGTTTAAATCCGCATGCTGGGGAAGATGGTTATTTGGGGATGGAAGAAATTGAGGTGATTAATCCTGTGCTGGAAACTTATCGTGCGCAAGGGATCAATATGAGCCTGAGTTTGCCTGCCGATACGCTATTTACCCCAGACAATTTAAAAGATGCCGATGCCGTATTGGCGATGTATCACGATCAGGGCTTACCTGTGTTAAAATCACAGGGCTTTGGTGAAGCCATCAATATTACTTTGGGCTTACCGTTTATCCGAACTTCTGTCGATCATGGCACAGCACTCTCCCTTGCAGGTACAGGTCTGGCAAAAAGCTCGAGCTTGCATGTGGCTGTGGATTTGGCGCTCGAACTTGCGCGTCAGTGATCTTGTCTTTATTACACGTTGGAAATGTTTATGTATCAGATTAATGCCTTAAACCCCAAAGATGAAGGGCATCACACGCGTAAGCGTTTTGGGCAAAACTTCTTACATGACCAACGTGTCATTGCCAAAATTGTCCGTTCAGTGAATCCTCGTTCTGGCGATAACATTGTTGAAATTGGTCCCGGTCTTGCAGCATTAACTTCACCTTTAATTGGTGAATGTGATGCCTTAACTGTAGTTGAACTTGACCGTGACTTGGCGGCAGGTTTACCAGGCCGTGTGCCGCATCCTGAGCGTTTAACCATTGTTGAAACGGATGCCTTGAAATATGACTTTACTGAGTTGTTTCAAGAAGGCCGTCCGCTACGTGTGGTTGGTAACCTGCCATACAACATTTCAACACCACTTCTGTTCCATCTCCTGGAATTTGGTGACAAAGTTAAAGACATGCACTTCATGTTGCAAAAGGAAGTGGTTGACCGTATTACCGCCTCACCTAATACCAAAGAATATGGTCGTTTGTCGGTGATGATCCAGTATTACTGCAAACCGACTTTCCTGTTTGAAGTTCCACCGGGATCATTTAATCCACCACCAAAAGTCACTTCTGCCGTCTTTCGTCTGGAGCCTTATGCTGTTAAACCGATTGTGGCCAAGAATGAAAAAGCCTTGGCCCGTCTGGTGTCCCATGTCTTTACCCAGCGTCGTAAAACTTTACGCAATAGTTTAAAAGGTATGCTGGTTGAAGAGGGATTTGAGAAAGCAGGTGTCGATCCGATGGCGCGCCCCGAGACTTTAACGCTGGCTCAATTTGTAGCATTAGCAGATCAAATGGTGGATTAAATGGCAGCTTCGAATATTCGATACAATTATGTGATTGGTGATATTCAGGGCTGTTTTGAAGCTTTGAAAATATTACTTAAAACGATTCAGTTTGATGCAGATCAAGATTTTCTTTGGTTTGCGGGTGACTTGGTTGCACGTGGTGAAAATTCGATTGGGGCTTTGCGCTTTATCAAAAAGCTGGTCGACAAGGGTGTTGCTGCAACGGTTTTAGGTAATCATGACCTTAATTTATTGGCTGTGGCACGTGGGACTAAAGAGATTAATCCCAAAGACCATATTGATGATGTCATTCATGCTTTGGAAAGTGATGACTTGATCGAATGGCTGCGTAAACAGCCTTTATGTTTATTTCCGAATGAACATACGGTTTTGACCCATGCAGGGATCCCGCTGAATTGGACAGTAGAACAAACAGCGGTTTTAGCTAAGGAAGTTGAGGTAGTAATTGGTCATGATGACTTTGACGTGGTCGATGCTTTTTTGGCTAACATGTATGGCAAAGAGCCAAATTGTTGGTCGGATGATTTGCAGGGTCATGCCCGTTTACGTTGCATTACTAACTACTTGACCCGTATGCGTTTAACTAATGCAGAAGGGCGAATGGAATTCAGTTTTAAAGATTCTCTGGATGATCCTATGCCTGAAGGCTTTCAGCCATGGTTTGACTTTGAGTCCAAAGCGGCTAAAACCCATCAAATTATCTTTGGACACTGGGCTGGATTACAAGGGAAAACCATTACGCCTCAGATTCAGAATGTGGATGGGGGGTGTGTTTGGGGCAATCAACTGATTGCTTATCGATTAGAAGATCAACAATTGTTTAAAGTCGATAATCCGATGATGTCATCCTCAAGCTAAGCCATAATAAAAAAGCCACATCATGTGGCTTTTTTATATTTAAACTTCTTAGTCAAGTCTGATCCAGGTCTGGCTGCGTCCCAAGGTAGAAATACCCATATAGGCTCTTAAGGTTAAACGCTTGCCTGTTGCATTCAGTCTGATTTTGGCGTCATAAACTTTACCCGCTAGAGGATCTATAACACGGCCTTTTTCGTAGTTATTGGTTCCAGATACATGTTTTAAGCCCTTCAGAATTTCCATACCTAAAATAGGCTGATTGCTATATGGTGCTGGGCAATTATTACATGTCTCTCGTGGGGTATAACCTGGGCGAGGAGTAACTTTAATAATTTTCCCGGTAAATGTATTATTGTTTTCTTTATTAATTTTAATAATCGCTTTCGCAGCACCGGTCTTATCATCAATTTGTTGCCATGTTCCAGAAATGTCTTCTGCGAAAACATTTCCACTGAAAAGTGCAGCAGCAAAAGCAGCCAGCAATAGATTCTTTTGCATATAAGACTCTCACTTAATCTTTCATTTTCTAATTAACGGATATATTAGATAGATAAAGTAATTAGTCAATATACTCTAGAGTCAAGCAAACAGTTTTAAGCTGATTTGGATAAAAAGCCACAATATTGTGGCTTTTTAATTAAAAACAGGGATTTGAATTAATCGACCCGTAACCAGGTCTGACTGCGACCCAATGCTGAAATACCGATGTAGCCACGTAAAGTGAGACGTTTTCCGCTCGCATTCAGTCGAACTTTGGCATCATAAATTTTACCTGCTAAAGGATCGATGACCCGGCCTTTTTCATAGTTATTTGTACCTTCCACATGCTTTAATCCGGTGAGTACATCCATACCTAAAATAGGCTGATTGGTATAGGGTGCAGGGCATTTGTTGCATGTCTTTTGCGGTATATAACCTGGACGAGGGGTTACTTTGACGATCTTACCGGTATAAATATCGTTTGTATCTTTACTGATTTCGATAATTGCTTTGGGTGAACCGGTTTTATCATCAATTTGTTGCCAAGTACCTGATAGATCTTGTGCCAATACATTCCCACTAAAAACTAAAATGGCAAGAGCAGCAAGTAAGATATTTTTTTTCATATATATTCCTGCGGTTGTGGTGAATAATTTTTTTAATTTAAAAACTATATTAGGATCGTTTATAAAATAGTCAATATCATGGTTCATGAAAATGAAGAATAATGTGAATTATTTAAAAATAAGTTAATAATAAAGCCAGATAGTACAGCTTTTTGTCATATTTAGTGGTTTCTAATCCAGATTTGAGTTCGACCCAGAGCCATAATTCCTACATATCCACATAATATAAAACGTCTAGCATTCGGTGTAATTCATCCTTTCAAGTTATTATTTTTCCTGTTAAAGAGTCTAGTACACGACCATGTGTATCATTTAATCTTGTTTAATCCAGGTCTGACTACGACCGAGTGCGGACACACCAATATAACCGCGTAGAGTGAGACGTTTACCATTCGGACTTAATTTTGCTTTGCCGCTATAGATTTTACCGTTCAGTGGATCAAGAACTTTGGCATTTACAAACTGATTATCACCGATAGATTTTAATCCCGTTAAAACATCTAATCCTAAGATAGGTTTGTCGGTATAAGGTGCTGGACAATTTACACAGGTCTCTTTCGGGGTATAACCTGGACGAGGAGTGACTTTTACAATTTTTGCCGTATAAGTTCCATTGCTTTCTTGGCGCATTTCCAGAATGGCTTTTGATGAGCCTGTTTTATCGTCAATGGTTTTCCATGTTCCGCTAAGATCATTTGCCAATACGTTCCCACTACAAACTAAACTGGCAAAAGCAGCAAATAATAGATTTTTCTTCATATTAACTCCTAGGAGTGTGGAAAATATTTTTTTAATTTATATAAAGATATAGTTATCGTTTAAAAATTAGTCAACCCACTGCTTCATAAAAATGAAATATAATGTGAATTATTTAAATATCAGTGAAGAAAAAAGCCACATAGTGTGACTTTTTGTCATATTTAGTCATTTCTAATCCAGGTCTGACTACGGCCTAACGCTGAAACCCCAACATAACCACGCAGGGTTAAGCGTTTACCATTTGGACTTAATTTCGCTTTCATACTGTAGATATGACCAGATAGCGGATCGATAATTTTACCATTTGCATAGTTGGGTCCTTCTATATGTTTTAAACCTTTCAAGACATCCATGCCTAGAATGGGCTGATTGGTATAAGGTGCCGGGCATTTGACGCAAATTTCTTTGGGAGTATAGCCAGGACGCGGAGTGACTTTGACTACTTGTGCGGTATAAGTGCCATTATTTTCCTGGCGAATTTCAAGGATAGCTTTTGATGAACCGGTTTTATCATCAATATTTTTCCACGTTCCTGTAAGGTCTTGAGCTAGGGCAAAACTCGCTAAAGTTGAGCAGATTAATGCAATAGTAAGTTTCATCTTGACCATTTTGAATGTTCCTTCATTCCACTGACAGTACTCCTGATACTAGGAGTATTTTTGACAAGCAACAATCATTATCAATGCAAATGACTGTTTGGTCACATTTTTTGTAAATAAAGTATAAAAGTAGGCAGCCATATGGCAGTAAATACAGCATTCACTGCCATGCCAAATGCAGCATAGCGTCCTGCCACACTGCCTCTTTGCCATGCCTGTGCTGTTCCAATGGCATGCGCAGCCAAACCTAATGCCAGGCCTGAAGCACGTTCATCATTGATATGGCGCAGGATCAAGGGAGAAAAGGCTGCTCCAATCACGCCGGATAAAATCACAATAAGTATGACCATACTCATAGGTGCATGGAGCAGGGTGGCAATATTAATGGCGATCGGTGTGGTCACGGCGCGTGTAGCAAAAGCCATAATGCTGGAATCGGTCATATGCAGTAAATAGGCAAGTCCCATCGGTAGTGCGACTGCACTGATACTGGCAAACACCAGAATTCCGAGCATGGCTTTCAGCGGCAGATCATCATAACGCATGGCCGCGAGAGGAATGGCCAATGCAACGGTGACATAGCCCAAGAGACGATTAAAAAGCGGATTGACCTGTGCCATATAAGATTCATAACGAATCCCGAATGACAACAACAGTCCAATAATCAAAAACATGCCAATCACAATGACCGGAATTTGCGGCAGGCGTTTATTGATCGGTTTTGCGACCAGATAGGCGATCAGGGTGATAAAAAAACCCGAGAGTACTGTGAACATATAATTTCCCTATAACCAGCGCTTTGACATTTTTGCATAGACCCACAAAGGAATCAGAGTGCTGACAAACATCACCAGTAAAAAAGCCGGCATTTCCTTGCCCATTTGAGTCAGCATAATCAAGGACCCTGCGCTAATTGGCAAAAAGGCAAAGGCACTTTCTTTCATGATTTTGTTATTGGTATCCACCAAGCGGCTGGGTAATTTCTTGAAACTTCTCCAGATAAATAAAGTCACCAACAGGCTGATCAAGCCCACCAGATTACCCAGTTCAGGATGATGAAATTGTGTGGTTAACCATACGGCCCCTTCACGGAAGCAGATGATTAATGCCACGGTGCCAATCCAGGCTGGCCAGTCGATTGTTTTTATCCAGTCCATTTTTACCAACAATTATAATTACACTTGTCACGTTTTAACCGATTTATCTTTTTATTTCAAATTCCTCAAGCGGCCGTTTAAATTGTGCAGCCTTGTGCCCCAGAATTTCATCTATAGGCAAATGTGCCTGTTTAATCAGCTGTTCCAGCTTTTGCGGTGCCATAATCACCTGTAAATGAAGATTACCGACATCATCATAATTTTCAGATTGAATGACATTCAATGCATAGAGTTGGGTGCGCAATTTGCCATAGGCAGGCTTTAACATCAGCTCAAAGCTTTGAATTTGGCCCATCAAACATTCTTGTACCGCTTGACGCAGCAGGTCTAAACCCTGGCCTGAGTGTGCGGATACATACACCCGATCGGGCATGTGCGGTTTGGCATAGACAATTTTGGCATCTTCACCGCTGACATCAATTTTGTTATAGACACGAAGTACCGGGACATTAGCACCAATTTCCTTGAGTACCGATTCTACAGCTTCAATCTGTTCCAGCATATCCGGGCTGCTGGAATCAATCACATGCAGCAGTAAGGTGGCTTCCAGCGTTTCTTCCAACGTTGCCTTAAAGGACTCGACCAAGGAATGCGAGAGATTACGCACGAAACCCACGGTATCTGCCAGCACCAAACGTCCAATACCATCCCATTCCAGGCGGCGCAGTGTAGGGTCTAATGTTGCAAACAGCTGATTTGCCGCGTAAACATCGCTGTTGGCCAAAATATTAAACAGGGTTGATTTGCCGGCATTGGTATAACCGACTAAAGAAACGGTTGGCACAGCGGCCTTTTGTCGTGCAACACGACCTTGCATGCGGGTCTGGCGGACTTTATCTAGTTTGGTTTTGAGTTGCCCCATGCGGATACGCAGTAAACGACGGTCTGTTTCCAGCAGGGTTTCACCTGGACCACGTAAGCCAATCCCGCCTTTTTGACTGTCAAGATTACTGCGGCTGCGCACTAAACGTGAGGAGAGGTGCTGTAACTGTGCCAACTCAACCTGCAATTTACCTTCATAGGTCCGGGCACGTTGCGCAAAAATATCTAAAATCAGTTCGGTACGGTCCACCACACGGCAGAGCATGATTTTTTCTAAATTACGGGCTTGAGCGGGTGTTAGCGAATGATCGAAAATGACCAGATTAGCTTCAAGCTCCTGTACCAGAGCGGCAATTTCTTCTGCCTTGCCAGAGCCGATAAACAGTTTGGGATCGGGTTTAATACGTTGAGCGTTAATATGGTTTAAAATTTCAGCGCCTGCAGATTTTGCCAGTAAACGAAATTCTTCTGCATCAAGGTCATCTAATAGCTGTACCGATACACTCACTAAGATTGTTCGTTCACCACCCTGATGTTGCTCAAAATATTCCACTAAAGATGATCTCTACTGCATTAAAATTTTATTTTAGTTGAAAATGAACAGGCAAAGGGAAAAATAGCAAAAACTTAACAAAGCATCGTAACAAGATATTCAGTCCAGGGCGTGTTTTTATGAGCAGGGATCTCTAGAAAGCAGTCATTAAAAGCAGAAAATCACGGAGATGTATCTGAGTCTTGTTTTTAATTTCCAGCGTATGATTCAAGCTCTTTATTGGTGATAAAAATAAATGATTTACTGGCTTTATTGGCTGATTTAGGTTTTTATGATCAATGCAAGTTCAAAATGAACAGTATAGAATGGCAGCAAATAAATGATTAAACGCTGCAGCTAATAATTAGTGATCCATCTATGACTCAATCCTCCGTAACTGAAAGTTCATCGTTAAATGGCTTGTCTAAATTTTTTTTATATAACAAAAAGTTATTGGCTGTTTTAGCGGCAATTATTCAAGGGTTTTATCTGGTTTTCCGTCATCGCTTATATAAAGATCCGAACAACCCATGTAATACGCGTTATGTACAGCATTTTTGCCGCGAGTTATGCAAGGTATTTAACCTTGAGATTCAAGTACATGGAGTAATTCCACGTGAGCCGGCGCTGTGGGTGAGTAACCATGTTTCGTGGTTGGATATTGCAGTGTTGGGTTCAAGTGCCCGGGTATTCTTTTTGGCCAAAGCTGAAATTGAAAAATGGCCTTTATTTGGCAAACTGGCCAAGGGCGGTGGCACATTATTTATTAAACGTGGCTCGGGTGATTCGATTAAAATTAAAGAGCAAATTACCACATTTCTAAAACGTGATATCCCGGTATTATTTTTTCCAGAAGCCACCACTTCGGATGGCAGCAAAATTAAAAAAATCTATGGCCGTATTTTAGGTGCCGCCATTGACGCAAATCGTCCGGTGCAAATTTGTCTGATTTGTTATGTGAATCAAGAGGGAGAGCTGGATACAGTGGCACCGTTCATCGGTGATATTAGTTTTGCGGACCATGTTAAAAACGTTTTGGAAATGCCAAAGGTGATGGTTCATCTCATGGCTTTACCGGCAATCGCCGTGGAAGGACATGATGTTGAAAGTTTAACAGAAGCCGTACATACCCAGATGATTGCCGGTTTAGCACAGTTACAGCAGAAAGCACTGAAAAAGCCGCCTGAGTCTTTGCATGACTAGTGAATACCATTGCAGCTTACATAAAACCTTCAACTGGTAACCATGAAATCATTTTGACACCGGCCTTTTGCCACCATTTCATCTTGGGTTCTTTCTGGTAAGTTTTAATGCTGCCATCATGACCTTTAATTTGCCAGTTGATTTTATTGTTGGCATCTAACACCAGTTTGTAGGCATATTTAGACAGGTTCTGATCCATGGTGGAGTGGACCGCTTTGGCCAGGTTTGGGCTGTCCAGCAATACTCCAATTTCGGTATTCAAATAGGCGGAACGTGGGTCAAGATTAAAAGAACCAATAAACACCTGTTTTTCATCAATAGCCATCAGTTTGGCATGCAGGCTGGAACGGCTTAAACCTTTGATGCTGACTTTGGCTTTTTCTGCAATTTCCTGGGTATGGGCATTCAGGTTTTCGCTTTCCGGAACAGACAGAAACTCGTAAAGCTGGACATTATTCTGAAGTAAATCCTTGCGATATTTGCCATAGAAAGCATGAACCAAAGCCACGTCATTGGCTTTAAAGGAATTGGTCAGTACCCGGACATTAATATTATTTTGCGCCAGATCACTCAGCATTTTCTCGCCTTTTTTTTCCGGGACAAAATAGGCTGAAATAATATCGACGCTGTGTTCGGGTTTTTCTAAACGGTTAATCAGCTGAAAATTCAGATGTTGTTCTTTTTTGGCTTTTGCCCGGATTTTACTGGGTGAATCACTGACGACTTCTGCCTTGACCCAGTCAAATTGAATACTGTTATTCAGCCAGTTTTCAAAAGCATGCGATCGGGTGGCTAAATCGAGATAATTCTGTACGGTAATGTTTTGGGAGTGTTCCTCAAGCTGTTTTTTCAGGCTGTCAAAACGCAAGGAATAATGTCGGGGATTGACAATTTGCTTGACCGGAAAAGCATAATCGTCATTCCAGTATTCATCGAAGGAATGAATAATTTCATCCGATGCAGCGCCGACCAGCATCACATCGACATCGGAAAACTGATAATTGTCGCTAACGTTATAATACTGGTTACTCATATTGCGACCGCCAATCAATGCAATCTGGTTGTCGGCAATAAAGCTTTTGTTATGCATGCGACGGTTAATCCGTTTTAAGTCCAGTACCATGTCCATGGCACGATAATGTCTAAAACGGTAAGGATTATACAGGCGCACATCAATATTCTGATGCTGATCGAGGGCTAGATAAATGCCTTCCATCTTTTTGGCATTATTGTCATCCATCAATAAACGGACCTTTACACCTCGGTCCGCTGCCTGAATGATGGAGTGCAGGGCCAGCGCGCCAATTTTATCGTTGTCCCAAATGTAGTATTGTAAATCTAAAGTTTTTTCTGCTTTATCAATTAAATGGATACGTGCTGCCAATGCCTCAAGCGGGTCGTACAGCACATGATAACCGGTCAGGTTCGGGTTTTGTTCCCTTAAGGGCACAATGATTTTAGCCAGTGAAGTCTGTTCGGTTTTGGTATCAAATGAATATTCAACAGGCTGTGGTATTTGTTTGGGAAGGGTGGAACATGCCGGAATTCCGAGCAGCAGACTACAACTTAATAATACGGTGGTTTTATAGCTAGCTGTGCTAGGGGATTGACCACTGTTTAAGTGTGTGAGCTGATGAGAAGATCGCGTCATAGGGTGTAAACAATACCAAAAATTGGTTTGAGTATAATTGTGAGCTGTGAAAAGATAAATATCAGAATAGATGAATGATGTAATATCATCGTAATGATTAGAGACGATAATATGTGGGATTCGCACGCAGTTGCTTTTTATTTTTATATTTGTTTCGCTCTGCTTGCGGTGTGGGGTATCGCACAGGCTTGGTTAAGCCAGACACGGACAGAAACTATTCATCCCTTTAAGGCCTTTGTACATTTATTGGCCTTTTATTTATCTTATTTACTTTTCCCATTATTTTTCTTTAGCCTGTTTGCCGGTTGGAGTGGTTATTACTCGATTCACCAAGCCGTGTTTATTTTCTTGCTGAGCTGCGTGCTGATTTATGCCCGTTTTATCGAACCTCAGCATGTCATGGTTAAAACCCTGCAATATCAGCTCCATCCGGAGCAAAATCTGCAAAGCCCCGTCAAAATTGCCTTGATTGCCGATTTGCATATTGGTCTGTTTTCCGGGCACGAACGCCAACTGAAAATTATTGTCGATAAAATTAATCGGCAGAATCCTGATCTAGTGGTGGTGGCAGGGGACTGGACCTATGAACCTGAAAACAAACTGGCCGATGAACTGGCCATTTTGCAAGACATTAATGCGCCGGTGTATTCGGTGAATGGCAATCATGATGAACAATATCCCGGACCGCCGATTCTAAACCTGTTGCGGCATGCGTTAAAAGTCAATAACGTGATTGATATTGAAGGTCAGATGATTGAATTCGATGAATTTCGGTTGCTGGGCGTAGGGGATTTATGGGCCGGAAAAACCGATATGCGCTACATGCCGGATTTGCCGCAAGACAAACCCTGGGTGATTTTGTCGCATAACCCGGATACGGTGGATATGGTGCCGCAATTGCCAACCCGTCCTCTGATGCTGTCGGGGCATACTCATGGTGGGCAGGTGGAACTGCCTTGGCTGACCAACTACATCATGAAAAAAGTTTCCATCTTGGGACATAAAAAGGGTTTGTACCAGCATGAAAATGCAGATGTCTTTGTGACTGTAGGCACAGGAATGGTCGGTGTGCCCTTTCGTTTTCGCGTACCGCCGACCATTGATATTATTGAATTGGTTTAAATCTTGAAGATCGGTTCTAGGAACAATTTTTGACATACCGTAAAACAAGATTGTTTTATAACAATGAGAACAAAATAGGAGAAGAGCATGTCTTTTTTAGAAGAGGTTGGTCAGTTTTTTGCTTTAACAGAACCTCAATCGGCACAGCTTGAAGCGGGATTAATTGCCTTAGAAACGTATTTTCAGCAAGCAGAGGCGGATGTAGTGAACACGCAAGAATTTGCACGCACATTTTATCAAAAGTTTCAGCAACTGATGACGCGATTCGGTATTGATGAAAATAATGTGGAAGCTTTGCTGGATCATTTATATGGCACAGAGCGATATCGCCAGCTGGTGACTTACATTGTTCCGAGTTATTACAATGCCGGTGGCGATCGAGCGGTGTTTGAAGAGCTATATCAAGAAATGCTCAGTGATGAACAGATCTGAGAAACATAAAAAAACCAGCATGATCACGCTGGTTTTTTTATGTCTAGATGACATTAAACCTGGTTGTTTACATCATCATGTTTGGTTTCACGAATGGCCAGGAAGGCAAGCAGTGAAAGGATAGAAGCAGCAGTTAAATAATAACCTACAGCATATAAACCATAAGTCGTTGCAAGCTTGGTTGCAATTAAAGGTGCAAAAGATGCGCCAAAAATACCGGCGAGATTAAAGGTTAATGCTGAACCGGTATAACGTACTGAAGTCGGGAAAATTTCAGACAGTACCGTACCAATCGGGCCATAGGTTAAGCCCATGATCGCCAGACCAATACATAAGAATAAGAACACGACAACAGTGCTGCCAGATTCAAGCATGCTTGAGAACACCAGGCCAAACAATGCTGAAACAATACATACGCCAATTGAAGTGGCTTTGCGACCAAATTTTTCCGCAAAAACGGCAGAAAGTGGAATGAATGCCGCAAAGCATAAAGTGGCAACCAGTTGCAGTTGCAGAAATTCGGAACGTGTGTAACCGAGTTTGGTGGTTCCCCAGTTTAAGGCGAACACTGTGGTTAAGTAGAACACCACAAAGGTACAGATGGCAGCGATAGTACCCAGAATCAGCATGCCCCAGTGTTTGGTCAACACTTCTTTAAATGGAATATTTACTTCTTTCTGTTTATCCAATACTTTTTGGAAGGCAGGCGTTTCATGCAGTTTCAGGCGAATCCATAAACCCACAATCACCAGTAAAGCACTTGAAATAAATGGAATACGCCAGCCCCATTGCATAAATTCCTGTTCCGACATGAATGCACCAAGGGTGATGAAAGAACCTGTCGCCAGGATAAAGCCGATTGGGGCTCCAAGTTGAGGGAACATACCGTACCAGGCACGTTTACCTTCAGGCGCATTTTCAGTGGCCAGAAGAACAGCACCACTCCATTCACCTCCCAAGCCCAGTCCTTGACCTAAACGGCAAAGCGCAAGCAATAAGGGTGCAGCAAGACCCACTTGTGCATAAGTGGGCAGTAAGCCAATACAGACGGTCGAAATACCCATCGTCAGTAAGGCTGCGACCAGGGTTGCCTTACGGCCAATCCGGTCACCCAAATGTCCAAACAGGGCAGCGCCAATCGGACGTGCAATAAAGGCAATCGCAAAGGTGGCCAAAGACTGAATGGTTGCTGTGGTTGGGTCCGTACTTGCCGGAAAGAACAGATGGGGAAAAATAATGACTGCCGCTGTTGCATAAATATAAAAATCGAAGAACTCGATTGTTGTACCGACAAGGCTCGCAGTAAGAACGCGGAATTTTGAATTGGTTGCAACTTCTGCTGAAGCAGCAATAGAATCTGATGACGCCATGGATGACCTTACACTTACTAAAAATAAAAAAAGCTTAGTTTTAAAAGCGTAATCTTTTTAAAAAAGGCGTAATTTCTTAAAAAAACAACGAAGAATCTTCTCTACTCAACTCGCTCAGGGTCACTGAAATGAAGAATGAGAGGATTAAATCACGTAAAGATAGATAGACAGAAAATGTGATCCTGCACCGATCAATACAAAAATATGCCAGATAGCGTGGGTGTATCTTACCTTTTTTAGCGCATAAAACAATGCACCCACAGTGTATGCAAGTCCGCCAACGATCAAATAGGTTAACGCCTCGGCACTTAAATAGCGTTGCATGTCATCCATGACCAGTAAGGCCAGCCATCCCATGACCAAATAGGCGATGAGTGAAATTTTCTGGAAACGATGAATGAAAACCAATTTGAATAATGTGCCAATCAGCGCAATCAGCCAAAGGGCAATTAATAAATAATGCGCTTTAGCCGTAGGCAGGGCGATGGACAGGAAAGGGGTATAGGTTCCTGCAATCAGATAATAAATGGCAGTATGGTCCAGTTTTTTGTACCAGCCACGCCGTTGCGGTGATTCGGCAAAATGATACAGGCTGGAGGCAGAAAAAAGTAAAATCATACTGAGTGCGTACACACACAAGCTGACAAATTGCCCGAGCGGTAAATCACTGCCTTTGATCAGCATAAAAATACTGGCAATAAGCGCTAATAATGCGCCAAGTGCATGACTGATCGCATTAATTTTTTCTTCATGTGGATCATAAGCCTGCAGTTGAGAAGTCGTCATTATTTATTTTCTATAATTAAAAATACACTTGTATAGTAATGCAATTTTACCTTTAAAGTAAGAAGTTTTAAACTGATGACCTAATTTATTCGAGTGATATGTATGTCTCAAGCGGCTTCTCCTTTTATTCAGGAACAAAAATTCTTAGATGCTTTTCAGCAAGCCATTGAAACACATAGTTTTGATCGAATGATTATTAGCCAGTATAAAGGTGAGCTGGAACATCTGGAGAAAATGATCTTAAGAGTCATTTCACTGCAAAACCAGCCTGTGCTCAGTTGTCTGTATCGTTATAAGACTCAAGATGTCACTAAAAATTACCCTTTGGCTGAAGCCGTGCCCTTGGTGCAGTCATTGTTGGCGCAATCGAAGCAGGCCAATCTGTTTACCGCGAGTGAAGAACTGCAACTGAAAAAAAACAAGAAGAAAGCCATGCTGAGCAGCAGTAAAAAGGCGATTACGATAGTGAATCCTGCAGAGACCCAGCAAGGCCATGACCGTACCAAGCATCGCTATGTCGATCAGGACAGCTATTTTCTACAGCCGCTGGGCATTACCGACCATAAAGCACAGATTATTCCGAGCATGGCACGTAAATGGAAACAGATTAATAAATTTGTCGAAATTTTCTCGGGTGCTCTGGATCAGATTAACCAACACGATCATGCATTGCGTGTGGTTGATTTTGGTTCAGGCAAAGGCTATCTGACTTTTGCTTTATACGACTATCTGGCTAAACATGGGCAGATGCCTTTTGTTACAGGCGTGGAGCTCAATCCGAAAATGGTGGAGTTTTGTCAGGATATTGCGCAGCGTTCCAATTTTCAGCAACTGGATTTTTTTCAGGGTGATGTGCGTACCTATCAGCCTGAACATCTGGATGTGATGATTGCGCTGCATGCCTGCGATGTGGCAACCGATTTTGCCATTCATACCGGGATTCGCTTAAATGCGCAAATGATCATGTGTGCGCCGTGTTGTCATAAAGAATTGCGTCCACAGCTGAAAAGCCCTGAAGTGCTGAAACCGATGTTGCAATTTGGCATTCATGCCGGACAGCAGGCGGAAATGCTGACTGATACCATTCGTGCTTTGCTGCTCAAAGCCTATGGCTATGAAACCAAAGTGTTTGAATTTGTGGCGCTGGAACACACCAGTAAAAACAAGATGATTCTGGCCACCAAACGTAAAGATTATAGTGAACCGGATCAGCAGGTTTTGGCGCAGATTCAGGCCTTAAAACAGATGTATGGCATTCAAAAACATTCGCTGGAGTTGTTGCTGAATGATCAGTGGGATCAGCAGGATATAGGCTGTAAGTGTTAATTCAAAATGAATAAAGCAGTTTTAAAGATGTTTTTATTTTTAGGAAGATGATGGTTGATGCCCTCATTTATAATATGCACAGGCAGTTGGAATAAATTGCAACATGATGCAAAACTGATTCGTGAGCAGGTTTTTATTCAGGAACAAAACATTGCTGCTGCCGATGAATGGGATGCGCAAGATGCCATCTCATTACATTTTGTGGTTTATGATCAGGCAAAGCCTATTGCGACAGCGCGCCTGCTGCCAAATCACAGCATTGGCCGGGTTGCGGTTTTAAAGGCTTATCGTAGACAGGGCATTGGCAAGCTGTTGATGCTGGAGATTATTCAGCAGGCTAAACATGAGCAGCGCAAATTTTTGAAACTCTCTTCTCAAGTACATGCCGTGCAGTTTTATGCAGGACTGGGCTTTACTGTGGAAGGAGAGCAATATCCGGATTGCGGCATTGCGCATATTGATATGTATTTAAAATTGCAGTAATTCAATAGCCATTAAAGTAGGTGTAAAAAAGCGGGATACCTCATCCCGCTTTTTTATTTTCTATAATCAGTGACCATGGGCAGCAGAGGCATCGTGCTCTGCCATATTGGCATGTTCTTGTTCTGTCATATTCATCTCAGCCGCAGTAGGTTCGGAAGCCGAAGATTGCTGCTGGTGTGTAGTATGCGTCTGATTGCGCTTTTGACTTGGCATATAGTCTGGTTCGTTGCTCACGGCAAGATAAAAGATGCCCATAAATAATGCACCTAAAATACACACAATAATGACGGCTTTCCAACCCCAAGATGATTTTTCAGGAGAAGAGTTATTTGTCATAAGAGGACTACCCACTGGATAAATAAAAAATTTAAAACTTATGTAACTTTATAACATAAAAGCCCTGCAAAAGCAGATGAGATTCTGTGGATTAAAAAGTCAGCATGCTCAAGCGTAAAAGAAGAGAAGCGTCTCGCTTCTCTTCTTTTACAATATTTTTGAACAATAAGATTTAAATTTTTTCGCCTTGGGCAATCTTGTCTTTGAGCAATTGCGGTGTCTTAAAACGTACGCCATATTTAGCTTCAAGGGTATTGGCACGCAGCAGGGCTTTTTCTAAACCGTATTGATTTAAAAATTGGAAAGCACCACCGGTCCACGGGGCAAAACCAATTCCGAAAATCGAGCCGACATTGCCATCGACTGTCGATTCCAGCACACCTTCTTCCAGACAGCGTAAAGTATCCAGAGATTGCACAAACAGAAAACGGTCAATCATTTCCTGTTCAGAAATGTCCGTATCTTTCTGCCATTTTTTCAGGCCCTCCCAAAGCTGCTTTTTAGCACCTTCCGGATAGTCATAGAAGCCTGTACCAGTAGCTTTGCCTTTACGGCCGAACTCGTGAATCATGCTGTGAATCACGTCATCCGCAGTTGAGCGTGGCAGGTCTTTGCCTTCGGCTTGCAGGGCTTTACGTGTTTCAGTCGCGACATGCTCTGAAAGGGTAAGCGAGACTTCATCCTGAATGGCCAATGGACCCACAGGCATACCAGCTTTCAGCGCAGCCATTTCAATACGGGCTGGATGTACACCTTCGGCCAGCAGGTGCAGACCTTCCTGAACAAAAGTGCCAAACACGCGACTGGTAAAGAAACCGCGGCTGTCATTCACCACAATCGGGGTTTTGCCAATTTGCTGCACAAAATCATAAGCTTTGGCTAAGGTCTCATTGGACGTATTTTGACCTTTGATGATTTCAACCAGCTGCATTTTATCGACCGGGCTAAAGAAATGCAGGCCAATAAAGTTCTGATCATTTTTAGAAGCTTGAGCGAGTTCTGTAATCGGTAGGGTCGAGGTATTGGAGGCCATCACACCGCCATCTAGCAGATAGCTTTCAGCCTCTTGCGTCACTTTGGCTTTCAGTTCTGGGCTTTCAAATACCGCTTCAATGATCAGGTTACAACCTTGCAAGGCTGCATTATCTGCCGTTGTCTGAATCAGTGCTAAAACCTGATCTCTTTTCTCAGCGCTTAAACGGCCTTGAGCCACTTTTTGATCCAGCCGTTTCTGGCTGTAGGCTTTGCCCTTTTCAGCCGCCTCTATTGATACATCTTTTAAAACAACCTGAATACCTTTAGATGCAGTGGCATAAGCAATGCCTGCACCCATCATGCCGGCACCTAAAATGCCGACTTTAGACGCTTTCCATTTGGCTATGTCTTTTGGACGGCTGGCACCAGATTTAATCGCATTTAAACCATGCCAGAAGGTGCCGATCATGTTTTTGGAAATTTGACCGGTGGCGAGGTAAGTAAAGTAACGCGATTCAATGGTTAGCGCAGTATCGACACCAACCTGAGCACCTTCTACCGCAGCCGCCATAATCGCTTCAGGTGCAGGGTAGCAGCCTTTGGTTTTGTCACGCAGCATGGCAGGCGCAATCGCCAGCATTTGTGCCACAGCAGGAGAAGATGGCGTACTACCTGGAATTTTATATCCCTTCACATCGAAAGGTTGTGCAGACTGCGGATGGGCTTTGACCCAGACGATGGCTTTGTCTAAAAGCTCCTGTTCAGAATCGGTTGTGTCGTGAATCAGCCCTAAAGATTTGGCTTTTTCTACACCAAATTGCTTGCCTTCCATGAGCAAAGGAAATGCATTTTGCAGACCTAGTAGACGGACCATGCGCACAATGCCGCCACCACCTGGCAATAAACCAAGCGTCACTTCAGGCAGGCCGAATTTAGCTTTGGCATCATTCAGGGCAATACGATGATGACAGCACAATGCCAGTTCCCAACCGCCACCCAGTGCTGTGCCATTTAAGGCTGCAACGACAGGAATACCGCGGGTTTCGATATAACGCAGCTGGGCTTTCATCTCTTCAATCATGTTGAAGAATTCTGTGGCATGTTCAGGTGTGGCCTGAATCAGCTCATCCAGGTCACCACCGGCAAAGAAGGTCTTTTTTGCGGAACGGAAAATGATGCCTGCGATATGGTCATCGGCTTTTAGCTTTTCTACAGTTGTTGTTAAGGCAGTGCGGAAATCTGCATTCATGGTATTGGCAGACTGGTTGGGAGAATCTAAGGTTAATATGACGATATTGTCGGCATTTTTTTCAAATTGAATTGCGCTCATTTTTGTTCTCCTTATACCAATTCAATAATCGTTGCGATGCCCATACCTCCACCAACGCACAGGGTTGCAAGGCCACGTTTCTTGCCTTGACGCTCTAATTCATCCAAAAGTGTGCCCAAAATCATTGCGCCTGTTGCACCCAGTGGATGTCCCAGAGCAATTGCCCCGCCGTTGACATTGACTTTGGCCGGATCAACATTGAGTTCATTAATGAAACGCATCACCACGGCAGCAAAGGCTTCATTCACTTCGAACAGGTCTATATCATCAATCGTCAAACCTGCTTTTTCCAAGGCCTTACGTGCAGCTGGAGCAGGGCCGGTCAACATGATGGTCGGGTCGGTACCTACAAGTGCAGTCGATAGCACTTTGGCTCGTGGTTTTAAGCCTTGTTCTCGTACTGCCTTTTCAGAAGCCACCAAAACCACCGCTGCACCATCGACGATGCCTGATGAATTACCTGCGTGATGTACATGGTTCACAGCACCTACTTCTGGATATTTTTGCAGGGCAATGGCATCAAAACCCATCTGTCCCATCATGGCGAAACTTGGGTTGAGTTTGCCTAAGCTTTCGGCTGTAGTGGTTGGCTTGATGAATTCGTCTTTATCCAAAATCACTACACCGGCTTTATCTTTTACCGGCACAACTGATTTGTCGAAATAGCCATGGGCTTGTGCAGTAGCAGCTTTATTTTGTGACTGCTCTGCAAAAGTATCTACATCGGTACGGCTGTATCCATCAATGGTGGCAATCAGGTCGGCACCAATGCCTTGCGGAATAAAGTCGCAGGCCATATTGGTTTCAGGGTCCAGTGCCCAAGGGCCGCCATCTGAACCCATTGGTACGCGCGACATAGATTCAACGCCACCAGCAACCACTATATCTTCCCAGTCTGAACGGATTTTCATGGCCGCCATATTCACGGCTTCAAGTCCAGATGCACAGAAACGGTTGATTTGCACACCCGCTACATCATTATCCCAACCTGCAGCAATGGCTGCAGTTTTGGCAATATCAGCACCCTGGTCGCCAATCGGCGTGACACAGCCTAGGACAATATCATCAACCTTTGAAGTATCAAGTTGATGACGGTCTTTTAATTCATTCAGCAATGTGGTGAGTAGGGTAATCGGTTTCACTTCATACAGTGAACCATCCTTTTTTCCTTTTCCGCGTGGTGTGCGAATGGCATCAATGATATAAGCCTCGCTCATGGCATTTCCCTTTTATGATTTTAAAATTTTTATACTTTTTTGAGTGTAATGATTAATTTTCGAAGTGCAATGACGAGAACGGATCAGGTCAGATGATGTTTTTGGTCAATAAAAAAGCCCAAGTCGAAACTTGGGCATAGAGAGAAATTGAAAAGATCGGTTGTGATCAGTGATAACCGTGCAACTGGCGATATAACCCTGGTGTTACGCCGGTCCATTTTTTAAAGGCACGGTGGAAGGTACTGGTTTCACTAAAACCGACCTGCTGTGCGACATCTTCGAGGGTCAAACCTGGATTTAGCAGCAGATGAATGGCGGCATCACGGCGCAAGGCATCTTTCACGCCCTGATAGCTTTTGCCTTCCGCAGCCAGACGGCGACGCAAAGTTTGAGGAGAAAGATACAACATCGAAGCGACATCGTTGAGTGTTGGCATTTCTTCACCAATCTGGCTCTTTAACACTTCACGGATACGAGAAGTCAGCGAGTTGGTGTTTTTGAATTTAACCAGCAACTGTGCAGGTGCAGCTTTGAGGAATTCTTCCAGCGTTTCTTCATTTTGACGCAGCGGAAGATCCAGATAGTCTGCGGCAAAGGTAATTTCGGTACGTGGCGCATCGAATTGCATCACCGGTGCGAAGAACAGGGCATCATATTCATCGGCATGTGCAGGACGTGGGTAGCCAAAATGAACGCGTTCGAGTGGCAGACGGCGTTCGATGAGCCAAGAGGCCAGACCGTGCCAGATCATCAGCATGCTTTCGGTAATGAAATGATCGGGATCCATGCTTTTAGGAATAAGCGGAACCAGGCGCGCTTCGTGTTTGTCACGTTCCAGAGTCACAGACCATTCATCGCCAAACAGTTTATAAAACTGGGAAGAAAGCTCTAAGGCATCTCCTAGCGTTTTCGCATGAATAATCAACTGACACATAATGGCAAAAGTGCCCAGACGACGTGGCTGTATATCAAAGCCGACATGTTCGTCCTGGGTCACCATCCAGAGCATTTGAATAAATCGGGTATATTGTTCCGGAGAAATACGGGCTTTAGGTTGACGTAATAATTCCGCTTCAATGCCGACATGTGACAATAAAGTTTCGACATCCATGCCCAGACGTTTTACGCCGGTTAAAGCCGCATTGACGAAGTGGATACTAATCGTATCGCGACTCATATTAAATCCTTCAGTCTCTTTCTCTTTTATATTCACTTGCAGTTGACCTAAATGACGCTAAAAATTGTTTGGGTGGCAATTTACAATAGTTATTGCACCCTATTTACATCTTAAATTGCCGAAATGATCAAGGTAAATGGCTGAACATGACATTGTTTTATGAGTTTTATATTTCTAATATGCATATAAAATCAACATAAAAAGAGAAAAAACGGACATGACTACGGCTTTAAAAGGATTAAAAGTACTTGATTTTTCAACTTTACTCCCGGGTCCATTTGCCACTTTGTATCTGGCAGACCTCGGTGCAGAAGTGATCCACATTGAATCACCTACACGGCCAGACCTGATTCGGTTATTGCCGCCTTATGCCCATGGACAGGCAACGGCGCACAGTTATTTAAACCGTAATAAACAGTCGGTTGCTCTGGATTTAAAAGATCCGCACAACATTGAACTGATTAAACAGAAGATTACTGAATACGATATTGTGGTCGAGCAGTTTCGGCCAGGGGTGATGCAGCGCTTGGGCCTGGACTACGCCACGCTTGCAGCATTGAACCCACGACTGATTTA
Source organism: Acinetobacter sp. A1-4-2 (assembly GCF_040233925.1). Lineage (NCBI taxonomy): Bacteria > Pseudomonadati > Pseudomonadota > Gammaproteobacteria > Moraxellales > Moraxellaceae > Acinetobacter > Acinetobacter sp. A1-4-2. Next base: position 2,430,484 of record NZ_CP157981.1, on the reverse strand, counting down.
TTGCTCCATTACTGGCTATGGACAGACCGGAAGTTATAAAGATAAGGCCGGACACGATATAAATTATTTGGCCTTGGCTGGAATTGCTGGACATAGTGGCCGGCAAGAAGGTGGACCACCGGCATTGGGGATACAGGTCGCCGATGTTGCAGGAGGCTCCTTACATGCGGTCATTGGGATTTTGGCTGCCGTGGTGGAACGTGAGCGCAGCGGTTTGGGACAATATATTGATATTTCGATGACCGATTGTGTAGCCACTTTAAATAATATGGCAGCGGCTGCCACATTGGCAGGAAATACCAAACAATTTCCCGAACAGTCGTATTTAAATGGTGGCAGTTTTTATGACTATTACCAGACTCAGGATGGCCGTTATTTATCGATTGGAAGTTTGGAGCCACAGTTTATGTCGGGCTTGGCACACATTTTGGATCTTCCCATCCTTGGTGAAAAAGGTGCTTCGTTTGACCCGGTAGATCAGCAAGTCGTCAAGCGGGCGCTTCAGGAAAAAATAAAGTCTAAAACCTGGCAAGAGTGGCAAGTGATCTTTGCCGATCAAGATGTGTGTGTAGAGCCTGTTTTAACTCTGGATGAAGCCTTGGATTCTAGCTTGGCTCATGAACGAAAATGGGCAGTTGCAGTGCCACTGGCTCCGGACAGTAAGCAGACGGAAACCCAGTTGGCCTGTCCGATTAAATTTTCCCGCTCTAAGGCAGAATATTTATATATCGGGCTGCATTTAGGCGCCGGAAACTGGTAGTTTTCACATAGATTAAAAACATTAACATTGAAAAACAATGTATTCACAATTCGCGCCCAATGTTAAATAAAAAACAGGAGTAGCATCAATATTAGAAAAAATAATATAAAGGTGAGCGGCTGTGAAGAAGTTATGGAGCACGTTCGGTGTCGGTGTGGGCCTGATCTCTCTCAACGCTGTATTAAACACAGCAAATGCAGGCAATGCATTTGATTCACAAAGCCAGTGGATGTTCGGCGACTGGAACGGTCAACGTATAGCATTACAGCAAAAAGGTTATGACTTCAGTCTGGGTTATACCGGCGAAGTTGCGACTCTACTGGACTCAGATCATTATTCCAGTCATGGCACTGAATACGCAGATCAGTTTGCAATCGGTGCCCACTTCGATTTAAACAAAATTCTAGGCTGGCAAGACACTGAAGCGCAAATAACCGTGACCGAACGTAATGGCCGTAGTCTGTCGAATAGTTCAGCTGCCTTAAATGGTCATCTCAGTTCGGTGCAGGAAGTCTGGGGCCGTGGGCAAACCTGGCGTTTAACAGACTTCTGGATCAAGAAAAAATTCCTAGAACAAAAACTGGATTTCAAAGTGGGCCGTTTTGGTGAAGGTGAAGATTTCAACAGCTTTGACTGCGATTTCCAGAACCTGGCGCTGTGTGGCTCGCAAGTCGGGAACTGGGTCGGTGATCAGTGGTACAACTGGCCAGTGAGTCAATGGGCTGCCCGAGCGAAATATAACTTCACTCCTGACGTCTATTATGCCCAGGTCGGTGCCTATGAATATAACTCTGAAAACCTTGAACGAGGCAAAGGCTTCAATTTAAGTACCGATGGTTCTCATGGTGCGATTATTCCTGCTGAAGTGGTCTGGACACCGAAAATCGGCGCGGCAAAACTTCCGGGTGAATACCGTGCCGGTTATTACTACAGCAGTGCCGATACTGCAGTAATTAAAGATGCATCTCAAACTGAGCACAAACAAGGTGTCTGGGTCGTGGCCAAACAGCAACTGACAGCACATAACGGTGATTCATCTCGCGGTCTGAGTGCTTTTGTAAACTTAACTGTACATGATCGTGACACAAACAAAGTCAGTGACATGCAAAATATGGGTCTGGTTTATAAAGGTTTAATAGACTTTCGTCCTCAGGACGAGATTGCGATCGGTATAGCCCGCATCAAGATCAATGACGATGTCAATGATGCGAACATTCGCAATAATAGTGTGGATGCCCGCGGCCTAGAGAGCAAAGAATACGATACGGAAATTTACTATGGTATTCATGCAACAAACTGGCTCACTATCCGTCCAAATATTCAATATATCCAGCAGGTTGGTGCATATAAAAATGGTGAGAATGCCTGGGTTGGCGGTATTAAGCTACAAACAGCGTTCTAGTTTCTAGATGATAAGTACTTGGGTTTTATCATTCGATGCTTGGAGCACAACTTTCTTTTGCAGATCGGTTTAATCCAGATATTTAAAATCTAAAAATTAAAAAGGTGCTCATATTTAACTTTAGGTATGAGCTTTAAAAGAATTCTAAAAATAGGTGGTCAATATGAGTACTCCATCTTCAGGTTCAGGGCTAAAAACGATTTTGGCTGTTGTGGCCATCATTTTCGGTTTAGTGCTGCTGATTGGAGGAATATATCTTGCAGTGCTTGGTGGGTCTTGGTACTACATCATCGCAGGTCTATTCTTCATTGCAACTGCAGTTTTATTACACAAATTAAAAAGCTCGGCACTGCTGATTTACGCGGCGCTGCTATTAGGGACTGTGGTGTGGGGGCTTTGGGAAGTGGGTTCTGACTTCTTTGCGCTGGCACCTCGTCTGGACATTTTAGGACTATTTGGTCTTTTATTGTTTATTCCTGCCGTGACTCGCGGATTTGAACATCCCAAAGGGGCAAAACGGGTTCTTGCAGGCACATTGGTAATCACCATTGCCGTGATGATTTACTCGGTATTTAATGATCCACAGGAAATTCGTGGCGAGTTAAGCACTAAACAGCCTGCAACATCGCAGCCCATTCCGGGGGGGGCGATGGGGACTGGTCGGCTTATGGCCGGACACAGTCTGGTTTACGCTATTCTCCGTTAAAGCAAATTAATTCTGAAAACGTAAAAGATTTGCAAGTGGCCTGGGAATATCACACTGGTGAATTCAAAACTGAAAATGACTCGGGTGAAACCACCAATCAGGTCACGCCGATTAAAGTGGGTGACAATATTTACATTTGTACCACTCACCAGAAATTGACAGCACTTGATCCGGCAACAGGTCAAGCCAAATGGACTTATGATCCTAAATTACGTGCTGATAATACCTATCAACATTTAACTTGCCGTGGTGTGTCTTATTATGATGCCAATAACACGGCAGGCTTCGAAGCCAGTCTTGCTGCCAAGAAAACAGCTTCAGCCGATTGCCCTAAGAAAGTGATTTTGCCGGTGAATGATGTCCGTCTTGTCGCGATCAATGCCGACACGGGCAAGGCGTGTACTGACTTTGGTAAAAATGGCGAAGTCGATCTGCAAAAAGACATGCCATTCCCATACCCGGGCGGTTATATCCCGACCTCTCCGCCAGTGGTTACAGGTACAACCATTATTATTGGCGGTTCAACCACCGATAACTATTCGACTGAAGAGCCATCGGGTGTGATCCGCGGTTATGACGTCAATACCGGTGAACTGCTTTGGGTATTCGATACCGGTGCTGAAGATCCAAATGCCATTCCTGCGCCAGGCCAGAAATTTGTTCATAACTCCCCCAATGCCTGGGCACCTTTGGCCTATGACGCGAAACTGGATATCGTCTATGTACCCACCGGTGTCGGTACGCCAGATATTTATGGCGGGCACCGTACCGAGCTGGATGAGCGTTATGCCAACTCCATGCTGGCTTTAAATGCATCTACCGGTAAGCTGGTCTGGAATTTCCAAACCACCCATCATGACTTATGGGATATGGATGTACCAGCGCAGCCGACTTTAGCGGACATTAAAGATAAATCTGGCAATCTTGTTCCTGCAATCTATGTGTTGACGAAAACAGGGAATGCTTTTGTGCTGGACCGTCGTACGGGTAAGGTAATCGTTCCGATTACAGAGAGGCCGGTGCCGCAAACGGTAAAACGCGGCACACAAACCAAAGGCGAACGTTATTCACCAACTCAACCATTCTCTGATTTTGACCTGGCGCCTAAAGAAAAATTAACCGACAAGCAGATGTGGGGTGCCACCATGTTTGACCAGTTAATGTGCCGTGTAGCGTTCAAGAAATTAAACTATGATGGCATTTATACCCCACCTTCTGAAAATGGCACGCTAGTGTTCCCGGGTAACCTGGGTGTGTTTGAATGGGGCGGTATGTCGGTCAACCCCGACCGTCAAATTGCAGTAATGAACCCGATTGGCTTGCCATTTGTGTCCAGACTGATCCCTGAAGATCCGAACCGTAAGCAAACAGCCAAAGGCGCGGGGACTGAACAAGGTGTTCAGCCCATGTACGGTGTGCCTTATGGGGTAGAAATCAGTGCCTTTCTTTCACCCTTCGGACTGCCATGTAAACAGCCGGCCTGGGGCTATGTGGCGGGTGTCGATTTAAATACCCATGAAGTGGCCTGGAAACGCCGGATCGGTACCATTCGTGACAGTATGCCAGGTATTCCATTACCGCCATTTAAAATGGGGGTGCCAATGCTGGGCGGTCCAATCTCGACTGCAGGTAATCTCATGTTTGTTGCTGCGACACAGGATAACTATATCCGTGCCATTAATGTGACCAATGGTGATGAACTCTGGAAAGGCCGTCTACCAGCAGGTGGTCAGGCAACGCCAATGACATATGAAGCCAATGGTAAACAATATGTAGTCATTATGGCTGGTGGTCATGGTTCATTTGGCACCAAAATGGGCGACTCTATCGTGGCTTATGCCTTACCCGATAAAAAATAAGCTACCTATTTATTCGGTTAAATTTGAAAAGTCCGATTCGTTGGGCTTTTTTATGAAAATAAATGCTAAAGAATAAATAAAATAAGCAATATCGTTGAAAATGAATAAAAAAAGGCTGAAAGGCTTTATATCCGTGCAGCTTAGACACACTTATCAATAAAATCGCTATGAAATATGTAAAAAACGCATTTTGTTGATAGATCAAATCTCGTTATGCTGTCCGCCGTTATAATAGAAACTACTAGCTGTACGCCATGTATTTATATACTGATTTTGACCAGCAACTGGTCAATGAACGTGTTGCACAATTCCGTGACCAAACGGAACGTTATTTAGCCGGTAAATTGACGGAAGATGAATATCGTCCGCTTCGTCTGCAAAACGGCCTTTATGTACAACGTTATGCGCCAATGTTGCGTGTTGCAGTGCCTTACGGTCTGATGAATTCAAAACAATTGCGTAAAATTGCGCAATTGGCTCAAGACTATGACCGTGGTTATGCACACGTATCAACACGTCAAAACATTCAGTTTAACTGGCCTGCACTAGAAAATGTACCGGACATGCTGCAAGAACTGGCATCTGTACAAATGCATGCCATCCAGACTTCTGGTAACTGTATCCGTAATACCACGACTGACCAGTATGCCGGGGTGGTTGCCGGTGAAATTGCAGATCCACGTCCGACCTGTGAATTGATCCGTCAGTGGTCAACTTTCCACCCGGAATTTGCCTTCTTGCCACGTAAGTTCAAAATTGCGGTTTCTGCATTAGAAGAAACTGACCGCGCGGCAACGTCATTCCACGACATTGGTGTATACATCGTGCGTAATGAAGCAGGTGAGATGGGCTATAAAATCAAAGTGGGTGGTGGCTTGGGCCGTACCCCGGTGATTGGCAGCTTTATCCGTGACTTCCTGCCACGTGAAGATTTGATTGCGTATTTGGAAGCTGTGCTGCGTGTGTATAACTTGCACGGTCGCCGTGACAACAAATATAAAGCCCGTATCAAGATTTTAGTAAAAGCGTTAACGCCTGCCGTATTTGCAGAAAAAGTGGAAGCTGAATTTGCGCATACCATCAAGACTCTAAAAATCGATGCAGACACCTTGGCAAAAATGGATGAGAACTTCACGCCATTTGATTATCAAGCTTATGCAGATGAAGATTTCACTGAACAGTTTGCTGCGCATCCGAAGTTCAAACAGTGGTTCAACATCAACACCAATGCACATAAAGTAAAAGGTTATCGTATCGTCACGATTTCTCTGAAACGTGCCGGTATTGCTCCTGGTGATATGACTGTTGAAGAGATGAACCTGATTGCAGATCTTGCAGACAAGTACACCTTCGGCGAGTTCCGTACCACCCACGAACAAAACATTGCTTTGGTCGATGTACCGCAAAAAGACCTGTTTGAATTATGGCAGATCCTTGATCAGCACAATCTGGCTCGTGCGCATATTGGTTTCATTACTGACATCATCTGCTGCCCGGGCGGTGATTTCTGTTCATTGGCGAATGCGAAATCCATTCCAATTTCTGAAGCGATTTCACGCCGTTTTGATGATCTGGATACTATTTACAACCTAGGTAAATTGGATCTCAACATTTCAGGTTGTATGAATGCCTGCGGTCACCACCATGTCGGTAATATCGGTATTTTGGGTGTAGACAAAAAAGGTGCAGAATTCTACCAAATCACGCTTGGTGGTAATGCTGACCATGATGCTTCAATTGGTGACATCCTTGGGCCATCATTTGCAGCAGACCGTATTCCAGATGTAGTTGAAGAAATTCTAAATACCTATCTTGACCTGCGTACTGAGTGTGAAGAGTTTATTGATACTTACCGCCGTGTCGGCATTCAACCATTTAAGGAGCGTGCATATGCTTAATACCGCACTACAAGTGCTCTCTAAAGATGGCACGATTGCAGACAATACTTACCAGTTAATTGGTGAAGATGGCGTATTACCACAGGGTGACGTGGTTTTAACGGTTGAACAGTTAGACCAGATTGCCCATGTTTCAGGTAAAAAAGCACTTTACATCACTGTAGAGGCATCTCCTGAAACGCATGAGTTTCCGCTTGACCAGTTAGATGCAATCTTTATCGAATTTTCAGGCTTTAACGATGGTCGTGGCTATTCATTCGCTGCATTGTTACGTCGTCAAGGTTTTGCAGGCGAATTACGGGCTACTGGTGACGTATTTAAAGACGTGTTGAACTATATGAAGCGTTCAGGTTTTGATACTTTCGTGATTAAAGAAGGTAAAGATATTGCTGAAGCTGCTGCAGGTTTGGGTGATTTCACCAATCCTTATCAAGCTTCTACTGCAGTGCCAAAAGCACATTATCAAACAGGTGCTTGATTGTTTTAAGCAAATGTTAAAAAGCCGGATTGATTCCGGCTTTTTTATGCATGTTTAAATAAAAAACCGTGATTACATGGCTTCTAATTGGCAATTGACCATCCATTTAATCCCGAACTGATCGGTAAATGCCCCATAGAGTGCACCCCAAAATGTCTTTTCTAAAGGCATTTCTATTTGTCCATTCACAGATAAAGCATCAAATAAGCGTTTTGCTTCTGCCTGCTCATGGGCATTCAGATTAATTGAAATATAGTGATTATTACCTGGCGTGAAAATGCTATTGGTCTGCGCACAGAATTGATCATTGATGTCAGATCCCATCAATTCTGTAAATGCATTAATAGGTAAGGATACATGCAGAATAAGATTTTTATCTGCTTCAGATAGCGTGATACCTTCTTGCGCTGGCAATTCACCATAACGGGTCAGATTGGAAAACTCGCCACCAAAAACAGATTTATAAAAGTTAAAGGCTGCTTCAGCCTGACCTTGGAAATTAAGATAATGATTAAGTTGCATGAAAAGCCTTTGTTGTTGTTTTGATGGTTCTAATCTAGCGGGCTTAAGCTTAAATCTAGATGATGAAAATATAAAAAAGTGTAAACATAAAAAATCCCTCAACAGAGGGATTTTTTATCTTCCTCAAGGAGAAAAGATAGTTAAAGAGAGGGGGATAATCTGACTTTCTCTTTAACAAAGGCAGACTTCAAAAATTAAAGCAATTCAATCGCTACAGCAGTCGCTTCACCACCACCAATGCATAGTGTAGCAATCCCTTTTTTACCACCGGTACGTTTAAGTGCATGGATTAGAGTCAAAATGATACGTGAACCTGTTGAACCGACAGGATGACCGAGTGCACATGCACCACCGTTGATATTGACTTTAGCCGGATCAAGTTTGAAGTCATCCATAGGACACATGGTCACCATGGCAAAAGCTTCGTTAATTTCCCACAGATCGACGTCTTGTGCATCCCAACCTGTTTTATTTAAAACTTTCTGAATGGCACCTACTGGAGCAATGGTAAATTCTGAAGGGTGCTGTGAATTTGAAGCATAGGCCACAATTTTAGCCAGAGGTTTTAAACCTTTTGCTGCAGCATTATCACTTGAAGTTAAAACTAGTGCAGATGCACCGTCCGAAATTGAGCTGGCATTGGCTGCGGTAATGGTGCCGTCTTTAGCAAAGGCAGGGCGAAGTGTTGGAATTTTTGCAATATTGGCATTGAACGGTTGTTCATCTTTATCAACCACTACATCGCCTTTGCGGCTCGATACGGTTACAGGCACGATTTCATCGGCAAAGTAACCTTCATTCACGGCTTTTTGTGCACGTTCTAAAGAGCGAATCGCAAAGTCATCCATTTGTTCACGCGTGTAGCCACGGGTATTTGCCATGTCTTGTGCAAATGAACCCATTAAGCGACCTGTTTCTGCATCTTCAAGACCATCTAAGAACATATGGTCTTTAATTTCAGCATGACCCATGCGCAAACCACCACGCGCTTTAGGCAATACATAAGGAGCATTAGTCATAGACTCCATGCCACCTGCAACCACAATTTCAGCAGAACCGGCTTTTATCATGTCAGCCGCTTGCATCACTGCTTTCATGCCTGAACCACACAGCTTATTGATGGTGACTGCACCAGTTGAATCGGGTAGCCCGGCTTTACGCATTGCCTGACGGGCTGGTCCTTGCTTTAAGCCGGCAGGCAACACGCAGCCCATAATGACTTCTTCGACATCGGTTGCTTGTAATCCAGCACGTGCAATCGCTTCTTTGATACATGCTGCTCCAAGTTCTGGGGCTGTTACACCGGCCAAGCTACCTTGGAAGCCGCCCATTGCAGTACGTGCCCCATTTACGATTACGATGTCTGTCATTGTTCTTTCTCCGAGATTGATTTTTTTAGGGAATTACTTTCCAAGCTTAAGCAGTATATTGAAAAATGAGCCGGAATAAACAAAGATTGTAGGATGTCTTTAGACTGATAAGTTTTTTAGCAGCTCGATAGGTTTTCTATCCGTATATGTCCCATCGCACTCAGAACCAGCTTCCGGTGATGATCAGAAACCATTGAACAATAATAAAAACTGCCATTTGAACCTATAGGCAGGCCATTTTCAGCTTGAAAAGTTAAACTGGGAACACTCAAAGTTCCTCTCCAGTCTAAGTGCCCATATTTTAAATCGGTAGATTCTGTATAGATAATTTTTTCACCTGTATCAATTTGTCTATTTTTATTGCTGTCGAGAAAAACCAGTAAACCGGCAGTCCATTGGCTTGTTTGACAATTCACTTTATTTTGACTTGGACATAACACTACATTGGTATGATAGAGCGTAGCTTGAGATTTAGCTAAATGAATCGTTGAAATCAGTTTATTAGTGGTGGCGTTGACTTCCTGTTTGGCTTTCATGTCTTGAAAATAAGGTAAAGCGATTGTTGCCAGAATTGCAAAAATAGCCAAAGTAACGATGAGTTCAACTAATGTGAAGCCATTTTTTTGTTCAAAAAGCATTGAAAATAATCCTGTAATATATTTTTTTTTAATTATGTATGTTATTAATGTTTTGTTTTTTAATTGTTTTTTTGCAGGTAATATTTATTTCTCAACTTTATAAGAAAGCTGTTAAAATAATTTGCAAGTGACAATAAGCTATTCATGACAATAAATTGAGTAAAAAATTACCGAATTACAACGGAAATTGTAAGTAATTTTGTCAATAATTTACTTGATTAAAATTATCAAGCACTTGGAAAAAAAATAAAGTGTTTGTATGATTCAAAGTGAATAGCTTAAGAATAAGACTGGGGTATAAAAAAGCCTATCTCAGAATAGCCAAATTCTAGGCTTGAGCTTGAACAACAATTGTTATCTCTGGAGGATAAATCCATGAAAATGAGTCGTATCGCACTAGCTATGCTAGTTGCTGCACCTTTAGCTGCAGCGAATGCTGGCGTAACTATTACCCCATTATTGGTTGGTTATAATTTTAACGAAACTCAGCACAACAACAACGGTAAACTATTTTCTGATGCTGATGGTGACGATGCTTCTAATGTGGTTGAGCTTCAAGACGATTTATTCGTTGGTGCTGCGCTTGGTGTTGAACTAACTCCATGGTTAGGCTTTGAAGCTGAATACTCTCAAGTTAAAGGTGATATCGAAGCTACTCGTCAAAGTGATGTTGTTGAAGGTACTAAAGTAGCTGAGTACAAAAAACAGCAAATTGCTGGTAACTTCTATGCAACTTCTGATTTGATCACTAAAAACTATGACAGCAAAATTAAGCCTTATGTATTGTTAGGTGCTGGTCATGTTAAATATGAAGGTCAAGGCGAAGCTGCTGGTTGGGAAGAAGAAAGCACAATTGGTAATGCAGGTCTTGGTGCTTTCTGGCGCTTAAACGATGCTTTATCTCTACGTACAGAAGCGCGTAGTACTTATAACTTTGACAATAAATTCTGGGACTACACAGCTTTAGCGGGTCTTAACGTAGTTCTTGGCGGTCACTTGAAGCCTGCTGCTCCTGTAGTAGAAGTTGCTCCAGTTGAGCCTGTAGCTCCAGTTCAACCAGCTCCACAAGAGTTGACTGAAGATCTTAACATGGAACTTCGTGTGTTCTTTGATACCAACAAATCAAACATCAAAGACCAATACAAACCAGAAATCGCTAAAGTTGCTGAGAAATTAGTTGAATATCCAAACGCTACTGCTCGCATCGAAGGTCACACAGACAACACTGGTCCACGTGCATTGAACGAACGTTTATCTTTAGCTCGTGCTAACTCTGTTAAATCTTCACTTGTAAATGAATACAATGTAGATCCAGCTCGTTTGTCTACTCAAGGTTTCGCTTGGGATCAACCGATTGCTGACAACAACACTAAAGAAGGCCGTGCTATGAACCGTCGTGTATTCGCGACTATTTCTGGTAGCCGTACTGTTGTTGCGGAACCTGCTCAAGCTCAATAATTTATTATTGAACTGAGTTAAAAAAGCAGCCGTAAGGCTGCTTTTTTTTGTGTGTGCTACATAAGCATAACTTGTTTAATACACAGTTTCATTTTGATCTTGTTCTAATAAACACCCATATAGACAATAAAAAGAGGGTGAAAAAATGGTACAGATGTTAACGATAACAGATGGAACCTCGATTTATTATAAGGACTGGGGGGAGGGGCCGGTTGTGGTCTTTTCTCATGGATGGCCTCTTTCCAGTGATGCTTTTGAAGACCAGATGTTATTTCTTGCAGAACATGGCTATCGGGTGATTGCATTTGATCGACGTGGTCATGGACGCTCGAGTCAGCCTTGGGCTGGACATAACATTGATCAATATGCACAAGATATGCATCAACTCATTGAGTATCTTGGATTAACCGAGTTCGCTTTAGTCGGACATTCTACCGGTGGGGCAGTCGTGACCCATTATACGGCAAAATATGGTCAGCATAAAGTCACTAAACTTGCACTTATTGCAGCCGTAACTCCACTCATGATTAAACGAGATGATTATCCAGACGGTGTAGATTCGGACGTGTTTGATGAGATGCGTGCAAATTTACTCGCTAACCGGGCCGATTTTTATCTGGATTTTGCTAAAGCATTTTATGGATATGACAAGCTGTTAAATAAAACTTCGGAAGGGATAATACAAAATTTCTGGCGTATTGCAATGCAGGGTTCAATCAAGGCGCATTATGATTGTATCCACGCATTTTCAGAAACCGATTTACGTGACGATTTAACCCAGATTACAGTACCAACCTTGGTGCTTTATGGAACAGCAGATGACATTGTTCCGCCAGGAATTTGCAGTCAGCAGACCGTCAAACTTTTAAAACAGGGTGTGGAAGAGCAAATTAAGGGAGCACCGCACGGGTTGTGTACCACTCATAAAAATGAAGTTAGTTTTGCCTTGAAGGAATTTCTGGCACATCATTGATATAAGTTAAATAAAAAACAGCCTTTAGGCTGTTTTTTTATTTGAATACCCGATTTAGTCCTGATCAGGATTCATCGGTTTAACATCCATATCTTGATAAGAAACCAACTTGGTTTTGTTTTTCCATTTATAACCCAGCCAGATTGCTAGAAATAATGGAATACTGATATAGGTGGACAATATACTGAGCCAATCACCCGTAATAAAGGCTTGATAGTTCTGTCCAAGTACGACAATCGTACAAAGAATAAAGGCAAACCAAGGGGCAAATGGGAAAAACTTGGCTTTATACGCTAAATCTTCCAGTTTATAACCTTGTGCCAAATAACCTTTACGGAAACGGTAGTGTGAAATGGCAATACCCAGCCATACAATGAATCCGCACATTCCCGACATATTTAGCAACCAGTTAAATACTTGTTGTTCCCCAATAAAAGTGGTGAGAAAGCAAAGTGCGGCAATTGCTGTGGTGGCATACAGTGCATTCATGGGTACACCACGCGAATCCAGTTTGCCAAAGATTTTTGGTGCACTGCCTTTGCGTGCCATGTCAAACAGCATACGGGTAGATGAATACATGCCTGAGTTACCTGCGGACAGGATCGCAGTTAGAATCACCGCATTCATTAAACCTGCGGCGAAAGCAAAACCGACTTTTTCATACAATAAGGTAAAAGGTGAAAGGGTAATATTTTCACTTGCTGCCGCTTGTAACAGGCGTGGATCATCATAGGCCACCAAAGTACCAATGATGAAAATACACACCACATAGAACAATAAAATACGCCAGAAAATTTGCTTGATGGCTACTGGAATGGTCTTTTTAGGATCTTTCGATTCACCCGCAGCCACACCCACCATCTCTGTGCCTTGGAAGGAGAATCCGGCAATCATGGCGACACCAATCATGGCCTGCAAACCACCAACAAAAGGTGCATCACCTTTGGTCCAGTTAGCAAAGGTCACCATATTCGGTGTCAGCATGATTTTAGCAATCATGGCAATACCAATAATAATAAAGACAACGATTGCAATGACTTTAACCAGGGAGAACAAAAACTCACTTTCACCAAAGCCTTTTACAGAGAGTGAGTTAATGGCAAAAATCACGCTCAGAAAAATAGCACTCCAGTAGAATCCGGGAATATCAGGAAACCAGAATTTCATAATAAACTGGACAGCAACCAGTTCAAAAGCAACCGTAATGGCCCAGTTGTACCAATAGTTCCAGCCCAAAGCAAAGCCAAAACCACCTTCTACATATTTTGTACCGTAGGTAAAGAAAGCACCTGAGGTCGGGTTATGGGTCGCAAGCTCGCCCAGACTGGTCATCAGGAAATAAATCATGATTCCAATCAGGCAGTAAGCCAATAAAGCACCGCCTGGACCGGCATTGGCAATGGTTGCACCAGAAGCCAGGAATAAGCCTGTGCCGATAGAACCACCAATGGCGATCATATTCAAATGACGTGCACCCAGCTTACGCTGTAAATGTGCAGATTGAGTTTCGCTCATCGTTGTTCCTTAAGATTTCTTTTCGGTGCTAGTGAACAGCACTTTAAAGCCTTGTTGATCGGCTTTGGTTGTACATTTGCCAAAGCTTTGTTCAATGAGTAATGGATAATTTAAAAAGCGGTTTGCCACAATCCAGAGTTCACCACCCGATTTCAAATGACGGCGTGAAGTTTTGCACAAGCTTTCACTGGCATCATAATTGGTCTGAATACCTTGATGGAAAGGCGGATTGCTGACGATGGCATGCAAGAAAAGAGGCGCATCTTCAATACCCGTCACAGCAGTAATTTCCAGCTGTTCGGGAGAAAGGTCATTTTTTTCAAAAGTCATGCGGGTAGAGGCCAATGCAAAAGCATCAACATCCAGCGCAAAAATGCGGTTTTTAGGATTCAGTTTGGCCAGATAAGCACTGATAATACCGGCACCACAGCCAAAGTCGGCAATTTTACCTGAAGTGACCTGTGATAAAAACGGTAAGAATACTGCTGTGCCGACATCTAAACGATTTTGGCTGAATACGCCGGGTAGGGCACAAATAGTGAGATCACCTTTTGGTGTGCTAACAGTATATTGTTGTGCCCAATCTGCCAAAGTCTTTTCTTTAACCGTCGATTCAATCTTGAGTTGCCAGAGCTGGCAATGACGTGCACTGTCCAGTTTAAAGGCTTTACCATAAGGCTGTAGCTGTTTGGCTGCGCGTTCAACGCCGCCTTTTTTCTCACCTACCAGGAAGATGGAAGCCCCTAAACCTAGACGGCTGACGACATTATGCAGGACATAATTTAACAGTTCTTTGGACTTCGGTACAAAGATAATGGCCTGGTCAAAACTGCCTTCAGGAAGCTCTACGCCAAAATGTACAGCGGCCTGTTGTGACTGAAAATATTGAAATTCATTATAATTCCATGTCCACAAACAAGGGCTGATGTCTTTCTCTAGATTGGAAAGTAAATCATCAGTCGGTGCATTGACTAAAAGCACACGTCCAGAAAGGTATTCATGCTGCCGAATGACAACTTCACTTCTTGGATCCATTTTTTATCTCGCCATTGAAAAACTCTGCCCAGACAATGCTGGGCAGAGTTGATGCTGAAATGAAATTATTGCTTCGATTCAGGAAGAATAATATTTAAAAGCAATGCTGCAATACCACCAGTGGCCACACCGGAACTGAAGATGTTACGGAATAATTCAGGAAGATGTTCCAAAATTTGTGGGACTTGTGCAACCCCTAGGCCCAAGGCCAGTGAAATGGCAATAATTAACAGGGCACGACGGTCAAGATGAATTCCTGACAGGATATTAATACCAGAAGCCGCCACAGCACCAAACATCACCATGACCGCACCGCCAAGTACGGCTTGAGGAACTGCTTGAATCACGCCAGCAACCGCAGGCAGCAAGCCCAAAATCACCAGTAATGCTGCAATCCAAATACCGACATAACGGCTTGCAACACCAGTAAGCTGAATGACGCCATTATTTTGTGCAAATACCGAACTTGGGAAAGTATTGAATAAGCCGGCGAGCAAAGAGTTGGCACCATTCACCAGCACACCGCCTTTAATACGCTCCATCCATACTGGGCCATCGACTGGCTGATTGGAAATCTTTGAAGTTGCGGTAATGTCACCAATCGCTTCTAAAGATGTGACCAGATAAATAAAGGCCATTGGAATAAACAAGCTCCAAGAGAAGCTTAAACCAAAATGCATCGGTGTTGGAATCTGAACCATTGGCGCATTTTTCATGCCTGAAAAATCAAGATGGCCCATAAAGCCGGCAAGAGCATAACCAATAATCAGGGCAATCAGAATGGCGGAGCTTTTGATCCAGGTAATACGGACACGGTTCAGGACAATAATAATCGCCAGTACCGTACAGGACATAATCAGGTTATCTGCATTGGCAAAGGTTTTATCGCCCATGGCCTGATAACCGCCCCCCATACTGATTAAACCTTCCTTAATTAAGGTCAAACCAATCAGCAGGACCACAATACCTGTAACCAGGGGAGTGATCAGTTGTTTTACCCAAGGTAAAATACGTGATACACCCATTTCAATAAATGAGCCGGCAATTACTACACCAAAAATAGAAGCCATCACTGCTTCAACAGGGGTGCCTGCCGCGACCATGGCTGAACCAATGCCGATAATCGGACCAATAAAGTTAAAACTGGTGCCTTGTACAATTAAAAGACCCGCGCCCAAAGGGCCAACTTTTTTACATTGTAAAAAAGTTGCAATCCCGGAGATGACCAAAGACATGGAAAGAATCATGTTGGTGTCTTCTTTTGAAACGCCTAAAGCAAGACAGATCAAAAGACCAGGGGTGACAATCGGGACAATAATCGCAAGTAAATGTTGCAGGGCAGCGAGAAAAGCGATAAATGGTTTGGGGCGATCGTTTAATCCGTAGACCAAATCAAGACGATCTTGTTGTTTGGGAGAGTTTTGTAAATCAGACATGTAAGAAAGGTACAACAGCAATTTGGCGTTATTCTAATCGAGTTACAGGAGTTTACAAACCAAAAAAAGGACGAAAAGTCAAAAAAACTTGTAACTGTCAATAAACTGTCACTACTAAAAGTTTAGTTTTTTCTGTATAATTTGCCCTCAAATTTAATACGTATCGAATTTACATGTCAGATATTAAAACTCTCCGCAACATTGCCATTATTGCGCACGTTGACCACGGTAAAACAACTCTTGTAGACAAACTTTTACAACAATCAGGTGCACTCGGTGAACGAGCGGGCGAGATTGAGCGTGTCATGGATTCAGGCGCTATTGAAAGTGAACGTGGTATTACCATTCTTGCAAAAAACACTGCAATCAAATGGTTAGATGAACGTACTAATACTGAATACCGCATTAACATCGTGGACACCCCGGGGCACGCCGACTTCGGTGGTGAAGTAGAACGTGTATTGTCGATGGTAGACTGTGTATTGCTACTTGTGGATGCACAAGAAGGTCCAATGCCACAAACACGCTTCGTAACACAAAAAGCCTTTGCACGTGGTTTGAAACCAATCGTGATTATCAACAAAGTCGACAAGCCAAGTGCACGTTGTGACTGGGTGATCGATCAAGTTTTTGATCTGTTTGATAATCTTGGTGGTACTGACGAACAGTTAGACTTCCCGATCGTTTATGCTTCAGGTCTTCGTGGTGTTGCTGGTCCTTCTCCAGAAGAACTTGCTGAAGATATGACACCGTTGTTCCAAACAATCGTTGACATCGTTGAGCCACCAGCAGTTGATGTTGATGGTCCATTCCAAATGCAGATTTCTTCACTTGACTATAACAGCTTCGTTGGTGTGATCGGTGTTGGTCGTATCCAGCGCGGTTCAGTGAAATTAAATACGCAAGTGACTGTGATTGATAAAGATGGTAAGACGCGTAACGGCCGTATCTTAAAAATCATGGGTTACCATGGTCTAGATCGTGTTGACGTTGAAGAAGCTTCTGCAGGCGATATCGTTTGTGTAACGGGTATTGATGCACTCAACATTTCTGACACAATCTGTGATCCGAAAGCTGTTGAAGCTTTACCGCCATTGTCTGTAGATGAGCCTACCGTATCGATGACGTTCCAGGTCAACAACTCACCGTTTGCGGGTAAAGAAGGTAAATTCGTGACTTCACGTAACATCCGTGAACGTCTAGATCGCGAATTGATCCATAACGTAGCACTTCGCGTTGAAGATACTGACAGTCCAGACCGTTTTAAAGTGTCTGGCCGTGGTGAACTTCACCTTTCAGTTTTGATCGAAAACATGCGTCGTGAAGGCTTCGAGATGGGCGTATCTCGTCCGCAAGTAATCTTGAAAGAAATCGACGGCCAAATGCAAGAGCCTTACGAAAACGTAACTTTTGACGTTGAAGAACAGCATCAAGGTGCTGTAATGGAACAAATGGGTCACCGTAAAGGCGAGATGACCAATATGGAAGTTGACGGTAAAGGCCGTATCCGTATTGAAGCAACTGTTCCTTCACGTGGCTTGATCGGTTTCCGTTCTGAATTCTTGACCATGACTTCTGGTACAGGGATCATGACATCAAGCTTCTCGCACTACGGTCCAATGAAACAAGGTACTGTTGCTAAACGTCAAAACGGTGTGTTGATTTCTATGGTTCAAGGTACTTGCCTGGGCTATGCATTGTTCACACTACAAGACCGTGGCCGTCTATTTGCTAAACCACAGTTGGAAGTTTATGAAGGAATGATCGTGGGTATTAACTCTCGTTCAGACGACATGGTGGTTAACCCGACTAAAGCGAAACAGCTCACTAACGTACGTGCATCAGGTACTGATGATGCCTTAACACTTGTACCTAATATTGAATACACGCTTGAACAGGCGCTTGAATTCATCGAAGATGACGAGTTGGTTGAAGTAACACCGAAATCAATTCGTATCCGTAAACGTTACTTGACTGAAAACGAACGTAAGCGTAACCGCGGTAAATAATTTTTCTGTTTAGCAGATATAAAAAACCGCTAACTAAGGTTAGCGGTTTTTTTTGTGAGCATAAGTTACAAAATGAAACTGCTCTGTGAGCGAAAATTGCTAAAGTACCCCTAACAACAGATTAATTATCACCCTATAAAAACACTGAAAATGGTCTAAGGAGTCAAGTATGAGTATTGTTCAAGAATTTAAAGAGTTTGCCATCAAGGGCAACATGATGGATTTGGCTATCGGGGTTATCATTGGCGGGGCATTCGGTAAAATTGTCGACTCATTGGTGAAAGATATCATCATGCCCATCATTACCCTGATTACGGGTGGAGGCGTTGATTTTACCCAGAAATTTATCGTCCTCGGGGATAATCCGGAGAATCTGCAATCTTTGGATGCATTGACCAAAGCCGGAATTAACGTGCTGACCTATGGTAATTTCCTCACGATTTTAATTAACTTTATCATTTTGGCTTGGGTAGTGTTCCTGATGGTAAAAATGTTAAACCGTATGCGCCGTACAAAAGAGGAAGTGCCGGCAGCACCTGCCCCAACACCGGAAGATATTCAGTTACTGCGTGAAATCCGTGATGAATTGAAAAAACGTCCACAAATGTAATTTCTTTTCTGAAATAAAAAAACGGTGCTGAATGTACCTTTTTTTATTCCTTATTTATTCCCTCTCCTTTTAGGAGAGGGCTAGGGAGAGGTTTACCTCCATCCCAGCCTTCCTCCTAAAAGGAGGAAGGAGCAACAAAGATTACTAATCCATCCGAAACTTGATTTCCAGTAAATGCCAGCCAAACTGACTCTTAATCGGGCCATGTAATTCACGTTCAGGCAAAGTAAATACGGCTTTATCAATTGGGCCAACCAGCTGACCTTTTTTGATCTCGCCAAGTTCGCCACCTTTTTTGCCCGATGGACAGGTGGAATGCTGTTTGGCAATTTTGGCAAAATCAGCCCCATCCTGAATTTTCTTTTTTAGCTGTTCAGCAAGCACTTTATCCTTGACCAGGATATGTCGAACGATGGCAGATTTCATGCTTGGCTTCCTTTAATGGCTTTCTGGTGGGCTATTTTAACTTTTTTTAGGGGCTGACACTCTGGACAAAAGACCGATGCACGCTGTCCGAGTTTTAAATTTTCCAAAGGGGTTTCACAATTCACGCACATTTCACCGGCACGACCATAAGCCAGCAGGGTTTGCTGGAAATAACCATTTTCTCCCATGGCATTGGTATAGTCACGCAAGGTCGAGCCGCCGAGATCAATGGCCTGTTTTAAAATACGTTTAATTTCTATAACTAACTGTTCAATTTGCTGAAAACTCAGGCTAGAAGCCGGTTGAGCAGGATGAATCCCTACATTAAATAAACTTTCCGTGGCATAAATATTGCCCACTCCCACCACCATGTGGTTATCCATAATCGCCACTTTCGCTGCTACATTTTTCTTTTTAAATTTTTCAAACAGATATTCAGCATTAAATGCTTCACTCAAAGGTTCAGGCCCTAAAGTATCAATCAGCTTGCTTTGCGAGTCTTGATCAAGCCATAAAATACAGCCGAAACGGCGCGGGTCATGATAACGCAGTTCAATATCTTCAAATTGAATGATCAGATGATCGTGTTTGCGCAGTTCATCTGTTGCTGCACATAATCTGAAACTGCCCGACATGCCCAAATGCCACAGCATACTGTCTTGTTCAAACTCTGCCAAAATATATTTGGAACGGCGGGTGAGTTTCAGCAATTTTTGACCCACCAACTTTTGTATATTTTCAGGAATGGGCCAACGT
Organism: Acinetobacter sp. A1-4-2; assembly: GCF_040233925.1. Classification (NCBI taxonomy): domain Bacteria; kingdom Pseudomonadati; phylum Pseudomonadota; class Gammaproteobacteria; order Moraxellales; family Moraxellaceae; genus Acinetobacter; species Acinetobacter sp. A1-4-2. The sequence continues at coordinate 2,410,633 of NZ_CP157981.1, read as the reverse complement.
AAGCTCGGCTGACGGACCTCTACCTTTAAGACGGTTTGATCCAACAGTGGCAAGAGACTGGTTTTGGTGGTTTCAACTTCAGGTAATTCAGGCATGGGATCAAATGTATCAAGAAAACTTTGTGCTTAATATTGGACTGCTAAGAGGAGATTGCAAGGGAATCTCAAAAAATCTATATGCTTGTTGCAATTCGTTAATCGATGTAATCGACTGATTCTAGCAGTCATTTTAATTCGCCGATTGCTTAATGCTTCGCCTCAATCTTAATTTGAATGCGTCATTAACCCTGATACTACAAATAAACTTAAACGCTATGCAGGTAGTTCGTTTAAGCTTTTAAGCAGTATTTTAATAAGATATAGAGCAAGCCATGCCAGGTAAATATTACGAGATTCTCTTCCCTAAGACTTTGCTTTACCTGACAGCATGCCTCTGCCAGCATCTTTATGCTGCCCCTGATTCTACGGACCCGGTTTTGCTTCCTGTCATTAAAATAGAAGCGACACGTAGCGATACTGACTGGCTGCAAACACCTGCTTCAGTATATCGAATCGAACAAAATAAGCATACGAATAATCTCAGTGTAAATCTTTCTGAAACTTTAAAAGGTGTACCTGGCTTACAGCTGAATAACCGTGAAAATTATGCTCAGGATTTACAAATTTCCATGCGTGGCTTTGGTGCACGTTCAACTTTTGGTGTGCGTGGTATCCGTTTATATGTCGATGGTATTCCTGCGAGCATGCCGGATGGACAAGGCCAGACCTCAAATATTGATTTAAGCAGTCTAGACCATATTGAAGTACTGGGTGGGCCATTTTCTACGCTTTATGGTAATTCCTCTGGCGGTACAATTTTGATCACGACCAAACAGGGAGCAGGCAAAGATTCCATCGAGTTGGGCTATTCAGCTGGCAGTCAGCATAAAAGCCGTGCCAATGTGGTATTGCAAGGGGGTGCAGATCGGGCCGGTGAGCCGAGTTATGTGCTCAGTTCCTCTTATTTTGATACTGATGGCTACCGTGACCACAGTGCTGCACATAAAGTACTGAGTAATGCCAAACTGACCTGGGATCTGGATGACGGCTCTAAACTGAACTGGATTATGAATCAGGTTGATATAAATGCCGATGATCCGCAAGGTTTGACCCGCCAGCAGTGGCAAGCCAATCCCAAACAGGTCAATGATGCGAACAATATCTATGACGTGCGTAAGGAAATTAATCAAACCCAGACTGGTCTGACCTGGTCTAAACCGATCAATGACCAGCATGAACTGTATGCTATGGCTTATTTGGGACATCGTGAAGTGACCCAGTATCAGTCGATTCCTTCGGCACTGCAAATAAACCCACGCCATGCCGGCGGTGTGATTGATTTCAGCCGTGATTATTACGGCACTGATATTCGCTGGACTGGAAAGAATCTTTTACCCAATATGCGTCTGACCGCGGGTCTGGCCTTTGATTATATGGATGAAGACCGCCAGGGTTATGAAAACTTTGATGCCAATGGGCAATTTGGCGTAAAAGGGAAGCTACGCCGTGATGAACAGAATTTTTTATGGAATTTAGATCCCTATCTTCAAGCCGCGTGGGATTTTTTACCCAATTGGACCTTGAACACAGGACTGCGTTATAGCAATGTACATTACCAGTCCAACGATCATTATATTGTCACAGGCAATGGCGACGATAGCGGCAAGACCGACTATAACCAGGTGCTACCTTCAGTGGCTTTAAGCTGGAAAATGAATGACTGGTTCAATGTTTATGCCAGTTATGCCAAAGGTTTCGAAACCCCGACTTTTACCGAAATGGCCTATTCTGCAAACGATGGTATAAACTTTAATTTAAAGCCCGCCAGCAGTAATAATCATGAACTGGGTGTGAAAGCACAAAATATGTGGGGCAATTTCACGGCTGCAGTCTTCCAAAGCAAAACACAAAACGATATTGTTTCTGCAGGAACAGTGGATGGCCGTGCGACCTATAAGAATGCGGATAAAACGCTGCGTGAAGGGATAGAACTGTCCTGGAACAAAAATCTATGGCGTGATTTAACTGCTCAGGCCAGCTACAGCTATATTGATGCTACATTTGATGCAGTGATTCCGGACAGTACTGTGCAGAAAGGCAACAAGATTCCGGGTATCGCTAAAAATCAGGCTTTTGCCTCTTTAGGCTGGCAGCCGGAAACCGGTTTTAATATGGGTGTTGATGTCCTCTATATGGATCAGGTCTATGTAGATGATACAAATAGCGATGCCGCACCAAGTTATAGCATCGTTTCGGCCAATGCCGGTTATGTCTGGAAACAGGCCGACTGGAAAGTCCGGACTTTTGCGCGAGTCGATAATCTGTTTGATAAAGACTATGTCGGTTCAGTGATTGTCAATGAGGGTAATGGACGCTTCTTTGAACCCGCGGACGGTTTGAACTGGAGTGCGGGATTAAGTGTGAGCAAGGTATTCTAACAGGGGGCTAAGTGTGGCGTTATTATTTCAACCAATTCAATTTGGTTCGTTAAAACTGAGCAATAAAATCGTAATTGCTCCAATGTGTCAGTATTCGGCAACTGAACAAGGAGAAGTGACCTATTGGCATGAGCAGCAATGGGCCAATTATGCCTTGTCCGGTGCCGGTTTATGTATTGTTGAAGCCACCGCAGTGCAAGCGGAAGGGCGGATCAGTTATGCCGATTTGGGACTGTGGAATGATACACAGCGTGATCAGATTAAGGCATTACTGACAAAAATAAAGACACTTTCGCCTATGCCGTTTGCTGTGCAATTGGCACACGCAGGGCGTAAAGCCTCAACCGATAAACCTTGGAATGGAAGAGGTCAATTTAAGCCGGCAGAGACTCATGGCTGGCAAACAGTTTCTGCCAGTGACATTCCTTTTAATCCAGCCGATCATGCACCGCATGCGCTGAGTAAAGATGAAATCCAGCAAGTGATTCAAGACTTTGCTGATGCTGCCAAGCGTGCCGTGGATGCCGGTTTTGACTTGATTGAAGTGCACGCAGCACATGGTTATTTGCTGCATCAATTTATGTCACCATTATCGAATCAGCGTCAGGACGAATATGGCGGCAGTTTCGAGAACCGCATTCGCTTAACGCTGCAAGTTTTTCAGGCCATGAAAAATGCGGTACCAGAAGGCTACCCTATAGGCGTGCGTATTTCTGCAACAGACTGGATGGAGGGGCAGGACAGTTGGGATATCGAATCTTCAGTTGGTCTGTCCAAGGCTTTAGAGCAATTGGGAGCCGTATATATTCATGTGTCGAGTGGCGGCTTGCATATCGATCAGAATATCCATCTGGAAGCCAATTATCAGGTTCCGTTTGCTCATGCTGTTAAGCAGGTGGTCAGTATTCCCGTGATTGCTGTGGGTTTAATTACTGAAGCCATGCAGGCCGAAGGAATTTTGCATTATCAGCAAGCTGACGCAATTGCTTTAGCTCGTGCTATGCTGTATGACCCGCGCTGGCCATGGCATGCTGCCGCAGAGTTGGGTGAAAATATTCAAATTGCACCGCAATATTTGCGCTGTCAGCCGCATGGATTAAAAGTGTTGTTTAGCTCTTTTTAATAATACGTTATCCCGATATTTCGCTTGAATGTTTTAAGACTCCGACTCTTTAGAGTCGGAGTCTGGGCAAGTAGTTTTATTTATTGAAAGGACAAATTCCATATGGTCTTTACGGTCATCGTGCCGATCTTTTTTTTATTAGCTTTAGGTTATTTTTCGGTAAAGTTTCAGCTTTTAACAAAAGAGCAAGTCAATGCTGTTGGGGCCTTTGTCATTAAAATTGCGCTACCTGCTTTATTTTTCCAATCCTTGGCCGCAAAAGATTTGCATGAAATCTGGTATCCCGAATACTTTCTTGTCTATAGCGGCGTGACTTTTATTTTATATGCTGCGGCATTTTTTATTGTTTCACATTACTTTAAAAATAACCGTTCACGGTCTTCAGTTTTGTCGCTGGGTGCGGCCATGTCGAATACCGGGCTTATTGGTACGGCGGTATTGTCCTTGCTACTGGGACAAAAGGCGATGACCTATACCTCTTTGGTGGTAATCATTGAAAGTGTGCTGCTCATTCCGGCAGTACTGATTCTGGCGGAACTGGGAAATTCACAAAAGGCCAGTTTTGCCCAAATCCTCCAGAGCACGGTGGTTACTTTATTGAAAAATCCCTTGTTCATGGGCGTCATGCTGGGGATAGCCTGCGCGATCTTCCAGCTTCATATTCCTAAACAGCTGGATCAGGTCTTGGCCCTGCTTGGACAAACTGCATCGCCTTTAGCCTTGTTCTCGATTGGTGGCGGGATTGTGGGATTGACGCTGAAATATGTGAATCTGCAAAGCTTTTATCTGGTAATTTCCAGTAACCTGATTATGCCTTTGCTGATGTTTCTGGGTTTGAATTATTTAACCGATGTGAGTCAGGAAATGGTCTATGCTGGAACGCTTATTGCCGCTTTGCCGATGCCGACCATTTTTGCCATGTTAGGTCAAGCGTATGGTTTAAATGAAAAAACTTTAACTCCTTTATTGATGAGTACCATTTTAGGATTCATTGTGGTGAGTGTGTTAATTAGTGTCTGGTGGGCTTAAAATTTTACGGTCAGCATGAATAGCAACAAAATAACAGCTATAAAAAAAGCCCCCGGAATTGAGGCTTTTAATCATCTCTGTAGTGATTAGCTTTTCTTTTCAGCAGCAGCTTTAGGTGGGTTTTTGGCCTGTTCGGCAATCATTTTATCCACCACAGCTAAAGATTGTTTGGCTTGCGGGATATTTTCTTTGGCTAAAGCCTCAAAAATCTTTTTCGCTTCAGGCAGGTTTTGTGGAACGATTTTACCGTTGGCAAACATGTTACCTACAGCCATTAAAGCGGGAATATAGCCTTTTTGTGCCAGATACTGAATGCTCTTTAAGCCTTGCTTAATCGGTGCTTCGTTTTTGTTTTTAAAACCCTGACTGATATCATATAACGCTTTGGCATGAATGGCTTGATAATTGCCTTTTTTGATCAGCGGATCTAATTTCTGCAAAGCCAGTTTATCTGATGCTGCTGTACCTTCAGAAAACAGTAATACGGCCAAATCTACGCTGGCATCATCAAAACCTTGCTTGGCGGCCTTTTCTAAATACTGTTTGGCCTTTTTAGTGTCTTGGGGCAGACCTAAAGTACCGGTCATGTAGTTTTTACCTAGGACATAGTTGGCGACCGGATAGCCTTTATTTGCAGATTCTTGATACAGCTGGATGGCTTTTTTCTCATCTTTGGTGGTGCCCTGACCAGTTTGAGTCAGGTAAGCCAAATTATAAAGTGCCTGTGCATTTCCTGTTTTTGCTAGTTTATCCAGCTCCTGATAAGCGCCTTTCATATCGTTGGCTTTGACCAGTGTTTCTACTTTGGCAAATGCAGGATCAACAGAAGTGGTTGTCATTTCAGCCATCGCGAAACTTGAAGACAAAGCGATCAGGCTGGCAAGTATAATTCTTTTCATATTTTTTAAAAACCTTTTATAAACATAATCTTAATTCCATTTATGTACTTAAAAATGAATATGGAACCCTTCCTTTAACATCATAAGTTTATTTATGTGAATGTAAATACATGAGGGGTGCATTACCATAATATTTCATAGATATTTACATAATTGCTACTGGCTCGATTTTGGGTAGAAAATCTTAAAGCAAGCTTAAGTAGGGTGAGGGCTTTGTAGATGAATTGTTTTGTGCTTAAAATTTAAAACCATCAAGCACAAGGATCAGAGAAAAATATGCAGCAGCGAAACGGCACTTTGTTTTTCAGCCAATCTTTGTTTAAATCGCGGCTGAATTAATGTGTGAGTAGATAAATGTTCATTAAAGCCATTAAACGCGCCTATGATCGGGTCAATTTGGACAGCAATATTCCTGAAGAAGAAAAAATGGATGCTTTGCTGATGAAACTGGGGGCTGAATATTTAGTCAGTAAAGATGACCGTGTCTATATTTTTAAAAAAGGTGAGCTTGAAGCAAAATTTGATGCCAAGCATGCGCGTGATTATTCATTTAAAGAATATGTCTGCAAAGACATGAACAAGCTGTTTCATGGTTTTTAATCCGGAAATGTGATCGGTTTAGTATCCCTTCAAATGCATAAAAAAGCCTCCAAAGATGGAGGCTCAGTGCAGCATATATCTAAAGCTTAAATATCTAAAGTTTCAATATTTACTGTGGACGTGCTACATCACCATTTAAGGCTTCAGGCAAATCTAGAACTTGTAATCCCAGCTCTTCAAGCGCAGCAGGTTTTGCCACGACCAGGGCTTTATAACCGCCATCCACAGCAATGCTGTTGACCACTTCAACATCATTGTTTAACTGGGTTGCAGCAGCAGGAGCATCACCGCTACTTTGCACCAAATGCAGCCAGTGTTTCGGTTTGGCCTTGAACCAGAGGCGTGCAATAATTTCCTGACCCAAATAACAGCCTTTGTCGTAATGTACGCCTTCACGCTGATGCAAACGTAGTTCTTGCGGCTGGAATTCTTGTGCCGTTGTCGCTTCAATCCAGGCCTGACCGGCTTCAATCGCTTGAAGCTGCCAAGCAGTGATATCGGTTTCAGTGCTAGAAAAATCGGTGCTATCGCCATTGAGCGTAGGGAAAACTTGGCCGACTTGTTCCAGTTTCATTTTCGAAAAAGCGCCAAACTTTTTAATATGGTTGGCAAATTCTTCGGCCTGATCGTTAGTGACCACAATTTCAAAACTTTCCGGACTAATTTTTTTTAGCCATAAGCCAAACTGGATTCGTCCTTTTAAACTACAGATCGCGGTATAGCGAGTCAGGTTTTCGGCTAATGCCTCAGCATTTAAAGTCACTTGGCCCTGAAGGAATTTTTGTGCATCTACACCCTTTAAAGTGAATAGTGTAAAAGCAGTAGACGTTGACATGACTAGCCTCTGGATATATTTCACAAATCATTAATGCAGATATTTTGCAGCATGCAGGGCAGATAGGCAAACAAAAAGCCCATATTGCTATAGCTTTACTGAAATTCGGAAATATGCAGTTTTATTTAAATGAATGCGGTTAAGCGACAAAATCATCAGCGTTAAAATCGCTGCTCTAATGCAAAAATGGCGACTAAAATTTTTTACCCTTGATCAATTTTTTTGTAAGCTGAATATCTTTTCTGACCTCATATTTGAAGGGTTTAGAATGATGTAATGATGAAAAAATAGGTATTGTCCAATAAGCATGTTTAAAAGATAAGCATCGAAAGCAGTGCTAGATCCTCAGATTTTTAGCTTAACGCTATTTTTAGGTTTTAATGCCTGACAAGAGCGAATGCAATATAAAAAATATAAGCTTTACATTCACTTAAATGATTGGGATAAATATTACAAAACAAGATTGTTTGTTATTCGCTTAGGCACATCTAATACTAAAGAATGAGGCGTATTTCCCGCTATTTTTCCAAAAAAAGCACGATTAGAGCAAATATCCCAAAAATTATGTAACAACATGTTTCTAAAACACCTGTTTTTATACCTAAGTATATGAAATATAAAAGATTTGGGAAATGGCTTTTCGGCGGTGTACTATGCCGTTGAACCGATTGTAACTCGCAACAACAATTACGTAGTAAAGAAAAAATGATTCAAGAGGCAGGTAAGCTATGAACAACAACTACCGCAAACAACTGCAAGGTACCCAGCTCGAATATTATGACGTACGCCAAGCCGTAGAAGATATTCAGCCAGGCGCATATGCAAAACTTCCCTATACATCGAAAGTACTGGCCGAACAGCTGGTACGCCGTTGTGATCCTGCCATTCTGGAACAGTCTTTACGTCAGCTGATTGAACGTAAACAAGATCACGATTTCCCTTGGTATCCGGCACGTGTGGTGTGTCATGACATCTTGGGGCAAACCGCACTGGTTGACCTTGCAGGTTTGCGTGATGCCATTGCCGATCAGGGCGGTGACCCGTCTAAAGTCAACCCAGTCGTTCCAACCCAGCTCATCGTTGACCATTCATTGGCTGTGGAATACGGCGGTTTTGACCCAGATGCCTTCGCTAAAAACCGTGCTGTTGAAGACCGTCGTAATGAAGACCGTTTCCACTTTATTGAATGGACCAAAACCGCATTTGAAAATGTCGATGTGATTCCTGCGGGCAACGGCATCATGCACCAGATTAACCTGGAAAAAATGTCTCCGGTGATTCAAAAGCGTGAAGGTGTGGCATTCCCGGATACCTGTGTCGGTACAGACTCGCATACGCCGCATACTGATGCCTTGGGTGTAATTTCTGTCGGTGTGGGTGGTCTGGAAGCTGAAAACGTGATGCTAGGCCGTGCGTCTTGGATGCGTCTGCCGGACATTATTGGGGTAGAGCTGGTGGGTCAGCGCAAGCCGGGCATTACTGCAACCGATATCGTGTTGGCGTTAACGGAGTTCTTGCGTAAAGAACGCGTCGTGGGTGCGTACCTGGAATTCTTTGGTGAAGGTGCTGACAGCATGTCAGTGGGTGATCGCGCGACCATCTCTAACATGACGCCGGAATATGGCGCGACTGCGGCGATGTTCTATATTGACCAGAACACCATTGATTACTTGACGCTGACCGGTCGTGAAGCAGACCAGGTGAAACTGGTTGAGCAATATGCCAAAGAAATTGGTCTTTGGGCTTCAGACATGAAACAGGCGGAATATCCACGTGTACTGCGTTTCGACTTATCGACCGTAACGCGTAACATCGCCGGCCCGTCAAACCCGCATGCACGTGTATCAACTGCTGACCTGAAAGAAAAAGGCATTGCAGGCAATTTGGAAGCCGCTCGTGCGCAAGAAGCAGAAGGCTTAATGCCGGATGGTGCGGTGATTATCGCGGCAATTACTTCTTGTACCAATACCTCTAACCCGCGTAACACGGTGGCAGCCGGTTTATTGGCACGTAAGGCAAATGAGTTGGGCCTAACCCGTAAACCTTGGGTAAAATCATCTTTTGCTCCGGGTTCTAAAGCCGCTGCACTTTACCTTGAAGAAGCAGGCGTACTGCACGATCTGGAAAAACTGGGCTTTGGTATTGTCGCTTATGCATGTACGACTTGTAACGGCATGTCGGGTGCGCTAGATCCAAAAATTCAGCAAGAAATTATTGACCGTGACCTGTACGCTACTGCGGTACTTTCAGGTAACCGTAACTTCGATGGTCGTATCCATCCTTATGCGAAACAGGCTTTCCTGGCATCTCCGCCACTTGTTGTTGCTTATGCAATTGCCGGTACCATCCGTTTTGATATCGAAAAAGATGCTTTGGGAACAGACAAAGACGGTAACCCGATTTACCTTAAAGACATCTGGCCTTCAGATGAAGAAATCGATGCACTGGTAAAAGTTGCGGTAAAACCTGAGCAATTTAAGAAAGTGTATATCCCAATGTTTGATTTGGGCGAGCGTGAAAAAGCGGCAAGTCCACTCTATGACTGGCGTCCGCAAAGTACCTATATCCGCCGTCCGCCGTATTGGGAAGGGGCTTTGGCTGCACCGCGTACATTGGCCAATATGCGTCCACTGGCGATTTTGCCGGATAACATCACCACCGACCATTTGTCGCCATCGAATGCGATTGTTATGGATTCTGCTGCGGGTGAATATCTGCACAAAATGGGCGTGCCTGAGGAAGACTTTAACTCTTACGCAACTCACCGCGGTGACCACTTGACTGCACAGCGTGCGACTTTAGCTAACCCGAAACTGTTCAATGAAATGGTGGTTCGTGCTGACGGTACCATCAAGCAGGGTTCAAAAGCGCGTGTGGAGCCGGAAGGTGAAGTGATGCGTATGTGGGAAGCGATTGAAACTTACATGAACCGTAAGCAGCCGTTGATTATTATTGCGGGTGCGGACTACGGTCAGGGTTCTAGCCGTGACTGGGCAGCTAAAGGTGTGCGTCTTGCCGGTGTGGAAGCGATTGTGGCAGAAGGGTTTGAGCGTATTCACCGTACTAACTTAGTGGGTATGGGCGTGTTACCGCTTGAGTTTAAGCCGGGTACTAACCGCAAGACTTTAAAGCTGGATGGTACGGAGCTGTATAGCGTGGTGGGTAATATTGCGCCACGTTCGACCTTGACTTTAGTGATTGAGCGTTCAACTGATGATGGTAAAAACCAGATTGTTGAAGTGCCTGTAACCTGCCGTCTGGATACCGAAGAAGAAGTTTCTGTTTACGAAGCGGGCGGTGTATTGCAACGCTTTGCACAGGACTTCTTGGAAGGGCAAGTTGCTTAGTTTATATGCTATAAAATCTCCCCTAGCTCCTCTTTGAGAAAGAGGGGAACTTCCTCCTTTGAAAAAGGAGGGTTGGGGAGGATTAAAGTTATTGATATTGTTTGAAAAAGACCCTACTGTGAAGTGGGGTTTTTATAATTGTGGAATTTACTTCAAATACAGATCAAGATTGAATTCAGATAAAAAATCATTTAGTTTTAAATTACGAATTTAATAAAATTATTAACTATGTTAACTGTACAAATTAATTTTAAAGATAAAGACTTATTCGGTAATGATGCTGCAGATCAGGAAAAAGATGTAGTTTTTAAAAGCTATGCTATGGAAAGAACTGAATTAGAAGAGTTTTTAAATTATTCTGAAACGATTCAAATAGCAAGAGCTTATAAAGGGGAAGGTAAATCAGCAATTTTAAGAATGGTTAAAGAGAAATTAGAAAATGATAATAAACTTATTGTAATTAATTCTACAGGTGTTGCTTTATCACCAGACTTAGACTCAGAGGATTCTGATACGTGGACAAGGGCTTGGAAGAAAAAAATTCTAGGATTAATTGCAAATGAAATTGGAGCGAAAATAGGATTCGCATATACTGATGATTCAACAGCTTTGGTCGAACAGGCTGAAATGAATGGGTTTAAATCAAGATCATTCATTTCACATATTGTAGATAGACTTAAAATAAATGGTATACCACAACATCAAAGAGAAGGGATTAAGGATGTTGAAAGTATATTATCTCGCTGGACGGATGGTGGGGGGATTTGGTTAATAGTTGATGACATTGATCAAAATTTTCAAAATACAGGAAAAAATAAATTAAAAGTAGCTACTTATTTTACAGCTATTAGGCAAATTGTTAATGCCTTACCTGAAATTAGAATTAGAACAAGTGTTCGCCCTAATGTATGGAAAATTATAAAAAGAGAGTTTGAAGCTTTATCTCATATTGAACAGTATATGGTTGATATCCGATGGGGGCATCAAGATATTACAAAATTATTAGCAAAACGGATACAAGGGTATTTAGAAAGAACTGATCAATGGAATATTTTTAGTAATCAGCTCTCTGATGATTTAGATAAAAGAAATAATCAGCTAATTAGTTTAGTGTTTGAAGAGGATATGAAATGGGGGACGAATAATCGGACACGACCAGCTTCAATTGTTTTAGCGACATTATCTAGGTATAGACCTAGATGGTTAGTTGAGCTTTGTAAAGAATCTGCTAAATCACTATCTAGTAATTCAGAAAAAATTACTTTTTCTATCATTGATAATGAGTTGGAAGACTTTGGTAAGCGAAGAATTGACGATACTATTGCTGAATTTGTTTCACAGTGTCCAAATATTGAAGAAATAATAGTAGCATTTTCTAAACAAAATGAAAGATATACAACATCTGAACTATTAAAATTAATAGATAATCGTATTCTAAATCATATAAATCTAAAAATTTTTGGAGTGATAGGAACTCCTAATAATAGAGAAGTCGCACATTTCTTATATCAAATTGCTTTTATCACAGCTAGGCAAGATAATGAAGATGGTAGTTATGACCATATTTCATTTGAAAAAAATCCATCGCTTTTGAAAAGTAGAACGAATGTAGATGATGGTATGTTATGGGAAATTCATCCTGTATTTCGTCAAGCTTTACATTTAAAAAATGTCGAAACAAAGCAAGCTCAGGAAGCTAAACGAAAACGCACAGCAAAAAGATATTGAATAACTTTTTAGGATTAATATTTGAAGTGCAAATTATGCTGTTGTAATAATACCGGACTCGGATTTATACATCTGGGTCTTTCCCAAATTTTCACTATTAATTGTTATAGCTTTTATTTTTTATGCACGACAGTTTTGATAAATCAATAATTTAAAATTCTAAAACAGCATCATTAATTCATTGTAATGCTACTTAATTTCCTTTTTATGTTATTTCTTTCAAAAATGACACCATAATTTTTAAAAATGAACAATGGACAAACTTAAAAAAGCGACTATACTTTGTTCACCATTTCTAAAACCTATGGAGAACAAAAATGGTTACTGCTGGCTCTAAACCCGGAACAGGCTTCTATTTTTGTGTCAAATGCGGACACCGCACCTACTTAGAAATTGGTACTGATCGTCTACCACCGTGTACCAAATGCCTTGGCAATCAATTTAACAACAAAATTGCCTAAGCAGCACCTATCAAACAGTTATCCTCTGTTTTGAACAAAAGCCCTATTCATCCATAGGGCTTTTTTGTATCTATAGTAATATTTAAAAAATAAAGTTTTATTATTTCAATGGTATATTGGTTTTCAATAATAATTTCATAGTCTGTAAGAATGATAAAAGATCTTGAACGAATTTTACAAATAGCTTTTAAAAATGCAAAACAACAATGTAATTCAGAGGAAAGCTGTCAGCTTGAAATGATTGAACGCAAAAAACATAATGACCGAAGTAAACAATGGATTGCACATTTAGCTGCACAGTTATTACAGTTTACGAAAGAATCCAATAAGACAAATGATCCAGAATTTTGTGCTTTTTATCGCAACAATGCGAATCTTGAAGATCGCAAAATATTTGGTCTAAACGAATTTTTATTTGATATTGTAATCGCACAGATGATTGAATTCGAATCAGCGCATAAGAAAGCTAAATTTAAAGCTATCAGGAATGCAAAATGGCTTGTAGAAAGTGAATTTCAAACAGGTACATCTAGACCACTTCTATTAGATATAAATAAGCTTGCGCTAGGAGCAGCTGAAAATAAGCTCTTCATTATGAGCAATAGTGATAAAAGCGTCATGAAGAGTTGGGTAACCGATACAATTAAAAAACTAATGGATGATGGAAAGGCAAACGTTTTTTTAGCTGTTGTGCCTCATCCTAGGGATTGGACAAATAAAGATATAATTGAAGTTGAGCAAATCGTTTAGTGTTTTATATTGATCATCAATGAGTTAACAAAAGCCCTATTCATCCATAGGGCTTTTGTTGGCTGGGCATTCTATCGTAGTGTATCAAGCGCGACTACAGGCGGAATGGCAAATTCCGTGATTTCCACAGCTGAATGAATTTGGGCGACTCTGCTGTCAATTCTGTTTTTGCCTTGCCTGCGCCCTGATGTGTCAGGATACTAATTATTATGCTGATATGCTGGGTACGCTTTGGACAAGAACATCACAGGAAAAAACCTGCTTTTAAGATGTAAATAAAATATATGTTTATACAAAATTTTTAAGAAATATTTACTTAAAGAATGTCACGGATATTTCATGTAAAACCGCTTGATTTTTACTCAATAAAAACATAATTATATTATGGAATTAAATCCATAAATTTAATATGGGTTTATTGTGGTTCAACTTTATAAAAATTATTCGGGGAACTATCAATGATCAAATTTATTGTAGATGAACAACCTGCAGCTAAAGGCATACACTATATACACAATGCGACACTGGGCTGCGAAGACCTGCCAAAATCGGATGACCAGATTTTGATTGGATACTTTGCAAATTATGAACTCGCCTATAAACGCGCAAGAATGAACTGGCCAACAGAAAGAGTAGAAGGCTGTAGCAAGTGCTGTAAGGAATAATTTACATCTGAAACTGAAAAACTCTGCCTAACTGGTGGAGTTTTTTTATTGGGCGGCTTATTAATTTGGCTGCGGAACACTAAAATGTTTCAATCATAAATCAGGTTTTGAATAAATATAAATAGATAGGAATAACTGGCGAATAGAAATCGCTTCCCATTCATCTATGGACTGATTATTGTGGATTGTTTGAAAAATACTTAACACACCCTCATCTTAAATTTTATATTCACGGTATTTAGGGCGGCTCAATTGCAACATTATCTTGATCTGAACCACGACTCTGGTGTGGCCAGCTATGAAATTGGCAATGAGTTTATTCGTGTTCAATTTAAGAAAAAATCAAAAATTTATACTTATAGCTATGCCAGTGCCGGCTATCAGCATATTGAAAATATGAAACAGCTGGCGCAATATGGCGATGGCTTAAATACCTATATCAATCAGAATCTTAAACAGCTCTATGTGCGATAAAGGGCAGTGGAATTCACAACTTTGCTTTGATTTAAATTGTTGTTTATAAATGAATAAACAACATAATGGCTCACTGCTATAGGCCTATAGTATCTGGCATATTTATCTTTAAAATTGCTGGATTATTGCTTTAAAATTAGCCTAAAAATATGGAATGGATAAAGTTAAAACCACGCTTGTCCTGGCAAAATATGACCAGAAACAAGTGTTTATTTAAGTCTGGAAATGATCAACATCATGGCATATTGAAGTATAGATGAAACAGAAGGTATGGGGTATGAACGGAAGAACAGAATGTCAAACATGCATGGTCTGCAAAAAAAGCTTTCCTAAAAAAAATCTTATCCCGATCGGAACAATTCGCAAAGTCATTACAGAGGAAATTTCACACGACTTTCCACAGTGGTCACCTAGCGACTTTATCTGCCAAGCCGATTTAACCAAATACCGTATGCAGTATGTACAGTCCATTTTAAAATCTGAACAAGGTGAAGTCACTGATCTGGAATATGAAGTGTTGAACAGTATGCAACAGCATGAGCTGATCAGCAAAAATGTAGAGAACAAGCTCGATCAGAATTGGACTTTTGGAGAAAAACTGGCTGATAAAATTGCAAGTTTCGGTGGTAGCTGGACCTTTTTGATCTGCTTTGCCATTTTCTTGGCGCTGTGGATCTTGATCAATACCGTGGTAATGGTGAAACATCCTGCAGATCCATATCCCTTCATTTTATTAAATTTAATGCTGTCCTGTTTGGCCGCCATTCAGGCACCAGTAATCATGATGAGCCAAAACCGGCAGGAAGCCAAAGACCGTTTGCGTTCGCAAAATGATTATCAGGTCAACTTAAAAGCTGAACTGGAGATTCGGCATTTACATGAAAAACTCGATCATCTTTTAATGCATCAGTGGGATCGTCTGGCTAAAATTCAGGAAATTCAACTGGATTTGCTGTCGGAAATGACCAAGAAGAAATAGCCATTTATAACCTGATGCTAATCTTCAATGTTGCGATTTATAGAGATGGAGAAAATATTCCGATTCATGTTGGTTTGGCGTAATAAAAAGCAGAATTTTGTATCAATTAGGGAAATTTTTTTACAAATATAGATAAAGCGGGAAAATATTCCAAAAAGAATAAAAAATGCAAAATCTTAGGAAATTAATCCCGCATATCTTTGGCTATTCTATATCTCAAGGGTGTGAAGGGATCGAAAAGAGTAGATTGCTGCCAGTTGCGTACAACGTGAGTGTAGTACTTACCCACAAGGTCTTGATTCGGCTTAGGACGCTATAAATTACCAATTTATAGGCATCAGGTTATCACTTACAAAGTGGTAATAGTTGAAGTAAAACAGTATGTTTTCCCTGACCCCCTAAAAAATTCTCAAACACATAAAAATAGAAGAAATCAAATTTGAATTCAAAAAACCGGATACAAATCAGTGGTTCATTTTTGTTGATAAAATCTGCTAATTTATAAAATATCAGCGAGCATCCGGTCAGGCCATAAAAATGCTAAATGATGATTTTTGGAGTCATTTTCTACTTTGTTCATTACTCATTAATTACATCATATTAATGATCTGGTTTTTGCTGTTTATTTTTGCCCGTAACTGGATGAAACAGCTGCATGGCAAATGGTTCCAGCTTTCAGATCACACTTTTGATGCCATTCATTATGGCGGCATGGTTATATATAAAATTGGTATTTTACTGCTTAATCTGGTGCCATTTCTGGCCTTATATCTGATAAATTCCTAACCCGGATTCAACTTTAAAAGGCTTATAGGCGAATAGATTATCTTTAAACAGCAGTTTCGCAGTTTATAAAAACAGGACCGCTACAATCAAAAACAAGCAAAAGAGGAATTCGGCAGCATGAATCAATTCAAACCTGCACTGATTTTAGGTATTTTCATTTGTCTGGGGATGATTATTGCGGGATGGATTCTCGGCAGTAGTGCAGTCAAAATTAAGCAGTATGAACGTATAGTCTCAGTCAAAGGTCTATCTGAGCGTGAGGTGAAAGCTGATGTCGCAGTATGGCCAATCCGTTTTAGCTCGGCCAGTCAGGACCTGACCCAGCTTTATGACACCATGGAAACACAAACCCAGCAAATTCAGGCATTTTTAAAGGCCGAAGGTTTTAGCGATCAGGAAATTACCACTGCGGCTCCGGTTACGACCGATAAATATGCCCAGCAATATGGCGGTGATGCCAATGTCGCGCTACGTTATACCGCCCATCAAACTATTACCATCTATACTCACCGAATAGATGCAGTGCGGGCAGCACAAAGCCGTCTGGTGGCTTTGGGTAAAAAGGGTATTGCCTTTGGTGGCGATGATTCAGGTCAACGAACCGAATATTTATTTACCAAGTTAAATGATATCAAGCCGGCCATGATTGAGCAGGCGACACAGAACGCCCGCAGTGTGGCAGAAAAATTTGCCGCAGATTCCAAAAGCCGTTTAGGTAAAATCAAGGCGGCCAATCAGGGACTGTTTAGCATTGAAGATCGTGACAGTAATACTCCCTATTTAAAGAAAGTCCGTGTGGTATCGACGGTAGACTATTATCTGGCTGATTAAATGGGGTAAAAAGTGATGAAAAAATGCGGTTTGATGTGCGGATAAATTCCAGTAATCCCAATTTTTCTGCAATAAAAAACCTGTATTTTAATTCGGAAGATAAAAAATTCTTTTAAATTATTATTTTTAGGAAAAAATTACCAAAATTAATAAAAAATGAAAAAATTGAGGGAATTCATCCCGGCCGTGTTTGGCTAATATATGTTTCAAGGGTGTGATAAGGGATCGAAAAGAGTAGCTTGCTGCCAGTTGCGTACAACGTGAGTGCAGTACTTACCCAAAAGGTCTCGATTCGGCTTAGGACGCTATAGATTATCAATTTATAGGCATAGGGTTATAACTTACAAAGTTATAATGGTTGAAGTAAACCACAGATGTTTTCCCTAACACCCTCAAAAATTCTCCGGCAAAAATATAAGATAAAAATCTCTCTTCTTTTTCTTTATTGATAAAATATTTAATAAATCATTTACCTATAATAAATTATATGCGTTATCTCGATACACTTATTCAACATTGTCATGCTGCTAAAACGGCTATACCTGTTCAGGAATTTATATTTTCAACTGTAGATGATTTACCTCCGATATCTAAAGCGATTTATATCATTGAACAAGTAGAGGGTGATATGAATGAAACATTTAATCATTTTCGTATCTTTAAAGCGCAGGGAACTCATGCCTGTGCAAGATTAAATGCGCCTTGCACAGTGATGTATGTAGGTTCATCTACCACAGGACTTAAAAATCGGTTGAAACAACATTTGGGTCAAGGCCAAAAGAGCACGTATGCACTACATTTGAGTCAATGGTTTCAAGGTCAGTTTAAAATCACGATCAGGCAATATGAAGTAGATCATCAGGTACTGCAATTGATTGAAGATGACCTTTCTCATCAGCTTAAACCTGCGTTTGGAAAATTGGGTGCAAACAATAAATAATTCCAGATTGACTCTGTATTTCACAGACGTTGACAGTCGGATCGGACCTTGTTATTTTGCGCCCATTCTCCCACATGCTGTAATGCTATGCCCATCAACGACAACTTCGTGTATATGCCGTCTCAGGAACCGCTTGCCATTGTCTATGAAGATGAAGACCTGGTGGTGATTGAAAAGCCGGCAGGGCTGTTGTCCGTTCCGGGACGCTTACCTGAACATCATGACAGTGCCTATTTTCGGGTATTGGAACGCTATCCCAATGCTAAAATTACCCACCGTCTAGATATGGCAACTTCCGGCATTTTGATGTTTGCCAAACACCGTGAAGCAGAAGTGGCGGTCAGTAAAATGTTTCAGGCACGTACGGTCAAAAAAAACTATATTGCGCTGGTTCAAGGCAAGCTCGAAGCCGAGGGCAGTGTCGAAGTGCCATTAATTACTGACTGGGAAAACCGGCCGCGTCAAATTGTGCATTTTGAATTGGGAAAACCTGCCAGAACGCTGTATCAGGCCTTGGAATATTCTGCAGCGGAAGACATTAGCCGGGTATTACTGACTCCGATTACCGGACGTTCCCATCAACTTCGGGTGCATATGCAATATATCGGACATCCGATTACCGGCGACAAGCTCTATCATCCAGAACCCTACCAGAGTCCATTACAACGAATGGCCTTACATGCCAGCTATCTGGCTTTTAAACAGCCTTTAAGCGGAGCAGATGTTGAAATTAAAGCTCAAGTGCCTTTTTAATCAGTGTCTTAAATTTTTATCTGTTTAACATTCTAGAATTTTAATCATAAGTTACATATATGATATGAGGGCTATCGTCTGCTTAGCTCACTGATTTATGCTGATGAAAATCTTAGAATAATAAAAAGTGCGATCATTCAGACACGATATCCCTTTTCTGGTAATGGAAAAACAAACGAATAATAATGCGTAACATTTCTTTGAAATAATAATTTTGAGATAATAATCGTTTATCTATATATCCTGACCACAATGATTTATCTATATATCCTGACTACCCTCATTTTGTTGGGATTGCTTTATCGGGCAATCATGCAAATAAGAAAAAAACAGATCATGCTTGAATCTTTACAGGTGAATCTGGATCGCACGCGAAATAATCTGGCAGAGCATGAACAGCAAAATGATGCGCTGCACCATCAATTAAATACCTGTCGTATAGAGATTGGAAATTTAAAAAACAGGGTTGAAAAGCTGAGCCAGTATCAGGACATTGTAGATATTGAACATTACATTGCGGAGCGAAAAAACCAGGCCGAGAGCTTTGTTGAAGTCACTAAAACTGAAGCAGAGTTTCTGCTGGAAAAAATGAAGGCAGAGATTGAAAATACTCGACATTATCTGGAAAAACTGGAAAAAAACAGCCAGCTTAAGCTGGAAGCCCAAGCCAGAGAACGATTAGGTGCTTTTTATAATCAGGTCTTAGAACAAGAAAACTTGGAGGCAATTTCTAAAGCTCTGGAAAACAAGATTCAGGGTTATGGTATTCAAGAGGTATATCCTGTACAAACCTTTCTGGATCAATTGATTGATGGCTATGGTGACATTCATGCCGCGCAGCAGTTAAAAGAAGTCCGCCGTAAAATAAAAAATGCCATTGCAGCAAACACAGGGGGGCAATGTGAGTATGTCGAAGAAAATCGCCAACTTTCTGCCATCGCTCTGGTTACTCATGTCTTTAACAGTAAAGCTGATCTGTATTTATCTCAATTAGACCATGACACTGTGGACCTGTTTATTCAGGCGCTGCAAGATGACTTTATCCTGATCAATCATTATGGAGTAGCATTCGGTCATACCCGAATTCATGAATCATTTTTAAAGTTACGTCTGGAAGAATTTAAACTTACAGCCCTGGTTTTAGCCTTCAAGGCACAGCAACAGACTGAGCCAAGTGAATTGCAACAGCAGAGGGTGGAAGGCTAATACCAGCGATCTGTAAAAATGGTAGAAAGAGAGATTGTTCATCAGCACAAGTGCTGTAGTTAAGCTAATATAGTTAAATAGATAAACTGAAACAAACTTGAGCTAATCTATATGGCATGATATAGCTGGTACCTAATTACAATAAGGAAACGCTCCATGACACGCGATTTTGAACAATTCCCCGATGATGAAAATGGTAATGTACTTTGGCAAATGGCCGAAGATGGCGATGACCTGACCGAAGCGCATGAAATTGAATTTTCCATTGCTTTTCAGTCTGAAGAACAGGCACAAAAATGTGCACTTTATCTGCTTAAAGAAGAGCAAAAAATTAGCCTGTTTGAAGATGAAGAAGCCGATACGGTCGAGTGGATTATTACCATTTATGTGTATATGGAACCTGAATATTCAGACATCGTCGATCTGGAAGAATGGTTCACTAAAATTGCGACGCAATATGATGGCGAATATGATGGCTGGGGCTGCATGGCCTATGTCTATGAAGATGAAGAATGGGAAAATGAAGTCAAAAGTTAATCCATATTCCTAAAAAATTAACAGGTTGGGGATGATCCAAGTTAAGCCAATCGGATTGAACCTGTTAAAACACGCCTTAAGCATTTAGATGCTTAGGGCTTTTTTAATGGCAAAATTTTATTAAAAGCATCAGAAATGAGCTGAAACTCAGCGCTGCATGACTAAAAGTGGGTTTCTCATTATTTTTAAGTTTCTATCTGTTTTAATTCTTCTGAATTTTTAATTTAAATATTTGATTTTAATATGGTTGTGTGGCGATTTTTAACTCAGCTATTTGAATGTCATCTCTCTGCGTTGTTTACCAAATACCTGCAATGTATTTACCAAGCACTTCCTTTGTAAAGAAAACTCCTTGCTAGATTAATACATAAATTGCAAAAAAGTTTATCTCTATTCCCAGAAGAAAAGGAGCATAGCATGGCAGTCAATCACTATGTGGCCTATGGTCCAGAAGTAGAGCAAAAACAGGAAAATGAAGAAGCAGACATTCAGCACATCGTAGAGTATATGGCGCAAACCCATACTCAGGTTTTTGACAAGCATCGTCATGCGGTACGCGATGCACATGCGAAATCTCATGGTTTTTTAAAAGGCATTTTGACCATTCCTGAAAACCTGCCCAATCACTTGGCACAGGGAATTTTTGCGCATCCGGGTTATTATGATGTCATTGTGCGTCTGTCTGCCGCTCCGGGGGATTTGCGTAGTGATAAAACACCCGCACCTCATGGTTTTGCCCTTAAAGTTTTAAATGTACCGGGCGAACGCTTATTGCCAGAAGATTCAAGCGATGGAAAAAATCAGGATTTCCTGATGGTCAATGTTCCGGTACTGGCTTTTGGGACGGTACGTAAATATATGCAAATGCTGCCTTTCATCATTGAAGGGGAAAAAACGTCTGAACTGGTCATGCGTAGCCTGCGCAGTGTCATGCGCGGAATGGATCATCTGCTCAATCGCGCTGGCTTGCCTGCATCTACGATGATAAAAGGTCTGGCACGCAGTCAACATCATGTGCTAGGAGAAACCTATCACAGTATGGCTGCTCTTCGTTATGGCAACTATATTGCCAAAATGAGTGTGGCACCTGAATCTGAATCGGTGAAGCAGTTGACCGGTTTACAGATGTATATTCAGGATGATTCTGGCATACGTGATCTGGTACAGGATTTTTTCAAGCGTAATACGGCTGAATATGTGATTCGCGCCCAGCTCTGTACTCATCTGGAGCGTATGCCTGTCGAAGATGCATCGGTCTTATGGGATGAGGATGAGTCACCGCATCAGGTCATTGGAACTTTACATTTTCCGCGGCAAAATACCTTCAGTCCGGCACGTCGGGTTTATTCGGATGACGTGCTGTCTTTCAGCCCATGGCATGGGGTAAAACAACATCAGCCTCTGGGTTCCATCATGCGTGTACGTATGCAGGCTTATGAACGTTCATCCTGTTTTCGGCACTGTATGAACATCCAGCCCCGCACAGAACCCAATGATATTGATGACATGCCAGATTAAATATTCACAGCCGGATTTTACACTCAGACTAAAAATACCTGCCTGAATACAGCTGTTTTAGACCTATACTGTTTAGGGATATTTTAATTGCTGATTAACAAGGAAGTGAAAATCCTGCTTAATATTGTATTAAAGTCCCACATAGATCATAGAGTAACAGCAATAGTTTTCATCTTAGATCAGCATTTAAAAACAACAATAAGATGAGGTCGTAAAATGAGTAAAAGCAATACGGTTAAATTGCATCGGGTATTGAGCTCACCCCCAGAACGGGTGTTTAAGGCCTTTATTGATCCGGATGCTCTGGTTAAATGGATGGCACCGCATGGTTTTACCGCGAAGGTTCATCATCTGGATGCAAAAGTGGGTGGAAGCTATAAAATGTCGTTTAGCAATTTTTCTACTGGTTCCAGCCATTCCTTTGCTGGCACCTATCATGAAATCATTCCCAATCAATTGTTACGCTATACTGACCAGTTCGATGATCCCAATTTTCCCGGAAACATTGAAGTGGTCATTCAATTCAAAGCAGTGTCGGTGGGAACAGAAGTGCATATTACCCAATCGGGTATTCCTGATGTTATTCCAGTGGAAGCCTGTTATTTGGGATGGCAGGAATCTTTGCAACTGCTCACTTTACTGGTTACTCCTGAAATTCCAGATCAATAGTGTTTTACAATGCAAATTCAAATTAAACGTGCCTATGCGGAAGTTTTACCTTCAGATGGCAAACGTATTCTGGTTGACCGGCTGTGGCCTAGAGGCATTAAAAAAGAAGATACCAAAATTGATTTGTGGGCTAAAGAAATCACGCCATCGACTGAGCTACGAAAATGGTATGCGCATGACCCCGAACATTGGGACGAATTTCAGCAACGTTACAGGGCTGAACTGCGTTCACAAGCAGAGTTGTTGCAGCAAATTAGAGAAATCGCTAAACAGGAAAAAATTAGTCTCATCACCGCAGCAAAAAGTGAAAGATATAACCATGTGATTGTACTCAAACAGGTTTTAGAGGAAAACTGAAAGCATCTGATGAGTGGTTTTATTCCATAAGATAAATAAGGTTTTAGCAAAAGATTGGTTGATAAAATGTTATAATAAGATTTTTGAGGTTTTTTATGTCTTTGCCAAATTGCCCCAAATGTAATTCAGAATATGTTTATCAAGATGGCGATTTGCTGATTTGCCCAGAATGCGCTCATGAGTGGAAAGAGGGTGAAAGCAGTACTGAACAGGCTACAATTATTAAAGATGCAAATGGCAATGTGCTTGCTGATGGCGATACTGTTACCCTGATTAAAGATCTGAAAATTAAAGGTTCTTCATCGGTGATTAAAGTCGGAACCAAGGCGAAGAATATTCGTTTATTACCTGACTCAAGTGATGGTCATGATCTGGACTGTAAAGTGGATGGTTTTGGTGCCATGAAATTAAAATCTGAATTTGTGAAAAAAGCTTAATTCACTACATTAAAAATCCAAAAAAAGCTCTGGCGACATGCTGGAGCTTTTTTATGAGCTGGTACTCATTTGCACGATTTTGAAATTGGTTTTTTATAATTGCTATGCTTGATTCAACATAGACATAATCTATCTGATGATTACTTCCTTCATGCTATAACTACTGTCCTTCATCTTAAAAAATTTTGTTATGCCACATATACATCTTGAATATTCAGACAATGTAGAAAATTTTGAACCAAAATCCCTCTTGCTTGCTTTAAATCAGGCACTGGTTGAGGGAGCTTATGTGACTGCCGCAAATGAGCTAAAAAGCCGTGCCATTTGCCAGCACGATTATGTCATTGGCTTGGGAGATGTTTCACAAGCCTATGTCCATGCGAAAGTTTCTTTATTGGCTGGACGTAGTCTGGAGTTACAACAGCAAATTGCTCAAGTGATTCTGCACACACTTGAACAGCACATACCAGCTCAAAGCCAAGTCAGTGTACAGATTTGTGTGGAAATATTGGAAATGCAGAAAGCCACTTACGCTAAAAAAATTGTTTAAGGCTTGGCTACTTATTCAATATCAACAGTTAGGAAGAGAATAGATGGTCGATTTATTCTCTTGGCGGCCTGTTATTGTGCTGCGATAGAAACTGTACTTGGAGAAAACTGGGCTTTGATAAGAATGACCAGGTGTCCTTTTAAGGCGATAAATCATACAATCCAGATTTAAATCATGATCATAAAATGTGCTTTTTTGAAATAAAAAGTCATTTTTATTTCATATAAATAGCGTATTTTTAATCATATAAATTCGATTCTTTTATAACTTTTACAATAACAAGGGGAGTATTTTATATGGCAGGATGGTATGAAGTCAGTCAGGCCAGCGATGGACAATATCGCTTTGTTTTGAAAGCTGGCAATGGGGAAGTGATTCTGACCAGCGAATTATACAAGAGCAAAGCTTCGGCACAGAATGGCATTGAGTCCGTACAAAAAAATAGCCCTGAGGATAGCCGCTATGAACGTCTGGAAGCGAAAAACGGTAAGCCTTATTTCAATTTAAAGGCAGCCAATTATCAAATTATTGGCACCAGCCAACTGTATGCAAGTGAGCAGGCACGCGAGAAAGGGATTGAGTCGGTAAAAAATAACGGTTCAAGTACCACCATTAAAGACCTGATTGCATAAATCAAATCAATGCTCAGATTAAAGCATGTATTGATACATGCTTTATTTTTTTCTGACAGCATCTAAATAGAAGGTAAAAAAATCAGGAGATGTACTGATCTTCAAGCCAGTGTACTCAGCTGATGATCAGTTTAATCCGAAATATTGATTTAAAAACGCTTAGGAATGCGCTGCCCATTTGGTACTGGAGATTCCGCCTTTTTCAGTACACCAAACAGCCAGGTTTCAGCATGGTTGACAGCCTGTTTTAAATCGTCACCTTGCGCTAAACGGCCGGCAATAAAGCTGGCCAGCGAACAGCCTGAACCGTGATATTGACCTTCAAGGCGAGGACATCGGGTTTCAGACACCAGCTTGCCATCAATATATAAGGTATTGCGGATATAATCCGGGGTATCTTCATGTCCGCCTTTGACCAAAATCGCTTTAGCGCCCATGGCAAAAAGTTTTTCCGTTGCCTGGTCAATATCTTCCACACCGGTTAAGGCACGAAGCTCTACCGTATTCGGGGTCAGAACGGTAGCCAGCGGAATCAGCTCGACAAAGGCTTTCACCAGTGTGGCTTGATCACCCAGTGAACCGCCACTATTGGCTACCAGTACCGGATCGAGCACATACAGATATTCAGGATGTTCACGTAAAAATTCAGCCAAAGCTGCAATATTGTCTGTGGTGCCTAACATACCCGATTTAACACATTTAATCGGTAAATCACCGACCACTGCATGGGCTTGAGCCAGCAATAATTCTTTGGAGGTTGCTTCAAAACCAAACACCTGCTGCGAGTTTTGAATGGTCAGGGCAGTACAGGCAATTGCTGCATGTGCGCCACTTTGGCCAATCGCTTCAATATCTGCCTGCAAGCCAGCGCCACCCGATGGATCTAAACCAGAAAAGCAAAGTACAGTAGGGCGCACAATGATGTCCTTAAATCACAAAATTTGCGTTAGTATAGGCAACTTTGAGCCAAGTCTCGATAGTATTTGTGAAGTAAAAATTTAGGTTGAAGGGTTGGTTGGTGATTAAGAATATTTTGATTGATTTAGACGGAACATTAACTGATCCCAAAGTGGGGATTACCACTTCAGCGCGTTATGGTCTGGCCAAAGTAGGTCATCCGATTGCCGATGAAGTCAATATCGACTGGATTATTGGTCCACCTTTGCAGGCATCTTTGGCGAAAATTTTAAATGTTGCAGTGGATGATGTTTTGGCTGAACAGGCCTTGATGGGCTATCGGGAACGTTTTGCTGTGACCGGCTTGTATGAAAATCATGTTTTTGAAGATGTCGCTGCAACTTTGCAAACCTTGCAGCAAAAGGGTTTCCATTTGTATTTGGCTACGGCCAAACCTCAAATCTATGCCAAGCAGATTTTAGAACATTTTGATCTGCTGCAATATTTTAACTATGCGTACGGCAGTGAGCTGAACGGTGAGCGTACCAACAAGGGCGAGTTGATTGCTTATATCCTGGAAAAGGAAAAGTTAGATCCAGCTGAATGCGTGATGGTGGGTGACCGTGAGCATGATATTTTTGGTGCTCGCAGCAATAGTATAGACACCATCGCAGTGGACTATGGTTATGGTTCTGATGCAGAGCTTACTCAGGCAAAACCTAAAGCACGGATAGCCAAATTTTCCGATCTGCTTCAATTTTTTTGATCACTCAATACAAGCAATTACTTCCCTGAGTATCTCCCCTGAATCAAGCTTTTGGGACTGTTAACGTAGGTCCAGATAAAAACTTTCCTTCACTTCTTCCATGACAATGTAACTGTGTGAGGAAGCGGAGGAGGGAAGTTTTTTGAGTAAGTCGCCAAGTAGACGTCGATAGGCACTCATTTCTTTTAAACGTGCTTTGACCAGATAATCAAACTCACCCGAAATCAGATGACATTCCAAAACTTCAGGAATTTCCACCAAATCGCGTGCAACCTGATCAAACACATCGCCTGATTTGGCGGATAGTTTGATTTCTAAAAATACCAGCAAGTTGCGATCGACCAGTTGCGGATTCAGCCGTGCATAATAGCCCATGATGATGCCATCGCGTTCCAGGCGTTTGACCCGTTCCGAACAGGGGGTAGTAGACAGATTGACCCGAGATGCCAATTCGCTGATGGCAATCCGTCCATCGCGCTGCAAAATATCCAGAATCTGTTGATCTATACGATCCAATTTACGCATTATGATTTTCCTTTTTTTAGAATTTTTTCGCGACGAAACTATTAAATTACCTAGATTATAGTGCTTAAAACAGTGAAAAAAACTATCAATCAAAAAATATACTAGTGAAATAAACTAGTATGCGTTAGGGATAAGCAATGCGTGTAATTGTCTTGGGTAGTGGTGTAATCGGGGTTGCAAGTGCGTATTACCTCGCACAACAGGGAGCAACCGTTACTGTTTTGGACCGTCAGTCAGGTCCTGCTGAAGAAACCAGTTTTGCCAATGCAGGTCAGGTTTCACCAGGTTATTCGACGCCATGGGCAGCGCCCGGTATTCCTTTTAAAGCGGTGAAATGGATGTTCCAGCATCATGCACCGCTCGCCATTAATATGGATGGCAGCATGTGGCAATTACAGTGGATGGCACAGATGCTCAAGAACTGTAATCCACACAGTTATGCGATTAATAAAGAGCGCATGACCCGGGTGGCAGAGTATAGCCGTGACTGCCTCAGAGAACTGCGTAAAGAGACCGGCATTCATTATGAAAACCGTTCTAAAGGCACTTTGCAAGTTTTTCGTAATGAAGCGCAACTAGATATGGTTCAACGTGACATTCAGGTGTTAAAAGAATGTGGTGTGGAGCATGAACTTTTGCTCAAAGATGATCTGGCCAAAGTAGAACCCGCTTTGGAATTTGCTAAAGATAAACTGGTCGGTGGCCTGCATCTGCCAAATGATGAAACTGGTGACTGCTACCTCTTTACCAATGCGCTTGCAAACTTGGCCAAAGAGCTGGGTGTAGAGTTTAAGTTTAACCAAAATGTTGAAAAACTGGTGGTTGAAGGCGATGACATCAAGGGTGTGGTAGTCGATGGTCAAGTGCTAACAGCAGACCGTTATGTCCTGGCTTTTGGCAGTTATTCACGTGACTTCCTCAAACCATTGCATCTGAACCTGCCGGTTTATCCGGTGAAAGGCTATTCACTCACCATTCCAATTATCGACCCTGCATTTGCCCCGCAGTCTACGGTGCTGGATGAGACTTACAAGATTGCGATTACCCGTTTTGATCAGCGTATCCGTGTCGGTGGCATGGCTGAACTGAGTGGTTTTAACCATGGCTTGAATCAGGATCGTCGTGCGACTCTGGAAATGGTCACCAAAGATTTATTCCCAGGTGGAAACCTTGCAGAAGCGACATTCTGGACCGGTTTACGTCCAATGACACCGGACTCTACCCCGATTATTGGAGCAACACGTTTTAAAAACCTGTTCCTCAATACCGGTCACGGCACGCTGGGATGGACCATGGCCTGCGGTTCAGGCAAGTTGATCAGTGACCTGGTCATGAATCATCAACCGGACATCAGTACCGAAGGTCTATCGATTCAACGTTACCCTTCAGCAGCCTAATCTGTTTTAGGTCATATTGATTCAAGGAAGAACAACATGCCACGTCCTATTACTGCAGTGATTCATAGCCAGTCACTGCAGCACAATTTAAATGTTGCCCGTACCAAAATGCTGAATAGCCAAGTCTATGCGGTGGTCAAAGCCAATGCCTATGGTCATGGTATTGAGCGTGTCTATCAAGCTTTCAAATCTGCCGATGGTTTTGCACTGCTCGATTTGGCAGAGGCGAAACGCATTCGTGCTCTGGGCTGGAAAGGTCCTGTCTTATTGCTTGAAGGCATCTTTTCCGAGCAAGACCTATTTGACTGTGATGAGCTGAATTTGAGTTTCACCATTCATAGCCAATATCAGATTGAATGGTTAGCCCGATTCCCCAGACCAGCCCGGTTTGATGTTTATTTAAAAATGAACAGTGGCATGAACCGTCTGGGTTTTGCGGCTGTTCATTACCGCGACATCTGGCAACAATTATCTCAAATGAATAATGTTCAAAGCATCACTCACATGATGCATTTCTCCGATGCTGACGGTGAGCGTTTAGGACGTGACGGCATTGAGCATCAATGCCAGTTGTTTGAGGCAATCAACCATGATTTACCGGGTGCGCGTTCAGTCAGCAACAGTGCAGCCATCTTACGCCATCAGCAATTGCAGTCGGATGTGATTCGTAGTGGCATCATGCTTTACGGCAGTTCTCCAGATTATCCAAGCCATTCTATTCAAGACTGGAATTTGCAGCCTGCGATGAGTCTGCGTAGTGAGATCATTGCCGTTCAACAGCTTAAAGCGGGGGATAGCGTAGGTTATGGCTCCCGATTTGTTGCTGAAAAGGAAATGCGTGTTGGCATCGTAGCCTGTGGCTATGCCGATGGTTATCAACGTATTACCGCAACAGGTACGCCCATTTTAGTCGATGGTCAACGCAGCCATTTAATCGGACGTGTCAGCATGGATATGTTGGCGGTCGATTTATCTCATCTCCCAAGTGCCCAAGTCGGTAGTGAAGTGGTGCTGTGGGGTACATCGAAACACGGCACTGTGCTCAGTATTGATGAAGTGGCGGAAGGTTCAGGCACCATTGGCTATGAGCTGATGTGTGCTGTCACTGCACGCGTCAATTTTATTCAAGATTAAATTTTAAAAAATCAGATCATTCATTCAATTTATTGATACAAGGAAATGTAGATGTCTCATAGCGATATAGAAAAGTTCAATAGTAATGCTGTCATGAGCGCCGTGACGGTGTTTAATCAGGTGGTTTATCTTTCCGGGCAAGTACCTAAAAACACCAGTAATGGTGTCGCCGGTCAGACCCATGAAATTTTAGCCACTATTGATGAATTGCTGGCTTTGGCCGGAACCGATAAATCCCGACTGCTGTCTGCACAGCTTTATATTAAAAATCTCGCTGACTTTTCAATCGTCAATGCCATTTGGATTGACTGGATGAAAGGTTGTACTCCACCTTCACGTGCCACCATTCAGGCGGATCTAGTCAATCCGGACTGGTTGATTGAAATTGCGGTAACGGCGGCACAGCCTTAATGTCAAAAATCTCCCCCGTATGGCAGCAAAGCGGTTGAGACCGATGTGCTGCCTGGCGTGTAAATGTCGCTGGTTGGGATGACCGGCAATGTAAAGCACATGGTTTACACGCAATCGTATGTTAAAAGGATGTTCAGTTATGACCACTACACCACGAGCAGACGATGCCAAGGCATCATCGCATGAACTACAACGAAAACTGTCCAACCGTCACCTGCAACTCATTGCCATTGGTGGCGCGATTGGGACAGGCCTGTTTATGGGCTCAGGCAAAACTATCTCCCTGGCTGGCCCTTCAATTTTATTGATCTATACGATCATTGGTACCATGTTCTTTTTCCTGATGCGTGCATTGGGCGAAATTTTACTTTCCAACCTGCATTACAAATCCTTTATCGATATGGCGCATGACCTGATTGGTCCGGGTGCAGGCTACTATATCGGCTGGTCATACTGGCTGGGCTGGGTGCTGGTTGGCATCGCAGACTTGGCTGCTATTATCAACTATCTCAGCTTTTGGCTGCCTGAAGGGATGGCCTTTACCCCATCCGGACAGGCCATGATTAGTGTGGCCTGCGTGTTACTGGTGCTCGGTATTAATATGCTCGCCGTACGTCTGTTTGGTGAAATTGAATTCTGGTTTGCCCTCATCAAGATTTTGGCCATTTTGGGACTGATTGGTATTGGCGGATTTATGGTGTTTAACCATTTTCATTCGCCGGGCGGTTCGCTTGCCAGCTTTAGTAATGTCTGGTCGCATGGCGGCATGTTCCCTCAAGGTGGCAGCGGATTCCTGGCCGGTTTCCAGATTGCCTTATTTGCTTTTGTTGGTGTGGAACTGATTGGGACCATGGCGGCAGAAACCCAAGACCCTGAAAAGAACTTGCCAAAAGCGGTGAATGCCATTCCGACCCGGATTATTTTGTTCTATGTGTTGTCGTTATTCATTGTGATGTCAGTGACCCCGTGGAACCAGATTCCTGCGGATCAGAGTCCCTTTGTGTCGCTGTTTATGCATGCCGGCATTGGTGCAGCAGCGATTATCATGAACCTGGTGGTGCTATCGTCGGTCATGTCCTCCATGAACAGTGGTGTATTTTCAACATCACGTATGCTGTTTGGTTTGGCGCGGGAAGGGCAGGCTCCGCAAAATCTGGCGCAATTGTCTAAGCGTGCTGTGCCTGCCAAAGGTTTATTGTTCTCTTGTGCCTTTATTATGGCGGGTGCAGCATTACAATACTTTGTACCGAATACGGTTGAAGCCTTTACTTTAGCAAGTTCGCTGTGCGTGATTTTGTTTATCAGTATCTGGAGCATCATCATGGTGTGCTACATCCGTTACCGTAAATTGCGTCCAGAACTGCATGCCCAGTCAACCTTTAAAATGCCGGGTGGAATCTGGATGTCCTATGTGGTACTGGTATTTTTATTCTTTACTTTGATTATTTTAAGTCTGGAAGCCGATACTTTGCGTGCCCTGATGATCAGTCCGATTTGGCTGATTATTTTAGCCGTGACCTATCAGCTCCTGTATAAACCGCGGATGCGTAAACGTCATCAGGACATGCTGATGAAACATCATCAGGAAATGTTGAACTAAGTTTCTCTCAGATGTAAAAAAGCCCTCGATTTAGTAATGCTGATCAGTTAAGGAGTTTAGAAATAAACTCCTTAATTTTTTAGTAATTCATGGCGGAGTCTTACCGTTTTAAATCAAATCCTTGCAGCTCATTGGTTACTTTGGTTTCGCCCAAAGTAACCAAAGGCATTTGTCATCCGCAAAACTCGTCAGCCACTATCAACTAGAAAATTTGTCGCAGAAACAATCATTTTTTAATGTAGTCCGGCCTCAAACAGTTGCGGATGACTTTTCCACATATCAACTACAGTCATGAATTTAAAAAAGAAAATGCCAGTCAATTTCTTAACTGACTGGCATTACCTAGATTGAGGGCTTTTTTGATGCTTAGAAGATGGGTTTCACCACCACTAAAATTACCACGGCAAATAAAATCAGCGTTGGCATTTCATTAAAGAAGCGCCAGAACTTGTGTGATTTGTAATGCGCATTGCCAATCAGTTTTTTACGGTAATAACCACAAACAAAGTGGTAAATTACCAATAATCCGACCAATCCGACCTTCAGGTAAAACCACAGTGCATCGTGATAATGACGCGTTGCATCACCCCAATCCACCAGAAAGTGTGCGGTGATGAGTGTTGCAACCATTGAGGGCCACATGATGCCACGGTATAGCTTACGTTCCATGACTTCAAAACGCTGATGACTCACTGCATCATCACTCATGGCATGGTAAACGTATAGACGTGGCAGGTAGAACAATGCAGCGAACCAGCAAACCACAGCAATAATATGTAATGCTTTTACCCACAAGAAAGCATCAGAAGGAGCATCCATCCATTCACCCTTTTAAAGGGCAGTGTGGCAGAAGTTGATCATCCACTGCTGAATGATCAACACTTCTTAGCTTAGCCTTCCCATTTTTTGAAAACGAGACAAGCATTTACACCGCCAAAACCGAAACTGTTACTCATCACAGTATTCAATTTTGCGTCACGTTTTTCAAGTACGATATCAAACGGTTTTGCACCTTCATCCAGTTCAGTCACGTTGATGTTTGGCGCAATAAAGTCATTTTGCATCATCAAGACCGAATAAATGGCTTCATGCACGCCCGCAGCACCCAGGCTGTGACCGGTCATAGACTTGGTTGAGCTGATAGGCGGTACTTGACCTTCACCGAATGCACGTTCCATAGCTTTCAGTTCAGTCACGTCACCAGCTGGAGTTGAAGTACCATGGGTATTCACATAGTCAATCTTGTCAACACCATGCTGTTTCGCTTCTTCAAGGGCCATCAGGATACAGCGTGTTGCGCCTTCACCGCTTGGAGCAACCATGTCTGCACCATCGCTGTTTGCAGCATAGCCAACTACTTCAGCCAGGATATTTGCACCACGCGCTTGCGCATGTTCCAGTGATTCAAGCACCACAAAACCACCACCACCGGCAATCACGAAACCGTCACGGTCAGCCGAATATGGGCGAGACGCTGTTTCAGGCGTGTCATTGTATTTAGAGCAAAGTGCACCCATCGCATCAAACAGCAAGCTTTGAGACCAGTGATCTTCTTCACCACCACCAGCAAGCATTAAATCCTGTTTGCCGAGTTGAATCAGGTTGTAGGCATAACCGATGGCATCTGCAGAAGTAGCACATGCGCTGGTAATGGTATGTGCCACACCTTGTAATTTGAATGCCACACCTACGTTTGCGGTAATGGTGTTGGTCATGTTACGAGGAACAAAGAAAGGACCTACTTTACGCGCACCCTTGGTTTGCAGTAATTCGTTCATTTCAATGACAGATGCAGTTGAACCACCACCTGAACCACCGGTAATCCCATAACGTGGGTTGCCCGCCAAATCTTCAACGCTTAAACCTGCATGTTCTACCGCAGCAACTGCCGAGTTGTAGGCATACATGGCACACACGCCCATAAAGCGTTTCAATTTACGGTCAATATGGTCAAAATCTTGTTCAGCGGCTGCACTGACATGGCTCTTAAAGTTTAATTCTGCATAAGTCGGGTTAAAACGTGTTCCAGAAATCCCGTTTTGTAAAGAATGAGTGACATCTTCTAAAGAATTACCAATGCATGAGTTGATACCCATACCAGTGATTACAACACGCTTCATTTAAAGATCCCTTATATGGTGATATTTTTGAGTAAAGGCAGCTGATTCAGGCAGAAAAGTAAAAACCTCAATCCAGCGCATTACTCATGTCTTTCGGTCGCATTCATGATAGCAGAAAGGGTTTTGAATTCTTATGGCAAATATTATGCCTATTTCGACAGTATGTATCTGTAATGTTTAGGCGGCATAATTAACTAAAAGATACACATTCGTGTTGAGATAAACTTAGACTACACCTAGTATTTATCAATAATTGTAAGAATAGAAGATGAGGGTAAAAGAATGGCAGATACCAATAATAAACATTCAGGTGGATTCCTCTCCAATGCTTTGGGAGTGGCTAAAAAGATCAGTGCAACAGGAATGAGTGCACTGAATCACGCGGCTGCCGAGCGTGCTGGCAAGGCTTCCGGGGCCTTGGCCAATGGTCATGTCATTGAGGGAAGTGCCCGTTCTCAAAGCGTATTTGAACCCAGAAAATATGATAATCCTCAACAAATGATGCGTGAGTATTTACCCAATATCTCCAGACAATTGCTGGGTCGCCAGTACAGCAAAGTGAATCGTGTGGCCAGTTTTGTTGTGCCGGACTTTTCAGACAAGGTTTCGGACTATTTTTTTGACCATTTAAATCAGTTTACTTCAAATCTCAGTTCTGTAGATACTGTACTGGATCAGGCTGGAGCAAAAGATTTACAGGAACTGACTCAGGATGTCGACCGTTCCAAACGGCTGAGTCAGGCGTTGGCAGAACAAAACAAATGGCTGGCTTCTATACAGGGGGCTGTTACCGGTGCCACAGGCGTAGTTGGTTCAGCGATTGACGTGCCTTTATCACTGCTCATGTCCTTGCGCATGATTTATCAGGTGGGACGTGCCTATGGCTTTGAATTGAACAAAAACACCGAACAGGATATTGTCCAGTTTGTGTTTAAACAAATCGACTTGGGCCAGATTGCTGAAAAGCAGAGTGTGTTGATGGCACTCAAAATCGTTTCCAATATGCTGCAAACCAATGACACTGCACAATTGCAAAACATGCTGGGTTCCAGCAATGACAGTGAGCCACTGAAAAAATGGCTGGTCAATGAAAATGGCGACATGAAATGGAACTGGTTAAATCATCTCCCAAACCTTTCATTGATCAGTAAATTAACGCCTGTTGCCGGAGCAGGTATAGGTGCAGCCTATAGCTGGAAACTGGTGGAAGATGTCAACCAGAAAGCCCAGCAAATATTTTCCCATGCCAGAAGCTATTTGCAGCAGCATCAGGGAGTGGAGTTGTCTCCTATTGCGGCTTATGAAAAATCCCTGGAGCTGTTGGCGCAGGCAGCGCCAAGATTGTTAAATCCCTTTACTAAAGACGAGCCAAATTCCGGCGAGCTTAAACTTGATCAGGACATTCCGGTGCAAGGGCATAGCACGATTGCCAAAGTAACTATTAAGAAGAAATCAGATGATGCCATCGCGGATGATGAGCGTAAAAGTGAGCGCGTGGAACAAGGATTAGAGTATTTGGCTGAACACATGGTTGAACCGCATGCTCAGGTTGAACCGCAAAAACCGGCTATCACGGTAGATGAACCGGAAATAGATGAATATACGCAGGCAGATGTTGAAGGAGCTGATGCAGGCACGCAACTTGCTGCTTCCCAATCTGAACAAAATGAAGCCCCTAAGCCCGCCAAGAAAAAAGTTACAAAATAGAGTGCATAAAAGTCTGGAATTACGTCTTTAAAAAAGCGTCTACTGACCAATATACAGGTAAGTGGTCAATATTTGACATGGTCTCGAATATTGACCATTTTTCTATCTTCGCTTACAATTGTGTGCCCTCAAAAAGTGGTATTTTTTTGAGGCTTTTTATTAACGGGAGAATTGCCAAATGGCAACAACAAATCAGTTGATCCGTAAGGGTCGTACGACTTTGATTGAAAAATCAAAAGTTCCTGCGTTGAAGGCTTGTCCACAACGTCGTGGTGTTTGTACACGTGTTTACACAACTACACCTAAAAAACCTAACTCAGCAATGCGTAAAGTTTGCCGTGTTCGCTTAACTTCTGGTTTTGAAGTATCAAGCTATATCGGTGGTGAAGGCCATAACCTACAAGAGCACAGTGTTGTGCTTATCCGTGGTGGTCGTGTTAAAGACTTACCAGGTGTACGTTACCATACCGTTCGTGGTTCTTTAGACTGCGCTGGTGTTAAAGATCGTAACCAGTCTCGTTCTAAATACGGTACTAAACGTCCTAAGAAATAATCTGTTTAGATTAGCTTTTTAAGAACGTAGAACCGCAATCCTTTATCGTCTCGCTTGTCTGATTTCTGCATTTAATTTTGTGAAATTCAAGCGACGTGTAGTAAGGCCAGCGAATGTACATGACACTTTGTACTCATGCTGGATAAACCTGAAGTGTCATATTTATAGGTGTATTAAAATGCCAAGACGTCGCGTAGTCGCTGCCCGTGAAATCCTTCCGGATCCTAAGTTCGGCAGCCAAACAATCGCTAAATTCATGAACCACGTAATGCAAGATGGTAAAAAATCTATTGCTGAAAGTATCGTTTACGGTGCTTTAGATCGCGTTCAAGAAAAATCTAAAGTAGACCCAGTTGAATTTTTCGAGACTACTCTTGAAAAAGTTCGCCCTATGGTCGAAGTAAAAGCACGCCGTGTTGGTGGTGCTACTTATCAAGTGCCTATGGAAGTACGCCCATCCCGTCGTACTGCCCTAGCTATGCGCTGGTTAGTAGACGCTGCTGCTAAGCGTTCTGAAAAAACAATGGCTTTACGTCTTGCTGGCGAGTTGCTTGATGCAGCTGAAGGTAAGGGTTCAGCGATTAAAAAACGTGAAGATGTGCACCGTATGGCTGAAGCCAACAAAGCCTTCTCTCACTACCGTTTCTAAGCGGATAAAACAGCCCCTATTCAGGAGGGTGGCAATTTTGGTTTTCACCATGTTGTCATCGAATCGCTTTAAGCTGCTTGGCAGCTTAAAGCGTCCTGTTTTAAACAACAAAATTTAGGAATGCAAGAAATCATGGCTCGTCAAACCCCAATTTCTCGTTACCGTAACATTGGTATCTCAGCTCACATCGATGCTGGTAAAACCACGACTACAGAACGTATTTTGTTCTACACAGGTGTATCTCACAAAATTGGTGAAGTACATGATGGTGCAGCAACAATGGACTGGATGGAACAAGAGCAAGAACGTGGTATTACCATCACTTCTGCTGCTACGACTACATTCTGGTCAGGTATGAGTAAACAGTTCCCAGAACACCGTATCAACGTAATTGATACTCCGGGACACGTTGACTTCACAATCGAAGTTGAGCGTTCTATGCGTGTTCTTGATGGTGCATGTATGGTTTACTGTGCTGTAGGTGGTGTACAACCTCAGTCTGAAACTGTATGGCGTCAAGCGAACAAATACCAAGTTCCTCGTTTAGCATTCGTGAACAAGATGGACCGTACAGGTGCAAACTTCTTCCGTGTTGTTGAACAAATGAAGACACGTTTAGGTGCATCTCCTGTACCTGTAGTTATCCCTGTTGGCGCTGAAGAAAACTTCCAAGGCGTGATCGACTTGATCGAAATGAAAGCGATCATCTGGGATGAAGCTTCACAAGGTATGAAGTTCGAATACGGTGATATCCCGGCTGAACTTCAAGCTTCTGCTGAAGAATGGCGTACCAATATGGTTGAAGCTGCTGCTGAAGCTTCTGAAGAGCTAATGGACAAATACCTAGAAGAAGGCGATCTTTCTAAAGAAGATATCGTTGCTGGTCTACGTGTTCAGACTTTGGCTTGTCAAATTCAACCAATGCTTTGTGGTACAGCGTTCAAAAACAAAGGTGTTCAACGTATGTTGGACGCAGTAATTGAATTCTTGCCATCACCGACTGAAGTTAAAGCAATCGAAGGTGTACTTGACGATAAAGCTGAAACTAAAGCAATTCGTGAAGCATCTGACGAAGCTCCGTTCTCTGCGCTTGCGTTCAAAATCATGAACGACAAATTCGTAGGTAACTTGACATTCGTACGTGTTTATTCTGGTGTTCTTAAACAAGGTGACTCTGTTTATAACCCGGTTAAATCTAAACGTGAACGTATCGGCCGTATCGTGCAAATGCACGCGAACGATCGTCAAGACGTTGAAGAAATCCGTGCGGGTGATATCGCTGCGTGTGTAGGTCTTAAAGACGTTACAACTGGTGATACACTTTGTGATGAGAAAAATGTCATCACACTTGAACGTATGGAATTCCCAGAGCCAGTAATTGCATTGGCTGTTGAACCAAAAACTAAAGCTGACCAAGAAAAAATGTCAATTGCTTTAGGTCGTTTGGCTAAGGAAGATCCATCATTCCGCGTTCGTACTGACGAAGAATCAGGTCAAACCATTATTGCTGGTATGGGTGAACTTCACCTTGACATCATTGTTGACCGTATGAAGCGTGAATTCGGTGTTGAAGCAAACATTGGTAAACCAATGGTTTCTTACCGTGAAACGATCAAAAAGACAGTTGAACAAGAAGGTAAATTCGTTCGTCAAACTGGTGGTAAAGGTAAATTTGGTCACGTATACGTACGTTTAGAACCAATGGATGCTGATGCTGGTAAAGACTACGAGTTCGCTGAAGAAGTTGTTGGTGGTGTAGTTCCTAAAGAATTCTTCGGTGCTGTGGATAAAGGTATCCAAGAACGTATGAAGAATGGTGTATTGGCTGGTTACCCTGTTGTGGGTATTAAAGCGACACTATTTGATGGTTCTTACCACGATGTCGATTCTGACGAATTATCGTTCAAAATGGCTGGTTCTTACGCATTCCGTGACGGTTTCATGAAAGCAGATCCTATCTTGCTTGAGCCTATCATGAAAGTTGAAGTAGAAACTCCAGAAGACTACATGGGCGATATCATGGGTGACTTAAACCGTCGTCGTGGTATGGTTCAAGGTATGGACGATTTACCTGGTGGTACTAAAGCAATCCGTGCTGAAGTTCCATTGGCTGAGATGTTTGGTTACGCGACTCAAATGCGTTCTATGTCTCAAGGTCGTGCGACATACTCTATGGAATTCGCTAAATATGCTGAAACTCCACGTAACGTGGCTGAAGGCATCATCAGCAAGTTCCAATCTGGTGGTAAAAAAGGTGACGACGAGTAATCTTTCGATTACTATAAGCCCAAACTAATTCATAGTTAAAAACCAAAATCACTTATGGAGTTAACCCTCCATAAGTATTTTAATAAGGAAGATCTCATGGCTAAGGCTAAGTTCGAACGTAACAAACCACACGTAAACGTGGGCACAATTGGTCACGTCGACCATGGTAAAACTACTTTAACTGCTGCGATTGCAACTATTTGTGCAAAAACTTACGGCGGTGAAGCGAAAGATTACGCAGCAATTGACTCTGCACCAGAAGAAAAAGCACGTGGTATTACCATTAATACTTCACACGTAGAATACGATTCTCCGGTTCGTCACTACGCTCACGTAGACTGCCCAGGACACGCCGATTATGTTAAAAACATGATCACTGGTGCTGCTCAGATGGACGGTGCGATCCTTGTGTGTGCTGCAACTGACGGTCCTATGCCACAAACTCGTGAACACATCCTTTTGTCTCGCCAAGTAGGTGTACCTTACATCCTTGTGTTCCTGAACAAATGTGACCTTGTAGACGACGAAGAGTTGCTTGAACTGGTTGAAATGGAAGTTCGTGAACTTCTTTCTACTTATGACTTCCCTGGTGATGACACTCCTGTTATCCGTGGTTCAGCTTTGGCTGCACTTAACGGTGACGCTGGTCAATACGGCGAATCTTCAGTTCTTGCTCTTGTTGAAGCGCTTGACACTTATATCCCAGAACCAGAACGTGCAATCGACAAAGCATTCTTGATGCCAATCGAAGACGTATTCTCTATTTCTGGTCGTGGTACAGTAGTAACTGGCCGTGTTGAATCAGGTATCGTGAAAGTAGGCGAAGAAGTTGAAATCGTAGGTATCAAAGATACAGTTAAGACAACTGTAACTGGCGTAGAAATGTTCCGTAAATTGCTTGACGAAGGTCGTGCAGGCGAGAACTGTGGTGTTCTTCTACGTGGTACTAAACGTGAAGACGTTCAACGTGGTCAAGTACTTGCTAAACCAGGTACAATCAAGCCGCACACTAAATTCGATGCAGAAGTATACGTACTTTCTAAAGAAGAAGGTGGTCGTCACACTCCATTCCTTAACGGTTACCGTCCACAGTTCTACTTCCGTACAACTGACGTAACTGGCGCGATTTCTTTGAAAGAAGGCGTTGAAATGGTTATGCCTGGTGACAACGTAGAAATGTCAGTAGAATTGATCCACCCAATCGCAATGGACCCAGGTCTACGTTTTGCGATCCGTGAAGGTGGTCGTACAGTTGGTGCTGGTGTTGTTGCTAAAGTAACTGCATAAGTATTGATTGTGTAAAAAAAGCGTCCCAAAGGGACGCTTTTTTTATGGTTTTTATCTTCTATACTTAAAATGTAATTTTAAGTCGGGTGATTTTCTGTGGCACCAAAGAAGTGATAATTTATTGTTCTATTCCTTACATCGGAATAAAGCAGGGCTTTATTTCCTTACATCGGAATAAAGCAGGGCTTTATTTCCTTGCGTCGAAAAAAATAATTTGACTTATTGTACTTTTCTCTTGCGTCAAAATAAAGCAGTGCTTTATTTTTCCTCATGTCCTAAACTGATATTTTCCTGACCCTATCTGCACTTATAGCAAGTTTTTAAACACGTAATATAACAATCAAGAAAAACAAAAGTGAATCTAGTTATATCGTTGCTAGATAGGAGTAAAGCATCATGAATGCAAAGGTCAATATGAGCAATCGTGCCGGTGCGAGTTTTCCTGTACGCCGCATGAACTTTGATTTTGAACACGTACCGGAATACTGGATGAATGGTTCAGCCGGGTTGACACACTTTATGACAGCGCTATCAGCGTTATTTCCTGCAGGCGAAAATTTTTTTATCGACAGTGTTCGTGCCGTACGTCATCATCCTGCCTTAAAAGATAATCTAGAGTTACAAAAGGAAATCTCTGCTTTTATTGGCCAGGAAGCTATGCATACCCAGGAACATGTGGCTTTTAATGCATCAGCACAAAGATATGGGCATGATGTGGAGACCTTAGATCGCTATACTGATAAAGTGATTCAGACCACACGTAAATTGATGGCGAAAATAGCTAAACCTGTGGGTATTACTCAGGAAATGGTGGATTTGACTGCAACCACGGCACTTGAGCATTTTACTGCGACCATAGCATCGCAGCTTTTAAGCAATGCCCATATCCAGGAACTCATGACCGATGAAACCATGAAAACCATGTGGATGTGGCATGCAATTGAAGAAAATGAACATAAAGCAGTGGCATATGATGTATTCGAAGAAGTCTTTGGTAAGGGATTGAAGTCATATGCTCTGCGCACTTCTTCATTGGTGATTGCAATGGCCACTTTATTTATCGTACAAAGTTATTTCCTTGCACGTCTTTTAAAACAGGATCAACAGTTTAACCTTGATTCACTGCAGGAGATTTATAGCTATGCCTATAGTCCATCTAAAGGCGTGATTACCGGTATGGGCAAGGAAATGTTGTTGTATTTCAAGCCAGGTTTCCATCCGAATGATGTCGATACCCATAGTTTACTGGAAAAATGGAAGGCTAAATTAGCCTTTTAAGCTGAAAAATGAGAGAGCGATAATGATCGCTCTT
Organism: Acinetobacter sp. A1-4-2; assembly: GCF_040233925.1. Taxonomy (NCBI): domain Bacteria; kingdom Pseudomonadati; phylum Pseudomonadota; class Gammaproteobacteria; order Moraxellales; family Moraxellaceae; genus Acinetobacter; species Acinetobacter sp. A1-4-2. Next base: position 2,369,425 of record NZ_CP157981.1, on the reverse strand, counting down.
TTTTTTACTCGATTTTTATCACAAAGTTTTTATAATGCGAGGGTTAATTCTAGATAAGATGAACGAAGATGATTCGTTTGATGCAAGCTGCGGATGTATCGACTGTAGCAAAGATTGAAAGATTGGTCCAAAGCCATCCCTGGAGCGTTAAACAGTTTGAAGAAGCTGTCAGTAGTTATCAGAGCACAGTGATTGAACAAAATGGTCAGGTGGTTGGATTTTGTATTTTACAACCCGTATTGGATGAAGCGAATTTGCTGTTGATGGCGATTGATCCATCTCAGCAGGGCAAAGGTCTAGGTTTTAAGCTACTGGATGCATCGCTTGCTATGCTGAAAAATAATCCCGTACAAATTTTTCTGGAAGTACGGGAGTCTAACACCCCTGCAATCAAGTTGTATGAAAAAGCAGATTTTCATCAAATCGATTTACGTAAAAATTATTATCCAAATCCGGATGGATCAAAAGAGCATGCCATCATTATGGTGAAAGCATGCACAGATGATTTTGCAAGTTTGTTTAAATAGGAATGGTGACATTACTTGATGATGGGGTTGTTCCAGCCTGAAGGTAATGTCGTCATCAGGGAGTTGCCCAATTGCTGAATTTCTTCAGGGTTCAGCAAGCGGTTTAAGCGTCGCCATTGCCCATCAATCAACAGTTCCAAAGGTACATATTGCGATTTATAGTTCATTTTATCGGAATGCGGAACCCAATAACCGAGATAGACATAAGGCAAACTTAAAGCTCTGACATGTTCAATCTGTTTGAGTACGGCAAAAACCCCTAGTGAACGGCGACTTTCATCAGGATCAAAGAAGGTATAGACCGCAGAAATTCCATCATCTAGCGGATCGCAGCTAGAAACAGCCAGCAGTTTGTCATCTTTCCAGAATTCGATAAAGAAACTGTCCGTACAGCTATGTACTAAAAATTTTTCGAATTGGTCCAGACTTGGTGGGAACATATCACCATCGGCATGACGTTCATTGATGTAGCGTTCATAGAGCTGATAATGAATGTTGGAAGCATCGGCTGTGCGGGTAATTTTGACCGTCAGATCCTGATTACGTTTCCATGCCTTCTTTTGCGTATTGTTCATTTCAAATTCGGAGACAGGTACGCGGCAAGATAAACATTGACGGCAGAGATGGCATTCAGGACGATAGACAAAATCGCCACTACGACGAAATCCCAGACGTGAAAGTTCAGACAGGCTGACCACGTCAATACGATGGGCAGGATCTAAAAAGACCATCCGTGCCGATTTTTGTTCCAGATAACTACAGTTATGCGGTGGCGTAATGTAATACTGTAAATCGTTAAGTAGGGACTTTGGGTGATATGAATTCATGGCAATCCCTCTTTTATTTTCATTCCATTAAACGCGCTTTTTGCGCTATTGTTTTACTTGAAAATACACCCTCTTGATATTTTTTCCAATCGATAGCGGACTGTTTTACAACATCTTGTAACGAATTAAGATATGCTTGGCGAGAAAGTGTACAGGCTCCCAGGCTGAGTAGATGATCATTGACCAATTGACAGTCAATCCAGGGCAAATTATTTTCCTGTCCAATCAGCATTAAAGTATAAAAAGCCATTTTTGAGACATCGGTTTGCGTGCTAAACATCGACTCACCAAAACAGCCGTGTCCAATGGTCACGCCATACAATCCACCAACGACTTTGCCTTCATCCCATACCTCAATACTGTAGCCATAGCCGGCTTCAAATAGCTGACAATATCCCTCAATAATATCTTCCGAAATCCAGGTGTCATCGGCATAGCTGCGCGGCAGGGCACAAGAGCGGATAACCCGTTCAAAAGCCTGATTGACCGTGATTTGATAATCAAACTTTTTCATGTTTCGAATTAATGACTTACTTGGATGATAATCCTGCGGACGGATAATGCAACGTGGTTCCGGACTCCACCAGCAGATCGGTTCACCTTCAGAAAACCAGGGGAATAAGCCATGGGTGTAGGCTTCAAAAAGTGTAGAAGGGGAGAGGTCAGCACCGATGCAGATTAGTCCCTGGCCATCGGGATCAGCCTCGATGGGGTCGGGAAAAATGAATTCTGAGGGAGCTAATGGATGCATGGGATTCAGCCTGAACGAGAAGAGTAACTGGCAATAAACATTTATGATTTTTATCATACAAAAAAAAACCGTCCAAAGAGGACGGTTTTTTTGAGTTGAATTGATTTATTTAAATCAGTCAGCCAAAGCATCTAGATATTTCTCGGCATCTAACGCAGCCATACAGCCTGAACCTGCTGAAGTAATGGCCTGGCGGTAAACGCTATCAGCAATGTCGCCAGCAGCGAAGACACCCGCAACAGAAGTCGCAGTTGCATTACCCGCCGTACCACTTTGGACCTGGATATAACCGTCACGCAAGTTCAGCTGACCTTCGAACATTGCACTGTTTGGTTTGTGACCGATGGCAACAAACATCCCGGTCACTTCAACGTCTTGTGTTGAGTCGTCTTGGGTTGATTTTAAACGAACAGAAGTTACGCCAGATTTTGCATCGCCCAGAACTTCTTCGACCTGATGATTCCAGATAATACTGATTTTGCCTTCTTTTTCTTTAGCAAAAATATGATCTTGAAGGATTTTTTCAGAGCGCAAGAAATCACGGCGATGAACCAGAGTCACATGCGAAGCAATATTAGAAAGATAAAGTGCTTCTTCTACAGCAGTGTTACCACCACCGACCACCATCACTTTCTGGTTTTTATAGAAGAAACCATCACAGGTTGCACATGCACTTACCCCTTGACCCATAAATGCAGCTTCAGACTCAAGACCTAAATACTGCGCTGTCGCACCGGTTGCAATGATTAACGCATCACAGGTGAATTCTTCCATATCACCTTTAAGCACAAATGGGCGAACGCTTAAATCAACTTCATTGATATGGTCATAGACAATGTCGGTGCCAAAACGTTCCGCATGTGCCTGCATGCGTTCCATTAGCGCAGGACCGGTCAGGCCTTCAGGATCGCCCGGCCAGTTATCTACTTCAGTGGTTGTGGTGAGTTGTCCACCCAGTTGCAAGCCTGCAATCAGGGTTGGCTTCAAGTTTGCACGTGCTGCATAGACCGCTGCGCTATAGCCAGCAGGACCCGAACCTAAAATAATCAGTCTTGAGTGACGTGCGCTCATCAGCTGCATCCTTTTTTATTTAGAAATTTGTGGAATTATACGTGAAACTGTATAACAGTGGTGTGCGATTAAAGTCGATATTATTGATCATGCAAATCGATTTGAGCTATATAGAACAACAGTGCTGTGCTAGATACTCAATCTGGTATATTTCTAAGCAGCAGCCACTACATAATATTGCATCTTTTTTTGTGGAACAGGTGCATAATACGCGTTTATTGTGAAACTATTTTGTCTTAGTTTCTTACAAAAAACATGAATGAAAAATTGGTTACAGGACAGTATATGACTGCGGTGTCGAGTGTTTATGCACAGCGCTTAATAAAGACATTATTTTTAGTTTCATTTGGAATTTATTTATTCCTTGCAACAGTGACCTATACGCCTTTTGATCCCGGCTGGATGCACATTTCCAGTGATACCCAGCATGTATCGAATGCCAGCGGAGTTGCCGGGGCGTGGATTGCAGATTTACTGTTCGGTTTTTTAGGCTGGGCAAGTTTGCTCATTCCAATTTTTCTCTTCGTTGAGGCAGTTCAGGTCTGGTGGCCGTATAGCTTTTTGAATAAACCTTTTCGCTATGCTGCACAGTTCTTTATTTTACTGGCGACAGCAAGTCTGTTGTATCTGTATTGGCAAGTGCCTGCAGATACGCTGGATAATTCGTCGGGCGGTATCATTGGCTATGAGTTGGGGCAAAGTCTTACCCAGATTTTAACTATTTATGGTGCAACCACTTTTCTGCTGCTGTTTTGGCTGGTTTTATTCACCTTTGCATTTGGGGTGAAGTGGAACAAAACCTGGGTTACGCTTAAGGCGACACCTGCTTATTTACAAGACTTATTTTATAAAAATGTGCCTGAAGCTGAATCTGCATTTGACCGGACAAATCCTGAAGTCAAAAAATCATTGGTAAATAATAAACAAAAAACAGCCACAGAAAAAGTAGCAGTAGTAGCCGAACATAAGGAAGTAGAGTTGTCACCAGTCGTTCGTGATCCGGCTGCAGAGCGCCTGTTCGATGACATGGTTGAAAAAGAGCAGTCTGCGCAGCAACAACTGGTGGATGAGGAAGATGAGGCGGAATTTGAACAAATTTTAGAAAAAGCCCATCGTCTGGAACAGAATACACAACGTGTCGTGGCGACAGGTGAAGTGTGGCGTGCATTACATGCAGATGAAAATCAAAATCATAACCAAGATATTGATGCCTTGTTAAAAGCGGCTGAAGAATCTGGACCCCATACACCACATGACCATTTTCAGGCATTTGTTGATGAGCAACCTGCAGCAACGACTCCGCAGACCTCGAAGCAAAATCTGGATTGGGATGATGACGAAATTTTTGATGAATTGCTTGCAGCTGTGCCGGGTGGAAAAACGGCAACAGATGTACATACGCCATTTAATCCTGTGAACTCAGAACCAGCAGCAATTATCCCTGAAGAAAAAATTCTGACAGCATCTGCAAGTATGACGGTATCGCCATCGCTGAATCATAGTGCGCCTAAAAATAGCGTATTGGATGACGAGTTTGATGAGCTGGATGATTTGCTGGTAGATGATTTACCAATAGATAATTTACCGGTGGATCACTTGGAGCCAGCAGCGCCTGTGGCACGTACTACGAGTAGTTATGCTCAATCCTCAGCCTTTGTGCGTGCAGAAATCAATACTCAATTGCAGCCGCAATCCACCATTTCTGAAGATGAAAAGGCCTTGATTGCTGCCAATAAAGATGCCTTCCGTGAAGTTTGGCAGGAAACGGCTGGAAAACCTGTCGACGAGCTTGAATTGGATGAAGATGATTTTGATCTGGATGCCCCTTTAACCGATGCCATGGGTCGTCCGATGTCCCGTGCCATGCAGGTGGCGCAAAAACGTCGTGATTTGCCGCCGTTGCCCGGTCTGGAGCTGCTGGATGAGGTTGACCCTAACAAGAAGGTGAATTTCACTGCCGAGCAATTGGCACGATTATCCGAGTTACTTGAAATTAAACTGCAAGAGTTTAATGTGAAAGCCAAAGTGATAGAAGCACAGCCTGGCCCTGTGGTGACACGTTTTGAGCTGGATTTGGCACCGGGGGTAAAAGCCTCTAAAGTGACCAATATTTCACGTGACTTGGCGCGTTCGATGTCGATGGCATCGGTACGTGTAGTCGAGGTCATTCCGGGTAAACCTTATATCGGGATTGAAGTACCGAACAGTAGCCGTGAAATGGTTCGCTTGATTGAGCTGGTACAGATTCCAAAATTCAATGATCCGGATGGCATTCTTTCCATGGCCATGGGTAAAGATATTTCGGGTAATCCCGTGATTACCGAACTGGGTAAGGCACCGCATATGCTGGTTGCCGGTACAACAGGTTCTGGTAAATCGGTTGCGGTGAACTCGATGATTCTATCGATGTTGCTGAAGTACACCCCTGATCAGCTACGTCTGATCCTGATTGACCCAAAACAGCTGGAACTGGCCAACTATAACGATATTCCTCATTTGCTCACGCCAGTCGTGACCGACATGAAAGATGCGGTCAGCGCCTTGAACTGGTGTGTCAATGAAATGGAACGTCGCTATAAGCTGATGTCTTTCCTGAAAATCCGTAAGCTGAGCGACTATAACCGTAAGCTTGAAGAAGCGATTGCAAATGGTGAAGAACTGTTTGACCCGACTTGGAAAGCCAGCGAATCGGTTGTTGGCGAACGTGCACCGCGTCTGACTCCATTGCCATCGATTGTCATTGTGGCGGATGAATTCGCCGATATGATCATGCAGGTGGGTAAAAAAGCCGAAGAAATGATTACCCGTTTGGCGCAGAAATCTCGTGCTGCCGGTATTCACCTGTTACTTGCGACACAGCGTCCATCAGTGGATGTGATCACCGGTTTGATTAAAGCCAATATTCCAACCCGTGTAGCATTGCGTGTGAACTCGAAAATTGACTCGCGTACCATCCTGGATGCCGGTGGTGCAGAAGACTTGTTAGGTCATGGTGATATGTTGTTCCTTGGCCCAGGCAAGATTGAACCGGAACGTGTGCACGGTGCCTTTATTGCCGATGATGAGGTGAACCGCATTTGTGATGCATGGCGTGAACGTGGCGCACCAAACTATGTCGATGAAATCTTAACGCCATTTGATGAAGAGCCAAGTAGCCGTGGTTTTGAAGATGGCGGAGAAGGTGGTTCCGACCGTGATGCGCTTTATGATCAATGTGTATCTTTTGTGCTGGAAACCCGTAAGGCATCCACGTCTTCGCTACAGCGCAAGTTTAGCCTAGGTTATAACCGTGCTGCACGTATCATTGACCAGATGGAAGAAAATGGCATTGTTAGCGGTATGGGTGCCAACGGTAAACGTGATATTTTAATTTAAGTGTAGATATCAATAAAAGGCCTGCAAATGCAGGCCTTTTTCTTGAGCACAATTGGACGATATAAGGTAAATTAAGTGAATATTCATGAAAAACAAAAGTATCGTTCAGCTCAGGAAAAAACTGAAATACTTCATTAAGGATATAGGTAGAGCATGAATATAGTCATGGCGCTATTTCCATTGATCATTTTGATTGCAATGGGATATCTACTTAAACAGACGCGTTTTGTCACAGATGAATTTTGGGGAAACTCGGAAAAGCTCAATTATTTTATCTTGTTTCCTAGCTTGCTCTTTTTGAATTTATCTCATGTCGAGCTGGAGATGGCTACTGTATCGAGCATGCTGGGAATCTTGATTCTGGTAATTTTGCTGGCAGCTATGGCTCTTTTTCTGGTTAAAAAAATCTATAACATTCCGGTACAGCGTTTCGGCGTGTATATGCAAAGCCAGGTACGTTTTAATACTTATATCGGCCTGTCGCTCATGGCATCTTTATTTGGGCCGAAAGGCATGCAAATGTTTGCCATGCTGATCGCTATCGCGATTCCTTTGGTCAATATCTTGTCGGTACTGGCATTATCGAGCTTAAACTGGCACACCCTGGGAAAAACAATTATTTCGATTAGTAAAAATCCATTAATTCTCGGCTGTATTGTTGGCGTTGGTTTCAATCTGCTGAATCTGCCCTTAATTGATGGGATAGGGCAACTTGTGAAATTACTTGCTGCAATGAGCTTGCCTTTAGGTTTGCTGTCAGTTGGTGCAGCATTGCAATTTGATCAGTTTAAAACCAATATCTATCGTTTATTGATGAATGTGTTTGGGCGTTTGCTCATCATGCCTATTTTGGCATTTGCAGTATGTCAGGCTTTTGATTTAAGTCATTTAGAACGCATGATTTTAGTGGTATTCTTTAGTTTGCCGACAGCTTCAGCTTCTTATATTCTGACCCGGGTATATCAGGGTGATCATCGATTAATGGCGGTTGTAATTAGTTTGCAGACACTCTGTTTTGCGGTGACTTTTCCGGCATTGATGCTATTGCTGCCTTAAAATAAAGGTTTAAAAGAAAATTATTTTGATAAAAAAGCCTGGCTGTTCTATGCAAACAGCCAGGCTTTTTATGTTTTACTTAAGCAAACTTGGCAAGCACTTCCAGAAAGCCTTCGCTTTGACGCGGGTACTGTGCAATCACATCATGAATGCGTTGACCTTCAGGATTGGTGGCATTGACATCACGGCCATCGGCAACGAATTGAGTCAGTAAACGCTCATAATCATTTGGACGCATGTGCTTGAATGCATGATAAAGCACATGAAAATCAGCATTAACGCCTGCAGGAGGTAGCTGGGTTAAGTAGGCAAATACACGCTCATCTGACCATTCTTCATTGAACGTTGCTGGCTGAGATAATGCCATCGCAATCTCCTTGGTATACTGATTAAAATAAAAAAGGCAAAATATGAGGCTAGACAAAGCGGTTTTGCTCGACCCTGCCAACTTGAAGCACAGCTTCTCGTCTTGCGGCTGACTAAAGCAGTACCTAAATCGTTCAGGTAACTTCGAAGCAAAGCTTCTCATCTTGCGCCTGAACAAAGCAGTGCTTTGTTCAGGCTCATATTTTGCCTTGATTCAATTTGCTTGACTAATCAAAAATCAGATTATCGCTCTTCAGGCAAATTGATATTCATTTCTAACATTTCAATATTGGCTTCAGAACGAACCGACATTTGAATGTGTTGTTCATCTACACCACGGACATAGCGGTTGACCACCTGCATGATTTCTTTCTTCATGAGGTCAATCTTTTCCTGACTTAAGCGTTTGCCTAGACCTTGTTCAGAGGCGACAATGACTTTTAAGCGATCTTTAGCAGTCTGTGCACTTGATGGTTTATCCTCACTACTAAAAAGTTTACTCCAGAATCCTGCCATTTCTTACGCTCCAAATAGTCTTGCTAACCAGCCTTTAGGTTTGACTTCAATATGACGGTAAGGACGTTCTTCACCCAAAAAGCGCGCTACAAGGTCATCATAAGCCTGACCTGCAGCTTCTTCAGTAAACAGAATAACCGGTTTACCTTCATTAGACGCTTGCAGTACGCTCTTACATTCAGGAATCACACCTAGTGTAGGGACACGTAAGATATCTTTAGAAATATCGTCAATGGTTAACATTTCTTGTTTATCGGCACGTTCAGGGTTGAAACGTGTAATACAAAGATGCTTACGGATGCGACCTTCGTTCTGTTCTACCTTTTTGGTTTTGCTGTCCAGCATACCAATAATGCGGTCAGAGTCACGTACAGAAGAAATTTCCGGGTTAGTCACAATGATCGCTTCATCTGCATGATACATGGCCATGATGGCACCACGTTCAATCCCTGCAGGCGAATCACAAATAATGTAATCAAATTCTTGAGAAAGTTCATCCATAACGCGTGCAACACCTTCATCGGTCAAGGCATCTTTGTCACGGGTCTGTGATGCAGGCAAAATATATAAATTTTCAATATCTTTGTCACGAATAAGTGCTTGTTGAAGACGCGCTTCGTTATTCAATACATTCACAAAATCATAAACAACGCGACGTTCACAACCCATAATTAAATCAAGGTTACGTAAACCCACGTCAAAATCGATCACAACAGTTTTGTGACCACGAAGGGCTAAACCTGTTGCAAAAGATGCACTTGTAGTAGTTTTACCTACACCACCTTTGCCTGATGTTACGACAACAATTTTCGCCACCGAATCCACTCCTGTTATGGTTCAAACCCCTTTTTAAATATGAGGCTTTTGGTGTTTATTTATACATTAAAACTCGAGAACTTCAAAGACAAGTTCTTGATGATCATTCAAGTAAATATGGACAGATTTTTTCAGGACATGCTGTGGAATGTCATCTGCCACACAATATGTCCCTGCAATCGATACCAGTTCTGCTTCCAGGGAATGGCAGAAAATCCGTGCTGCACCGTTCCCGCCTGCGCCGGCGATGACTCTACCACGAGCGCTACCATAAATATGTATATTTCCTGAAGCAATGACTTCAGAGCCGCTATTGATCCCGGCATTCAGAATAATATCGCCATGATCCTGAACCAGGCATTGACCGGTGCGCAAAATTTCATCGTGATAAGAGGTCACATGGCTGATGACACGACTTGGTTTAACTGGCACTTCTTCAGCATCTTGGGGTAGGGCAGAGTTAACTTCAGGTTTGGCCTCAACCACTTGTTCTTTGGTCGCTTTAATACGTTGTAAGGGTTTGTTGTCTGCGGGCAGAATAGGAAACTGAATGGCCCGGGCTTCATCGGAAAGAATACCGTCAATCACGCCCATCGGCTGTAAGTCCAGACTGATCAATAGCTGAATCAGTGCAATCAGTTCCTGTTCTACCGTGCTGTCAATAATGACTAGCGTGCCATGAGAAGCAGTTTCTTGGAGCATTTGAGTCAATTGCTGGCGGATTGCATTGTGATCATTGGTGTCAAAAGTTAATCGGGTAAAATTAACCATTCTTCCTGTAATCCGTATATCAGCCATAATTATTCCTTAAGACTTCTGACTCATTAATTTTATGTCGAAGTGATGTTGTAAATAGAGCAAATGCTAGAACAAATTGCAGCTTTTCTCTAGCCACGTTTTCAATATTTTTAATCTCATGATCATTCTTTAACTTGATCATGCTGTTCCAGGATTTGTTGCCATTGTTTTACTTTTACCTGTTTGCGAATGGCTTCTAAACTCTCAAAAACAGCCGATTCCACTAGTTTTTCCACATAGGTATTATTTTCAAATTGTATTTGACTGATTTTATTTGAAATTTCTAAATATGCCAGATTTTTTTCATTTTTATGACCATATGCAAAAGGTTCAATCAGCCCCAGCGTAATATTTTCTCCCAAACGTTGTCCAATGCTCTGGATTTGTTGCTCGATGCGTCCCCCCACAATCGGAATCAGGCGCAATAATTGGGTCAGTTCAGGGGTGTCTTCAATGGCACGATTGACAATGTCGCCGACATTTTCGGCAATCATGATTTTTTGCGCTTGCAGCTCTTTGCCTAAAGACTCTTGCAAAATATCCGCCAGGGCAGCGGCAAACATATCACGGTGATGGGCAACCAGATCTTCAATCAGTTTTTTATGTGTGGTACTGGTCGAGAGTTCACGTTTTATGCCATCTAAGACCGTAAGTACAATACGGCTGGTGAGTTCTTCAAGCACCATGTGGTAATAGAATTTAGCCCGCCGATACCAAGCGTCCGGAATGACTTTATAACCATGCTGGTGCAGGTTGTAGCCGATGGCCCCGGCACGTAATAAACGTAAGAAACGCAGCTGCGGAATAATGGAGAGAATTTCGTACCAGTGAATAAAGGGAAAGAAAAACCAGCGCTTATGATGTTGCCCAATGACCGCAATTATCCAGCGGGCCAGCAGTTCAATGACCAGAAAACTGGTAAACCAGCTTTCGGTAATGATGACCCAGGGACGCAATGAGTTACGGTAAAACTGCAACAGCTCGGGAAGATGAATGAAGTCAAACAGCCAGCCGCCAAAATCACTCATCAGAATGGCATTGGCACTCAGGCAGAACAGGTTGATGATGATCAGAATCATCATAAAAATGTCATAGCCCAGTGCGACTTTCCATCCCCAGGTGCCTTTTTTTACAAAAGAAAAAGTTGGGGGCTTAATCTGGTCGTCTTGCTTCATTTTCTTCCTTAGGTATGCTTAAGCTTTCGCAGCCAATTCTTGCTGCATGCGTTCAATCAGCTGGTCTTTTTCAGTCCATAGTTCATGCACCCATTGCTGAAAACGTTCCCGATATTCAGCATCATCTTCATAATTACCGCCTAATACCCAGTCTGGAATCTCGATTTTACGCAAATTCACCGCAATGCGATTGACCTCTCCTAGCCAGAAATCGCCATAACCTGGGACACCATCCGGATAAACAATAGTCATGTCGACCAGCGCATCAATTTTGTCACCTAAAATATTGAGGGCCAAGGCTAAGCCACCCGCTTTAGGTTTGAGTAAATGCTTATAAGGTGATTGCTGCTGTGCATGTTTCTCTGGTGTAAAGCGCGTACCTTCCAAATAGTTCAATAAGGTAAACGGTTGACTTAATAGCTGCTCGCAGGCTTTACGCGATTCTTCCATATCACGTGTTTTAAGTTCCGGATTTTTGGCTATCTGTTCCTTGCTATGACGCTTCATCATCGGGAAGCCCAAAATTTTAAATGCTTGTCCGACGAAAGGAATAAAGATCAGCTCCCACTTGGTAAAGAAACGGGTAAGTGGCATGCGGGTTAAACCAAAGTATTGATTTACCGTAGTATCTACCCAGCTTTGATGGTTGCAGGTCATCAGGTAACGGCCTTGCATACTGAGCTCTAAACCTTCCTCAATCGTGATATCCCACTTTAAGTTGGGCAATACATGGTCGATCAGCCAATTATTGACACTGAGCCAGCTGTTGGTAATTTGAATGTTGGTTTCGTCTATTTTACGTGATTTTTTAATTAGTTTGGTTAATCCCAAAGCCAGTACAGGTGGTCCATGAAAAAAAGTGCTTCCAGTAATGACCGATCCGACAGTAAGCCCGCGAGATATTTTTTTTAATATCGGTTGCTTGGTATTTTGAGATGACATATAAAAAAAGGCCTTAAAAGAAAATCATCGAAGGTTTTTATTCAGTATTCAATATAATTGTAGAATTTAAAATAAAAAAGTCTATTCATACAAGTATGGAGAAATTGTGCTGAAGTTATTCTTGACACTCAGCTGAAATATTACAAAATGTAACTAATAAATGGGTTATTTACAAAAAATCAATGGTATGCCGATTTTTTTTAATTCATTATTCCAGCATACGATAAAACACAAGAAGGAGGCATGCGATGCGTGCACTAGTCATTTCAGCAGCAGTAGCAGGGGCATTGGCACTATCAGGCTGTCAAACAACTGGCAACAACATTGGCGGTATGGAATACGATAAAACAGCAATTGGCGCAATAGTGGGTGCAGCTGCGGGTTATGGTCTTTCTAAAAGCAACGCAAATACAAGCGCTCAAAATAACCGTGCTGCAGCAATCGGTGCTGTATTAGGCGGTGCAACAGGTGTATATCTGGACAATAAAGAGAAAAAATTACGTCAACAAATGGCGGGTACTGGTGTAGATGTTACACGTAATCCGGATGGTTCTGTTGGCCTGATTATGCCGGGTAATATTACTTTTGATACCAACAAATCAAATATCAAACCGAACTTCTACGCGACTTTGAACAAAGTTGCGCAAACACTGACTGAAGACAACAAGAGCGGTATTCTTGTAACAGGTTATACAGACAGCACGGGTAATGACTCGATTAACATTCCATTGTCTCAAGCGCGTGCTCAATCAGTAGCTAACTATCTTGCCGGTCAGGGCGTGGCACGTACGCGTATTAATGCACAAGGTCAAGGTTCAGCGAACCCGATCGCATCAAATGCGACAGCTGAAGGCCGTGAACAAAACCGTCGTGTAGAAATCAGCATTTACGCGGTTCAATAATTCTTCATGCGTTAATGATGAATTGAAAAGACCACCTTCGGGTGGTTTTTTTATGAATGTCAAATCTGTATTTTAGGTTATGCAAGTTGGGCGGAGATGACTATAATCGAGCTCCAATTAACACGAGGAAATCCTATGTCGTCGGCAAGTCAACTGAATGACAAGCAACTTGAAGCTATGAAATACACTCAAGGGCCCTTGTTAGTACTTGCAGGGGCAGGTTCGGGTAAAACCTCGGTAATTACGCGAAAAGTCGCTCATTTGGTCAAGAATTGCGGTATACCGGCACATCGGATCACGGCCATGACCTTTACCAACAAAGCAGCACGCGAAATGAAGGAGCGTGTTGGTAAATTATTGTCTCGTGAAGAAGCCAAAGGTCTGTCTGTTTCAACTTTCCATACCTTTGGTCTGAATTTGCTCCGATTGGAACTCAAACATACCCCATTAAAAAATAATTTTTCTATTCTGGATGCCGATGATTGTAAGCGCATCCTGATGGATTTAATGCACCGTGATAATTTATCCGGCGCGGAAAGTAAAGAACTCATTGCCAAGGCAATGAAGATGATTTCGGACTGGAAAAATGACCTGATTCCACCGGAACAAGCGCATACCACCTGTGAAACCGCCGAAGATGTCCAGTTTGCGCATTTATATCAGCTCTATGAACGCAACTTGCGTGCTTATAATGCCGTGGATTTTGACGACTTGATCGTGATGCCAACCCGCCTATTGCAGGAAAATGCCGAAGTTCGGGATAAATGGCAAAATCGGGTGCGTTATCTGCTGGTGGATGAATATCAGGATACCAATACCGCGCAGTATATTCTGGTGAAACTGCTGGTCGGTGTGATGGGACAGTTCACTGCGGTAGGTGATGATGACCAGTCCATTTATGCTTGGCGTGGGGCAAAGCCTGAAAATATGGCTTTGTTGAAGGAAGATTTTCCGAATTTAAAAGTCATTAAATTAGAACAAAATTACCGTTCCACCAGCCGTATTTTGAAAGCGGCGAATACGGTGATTGGCAATAATCCGCATATTTTTGATAAAAAGCTCTGGTCAGATAAAGGCCACGGTGAGGTGATTCGCGTGATTACCTGCCGTAATGATGATGATGAATCCGAACGCGTAGTGAAGGATCTGATCACCCATAAGCTGATGAATGGAAAAAACTGGAAGGATTATGCGATTTTGTATCGCGGTAATTTTCAGGCCCGTATTTTAGAAACACAGCTGCGTCAAATGCAGATTCCATACAAGCTTTCTGGTGGCCAGTCTTTCTTTGCTCGTGCAGAAATTAAAGACATCATGAGTTATTTGCGTCTGATTATTAACCCTGAAGATGACAGTGCATTTTTACGGATTATTAACACGCCGAAACGAGCCATTGGACCTGTAACCTTAGAAAAGTTAGGTCTATTTGCACAGGAAAATCATTTGTCATTGCTGGCAGCGGCAGGTGATCAGCGCCTGACCATGGTAATGCCGAAAAAAGCGACTACACAACTGGCTGAATTTTCTGATTTTATTGGAAATTTCACCCGTAATTTACTGGATGATGACGAGCCTGTACCAATTATTCGCCAGATGATGCAGGAAGCAGGCTATATCGATTACATCAAGGAATCCGCAGCAACGCCAGCGCAGGAAAAAACCAAGCTGGATAATATTGAAGTGCTGTATAGCAGCATTCAGAGTCTAATTAACCGCGCTGAAGATGTGGATGACAAGAATATTGAAAGCGTGATTCGTAAAATGGTACTGCTGGATATGCTGGAGCAGCAGCAGGAAGAAGAAGATACCGATAAAGTGAATTTATTGACTTTGCATGCATCCAAAGGTCTGGAATTTCCTTATGTCTATCTGATTGGACTGGAAGAAGAAATTCTGCCGCATAAAAACTCGATTGCAGCCGAAACCGTGGAAGAAGAACGCCGTTTGATGTACGTGGGTATTACCCGTGCCCGTCAAGGTTTGACCATTACTTTGGCCGAGCAGCGTAAAGCGGGCGGACAGATGAAACAGATGACGCCAAGCCGCTTTCTGGATGAATTGCCGCAAGATGAGCTGGAATGGCTGGGTCGCAAGAAAAAATTGGCAGGCAATATTGATCCAAAATTGCAAGCCCAGCATTATCTGGAAAATTTACGCGCCCTAATCAAGCGTTAATTCACGATTTAAACCATGCAACATTTAAACTATGCAATTAGGAAAAAACAAATGAAAGTTCAAGTGAAAGTGCTCGATACACGTTTAGGCAATGAATGGCCGATGCCTACCTATGCGACTTCGGGTTCAGCAGGTTTGGACTTGCGCGCTTGTGTCGATGAAGCGACTGTCATTGAACCGGGTCAAACAGTATTGGTGAAAACCGGTTTGGCTATTTATATTGAAGATACAAATTTTGCTGGCTTAATTTTGCCGCGTTCAGGTCTGGGCCATAAACATGGGATTGTTTTAGGCAATCTGGTCGGCCTGATTGATTCGGATTATCAAGGCGAGTTGATGGTATCGGTTTGGAATCGTAGCCAAACAGCATTTACCTTGCAACCGGGTGAACGTTTAGCACAATATGTACTTGTTCCTGTTGTCCAGGCGCAGTTTGATATTGTGAATGAATTTGAAGCGACTGAACGCGGTGCTGGCGGTTTTGGCCATACGGGTAAAGGCTAAGTTTGATTTAGCATAAAGATGACAAAACCTGATGCTTAAACAATATTATTTGTTTGTGTCAGGTTTTATTCTTTAATTTGAACAGGCTTTTATTTAAGATTATTAGCTTTTTTATAAAAAAAGTACAAATAAACAATGAATTATATTATTAAAATGCAAAATAATTTTTAATGTATGGATCAGTTAAAAATATTTTATTGTTTTTGTAAATAATTGTTTTAAATTAAAGTTATTTGAATACTTTTGTTTTTTAATTTCACAAATGATTTATTTTTCAATCAAATAAAGTATTTTTAAAACAAAATTGTAAGTAACTTTTACCGTTGCTTAATAACACGAAATGCTTTTAAATATTAATCTTCTTATTTCATCAGATGATGCACTGGTTGTGAATACTGAGCTAATCCAGCATGCTATGAAATTCTCATTTCATGGGTTATTCTAAAGTAGAAGATGTCATCATGAATTTTAAAAATAAAAAATTTCCTCTACAAATTTTTCGTGCCTATGATATTCGTGGAAAAATATCACTTTTGACGCCTGAAATTGTACAAGCGACTGCTTATGGATTGGTTGAGCAATATCACAAGGCTGGGCAAACACAGCTGGCTATCGGCTATGATGCACGTTTAACCAGTCCTCAATATGCAGAAATTATCAGACGGGTATGTGAAGAAAAAGGACTGCATGCCACAATCATTGGCTGTTGTTCGACACCCCTTTTATATTTTATTGCCCGTCAGTTTGGCGGTAATGGCATTATGATTACAGCCAGCCATAATCCAAAAACTGACAATGGAATTAAATGGATTGTTCAGGGTGAACCACCCTGTCCAGACATGATTCAACAGGTCGGTCAGAGCGCGAGCGCGGCTTTTGATCTATTACATAATCTGGTGATTCAACTGGTTCAGCATGAAATTGTGGTGAAATACTGTCTTGAATATCAACAGGCACTCCTAAACGATATCCAGTTAAAGCGACCATTTAAGGTGGTGCTGGATGGCTTGAATGGTTCAGCTGGATGTTGTGCAGCTTTAGTGTTAAAAAAACTGGGCTGTGAACTGACCACTATCCGCTGTGAAGCCAATGGCCATTTTCCTGACCATGCACCCGATCCGTCACAAGAGAAAAATCTGGCAGAGTTAAAGCAGACCGTGCTTGAACAGCAGGCTGATATTGGTATTGCTCTGGATGGCGATGGCGACCGAGTGGTGTTGATTGATGAACATGGCACCACAATCTCCGCAGACCGGTTGTTGTCGCTATTTTCAGAAATGTGCCTGAAAACGCATCCTGGTCATGAAGTGGTTTTTGATGTCAAATGTTCCACCATGGTAGGCAATACTGTGTGTCATCTAGGCGGACAGGCCAAAATGATCCGTACCGGAAGCTCTTTTTTACGGACTTACATGTCGCAGTCCAAAGGCAGAGCTGTATTTGGTGGAGAATATGCAGGTCATTATGTGTTTAATGACGGGCGTGGTTTTGGCTATGATGATGGCTTGTATGCGGCATTACGGGTACTGGAATATCTTGGTTCGCAGGCTGATTTAACCCTATCCCAGGCCTTAAAGGCTTATCCGGAACGTTATTGCACTGAAGATACCTATATCAGTACCCATAACATAGAGCCCAAAGCAGTATTGCATGATGTCGAAATGCAAAGTCAGGATTTTGGTGCCCAGTTAAGTAAAATTGATGGGGTACGACTTGATTTTAAAGATGGATTTGGCATTATTCGGGCATCGAATACCGGGGAATATTTTACCGTGCGCTTTGATGCGGATAATCCGGTAAGATTAAACGATATTCGACATACATTTGTTTCCATGTTAAGTGACCGATATCCTCAAATCGCACAAGACATTTTAGATGCTCAATAAGGAGAGGTGAATGCCATATCAACATACCGGCCTCGACAAAGCACAAGTTTTGACTGAAGCTTTGCCGTACATTCAACGTTTTGCAGGTAAAACGCTGGTTGTGAAATATGGTGGCAATGCAATGACCGACCCAGAGCTGGAAAGCTCGTTTGCGCGTGACATTGTATTGTTAAAAACGGTCGGTTTGAATCCGATAGTGGTTCATGGTGGCGGCCCGCAAGTTGATTCATTTTTGAAACAGTTAGGCCGAGAATCTGACCGTATTGATGGCATGCGTGTCACTGACCCTGCAACCATGGAAGTGGTGGAAATGGTCTTGGGTGGTAGCGTGAATAAATCCATCGTCAATCTGATCAATCAGCATGGCGGTCGTGCCATTGGTTTGACCGGTAAAGATGGCAACCTGTTACGTGCGCAAAAGCTACTGATGGAAAAAACCGCTGAAGATGGCACGGTCAAGCAAATTGATCTTGGTCTGGTGGGGGAAGTCGTTGGTGTGAAAACCGACGTTCTGGAAATGTTTACCCAAGGTGATTTCATTCCTGTGATTGCGCCTCTAGGTGTAGATGAAGAAGGCAATACCTATAACATCAATGCCGATTTGGTGGCAGGTAAAGTCGCTGAAGCTTTAGGCGCAGAAAAACTTATTCTGTTGACCAATATCACCGGTGTGCTGGACGAAAATAAAAACCTGCTGACGGGTTTAACGACCCAGGAAGTGGACCGTTTAATAGAAACCGGTGTGATTTATGGCGGCATGATTCCAAAAGTGGGCTGTGCACTAGATGCAGTCAAAGGTGGCGTGGTCAGCGCACATATTGTTGATGGCCGTGTTCCACATGCCACTTTATTGGAAATTTTTACCGATCATGGGGTAGGAACTTTAATTACCAACCGTGCCAAGCATTAAACCGTGATTTTAAAAAGCCTCCTTGTGAGGCTTTTTTATGGCGACTATTTTGACCTGCTCAATAGACTGATGATTGAAATCTCAATTTTGTCTTAATACATAAAATCGTGATGACTATCGTGAATTGAGATTTGCAACCCTCTGCCCACTCATGCAAAATAGAAAAATCATGTATTTGCTGTTTGATCAAGATTATGTGCCAGTTACTCGGAATGAATTGTGCTACGCCAACGGATGTGACTTTCTCATTTCGTGGTTTTTCTCAGCGTGCTGGCATTACCTCAGACCATTGTGATGGTTTTGGCATTGCTTTTTTTGAAGATAAAGCCTGCCGACTTTTTGTCGATAATCAATCCGCAGTTGAATCGCCGATTGCTGAACTGATCCGTAATTATCCAATTAAGTCGCGCAATGTGATTGCACATATCCGTAAAGCCACCCAGGGTAAAATCAATCTGGAAAATTCACATCCCTTTAGCCGTGAGCTTTGGGGACGGCAGTGGATTTTTGCCCATAATGGTGATTTACATGACTTTAATCCAACTTTATCGGGGCGTTTTACTCCGGTCGGCAATACCGACAGTGAGCGCGCATTCTGTTATTTATTAGATCAACTGGTACTTAAGTTTGGTTATCATGAACCCAAACTCGATCAGGTGTTCGATTTATTGGCTGAAGTTTCTCCAAAAATAGCCGAACATGGCACCTTTAATTTCTGCCTGTCGAACGGTCAGGCACTCTTTACGTATGCAATTACCAAATTGCACTGGCTGGTACGTGAATATCCTTTTAAACCTGCACAATTGATTGATCTGGACGTTGAAGTTGATTTCAGTCAGGTGACGACTCCAGAAGATCGTGTCGCCATCATTACCACAGAACCTTTAACCCAAAATGAAACCTGGAACGCTTTTGTACCAGGAGAGATGATTTTATTTCAGGATGGCCGACCGGTTCGGAAACAGCAGACTCATGTTGAACGTTTAGAACGTGAACGCTTGAATCCGGCATTGAAACGAATCACTAAAGCCGATCAATATTGATTGCAATTTCAGATAAAACTTTAGTGTCAGATATTTATTAGATAAATATCTGGCTTTATTATTTATAATTAGTTGAAATATTTTAAAATTTTATCGCCAGATTTTAATCTTACGGCTTCTGGATATTTTTATATAATCGCACAATATTTATTTAATATAATGAAAAAATGACTTCTAAAAAATATAGTTTATAAACTCATGTTAACTTTTGAATAAAGCATATTTTTTAATGCGATTGGTTAAAAAATACTTTATCCTTTTAGTAGGTATTATATCATAATTATATATATATCAATGGTTTATGTTTATTTTATGAAAAAAACTAAAAGTCGACTGTTTTGGTGCATTTTTATTTGTTTAATATCAATATATTATGAATTTATGTGATTAATCGTTTATATCTGATAGGTGGTCGTAATGAAAATGAAATGGGTCCCAGAATATAATACTGGCATCGATGTGATTGACGATCAACATAAACGAATTCTGGATTACATCAATGAAATTGATGATATCGTTGAAAATACCGACCGTGCGCGTATTAAACAGATTCTTGAAAATATTATTGATTACACTCAGTCGCATTTTACTTTTGAAGAATCTTTGCAGGAAGAGGCGGGTTATAAATACCGCGTACCGCATAAACGTGTCCATGATTTATTCATTAAAAAGATTGAATCTTATCGTGATCGCTTTGAAATGGGACATGCGATTGAAGGTGAATTGCATGAAGTACTGGCGAAATGGCTGATTAACCATATTCAGCACGATGATGCTGATTATGTCGGTGCTGTAAAACAAAACATGATGGGCATTATTAAAGAAAAAGAACAGAAAAAAGGTAAAAACTGGTTTGCTCGGTTTTTCTCATAAAAGATAAATGAGATAACTACAATTAAAAAAAAGATAATAATCTTGCGCTGCAAATCATTAGGCATAATGGTTTGCTTTTTTCTTTTTGATTTTCACTTATGAGAAAGGCAAAATAGCGAAAGACTTTTTTTAGGAACGCATCATGCAGGACAATGCTATGACACGATGGCTATCACCGCTGATGGCATTTTGTTTATCTTTTATCATCATTGCCACTTTAGCACCGATTGTAGGGATTCAGCTTGATCGCCAGCTTGATTTTTGGCTGTTATGGTTAGGTACCATGCTTATTTTGGCTTTACCGGTCTGCTATTTAGAAATTGCTTTGGCAAAGCGTTCTAAAACCACAGCTTTAAATGCCTTGTCCAGTTTGACCCGTGATGCGGATGCCTCGCAAAAATGGCGTATCGTTGGCTGGCTGGCCGTGGTCTTTATTCCTTTTCTGGCAGGTGGCATATTGTCGAGTGCGGGGCAATTGCTGGAGCATTTTGCCGCTAATGGAATTGCAGCTAATTTTTTATTTATTGCTCTTGCGATAGTTGCAGTTTTACTTTCATTTGCACCACGAAAAATTATTCTGCTTTTAACGGTGATTGGTGTTTTTGCTGCTTTAATTCTGGCCAATGTGATGGGAACTCCTTTGCCGGCTTGGCATGTCACAGCGTTTGAATTTAGCGAGTGGGGCAGTGCTACCGTTTTGGCACTGGTAGCAAGTGGTTTAGGCATGGGGCTGTACTGGCAAATTAGTTTGCCTGCAGTTCAACCGCAAGATACTGCAACTAAAACAGTATTGCCGATCTGGATTGCACAGTTACTTGCGGTAATTGCTTTTGGTTTCTTTGCTGCCAATGCTCAAATCCCGAGTTTGGCTTTTGTGGTTGCAGTGGTGAGTGCTGCGGCATTGTTATTGCAAATGGCGCGTGAACAGCTGTTACACCGTCAGTTGAATATCGTGATTCAATGGTTGCTTATGTTAGCTGCCGTATTTGTCTGGGCAATTCCAGCCATCACTCCAGTTTTCAATAGCCTGCTGATGCTTTGGGGTTTAGCAATTTGCCTGATCTATGCCATTTTTGCCGGATGGATCATGAAAATTAGCCATCTGCGTAAAGCGATGAATTTCAGCAATGAGTTATTTTATAACCTGTGGCGTATTGCTGTTCGTGTGGTGTTACCTGTTTCGATTATTTTGGCGATAATCGCAATTATTGGGCAATTGTTCTGATGAGTGAGACACAACAGGTTTGGGTCGCCTATGCAGCACCCGAGCAACAGTTTCATATTGCGGTGCCCTTTCAGCAAGGAATGACGGCTTTAGATGCGATTGAACAAAGTGGTATTCGGGTACAGGTTGATTTGGCGGAACCGCTTGCTCTGGGAATTTTTGGCGTGCGCCTGAAAGATCTGCACCATATTTTACAAGCAGGTGACCGTGTCGAGATTTATCGACCGCTAACTATCAATCCGAAGGATATTCGACGCAAACGTGCAGCAGCCAACCCGGTTGGGCGATATTGTCGTGGAAATCGCTTTAAACAATTGAAGTGATAAGAAAAACCCCTCAATGAGGGGTTTATTTTTATTTTAAAGCGTCTATAGTGGTGGCGCAGTTAAAATCGCTTCCTTTGAACCTGGTAAGCCGGGTTGAGATTCTGGAATAGTTTCTAGACCTTCAATCTTTTGCACCGTACCGGTTTGATCGAAGTAAATTTTTAAATGTTGACCATGTGCTGCAGGAATCTTGGCTTTTTTAGCATAAGTTCCTGGGATGTAATTGTAAATATAGTCCCAACGTAAAGGATTCATTGGATCTGTGACCGTTGGACTGCCTAGCAAAAAGCGAACTTGTTGGTGGCTCATACCGACTTGAATTTTTGATGCTTGTGCTTGAGTTAATGGTGTTCCTTGAGGAATATCAACTTTATAAACGCCCAAGGTCGAACAGCCTGCGAGCAGTGAAGTGACGAATAACGTCAACATGATTTTTTGCATTTTGCTACACTATCCCAAATTAATTATGATGCATTTGATCCACGGATAGATCATACTGCATCTTAACTTTGTTGCATATTCCAACTTTAAATTTGTTGAGAGACCCTTTTACATGCCTATTTCAAATCAAGATTTACGCAAAGCTGGACTTAAAGTTACGCTTCCACGAATAAAAATATTAGAATTATTAGAAAATTCAAGACAACATCATTTAAGCGCAGAAGATATTTATAAGACTTTACTTGAACAGGGTGAAGATGTCGGTTTAGCAACTGTGTATCGAGTGTTAACACAGTTTGAAGCTGCAGGTATTATCCAGCGTCATCATTTTGAAAATAATCATTCAGTTTTTGAAATTATGCAAGAAGATCATCATGATCATATTGTTTGCCAAAATTGTAATAAAGTGGTCGAATTCACCAATGATGTGATTGAACATGAACAACATGAAGTAGCTGAAAAATTTGGCTTTACTTTAACTGGTCACTCTCTAAATCTGTATGGTTATTGTGATGCAGCGGAATGCCAGGACGCATTACGTAAAAAATAATACTGACTTGGAATCAGTTAAAAAAACAGGCTTTATTTGAAGCCTGTTTTTTTTGCATCTTAATCTGGGCCTTAAGCCTGACCATCGAAAGTAATATTCGAACTGGCGCGCATTAAGCGATCGCCGCCTTCTTCCGACAACTTGATTTGCAAACGCAGATCGTTTGGTGAGTCGGCATGTTTCAATGCATCTTTATAGCTAATTTGCTTGGCTTTGTACAAGTCAAACAGGGCCTGGTCAAAGGTTTGCATGCCCAGTTCACGTGAACGTTTCATCAGGTCTTTAATTTCATGCACATCACCTTTACGGATTAGGTCTGAAATTAAAGGTGAATTGATCAGGATTTCAATTGCAGCACGGCGTCCAGTGCCATCCAGCGTTGGAATCAGTTGCTGGGCCACAATCGCTTTCATGTTTAAAGACAAATCCATAAACAACTGGTTATGCCGGTCTGCTTCAAAGAAGTGAATAATCCGGTCAAGTGCCTGGTTGGCGTTGTTGGCATGCAGCGTGGCAAATACCAAGTGACCGGTTTCCGCAAAGGCAATCGCATAATCCATGGTTTCGCGCGAACGAATCTCACCAATCAAAATAACATCAGGTGCCTGACGCAGGGTATTTTTCAAAGCAACTTCAAAAGAGTCGGTATCAATGCCCACTTCACGCTGGGTAATGATACAGCCCGCATGTTCATGAATAAATTCAATCGGGTCTTCAATGGTAATGATATGACCTTTGGAATTCTGGTTACGATAACCAATAATGGAAGCCAAAGAGGTCGATTTACCTGTACCGGTTGCACCCACAAACATGATGATACCGCGCTTGGTCATCGCCAATTCTTTTAAAATAGGCGGTAGCTTCAGCTGTTCCATGGTCGGAATGACGGTTTCGATACGACGCAATACCATACCGGGTTCATCGCGTTGTTGAAATGCACTGACACGGAAACGGGCAGTTTTGTCGCGGTTGCTGATGGCAAAGTTACATTCGCGTGTTTCAGCAAATTC
This sequence comes from Acinetobacter sp. A1-4-2, assembly GCF_040233925.1. Taxonomy (NCBI): domain Bacteria; kingdom Pseudomonadati; phylum Pseudomonadota; class Gammaproteobacteria; order Moraxellales; family Moraxellaceae; genus Acinetobacter; species Acinetobacter sp. A1-4-2. Next base: position 2,345,360 of record NZ_CP157981.1, on the reverse strand, counting down.
TTTACGTTGCTTTTCACTCATTATTGAGTTTAAAAGTTGTCCAACAATTTCGCCAGTCAGCTTGGTCTTTGCAATGGGCAGAATCTGCCCATTAATTTTCATGGACGGTTCAACATCGGCAGTAATAAATAAGTCGGATGCCTGTTGTTGAATCATCAAATTCAGTAAGTCGTTAAAATCCATAATAAGATCCTAAATCCGTTTAAACTTATAAGAATGATTCTGGTTGTTTTGCCATGGTGCGGGCAGTTTGCGCACTGATCACACCTTTTGCAACCAGGGTTTTTAAACTTTGATCAAGCGTGGTCATACCGTAGTTGGCACCAGTTTGAATGGCAGAATACATTTGAGCCACTTTGTTTTCACGGATCAGGTTACGGATGGCAGGAATACCAATCATGATTTCATGTGCTGCAACACGACCACCACCATTTTTCTTCAATAATGTTTGAGAAATCACGGCTTGTAAGGATTCAGACAACATGGCACGAACCATGTCTTTTTCTTCTGCCGGGAATACGTCAATCACACGGTCAATGGTTTTTGCTGCAGAGGTGGTATGTAGCGTTCCAAACACCAGGTGACCGGTTTCAGCGGCAGTTAATGCCAAACGGATGGTTTCAAGGTCACGCATCTCACCGACCAGAATAATATCCGGGTCTTCACGCAGTGCTGAACGAAGAGCTTCATTAAAGCCATGGGTATCGCGATGTACTTCACGCTGGTTGACTAGGCATTTTTTAGATTCGTGTACAAATTCGATCGGGTCTTCTACCGTCAGGATATGGTCATAACGCTGATCATTAATATAGTCGATCATGGCCGCTAGTGTAGTAGATTTACCTGAACCTGTAGGTCCGGTCACCAGTACGATACCACGCGGGTAATTACAGATATCTTTAAAGATCTGACCCATACCCAGATCTTCAATGGTAAGTACTTTTGAAGGAATGGTACGGAACACGGCACCTGCACCACGGTTCTGGTTAAATGCATTCACACGGAAACGAGCTACACCTGGAACTTCAAATGAAAAGTCTGTTTCTAGCTTTTCTTCAAAATCACGACGCTGTTTATCATTCATAATGTCATACACAAGTTTGTGTACTTCTTTATGTTCTAAAGCAGGCAGATTAATACGGCGAACTTCACCATCGACACGGATCAGTGGCGGCATCCCCGCAGACAAGTGTAAATCTGATGCCCCGTTTTTAGCTGAAAACGCTAAAAGTTCAGTGATATCCATAATTTCCCCGAGTTCATTTAAATGTTATTTATTTTGATAGAATAATAAGGCTTTCCCAAAACTTAACCAACAGTTAGTTGTAAGGGAAGCCCAAAAAAGATGAATGAAATGAGAACCTCGTCAATGAATAGTCTTCAACAGTCACGAAATCAAGTTATACAGCAAATAGAAGATGCCTGTAAACACGCCCGGCGCAATGTAGAAAGTGTGCAGTTGCTGGCTGTTTCAAAGACCCATCCAAGTGAGTCTTTGCGCGAGATGTACCAAACTGGACAACGTGCATTTGGAGAAAATTATTTACAGGAAGCTTTAGATAAAATTGAGGCTTTAAGTGATCTGGATATTGAATGGCATTTTATTGGTCATGTGCAGCGCAACAAGACCAAGCATCTGGCAGAAAAGTTTGCCTGGGTGCATGGAGTAGACCGTTTGATTATTGCAGAGCGCTTGTCGAGTCAGCGTGAGGCGAATCAGGTGCCACTGAATATTTGTTTGCAGGTCAATATTGATGCACAAGACACCAAAGATGGCTGCCAACCGGGTGCAGTGGCTGAGCTGGTGAAGCAGATCAGCCAGTTACCGCATTTAAAATTGCGTGGTCTGATGGTGATTCCTGCCCCGAATAATCCGCAGGCATTTAGTGATGCCAAAGCTTTGTTTGAAAGTGTAAAAACTGAACATGCCCATCCTGAAGATTGGGATACCTTAAGCATGGGCATGTCGGGGGATATGCAGGAAGCTATTGCCGCAGGTTCAACCATGGTCCGTGTAGGCACTGCATTGTTTGGTGCACGGGATTATTCGAAATAAATCGCAGAACCACCAATTTTTCTGATTTGGAAAACTGAACCTTAGGGTTCAGTTTTTGTTTTTAAAGTTGAATTTTCCATTAAAGTTGAGTACAAAAAACAATCTAAACAACGACTTTAGATAAGAAATTATTTATTAAACTAGGGAAATAGGGACGTGTATGGCGGCATATTATCAACTGATCGGGCGCAATACGGATGCGACAGGTATTGTTACGGCACATTATCAATCTACATTGCTGGCACAGGGTGCATGGAATGAGCACGAGCAACACATGGCACCCGCAACAGGCATTATCTGTGCAGAGTTAGACCGTTTTATGCCACGTCAGGGGATGCGGATTGGCCGGATCAGTTTAGATATTTTAGGTCTGATTCCTGCTGGAGAGTTTAGTATCACCACCAAAGTCATTCGCCCCGGGAAAACCATTGAGCTGATTGAGTCCGAAATGCAGGCTCAAGGGAAAAGCTGTATTGTGGCACGGACCTGGCGCATGATGACGCAAAATAGTCAGGTCGTGAAAAGTCTGGAAGATGCTCAGGTGGCTGGCCCTGACCATGCATCAATCTGGGAGGGAATCCGTCAGTGGCCGGGCGGATATATTGAGTCGATAGAAGCAAGAAGCCATGAGCGCCGTGCTGGAAAGGGCATAGTGTGGTTACGAACCCAGCATGACATGATTGAAGGTGAACCTACCACTGATTTTGTCCGTTTGATGGGCATGGTTGATACCGCCAATGGCGTTGTACCACGTCAAGAAGTGCCTTTTAGCTGGGGCTTTCCAAACTTGGATTTACAGATCCATCTGCACCGCTTGCCACAAGGTCAGTGGCTGGGCTTGGAAACCGTGCAGCAGTATGGCGAAGATGGCATTGGCCTGACCAGTTCTGTGTTGCATGATCTTTATGGGCCATTCGGGCGCAGTGAACAGATTTTGACATTGCGTCCCATCGCATAACTGATATCTGTCTGATAAAAAGCCTAGAGCATTGTCTAGGCTTTTTAATGATGTTTTCTTGGATGAGCCGAGCTTTTAAATTTATCCCACAATCTCGATGGTGCTTGCACCAGCACCCAAAGGCTTGACCTGAATCTGTACCGGAATGCGTTCGTGCATTTCCTGAATATGCGAGATCAACACCACTTTACGACCCTGATTCTGTAATTGATCCAGCGCATTCATCACCATATATAAAGATGAGGCATCCAGCGTGCCAAAGCCTTCATCAATAAACAAAGATTCAATTTTCATGGAACCTGATGCCATATTGGCAATCGCCAGGGATAAGGCCAGTGCAGTCAGGAAGGATTCTCCACCTGAAAGCGAAGCGACCGAACGGGTTTCACCATCCATATCGTGGTCAATAATCGCCAGACTCAAGGAGTTGTCCAGACGTTTTAAGGTATAGCGCTGCGAGAGCATGGCCAGTTGCTGGTTGGCATGCTCAATCAAGATATCCAGATTATATTGCTGCGCATAATCGCGGAATTTTTTGCCGTTTGCATCGCCCATTAGTCCTGAAATTTTACTCCAACGGTGTTCTTCACTTTGAATGGCTTGAATTTGATCTGCAAATTGCTTTTGCTTTTCAAGATTACGTTGATGCATTTCAATTTTGAGTTTCACTTGATCCCGCTGTTCAATCAATTGCTTGAGCTGTTCAGTAACGGTCGTCAGTTGTGAAGATAGGGTTTCAGCATCAATTTCAGGTTGATGTTCCATATGTTGTAGAAGCTGTTCCTGAATGGCTTTAATACTTGCTAGAGCATCTGAGTGCGCTCGTTCAACATCGACCACACGCTGTTTAAGTTGCTGTTCTTGTTCATGTGAAATTTCGCTCAGTTGTTGCAATAACAGCGCATTGAAATCTGTATGCTGACTTAACCACTGTTGAATATTGTGTTCAACATTTTGCTTTTGGGTTTGAAATTGAGTTTGCTGAGTTTGACATTCTTTTAGCGTGCTTTGAGCGCTTTCAAAAGCTTGACGTACTTGGTCAAACTGCTGACGAGCTTGATTAAATTGAATGTGCAATTGTTGTCTATTTTGATCGAACTGCGCTAACCATTCATGTGGTTTTTCAACATTGCTTTGTGTCATGTCAAAAATGGCTTGAATGGCTAAATCGCTATTCTGTTTGCCTTCTTGTGTAAGGTTTTCCATGCGAGTTTCTGTCGTCTTAATTTTTTCCTGACTAAATTTTAGATTTTGAACAGCTTGATCGAGCTGTTGCGATTTTTGATTAAGCTGAGCATTTAAATCGTTCAGTTGTTTTAAGGTATTTTTACGCTGTAATAACATGACTTGAACTTGTTCAGCCGTACTCAGCGTATTGTGAATCCATGCTTGACCTTGGGTGTCATTCAATAAACCTACAACATCTTGAATATTTTCTTCAGCCTGTTTTAGGACAGAAAGTTGCTGGCTGGTTTGTTGAATTATTTGAAGAAGTGCATGACGCTGTTTTTGTACTTGCTCATGTGTACTGAGTGTATCTTCAAGTTGTTTTTGCGTATGTTGAAATTCAATAACCTTTGTCGCCAGGGCTTGATCTAATACCAGATGATCTTGCGAGAAATCAAAGGGGATATTCAGCGTATTAAGTTGTTGTTCAAGCTGAGTTTGAGCAGGCTGCAGTCGTGATGACAGTGTTGCTAGTTGGCGGGCATTTGCTTCCGATGATGCTATTTGTTGGGCATACATTTTTTGCAAATGTTGCCATGCTTCGAAAGCCGTTTTTTCTTTTTCAAGTTCTTGTTGTTCTTGTTGCTCTTGCAGTTTGAACAATTCGTTTGAAAGTGCATCCTGATTTTGTATATACGGATGATGTGTACTACCACAAACTAAACATGCTTCGCCGTCGACCAGGCTCGCTCTTAAATGTTCAATATTTTCAGTATGGAGTAAACGTTGCTTTTGCAACATCTGTTGTAATTGTTCACGTGCAATTTTTTGATCCTGATAGGCTTTTTCAGCAGATTGAAGTTGTGCATGACTTTGGTCAATTTGTTGTTGCAGCTTATTTTGTGCCGAAACTAGCTTGCAGTTTTCAGCACTAATATTTTGGAAGTTTTGCCAATGCGTGTGTGTGACATCAAGTAGATTCAACTGTTGTAAATGATGTTCACGCTCAGTGCGTATAGCAGCAATTTTTTGATTCAGTTCATCATCTTGCCCATATTGCTGCGTCAGTTGTTCAAGCTGTTGCTGTTGTTGCATTACATTCTGATGCGCTTGACTCACATTGCCATGGTTTTTTTCAAATTGAGTATAGCTTTGAATAAAGCGTTGTAACTGGCTCAAATGTGCCGAAAGCCCATCATCCAAAGGATTGAAATGTGCAGATTCAGCCAAAAGTGCAGTGTGTTGTATAATGTCATGTTGTAATTGTTGAAGCTCATTTTTGACTTGCTGTTCAGCATTTACAAGAGGAGAGTGCTGCTCCCGTAAAGTCTTTAGTTCATCTTTAATTTTAAGCAACTGATCACCCAAAACACGTCGATCGGCAATGCGAGCACGAACCATCTCAATGTTTTGCTGATGTTGAATTTCAAATTGATGTTGCTGTTTTTGCGCGTTATCTATTTTTTCAAAGGTCAATTTTTCAGTATTGAATTGTTGTTCAATCACCGTGAATTGCTTCTGAACGTGTTCTAATTTGGGTTGAAGTATTGCAATGTCAGCATTTAAATTTTTCTGCAGAATGACGCTAGGCCGAATAGAGGAAAAACATTCAAGTTGTTGCAGTTGTGCTTTTTGCGGAGCAAGTGCATCTAGATATTGTTGCTGAGCCTCCAAATATTGTTGACGTGTTTGTATATCAGCTTGAAGTTTATGTTTTTGTTCAAACCATTGTTGTTGCTTTTGTAGATTTTGCTTTTCAATATCCAGTTTTTGATGATCTTGGTTCAGTTGTTGAAGTTTTGAGGAGTAGGCAGTGAAATCCTCTTCAGACAGTAACTCAATATGACCTAAAACGTTTTCGAGCTCTTTGCGCTGATTGGCAATCTGTTTGGTTTTTTCATAAGCCAGTTGGCCAATTTTTCCGAAAATACTCGAATTGGTCAGATATTCCAGCAGTTCACCACGTTCATTATCACGGGCTTTTAAAAATGCCGTCACTTCCGACTGTGCCAATAACACTGCACGGGTAAATTGCTCAAAACTGAGTTGGCATATTTGATGAATATGTGCATCGACCGCTTTGGCTTTATCGGCAATCACCACGCCGTCGGTCAGGCAGGTTAAATAGCGCTGCACACTTTGCAGTTTGCCATCGGCTTTTTCACGTGAACGTTTCAGTTCCCAGCGTGCAAGATAGCGTTTCTGGTCCTGTGCGACAAAGCAAACTTCGGCAAAGCCATGCGCGGTACCCCGGCGCAAAACAGTCAAAGGTGAGTTGGTCAGTAACTCTGAACCATCGACATCCTGCAATTTTCCGTCGCTGTCTTTTAAACGTGGAATCTTGTTGAACAGTGCCAGACACATGGCATCTAAAATGGTGGATTTTCCGGCACCGGTTTTGCCGACGATGGCAATCAAACCCGCACTGGCCAAAGGTTCAGTTTCAAAATCAATAAAATGCTCACCCGAAAGCGAAGCTAAATTTTTTATACGAATGGATAAAATTTTCATGGACAGTTCTTAACGTATTTGTTGTTCTTCAAGTGATTTTTCTGCTTCATGCATCAGACTGATAAAATCTTTTAAGACATTTTCATCATTGCTATAGCCATGTTTTTCCCAGATTTGCTGAAACAGTTTTTCCGGTGTCGGCGGTTCCAGACAAATTTTTGCAATTGTTGTACTGTCATTTTCCACAGATAAATATTGCCGTGAAATTCGCACCAGTCGATAGCGATTTTTAGGCAGCGCTTCTTCAAACTGTTGTCTTAAATTGGGCAAGGGCGGTGTCAGGGTGTGATATTCAATATCGACATATTCACGCTGATCAATCTGTTCAATTTCACCTTCGGGCAAGGCTTTGAGTTTTTGCAGCACTTCATTCAGCTCGCCACGAATTTTATGCAACTGAATACAGCGCTGAATGGCAATCGCTTCAAACAGAAAGCGTGATTCATCCTGCTTTAACGGATCAATCTGTACTTCTACAACCTGATGTTTGTAGTTGATTTCACTAAAAGACAAAGGGATAGGCGAGCCACTATAACGGATGTGTGGATGCTGAACTTTTTGCGGTTTGTGTAAATGCCCCAGCGCCACATAATCAATACAGTCATCAAATAATGCAGTCGATAAGGCTTCTTCATTGCCAATAATAATCGGACGTTCCGAATCAGACGTTTCACCGCCTTGCATATGCGCATGTGACATCAGAATAAGCGCCTGATTATCCGTTTTACGTTTTTTGGCTTCGGCAATCAGTTGCTGGTGCAAATAGGCAATCGCATTTTGGCTATTACTGGTGTGTTCATTCACACCGGTAATTTCTGCTGGACGTAAAAACGGTAGTGCCATACACCAGGCTACAATCTGTTTTTGCTGATCGTAAATAGGCAGCAGCAAACGGTCTAAATCAATCTGGCCTGCCGCATTTTTATGAATCACTCCCACCGTTTTAGCATTATATTTTTCCAGTAAAGGTTCGACCTGTTCAATGCGATATCCTGAGTCATGATTACCGGCAATCATCAGCGTTTGCATATGCGGGGCAAGTTCATGTGCATCGGCTAGGAATTGATAAAGCTGTTTTTGTGCGCTAGATGCAGGGTTGATGACATCAAAAATATCACCGGCGATCAGTAAGGCATGGGGCTGTTTCTGCTGGATTTGTTGAAGTAACCAGCTTAAAAACTGTTCATGTTCATACTGGCGTGAATGGTTATAAAAGAACTGTCCCAAGTGCCAGTCAGATGTATGCAAAAAATGAACAGCCACGAATGCCCCAAATCACAATGGATAAAATGAGCTTATAAATTACCATAAATGATGCAGCTGATTCTGTCATTGATTACAGAAAGAACCATTAAAATTAAAGTAAGTCTTTAGAATTGAAATATTTAATTTTTTGTTTCAGCAAAATATTTTACTTTACCAAATTTCCGGTCAAAACAATTTGTTGAATATGAAGGTCGCTAGATAGGTGCAAGGTTTGGACTGCAATCTAGACAATCTTATTCGCTCTTTGATCTAAACATAATGAATTCTGCATATTTTAGAAAATTTATAGGAGATATTTCGGATAAGAAATTTTTGACTACTTTTTAAAATATATTAAATGATCTGAAGGATATACTTTTTTTAGAGAGAAATTGTAGAATAAATAACCATCTTGAAATGTAAAAATGTTCAGTGATGAAAAAGCAGTTTTTATTGGGTAACCTGCTTCAAGTGTGTTAATTATCAAGAGCGTATTGAAATGTCGTGTATGCTAAAACCAGAACATGCGAAGATATTTTTTTGCCCATTCAAATCAGAGTAGTCCGTCCTATGCCGAAAAATCCGTTTGATGAGCAGCAATTGTCGAATGACATGTTTTATAAAACATTATTAGAGTCGACTTTGGCCATACCCTGGAGCATAGACTGGGCCACCAAACAGTTTAGTTATATTGGTCCTCAAATTGAAAAGTTACTGGGCTGGGAACAGGATTCCTGGAAATCGGTGCAGGACTGGGCAGACCGTATGCACCGGGATGATCGTGATCATGTGTTGAATTATTGTGTGTCGCAATCTATTGCCGGCATAGATCATGAAGCGGATTATCGTGCCTTAAAGGCAAGCGGTGGATATTGCTGGATTCGTGATGTAGTTCATGTGGTACGCAAGGAAAATGGTGAAGTTGAACGTTTAGTCGGTTTTATGTTTGATATTTCTGAACGTAAGAAAAAGGAAGAGGAATTAAAAGCGTTGCACCGCAAGCTGGAAGAATTTTCCTATAAAGATGGTTTAACTGAAATTGCCAACCGACGCTTATTTGATGATTTTTATTCACGTGAATGGAACAACGCAATACGTGAACAAAAGCCACTGTCGGTCATTTTGATCGATATCGATTTTTTTAAACAATACAATGATTTTAATGGGCATATTATCGGCGATGCCTGTATCAAGCAGATTGCACAGATGTTGGAAAGTTGCTGTGTACGTCCACGTGACCTGGTGGCACGTTATGGGGGTGAGGAATTTGCGATTGTATTGCCAGAAACGGATTTAGAAGGTGCGATTCAAATTGCAAACAATATACTTCGTATGATAGATCAGGCAAATCTACCGCATCGAGCATCTCCCATTTCAGAAAATGTCAGTTTAAGTCTGGGGGTGAAATGTATTTGTCCGACAGAGAAAGATGACAAAATACACTTTTTAAATATGGTCGATAAAAACCTGTTTAAAGCCAAACAGACCGGACGTAAACGTTTTGTTGCCGATGAAATATCAAATTCAATTTTAAGTTCAGCGAACAATTGAAACGCAGATAAAATCAAAAATCCCCTCAAGTGAGGGGATTTTTTTAATCTTTAAAGTGTACCGGAATCCACTGATAGCTTTTCCCATCTTGAGAGTAAATATGTCCAATTCCCGGGAAAGGTAAATGTGGGGCGGCAATGAGCTGACCCTCTTTGGCATATTCGGCAAAGTGTTTTAAACGTGTCTGTACCGCTGCTTTGGGATCAGTATCAAACTCGATTGCAGTTTCAGGACGGTCAAACTGCAAAGTGTGTGAATGCACGATGTCGCCAATAAACACAACTTCCTGACCATCAGCTTTCAGTTTAAAGCTGTAATGTCCCGGTGTATGACCAAAAGAAGGTTTAAATTGAATATCGCCAAAGGCTAAAGATTTATCTGAGAAGACTTTAATCTTTTTAGCTTTTTCATAGGGTGCTAAAGCAGCCTTAATTTTCTCAACTGTACCCAAGAAACCTGCTTGCTTGTCTTTTGGCAGTTTCTTCACGGTATTGGGATTTAGCCAGTAATCATATTCTGTTTTGGCAATGTGCAGCGTGGCATTGGGGTAATTCGCTACGCCGTTATTTGAGATGCCGCAGACATGGTCAGGGTGTAAATGGGTCAGGAAAATCTCGTTTACTTGTTCAGGCTGATAACCCGATGCTTTCAGGTTGTTATAGATCGAACCTAAATGTGCGCCAAAGCAGCTGGCTGCACCGCTATCTACCATCAACAATTGATTGCCTGTATTGATGAGGAAGGCATTGACTGAAGTCTGGATGCCTTGGGCTTGGTCAGCATAGTATTTCTTTAAAATTTCAGTTTTTTCTGTGTCGCTTAAGCCTTTAAACATGGATGGGTTGAGGTAAAGCGTACCATCGAGCAGGGCAGTGATTTGAGTGTTGCCGATTTGGTGATGGTAATAGCCCGCAACTTGTTTTGGGGTTTGGATGGTGGTGGGTTCAGCAGCTTGTGTAGTGGCGATGGTTGTTGTGCCAAGGGTCAAAGCTAGGAGGAGGGGTTTTAGGTTTTTCATGGGATTCTTATTAAAGTTAAAGTGATGAATATTTTTTATCATAATAACTATAAATTTTAAAATTTTATTGAAAGCTCCTTCTCCCTATGGGAGAAGGTTGGGATGAGGGGAATTCTTTGCCTTACTTTTGAAGGATCAAAAGTAACAAAAATCCTTCGTTCGTTAGAGGGCACGTCCATGTGCCCCTAACGAACTGGCGACATCCATGTCGCAGGTCATGTGATTAGATTAATACAGATTTTCAGGATTTTGCTCGACGTTCATTCCGTCTTCTATTTGCTTCATTAATCTGTGCAGGCAACGTATAAATTTCAGTGAGTAATGCTTCTGTGAAATCTAAACAATCTAATGCTTCGTCTTCACCAGTATTTCCATCATGTGCAGAATCATTGCCATCATGACGAATACAGTGAGCAAGTTCTTTTAATCGTTTAGGGATTTTTTCTTGCTCGATTAGAAAATCAATTCGATAGGCTAATTTATTTCTTTGATCTTTATTTGGTTGTTGCTCAGAAGTTTGATGTTCTTCTAACCATTTTTCTAATAAATCTTTAGTGACTAAATCTAAGCACAATCTAAACATAGAACCGCTAGCGACAAAGCAATTCATTGAAAGGCATTTTGTCGCTTCATCGAAAATACTTTTTATGTTATCAGGTACATATGCAGGACATATATATAATTGTTTTAAAGGTGGAGATATTATCCCACTAATCCTCACATGATCATTTATATTTGTTTTTTCAAATTTACATAAATCCTTTTTTCCACAAAGGATTCTTTATCTGCGTAGTTTAAGGACAAATCATCCCGAATTTTATCTAGATTAGCTTCCAATCTTAAAATCATTCCATTTTTGCAATTACTACAAGTAGAAAATGCTTGCCAATAAAAACGTTGACTACCATAAGATGAATAGCCACCGATTTTGTAGACACCTTTTAGTTAGATAAAATGGCTAATTAACGAGGTGCTTATGAGCAGTAAACGATATCCTGAAGAATTCAAAATTGAAGCAGTAAAACAAGTCACTGAGAAAGGTCATAGTGTGACCGAAGTTGCTGCACGTTTAGGAACCACCACACATAGTTTATATGCCTGGATTAAACGTTATGATCCACAGCAACCCAAGACAACAGAATCTACTGATCCAAGTGCAGAATTGGCAAAGTTAAAAAAAGAGCTGCAAAGGGTCACTGAAGAAAGAGACATATTAAAAAAGGCCGCGGTGTACTTCGCAAGCCAGTCCAAATGAGGTACGCCTTTATTCAGGACAATCAGCACATATGGCCTGTCCGTCGTTTATGTTCAGCTCTGGATGTTCATCACAGTGGTTATTACGCATGGTTAAAGCAACCCACCAGTAAAACTGCGAGGAAACGGCAACAGCTTTCAGGATTGATTAAACAGTTCTGGCTGGAATCTGGTGGTATCTACGGCTATCGCAAGATTCACTGTGATTTAAAAGATGTTGGTGAAAGTTGCGGGATTAATCGAGTACATCGGCTCATGAAGGCGAATGGTCTCAAATCACAGCGTGGCTATCGTAAACCTAGAGCTCACGCTGGTAATCCAGCTATCGTTGCCGCAAACACTTTAGACCGCCAATTTAATCCAACTTATCCCAACCAAATATGGGTGACAGATATTACCTATATCCGTACTCATGAAGGGTGGCTATATCTCGCAGTTGTGATTGACCTGTTTTCACGTCTTGTTGTTGGCTGGTCGATGAAATCCAGAATCACGACAGACCTGGTTTTAGATGCATTATTGATGGCTTTATGGCGAAGAAACCCAAAGAACAAAGTCCTAATCCATTCTGACCAAGGCAGCCAATACACCAGCCATGAATGGCAGACATTTCTCAAGCATCATAATCTTGAAAGTAGTATGAGTCGTAGAGGGAATTGCCATGACAATGCTGTTGCAGAAAGCTTCTTTCAGCTATTAAAGCGGGAACGAATTAAGAAGAAAATCTATGCATCAAGAACTGAAGCCAGATCGGATATTTTTGAATATATTGAGATGTTCTACAATTCAAAACGCAGACATGGTTCCAATGGTCAGCGTTCTCCATTAGATTATGAAAAGGCCCATCAAAAGATGGTTATGTGTGTCTAGAATTTTGGTGGCTATTCAAGATCTGTAAGAATGTAGAGTTGTTTTAAATACATCTAATCTAATATTATTAGAATTACAGAAGTTACATTTGTGTATGAGAAAGTGGTTCATTTTATTGATTTATATAGATTCTACTTATACAAATAATACACCTAATTCTTAATTAATCTAGACGAAACTAATGGTATGGGCGACATGGATGTCGCCGTTCGCTTGTGATATATGGACGTATCATCAAGCGGACAAAAGATTTTTGTTACTTTTGATCTTTCAAAAGTAAGGCAATACCTACGTAAAGAAACTATTTTTTATAAAGTCAAAATGGGGCTGTGATTCAATAAATCCTCTTCCTAACCCTCTCCTTTACAAAAGGAGAGGGAACTTATAAGCATAAAAAAGCCCCTATCACTAGAGGCTTTTCTTATCTTTCGATCTAAATCTTAAGACACTTTATCACCCGGTTTAGCACCAGATTCAGGTGAAATCACCCAAACGCCTTCGCCATTACCCGCAGCTAAAACCATACCGTTAGAAATACCAAAACGCATCTTACGTGGTGCAAGGTTAGCAACCATGACCACTAATTTACCTTTTAAGTCTTCAGGTTGGTAGAATTCACGAATACCACTGAATACGTTACGTGGCTCAGCTTCACCTACATTTAAAGTCAGTTGAAGCAGCTTGTCAGAACCTTCAACCGTAGCTGCGTCGACAACTTCAGCGACACGTAGATCAACTTTCATAAAATCATCAATATTAATGATTTCAGCTTCACCGACTTTAGCTTCAGGTTTTTTCTCAACCTTCTTCTCTTTTTTCTTTTCCGCTTTTGGTGCTTCAGCAGGCGCCGCTAAAGAATCTTTAGATGCATCAACCATTGCCGCCACAGCTTTCGGATCAACACGTTGCATTAATGGTTGGAACAACGTAATTTCATGACCGATTAATACAGTCTTACGAGATTCAAAGTTAAAGCTGTCTAACTGTAAGAAGAATTGCACTTGTTTAGCCAAAGTTGGAAGCACAGGTGCTAGGTAAACAGCCAATTGACGGAACAGGTTAATACCGACAGAACATACGTTATGTACCTGTTGTTCTTCGCCTTCAATTTTCGCCAAAGCCCAAGGTTTTTTCTCATCGATGTATTGGTTGGCTTTATCTGCAAGCGCCATGATTTCACGAATCGCAGCAGAGAATTCACGTGCTTCGTATTGAGCAGCAATCGATGCACCTGCATCAATAAAGCTTTGTACCAGTTCAGGCTCTGCACAAGTCGCAGACAATTTATTGTCAAACTTGGTGTTGATGAATTTTGCACAGCGGCTGGCAATGTTCACCACTTTACCCACCAGGTCAGAGTTTACTTTCTGTACGAAGTCATCAAGATTCAAGTCTGAATCTTCAACTTTGTCAGAAAGTTTAGAGGCGAAGTAGTAACGCAAATATTCAGGGTTGAGATGCTCTAAATACGTTTCAGCTTTAATGAATGTACCACGAGATTTCGACATCTTCTGACCGTTCACCGTCAAGAAACCGTTAACGAACAAGCTTGTCGGGGTGCGGTAGTTTGCACCTTCAAGCATCGCAGGCCAGAACAATGCGTGGAAGTAAACGATGTCTTTACCAATGAAGTGATAGACTTCATTTTTAGAATCTTTTTTCCAGTAATTGTCAAAGCTCAAGTCAGGACGTTTGGTTTTAATATAATTTTCAAAGCTCGACATATAGCCGATCGGCGCGTCTACCCAAACGTAGAAGTATTTGTTTGGTGCATCTGGAATCTCAAAACCAAAATATGGCGCATCACGAGAAATATCCCAATCCGACAAACCTGCTTCAAACCATTCATCTAACTTGTTGGCAATCGACACAGGTAAACGACCTTCGTCACGTGTCCATTTTTGCAGGTATTCACCAAAATTCGGCAGTTTAAAGAAGTAGTGATCTGAAGATTTCTCTACAGGCGTCGCACCGCTTAAAGTTGATTTTGGATTTAAAAGTTCAGTTGCGTTGTAGGTTGTACCACAGACTTCACATGAGTCGCCGTATTGATCTTCCGCTTTACATTTCGGGCAGGTGCCTTTAATAAAACGGTCAGACAGGAACATGCCTTTTTCAGGATCAAATAACTGCGTAACAGGGCGAACGGCAATGTTGCCGGCTTCACGGTTCTTGATATAAATCTCAGATGCACGAGCCTGGTTTTCAGTGCTGTTGGTTGAGTCGTAGTGGTCGAAGTCCACTTTAAAACCGGCAAAGTCACGCTCATGTTCTTTTTGGACATTGGCAATTTGCTGTTCAGGCGTAATACCGTTGGCTTCAGCACGCAGCATGATCGCCGTGCCGTGAGCATCATCCGCGCAGACATAAGTCACGTTATGACCCATTGCACGCATGGCACGAACCCAGATATCTGCCTGGATATAACCGAGTAAGTGACCCATATGGATCGGACCATTGGCGTATGGAAGGGCGTTAGTGACTAGGATATTACGCACGGATATGACTCTCTCATTCGTATTTTATGCAATGGGTCATAATTTTACATGATGCAGAGGGGATTACAAAGAAATGCTTTAGCTGAAGCGCAATGAATAAAGCAACTTGAATATTCAAATATAATATTCGATATCATCCGATGAGCGAATATTAAATAATTGATCGAGCTAGGTTAACGCTACTTTCTGCAATCAATAGCAACAACATGTACAGGCTTTGTTGCAGTTTGCTTAATTCGTCCGCTGGATTGCATGCTTTGTGCTAAAAAATTTGTCTGATCATTTTATGACACCTCAGGAGGGTACTCATGACTCAGAATAACCAGACAAGTACTTCTACTTCAAAGCAAAACCAAGATAAAGAACCACATGCACAACAACTGAATGAGCAATTGGAAAAAGAGCAAAAGCAGAACGAGATTGATAAACAGCACAAGCAGGAACATCAGGACGTTCTAG
Source organism: Acinetobacter sp. A1-4-2 (assembly GCF_040233925.1). NCBI lineage: Bacteria > Pseudomonadati > Pseudomonadota > Gammaproteobacteria > Moraxellales > Moraxellaceae > Acinetobacter > Acinetobacter sp. A1-4-2. The sequence goes on along the minus strand of NZ_CP157981.1, from coordinate 2,329,773 downwards.
AAGCCCAGAACAACAATACTGATGAAAAGTCTGCAGTGAAGCAAGGTGCTCAGCCCAATGGTGAACATGCAGAGCAAAAAGATAATTCTAAAGAAGCTCAGTCTGGCCAGTCGGATAATAAAACTGAAACTATTAAGATGGATGACTTAAAAGCGAAGGCAATCGCGATTGGTGAGGATCTACTGAAAAAAGCCGAAAAGATTCTGAATGAACTAAAAAATGGCAAGTCAGACAGTCAGCAAACTGGTGAACAGGGTTCTGGTGACACGAAAAAGGCGAAAGCGGATCATACCTCGGAAGATAAATCGGCAAATCAGTCAGATCAGCAGGATCGTATGGCACATTTCAAAGATGAGGCTCTGCATAAGTTTGAAGATACCAAACAGAAAATTATGGAGTTGGTCAATGAATCCTCTGTCAAACTGGGGGAACTGAGACAGATGGCGACAGACACAATGAGTAAAATGAAAGGCGAAGATCAATCTCAGTCAGGTGAGCCGAAAAAGCAGGATCAAGATAAAACCGATCAATCTGAGCAAAACAAGCCTAACCAAAATAAAAATCATCAGTAATGCTTTCAATTTTAAAGATACTTCAGTCAGGGCAGGGTTGAAGGAGCTAGAAAGACCGAAAAATTTAAGATTGTTCGGATGCCATCAAAACATGCTCCATCTGCATATTGGGAATGTCTAAATCAGGGACACTGTTATTGAGCGTCTATGACCTTGATTGAATCTCGATTGCGGTTCCATCAAGGTCAGTATTTATTTTATAGCGCTATCTGCTGTATTGAATACCTGTGATAATGGGCACTTAAAGCAATGTGCCCAGAGTAAAGATCATGATTGACGAAGATGATTTCGATTTCGACCAACCCGTTACCCGTATTAAACAAAATACTGCGAGTCAAAAACAATTGGGCAGTCAGATTTTAAAAGAGGCTGAGCAATATCTTGAAGAGATCTCGGCAGATGAGCATGCACTTTTAATCAACACCCTATTGGGCTTGGTAGAGCAAGATGCTTACTTCCAAGTCTTGGCAGATGAACTTGATCAACCGATTGGGGCGAAAATTGCCAATGATGCTTTAAACCTGCTGTATTTCTGGCAAGCGGTTCATCAGTTTGAAGATATCGAAAAATTCAGTTTACTGGATGTGATCAACTCGGAAAATTTTCAGGCTGAAATGCTCAAGGCTTTTGATGCTTTAAATATTTCAGAACATAAAGCGCAGCGTCGTCTCGTACTTCTGGAAGCATTCAAGTTATATAAATTGGGTTTTTATGCAGGCTGTATTCCCATATTGTATGCACAACTTGAAGGAATATTGACGAATGTCCTGATTGAGGCGGGTTTTTTAAAACAAAATGCAACCAGGTTTGTGGATGTTTATAAAATTGTTCCAGGCTTAAAGGGCAATGAAATAAAAAGCTTGTGGCACAAATCTAAAATTGCGACTGAAATGAATCCGTACTTTGCTGAACTTGCCGCTTATAAAAAGGATAGCAGTTCAACCGTGAGCATGACTCGTCATAACATTCTGCATGGTACAGATCTGAATCATTTTAATCAGGGACGCAGTTTTGTTTTGTTTATCTGGCTGTTTTCTGCGCTGAGTTTTATGGGAACGCTTAAGTATTGAACAAGCTGATCTAAACCATATTCGGCTTAAAGCCGCTGGGTTTGGGTGAGCTTATATACTGGATGGGCTGGAGATAGAGGGAACTTTTAACGTTCACAACAGATAAAGTATGTATCTCTTTTCTATGGTTTTGATCAGCAGGGGTGCTGTTCAGCCAAATTTTATTGTTGTTTATGGCACATCGAAATTCTCGAACTTGAGTTTAGGGGAGTTATACTCAAGTTCGAGGATTCCGTAGCCAAATTTTTTAAATTACTATAAAAATCTCATGAAACTTATAGTTCACGCCAGACTTTATTTTCATCTTGCAAAGAAACAGTAAAATTAAAGTCGGTATCGTCTGATACCAGCAGGCTGGTCGGTGTTTGCATAATGACTTTTAAGATCGTACCTTGTTCAAAAACCAGAGGACTACAGTTCTCTTTTTCCAAGGTCACAGGTTTTAATAATTCGATGATTAAATTTTCCATTGCACTTCCCCCTAGATCTTATAAATTAGGTTAATAGTATCATAAATTGGTAAATATTTAACCAATCCTATCAGTCTTGATAACTAAAATCCAAAAACAAATGGATGAAAAATATGACATGGGTCACATATTGTATATTAAAACGAGATAAAATTAAAACTTATATTTTGATTTAGCTCCGGTTTTTCAAAATAGTTCCATAAAATTTATAGGGATTTAATGGCTGGATTATTTTTAAGCAAATTTTAATTTGTTCCGTCTATGCTGGGGCAAAATCTGACTAAAAGTCACCTCTGCTGCATTGGATGCGAGATGCAGCAGATTTTAGGCTGAACTGGCGTGATAAAAACCTCATCACAGGGCGAATGAAGCATACAACTTGATTATAAGAGGCATCATTCAAAGAAAATGAATTCACCTGAAAAAACATTTCACAAACAGTCTATAAGTTGCTACAAAGATGAAAAGACGAGAATAATAGCCGCTTCATCCATCCAGTCTAAATAGGTCGGGTGGTTGATTGGCAAGTTTGAAACTAAAAATAAAGGAATAACCCTAACTGATGTTTAAATCTTTTTTTCCTAATCCAAAGTGGTTCTTTTCATCGTTGGTACTCTGGTTTGTCATCAATATTGCATTGTGGTATTCCGGTGGAAGTGGCTGGGGAACATTTTTAGGCTTTGCACCAGGTTATGCCACTGCAGAATTACCTGTTGGAGTAAGCCGCTTTTGGGCACCTTCATTTTTATGGTTCTATCTGTGGTTCATGGTTTCTACCGTTATTTTTGCGCTGTTCTGGCGCTTTAAATCCAGCAATCCATGGCAGGGCTGGTCGGTCTGGGGCTCGGCTTTTATCCTGTTCAATATCTGGTTTGCGGTGCAGGTCAATGTCGTGGTGAATGCCTGGTACAGCCCATTTTATGACCTGATTCAGAAAATGCTGAGCAGTGGTGGCGGAGATGTCAATTTACTTTATAGTGAAACCCTGACCTTCCTGTATGTCGCCATGGTCTATGTGACGATTGCCGTGTTTAACCTGTTCTTTGTCAGCCATTATATCTTCCGGTGGCGTACGGCGATGAATGACTATTACACCGCGCATTGGGAACAGTTACGTTATATTGAAGGGGCTTCGCAGCGTATTCAGGAAGATACCATGCGTTTTGCCAAAACCACCGAAAGTTTAGGGGTGAGTTTCATTCAGGCCCTGATGACGCTCATGGCATTTTTACCGGTGTTGTTACAGTTATCATCGCATGTGAAACAGCTCCCGGTGATTGGTGAAATTCCTTATGCACTGGTCTGGGCTGCCATCAGCTGGGCGGTGCTGGGTACTGTGGTGTTGATGCTGGTAGGTTATAAATTGCCGGGTCTGGAATTTAACAACCAGAAAGTTGAAGCTGCTTACCGCAAAGAGCTGGTTTATGGTGAAGATTATGCCGATCGTGCCGATCCGCTCACCTTAAAAGAACTGTTCAGCCGCGTGCGTTTTAATTATTTCCGCCTGTATTTCCATTATGCCTATTTCAACATGGTACGCATCTGGTACATGCAACTGGACAATCTGTATGGCTTGTTTGTGCTGTTTCCAAGTATTGCCGCAGGGGCGATTACTTTAGGTTTGATGATGCAGATTGCCAATGTCTTTGGCAAGGTACGCGAGTCCTTCCAGTATTTAATCGAGTCTTGGCCGACCATTATTGAATTGCTTTCGATTTATAAGCGTTTACGGGCATTTGAATCGACTTTGCATAAATAAGGTATACTCAAATTGAGCAACAGAACCCGCATAATGCGGGTTTTTTTATAATGCTTTATATTTAACAATCATGAAAATGCTGAAGTATAGTAATTAAAAAGGGAAAGGGTCAGAAAAAAATGAAAAGGTTTTATGCATGGACTTCGCTTTGCTGTCTGGCCGTGACCAGTCCTCTAACATTTGCCAAAGAAATTCAAGGCATGTCTTTTTCTCATCAGGATTGGGAAGTGTATTGCAGTAATACCGGCACCTGTCGGGCAGCAGGCTATCAGGATGATTATCTGCAAAGCATGCCCGCCACAATCTTGTTGACCCGTAAAGCTGGAGCAAAACAGCCAATACACGGGACATTTGCCTTATCCAGTTTTGATCAGGCCCTAGATAACAAGAAATTGAATAATTTACATTTTTATCTGAATAATCAGGATTATGGCCGAGTCAGGATTAACATTTCAGAGCAACTGCTCACAGGAGCGCTAAATAGCAAACAGCTCAATGCACTGTTACAACAGACCCGGAAAAAAGCGAACATCGTATTTAAAAATGCTGATTACAGCTGGCAGGTTTCGGATGCAGGCATGATGGCTTCATTGTTGAAAATGGATGATTTTCAACAACGTATGGGTACGGTAGGGGCTTTGGTCAACCCCGGAACTGCAGGTGAGTCGAAAGTATTGGCAGCACAGCCCAAATTAGTGGTCAATAAAGTAAAAACCGCAGCAAAACCTTATTTAACACTACAGCCCAATAGCAGGCAGTACCAAACCCTGCATCAGTTGCTCATGGCTGCCCGGCCGACACAGTCAGATGCAGCTGAATTTTGTGAAGGTATTTATGATGGAGAGGGTGCAAAACCACAAGCGATTGAACTCTATAAGCTCACCAATAACAAAATTCTAGCTACCACTCTATGCTGGCGCGGAGCCTACAATGAAGGCTATGGGGCTTGGGTAATGAATCAATCTTTAACAGGCAAAGCCAGCTTTGTGACCGAATCTGCATCGGATTTTGCAGCAGGCGAAATCAGCAGTGCGCAAAAGGGTCGTGGTATTGGTGATTGCTGGAAGATCAGCGAATGGATTTGGCAGGGACAAGCTTTCGTTCAAACTGTAGATCGCTGGTCTGGCATGTGTAAAGGTTTTGCCGGTGGGGCTTGGGATCTTGATTTAATTGAAGCCGTGGTGAAATAACCCATTTTAATTTTAGCTTTTGAGTACGCCAGCTAGCTATTTATATAAAAGATTAAATTTTCATCGGTTTATGATGGAAATTGCCGAATAGTTTCAGGGATAACTAAAGCTTCACCAATCATAAAAAATTTTAAACTGGCTAAAAAGTGTTATCCCATTCGGATTTTAGTACTAAAACTTTTAAAAGGTTGGCAGTTATTTTGCATTTTCAGGCAAAAATCTATCATTTAACTTGAAGGGAATTAATAATAAAATCAAAGTGCTATATTTGTGATTTCCCCAATTTTGATATATTTTTGAGTTACAGCATCAGTGAGCATTAACACGTGAATTTCAAAACATTCATCTTGATTGTCGGAGTGGGCATCACTTTACATGGCTGTACCAGTTTTAATGCTTTGAGCTCAGATGATTCTGTTAAAAATTATGCTTCAGCACAGGAAATGATCGTTCAAAAAAATATCAACCAACCCAATGGACAGGCCAAAGAATATGTCTATTCATGGGGAGCAAAACAGAATGACAAAGAAACGCAATCTTTATATCCCAGAAAATATTTAAACAATTACTGTTCTGCCAAGCAGGGCAAATTCACGCTGCTGTATAAGAGTTCCTTGGCTCTGGTGAAGGATGTATCGGATAAAAAACGCTTGTCTGCTTCCGGTAATGTCAAACAGGGCATAGGCGCCTATAAGTGTGTACAAAAGAATGGACAGAGCTGGATTGCCTCTATTGAACCGGTGGCTGAACGTAAACTCAATGATGGTTCGGATGCACGGGCAGTCAGCTTACAGACCAGACTCATGTCGGCGGATGAAGCTAAAAAGTTTTATAAAAATATTAGTATGACCACAAATGCTGCGGATAAAAAAATCAATTCCAATGATCTGGGCAATAAAAAAGCGTTAAATAAATCTGCCCTTCAAAAAGAGGCTGAAGCTAAAAAAGAAGCAGATCTTAAAAAAGAAACCAAACTAACTCCGGAGTTGCCAGCAGCACAGCCGCTAAAAGTCGTGGAAAGTCCGCAACAGCAACAGATGAAATTTTACGTCGCTGCACGTCGTGATTTAAATAGTGGTAAAAATCAGATCTCTGCCTGTAATAATGCCCAGCGGGCTTATAACTATGGCAAGCTGCAAGGAACTGAGGGGACCCGGGTCTATACCGAATCGGGGATGCTGGTTGCACGTTGCTTAACCAGTGTACCCAGTTATAGCAACCGTTTTTCTAATTCCAAAGCTCAAGCAACGCGAGTCTTGCAAAATTTAGCCGTGAATTACAATCACAGTGGGGCAAAAAATATGTTGAGGCAGATGAAATAAAAGCGATTTTGTTCATCTGAATCAGTGTCACGTTCCATCATGTGGTGATGGAACGTGAAGGTGAAACTTTCAAATCTGAATTTGGCAGTATTACAGACTAATCGTTGCACCTAATGCTTTCACAAATTGTGCCATCCAAGCAGGGTGGGCAGGCCAAGCCGGTGCAGTCACCAGATGTCCGTCGGTGACTGCTTCCGTCACTGCGATATCAGCATATTGACCGCCTGCAAGTTTGACTTCCGCTGCACATGCAGGGTAAGCAGAACAGGTTTTACCTTTAAGCACATCGGCCGCGGCAAGCAGCTGCGCACCGTGACATACGGCTGCAATTGGTTTTTGAACAGCATCAAATTCACGTACAATTTCTACCACGCGTGCATTCATGCGTAAGTATTCAGGTGCACGTCCGCCCGGAATCACCAGTCCGACATAATCTTCGGTATTGACCGAGTCGAAGTCATAATTAATAGCAAAGTTATGACCACGCTTTTCACTATAGGTTTGTTCGCCCTCAAAGTCATGAATAGCGGTGGCGATGCTGTCACCAGCTTTTTTATCCGGGCAAACCGCATGTACGGTATAGCCCAGACCGGTTAAAAACTGGAACGGCACCATAGTTTCGTAGTCTTCGGCATAGTCGCCCACCAGCATCAAGATTTGTTTAGCCATGATTTTTTCCCTCTGTTTGCATATGATTTATATAAAGTTTTATTTTCATTCACCTTAGCATAATCAGATGTCAGATTTAAGAAGGAGCTTGCTTTCTTTAGTCGAAGCCAGAAAACGTTCAAATCATCAGGTGGATAGACAAGCTGAAAAGAAGTTTGATTTTACAGAGTCATAACAGGCTGTACCCGGTAATTTATGATAAAAAGGCAGCAGTTCAGAATGGAAGTTTGCTTTATGTTTTACTCTATTTTTACCACCTTTGGTCGTCGCTTTGCTCGAATCGGTTGTTCGGTTTTGATGGCAACTACGATTATGGGAACCACACAAATTGCAATGGCCGGGCCAACGGTAGATCAGTTGAGTCACTGTCTGGTGAAATCCACCACGGAAGCAGATAAAACAACAGTGTTGCAATGGACTTTTGTGGCGTTATCTGCACATCCGGAATTGAAGAAATTCAGTAATGTGAATGAAGAGCAGAGAACCCAGCTGGATAATAATTTAGCCCAAGTATTGCAGCGGATATTGGTGGAGCAATGCTCGAGCCAGACCAAAGCTGTAATTGCTGCGGAGGGTGTACAAGCGGTGGGGGACAGTTTTCAGGAGTTAGGCAGTGTCACAGGGGAAGAAATTATTAACAATCCTGAAGTGAAAAGTCAGCTGAAAGGTGTATTGCGTTATGTTGACCTGAATAAAATGGTGATGACGTTTTTAACGCCGGATGTGTGGAATAAGTTGGGGGAGATAAGAGGGAAGTAATCCCCTTTCCCTTGAGAACTTAAAATATATTTTGAGGATGCTTATTACTTGAATTTGACTTTAAAGTGAACAGAACCTTCCTCTAACCCTTACTTATGCTTCGCTTTAAAGCAGTGCTATAAAATTCATTCAGAATACCTCTCCCTAGCCCTCTCCTAAAAGGAGAGGGAATATCCAATATTAAATTCATGACGGCATTTAATTTATAACGAAAGCTCCCTCTCCCGTTGGGAGAGGGCTGGGGTGAGGGGCTTAGTTGCAATGTATATAGGGTAACTGGTTAATTATTATCAATTTCGATATGATTCAAGAAAATATATTTGGTACATGCAATGAATAAAAAGTTGATCTTCAAGTTGGGGAAGAGGCTACTACAAAAGAGCACAAAGATACTCGACTTACTTGTGGAATTATTATGCCGATTGCAACTATGTCGGCTGAATATACCTCAGATCATTGGTCTGATGTGCGACATATATTACATAAAGCAATTGAGAAAGCAGGTTTTATTCCTCGTATTGTAAGTGATTCAGAGGAAAGCACAGTTATTCATGGATCAATCATTAATAATATTTATAATGATGCAATAATTGTTTGTGATGTAAGTAATAAAAATGCCAATGTCATGTTTGAACTAGGAATGCGATTAGCTTTTAATAAACCTATTGTAATAGTTAAGGATGATAAAACTGACTATTCATTTGATACTGGTAATATTCAGCATGAACCATATAGAAAAGATTTGAGACACAGTACTGTAGAAAAATTTATTGATGATTTAAGTAGAAAAATTGTCAAAACTTATGAGGCTTCTCAGAGAGAGGAATATCAATCATTTCTAAGTTATTTCGGAAAATTTGAAGTAGCTAGGGTTGAAAATAAATCTATTGGTGAAAGTGAAGCTATTGAAAAAGTTCTCAATAAAATGACGGTTTTGGAATCACAAATTAAAAATTTAAATCATAATAATTTAGAATCTACTTCTAATATCTTACAAAGTACGGATAATTTGATAATTGACCATCAAATTCAATATGCTGATAAGTTAGCAACTATACTTAATATGATTGAGACTAAAATTCCATTAGTTATGGAGGTTAGCTATTCTTTTGAAAAAGAAAGATTTTATATAAAATTCAAGGAAAAAATTTCAATTAATTATGCTCATAAATATAATGAATTGATTAAAAATATTATTCGTAATAATGATGATGAATTACCGTTTTAAAGCCTAAAAAACCCGTCCTAAGACGGGTTTTTTTAAAGAAAGACCAGATCAACCAATCAATTTCTTCATTAATTCATTCACTTGCGCAGGGTTGGCTTTACCCTTAGATGCTTTCATTACTTGACCCACAAGACCGTTGAAAGCTTTCTCTTTACCAGATTTATACTCTTCAACCATCTTCTCATTGGCAGCAAGCACTTCCTTAATAATCGCTTCAATCGCACCTGTATCAGTTTCCTGTTTCAAGCCTTTTTCAGCAATAATTTCGTCCGCAGTTTTGCCTTCATCCCACATAAAGCCGAACACTTGTTTCGCAATCTTACCGCTAATCGTGTTGTCCACAATACGCGCGATCATACCGCCAAGTTTTTCCGCAGAAACAGGAGAATCAGCCAAATCTAAGCCGGCTTTGTTTAGCGCCCCTGAGAATTCACCCATCACCCAGTTTGCAGCAATCTTACCTTGTGCAGCACCGCCAGCAGCAGCGACTACTTCTTCATAAAATTCTGACATTTCACGAGTCAATGTAAGAACGTGAGCATCGTACTCAGTCACACCAAAGTCCGCCACAAAACGTTCACGACGTGCAGCAGGAAGCTCAGGCATGGTCGCTTTAATCGCTTCGATTTGTGCATCTGCAATGATCACAGGCAACAAGTCTGGATCAGGGAAGTAGCGGTAATCGTTCGCTTCTTCTTTAGAACGCATAGAACGCGTTTCCATCTTCACAGGGTCGAACAAACGCGTTTCCTGATCGATGGTGCCGTCCCATTCCAGGATTTCCATTTGACGTTCAATTTCAACATTGATCGCCTGTTCAATGAAACGGAATGAGTTCAGGTTTTTCAGTTCACAACGCGTACCGAAGGGTTGACCAGGACGACGTAAAGACACGTTACAGTCCGCACGGAACGAACCTTCTGCCATGTTACCGTCAGAAATGCCTAACCAGCGCACCAGCGTGTGAATCGCTTTGATATAGGCAACCGCTTCTTCAACCGAACGCATATCTGGTTCAGATACGATTTCAAGCAGCGGCGTACCTGCACGGTTGAGGTCGATGCCTGACATACCTTCAAACTGGTCATGAATCGATTTACCAGCATCTTCCTCTAAATGTGCACGGGTTACGCCAATGCGTTTAGTCGTACCATCTTCAAGCTGGATATCAATATGACCCAAGCCCACAATCGGGTTGTCCATCTGGCTGATCTGGTAGCCTTTAGGCGAGTCCGGGTAGAAATAGTTTTTACGTGCAAACACAGAGGCTTTGTCAATATACGCGTCGATACCCAAACCAAAACGAATTGCAAGATCAACCACTTCTTTGTTGAGTACTGGCAATACGCCTGGCATCGCTAAATCAACCAGGCTGGCTTGTGTATTTGGGTCTTGACCGAAAGTGGTTGAAGAACCAGAGAAAATTTTAGTATTGGTTGCCAGCTGAGTGTGAATCTCGATACCAATAACGACTTCCCAACCATCAATCAGGTTAGATTTTGGTTTAGCAGCGTTCTTAGCCATTATGCGTTCTCCTCAGCAATTGCAGCGCGTTTTGTATGCCAATCCGTTGCTTGTTGGTATTGATGCACCACAGACAACAATTGAGATTCTGACCAGTAGTTACCAATCAGCTGTAAGCCAACAGGTAAGTTATCTTTGTCAAAACCAACAGGCGCATTAATCGCAGGTAGACCTGCCAGGTTCACCGCGATAGTGTAAATGTCACCCAGGTACATTTCCACAGGCGACAGGTTTGCACCAATTCTGTAAGCCGTGGTTGGCGCAGAAGGGGCTGCAATCACATCGACATTTTCAAAAGCTTTCAGGAAGTCTTGTTGAATTAAACGACGGACTTTTTGTGCTTTCACGTAGTAAGCATCGTAGTAACCCGCAGAAAGCGCATAAGTACCAATCAGGATACGTTGCTGAACTTCTTTACCAAAACCTTCTGAACGAGAGCGTTTGTATAAGTCCATAATGTCTTTCGGATCTTCACAGCGGTAGCCATAACGCACGCCATCAAAACGTGACAAGTTTGAAGATGCTTCAGCAGGGGCAATCAGGTAATACGTCGGAACATAAGCTTCTGTCATGTTGAGGTCAATCTCAACCAACGTTGCGCCCATCTCTTCCAATTTTTTCAGTGATTCTTCAACACGTGCTTTCACGTCTGCATCTAAGCCGTGAACGTTGAAGTACTGTTTCGGAATACCAATGCGTAAACCTTTAACTGATGTACCGTTCAGGTTTGCCACATAATCATCAACATCTTTGTTTACAGAAGTAGAATCTTTTGCGTCATGACCTGCCATCACATTCATCAGGTAAGCACAGTCTTCAGCCGAACGCGCTATTGGACCACCCTGATCCAGAGATGATGCATAGGCAATCATACCGAAACGTGATACACGGCCATAAGTTGGTTTCAGACCGGTCAAACCACAGAAAGACGCAGGCTGACGGATTGAACCACCAGTATCGGTACCGGTTGAAAATGGTGCAAGGTCAGCCGCTACAGCCGCAGCAGAACCACCTGAAGAACCACCCGGAACGTGATCCAGTGCCCACGGGTTTTTGGTCGCGCCAAAATAAGAAGACTCGGAAGTTGAACCCATGGCGAATTCGTCCATGTTCACTTTACCAAGAGTGACTAAGCCCGCAGCTTTACCTTTCGCTACAATGGTCGCGTCGTAAGGAGAGATAAAATTGTCCAGCATTTTAGAACCGGCTGTGGTCTTAATGCCTTGGGTACAGAAAATATCTTTATGTGCAATTGGCACACCGGTTAAGGAAGTTGCATTGCCGGCTTTAATTGCAGCATCAGCAGCATCGGCTTGGGCCAATGCCTGCTCGGCGGTTACGGTCACATAAGATTGTACTTGGGCATCGATTTTTGCAATGCGTTTTAAATAATGTTCAGTCAATTCGCGAGACGAAAATTTAGCCCCAGCTAAACCCTCGGAAAGTTCACGAATCGATAAGCGATGTAAATCTGTCATGAGAAATATTTCTTTACGTTTAATTTAATAAAATGATTTAACTGAATAAAGATTATTCAATCACACGCGGAACAAGGTACAAGCCATCTTGGGTTGCCGGTGCAACAGCTTGATATTCTTCACGATGATTTTCTTCAGAAACCACGTCTTCACGTAAGGGCTGTGGATGGTCAAATGGACTTTTAAGCGGCTCGACATTTTCAGTGTCAATGCCTTTTAAGGTTTCCATCATGCCTAAAATTTTATTTAGACTTTGAGCATATTCAGCAGATTGCGTATCATTTAGCGACAATCGAGCCAGATGTGCGATTGCTGAAACTGTTTTTGCATTTAAATCTGCAGAATGCTGTGCATCCGATGTAGACATAATATTACCTAATCAGTATTAAAAAAATTCAAAATATCGTGCGTTATAATAAGCGATTGACTTGTCCAAATCATCACATTTAGTTAAAGTTGCCACCTTGCGTCCACATAAAGTTTAATCGAGAACGTCTCCGTGATTCTAAAAAGACTAATTGGCTTGTTTTCGCCCGATCTAGCCATTGATTTAGGTACAGCAAATACACTTATTTATGCACCAGGACGAGGCATTATATTAAATGAACCGACGGTTGTGGCCATCCGTCACAGCGGTTCACAGAAAATCGTTGCCGCGGTTGGTCTTGATGCTAAACAAATGCTCGGTCGTACACCTGCAAATATTTCTGCAATCCGCCCGATGAAAGACGGGGTGATTGCCGATTTCGAAGTGACCGAAACCATGTTGAACCAGTTTATTGGTAAAGTACATGAAAAGCGTCTATTCCCGCCTGCACCGCGTGTGGTGGTGTGTGTACCGTGTAAATCAACGCTGGTTGAGCGCCGTGCCATTCGTGAAGCGGTATTCAATGCTGGAGCACGTGATGTCCGCTTAATTGAAGAGCCAATGGCTGCTGCAATTGGTGCCGGTATGCCGGTTGAACAGGCCTGTGGTTCTATGGTGGTCGATGTGGGTGGTGGTACCACTGAAATCGCAATTATTTCATTGCAGGGCTGTGTTTACGCAGATTCGCTCCGTATTGGTGGTGATGTCTTTGATGAACAGATCATTAACTACGTGCGTAAAGCGCATGGCTGTGTGATTGGTGAAACCACTGCCGAAGTGATTAAAAAAGAAGTGGGTATGGCACTTCCGGATGAAGGCGCGAAGCCGCTGGAAATTGAAGTGCGTGGCCGTAACCTGGCTGAAGGTGTGCCTCGCGCCATTACTGTGACTTCAGACGAAATTACCCAGGCGATTTCAGACCCATTACAAAATATTGTCTCTGCGGTTAAATCTGCCCTTGAACAAACCCCGCCTGAACTGTCTTCTGACATTGCAGAACGTGGTATTGTGCTGACTGGTGGTGGCGCACTACTTCGTAACCTGGACAAACTTCTTGCGCAAGAAACCGGTTTGCCTGTGGTTGTGGCTGAAGATCCGTTGACTTGCGTGACTCGTGGTGGTGGCAAGGTTCTGGAATTCTTCGACAATCCAAATCACGACATGTTATTTGTAGGTTAAGTTAGGGACCAGGCGGTGCAAACACAACTGTTTTCTCGACAACCGCCATCTTTTCGCTCATTTATCATTGCGGTGATTACATGTCTGGTGGTGCTGTTTTTTAACTGGCGCATGCCGCATGTGATTCAGCCCGCACGTGATGTCTTGTATGCGGCATATAATCCTATTTATGCCCTTGCAAGTTATCCAGTGTTATCGCGAGAATGGCTCAATCAACAAACCAAGTCTGAAGCCCAGTTACGTCGTGAAAATACCGCGATGCAAGCCGAGTTGTTACAGGCTCAGGTTCGTCTGCAAAAATTATCTGAACTTTCTGCCGAAAATACCCGTTTAAGAGGTCTGCTGGATACGCCTTTGATTATTGATGGACGCATGGAAATTGCAGAAGTCATCGGTACAGATGCCGATCCGTTACGGCATATTATTGTGATTAACCGTGGTTCCAACAGTCAGCTTAAGGTCGGTCAAACCGTACTGGATGATAAAGGAATTATGGGGCAGATCATCAATGTCAATTCGCATAGTAGTCGTATTATGTTGCTGTCCGATAAAGAACATTCTCTCTCTGTGCGTTTGGAACATACCGGGATGCGTGCCATTGTCTCGGGTACAGGTGATTTAGGTCATTTGAAGATGGAATATGTTCCGACCAGTGCCAATGTCAAGGTGGGTGAAAAAGTGTATAGCTCAGGTTTGGGTGCACATTTCCCTGCAGGCTATCTGGTCGGCACAGTGTCTAAAGTCAACCGGCATAATTCGGGTGAATTTGCCCAGATTGAAGTCATTCCAGCCGCACAATTGGCCGGTGGACATCATGTCGTGGTACTTTTTTCTGATTCATTAGCGATGGAGCAGCCACATGCCACTCGCTAAATTACGGGCTGAAAGCAATCGGGATCCTTTAATTGCGATCATTGTTTCAGTCATTGTCTGTTCGGTGCTGATGGTTTATCCATTGTCTTATGCCGTGTCAGGTGCACGTCCCTTATTCATGTTGCTGCTCATGCTATTTTGGGTGATGTGCCAACCTACATGGTGCGGAATCTGGTTTGCCTTTGCCACCGGCATGTTTACCGACCTGCTGGTGGATGCCCCTTTAGGCATGAATGCACTAAGTTTTGTGTTGATTACCTTTATTGTCCGGTTTTTAACCCGTGAACGACGCATCATGACCTTTGGCAATCTCTGGGTGATTAGCTTTCTGGCAGTAATGGCACATTTATTTGTGATCTGGATTGCCCAAACGATGGGTGGCTTGCAATTTTCCATTACCCGACACTGGCAGCCTTTATTGAGCAGTGTGCTGGTTTTCCCTGTCATGTATTTTATGCTTAAAAAATGGCGCGTTTAATTCTGGCTTCGAGTTCTCCACGGCGTCGGGAACTGCTGCAACAGTTAGGTTTAGAATTCGAGATTTATAGTCCGGATATCGATGAATCTATTCTTGACGGAGAAGATGTTGCCGCCTATGTCGAGCGTTTAGCCTGTAGCAAGGCTCAAGCTGTATTGGAGCAATTTCCGGATGCCATCGTCATCGCCGCTGACACCAGTTTAGGTGTGGATAATCAGATTTTAGGTAAACCTGAATCAAAACAACATGCTTTTGAAATGTGGCAGCGCATTTCTGGGCGCAAGCATGATGTGTTTTCAGGTGTTTGTGTGCGTACAAGTACAAAAAAATCAAGTATAGTGGTACGAACACAGGTTGAGTTTCAAAAGTTAAGTCTCAATGATATGGAAAGTTATTGGGCAACAGGGGAGCCCCTAGGCAAAGCGGGTGCTTATGCCATTCAAGGCATCGCAGCGCGTTATATTGCCCGTATCGAAGGCAGTTATAGCAATGTCGTGGGCTTGCCTTTACATGAAACCGTACAGTTATTACAGGCAGTTAAGGCACTAAATTAACTGACCTCAAAAAAGAATTTTTATAATGTTTTGAGTTTTATTATGTCTGACGAGTTGTTGATTAACGTCACACCTATGGAATGTCGTGTGGCCTTAATCCAGAACGGCACGGTCAATGAATTATTTGTTGAGCGTACGGTTAAGCGTGGATTGGTGGGCAATATTTATAAAGGCAAAGTGGTGCGTGTACTTCCGGGTATGCAGGCTGCTTTTGTTGATATTGGTCTTTCTCGAACCGCCTTCCTCCATATCAACGATATGGTCTGGCCCCGCAATCAACCGACCCCCAACGTTTTTGAACTGCTGCAACCCGGTCAGATTCTCACGGTGCAAGTGATGAAGGATATGCTCGGGACCAAAGGGGCGCGTCTTTCTACCGATCTTTCCATTCCTTCACGTTATCTGGTATTGATGCCTTATGGTCATCATATTGGTGTATCACAACGCATTGAATCAGAAGAAGAACGAGATCGGCTGCGTTCGATGATCGAACGCATTCAAAGCGAGCATAAATTACCCGGCAGCGTCATTGTCCGTACTGCGGCAGAGGGGATTCCTGAAGCTGAAATTGCACAGGATATGGCATATTTGGCCAAACTTTGGGAATTTATTCAGCGCAAGCAAAAAAGCATTGCTGTCCCTTCTCTGATTTTTGAAGAACTGCCGCTGCCACAGCGCGTGATTCGTGATTTGGCCAATGAAGATACTTCTAAAATCTCTGTCGACTCACGTGAAATACATGCCAAGTTGCAAGAATTTGTACTTGAGTTTGTTCCCAGTATGCAAGATCGACTGGTTCACTATCCGGGTGAACGTCCCATTTTTGACTTGTACAATGTTGAAGAAGATATTCAGAAGGCCCTGCAAACCCGCGTAGCATTGAAATCGGGTGGCTATTTGATGATCGACCAGACTGAAGCTATGACCACTATAGATGTCAATACCGGCTCCTATGTCGGTGGCCGGACTTTAGAAGACACCGTATTTAAAACCAATATGGAAGCGACTCAAGTCATTGCCCGTCAGCTACGCTTACGTAATTTGGGTGGCATCATTATTATTGACTTCATTGACATGCAGGAAGCGCAGCATCGTGAAGAAGTCATGAGCCAGTTTGAGCGTATGCTGGAACGTGATCATGCCAAAACCAAAATTACCCAGGTTTCCGAACTGGGCCTGGTGGAAATGACCCGAAAGCGTACTCGTGAATCTTTAGAACACTTATTATGTGAATCGTGTCCAACCTGTCAGGGACGGGGTTATGTGAAAACGGCAGAGACAGTGTGTTACGAGATTTTTCGGGAAATTTTAAGATATGCCCGCGCTTTTGAATGTAAAAGTGGTTTTACTGTGGTGGCACACCCTTTGGTGATTGACCGATTGTTAACAGCGGAAGCACCTGCAGTGGCCGATTTAGAGCACTTTATAGGGCGTATCATCAAATTTCAGGTGGAAAATCTGTATACGCAAGAGCAATACGATATCATTCTGAGCTGAAATTGTAACAGAATATCGTTAAACACTTGTTACATCTGAAATTTTACTTTTTAGGCTGAATTTTTAATACTAGTCATACACAAGTAGCCAAAGCCAAAATCTCCCAGTTTTGGTTTAGCAAACAAGAGGTATGACATGAGTATAAGCCAAGTAGCAGTTCAACAAAATACGAAAGTTACAGATAATAAAATGAGCCAAAACGGTTATATCGTCAATGAGCAGGGTAAAGAAGTTCAAATTACAGCTGCCATGATTCATTCAGTTTGTCATCAACTATTAAATCAATGTCGTGCAATTAAGAATTAATTTCGTGCAATAGAAAATAAAGGGACCTCTAAAAGGTCCCTTATTTTATTTATTATTCACTCTTTTGAAGCTGCGGTTAACTCACCGCTTTTAACTTTTTTGGTGGAATATCTTGACCTACAATTTCTTCAAAGTGCTGAATTTCATCTTCCAGGTGCGTGAGCAAGTTTTGCATTTTCGGTAAGGCATTACGACAACCAGTTAACCCCACTTCCAGTTTATCTAGATAGCTGGTCATGGTAATATTCAGTGCCTGTCCATCCAGTACAATTGAAGCTGGATAGAGTGCATCCAGTTTTGCACCATTCCAGTATAGCGGTTCGCGTGGCCCTGGCACGTTAGAAATCACAATATTGAACGCTTGGCGTTTTGGCATCATTCCCGAGACAATATTTAAACCTGCTGCACCGTAAACTAATGCGCTATAGTTTAAAATTTGATTTGAATTCATGCGTTTGAACCGCTGCTTGGCATTTAACACACTACGGCGAATAATTTGCAGGCGTTCTAAAGGCGTATCTTTATGTGTGCCCAGATTAGCCAAAATCATGGTAATACGGTTTGAAACTTCAGAATCATCATCACGAATTGAAGCAGGAACCATAGCAATCAGCGGTTTTTTCGGCAATGCGTGATGACTGATCAAATACTCACGCAGTGCGCCAGAACAGATGGCCAAGACTACATCATTGATGGTGACACCCAGTGCTTTTGCGATTTTGCTTAAGCGGCCCAATTCAAAGGATTGTGCGGCAAAACGGCGTGATGAACTGACTCGCTGATTTAAAATGCTGCTGGGTGCCTGGAAGCTGGAAACATAGTCAGGATTGCGCCCCATATCTTTGCAGATGGTTTGCGATAGTTCATACATGACTTTAGGGGTCGCTTCAAATTGTGATTTTACAGCCCCCATGACTTTCTTTATACGACTTGCTTTCGGTTCTTTTAATCGTTTAGCACGAGGACCTTCGACACACCAGAGTGGCACAATACTCTTGGCTTCTGGATCATAGGATAGTGATTTTTCTACTAAACGCATACCGGCAATACCATCAACCATAGCATGGTGAATTTTAAAGTACATGGCAAAGCGGTTGCCTTCAATGCCTTCAATAATGTTGCAGGTCCAGAGTGGTTTGGCACGATCAAGCAGTGCGCTATGTTCTTGTGAAATATAAGTCAGTAATTCACGGATTCGACCCGGGTGCGGTAGTGCAATGTGGCGGAAATGATGGTCTAGATCAAATTCTTGGTCTTCATCCCAAAATAGGCCATTGAGTTTATTATTAAAAGGCGCAACAGGAAGACATTTGGATTTACGAATATCAGCAACGAGGTCTTGAATAAATGTATCAGGTGCATTGTCAGGAATTTGAAACAGGAACAGCCCACCGACGTGCATCGGTTGCTGACGCTTTTCAAGCGACAGAAAAATAAAATCAATTGGGTGTAATGGACGCATAGCGTTGAATGCCTCACTGCAATTTTGTGCCTGTTCTTATATGAACAGGCTTGTTAGAATTATATAAAAGAGTGTTTTTAGTATATCTTTTTTCAAAAAGAAATGAACTGCTTTATGTGTAATGATAAGTTAAAAAAATCACTGAATAACAGTGATTTTTTTAAATATTATTTTAAATTTCCTGCGTGTAACCCGCATTCTTTATGGGTCGCTTCTTCCCACCACCAGCGGCCTTCACGTTCATGCTGATTTGGCAATACAGGACGAGTGCAGGGCTCACAACCAATCGAAATAAAGCCACGCTCATGCAACGGATTATAAGGGATTTCCATCATGCGGATATAGTTCCACACGTCGGAACTTGACCAGTTTGCCAAAGGATTATATTTGATCAGCTGTTTTCCTGGACCTGAAAAACCGGCATCTGCTTGCACCACTGGAATTTCATTACGAGTCCCCGGACTTTGATCTTTACGTTGACCGGTAATCCAGCCATCCAGTGTAGCCAGCTTTTTGCGTAAGGGTTGAACTTTACGGATACCGCAACATTCCTGATGGCCATCCTGATAGAAGCTGAAAAAACCTTTTTCAGTCACCAGTTTTTGCATCACTTCTGTTTCAGGGAAACAAATTTCGATCTCAATATTATAATGTTTACGGACCTGATCGATAAATTGATAGGTTTTTGCATGTAAACGACCGGTATCGAGACTAAAGACACGAAAAGGTTTGCCCAAATGAGAAGCCATATCAATTAAAACCACATCTTCAGCACCTGAAAATGAAATGGCAATTTCACCTTCTTGACTTAAAGCAAGTTCCAGAATCTCGCTGGGAGATTTATCGGCATATTCAGATGCAAGTGCATCAACAAGGTCAATGGTAGGGATTTTAGTCATGACAGTTCCTGGCGTATAGGCTTGGACACTTAAAAACCTATATTAGTTTAATTCACAATGATTTTAATGGAATTGAAATAATCCGCTTAGCACTAAAAAATAAATGCTTATGAATAAAATAGATTTAAAAAACAGCCCCTGAAATCTCTATTTTTAAGCTATCATAACGCAAAATTTTTTACTGACATTGGGAGAGCCCATGGAAATCGTATGTCTTGATCTTGAAGGGGTGTTGGTTCCGGAAATTTGGATTAACTTTGCCAAGAAAACTGGAATTAAAGCGTTGGAAGCCACTACACGTGATATTCCAGACTACGATGTGTTAATGACGCAGCGCCTGAATATCTTAAAAGAGCATGGTTTAGGCTTAAATGATATTCAGGAAGTAATTGCAGAGATGGGACCTTTCCCAGGTGCAAAAGAATTTGTGAAATGGGTGAGTACACATTTTCAATTGATTATTCTTTCCGATACGTTCTATGAGTTTGCTCATCCTTTAATGAAGCAACTCGATTGGCCAACCATTTTCTGTCACAAGTTAGAAACTGATGAAAATGGCATGATCACAGCTTATAAACTTCGTCAGCCTGATCAAAAACGCCAAGCTGTTAAAGCCCTGCATGGTTTGAACTTCCGTGTGATTGCAGCAGGCGATTCTTATAACGATACTACGATGTTGGGCGAAGCAGACCACGGGTTCCTGTTTGATGCACCGGAAAATGTCATTGCTGAATTCCCTCAGTTCCCGCCTATTCACGGTTATGATGCATTAAAAGAAGCGATTCGTAATGCTTCAGTGCGTAATATTCCAGCATAAATCCTTATATTTATATAAGTAAAAAAAGGCGTACCCGATGGGTACGCCTTTTTTAAACATATAAAATATGTTTAGAATTTATAACCTACATTCAAACCATAAGCGATAGCATGGTTATCCGCAAATTGTCCTGCTTGGGTATGAGCTCCAGTCACAGCATCAGCATCACCTAACCAGAAATATTTCACACCTGCTCCGATAAAGTAATTTTCAGCAGGGGAGAAGCGCACACCTGTTCCCACATTCCAGTAGCCTTCGGTTGGACCAAGGGTGGTGACTGGATTACCTGCACCTGAATCCCAGCCTACAGAGACATTGGCACCCCAACGTTCATTCAGTTTACGGCCTAGGCCTACTGTTGCAGAAATTTGATCGTCTTTATAGTCAATTAGATTAAAGCCATTCGGTTTTCCCGGTACCAGACCTGCTTGTCCAAGCATTTGAGAGAGTTTTCCAAAATTGTAGGGTTGAACTTTAAAATTAGACCAATCCACCCAACGCAGATTTGCAAAGGCAACAGTGTCCGCCATAATGCCGCTCTGTAAATCAACATTGACAGATTGTGGCGTGGTTAATTCAGTTTGTCCTGAAGATGCATTCAAGGCAGTCATTGCATTATCTAATAGGGTATTGCCTGTCATGCCTGCAGCATTAAAGCGTTCATAAGCATTGATCTTGTGCTTGATTTCTGAACGATAGGTGACGGAAGCTTTGAGTGCAATTTCCGGAATTTGATATGCAACACCTGCTAACCAGCCTGCCGATTCATCTTCACCCGTTCTAAAATCGTAGCCATTGAAAGCACTATAGGTAGTACCACGAAGTAGTACTGTACCATCCACAGTTTGATATACGGCACCTGCATATAAGTTCCAATTCTGAGTCGGTTGGTAGCCTAATATGAGATTTAAGTTTTGTGTGTCTACTTCGACAGAGGTGCCACCTTTAAAAGGAACAGGACGATTTTCTACAAAATTATTATTTCCAGAGTATTCTGCATCCGCACCATAAGGTTGATCATAAATTAAACCTACAGAAAAGTGTTCATTCGCTTGAACTTTCAAAGCAGCATGTGGGAAATAGTAGTCACCAGCCATATCTGTAGCCGTATTTCCAGACTTATCTTTACCTGAAACTTCAGGGTCTAAAATAGAAATGCCTGCTTCAAAATAATTTCCGGGTTGTAAGAATGCGGCTATAGATTGACCTGAGCGATCTAAGCCAGCGGCCAATACTGAAGCAGATGGAAGTAAGCTAATTAAAACTGCTGAATATATTTTGTTGAGCTTCATGGTTCTTTCCCTGATGCCATTTTGTAACTAAAAGTGCTGGAAAAGTAACATAAATAAAAAAAGAGTAAATACTCTGCTAGAGTTTAATAATTGACTTGTAAGCACACAAATGATGCTTGATAGAGTAATAATTCTATTTTTGTTAAATTATCTTTATGATTTTTAAATAAAAAGAAAATTATAAAGAATGGAGTAAATTTCAAAATAAAAAATTAACTGTTTGATTGAAAATACAGCTATTAATTTATAAGTGTATATTAAATGCTAATCAAAGACTGAAAAAAAAGACCATTGCGAACAATGGTCTTTTATTGTTTGGTTAAATAAGATTAGAAGCGGTAACCAATTTTAAGACCATAAGCCCATGCATCATTATCTTCGAATTCTGCAATTGCTTTATTTGTTCCGAACATAGATGCGGGTTGGGCCGCAGCATCGCCTAGCATGAAGTATTTCACACCACCAGCGATGAAGTAGTTAGGAGCAGGTGAAAATTGAATACCTAGACCCACATTCCAGTAACCTTCTGTTGGGCCAAGGGTAGATACAGGGTTGCCTGCACCGGTATCATAACCTACTGAAACATTACCAGCCCATTGTTCACTCAGTTTACGACCAACACCAACGGTTGCTGAGATTTGATCATCTGTATAAGCGACTAAGTCAAAGCCATTAGGATTATCAGGGGTTTGACCAACAGCACCTAAAGTTTGCGCAATTTGACCAAATTTCTCTGGACGAATAGAAAAATCTTTCCAGTTTACCCAACGTAAATTAGCAAATGCTACGGTATCTGCCATGATGCCAGTTTGGAAATCCAAGTTTACAGACTGTGGAGTTGTGATTTTAGTGGTTGTATTAACATCATATAAAGCAGCGGCAGGATTTTGAGCAACAAGCGCCAGAATATTACTTTGACCATATTCACGAGTAGCCGCTTCATGATCGATTTCTGAGCGATATGTTAAAGAAGCTTTTAATGCGATCTCTGGAATCTGGTAGGCGAAACCTGCTAACCAACCCACTGCAGAATCTTCTTTCATTGATGCATTATATTTGCCTAAAGCATTTGCAGAACCATAGGCTGCACCACGAAGTTGTACGTCACCTTCTACAGTTTGATAAACGGCACCACCATAAATATTGATATTTTCAATTGGTTGGAAACCCAAGATCAAAGATAAATTTTGTGTAGTCACTTCTACTTCTGTACTTTCGCCATTAAGATGGAATAAGCCAGTACCTGCAGCAACTAACGGATCTGAACTTGAGTAAGTAGCATCTGCTCCAAATGGATGGTCATATAAGATGCCTACAGAGAATTTTTCAGTTGGCTGGAACTTCAGTGCTGCTGTAGGAAAATAATAATCATCTCCCATATCAGATAATGAGCCCCCTCCAGAAGTTGCTTTCGCTTTACCTTCAACGGTTGGATCTAAAACAGAAATACCCGCTTCGAAATAGTTACCCGGTTGTAGGAAGGCTGAAATAGATTGACCTGAGCGATCTAGTGCAGCTGCAAATGCACCCGTCATTGGTACTGTTGCAAGAATCATTGCGGTACTAAGAGTTTTTAATTTCATTTTGTGTCTTTCCTTGAGGTACAAATTTTATTACGGCTGATTTGTGTTTTTGAATGCGCTAAATTTATTTTCCTAATATCAGTTATATAACCAGATATCATTTGTTACTCCATGTGACAAAAATAGCACAATAAAAAAAAGAGTAAATGCTCTATAAAAAACTCTGGAGTTTAAAAAATGAACGTATTAGAGTTTTTAGTCTAAATTTATACTAATAGTTTATTTTAAATAATTGAAAAATAATTAATTAAACTAAATTGATAATTATTTTATGTGAATATTTGTTTGATTAAAAAATGACCATTTATCATAAAAAGTATCGTATTTTTATGTGATAGAGTTCTCTCTTCAAACGTAATAATTGAAATTTAAAAAACAGCAGGTCAGGAAATTTAATTTTTTAAATATTTTTTATTATTAATTGCTATTTGGGAATTTTAAAACACTCGTATCATTACCTGACTAAGGGAAAGTTTAAATATAGGCAGGTAGGGAAGCGAGATCTGGCAGGCTGAATAGGGCTTTAGATTATTTTTATTAAACATTCTAGGGTGAAAAGTATTGTGCGCCCTGCGGGACTCGAACCCACGTCGGTCGCTTAGGAGGCAACTGCTCTATCCAGTTAAGCTAAGGGCGCAATGCGCAGCTAATGTAGCGCAAATACAGGTAAAAAAAAAGTTATTGTCGAAACAATAACTTTTTAAAATGATTTAAACGAATTTTATGTTTAAGATTTCTTCGTCTTTAGGCTTTTAAATAGGCCAAACATCAGCACTATCCAGACGGGAATCATCAATACGGATTCTTTAAAACCTTGGGTCCACATAATATAAAGTACTGTCGCAATAAAGATCAGTACCACATAATTGCTGACAGGAGCCCAGAGTGCCGGGAACTTGGTTTGAATCGCAGCGTTTTTGACAGCCTGTTTGAATTTCAAATGTGTCAAACTAATCATGGCCCAGTTTAGCACCAAGGCACCTACGACCACATACATCAAGTGGCCCAAAGCGTCTTCTGGGACAAAGTAGTTTAAAAGCACACAACCGAAAATGAGCAGGGCTGAGAATAAAACAGCAGGAACAGGCACACCTTGTTTATTTACTTTCATGAACGCTTTCGGTGCATTGCCTTGCTGTGCCAGACCATACAGCATACGGCTATTGGCATACATACCACTGTTATAAACAGACAGTGCCGCAGTCAAGATAATGAAATTGAGTAGATGTGCTGCCCAGCCAATTCCGAGTTGACTGAAAATCATTACAAATGGACTTTTATCCATACCACCCAGTTCCAGCTGGTTCCAAGGCACTAAGGATAAAAGAATCGTGAGTGAGCCAATATAGAAAATCAGAATACGGAACACGACCTGGTTAATGGCCTTAGGAATGGTCTTTTCCGGGTCTTTGGCTTCTGCAGCCGCCATACCAATCAGTTCAATACCGCCAAAGGCGAACATGAGGAAAGCCAGCATATAGAACAGGCCTTCAAAACCATTCGGGAAGAAACCGCCATGTGACCAAAGATTGCTAAATGAAGAGGTTGATCCTGCATCTGCAGTCAGTAATAAATACAGGCCGAAAACAATCATGGAAATCACGGCAGTCACTTTAACAATGGAAAGCCAGAATTCGGATTCGCCATAAAACTTGACATTGCCGAGATTGACCAGAGTAATGACAATGAAAAATAACAGTACCGAAGCCCATGCAGGAATATGCGGCCACCAGTAATTAATATATTTGGCGACTGCAGTAAGCTCTGTCATGGCAACCAGAACGTACAAAATCCAGTAATTCCAGCCCGCCAGGAAGCCTGGGAATTTGCCCCAATATTTATTGGCAAAGTGGCTAAATGATCCTGCTACAGGCTCATGAACAATCATTTCGCCCAGTTGGCGCATGATTAAAAAGGCGATTAAACCACCAATGGCATAACCCAAAATGATGGAAGGACCAGCAGATTGGATGACCTGTGCGGAACCTAAGAATAAGCCTGTCCCAATTGCACCGCCCATGGCGATCAGTTGGATATGACGGTTCTTTAAGCCACGCTGAAGTTTGGAAGACTCGTTGTTCAAAGTATTCAGCCCGACAATGTGTAAGGAAAGGATTGAAATGGATTGTAATAGATTGAAATGTATAAGCCTAGTACGGGCTCTAGAGAGGGATTGTTAAAAAATAATCATATAAAAAATATTTTATATATTCCTATTTTGAATCAATAAATTAATTTTATTTTTTAATACATAAAATAAAATGAGGTAAATGATGAAAAAAAGTTTGATATTCGTTTTTTATACTTAAGTCAAGAAAGCATCTATTTCATAAAAAAATCGCTATGATACTTTTTAGCATTTTGCTGACGGCGATGTACAACAATGATAAATGAAAGGATAAAAGAGAAATGAGTTTTGCTCCACAAATCAAGATTCCAGCAACTTATATGCGTGGCGGTACCAGTAAAGGGGTGTTCTTTAAACTGGATGACTTGCCACAAGCTGCACAGCAGGCTGGAAAAGTGCGTGATCAGTTATTGCTGCGAGTGATTGGAAGCCCTGATCCATATGGCAAGCAGATTGATGGCATGGGTGGAGCAACTTCAAGTACCAGTAAAACCGTGATTTTGGCCAAAAGTGTCCAGCCAGATCATGATGTCGATTATTTATTTGGACAGGTTTCGATTGATCAGCCTTTTGTGGACTGGAGTGGTAACTGCGGAAACTTAACGGCTGCAGTCGGCTCATTTGCCATTTCCAATGGCTTGGTCAGTGCAGAACGTATTCCGGAAAATGGCATTTGTACAGTCCGTATCTGGCAAGCCAATATCCAAAAAACCATTATTGCCCATGTGCCGATCACCAATGGACAGGTGCAGGAAACTGGTAATTTTGAGCTGGATGGGGTGACTTTCCCGGCAGCTGAAGTTGCCATTGAATTTCTGGACCCGGCTGATGATGGTGAAGAGGGCGGAGCCATGTTCCCGACGGGGAATGTCGTAGATACTCTTGAAGTACCGGAAATCGGAACTTTTCAGGCAACCTTTATTAATGCCGGTATTCCGACCATTTTTTTAAATGCAGAAGATATTGGTTATGAAGGTACTGAATTACAGGATGCCATCAATAGCGATGCTCAGGCACTGGCACGTTTTGAAACTATCCGCGCTTATGGCGCAAAACAGATGGGTCTGATTCAGGATATTTCCGAAGCGGAAAAGCGCCAGCATACCCCGAAAATTGCCTTTGTATCGAAACCTAAAGCCTATACATCTTCAAGCGGTAAAGATATTCAAACCACTGATGTCGATTTGCTGGTTCGTGCCTTGTCGATGGGTAAACTGCATCATGCCATGATGGGAACGGCTGCAGTGGCGATCGGTACGGCTGCTGCGATTCCTGGAACTTTGGTTAATCTGGCAGCAGGTGGCGGAGTACGTGAAGCAGTACGCTTTGGACATCCATCAGGTACCTTAAGAGTCGGCGCACAAGCTGTGCAGGAAAATGGACAATGGGTGGTCAAAAAAGCTGTCATGAGCCGCAGTGCGCGGGTACTGATGGAAGGCTGGGTCCGAATTCCGGAAGATAGCTTGAAATAGCAAACAAGATAGAGAATCTTGCGAGAAAGCAGTATCATGCTGCTTGTCATTGATCAATAAGTTAGCCTGATTAAAGCTTAAACGATGATGACGGTTCAATTCTCATGTAGATGAGGAATCGCAAGTTCTCTGTCGAAGGTGACAAGAGCGTTGTATATTAGATCGGGGTCATTTTTAATTTTCCCGATCTATTCCCAAAGCAAAGTATTCGAGGCGAATGTGTCATCTTTAACTGACGTGCAAGCAAATGCATTAACTCAAGCACAGCAACGTATTCAACAAGATTTATTAACGGCATTAGACGCATTTTCCATTCCGGAGCCGCTTAAAGGGGCTGTGTATCATGCGGTCATGCTGGGTGGAAAACGGGTACGTCCTGCACTTTGTTATGCCACCGCTGCTTTAAAACCGAATGCAAATTTTGCTGCCGTACGCCGTGCTGCAGTCGCCATTGAAATGATTCACTGTTATTCACTGGCCCATGATGATTTACCCTGTATGGATAATGATTCCTTGCGTCGTGGTCAACCGACCTGTCATGTTGCTTTTGGGGAAGATACGGCATTACTGGCGGGTGATATTTTGCAGTCGATGGCCTTTGAAATCTTGGGCAGTCGCCTGTTTGATCAGGGTCCGGCAGTTGCTCCGACCATTGTTTTAAAACAGATGCAAATTCTGGCGACTGCCAGCTCGAAAATGGTCTGCGGTCAGGTGCTGGATTTACAGGCTGAAGGCAAGCAAGTGGATCAGGATGCATTGGAAAATATTCACCGCAATAAAACTGGTGCCCTGATTTCTGCAGCCGTGATGATGGCAGCCGTGACCGTATTTGAAGGTACAGATCCTGCCATTCCTAAACTGCGTGAATATGCGCAAGCGATTGGACTGGCCTTTCAGGTGCAGGATGACATTCTGGATATTATTTCCGATACGGCAGTACTGGGGAAAACTGCGGGTAAGGATGAGCAAGTGGATAAATCGACTTATCCTGCACTCATGGGCCTGGAAAAAGCTCAAGCCTATGCCAAAGAGCTGCATGATCAGGCCTTTAATGCTTTGGAGATGTTTTCTGAAAATGCAGCTGAACTGAACCAGATTTCAGAATTTTTATTGGCGCGTAAAAGTTAATTTGATTCAAATACAGCAGCCAAGACTAAAAAAAGAGGATCATAAATCCTCTTTTTTTTATAGGCTTAGACTGTAAAAATTATTTAGATGCTTTATACAGGCGGTCACCTTCATCGAAACGGGTGGTGACTTCAGCAGAAGGGGCTGTACCCAGCAGACTGACTACGACAATGGCAATGATTGAAGCAATGAAGCCGGGAATAATTTCATAAACACCGGTATTGCCCAACAGATTTTTCCATAGAATGACCACCACAGCTCCGACCAGCATACCTGCAAGTGCGCCATTTAAAGTCATACGACGCCAGAACAAAGATAGAATAATCAGTGGACCAAAGGCTGCACCAAAACCTGCCCAGGCATAAGCCACCAAACCTAAAACCTTGGATTCAGGGTTTCCAGCCATCCAGATGGCAAGCAGGGCAATCAGTAACACCATCAGACGTCCCACCCAAACCAGTTCTTTTTGTGTGGCATTTTTACGCAAGAAGGATTTGTAAAAGTCTTCGGTCAAGGTACTTGAGCAGACCAGTAACTGACAACTCAGGGTACTCATCACCGCGGCTAAAATGGCAGCCAGTACAATACCTGCAATCCATGGATTAAACAGAATCTTGGTCAGTTCCATAAATACAGTTTCAGGATTGGCCGTCACAGCACCAGCCAGTTCCGGATGCTGCTGGAAGTAGGCAATCCCAAAGAAGCCTGCTGCCACCGCACCACCTAGACATAACGTCATCCAGGTCATACCGATACGGCGTGCATTGGGAATGGATTTCACCGAATCTGCTGCCATAAAACGCACCAGAATATGTGGTTGACCAAAGTAGCCTAAGCCCCAGGCAAGTAAGGACATAATCGCTACAAAGCTTAGATCACCCATGATATCCATCGCTTGCGGACGTGCAGCTTCAAGTGCCAGGGTCATTTGAGACAGGTCCGAGAAGCTCAGAATGGTCACAATAGGGGTGAGTAACAGAGCAAAAATCATCAATGACGCTTGAATGGTGTCGGTCCAGCTGACCGCGAGGAAGCCACCGATAAATACATAACTGATGGTGGCAATGGCACTGATCCATAGTGCCGTGCTATAGGACAGGTCAAACATGTTTTCAAACAGGCGAGCACCAGCCACCATGCCGGAAGCACAATAAATGGCAAAGAAAATCAGAATAATGAAAGCTGATGCCACACGTAAAATTTTCTTCTGGTCATTAAAGCGGTTGGAGAAATAGTCCGGCAGGGTCAGGGCATTGTGCTGTACTTCGGTGTGTACACGTAAACGTCCGGCCACCAGCAGCCAGTTGAGCCAGGCACCAATAATCAGGCCAATTGCAATCCACATTTCAGATAAACCTGAAAGATAAATTGCACCCGGCAAGCCCATCAGCAGCCATCCACTCATATCTGAAGCACCGGCAGAGAGCGCCGTCACGAAACTACCTAAACGACGACCCCCCAAAATGTAATCAGAAAAATTGGCTGTCGCGCGATAAGCCAGAAGGCCAATCGCGATCATGGCGACAATATAAAAAAGAAAGGTAATTAAGGTCGGATTCAGGGAGTTCATACGGTATCCAGTTACACGGTGGACAGTAGATCGAAACACAGGCTTTTAAAGAACAAGCACAAATCATTTCAAAAAAATAACGCGAAATTTAACCATAGATTAAAAAAAAATGCTGAGTTTTTCTTGGCTGAAATAAAAATAGACAGCTTTTGCTGTCTATTTTTTAATATAAAAGAGTAGCTTACTGATTGCGTCCCATTACGCCACGGATGGTATTCAGGATGTCTGCAGGTAACACCACCGTTTTGGCATTATTGGATTTCGACATGTCCTGCATGGCTTTGACATATTGTTCACCAAGCAAATAAGCCACCGGAATTTCTTTATCTCCTACGGCTGAACTCACCATTTCAATGGCACGTTGCGAAGACTCAGCCAACACCACTTGCGCTTCTGCATCACGGCGTGAGGCTTCCAGACGACCATCGGCTTCCAAAATTGCTGCCTGTTTTTCACCATCTGCCTTGGTCACGGTAGCGCGACGCTGACGCTCGGCAGCCGCTTGTGCTTCCATGGCCGCCTGCATAGTGGCTGAAGGTTGGATATCCTGAATTTCCACAGTTTTCAGGGTAATGCCCCAATCGGAAATATCATCGGAAATGGCTGCTTTCAGTTTGGCTTTAATGTGATCACGTGACGATAGCGCATCATCCAGATCCATTTCACCGACAATTGAACGCAGTGAAGTTTGCACCAGGTTCTGAATGGCCCAAGTATAGTTTTCAATGCCGTAAACCGCTTTTTCTGGGGTAGTGATATTAATGTACGCCACTGCATTCATCAGCAGCACCGCATTGTCACGGGTAATTACTTCCTGTGAAGGAATATCCAGCACGATATCTTTGGTGGTCACTTTATATGCTACTTCATCAATATACGGAATGACAAAACTGAGTCCCGGTCCCAAAGTCGTATGGTATTTACCCAGACGTTGCACAATCCATTTATAACCCTGCGGGACAATGCGTACCCCTTTAAAAATGGTCACGCCGGCAAAAACCAGCAGTGCTAAAACAATAATTGTTCCACCAGACATGTTATTTCCTCACTTATATATTTTCGTTATTGGGATGGTGTGGTTTAACCACCAGATCATTGCCGAGAATATCGACCACCCGAACCCGATCACCCACTTCTACCGGAGACAGAGTCCGACAGTTCCACTCATCTGACCCCAAAACCGGCATGGGAAAACGCACCGTGATCAGGTCATGCTGCATATGAGTCTGAATGACCATGCCCACCTGACCAATAGTCGCTTCACGAGATAATCCGGCTTTGGTTTTATCAATAGAAAGCGGTTTGATAAATTTGAACCACAACAAGGTGCATAGCACAGACAGGATAATCCAGGTGACAATCTGAGTGGTTAAGCCCATCATCGGAAACATCCAGAATAAAACACCGACCATGATGGCTGCGATGCCAAACCATAGTGCAGCAAAAGCGGGGATTACCAATTCAGAAAGCATCAGTAATACCCCGAGTACAAACCAATGCCAAGGTTCGAATGCAAATTCCATACATCTACTCGTGTATTGTCAAAATAAAGAGAGACCATGAGGCCTCCATATCAATTTAGCAGATGAATAAGTCTTTGAATATTAAAAAAGCATATTTTTTAGATTCTGGATTTTGGCGCGGGTTTAAAGGCTGTGGGTGATTTTTTAAAGTCGCTGATCGCCTTTTTAATGGCGATGATTTTCAGCTGGGTCGCTTTTTCACCTTCTAGAATGGATGCATTGCTGGCTTTTAAATCCAGCGTGCCTAAATGTCCCACTTTAGGCTGAATGATCACATTGGCCTGATTCAGTTCTTCATGAATGCTTTGTTGACCCATAATATTGATGGTCTGGTCCAGCAGGCCCCACATATTCATCGGTTGATTGCCACTCGGTCGTGCAGAAATGTCGACGGCAATAACAATATCGGCCCCCATCGCTTTCGCTGTTTTCACCGGAATCGGGCTGACCAGCCCTCCATCGACATACTGTTTCCCACCGATGGTAGCGGGAACAAAGACATTGGGGATACTGCAGGAAGCACGCACGGCCTGACCAGCATTGCCTTTAATAAATTCAGCTTTAGTGCCGGTGTCCAGACGGGTCGCAACCGCTGCAAAGCGAATCGGGAATTGTTCAATCGGTTTGTTGGCAATATGTTGGTTCACATAATTCTGCAATTTTTGGCCTTGTACAACACCTTGACTGTTCAGGGTTAAATCACGGATATCCGATTCTTTTAAAGTCAGGGCAATTTGCTGCAGTTGATAAGGTGTTTTGCCACTGGCATAAATACTGCCGACAAAACTTCCGGCACTGGTCCCGGTGACGATTTTCGGTTTAATGCCATGCGATTCTAAAACTTTCAGCACCCCAATATGGGCAAATCCTTTAGCTCCACCACCACCGAGCGCAATGGCAATGACAGGTTCACGTGCCTTGATGGTTGTGGTTTGCTGTGGTTTTTTGGTGGTTTTGTCACAGCCAATCAGTCCAAGCCCTAGTAGAGCAATGAAAGAATATTGCACAAGCTTCATGGTTGAATTTGTATACCAATGAGATGAAAATTTGCGCACATGACAGCAGATAATTGCTATTTTGACTAGCTGTTTTTTATACGATTTTGTAACGGTTTGGCTAACCAGTCCGGATTTTTGGCTGAAAATTTGCCGGTATAGTGATCCAAAATCTGTTCTACATCCTGCGCGTAATTTCCCGTTGGCTGAAACACTCCCAGGCAGTGTATCGCCTTGTTTTTATAATCCAGTGAAAACATCACAATCGGGATATGGGCACCCACGGCAATGCGGTAAAAACCACTTCTAAACGATTCAGCCTGTTTGCGTGTTCCTTCCGGTGCCATACCGACCCAGATCTGCTGTTGCGTATTAATGAAGTCGATAATTTGCTGAGTGGTACCTTGTTGGATACTGCGATTGACCGGAATCACCCCAATCCATTCAAGTATGGGTTTCAGCGGTGTGTTAAATAAGGTGTGTTTGCCAAAAACCGTGATCTTGATGCCCAGTCCAAGCAGTGCTGCAAAACCGTGCCAGGCATCGATATTCGAGGTGTGTGGAGAAATAATGGCGACCGCTTTCGGCAGGTTGGGAAAATCACCCTCAAAACTCCAGCCTTGGGCAAGAAATAATTTTTTGAAAATATTTCGGCTTAAGTGACCACTACGGGCAGGCACTTGATCGGGCAAGGTCGGAAAGTGTTGAGTCATGGTGTTTGATTGCACTCCCGGGTAAATTTATCGGCTTTTAAACATGTTAAGCTTTTGTAAAATAAGATTCATTGGCAAAATATCAACTGTCATTCAGCTTGCCTGATCAAAATAGTCAATCCGGTTTTGACCCTAAGGGCCCACTATGCCGAGTACACCTCACATTTATATTCTGCTGTTTTCTTTATATTGGGCACAAGGTTTACCGGTCGGTTTTATGACCCATGCCTTACCGGTGATTTTACGTGCCCAAGGGGTGTCACTGGCACATATTGGCGGTTTTGGCTTATTAATGTTGCCCTGGTCAATCAAAATTTTCTGGGCACCGTGGGTTGACCGTTTTGGCCATGCAGCATCTGGACATTACCGTAGCTGGATTATTCCGACCCAGTTGTTGAGTGTGGTTGTACTGATTGGCTTATCTTTTCTGCCGATTCAGGCTTTAAACCAGCCTGAATACTTGCTGGCTTTTTTTGTGGCTTTACTGAGCATGAATCTGGTCGGTGCAACCCAGGATATTGCCACCGATGGTCTGGCAGTCAATATGCTGCACAGTCAGCAGCAACATTGGGGTAATACCTTTCAGGTCATTGGCTCACGACTAGGCTTTATTGTCGGTGGAGGGGCTATTTTATGGGCACTGGACTGGCTGCATTGGCAAAGCACATTTTTAATCTTGGCGGGACTGGTGCTGTTGAATACTTTACCGATTTTATGGCTGAAAGAACCGCAACGATTAAAGCATATGCCGTCCAGTACCGAAGCAGGAACATTTCGCTGGCAAAAAATAAAAGATTATCTGGCTTATTTTTATCGAGAGCAAAATCTTGCTGCATGGTTAGCGGTGCTCATCACCTTTAAAATTGCCGATGGTTTAGCCGGGCCTTTGCTGAAACCCTTAATGGTCGATATAGGACTGACATTTTCCCAAATTGGCATTTATGTGACCATGCTTGGCGCTGTGGCTGCACTCATCGGTGCAGGGCTTGCAGGGTTCAGCCTGAAGTATGTGTCCCGTGAGCATGCTTTACTCGGTTTTTCTATTCTGAAAATTTTCACTCTGGCTGCCTATGCATGGTTAGCCATTCAATATGAGGCACAACGCTCTATTGATGTCAGGATCATTTATCTGATCAATGCCGCTGAAGACATGATTTCTGCCATGCTGTTGGTGGTGATGCTGACTCTGGTCATGCAATACAGCCGCAAACATTTAGCAGGAACAGATTTCACTTTCCAGGTGGCGTTGATGGCAACCGTGAGCGGAGGACTGTATAGCCTAAGCGGGATTTTAGGCGATCTCCTGGGTTATGCGAGTTATTTAAGCTTGATCACCGTGTTGGCATTGCTCTGTATTTTCCCGATTCTGAGATGGAAAAACAGTTTGCTCTAAACCCTAAAAGCTTTTTAATTCAATTCAATATACATTTAAAATCTAAGGATTAAATAAGATAACTAAATAAAAATTAAATCATTTTTTTAAATATTTCTGAATTGTAACATCTGTTACAGAATAACTTAGGGGTATTTATAGATGAAAACCAAATTAGCAGCAGCGATTGCATTAAGCCTACTGGCAGCACCAACTTTTGCAGCACTAACTCTTTATGGGGAAATTGATGCAAGTATCGATTACTTGCCAGAAGACAATGCCAATACTTCGGATAAAGATGTAGTAGAAGTCAGTTCTAATAGCTCTTTCATTGGTTTAAAGGGTGAAGAAAAACTGAACGATCGTCTAAACGCAGTTTATGCAATTGAATGGGGTCTCAGCGCAGATGGTGATAGTACAGACTGGACTACGCGTAACCGTTTTGTCGGTTTAAAAGATGCTCAGCTCGGTACTTTAAAAGTGGGTGCACATGACACGCCATTGAAGCAACTCTCAAGTCCAGTTGATAGCTTTAACAACTACGTTGCTAACAAAGCAGATGTAAACGGTATTTTCACTAGTGAAGCCCGTATATCGAATGCAGTCATTTATGAATCTCCGGCAATTAAATTGCCTACAGGTGCCATTAAAGTGAATGCGTTGTTGGCCTCTGGTGAAGATTCAGGCATTGCAAAAGGTAATGGCTCTTCTAAAACTGCGGGGCGTGGTTTAGGCGACGCATGGTCTGCATCTGTAGTCTATGACAGCCCGGTGGTTGTGGCTGGTATTGCGTATGATAAAGCCATTCCATCGTCTTTCTTAGGTTCTGGCTTTTCAAATGCTAGCTCTCCAGAGGTTTTACCAGCAGTTGATAAAGATGGAAAATTAACATCATTATTTGCAGCTGCAAATACAATTCGAGCCATTGGCCGTGTAAACCTAGATAGGGGTTTGGCATTAAAAGCACTTTATCAAACTTCAGAAGTTGAAACTGCAAAAGGTAATGCTACTGGTTCAGAATTTATTGATGATGCTCAAGGCTGGTTAGTGGGTGCAGAATATAATTTCCTAACAGCCAAGGCCTGGACTGTAAAAGCACAATATAGCCAAAACACAACTACATTTACTAATAATGCTCCTGACTATGAAGCAAAACAAATCTTTGCTGGTGCAGATTATGCATTTAATAAACAGGTGAAAGCGTATGGTTATGCCGGTTATCTGACTCTTGAACAAGGTTCGAATGAAACTAAACAACCTGTAGTCGGTACAGGATTAGAATATAAGTTCTAATCTGTCCATTGTTTTTTCTAAAAGGCGATGTTTTACATCGCCTTTTTTATTACTGTTTCTTATATTAAGTGAATTTTAAGTTTGGTATTCTACATTAAGACAACAGTAGAAAGATTAACCAACAGTCATGTCAAATATCATCAGTCCTATACGTGATAAAATAAAGCCCATTTCGTTAAGCCTGTTTAATTTATTGCTGGCAATATGGTTGGGCTTGGTGCTGAATTTTGCCTTTTTTCAAAAAATACAAAGTTTGACCCCTTATCAGGGCAGCAAAGCCTATTTATTTTTAATCGCGACCGTATTGGTGATCGTGGCGGCCTATAACCTGATTTTTCAGCTGCTGCAATGGCGCTGGAATGCAAAAATACTGGCTTCAATTTTTTTAGTGATAGGGGGCTTTACGGCCTATTTTGTCAATAGTTTGGGCGTGGTGATTTCACCTGAACAAGTTCAGAATATGATGCAAACCGATGCCCGTGAAGTCCGCGGATTGATGTCCTTACGCTTTGGGCTTTGGACGCTGGTATTTGTCATTTTACCACTCATTCTTGTGGCGCTCGTTCGGATTAAGCCTGAAGCTTTTTTACC
Organism: Acinetobacter sp. A1-4-2; assembly: GCF_040233925.1. Lineage (NCBI taxonomy): Bacteria > Pseudomonadati > Pseudomonadota > Gammaproteobacteria > Moraxellales > Moraxellaceae > Acinetobacter > Acinetobacter sp. A1-4-2. Next base: position 2,293,640 of record NZ_CP157981.1, on the reverse strand, counting down.
TAAACTTGGCAAAAAAATGTTAAGCAGTATCGCTTCATTGTTATTGGTTGGCGCCTTGCTGTTTACCTTTTATGTAGATTATGCTGCGATTTTCCGGGAACATCGTGATTTGAAAGGCATGATTTCTCCACAAAATGCCATCGCATCGACCTTATCGTATTACCGTAAATCTGCACCTAAGCAGAATTTACCTTTAGTTCATTATGGTGAAGATGCTCATTTGCTTCAGCCAGTCAATAAGCAGGCTAAACCTAAGCTTATGGTGTTGGTCGTGGGTGAAACAGCCCGTGCAGAAAGTTTTTCATTGAATGGCTATGCCAAAAATACCAATCCTGAACTCTCTAAACTGGACATTATCAATTTTAGTCAGGTGAGTTCATGTGGTACTGCAACCGCTGTATCCGTACCCTGCATGTTCTCCGGCATGCCTCGAAAAGATTATGACGAACAGCTGGCCAGTCACCGTGAAGGATTACTCGATATTGCACAGCGTGCAGGTTATAAAGTGACCTGGATGGATAATAACTCGGGTTGTAAAGGTGCCTGTAACCGGGTTGAACAGTATCAGATTCCGCAACAGCTCAAAGATAAATGGTGTGCCAAAAATGGCGACTGCTATGATGAAATTTTGGTGGATAGCTTAAAAACTTATCTGGCTACAATTCCTGAAACCGACAAGACTCCACGTTTAATTGTATTACATCAGATGGGTAGTCACGGACCTGCTTATTATCAGCGTTCCAAAGCACCCTTCCAGCCTTTTAAACCAAGTTGCGATAGCAATGCAATTCAAGGTTGCAGCCGTACAGAATTGTTGAATAGTTATGATAATTCAATTGTATATACTGACCATGTTTTAAGTTCACTCATTCAGGTGTTAAAAGGCAACAGCGCTTATCAAACCGGATTCTGGTATCTGTCTGATCATGGTGAATCGACAGGAGAACATGGTTTATATTTACATGGCTCACCTTATGCGATTGCGCCTAGCCAACAAACTCATGTTCCAATGTTGATGTGGTTTTCTCCTGAATGGACTGCACAAAATTCTGCCCAAATCACTTGCTTAGCCCAGCAAAAAAGCAAACAATTAAGTCAGGATAATCTGTTCCCAAGTCTGTTAAGTTTGCTGGATGTCAAAACCCAAACCATTGATGAACAAAACAATATGTTGCAGAACTGTCAGTCAAAACAGAAAGTATGAGTTTAAAATATGGCTAAAATATTGATCATTGAAGATGATTTCATGATTGCTGAATCCAGCATCACTTTGCTGAAATATCAGCAATTTGATGTGGAATGGGTCAATAATGGCATTGACGGTTTAAAGAAACTCATACAGGAAAAGTTTGATATCGTCCTACTCGATCTAGGCTTGCCGATGATGGACGGGATGCAGGTATTGAAACAGATTCGCCAGCAGTGGCCTGCTTTACCTGTGCTGATTATTTCAGCACGGGATCAACTGCAAAACCGGGTGGATGGATTGAACAGTGGGGCAGATGACTATCTGGTCAAACCCTATGAATTTGATGAACTGTTGGCCCGCATCCATGCTCTATTACGTCGTAGCGGGGTAGAATCTGCGCTTCAGGACAGCCCGCAAATTTTAAGTTATGGCGAACTCACGCTGGATGTTGAACAGCATATTGCCAAGTTTAAGGGGCAATATATTGACCTGTCCAATCGTGAATGGGCGATTTTGATTCCCTTGGTGAGTCATCCAAACAAGATATTTTCTAAAGCCAATTTAGAAGATAAATTGTATGATCTGGATAGCGAAGTAAGCAGCAATACCATTGAAGTGTATGTGCATCACTTACGCGCCAAACTCGGCAAAGATTTTATTTGCACCATTCGTGGTTTAGGTTATCGACTGGGACAATTATAAATTCAGACAACGATAAAATCAGCTAGAAGGTCAGCCACTGGTGCAGTCACAGTATTCATTAAAAAAACGCCTGATTATTTATGTTTCTGTTTTTAGTATTGCCTTGGGCTGCTTGCTGATTTTTTCTGCTTACCGTATTGCCCTGCAAGAAATTAATGAAGTGTTAGATGCCCAGATGCAGAATCTGGCAGAACGCGTCGCGCAGCATGATCCTGAACCGGTGCAAAGCAAGTTTGATCAAGCCAGGCATTATCACGAAGAAGACCTGTTTGTCGATGTCTGGTCTTATGCAAATGAAGAACATAAAAGCCATGCCATGAATTTATTGGTTCATCCTGTGAAAAAAGCAGGATTTTATACCCATAAAACCGCACAAGGGGTTTGGCATACTTACATCCTGCCTTTAGAACATTATCAGATTCAGGTGAGCCAGCAACAATCGACACGGCAGCATCTAGCCCTGGAACTTGCCGGCAGTATGTTTATTCCTTATTTACTGTTTATGCCTTTTGTGATTTGGGGACTGAGCTGGATTATTAGCCGCAGCTTGCAGCCTTTGGATGATTTTAAAGCGGAATTGGCTCAACGTGATTCGGAGGAATTAAGTGCCATTCAATCAAATAATTATCCGCTTGAAATTGTGCCGACCATTACCGAAATGAATCATTTGTTTGAGCGGATTTCCTCTGCACAGCAGGAGCAGCGGCAGTTTATTGCCGATGCAGCACATGAGCTTCGCACCCCCATCACTGCATTGAATTTACAGATGCAGATCCTGTTAAAACAGTTTCCCGATGCTCAGGAACTACAGAATTTAAGCAAAGGATTAATCCGGATTCAGCATTTGGTTAGCCAGTTGCTCAGTCTGGCAAAACAGGATGCTTCAATTCTGGAGGTCGAAACCAAACAGCAGTTTTTACTGAATCAGGTTGCGGTGAATTGTGTAGAACAGCTCGTTCATCTGGCCATGCAGAAAGAAATTGACTTGGGTATGGAACGTCAGGAAGATGTAGTGCTGTATTGTCAGGAATCTGCAGTACATTCCATTATTTATAACCTGATTGATAACGCGATTAAATACACGCCCAATCAGGGAGTGATTAATGTGTCTGTATTTGAACAGGCAGGTTTTGCCATGATTCAGGTCGAAGATAGTGGACCTGGAATTTCCCCCGAACTGTATGAAAAAATTCTTAAGCGCTTTTATCGTATCCATCATCATCTGGAAATAGGCAGTGGTTTGGGACTATCTATTGTAGATAAAGCCACAGAAAGGCTCGGCGGCAAGATTTCTTTTTCCAAGAGTGCCAGCTTAGGTGGATTGCAGGTCAATGTGCAATTGCCACTCTAGCCGATCACTTCTCTTAGATGATGGGTTCTAGCAGATAGGTATGAGCAGTTAAACTGTCTCGGCTGTTTTATCCATGCTTTGGCTTGGTGCAAATCTTTTATAATTGAGTAGATAAAAACTCACGTTGACGAGCCAGATAATCCATGCGGTCCATAAGTTATGACTGAGAAAATGTGCTCCACGCATCATTTGCGCCCAGCCCATCGCGAAACCTAAAATAAGGCCCGAGACCAGAAAAAAATAGGCACGCTTTTTATCGGAAAGCCTAAATACAAAAAATCCGGCCATCAGTGCAAAGCCGGTAGAAGCATGTCCGCCAGGGAAACAGTGTCCTTTAGTTGCGGAAAAATCCCAGAAAAAACCTTGATGTGTCGGAATGGTGATATTCCAGGGGCAGGCATGGGCAGACTGTGATTTCAACAAGCCAATAATCGAGGTGGAAAGGAGGATCAGCCCAAAGAAATAACCATAGGTCCAGCGTAAAGCTTTAATTTTTTCAAACTTGAACGATGCCAGCCAGATCAAAAAAAAGCTGGCATATACCGCAATAATCAGATTTTTGACATAACGATGGTTCAGTTCAGCTAAATACCAATTGTCACGTAACAGGAATTTCCCGGATTCACTGACCCAAGGATGAATCAGTGCCAGATCCAGTGCCCCCCCAATCGGGAAACAAACTAAAAGCAGGCAAAAACTGATAATGAGAAAACAGCCCTGATAGAGCATGAAGCGTTGCTTATCGTGCATAGTAAAGATCAATTGATTTTAGTGCTGCGATTACAGCAATAAAAACTTAATCCAGACTTAAGCGAGCTTGAATCGGTGGGGAAAATCGCCGTAAAAGTATCGTGTTAAGTATGATGTTGTGTTAAATGCTGATAAGCATATCCAGGAAAGAGCATAACCGGATAAAGCTTTAATGCTACATTAACGGCAAGATTGCTATAGGTATTCAAATGACGATTCGTGCTGTTCTATTCGACCTGGATAATACCTTAACCCATCGTGATCGAAGTATTCTGGCGTATAGTCAATATCTGGTACAAGTCTATCAACATCAGTTACCACATGATGCAATTGGGAAAATTCAGGCGATTATCCGTCGCATTGATAATGGTGGCTACCCGAAAAAAGAGTTGCTTACCCATCCCAGCATTGCTGCATCTGTAGCTTATGCCTTGCAGCAGGAATTAACCTGGAAAAGCATGCCACATTTGGATGAACTTACCCAATTCTGGTTTCAACAATTTGGCTTATCCGCAGTAGCCATGCAGGGTGCCAGTCAGCTCTTAACCGAATTAAAACAGGACGGTTATCAGCTGGCGGTCATTTCAAATGGTGGACATGCGACCCGACTCACCATTTTACAGGGTTTGGGTTTTAGTCATTATTTTGATGAAATCGTCAGTTCTGAACTGGTCGGCATCAGTAAACCGAATCCGGAAATTTTTCTCTATACCAGTCAAAAGTTAGCTGTTGCGCCAGAGAACTGCCTTTTTGTCGGTGATCATCCAGTCAATGATGTACAAGGGGCAATCGATGCCGGTATGCAGGCGCTATGGCTACAAGGATTTCATGAAGCTAAACAACCTCAGCCCATAAATCGCATTCAATCTCTGGCTGAAATTAAGCAGTTTTTATGATGTTGATGATATTTAAAATTAGATTTTCTAAATTACCACGGCCTCATATTTAAGTGATTTCATTTTGATACCTCTGCGTAGGCAATGTCGCTACTTTTGAAAGGTCAAAAGTAGCCAAAAACCTTTTGTTTCCCATACACGACATCCTTGTTGTGATGAGAAACGTTGTGGCATCCATGCCACATTCATGAATCAAATACCTACTAAAATCTATTTTAACTTTGCATTACGAACAATTTGTAGTCATTGAAAATGATTTATGAAAGAAGTCTATTCAATAAGGAAAAACTGTTTAAGATAGTTAAATCTAAGAAATAAAAAGCGACTCTTTTGAGTCGCTCTGAAAATCATGATTGATTTTAAACGTTCAGCTTAAACCATCAGCTTTAAAAAATGGTTTCTTCCGAATTGGCTGAAATTTTATGAATAGACAAATCGGCACCACGGAATTCATCTTCTTGTGATAAACGAATGCCCATAACCACTTTAAGTACGCCGTAAACTACAAAGCCACCAGTGAGTGCAATCGAGATGGCCAGTAAAGTACCAATCAGTTGAGAGAGGATTGAAACACCGCCCAAACCGCCGAGCCATTGCTGTCCGAAAATTCCTACGGCTAAACCGCCAAAGCTGCCGCATACGCCGTGTAATGGCCAAACACCGAGTACATCATCCACTTTAAGTTTGTTTTGGGTGTAAGTGAACAGTTTGACAAAAATGACCCCAGCCACCATGCCAATGATTAATGCACCTACGGGGTGAACTACATCGGAACCTGCACAGATGGCAACCAGACCAGCCAAAGGACCGTTGTGCAGGAAGCCCGGGTCATTTTTGCCGATGAAGTTGGCCGCAATAGTACCACCAACCATCGCCATTAGTGAGTTAATGGCAACCAGTCCAGAAATGGCATCCAGACGTTGTGCACTCATCACGTTAAAACCAAACCAGCCGACAATTAGAATCCATGAACCAAGTGCCAGAAATGGAATGGAAGAAGGGGGATGTGCACTGACACGACCATCTTTTTTATAACGGCCATGACGTGCGCCCAGTAAAATGACCGCTGCGAGTGCAATCCAGCCACCCATAGCATGCACCACGACTGAACCGGCAAAATCATGGAAAGCTGCACCAAAAGTTTTTACTAACCAGCCTTGTAATCCTAAATTGCCATTCCAGGCAATACCTTCAAAGAACGGGTAAACCAGTGCCACCAATAATAATGTGGCAATTGCTTGAGAACGCATTTTGGCCCGTTCTGCAATACCACCAGAAATAATGGCAGGAATGGCGGCAGCAAAGGTCAGCAGAAAGAAACAGCGCATCAGGTTGTAGCCATGATCTGCGGCTAAGGTTGTACCGATATGAAAAAAGTGTTGTCCATAAGCAATATAGTAGCCGACAAAAAAGTAGGCGATAGCAGAAATGGAGAAATCTGTCAAAATTTTACTCAGGGCATTGACCTGATTTTTATGTCGTACTGTGCCCAGTTCCAGGAATGCAAAACCTGCATGCATGGCTAAAACTAAAACTGCACCAAGAAGGAGAAAGAGTAAATCTGTATTTTGCATTTTATGGCTCCATTTTAGTGCTTAAAATCACAAAAAGAAGATCAGTATAACCATGAGATTATTTTCGTGAAGATGGTCGAAATGGGGAAATTTTGATTAAGGCTGAGAAAAAGACCCCAAGACTCGATATAAAGCAATCACTTGCTGAAGTATGAATGATTTGCGTTATTATGGTGCAATATTGTTTAATTTAAATTATAAATAAATATATGAAAATTGAATAAAATTTAACTTTTTTAAAGAAGTGGATTTTATATGCTTTTTATAGCACTGAATAGTAGCAAGTTTAGCCCAATAAAAACTTCAATGGGTTTCTTGCTCAGCATAAAGAAAAAATGAAAAATATATTTAAAGAGATTCTAATTTGGTTCAGTTTTAGAAATTGAGCATAAAAAACCAAGCCACAGACTCTGGACTTGGTTAAAGTACTCACTCTTTTAGTGCAAAATTTTATTTAGGAACTGCTGTGCACGTTCACCACGTTGGGTATTAAAGAATTCATCTTTGCTGCAGTCTTCCACAATTTTTCCCTGATCCATAAAAATCACCCGGTTTGCCACCTGGCGGGCGAAGCCCATTTCATGGGTCACACACATCATGGTCATGCCTTCTTTGGCCAGTTCGACCATCACGTCCAGCACTTCATTGATCATTTCCGGATCGAGTGCTGAAGTCGGTTCATCAAACAGCATCGCAATCGGGTCCATGCTTAAGGCACGGGCAATCGCCACACGTTGCTGCTGTCCTCCTGAAAGCTGTGCCGGGAACTTGTTGGCGTGAGCGCTGAGTCCGACCCGCTCCAGATAGGCCAGGCCTTTTTTCTTGGCTTCAGCTTCAGAACGACCCAGTACTTTAATTTGGGCAATGGTCAAATTTTCGGTAATGCTTAAATGTGGGAACAGTTCAAAATGCTGAAACACCATACCCACACGGCTGCGCAGTTTGGTCAGGTCGGTTTTGGGGTCCTTGATGGAAATACCATCCACAATAATATTGCCTTGCTGAAAGGGTTCCAGACCATTCACAGTTTTAATCAGGGTCGATTTACCAGAACCGGAAGGGCCACAGACCACCACCACTTCCCCTTGGTGAATCTGGGTGGTGCAGTCGGTCAGTACCTGAAAATCTTTGTACCATTTACTGACATTTTGCAGATCAATCATCACTTTACCATCAGTCATACAGTTAACTTCCTTTGTAATTTTTTAACGGCATAGGTCGCGATCATACTCACAGTGAAGTACACCAAACCTGCAAATAAAATATATTGGGTCAAGAGCGACATCAGGTCGCCACGGACATAGTTAGTCCGGAAAAAGTCCAGCAAACCAATGGCATAAACCATGGTGGAATCCTGAAACAAGATAATGGTCTGTTGTAACAGCAGCGGGGTCATTTTACGGAACGCCTGCGGCAGAATAATCAGCCGCATCGACTGGCTGTAACTCATGCCGAGTGCATAGGCGGCCGCAGTTTGGCCCTTGGGAATGGACTGGATGCCGGCCCGGACAATTTCCGAAAAGTAAGCCGCTTCAAACAGCATGAACGCCACAATACTTGATACCAGTGCGGTATCAATGGTCAGGTAATTGCCTGTGATCGCCGTGTAGATGAACGGCACAGCAAAATAGAACCACATCAGTACCAGCAGTAAGGGGATAGAGCGGAACAGATTGACATAAGCTTGCGCAAATAAATTCAGGACCTTAAATGACGATAAGCGCATCAAGGCCAGCAGGGTACCAATCAAAATTCCGCCAATGGTGGCACTGAACACCACTTTTAAAGTAATGCTCAGACCATGCCACAAGGCAGGAGCTGATAGCTGTAAATCATTTAAAAATGCAGTGAGCCATTCCATTATTTATCTCCTGCAATCAGACCGGGAACACGTAAGCGTTTTTCCAGCATATTCATTGCCTGAATTAAACAGAAGTTAATCACAATAAAGATGATGGTCACAAAGGTATAAATTTCGATAGTGTTCTGGGTATATTCACTGATGGTTTTCATCTGGGAAATAATTTCTGCCACACCGACCAGTGAGGCTACTGAGGTATTTTTGACACAGTTGGTCAGTTCGGAACTCAGTGGCGGTAAAATCATCCGGAATGATTGCGGTAAAATCACATAACGGTATAGCTGAGCAGTGCTAAAACCCATGGCATAACCGGCATTGACCTGACCGACCGGTAAGGCTTCAATTCCAGTACGCAGCTGTTCACAGACTCGTGCTGCGGTAAATAGCCCCAAACCGACACTGGCGGAAATGAGTGCCGTAGTATTGGCGCCCAGATCATTCATCCACCATGATTTGATGGGTGGGGGTAAAAAGTTGGGAACCACATAGAACCAGATAAACAATTGAATTAATAAGGGGACATTACGAAAGATGGTCACATACGCCGTGCCAATGCCCCGTGCGGTTTTGCTGGGTAAGGTGCGCATGATGCCTAGTATGCTGCCCAACACCATGGCAATGCTCCAGGCCACTATGGCAATCACCAGCAGCCAGCCCAGACCGGTCACAATCCAGTTCAGATAGGTCGAGTCGCCCACCCCGGTGGACTGTAATAAAACTCCCCAGTTCCAACTATAATTCATAGTAACTCCTGAGTCGGGTCAGGCAAAAAAGTCCTTTTTCTGCCTGACATATTAAGTTGTTGTTCTAATGTTTATTGGTCACGATCATGTGGATTACTGATTAACGCTTTTAACTGATCAGACATCTGGAAGTTCAGGTTGATATTTTTCGGTGGAATGGGCTGCTGGAACCATTTCTGATACATCTTGTTGATTTCACCGGAGCTATAGGTGGCTTTAATGGCATCATCAACCACCTGTTTAAAGCCAGTATCACCTTTACGCAGCATGCAGCCATAAATTTCATGAATGGGTGCTGTACCCACAATCACCCATTTGTTGGGATCGGCGGCCTTGGATTTTTCACCAGCAAGCAAGATATCATCCATCATAAAGGCCGCAGCACGACCGTTTTGCAGCATGAGGAAAGATTCGGCATGGTCTTTGGCCGAAATGATTTCGCCGATACCCAATTCCTGTTGATGCTGACGGATATAACGTTCCGATGTCGTCCCCGCCGTAGTGACCAGTTTTTTACCTTTCAGGTCGGCAAAATCTTTCACTCCAGAATCTTTGGCTGTGAGCAGACGAGAGCCGACTTCAAAGAAACCGACCGAGAAATCAACCTGTTGCTGACGTTCCTTGTTGTTGGTGGTCGAGCCACATTCCAGATCGACTGTACCGTTTGAGACCAGTGGAATCCGGTTTTGGCTGGTCACCAGGTTATAACGAATTTTTAAATCCGGCATATTCAGCTTTTTCTTCACAGCCTCTACAACTTTTAGCTGTAAATCATGGGCATAACCGACCGGTTGATTGGGATTGTCGGCAATATAAGAAAAGGGAATAGAGGAGTCACGATAGCCCAGAACAATGGTGCCAGATTTTTTAATCTTATCCAGCGTACCGGATGCGCTGGCATCCCCAGTTCCAGCGGTTTTTTCACCCGATGCGGGAGCCTTATTGTCACTACAAGCACTTAGCCCAAGCATAAGAGCACTTGCACAAAGTAGGGAGGTGATACTGCGTTTATGTGTCATGTATAAAACTCCATTTTTATTTCATTATCATCAGCCAAGGCCATCAGTTTTGTTATGTAAAAGGTATTTTCTGTGCTGTACATAAATAGATCAGATTTCATCTTAAGCGAGTTTTCAATGCTTGCTCAAGCAAGTTTTTTTACCATTTTGTTACCGATAAATGATTATCAAACAATCAGTTTTTGAAACAAGACTGCATCAGATGCAATGCTAACTGCTGCAGGAACTATGCCATTTAAAATATGATTATTACTGCGTCGACTCAGCTTTTAGCCGATAAACTTGAATTAAAGCCAAAAACCAGTTGAGCTACTGCCAGCTTATCTGAGCATCTGTTCCTTTATGGCCTTGGCCCAGCGGCAACAGCCACAGCGTGGGCAGGACTGCTCGGGCTGGTCAGGATGATCGACATGGCCACAGTACATGCAGGCATAATAAGTGTTGGGTTCTATCTGGGTAACTTGCTGATATTGCTTGGGGAACAGTGGTAATCCATAACGGATATCTTCAGGGTGAAAAAGCAGGATACTAAATTTACCATCGCTTTCGAGCAGCCCGGCACGCACCTGACCCAGATGTTCAATGCCTTGCTGGCGCATTTCTGCAAAGAATTCATCGTGCGACATTTTGCCGAGCTTGATTTTCTCCAGCACCAATACACCATCTTCTACAATGTACAGCGACTTGCCTTCCAGTAGATCTTCAAAAGGTTGGTATTTCATCATCAGCCAGGTGGTCAGGCGGTACAGCATGATGATCACGCTCATGATCAGCAGGGCCTGAATTAAGGGCAGGTCTTTGGTAAACATTGGGTCGCCGGCAATCGAGCCGAGGGACAAGATAATGGCCAGTTCAAACACCGAAAGCTGGCGGACTCCGCGTTTCCCGGTGAGGCGTAAAAACAGAATAATCATGATAAACATACACACACAGCGCACTACAATTTCAGCGGCAAATTCCCAGTTGGTGTCGTGGATGAAAATACTGGCCCAATCCATGTGTGCAGTTCCTTTTTATGCTTTATTCATCATTCTTTTTATACTATGCATGAGTAGAGCAGTAGGTATCTTTATAGTTCGGTAAAGAACTGCAATTATTTGAGTCACTTAGTTAATTCAAAAATTACCTGATCTGAAACCATGTAATGCTAAGGCTTGCTTATCCAGTATTTTGCAGGGCTTGGGTTTTACCGAAATGAGCCAAAAATACTTTCCTATAAATCAGGTATAATTTTTCTTTTGCATTTTTCTGCCTTATGTCTTTCGATTTAAAAACCATGGTTCAACCCGATGCCGAGCTTTCACCGCAGCAGAGAAAGCTGAACCGTCTGATTGATAAAATTGAACAGCAGCAGTTTGAACTGAAGCAGTGGCAGCAGGCTCAGGAACAGATTCAGCAATATACACGTCAGACTTTGATGCCGGTTTATCATGAGCTACATGCTGTACTGTTCCAGCAACTGGAACAGTTATGGACGCATTTGCATGAAGCAGAATTTTCCAAGGCAGCGCTGACGCAGCTGGATGCCAAAACCCAGTCTCTTGCAGCTTATTTAAAAGACTCTCAATCTTTATCAGAGCAGCACGCCCAGATTGTTGATGAGATTTACAATTACTATCAACAGCATATGGAATACACTCAAGCCAAAAAAAATAAAAAGCAAAGCGCAGAGGGTATAGAATTATTTTTTGATGAAGAAAATGATTCGGATCAAATAGTATCTGATGATTTTGAAGAATGGGATGCTGAACAATACAGTCAGGCTCGTGAGCAAGCCAAGCTTAAACGCCAGCAGGAAAAACTCGAACAGGCTGCAAAGATGGCTAAGCAGTCTTTAAAAACAGTGTACTTAAAAATTGCTGCGACTATTCACCCAGACCGTGAGCCGGATAAAGCCAAGAAAGTAGAAAAGACTGAAATATTGCAACGGGCCAATGAAGCCTATGCAGCGCAGGATTTATTTTATTTATTGAAACTGCAAATCCAGATTGAGCAGAATCGTGGCGCTTCGCAAAAGGGTTTAAGTGCCGAGCAGATGAAGTTTTATCAACTGGCTTTAGATATGCAAAGCCAGAAACTGCATGACCAGATAGAAGAAATGATTCAATCGTTGAGCTGGAATAAAAAAGCCCATACTGGCAAGGTCAAAATTACCGATTTATATAAACAGGTGGATGCAGATACTTCAGCGCTTAAAAAGCAGATGAAAGGAGAGAAAGAACGCTTGAAGTATATGAGGAAGTTGAAAGGGTTGGAGATGTTGATGGGGAATGGGGTTTTATGATTTTTTAGTTTTCCCTCACCCCCTTGCGAAGCCGTGCTTCTCATCCCAAGGGGAGAAGGAGCTGTATGTGATTTTATAATTTCATCCAATCAAAAATGAAAGTTCCCTCTCCTTTTAGGAGAGGGCTAGGGAGAGGTTATAAAAATCTGTTATCCTCAAGCAAAATAATAAAAACAAAATCCCATGAATAAAAAACTAGATCCTCAACTTCTAATTTTTGCTAAATCCATGCGCCACACCGCCACCGATGCTGAAAATTTAATGTGGCAAATACTTCGTGCTAAGCGTTTTATGAATCTTAAGTTTCGTCGTCAGCATGTGATTAAGCCTTACATTGTAGATTTTTACTGCCATGAAATTGGTTTGGTGATTGAGTTGGATGGTGGTCAGCATGGAACAGATGATGCACTTGAATATGATGCTGAACGTACCAAGTTTTTAGAGGCTTTGGGATTAACGGTTCTAAGGTATTGGAATCATGATATGTTGGGAAGGTTGGATGTGGTTTTAGAACACTTATGGCAAGTATGTACTGGATTGAAAGAGAGTAGATAATGAAAGCTCCTTCTCACTATAGGAGAAGGCGGGGGATGAGGTAAGAATTAATAATGAAATTAAAAACACCTCTCCCTAACCCTCTCCTAAAAGGAGAGGGAACTCCATTGTGAAATTCACGCAGGTATTAAATCAAATGATGCTCCCTCTCCCTATGGGAGAGGGCTGGGGTGAGGGTTTATTAAAAAATGATTATGATTTAATCTTTGAGCTTTAATAAATAAAACAAGTGGTAATACGTTTTGGATTTTAAAAAGAAAATTTTGGAACTTCAACCAACAGAATTAATGGTTTTAATAACAATTTTATTAGTTATGTTAGGTGGGGCAAATCTCTATGCATATTTTAGTGCTTTAGGTGTTGAATTTTTGATTAAGGATATAACGATATCTTTACTAATAATGTCTACATTTAAATTATTCATATACTTTTTATTATGTTTATTTATTGCGTATGTGATTTTTTTAGTAGGTACTTTATTAGCATATTTAGTAAATGTAATTTTTAAATATTTCGACTATGAATGTATAAAAGAAAATTCTCCGAGCTTGTGGATTCTATTGGCATCTATTCCTGCATTAATTTTATTATTATATTTTCTGCTACATGAGAGTTTTAAGGATTTTAGAACGCTTATTTTATTGACTTTTTTTAGTTGTACCGCATTAATCTTTAAGGAAATTAATAATAAATTTTCAATAGAAGATATAAATGTCCTAATTTGCTTGTTTATTTCTTGTTTTGCAGTAGGCAGTTATCAAGCTAAAATTGATTCAGATATAACAAAAAGTAGATTGGTAAAAGTTGAGAATTATGAAAAAAATCAAGATTGGAGGATTTTAACTTATCTTAATGAAAATGTGGTTCTAGTAAATTTAAAAAAAGCTAATGATAAAACTGAATTTAAGGTAGTTAAATTTGAAAATTTAAATTTTTCTCATGATAGAAAAAGGGCTGAATAATCAGCCCTTTATATTACAGATTAGATTTTAAAATACAATAACTTAAAGCGCCGCAATCTGCTCCATATTCGCTTTAATCTTCGCTAACTGGTCAGCAAACTCAGCAAGTTTTACTTTCTCGCCTTCAACCACAGCAGCAGGTGCTTTTGCCACAAAACCTTCGTTAGAAAGTTTAGTTGCAATCTGGTCATGTTGCTTTTGCACCTTGTCCAAGTCTTTTTGTAGACGACCCAATTCCGCTTTCGGATCAATCAAGCCCTTCATTGGAACGTATACAGACACGTGACCAACTACTGAAGATGAAGACAATGGTGGTTGTTCGCCATCCGCCAAGAAGGTGATGCTTTCAACTTTCGCCAATGCTTTAAACAACGCTTCAATACGCGTGATCTGTGCTTTTTCAGCTTCAGTGGTATTTTGCAGAAGAACAGGCAACAAACGCGCATTACCTAAGCCCATTTCACCACGGATGTTACGTACCGCACCAATCAAACCTTGCAGCCATTGCATATCTGCTTCAGCTTGGTCATTCATCAACGCTTCGTCAGCAACAGGGTACTGCGCAAGCATGATGGTTTCGCCAGTGATGCCAAGTTTAGGCGCAAGCGTTTGCCAGATTTCTTCAGTCAGGTAAGGCATTAACGGATGAGCAAGACGTAAAGACGCTTCCATCACCGAAAGAAGAACACGACGAACTTCAGCTTTACGCTCTTCAGAGACGTTTTCATCGTTGAGTACAGGCTTAGTCAGTTCGACATACCAGTCACAGTATTCATTCCAGATGAATTCGTAAATCGCTTGTGCAGCCAAGTCTAAACGATAGGTTGCAAATGCAGTTTGTACCGCAGCAGTCGCTTTTTGCAGACGGCTTACGATCCATTGTTCAGGCAATTCCCAAAGATCAGGACGTGCAGTTTGACCCACTGTTTGACCTTCAACGTTCATCATCACGAAACGCGTACCGTTCCAGATTTTGTTGGCAAAGTTACGGTAACCTTCAACACGTTTCATGTCGAACTTGATGTCACGACCGGTGTTTGCAAGCGCACAGAATGTGAAACGAACCGCATCTGTACCGTAAGCCTGAATACCTTCTGGGAATTCTTTACGGGTTGATTTTTCAATCTTCGAAGCCTGTTTCGGGTTCATCAAACCAGTTGTACGTTTTTGTACTAGAGTTTCTAGATCAACACCATCAATCAAATCTAATGGGTCAAGCACGTTCCCCTTAGATTTAGACATCTTCTGGCCTTCGCCATCACGTACCAGACCGTGTACATACACAGTTTTGAACGGCACTTGTGGCGTACCATCTTCATTCTTCATGAAGTGCATGGTCATCATGATCATGCGGGCTACCCAGAAGAAGATGATGTCAAAACCTGTCACTAAGACATCAGTCGGGTGGAACGTATTTAAGAAATAGTTTTCCGCATCTTTCTTGGCATCACCAGTCCAACCTAAAGTTGAGAATGTCCAAAGACCTGAAGAGAACCAGGTATCGAGTACATCTTCGTCTTGGTTTAACTCAACATCGGCAGGGATGTTGTTTTTCGCACGAACTTCAGCTTCATCACGACCAACGAATACGTTACCTTCAGCATCGTACCAAGCAGGGATACGATGACCCCACCACAATTGACGTGAAATACACCAGTCTTGGATATTGTTCATCCAAGCCATGTACATATTGCTGTACTGTTCAGGTACGAACTTGATGCGACCATCTTGAACCGCTTCAATGGCAGGTTTCGCAAGTGGTGCAATCTTCACATACCATTGGTCTGTCAGTAATGGCTCAACGATCACGCCTGAACGGTCACCGCGAGGTGGTTTCAGTGTGTACGGTTGAATCTGGTCTAACCAGCCTTCCGCTTCAGCTTGCTCAACCAGTTTTTTACGTGCTTCAAAACGTTCTAAACCAATGTAGTCCGCAGGGGCAGGAATGGTTTTAGAGATTTGCTCACCCGCTTTCGCGATGTATTCAAATTCAGCCAATACTTCAGCATTTTTGTTGAAGATGTTAATGATTGGCAATTCGCAACGTTTACCTACTTCATAGTCATTGAAGTCATGCGCAGGGGTGATTTTCACACAGCCTGTACCGAATTCTTTGTCTACATATTCATCTTTAACAATAGGAACCGCACGACCGGTAATTGGCAGGATGATGTTTTTACCGACCAAATCTGCATAGCGTTCATCATCCAGTGCCACCGCAACTGCTGTATCGCCTAATAACGTTTCAGGACGAGTCGTTGCCACCACGATGTAATCTTTACCATCGTGAGTACGCAGGGATTTATCTTCAAAGAAATATTTGAAGTGCCACAATGAACCTGCTTCTTCTTTATCAGACTCAACTTCCAGGTCAGACAGGGCGGTTTGTAATTTTGGATCCCAGTTTACCAAACGCTTTCCGCGGTAAATCAAGCCTTCTTCGTGAAGTTTTACAAACACTTCTTTTACTGCGTTTGAAAGACCTTCATCCATAGTGAAGCGTTCACGTGACCAGTCAACCGAAGAACCTAGGCGACGGATTTGACGGGTAATGTTACCGCCAGACTGTTCTTTCCATTCCCAGACTTTTTCGATGAACTTTTCACGGCCCAGGTCATGACGGCTGATACCTTGTGCACCCAACTGACGCTCTACCACCATTTGCGTTGCAATACCTGCATGGTCAGTACCCGGTTGCCATAAGGTATTTTTACCTGACATACGGTTAAAACGAGTCAGAGCATCCATGATGGCATTGTTAAAACCATGACCCATGTGCAAGCTACCGGTGACGTTTGGTGGCGGAATCATGATACAGAATGATTCGCCTTTTTCAGACGGTTTGAAGTAACCGCGCTCTTCCCAAGTTTGGTACCATTTTTTCTCGATCTCGGTAGGATCGTAGGTCGTAGCAATATTTTGCGTAGAATCAGTCATAGTGAAAACAGATCAAAAGTGAATAAAAAATTGCAGTTATTGTAGCAAAAAAAATGACAGATGAGGCAGCTAAAGAAAATGCAAAAATAAGCGATTGGCACATACACAATTCGGTTCTATGATGAGAGTATTATAAAAACAGCGCAGATGATCGTAGAACAATACTAAAAAGGAGATGATCACCATGAATTATATGATTTCTTTAAAATTAAAAGCAGAAACACATCAACGGTTCCAGCAGATTCATCAGCAACTCAATCAGGGCAAAAGCGAAAGTTTGGCGAAACCGCTGGGTGAAGTCCTGGCGGATATCTCCTGTGAAATTGTTGATCAGGTGTTTGGTGAAATTGCCCGTTTATCTACCTCCAGTGACCGGGAATCTGAAAAAGTGGTGCAACAGATTTTAGATACGGTACGTAAATATATGCCGTGGTCGGTGTCATTTTTTGGCAATGACCGCCTCACTCCAATGGTTAATTATTTGATTGAAATGGCACATGAAAAAAATGATCAATACTATATTTCCTATCGGGTTGATCATGTGCTGGTGGTGGAACTGTTAGGTTGTGTGGAACAAGTCAAGAGTGGAAATAGCCAATATGTTTCGCCTGCCTTGAAAGCTTTTACCGAAATGGTCGATCAAGGTGTGACCTATTTGCTACGTGAACCTAAAAAAATGTTGAAATTCAATTTAGTGGTTGATAAAACCCTGAATGGGGTGATTCATTTGACCACGCAAATGGGCTATAAACGTTTGGAAAAAATTGGAACTTATTATGATGCTCAAGATACTCATCGTTATCTTGATCATTTTCTGATGTTTTTGAACCCAGAGCCTAAAACGGACAGATAAACAATTCTGAAACCTAATTTAAAACAGGAAGCATAACATGGCGCAGCAGGACAGTTTAAACAACAAAGTGGTATGGATTACCGGTGCATCTTCAGGTTTAGGCAAGGCTCTTGCTCAGGAGTGTGCTTTGCAGGGTGCACAGGTGGTACTGACCGCACGCCGTATCGATGAACTGGAAAACGTCCGTTTAAACTTACCTCATCCTGATCAGCATATTTGTGTCAGTGCCGATATTACCGATGAAAATCAGGTGCGTCATGCCTATGAACAGGTGCTAAGTCAGAAAGGGCGTATCGACTGGTTAATCAATAATGCCGGTTTAAGCCAGCGTGCCCTGATTGCCGACACCACCATGCAAACTGAACGCGCCATTATGGAAGTGGATTATTTTTCGCAAGTTTTTCTGACCAAAACGGTTTTACCGACTTTCCTGCAACAAAAGTCGGGCCGGATTATCTTCGTTTCTAGCGTGGCAGGTTTATTGGGGACTCAGTACCGTGCCAGCTATTCGGCGGCAAAAGCGGCGATTCACATGTGGGCCAATAGCTTGCGCGCAGAGGTGGCACAAGAGGGTGTTCATGTCAGTGTGGTGTTTCCGGGTTTTGTCAAAACCAATGTGTCTTTCAACGCCTTAAATGGAGAAGGTAAACCGCAGGGGCATCAGGATGAAGCGATTGAAAATGGTCTGGAGCCAGAAGCGTTTGCCAAAACCGTGCTGAGTGCTTTGCTGAACGGTGAAGAATACATTGTAGTGGGGGGGACTAAAGAAAAACTGGGGGTATGGATGTCACGCCTATCGCCAAGCACACTGTATAAAATGATCCGTAAGGCTAAGGTGAAATAATTAAAGCTCCTTCTATTTTAAAAGAAGAAGCTTTAAATCCCCCTTTGCAAAAGGGGGATTTAGGGGGATTCAAACCTTATTTAATTTACTTAACCCCGAATCGCCGTCCCATAAGCAAAGACTTCAACCATCCCACCTTGCATGCCCAGCTCGGTGGTACTGAGGCGTAAGCCCATAATCCGGGTTGCACCGATTTTTTCGGCTTCCAGTTTCAAGCGGACAATCGCTTCACGGCGGGCACGTTCCACCACACTTTCATAACTGGTCAGGTGACCACCGAAAAAGTTCTGGATATTGGCAATCACATATTTAAAGTAATCATGCGAGATGACTACATTGCTGCTCACCAGTTGCCCCGGATATGAAGATGTTTTAAAACGGCTATTATCCAAAGTGATATAGGCCAAACGCTGTTCATTTTCCGCCAGTGAATCCAGGTGCTTGCGTTCATTGTATCTGCCAAAACCAAAACCGAGTGCAAATAAAATGGCAAAAACAGCAATTTGAAGAATCAGGCCATCCATCACTTAGACCTGCGCTTGAAATGGATCGGGAAGTTTGGGAATGTTTGGCTCCACCACAACTGCTGTGCCATACACAAAAAGTTCCGAAGCACCTTGGGTAATATTGGAGGTTGAAAAACGGATGCCAACCACGGCATTTGCACCCATGGATTGGGCTTTTGCAATCATGCGGTTCATGGCTTCCTGACGCGACTCTTCCAGCAGTTCGGTATAGGCCGTCAGTTCACCACCAACAATATTTTTTAAGCCTGCCAGCAGGTCCCGTCCTACATGTTTACTACGTACAGTGCTGCCATAGACCACATCAATTTGTCGGCTAATGGTATGACCTGGAACGGTTTCTAAATTACTCAGCAGCATTTTTTTGATATTCAAATGAAATGGGATCTATTGAAGATAGGAAATCATGTTTAAAAAAGCAATAAAAAAGCCTGCATGGCGCAGGCTTTTTTATCATATTTGAACATTACTGAGCGCTGTTTGCCGCTTTGCGTTCAGCCGAAGAAGGTGCCTGTTGAACGGCATCACCGGTGTTGGCTTTAATACCGCCACCCAGGGTCTTATACAATTCAACCTGGTTATTCATGTTGGCTTGTTCAAGCAACAATAAACCTTGTTCAGCTGCATATGATGCACGTTGTGCATCCAGTACCGTCAGGTAGCTGTCAATACCGGCACGGAAGCGGGCATTTGACAATCGGTAAGTGGTATTGGTTGCATCCACCAGACGGCGCTGTGCTGCCAAACGGTCACCAATATTTTGACGCACGGCCAAGGCATCATTCACTTCGCGGAAAGCGGACTGAATGGATTTTTCATAATCAGATAAGGCAATTTGCTGATCTGTTTCTGAAATCTTGATGTTGGCTTTACGTGTGCCCCAATCGAAGATTGGCAGGTCGATACTTGGACCCACTGACCAGACAAAGCCACCTGATTTAAACAGGTCGCTCAAGCTGGTTGAGGCATAGCCTGCGTTGCCGGTCAGACTGATGGTCGGGAACATGCGTGCTTTAGCTGCACCAATATTGGCACCCGCTGCAGAAAGTTTATATTCCGCAGCACGAATGTCAGGACGGTTATTTAACAAGTCACTTGTTAAGCCAGCAGTTAAAACATTGCTGCTGGTAATACGTGTGACACGTTGATTTGGCAACAGGTTTGCAGGAACCGCCTGACCAACCAGCAAATTAAGCAGGTTTTGTGCTTGCGCAATTTGGGTCTTGTAATTGGCAACATCGTTACGGGCCGTTTCTACAGAAATTTGTGCCTGACGCACAGGAACTTCACTGTCGATACCGACATCGAAACGTTTTTTATTGAGGTTATAAGACTCAAGCTGGGCTTTCAGCGTTTGCTCGGCAAGTTTTAAATTGGCATTGGCAAACGAATAATTTAACCAGGCTTGTGCAACCTGACCTATCAATGCAATTTGAGTCGCATCACGCGCACTTGAAGTCGCTAAATACGTATCTAAAGCATTGTCTTTCAAGCTGCGCACGCGGCCCCAAAAATCCAGCTCATAGGCAGTCACACCTAAGCCGACATTGTAGCTGGTCATCGCACCCTTGGTGTTCATTGTGTCCTGACGAAGTACACTGCCACTGGCACCAATGGTTGGCAGCTGGTTGTTCTGGGTAATCTGGTACTGTTGCTGCGCACGCTGAATGTTCAACGTTGAAGTACGCAAATCACGGTTATTGGCCAATGCCAGATCAAGCACTTGAAGCAAGCGTGGATCGGCAAAAAAGTCTTTATAACCTTGTTCAGCAATTGAAGGTCCAGAACTTGCGGTTAAATAACCTTGTTCCGGAATATTTGCTTGAGCTACGGGCTCTGGGCCACGCATGCTTTGACAGGCTGTCAAAGCAAGCGCAAGTGCAGATACCGCAATGCTACGACCTGAAATAGACCATACCTTTTGCATCACGATGCTTGCTCCTGATTATTTTGGTTTTTAGGTTTGTATTTAAAGATACTTCGAATCCAGACGTAGAACACCGGAATAAAGAAGATACCCAATAAAGTCGAACTGATTACGCCACCCAGTACACCATATCCGACTGAATGTTGGCTACCTGCACCCGCACCTGCAGCCAGGGCAAGCGGAAGTACACCAAAACCGAAGGCCAGGGTGGTCATGATGATTGGACGTAAACGCATTTTCGCTGCATGAAGCGTAGCTTCAAGCAAAGGCTCGCCTTTATCTTCCTGCAGTTCCTTGGCAAATTCTACAATCAGGATCGCATTCTTCGCGGCCAAACCAATGACGGCGATAATTGCGACCTGGAAGTAAATGTTATTCGACAAGTTTGGATCTTTCAGTACGATCATGCCGAGGAACGTTAAGCCAATTGCACCGACGATACCTAAAGGAATCACCAACAGTACCGAGAATGGAATAGACCAGCTTTCATACAATGCAGCAAGACACAGGAACACGATTAACATAGAAAGCCCGTATAGACCCGCAGTTTGTGAACCTGCTTCACGCTCTTCTAAAGATAAGCCTGTCCATTCATAGTCAAAACCGCTCATGCCCATTTGTGGCAGTTTGGCAATGATTTCTTCCATGGCGAGCATTGCATCACCAGAGCTGACGCCCGGTGCAGGAGTACCCTGAATATTCACCGATGCAATACCGTTATAACGTTCAAGACGTGGCGAACCATAGGTCCATTCACCGGTTGCAAAGGCAGAGAACGGCACCATTTGTCCCAGGTTGTTACGTACGTACCACTTGTTTAAATCTTCCGGCATCATACGCGCATCGGGTACGGCCTGAACATAGACTTTTTTCACGCGACCGCGGTCAATAAAGTCATTAATGTATGAACCACCCCAGGCAATACTCATGGTGCTGTTGATTTCAGAAATACTGACGCCCATAGCGCTGGCTTTTTCATTATCGACATAAATTTTGTATTGCGGCGTATCTTCCTGGCCGTTCGGACGCACACCGACAAGACGTTTGTCTTGCGCAGCCATACCCAGAATCATGTTACGGGCAGTAATCAGTTTTTCATGACCACTACCTGCAGCATCTTTCAACTGCAAGTTAAAGCCGGCAGAAACACCCAGTTCCGGCATTGCAGGAAGCTGCAACGGCATCACGTAAGAGGCATCTTTGGCAATCACGTTCAGGGCCATACCACGCTGGATGATGGCACCGATTTGAGATTCAGGTGTTGTACGCTCACTCCAGTCTTTTAACTTAATGAAGGCTAAACCGGCATTCTGACCGATACCCGTGAATGAGAAGCCCGCAACGCTGAAGACAGAATCGACATTGGCCTTTTCACCTTCCATAAAGAAACCATTCATTTGATCAATCACTTTTTCGGTACGATCAAGTGTGGCATTCGGTGGAAGCTGAACCAGCGTCATTACTACACCCTGGTCTTCATTCGGTAGGAATGAACTTGGCAGGTTCTTGAACATGAACAGCAAACCAGCGATGACCACGGCATAAATGGCACCCGCAATGATTTTATGAATCAGCAGTTTGCCTACCCATTTCTGGTAACCGACTGATAAGCGGTCAAAGCCATGGTTAAACCAGCGGAAAAAGCGCGCAAACACACCATTGCTTTCTGGCTTGTCTTTATCATGCTGTTTCAGCAAGGTTGCACAAAGCGCAGGAGTGAAGGTCAGGGCAATGGCCAGGGATAAAATCATCGCGGTCACAAGTGTGATCGAGAACTGGCGATAAATTACACCGGTCGTACCACTGAAGAATGCCATGGGTACAAATACTGCGGTTAATACCGTCGTAATACCGATCAGGGCACCCGAAATCTGTTGCATAGACTTTTCAGTCGCCGTAACCGGATCGAGATGTTCTTCCTGCATCACTCGTTCTACGTTCTCGACCACAACAATCGCATCATCCACCAGCAAACCAATCGCAAGGACCATGGCAAACATGGTGAGGGTGTTAATCGAGAAGCCAAACAGGTTGATGATGGCAAAAGTACCCAACACCACTACAGGCACGGCCATGGTTGGAATCAGCGTTGCTCGCCAGTTCTGCAAGAACAGGAACATCACCAGGAATACCAGCACAATCGCTTCAATTAAGGTATGAACCACACTTTCAATCGAAAGTTTGATAAACGGCGTGGTATCAAATGCCAACTGGTCTTTCAAACCGCTTGGATAGTTTTTGCGCAGTTGTTGCAAGCGCTCTTCTACCGCAGTTGCCGTGTCGAGTGCGTTTGCACCGGTAGCCAGTTTAATTGCTACACCGCCAGCAGGCTTACCGTTGAATTTAGACCGGAACTGATAGGTGTCAGAGCCTAATTCAACTTTAGCCACATCACCCACAGTCACTTTTGCACCAGAACCGGCATTTTTCAAGAAAATGGCACGGAACTGTTCAGGTGTTTGCAACAGGCTTTGTGCATTTACAGTGGCATTCAGTACCTGGCCTTCAACAGCAGGCGCACCACCGAGTTGACCTACTGCAACCTGTGCGTTCTGGGTGCGCAGTGCAGTCACAACATCACTTGGGGTCAGCTGGTAACTGCTGAGTTTTGCTGGGTCGAGCCAGATACGCATGGCATAAGAACCACCAAAGACCTGCACTTCACCTACACCAGCTACACGGCTTAGCGGTTCAGATATATTGGAGTTGACGTAGTCTTTGATGTCTGCATCAGAGAGTGAACCATCTGGCGAGTAGAATGCAACTACCTGCAGGAAGCTGGCACCCGATTTGGTCACCTTGAGGCCCTGACGCTGTACATCTTCAGGCAGAAGGGCAGTTGCGGACTGTAATTTGTTTTGCACCTGAACTTGTGCAATATCAGGATCAATGCCTTGTTCAAAGTTCAAGGCAATAGATGCCTGACCGTTACCGGCACTGTTGGACGAAATATAGCGTAAGCCATCCAGACCGTTCATTTGCTGTTCAATAATCTGGGTCACTGTATTTTCTACAGTTTCAGCAGATGCACCTGGATAGGTCGCAGCAATGGTTACCGTTGGCGGTGCAATGGTCGGATATTGTGCAATGGGCATTTTGCTGAGGGTTAAAATACCCGCCAGCATAATCACCAATGCAATCACCCAGGCAAAAATCGGGCGATGAATAAAAAAGTGAGCCATTCAGTCTACCCCTTATGCATTTGAAGTAGCTTTTTGTTCAGTTTTAGGTTGTGCTTGGCCAGCAGGTTGGCCTGCTTTATTTGCATCTGCCGCAGGCTGACCTGCACCCTGAGGTGCCGCAGCTTGAGGCTGGTAAGGTTTGGCAACCACGGTTGCACCTTCTTTCACCTTGGCAATACCATCAACAATGACTTTTTCACCCGTTTGCAAGCCTTTGGTCACAATCCAGTCTTTGCCTTGCACACCGGCAGTTTCAACCGGACGTGTTTCAACCGCACCTTTGGCATTCACGATCATGGCAATCGCCTGACCTGTTGGGGTACGGGTAATCGCTGCCTGAGGAATCAGCATGGCATTCGGAATAACACCTTGCACAATTTGAGCCGTTGCATACATGCCTGGAAGCAGTAAATGGTTCGGGTTCTGGAACACAGCACGCAGCGTTACCGTACCGGTTTCCGGATTCACACTGGCATCGGAAAATGCAAGACGACCTTCAATCGGGTAATAGCTACCATCTTCAAGCTTAAGCTTCACTTTAGTATTGTTGCTGCTACCCAAATTGCCTTGGCTCAACTGTTGACGTAAACGCAGCAGCTCGGCACTCGACTGATTAATGTCGACATAAATCGGATCCAGGCGTTGCACTGTCACTAAAGGTGCTTCCTGGCTTGCGGTAACCAGGGCACCTACAGTGACGCTTGAACGGTTGGTTTGACCTGAAATAGGTGAACGAACGGTAGAATAACCGAGGTTGATTTCTGCATTTTTAAGTTCAGCCTGGGTTGCCGCGACATCCGCTTCAGCCAGTTTTACTTGTGCAGCAATATCATCATATTCTTGTTTTGAAATGGCATTGGTGCCGACAAGTTGACGGTAACGTCCTTCTTTCACGCGTAATAGGTTTAAGTTGGCCTGCTGACGGTTGAGCGCAGCACGTGCACTGGCGACAGTTTCACGGTTGGTTCGCGAGTCAATTTCATACAGTGCCTGTCCTTGACGGACATAACTTCCTTCAGTAAACAGACGTTTAAGAATGACACCACTGGTTTGTGGACGGACTTCAGAAATTTCAAATGCCGTCATACGGCCAGAAAGTTCTACTGATTGCTCTACGCTTTGGGGTTGAGCAACAATGACACCGACTTCAGCCGGTGGCATTTTTTGGGCTGCTGCAGCTTGCTGCGCATCCTTGGGATCTTTGCTACAACCAACAAGTGCAATACTTGTTGCTAATGCGCAAGCGGTAAGGGCGGGTGCCCATAGCTTTGCAGACATCATTGTTCCACCTCGATTAGATTCTTCTCTAAAACTAATTTCTTTTTTCTCTACTTAATTTGGCATACAGCAGATAAAGTAGTGTGATCCAAATAAAACTTATGCTCCAACCCGCCAAGACATCAGAGGGGAAATGCACGCCCAGATAAACCCTGGAAATTCCCATAACAAACAGCCAGATAAAAGCACATATACAAACCAGTATGTGCCGGGGATGTTTTTGACTGAGATAAATTGCAAGACAACCCAAAGTTGCGGCATAAAGGCTATGCGCACTGGGAAATGCAGCACCATAGCTTGCAACCAGATGATACATTTCGGGTGGGCGAGGTCTTGAAATTACATATTTAAGTAGCCAAACTGTGGCAGTACTTCCGATCAGCCCCATGCCAATAAAAACAACATTTGTAAATTTTTTATACCATGCCTGCTGTAAACACCAGACTGTGGTTAAAAATAACACAAATGGCATACCGCCTATAGTCGAAAGTGTGATGAATATTCTATTCAGTGGCACGCTACGATGCTGGCTCAGCCATTCAATCATCACCCAGTCGAAGTGATTCAAGAATGGCGTAACCAACATTAATATGCTGAAAATAAATAAGAAAAATCCTACACCAAGCAACAGATAAGGCATGTAAGCAACCTTTGTTATCTTAGTCGATTGAAGCATGACTAATGAATGGTTAAAGTGTACTCATCAGTACACTTTATTTCAAGTATGTGTAAATTATGCTTTTCTTTTTACCGATTTTTTAACATGAAGTAAAACAAAAATAGCAAATTACTTGAGTGTCGATTTTTGCGGTGTTGAAAATTCATCTACTTCTAATGGAGTTTTTGGCGGCCAAAAAAAGTCACTGGGGCGGGTCAGGAAGTGGGTGAGTACCAGCTTGGCCAACGGCTTCCATTGTTCAAAGCGAACGCGGCGAGCACGTAACGCGACAATAATCGTTAAAGTAAAACTCACAAACAGGTTGGTCAAACCAATTAACAATACACCTAAAAATGACACAATAATCAAGCCAATTTCAGGGCTGCCATTAATACAGATCAAACCCTGAATAAAGTTGGCTGAAGCAAAGGCAATGTGGCGAATATCCAGAGGTAGCCCTAAAATAAAACCGATGGTACCCATACTGCCAAGCATGATTCCGAACAGGAAGTTCCCCGCTAATGCGCCTAAATTGCGTTCTATATAGGTGGCAAATTTATTCAGGCGTTCTTGCCCCAATAACTGTTTTAAGTTTGCATGGGCCTGTAAACGTGGACCCACCTTACGGTACACCGCCATGTTGTCAAAATAGCCGGCAATCAGTCCTGAAAAGAATAGACACACCCCGGCAATCGCTGCATGAGGAATGGCCAGTGAGGTAAATGGATTGAGGGAATGTAAGGTTTTGGTGGCTTTGACATGAGTTAAAAGCGGTTCATCCATGCCGTACTGCCAGAGCAGGGTGATGACGGCTGCAGTAGGAATGGCAATGGAAATATTACCTAGAATAGCAATGAACTGGGTGCGGATGATGTTAATGATCAGTGCGGCAAGTTCAGCAATCTGTGTGGTTTTAGAGCCTTTGGTCTGTTGTACCGTTGCTGCAAGTGCTGCGGCAGTCATGGCGGGCTGTTTGGTGGCAACGGTAAAATGCAAGACATGAATCAGCATAAACCCGAACGAATAATTCATGCTAAAGACCAAGGCCTGCATGATGGGTGCCATGGCTATTCGCGCAGCCAATATTTTCAAGCTGGCCATGGTGGCAATAATGACACCGGCACCCGCAGCAGATTTATACATCGACCAGAAACCTTGCTTGTCGGTACTTACATAGTGTTCACCGGTTTTACTGGCATTCTCGGTGACCTGTAATGCAATCAGTTCGCTATTGGCGGCTAAAAGTGACCGCACACTGCGCTCGCTATAAATGGCATGGGTGATATCGACCAGCAACAAGCCTAAAGATTCATAGCGAAGCTGGTCTTCATCCATAATCAGATTAAGTAACAGTTCAATACGGTCCAGACATTGTTCCAGTAATGACAGCAGATAGGTCAGGCTTAAACTCACTCCAATTCTTTTGGTGGCACGACGAATTTTTAATACCACATCCCGACATTGCTCAATCATGACTAAAGCTTGAGATGCGTCTGGAGGAACAATTAAGGCCATCGGATCGGTGTTTTGATGCAGTGCCTTGTAATGCTGGATAAATTCATTGATTTCCCGGTTTTGTACCAGGAAAGGTGATTCATATTCGGTAAGTTCCGGATGGGCGTTAATAAATTCCGGATACAGCCCAATGCCACTAATCCGGTAAGATAAAACGGTAATGGCCTTGATCAGCTCGCTTTTAATTTTAAGCTTGTCTTGCTGATTGCTGTGACCCTGATTGATCAAAGCAAAGAGTTTTTGCCAGTCTGCATCGACAATGCTATCCAGCCAGTATTTGTCACTACGCTGATAAAAAACACGCCGCACCAAATCTTGCAGTTGGCTTTGATCATTAATCAGGGGAAGAAAATGCGCACCCAGCCGCTGAGCGAGCTGATTCCAGAAACCATCCAAAGACAAAATGCCAGTATCGGCATATAAACTGGTTTGCTTGTACTGGTTAATGAGTTTTAAGATAAAATTCTGAAAGGTAGTAACTGCATGGGGTGTAAGCAGCAGTGCCTGGATAAAAGCCTGGAATTTATGGTTAATTTCGTCAAGATCGGTGGCGTCATCTGGGCGAATCCGGTTCACCAGCTCAATCAGCAGTGAATCATCAAGAACAGCCTGACTGGATTCAAGCTGCTCCTGCATTTTTAAAAATAGATCATTAAAATTTATATGCATAGGCGAGGGTTAAAACTATATTTTTCAAATCCCGTTATTGAATCCGGTTGAGGGCAAGCTGCGCCAAATTAATCAGTGCCTGGCGATATTCACTCTCAGGAAGTGCATCTAATGCGTTCAGTGCAAATTGTGTTTCTTCAGTGGCACGTTGGCGGCAATAATCCAAAGCACCACAGCTTTGCACAATCTCGATCACCCGTTCCAGTTGGTTAAGACCGCCGGTGGCAATACTACGACGAACAATTTCATGTTCTTCATCGGTGGTTTTTTGCAAGGCAGAGATTAATGGCAAAGTCGGTTTACCTTCCATTAAATCATCACCAATATTTTTACCTAATGTTTCGGCATCTGAAGTATAGTCTAAAATATCATCAATAATCTGAAAGGCATTGCCAAAGTGACCGGCAAAGACGCGCAGGGGTTCACGGTATTGTGGCGTGCCCGATAAAATGGCAGCACCTTCAGTGGCCAGTTCAAATAGGCGCGAAGTTTTACCATGAATAATGTCGAGATAAGTCTTTTCGGTGGTTTCAGGCTGATGCTGTGCTTGCAGTTGCAACACTTCACCTTCGGCAATTTCACAGGTACCGGTAGAAAAGTCTTTCAGCAGGGTCATGTCATTCAGATCGACCAGCAAATCGAAAGCACGGGAAATCAGAAAGTCACCGACCAGAACCGCAGTCTGGTTATTCCATGTGGCATTGGCTGTAGGTCGACCGCGGCGCAAGCCTGATTCATCCACTACATCATCATGCACCAGCGTTGCGGTATGCAGCATTTCAATAATCGCTGCCAGTTTACGCTGGCGTTCGATATCTTCTGCGCCGCAGGCTTTGGCTGCCAATAGGCACATGATTGGGCGCATACGTTTGCCGCCTGCTTCAACCACGTGTTTACTTACTGCCATCACCAAGGCAACTTTTGAAGTGATTCCTTCATTGATAAATGTGTCCATCGCAGCAAAGTCTGAAGCAACAGGAGCGAGAATGTCTTGCTTAAAATCGATGGCCATATGAAGAGAAACCTCTAAAAATTGAATTGCTTATTTATAGTTTAACAACTATAGCTGATATAAGGCGAAGATCTTAATATAGTTGTTTAAAACCTGACTAGGCAAATGGTTTTAAATTTAACCGCATTATTATTATCCAGCCAGATGTGTGATGGAACTGGCACTCGGGTTTTTATATTAGCGAATTGAGTTTAAAAATCTATTACATTGACAAAACGTTAGCTCTACATACAGAGCTAAGAGCCATTTTTTTAATACGCTTTGATCGTTTATAAAATAAACTGCGGACAAAGTGCAAAAAAACGCTGAAATGGCTTGTTGTTTGATTTATTATCACTTAATATGTTTGCCCTTATATATCCCCCCAGTGGCGCTCGTATTAAGATCGATATATTCCTTTATCGGCACGACGACACGGGCATGTTTGGAGTACATTATGTACGCAGTAATCCAAAGCGGTGGTAAACAACACCGTGTGGTTGAGGGTGAAACCCTTAAAGTAGAATTGTTGAAAGCTGAAACTGGTACAACTATTACGTTTGATGACGTATTAATGCTTGTAAACGGCGAAAGCATTCAAATTGGTGCTCCAGTTGTTGCTGGTGCGACAGTAACTGCTGAAGTAGTTAGCCACGGTCGTCACGACAAAATTCGTATTGTTAAAATGCGTCGTCGTAAACATTACCGTAAACAACAAGGTCACCGTCAATGGTTTACCGAGTTGAAAATTACTGCTATTTCAGGCTAATTACGAGGATTATGAAACATGGCTACTAAAAAGGCTGGTGGATCGACACGTAACGGTCGTGACTCGAACCCTAAAATGCTAGGTGTTAAAATGTACGGTGGTCAATCTGTGACTGCGGGTAACATTATTGTTCGTCAACGTGGTACAGAATTCCACGCTGGTGCAAACGTAGGTATGGGCCGTGACCATACTTTATTTGCTACCGCTGATGGCGTGATCAAATTCGAAGTGAAAGGTCAATTTGGCCGTCGCTATGTATCTGTTGAAACTGCATAAGTTTTAATGGTACGAAAAACCCACATTTGATGTGGGTTTTTTTATGTCTGTAAATCGGTGAAATAATGGTTACCATCTTCATCATGATGTAGAAATAGCTACATTGGCTATTAATAACAATACAAAACTTCTTATTTTCTCAATTATTAGGATTAAAAATTGGTTTAAGATGGACGCATTGAAAAAATTGCGATACCGCAAATAAAAAAGGTGATGATATGAAAATGCTTCGTAAAACCCTGTGTGCGATGACCTTAGGTGCTGCAACGCTTGCACCGGTAATGAGTACAACTGTTTTTGCTGCTCCTGTAGCAGCATCGGAGCAGCAAGCAACCAACAATCTGGTCAAGCAGTTAAGTAATATTCGCACATTGTCTGCTAACTTTGAACAAACCACAAAAGCGACTTCTGCTGGTAAAGCCCCGCAGAAAAAAGGCTTGACTGGACAACACATGAATCAAACCTTTAAAGGGGTGATGAAAGTTGCGCGTCCGGGTAAATTCTTCTGGGAAACCACCAGTCCATCCAAACAGACCATTGTGACTTCCGGTAAAACCGTATGGATTTATGATCCTGATTTACAGCAAGCCGTCCGTCAAAGCCTGGATGAACAGGTGGCAAATACTCCAGCATTGTTATTGTCGGGGAATACCAGTCAGATTATGAAGTCTTATCGAGTGACTCAGCCCGATAAAAGCAAGACCTATTACACTTTGTACCCTAAAGTGAAAGACAGTGCATTCCAAAGCCTGACCATTAGTTTTGGCGCGAACAAGGCCCCAAGTTTGATGATTTTGCAGGACTCATTGGGGCAAACTACCTATGTGCGCTTTAATAATGTGAAATTGAATCCATCGATTGCTTCTTCAACCTTCAATTTTACACCACCAAAAGGTACCGATATTATTGATCAATAATATATTGATTTATAATATTTAATTGTGAGTTCGTCATAAATTGAAAAGCAGTCCTGTGTGGCTGCTTTTTTATTGGATATGCTGTTAAAAATGAGGGAAATTTTTATTCACCCAGCACCACCCTACAAGAATATGTTCAAGCTCGGACCTAAACATCATAATGCACAATATTTCAAAATCTGCGGATGCGCAGAAGGCGAGGGCTATCTTTTATCTTATCTCTATCATCTCCATACAGAATCTTCCAAAGTGGTGATTCTCAAAGTGTAAGATTTAACACTTCAGTCTCAGGCAGGAATTATCCTCGGTGTGCATGTACCCTAGGGTTTTCACGATAATTGGGTTGAGCCATCTTAAAATCAGGCAATTTTTTATACAAATGCCTCGTTATTCGGCTAAAAAGAGTTAAAGATACATATTTTAAATGTTATTCAGGGATCTGGCTTTGTATAGTGAACCCGCATGATCAAAGGCACTAGGTTGTTAAGATAAGATGAAAATACGCACGAATCAACAATGGCTCTGGGCTGTTCCGGTTTCTTTGGCAGCACTCGTTATGGCGGGTTGTCAGGAGCGACCTGCACCGCAAAAGGAACAGGTTAAGGTAGAAAAACAGGAAGCTTCTTCTACAATTCCATTAATTCAAGCCAAGGTTGTTTCTGTGAAATTAAGCAAACCGGAAGCCTGTGATGCGGAAGGTTGTACCCAGTATGAGATTCAGACGGTAAAGAGCAACTTGAAATGGGTGGATGACTATTTTATCGATCGGGTGAAAAAAGCCGATCCGATTGCATTTTCTACCACGCCCAATGAAAAGATCAATACTGCCGAAGGAGCGAGTCCCAATTTAAGTCAAAGCTCGACCTATATCCGTTTTGTCAGTCAGCAGTATGACCGGGCAACCTTTGCCATTCAAACTTATACCTATTCATCCGGTGCTGCGCATGGCATGTATCATCAGGAATTTGTCAATTTTGACTTGAAAAATAAAAAGCGTCTGGCACTGCAAGATATTATGGTCAAAGGTGTAGAACAGCAATTATTGAATACTTTATATGATTCAAATAGCATCTGGCTGGAACAGCACAGTATAGAAAGAGAAAAGCTGAAATTAAGTGATAATTTTTACTATGGTGCCAATGGCATTGTCTTTGTTTATCCCTTGTATGAGCTGGCTTCCTATGCAGAAGGCATGACTGAACTGACCTTGTCTTATTCGGCACTCACTAAACTGATTAAAGCTGAATATCTGCCAGCTTTACCTAAGTATCCATCGTCTTAATTTTTCAACTTAATTCGGGTAAATTTGCTCTAATAAGCCACAGCTGTCCGCTCGATCACTGTCTTTTTTAGTGTTTAGCGCTTACACTATAGCCAGTTTTTTTCTTTGCAAAAGATTGGCTATGATCGACCCGAAATTAATCCGAAATAATATTGAGGCTGTAAATTTAGCCTTGGCAAAACGTGGTGTACAGCTGAATGTCGAAGAGTGGGCTTCACTGGAAGCTCGCCGTAAAGAGCTTCAATCGAAAACTGAAGCTTTACAAGCAGAGCGTAATTCGGGTGCTAAACAAGTTGGCCAAATTAAAAAATCTGGTGGCGATGCATCTGAAATCATGGCACGTATGGCTGCCATTGGTGATGAAATTAAGGCAGCTGAAGTTGCACTTGCTGAATTGCAAACTGAAATTGAAACCAAGTCTTTAAGTATTCCCAACATGCCGCATGAATCTGTACCTGAGGGTAAAGATGAAGACGACAACGTTGAAATTTTAAAATGGGGCACACCGCGTCAATTTGATTTTGAAATCAAAGATCATACTGACCTGGGTGAATGGATGGGCGGTTTGGAGTTTGAAACTGCAACCAAATTGACTGGTACGCGTTTTAGCGTATTAAAAGGTCCATTGGCGCGTTTACAACGTGCATTGACCCAGTTCATGCTAGATACCCATACCCTGAAAAATGGTTATACTGAAGCCTATGTGCCTTATCTGGTCAATGCAGATTCATTGCGCGGGACAGGTCAATTGCCTAAATTTGAAGAAGATTTATTCAAATTGCAGGGTGAAAAAGAATATTACCTGATCCCGACTGCGGAAGTACCAGTCACTAACTTTGTACGTGACGAAATTATTGATCCTGAACGTTTGCCATTGAAATATGCCGCACATACGCCATGTTTCCGCAGCGAAGCAGGTTCCTATGGTCGCGATACCCGTGGTTTAATCCGTCAACACCAGTTCGACAAAGTTGAGATGGTGCAAATTGTAAAACCTGAAGATTCGATGCAGGCTTTGGAAGAACTGACCGGGCATGCTGAAGGTATTTTGCAGGCACTCGGTTTGCCATACCGTAAAATTATTCTGTGTGGTGGTGATATGGGCTTTGGTTCAACCAAGACCTATGACCTTGAAGTTTGGGTACCGAGCCAAAATACCTACCGTGAAATTTCTTCATGTTCAAATATGGGTGATTTCCAGGCCCGCCGTATGAAAGCACGCTACCGTGTAGACCAGAAGAAAACCGAATTTGTGCATACCCTGAACGGTTCTGGTTTGGCTGTTGGCCGTACCTTGCTTGCAGTGATGGAAAACTACCAGCGTGTAGACGGTTCAATTGAAATTCCTGAAGTACTTCGTCCATATATGGGTGGTGCAGAATTTATTGATTAATCTTTGGATGGATCGGTAAGTTAATACTTAGCACAGTTTTGTGCACGAAAATTGCTTAAGACAGTCAGATTTAAAATATTGAGGTAGTGTGTGGATATCTTTCCAATCTCTTTAAAGTTGCAACAGCAACCTTGTCTGATTGTCGGTGGTGGGCGCATTGCCTATCGTAAGGCCGTACTTTTGGCAAAAGCAGGGGCAGTCATTGATGTGATTGCGCCTGAAATCGAAACTGATTTACTAGAGATTGTTCGTGCCAGCCAAGGGCAATATGTCCAAGCATCTTTTAGTCCAGATATTCCATTACGCCCTTACCGGTTGGTGATTGCGGCTACCAATGACAAAGCGACCAACATACAGGTTTTCGAAGTTTGCGAAGCTGAAAAAATTCTGGTGAATAGTGTGGATGATCTACCGCATTGCCGTTTTATGGTGCCTGCTATTATCGACCGTTCTCCTTTGGTGGTTTCGATTGCCACCAATGGCAAATCACCAGTTTTATCCCGTCAAATTCGTACCCAACTGGAAGCCAGTATTCCGCATGGCATGGGCAAGCTGGCAGAGTTTTCTGGAAAATGGCGTGCCGCAGTAAAAGCCAAAATTGCCAATCCAGATGAACGCCGTATTTTTTGGGAAGACCTGTATGCCAGTCCACTCAAAGAACAGGTGTTTAATGACAATATCGCTGAAGCGGACCGTTTAATTGAACAAGCCTTAATGGAATGGAAAGCGCCAAAAGGTGAAGTCTATCTGGTGGGCGCAGGACCGGGTGATCCTGAACTGTTGACCTTAAAAGCATTGCGTTTGATGCAGCAGGCAGATGTCGTTATTTACGACCGTTTAGTATCGCCTGCGATTATGGACTTGTGCCGCCGTGATGCGGAAAAGGTTTATGTGGGTAAAGCCCGCTCCAATCATAGTGTGCCACAAGAAGGCATTAATGCACTCTTGGTGGAATATGCTGCAAAAGGTAAACGTGTCTGCCGTTTAAAAGGCGGTGATCCGTTTATTTTTGGTCGTGGGGGGGAAGAGATTCAGGAACTGTTTGCTGCAGGTGTGGCTTTTCAGGTGGTTCCAGGGATTACCGCGGCTTCAGGTTGTTCAGCCTATGCCGGTATTCCTTTAACCCATCGTGATTATGCGCAAAGTGTGCGCTTCCTGACTGGACATTTAAAAGAAGGTTCGCCAGAGTTACCTTGGAGTGAGCTGGTGTATGAAAACCAGACCTTGGTGTTGTATATGGGGCTGGTGGGTCTGGAAAAAATCTGTGCCCAGCTGATTGCCCATGGCCAACGTCCAGACATGCCGGTTGCACTTATTTCCAAAGGGACTACCCCGGAACAGAAAGTGGTGGTTGGAACCTTGGCCGATATTGCTTCAAAAGTGTCAGAACATCAAATTCAAGCGCCAACCCTGACCATTATTGGTGAAGTGGTAAAATTGCGCGAACAATTACAGTGGCAAGGTTAATTCAGGCCTTGTTGCGTTGAAAGAGTAGAGAAATCCTGTGATCCACGTTGTTTTATACGAGCCTGAAATTCCTGCCAACACCGGGAATATCATCCGTTTATGTGCCAATACCGGTGCGCAGTTGCATCTGGTAAAACCTCTGGGTTTTGAGCTGGATGATAAAAAGCTCAGACGTGCAGGCCTGGACTATCATGAGTGGGCGCATATGAAAGTGTGGGAAAACTTTGCAGAATGTATGGCGCATTTACAAGAACTGGGAATTGAGAATGATGCCATCTATCCCTTAACCACCAAAGGTTCTGAAACTCCGCATACCTCAAATTTAAACCGTCCAGTGGCGTTGTTGATGGGACCTGAAACACGTGGTTTGCCTGAAAATGTGCGTATGATGTTTCCGGAAAAACAGTGGATTCGTTTACCCATGGCTGCTAATTCACGTAGTTTAAATTTGTCTAATGCTACAGCAGTTATTCTGTACGAAGCATGGCGTCAGCAAGGTTTTAAAGAACTGGTTTAATTTCAGAGCATAAAAAAAGACGCATTGAGCGTCTTTTTTTTGCATGAAGTCAAAGTATTAATGCGTATCATCAAACTCGTTGTGCTGCGGAGCGGGGTGTTTGAAGCCTTTGGTTTTATAACCCAAATACAAAATACCGAACATTGCCCACCATAAACCAAACTTTAATGCGGTATCTTCAATCTCTAGCCACATCGCAAAAATGCTCAGGAAGCCGAGTAAAGGAATGACCACAAAGCTGAGAATGTCTTTGATGCTTTTGGTGCGACCATCTCGTAAAGCATAACGTGAAATAACAGACAGATTTACAAAGGTAAAGGCAGTGAGGGCACCAAAACTGATCATTGAAATCACGATGTCTAAGTCCATGAAACCAGCAGTTAAGGCCACGCCACCAACAATCAGGATGTTGTAAACCGGTGTGTAGCTTTTTGGGCTAATATGACCAAAAATTTTCTTATTGATCACGCCATCACGGCCCATCACATACATTAAGCGTGAAACACCTGCATGTGCAGAAATACCGGATGCCATTACCGTAACGATTGCAAAGTAAAGCACCACAGTTTTGAACGCTACTCCACCAACGGCTTGAAGAATGTCCGGCTGAGTTGCAGCAACATCTTCAAAATATGTCTTTGGATCGTTCGGGAAGTAAATTTGCATGAAATAGGTACTGATAATGAAGATAATACCTGCGATGAGTGCCGTAAGGAAAATCGCTTTAGGTAGAGTCTTTTCAGTCTCTTTGGTTTCTTCTGCCAGTGAGCTGAGTGAGTCAAAACCGGTGAAAGAGAAACAAAGCAATGTTGCACCGGTAATTAACGGACCCAAAGCTGTCATTTCATTCCAGAACGGTTCCAGACTCCATAACTGGTATTTGGCATTCGCTAATGTACCATCGGCATTGATCCCGCCTGCAAGCAGCGTATAAACCATCCAGGTGAAGTAAGCGATGACTGCCAACTGAACTAATACGATCAGGCCGTTGAAGTTGGCAACAAATCTGGCACCACGCAAGTTTACGCCAGTCATAAATGCGGTCAGTGCAACAACCCAAACCCAATGGTTCACCTCAGGGAATAGGGCTTCCAGATAAATGACTGCCAAAATGATGTTGACCATGGGTGACAGTAGATAATCCAGCCATGATGACCAGCCCACCATAAAACCGACATTAGGGTGAATCGATTTTTGTGCATAAGTATATGCCGACCCTGATGATGGATAACGACGGATCATGTGTCCATAACTAATAGATGTAAACAGAATTGCAATCAGGGCAATAATGTAGGAAGTTGGCACGTGGTAATGGCTTTCTTCAGAAACCAGACCGAAGGTATCAAATAATGTCATTGGCTGAATATAAGCTAAACCAATAATAATGATGTGCCAGAGTCCAAGCGTTTTTTGCAGTTTAGCTGTCGATTGAGTCCCAGAGATATTTGTCAACGGCGTTATCCTCTTATCGTTGATCAAGGATCAGTCATGTTTACAAGGATCGTTTGAGACGAACGATCCCCCCTAAATGAATAAAACAAAAGTGCGCCAATCTACTCTAGTTTGGTACGTTTTGCCAATATCTTTGTGAGTTTTTAATGCAGAAAATATGCCACTTGATATAAAAGGCTCGCTTTAATTTTCTATATAAAAGTAAAAGCCTGATGCTTAAAAAAACATCAGGCTAATTTTTAGCTATATTCGCTTAATTTTCAATATTTACCAAGCTTTTTCTAAAATCGCTTTTAAATCACTCAGGGTGGCTTCTTTCGGATTGTAAATAATGGAACCATCATTTAATGCTTTGTCTGCGACTTCATCCAATTGTGCTTCTGAAATCTTACCGGTTTCACGTAAAGTACGTGGCAATTTCGTCAGTGCATACAAGCGATCACGCATGGTCAGAATCGTAGCAATGGTTTTATCGGCACGTAGATGGGCAGGGGTTTGCGCATAAATGTCTGGACCTGCTAAAGGTAGCAATAATTCTGCAATCTTATCGCCATTCACTTCTTTATTGTACTCAAGCACATAAGGCAGGAACAGGTTCATGCACAGGCCATGTGGCAAATGTGCAACTGCACCTAAAGCATGTCCAAGGGAATGCACCAGGCCTACCATGGAATTGGAGAACGCAATACCGGCCATGGTGGAAGCTTGGGCTAATTCCAGACGGCCAAACTCATCAGCTGGATTATCTAACACATTGAACAGGCTGTTGCTCACTTTTTTGATAGCAGCTGTCGCATAAGCATCACTGATCGGATTGGCAGCCATGCAAGTATAGGCTTCAACTGCATGGGTCAATGCATCCATTGCCGTCATTGCCGTTAAATGCGGAGGCAAGGTCTGGGTCATACGTGGGTCAAGAATCGCGGCATGTGGCATCAGGTAATAAGATGCAAACGGCATTTTGACATTTTTTTCAAGATCGGATACCACAGCCACCATGGTCACTTCTGAACCCGTACCCGATGTGGTTGGAATCACAAAAAATGGTTTTAACGGTTTTGGCAGGTTATGTGCACCTGAATATTTAAGCAGGTCATCGCCACCTTCGGTCACCAGAATATTGGTTGCCTTGGAAGTATCAATCACTGAACCGCCACCGACAGCAATAATCGCATCACAACCATTATCACGATAAGCTTTTGCTGCATTTCGGACGGTTTGTACACTTGAATCAGGTGGAACATCATCAAAAATATAACCAATGACTGCATCGGTAGATTCAAAAGCTGCTTCAATTGGTGCAAGCAGATTGTTGCTGCGTACGCCTTTGTCGGTAATGATCATAGGACGTTTGGCACCTAAAGTAGCAAGTTCAAACGGAATGTGTTCTAAGGCAGCATGACCTGCGATGACTTTGACCGGACAGAAAAATTCGTAATAAGGCTTAGCCATGTTATGCACTCCGTTTAAAATAGGATTGAGCTACTTTCAAATAAATATTTGCAGCTCCAGTCAGTTTTTCTTTTAGGCTTAATTCGGTTGGATATTGTTTTACAGCAAGCTCAGCAAGGAGTTTAGGTAAAATAAGCGCTTCCATTTTGTTTAAGCAGCGGACCAGACGAATGGCAAATGCAATATCTCCATCAGCAATCATACGGTCATGGGCAAAGGCCTGTGCGGTACTTTCCTGAAAGGAAAATACTAAAAAGGCATGGCTTAAGTGCTTAAAAGTAATGGTGAGGTCAGGTTTGCT
This sequence comes from Acinetobacter sp. A1-4-2, assembly GCF_040233925.1. Classification (NCBI taxonomy): domain Bacteria; kingdom Pseudomonadati; phylum Pseudomonadota; class Gammaproteobacteria; order Moraxellales; family Moraxellaceae; genus Acinetobacter; species Acinetobacter sp. A1-4-2. The sequence goes on along the minus strand of NZ_CP157981.1, from coordinate 2,254,550 downwards.
GTCTACAGATTGCAGTAATTGTAATTGATGGTCTTGCGTGACTTTTGCAATAAAAGCCGGGCCATGGGGAAATACTTTCATCGATAGAACGAAACCCACCGGGAATTTTGCAACTTCCTGTTTGACTTCGGCGTCGACTTGACTCGCCATTACCAGACCTCTGCCAATCACATCCATCATGAGTTTGACATAGGTCAGTTGTAAAGCGGGCTTAACGGATTTGGTTGAAATCACTCGTGTATCCCTTATCTAAAGAATATTTTATTTGTTTAGAGTAAATACTCTAATTTATTTTTATGTCAAAAGCAAAATTATTGTTGCATGATTTGAACTTCACTAAAGTAACCGCTGTTGTTTAAAGTTTCAATGATATCGAAGCATAAGTTCTCGAATTTTGGATAATATTCAACTAAATCCTCAATGCGTACCATCTCCAGGCCAGCATAACCACAGGGGTTAATGGTGTGGAAACCAGAAAGGTCACAATCAATATTTAGGGCCAGTCCATGATAGCTGCGTCCTTTGCGGATTTTAAAACCCAGAGAACCAATCTTGCGCTCTGCTACATAAACGCCCGGTGCATCCGGTTTGGCATAGGCTTCAATGCCATATTTATTCAGCAGTTCAATCATTAAATTTTCAGCATAAGATACCAGCATGCGTACATTCCAGCCCAAGCGGTTTAGGTCAAACATAAAGTAGGCTACCAGTTGGCCTGGGCCATGCCAGGTCACTTGTCCACCACGATCCGTTTGTACCACCGGAATATTGCTGGGTATCAGAATATGTTCCAGTTTGCCAGCTTGACCTTGGGTCAGCACATCATGATGCTGCAAAATCCACAGCTCATCCGGCGTGTTTTCATCACGGTTTTCAGTCAGGTTTTTCATCTCCTGAAAACGGTCGAGATAAGGTGTGAGCTGGTTAAATTGACGAATAATCAGTTTGGGTTTTAGAACAGCATCAGTCATGTGAAGTGCATCCTTAAAAATTTTTAACAGGATGCAAGGATTATAATGAAATCATGCCAAGATAGGGGATGATCGCTGCACGATTTAAAGTTTTTCGTAGTATTGATAATATTTTTATTGGCTTATAAATAAAAAAACACGCATGACGCGTGTTTTTTGCTCTTAAAGTGCAGTTTTAATCAATGGGCAGGCTGCCAAGTCAGCATATAAAGCATGTACCTGCTCCAGTTCGACAAAAACGATTTGGGCAGTTAAAGAGTGATATTTTCCAGTACGTGAAGGTTGTACCTTGATGCTGTTACCATCAAATTCCGGAAAATGTTTTACCAAAATATCTACAACAGCAATATGTAATTCTTCACAGGCTTCACCAATCAGTTTGATCGGATAATCCATAGGGAAAACCCATAGATGTTCCTGAAGTTCGCGAGATGGTGTACGGTCTAACATGGTCATAGTAGTCCCACTTATATATCAAACGCCTGCATAGAGGCAGGCGTTATGTGTTGCTGAATACTAGATGGGGGTGTTGGATAACTTTTCAATCCCCATCCGTATCACTATGTCTTAGTCATTTTCCAAGAATGAACGTAAGTGTTCAGAACGAGAAGGATGACGTAATTTGCGTAGTGCTTTGGCTTCAATCTGACGGATACGTTCACGGGTAACGTCAAACTGTTTACCGACTTCTTCCAGAGTGTGGTCAGTCGGCATGTCGATACCAAAACGCATTTTCAAGACTTTCGCTTCACGTTCAGTCAGGTTTTCCAGTACTTCACGGGTTGCTTCTTTCAGGCCTTCTGAAGTTGCCGCATCAATTGGAGAAGTGATGTTGCCATCTTCAATAAAGTCACCCAAATGCGAATCTTCATCATCACCAATTGGCGTTTCCATGGAAATCGGCTCTTTGGCAATTTTAAGTACTTTACGGACTTTAACTTCATCCATTTCCAGACGTTCGCCCAATTCTTCCGGGGTTGGTTCACGGCCCATTTCTTGAAGTAATTGACGAGATACCCGGTTGATCTTGTTGATGGTTTCAATCATGTGTACCGGAATACGAATAGTACGTGCCTGATCGGCAATCGAACGGGTAATTGCCTGACGAATCCACCAGGTGGCATAAGTCGAGAATTTATAACCGCGACGGTATTCAAACTTGTCTACCGCTTTCATCAAGCCGATGTTCCCTTCTTGAATCAGGTCAAGGAATTGTAAACCACGGTTGGTATATTTTTTCGCAATTGAAATTACCAGACGCAAGTTGGCTTCGACCATTTCCTTTTTCGCACGACGGGCTTTTGCTTCACCTACTGCCATACGTTTAGAAATATCTTTGATTTCCTTAACATTCAAACCCAATTCTTTTTCGATGTCGGCAATCTTTTGCTGGAATGCCAGTACATCGGGACGTACTTTTTCTAAATAAGTTTTTTGTTCAGCTGGTGCTTTGGCAATTTGCTCATCTAACCATGCAGGATTTGATTCCTGCCCCGGGAAAGACGTACGGAATTGAGTACGGTCCATACGGCCACGGCGGACTGCATAACGCATTACTTCACGTTCAGATGTGCGGATCTGTTCATGGGTGCCACGAATCATTTCAGAAATGATGTCAAATAGACGCGGAGTGAATTTGAACATCATAAACACGGTTGCCAGTGCTTGAAGCGCTTCATCTGCCTGTTTGCTGTTACGACCGTGTTTTTCAATGGTCGCTTTAGTTACTTTCCAGGCTTCTTCCAGTTCAGCAAAACGCACACGTGCAATTTCCGGATCAGGACCTGACTCACCTTCAGAATCATCCTCAGTTTCAGATTCTTCTTCTTCGTCATCGTCCAGTTTTACATCTTTGGTCGATTTAGATGTTGATTCTTCATCCTCATCGATATCTGCTTCATCTTCTAAAACTTCTGGAATTTCTTCATCAGATTCCGGGTCTAAATAGCCCGATAAAATATCAGCAAGACGACGTTCACCTTCGGTAACATCGTTATATTCTTTTAATACAACTTCAACGGCATTTGGCCAGTAGGCAATCGAGTGCAGAACGTCACGGATACCTTCTTCAATGCGTTTGGCAATGCTAATTTCGCCTTCACGTGTTAAGAGTTCAACCGTTCCCATTTCACGCATGTACATACGTACGGGATCTGTGGTGCGACCAGGTTCGTTTTCAACAGAAGCAAGTACGGCTGCCGCTTCTTCTTCGGCAACTTCATCGGTCGCTTCTGCACTGGTGCCATCGAACATGGTGTCATCAGATTCAGGTGCACGTTCATGAACAGGAATACCGACATCCTGAAGCATCTGAATGATGTCTTCAATCTGTTCGCTTTCCGTGATCGAGTCTGGGAGATGATCGTTAACCTCAGCGTAAGTTAAGTAACCTTGCTCTTTGCCTCGGCTAATCAGAGCCGCTACTTGCGAAGTAGGGGAAGTCATATCGCTCATCTTTGCTTACTCTTCGTTGAATCTGTGGCAGTGAAAAACCGTGCATGATAGCACAATTTGCTTAAAATTGTTTTGAATATTGATTGCTCAAGTTTCATTTAAAAATATAAATTTGATTTAACAGCTGTTTTCAATATTGGGCTGAAACTTTTTTTTTCAAGTCCATAGGGTGGATCACTCAAATTATGTTGAGTTTTTATTGGTCCATGCTGGAAATTCCAGGAACTAATAAATACACAATTTTTAGGGAGAAAAACAAGATTAAACCCGGTTTGCGGGAGAAAAAAATAAAAATACTTGACAAGAGTTCGTAAGCAGGATAAATAGCGCCTAGACCCATTCACTTTTTTTCACCTTGAGGTAGTTTTAGTGTCTTCTACAGATTTTGAACTAGATGATAGCTACAGTGATGATGATGTTAGTTTTGATGAAGTATCAAGCAAAATTAGTGCTAAAGAGTCGTTAGAAAAACGTCGTCTGATTGATGACCTTCTTGCACAGCGTCGTTTAGAGCGTGAGCTGAAAGATTTTGATTATGATCTGGATGATGACGACGATTTTGATGATGAAGAAGACTAAAATAGGATTCTGCATAGCAGGCTAAAATGCTATGCTATGTCGCAGTTATTTTACAAACCTGGATTTTAAATGAGTGCTTTAGATTTAGACCTTTTGAGCGAATATCTAGATGGCGACCAGAATGAATATGGTCTAGATTTTCCGGCTACTCATGGCTTTTTATGTGCAATTGCGGTTGGTCCGAAATTTGATAAATGGTTGGACGAACTTTTTGATAACAATCACAAGAAAGTGCCTGCTGAAATAATTGCTCAAGTAAAAGCCTGGTTAGAATCAATTCGTCAAAGCCTGGCGAATGAAGAAGGAATCGAGTTTCCTTTTGAAATTGAAGAAGCAGAAGTGGATTCAAGTTTAGGTGACTGGAGCGTTGGTTTTGTCGATGCGATGTTCCTAAACGAAGATGCCTGGTTCACGCCCGAACATGAAGAGCAACTGGTAGACTTAACTTTACCAATGATGGTCTTTAGTGGTGTGGATGAGGAAGATCCGCAAATGGAATCTTTCCGTCGCAATGGCCAGTTGATGGATGAAATTGCTGAAGAAATTCCGGATAATTTAAATGAATTATATTTAATGTACCATACGCCAGCGTGATGGTACGCCTTGTGCTGCTATAATCGCCGCGCATAGATCCACACACCAGCGTGATGTGACATCTTGTGCTGTTCTAATCGCAGCTTATGTATGTATTTAGCTCAGATTAATTTGTTAATTAAAAAAGCACCCTAAGGTGCTTTTTTATTTGTTCAATTGGCTATTTTCTGGATTTTAATTTCAAGAAGAGCGGACTCATCCACTGATAGGCAATAAAGAATAAAGCAAAATGTATTGCAACGATGAGCAACATAAATACGGCATAACCTGCTAAACCCATTTTTTCAGCAGATTGAATAATTTGTTCTGCATTCGGGTTCATCATGACCAAAAAGAATATAATAAAACACTCCAAAGTAATGGCAATCGCGGTATTTCCCCAGACCAAGATATTGCGTTCTTGTGCAGTCGGCAAGCGTTGTTCTTTTTGCAGGAATTTAATCACATGACGAATCATGGTAACCAAAAAAATAGCAACGAATAGCATTAAGCCAAGATTGGCGACAAACAATAAAAACAAAACGCTGAGAATTAAAACCACGCCATAATCGATAGCAAAACTTTTTAGATATTGTTGCATTTAAGCCCCTAATAAAATCAATTAGTTCTTCATTTTGCGTAGTTGTCTACGGTATAAGAGGATGGCGATAATCACCAGGATAATGAGGATAATACCATGGCTGACTTGGCTAAATATTTGCTGCATGAGCTGTTGGTTTTCACCAAAGTAAAAACCGACACAAGCCAGAAATGTAGTCCAGATGATAGTCCCTAAGCCACTGTAAAACATAAATTTCCAAAAAGGCATGTGGCTCATGCCAGCGGGAATACTAATCAGCGAGCGAACTGCCGGAATCATACGACCAAAGAATACGATGCGATGTCCATAATGCTCAAACCAGTCCAGAGACTTTTTAACATCACTAGATTTGATAAACATATATCTGCCATAACGGTCAACGAAACGGAAAATACTGTCATGGTTAAACTTATAGCCAATCCAATACAGTAAAGCAGCTGCAAGCAATGAACCGAAACAACCGGCAATGATGACGCCAAATAAAGTCAGCTGGCCTTGTGATGCAGAATAGCCAGCAGAAGGCATGATGATTTCAGAAGGAATGGGAGGAAATATATTGTCAAGAAACATCAGCAGGGCAATACCAAGATAGCCCAGCTGTTCCATAATGGAAATAATCCACTCTGTCAGATTCATAAAGTGATAAAAATATTAGTGATATTTATATCATCCTAAATTTAATTGATTGCAGGGTAAAGCATATTCAGGGAATCCATTTAGATTATTCTTGGCTATGAATCAGTGTGTGGATATAAACTTTTCTTAAGCTATAGGCGAGCGCGAATGGAATGGCACCGAGCAAGACATATTCAAGCAGATTAGGTGTGAGATGGTAGGCAATAAACAGGGAAAAAATACTGCCAATAACAGCACCCATCATCACAATAAAAAGATGGGATTCCTGCTCTAGAGTTTGTTTAATGTGTTTGACTTTTTGTAGATTTCTTTCGCGTGCAAGGTAAAAGCGTCGAGTATAATTGGCGGAACGACTAATTGCTCTTGACATAATTTAACTCCTTTTCACGTTATAAATTAATATGTTGTGGGATTATTGTAATTTTTATCTCAGACTATCAGATTATTTGTGACTTGACACACATTAATGGTAAAAATTGGTGATATTTTTTTATTTATTGTTAATTTTAGGTAAATAAAAGTCCTCTTGTGATTAATGCTGATCAGTTAAGGAATTTAAAAAGAGACTCTTAAATTTTTGGCTTCATGACGGAGTCTGGGTATTTTAAATTAGATACTTGAGACCATTTTTTACTTTGGTTTCGCCCTGAGAAGCATTGCTTCCTAAGATCAAAGCTATTTGTTATCCGTAAAACTCATCAGCCACTATCAACTCGCAAATTTATCGCAGAAACAATCATTTTTTAATGTAGTGCTGTTTCAACAGGCTGTGGATGAATTTTCCAAATATCAAATATAATCATGAATTTAAAAAAGAAAAAGCCAGTCAATTGCTTAACTGACTGGCATTACTTTTGTGAGTACTTTTATTGAAGGCGTTCGATTACAGACGTTTACGTTTAGCGGCTGCAATTTGTGACTGACGCATACGGAAACCTGCTTTTTGCTTCTCGCTGGTTTTGTCGATGCAGTATTTACATGATACGCCATGTTCATAGCTTGGAAGTTCTACTTCTCCAGGAAGCAAAGGCCAGCCACAAGCATGACACTTGGTGTTCTGGCCTTCTTCTACACCATGAGTAACAGCTGTACGACCATCAAACACGAAACATTCGCCTTCCCACATACTTTCATCAGCAGGAGTTTCTTCCAGGTATTTTAAAATACCGCCTTTCAAGTGATAGACCTCATTAAAGCCTTCTTGCAGCAATAATGATGTTGATTTTTCACAGCGAATACCACCTGTACAGAACATGGCAATTTTCTTGTCTTTATGCTGTTCCAGCTGTTTTTTTACATATTCCGGGAATTCACGGAAGGTTTCAGTTTTAGGATCAATTGCGCCTTTAAATGTACCGGCTTTGTATTCGTAGTCGTTACGGGTATCAATCAAGATCACGTCATCACGTGCAATCAGTTCATTCCATTCTTTTGGATCAAGATAGTGACCGACTAAATCGCGCGGTTTGACTTCAACGCCTAAAGTCACAATTTCTTTTTTCAGTTTAATTTTCATTTTACGGAATGGCTTGTCAGAGCTGTGTGACTCTTTATATTCCATTGCGTTAAAACCTTCATTCAGAAGAAACTGATGGATGGTATCAATTGCTGCACGGTCACCTGCTACAGTACCGTTAATGCCTTCTCCTGCAACAATAAGAGTTCCACAAAGATTGATGGTTTTTACCAAATCAAGAAGACGTTGCTGCAGATCGGCAGGATTTTGAACTTCTTTAAATTGATATAGTGCCGCAACAACCCAGTCAGTGGTCGCTTGCTGTTCTACAGGTGCAAGCTGTTCTACAGTAGCGTTCATGGAAAACTCCAAATGTATTAAGGTAAGACAAAATTTAAGCCGCATATTCTAACGTGAATTGGCACAATTAGCGATAAAACCTAGTATGAAATATGGTTTTTCATTTGCTGTTGGGGGATGTATGATGCCTGTGCTGATGGTTTATCAAATCAGAAAAGTGGTCTGAATTTTCCAGATGTGAACATTGTTGAATTTCGGAGTTTATTTTGAATACTGATCGTCGAATTGCTTCTTTGACCCCATGTGCAGGGCGTTGCTCTACGGTGTTTGGTGATTCGGTCTGTCGGGGGTGCCGTCGTTTTAATCATGAAGTGATTAAATGGAATACCTATACAGCAGAGCAGCATACAGCCATTTGGCGTCGATTAGATTCGCAACTGGATCAGATTCTGATTCCGATGTTGCCCATTGCTGATATAGCCCATGTGGAAGGCTTTGTTTTATCCAAGCGTGTGCGGTTGCGTCTGGATGCGAGTAAAGGGCGCAAGCTCTACCATGCATTAAAGTTGTGTGAGAAAAATCGCCATTTCACCGATGATAGTGGGTTAGGTATTCACTATAAAGATGTTCGTCCTTTGTGGGATGAATTTGAGCGACGAGTATTGGCACTTGCCACGGCCAGTTATGATTTGGCCTTTTTACGCGCTGATTGTATCAGTATGCATTTGCTTCAAAGTCTGGAAGAAGAGGATTAAGTCCTCTTTTAAACCTTAAAATTTATAAAAAAATTTCTTATTCTCGTGTGCACTGAAATCATTTTGCATTAAAAAATCATCAGGCTTAATTAGGAAGCCTGATGATTTTAATTTTTTTGTGGCAAGTTTTGTTGTCTCGTTTAAAGATTATGCTGCAAACGGTACTGTACAATTTCTTCAATGGTAATCACGGTTAAATGATGAGTCTGTGCATAGGATAGAACCTGAATACCAGATGCCATCGTGCCGTCAGGATTGGTCAGTTCACACAAAACCCCAGCGGGTTTCAAGCCAGCCAAACGTGCCAGATCAATGGTGCCTTCAGTATGGCCACGACGCGTCAGTACCCCACCTTCGCGCGCGCGTAAAGGGAAGACATGACCTGGTCGGTTGAGATCACTTGCCACAGCACCATCTTTAATTGCTGCTTTTACTGTGGTGGTACGGTCTTTTGCCGAAACGCCTGTAGTGACACCTTCTGCTGCTTCAATGGTCACGGTAAAAGCTGTTTTAAAATGGCTGGAGTTATCTGTCACCATTGGGGGGAGTTCCAGATGGTTAGCGAGTTCATCAGTCAAACAAAGACAGACAATGCCTGAGCCATCGCGAATCATACGGGCCATGGTGTCTACAGTTAAGGTTTCTGCAGCCACGATCAGGTCAGCTTCATTTTCACGGTCAAAGTCATCCATGACTAAAACGGGTTTGCCTTGGCGGATATCTTCTAAAGCTTTCTGGATGCGTTGTTCAGCAGGAGGAAGGGCAGAAAAGAAAATTTCGGGTTGAATTAAACTAGACATTGAAACGCTCTCGTAAAATAAACATACGGTTGAACATTTCAGGACTGATGCAGAAATGGGGTCGCAGCGATATATCACATATCAATATCGGTTACGTCGTCTTCTTTCATCCGGACTATACCGTCGGCTTTGGTTTTTCACCAAATCTGCGAGTAAACTTTAACTAGTTTACAGGCTCGTGGGCTGATTAAATCCTATAGCAATATAGTTTTAATTTACCACCGGTGGGGAATTGCACCCCGCCCTGAAGCGATGTGTCATAAGTATAGTCCTGTTTTTAACAGTGGGTACACATTTCTATAGATGAATCAGTCATATCCATAGTCAAACCAAGAATAACTTTAGAATAAGCTTATAATTATGAATATGTAGGGTATAAAAAAGCCCGCAGAAGCGAGCTCTTTGAATGTTTTGATCTGAACTGATCAGTTTAGGCAACCTGTACAGGAATACAGTTGGCGGTATGGTTCACTGTATTGTCCGGGTTAGCATATACCAGACGAGGTTTATGGGCATTTGCTTCAGCTTCGGTGAAATCGCCAAATGTGGCGATAATCATTAAATCGCCCACATCAGCCTGCAGGGCAGCACCGCCATTGACTGAAATGATGCCAGAATTTTCTTCACCACGGATGGCATAAGTGGTAAAACGCTTACCATTAGTCACGTTCCACATATGAATTTCTTCATATTCACGGATACCGGCTAAATCCATTAATACGCCGTCAATTGCACAAGAACCTTCATAATGTAATTCTGCTTGTGTCACGACACAACGGTGGATTTTAGCTTTTAATAAACGAGAAAGCATGGCTAGCGTCTCCTTAGTCGACCTAAGATTTTATCTTAGTTAAATCAAATCACTTCTTACTGGATCAGTAATCCGCAGAAAGCGCATTCTGCTCCGAAAAAAGCAACATGGCAAGAAGGAAAATTCAATTATTTGTAGAATGATCAGTTCGGTTTATACGCGTTAATTTGATTCATGGCTGTCTGAATGTCACCGTTTACCAGCAATTTAATGCGGGATAAAGCATGTGCAATGGCATCATCCATTAAACCTTGTTCGCTGCTTGGAGCTTTGCTCAGGACATGACCCGATACGCGTTCTTTGGAACCTGGGTGACCGATACCGATACGTAAACGATGGAAATTGGGACCTGTATGCGGAACGATATCACGTAAACCGTTATGACCACCATGACCACCACCTGTTTTTAGGCGAATGACACCCGGATTCATATCCAGTTCATCATGTGCAATGAGCATGGCTTCAGGTGCAACTTGATAGAATTTGGCGAAGGGTACAACACTTTTGCCGGAGGCATTCATAAATGTAGTAGGTAAAAGCAGACGAACGTCTTGACCTTCGATGTTACCTCGACCACTGATTCCGTGGAATTTAGGATCGGCTTTGAGAGAGATGCCATATTGTTCTGCAAGGCGTTCAACGAACCAGAAGCCTGCATTATGGCGGGTTTGGGCATATTCCTTACCGGGATTGCCCAAACCAACAATTAGCGAAAGTTTTGACACTAATTTACACCGTTAACACTTATGCGCGTTTAAAGTCAGCGTGCATTGGAGTGTTTTTAGCTGGGTGACGTTGTAAAGCTTGGATTTTAACGCTTTCAACTTTGTCACCAACTTTGATTTCAACAACTTCTTCAAAGAAAGCGTTGTCTTCAAGTGCTTTAACAAGTTCACGAAGTTCTAAAGTAACCGCTACAGGTTCAGCAGCACCACCGTAGATGATTGCTGGTACTTTGCTTTGAAGACGAAGGCGGCGGCTCGAACCTTTCCCTTGTACTGCTTCTTCACGTGCTGCTGCGTTTAATACGAAGTTTGCCATGATAGACATTCCTAATTTAAGTTTAATTAAGCTGAGTTTTCGACCAGCTCAGCGATAGAAAACCCTGCCAAAGGCAGGGTTTTGAAAATTTAGCGCTATATTATAGATAAGAATCAAACATTGCGCTAATAGATTCTTCGTTGTTAATACGACGAATTGTTTCAGCAACCATGCTGGCGACTGAAACTTGGCGAATCTTACCAAGTTCTTGAGCTTCTTGAGAAAGAGGAATGGTATCCGTAACAACGAGCTCGTCGATTACAGAGTTTTTCAAGTTCTCAATTGCTTTACCAGAAAGTACTGGGTGAGTTGCATAGGCAACTACACGGCGCGCACCAAACTGTTTCAGTGCATCAGCAGCTTTACATAAAGTACCTGCTGTATCAACCATATCATCCACGATGACGCAGTCACGATCTTTTACATCACCAATCAAATGCATCACTTGTGATTCATTGGCTTTTTGACGACGTTTATCGATGATTGCAAGATCGATATCACCCATTTGTTTCGCTACAGCACGTGCACGAACTACACCACCAACGTCTGGAGAAACAACCATTAGGTTATGGTGTTGCTGTTGACGAAGATCAGCAAGTAATGCTGGAGTACCGTAGATGTTGTCTACAGGGATATCGAAGAAACCTTGAATCTGGTCAGCATGAAGGTCGATCATTACTACGCGGTCAATACCGACAGTTGTAAGCATATCTGCGACAACTTTTGCGGTGATTGGCACACGGCTTGAACGAGGACGACGGTCTTGACGAGCATATCCGAAGTAAGGGATGACAGCAGTAATACGACCTGCACTTGCACGACGCAAAGCATCAGCCATAACAAGGACTTCCATCAGGTTGTCATTTGTTGGGGCGCAAGTAGGTTGTACTAGGAATACGTCTTTACCACGAACATTTTCAGTAATTTCGACAGCGATTTCACCGTCAGAAAATTGACCTACAGATGCTGCACCTAAAGGGATGTGCAGATGGCTTACGACTTTTTGGGCGAATTGTGGATGTGCAGTTCCACTAAAAACGACAAGATTGGGCATGAAGCACCCTTGGCGGTTGGAATGTTTGAAAATAGATGGCAGGGGCGGCTGGATTCGAACCAACGGATGCCGAGATCAAAACCCGGTGCCTTACCACTTGGCGACGCCCCTAATGCGGCAGAACTTTAATATTTTTGCGGTTCTGTGTCAAGGTGAATTAACAAATGAACATGCAAATTCTGTTCTGTCTTTTTTGAGAAAATGGCAGGGGCGGCTGGATTCGAACCAACGGATGCCGAGATCAAAACCCGGTGCCTTACCACTTGGCGACGCCCCTAAATTTGATTGCTGTATTGTGATTTAAACCATAAGTTTAAATGGCAGGGGCGGCTGGATTCGAACCAACGGATGCCGAGATCAAAACCCGGTGCCTTACCACTTGGCGACGCCCCTAATACAGTAATCTACAGATGAATATCATGGCAGGGGCGGCTGGATTCGAACCAACGGATGCCGAGATCAAAACCCGGTGCCTTACCACTTGGCGACGCCCCTATCATATAACCTTGAAATGATGTAATGGTGATTCATTTAAACTATTGACCAAGTAAGCTTTACAAGGCGAATGAGCTAAAATCTCATCAATATTCATGTCAGTGGTTACTTCAGTAAAAACACAAGCACCTGTACCTGTAAGTTTTGCAATACCGAACTGGTCTAAATACTGCATCGCTTCATTTACTTCCGGATATAAACTTCTTGCCAAAGGCTCAAAGTTATTTCCAAAGTTAAATGGCTTTAACTGATAGGCGCAAAATTTAGTAGGCTTCGTGTCTCTTGTCAACTTTTTTTGTGAAAAAAGCAATTGAGTGCTGATAAAACAATCAGGTTTTAACACAATGTATTGTTTTTGATCTAAGTCTATGAATGTTAAGTGTTCACCAATGCCTTCCGCCCATGCATTGCGGCCATGAACAAAAATGGGAACATCGGCACCTAACTTGAGTCCCAGTTCGGCCAACTGCTCAATACTTAAGCCACATTGCCATAACTGATTGACCACAATGAGGGTGGTGGCTGCATTGGATGACCCCCCACCAAGGCCAGCACCCATAGGAATATTTTTTTCAATGCGGATATTTAAGCCTGAATATGCTTTTGCATACGGCTTTAAAATCTGTGTTGCCTTGAAAATCAGGTTCTGTTCCAAATCAACGCTGTTTAGTCCATCAATACTAATTTCAGGACTTGCTGTTTGGCTGAACTCCAGCCAGTCATACAGGTCAATGAGCTGAAAAATGCTTTGCAATTCATGGTAGCCGTCGTCACGACGGCCGGTGATATGCAAAAAAAGATTAAGCTTGGCAGGAGCGGGAACACGAATCATAGATTTTAAACTTTTGAAGGGGCTTAACGGTTTTGAATGAGCATTGTAATACGGTTTTCCTGACCGGATTCAAGCACATGTTTTAAAATTAGCTTGTTCGGTAACTGGGCTTGCTCGTTATAACTGAGATCTACTATCCAGCCATCTTCCAAGAACTGGATGGGGCGGTTTTGCTCATCCTTACTGATTTTTGCCAGTGTGGTTGCCGGTTTGGCCTGAACCCAATCGACTAAATGGGTAATAGGGGCTTGCCAGCCTGTGGCACGCTCAAGTAACTCTTCCGGAGTATCCGCTGTGATCAACCCGGTTTTTGCACTATTGAGGGTGACATTACCCGGTTGGCCGGAAATCTGGGTTTTACCCACGCCCAAAATTCCGCTTAATTCGATGTCGAATGAATCCTGCTGTTGTACCCAGGTAAAAAATGCACTGCCAGATTGTCCCGGAGTTCTTACCCCAATTTTACCTTGCAGATTAAAATTCTTGGCAGCTTCTGGAATTTGAGTAACATTCGGTGCTTGAGGCTGGGTGTATTGTTGGCAACCGCTCAGGATTAGCGTGCTTGCTGCAATCAGGCTTAAACTGAATTTTGAAAAAATGTGCATACAGATAGTTAACTCTTTTTCATTTGTTGCGGTAACAGTAACGATTTCAATTGCTCTAATTGCGGATCATTCGGATGATTTTTTTGTAATTGTTGTAACACTTTACTAAATTTTGTCAGCTCACCTTGCATGTATAAAGATTTGGCATAACGTACACCAATTTTCACATTTTGACTTAATTGGTAGGCTTGCTCTAATACTTGAGCTGAAGTTTTAAAGTCATTTTGTAAATAAGTGATATAGCCTAAAGTATCTAAAATAGAGGCCTGTTCCGGAGCAAATTCCAGAGCATGTTCAACATACTTGCGGGCTTCATCTAAACGCTGGTTTTGCAGGGCAAGCGTATAGGCATAGGCATTTAAGTAAGTTGGGCTATTGGGTTCTATTTCCAGTAATTTTTTCAATAATTTATCTAGTTTATCTTTGTCTTGAAAAGCATCAAGTAATAACACTTCGGAGTAAATTAGTTCCGGGTCATCCGGAACGTTTTTAATGGCTTCATCGAGCAGGCGTATTGCTGCTTTTTTATTGTCCATGCGTTTTAAAATATCGGCCTGAGCCTGGTACAGGAAACTGGCATATTGTGGGTAATTGACCCGTTCTTGGGTGAGGAAGCGCAGTGCATCGGTGGGCTGGTTCTGGGCGGAAAAAATATTAATCATGTTGCGGCGCGAAACTGTGTACAGGCTGCCATCAACCAGACGGTAATAGGCTTTTGCGGTTTCAAAATGCTGCTTTCGTTCGGCATTGACTGCTAGATAATAATAGGCTTCATTTTGATATTGCGTGGAATATCGCAGCTCAACTAAATATTTTTCAGCTTTTTCATACTGTTCTAAGTCAATACTGGTTAAACCGGCAATAAACAATGCTTCTTCTTCATGGGGCCATTTTTTTAACAGGATCTCAAGTTTATTGAGAGCTTCTTCTGACTTATTTAATTTAATCAGATATTTAATTTCCGCTAAGCGAACTTCGATATTGTTTTTATGTTTGCGGCTGGCTTTGTCGTACCATTTTAGGGTTGCTTCATCATCCCCCAAAGCACTGAGCAAATTGGCCTTCATTAAAATAAAGCCGGTCACATTGGCACGCTTTTTTAATGCACGACTAATGGTGGTCAGGGCCTGCTCCAGTTGCCCGTTTTGTGCTTCCAAGCCTGCAATCAGTACCAGTACGGAAGGATTATCCCGTTCTTTACTTTTACGTAAGGCATCAATCAGAAAATCCCGATCTTCAGGGTCTTCAGGGGCAATTCCGGCCAGAATTTTTTCTAAGTCTGCATTGGGGTCAATATTTAAAATTTTGTCCAGCGTTTCTGCGGCCAGTTCATATTCATGGGCTTTTAAGGCAATATGTGAAAGATAAAATAAAGCCGGTACATCGGTCGGTTCTTGCACCACCCAATGGGTGGCAATATCCAGGGCCGCTTTTAGATCATTCTGTTCAATCGCAACATTTAAGGCGCGCTGTTTAACCGTGGTGGAATTGCTTTTAATTGCAAGCACAGTGTAGTTGTGTAATGCTGTGGGAATGTCCTGATAGGTCAGTGCAAATTCAGCAATCATGCTTTGTTTTATGGCATTATAATTTGAATTGGCATGATAAATTTCTCCAGATGCTCTAATATGAGCACTGTAAGCCATGCTACCCACAAGTAAGAATGTGGTAGAATATTGCTTAATTGTCGCGCCGTTTATCCGGCTATTTGTTTGACGCAATTTTTCTTGATCCAAGTAATGCTTTTTATGACACCAATACTGCACAATAGCATAAATTTAGCGAAATGATGATCTGATATGTCTTTCTTTGCATTGGGTGTCAACCATCAAACCGCCTCTGTAGAGCTGCGTGAGCAGATTGCATTTAATCCTGAAAAATTAATGCACCTGCTTACCCTGCAAAGCCAAAACCATGACCTGAATGATATGGTGGTGGTCTCTACATGTAACCGTACCGAAGTTTATGCTATGTCTGAAAATGCGGACATGGTAATGAATTGGCTCGCCGAAGCAAATGGCCTAGATGTTAAACAATTGTTTAATCATGTATATCGTTACGAAAATGCGCAGGCAGTGACCCATTTAATGCGGGTAGCCAGTGGTTTGGATTCACTGATGCTAGGTGAACCGCAAATTTTGGGGCAGGTGAAATCTGCATTGTCTCTGGCTAAAGATGCACATACCGTATCGCCGAATTTAAACCGGATTTTTGAATACGCCTTTTACGCGGCAAAACGTGTACGCTCGGAAACAGCCGTGGGTAGCCATGCCGTTTCGATGGGTTATGCCGTTGCCCAGCTTGCATTGCAAGTCTTTAGCAAACCTGAAAAACTGACCGTGTTGGTGGTAGCCGCTGGGGAAATGAATAGCCTGGTGGCGAAGCATTTAGCAGAAATGGGTGTGGGTAAAATCCTGATTTGCAACCGGACCCGTGCCCGTGCAGAAAATCTGGCCCAGGAAATTGCCCATCGTGTTGATGTGGAAATTATTGAATTCTCTGATTTGGCTGCAAATTTACACCGTGCAGATGTCATTTCAAGCTGTACCGGAAGTCTGCATCAGGTTATTTCATATCAAGATGTCAAAACAGCGTTGAAAAAGCGTCGTTATCAGCAAATGTTGCTGGTCGATTTGGCCGTTCCGCGCGATATTGATCCCAAAGTAGAATCTCTGGATGGCGTTTATTTGTATGGAGTGGACGACCTGCAAAGTGTGATTGACGATAATCTTGCCCAACGTCGCCAGGCTGCGGTTGAAGCCGAGGTAATGGTCAATCAGTTAGCTACAGAAATGCTGACCCAGGAAAAAATCAAAAAAGCTGGCAGTACCATTCAAGCTTATCGTGAACAGGGTGAAGTACTCAGGCAAGAAGAACTGGCTTTGGCAATGTCACGTCTGGCTAGTGGGGACAATCCTGAGCAGATTTTGCAGGAATTATCGTATCGCCTGACACAAAAACTACTGCATCCGACTTCAATCTTGTTGCGACAGGCAGCCAAGGCTGAAGAGCCTGGTTGTTTTGAATCCATGCGTGAACAATTAGAAGATGTATTTGCTAAACGGCGTAATATCAAGCATAAATCATAAATACTAAATTATAGCCGCTCGCTTAGTCTTCCAGCAGGGTAAGCGAGCGCTTTTTATCAATCTCGTAAATTTTCTGTTTCAGGTTGCGCATTTCGGCAATACTGGTGAACTTTTTAGATTTGAGTTTTTGTTGCAAACATTGATATTGCAGTTTGATGGAAAAATCTTCTGCCAGTTTATCGGCCTGCTCAGGTGATGAGGTGTAATCACTGACATTGGCATGTAGCAAAATATTTTGCAGATCATGGTGATAAGGCGCACAGGCACCTAAGACATAATACTGCGACAGCTCGGTATCATCAGGTAAATCATCAAAAATGATATTGAAGATATCAAGAATTTTAAACAGCAGTTGATCGTGTGAAATCAAGGCGCGTAGCGGTTCAAAATGAATATACAGATAGGGGTGATTCATTAAAATCGCAATGACATATTCTTCTGCATCAATCTTGGTGCTAAAGCTTAAGGATGCATCATTGTTGACCTGAGGTTGCCATTTGCGGTTAAAGCCCAGTTTTTCTCTAAAGAACTGCTGCAATAAATAACGGTACGACCCCTGTTTTGGCAACAGTTCGGTCAGTTGACGTAATTCGCCCATGACCTGGCTTTTGCCTTCCGGCTTGGTCACATCATGATTCTGGGTTAAAAGAGCAAAGACAAAATCGGAGAGTAACGGTGCCTGCTGTAACAGGCGGTGAAAGTTTTCAATACCTTCACGGCGAATCAGTGAATCCGGGTCGTGATCATTGGGTAACACAAAAAACTTGAGTTCACGGCCATCATTGAGTAGCGGCAGGGCAATTTCGAGTGTACGGCGGGCGGCTTTTTGTCCGGCAGCATCACCATCGAAAGCAATGGTAATACGGTTGTTTTGTTTGAATAAAATATTCAGGTGTTCGGTATTACTCGCTGTTCCCAAGGTCGCCACAGCCCCAGAAATGCCATATTGCTGCAAGGCAATGACATCCATATAACCTTCAACCATTAGCCAGTCTTGGGCTTTCTGTTTGCGGCCTTCATATAAACCATACAGCAACTGGTTTTTATGAAACACTTCCGAGTCCGGCGAGTTGATGTATTTGGGTTTGATTTCGTCATTCAAGGCACGACCACCAAAACCGACCACGCGACCTTTAGCATCCCGGATCGGGAAAATCACCCGGTCACGCAGCAGGTCAAAATCGCGTCCATTGTCACTGGTACGGATCAGCCCCAGTAGTTTTAAGCCTTCAATATCCTGTGGAAAAGCTTTTTCCAGATGTTGCCAGTCTTCTGGCGCATAGCCTAAACGCCAATAGTCAATGGTTTCTGCACTTAAGCCACGTTGCTTGAAATATTGCTGGGCACTGGTACTTTGCGGTAACTGGCGCTGGTAATACTGGGCGATGTTTTCCAGTAGATCAAACAGGTTGCCGTCTTGTACGGTTTCTTCCATTGGCATCTGTTCAAAAGATGCAAATGGATCATCATAGTATTCGGTTTCTTGCGCCTGAAATTCTGCAAAAGGATCAAAATGTGCTACAGGCGCTGCATTCGGTGTTTGATCGGTGGTGTTTTTCGGTTGTTCTTGCAGCTGTGTTGCTGCGGCAGGTTTTATGGATTCACGTTTATATTTGATTTTATTACTGTCGTTATTGTCTTTTGGTAGTTCAATACCAGTACGGCTCGATAGATCCTTCATCACATCAATAAAGTTACGACCGTCAATATCCATTAAAAAGCGGATAGCATTGCCGTTGGCCTGACAGCCAAAACAATGGAAATATTGCTTGTCGCGATAGACATGGAAAGATGGCGATTTTTCCTGATGAAAAGGGCAGCAGCCTGAATAGGTGCGACCGGTTTTCTTGAGTTTCACGCGCTGACCAATCAGATCGACAATATCGGTACGATCCAGGATTTGATCAATCGTGTGTTGAGGAATAGCCATAAGTATGCAATCGGGTGGTAATTTATTTAAATGACTGACAAATAAGCTGTCAGAATTTCCGCATATTAAAATTACGGCATCGGTTAAAAGTTAATTTGTATACCTTTTGCGCAAAATGATCAATATGATGCATTGAAATGACAAAAGGGCAAGTATGATAACTTGCCCTTCATGAAAATGCGACCGATAAGCCAAGCTTATTGTGATGCTCGCGTTCCAGTTGCTGCCGCTGCTTGAGGTTATTGCTCTGGTGCAGGGGGAATGCTGCTTTCAGTTTTAGGACGATCCAGCAAGCCAAAACTGATGCGATTGGTGAAACTGCGTTTTTCACTTTGCGCTGCATTTTGCTGTTGCTCTGCTTCGGTCGAGCTTTGCGCTTCGCGACCAAAAATACCTAAAGTGGCGCGGTTAAACCAGCTGCCTTCACCATGTGCAGCACGCATATTCACGCTACCATCAGCTTTGACCAGATGCGGATAATTCAGCTTTAACACTTCAATGTACTGCTGTGAAGTCTGCTGATCGCCCAATTTGTCATATCCATAGGCCATGGTGGCTAAAGCTTCAGGAACTTGCGGGGTTTGTGGATAATGTTCGACGACCCATTGTGAACGTTCAACAGCAGCAAGCCATGCTTTACGCTTAATATTAAAGCGCGCCGCGTTCATTTCACTTTCAGCCAGCTCCGTGCCAATGAACTTCATACGCTGTGCCGCATCGACAGCATAAGTACTTGATGGGAAACGGCGGATGAAATCGACAAAATTCTGATAAGCCACTTTTAAATAGCTGACATCACGGTGTGACTGTTTTAATGAGGTATAACGCAACAGGCCATCATAGTTTTGTTCCATGTTCGCGACACCACGAACATAGTAGGCATAGTCCACATTGGGATGTTGCGGGTTTAAGCGGATAAAACGCTCAGCCAGGGCAACTGCGCCTTCATAATCTTTTTGTTGAAATTTAACGTATAACAATTCCAGCTGTGCCTGCTGGGCATAGTCACCTGTTGGATAATAGGTATCGATTGCTTCAAGATGTTTGGCCGCATCGGTATATTGACCACGTTCAAGGGCTTTTTCAGCTTTTTGAATATAAACTTGTTCGCTAGATTGTGGTCCTGTGTCTACCACTTCTTTCTTTGGATTACTGCTACAGCCCACTATTGCCGACGCAACGCCTAAAGATAAAGCAAGCATTGTCATTTTATAACGTGGTAACGACATAAAAATTCCTCTGTTAATACGGGCAATGAGCTACAATTGCACTATTAAACCACTTTTGTCTGAATGAGCAAATGAGTCAAGCACAATCTTCTAATTCTAATGTCCCTGAAACTGATTTCAATTTACTTGAAGATTCTGAGGATGCAGATAACCATACTTCAGACTCAACTGCAACACGTTTATCGTTGCAATTTCAATTGGATGAAAGTTATTTAGGGCAACGTATCGATCAGGTTGCAGCGCTAGTCTGGAGCGATTTTTCTCGTGAAAAATTGAAGCAGTGGCTGAAAGATGGCCATTTGTTGGTAAATGGTAACACTGTCAAACCTAAGTATAAATGTGAAGGCAATGAGCTGCTCACGCTGGATGTAGAGCTGGAAGTTCAAACCAAAAGCCTGCCGGAAAATATTCCCCTCAATGTGGTGTATGAAGATGACGATATTATTGTCATTAACAAACCGGTTGGTATGGTGGTTCATCCAGGTGCGGGAAATACCAGCGGTACACTGGTGAACGCCTTGCTTTATCATTATCCAAAATCTGCCGAACTGGCTCGTGCCGGTCTGGTACACCGTATTGATAAAGACACCAGCGGTTTGCTGGTGGTAGCGAAAAATCTTGAAGCCCAGTTTTCTTTAAGCAAGCAATTGGCGAAGAAATCGGTATATCGTCTCTATGATTTGGTGGTGTACGGTAACATTATTGCCGGTGGTACGATTGATGAGCCAATTAAGCGCCATCCGGTCGATCGAGTAAAAATGGCCGTGTTGCCGGGTGGTCGAGATGCAGTGACCCATTACAACGTGAAAGAACGCTTTCAACATTTCACCCGTGTGCAGGCACGTCTGGAAACCGGCCGTACCCATCAGATTCGTGTGCATTTTAGTTATCTGGGCTTTGGTCTGGTCGGTGATTCGGTCTATATGAGCCGTGTCCGTGTACCGGCAGGTGCTTCAGAATTACTGGCCGATACTTTACGCGGCTTTAAACGTCAGGCCTTGCATGCAACCAAACTCGGACTGATTCATCCGCGCAGTGGTGAAGAAATGATGTTTGAGGCACCATGGGCAGATGATTTTGCGCAGTTGATTGAGGTATTGCGCAGTGAAAATAAAGCCTACTAAGTGGTTTTATGGTTGGGTATGAATCATAAGGAAAAGCACAAGGAAATAGACATGCAATTTGTTCAAGGGCTTCCGGAAGGTGTATATGTTGGGCAGACGCGAGTGCATCATGAAAAAACGCTGGTCTCAGCTCAGCCTGAACTAGCAGGATTTAACCTGGCCTTGCATGTGGGGGATGATGCAAAGCGTGTACAGCAGCATCGTATGGCTTTACTGGCGGAGTTTACTGAATTCGGGGTCGATAAAGTGACCTGGATGACGCAAACCCATAGCACCATTTGTCATACCATCAATGAAGAAATCCCTTTTCAGGCCCTGGAAGGGGATGGAGTGGTGACCCAGCGTAAAGCACATGCCTTAATGATGATGACTGCGGATTGTTTGCCTGTGGTGCTCGGCAATGCAGATGGAACGGAGATAGCGAATTTGCATGCCGGCTGGCGAGGTCTGGCAAATGGTATTGTTGAAAATACCATTGCTGCCATGCAAACCCAGCCAATTTGGGCATGGTTGGGCGCTGCGATTAGTCAGCCCTGTTTTGAAATTGGAGCAGAAGTCAAACAGGCTTTCTGTTCCAAATACCCTGAACTGGAAGCTGCTTTTAAAGCGGGTGAAAAAGCAGATAAGTTTTATGCTGACTTATATGCGATTGCACGATTTATCTTAAAGCAACATGGGGTTGAAGTTGTGCTGGGCGGTGACCAATGTTCCTATACACAGGCAGAAGAATATTTTTCCTATCGCCGTACAGCCAAAACCGGTCGTATGGCAACATTCGTGTTTATGATTTGAAACTGTTAAACTTGATTAAAATCTATTGTTTTTATTGATATGCCTTTATCCACGAAATCTCTTGCTATCGTTTATCACAGCCCCTATGGACATACTGCAAAGGTCTCTTCTTTCATTGCTCAAGGGGCCAAGCAAACCGGTATTCAGGTACATTGCATGAATATCGAGCATGTGGATTGGGATGTTTTGGATCAGGCTGATGCCATTATATTCGGTTGTCCGACCTATATGGGCAGTATTACTTCAGCCTTGAAGCTATTTATGGAGCAGTCATCCAAACGCTGGCTGGCACGGACCTGGCAAGGCAAAATTGCAGCGGGTTTTACCAATGGCGGCGGATTGAGTGGTGATAAACTGGCAGTATTGCAGCAGATCAATCTGTTTGCCATGCAGCACGGCATGCTGTGGGCAGGTTTGCCGCTGATGCCGACTGGGCGTGGTTCGCAGGACCTGAACCGGATGTCGGGCTTTTTGGGATTGATGACCCAGTCGGATAATGCCCCGGTAGAGGTGACACCACCGCAAGGTGACCTGGATACGGCTATCTGGTTTGGTGAATATCTGGCATTGTTAGCAAACAGATTCAAGTAAATTCAGATTTTTTCAGAAATTTAAAAACCTCCAGCTGGAGGTTTTTTTAATTCAGGTAAAAAAATTATTTGTGGAAAATCCGGGCCTTGTCACGCTGCCAGTCCCGGTCTTTTTCAGTCGCACGTTTATCGTGTAACTGTTTACCTTTCACTAGGGCAATTTCCAGTTTGGCTAATGGACCTTTCCAGTAGCAGGCCAAAGGTACGCAGGCATAACCTTTCTGATTCACTGCACCCAAAAGTTTTTCAATTTCGCGGCGTGAAAGCAGCAATTTGCGTGTGCGGGTGGCTTCAGGCACCACATGCGTTGAAGCAGATAACAGGGGCTGGATTTGTGCACCAAATAAAAACGCTTCATTGTTCTTGAACAGAATATAACTTTCGGTAATGGTCATCCGCCCGGCACGCAAGGACTTGACTTCCCAG
This sequence comes from Acinetobacter sp. A1-4-2, assembly GCF_040233925.1. Taxonomy (NCBI): domain Bacteria; kingdom Pseudomonadati; phylum Pseudomonadota; class Gammaproteobacteria; order Moraxellales; family Moraxellaceae; genus Acinetobacter; species Acinetobacter sp. A1-4-2. Next base: position 2,231,407 of record NZ_CP157981.1, on the reverse strand, counting down.
CCTTGTAAAGACAACCCGGCTTCGAATTTATCTTCAATAAAATAATCATGGCGAGCACGCTTGTTCTGCGCAATAGTGCCACCAGTATTTTTTTTAACTACGATTGATTTCGACATAATACGCATATTCCAAGATTAGCTCTATTTTGCCTCAAACTCGCTCTGAGGTGAAGTTTTTTCAAAAGTAAGGAGATTGTTCACTAAAAAAAGAAGTTTTTGTTAAAATAGGGCTCTACTAAAAACTAGAGTAAAAATGGATGACTAAATCTCGCGTCATTTATCCAGGCACTTTCGATCCAATTACCAATGGACATATCGATTTGGTGTCACGTGCAGCGAAAATGTTTGATGAAGTTGTGGTTGCTATTGCCATTGGTCATCACAAAAATCCAGTCTTTAGTTTGGAAGAGCGAGTGGAACTAGCAAAAAAATCGCTCAGTCATTTGCCTAATGTAGAATTTGTCGGCTTTGATGGTCTGTTGGTCAATTTTTTCCGTGAACAGAAAGCAACAGCAGTGCTGCGTGGATTACGCGCTGTTTCTGACTTTGAGTACGAATTTCAACTGGCCAACATGAACCGCCGCCTAGATGCAAGTTTTGAGGCAGTATTTCTAACCCCTTCAGAGCAATATTCTTTTATTTCATCTACTTTAGTACGTGAAATAGCACGCTTAAATGGTGATGTCGCGCAGTTTGTACCGCAAGCTGTGGTAGAAGCCTTTAAGCGGAAACAACAGCAAGGTTGGTAACGTGTCTTTATATATTACCGATGAATGCATCAATTGTGATGTCTGTGAGCCGGTGTGCCCGAATGAGGCGATATTCATGGGTGAAATGATTTATGAAATTCACCCGGATTTATGTACCGAATGCGTTGGACATTTTGATCAACCGCAGTGTCAATTGTTCTGTCCGGTCGACTGTATTCCGCATGATCCCCAGCATGTGGAATCACAAGATGACCTGATGGAAAAATATAAAAAGCTGATTGCACAAAAAAGCACCAGTAATTAGTGCTGAAATTTGTTAGCATACGCCCCGAAGTGAGCCAGACGATCGCTGCTGTGGAGATCTCCGTGATTGAAGCAGGGGAGGAAAGTCCGGGCTTCGTAGGGCAGGGTGCCAGGTAACGCCTGGGCGGTGAAAGCCGACGGCAAGTGCAGCAGAGAGTAGACCGCCATCTTTGCAATTTTCCTTCGGGGAGACCAAGAGAGATGGTAAGGGTGAAAGGGTGCGGTAAGAGCGCACCGCGTGTCTGGTAACAGTTCACGGCAAGGTAAACCCCACCAGAAGCAAGACCAAATAGGAATCCTTCAGGCACGGCCCGTGCTGGATTCGGGTAGGTCGCTTGAGCGTACGAGTGATTGTACGCCTAGAGGAATGATCGTTCACGACAGAACCCGGCTTATCGGCTCACTTCACCAATTTTTTTACAATTATTGCGTGATATTTCTTGACATGAGTTTGCTTGAAATAGATAATACGCGCACAGTTTTGGCTATGTAGCTCAGTTGGTTAGAGCACCGCACTCATAATGCGGGGGTCACAGGTTCAAGTCCCGTCATAGCCACCATTTTCATAGACCACGTTTATAAAAGCGTGGTCTTTTTTTATGTCTAAAATTTATCTTAAAAAATCATTATTTACATTAAATGGCACTGGCACTCAATTTTATTTTGGGAAATTCTTGGGGATATTTTTGCAAAATAGCGGCTTTTTTATTTTCCCTGAAAATAATGCTTTGTAACTGATTGATTTTATTTTCTGTAAGATGTAACCGGGCACAATGCAGCGCAATCTGGTTTTGAGTAGCAACTGCTAATTTCTGATCTTCTGCGATATGCTCAATACGATAGAGCTTTTGCTGTGCTTGAATGCGTTGTGCTGGGGGCTGTGCTTTTGCTACATGGTCAAAAGCTGTTGATTGTTGATCCATCACCACATCCATACAGACTCCATTGTCATCGACGAATATGGGTGAAATTAACTGGCAGAGGAGCCACTCATTAGGGGAATTAAGCTGATGGCGATGAATTTGAGATGTATTTTATTTCAATATTTCAGTGCTTTAATTTTAAGGTTTAAGTAGGAAATAGCTGGAATAAATCGCTGTTTTGTTTAAATAATAACTGAAAAAAAATAAAACGCTCAAACTCTGAACACTCGTAAAATAAAGGGCTTGACGCTAGTTGTCGAAATCTAGATAATGCGCACACAGTTTATGGCTATGTAGCTCAGTTGGTTAGAGCACCGCACTCATAATGCGGGGGTCACAGGTTCAAGTCCCGTCATAGCCACCATTTTTATAGACCATGCTCTCAGCATGGTCTCTTTTTTTATGGTTCAAAAAAGTCAGGTCGATTCTCAGAAGCAGAAAAAGGTCTGTTAACCATCCATTAATAAAATGCCAACAAAGCCTGTATAAGAAATTAAAACTTTTCTTGAAGATATTGCTCAATAAATTGATGAGTAGTTTCGCTGGCATAAAAAGGTGAAATCAGCGCCTGAATAATCCCGTCTAGCAATCCTTGTTGTTCTAGGGCTTGAAGAGAGTAGGGCATAAAACGGTGGGCTTCCTGATGTAAGTCTTCTTCATCTAGTCCGACAGATTGCAACAGTTCCTGTAAGCTGTAGTTGGCGAAATAGTCATAAAAGCCAGCCACCACATCCAAAACCACCTGTTGTAGGTATTCTGTTTGTCTTAACTGTCGCCAGGTTTCATAGACCAGAATAAAGAACTCTTCAAAGTCTATGGGCTGGAATTGCGAAAAAGTTTCCCGCAAGGTTCTTTGTTTAATATCTTCCCATAAATGCAGGCTGATGTCTGCCAGCTCTTCATTCGGCAGTAAAAACAGGTTTGCAAGTTGTTTAACCAGAGCGTGAGCAAGTTGCTGCTCCAGCTTGAGTTCAATAGCCTGTTGCTGGTCTTGAATAAAACTGAGTATCTGGGAACCCAAACCTTGTTGATGGGTATTGAGCTTGCGTAGATGATCCAGCCAAGGCGTATTACTTTCAAGAATCTGGTTGGCTAACTGTAAACTGACATGTTCGACTTGCGGATTGTGCTGCAAATTATCATGGATGTAGTGACGCAACTGATCCAGTTCGAGAATCTTGTACATCCATAATTCAAAAGTTTCATCAGACAGCAGCGCGTTGATTTGAGTCTGGCTGTTCATTGCCAGCTGATGAATTCTTTGAGAAACAACCCCGATGAACTCTAAAATTTCAGCACCTAGATTCAATTCAAAGGCATATTTTTGAACCACCTCTTGTAGCGATTCAAGTTGAATAATCTGTTTTAATGCAATCTGATCTGAAGAAATATAAAGATGATGAACAAATTTTTCGATATAAGGATTATGTTGTTCTGCTAATAATTGTTTTTTTATAAAGCGGGTTTGCTCAAGCATAAGCGCTTGAGCAAACTGTTGGGCTAGGTCCTGCTTAGACACCGGGTGCCCATCCATTCATAATTGGATAACGGCGTTCGCGGGTAAATGCTCGTGAGCTGATACGCGGACCAATCGCACCTTGACGACGTTTATATTCATTACGATCTACCAGGCGAATGACTTTTTCCACCACTGCTTTATCAAAGCCTTTGGCAATAATGTCATCCTGACTCATATCTTCTTCAATATAAGAATAAAGAATGGCATCCAGTACTTCATAGGCAGGTAAAGAGTCTTGGTCCTTCTGGTCTGGACGCAGTTCTGCAGAAGGTGGGCGAGTAATGACACGCTCTGGAATGACCGGAGTCTCTGAAATGCTGTTACGGTATTTCGCCAGTTCAAACACAATGGTTTTATACACGTCTTTCAGCACTGCATAACCGCCAACCATATCGCCATACAGGGTGCAGTAACCTACAGAAAGTTCAGACTTGTTGCCGGTAGATAAAACCAGATTACCAAACTTGTTCGACAAGCCCATCAGTAAGGTACCACGAGCACGGGCTTGCAGATTTTCTTCAGTGGCATCTGCAGGGCTGTTACCAAAGAATGGATATAGGGTTTGCATGAAGCTGTTTACGATTGGATTGATTTCAGCAATACCGAAAGTCACACCCATGGTTTTGGCCTGTGCGGCTGCATCTTCTACACTGATTTGCGCGGTGTAAGTATAAGGCATCATCACGGCCTGAACTTTATCTGCACCAATCGCATCAACCGCGATTGCCAGTGTTAATGCCGAGTCAATGCCACCCGATAAACCAAGAATCACGCCAGGAAAACCAGAACGCTGAACATAATCACGAGTTGCTAAAACCAGACCTTGATAGATTTCAGCCAAGGTATCTAAAGCAGGTGTTACTGTTCCGACTTTATAGGCTTTTTGTTCGGCTTCATATTCGGCGTAATAAAGATCTTCTTTAAAGCTGGCTGCCTGTAAAGCAATATTGCCATCTTTATTGATCACAAAGCTGGTACCATCAAAAATTAGGTCATCTTGACCACCAATCTGGTTGGTATAGACTAGATTAATATTCAACTGTTTAGCCAGTTGACTCATGGTGGTGACACGATGTTGCGGTTTACCTACTTCATAAGGTGAAGCATTTAAGACCAAAGCTGTTTCAACATTCAGTTGAGATAACTGATGCACGGTACTGAGTGACCAAATATCTTCACAAATCAGCACGCCAAACTTATGACCTAAATATTCAAAAACAAGGTGTTGATGGCCTTCGCTGAAATAACGTTTTTCATCAAATACACTGTAGTTTGGCAAGTTTTGTTTGTTGTAAACACCCAGTACTTGTCCATCTTTCATTACGGCTGCAGAGTTGTAGCGGTGACCCTCTTCACTCTGATTGACAAAACCAAAAACCATCACAATGTCTTTGACTTGGCTGAGCTGCTCAAATGCTTTTTGCGTGCGTTTTGCCAAGCTAGGACGGAGTAATAGATCTTCTGCAGGGTAACCTACAGTTGAAAGCTCCGGGAAGAGAATTAAATCAGCTTTTTGTTTTTTGGCTTCATTTATCTGTTCAAGCATCTTTTGAGTGTTTGCTTCGATATTGCCAATATGCGGAGAGAATTGTGCAAGGGCAATTTTAAAACTTTTCATTCCAACTTAATCCTATTACCTATAGGGATGTATACACAGACTTAGATTTATTATGATTATGCGTTCAATGCTGTGTACGTGACGACAAATAAAATAGAAGTATTAATCAATAATTAGCAATTCGATACTATATACGAATTGCATCGTTTATAGAGAAAAAAACAAAAAAAAATCTGAATTTAGACAAAAAAATACAGCCGGGATGCGAAAATAGACATATTGCAAATGGATTGTGGTGATTGGATGAGATAACCTGCTAGATGTAATTTATATTAAATGTTTTAAATCAAATATTTGAGGTGGAATTCTACATTTTGTCTACGCGTGCACAAGCACTTGTCAGGTTAGGGTTTGAGAGGTATTTGTAGTTAAAAGTTATACACACTGTTGTCTAAACATCAGTTGCCAAAAAGTATGCCATTCACTTCAAGTCTACTTATGAATCGCTACCTGTTTTATAAACAGCTTTTAGTTTGCTTACCTGGAAAATTCACCAGATTCTGTTCAGCAGAATGATCTCGACAATGCTGAAAAGAGGGACTTGAACGATGAAATCGAACTATTAAAAAATTAAAAAAGATGATCGGATGGAAAATTATGAGGCATTATTGAAATTTATTCATTCCAAGAATTAAGTTAAAAATTGAGCCTGCAAGAATTACTGTATGAGGTGTTCATTATTTAAAATAATGTTGGGGATATTTTTAAAGAATATGTCCCGGGCAATCTCTCCTTGTTGTTCAATGTTGTATGTATGAAACGGTTTGCCCGCAATAAAGTGGTATTTATAAGGATTATATTTTTTAAAACTCAAAAAATATTTGGACTGCAGTATAGCACCGTGTAACAGAACATTGATATTGGACTGATATTGATAAATGTGGGTCATCTCATGTATGAACAGGCCTTGCATTTGTTTAGATCGCCGAGAGAAATCTTCACAAAAATTTTCGTTATTCATGAAAATTTTGCCACTAGGAGCCATATACATATTTATGGGTTGCCAGGGAAGATATTTGATATTAAATATTTGAACTTCATTGTAATTGATTAAATTACCGAAAACTTGCCGTGCAAGATTTATCTCACCCGTGGTCAACTGCCGAGAACGAAAGTAATGAATATCAAACATTAAATAAAGTTTGAACCATAACCAGAACCTAAATTTTTGGAACATAAAGTTTCATTTTACTGTTTGTAGGGTAAATTCTATTCACAAAGTAAGGCGAGAGTAAATGTCAAGGAAGGGAAATTTGTTCAATTCTTTGATTTGATATTGTAACGATGCTGAAGAAAATTTGAATTCTTATTACCCGTGATGGATAAGAAGTTAGATACAAGTTTAACAATAGAATTTAAAGATCAATTCAAAATGAATTTACTTAGAAAGTTAAATCTGGAAAAAATCCATTTAGGGATTTATTTCTTTGATATTTATATAAAAGTATAGGTAAGCCTGAAAATATATTGTTTAATTTAAGAAAATCTGAATCGCGCATAAGAAATAGACTTGAAAAAAAGGCAGCTAAAAAACCATGAGGGAGTTACCACATAACCTACGTATTCAGTGACCATGTTCGATGGCTTTTTTCAGAAATTTGAAGCAAGCTATTGGGAATTTTAAAAATATAGCAATAAGCGTTTGAGAATACTGTCTACTCAATTGCAACTTTCAGAAATCGTGTTGATTGACATTTGGTATAAATACTCTTATTTCAATAATTTCAAAGCCTTCTTCTTTTTTATTAAGGCAAAATCAAGGTCAACTCTTTCGATATTTACCATGTTACCAGCAGATGGTTCATCTCATCAGAGCTCATTAATTGGCGCTGCATGCTTTACATTTTTCCTGGATGAAAGATTGTTAAAGTCATTATTTATGGATTGATTCAATTACGCTAACTGTATGCAAAAATCCGTGGATTCAACGGCATAAATCTCGAGCAGAGATTACAACCCGCGGCAAAAGCCCAATGGGATGGTTCTTTGGCTGTAAGCTATACTTAATCATGAATCAGTTATGAAATCCACTTGACTCTCTACATCGGATGAATATTACTTAAAGCAGCCTAATAAAATAGAGACTTTATTTAGCTTGTTAAAAGAAAAAATCATTTGGTGACGAGTAAAGCGAGAGGCATTGATGGGTATTTATCTGGAGTTTATGCATCGTTATGTGTCTATCAACTCTGTTATAAAAACAAGCCAGTGGTTCGTATTATGCAAACATTGGCTTAAACAGGATTCGGGTTGAGTAAAATTTTATTGCATGGAGTAGAGGCTTGATTGAAAGACGTAAAAAAACCGCCCGGAAGGGCGGTTTTTTTAAATCATTAATTCTTAAAGAATTAACGACCTTGGATGTCACGTTGAACTTCACCAGTGTAAAGCTGACGTGGACGACCGATTTTGTAAGGGCCGCTGTGCATTTCTAACCAGTGGCTGATCCAGCCAACTGTACGTGCAAGAGCGAAGATTACAGTAAACATTTCAGTCGGAATACCAATCGCTTTAAGGATGATACCTGAATAGAAGTCTACGTTAGGGTATAAGTTACGTTTGATGAAGTATTCATCAGACAACGCAATGCGTTCAAGTTCCATTGCAAGAGCAAGTTGTGGATCGTTGATACCAAGCGCACCAAGAACTTCATCACAAGTTTCTTTCATTACTTTCGCGCGTGGATCGAAGTTTTTATAAACTCGGTGACCGAAGCCCATAAGTTTAACTTCTTTAGTCTTCACTTTTTCCATGAAGCCCGCAACGTTTTCTACAGTGCCGATTTCATCAAGCATCTTAAGAACGGCTTCGTTCGCACCACCGTGAGCAGGACCCCAAAGTGCAGAGATACCCGCAGCGATACATGCGTAAGGGTTAGCACCAGTAGAACCGGCTAAACGTACTGTAGAAGTAGATGCGTTTTGTTCGTGGTCAGCATGAAGCGTGAAGATACGATCCATTGCTTTAGCAAGAATTGGGTTAACTTTGTAGTCTTTGTCTGCAGGAGTAGCAAACATCATGTACAAGAAGTTTTCAGCGTAGCTCAAGTCATTACGTGGGTAAACGAATGGTTGACCAACTGTATATTTGTAGCTCCAAGCTGCTAGCGTAGGAACTTTAGCAATCAAGCGGATTGCAGTAATTTCACGGTGGTTAACATCTTCGATGTCCAAGTTGTTGTGATAGAACGCAGAAAGCGCACCAACTACACCAACCATAATTGCCATCGGGTGAGCATCACGACGGAAACCATTGAAGAAACGGCTAACTTGGTCGTGAACCATAGTGTGGTTACGAACTTTAGCATCAAATTCTACTTTTTGTTCAGCTGTTGGAAGTTCGCCGTTTAACAATAAGTAGCAAGTTTCTAAATAGTCTGCTTTAGTTGCAAGCTGGTCGATTGGGTAACCGCGGTGTAGAAGAACACCTTTGTTACCATCGATGAATGTGATTTTAGATTCACATGCAGCTGTTGCCATAAAACCAGGATCAAAAGTAAAGTGACCTGCGGCCAACACATCTTTAACGTCGATTACATCTGGGCCCAATGTGCCGCTGTAAATTGGTAATTCAATTTCTTTGCCATCAAGCTGTAAAACGGCTTTTTTGCCAGTTGCTGCAGACATTCAATAGATCTCCTGTCCTGGTGAATGTTTTATCTGACTCGTAGTACTAATCTTTTAATGCGCGAATCAGACGGGTCAAAAATTTGCTATAAGATTAGTGAGTACTGAAATTTTGTCAATTATACTTATGGATAAAGCGACGCCCTCACCGGGGTTGGATCAAAAAAATCCAGTAGTCATGAGGAAAATATCAGTATCGACGCTGTATAATAAGTCAAATGAAAATAAGTTGCAGAAAAAAATATGCATGTTGTGGGAATTGTAGGCAATTTTTAATTCCTAAAAACTCTGATAGGTTCCGAATTTACGTCAAGCCTAATATTTTAAATTATTCTAATTTTCGTAACTTACATCTTTTTATTGTATTTTTTGCTGATTTTTTAGTCATAATTAAAAGCGATAAATGAAAAGTGAAATTAAGTTTGTTTGGTTAAAAAATAGCTGCCAAATATGTGCTGAAATGCCGGTTATTTGTCCAAATTGGATAAAATAAACCATAATTTTGCAGAAAAAATCAGCATGATTTTGCCATATAAAGAAGTTATGCACAGACTAAGTGGTTATTTCATTTCATGAAGTTGGATTGGTATAATTATTGTGAATACCATATATTTACAATGGAAATGAAAGTTGTTATAAATGATATAAATACAGCTAAGATTGTTGTAAAATATAATGATTCTTTGTTCATCTTTAGTCTAAATAAATAAATTTAATTCTCAAAGCTAAAAACGATAAATAAAATTTAATTTTATTTAATAAAAACCAAACATATAGCTCTGTTTTCTTAGATGTATTTTGTCTGCTTGCATTGGAGATTTTATGTTAATGATTCTTATTTGATGCTTTTTTATGGAAAAGCTAAATGTGACTGTTTGTATTTTGATAGTTCACGTTTTATAATTCAGTGTCGTTTTAAGTTTAGGTGTTACTGGATAGAGTAATTGCCTAAAAATGCTAGCTTTCCTTCGAATTAATTCCAACAAACTCCGGATGGAGTTTTTACTTACAGGATGCCCGCTGTGAAAAGCAACAGACCTGTCAATTTGTCCATGGGTCAAGTTTTAGAAGTAAACTTAAAATCCCCTGTGGCTATTGCATCAATTCTACACCGTCTCTCTGGTGTCATCGTATTTTTACTTGTACCGGTACTTTTGTGGCTTTTAGACAAATCATTGTCTTCTGCTGAAGGTTTTGCTGAAGTTCAGGCGATCTTTAGTGGCTTCATTGTGCGCTTTATCGTATGGGTATTTGTAGCCGGCTTACTTTTCCATTTTATTATGGGTATTAAGCATTTACTTGCTGATCTTGGTTTTGCTGAAGAACTGCAAAGTGGTCGTGTGGCAGCTACTATTTCATTGATCTTGGCTGCGATTTCGATTGTCGCATCATTTGTATGGATTGTTCTCTAATGAAAAGTGCTACAGGTTTAACGGGTTCAGGTTCTCGCGATTGGTATATCCAACGCGTAAGTGCTGTTGTATTAGCTGTTTATACTGTTGTGGTATTGGGTTGGATCCTTCTGAATGGCGGATTTAACTATGAACAATGGTTTGGCTTTATGATGACATTACCAATGAAGATTATGTCTTTATTGGCAGTCTTATCTCTTGTCGCACACGCTTGGATCGGTATGTGGCAGGTATTCACGGATTATGTGACTACTCGTCAAATGGGTCCTTCAGCTTCGGGCTTGCGTTTGGTGCTGACTTCAGCAGTGATTATTGCTGTATTTGCATATGCAATCTGGGCGATCCAGATTTTTTGGGCGAATTGATAGGAAAATATCATGGGCGCGATTAACCCTAAAGAAGATTACACAAATATTCCACACGAAACTTTCGATGCTGTCATCGTTGGTGGTGGTGGTTCAGGTATGCGCGCATCTTACCAGCTTGCTCAAGCAGGTTTGAAAGTTGCGGTACTGACTAAAGTGTTCCCAACACGTTCTCATACTGTAGCGGCACAGGGCGGTATTGGTGCATCTCTTGGTAATATGCAAGAAGATAACTGGCACTACCACTTCTATGACACGGTTAAAGGTTCTGACTGGTTGGGCGACCAAGACGCGATCGAATTTATGACGCGTGAGGCTCCACAAGTTGTTTATGAATTAGAACATTTGGGTATGCCATTCGACCGTAACGCAGACGGTACAATTTACCAACGTCCATTCGGCGGTCACTCTGCAAACTACGGTGAAAAAGCAGTTCCTCGTGCATGTGCTGCTGCCGACCGTACAGGTCACGCACTGCTTCACACGCTTTATCAAAGCAACGTGAAAATGGGTACGCAATTCTTCGTAGAATGGATCGCACTTGACCTGATCCGTAACGAAGCTGGTGATGTACTTGGTGTAACTGCTATTGACCAGGAAACTGGTAAAATTGCAGTATTCCAAGCGAAAGCGACATTATTCGCTACAGGTGGTGCAGGTCGTGTTTACCGTGCATCTACTAACGCATATATCAATACTGGTGACGGTCTTGGTATGGCAGCTCGTGCAGGTATTCCATTGCAAGATATGGAATTCTGGCAGTTCCACCCAACGGGTGTTGCGGGCGCAGGCGTATTGTTGACTGAAGGTTGTCGTGGTGAAGGTGCAATCCTTCGTAACAAAGACGGCGAACCGTTCATGGAACGTTATGCTCCAACTTTGAAAGACTTGGCGCCACGTGACTTCGTATCACGTTCTATGGACCAGGAAATCAAAGAAGGTCGTGGTTGTGGTCCCAAAGGTGACTACATTCTGCTTGATATGACGCACTTAGGTGCAGATACGATCATGAAACGTCTTCCATCTGTATTCGAGATTGGTAAGAAATTCGCGAACGTTGATATCACCAAAGAGCCGATTCCAGTAGTACCAACAATCCATTATCAAATGGGTGGTATTCCAACGAATATTCATGGTCAGGTTGTGGTTCCTGAATCTCGCGAAACAACTCCGCTTGAAGCACACTACAACAAAGATACTGATGTTTATTCTACAAATGCGGAAGGCCGTGACTTCACTAAGCCAGTGAAAGGTTTCTATGCAATTGGTGAATGTTCATGTGTATCTGTACATGGTGCGAACCGTTTAGGTACAAACTCATTGCTTGACTTGGTTGTATTCGGTAAAGCTGCTGGTCAACATATCATTGATTATGTGACTAAACATCATGGTGATGACTACCAACCGCTTCCTACGACTGTGCTTGAACAAACTGTTGAGCGTATTCGTAAATTGGATGAGTCAACTTCAGGTGAAAATGCTCAAGAAGTTGCTGATGCAATCCGTGACATCGTTCAAGACCACGCTGGTGTATTCCGTACATCTGCACTTCTTGAAGAAGGTGTGAAGCAAATTCTTGCGATTGAGCCACGTGTTCGTAACATTCACTTGAAAGACAAATCTAAAGTATTCAACACTGCACGTATTGAAGCTCTAGAAGTTGAGAACTTGTATGAAGTGGCGAAAGCAACACTGATTTCTGCTGCGGCTCGTAAAGAATGTCGTGGTGCGCATACAGTGGTAGATTTTGAATTGCCGCCAGAACATGCGGACTATCCATACGGTCGTCGTGATGATGAGTGGATGAAGCACACATTATGGTTCTCTGTTGATAACCATCTTGAGTACAAGCCAGTGCGTTATAAACCTTTATCGGTTGATGCAATTCCACCTAAACCACGTACATTCTAATAGGGAGAAGTAAGATGAGTAGAGGTACTCGTACATTTAATATCTACCGCTACGATCCTGATAAGGATAAAGCACCGTACATGCAAACTTTTAAACTTGAGTTGACAGACAAGCACCGTATGTTGCTTGATGCTCTTCTTGCTTTGAAAGTGCAGGACGAATCTTTAACGTTCCGTCGTTCATGTCGTGAAGGTATTTGTGGTTCTGATGGTGTGAACATTAATGGTAAAAACGGTTTGGCATGTCTGTGGAACCTGAACGATTTACCAGAAGTGATTACTGTTCGTCCACTTCCTGGTCTACCAGTGGTTAAAGACTTGGTTGTAGATATGAATCAGTTCTATGATCAGTACAATAAAATTCATCCGTTCTTGATCAACAACCAGCCTGCACCACCGAAAGAGCGTTTACAGTCTCCTGAAGAGCGTGAACACCTTGATGGTTTATATGAATGTATTCTTTGCGCATGTTGTTCGACTTCATGTCCGTCATTCTGGTGGAACCCTGACAAGTTCTTGGGTCCTTCAGCATTGTTGAATGCTTACCGCTTCATCATTGACTCGCGTGATACTGGAACACAAGAGCGTTTGGCTCGTCTTGACGATCCATTCTCGCTATTCCGTTGTAAAGGTATTATGAACTGTGTATCAGTTTGCCCTAAAGGTCTTAATCCAACTAAAGCTATCGGTCACATCCGTAGTATGTTGTTAGATCAAGCAGGTTAATCTGCTCCAGTTAAAAAAGCACACCTTAGGGTGTGCTTTTTTATGCTTTTAATAGTTGTAAGATAGGTAAGGAATACTAAATGGCTATATGAATAGACAGGAGTAGGGGTGTGAAGTGTTATTAAAAAATATATAATTGATTAAAGTAGAGACGGAATCTTGCTTAAAAGCGATCTAAGTGTGGTGGGATTGTTTGAGTGAGTGATTAAAGCACTAATTGTAGGCTTGAATCTGCAAAGTTGAGATTAAAATGTTATCATATAACGCATATAAAGAGAGCCAGTTTAAATATTGAGCTCTCTTTTGTTATATGTGTGGGCGTGGGGTAGGACTTTGGTCTAGATTGAATCTAATTATGAGATAAAGCACCATATGTTAGATGAAAATGGAGGATATGTATTTCGCTGAGTTATGAGAGGTATGTGTCAAAAAAATCAATTGCAACTGGAGAACATGTTACGATTTGGCACAAAGCTATATTTAAAAAAAGCACTGTATTTGCGTACATTTTTTCAACATCTGAAATTATGTATAAGGTTTATAAATAGATATAAATCGCTTTAGAAAAATTAAGTCGCGTAGTTATTTTTTCTAAGTCGATTTGCAAAAAATTGCTCGGTCTTGGTCGAGTATATATCAATGAGTGATGATGCCAATGGGGGCGTTATGATTCATTATTCACATTGGGTTATTCCTAATGTAGTGATCACGCCTCATGGCTTATGCCTTATGGGGACTAATGTCATATTACCAATTTGACATTATTAATCATGGGTTCGCTTAAAAAGCATCCTGAAAATGTTTTTGCAATAGGAAATGGGTCCACAAATGCAAGAAGTTGCTGACGCACTGCGTCTTGACACTGAACTTAGCGCTGACAGTGCAGCGTATATTGAAGAACTTTATGAGCAGTATTTGACGGCTCCAGATTCAGTAGGTGCTGACTGGCAGGAATACTTCGGTAAATTCCCTAAAGGTGATCAACCACATAGCAATGTACGTGAGCAATTCCTTTTATTAGGTCGCAACTCAAGTCGCGTTCAACCTGTAATTCAAAGTGCTGTAAGTTCTGAGCATGAGCGTCGTCAAATTGGCGTATTGCAACTAATTGCGGCTTATCGTAACCGTGGTCATCAAAAAGCAAAATTAGATCCACTAGGTTTGGCTAAGCGTGAAATCGTACCTGATCTTGATCTTGCTGCGCATGGTTTGACTCAATCTGATTTAGATACAGTATTTAACACAGGCAACCTTGCAATCGGTAAGAGTGAAGCAACTCTAGCTGAAATGGTTCAGGCGATGGAAGCAACTTATTGTGCTTCTATTGGTGCTGAATACATGCATATTGTTGATACCAAAGAAAAACGCTGGATTCAACAACGCCTTGAAAGTGCAAAAGGTCAATTTGGTTTCACTGCTGAGCAGAAAAAACACGTCTTAGAACGTCTGACAGCAGCTGAAGGTCTGGAAAAATACCTTGGTAATAAATACGTTGGTGCAAAACGCTTTGGTGTAGAAGGTGGTGAATCCTTCATCCCGATGGTGAATGAACTGATTCAACGTGCAGGCTCTGTAGGCTGTAAAGAAGTTGTAATCGGTATGCCGCACCGTGGCCGTTTGAACTTGCTGGTCAACATTATGGGTAAAAACCCGGCTGACCTGTTTGGTGAGTTTGAAGGTAAATCACTGCACAAAAAAGGTTCTGGTGACGTTAAATATCACCAAGGTTTCTCATCTAACGTGATGACTCCAGGTGGCGAAGTGCACTTGGCATTGGCATTTAACCCTTCACACTTGGAAATCGTTGGACCTGTAGTTGAAGGTTCTGTACGTGCACGTCAAGTCCGTCGCAAAGACATTGGTGGTGATGATGTATTGCCAATCATTGTTCATGGTGATGCAGCATTTGCAGGTCAAGGTGTAAACCAAGAAACCTTCCAGATGTCACAAACACGTGGTTATACTGTAGGTGGTACAGTTCACATCGTTGTTAACAACCAGGTGGGCTTCACAACTTCTGACCCACGTGATGCACGTTCTACAGAATACTGTACTGATATCGCGAAAATGATTCAGGCACCGATCTTCCATGTCAATGGTGATGATCCTGAAGCTGTATTGTTTGTTTCTCAATTGGCACATGACTTCCGTCATACTTTCCGTAAAGACGTTGTAATTGACATGTTCTGTTACCGTCGTCGTGGTCACAACGAAGCGGATGAGCCAGCTGCAACTCAACCAATGATGTATCAAGTGATTAACAAAAAAGCGACGACTCGTACGCTTTATGCTGACCAACTTGTACAACAAAATGTTCTGGATCGCGCTGCTGCTGATGCAATGGTTGAACAATACCGTTCAGACCTTGAAGCAGGCAAGCATGTTGCCAATGCATTGGTACTTGAACCAAATACCAAAATGTTTGTCGACTGGTCTCCATACTTGGGTCACGAGTACACAGACGTATGGGATACATCATTCCCAATCGAACGCTTGAAAGAACTCGGTACTAAAATGCGTGAGCTTCCAGAAGGCTTCGTTATGCAGCGTCAGGTTGCAAAAGTGATTGATGATCGCTTGAAAATGCAAACTGGTGAAATGCCGCTGAACTGGGGGGCTGCAGAAACTTTAGCGTATGCAACTATTCTGGATGAAGGCTTCCTGGTTCGTTTAACTGGTGAAGACGTCGGTCGTGGTACTTTCTCACACCGTCATGCGAAATTGCATAACCAGGTAGACGGTTCAACTTACATTCCATTATGTAACTTGAAAGAAAACCAGCCACGTACAGCAATTTATGACTCTTTATTGTCAGAAATGGCGGTACTTGCATTTGAATACGGTTATGCAACGACTCTTCCTAAGAGCTTGATTATCTGGGAAGCTCAGTTCGGTGACTTCGCTAACTGTGCGCAAGTTGTAATTGACCAGTTCATCGCATCTGGTGAAACTAAATGGGAACGCGTATGTGGTTTAACTATGCTTCTTCCACATGGTTTTGAAGGTCAAGGTCCAGAGCATTCATCTGCACGTTTAGAACGTTTCTTACAGCTTTGTGCTGAAGACAACATGCAGGTGATGACACCGACTACGCCAGCGCAAATTTTCCATGCGATGCGTCGTCAAGCACTTCGTCCAATCCGCAAACCAATGATCATCATGTCACCGAAGTCATTGCTTCGTCACAAACTTGCAACCTCTACGCTTGAAGAGCTTGCAAATGGTTCATTCCAGACTGTGATTGACGAAATCGACAACATCAACAAGTCTGATGTAACTCGTCTGGTGCTTTGTGGTGGTAAGGTTTATTACGATTTACTTGAAAAACGTCGTGAACAGGAATTAAACAACACTGCAATCGTTCGTATTGAACAATTGTACCCATATCCAGAACAACGTATTGCTGAAGTACTTGCTTCTTATCCAAATCTAAAAGAAGTGGTTTGGACTCAAGAAGAGCCGAAAAACCAAGGTGCTTGGTTATTCATTGCTCCTCGTTTATATGACGATGTAATGAAAACAGGTAAACAGGTACGTGTTAGCTACGCAGGTCGTCCAGCTTCTGCTGCGCCAGCTTGCGGTTCACCATATTTGCATGCAAAACAACAAGCTCAGCTGGTAAATGACGCATTAGCGATTGCAGCTGAACAATCAGGAGATTCTAAGTAATGGCAACCGAAATTAAAGCACCGGTATTCCCAGAGTCAGTTGCAGACGGTACGATTGCAACTTGGCACAAACAACCAGGTGAAGCTGTATCACGTGATGAAGTGATCTGCGATATTGAAACTGATAAAGTTGTTTTAGAAGTTGTTGCTCCTGCTGACGGTACAATTGCATCAATCATTAAAAATGAAGGTGATACAGTTCTTTCAGCTGAAGTGATTGCACAGTTTGAAGAGGGCGCAGTTTCTGGCGCTGCTCAAACTCAAGCGGTTCAATCTGAAGAAAAAGTTGAACAAGCGGCTGCACAAACTCAAGCGGGTAATGCACCTGTTGTTGAGCGTGCTCAACCTGTTGCTGATCAAGCTCCAGCAGTGCGTAAAGCATTGACTGAAACTGGTATTGCAGCGAGCGATGTAGCTGGTACTGGTCGCGGTGGCCGCATCACTAAAGAAGATGTTGCAAGCCATCAAGCTAAACCGGCTGCTCCTGCTGCTGCGCCGTTAAGCGTTGCTGTTGGTGAACGTATCGAAAAACGTGTTCCTATGACTCGTCTTCGTAAACGTGTTGCTGAACGTTTACTTGCTGCAACTCAATCAACAGCAATGTTGACTACGTTCAACGAAGTGAACATGAAACCAATCATGGAAATGCGTGCTCAATATAAAGATGCATTTGAAAAGCGTCATGGTGCACGTTTAGGCTTCATGTCATTCTTCGTTAAAGCAGCGACTGAAGCACTTAAACGCTATCCAGCTGTAAATGCTTCTATCGATGGTGATGACATTGTTTATCACGGTTACTATGACATCGGTGTAGCTGTATCAAGCGACCGTGGTCTAGTGGTTCCTGTATTACGTGATACTGACCGTATGAACTATGCTGAAGTAGAAAACGGTATTCGCGCTTATGCTGTTAAGGCACGTGACGGTAAGTTGGGCATTGAAGACATGACTGGCGGTACGTTCACTATTACTAACGGCGGTACTTTCGGTTCATTGCTTTCTACCCCAATTTTGAACACACCACAAACTGCAATCTTGGGTATGCACAAAATCCAAGACCGTCCTATGGCAGTTAATGGTCAAGTAGAAATCTTGCCAATGATGTATCTAGCACTTTCTTATGACCACCGTTTAATTGATGGTAAAGAAGCTGTAGGTTTCCTTGTAGCAATCAAAGAATTGTTAGAAGAGCCTGCTCGTCTTATCCTTGATCTTTAATTCTTTAGAATAAATCCATGGGCTTAGAGCGATCCTCTAAGCCCATTTTTGGAGAGCATAATGTCTCAACAATTTGATTTAGTAGTAATTGGCGGTGGACCAGGTGGTTATGAAGCGGCAATTCGTGCAGCTCAACTTGGTTTTAAAGTTGCGTGTATCGAAAAACGTATTCATAAAGGCAAACCTTCTTTAGGTGGTACTTGCTTAAACGTGGGTTGTATCCCGTCTAAGGCATTACTTGATTCTTCACACCGTTATGAAGACACCGTAAAACATTTAGATGATCACGGTATTACCACTGGTGAAGTAAGTTTCGACTTGTCTAAGCTTCTTGCACGTAAAGATAAAATCGTGGACCAGTTGACTGGCGGTATTGACCAGTTATTAAAAGGTAACGGTGTTGAGTGGTTAAAAGGTACTGGTAAATTACTGGCAGGTAAAAAAGTTGAGTTCGTTTCTCACGAAGGTGAAACTCAAGTTTTAGAGCCTAAGTATGTCATTCTTGCCACTGGTTCCGTGCCAGTAAATATTCCTGTAGCTCCTGTTGATCAAGACATCATTGTTGATTCAACAGGCGCGCTTGAATTCCCAGAAGTGCCTAAACGTTTAGGTGTCATTGGTGCAGGCGTGATTGGTCTTGAGCTTGGTTCAGTATGGCGTCGTTTAGGTGCAGAAGTTGTTGTATTTGAAGCAATGGATGCATTCTTGCCAATGGCTGATAAAGCATTGGCAAAAGACTTCCAGAAACTGTTAACTAAACAAGGTCTTGATATCCGTGTAGGCGCGAAAGTGTCTGGTACTGAAATTAACGGTCGTGAAGTGACTGTTAAGTACACTCAAGGCGGTGAAGACAAAGAGCAAACTTTCGATAAGTTGATCGTTTGTGTAGGCCGTCGTGCTTATGCGGAAGGTTTATTGGCAGATGATTGTGGCATTAAACTGACTGAACGCGGTCTGGTTGAAGTGAACGATTGGTGTGCGACTTCTGTGGAAGGCGTATATGCAATTGGTGACTTGGTACGTGGTCCAATGCTTGCACACAAAGCAATGGAAGAAGGCGTAATGGCTGTAGAGCGTATTCACGGTCATGCTGCACAAGTGAACTACGACACGATTATTTCTGTTATCTATACTCACCCGGAAGCAGCGTGGGTCGGTTTAACAGAAGAGCAAGCCAAAGAAAAAGGCCACGAAGTTAAAACTGGTCAATTCGGTTTTGCTGTAAATGGCCGTGCTTTAGCTGCGGGCGAAGGTGCTGGTTTCGTGAAGTTTGTTGCTGATGCAAAAACTGACCGTTTACTTGGTATGCATGTGATTGGACCAGCTGCGTCTGATATTGTACACCAAGGTATGATTGCACTTGAGTTTGTATCTTCAGTTGAAGATTTACAGTTGATGACTTTTGGTCATCCAACCTTCTCTGAAGTGGTTCATGAAGCTGCACTTGCAGTAGATGGACGAGCGATTCACGCGATTCAACGTAAGCGTAAGTAAGACAAAAAAGAGCGGCTTAGGTCGCTCTTTTTACATTTGATAGTTGTTTTTATTAGAACAATCATCTAAAAATAAAGATAAGAATCATTTTAAGTTCTCAAAATACCAATATTGATTGATGTGAACCAAAAGATATTGGTGAATGTAATAACAAAGTCAAATAAGTACTAAAAGGTTGTTCAATGAATTTACATGAGTATCAAGCAAAAACATTATTAAAAAAATATGGGATGCCGGTTCAAGAGGGCATCTTGACAACAAATGCAGAAGAAACCGTAAAAGCTTTTGAGCAGCTTGGTGGTAAATTTGCAGTACTCAAAGCTCAAGTCCATGCCGGGGGACGCGGTAAGGCTGGTGGGGTAAAAGTCGTGAAGTCTGCACAAGAAGCTGCAGACTATGCCAATCAGATCATTGGTACTCGTTTAGTGACTTATCAGACGGATGCCAATGGACAACCAGTCAACAGCATTTTAGTCTCTGAAGATGTTTATCCAGTTGAACGCGAGCTGTATCTTGGTGCAGTCGTCGACCGTTCCAGCCGTCGTGTAACTTTTATGGCATCGACTGAAGGTGGGGTCGAAATTGAAAAAGTGGCTGAAGAAACCCCAGAAAAAATTATAAAAGTCGAAGTCGATCCATTGGTTGGACTGATGCCATTTCAAGCTCGTGAAGTGGCTTTTGCTCTTCATTTGAAAGATGGTCAGATCAATCAGTTTGTCAAAATTATGACCGCAGCTTATCAGGCATTTATTGAAAATGATTTTGCCCTATTTGAGATTAACCCACTTTCAGTTCGTGAAAATGGTGACATCTTATGTGTGGATGCCAAAGTCGGGATCGACTCTAACGCCTTATACCGTTTACCCGAAATTGTAGCGATGCGTGACAAGTCTCAGGAAAATGAACGCGAATTAAAAGCTTCAGAACATGACCTGAATTATGTAGCCTTAAAAGGTAACATTGGATGTATGGTCAATGGAGCGGGGCTTGCTATGGCAACTATGGACATCATCAAACTGTATGGTGGTCAGCCTGCGAACTTCCTTGATGTTGGCGGTGGTGCAACCAAAGAGCGCGTCATTGAAGCATTTAAAATTATTTTGGCAGACAGCTCGGTACAAGGGGTTTTAATTAATATTTTTGGTGGAATTGTACGTTGTGACATGATTGCTGAAGCCATTATTGCAGCGGTCCAGGAAGTTCACGTAACCGTGTCGGTCGTTGTGCGTTTGGAAGGAAATAACGCAGAACTGGGTGCCAGGTTATTGGATGAATCTGGACTCACGTTAATCTCTGCATCAGGTTTAGCTGATGCAGCAGAAAAAATTGTTGCTGCGGTAAAAGCTTAAGGAGTATCAATCATGAGCGTATTAATTAATAAAGACACCAAAGTATTGGTACAAGGTTTTACCGGTAAAAATGGTACGTTTCACTCAGAGCAAGCATTGGCTTATGGCACTAAAGTTGTCGGTGGTGTAACGCCAGGTAAGGGGGGGCAAATCCATTTAAACCTACCTGTATTCAACACCATGAAAGATGCAGTCAAAGAAACAGGCGCAGATGCCTCGGTCATTTATGTACCTGCACCATTTGTATTGGATTCAATTGTAGAGGCAGTAGATTCTGGGATTGAACTTATTGTTGTAATTACTGAAGGTGTGCCGACTTTAGATATGTTAAAGGCCAAGCGTTATCTTGAAACCAATGGTAATGGTGCGCGTTTAATCGGTCCAAACTGTCCGGGTATTATTACCCCAGGAGAATGTAAAATCGGCATTATGCCAGGACATATTCATCAGCCAGGTAAAATCGGAATTATCTCAC
This sequence comes from Acinetobacter sp. A1-4-2, assembly GCF_040233925.1. Lineage (NCBI taxonomy): Bacteria > Pseudomonadati > Pseudomonadota > Gammaproteobacteria > Moraxellales > Moraxellaceae > Acinetobacter > Acinetobacter sp. A1-4-2. Next base: position 2,210,092 of record NZ_CP157981.1, on the reverse strand, counting down.
GTTCGGGTACACTAACCTATGAAGCTGTAGCTCAGACTACAAAGCTCGGTTTAGGTCAGTCAACCTGTATTGGCATTGGGGGAGACCCAATTCCAGGCATGAACCAGATTGATTGCTTGAAGTTATTCCAAGAAGACCCGCAGACCGAAGCCATTATCATGATTGGTGAAATTGGCGGTACCGCAGAAGAGGAAGCAGCTGAATATATTCAGTCTCATGTCACCAAGCCAGTTGTGGGCTATATTGCAGGTGTGACTGCACCAAAAGGTAAGCGTATGGGGCATGCAGGTGCAATTATTTCTGGCGGTAAGGGTACAGCAGAAGAAAAATTTGCAGCCTTTGAAAAAGCGGGTATGGCTTATACGCGTAGTCCTGCAGAGCTCGGATCAACCATGCTAGAAGTTTTAAAACGCCAAAACCTGGCCTGAGTCAATCAATAAACTTGAAAGCTCTCAATTGAGGGCTTTTTATTTTATGGTCTTTGATAAGCAGGGTATCTGACATTGAAAAAACTTCATATAAAAAATGAGAAACTAGACTTTTTGCAAAATCACTTTTTTAATCATTTCAATATTGTAAATTGCAGCAATCAAATTCAGACTTAAACCCATACTTTTACATCGACTACAGTAAAGTGTAGCAAGAGTTTTGAAGAATCTTTAATTTACCATTTACCTGCTCAATTCGAATACGATGTTCGCCCATTTCTCGATTAATCTGCTTATGTAAGAAAGTTAATGGGTTGTTTTACTTGCTGAGAATGTGGTCGGAGTCTGATCCCTAATCGGCTTAAAATTGGTTACTCTTTATCAATAAGTATAAGGGTTTGATATCTCAGCTTCTTGTGCTGATCTTTAGACAATGAAAATCATGTGTACTTCCTTATGCAAGACCTATTGGAATCATCTGCATCGTTTCATCATGAATTTTCAGTTGAGCTTTAATCGTATGGCATTTTTTCTTAGCACTATAGAATTTTTTCCGCTTTTTGGGGAATGCTTCATTGCCATCTCAGTGGCATCAACAATAACAACCTCCCCATCTAAGCCTTCACTATGAGATAATTTCCTAGGTAAATGAAAATTATCAGATTTTATTAAAATATTTTCGATCTTTTGGATGATTCCACATGCATTAGACGCATGTATTCCATGGCTCATAGCGACATGAAAAAGTGTTTGATATTTATGCCAATAACTTAGACTCATGAATGGTTAATCTTTGGGTAAAAGGCTAAAAGGTCTGCCTCGTCCGGTATTTGCTTGGCTTATTTTTAATACTTCGAGCACTTCTAAAAAAATTCTAGGTTGTATTCCAATAAGTCATTTGAATTGACTGCTTAATAATATTTTAACTTTTGAATATTTTATGTTCCTATAATAATAGAAAATATCTTTTCTGTATGAATAAAAATACTCAACTTATTGAGCATTTTTGATTGATACAAGATATTTATTTTGAGTAATAATGTTTTTATAAAGTGGTTAAGATGAAGGATTATATAAAAAAATTAATTATTAAATAAATAAAATATTGCTGTTAAAATAATTTTATAAGATAAAAAACTAATATATTTCACAATTAAAATAATGTGATATTTATCGCATAAAATAATAAAAACACAAAATTATACACAATATTTTTGTTAATACGGTCTTTTATTTATATATTGTGGATTACAATGTGACCATTAATAACAATGAATAAAGAATATTTTAATTATGAACTTTAATCTCACTATACTATCGATCTCCTGTGGGACTTTACTGTTTTCTACATTGTCATTCGCAGAATTGATCTATAAAGACGTTGTTGATCAACAACGTGAAAAAATTGTACCTTTAATTAAACAAGGCCAGGTGGATACTGGATTACAAAAACTCAGGCAATTATTGGGGCACTATCCCAATAATCAAAAATTGATTGCTGATTTTGTAGTAATGGCTTATGAAAATAAAAAATTTGCAGAATCAGATATTCGCTACCTGAAGGGTATTCAAAGTCAGCAATTTCCAGACTATGGAAAAATATATGTTATTAAGGCATTACGCGACTTAAAAAAATTTGAGCTTGCAGAAAACTGGGCCAAAAACTTTGCCAAAACCGATTCTAATCAACAATGGATCGTGTGGGCAGGAATATTACAAGCAGAAGCCGGTAAAAAGGCTCAGGCGAAAAAAACCCTTTCTCAAGTTGATATTAATCAAGTCGAAGCAGATTATTTAGCACAGCTTTCCTATACTTACCGGATACTAGATATGCCTGTTGAGGCATTGAATACGGCTAATCTGGCTCTTGAAAAGAGCAAGGACATGGGTACAGAGGAACAGTATGCATTAGCATTGCTGAATAATGCAGATTACGCTAATGCGGAAAACTTTATACAAAACAGTAACTCATTAAAAGAGAATACTGATCTCAGAGCCAATGCCAAAATTAGTGAATTTTCTCAGCGGATTCAAAATGCTGTGGAATATTATAAACTTTCAATTTATCGAGGACGAAAACAGCCGTACCAGCAACTCGATGAAGTGCTTGCAGATATGGAGCAATACGAATCACAATTGCCGAATGATCCGAGTTGGAAACGCCGTTTTTATTATGAATACATCTATGCCTTAAACGAGCGAAATCGCTCTAAAAAAGTTTTTGAAAAAATTTCAAAAACAGGAGTGCCTCTAGAACAGATGCCTCCTTATGTGCGTCAAGCGATTGCTGATGCCTATTTCAAAAATTTACAGCCTGAAATAGCTGAAAAAATTTATAAAAGCTTATTGAATGAAAAGAACTATGCTCATTTTGAGCTATATGCAGGCTTGTATTACTCATTAATTGAACAAGAGAAATATAAGGAAGCTGATCAATTACTCAAAACGATGGACAAGGCATTACCTACTTTCCAATACAGTAATGCTAAAGGTGTGGATAAGGTTACCCATGATGATCGGAGTGAATATTTAGCTTTAGTCGGGCTTAACTACGCCTATCGTCAAGAATATGCCAAAGCAGAACAATACTATGAACAATTAATTGCAAAAGCACCGAATAACGTTCTTTTTCAAAATAATCGCGCATTCATTCAACTTTTGCGTGAAAACCCACAGCGTGCAGAATGGATTGTATCTCAATGGGATGGAGTCATACCTGTAGATGAAGGCATCCGGATCCGTCATTTAGAAAATCTGCGAGCTTTGGAAAATATCCAGCAATGGCGTCTGCAAAGTACTGAACTCATGCAAACCATGCCTGAAGATACGACCGTAATAAAAAATAAAAAACAGCTTGATGACCGTAATCATGCCTCTATTCAACATCAGAGTAACTTTTCAGAAAGTGATTCCGATAACTCGACTTTACTTAATCGTTTGAAGGGGAACCGTGAGCAGGATCATTTTACCCGCATTCACAGCCCATGGTTTTTTGATAATTATCGTACTTATGTAGATCACAGTTTTCGTTCTGGTGAATATGATACGGGCACAATTGAAGATCAACGCGTAGGTTTGGGACTTGAATGGGCATCACGTCGTAAAGCAGTGAATATCATGTTGTCTCAGAGTATCGATAATCCACAAGATCAAGACCGTTTTGGGATCAAGGCCAATTGGTCACAATGGCTGAATGATCATTGGCAGTATGCATTCGGATTTAATAGTCAGGCAGATATTCCATTACAGGCCATCCGAAAGGGCAATGAAGGTAAATCTTATACTTTTGATTTGAATTGGCAACAGCATGAATCTCGTAAGGCGGGTCTGGTCTATCAGTTAACTGATATTGATGATGATAATACACGCCAAGAGGTTTCGGCATACCTTAAACAGCAGATTTTCCAGGCTCCGCATCATATTACCAGTTTGACTTTAGCGGGTTATTACAGCCAGAACAAAGATGTCATTGTGGACTATTTCAATCCTGAAGAAAGTTATAGTGCAGAGTTGCATTTACAGCATGAGTGGATTACGTGGCGGAGATATGACCGCAATTTTACTCAAAATTTTGAAGCTACCGTTGGGACTTTTGGACAAGATAATTATTCCGCGAAGCCAATTTATAACGTTTTTTATGGACATGATTGGCAGGTTTCCCGGACTTGGAGTCTGAACTATGGCATAGGATGGGGAACTCATCCTTATGATGGTGAAGATGAAGAAAAAACTTATGCAACAGTGGGCTTTAAAGGAATTTTTTAATGAAACAAGTGATGAAAACCTTACTTTCTGCTGTCATGGTAACGGTCTTCGCCGTTCCTGCGACGGGTTTTACGCAAAATATAACCAAAAATACCACTGAAATACCTGATAACTTATTTGTTACCATTACTTTTCATGATGTTCGAGATGACGTTGCCCGTGAAGGAGATCGGGATCTTTATGCAATCAGTACTAAAAATTTAGGACGCTATTTTGCCTGGCTAAAACAGGAAGGCTGGCAAACCATCAGTTTGCAAGATGTATGGGATGCTCGGCAAAAGAAAAAGAAATTACCAAAAAAATCAGTGTTATTGACCTTTGATGATGGCGCACTCAGTAGTTATACCCGGGTTTTTCCATTATTGAAACAGTATAAATATTTCGCTGCTTTTGCTATTCCGACGAGCTGGATTAACGGGAATACCAAAGATGCTTATGAAGCCTATGGTCAAAATAGCTTAATGTCTTGGGATCAAATGCGTGAAATGCAGCGCTCAGGCCTGGTAGAGTTTGTTTCACATTCGGATAATATGCATAAGGGCATACTTGCCAATCCACAACAAAGTATGCAGCCTGCAGCAATTACACGTCAATTTTTACCAAAATATCAACGTTATGAATCTGATCAAGCTTATCAAAATAGGGTTGTAGAAGACTTACAACAATCCAAGAAAATTTTAGACACTGAATTGGGAATAGATACACGCGCGATATTCTGGCCTTATGGGGCGGTGACCAAGGAAAGCGAAGAACTTGCAGAAAAAGCTGGTTTGCCTATGTCATTTAGCTTGGGCAGTATGTCAACCCTTGCTGATTCGGGGCAAACCTATCAACGTGCCCTAGTAATGAATAATCCAACCCCCGAAATGCTGCATGCAGAAATGCTGGATTTTTTAACTTTTGCAAGCGATATCCACAAACAGCGTAGAAGTTATATCCGTTTTGATTTGGCTGAAATGGTCAGTCCCAATGACAAAATTTTTGATCAAAAACTGGGGCAATTCTTAGATCAGATTAGTGCATTACAAACCAATACTATTTTATTAAAAACTGTAGCGGATGAAAATGGGGACGGAAAAATAGATGTTGCCTATTTTCCTAATCGTCAACTGGGTATGCGTAAGGATTTATTAAATCGTACAGTTTGGCAAGCACGCACCCGTGTGGGTAATCGGGTGTATGCTGAATTACCGATCAGTTTACAAACGAAACAGGGACTCAATTTTGCAGATCTTACTGCGGAATTAGTTAAGTATAATTCTTCAGTTGAAGGTGTAATGATCGATATTGGAGATGAGCTCGACTGCGCGATACAGAAAAAGACTTGGGATGGGGAATGCGCTGAAAAAATAAAACAGGTTTTTGATATAAAAGATCAAGCTAAAAAACAGGCAAAATATTACACCAATATCAGTAATAATTATCAAACTGTTTTGAAAATCACCTTAAAGGATAAGCATGTAGATGGATTAATGCCTTTGATGGAATATAGTTTAAATAATAATGATTTTCTTTATATTGAATTTGATCCGGTGAAAGATTCTGGAATATTTAAAACTTTAGAAAAACAACTGGAAAAATTAAACAGTATACAAAAACAGTATTTAATCGTGAGTTTTACAGTAAATCCGAATGGGAAAAGAAGTGATTGGAAAGAATATTCACAATATTATCAGGAATTAAAAAAATTATCCGTACAAAAAATTGGGATTAATAATTATCAGTTGAAGGCTGGACAGCAAGTTCAGGGACATCTTTACCAAGATCTAAGTATTAATACCAGTCCACTCACTTATCGTAATCCATATGAAAATAATACTGCGAAGGGGAGGAAATAATGACTGACTCAAGTTTATTTCAAATGAGTGATGTGTATTTTGGCTTTGCTTTTTTCTACCCATTATTTATGGCTTGGCTTTGGATTGCTGGGGGAATCTGGTTCTATTTAAAACATGAACGCAAGCAACCATCGTTACCTCATCCTAGCGAACATGGATGCAGTATTATTATTCCTTGTTTTAATGAGGCAGCACAGGTTAGGGATACCATAAAGTTTGCCATGCAAACGCAGTATCCGGATTTTGAAGTCATTGCGGTCAATGATGGTAGTCGAGATAAGACTGCTGAAATTCTAGACGAGCTTTTGCAAAAATATCCGAAACTCAGGGTTGTCCATTTGGCTGAAAATCAGGGCAAGGCCTATGCTTTACGTGCCGGTGCAATGGTGAGTCAAAATGAATATCTGGTTTGTATAGATGGTGATGCCTTAATCCATCCTCATGCAGTGTTATGGATGATGCATCATTTAACAAAATATCCACGGGTTGGGGCAGTCACGGGGAATCCACGTATTTTGAACCGCTCCAGTATTTTGGGCAAAATTCAGGTGGGTGAATTCTCTTCTATTATTGGATTAATTAAACGTGCACAACGTACCTATGGACGCATCTTTACTGTTTCCGGTGCAATCGTTGGTTTTCGTAAAACGGCACTAGACCGGATAGGATATTGGCGCGATGACATGATCACGGAGGATATCGATGTATCATGGCGCTTACAGTTCGATCATTGGGACTTGCAATATGTCCCAAGAGCATTGTGCTATATCTATATGCCTGAAACCTTCAACGGCTTGTGGAAACAGCGTTTGCGTTGGGCACAAGGAGGAGTGGAGGTTTTATTTGCTTATTTACCAAACTTATTTAGGTGGAATCGACGCCGTATGTGGCCTATTGCACTAGAGTCTATTATCAGTGTGGTTTGGGCATATGTGATGTTCGGTATTATTATCTTATATCTATATGGCCTATTTTTTTCTTTACCCGGAGAGTGGGCGATTCAATCTCTCTTTCCACAATGGTACGGGATTATTCTGGGTTTAACTTGCCTGATTCAATTCTTTGTTAGCTTATATATTGATAAACCCTATGATAAAGCCCGAATCTTCAGAAACTATTTTTGGGTCATTTGGTATCCACTGTTCTTCTGGATTCTGACTATGCTGACGACTGTGGTTGCATTACCTAAAACGATTTTCAAGACTCAAAAACGTGCACGCTGGGTAAGCCCAGATCGTGGATTTAGAGGAGAGCCAGAAAATGACTAAAGTCTATAAATATTATTTAATTGAAGATGAATCAAAATTAGAACTACCAGCGTACATTGATCAACCTGAATATGTACGTAATAAAAGCTTGGGTTACAGTCTGCAAATCGTGGGTTGGTTTATGTTTATGTGGTTATTTATGCCAGTGTTGACCCTATTTTTATGGTGGTTTGAAAGTCAAACCATTTATCAGCAACTGGTCATACAAGCTCAACCCAATAGCCAGTTAAGTTTATTGAACCTTGTAGTAATGATTTTAAGCTTTATTGGCGTGCTATTGCTTTGGGCAACTTATAACTGGGCCCGCTTTTCAGGTAAGGATCGTAGAAAAGCTCCATTAGCGGTCGCGGTACCCCAACTTGCCAGCAGTTTTAAGGTGAATACGGCAGATATTATCAATATGCAACAGGCCAGAAATTTAACCCTTTATTATAATAATAAAGGGTTACTGGAATTTTTTGAGACTAATCACCAGTTAAAAAAGCGGATTTCAGCTTAGAAGGTTGAGGATGTTCCTGTACAAAATCATCGGGGTAATAACCAATATGTTTTACCCCGTGTTTTTCTAAAAACTTGATGGTATCCACAATTTCTTCGGTGGAAAGCTGTTGATTGTTTCGCCAATTCAATGCTTGCAGTTCAAAGATGGTATGACTCAAATCAGGGTCGTATTTTTTTGACTGTTGTATGAGGTCGAAATAGAATTGTTGATGGTCATCCGCTTCTTCCATATAAGGCATTGCCATAATGGCATTGTAGTCATAATATTGATAAGTACTTGGCATGGATTGACTAAACCAGTTTTCACTATGAGGCTCTAATACTACGGGTGCATACATATTACGTGCAGTCAGTAGATGAGGCTGTTGTTGTTTAATGATTTTGCTAATACCTGCGGCAAACTGATCCAGATATGCCGTTTTAAATTTGGCAAATTGTAATTGTTTAGATTGTCGTGGTTGTTTTAATAATTGATCTGCACTAAATCCCCAAGCCTGATATATACTCTGTGCTGGAGCAGAGCTGTCTTCATAATCATTCAGCGTGACATCATCATGGTAGAGCACACCATCTACCGCATTTGATTTGAAAAAATCTAAATAAATCTCAGAAACATATTGCAGGTTTTTTGGATCAAATGGGGATACCCGAATATAGCCCTGTTTTCCGCCTTCATTATGTGAAACATAAGTCAGTTTGTAATTTTTGGGAAACTCCCACGCCATTAAGGGCAACCAGGCATAAATATGCTTGACCTGGGTCTTGCTACGAATCTGGCTGACAAGAAGAGGAAAAAGATTGTCTCTGGTCGGGATGTGGCGGTTTTTAAAGTACACCTGATTGGCTGAACCATTGGCATCGGGATCGGCAAAGGCTTGCAAGAAAATGGTATTGGGTTGAATCTTGTTAATACGTTGTAATAAAGCCTGAAGATTTTCTTGCTGCTGTTCTTTATTTTTATCATATACATAGTCAATATCGATATGCATGATACGCATCTGATCGATTTTTCTGATTTTTTTTAATGGCGGCGCAACTGATTTTTGTGTCATATTTTGCTGCACAATTGCATCAATAGGATGGGGCTTGATCTGTACGAAATCTGCAGCCTGTGTAGCTAATGGCAGACAGGTTAAGCTCCAACAAAGACAATGGCTAAGCCTGCTCTGGTATAAATTTTTTAAATTATTCATTATTATACTCACATTTCTTGGTTATAGAGTTTTAAAAAATATCAATGGGTTGTTTTATTATTAGCTCATCCTGTTAAAGGGTGATCAGGCATGAATCAAATCATCAATCAGCAGCTTTTTCATTTTAAATAACGTTGCTTGTGCATGAGAATTCTGCTTAACAATCTCGCCTAAATTTTCAGGGTGAATTTTCCAGCTCACCCCAAACTGGTCTTTACACCAGCTAGATTGGCTCTCGATTCCTTTTAGCGTGATGCTATTCCAGTCATAATCAATCTCGGTCTGATTTTCGCATTCAATGATTTTTGCTTTTGCCGTATATTCGTTTGTGGCAATCATGTGACTATACGGAAGACTAGAGTAATACCATTCACAGGCTGCTTTGGCATTTTTTCCAAACCACAGGCAAGGATAAATAGAGGTCGTCATTATTATGCTCTATATAGGTCATATAAACAGATAATGTAGCGCTCTACCAGCATGACTCAAGTGAGTTTGTGCAGGCTAATTGTTTAAAATTGATTCAATTTAAATGAAAAATGCAGCCGATGAGACTGCATTTTTTAGCTGGTAAAAATTTATCTAGATTCAATCATTTGTGATATTAAGACTTGATGAATCGGTTAATGGACTAGCTTTAATATTTTATCTTAAATGGACCAAGCTGCATGGCAGCTATCTTAAATAAGCACGATTAAAGTAAACAGGTTTGAATACGCACTTTCATGTTCAATGCCTGTTGCAGAATAAAGGCTTTCATCCAGTTGACCTGTTGTCCCATCGGATTGGTTTTGATGGCTGTCTTCAAGAAATCCAAGTTGGCCTGATTGAACAGTTGTGTTTCAATGGCCTGTTCAAGCTGAGCACTACTGGCTGTCATGGGCAGGCTCACCAGATAAAATGCCTTGGGATAGTTATAAAAGGCATACAACAAGTTAAAGGCTTTTTGATCGGCCTTAAGATTGCCTGCACCAATTTCATAACTGCGATCCTGATTGCTATGAGTGACACCAATCAAAAAATCAAAATGATTATCCGAAAGTCTTAGTCCAAATTGCAGCCCAATCTGGTCAGCGGTAAGTTCATGTTGCACAAAATTATTCAGGATGGAGCCATCCTCTCCCCAAGGTTCTTGCAGCACCAGTAAATGTGGATTGTGCTGATAGATGTGGCCTGCAAGCTGTGCTTGTTCCAGGCTGGATTTCACGGATTCAATAGTACGGTCTGGCATAGGTATAATTCAAAAGAATACAGGAGATGGGAGAAAGTTTAGTTACTCTATGCAATTTTCAGCATGAATTACATAGATGTTTTAGAGGAATTAACAATCAGATTAGATTTTGTACATTTTAATGTTGGCTTGTGGTAAGGGTTATCTCTGAATACAATAATAGATCATCATTTAAGTAAATTATTAATAAAAACTTATACTCTTTATTAGTTAAGCTTTATATGACAAATATGCATATTAATATAATAAAACAAGCAATAGATGTGATAACTAAATCTCTATAATGAATATATATATTTTTAAAAGTGTAATAAGTACACGTTGATCTGAGCTGGTGTTGTCAATGTCCATAACTGAGGAAAGACTTACTCATCTTAAACAGCTTGAAGCTGAGAGTATTCACATTATTCGTGAAGTGGCTGCCGAATTTGAAAATCCGGTCATGTTGTATTCTATTGGTAAAGATTCTGCAGTGATGCTGCATCTTGCTTTAAAAGCCTTTTATCCTGCAAAACTTCCATTCCCGCTATTGCATGTCGATACAGGCTGGAAATTCAAAGATATGATCACGTTCCGCGATAACATGGCGAAAACCCATGGTTTCGATTTGATCGTGCATCAGAACAAAGAAGGCGTTGAAGCAGGAATCAATCCGTTTGATCATGGTAGTTCTAAATATACTGACATCATGAAAACCCAGGGCTTAAAACAGGCTTTGGATAAATACGGTTTTGATGCTGCCTTTGGCGGTGCGCGCCGTGATGAAGAAAAATCACGTGCCAAAGAACGTGTTTACTCGTTCCGTGACAGTAAACACCGTTGGGATCCTAAAAACCAGCGTCCTGAGCTTTGGAACCTTTACAACGGTAAAGTAAACAAAGGCGAAAGTATTCGTGTGTTCCCGTTATCAAACTGGACTGAGCTTGATATCTGGCAATACATCTATTTGGAAAGTATTCCATTAGTACCACTTTATTTGGCTGCAGAACGTCCTGTAGTGGAACGCAGTGGCACACTGATTATGATTGATGATGAACGTATGCCTCTACAAGAGGGCGAAGTTCCACAAATGAAATCGGTACGTTTCCGTACTTTAGGTTGTTACCCACTTACGGGTGCAGTTGAATCAACTGCCAATACCTTGCCGGAAATTATCCAAGAGATGCTCTTGGCGACCAGCTCAGAACGTCAAGGTCGTATGATTGACCATGATGAAGCAGGCTCGATGGAGAAGAAAAAGCAGGAAGGTTACTTCTAATTTTTCGATCTGAACCCGATTTCTAAAGTATGTGGAGTTTGAGCGATGTCTCATCAATCTGAACTGATTAGCCAGGATATCTTGGCGTATTTGAAACAACACGAAAATAAAGACTTACTGCGTTTTTTGACTTGCGGTAACGTGGATGATGGTAAATCGACTTTAATCGGTCGTTTACTTTACGATTCAAAATTGATCTATGAAGATCAATTGCAAGCTGTTACCCGTGACTCTAAAAAAGTCGGGACGACTGGTGATGCACCTGATTTGGCACTTCTTGTTGATGGTCTGCAAGCTGAACGTGAGCAGGGTATTACCATTGATGTAGCGTATCGTTATTTCTCTACTGAAAAGCGTAAGTTCATTATTGCCGATACTCCGGGGCATGAGCAATACACCCGTAACATGGCGACAGGTGCTTCAACTTGTGACCTTGCGATCATCCTGATTGATGCGCGTTATGGTGTGCAAACCCAAACTCGTCGTCATACCTATATTGCAAGTTTGCTCGGTATTAAGAACATTATTGTTGCGATCAACAAAATGGACTTGGTTGAATTCTCTGAAGCACGCTTTAATGAAATTCAGGCCGATTATGCCAACTTCGTGAACCAGTTAGGCGACCGTAAGCCAAGCAATATCATCTTTACGCCTATTTCTGCATTGAATGGCGATAACGTGGTGAACAAGTCGCCAAATACGCCGTGGTACACGGGCGAAACCTTGATGGGTACGCTTGAGTCTGTAGAAATTAACCGTGATACCACGAAACGTGATTTCCGTTTCCCTGTTCAATATGTTAACCGTCCGAACCTCGACTTCCGTGGTTTCGCAGGTACGATTGCGCTGGGTGAAATCAATGTCGGCGATACAGTTGTGGCTTTACCATCGGGTAAGACTTCAACAGTGAAAGAAATCGTGACTTATGATGGCAACCTTGAACATGCTTTTGCGGGTCAAGCGGTGACATTAACGCTGAATGATGAAATTGACGTATCACGCGGTAATATGCTGGTTCGTGCAGATCAGGGAATTCCTGCCATTTCACGTGCGGTTAAAGCGACTGTGGTCTGGATGGCAGATCAACCACTGGTCATTGGCAAGTTGTATAACATCAAAATTGGTACACAAACGGTTCCTGCTAAAGTGACTGGCATTAACTTCCGTACCAATGTGAATACACTTGAGCAAATGCAAGTGGATCATCTTGATCTAAATGCGATTGCCAATGTGACTGTTGAATTTGATGCGCCAGTAGTCTTTGACCGTTATCAAGACAGCCGTTATACCGGTTCGTTTATCTTCATTGATCGTTTGAATAACGTGACGATTGGTGCGGGTATGGTGGAAGAGTCTGTTGAATGGACTGCACATAGCAACCCTGTCACAGCGGAAGACCGTGCGGCACGTTTGGGTCAAAAACCTGCGTCAATTACGGTATCGGCCAAAGCACTGGAAAATGCGCAAGCGCTTGAAAACTTGTTGCTTCAACAAGGCATCGTGGCGATTGCGAAAGCTGATCTTGATGCTGCGCACGTTGCACTGCTTCGTGAAACAGGTATTGCGGTCATTACTACTGTTGCAGAAGCGACAGATGTAAGCTTTACGCAAGAGTCTGTTGAAGAACTGGCTGAGAAAATTGTGGAATTGGTTCGTCTATAAGACTGGACTGATTTGAAAAGAAAACCCGCTGAAAAGGCGGGTTTTTTATTTGTTTAAGTTGTAAGTGTCTTAATAATATACAGTCATTCGAAAGTTGAACATTCACTTAAATTACTTCTCGATACAATACAAATATTGAGGGGTATTTATGAAAAAATTATTTATTTTAATAGGGTTATGTTTAGCCTTTGGTGTGGAAGCTAAACAAAGTAATGAAAGTACAGAAGCGATTAAGCAAAAAATAATTCAGCAGTCGATTGAAAGTTATCCCGGGAATTGTCCTTGTCCTTATAATACTGCGAGGAATCGCAGTCGATGTGGGAAACGTAGTGCCTATAACCGTGCAGGCGGGTATGCACCACTTTGTTATCCGGAAGATGTAAGTGAGCGGATGGTGAGGGAGTATAAGGGGCGAGGTTAATCGAATTTATTCATCTATATTTATACATTCATGAAGTTTTAAGACTTTATAAATAAAGGGTTTATCATTAATAGTTTGTATTTCGATATCAACTACGAATGCAACCCCGTAAGGGTGCTGATTGAATAACATTTCCTTTTTTAAAGAATCATTATCAAATCTTATCTTTACAGTATTTTTAGAAATACTTTCAATCACGCCTTTATCATTATTGGTATTTTTAGTGGAAGAATTCGTTTGAGTGAAAATGAGTAAAACTTGTTCTCTAATATTGGTGTTAGGCGAGGGTTTGAAGCTTTTAGCACTTTGTGCCTTAGTATAGATTTCATTGGCATCTGGTGAGTTAATCATAAAGCTAATTGTACAGTTATCTCCAAAATTTAATCCTTCAAAACTAATTTTTCCTTTACTGTCGTTAATGATTGGTTCGACTAAATTTTGAATATTATTAAGTGATGTTGTACTGATTTGCTCATCTTTAACAATTTCTTGAACAGATTTTGTTTTTAAAATGTTTATTGTATTTGCAATGTGCTTAGTAAAATCTAGTAAAGTATTTGCATGTTCGACAAAGGCGAGCATAGTTGGGCTATATGCGATTAAATCTGTAATGATTGATCCTGAACGAATTTCATTAACATATAATTTAATATCTTCTGGTTGTAGGTGATTAGACGCTTTTTGAATGTAATTAGAATATTCGGAGTTAACACTATTTAGACTATTAATATAATGAATTAGTTCAATTTTATTTGAATATTCTATATGTATTTGTAGCTTTGATTCTTCAAACTTAACTGTTGTTTCCATAGATAAGTGTTCTTAAGTATTTTGTAGATATTTTATACATAATTTAATAAAAACAAATAGTTCAAATGTCTAGTTGGTTATTTTAAAAGTCTTGTCAATAGAACCTCATACTAAAAATAATTTATAAAACACAAATAAGTAAATTAATTTAAAAGTTATATTAAGATATATCTTAATTAATCTTAAGGTGCTTCTTAGTTATGCCAAATTCTAATCATATTGAGAACATCGAAAGTACATCTTCACCGCGCAAACGCCTGTTTGAAGCAGGCCAAATGAAACTATTAGTGCTGCATTTTATTGCCCAATCTCCAAAGTTTAGCTACGACATCATTAAAGATGTGGCATCACTGGTAGGCGGGAACTACAAGCCGAGTACAGGCACCATCTGTCCGACGATTAACTATCTTGAAGAACATAGCTATACAGAAGTGAAGCTGAGTGAGGATGAGCGCAAGCAATATCACATTACAGCCAAAGGCATAAAGCATTTAGCTGCGTATCAAGACGAAATCAATAAAGTTCTCGACCGCTTTAATACGCGTAAGCAAATCCAGAACAACGAACACTATGTCGATATCAAACGTGCGATGGAAAACTTGAAAACATCATTGCGCCTGAAGATTCAACATACCGAACTGAACCCAGAGCAAATCCGTGA
The DNA here is from genome assembly GCF_040233925.1 of Acinetobacter sp. A1-4-2. Taxonomy (NCBI): domain Bacteria; kingdom Pseudomonadati; phylum Pseudomonadota; class Gammaproteobacteria; order Moraxellales; family Moraxellaceae; genus Acinetobacter; species Acinetobacter sp. A1-4-2. The sequence goes on along the minus strand of NZ_CP157981.1, from coordinate 2,195,056 downwards.
AATCTCTGGAAAGATTGATCAGGCAGCAGTAGAAATTGCACGTATGTAATTCGATTCACGATTTAAAAAAGATTAGGTTAAATGATGAAAAGTAATCTCCCAAAATTCCACCCGAAACATCTGACTTGGCTGATGCCACTTATCCTGTCGGGCATTATGAGTGGCGCAATTTCCTGCTTTAACATGTTGCTGAATAAAGGCTTGGTTGATGGCTTCTTTTCTCTGTGGCTACATGCATGGAGCTTGTCATGGCTGATGGCTTTCCCACTGATTCTGGTGATGCTGCCATTGGTGCGTAAATTCCTGATGCAGTTTGTAGAAATGCCCAAATAAAAAACGATTTGGTTTGATTTAAAAACTGTCAAAACCATGCATATAAGAGACGGGATGAATGCATCAGCTTTAGCCCCGTTTTTTTCTCAGCCAGATCACTAAACGGGTCAACATTAGCAGTACGGCAAAATAGATCTGAAAGACGGCTGCAAAAATCATGATCCAGCCGCTATTCCCAGGAGTCTTTCTTGCATCAAGCTCAATGATAAATACCAAAATTGCAACCACAATTTCAAAAACAATCACGGTTTTAAATAGCCAGGCCCACGGAAAACGTAACAACCAGGTCAGGAAAATAATGCCCAAACCAGGGAACAGACAAAATAGGAAAATGACTTTTAAATCCATAATAATTGAGAATTTTTTATTGTGGGTGTGGGGCTAACAATATATTGAATAAAAATGGAAATAAAGCAATGTACTTGAAATGACTATGCAATATTCAATTGGGTATTTTTATCATTGAACCACAATAATTTTAGATTAGTCCATTGAATCAACTATGCTTTTCATTTCATTCAAACTTTTCCCCCCTGCAATCCGTTGAATGATTTGTCCATTTTTAAAAATCAGTGTAGAAGGCAAACCGTAAACGTTATAGCGTAGGGTCAAAATCGGGGATTGATCGACATTGATCTTGCCGAATTTGATCTCGGGTTTGAATTCAGCATAATGAGTTGCCAACTGTTCAAAGACATGGAAGTTCTGTACACAGGGTTTGCACCAGTCGGCATAGAAACGGATGACTGCCAGGCCTTCAAACCATTCAAAATCACTATAATTATCTTCATTGTATTCAATGACGGCTGACATCAATTTGTCCTTATATTTTTCCAATTACGGCTTAGACCAAGTCATACTCAATTCTGCATGACCCGTGTTTTGATCCATGGCTTGGCTGATGGTTTTAAAGCCCTGCTGCTGATAAAAATTTACCGCTGCGGTATTTTCAGTATAGACATTTAAATGCAATTCATCACACTGCTGTTTAAAAAAATCAATCAAGGCCGTACCGTATCCCAAACCTTGCTGATGAGGCGCAATAAAAAGTGCAGCCAGCGCCGATTCTGATCTTAATAAGGATGCAAAACCTGCGACAGTTTGATTTTCCTTGATCACATAATTTTCGGCTAAAGGCAGGTAAAGATCACGCATCGGAATTAGCTGATGCTCCCAGTAAGAAGCAGGAATAAAACCATGTGCCTGTAGGGAAGCATTGAGCCAGATGTCTAAGATAGACTCTATATCCTGCATTTCAGCTTTTTGAATGGTTGCCATGCGCTCATATCATTTTGCTGAATAGTAGGAAGATTATACATAAGTCCACAGTTATTCATTCCCGGCTATTTCTATGTTCAAATAGAATAGTAAATTTTAAAAAGTAATGAATAGATCAGGAATAAATTATGTCACAAACGACTATGCAACAAGTCATCATCACAGAACCCGGTGGCGTGGATAAACTGGCTTACGAAACTGTTGCAGTACCTGAAGCTAAAGCAGATGAAGTCTTGGTGAAAGTGCATGCATTTGGCATTAACCGTCCTGACATCTTGCAGCGTCAAGGTCTATATCCAATGCCTAAAGGAGTAACGCCTGTACCGGGTCTGGAAGTGGCGGGTGAGGTGGTTGCTGTAGGAAACGAGGTTACTCAATTTAAAGTTGGCGATCAGGTGTGTGGCCTGACCAATGGGGGTGGTTATGCAGAATATTGTGTGGTGCCTGAAAGCCAGACCTTGAATATTCCTGAAGGTGTGAGCTTTACTCAGGCAGCCGCGATTCCTGAAACCTTCTTTACCGTATGGGCGAATGTGTTCCAGATGGGTAAAGCCAAGGCAGGGGAAACGGTACTGGTACATGGTGGAACAAGCGGGATTGGAACGACTGCTTTAATGCTGTGTAAATCACTCGGCATCAAAACGTTTGCAACCGTAGGTTCAGATGAAAAAGTGGCAGCAATTTCGGATTTAACCACGGCAATCAACTATAAGACTCAGGATTTCGAGCAAGTCATTAATGAGGCTACTGACAATGGTGGTGTTGATGTGATTCTGGATATGGTGGGTGCGCCATATTTAGAACGTAATTTGAATTTGCTGCGCCGTGATGGTCGTCTGGTTTATATCGCATTCTTGGGTGGTGCAAAAGCCAAAGAGGTCAAACTCGGTCAAATCATGATGAAACGCCTGACTATTACCGGTTCAACCATGCGTGCACGTAACACTGCGGAAAAAGCTGAAATTGCTCAAGGTCTGCAAGAGCATGTTGCACCGCTGTGGGCAAAAGGAGAATGTTTGCCGATGATCTATAAAACTTTTAAGTTTGACCAGATTCAGGATGCTCATGCGGTGATGGATACCGGTGAACATGTTGGTAAAGTTGTGGTAGAAATCCTCTAATCATTCCTGTGATTGAAATACTAAAAGCCAACATATGTTGGCTTTTATTTTGCTTACAATAAAAATGATAAGTAACTTAAATTAATAGATAAAAATAAGGTTATAAAATTTTAAAAAATGGTAAAAAATATCGATTGTTCGACACAACCTGTCAAAACCAGGGAGTAGATTAAGATTTAGAATAATCCGACTAAATTGTTTGGAATTAATTGAAACGTCATGTAATAAAAGGAAGTATATTATGAAAATAGTCTCAGCTCCTTATACATCTGAACATGGCTTACGCGCCTTGAAGCGATTGCATAAAGCCATTATTTGCAATCAGGTATTACCTTCTAATCTGCATCAGTTTTATAAAGCGATGCTGCATCTTGAGCGTTATGTTGAACGGCTTAATCCCAAACCGCCGACAAAAGGTGTCACCAGCCGTTTCAAATCCTGATTCAAGTTTATCCTATTAGGCTTAAGTTGAAATAAATATTTAAAATTAAGTTTTTGATTGGTAGTATAATTTTTAGATAATTTAAAAAATTTTAGCATTTTAGGTATTGTGCTTTTATTGCACAAAGAGGGTGTTTATGAAGGGCAATGCGTCAACGCATGAGCGCCTCGCAGAGCGTTTGGCCAATATTTTAACCAAACTGAATATAGGGCATCAGTTAAGTGTACAAGAACTGGCGGGTGAGTTTCAGGTCAGTACCCGAACCATTGAACGGGACTTTGATCGGCTTAATTCATACTTGCCTTTGATTCAGGATGGAAACACTAAACGCTATTATCTGGAACCTTCCTATTTAGGCCGTTTTAAACTGCAGGATATCCAGAATTTTGCGCAACTGTCGGGAATTAGTGAGCTTTACCCGACGCTGGATATTTCTTTTTTACGCGAATTGCTGGACGAGCGGGCGAATCAGGTCTTCTCGGCAAAAGGCTATTATTTTGAAGATAGCAAACGGTTTGCTGAACATTTTAAGCTGCTTAGCGCTGCGATTTATAAACGTCAATGGATTGAGCTGCAATATCGTGATCAATGCAGAATCATCCAGCCTTATCGTTTAATCCATCATCATGGCATCTGGTATTTGGCGGGTGTCTTTCAGAAAAAACTGCAGACTTATCGCTTAAGTCAGATTCAGCAGGTGAAACTGCTATTTGAGGCAGAAAATTTCCAACATGATGCCGAGATATTAAAAATACTGGCTGATGAGGAAAGCATCTGGTTTGGACAGCAAAAACAGCAGGTTTTTATCCAGGTAAAGGCTGAGGTTGCGGTATTTTTTAAAGAGCGGCGTTTGTTTCCAGAGCAGCAGATTGAGCAGGAATCCACATCGGGAGAATTATTAATCAGCTGTCGGGTTCGCCACGAAATGCAGTTGTTGCCTTTAGTGCGGTATTGGCTACCACATGTCAGGATTATTCAGCCAGTTCATTTGCAGCAAAAACTGGAGCAGGACTTGGAGAATTATTTGCGCTCTGCGGGATGATAGCCAAAGAGCATAATAGTGGAATGTAATTCAGAATAAAAATCTGAGTTGCTAAATTTTAGGCATAAAAAAACCAGCTTAATGCTGGGTTCTTTATTTACACCATCTTAGTAGGCTAAGAATGGTGCCCGAGGCCAGACTCGAACTGGCACGCTTTGTGGGCGGGGGATTTTAAATCCCCTGTGTCTACCGATTTCACCACTCGGGCTTAACAAGATTGGAGGCGGAGGTCGGAATCGAACCGGCGTACACGGAGTTGCAGTCCGCTGCATGACCACTCTGCCACCCCGCCATGTCTTGTTGCTGCGTATATTATCAAGCCCTGAAAAAAAAACAATAGTAGATTTATGCAGATGTGCAGAAAAGCAGCATATAACGGAAAATATTTAAAATATTCATGTAGAATGTGCGAAATTGATTCATATCAACATTTGGGAGAAGTGCCGTGGCATTAGTATTAGATGGTCGTGCATTGGCAAAGAAAATTGAGGCTGATTTGTTAACTCGCGTAGAAGCGTTAAAAGCAAAATCAGGTCGTACTCCAATCCTTGCGACTATTTTGGTGGGTGACGATGGCGCATCTGCAACTTATGTGCGTATGAAAGGAAATGCTTGCCGCCGTGTCGGTATGGATTCATTGAAAGTTGAACTTCCGAAAGAAACCACGACTGAAGAATTACTGGCTGAAATTGAAAAACTCAATGCCAATCCTGATGTTCACGGTATTCTTTTACAGCACCCAGTGCCTGCACAAATTGATGAGCGTGCTTGTTTCGATGCCATTTCACTGGCGAAAGACGTTGATGGTGTAACTTGCCTGGGTTATGGTCGTATGGCAATGGGTGAGGCAGCTTATGGTTCTGCAACGCCTGCAGGTATCATGACTATCCTGCAAGCCAATGATATTGAGATTGCAGGTAAACATGCAGTCGTTGTTGGTCGTTCTGCAATTTTGGGTAAACCGATGGCTGCAATGTTGCTTGAAGCTAATGCAACAGTAACGATTTGCCATTCACGTACACAAAACCTGGCTGACTTCGTTAAACAGGCTGACATTATTGTCGGTGCAGTAGGTAAAGCTGAACTGATTCAAAAAGACTGGATTAAACCAGGCGCAGTTGTGGTTGATGCCGGCTTCCACCCACGTGATGGCGGTGGTGTAGGTGACATCCAGTTGGTTGGTATTGAAGAAGTGGCTTCTGCTTATACACCAGTTCCAGGTGGTGTAGGTCCTATGACCATTACCACTTTGATTCGTCAAACTGTTGAAGCTGCTGAAAAGGCTTTAGGTTAATCTTTTAATTAAAAGATGGTGAAGTCACGACGGAGTCTTACCGTTGTGACGATCGATGTAAGAAGCTCGTATGTTACTTTTGTTTCGGCAAAAGTAACCAAAACCATTTGTCACCCACAGAACTCGGCATTTTGTGTCATTTAATCTGAAATGTCGCAGAAACAATTTTAAATAAATTTAGGTTTGCCTCGAACAGCTGCGGATGACTTGGTCGCGTATCAAATCCCTTTATAAGTTTCAATAAGATCATCGCCAAGGCTTAAGCATGAGCTGTACTTTCCAATTTCCAAAAGCCCCCGAACATTTAATTCAAGCTTTGCATGAAGTGATTCCAAACTGTGAGCTACTTGCCCAGCAATTGCCTGAAATCCCCATTTCACTGTGGCTGATTCCACCGGTCTTTCCGACAGACAAACTCGATGACGAAGTGATTCGTCGGATCTGGAATGATACGCCATACTGGATATTCTGCTGGGCTTCAGGACTTGCTATGGCACAGTGGCTCTTAGCTGAACCACATCATGTGAAAGACAAGGTGGTACTCGACTTTGGTGCGGGGTCGGGTGTGGTTGCAATTGCAGCGAAAATGGCAGGAGCGAAGCGGGTGATCTGTTGTGATATTGATCAGGTCAGTCTGGATGCGTGTCGTGCCAATGCCGAGTTGAATAATGTCGAGCTGGAATATCTGGATGATTTATATAAAGCAGAACAGGTTGATGTACTACTGGCCGCAGATGTACTGTATGACCAATGCAATCGCTTCTTTTTAGATGAGTTTCTAAAGTTTGCCCCGGAAGTATGGGTGGCAGACAGTCGGGTGAAAAATTTTAGTCATCCAAACTACGAAAAACTGGATGAACGTAGTGCCACGACTTGGCCAGATCTGGATGAAGCAAAGGAATTTCGTAATGTCAGTTTTTATAAGACGCTATAAATAGCGTCTTATTTCTGTCTAAATTATTAAGTTTTAAGAGCAGGTATAGCGAACCACACTTAAGGTGCTTGGACGCGCTTCTAACGACTGACGAGTAGCCATATTTTCACTATTATATAAGTCTGGGGTGTTGCTTAGACTTATGCTGGTACGGCTCTGGCCCAGTTGACGACCATAGTGTGGAGTTTGTATTTCCGGATTGGCAATTTCACTAATGCTCAGGATCGTTAATTTATATTGTTTATTTAAGCCTAATACTTTTTGGCAGGCACGCTGTAATTTCTGTTCATCTATTTTCTGGTTTTGACGAATAGCCAAAGTATAAGTCAATGTTGCGCTATTGGCAGACTGGCTTTCAATCTGATAGCCGACATTACCATTGTATTGGCGCGGAGTACTTTGACAGGCAGTCAGTGCAAGCGCAAGCAAACTTAAACCCAACAATTTATAGCTCTTGTTCATCTTCAAAAAATCCCGGTGTTATTATTCTACTCAGTATGCCATAAGCCCGATTTTTTAACGATCTTGAGGCAGTGTATATTCCATAAAAAAGCTTTCCAAATGTGACCATCTGGAAAGCTGATGCCATCAGAATAAAAAAAATAAACACTTGATTCATTTTGTCTGCATTGAAGTGAATGACAATTATTCGGTGTCCTTTCACTTTAATAGTGTTAGGTTTCTTGAGATAACAAGAAATTTAAGTTTACTGTCTGAACAGGATTAGAGGAGGTGGACATGCAAGTGAGTCATCCGGTCTATGATGTAGCGGTGATTGGTGGTGGTATTAATGGCGTGGGTATTGCCGTTGATGCTGCAGGACGGGGTTTGTCGGTTTTTTTATGTGAAAAGGATGACCTCGCCAGCCATACTTCCTCTGCCAGCAGTAAGTTGATTCATGGCGGTTTGCGTTATCTTGAATATAAAGAATTCCGTTTGGTACATGAAGCTTTGCTGGAGCGGGAAATCCTGCTAGCCAAAGCACCGCATATCATTCGTCCCTTACGTTTTATCATGCCACATCAGCCGCATTTACGTCCCGCTTGGCTGATACGGACCGGTTTATTTATTTATGATCATTTGGGAAAACGGAAAAAATTAGCTGCTTCCCGGCATATTCATTTTGATCCGGCCAGCAGTCCTTTAAAAGATGAAATGACGCAAGGTTTTGAGTATTCGGATTGTACTGTGGATGATGCGCGGTTAGTGGTTTTAAATGCCATGCAGGCGCATGAGCTGGGCGCCAAAATTGCCACACAAACCCGTTGTACCGCTGCTTACCGTGAAAATGGCGTGTGGAATATCCATCTGGAACATGCGCAGGGTAGTTATCAGGTGCAGGCAAAAGCGCTGGTTAACGCTACAGGACCTTGGGTGTTCCAGTTTATTGAGCACAATTTAAAACAGCAATCACCGCATGGTCTACGTCTTGTTCAGGGCAGTCATATTATCGTGCCTAGAATTTATGAGGGCGATAAAGCTTTCATTCTGCAAAATGATGATCAGCGTATTGTTTTTGCGATTCCTTATCTGGAGCAATATACCTTGATTGGGACTACTGATCATGAGTATCAGGGCAATCTTGATCAGGTCGAAATCACCGCACAGGAAGTGGATTATTTACTGGATGTTTATAATGATCATTTTAAGCATCAGCTGACGGTTGAGGATATTTTATATACCTATTCAGGTGTGCGCTCTTTGTGTGATGACGAGTCGGATAATCCATCGGCTGTTACCCGAGATTACACTTTGGCAATATCGCATGCGCAGGAAAATGATGCACCTTTACTATCGGTATTTGGTGGCAAGCTCACCACTTATCGAAAACTGGCAGAGTCAGCAATGGCGCATTTGGCGCCGAGTTTCCCTGACATGCATAAGCCCTGGACTGAAACGGCTTTTTTGCCGGGTGCGGAAAATCTGGTTTCGATTGAGTTGTTAATGCAGCAGCTGATGCAGGCTATTGAGGATGTTTCTTTACCATTGGCTTCGCGCTGGGCACATGCTTATGGTTCAAGGGTATGGGGATTTTTAAAGGATATTTCAGGCATCAATGAACTGGGTGAGGATTTTGGTCATGGTTTGTTTGCTAGAGAAGTAGACTATCTGGTGGATCAGGAGTGGGCGAGAACCAGTGAGGATATTTTATGGCGCAGAAGCAAACTCGGTTTTCAATTTAGTAGCGATGAAATACAGCAACTGGATCAATATCTTTTAAAATTGCTGATTAGAAGATCGGAAGATACCGCTGCTTAAATCATTCAATAAAAAAAGACCGCCTGAGCGGTCTTTTGGGTGCAGCAAGTTTTAGTTGTGATCTTCATTCAAGTTTCAGCGGTGGGCTGTACTTAAATTTCAACGCCGCCGAGTTCTTTACAATTTACCGGCGTATTCCATTTCACTGCTGTACCCCAAACCACGGGGCGTACAAAACGCCAAGGCCAGAAACCGAATCTCTGGCTGGCATTGTAGTTAATGACCACGTTGCCACCGACTTGATGAGCACGTTCTGCAAAACGTGAATACAGTTCTTCTACGCTGCCATAAGTCCCTTTAGCCACTTTAATGCGCTTTTTGATCTGAAACTGGCTAGAGTCTGGCGTACCTTTGATTGCACAAATGTGAAGAGCAGGCTGTTCAGGTGTCTCGGGTTTGGCTATTGCCAAAGTAGACATGCTAAGCAGACAGGCGGTCAGTGTGAGTGTTTTTAACATGAAGTTTCCCCTTTTATGGCTGTTGTTAAGTTATATAATCTTATTATTAAACAAATAGTTAAAAAAAAGGCCGCTTGTGCGGCCTTTTTTTATTTAGCGATTAAGCAGATTGAACTGCAGCTAAAAGTTCAGCTTGACGCTTTTTCAATGCTTCTGGTAAACGGTCACCCAGTTTGTTGAACAATTCAGAGTGGCTTTCAAATTCTTTGATCCACAAATCTTTATCTTGAGAAGTCACCATCTCGAACTGTTCTTTAGTGAAGTCAGAACCAGTCCAGTTCAGCTGTTCGTAAGTTGGAACGCGACCGATTGGTGTTTCAACAGCATCTGCACGACCTTCACAACGGTCAATGATCCACTCAAGAACACGCATGTTTTGACCGAAACCAGGCCATACGAAGTTGCCTTCAGCATCACGACGGAACCAGTTTACGTTGTAGATGCCAGGAAGCTTGTTGCCAGCAGCAGCAGCTTTCGCACCAACTTTCTCACCCATTTCTAACCAGTGAGAGAAGTAGTCAGCCATGTTGTAACCGGTGAATGGAAGCATCGCAAATGGGTCACGACGAACAACACCTTGTTGACCAACAGCAGCAGCAGTGGTTTCAGAACCCATGGTTGCTGCTTTATACACGCCGTCAACCCAGTCGATTGCTTCTGAAACTAGCGGAACTGTGTCTGCACGGCGACCACCGAAGATGAATGCAGAAATTGGAACACCTGCCGGATTTTCCCAGTCAGCATCAATTGAAGGGCATTGACCCGCAGCAACGGTAAAACGTGCATTTGGATGCGCAGCTTTTTCACCAGCAACGTGTGGTTGACCTTTCCAGTTAGTCAGGTTAGCAGGTACTTCTTTAGTCAGACCTTCCCACCATACTTCACCGTTGTCAGTCACGGCAACGTTAGTGTAAATCACGTCGTGGCTTAAAGTCGCCATACAGTTCGGGTTGGTTTTGGTATTGGTACCAGGTGCTACACCGAAGAAACCAGCTTCTGGGTTGATTGCATATAAGCGACCGTCTTCACCTGGTTTGATCCAGGCAATATCATCACCTACAGTTTCAATTTTCCAGCCTTCGTAACCTGCTGGTGGAATCAACATTGCAAAGTTGGTTTTACCACAAGCTGATGGGAATGCAGCAGCGATGTAGTGTTTTTCACCTTGTGGATTGGTTACGCCAAGAATCAGCATGTGTTCAGCTAACCAGCCTTGTTGACGGCCCATAGAAGAGGCAATACGTAATGCCAGGCATTTTTTACCCAACAATGCGTTACCACCGTAACCTGAACCATAAGACCAGATTTCACGAGTTTCTGGATAATGCACGATATATTTTTCTGGGTTGCAAGGCCAAGCTACGTCTTTTTGACCTTCTTCAAGCGGAGCGCCTACAGTGTGGACACATGGTACGAATTCGCCATCAGTACCAAGTACCTCGTAAACAGCTTTACCCATACGAGCCATTTTAGCCATGCTTACTGCTACGTAAGGAGAGTCGGTTATCTCAATACCGATGTGTGCAATATGAGAACCTAAAGGACCCATAGAGAAAGGAACCACGTACATGGTACGTCCTTTCATGCAACCATCAAACAAACCGTTCAGGCGAGCGCGCATTTCAGCAGGCGCTTCCCAGTTGTTTGTCGCACCTGCGTCTTCTTGTTTTTCTGAACAGATAAATGTGCGACCTTCAACACGAGCAACGTCAGAAGGATCTGAATTTGCCAAGTAAGAACCAGGGTGTTTTTCTGGGTTAAGTGCTTGCATAGTGCCGTTAGCGATCATCAAGTCAATAAGACGTTGATATTCTTCTGCGCTACCGTCACACCATTCAATTTTTGCCGGTTTGGTTAATTTAGCAATCTCTTCCACCCATGCAATAAGCTTAGGGTTACGAACGAATTCTGGTGCGTTCACTTGGGTCATGGTGAGGCCTATCTCAAATATGTACGATTCAAATGTACAAAGTACAATCCAGGCAATGGGATACATCGCCAGGATGAAAATATAAAAAAAAGTGGCTGTATTAAAGCATAAAATCATAAAAAAAATAAGACTAAAGAAGTAGCTGAAATAGATTGGAATATTATATGTTTATTTTTTAAAATCATTAAAAACAATAAGTTAAAACATTGTTCGTTTATTAATTGATCCATTTACCAGTTTTATGAGTGTTATTTATTTAAATTATTTATTTTTAAAACAATAGTTTAGTGTTGTTATTTTCGTGGTGATCGCTATTGATTTAATAAATGGTAGTAATTCGAATTTTACATAAAGATGCTTTCAATTGTCGATAATTTGGACGAAATTAGAGCAATTGCTTCAAAAAAGTAGTAAAAATGTCAGTTTCTGCCAAGCCTTTGTCCCTTATCTATAATGAAAAATCAGGATTTCATGCAGCCAATAAAGATGAAATCTATGAGCCGCTTATAACAAATTTAACGGCTTATGGTTATGAGATTCAGGCATTTGAAATTAGTGCTGAAACAGATTTTAGCAGTTTTATGGACAAAATCATCGCACGTCATCTACAGGCAGAAGAAATTGGTATTGTGGTCGCTGCGGGTGGGGATGGTACACTCAATACGGTGGCTACCAAATTGATAGGCACCGAGATTCCTATGGGGATTTTTCCCTTGGGAACCTTCAATTATGTTGCCCGCTTGTTGCATATTCCACTTGATCTGCTCAAAGCGGCCGATGTTATCGCGACAGGACAAATCCGTGCAGTTCATGTGGCACAAATTAATGATCATATCTATTTAAACAATGCCAGCTTGGGGCTTTATCCCTTATTCATACAAAGGCGTGAACTCTATAACCGGCGTTTTGGCCGTTTTGCTTTACATGCCTATACTTCAGCGCTAGATGTGCTGATTCGTGATCGTAAAGAGCTGAAACTGGAAGTGGAAATTGACGGTAAAAAATATCCCGTCAAAACTCCGCTGATTTTTTTTGGTAATAATCAGTTACAACTTGCAGAGATGAATTTACGCATTGCTAAATGTGCTGAATTGGGGAAAGTCGCAGGGGTCGTGGTGGCAAAAAGCGATAAACCCACCTTATTTAAAATTTTATGGCAACTGATTCGAGGCAATCTTGATCATGCGCCAGAGGTATATAGCTTTTCTGCCGACAAGGTGCAAATACATTCCAAAGCCAAAAAACTGACTCTTGCACTGGATGGTGAGATTGTGGAAATGCAGCCCCCGCTGCATATTTCTGTGCGTAATCATGCATTAAAAATAATGGTTCCTTATGATTCTACATCTATCTGATTTGCATTTTGGTACGGAAAGACCGGCCTGTATGGCTGCAATCCGTCTATTTTGTCAGCAATATCCTTTGGAAGCTGTGGTGGTCAGTGGGGACTTAACCCAGCGTGCCCGTTATAAGCAGTTTTATGACTGCAAACAGTTTGTGGAAAGTTTAAATCTACCCTATCTGGTGGTACCTGGAAATCATGATATTCCCTTATACCATGTCTGGAACCGGGTATTCAGTCCCTTTACCCGCTATAAAATTTTCTTTGGTCATATGGAAACTGTGCTGGAAACCAAGAATTTTTATCTGATTGGCGTCAACAGTATTCGACGGCGTTATCACACTCGGGGCCATATTTCCCTGGAGCAAATTCAGCAAATTGATCAAAGGCTGATGATGGCTCCCAAGCGTAAAATCAAACTTATTGTGGCGCACCAGCCATTTTATACACCGCCGGATAATCCGCATGGGATCAAGGATTGTCCAATGCTAGGGCGTATGGCTTTGGAATCTTGGAGTCAAAGTGGTTTAAATGGTCTGTTGCATGGTCATCTGCATCAATCAGCGGTGTATGATCTGAACCAGATTTACCATTTAGGGGTAGACCATCCGGTGTTGGATATTCATGCGGGAACTGCAACGTCTTACCGTTTGCATCGTGGTTTACCCAACAGTCTGAATCTGATTTATCCAAATGCTGATGTAGAGCATTATTATTTTAACAATCAGCAAAAAGAATTTGTGTTAAAAGAAGAAAGTGTCGATTAAATGCAGAAATATCGGATTTGAATAAAAAAAATACAAAAAACAGCAAATTTTTTTTGTTTGCCCCTTGAAGCGTTTTTTTCCATCCCCACAAAAGTGTCATCGAAATTATTTGATGATGACCGATGGAATAACAAAGTCATCATTACTTCACTAATAAAAGACTTAGTCTGATGGAGTTTCCAATGAGCAACATTCGTCCATTACATGATCGCGTAGTTATTCGTCGTGTTGAAGAAGAAACTAAAACTGCTGGCGGTATTTTGCTTCCAGGTTCTGCTGCTGAAAAACCGGCTCAAGGTGAAATTATTGCAGTAGGCAATGGCCAGATTACTGACAACGGTGTACGTGCTTTAGATGTAAAAGTTGGCGACAAAGTATTATTCGGCACTTATGCAGGTACAACGGTAAAAGTACAAGGCGAAGAACTTCTTATTATGAAAGAGTCTGACATTTTAGCGGTGCTTGAAGGTTAATCCTGAGCCGGAAAATTCAGACCTGATTATTGATTCAGCTTATTGAAAATTAAAATATTTGGAGTAAACCATGTCAGCTAAAGACGTAAAATTTGGTGATTCAGCTCGCGCTAAAATGATTGCAGGTGTAAACGTACTTGCAGATGCGGTAAAAGTGACTTTAGGCCCTAAAGGCCGTAACGTTGTGATCGACCGTTCTTTTGGCGCACCACATATCACTAAAGATGGTGTAACTGTAGCGAAAGAAATTTCACTTGCAGATAAATTTGAGAACATGGGTGCTCAACTGGTTCGTGAGGTTTCTTCAAAAACCAATGACATCGCAGGTGACGGTACAACAACTGCAACCGTATTGGCTCAAGCAATCTTGAATGAAGGAATCAAGTCGGTGACTGCGGGTATGAACCCAATGGACTTGAAACGCGGTATCGACCTTGCAGTGAAAGCTGTAGTGGAAAACATCAAAGCCACTGCTAAACCAGCGTCTGACACGAAAGCAATTGAACAAGTGGGTTCGATCTCTGCAAACTCTGACGAAACTGTGGGTAAACTGATTGCTCAAGCAATGGAACGCGTTGGTAAAGAAGGCGTGATCACTGTTGAAGAAGGTTCAGGTTTTGAAGATGCGTTAGACGTAGTTGAGGGTATGCAGTTTGACCGTGGTTATATCAGCCCGTACTTTGCTAACAAACAAGACACTTTAACGGCGGAACTGGAAAACCCGTTCATCCTGCTTGTTGATAAAAAAATCAGCAATATCCGTGAATTGATTACTGTACTTGAAGCGGTTGCCAAAACTGGTAAACCACTGCTTATCATCGCTGAAGATGTTGAAGGCGAAGCGTTGGCAACTCTAGTTGTGAACAACATGCGCGGCATCATTAAAGTATGTGCAGTGAAAGCACCTGGTTTTGGTGACCGTCGTAAAGCAATGCTGCAAGATATCGCAATCTTGACTGGTGCGACTGTGATCTCTGAAGAAGTGGGTATGTCTTTAGAGCAAGCTACACTTCAAGATTTGGGTACTGCACATAAAGTAACAGTATCTAAAGAAAACACCGTGATTGTAGATGGTGCTGGCGATGCAAACCAGATTGCTGAACGTGTTCAACAAATCCGTGCGCAAATTGAAGAATCTACGTCTGAATATGACAAAGAAAAACTTCAGGAACGCGTTGCTAAATTGGCTGGTGGTGTTGCAGTAATTAAAATTGGTGCAGCAACTGAAGTTGAAATGAAAGAGAAAAAAGACCGTGTTGACGATGCGCTTCATGCAACACGTGCTGCAGTTGAAGAAGGTGTAGTTGCGGGTGGTGGTGTTGCGCTGGTGCGTGCAGCTTCTGCGCTTAACGGTGTAACTGGTGCTAATGATGACCAAAATGTAGGTATCAACATTTTACGTCGCGCTATTGAAGCTCCGCTTCGTCAAATCGTAGCGAATGCGGGTGATGAGCCATCGGTAGTGATTAACGCTGTGAAAAATGGCGAAGGTAACTTCGGTTATAACGCTGCCACTGGTGAATATGGCGATATGCTTGAAATGGGTATTCTTGACCCTGCAAAAGTAACGCGTTCTGCACTTGAACATGCTGCTTCTGTTGCGGCTTTAATGTTAACGACCGAATGCATGATCACAGATATTCCTGAAGATAAACCCGCTATGCCTGATATGGGTGGCATGGGTGGAATGGGCGGTATGATGTAATTCGTCTGGCTGATTCATTACTCAGCTTTCCAATACATGTTAAAAACATCCTTCAGGTTTGAGCTTGAAGGATGTTTTTTTATTAGTGTATTTATTTATAAGTGTTATAAATTTTAACAATTTCAGTAAAAAATCTTCGACTTTTGTATCCTGTCTGTTAATTTATTTTGTGATAGGATTAATGAAGATAAGATAAATTTCACATCAGGTACGTATGATTTTTCTGTTGATATTTTAAACAGAATTAAGTGTATAGAAGGGGATCTGAACATAATAAGTATTTCTGAATATGTGTGATCTTTATCATAATATGATGTATAAATGTTGTTAAATAGTGATATTATTGTGACTGTGTAATCAGTTTATAATAGTTAATAATTTCTCCAAAATATAGTTGACATTTAGCATGAATGATTTGAATACAAGAGCTAAAGAACATAAGAGGGTAGTTCTGAAATCAGAGCTGATAATGATTAGCGCTGAAGAGTTGAAAGGCTTATATCGAAAGTTGAGGGACTATGAAGATCAGATTCAAAGTTACCAACAAGAAAAGCGATTTTTTCTGAAAATGCTGTCCAATCAATCCTAATTAGTTTGGCTAAACTCATCAATTAAGTTTTGAATAATTTCTTTGTGTGCACTCTTTAGGGCTTTGAATTTTAAAAAATAGTTTAATTCAACACTTTGTGATTCTGTTAGTGTAGGTGTTTCATCTGCTAGTTTTTGATCACCAAATCTTAACCATTGTTTAGAAACATTTAACCATAATGCTAATAGCGACAATTTATCCTGACCAGGAATAGCCTTGCCAAGCAGCCAGTTATTCGCTGATTGTACGGAAATTGGTTGACCATCATAACGACAGTTAAATTCTTTCGACAAGTAAGTTGGACTAATCGGATGTTTGGCTTCTGATAAAGCCTGGGTTAGGCGTTCAGCAAAAAGTTTTTTTTCCTGTTGATTGCTCATGATCTAAAATAAACCTCAAAGATGCAATTATTATACACTTTTTATATTGCGAATAGGTTGTGCTATTGTAATACTTTTACTCCATAAAGGTAAATTAATTTCAATATCTAAAAAAGTCTTTGATAGTTTAATTTGTATCCAAAAGTTTCCATTTGATATTTTAAAGTCAGCTTGATTTTAAAAAAATAGCTGTAATAAGCTATATAAAATCCCCATTTCTTTTAACAGTATTTTACACGGTTTTTTGCATTATGATGAGTGAATGTAAATTCACACTTTTATGTGTAGTATAAAAAAATTGATTAGGGCGTGTCTTCATTTGGCTTTGCACCAAATAAATATGCAGGCTATACGGATCATAGATTTATAATTGCGTGCTAGTTTATCAAATCGAGTTGCAATAGCACGGAAATGTTTTAATCTCGCAAAAGCATTTTCAACTAAATGTCTTAATTTATATAGATATTTACCAAATTCCTTATTTGATCTCTTACTGTTTGATCTCAATGGAATAATGGGAATCATATTCTTGTTCTTGGCACATATTCTAATGTGCTTAGCATCATACCCCTTGTCAGCAATAAGATAAGTTGCCTCGCCTACAATATCAATCAGTTGTTTTGCAACTTGACTGTCGTGGACATCACCCCCAGTGATTTTAAAATCAATCGGTAATCCATTCGCGTCGGTTGCAAGATGTATTTTTGTTGTTTGTCCACCACGTGATTGTCCAATTGCTCTTTCGAAACCATGCCGAGCTCCACTTGCATGTTGATGCACGCGTATGTAGCTTCCATCAATGAATACCCATTCCTGATCCAGAATGCCTCGTAATCTAAAAAAATTTATCCCATAATCCCTTACTTGCCCAGCGATTAAAGCGATTGTAAGCAGTTTGCCAAGGGCAAAGTTCTTGAGGAATATCACGCCATGTCGCACCCGTACGTAGTTTCCATAAGATGGCTTCCATGATATTTCTACTGTTTTTTGAACAGTAACAACCGTGTAATCGCATAGTATCTTGAATTTTCTGCCAAATATCATCGGTGAGAAGAGTACGTGCCATTGAAAAAATATAGAAATGAAAAGAGCTTAAAGGAGGATTTTAAGTATTTAAAACCAATTCTTCAAATGAGGACACGCCCTAGTATCTTTTAGAGCTATGCGATTAACCAATCTTGTTGCTACTCTCATATCATGAGTTGTGTGGTCATGAATTAGAAATTGAATAGGGTTCCCATTTAAATGAGTTTTAGAGCTATTACCCCCATGATTTTTGAAATAGTTTGGGTTCTGATGCCTGTGGCATGCTGATGAGCACGCACATAGGTTGCATGAATAAATACCCATTCCGGATCAGCATCAGAAAAAATTAAGTTAAATTATTTTTAATAACTTATTATCTTTTGATCACTGTGTTTTGTTTGAGATAAATATCAGAATTTGGGGTGAGGGGTCTTGCCTAGTAAGGCTTTCAGCTTAGACTGGTGTTGATCTGTCAGTATTGTGCGAGTCATAGCGAGAAGTGAATTTGGTTTGGTGATTAAATTTTACTTTCTCGCTATTTTTTTGCACAGCAAATGTCACAGGCTTCATTGAAATCGAGTTGTCTTTATAAAAATTGACTGTAAACGCAGTGAACTGATGCTGCTAAAAAAAATTATAAATTGATTTTATCCATCTCTCTAAAAAATAACTAAATAAAAGAGTGTTTTATCAAATTTTGATTTAAATCGTTTTGAGATGTTTTTTCTTTTGGTGTAATTTATTGATTATATTTTATTTTAATGTTTTTTTATGTGGTCATTTTAATAAATTATATGTTTATTGAAAAAAATAAATCAAATATTGATTGATAAAAATGTTTATTTTTGTATATGATTGGCTGGTAGTTGGTGAGGGTTTGATCTTAATTAGTAAAGGATTCGAATAACTACACCTTAATTAGAGGTTTTGCTGGTTTACAGGATCCTAGGGTAGGCCAGTCTTTTTATAAAAATGGAGATATGTGTATGAGTTTACAAAAATCATTCAAGTTGTCAGCAGTAGCATTTGCAATTGCTGCATCTAGTTCAGTAATGGCAGATCAAATTAGTGTACTTGCTTTCGATGATATATATGGTTGGGTACCAACAACATCTTTTGATACAGATGCCTTCAATAGTGTTACAACAAATTCATTAACAGTAAATGGTCCAAGCCAATTGAATGGTAATTTGACTGTTAATGGCGGAGAGTCAAATATTATTAGTGCGGGTACGATTGCTACTGGTGCTGATTTAGTTATACCGACTGTAAATGCTGCTTTTGCAAATACTACTCAGAATTTTAATCAGGATCGAGTAGATACTCAAGATCAGACTCGTACAGTTGATGCGCAAGTTATTAATGAAAATAAGTTCCAATTAACTACATCTGAACAAGTAGGTCAGCAATCTTGGACAACATCGCAATCTGCAACTGCAAATTATGATCTTGCTGGTGTAATTATTCCTGGTAGTTTGACTGGTCCAGTGTTAGGTACTACCGTTGACAATGGATTTGTTGCCACAACTGTTGATAAGGTCCAAGATCTAACTTTGGGACGTAATAATTCTACAGAAGATTATCAATTATCTATCAGTAAAACAGAAAATGGTGTTACAAATTCAACCACTGTAAATGCTTCTGGTATTTCAACTGGTCAAATTACACTTGCTGGTCAAGATTTAGCAACAACAATCGCTAATGGGGATGCAACGACTTTAGCATCTGCAAATCTTTATACAGATGGTCAAGTTGCAAATGAAGCAGCAGCTCGTGCAGCAGCAGATACTCAATTACAAGCAAATATTGATACTGAAGCAGCTACTCGTGCAGCAGCAGATGTAGTTTTACAAGACAACATTAATGCTGAAGCAGCAACTCGTTCAGCAGCAGATACAGCATTAAATACTCGTGTTGATACTGAAGCAGCTACTCGTGCAGCAGCAGATGTAGTTTTACAAGACAACATTAATGCTGAAGCAGCAACTCGTTCAGCAGCAGATACAGCATTAAATACTCGTGTTGATACTGAAGCAGCTACTCGTGCAGCAGCAGATGTAGTTTTACAAGACAACATTAATGCTGAAGCAGCAACTCGTTCAGCAGCAGATACAGCATTAAATACTCGTGTTGATACTGAAGCAGCTACTCGTGCAGCTGGTTTAGCAGCAGCAGCAACAGATCGTCAAGCGATTCGTTCAGAATTTGCTAATGGTGATGTAGCAACTCTAGCTTCAGCAAATGCTTATACAAATACACAAGTGGCTAATGTAAATTCACGTGTGAACCAGTTGAATACACGTGTTGATGATGTTGAGAAAACTTCTTACCGTGGTATCGCTATTGCTTTAGCTGCGCAACAACAAATCCCTAACATCGGTGCTGGTCAATTTGCAGTATTTGGTGGTGTAGGTCATTATGAAGGTGAATCTGCTGGTGCTCTAGGTGTTGCTAGCGTATTTGCTGACGGTCGTACTTCTGTAAGTGCTGCAATTGGTTTTGCCGGTGGTAACGAAGTTGGCGGTCGTGTAGGTGTATCATACGTTTTTGGCGGTAAATAATTACCTGTTAAAAAGTATTGATTAAAAAAATCCTCGCCTTGTGCGGGGATTTTTTTAATCAATTTCTATTCATATGATGAGTCATTTTTTTGTTTGACTTATCACTTTAATTTTTTGTGTTAAACGTCTATAAAACAGCTGTTTTTATCCATTTTAGAATGGATAAAAATAATGCAAAAAAGCTGGAAAATAAAATTACTGGACAAATTGATGATACTGCGTTGAATGTAAGTTTATAGACTAAAATAATCCAGCAAATTGTTCACTACACTCAAACTCAGGTGGACAGGGTGTCTGCTTTAGATCTGGGAAAGAGATGGGATTTGGTTTCTTTGAGCTGATCGATTTTATACATAAATTATGTATAAATCCTGCAAGTTGACGGTACAAATCATGATCAAAAAATGGATATTTGCATCATTGATGCAAGAGGCTTACTGTCGAGGAATAGAATTAAAATTCCGGAAAAAAGAGGGGAGAAAGTTACCTACTTAAAAAATATAGTCACTTGATAATAGAGCAAAAAATTAATGAAAGTTTCATGTGTTTAGTCTGTATTTTAATGAGTTGTTGCTTTAAAATCCGAAAATGCTCTAATTAATGTGATATTTTTCACATTAATTTGGATGGTTAATACCGAGTTTTTGATTAGAACACAGTAGAAATCTTAAAGCTAATTATTGAAAGTCATCATTATTTTTTATGTAATAATCACTTAAAGTTGAATATGAAAAAAAGTCATAGATCTGTTGTGAGATATCCTCAAAATCAGGTGATGGTGCTGTTCACCACATTAATGTTGACTTCCCCGGTTTATGCAGCGGATCTCAAAATATTGCTACAGAATGCATTAACACAAGATCCATTGATGATTGAAGCGCAAGCCAATGAGCAAGCGGCGATTAGTAAAGTTAAAGAGTCACAGGCCTTGCATTATCCAGTTTTGGCAGTGACCGCGAATCAAGTTCTGGGTCAATCCCATAAAGATCGTACCGATTATGCCAGTGAAGACTTCACACCGGGTTTACGTGGCACCCTGAATTTATATTCTTTTGGAGCCATTAGTGCGCAGGTCGAGCGCGATAAAAGAAAATCAGCGTATTTCCATGAAAAAATTGGTGAAACTTCAGAAGAATTAGGCTACACCATTGGCAGTGAATATATTAAAGCCTTGCGTGCCCAAGAGTCCTTAGTTGTACAAAACCGGAGTCTGGAACGCCACAATAAATTCACCCAGGATATTGGGATTATTGTGAAATATGATCAGGGGCGTCGTTCTGAACTGATTCAGGCTAAAGCCCGGCAGATGCAGGTTGAACATATGATCAGCGGTTTACAGCGTGAGCTGGGCTTTGCTTTAAGTAATCTGAAAAAATATACAGCTGATGTTTCTCCAGATGGATTGCGTGATCCATTTGCCGATCTTTCCGTCACGGATGTTGTGAATCGTTATAGCTTGACCCATCCTAGCCAGCATCCCTCTTTTCAGGCACAACAAGCTGAATTGGACAGTATCCGATCCGAACATAAATATCGTCAAACCAAACGCTATCCAAGTATTAATTTAGAAGGAAATGTCACCACTGAAGATCGTCAAGTTTATTTGAGCATGTCGTGGGATATGTTTAATCAAGCGACAAAATATTCAGTTGAGCAGGGTGGACAATCGATTGTGGCAGCAAATGCACGATTAGGGCAAATTCAGCGAGATATAGAAGAACGTGCCCGAACTGCAGAAATTGATATGTTTCAAAGCAAACAAACAATGGACATTACCCGGCAACAAATTGCAGCTTCACGTGATGTAGTGATTGCCAATGAAAAGCAATTTAAGATTGCACGAAAAACTTTGGTTGATGTACTGAATGCCTATAATGAACTGTCTGCAGTGGAAATGGCTTATGTAACGGCACAAAATGATTTTCGTATGGCAGCCCTGGCGTATTTACGGGCACAGGGGAAAATCTCAACCTGGGCGATGGGTTCGAGCAACACGACCTGGTCGATACAGCCTTAACTTTTAATCCAGCATTGCGACAGAATAAAAAAGGTTATCAAAAAGTTCATGAAATCAATTATCGAACATATCGCTTTAGTGACCCAGCTTCTGGGAACACCTATTTCTGTTGCTACGCTTATGGCACAGGTCACCCAGGATCAGAACCTGCAGGTCAATTATCATTCATTGGGTGAAGTGTTAAAAACTCATGGTTTTGACAATACCCTGGCACAGCGAAGTTTGCAGGATATTCCGTCCTTAGCCATGCCTGTGGTGGTTGTGCTTAAAGATGAACATGCAGCCGTGGTTACCCATATTGATGGTGTGGGGGATGAGCGAGTTTATGACATTCAGCAGACCGATGGTTTAAAGCAGAAACTTACTCAACAACAACTGAATGAGCTGTATCTGGGATATTGCTGGTTTATCAAGCCAAAACTGGCCAGTGATTTACGTTCAGAATTACCCGAATATCATATGCCTAAAGCCTGGTTCTGGAAGGTGATCTGGCGTTTCCGTTCCTATTATTATCAAGTCATTTTGGCGACTTTCATTATCAACTTTCTGGCATTGGTCAGTTCGCTCTATGTCATGAACGTCTATGACCGTGTAATTCCAAACAAGTCTTATGAAACGCTGTGGGTGCTGAGTATCGGGGTCATTTTGGCGATTTTCTTTGAGTTTGTTGCCAAGATGATTCGTGGACATTTAACCGATATTGCAGGGAAAAAAGCAGACCTGATCATCAGCTCGGCGATTTTTAGACGGGTGATGAGCCTAGATTTGTCGGAAAAACCTGCTTCTTCAGGGGCTTATGCTAACAACTTGCGCGAGTTTGAGTCGGTACGTGACTTTATGACCAGTGCCAGTTTGCTGGTTTTGGTGGATTTGCCGTTCTTATTGTTATTTATCACCGTGATTTGGCTGATTGCCGGAAAATTAGCTTTGGTACCTTTAATTTTGATCCCTATTGTGATGCTGGTGGGTTTTTTGGCACAAGGTCCTCTTGCACGTTATATCAATGAGTCCATGCGTGAAGGCTCGCAACGACAAGGCTTGGCGGTTGAGGCCATTGAAGGGATTGAAACCTTAAAAACCAACAATGCTGCCAGCTGGGCGCAAGAAAAGTGGGATTTTTATACAGCCCGCAGTGCAGCTTCAAGTACTAAAACCCGTGATTTAAGCAATTTTGTGGTGAATTTTTCGGTTGGTATTCAGCAACTCAATACGGTGATTTTGGTGATTGTGGGGACTTATCTGATTCATAGTCCTGATACCAATTCTAAAATTACCATGGGGGCGTTGATTGCCGCCGTGATTTTATCGGGTCGTGCGCTGGCTCCTTTGGCGCAAATTGCCAACCTGGCGATTCGCTTTCAACAAGCCAAAGTGGGGATGCAAGGTTTACAAAGCATTATTGACCGAAAAATTGAGCGTGATCCAGAGCGTGAATATATCAGTCTGGATCGGGTTGAAGGTGAGCTGAATGTGCAGCAGGTCAGTTTTAAATACCAGGCAGATACGCCAGAGGTGTTGAAAAATGTCAGTTTACAGTTGAAGCCGGGTGAGAAAGTCGGGATTTTGGGTAAAATTGGCAGTGGTAAAACCACCATGCTGAAACTTGTCAGTGGCTTATTTACTCCGAGTCAGGGCAATGTCACTTTAGATGGCGTCGATTTAAGACAGCTTGATCCGAATTATCTGCGGAATCAGATCGCAATGTTGGGCCAGTCGCCTCGCTTATTCCTGGGCACCTTACGTGAAAATCTGGACCTGGCCCGTCAGGATGGTTTTAGCGGTAATCAGGATTTGATTAATGCACTGAAACGTTTTGGTCTGGAACAGATGATTCAAAACCATCCTAAAGGTCTGGATATGCCCTTGGGTGAGGATGGGCAAGGTTTGTCTGGCGGGCAAAAACAGATTATTGCTTTGGCGCGTCTGACCTTGCGTCATCCGAAAGTGGTGCTTCTGGATGAACCGACTACAGGGCTAGATCAAGGCACAGAACAGAAAGCGCTACAAGCCCTGGGGCAATGGTGTAAAGACAAAACTCTGTTGGTTGTGACTCACCGGATGCAGGTGTTAAGCATTGTCGATCGAATTGTGGTGATGGATCAAGGCAAAATTGTCATGGATGGACCGCGTGATGCCGTGCTTAAAAAGTTGACACAAAATGAGCAAAAAGCACGTACAGCGACACAACGGGTGATTCGACCTACGGCTATGGCGGGTTCAGTGGCAACCAACAGTCCAACGCAGACCGATACGAATGCCACCCAGACAGCTGAAGTAGAGTATCCAACGGCCTAAATCTGACTTGAATTAATAAAGCCCGAGCCAGCGACACACATAATATTGAGTAAAATGTATGAAGGATAATCCAACCAAGTCATCTGAAAAGATACATTCCAAAGATCTGAAATTGGTGAATGATCTGAATGCTGCCTTGCAAAAAGAAAAGCATACCGGTTTATTTTGGATGATCTGTTTGCTGTTTGTGTTTTTGGTGGTGTTCGTGATCTGGGCCTACAACAGTACGGTTGAAGAGGTGACTCGGGGGCAAGGCAGTGTCATTCCGACCAGTCGCGAACAAATTGTACAAAGCCTGGACCCGGGAACCATCAAGGAAATGCGGGTCAAAGAAGGTTATGTGGTCGAAAAAGGGCAAATTCTCCTCACTTTGGATGATACCCGGAGTGCCGCAGTATTACGTGAAAGCGAGGCCAAGGTTGCCAACCTGGAAGCCATGGCAGCCCGCTTGCGAGCAGAATCTTACGGAACCTCGATTCAATTTCCTGCAGGGATTAGTCCAGACTTGCAGCGTCGTGAACGTGCCGCTTATGAAGCCCGTCGTCGTGCAGTTGAAGATGCTGTATCCGGTTTGCAGCAAAGTAAAGCCATGCTGGACCGGGAAATTGGGATTACTGCACCGATGGTTGCAGAAGGTGTGATGTCAGAAGTTGAATTGCTGCGTATGCGTCGGCAGTCTTCAGATCTTGCTTTGCAAATCAATGAAAAACGCAACCAGTATGCGGCCGACGCCAACAACGAGCTGGTTCGAATTGAATCTGAACTGGCACAGGCCAAAGAAAATATGGCAATGCGTGCTGATCCTGTAGACCGCAGCTTAATTCGGGCACCATTAAGGGGTATTGTGAAAAACATTAAAATCAATACTTTGGGTGGCGTGGTTCAGGCGGGACAAGACATTATGGAAATTGTACCACTGGATGACAAATTACTGGTTGAAGCGTATATCCGTCCGCAAGATGTGGCATTTGTCCGTCCGGGGCTAGATGCAATTGTAAAAATTACTGCTTATGATTATTCGCTGTATGGTGGACTAGAAGGTAAAGTAACCCTGATCAGTCCTGATACCTTACGTGACAAGGCGCGACCAAGTGAACTGAATCTAAATCCAGACGAAGCTTACTATCGGATTTTAGTGGAAACCCATAAAAATTCACTGACGGATAAAAATGGACAATCCATGCCGATTATTCCCGGTATGATTGCCAGTGTGGATGTCAAGACTGGAGAAAAAACCATCTTTCAATACCTGATCAAGCCAATTACCCGTATGAAGCAGGCATTGCAGGAACGCTAAATAAAAATATATTTTAATTTAAAAACTTAAGCCAAATTTTTATGAAATTTGGCTTTTTTATTCACTTGAGATTGGATAAGACATACATGAGCTGAAAACTTCCTGTCAGTATCTGCTGGGCTTTACTGGATTTAATTGAGGAGATGCATATTAAAAATACACAGCACGATGATGGGGAAATCAACTTAGAAGTGATTTTGGTTTATAAAATATCGAATCTTTGAAGGAGACTACAGCCGCAGTTTTTAAACAGGAATGCCTGCTGTGTTTAGGATCACAACATTTAAGTTTTTATCTTCAAGGGAATGGTTTGGAAAGCTGAAAAATATCAACCTGCAGTAGTCAGGCTTGAATATATAGGTCTCGTCTAGAGGTCAGCATCATCTCCGGAACACTTTGATCAAAACAAATCGAACAAGCTCTAGTGTTTACTTCAATGCTGTATGCAGAGAAGAATCTCGTTTTCTAGCTTGAAACCGGGTGCGTGATTTTGAGTGACTCACTTTGATTACTTCATTATTCAGCACAAAGTTGCAATGAAATGTGTATTTTTAACTTTATTTCTTTGGTAGAAGTTTTTGTTATTTGGTGTATTTTTTATGTAATTAATGTATTAGAAGTGTAATTTATGTACCATAAATATTCATTTAATTAACTAAAATCATGTCTTACATAGATTATTCATCACGTATAAATATAAGCAAGTCATTGTAAATTATTAATATAAAATCCTCAAGAAAAATTAATATTAATAAAAATTATTCTTATTTAAGTTCCAATTTAAATAGAAATAAAACCTTTTTTCTATTAATAAAAAGAGATATAAATAAATTAAAAAAGATGATTTTTATACTATTTTTTTGAGTATATTTTTTATATGATTATTAAGTTTAAATGTGAATTAAGTCACATAAATCCATACTTTTTTTAATAATTTTACATTGGATTTGCTTTTTTAAGGGCTGAAGGGTGGTGGGATATGAGTATTAAAAAATTAGTTTTAATAACGGGGCTTTCTATTTTTTGGTCGGGATGTGCTTCTATTAATAATCAGTCTCCTTTAGAGCATTGGAAAACATTTAATCCTGCATCTATGACTTTGCCTGATCATATTAGACCGGATCAAACAATGGCAGTTTTTCTCCGAGAGGAAAATGCATTCAATGGTCCAGCCGTTAATATTTTTCTGGAAGGAGAGTATTTAACTTCGCTTCAACCGGGCGGTTATAAAATGCTGCCTGTATGTGCAAATCCGACTCAAATGAGTGCTGCTTTTACCCAAAGTGAGCTGGATTATTCAAAGGTACGGCAGAAAACTCAGGTCTATGACTTGCCTGCAGGGAAAATTCAGTATTTTAAACTTGTTGAGGATGCTAATCAGTCTATTAAAATTCAGCCATTAACAGAAGCACAGGCCCAGCAGATCCTTCCTACCGTTCGTGAACAAACCCATACGCTCCCACGTGTTGAAAAAAATAAGGTGTGCGCAAAACCAGTCTATGTCAATGTCCCTGTCCAAACTGTCTTGAAGAAATATACCTTACAGGCAAATACCTTATTTGCTTATGCAAAATCAGGCCCAAATGACATGTTAAAAAAAGGTCGCGAAGAAGTTAAAACAATCGCAGATCAAATTATCAATGAACAAAGTCAGATTAGCCATATTAGCATTCTTGGCTATACCGATCCTGTAGGAACCGAAGCTTTTAATCAGCAGTTATCTTTGCGACGTGCTGAAACAGTGCGTAATTTACTGACAATGTATGGTGTGGCTAGACAGAATATTTCAGTCGAAGGACGCGGTGAACAAGACCTGGTGGTCAGTGATTGTCAGAGTCGTTATGCAAAAGACAAGCTGGCTCATGAGCAATGTGATCTGCCTAACCGACGTGTAGAAATTATTACTTACGGCATTAAAGCTGAATAAAACTTTTTAAATCTAATTGAACTTTCTAATAAATTTTTAAAATCTGGCTAGCAGATCAGGATTAACCTTATGAATAATCAAACCATTACTGTAAAAATACATAGTGCTAAGAAAATAATTTCAACTCTTAACGTTACCAAAACACCTGATCAGCCTGTGATTATTCAGGCCCAAAAAAATGTCAATTACGAGTTGATTGATGATGCAACTCAATTTGCCCCTGAAAATATTAAAATTAAGCGTGTGGGCAATGACTTGCATATTGGTTTTGAAGACGGTTCATCAGATCCACTTGATGCTGACCTGATTATTCAGGATTACTATGGTCACGATGGGGTGACCAGCAATTTACTGATCGGTCTGCATGAAAATGGCAGTTATTATGCCTATGTGCCGGAAAGTGGTTTGCAAGAACATGCTGTAAGCATGCTGGCTGAAGAAGTCAGTGCTGGTCAGGCATTGGGTGGTGAACCTTTGGTTGCAGCCGCCTATGAGTTTAATCCGTATTGGTTACTGGCTTTGATTCCTTTGGTGGGATTGGCTGTGGCAGCGGGTGATAGTGATTCGGTATCAGTAAAGGAAACTGCTCCTGTTGCAATAGATGATGTGATCAGCATTGTTGAAGATACTGTATTTACTTCAACATTCAGCCTATTGGCGAATGATAGTGATGTTGACAGTAGTTTCACTGCAGTTGCAGGTACGTACACGACTACACAAGGCGGCACGATTGTGATCGCGGAAGATGGTCAGTATGTGTATATGCCAGCAGCGAATTTCACAGGTATTGATACTGTTGACTACACCATTACAGATGGTTCGTTGATGGATACTGGTACGTTGACCATTATGGTTAGTTCAGTTAATGATGCACCTGTGGCCAATCCAGATACAGCAACTGTGGTTGAAGACACTGCAGCCACCATTATTGTTCTGGGCAATGACACGGATGCTGAAAATGATACGTTAACTGTTACTGCAGCGAGCGCGTTGCATGGCACAGTGACAATCAATGCAGATGGTACACTCAGCTATACACCGAACGCGAACTACACCGGTGCAGACACCATTAGCTATAGCATTAGCGATGGCAATGGCGGTACCAGCAGCAGCGTAGTCAACGTCAGCGTGACTCCTGTGAATGATGCCCCGGTACTGAGCTTCACTGATAGCTTGACCAGCATTACAGAAAACAGTGCGATGGCAGGTATGGTGGTGACGGATGCGAATGCGACCGATGCCGAAGGCGATACGCTGACTTACAGCCTGACTAACAATCCGGACGGCTACTACAGCATTGATCCTGCAACGGGTGTTGTGACCTTGACCCAGGCGGGTGCGGACTGGGTGAACGGAGGTGGAAACCTTCCTGCAGTCAGCGTAACAGTGACCGACGGGACAACGCCTGTGACTGGTACAGCGGCAATGCCGGCGACCAGCCTGGTGAATGATGCACCTGTGGCCAATCCGGATACAGCAACGGTGGTTGAAGACACTCCAACCACGATTACGGTTCTAGGCAATGACACGGATGCTGAAAATGATACGTTAACTGTTACTGCAGCGAGCGCGTTGCATGGCACAGTGACAATCAATGCAGATGGCACACTCAGCTATACACCGAACGCGAACTACACAGGTGCAGACACCATTAGCTACAGCGTGACAGATGGCAAGGGCGGTACCAGCAGCAGCGTAGTCAACGTCAGCGTGACTCCGGTGAATGATGCCCCGGTATTGAGCTTCACTGATAGCTTGACCAGCATTACAGAAAACAGCGCGATGGCAGGCATGGTGGTGACGGATGCGAATGCGACCGATGCTGAAGGCGATACGCTGACTTACAGCCTGACTAACAATCCGGACGGCTACTACAGCATTGATCCTGCAACGGGTGTTGTAAGCTTGACCCAGGCGGGTGCGGACTGGGTGAACGGAGGTGGAAACCTTCCTGCAGTCAGCGTAACAGTGACCGACGGGACAACGCCTGTGACTGGTACAGCGGCAATGCCGGTGACCACGCTGGTGAATGATGCACCTGTGGCGATGGATGATGAAATTATCATCAATGAAGATCAGGTATACAGTTCAGCGGTTAGCCTGTTGCAGAACGACACAGATCTAGACAGCGTCAGCATCACAGCGGTTTCTGGCACATACACAACCACCCAAGGTGGAACAATTTCGATTGCGACGAATGGTACGTATACCTATACGCCAGCAGCGAATTTCACCGGTATCGATACTGTTGACTACACCATTACAGATGGTTCACTGACAGATACTGCAACGTTAACCATCACAGTGACCCCTGTGAATGATGCCCCGGTATTGAGCTTCACTGATAGCTTGACCAGCATTACAGAAAACAGTGCGACTGCAGGTATGGTGGTGACGGATGCGAATGCGACCGATGCTGAAGGCGATACGCTGACTTACAGCCTGACTAACAATCCGGACGGCTACTACAGCATTGATCCTGCAACGGGTGTTGTAAGCTTGACCCAGGCGGGTGCGGACTGGGTGAACGGAGGTGGAAACCTTCCTGCAGTCAGCGTAACAGTGACCGACGGGACAACGCCTGTGACTGGTACAGCGGCAATGCCGGCGACCAGCCTGGTGAATGATGCGCCTGTAGCAACTCCAGATACAGCAACGGTGGTTGAAGACACTCCAACCACGATTACGGTTCTAGGCAATGACACGGATGCTGAAAATGATACGTTAACTGTTACTGCAGCGAGCGCGTTGCATGGTACAGTGACAATCAATGCAGATGGCACACTCAGCTATACACCGAACGCGAACTACACCGGTGCAGACACCATTAGCTATAGCATTAGCGATGGCAATGGTGGAACTAGCAGCAGCGTAGTGAACGTCAGCGTGACTCCGGTGAATGATGCCCCGGTACTGAGCTTCACTGATAGCTTGACCAGCATTACAGAAAACAGCGCGATGGCAGGTATGGTGGTGACGGATGCGAATGCGACCGATGCCGAAGGCGATACGCTGACTTACAGCCTGACTAACAATCCGGACGGCTACTACAGCATTGATCCTGCGACGGGTGTTGTAAGCTTGACCCAGGCGGGTGCGGACTGGGTGAACGGAGGTGGAAACCTTCCTGCAGTCAGTGTAACAGTGACTGATGGTACAACCCCTGTGACTGGTACAGCGGCAATGCCGGTGACCAGCCTGGTGAATGATGCACCTGTGGCCAATCCGGATACCGCAACGGTGATCGAGGACACTCCAACCACGATTACGGTTCTAGGCAATGACACGGATGCTGAAAATGATACGTTAACTGTTACTGCAGCGAGCGCGTTGCATGGCACAGTGACAATCAATGCAGATGGCACACTCAGCTATATACCGAACGCGAACTACACCGGTGCAGACACCATTAGCTACAGCGTGACAGATGGCAAGGGCGGTACCAGCAGCAGCGTAGTCAACGTCAGCGTGACTCCGGTGAATGATGCCCCGGTATTGAGCTTCACTGATAGCTTGACCAGCATTACAGAAAACAGCGCGATGGCAGGCATGGTGGTGACGGATGCGAATGCGACCGATGCTGAAGGCGATACGCTGACTTACAGCCTGACTAACAATCCGGACGGCTACTACAGCATTGATCCTGCAACGGGTATTGTAAGCTTGACCCAGGCGGGTGCGGACTGGGTGAACGGAGGTGGAAACCTTCCTGCAGTCAGCGTAACAGTGACCGACGGGACAACACCTGTGACTGGTACAGCGGCAATGCCGGCGACCAGCCTGGTGAATGATGCACCTGTGGCGATGGATGATGAAATTATCATCAATGAAGATCAGGTATACAGTTCAGCGGTTAGCCTGTTGCAGAACGACACAGATCTAGACAGCGTCAGCATCACAGCGGTTTCTGGCACATACACAACCACCCAAGGTGGAACAATTTCGATTGCGACGAATGGTACGTATACCTATACGCCAGCAGCGAATTTCACCGGTATCGATACTGTTGACTACACCATTACAGATGGTTCACTGACAGATACTGCAACGTTAACCATCACAGTGACCCCTGTGAATGATGCCCCGGTATTGAGCTTCACTGATAGCTTGACCAGCATTACAGAAAACAGTGCGACTGCAGGTATGGTGGTGACGGATGCGAATGCGACCGATGCTGAAGGCGATACGCTGACTTACAGCCTGACTAACAATCCGGACGGCTACTACAGCATTGATCCTGCAACGGGTGTTGTAAGCTTGACCCAGGCGGGTGCGGACTGGGTGAACGGAGGTGGAAACCTTCCTGCAGTCAGCGTAACAGTGACCGACGGGACAACGCCTGTGACTGGTACAGCGGCAATGCCGGCGACCAGCCTGGTGAATGATGCGCCTGTAGCAACTCCAGATACAGCAACGGTGGTTGAAGACACTCCAACCACGATTACGGTTCTAGGCAATGACACGGATGCTGAAAATGATACGTTAACTGTTACTGCAGCGAGCGCGTTGCATGGTACAGTGACAATCAATGCAGATGGCACACTCAGCTATACACCGAACGCGAACTACACCGGTGCAGACACCATTAGCTATAGCATTAGCGATGGCAATGGTGGAACTAGCAGCAGCGTAGTGAACGTCAGCGTGACTCCGGTGAATGATGCCCCGGTACTGAGCTTCACTGATAGCTTGACCAGCATTACAGAAAACAGCGCGATGGCAGGTATGGTGGTGACGGATGCGAATGCGACCGATGCCGAAGGCGATACGCTGACTTACAGCCTGACTAACAATCCGGACGGCTACTACAGCATTGATCCTGCGACGGGTGTTGTAAGCTTGACCCAGGCGGGTGCGGACTGGGTGAACGGAGGTGGAAACCTTCCTGCAGTCAGTGTAACAGTGACTGATGGTACAACGCCTGTGACTGGTACAGCGGCAATGCCGGCGACCAGCCTGGTGAATGATGCACCTGTGGCCAATCCAGATACAGCAACTGTGGTTGAAGACACTGCAGCCACCATTATTGTTCTGGGCAATGACACGGATGCTGAAAATGATACGTTAACTGTTACTGCAGCGAGCGCGTTGCATGGCACAGTGACAATCAATGCAGATGGTACACTCAGCTATACACCGAACGCGAACTATACCGGTGCAGACACCATTAGCTACAGCGTGACAGATGGCAAGGGCGGTACCAGCAGCAGCGTAGTGAACGTCAGCGTGACTCCTGTGAATGATGCCCCGGTATTGAGCTTCACTGATAGCTTGACCAGCATTACAGAAAACAGTGCGACTGCAGGCATGGTAGTGACGGATGCAAATGCGACCGATGCCGAAGGCGATACGCTGACTTACAGCCTGACTAACAATCCGGACGGCTACTACAGCATTGATCCTGCAACGGGTATTGTAAGCTTGACCCAGGCGGGTGCGGACTGGGTGAACGGAGGTGGAAACCTTCCTGCAGTCAGCGTAACAGTGACCGACGGTACAACCCCTGTGACTGGTACAGCGGCAATGCCGGTGACCAGCCTGGTGAATGATGCACCTGTGGCCAATCCGGATACCGCAACGGTGATCGAGGACACTCCAACCACGATTACGGTTCTAGGCAATGACACGGATGCTGAAAATGATACGTTAACTGTTACTGCAGCGAGCGCGTTGCATGGCACAGTGACAATCAATGCAGATGGCACACTCAGCTATACACCGAACGCGAACTACACAGGTGCAGACACCATTAGCTACAGCGTGACAGATGGCAAGGGCGGTACCAGCAGCAGCGTAGTCAACGTCAGCGTGACTCCGGTGAATGATGCCCCGGTACTGAGCTTCACTGATAGCTTGACCAGCATTACAGAAAACAGCGCGATGGCAGGCATGGTGGTGACGGATGCGAATGCGACCGATGCTGAAGGCGATACGCTGACTTACAGCCTGACTAACAATCCGGACGGCTACTACAGCATTGATCCTGCAACGGGTGTTGTAAGCTTGACCCAGGCGGGTGCGGACTGGGTGAACGGAGGTGGAAACCTTCCTGCAGTCAGCGTAACAGTGACCGACGGGACAACGCCTGTGACTGGTACAGCGGCAATGCCGGTGACCACGCTGGTGAATGATGCACCTGTGGCCAATCCGGATACCGCAACGGTGATCGAGGACACTTCAGCCACCATTATTGTTCTGGGCAATGACACGGATGCTGAAAATGATACGTTAACTGTTACTGCAGCGAGCGCGTTGCATGGCACAGTGACAATCAATGCAGATGGCACACTCAGCTATACACCGAACGCGAACTACACAGGTGCAGACACCATTAGCTACAGCGTGACAGATGGCAAGGGCGGTACCAGCAGCAGCGTAGTCAACGTCAGCGTGACTCCGGTGAATGATGCCCCGGTACTGAGCTTCACTGATAGCTTGACCAGCATTACAGAAAACAGCGCGATGGCAGGCATGGTGGTGACGGATGCGAATGCGACCGATGCTGAAGGCGATACGCTGACTTACAGCCTGACTAACAATCCGGACGGCTACTACAGCATTGATCCTGCAACGGGTGTTGTAAGCTTGACCCAGGCGGGTGCGGACTGGGTGAACGGAGGTGGAAACCTTCCTGCAGTCAGCGTAACAGTGACCGACGGGACAACGCCTGTGACTGGTACAGCGGCAATGCCGGCGACCAGCCTGGTGAATGATGCGCCTGTAGCAACTCCAGATACAGCAACGGTGGTTGAAGACACTCCAACCACGATTACGGTTCTAGGCAATGACACGGATGCTGAAAATGATACGTTAACTGTTACTGCAGCGAGCGCGTTGCATGGTACAGTGACAATCAATGCAGATGGCACACTCAGCTATACACCGAACGCGAACTACACCGGTGCAGACACCATTAGCTATAGCATTAGCGATGGCAATGGTGGAACTAGCAGCAGCGTAGTGAACGTCAGCGTGACTCCGGTGAATGATGCCCCGGTACTGAGCTTCACTGATAGCTTGACCAGCATTACAGAAAACAGCGCGATGGCAGGTATGGTGGTGACGGATGCGAATGCGACCGATGCCGAAGGCGATACGCTGACTTACAGCCTGACTAACAATCCGGACGGCTACTACAGCATTGATCCTGCGACGGGTGTTGTAAGCTTGACCCAGGCGGGTGCGGACTGGGTGAACGGAGGTGGAAACCTTCCTGCAGTCAGTGTAACAGTGACTGATGGTACAACCCCTGTGACTGGTACAGCGGCAATGCCGGTGACCAGCCTGGTGAATGATGCACCTGTGGCCAATCCGGATACCGCAACGGTGATCGAGGACACTCCAACCACGATTACGGTTCTAGGCAATGACACGGATGCTGAAAATGATACGTTAACTGTTACTGCAGCGAGCGCGTTGCATGGCACAGTGACAATCAATGCAGATGGCACACTCAGCTATATACCGAACGCGAACTACACCGGTGCAGACACCATTAGCTACAGCGTGACAGATGGCAAGGGCGGTACCAGCAGCAGCGTAGTCAACGTCAGCGTGACTCCGGTGAATGATGCCCCGGTATTGAGCTTCACTGATAGCTTGACCAGCATTACAGAAAACAGCGCGATGGCAGGCATGGTGGTGACGGATGCGAATGCGACCGATGCTGAAGGCGATACGCTGACTTACAGCCTGACTAACAATCCGGACGGCTACTACAGCATTGATCCTGCAACGGGTGTTGTAAGCTTGACCCAGGCGGGTGCGGACTGGGTGAACGGAGGTGGAAACCTTCCTGCAGTCAGCGTAACAGTGACCGACGGGACAACGCCTGTGACTGGTACAGCGGCAATGCCGGTGACCACGCTGGTGAATGATGCACCTGTGGCGATGGATGATGAAATTATCATCAATGAAGATCAGGTATACAGTTCAGCGGTTAGCCTGTTGCAGAACGACACAGATCTAGACAGCGTCAGCATCACAGCGGTTTCTGGCACATACACAACCACCCAAGGTGGAACAATTTCGATTGCGACGAATGGTACGTATACCTATACGCCAGCAGCGAATTTCACCGGTATCGATACTGTTGACTACACCATTACAGATGGTTCACTGACAGATACTGCAACGTTAACCATCACAGTGACCCCTGTGAATGATGCCCCGGTATTGAGCTTCACTGATAGCTTGACCAGCATTACAGAAAACAGTGCGACTGCAGGTATGGTGGTGACGGATGCGAATGCGACCGATGCTGAAGGCGATACGCTGACTTACAGCCTGACTAACAATCCGGACGGCTACTACAGCATTGATCCTGCAACGGGTGTTGTAAGCTTGACCCAGGCGGGTGCGGACTGGGTGAACGGAGGTGGAAACCTTCCTGCAGTCAGCGTAACAGTGACCGACGGGACAACGCCTGTGACTGGTACAGCGGCAATGCCGGCGACCAGCCTGGTGAATGATGCGCCTGTAGCAACTCCAGATACAGCAACGGTGGTTGAAGACACTCCAACCACGATTACGGTTCTAGGCAATGACACGGATGCTGAAAATGATACGTTAACTGTTACTGCAGCGAGCGCGTTGCATGGTACAGTGACAATCAATGCAGATGGCACACTCAGCTATACACCGAACGCGAACTACACCGGTGCAGACACCATTAGCTATAGCATTAGCGATGGCAATGGTGGAACTAGCAGCAGCGTAGTGAACGTCAGCGTGACTCCGGTGAATGATGCCCCGGTACTGAGCTTCACTGATAGCTTGACCAGCATTACAGAAAACAGCGCGATGGCAGGTATGGTGGTGACGGATGCGAATGCGACCGATGCCGAAGGCGATACGCTGACTTACAGCCTGACTAACAATCCGGACGGCTACTACAGCATTGATCCTGCGACGGGTGTTGTAAGCTTGACCCAGGCGGGTGCGGACTGGGTGAACGGAGGTGGAAACCTTCCTGCAGTCAGTGTAACAGTGACTGATGGTACAACGCCTGTGACTGGTACAGCGGCAATGCCGGCGACCAGCCTGGTGAATGATGCACCTGTGGCCAATCCGGATACCGCAACGGTGGTTGAAGACACTGCAGCCACCATTATTGTTCTGGGCAATGACACGGATGCTGAAAATGATACGTTAACTGTTACTGCAGCGAGCGCGTTGCATGGCACAGTGACAATCAATGCAGATGGCACACTCAGCTATATACCGAACGCGAACTATACCGGTGCAGACACCATTAGCTACAGCGTGACAGATGGCAAGGGCGGTACCAGCAGCAGCGTAGTCAACGTCAGCGTGACTCCGGTGAATGATGCCCCGGTAGCGATAGATGATCTGATTACAGTTGCAGAAGATGCCATATTTACTTCAACCATTAGTCTGTTAGCGAATGACAGCGATGTTGATAGCAACTTTACAGCGGTTGCAGGTACGTACACGACTACGCAAGGCGGTACGATTGTGATCTCGCAAGACGGCCAATATGTTTATATGCCAGCAGCTAATTTTGCCGGTATAGACACGGTTGATTACACCATTACGGATGGATCACTAACAGATGTAGGAACATTACGCATAGTTGTTGAAGCAGTCAATGAAGCTCAGCCAGTTGCAGTAGATGACAACTTTGCTACTAACGAAGATACTGTACTTAATATCACAGCAGCTGATCTGTTAAGTAATGATACAGGCTTGCTTGATGCACCAGTTAGCATTACCTCGGTGCAAAATGCAACCAATGGTACTGTGGCTCTTGATATAGATGGAAATGTCATATTTACGCCAAGCGCTAATTACAATGGTCCTGCAAGTTTCACTTACACCATTAGGGATAGTGATGGTGAGACTTCTACAGCTACTGTGAATATTAATGTAATTTCTGTAAATGATGCTCCAATAGCAGCAGATGATGCGATTAGTAGCACAGAAGATACTGTATTTACTTCAACAATCAGCCTGTTGGCGAATGACAGTGATGTTGATAGCAGTTTCACAGCAGTTGCAGCTACATATACGACGACTCAGGGTGGTACGATCGTGATTGCTGCGGACGGGCAGTATGTCTATACACCTGTAGCGAATTTCAATGGTACAGATAGCGTTGATTACACAATTACAGATGGAGAGTTCTTTGATACCGCAACTTTGACAATTACTGTTGGTGCTGTGAATGATGAGCCTGTTGCAGTAGATGATCTTGCTTATGTTGTAAAAGATACGACATTTACATCTAAAGTGAGTGTGTTGGCCAATGATACAGATGTGGATAGTAGCTTGAGTGTACAAGCACCTGGAACTTACACGACAACTCAAGGTGGGCAAATTGTTATTACGAGTGATGGTAGTTATGTATATACCCCACCTACCTCTGGATGGATGGGAACAGATACCTATCTCTATACGGTAACAGATGGTGAGTTTACAGATACAGCAACCTTAACGCTGATCGTGGGTCAACCGACTGTATCTGAAGAAGGCCTACCATTGGGTCAGCCAGATATGCTTGGATCCCCGACAGATACGACCGACGTAACAACAGTTATGGCGGCGCTGAATCTTATATCTCCTGTTACAACAGTGACTTCAGTCACATTAATTTCAGCACCTCTAAACTCGGATGGAGTTCCTGTGACATGGACACCAAGTGGAGACGGAACAGATACCTATACTCTAACTGGAGTAGCTGGAACTACGCCTGTTGCAACTTTAATAGTCAAAGCAAATGGTGAATATACATTTACCTTACTGGCGCCATTAGATCATCCTGTTGTCGATGTTGAGGATGTACTTTCACTTCAATTTAGTACTGTTATGGATGGTTCAACCTATAACTTTACGATAGATGTTGAAGATGATATGCCGGTTGCCATGATGACAGCTGCTTCCTCCGTGCCAACATATGAGGGGACGGATAATATTGTAGCAGTGCTGTCAGATGCGGATCCCGATATTGCGCGTGTTGATTCACAACTGTTGAATATTCTGGAATTTGGTACAGATCAGAAACTATTGGCCTGGGCATCGGATAACAATCTTGCTAGTGTTGTCTTATCTATCCCATCTGGCACCAATACGGATACTTTACGAACACTACTGAATAATGATTCAGGGGTTTTATTCAAGTCGGAGTTTGCTGCTGAATTAGGTTTGGAAATTAATTGGACTACAGGAGGAGATTTAATCTTTACCGTTACACCAGTAGCTCCAACATCAATGGATAATCAAGCCGTTAATGTGTTGTTAACTACCCTGTACCAGATGATGCGTGGTCTGATGGGAGGAAGTGCTACCAACGATATGATGGCAGTATCTACCTTGACCGTGACCGATACTTCAGGGTTTAGTGACACCAAACTGGGTTCAGACTGGTTGGAAACTGATGTTCTGAATAGTGGTAGTGTATTGGGTTACGCTGCTGGTTTAAATGATACTGTGACTGGTACATCTGGAGTGAACATGGGTGATGATGTTTACTTTACCAGTGTGGGTAATGACACTGTGTACGGTTTTGGCGGATCTGACATTGTATTCGGCGGTTCAGGAAACGATCGACTCTATGGTTACAATTCTGTCGACGAAGGCGGTGATTCTGATGGAAATGACAAACTCTATGGTGGTGCTGGAGATGACCAGTTATATGGCAATAATGGCAATGATTTGCTCGATGGTGGTTTAGGAAATGATCTCTTAAATGGTGGTTCAGGTGCTGATCTGCTTAATGGTGGACAAGGTTCAGATGAGCTAACCGGTGGAACAGGGTCTGATATCTTCCAATTGAGTCTGGGCGATCAGCTTATGACAGCTCCAACTACGCTTGATGCAAAAATTGATGTTGTTGGTTATATAGCTGGTCAAGTTATTCGTGTAACAACGACTGTTGGAATAGTTACAACAACACAAGATATTACCTTGACTGCCTCAGATATCCTTACAGGCTATATTTTAGTGCCAGTCACAGCACCAGTAGAAGGTCAACAAATTACAGTGACAGCTGTTCATATGCTCAGTGTAGGTTCAACCTATGTAAGTAAACCTGGTACTGCAACTGCGGTGATTGGTGCGATGACTAACGGCCTTCAGCCGACTGTTACAATTACTGAAGATGATGGCAATGGTCTTGGTAATCTACCTAATGATGGTTTATTAACAGACCACAACGGAATTCTAGATGCAGGAGAGTTACAAGGTAATATTGATGTTTCTATAGCTTTGGCATCTGGTTCTGCAGTTGGGGATGAGTTAGTCATCGTGACAAATACTGGAGTTACCGAAACGATTGTACTGACTCAAGCAATTATTGATGCAGGCCCAATTACAAGAAGCTATCCATCACCTGGTGAGGAGCAAACTTTAACTGTGACAGCGACGCTTCAGCGAGGTGACACAATATCTACTGCGAGTACTGATAGTGTAACGGTGGATACTGGTCTTCTAGTAAGTACTTATTCATCACCGGAAGTGACCATAGTTCAGGACTTTAACAGTGATGGTGTCATCAGCTATAAACCAGTTGATGTTATTACCGACTTTACTTTGGGTGCTGGCGGAGATGTGATTGATCTGCGCACTTTGTTACAAGGTGAAAATCATCTGATTGGACAAACGGGCAATTTAACGGACTATCTATCATTTGAAAAGGCTGATGGTGACGGTGATGGTATTGCAGACGATACCATTATCCGGGTAAGTGTAAATGGCACAGTATCAACTTCTTATGATCAGGTTATCATTCTTGCGAATGTTGATCTTGTCACAGGGAAGACTCAACAGGAGATCCTCAACGATTTGCTCTATACGGGTAATCTTCTTGTTGATTATAGCTACCCAGACAATTGGGTTCAGGTATCGGCGGGTGAAACGACTTCAGGTGAGCTTGTAGTTGGTTTTGGTGCCGATGGTGGTTATGTCCAAAGTGTAACCTTTGCAGATTATACGTTAACCTATAATGGTGCAGATACGATCACGCCTACAGGCACCGCGGATGGTACGACATATACATTTGACCCGGCTTCAGATGAGTTAACCATTTATACCAACCGTGGCGATCTCCTGATTGTCAATATGCTCACGGGTAGTTATGAGTACGCTAAACTTGAGTCAGGACCGGCAATTGATGAAGCACCAATTGTGAATGTCAATTCTTCTGCGAGTTTGTTGGGATTGGTAAATGCAGGTGCTCTTGGTTTGGTGGGTGTTGGTACCAACCAGCAATTTACAGCCACTGATCCGAACAATGATATCACCCAAGTCGTAGTGGAAATGACATCATTAGGCATTTCCCTTTTAGACTCTTATGATATCCGTTGGTCTCAGGCGTTGGCGGATGAGTTTGGTTTGGTAGTCACTCCAGATCGTAACGGACTAGGGGGGCTCCTTCAAACATTTGCCAATATTACTATTGAAAAAGTAGGTGGAGGAACGATTGATAATCAGCAGTTAAATGAATTTTTGGCTACTGTTTATGTGGATCAAGGCAGTATTGTATCTGTGAATCTGCTTCCTACAATTTCAATGACAGTGACAGATAACCAAGGAAATGTCGTTACAGATTCTGCAGAAACTGATCTCGCTGGGCTTAATTTACTGAATCCTTCTAACAATCCTTCACCAATTTGGGAAGGTACCTCAGGTATTGATCTGCAGACTGGTGATAATAATGGTCTAACTACAGACGAACGTTTATATGGTTACGCAGGTGATGACCAGCTAGCGGGTAGTGATGGTAATGATTTACTGCGAGGAGGAGCGGATTCAGATATCCTCAATGGTGGATCAGGTAATGATACGCTGATTGGTGGTACAGGTGATGATACTCTGGTTGGTGGAACAGGCAATGATATTTTCCTCTTTGAGAAAGGCGATCAAGGTACATCATTAGCAACTGATATTATTGCTGATTTCAATGTACAACCAGTTGCCGGTGGTGGAGATATTCTTGATCTGCGTGGCTTGTTAGAAAACGAACGTGCTATCGCAAATCTATTAGCCGGTAATCTCACCAACTATTTATCTTTCAGTATAGTTGATGGTGATGGTGATGGTGTTGCAGATGATACGATACTTGATATCAGTACTTCAGGTGCCGTTAGCACAACAGTAGACCAGCGTATCATCTTTACCAATACTGATCTGGTCAATGGCCAATCAAACCTTGAAGTGATTGAACAGTTGTTGAAAAATGGAAACCTCTTAGTTGATCAGGAATATTCAACTCTGTCCACAGAAGGAGTTTCTACTTTTGATATCGTTCTCACAGACAATGATAAAGACACTGTAGATACAACTATTGCTTTTGATAGTTCAGATCCTGCATTTGAGTTAGATGGAAATGCGCCACCAGTAACACAGGCATTTGATGCCAACTTGCTAGGCCTAATTGGTGCAGATGTACTAGGCGTTATTGATTTAAGCCGCCAAGCAATGGTCGCGCTGGATGTGGATAACAATCTTCGTACAGTTGTAGTTAAATTTGCGGGTGTCGCGAATGTTGCTTTAGGTGATGCTTATCTGGAAGTTTCTGCTCAACTTGCTAAAGATCTAGGTCTAAATTTTACGGTTGAAAATACTGGATTACTAGGTCTTTTAGGTCCGACTTCAACACTCACGATTACTGCAATTGACGGCGGTGATATCGATAACTGGGCAATTAATGAGTTGCTTGCGACAGTAAGATTACAATCTGACGGCATCAACTTGTTAACTGTCTTACAAACCTTGAATGGTGGATTAACGCTGGATGTCAGTGTATTGGGTACTTTCACCATTACAGCAACTGACAGCTATAATTCAACAGATAGCGATATTATCGCTTCTCTTGCTGATGCAGCGGTTCTTGAAGGTCTAATCGGTCAGAGTGGTAATCCGGATATTATTCAAGGAACTTCTGGAAATGATGTTTTGGATAGTAGCGTATTAGGATTATCAAGTGAGCGTTTATATGGCTTTGATGGTGATGACATACTGAATGGCAATAATGGTAACGATTTGCTGCGCGGTGGTACAGGTAATGACGTGCTAAATGGTGGTGCCGGTAATGACTTACTTTTTGATGGTAATGGTTATGACACTATGAATGGCGGTTCAGGCGATGATAAGATTATGATATCTGGCACTGGATTTGAATCTGTGAATGGTGGCTTAGGCATTGATACTTTGACATTATTGGGAGGAATCAATCTTGATCTATCCTTGCATAATAACATCACAGGTATTGAGCACATTAATTTGGGTAATGAAGCAGAAGGATCAACACTTACTCTGACAGCTCAGGATGTTCTAGATATTTCTGATACTGATATATTGGCAATCTACGGTGATGCTGCTGATAAAGTTACATTGGAAACAGGTGCTATTAAAGGAGCTGTTATTACAGATGCCAATAATGTCACCATGACTGAGTATACTTGGAGTGATTCTAGTGCCAAAGTATGGGTTGAGAATGAGATCGTTGCTGCAGGTGGTGTAAATATCATTATCTAAAACTCATCTTAGATATGTTGCAAAGGCAGCATATCTGGTCAAACCCAAATCCCAGTTTTAATCTCTTAAAACTGGGATTTTCTTTAAGTAAGTCTGAACTAATAAACTTAAGAAGGTACGCATCCGGCGAACTTATCTTACCAACCTATCCTATAAGCCGTAAGCGTCCAGTGGACCCCACTTTTCCTACCTCATTAATACCATGATAGTGTCCACTAAATTAAGTGGACTGAATAGCCACCGGCTTTATTCGGTCTTTTTTGTAGGGTTTGGATATGGAACTTCGTCTTAAGATCATCAGTTTATGATCTTAATGTGGAAATGGGTGCAAAATAAAACAGCAGACCTTAGCTATTTTATTTGAACTTGACAGTTATGTCTTGATCTA
This sequence comes from Acinetobacter sp. A1-4-2, assembly GCF_040233925.1. Taxonomy (NCBI): domain Bacteria; kingdom Pseudomonadati; phylum Pseudomonadota; class Gammaproteobacteria; order Moraxellales; family Moraxellaceae; genus Acinetobacter; species Acinetobacter sp. A1-4-2. The sequence continues at coordinate 2,151,703 of NZ_CP157981.1, read as the reverse complement.
TTAACTGGTTGATTATTATTCACAATGCACTTTTATATTTCAGCGACCTTGTTAAAATTTGCGCACTTGATTAGGTGGCGGTGCGGTAAGTGTTTGAGAAATTAGCTGAACAAAGTTTAAAAATGATGGGCTGGGAAATCGATAACCATTGGCCTCTTGATCTGGATCAGTGCGTCATGATTGCTGCACCGCACACCAGCAACTGGGATGCCTTATATGCACGTCTGGCACTCAAGGCCTTAGGGGTCAACGTTCGGATTACCATTAAAGACAGCTATATGAAATTTCCTTTTGGTCCATTTGTACGCGCAATGGGTGGAATCGGAATTGACCGCACAGCGAAAAAAGAGGGTGAGCCACGACCAAGTATGGTTCAGGTGATGTCGGATTTATTTAAAACCCATCCAAAACTGGTGATGTTGGTCACACCGGAAGCAACGCGTGCCAAACAGGAACAATGGAAAACCGGTTTCTACCATGTGGCAGTCAATGCAGGCGTACCCATTGCATTGGCTTATATGGATTATGCCAAGAAGAAAACCGGGGTGGGTAAAATTGTTTATCCTAGTGGTGATTATGAAAAAGATATGGCTGAAATTATGGCTTTTTATGCACAAATTCAGGCCAAATTTCCAGAACAGTTTAGCGTGGATACACGTTATTACCATGAAACCTAAGTGAAAACGTATGGTTTCCCTGACTGATCTTCACGCTAAGCTAATAGATGCAGATGGCAAAATCTTGGCTCGATGCACATGATGGATCAGTCAATGTGAAATTCAATTTTCGCTTAAAAAATTATTGATTTTGTGCCGGGCTAATCCCGCCTAAATGTTGGCAAGCTTCCTGATAAATATAATATTGTTCCTCGATTACTTCTGTTAATGGCACCTTAAATAACTCCTCTCCATCTTTATAGCTTTGTACATAAGATTCGGCTTTCTGGCGGCTAGAAGCGAGTGCCTGTTCATGATAGGAAGTAATCGAAGTATGCGCCATTTGTGCGGTTTCAATTCTATTGCACTGAAAATTTGCCAGCATTCTTTCTGCATGTTTCAGCTCATGAGAGGTGGTCAGAGAACAGCCAGAGAGAAGAATCATTCCTGCTAATAAAATCAAGGTTTTCATTTCTAGGAAAATGGATGATGGGGTTGGGTTATTGTATAAAGTTTTCCTGCTGATATATTTGATCTGCCCGACTGATTGGGTGTTTTTTGTTTAAGTGAGATTTATTGTAATTTTGACCGGTTGTTATAGATAAATAAGGTTGCAATATCTCAACATATAAATCTGATTTTTTGGGAGGTAGACACGACTCTCTAGAGCAGTGTATTGAAAATCAGGAAACAGCCAGAAGCAAATAAAAGGCTTAAAACCGTATGTTTAAATTGCGTTTCCGAAATTTTATAAAATAATTTTGCCCCTAAAATGGCGGGCAAACTGACACTGATCAGCAAAATTGTCATATAAGGCCAGAGCTGGATGTCAAGCGTGCCTTGTAGTAAATAGGCTAGTAAGGTAAACAGCTGAATGCCAAAATTAAAATGTCGTAAAACGTAACGTTGTTGCTGTTTGGGAAGATTTTTCAGCATGACCCAGGCAGAAGGCAACGAACCGCAAAAACCGCCTAAACCACCCAGAATTCCGCCCAAAAATCCAACCAGACTGTCTGCCAGTTTTCCGGATTGTTGTAGCCGTGGAAATGCCGGATTGAAAAACATCACCGGACACCACAACATCAAAAAGATGCCTAAAACCACTTTAAAGGCTTCGGGCTGAATAATATGCAGCAGATATGTGCCCAAAGGTACGCCAATCAGCCCGGCTATTAAATAAGGCAGCACCAGTGCTTTATCTAGATGTGGATGCTTCTGTTCATTGGACAATGAAATGACATGGCTCCACACCGAAGCAAAGACCACCAGTGGGGCAGCAATTTTCGGGGGGAGGACCCATACCCAGAATGACATGGCAATGAGGGCAAAGGCAAAGCCCGTCAGTCCCTGTACAAAACCTGCGACCATTGCCCCAACAATAAATAACAACCAAGTCATAGCGATCTGTACAGATGAAAAATCGGTAGTATTCAAAAGATCAGTCAAAAAGCCAAGCATATGTTTAGCAGGATTTATGCAAACCTAAGGAGAACTTTGTATAAAACCGCTTCAGCATTCAGGACAGAAATTCTTCCTGTGAATAAAAAAGACATAAATGACTACAAAATTTCACATAGACTCCCATCGCTCTTCATTAAAGCATTGAATACTGAAGTCACGCCCTAAAGAGGTGATGAAGATGATGAAAAAAGTGATCTTACTTTCTGTATTGGCAGTGTCATTAACTGGTTGTGTCCTGGATACTTATGATGACGGTTATGGTGGTCATCGAGACCGTAATGGACATTATGACCGACACCATCATGGTGACCGTGACTGGAACAATAAAGACCGTCCGGACTGGGATCATGATAGAAATGACCGAGACTGGCGCTATGGTCGTTAATTAATCTATCACCGATCTGAAATTGACTGACTACATTTAACAAAAAAAGGCTTCCATTCAGGAATCCTTTTTTTATTTTTAATCAGGATGCATTTTTTTGATACAGTCCTGCACGGACTGTTCCCGCCTTGCTTTGTTTAATCTGTTGCCAAGAAGAGGGGAGTTTAAGCTGATTTAACTCGCGATCGGCCTCCACATAGATAAAGGCGCGGTCTTTAATCAGCGGGTCAGCAAGCTGGGCCAGTTCTTCCCATAAATCCAGACTATAAGGCGGATCTAAAAAAACCAGATCAAAGGACTGTTTCAGGGTAGGTAAGATTTGCTGTGCCGTGGCGACTTTGAGTTTGGCATGTTGGCTGGTCACTTTCAGTAACTGCAAATTATCGGTTAAAAAAGCAGCTTGTGCACGGTTCGGTTCAATCATTACCACCTGTGCTGCACCGCGGGATAAAGCTTCAAAACTTAAGGCTCCTGAGCCGGCACAGATATCGAGAACCTGTGCATTTTGAATATCCCACATCAGCCAGTTAAACAAAGTTTCACGGACACGGTCGGGTGTAGGGCGTAAGCCTTCAACACTGGCAAAAGGAAGTTGACGGCGTTTCCATTCACCGCCAATAATACGGAGTTGATTTTTCATAGATCAGTCACCTTCAACTTCTACGGGTTGTGCGCCTGATGCGGCTTGAGTAGCGTGCTGTGTCGCTGCTGCTGTTGTATTGCTCTGAACATTGGTCGCCGTGTCCACTGGTGCCGTGCCACTTGGCAATTCACCCGGTTTGATGCCTGCGGTCATGAGGCCGCCACTAATTTGATGGCCCGCAGGACGGATCGGATTCTTTTTACGGGTGTATAACCAATAGTCAAACAGAGGACGAGCCAGCTGCGCGGCCGAACCACCGTGTTTACCATTTTCCCAAACAATCGCAACCGCAATCTCAGGATTTTCAGCCGGGGCAAAACCAATAAATAAACCATGGTCAAGCTGACGTTCACTTAATAATGCTTCGTTGTATTTTTTACCTTGGGCAATACTTTTGACCTGTGCAGTCCCGGTTTTCCCTGCAATATGATACAGTGGGGTACGAATACCACGACCTGTACCGGTCTCGATAACATCAATCATGGCATCGCGCATTTTAATCCAGTCTTCGGGTTTGCCGTTAAACTGAATTTTACCATCTGGTGCATTACGCATTTTAAAAGGTTTGGCACCATGGGTTTCACGCAGTACATGCGGGGTAATATGCGCACCTTGGTTTGCAGTAATTGCAGTAGCCATAGCCAGTTGCAGCGGTGTTGCAGTAAAGGCACCTTGTCCGATACTGACGGAAATGGTTTCACCTTTTAGCCATTTGCTCTTACGGGTCCGCATTTTCCAGTCCGGGTTTGGATACAAACCGGTACTTTCACTCGGTAAATCGACGCCAGTTTTTTCACTAAAGCCAAATTGGCGCATCCAGGCATTCATTTTTTCAATGCCCATGCGGTAGGCCAAAATATAATAATAGGTATCACAGGAAACTACTTGAGCTTTATGCAGATTGACCGTGCCATGACCTGATTTACGCCAATCACGGAATTTATGTGAATCGCCTGGTAAAGAAAAATACCCGGGGTCTGAAATGGCGGTGTTCCAATCCACGATATTATAATGCAGCCCACCTAAACCAAACATCGGTTTAATGGTTGAACCTGGAGGATAGGCACCTTGTACAGCACGGTTATACAGCGGTTGGTCAAGATTGTCACGTAGTGCACTATAGTCGGTATTGCTAATCCCGGTCACAAATAAATTCGGGTTAAAACTTGGACTGGAAACCAGGGCCAGAATTTCTCCTGTTTTCGGATTCAGCGCCACAATGGCACCGCGACGACCCGCCAGTTGCTCAGTTGCTGTAACCTGCAAGCCATAGTCAATTGAAAGGTACAAGTCATTTCCGCGTACCGGCTCTTTACGACCTAAATTACGTAATACGTTACCGTGAGCATCAGCCTCGACAGATTCATTGCCGGGCAAGCCATGCAACAGATCTTCATAAGATTTCTCCACCCCAATTTTACCGATCAGGTTGGTGCCGGCATATAAATCTTTATCAATTGATTTTAATTCTTTGTCGTTAATACGCCCTACATAACCGATCACGTGCGCAAATAGCTCACCATGCGGATAGTAGCGCGTCATCTGGGTTTCAATATTGACCCCGGGAAACTCAAACTTGACTTCACTAAACTTGGCAATATCAGTTTCGGTTAAATTTAATTTTAATGATACACGTTCGGTTTTTTTAGCGGTCTTGATGCGGCTGCTAAAGCGGTCAATATCTTCTTGTGTCAGGCTTAAAATCGGGGTTAAACGCTTGACGGTATCTTCAATATCTTTTACATCAGCCCGAGACATGGTGGCAGAAAATACCGGATAATTATCTGCCAGCAAAATACCATTACGGTCATAGATATAGCCGCGTGCAGGTGCCAAAGGCTGTAGCCGGATACGGTTCTGGTCTGAAGCGGTTGAAAACTCATTATAATGCGCGATTTGCAGATAGGCATAACGGGCAACAAGCAGGAGCAGAAAGAATGCCACAATCCCGATGGAGATAAACACCCGATTGCGATAAATGCGCTTTTCTTGTTGAACATTTTTTAAAGGAAAGTGCTGCTTCATACGCGATCGACTTACATCCAGGGGAGTGAAAAAAACTGGTGGCACATTCTAACGCAAGTCAGCATTTTTTGATATTTGTTCTGGCGAACTGTTAGGCGGGTTTAGTTTAAACTTTGACTTTACAGACATTAAAATTGTAAAGTGCAGTATATAAGAGTTCTGATAATTCTGCTAAAGTCAAAATTCAAAAAAAGGACTGTACTAAAAAATAAAATTTAGGGACAACGATGAAAATAATCACAAAAGTGTATCCTTTGCTGGCTTTTTTTGCGCTGGTAAATATTGCTCATGCACAAGACCATTCATATTTACCTGAAGCGAAATTGACATCAGACAGTGCTAAAACATGGAATATCGGGGCTGGATTTACCAAAAAGCTTCTTCATCTGAATGTAGAATGGGTCAATCCTTATGGCATCGCCTATGCAAAAGCGGGTGTATTTTATAATGATGACTATAATGCCGGTGCTCAGGTCGGGTTTCGTTATCCTTATTACCTTACCGGAAAAGATAAAAACGGTTACTACCTGGGTGTCTATGCAGGGCATCTGGAAAGTAAACACATCAACAATGAATATGAAGCAAGACTGGGTGCGGGTATAGATTTAGCCTATGTATTGCTCAGTAAAGAACGGATTAGCAGTTTTAGTATCGGGATTGGTGCTGGCGAAGAGATGGCGGATCAGAAGGGTAATGTGGTTGCAGAGACAGAACCCATGCTACAATTTTCCTATACTCTAAGTGTCGGTTTATAGTGAAAATAGTGAGCTTTTATAATTAAGTATTTTGTGATTAAAAAATTAAATATGGAAATCGTGCATGTTTGAGTACGTCAACGAATTGTGGCAAACCTTCTTGAATCGCCCTGATTTCTGGGCAGTACTTAGCATCATTCCTGTGACAGCTTTTGTAACTTGGGCACATGTGTGGATGGCACTGAAAATGGTGTTTTACCCCCTGACGTTTTGGGGATTCCACTTAGGGCCGCTCCCTGTCGGCTGGCAGGGGATTGTGCCACGTAAAGCCGGTCGTATTTCCGGGATTATCACTGACAATACCTTGTCGAAATTGGGTTCTTTACGTGAATTTCTGGATGCCATGGATCCAGAAGATATGGCACGGATTATCGGTGAGCAGGTCGGTTTTGAACTGGAACATCTGATTGATGAAATGATGATCGACCGTAATGCGGTACTTTGGGAAAACTTACCCTATTCAATTAAGCGCCGTATCTATTCGCAAGCGCATAAACAGCTGCCGGGTATTTTAAGGGAATTGGTGACTGAGCTGACCATGAACGTCGAGTCACTTGTAGATATGCGTGAAATGGTGGTTCGCCAAATGGAAGGTGATCGCCGTTTAATGGTGAATATGTTCCTTAAAGTAGGTCAAAAAGAGATCAACTTTATCTGGCATATTAGTGCATTAATTGGAATGTTCTTCGGTATATTCCAGATGATTGTCTGGTTTGTAGTGCCTTGGCACTGGACGGTTCCTTTCTGGGCAGCGGTGTGGGGTTTCCTGACTAACTGGATTGCCATCTGGATGGTGTTTAATCCGCTGGAACCGCATTATATCCGCTATCCACAGTTTTTTGCGCGTACAGAAAGTCGCATGTTCCCGTGGATCAAACCGGTGATTCCACATATTGGCACCTATAATATCCAGGGTGCATTTATGAAACGTCAGGATGAGGTTTCCGATGTTTTTGCCCGAGTAGTCACAGAAGACTTAATTACGTTAAAATCCATTATGACTGAGATGATGTATGGCGGGAAGAAAGATAAAACTCGCCGTATCGTTAAACGCCATATTAACGAAATTATGGAAACTCCGATTGTTCGAACCTCTTTGCAGCTGTCTTTAGGACCAAAAGAGTATGCAAAACTCAAGACGGACTTGATCGATCGCTCGATTGAAATTACGATGGTGCCTGTATGCGACCCGGCCTTTAATGCGAGCCGTGCACAGAAAATCTATCAAATGTTTAGAGACCGTATTCGCGAGTTGACGCCAAGAGAGTTTCAGAATTTATTACGTCCTGCCTTTCAGGAAGATGAATGGATTCTGATCGTCTTGGGTGGCGTAACCGGATTTATCGCGGGTACAATACATTTGTTTGTGGCTTTCTTATAATTAGATGCTGGACTACATGACGAATAAAGAGATTCGTCATGCAAACGCATCACATATATTTGTTAAATGAGGATGTTTTTTTATGCGCATTATATTACTCGGACCACCTGGAGCAGGTAAAGGTACACAGGCTCAGTTGATCTGTAAGCGCTACAATGTCCCACAAATTTCAACCGGTGATATGCTCCGTGCTGCAATTCGTGAAGGTACTGAATTAGGTCTTAAAGCTAAAAGCGTGATGGAAAGTGGCGGTCTGGTATCAGACGAGCTTATCATCGGTCTGGTTAAAGAACGTATTGCTCAACCTGATTGTGTAAACGGTTGCATTTTTGATGGTTTCCCTCGCACTATTCCTCAAGCAGAAGCTTTGGAAAAAGAAGGCATCAACATTGATCACGTGATTGAAATTGATGTTCCAGACGAAGAAATTGTAAAACGTCTTTCTGGTCGCCGTCAGCACCCAGCTTCTGGCCGTGTTTACCATGTGGTTTACAATCCGCCTAAGGTGGAAGGTAAAGATGATGAAACGGGTGAAGAACTGGTTCAACGTCCTGATGACCAGGAAGAAACCATCCGTAAACGTTTAGGTTCTTATCACACTGAAACTGAACAATTGGTAGGTTTCTACCAAGGTCGCGCAGCATCAGGTGAAAATGCACCGACTTATGACAAGTTAAACGGTCTGCGTCCAATTGAAGAAGTTCAAACTGATTTGTTTGCCATTCTAGATCAATCAAAATAATCGTATTTCGATGATTTTGACAATCGAAGAGCCCTAAGTCATATTAGGGCTCTTTTTATTCTGCTCTCAAAAAGGATACTGCTGTGAAGTTTGCTGTATTAGGGTTAATGGTTGTATTTCTGGCAGTATTGTTTGCTTTATTCTATGTCAGTTTCAAGATGCTGAAAAAAGTACGTCAGCAAGAGCGTAGCGAAAATGCTGGCAAGGTGCCTGTGCGTCGGCTGCATCCCAAATTACAGGCAGAACTCGAACAAAAACGCCAGCAAAAGCAGGCAGAACAAAATAAAAAATAATGGCTTTTAAACGGGGCACATCATCTGGCTGAACTCATCTCATTTATGATTCAGCTTCAATGTTCTTGACAGGAATCGCACGGCCAGCACCAAATTCAAAACGATCTGGCCAGTTGCACACATCACACACCACACATTCATGACATTTGGGCTTGCGTGCAATACAGGTATAACGACCGTGTAAAATCAGCCAATGATGGGCATCGACTATAAATTCCTTGGGAATGACTTTGACCAGCCGGTGTTCAACTTCAAGCACATTTTTGCCAATAGCCAGACCGGTACGATTACCTAAACGGAAAATATGCGTATCGACCGCCATGGTCGGATGGCCAAAAGCGGTATTGAGCACCACATTGGCAGTTTTACGCCCTACACCCGGTAATGCTTCCAGATCAGCCCGATTGTTGGGCACCACACTGTTGTGTTTTTCAATCAGCAGCTTGCAGGTTTTAATTACATTTTCGGCTTTTGCATTATATAAACCGATGGTCTTGATGTATTCTTTTAAACCCTCAACGCCTAAGGCATAAATGGCTTCTGGTGTATTGGCCACTGGAAAAAGCTTGTCGGTAGCTTTGTTGACACTGACATCGGTGGCTTGAGCCGAAAGCGTCACGGCTACTAAAAGCTCAAAAGGAGTGCTGTAATTCAGTTCGGTTTTAGGGCTAGGTCTTTGCTCTCGTAAGCGTTCAAAAAAAATCTGAACCTGCTTTTTGGTCATATTTTTAACCGCCATCATGAAGCTCCCAGAACAATCAGCTGCTGTTGCAAATCATCCAGCAGGGCACGTTTCTTGAGGTCTTCACGAACACTGAGCTGTTTTTCTAATTTTTTGATTTGGGTGCGAATTTTTGCCAGTTGAATGGTGGTTGCTGCATCGTGGCTTACCACAGGATCAGCTGTTTTTTCCACCACTTGAATCTCTGGAACCAAGTCACTTTGCGCCGAAAATTGGGCAAATAAGGCCGTATCAATATTGGCACGAACCACAGGACCTTTGCGGTTAATCCGGCGTTTCTCTTCACGCTGAATATGTGCGTAATAGCGCTTGCGCAGGTCAGTTTGTTCAGCAATACGCGCCTCTTCTGAAGGCACGACGTGGTTGTCTTCTACCAGGTCAATACAGTCGACCGGGCAGGGCGGAATACAGAGTTCGCAACCAGTACAAAGGTCAGTCAAAATGCTATGCATGAGCTTACCTGAACCAATAATCGCATCGACTGGGCAGGCGTTGATGCACTTGGTACAACCAATACATTCATCTTCACGAATAATCGCTTTCATACGTTGTGGACGACCATCACTTTGAATCGGCCAAACACTTTCTTCTGCTTTGAGTTTTGGGCGACCCAGCAATTCAGCCAAAGCGTCGGCAACGGGTTGTCCGCCTGGTACACATTTATTGGCCTCTTCACCTTCACTTATGGCTTTTGCATAAGGGAGGCATCCATCTCGGTGGCCGCAAAGTCCGCATTGTGTTTGCGGCAACAGGGCGTCAATTTTTTGAATCAAGCTAATTTGAGTGTTCATGTATAACCGGGAGTGCTGGGCAAGCAGCGTGAAACAATGTGCTGGAGAGCAATACTAGCATGTTTTTACATAGAATTCCTGTGCGCAAAAATGGGACTAAAAATGCATTAATATTGGGCAAAATATTACATTTATATATATCTAAAAGTTATTCAATTTATAAATAAAAAGACTGAATAATTAAATTAAATATATGTTCTATATAGAAAATTGAAGTTTTTTTCAAAAAACTATTGCTGAATAGGTGCAAGTGATATTTAATGTTTTGCGCCAAAATATATCATTGATTGAAATTTTGACCAATTTTGATCCATTTTCTGCTGAGGATTAAGCGTTGAAATACAACAGCCTTAACGACTTCCTAAACTACGTTAAATCACGTGATCAACATCAACCAGAGTTTCTACAAGCTGTAGAAGAGGTAATGACTAGCCTTTGGCCATTCATTGAAAAGAATCCAGAATATGCTGATCATGGATTACTTGAACGTCTTGTAGAACCTGAACGTGCGATTCAGTTCCGTGTTTCATGGGTAGATGACAAAGGCCAAACTCATGTAAACCGTGCTTTCCGTGTACAGTACAACTCAGCTATTGGTCCATTTAAAGGGGGGATGCGTTTCCACCCTTCAGTGAACCTTTCAATTTTGAAATTCCTAGGTTTTGAACAAACTTTCAAAAATGCCTTGACTACATTGCCTATGGGCGGTGGTAAAGGCGGTTCAGACTTTGACCCTAAAGGTAAGTCTGAAGGCGAAATCATGCGTTTCTGCCAGGCATTAATCATCGAGTTGTACCGTCATCTGGGTTCAAATACTGACATTCCTGCGGGCGATATCGGTGTAGGCGGCCGCGAAGTGGGCTACATGGCAGGTATGATGAAGAAGCTCAGCAATGACACTTCATGCGTATTCACTGGTAAAGGCTTAACTTTCGGTGGTTCACTGGCTCGTCCTGAAGCAACGGGTTACGGTACGGTTTATTTCGCGGAAGAAATGCTGAAAACTCGTGACGATAGTTTTAAAGATAAAGTGGTGACTATTTCTGGTTCTGGTAACGTAGCTCAATACGCTGCTGAAAAAGCCATGTTCCTGGGTGCAAAAGTGGTTTCACTTTCTGACTCTGCGGGTACTGTATTCGTTAAAGACGGTTTCACTGAAGAACTTCTTGCTGAAGTGATGGAACTTAAAAACGTTCAACGTGGCCGTATTTCTGAGTTTGCGTCTAAACACGGTTTTGAATATATGGAAGGTCAACGTCCTTGGGGTATCAAGTGTGATATCGCACTTCCATGTGCAACTCAAAACGAACTAGATGCTGATGACGCAGCTCAACTTCTTGCAAACGGTGTGATCTGTGTTGCTGAAGGTGCAAATATGCCGTCTACGCTTGAAGCAGTGGAAAAATTTGTTGAAGCGAAAATCCTTTATGCGCCAGGTAAAGCATCGAATGCAGGTGGTGTAGCGACTTCTGGTCTTGAAATGTCTCAAAATGCATTGCGTTTAGGCTGGACGTTTGAAGAAGTTGATGAACGCTTGCACGCGATTATGAAAGAAATTCACCGTAACTGCGTGAAATACGGTACTAAAGAAGATGGTACTGTGAACTATGTTGATGGTGCGAACATTGCAGGCTTCGTAAAAGTGGCTGATGCTATGCTTGCTCAAGGCGTATTCTAAGTCTGACTTGGTTAAAGCTTTAAAAAAACCGGGCATTTGCCCCGGTTTTTTATGTCCTGAATAAACTATTTACTTAATAGTTGAGCGTTCAACCGTCATGTCATGAATATATGCATATTTCGACTGATCTGCAGCAGGATGCTTGATTTCATAACGCTTGACCCGGATGATTTGTCGCTCATTGGGGTTATGGGTAAAACCTTCGATTTGATCATAGAATAAAGTCCAGTCTTTATCGACTCGGGTTTTTATCCCGCTCTCACTGTATTTAACTTCCCGAACCTGTAAACAGTTTTGTGGGGCGACACCGCTACATGGCTTAGTTTCAGGTGAAATTTCCAGAAAAATGGTTTCAGCCTGAGTCTGATATTTGCTTTCAGGGGTCATGGTACCAGTGAAAACGTATTTCTGACCTGTCGCTGAAATGATGGTCAATCTTGGTTGTTGTGAATTTTTTAAATCTAAAATAAACGGTACTTTGCGGTTATTAAACAGATCTTTGGCAATGTTTTCTTGCTGCATGGAGGCGTCCGGACATGCCATTTGGGTTCCCATGAGGGGGTCTGTCACGATCTGATTATTTTCAATTTTCCAGCTACCACCCAAGCCATTACAACTGGTGGCAATACTTAAACGGCCTTTATCGTCAAAATTCAGTACCAGTGGTTTAGGTGCGGACCCTGTAGCGGTACTCCATTGATAAGCACTCAGGATTTGCTCTGCATTTTGTTGTTGAAGTACAGACACGGCGACATCTCCAACTTTTTGAATATTGCCAGATTGACAAGCTGCGAGCATGAGAGGGAAAAGAGCCATTGCTAAAAGTTTAACTTTCATTTTAAAAGTACTTGGTTTTGAAGAATTTTTAATAGAATAACGTAAAGGTACTTAAAAAATATGGATACATTCTGGCGAATTCAGTAGCAAAATGTATCCATAATAATAATTTTGTTAATTATTAATGAAAAGTTATGAGTTGATATGCATCAGTCAAAACGGTAAATATCCATGCCCAGAGAACCCATACTGAAACTGCTATGCACAATACTGAAACGATGCCCAGTCCCCATCGCAAAGAACAGGGGAGCAAAATGTTCTAAGGTCGGATGATTACGCTCTACATAAGGGATACTTTGCCAGTCCAGAACTGCAGCATAATCACCATGGTTCAGTTTGCTCACCACATAGTTACGGAAAGTCGAGGCCCATTCGGGTACAGTAGCAGCTTCACCATGCCATGCCAATTCACGCAAGTTATGGGTAATACTTCCCGAACCGATCATTAATATTTGTTTTTCACGTAATGGTGCCAGGGTTTGACCAATTTTATAAATCTCCTCAGCAGACATGTTCATCGGTAAAGAGATTTCTACCACAGGAATATCAGCCTCGGGATACATATGCAACAATGGCATCCACACGCCATGATCCCGTGGACGAGTGCTGTTGGCATGGGCTGTAAAGCCGGCATTGGCCAAAAGATGCAGAACCTGTTCTGCCAGTTCAGGTTGACCCGGTGCCGGATAGCGGATTTCATACAGCTCAGGCGGGAAACCGCGGAAGTCATGCCAGGTTTCTGGACGAACGCTACTACTCACTTCAAGCGCATTACTTTCCCAGTGCGCAGACATCACAATAATGGCTGCAGGCTTAGGCAGATTTAAGCTCAATCGCTCCAGAGCAGGACCTACCTGTTCCGGATTCAGCGCCAGCATGGGTGAGCCATGTGAAATAAATAAACCGGGTAAAGTTTGTAGATTCATGTTGATGCGCCTAATTTAAATAACATCGATTGAGACTATGATGCCAAATAAAGAGAAATAGAATAAATACAATTTATATCAACATATTGTTCCTTTTTTAGAACAATAATGCACGATTTGATCCAGTTGATGACTCAAGCTCAGGAATATGTTCGCTTTACACGATTTTGCCAGGCTCAAATCATCCCGTTCTGAACCTGCTTAACCCGCCCGGTGATAAGGATGATTATGGTTGATACTCATTGCGCGGTAGAGCTGCTCGATCAGCATGACCCGAACCATAGGGTGAGGCAGGGTGAGTTTGGATAAAGACCAGTGCCATGCAGCAGCTTTACGTACCGCTTCGGAGTGACCATCCGGACCGCCAATCGCCAAGACAACATCATTACCTTCCAGCATCCATTGTTTCATGGTCTCAGCCAGTTTTTCAGTACTGAATTCTTTACCCCCGACTTCAAGGGCAATCAGGGTTTCATTATGTTTCAGTGCATTCAGAATGCTTTCACCTTCAATCTGGCGATATTTCAGGATATCGGCTTCAGAATCGTTTTTTCCGCGTTTTGCCATAGGTAATTCTATAATTTGGGTCTGCACAAAAGGCTGGATACGTTTGAAGTAATCTTCAAAACCGGTGAGCACCCAGGCTGGCATTTTTTGACCAATGGTAATAATACGGATTTTCATAAGATTCGATGATTTAAGACTCATCTTTATTATAAACGCTAAAACTGATTTTACTTGTTTTTGAGCAACAAATTGCAATTGAAAAGGCGTGCCAGATGCTGCTTTAATCTTCAGCAATGGATTGAATATGCATAAGAAGAGAGGAAGATAATAAATGAGATTAAAAAGGGATAAAAATTTAGACTTATGGTTGAGCACCTTCCTTTGCACTCTTTTGTTCAATACTTCAAGTTGGGCATTACCGAGCATATCACCCGCCAGTAGCGATAATTTAAAGGTCTATCTGGAGCAAATTATAGGTCAGCAGGGGCATCGTAATTATAAAAACTCCCAAGAGCTACAACGCGTTTCTGCCTGGATTAAAGAACAGATGCGTTTGTTTGGTATCCCGTGCCAGTATCAAAATTATTCGGTGAATGGTTTGGGCTATCGCAACGTAGTATGTACCTTAACCGCAGGTCATGCTGACAAAGTGATTGTCGGCGCGCATTATGATGTGTTTGGTGAAACTCAAGGTGCGGATGATAATGCCTCTGGCGTAGCAGGGGTGATTGAAACCGCACGCATACTGTCACAGCAGAAATCGCAACTGCCCTATAATGTTGAATTTGTATTTTATACCTTGCAGGAGCCGCCATTTTTCAAGACCGAACATATGGGCAGTTTTGTACATGCAAAATCCATCCAGGCTCAGAAAGATCACATTCGCGGCGTTTATATTTTAGAGATGATCGGGTTTTTTGATGAAAATCTGGTACAGGAGTATCCTGCCGGCCTGAAATGGGTTTATCCGCAACATGGTAACTTTATTGCGGCTGTCAGTAATTTGCAGTCCTATGATTTGGGTGCAAAATATTGTGAATCCATGCGAATACTGAAGCGCCTGGAGTGTCAACGACTGGTCGCACCGTCTTTTATCACGGGGATGGAGTTTTCAGATCATCTCAATTACTGGAAGCTGGATATTCCCGCCATGATGATTACAGATACGGGACATTTTCGTAACAGGTACTATCACAGTGCCAAGGATACCTTGAAAACTTTAAATATTGCCAAAATGGCCAGTGTCATAGATGGTCTGGCTTATAATTTAATAATTCAAGCTGATGAATAAGAACACATAAAAAACGCAGTCCCCTAATGAAATATTGGGACTGCGATCAAAAGGTCATCCACCTGGAGATGTAGATGACCATTCACATAACTTATTAATAACTTTTTAAGTAGAAATAAATCAGAAACCTACAGCGCATCACTATCTATACCATATTAAATGGGGATGAGCTGCTGATTTTTCAAGCTGATGTGTTATGAATATGGTAAAAATTTTACACAAAAAAAGAGAGCCGAAGCTCTTCTCTTTTTGTAGCAAAATGCAATTAATGACGCGCTGCTTTGCCCTCTGCAATTGGTTTAACAATCGGTGCTTTTACCAAAGGTTTTGGTGCTTCCACCAAGGCCAATGGCAAGATCTCATCGATGCTTTTCACGGTCTTAATTTCAAGGCCGGCTTTAACATTTTCTGGAATTTCCACCAAGTCACGAGCGTTCTCTTGAGGGATGAATACCAGTTTAATACCACCGCGATGTGCAGCTAAAAGTTTTTCCTTCAAGCCACCAATGCGCATTGCACGACCGCCCAGATTGGTTTCACCGGTCATGGCAATATCAGCACGTACTGGAATGCCTGTGAAAGCTGAAACCAGTGCCGTAGTTAAGGCCAAACCTGCAGATGGACCATCTTTCGGTGTTGCACCTTCAGGTAAATGCACATGAATATCGGTTTCTTCAAATCTTGAAGCCTCAATACCCAAGGCATCGGCACGAGTACGCACCACAGTCATTGCAGCGGTAATGGATTCTTTCATCACATCACCGAGTGAACCGGTGGTAATGAATTTACCTTTACCTTTTACCGCAGCAACTTCAATCGAAAGCAATTCACCGCCAACTGAAGTCCAAGCCAGGCCATTGACACGACCGACTTGCGCTTCTTCTTCCGCCATACCGAAGTCGAACTTATGTACGCCCAGGTAATCAGACAGGTTTTCAGCAGTCACATCGATATGCAAGTTTTTGGCTTTTTTGCTGACCGCTTCTTTCACCACTTTACGGGCAATTTTTGACACTTCACGTTCCAGGCTACGCACACCGGCTTCGCGAGTATAACGACGCACGATGTCACGAATCGCTTCTTCATGAATGGTCAATTCTTTTGCACGTAAACCATTGTCTTTAATGGCTTTAGGAACCAGATAACGCTCGGCAATATTGACTTTTTCCTCTTCGGTATAACCCGGCAGACGAATCACTTCCATACGGTCTAAAAGAGCCTCAGGAATATTCATGCTGTTTGCAGTACAGATGAACATCACTTCTGACAGGTCAAGATCAAGATCGAGGTAGTGATCGTTGAACTTGCTGTTTTGTGATGGGTCAAGTACTTCAAGCAAGGCAGAAGCAGGGTCGCCACGGTAGTCCTGTGCCATCTTGTCAATTTCGTCGAGCAAGAACAGTGGATTCTTCACGCCAACTTTTGTCAGTGATTGCACGATTTTACCCGGCATCGCACCAATGTAAGTACGGCGGTGACCGCGGATTTCCGCTTCGTCACGTACGCCACCTAGGGCCATACGCACAAATTCACGACCTGTAGCTTTGGCAACCGACTCACCAAGTGAAGTTTTACCTACCCCTGGAGGGCCAACCAGGCAAAGAATCGGGCCTTTGAGCTTTTTCACACGAGATTGTACTGCAAGATATTCCACAATACGGTCTTTGACTTCATCTAAACCGTAGTGATCGGCATCTAAAATTTCTTGTGCTTTCGCCAAATTGATGCTGACTTTGCTGGCTTTATTCCAAGGCGTATCTAAAATCGCCTCGATATAGTTGCGAACCACAGCAGCTTCACTTGAAGCCGGTTGCATGGCTTTGAGCTTACGGAATTCAGATTCGGCTTTTTTACGCACGTGTTCCGGTAAATCGGCTTCTTCCAGACGACGTTCAATTTCTGCGACATCATCTTCAGCACCGCCATTCATGTCGGAAAGCTCGCGCTGAATCACCTTCATTTTTTCATTCAGGAAATATTCGCGCTGGTTTTTCTCCATCTGGCGTTTTACCGAGTCATGCAAGGTTTGTTCAATCTGCTGTTCTTCAGACTGTTGCAACAAATAAGTCATGAGCTCAGTCAAATGTGCTTCAAAGTTATCCTGTTCCAGAAACTTTTGCTTGATATCAATGTTCAGTGGGACACGGGTGGCCACAAAGAACAACAGCTGCAACAAGTCATCGATTTTATTTGCAGCAGTAACCAATTCACGTGCATTACGTAATTTGGCTTCTGCATACTGGGCAAATAAAGTTCGCAGTTCTTGCACACGCGTTGCTTGAGAGTCAGCTGCAACATTGACCGTCATTGGGCTGAGGGCATGTTCGGCTGATAAATATTCATCATGGTCGATGATTTTCACCAGTTTAGAACGGTGTAGACCCTCAATAAGTACTTTTATACAGTTTTCATCATTTTCATGATTCACAACTTGCACAATCTTCGCGACAGTACCGTATTGATATAAGTTGTCGTGATCAATTTCTTCTGTAAGAGAATCTTGTTGTGCAACTACAAATACGAGATTGTCACTGTTACGGGCCACGTCAACTGCTTTGATCGATTTTTCACGACCTACAAATAACGCAATTTGCATGTGTGGATAAACCACCACATCACGTAGCGCTAAAAGTGGTAATACGCTTGGAACCTGTGTATCTAAGGTTTCTTGATTCATAATAATTTCAGACATGGGCACTCCTAATGAGTAACAACAGTGTTGCCATGTTTTTTATAGTGATGGGTATTTTAAAAAATACAAGGGCAGGGCAAATGAAAATGTATAAAAAATGAGTAAATGTGTGATTTTAAAATATTCTTATCAGTCAAAAATACCCATTCAACGCTTAAAGTGTAGATATTTTGCAGGGGTAAGTAAGGCATCGAGAGGTTGATCCCAGACTTCACGATGTAAAGGCTGCTGGATCAGCTGAAAGTCATGTGCAATACCAAGCCGGTAGGGTTTATGGGGGGCGCTGGCCAGGGTTTTATCATAGAAACCGCCGCCCATACCAATGCGGGTACCCTGAATATCACAGGCCAGCAAAGGCATGATTAAAAAATCCAGCGTCGAAACATGCAGGCCACGCCCGGCCATAGGCTCTTTCATGCCGAGTGGATGATATGAAAATTGATTGTTTCGGTATTGTTGTTGCGTGATTTTGACCCAGTGCAATTGCTGGTTCATGGTACAAATCATCGGCAGATAAACCTGTTTATGCTGTTTAAAGCAGTATTCAATGATTTTTTGGGTATGGATTTCACCAAAGGCATTCAGATAGATGCCGATTTTTTTGGCATGCTGAAAAGGTTTTAGCCGGATCAGTTGCTGAAGTACTTTTTGTTGCGCCTGTTTTTGTTGAAAGCTGGAAACGGCTCTGCGCTGATGTCGAAGTTGCTTGCGTAAAACTTTTAAATCCACTGACATCTGTTATAGATTCCCAAAAAATATATACATTTTCATCGTAAAAGCAGTTTAACTGTTTTTCAGCTCTTTCAAAATCGGGCAACAGCTTTCACTGGTGGTTTTACATTCATCTACCCAACTGCTTAATCGGGTTTTGAGTGCCTGTAATTCCTGAATCCTTTGATCAATTTTTTCCAGACGTTGCTCAATGACATGTCGCACCTGTTCACGGTCTTCGAATTGAAGTTGCAGTAATTCCTGTATTTCACTGAGTTGCAAGCCTGCATCTTTGCCTTTTTGAATAAAGCTTAAGGTTTCAATATCTTTGTCATTGTAATAACGGTAACTCTGCGTGGTTTCAGGCACGCGCATTAAACCGATGCGTTGATAATAGCGAATGGTTTCGACGTTTACATGACAGTGTTTGGCCAGTTTTCCGATGGTGAGCATAAAATATCCTCAAATGACTTGACTCTGTACCTGGGTACAGACTTTATGCTAACACAATGAAAGAATAAAACAGGTGAATCGGATGAATGAGCAACAAAAATCCTCCTGCTGTGCAAAACAGGATTCAGTCCTTGAATTAGTGAAAGTTGATCCAGTCTGTGGAATGAACGTTTCGGAAAGTTCAGCACATTATTTTGAATATCTGGGGAAAAAATATTTATTTTGTTGTGATGGCTGCAAACAAAAGTTTATTAAAAATCCTGAAGCTTACCTTCAACAAACCAAATCTATATCAGGCTGTGGTTGTGCAAATAAAGCTAAAGTGGCAGCGTCCTCATCTTCATGTTGTGGTAGTCAAAAAGCTGAGTCACAACAGTATATTGATCCCGTCTGTGGCATGACCGTGACAGATTTATCCAAACCGCATACCAAATATTCAGGAAAACTTTATTATTTTTGTTGTCAGGGCTGTTTGAATAAATTTCAAGCCAATCCAGAACAGTATTTAGAAAAAAATAAATCTAAAACTTCGGGCTGTGGTTGTGGATCTAAATCAAAAGCAGATGAAAAAAAATCTTGCTGTAGTTCTCAAAATCAACCACCAGTAGCGCAATCATTAGGCTGTTGTGCGGGAAATAAAGCACAAACCGTAGAGCAGGTGAGTGAAACAATAGTTGATCCGGTTTGTGGCATGCAGGTTAAAACGGATTCTAAATGGCATAGCCAGTTTGAATCAAAAGATTATTATTTCTGTTCAGAACGCTATCTGAATAAATTTACCCAGCAACCTGAACAATATCTACAAACTCTGCAAACAGCATCCTCCTGCTGTGCTTCAACAGCAAAAGTGGCAGTTGAAGAAAAGAAATCCAGCTGCTGTGGCGGAACTCATCCTGCATCATCACCTCATTCTGAGGTCGATCCTGTCTGTGGCATGTCGGTAGATACTTCAACCGATTTAAAAACGGATTATCAGGCTAAAACCTACTATTTCTGTAATCCGTCCTGCCTGGAAAAATTTAAAGGCGATCCAGAGTTTTATTTACTTCCAGCAGATCAGCGACCTGTACCGGAAGGTGCAGAGGATATGGATTATACCTGTCCCATGGACCCTGAAATTGTGCAGAAAGGACCGGGAACCTGTCCAATCTGCGGTATGGCTTTGGAGCCGATGCAACCGACTTTAAATGATGCACCCAATCCTGAGCTGGTCGATTTCAGTCACCGTTTCTGGATGACGTTGCCACTGACTTTAATTATCTTTGTATTGGCCATGGGGTCGCATATTCATGCCTTTATTCCGCAGCATATTCAGCCGTGGATTGAACTGGTGCTGTCTATTCCTGTCATACTTTGGGCAGGCAAGCCATTTATTGAGCGTTGCTGGATTTCCTATAAAACCCGCAATCTGAATATGTGGAGCCTGATTGGTGTTGGGGTGCTGGCAGCATTTATTTACAGTGTTGTGGCGACAGTTTTTCCATCCCTGATTCCGATGCAGGCGAAAACCGGTCATGGGGTTGCCGTGTATTATGAAGCGGCGTGTATGATCGTGTCCTTGAGTTTGCTCGGACAAATCATGGAGTTAAAAGCCCGGGCCAAAACTGCAGACGCACTTAAATCCTTGCTGAAACTGCAACCGCATACTGCAAAACTGGTGCAGCATGATCAGGTGGTCGAAGTGGATGTTGGTATGGTGAAACAGGGCGATATCTTGCAGATTTCTTCAGGGGATCAAATTCCACTCGACGGCATTGTGGTGGAAGGCAAAACCTATGTTGATGAAGCCATGATGACGGGTGAACCTGTTCCGGTAAAAAAAGAACTTGATGACCGGGTGATTGGCGGTACGGTGAACCAGCAGGGCAGTATACGTATTCAAACCACGGCAGTGGGGGCCAATACCACCTTAGCAAAAATGATTCAGACGGTAGCCGAAGCACAGCGCTCCAAAGCGCCGTTACAAAAACTTGCAGATGTATTTGCCAAATATTTTGTCATTATCGTCCTTGCAATTAGTGTGTTGACCTTTATGGCTTGGATGTTGTTTGGCCAAGCACAGTTTGATCTGGCGCTGATGTGTGCAGTGGCTGTACTAATTATCGCCTGTCCATGTGCCTTAGGTCTGGCAACGCCGATGTCGGTGATGGCGACCACAGGGCGGGCAGCACAAAAAGGCGTGCTGTTTAAAGATGCTGAAGCGATCGAGGCTTTGAGCAAAGTCACCACTTTAATTGTCGATAAAACCGGAACCTTGACTGAAGGTAAACCGAGCCTGAAAGAGATTAAACTGCTTTCAGATACAGCTCAGCAAACGCAAGTGGAACAATGGATTGCCTCGATTGAACAGTATTCAACTCATCCGATTGCCCAGACCTTAACCAAGCTTGTTCCGCATGATCAATTGCTAAAAGTCAGTGATTTTGAAGATGTCACCGGTTTTGGGGTGAAAGGGCAAATTGAGGGTCAAACCCTGTATGTGGGCAGTCAAAAGCTGATTGATCAATTGGGTTTGCAGCTGCCTGAACATGCTCAAGTGAAGCTGGATGCTCAACGCGAGAGCGGTAATGTGATTAGCTTTCTGGCCAATGAGCAGCAAGTGTTGGCTTATATCTCGATTCATGATGCGATCAAACACAATGCTCATCAGGTGATTGATCAACTGATGGCCGATGGTATTGAAGTGGTGATGGCGACTGGTGACCACGAGCAGAATGCCAAACTGGTCGCGGCTGAGCTGGGGATTCAGCAGGTTTATGGCAACTGTACCCCGACTGAAAAATTAGATCTGGTAAAAAAATATCAGGCTCAAGGCAAAGTTGTGGCGATGGCTGGCGATGGTATTAATGATGCACCGGCACTAGCCCAGGCCAATGTGGGGGTGGCAATGGGTAATGGTACCGATATTGCCAAACAGACGGCTCAGGTGACTTTGGTCAAAGGGGATATTCGCGGTGTGGCCGATGCCATTCATATGGCAAAACTGGGTGTGAAGAACATGAAGCAGAACCTGGCCTTTTCCTTTGTCTATAATGGCTTGGGTGTGCCTGTGGCAGCGGGTGTTTTTTATCCTCTGACTGGACTGCTGTTGACCCCGATGCTTGCAGCGGTTGCCATGTCGCTCAGTTCATTGTCAGTAGTCATCAATGCTTTGCGGCTGCAAAAGTCTAAATAACTGAATGCCAGAACTTAAGTGATATACCCAAGATGAAAATCTTGGGTATTTTTTTTGCATAAAATATTGATGAATATGGCGGAGAATGAAATAAAATTTAAAAACGAAAAATCTTTAAAATGTAAAATAGATGAATAAGTATTGTAATAAATGACACTTAGAATAATAAGAAAAAACACTCCGAAGATGCCGCTGCATGTCGTTACCCTGAACCCGAAGAAGTTCAAGGTGGACGCGACGCATACTTGCTTGGTTTCCCATTCGAAGATGGGCATACACTCTAAATATGCAGAACACAATCCGTAGATTTAAGTATCGGCAGGGATATAGACGCGCTGGCGAACACCTCAGAGATAGAGTAAGTATAACCAATAATGAGGTGTTGGCAAATCCTCAATGTGCAACAACTGTAAAGTTAAATCACAAACGTTGATAGTTTATTCAATTCCATAGGAAATTAAACCAAATCATCGAGGTCTTCTAAAATAGTCGCCAGCAAGCGATCACAATGTGCATACTCTTGCAAGGATTTGTTCATTGAAAGCACTTCCTGCATCAGTTCAAGTGCAACCATAATAATCAGTTTACTTGGCTCAACACGGGGTGCTTTACGGCGAAAATCATCATATTTTTCATTTAACAATTCAGCTGCACGTTCTAAACCAGCTTTTTCCTTTTCTGTGGTTGCTAAACGAAAATTATGACCCAGCACACGCAGTTCAACGGCAATTTGTTCACTCATGATTAAATATCCTCATTTGCATCGGCTGGGTGAGCAAGCTGTTGAATTTCTTGCGCATGCTGATCTTGAGCAGTACCTAAAATTGCAAGACGCTGAATAATGGCTTCAACTTTGGCTTTAGCATGTTCATTTTTTTGTAACAATCTTTCACGTTCTTGTTGCAAGCCCTTAATTTCCTGTTGAGCAACACGGTGATCATTTTGCATTTTTTCTTTAATGACACGTAATTCATTACGTTCAGCCAGAATTTCCTGAAAACGGTTTTTAAGATCGGTACAACTTTTTTCCAAACGGCTATAGCGGTCTGCTAAAGCGGCTGCATCGCTATTCAGTTGCTTGAATTGCGACTGGGTTTCGCTTAATTGCTCACTCAGATTATCTATTTCTTCTTGTTTTTGAGTGATGATGCCATTTTTTTGCACAATTTGGGCATGATAGTGCTCATTGGAATCTGCTTTTGCAGCATTAAGTGCAGCATTTTCACTTTCATAATGCGCAAGTCGCGTTTTTAAAACGCCAATATGCGCCTGTAGACGCTGTAATTCTTCTAACATATCGTGGTCGCACAGTATCGCAAACAAAGGTAATATATAAGAAGTATAGAGATTGGATAAGCGAATGCAAGACGATATTTCAGGTTGGTCGGAATGGCACCACAATTTTTCAAAAATTGAAGAGATTTCAAGCCCAAGTGAGTTACATGGGCTACTAACGGGTATTGTTTGTGTTACTCAGGCACCGACTGGTGATGAATGGCAACAAATTTTAGCCACGCTTGAAATTCCTGCGCTAGAGCAGCAGGTTTTAGAGATATTAGCCGATGAAGCAGAAGATATTGCCCATGCTTTATCTGAAGATGAACTCGACTATTTACCTTTGCTTCCGGATGATGAACACGTTCTTGTGGATCGTGTACAAGCCTTGGCGGACTGGTGTGCCGGTGTGGTATTGGGATTTGGTCTGGCATCAGGACATATCCGTCCGGATGAAATGGAACTGATTGAACATCTGCAAGATGTGGCAGCGGTTGAATTTGATGAGTCGGATGATGACGAAGAAGGCGAAGAAAGCTATCAGGAACTTTACGAATTTGTGCGCTTGATTCCTGTGAGCCTGTCATTGGGGCGTAAAAAAGTGGAAATTGCAGAAACTCCATTGCTGCAAAATATTCAGCCGCAGTTGCAAAAAAATAGCGCGACTATAGAAGCCAGCAGTGTGGTTGAAATGTTTACCCCACATCGTCCGAGCTAATTCGGGCGATTTTATTCAAGAACAGACCCTTTAAAAGTTATCACCTACTCATAAAAGACAAAAGTACACTTAATGATGAAACTGACTCAAGCAGATTTTCAGGAACGTCGTGACCGCCTGGCAGAAGAAATGGGTCCGCACAGTATTGCAATTATTGCCACCAGTCCGGTTGCCATGCGTAACCGCGATGCGGATTATAAATTCCGTGCAGACAGCAGCTTTTTCTATCTGACGGGCTTTGCAGAGCCTGAAGCAGTGGCGGTGATTGAGACTTTTGAATCGATTGATGAAGGTTATACCTATAGTCTGTTCTGCCGTGAACGTAACCGCGAGATGGAAATCTGGAACGGTTACCGTGCCGGTGTAGATGGTGCAGTGGATGATTACGAGGCAGATGAAGCCTATGCCATTGATCTGCTGGATGAAGAAATTATCGAGAAACTGCTCAATAAACAAAAACTGTTTTATCGTATTGGCCAGCAGGCTGATTTTGATGCACGTGTAGCAAAGTGGATTGCCAAAGCCAGTGGTGAATCACGCAAAGGTACTTCTGCACCCGCACATGTGATTCAGCTAGACCGCATTGTCGATGAAATGCGTTTGCATAAATCCGAACAGGAAATCAAGTTGATGCAACTGGCATCGGATATTTCGGCAGAAGCGCATACCCGTGCTATGCAAACGGTGAAACCGGGCATGATGGAATATGCACTGGAAGCAGAATTGAATTACATTTTTGGTAAAAATGGCTGTGTGCCTTCTTACAATAGTATCGTTGGGGGAGGAGAAAATGCCTGCATTTTGCATTATGTGGAAAATGACCAAGTGCTGAAAGATGGTGATCTGGTACTGATTGATGCGGCTTGCGAATATCAGTTATATGCTTCAGACATTACCCGTACTTTCCCTGTTAATGGTAAATTCAGCCCTGAGCAAAAAGCCTTATATGAGCTGGTGTTAAAAGCACAGCTGGCTGCGATTGATGCAGTACGTGTCGGTAATTCTTACAAAGAGCCGCACAATGTGGCGGTACGTATTTTAGTTCAAGGCTTATTAGACCTCGGCATTATGCAAGGTGATGTTGAGGAAATTATCGAAAAAGAAACTTTCCGTCAGTTCTATATGCATGGTACTGGTCACTGGTTGGGTATGGATGTACACGATGTCGGTTCATACAAACTAGATGGTGAATGGCGTGCCTATGAAGAGGGCATGGTGGTGACGGTTGAACCGGGGCTATACATTGCACCAGATGATGAAACTGTCGATGCTAAATGGCGTGGCATTGGTATCCGTATTGAAGATGATGTGGTTGCTACCGAAAATGGACCACTGGTGCTCACCAAAGATGTGGTCAAAACAGTCGAAGATATTGAAGCCCTGATGGCAAAAGCCAAAGTAGCCTAAGCGATTTTTAGGATGAAAAGCCGATCATCTGATCGGCTTTTTTATTAAAGATATGGTCTGATTGGAGCATGATTTTTAGATTTTGCCATAAAATCAATCTTACAGTTGTGGTGTATATAATCGATGTAACTATTGCTCGTCATAACAAATTCCAGATCAATTGGGTGGTTTGACTGTTTTTGATTTTCTTGCGACGAGATTAAAAACTTTCAATATTTAATGCAATTCGGGTGGATATGCATTAAATGCGAAAAATGATTTTATTTACGTTTATCTCGAATAACTTAAATAAAACCAACCCAGTTAAAATTTAAAGTTTAAAAACTGACATGAATTCAACATATAAAATCGGTTTTTAGCATCAAAGCAACATATTAAATCTGCTTTTCTTCAGATAATTCTTCTGATCCTTAAATAAACTAAAGAACAGTGGGAGAAAAATGATGAGATTAAATACTATCGACTGGATTGCTTACGCTTTGGCGATTATTGGTGGCCTGAACTGGGGCTTAATAGGTGCATTCGATTTCAATTTAGTCGCTGCTATTTTTGGTGAAATGAGCGCTCTATCTAGGATTATTTATATCTTGGTCGGCTTGTCGGCACTATACCTGATTTATACAGGAACAAAATTAGGCCGAACAGTACATCATGAGCCTCAGACAAGAGTGGTGCGTTAGCAGACTGAATACAAAGCTCAATTAGAAACCTCATTAAGGCGATTTTCTGTAATTTATATCATCGTGTTATGAGAATTTCATTTGAGTCTGTAAAAACGGAGCTTAAGCTCCGTTTTTGCTTCTACATTGCAAGCTGAAGGTTTCTGTGGGGGAAGCTTCACAGCCATATAGACTTGAAACCGATTGCTTCCACATATTTTTTCATGGTTGAGATTTAAGCAATACCCTTATGATGTTTACAGCGTAAGCACTAAACACTTTTTATGAAGCCAAGACAGCTAGATAATCGGCTTAGCCTGGCTGAAATCCATTCATAATTGGATATCATCTAAAAGTGCAGCGCTAATTCATTATAAAAATAAATTTCTTTGAGGTAATATAAAATCAATCAAGATTATAAGTATCTCAACCTGATAGATACGACATAAAAGGATCAAAACATGCAGCAAGAAGTAATCATCGTAGGCGGTGGTATGGTCGGGCTAAGTTTAGCCTTGATGTTGGCTAAGGCAAATATTGCAGTGAAGCTGCTCGAAGCAATTAAGTACCCCAATTATGATGATGCAGATCTTGCTCCCTATCATTCGAGCTTTGATGCACGTAACAGTGCCTTGTCACGCCGTAGCGTACAAATTTATCAGGAGCTGGGCTTATGGAATGCCTTGCAGGAACATGCCACGCCAATTCTGGAAGTACATATCACCGAACAAGGCAGCTTTGGCAAGGCACGTTTAAAAGCAGAACAGGAAAAAGTCGAAAGTTTTGGTCAGGTCATTGAAAATGCCTGGCTCGGTCGTGTGTTGCTAACAGAAGTGCGCAAACAGCCATTGATTGAACTGATTGATGGCGTACAAGTGACCTCACTGACCCAAGATGCTGACTTTGCTTATATCGCAGCGCAACGTGGCGAAGAAACCTTAGCTTTACAATCCAGGCTGGTCATAGCTGCGGATGGCCGCGATTCATTTTGCCGTAAAGCCTTAGGCATTGGTGCATCGGTACATGACTATGATCAAGTGGCTATTGTTACGACTGTACAAACCTCAAAACCGCATAATCATGTCGGTTTTGAACGCTTTAGCCCGCTTGGCCCTTTAGCATTGTTGCCTCTACCGGGAGAATATCGCCGTTCTGTGGTTTGGCCTGTAGCCAAAGGTACAGAAGGCGAATGGCTAGGTGATGAAAATGACCAGCACTTCCTTGATGCTTTACAGAAAACCTATGGTGACCGTGCGGGTAAATTCCAGAAAACCGGTCGTCGTTTTAGCTATCCATTGTCGCAAGTTTTGGCAGAAAAACAGGCCGTTGGACGTGTGGTACTGATGGGCAATGCAGCCCATACCATCCACCCGGTAGCCGGTCAGGGCTTTAACCTGTGTATGCGTGATGCCTATGTCTTGCTCCGTTATTTAACCGAGCAAATGGCACAACAAGCCGACTTAGGTGATGCAGCCATGCTGCAAGACTATGAAAAATCACGTCTGACCGATCAGCAACGTGTGATCAAGTTCTGTGATTCGGTAGTCCGTGGCTTTAGCAATAGCAATCCTATTCTAAAATTCATTCGTAATACCGGCTTGGTCGCTTTTGATACCATTCCAGGGATTAAACCACTGGTTGCCAATTATGCAATGGGGCTAAAAGCATGAACCAGGTTCAATCTGATGTTTTAGATGCTGTCATTATTGGTGGTGGTCTGGTTGGTGGTCTGACTGCATTGCTGTTAGCTCAAGGTGGTGTACAGGCAACAGTTCTGGATGCTGCTCCCATTCTGAATGCCGAGAAAACCAAAAGTGTTGCCAACCCACGTGTGCTGGCGCTCAGCCAGGCGACCATTCATTTATTGAAAACGGCTGGTGTCTGGGACAGACTGGCACGCCAACAGCCATACACAGGCATGCAAGTGTGGAATAAAAATGGCTATGGTGAAATTAACTTTGGGCATGCAGCAGAGCAAATACCATCGGTTGAGCAAGCTTTGGGTTCAATGGTCGAGCCAAGTTTGTTGAACTTAGCCATTCAAGAAAAAATGCTGGAGCAGCTTCAGGATTATCGTACTCAGGTTAAGGTCACAGCTATAGAGCAGGGCGTAGCGGGAATCTGGCAGATTCATCTGGCAGACGGCACCCAATTAAAAACCAGACTGCTGATCGGCGCGGATGGTGCAAATTCCTTTGTTCGTGAACAGGCCTTTATTGATCTCGATATTCTGGATTATAAACAGGCCGGTTTGAGCTGTGCCATTCGAACTGCCCAGCCGCATCAACATGTGGCTCGTCAGATTTTTCTGGAAACTGGCCCATTGGCCTTTTTACCGATGGCCAGTTTAAAGCCGGAACAGCAAGGCTATTGGCAATCCATTGTCTGGACATTACCAGATGATTATGCAGCAGAATATGCCGCTTTAAATGATGCCGATTTTACTGCGTTGCTCACGCGTGAAAGTCATCACATGCTGGGTGAGGTTTTAGAGGCAACGCCACGAGCGCAGTTTCCGCTTAAAGCACGTGCCGCACAGCAGTATGTCAAAGTCGGTTTAGCCTTGATTGGAGATGCCGCACATGTGATTCATCCGCTGGCCGGTCAAGGGGTCAATATTGGCTGTCTGGACGCAGCCATTTTATGCGATGTACTGTTGCATGATTTGAAACGTGGAGTATGGGCGCATGAACAAAGCTTACAGCGCTATGAACACCGCCGTAAAGGTCAAAACGATGCCATGATGCACAGCATGTCTGCAATTGGATGGATGGAAACGACCCAACTGTTTCCCGTGGTTTGGGCACGAAATTTTGGCTTAAAACAAGTGGAGCAACATGCGGCATTAAAAGATGCCTTCATGGCTCAAGCCAACGGATTGCAGATCTTAAAAGATACACAATATGCGGTTTAAGGCTGAAAAACTGTTTTTTGTACAAATCTTTATACAAGGTTACTTTTTTGGTTAAAAAAGATACGATTTTTTTTAAATTGACTCTATGCGAAACCTACAGAGATTGCTAAATTTCTTCCTAGTTCGCAATCAATTCAAATTGAAGTGATAGACGTCATTTTTGGGGAGAAAGAAAGATGACAGATATGAATGACTACGATGATGTAGAAGATACTGCAGTAGATGAAGATGAAGCAAAAGCTGCTGAAAAAGGTGCATCTGACAGTGATTCAGTTGCAACTGATGGTGATGTGGCTGAAGCTGAAACACTGACAGTGACTGCTAAACTGAAACAGCGTCAAGCTCTGGAAGATGAGGTGGCTGCTTTCCTTGCGCGTGGCGGTCGTATTACTGAAGTACCTGCAGACGAGTCAGCAAAAGATTAATTCATTCTTTTGTGAGGCCTCGCTACAGAATAAAAAAAGCATCACTTTTCGTGATGCTTTTTGCTTTTCAACTGACAGTTGCTCAGACCTTATTGCTAAGTTCTAAAGCGCGTTGATACGCCACTTTCTTTTTTATTCCGGTTAAATCTGCGGCCAATTGTGAAGCCGCTTTTACGGATAAATCCTGTAATAAACGGGTCAATAGCTGGTCCAGTTTTTCCTGTTCCAGATCCTTTTCTTCAGTTGCACCGCCAATGACCAGCACAATTTCACCTTTTTGCTGGTTGTGGTCAGCTTCAATAAACTGAACCAGTTCTGCCAAAGTCATCTTTTTGATGGTTTCAAAGGTTTTGGTAATTTCACGGGCAAAACCCACAGGACGATTGGCACCAAATACCTGGGCCATATCTTTCACCGACTCTAAAATACGATGTGGTGCTTCGTAAAAAATCAGGGTCTGGGTTTCATCTTTCAGTTTTTCCAGCTGGCTCAGACGTTGTGACTGGCGTGAAGGTAGGAAACCTTCGAAACTGAAGCGGTCACTCGGTAAACCGACAGAACTGAGTGCTGCAATGGCTGCACAGGCACCGGGAACAGGAATAACGCGAATATTATGTTCTTGTGCTGCACGAACCAGTTTAAACCCCGGATCGCTAATCAGCGGCGTACCTGCATCGCTGATCAGTGCCATATTTTCGCCATTCAGCAAGCGCTGGATCAAGATGTCAATTTTATTGCTTTCATTATGTTCGTGACAGGCAGTCAGTGGAGTTGATATATTAAAGTGCTTTAATAATTGAGCGGAAGTACGCGTATCTTCTGCTGCGATGATACTTACAGACTTTAGAATATCAATAGCACGATAAGTAATGTCATCTAAGTGCCCAATTGGGGTCGCTACAACAAATAACTGAGCACTCATAAGGTTTCTCCAATGTTGAATAATAAAAAAATTTTAATAGGCTTTCTGCTGTATTGCATTTTTAACCACGCTCAAGCTGAAGTGCTGGTCATTTTACCTGAATCGGGACC
Organism: Acinetobacter sp. A1-4-2; assembly: GCF_040233925.1. Taxonomy (NCBI): domain Bacteria; kingdom Pseudomonadati; phylum Pseudomonadota; class Gammaproteobacteria; order Moraxellales; family Moraxellaceae; genus Acinetobacter; species Acinetobacter sp. A1-4-2. The sequence continues at coordinate 2,121,129 of NZ_CP157981.1, read as the reverse complement.
TATGGCGCGAGCCGGATTAAGTGTCAAACAGGGTTTTATGAGTGCTTATCAGGCATCAGAGCTGGAAACCCCCATTAAATTTGTAAACTCGGACAAAAAACCGATTGCGCAGTTGCTTAAACAAAATGTCAATAAAAAAACCCAGATGGTGATCGGACCTTTAGCCCGTCAGGATGTGGACGCTTTAATCAAGGCAAAGCCGAAGGTTCGAGTTCTGGCCTTAAATGATGCGTCATCGCAGTTTGCCAATGTTGAACAATTTAGTTTGTCCAAGCAGGATGATGCGGTGGCACTGAATCAGGTGTTGCAGAATGACAAAATCAAAGAGCTTTATGTGTTGCAGCAAAAAGATGCTGAAATTGATAATGAACTGTTTCTGATTTCTTTACTCACTCAAACAAATTACCACCTGAATTTAATTGAAGAAGCACCCAAAAAGTTAAATAAACATACCGGTTTATTATTATTGGGGAATAATGCCTGGTTGAATAAGTTGCCCCAGTTGCCGCATAAAAACATTTATATTTTAGCAAATGCCGTTGAACAAGGTCAGATATTGCCAGTAGGGGTAAAATTTTGTGATGTTCCGGCCTTATATGGCTCGGAATGGCCAGATGTCATCCAGTCTGTTCAAGCAAACGCCATTCCCATAGCCTATCAGCGCCTGATCGCTTTTGGTGGCGATGCCTGGCATATTGCGAGTCAGTATTTGGCCGAGCCCAATTTAAAAAGTATGCAGTTTCAGGGACGTACCGGACTAATTCAAGTCAATAATAATCAAATCCAGCGCATTCCACACTGTTATGAAAATACCAAAAAGGGAATCCGGGCATTGTTATGACAAAGCTTGCGGCACATTTGAATTTGGGACAATGGGCTGAACAACAGGCCTTAAAATTACTACAGGCAGAAGGTTTTCAGCTGATTGTGGCAAATTATCATTGCCGTTACGGGGAAATTGACCTGATTGTACAGCAGGCTCAGGAACTGGTTTTTGTTGAAGTCAAAGCTCGTTCGCTAACCCGGTATGCACAATCATGTGAAACAGTTTCTTTTTCCAAACAGCGCAAAATGATGAAATCGGCACTGTGCTTTTTACATGCCCATCCTGAATTGCAAACCTTTTATTGTCGTTTTGATGTGATTTGTTTTGATTTTCTTCAACAATTTGCAAAAACCATACAGCAAGATTTTTCCAAATTCACTTATGATCAACAATGGATTGAAAATGCTTTTACTTTTGATGAAGAGTTTATTAATCTTTGAACAAAATCATAGCGTAAATGCTGACATAAAATAGAACTGAATAATGAGGAGTCTTGCTGAGTGTTTAACCGTATTGCAATGACGTTACTGTGTGTAGCAAGTTTATCTGGTTGTGCAAGTTTTATCTCGAGTGGCACAGGATCGGCCCCGGTAGGTACAGAAAGTGGTGCCCGTTCTCTTGGGCAGGTGTTTATCGATTCCTCTATAGAACGTACTGCTAAAATTAATTTATATAAATTAGACAGTCGCTTTAAACAATCTCGTGTCAATATTGAAAGTTTTCATGGCAATGTATTGTTAACTGGTCAAGTGCCGGATGCACACTTAAAACAGTTGGCTGAAGATAATGTCCGTGCCATGAGTGATGTAAAAACCGTACATAATTACATTGCTGTGGGTAACCAGATTGGTTATAGCACTATTATGCAAGATACTACGGTAACTGCGAATACGCGTGGTCTGATTATGAAAGCCGTGGTGGTGTCTGATAGCAAAGTGCGCATTCACACTGAAGATGGTGTTTTATATGTGATGGGGCGTTTAAATACTGCAGAAATTAATGATCTGAATCAGGTGCTGCAACAAGTCGGCAATGTCACCAAAATTATTACTCTGATTGACAATGTGGAACAGTCCGCTATAAGGACTTCAAGTTTTAGTAGCCCTGTCGTGAATGCACAGCCTGTCGAACAGACACCAGTGGCTATTGATCCGGATCAAGCAGAGCCCACCTATGCTCAATAAGGTTGTAGAAACAGTTAGAAAGGAAATCCAGCAAAAAGTAGAAAAAGTGCAAATCCTGTACAAGGATTTTCGCCTTTACGATTTTGGTAGCTATGCCTTAAACCGTTTAACCCCGCGTAAAGGCTATACGGTAATTGAAAACATTGCTTATGGCTTGAAAGCCCGGCAACGCTTGGATATTTTTACCAGCGAAGTGCCGCGTGAACAGCGTGCTTTAATTGTATTTGTGCATGGAGGGGCATGGCTGCATGGAGATAAAAAAGATTACCGCTTTGTGGGAGAGGCTTTCGCCAGAGAAGGCTATGATGTTGCGGTGATCAATTATCATCTTGCCCCCGAGCATGTATTTCCCAGTTATATTGATGATCTGAGCCTGGCATTAAACTATTTGACTCAGCATCAGTCCAGATACAATATTCAGACGGAAAAACTGGTATTGATGGGCCATTCAGCCGGTGCATTTAATGTCATGTCGGCACTCTATCATCCGACACCTTACCCTTTGCAATGCCGCAGCCAGATTCGAGCCATTATTGGTTTGTCTGGCCCTTATCATTTTGATTATAAAGATGATCCGATCTGTGCAGATGCCTTTGATCAAAGCGTACCTTATCAACAGGTGATGCCTTATTATTTTGTTGAAACCAATACCGTGCGACATTACCTGTTTTTAGCGGCAAATGATCAGGTAGTCGGTCATAATAATTCCGAAGATCTACATCGTATTCTGCAGGAAAAGGGTAATCATAGCCAGATGATTACCATCCCGGGTACTGGGCATGTTTCGATTATGGGATCAGTTTCCAGTTTGTTCAGTCGCTATTTCCAGACCAAGAAACAAATTTTGGCGGTTCTGGATGAAGCTTTAAAACCCTAGTTTACAGCCATTCCCGCGTGTCATCTGCTACAGGATGACCTTCGGTAATATGTTTAATCATGGCGTAGGCAATACTGCCTTTAAATGGAATTTCAGGCAGTTGATCCATTTTAAAGAATTGCGCGTCGCTAATTTCTTCTTCTTGCAGCTTGATTTCTCCAGAAGCATATTCAGCACGGAAGGCGAGCATCAAGTTACTAGGGAAAGGCCAGGGCTGGCTGGCAAGATACTGAATATTTTTTACTTTTAATCCCACTTCCTCAAAAGTTTCACGGCGTACAGCTTCTTCCAGTGTTTCTCCTACCTCAACAAAACCGGCAATCAGACCGTACATATTACTTTTGTTGTTGGCATTTTTAGCCAGCAGAATTTCATCTTGACCACGGGTAATGATGGTGATGACGCAGGGCTGTACCCGCGGATATTGATGATAACCACATGCTGGGCAAACCATGGCATATTCAGTCGCATGGGCTTCAGTTGGATGTCCACAATGACTACAGAACTTGTGGTTGCGGCGCCATTCTAACAGCTGGATGGCACGACTGGCGGCTTCAAACTGTTGGGTATCCCACAAGGTTAACAATTGACGGATAGGAACCAGTTGCAAGCCTGCTGGAATAGGCTCATTTTCGAGAAGGTCGCGGGCAATCACCTGATCACCCGTGTTGAAGTGAAGGTCACTTGCTAAACGTTCTACCCGAGGGAGCTGAAAGTTTTCATCGACTAGAAGTTGATGTTGATGGAAGATATAAGCAAGTGACAATTCAGACATTAGGCAACAGTTTTCAGTTTTTCGCTACTTTGCAATGCTACATCAAACATGGACTGGAGGACAGGCTGTTTCGACTTTAAATTGTCAATCAGCATGTCGGCACTGGCTAAAGTATCGAGGGTGTGGTTGATTTGTTCAGCAGTGATCGTTGCAGAATTTTCAATTTGCTGTTGAATAAAGGTCGCAGCCGTATTCAATGAAGTTCGACCCGATTCGGCATTTAAGAACAGCAGGGCACCGCCAATTTCACGCAATTGGGTCGGAATATTCTCAAGTGCAGCCAGATTTTGATCTTGCAGGTACTGCATCAAGATTTGGCTGGAAAGCTCAATCACGGCTCTAGTTTCGTTCAGTAAAGCCTCATGTGCTTCATCTAAACGGTCTAAAGAAATGTTCATATTATTTACACGAAGTTGTAAACGGCTTGAGGTGTAATGGCGTTCCAGCACCCCAATCGAGTTCATTGCTGACAAAATGCAATTCATCAACTGCTGTGCAAAATTTTCATCTTTTAAGATATCACCTTGGCTGAGTGATGCGGCCTGACGCGATAAATCGTTATATGCTTCATTCAGGTTCAATACTTTAAAGATATTGGCAAGATTGAGTAACTGAGCTTGTAGTTGCTGCGTTTTCTCAGCGGTCATGTTTTGATAGTTGAATTCGATATCATTACGAATTTGCGCCATTTCTGTGGTCACAAGTTCACTAATGGTATGCATGGTATCAAAATCAGGACCATAGAGATGGCGGCTAAATACCTGCAATTGGGTATCGGTCAAATGATCTTCGCCAATGTTTAACTGGCTACGGATATGTTGAGCCGTCTCATCTTCCTGACTAATGCACAAGCTTAAGATGTTGGCTAGATCAGACAGACTTGGCTTGAAGCGATCAGGAGCACTAAAATATTGTGCCATGTTGCGTTCAATACCGATCAGGGTACGTAAACGTACATCATTGATCAATAAATGGTTCACCTGATTAAATGCCACATGCACCAGATTCCAGTATTGTTTGCTTGGCGTATTTTCTGCCAGATCTGCCAAATAGGCACCGACCAGTTTGATCGCCTGCAGGTCAAATTCAGTTTCTTCCTGTTTCAGTAGCTTGTTTAAAGACAGTTTGTACAGGCGATGTACATATTGTGACTTTTCCAGACTTGGTGCTTGAGGCAGCTTAAAATCAGGAGTAATACAGTCCAGTAATGGCTCGATATGCTGACCTTCATGGCTAATCGGTTTACCCAGCACAATTTCCAGACGATTTAGGGTTTCGAGCAGGAATTGTGGAATTTTAACTTCGCGTAAGCAAATAAATTCGATGTAACGTTTCAACATGGTGGTGCCCTCACTTAAGGCCACCACTTCCTGAGTATTAATTTGCGCAGGATTCTGCATAATCTTGCGCATTAACTCTGCTGAGTACTGGGCAATTTTAGCCAGACTTTGCATATCAATGAGCGCAAGCACCTGGGCACATTGTTCAAACTGATTTAGTGCATCGTCAATACCAAAGGGTAAAGTGTGGTCTTCTGCCAAAGAACTCACCGCTGATTCAACTAATTTAATTGAGTTATCAACCTCATTTTTTATTATCAGCAATGCAGTCGGGTCAAAATGAATAGAGGTTTGGTAAGAAGACATGGATCTGCACCTTTCCTAGTGTTTTATCTGTTTATGAGTAGCCCGTTCAAGGCCAAACTTCTTTGCGTTTAACTATAACGTAACTGTTAAACGTTTAAATACAAAAAACCACTAGAAATGTAGATTTTATTTTGCAAAAAGACAAGCTGTTCCATGTTTTTCTTCAAATTGTTTGACCCAATTCTCATGTTTTGCCAATTCTTCGGCTGAAGGTAAAATCACAGGCAGCTCTATTTGTACAGTGGAGCGGGCTGCTTGACTCTGTTGTTGCTCGGCTTCGGTCAGGGTATCCATATCGAAAGACACCTGACCGCCGGTCATGGCTAGGTAGACATCAGCCAGAATTTCGGCATCGAGTAAGGCCCCGTGGAAAGTACGGTCACGTTGCGGAATTTCATAACGCCGAACTAAAGCATCGAGCGAGTTTTTTTGCCCCGGGTGCTTGCCCTTGGCCATGGCCAAGGTATCGGTCACTTCACAGACTTCCGATAAGGCCACAAAACCTGCGCGTTTAAACTCCATATCGAGGAAGTTCATATCGAAGGTTGCGTTATGCGCGATAATTTCTGCGCCTTTTAAATAGTCAAACAGCACATCGGCAATTTCTGCGTAAAGCGGTTTGTCTTTCAGAAACTCATCTGAAATACCGTGAATATTTTCAGATTCACCCACCGGTTTTTGCGGGTTGATATAAATATGAATCGAACTGCCAGTCAGTTTGCGGTTGACCATTTCAATCGCGCCCACCTCAATAATCCGGTCAGTGTCCTGAAAATAGAAACCGGTGGTTTCGGTATCCAGAATTAGCTGGCGAGGACCATGAACTTCTTTGCTTCGTGGCGTAATCATGATATGTGGGTGCAGCGGTTTATCCGAAGCAGTGGTAATGTTAGGTACAATCGTGTCCAGATCTTCACTTTGTTCCTGCATACTATTTGCCTGATCGGTTTCTTGTTCTGTGTTTTCTAAGAATGTGCTTTCTAAGACTTCATTTTCTGAAGACTCGTTGTCTAAAATTTCATTGTCATCTTGCAGCTCGGCTTCCATTAGGTCGAAACCAAAGGGGTCATCTAACAACCAGTCTTTTTCAGCTTTTTTTTTATCCAGCATGTTGGCTTGTTCTAAAACATTTTCGGCAGATGATAATAGATTTTTCATGGCTTTTAAGGTTTGATCGGCGCCCCGATTGGCCAGTTGATCGGCCATCTCATTACCCGGATGTCCGGCATGACCTTTAATCCAGTTCCATTCAATGTCACGACCCTGACAAGTCGCATCCAGTAATTTCCACAGGTCCGGATTTTTGACATCTTTCCAGTTTTTCTTTTTCCAGCCATGAATCCATTCGGTAATGCCTTGCTTGACATATTTGGAATCGGTCCAGATGATCAGTTTGGCATCGCGCGGACAAAACAGGATACCTTCAATTGCCGCGGTGAGTTCCATGCGGTTATTGGTGGTTTCCGCTTCTCCGCCACACAGTTTATGCTTTTCTGATTCTGTAATGATATATGCACCCCAACCGCCTAAACCAGGATTGCCGCGACAAGCGCCATCGACATAGAGAGTGATTGTTTGAGTCATATAAACCAAATCCGAACGCTAAAATGAGAGTCAAATAAACTAGGTGATTGGCATATTGTATAACGCAATTTCACTTTAAAAGTGTATTACACGGTTATTTTTTAAATTCTTGTAACATTTATAGTGAAATCGCGCTAAATTAATCCCTTGTGTCTCCCTTATGCTTCACTACAATGGCAGATCTAAAAAATAAATTTGATACGAGTTGTTTGGATTTTTTTATGTATAAACCAACCGCGATTTTGTGGCAGCCAACATTACCCAATTTTTTTAAAATAACAGTACTGGGTTCAGCTTTAGCTGCATTGGGACTATCAGGCTGCTCTTCAAGCCAAAGTGTGACACATGGCTCAAAATCGAAAATGGTGGGTTCATCCGGATACCTGGATGCCGACAGCTTGGATTCATTGGAAGATTTATTATCTGCAACAGACATGAGCGCAGTAGAAGGCGACCGTTTGTTAATTTTAAAACACGGTGATGTCTGGAAGCGCATGACGGTAGGTTTCAAGATGGATCTGAATCATTCGGATCCGCGTATTGAAGCACAGCGTGGCTGGTTCATTTCCCGACAACCTTATCTGGACCGTTTAAGTGCCCGTGCTTCACGTTATCTTTACCATACTGTAAAAGAGGCGGAACGTCGCGGTTTACCGACAGAACTGGCATTATTGCCGATTATTGAAAGTTCCTATGACCCTGCAGCGACCAGTAGCGCCGCCGCCGCCGGGATGTGGCAATTTATTCCAAGTACCGGACGGATTTATGGTTTAAGACAGACCAGCCTGTATGATGGCCGTCGCGATGTGGTGGAATCGACCCGTGCAGCCTACGAGTTTTTGGGCGGCTTATATAATCAGTTTGGTTCATGGGAATTGGCTTTGGCTGCTTATAATGCAGGTCCGGGACGGATCCAGCAGGCGATTAACCGCAATAAGGCAGCTGGCTTGCCTACAGACTACTGGTCACTGAAACTGCCTCAGGAAACCATGAACTATGTGCCACGCTTCCTGGCTGTAGCACAAATTATTAAAAATCCGGGTGCTTATGGGGTATCTTTACCGCCGATTGCCAACCGTCCACACTTTAGGGAAGTGCCGGTCGGGCCGGTAAGCTTGAATGAAGTTGCCTCGCTTACAGGTTTAAGCCGTGCCGAGCTGTATCAGCTCAATCCAGGGCATCGTGGGGACTGGGTGGATGAGCAAAGCCCGATGAAGATCATTATTCCTGCGGATTTAAGTCCTGCTATTGATGCCCGGCTTAAAAAGTTATCGCCAAGTTCTGGGGCGTTATGGGCAAACACGGCAAAACCCTTTACTCCGGAAAGAAGCAACCCGCCTGAGTTAAATACGCAAGTGATTAATCCGGCCAAAACAGCACCACCGGTATTAGCTACAAACACGCCTAAAAGTTCTCAGCCAGTCACTGCTACCCCAGTGAGTGCGGCAAATCCTGTGGCAGTAACAAAACCTTCAAGTAGCAAACGTATGACTACGCCTCAAGGCTCTGATGCCTTGGCATCTTTTGCTGCAAATAGCGATATTCCAAGTGCACCACGTATTCCTGTTGCGGTGAGTCAGGTGGCGAATGTCAAGCCTGTGACGGTAGAACCTCCATTGTCTGCGGCTGAGCGTGAGCAGATTATGGCGGCGGTGAAAGCGGAAGGTGAAAATAAAACGGTAGAACAGGTACTTCAACCTGTAGCCAGTAAAGCCGAACAGGAAAAAGTCGTTGCAGAAATTAAAGCCATTGCACCACAAGGCACCGAAATTGTCGATCCATTTGACGGCAAGATTAAGTTAACGGCCATCCAAACCAGCCTGTCAGTCGCTGAGCAGCAAGGCAAGGAGTTAACCAAAGGTTTCGCTTATCCAAAAGGTGTGGCGGAAAATACCAAGGCTGACTCTGATGAAGCCAAACGTAACCAAGGTAAAAATTACGTTAAGACAGAGACTGAAATTGTGGTGGTTGCGCCGAAAGGAAAACGCAGTACCTATACCGTTCTTCCTGGAGATACCTTAGCAGTCATTGCCATGAAAAATGGCCTGAACTGGCGTGATGTGGCGAAATGGAACCAGATTGATCCAAACTCACCGCTGTATGTGGGAACCAGTATTTATCTTTATGATGCTAAACCACAAAATACTGAAACCTCTTCATCGGCCAAGTCTAAAGCACAACCAGAAATTTATGTGGTTCAGGCCAATGATAGTCTGACCGGGGTGGCTAGCCAGTTTGGCTTATCGGTCAAGCAATTGGCAGATTACAATAATCTGTCAGTCAGCAGCGGTTTACGTGTCGGGCAAAAATTATCGTTAAAAGAAAGCACTCAAGGCAATTCCGATACTGTTGAAACCAAGAGCAATAATTCAAAATCTACTGCCAAAGTGAAAACCAAGTCTTATGTAGTTAAGCGTGGTGAATATCTCAAACTGATCGCAGACCGTTATGCCTTGTCCAATCAGGAGCTGGCTGATTTAACCACCGGTCTGACTGCGGGCAGCAGCTTAATGGTGGGACAAAAAATTAATGTGCCACTGCATGAAGTAAACAGCAAGCCGGAAGAAAAAGTGAGTCCGGTTAAAATAGATCCGGTAGTCATTGAACCGTCCTATAAAACGGAAAATTATCAGGTGCAACGTGGCGATACCCTGTCGAGCATTGCAGCCAAATCGAAAATTTCCTTAACCGAACTGGCACAGCTGAATAAATTGTCCAACAACAGTGGCGTTCGGGTAGGTCAAACCCTGAAGATTCCTGCAAGTTCAACTGTTCCGGAGAGTTATACCGTGCAATCCGGGGATAGCCTGTCGGCCATTTCTGCCAAATATAATTTAGGCATGGATTATATTGCCAATATCAATGGCATTAACCGCAATACGGGTTTACGTGTAGGACAGCGTTTGAAACTAACGGGTGAAGAACCTGTTGCAACATCTAACAAAGTAGAAGCGAAAATTGAAAAAGTCAGCTTTGAAAAGAGTGACAGCCATGTGGTTAAACCTGGCGAAACATTAAGCAATATTGCGAAGAAATATCATTTACAGCTGGATTATTTAGCTGCATTGAATGGCTTAACCCGCAATTCTACTGTCCGTATTGGGCAACGTTTAAAAATTGACGGAGACCTTCCAAAGCTGGATGCTAAAGTGGATGAGCCTATCGCAAAAGCAGTGAAATCATCTAAAAATACCGATGCGTATACCGTGAAAGCGGGCGAGTCCTTAAATGCGATTGCCAACCGGACCGGGGTGTCGGTAGCTGAATTGGCGGCGATGAATGATTTGAATGCCCGTGCCGGTTTACGTGTCGGTCAGCAGATTGTGATTCCTAAAACTGTGGTTGAATATAAAGTCAAACGCGGGGATACCCTGATTGGGCTGGCCAATCGTTATGGTCTGGAAAGTTCAAAACTTGCAGAAATGAATGATATGCAACCCAATAAACAATTACGTATTGGTGATGTGATTAAAGTTCCAAACTTATAACAATATGCAAAGACAGGGAGTCAGTTTAGATGTCATTTGCCAGGGCGAAATATTGGGGGGTTGCATGGGGGCTTAGTCTTGTAACGCAAGGAATATGGGCTGCCATGCAGACTACGCCTTATATTGCCATTCATAGCCAGCCGAAATATGCAAGCTTGCCGGTCATGCCCTATGCCAATCCCCAGGCACCTAAAGGCGGTTATTTAAGTACTGCCAGTAATGGGACTTTTGACAATTTAAACAGTATGAATGGCAAAGGCAGCTCAACCGATGGGGTGGAATACCTGTTTGATTCGCTGATGTCGAATTCACTAGACGAGCCGGGGGTGATGTATCCTTTGCTAGCGGAGAAAGTGACTTATGATCCCAAGCAGACCCAATATGTCATTTTCCATCTCAATCCCAAAGCACGTTTTAGCGATGGCAGTGCAGTGACTGCCGAAGACATCAAATTCACTTTTGATACTTATAAAACCAAGTCCAATCCGGGACTGCAAATGTATCTGGCCGATCTGGATAAAACCGAAGTATTGTCCAAATATGCAGTCAAAATGAGTTTTAAGTCTGCCAATAATGCAGAGATGCCGCTGATTCTGGCGCAAATGCCAATTTATTCAAAACGCGATTGGCAGAAGAAGGATTTCACTCGGGTCACCATGCAACCGATTTTGGGATCAGGGCCGTACCTGATTGACCGGATTGATGCAGGTCGTAGCATCAGCTATAAACGCAATCCAAATTACTGGGGCAAAGACCTGCCGGTCAATAAAGGTCGATATAACTTTGATCGCCTGAAATATATCTATTACCGCAATCTGGACATTGCCTTTGAAGGCTTTAAGTCGGGCCAATATACCCTGCATGAAGAATTTACCGCACGTAAATGGGTCACGGAATATCACTTTCCTGCGATAAAAGCAGGGATGGTGGTGAAATACCGGTTCCAGCACCAGAACCCGATTCCAACACAAAGTTTTGTCTTTAATACCCGCCGTACACCTTTTCAAGATATCCGGTTTCGCCAAGCCATCACCTATGCTTATGATTTTGAATGGCAAAACAAGGCGCTGTTTTACGGACAGTATCGACGCTTACAAAGCTATTTTGCCAACAGTGAATTGGAAGCCAAAGGCACGCCCAGCCCCGCAGAGCTAGCCATTTTAAAACCCTATCTAGCCCGATTGAATCCCATTCAACGTCAGGGGGTTTTAAAAAATTGGAAATATCCGGTGTCGGATGCCAGCGGATTTAACCGTAATAACTTGCTGACTGCACGCCAGTTGCTCATCAAAGCCGGCTATACCTTTAAAAATGGCCGTTTGCTGGATACCCAAGGCAAGCCGATCCGGATTGAATTTTTAATCCATCAGGATGGTTTGCAGCGTACCCTGATGCCCTTTATTCGCAATATGAAACGTTTGGGTGTGGACGTGGCGATCCGCCATGTCGATGTGCCGCAGTATATCGAGCGTATGCGGACCAAGGATTTTGACATGACCACCAACGTGATGCCGCAGTCGCTCAATCCGGGAAATGAGCAGGCACAGTTCTGGGGCAGTGCATCGGCAGATCAGCCGGGTAACTACAACTATGCCGGTATTAAAAATCCTGTGATTGATGCGATTGTACAGCAGGTTATTCATGCACCGAGCCGTGAGCAATTGGTACTGAAAACCAGGGTACTGGATCGTTTATTGCGTGCCGGTTATTATCAAATTCCGACCTATGGCAAGGGTGAAAACTGGTTTGCTTACTGGAACATGTATCATCAACCGAAAGTGAAACCGAAGTTGTCATCGGGCATTGACTACTGGTGGAGTGATGCCGGGCAAGCGCAAAAAGTCACCCGGTATTTAGGTCAAAAATAAACAATAAGTCATAACGCAGGCACAGGGAACACTGTTTCGATGGGCATATATATATTAAAAAGACTGCTGCTGATTATTCCAACGTTGTTTTTCATTTTGTTGATTAACTTTGTGGTGATCCAGATTGCACCGGGCGGCCCAGTCGAGCAGGCTATTCAACAGGCAGAAGCTTTTCAGGGCCTAGGTGCAACGGGTGGCGAAACTGCTGCTGCAAAAAATAATTATCAGGGAGCAAAAGGTTTAAGTGCAGAAATGGTGGAAAAGATTAAAGCCCAATATGGCTTTGATCAGCCTGCGCACATCCGCTTCTGGGACATGCTGAAAAGTTATGCCAGCTTCGATTTTGGCAGCAGTTTTTTTAAAGATAAGCCGGTCACGCAATTGCTGTGGGAAAAAATGCCGGTGTCCTTGTCCCTGGGGTTATGGAGCACTTTACTGATTTATCTGGTGTCTATTCCTTTGGGTATTAAAAAAGCCCGGCAGCATGGCATGCTGTTTGATAAATCTACCTCCTTGTTACTGGCGATTGGTTATGCGGTGCCTGCCTTTGTTTTTGCAGTGTTACTGATTGTATTCTTTGCCGGTGGGTCCTATTTTCAGTGGTTTCCGCTGCAAGGTCTGGTATCGGAAAATTTCCATAGCCTAAGCTGGCTGGGCAAAATCAAAGACTATTTCTGGCATATGACTTTGCCTTTATTGGCCATGGTGATTGGCGGCTTTGCCGGGCTGACCTATTTGACCAAATATTCCTTTATGGAAGAATTAAACAAGCAGTATGTACTGGCAGCGCGCTCTAAAGGCCTGACAGAATCACGGGTGCTGTATGGTCATGTGTTTCGTAATGCCATGCTGATAGTGATTGCCGGTTTGCCTGAAGCCCTGATCGGGATTTTCTTTGTCGGCAACCTGTTTATTGAAATTATCTTCAATCTGGATGGTTTGGGGCTGCTGGGCTTTGAAGCCATCCAACAGCGTGATTATCCGGTTATTTTTGGAACCCTGTTCTTATTTACTTTGCTGGGTCTGATTCTGCGATTAATCAGTGATGTGCTGTATCAGGTGATTGATCCGCGGATTAATTTTGATTCGCGAGGTGCTGAATAATGTCCCCGTTAATGCAGGCGCGTTTGAAACGCTTTCAGGAAAATAAACTCGGTTTTGGCTGCTTAATCCTCTTTGCCGTGATTTTTGTGTTGTCGCTGGCTTCTGAGTTGATCGCGAACGATAAACCGCTGTTGGTAAGCTATAAACATTCACTGTATGTGCCGGTGTTAAAGTCTTATCCGGAAACGACTTTTGGCGGGGTGTTTGAAACCGAAGCTGATTATAAAGACCCGGTCGTGCAGCAATTGATTGATGAAAAAGGCTGGGCAGTCTGGCCACTGATTCAATATTCCTATCAAACGCCCAATCTGGAACTGGCAGTACCGGTGCCATCTGCACCGACCTCGCAAAACTGGTTAGGTACCGATGATCAGGGGCGTGATGTATTGGCGCGTATCCTTTATGGTTTGCGTGTATCGCTGCTGTTTGGTTTTGCATTAACCATTGCATCAGCGCTTTTAGGTATTGCCGTGGGAGCGATTCAGGGCTATTACGGTGGTTGGGTTGATTTATTGGGTCAGCGGATTTTAGAAGTGTGGGGCGGTTTGCCAATGTTATTGATGGTGATAATTCTGGTCAGCATGTTTACTCCGAATGTGTACTGGCTGTTTCTGATTATGTTGTTATTCGGCTGGACCACCTTAGTTGGATTGGTGCGTGCGGAATTTTTAAAGGCACGTCATCTGGACTATGTCCGTGCAGCACGCAGTCTGGGCGTCACAGACCGAACCATTATGCTGCGCCACATTTTGCCGAATGCCATGAGTTCCAGCCTGTCGCAGTTACCTTTTATGTTGACCGCAAACATCACTGCACTAACAGCATTAGACTTCCTGGGCTATGGTTTACCGCCAGATGCTGCATCTTTGGGTGAGTTGTTATTACAAGGCAAATCCAACCTGAATTCACCATGGCTTGCACTGTCCGGCTTCTTTACCCTGGCCATTGTCCTATCTTTACTGATTTATATTGGGGAGGCGACACGTGATGCATTCGATCCAAGACGCCAATAATCCGCAAGCCTTGTTAAGCGTGCAGCATTTAAATATCCGGCAAGCAGAGCATGTGCTGGTAGCTGACCTGAATTTTCAGTTGCATGCTGGTGAAACCGTTGCACTGGTCGGTGAAAGTGGTTCGGGTAAGTCGATTAGCAGTTTGGCTTTACTCGGACTGTTACCCAGTACTTTGAAGATTCAAGGTCAGGCCTTATTGGGACAGCAAAATCTACTGGCACTGAAAACTGAACAGTTACGACAAATTCGTGGCCAGAAAATTGCCATGATTTTTCAGGAACCGATGACGGCTTTAAATCCCTTGCACAGGGTGGAAAAAATTATTGGTGAAACCTTATTGCTGCAAGGCTGGTCCAAACAGAAGACCCGGGCACGTATTATCGAATTATTGCAAGATGTCGGTATTACCGACCCTGAAGAGAAATTGCGCCGTTATCCGCATGAGCTTTCCGGTGGACAGCGGCAGCGCGTGATGATTGCCATGGCACTGGCCTTAGATCCAGACATTCTGATTGCCGATGAACCGACCACAGCGCTGGATGTTACCTTGCAAGCACAGATTCTCAAACTGCTTAAATCTTTGCAGCAAAGCCGAAATATGGCGATGATTCTGATCAGCCATGATCTTAATCTGGTACGTCGCTATGCCGATCAGGTCATTGTAATGAACAAAGGTGTAGTAGAAGAACAGGGCAGCGTAGCGGAAATATTTCAACAGCCGAAGCAGGCCTATACCCGAGATTTACTGAATCATGATTTTGGTGAGGCGCTACACATTCCAGAAGCTGAAAATTTATTGACCTTAAAGCAGGTTGCGGTGAAGTTCCCGATCAAGCAGGGATTACTCAACTGGGTCAAAGACTATTTTATTGCGGTCGAGCCTTTGGACTTACAATTAGCCCAAGGTGAATCGATTGGTATTGTCGGTGAAAGCGGTTCGGGTAAAAGTTCACTGGCTTTGGCTATTAGCCGTTTGATCAAAAGTGACGGTGAAATTGTGCTGCTCGGTACCGATTTAAACCAATGCAATGAAAAACAGTTACGGCCTTTACGTGCCGAATTTCAGATGGTGTTTCAAGACCCGTTTAGCAGTTTGAATCCGCGTTTGAATGTCGAGCAAACCATTGGTGAAGGCTTGGGCTTAAAAAAACTTTCTGCTACAGACATATCTCAGCGGATTGATGAGGCCCTGGAAAAAGTGGAATTGCCGATCAGCTTTAGAACTCGTTATCCACATGAGCTGTCAGGTGGACAACGTCAGCGTGTCGCCTTGGCACGCGCTTTGGTGTTGAATCCTAAACTGCTGATACTGGATGAACCGACCTCGGCGCTGGACCGTACCACGCAGCGTGCCATCGTGAAATTGCTCAGACGTTTACAGCAGGAACATCAGATCAGTTATCTGTTTATCAGCCATGACCTGCAAGTGGTTAAAGCCTTGTGTCAGAAGGTGCTGGTGCTGCGCCATGCGCAGGTCATGGAATTTCAAGACACTGAACAGCTGTTTTTAAATCCGCAAACTGAATATACCCGTCAATTAATCGAAGCAAGTCAGTATGTTTAAAACTACTGACAAGTCATATTGTCAAATAGCCTATTGACGAATTGTATATTCAGGTTAGAGTTTTCACTCTATATAAATACAAATAAGTCAGGATTGAGAGATGAGCCATCTTGCTGAAGCCATTACCATTCGAAATATCACTTTTAAAAACAGAATTATCAAAGCCGCAATGAGTGAAGCTCTGGCAAATGATGCGGGTCAGCCCAGCCAGTTGCATTTCAATCTTTATGAAACCTGGGCCAAAGGCGGTTTAGGTTGTGCCATTACAGGAAATGTGATGGTAGATTTCCGTGCCAAAAATGAACCGGGCGTGGTAGTGATTGAATCGGAACGTGATTTGGCCAAGCTACAGCAATGGGCAGCGCTCGGCAAGAAATATGGCATGGTGCAACTGGTGCAATTATCCCATCCCGGCCGCCAGTGTCCTAAAGGTCTAAACAGGGAAACTGTAGCACCTTCGGCTGTGCCTTTTTCTCCTGCACTGGCAACTACCTTTGGCACACCACGTGAATTACGTGAAGATGAGATTATCGATATTATCCAGCGTTTTGCCATTTCTGCACAAATCTGCGAAAAAGCTGGCTTTGAAGGCATACAGTTGCATGGTGCGCATGGTTATCTGATCAGCCAGTTTTTATCGCCATTGACCAACAAGCGTCAGGATCAATGGAGTGGTTCGATTGAAAACCGGATGCGCTTCCTGTTGGAAATTTATAAGGCTGTCCGTGCTGCAACCTCGGATCAATTTATCATTTCCGTGAAACTGAACTCGGCTGATTTCCAGCGTGGCGGCATTACCGAAGATGAAGTGGTTGCGGTCTTTAAAGCCATAGATGCTGCTGGAATCGATCTGATCGAGATTTCTGGTGGAACTTATGAAGCTCCGGCTATGGCGGGTGCAAAAGAAGACAAGCGCAAAGCCAGTAGCATTGCCCGCGAAGCCTATTTCCTCGATTTTGCCGAGAAAATTCGCAAAGAAGTGAAATGCCATTTAATGGTGACCGGTGGATTCCGTACTGTTGAAGGCATGAATGCAGCACTGGACAGTGGCGCTTGTGAGTTTATTGGCATAGCACGACCATTGGCAGTGGAAACCGATTTAACCGACCGTCTGATTGCAGGGCAGGACGTGCGTTATGCGGTAGATAAAATCAAAACCGGCATTCCGATAGTCGATAAAATGGCGATTATGGAAATTATTTGGTATGCCGCACAGTTTAAGGATATTGCGCGTGGTAAACGTCCAAATCCAAAACTGTCACCGCTCAAAGTTTTCTTGAAATATGCCAAAAACAATATTACCGCCATTATTAAAGGGCAGATTAATTCACGTCGTAGTGCTTAAGGCTACCATGCTTTAGCCCAATAAGACTGAAACTGCACAGCAGACCATTGTCCTTTTTTCCGTGTACGTTGAAAGGCAGGTCTGCTCTATTTTTATAATTTCTTTAGATGTGCAGTAAAGATCAAGCAATGTTGAAATTCAATCTATTTAAAAACAAAAAAGCCTGATTCATGATGATCAGGCTTTTTGCTGAGGTTTTGCAATCTCGAATATGGCGACCCTACGGGGATTCGAACCCCGGTTACCGCCGTGAAAGGGCGATGTCCTAGGCCTCTAGACGATAGGGTCATCTAAGTATTGGCGTCCCTACGGGGATTCGAACCCCGGTTACCGCCGTGAAAGGGCGATGTCCTAGGCCTCTAGACGATAGGGACGTTTCAGAGGTGGGCGTATAATAGGGTGGATAGGACACCCTGTCAAACCTTTTTTCGGGATAATGTTTAAAAATAGACTCAACTGAATAAAAATAAAACAAATGTGTGAAATGTGTTTTGAAAATCACTATTTTTCTGCGCTTAAACCCTCAATGATGCTGTTGATCACTGCCGGATGCTGTAAGTAACCGATAATACTGTGAGGATTATAAAAAGATGTAGTAATCGCTTGGTTAATGATGGGTGGCTGAAAATTGAAAGGGGCTTCTGATAAAGGAAAAGCAGTCAAAAAATCGTCAGGTGAATAAAAATTAAACCAGTCACCCTGCAGCTGGGGTGGTCTGGAAATCGGGGTGACGAGTTTTTCCTGAATGACTCTAAAAGCCAGGGGAGAGCCTAGGGTAATAAAGCGCTGAATTCTAAAATGCGGATATTGATGCAGCAGGTTATAGGTAATGACCGAACCGAGGGAATGCGCCACAATAATATGATCTAGCTCGGGATGTAGATAAGACATGATTCGATGGTGAACTTCATGCATGAAATCTGGGTTAGATAAATATAAATAGGTTTCAATCAGGAATTTATGAATAAATGTTTCATGCAGCTTGGGATAATGATTGAGAAATAGTGCCAGTTCCTTAAATGCATGATCTCTGGTGAGTGCGCTAATGAGTGCCAATCGCTGCGTGAATGACTCAGAGCTTTCGGGATTTACACTCGGTAATCTTCTCGCACAGGGATGCTGTTCCGGGACAATGGTAGTGTTATGTCTTAAATGAAAGGGAAGATGTAAATGGGAGATGGACTTGGGTAAAAAGGTCTCCAGATCCAGGCTGTTATACAAATGATGTTTGCTGAGCAAATCACCATAAAAAGGAAAGCGCAGTTCCAGAGCGTTAAGATCAATATTTTGCTGGGAATTGCGTAGGCCGGTTTGAAAAGCGGATAGCCAATGCTGTTTTAATGAAGGTTGATCGTAATTCTGTTGATTCATGCCGTGAATAAAAATGATTTTCATACATGGTCAGAGCTTTTATAGAAAGGGGGTCGCTTGATTGAGCGTAAAAAAAAGAGCGGTACTTGACCACTCCTTTTCTGTGTTAGTTTTGCTTTCGATAGAAAACATGGTAACTGAGATAACAACCCGCAATAAACAGCAGGCAGCCAATAAAGCCGGCTAGCATTTCCGGATCTGCGGCCATACTGATACAGGTAATAAAACAGAACACAAAACCTAGAATCGGTACAATCGGGAACAGCGGTGCTGCAAAGCCTAACTCTTGCACGGTATGACCGGCCTTATACCACCGACGACGGAAATTGAACTGGCTTAAGCAAATGCTCATCCAGACCACCACCATTGTAAATGCAGCTACACCCAGCAGGTTCTTGAAGATGGTTTCCGGTGCAAACTGCTCTGACAATAAGCCCGGAATCGCACCAAGCATGGTGACAATAATCGCCACAAAAGGAATGCCACGGTGGTTCACTTTAGAGAACACGGCAGGTAACTGTTTTTTGTCAGATAAAGACCACATCATGCGGGACGCGGCATATAAACCCGAGTTGGCTGCTGATAACAGCGCAGTGATAATCACAAAGCGGATGATATCTTCCGCATGTGGAATACCAATATAAGTAAATACCGTTACAAACGGACTGCTACTGACACCTTCAGCCCCCAAGCCCGCCATCTGATGCGGTAACAGCGCGCTAATCACCACAATGGTACCGACAAAGAAAATCAGTAATCGCCAGATGGCAGCATTGATGGCTTTGGGTACGTTTTTAGCCGGATCCTGAGTTTCACCTGCGGCAACACCAATCAGTTCAGTGCCAGAGAAGGCAAAGTTGACAATCAGCATGGTAGCGAAAATTGGAAATAAGCCTTGAGGAAACCAGCCCTGAGCCGTAATGTTGCTAAATAAAGGCGCAGAACTGTGACCCTGAAACGAAAGCACACCAAAAATTGCCAATAAGCCTAAAATAATAAAGCTAATTACAGTCACGACTTTGACCAGGGATAGCCAGAATTCAGACTCTGCAAATAACTTTGTTGAACTCATATTAAGCCCAAACACAATGGCTGCAAAAATGATGGTCCAGATCCAGACTGAAATTTCCGGAAACCATTCCTGCATCAGCAAGGCTGCGGCAGTAAATTCGGTTCCAAGGGTGGCAGTCCAGGTCAGCCAGTACAACCAGGTAATCATATAACCTGTACCTGGACCAATATATCTGCGGGCATAAGTACCAAACGAACCCGATTCGGGCATATGTACCGCAAGTTCGCCCAGGCAAAGCATGACTGCATAGGCAATTAAACCGCCTAATACATAGGAGATGATGGCACCTACAGGCCCCGTTTGTGCAATGACTTCACCAGAACCTAAAAATAACCCCGTTCCGATTGCGCCTCCTAGCGAAATCATGACCAGATGTCGAGTACTCATAGCGCGTTTTAAAGGCGCAGAATTGCCCTGATGCGTAGCATCATTCGGAGTATGAGATGACTGCATAAGAGAAAATGAAAAAGAAAAATGAAGCGAACTATTGTAGTGAAAAACTACAAATCTGCAATGTAATAATGATAAGTGTTGAAGCTTGAATGATCGTATAGCACGATATATGGCGACCCTACGGGGATTCGAACCCCGGTTACCGCCGTGAAAGGGCGATGTCCTAGGCCTCTAGACGATAGGGTCGTTAGGAGGTGATGCGTATATTATGGATTTTTAATAAAGCTGTCAAACCTGTAATTGTGTTATTTTTAAAATATTGAATTAATTGCATAAAAAATGACAAATATAAAATAAAAAAGCACAGTTTTTAAAAGCTACTTGATCTGTCACTTTAAAACAGTATGAATTTTTAGCACGATATAACTTGATATTAATGCACCATCTAAGGATAACTGAAAGAGATGGCTCGTTGTGGTCTCTCTGTTTAGCGATGGCTTAGGTTTCCCAGCAGACGAATGCTGCGAAGGTTGATAATAATAGTGCATAAGATAAATAATAAATTGAACGTATTATTTTAGGGGGTACGTGAATTATCAAATAAATCAAATTTTCCATGATTCAGAGGAGTTGATGGAAAACTGAAATTTAAAAGACCACAAATTAGTGGTCTGGTGTTTGATATTTTTGAGGTTGCTCTTGTGCTGGAGCTGCTACTGGCGTGATTGATGAATCTTTGTCTGGAGCTTTATCTTTGCTGACGATATATAAATATAAAGCTGAGGGAAGAAGAATGATTAAAACAATAAAAGCTTTTTTCAACATGATTTCAGGGTCATTGATTTCAATAGAGTGAACTTAGCATGCAAATGGCGATAAAAAAAGGGTGCTGTAGCGCTTAAGGCTAAACTTTAAAAAACAAGCTTTGAAAAGGAATATTCAGGATGGGATGAGTAATTTTAGAAATAATGTTCGGTGATTCACTCGAACTTATGGTGGTTTTTGGGTGGTTCGTTTTTTCAATATACGAATGGAGGCTTTAAAGCTCAAAATGCTTTTCATGTATAAAAATGAGGGGGCATTAAAAAACTAAAAATAAATGAATAGCTAAATAAATAGGATAGAAAAATAGATGGCGTCCCTACGGGGATTCGAACCCCGGTTACCGCCGTGAAAGGGCGATGTCCTAGGCCTCTAGACGATAGGGACGTTTAGAAGATGGCGGTATCTTATTGATCCGCCACCAAGGTGTCAAGTAGATGGGGTGCGAGTTTGTTCAAAATATAGCAAAACAGTTCCGCAGTCTTTTGAGTGTCGTATAAAGCAGAGTGTGCTTCCTTACCATCAAACTCAATTCCAGCCTGAATACATGATTTTGCCAGTACAGTCTGACCAAACATCACGGCACTTAAAGTCACAGTATCAAACACCGAAAAACTGTGAAAAGGGTTTTGATTTTTAGTCCCTGTACGGGCAATGGCCGCTTGTACAAAGCCCAAATCGAAATGTGCATTATGGCCGACCAAAACGGCATGGGTACAGTTTTGTTGACGACGAACTTCATTGACCGATTTGAAAATGCGTTTTAATGCACTTTTTTCATCTTCCGCCATGGCAATGCGCATTGGGTTTGATGGATCTATACCAATAAATTCCAGAGAACGGCGGTCTAAATTCGCCCCTGCAAAAGGATTAATATGTGCATGGTGCGCTTCACCAGGTACAAATTGGCCTTCTTCATTATAAATGATTGGGATTGCTGCGATTTCCAGTAAGGCATCAGTCTGTGAGTTAAAACCTGCTGTCTCGACATCGACAACAACAGGTAAAAATCCACGGAAACGCTGACCAATTACTGGTGTGGTTTCATCTGTCACACTTTTCTCCATTGGATGGTCTTACCCGCATACAATGGGATAATCTGTTCACCATCCAAATAGTCTAAACTTTCCGGAATAACTTGCTCTTCTTTGACCAAGGTAATGGTATTGGTATTGCGCGGCAGACCATAGAAGTCCGCACCGAAATGGCTGGCAAAACCTTCCAGACGGTCCAGTCGACCTGCCTGATCAAAAGCCTGAGCATATAATTCAATTGCGGTAGGGGCGCTATAGCAACCGGCACAGCCACAGGCATTTTCTTTGGCATTTTTTGAATGCGGCGCGCTGTCTGTACCCAGGAAAAATTTGGGATTAGAACTGGTTGCAACTTCAAGTAATGTTTGCTGATGGCTTTGACGTTTTAAAATCGGCAAACAATAGAAATGCGGTTTAATACCACCCACTAGCATATCGTTACGGTTGAACAGTAAATGCTGTGGGGTAATGGTAGCAGCTACATTGCGGTCCTGTTCAAGTACAAAATGTGCAGCATCGCTTGTGGTAATGTGTTCTAAAACCAATTTAAGCTTTGGAAATTGTTTTAAAAGCGGTGAAAGTACTTCATCTAAAAAGCGTTTTTCACGGTCAAAAATATCGACATGATTGTGGGTGACTTCACCATGAAGTAACAATGGCACCTGATGTTCTTCCAGCTGTTCAATCACCGCATAGACTTTACTGATATCACTGACGCCATTGTCTGAATTTGTGGTTGCACCGGCTGGATACAGCTTGATGGCATTGACATGCTCAGATTCTTTAATTTTTTTGACTTCGCTTGGTTGAGTCTGGTCGGTAAAGTAAAGCACCATACGTGGATCAAATGCGACACCTTCAGGGACATGCGCCATAATGCGTTCGCGATAAGCCAATGCTTCCTCAACTGTTTTGATGGGAGGGACAGTATTTGGCATGCAGATAGCACGAGCAAACTGCTTGGCAAGATCGGGAACTGTACGTTTTAAAGATAAACCGTCACGTAAGTGAGCATGCCAATCATCTGGCTGGAGAAGAGTGATTGTATTCAAGGTCATTTCAATCGAAGAAATAAAACAGATGATAATCCATAAAGTGTGAAAATGGTAACGAGAATTACAGACAAATGGTTATATATACATAATTCTAAATAAGAAAAATATGTTATTTTTAGTAACTAAAAGAATTAAGAAATGCTGGGCAATGGAATCCAAGTATAATCTAGCGAAATTACAATATGATAAAGAAAAAATAGAAGAGCTGATTATACGGCAAAGTCAGCGTATAGGTCAGGTTTTTCCCAAAAAAATGGAACAGGAATTTTGGTCGAAAAATTTGGAGCGTGCCCGTAAGCATGTACAAAAATATCTGTGGGGCGGCGTTTTATCTTATTTTATTTTTATTCTGGTGATTTTGCCCAGCGACTACTGGGTGATTGACAAACAGTATATCAGGCATGATTTTCTGAACTGTAGCCTAGGTTTGGCCAATGGTGCTGTATGCCTGCTGGTTTTATTTTCTTTTTCACATTTTCCCAGATTGCGTCCCTATTTTTCTCTGGCTTCCATGGGGCTTATGTTTTGGGCCATGACTTCCATGTCCTGGTTGACTTTGACCGTAGAAACTATCGCCTTACGCCAACAAGGTATGGCCATTCTGTGCATGATCTACATTATGGGCTCCCTTATTTCCGGGGTAAAACCATTTCAGATGTTGATGACCGGATTTTTAGCGGCTTCGCTGACAGTCATTCTGTTTTTTCTGCTTCATGTTGATTTTGATGCCGTGGTACTTGGTCGTATTCTTTTTGGCAGTTGTGTGTTTGGTTATGTGATTAGTCATATGATTTTTGCGCGTGAACGAATGATTTATCTGTTTACAATGCGAACCAAAATTAGTGAAAAAATGCATCGGATTCATAATTCGGAATTATTGCATTTAAGTCAGCATGATGACCTGACTAAAATCTCAAACCGTCGTAGTTTCGATGAAATGATGGAAGTGTTTTACCAGCAAACCCGTCAAGAACGAAGTACTTTGGCGATCCTGTTTATTGATATTGATTTTTTTAAAAACTACAACGATTTTTATGGGCACCAGAAAGGCGATGATGTGATTTCTTCTATCGCCAAATCGATTAAAAATGCCATTCGGCATATGGATTTTGTTGCACGATATGGTGGGGAAGAGTTTGTGGTACTACTGCCTGAAACAGATGCTCATGGTGCTTATGTCGTAGCATCAAATATCTATAAGGCCATCGAGCGTCTAGAAATTCCTCACGAGAAATCTTCAATCTCCAATTTTATTACCATCAGTTTAGGAATTACTGTTTATTATGGCGAAGCTGAGCTAAGTAAAGAAGAGTTATTAAAAATTGCTGATCAGGCTTTATATCGTGCCAAGAATTTAGGTCGTAACCAGATTTATTATCAATCTCTCCGTTCCAATATCGTTGCAACTGAATTTATAAAATCATAAACAGGTCAGATAAAAAAACCGCTCTTTCGAGCGGTTTTTTTGACCTAAAACAAACTTATTTGTTTTTGTCTTTTAATTGCGGAACAGCTGAACCTGTACCTACAGAAAGTAAGCCTGCACCTGTATAGATACCCAATTTTGCGCGAGTATCGGTAATGTCAAGGTTACGCATAGTCAATTGACCAATACGGTCAGCAGGACTAAACATAGAATCACCTTTCTCCATCGTCAAACGCTCAGCTTCATAAGTAAGGTTAGGCGATTCAGTGTTCATAATTGTGTAGTCATTACCGC
Source organism: Acinetobacter sp. A1-4-2 (assembly GCF_040233925.1). Taxonomy (NCBI): domain Bacteria; kingdom Pseudomonadati; phylum Pseudomonadota; class Gammaproteobacteria; order Moraxellales; family Moraxellaceae; genus Acinetobacter; species Acinetobacter sp. A1-4-2. Next base: position 2,096,388 of record NZ_CP157981.1, on the reverse strand, counting down.
GACGAAGTTCTAAAGTCACAGTACCTGTGATGGCTTTCGCTACCCAGCGCTGTGCAGTTTCACGAAGCATCAGCGCTTGAGAATCGAACCAGCGGCCTTGGTACAATAAACGACCTAAACGCAGACCGTTGATACGGTATTGTTCAATGGTGTCTTCGTTATGAATACCAGTCACAAGACGCTCGTAAGCGATGTGAAGAAGCGCCATACCTGGTGCTTCATAAATACCGCGAGATTTCGCTTCAATGATACGGTTTTCGATTTGGTCAGACATACCTAGACCGTGACGACCACCGATACGGTTGGCTTCAAGAATGAACTCAACTGGATCTTCAATGCGTTGACCGTTAATCGCAATAGGGAAACCTTCTTCAAAAGTAATGGATACTTCTTCAGGTTTGATTTCGACTTCTTCTTTCCAGAACGCCACGCCCATGATTGGGTCAACGATTTTGATACCAGCATTGAGGTATTCAAGATCTTTCGCTTCGTGAGTCGCACCCAGCATGTTTGAGTCAGTTGAGTAAGCTTTTTCTTTTGACATTTTATAGTCAAAGCCATTGTCGATCAGGAATTGTGACATTTCCGCACGACCACCAAGCTCATCAATAAAGGTTTGGTCTAACCAAGGTTTGTAAATTTTAAGCGCAGGATTAGTCAACAAGCCATAACGGTAGAAACGTTCAATGTCGTTACCTTTATAAGTTGAACCGTCACCCCAGATGTTGACGTCATCTTCTTTCATTGCTGTAACAAGCATGGTACCGGTTACTGCACGACCCAATGGCGTAGTGTTGAAGTAAGGAACACCACCAGTGCTGATATGGAAAGCGCCACATTGAATCGCAGCAATACCTTCTAATGCAAGTTGTAATCGGCAATCAACCAAGCGAGCTTTTACTGCGCCATACGCTTCCGCTTTTTTCGGAATCGCATCATAGTCGTCTTCATCAGGCTGACCCAGATTCGCTGTATAAGCATAAGGTTCTGCGCCTTTTTGTTTCATCCACAATAGAGCAGCTGAAGTATCTAGACCACCAGAGAAGGCAATACCAACTTTTTTGCCTACTGGGACATTCTGCAAGATAGTTGCATTATCAGACATTGTTAATCCTAACGATATGAAATAGGCACCGAGAAATTTGGTGGCCCAAGAAAATACACATTTCTTCAATTGTAGCACTATTTTATTTCTAATGGTTTTACAAAAGAAAATCTCGTTGAAAATTTGAAATTGATAGATTCAATATATGGTTATAAGCAAAGATTTTGATTAAATCTTGAAGCAGAGCAGAGTTGTGGCTTATTAACAGGAGTTAAAAGGAAGGTGGATAACAATTTTGAGCAGCACATTGAAAGTTTGACCGCTTGCAACATGTCCGTGCATTTTATTTCCTCTCAGAATGGCTTTCTGTTGCACCTGTTATCTGTATCCTAATGATCAGTATTTACGCTTGTTATAAATAGTGCTTTTCTTTGAGCAAGCATCGTTCAAATAATCCATATTATCGACTAAAGTATTAGATGGTTGTCCCGGATTTATTATTTTTCTAAAAAAATAATAAAAATGAAATAATTAAAAATATCTAAGTTAATTTTAATCAGTGCAGTCTGTATAAATTTTAAATATTTCATGCATTATATTGGTATGACCAATTTTAAATAAGAAATTGCTTATTGATCTTTATTTGGTTAAAAAATAGAATATTTAAAGTTTATTGATATATTTTTTTAATTAAATGGATATTGGTAATACCAATTATGGTTTTAATTGGTAGGTGATCAGACCATTTTGTATTCTGGAAAAGCATTTCAAGGAGAGGACAATGCTTCAACAATGGCAACAGATTTACGATCCTATGGGCAATATCTGGCTCTCCAGTTTGATTGCCCTGATTCCCATCATTTTCTTCTTTTTAGCGCTTGCGGTATTCCGCATGAAAGGTAGTGTAGCGGGAACAATTACCGTGATCCTGGCGCTGCTGGTTTCATTATTTTCCTATCAGATGCCGGTCGTGATGGCTTTTGCATCGATGATTTACGGTTTTTTCTATGGTTTGTGGCCCATTGCCTGGATCATCATTGGCGCCGTATTTCTGTATAAAATTTCGGTTAAAACAGGACAGTTCGATATTATTCGTTCCTCCATTCTGTCCATTACCGAAGATCAGCGCTTACAAATGCTCTTTGTGGGTTTTGCCTTTGGTACTTTCCTGGAAGGTGCGGCAGGTTTTGGTGCTCCGGTTGCCATTACTGCTGCATTGCTGGTGGGTTTAGGGTTTAAACCCTTATATGCAGCGGGCTTGTGCCTGATTGTCAATACTGCACCGGTTGCTTTCGGCGCAATGGGGATTCCCATTATCGTGGCCGGGCAGGTTTCCGGGGTAGATACCCATGAAATTAGCCAGATGGTAGGACGTCAGTTGCCGTTTATGGTGCCCATTGTTCTATTCTGGATTATGGCGATTATGGATGGCTGGCGTGGTGTGAAAGAAACCTGGCCAGCGGTGATTGTGGGTGGTGGATCATTCGCACTAGCACAATATCTAACCTCTAATTTTGTAGGTCCTGAGCTGCCAGATATTACCGCTGCAATTGCTTCACTTATTTCTTTAACAATTTTGCTTAAATTCTGGCAACCGAAACATATTTTCCGTTTTGCAGACCAAGATGCAAATGTTGATGAAGCAGCTGCTCAACAGCTCGCAGCTCAAAAACAGCAAAAATATAGCATTGCTCAAATTGCCAAGGCATGGTCACCATTTGCCATTTTAACCGCGATGGTCACCATCTGGAGTATCAAGCCCTTTAAGGATTTATTTGCCAAAGATGGCGCGCTGCATGATCTGGTGATTTCCATCAAGGTGCCGTATTTGCATCAGCTGATCCAGAAGATGCCGCCGGTGGTCCCTGAAATTAAGGACTACGATGCGATTTATAAATTTGACTGGATTTCTGCTACAGGCACAGCCATTTTCATTGCCGCTATCATCACCATCATTTTCCTGAAAATGAAGCCCAAAGCAGCACTTATCACCTTTGGCGAAACCATCAATGAATTGAAAGTTCCTATTTATTCCATTGGTATGGTACTGGCCTTTGCCTTTATTGCGAACTATTCAGGCATGTCGGCCACCCTGGCTTTAGCGCTGGCGCATACAGGCCAGGCATTTACTTTCTTCTCTCCATTCCTGGGCTGGATTGGCGTGTTTCTGACTGGTTCAGACACATCTGCGAATGCACTTTTCTCGGCACTTCAGGCGACCACGGCACAACAGATTGGCGTGCCGGAAGTACTGCTGGTTGCGGCCAATACCAGTGGTGGGGTGACCGGAAAAATGATTTCACCTCAATCGATTGCTATTGCCTGTGCGGCTGTAGGTCTGGTAGGTAAAGAATCTGATTTGTTCCGCTTTACCGTGAAACACAGTATCTCCTTTACCGTGATGATTGGTATTATCATCACATTACAAGCCTATGTGTTCCCATGGATGATTCCATAAACTGGAATTGATGCAAGAGTAGAGAAATGCAGATGAAAGTTTCCGACCAAGCCGTACAGCAGCTCCGTATGTTGATTGAACAGAGCAATATGCAGGTTGGAGACCGTTTGCCTGCAGAACGTAAATTATGTGAACAGCTCGGGGTGTCGCGTTCATCTTTGCGTGAAGCGATTCAGCATTTGGTCAGTACGGGCATGTTGCTGAGCAAGGCAGGCTCGGGAACCTTTTTACAGTTGCTACCGAGCGCCTGGACCAATCATCAAATTGTAGAACCTTTAAGCAATCTGATTGATCAGGACCCAGCTTACCGTTTTGATGTGCAGGAAGCCCGTAGCGTTTTAGAGGGTGGTACCGCCTGGTATGCCGCGCAGCGTGCAACAGCAGCAGACCTGGAAAATATTCGCCGCTGTTACGATCGGATTGCCCATTATCAATCTATTGGGGATGATGACCAGTCAGCAAAAGCGGATGCTGAATTCCATTTAGCCATTGCCGAAGCCTCACATAATTTAGTGCTAATACAGATGATGCGCAGCCTGTTTGACCTATTGAAATACAACGTGGTTTTGGGCCGACGCAAAGTCTATAGCGAATCGCACCGTTTTGATCAATTGCATGACCAGCACTTTCAGGTGATGGATGCAATTGAACGCCGTGATCCTGATGCTGCACGCAGTGCAGTCTGTGGACACATTGAGTTTGTAGTACAACAGGTACGCTTGATTGATGAAGAAGAAGCTCGTCGCCAGCGTGCCAGTAGATTAAACAGGATATAAGCATGATTATTTCTTCTGCGAATGATTATCGTGAAGCCGCTAGACGCCGCTTGCCACCGTTTTTATTTCATTACATTGATGGTGGTGCGTACGCGGAATATACACTGAAGCGTAATGTGGAAGATTTATCAAAAATTGCGTTGAGACAACGTGTACTGAATGACATGTCGCAGTTAAGCCTGGAAACCAAACTGTTTGATGAAACCCTGTCTATGCCCGTGGCTTTGTCACCTGTAGGTTTGACCGGGATGTATGCCCGCCGTGGTGAAGTGCAGGCGGCAGTGGCGGCAGATAAAAAAGGCATTCCTTTTACCCTGTCTACTGTTTCAGTTTGTCCGATTGAAGAAGTGGCTCCAGCAATTCAGCGTCCAATGTGGTTCCAGTTGTATGTGCTGCGTGACCGTGGTTTTATGAAAAATGCTCTGGAACGTGCCAAAGCGGCAGGTTGCTCAACCTTAGTATTTACAGTAGATATGCCTGTGCCGGGCGCGCGTTACCGTGATGCCCACTCGGGTATGAGCGGGCCAAATGCAGCAATGCGCCGTTATATGCAATCCTGTTTCCATCCGCATTGGGCCTGGAATGTGGGCTTGATGGGACGCCCACATGACCTAGGCAATATTTCTAAATACTTGGGTAAACCCACGGGTCTTGAAGATTATATTGGCTGGTTAGGTTCTAACTTTGATCCCTCGATTTCCTGGAAAGATCTGGAATGGATTCGTGAGTTCTGGGATGGTCCAATGGTGATCAAGGGTATTTTAGACCCTGAAGATGCCAAAGACGCAGTACGTTTCGGTGCAGATGGTATTGTGGTTTCAAACCATGGGGGCCGTCAGCTGGATGGTGTTTTATCTTCCGCGCGTGCTTTGCCGCCAATTGCCGATGCAGTCAAAGGTGATATTAAAATTCTAGCCGATTCGGGTATCCGTAATGGTCTGGATGTAGTGCGTATGCTGGCCTTGGGTGCCGATACCTGTATGTTGGGTCGAGCCTTTGTTTATGCACTGGGTGCTGCCGGTGGTGAGGGTGTTTCCAATCTGCTTGAATTGATTGATAAGGAAATGCGCGTAGCAATGACGCTGACCGGTGCCAAAACCATTGGCGATATTACTTCGGATTGTTTGGTGAAGTTAGATAGAGAGTTGGCTTAAATAATAATTTTGAATATTAAATTTAGTCAAAGCTTGAATTTGATACGCGTAAACGTCATCCGCAACTGTTTGAGGCAGGACTTCATACTTAACATCATGTTTCTGCGATGAAAATAAAGATTTGACGGAATATGACGAGTTTTGCGGATGACAATGGTTTTGCCTACTTTTCCCGAAAGAAAAGTAGGTCGAACCGAAGGTTAATTCCTGAATCTATAAATAATATTGGAAAGACTCCGCAGTAATGAATACCGTGTTGATTAAGCGCGACAATTCATCAATAGGATATGACAAATGCCATCCAATTTAGATGTACAGCAAACTATTCAAAAACTCATCCACATTGTCGGCAAGCAACATGTATTCACGGATGACAATGACACACGATTATACCGTCAAGGTCGTCGTTACGGTTCCGGCCAAGTGCTGGCCGTGGTCGTCCCGGGTTCATTGCTGGAACAGTGGCAAGTCTTGCAGGCTGCGGTGGACGCAGACTGTATTGTGATTATGCAGGCTGCCAATACCGGTTTAACTGGTGGCTCAACCCCTTTTGGCGATGATTATGACCGTCCAGTGATTTTGATCAACACTCGACGCTTGGTTGGCATTCAAGTGATTAATGATGCGAAACAAGTGGTTTGCTTGCCCGGTGCAACGCTAGACAAACTGGAAAAAGAACTAGCAGTGTTTAATCGTGAGCCGCATTCGGTGATTGGTTCCTCCTGTATAGGTGCATCAGTTTTGGGTGGAGTCTGCAATAACTCGGGTGGTGCATTGGTTCGCCGTGGACCTGCCTATACGGAACTTGCCCTGTATGCCCGAGTAAATGAAACTGGACAACTGGAACTGGTCAATCATTTGGGCATCCAGCTCGGTTCAACACCAGAAGAAATTTTATCCCGACTTGAAAATCAGCAATATCAATTGACTGATATTAAAAATGATCAGCATTGCTGTGCTTCGGATCATCGTTATGCGCATGACGTGACTCAAGTCGATGAGAACACGCCAGCACGTTTTAATGCCGATCCATCGCGTTTGTATGAAGCGTCCGGTTCAGCGGGGAAAGTCTGCGTGTTTGCGGTACGTTTGGATACCTTTGAAAAAATTCCCAGTCAGGTGTTTTATGTCGGCACCAATACCCAGCAAGATTTAACCGCAATCCGCCGTTTTCTACTCACGGGTTTAGCGCGTTTACCGATTGCGGGCGAATATATTCACCGGGTGGCTTACGATATTGGTGCTGAATATGGCAAAGATACCTTCATGTTTATCGAAAAATTCGGAACAGCCAAAGTCCCTGCCGCATTTGCCATGAAAGATAAGGTCGATGGTTACCTGGAAAAAGTCGGCATGAAAGGGCTATCTGATAAAGTCCTGCAAATGCTGAGCAAATTTTTACCGTCGCATTTACCGAAACGCATGAATGAATTCCGGGATTTGTATGAGCATCATCTGGTGCTGCGCATCGAAAATCAGGATGTGGAGCAGGTTCAGCAATTTTTACAGCACTATTTTTCATCTCATAACACTGGAAATTATTTCCACTGTACCGAAGAAGAAGGACGTAAAGCCTTTTTACATCGTTTTGCTGTAGCCGGCGCAGCCATTCGTTATCGCGACACCCATCGTTCAGAAGTGGAAGATATTGTCGCGCTGGACATTGCCTTACGCCGTAATGACCGTGAATGGGTAGAAACTTTGCCGAAGGAAATGGATGAGCTGATTATCCATAAACTTTATTATGGTCATTTTTTATGTCATGTCTTTCATCAGGACTATATTGTGAAAAAAGGTGTTGATCCTTTAGCAATAGAACATCAAATGTGGAGTTTACTGGATGAACGCGGGGCTGAATATCCTGCAGAACATAATGTCGGGCATTTATATGTGGCTAAGCCTGCACTAAAAAACCATTATCAAAAACTGGATCCGACCAATAGCTTTAATGTGGGGATTGGTCATACCTCCAAATTAAAATACTGGAATCAAGAAACAAATTAAAAAACTGAATTATAATAAAAAATAACGGGTTCTATCTCAGGCGCAGTCTAAGCACTGCGCTTTTTTTTATGAAAAATTGACTGTTTCGTCAGACAATGTGTAAAACAAGTCATAAACAAAAGAATAAAAATAGGTAAAGTAATATGCAACAAGTTGCAAAGCCAATATATAAAGGATCCATCATGACAACTCGCTATGCAAATATATTAAAACCGCTACATTTGGGCTTTACGACCATTAAAAACCGTGTCGTGATGGGTTCCATGCATACTGGTCTGGAAGACCGTTTTTATAATTATCCTAAATTGGCCGCATATTTTGGCGAACGGGCAAAAGGTGGTGTAGGTCTGATTATCACTGGGGGGATTTCCCCAAACCGTCAGGGCTGGTTGCTTCCTGCGGGCGGTACCATGAATAATTTGGCGGATGTGGCGCCGCATCGTTTGGTGACACATGCTGTACATAAGCATGGTGCAAAAATTTTAATGCAGATTTTGCATTCTGGCCGTTACGGCTATCAGCCTTTTGTGGTTTCTGCCAGCCCGATTAAATCTCCAATTTCACCTTTTAAACCGCGTCAAATGAGTGAAAAGCAGATTTTAGAGACTATTGAGGATTATGCACACACGGCCAGCATTGCCAAAAAAGCCGGCTATGATGGTGTGGAAATTATGGGTTCTGAAGGCTATTTGCTGAATCAGTTTTTAAGCCGTCATGTCAATCAGCGTAGCGACCACTGGGGCGGTGACATTGAAAACCGCATGCGTTTGGCAGTAGATATTGTCAAAGCCATTCGTGAAAAAGTCGGTGAAAAATTTATTATCTGTTTCCGTTTGTCCATGCTCGATTTAGTACATGATGGCAACACCATGCAGGAAGTGATTACGGTGGCACAGGCTCTGGAAAAAGCCGGAGTTACCTTGCTAAATACGGGTATAGGCTGGCATGAAGCACGTATTCCGACCATTGTCACTTCCGTACCGCGTGCAGCGTTTACCGATTACACGGCAGAAGTGAAAAAGCATGTCGCTATTCCTGTGATTGCCTCTAACCGGATTAACATGCCTGAAACGGCCGAAGCCATTTTGGCTGCTGGAAAAGCCGATATGGTGCAGATGGCGCGACCATTGTTGGCGGATGCTTTCTGGGTCAGCAAGACGGCAACCAATCGAGTGGATGAAATTAATACCTGTATTGCTTGTAACCAAGCCTGTTTGGACCATACCTTTAAAAATAAACGTGCAACCTGTCTGGTCAATCCGCGTGCGGCCTATGAAACAGAACTGGTATATGTAAAAACCAAGGCACCGAAAAAAATTGCCGTTGTCGGTGGTGGTGTGGCAGGCATGTCGGCTGCAACGGTAGCTGCCAGTCGGGGGCATAAAGTCACATTATTTGAAGCAAGCCATGAAGTGGGTGGGCAGTTCAATCTGGCTAAAGTGGTACCGGGTAAAGAAGAATTCCATGAAACCATCCGTTATTTTAAAGTTCAGATTGAAAGAACTGGGGTAGAACTGCGCTTAAATACCAAAGTGAATCGTGAACAACTGGAACGTGAAGGCTTTGATGAGGTCGTGGTTGCGACTGGAGTTGTTCCGCGTGCCTTAAATATTGAAGGCAGTCAGGCACCGCAAGTGTTGTCTTATGCAGAAGTGTTGCGTGGAGCAGCAGTTGGCAATCGGGTGGCGGTGATTGGTGCCGGTGGTATTGGTTTTGATGTATCCGAGTTTTTATTAAAACCTGAACATCAGCCACAGCCGCAACCTCTGGCTGACTGGCAACGGGAGTGGGGCATTGACCCGAATCCGAACTATACTTCTGAGGGTGGCATACAAGCTGCCGAAGTGGCTCATCCTGTCCGTGAAATTTATCTCTTGCAACGTAAAACGACACCGCTGGGGATTGGCTTGGGTAAAACCACAGGTTGGGTGCATCGTGCGCAATTGAAAAAACACGCTGTGAAGATGCTACGTGGTGTGCAATACAAGTCTGTGACCAATGAAGGTTTATGGATTGAAACCAATGGCCACGATCAATTGTTACGTGTAGATACTGTGGTAGTGTGTGCAGGACAGGAGTCAGTCAAAGACATTATGCCAACGGCGGATGAATTTACCTTGGCGAATTACCATATTATTGGTGGTGCCAAACTGGCGGCAGAGCTTGATGCCAAGCGTGCAATTCGTGAGGGTGCCGAATTGGCAGCCAAATTATAATTTTTAAAGTTAATTTGGTGAAACAATATTCATTTGAATAGTTTGCTTGTAATTTTTACTTGTCAGTTTTTAAAAAGATCCGTATTATGGCGCACATGGAAGCGTGGCAGAGCGGTTTAATGCACCGGTCTTGAAAACCGACGAGGGTGTGAGTCCTCCGTGAGTTCGAATCTCACCGCTTCCGCCAAATATCTAAATAAGCCCTTGTTTTTACAAGGGCTTATTTTTTATCTGTAGTTTTCCCCTCACCCTACCCCACATTAAAATTTGGATTGAATTGGCTTCATTAAGTTGTATTCGGAAGATAAAGGAATGCAGTTTAAAAAATGCTGTCTAAAGCAAACTATATTTATAATGCCACTACAAGGGTAATTGGGCCGTTTAAGATGGCATGATTTAAATCGTGTGTACTTAAAGACTGGCGTACGGATTGTTCTCGCATAATATTCTCGCTTTATAAACTGCTCGTCATAGAGGCAATAGAGGTGCTTCAAAATTTTTGAGGTTGCCAGCCGCCACCCAGAGATTTGTAAACTGCTACAGCGGCAAGGGCTGAATCAGTTTGTGCTTGAAGCTTTCTATCTGAAAATTGCAAAGCATTTGAATCTGCTTGTAATACTTCTATTCGACTGTTAATCCCTTTTTTATAGGCAATTAGAGCAATTTTCTGTGCATGCTTTAATGCATTTTCTCCATCTTGAAGAGCGATTAACTGCTCTTGTTGTTTGGACAGGGTTGTTAAAGAATTTTCTACATCTTCTGCTGCATGTAAGACGGCTAATTGATAGGCTGCAAGCATTTCAGCTTCTTGCCCTTTAGCTAAGCGAATTTCTGCATTGATTCGACCAAAATCAAATAAGCGCCAGCGCAAACCTAATAAGCCCGCAGCCTGATTTGCACCACTTGAAAATAAGTTTCCACTTGCTGTAGTTGCACTACCTACCAAACCGCCTAAAGACACCTTTGGGTAATATTCTGAAATCGCACTGCCAATGCGTGCATTTGAAGCTGCCAATTGTCTTTCAGCCATGATGAGATCCGGTCGTCTACGTAAAAGATCACGAGGTGTTCCTGTTTCGGCAATGTGAGGGATAACCGGAATTGGTTTTACTTCAGCTAGTTCTGCTCGGTGAGTTCCCGGTACGGTTTCAAGCATGACATCGAGAGCATTCATCGCAATGTCTAGATTCATTCCAAGAACAGGAACAACAGTTTGAACTTGAGCAACATTCGCTTTAGCTTGTTTGACCTGAAATTCGGAAGCTAATCCTTTGCTGTATAAAAGATTAATGGTTGAAAGAAGTTGTTGTTGAGTTTGTAATTGTTGATGGGCAATATCTAGTCGAGATTGTAAGCCGCGAATATTAATATAGATATTGGCAGTTTGAGCTGCGACCATTAAACGGACGGCTGAGGCTCCTGCGTTTGACGACTGATAATTTGCAAGAGCAGCTTCACGATCTCTGCGAAGGCCTCCAAAAATATCTAACTCCCAAGTTGCACTTAAATTTGCGTCATAAGAACGACCATGTCGGTCAAAATCTGGCATTGAATTTAAAACTTGCCCCAACGGTGTTTCAACAGATTGGTAAACTTTTGCTGCTTGTGCACCAACAGTACCTATTGGTTGTAAAGAGGCATTAGCTGCCGACAATCCTGCCTGAACTTGAGTCACTCGAGTATATGCTTGAGTTAGATCAAGATTTTGTTTTAACGCTAATGTGACATATCGAGTCAGTTGAGGATCATTAAAACTTTGCCACCATACGGCAATATCTGCTTTGCTATAGTCATTTGATGAGTTCAAGGGAGTGCCAAGGTATTGCTCGGGTAGAGATATATGAGGGCGTTTATAATTAGGGCCTACGGTACATGCAGTAAGAGTACTTACGATGATTGGTAGGAGAACGATAGATCTAGATAACATATTTCCCCCAAGACGAGATTTTGAGTAATGAGTTAATTGTGACTATAATACAATTTAGTCACTTGTTGTCAATATCGTTTCGCAAGAGTTAAACTGCAACTTTCAGATAAAGGTTTAAATTGAAAAATATGAGTAAAGAAAAAAGTAGTTATCCTGTTTCAAAGCGAGGACCGGAAGATCATGAGGTAAGGAATCAGATTGTGGTTGCTGCTACAGAACATTTCAGCCGCTATGGTTATGAGAAAACTACAGTTTCTGATCTTGCAAAAACTATAGGTTTTTCTAAAGCTTATATTTATAAATTTTTTGAATCTAAACAAGCGATTGGCGAAGTGATATGTGCCAATTGTTTACATGAAATTGAAGATGAAGTTAATACTGCCATTCAAAAAGCTGAATATCCAGCTGAAAAATTAAGAGTGTTATTTAAAGTAATTGTTGAAGCAAGCCTTCGTTTATTTTCTCAAGAGCGTAAGCTTTATGAAATTGCCGCTTCAGCCGCGTCTGAGAAATGGGATGCTACGGTCGCTTATGAAAATCGAATTCTTAAATTACTACAAAACATTATTCAAGAAGGTCGTCAATCTGGTGATTTTGAAAGAAAAACTCCAATTGATGAAGCAGTCAAGGCTATTTATTTAGTCATGAGACCTTATCTGCACCCACTACTTTTACAACATAGTATTTCATATAACACTGATGCTCCAACCTTGCTTTCTAGCCTTGTGTTAAGAAGTTTATCACCATAATAAACTTGTGACTATTGACTAAATTGGTCACTTGATTAAAAATGAGTCTCCTGATTAATTTTTTAAGGGGGGCTCAAATATGCTTTATCGTCGCCTTATTCCGTTTACAGCAATATGTATATTTCCTTTTTTCTTGCTCGGTTGTGCTTAAAATACGCAATCTGACCCCCGTACTTCGGCGCCGTTAGTACGAGTCGCAACTGTACAAGACGAAATCACTTCTGATTCAAGAGCATTCACAGGCACGATAGGGGCACGGGTAGAAAGTGATCTGGGTTTTCGTGTCTCTGGTAAAGTCATCAAACGATTTGTTGAAGCAGGCCAGACAGTAAAGCGCGGCCAGTTACTGATGCGTATTGATCCGGTCGATTTAGAACTTGCTGCCAAAGCCCAGCAAGAAGCTGTGGGTGCAGCCAGAGCCCGTGCAGAACAAGCAGAGAAAGATGAAGCCCGATATCAGGACTTACGAGGAAGCGGGGCTATTTCTGCTTCTGCCTATGATCAGATTAAAGCAGCAGCGGATACGGCGAGAGCGCAGCTCAGTTCGACTCAAGCTCAAGCTAGGGTTGCATTAAACGCGAGTCATTATGCCGATTTAATTGCGGATGGTGATGGTACGATTATGGAAACACTGGTCGAACCAGGTCAGGTTGTCAGTGCGGGTCAAACAGTCATTCGCTTAGCTCATTCTGGTCAAAGGGAAGCAATCATTCAGCTTCCAGAGACATTACGTCCTGCAATAGGTGCCATTGGTCAAGCTACACTCTTTGGTAAAGAAAATATAAGTGTCCCAGCTAAACTTAGACAGTTATCAAATACAGCAGATCAACTCAATCGTACTTTTGAGGCACGTTTCGTCTTAGAAGGCGATTTAGCAAACGCTCCTTTAGGTTCAACGGTTACTGTACGTATTGCCAATCAAAATCAGAGTTCACAACATTTTTTACAAGTGCCAGTCGGTTCCTTACTTGATAAGGGCAAGGGAGCTGGAGTCTGGGTCATTAATGGAAAAACTCAGAAAGTAACATGGCGTCCCGTTGTTGTTAAACAGCTTGATGATGAATATGCCTATGTCACTGGCAATATTCAAAGTGGGGATAAAATAGTTGCTTTAGGTGCACACTTGCTTCGCGAAGGTGAATTGGTACGTATTGCATCACAAGCGAGTCATCCTTCAGTTGGAAATGAAGGGGACCACTCATGAGTGAGAAAGGTTTTAACTTATCGGCCCTTGCTGTGCGTGAACGCGGTATCACGCTATTTTTGATTTTTTTGATTTCAATTGCAGGCATCGTTGCTTTTTTTAAATTAGGTCGAGCCGAAGATCCAGCTTTTACAGTGAAGGTGATGACCATTGTGACGGCTTGGCCAGGGGCAACTGCTCAAGAGATGCAAGATCAAGTTGCTGAAAAAATCGAAAAACGGATGCAAGAGCTACGTTGGTATGATCGAACAGAAACCTATACCAGACCAGGGCTGGCTTTTACGACACTGACCTTACTTGATAGTACGCCTCCATCACTGGTTCAGGAGGAATTCTATCAAGCAAGGAAGAAAGTAAATGATGAAATGAGTAACTTACCTGCTGGTGTAATTGGACCATTTGTTAATGATGAATATGCAGATGTAACTTTTGCTTTATTTGCTTTAAAGGCAAAAAATGAAGCACATAGATTATTAGTGCGTGATGCAGAAACAATTCGACAGCAGCTACTTCATGTGCCGGGCGTAAAGAAAGTCAATATTATTGGTGAGCAATCTGAACGTATCTATATTGAATTTTCACATGAGCGTTTGGCAACCCTAGGCATAAATCCGCAAGATGTATTTGCTGCACTGAATAATCAGAATGTGCTTACTCCAGCGGGTTCCATTGAAACCAAAGGTCCTCAAGTTTTTGTCAGATTAGATGGTGCTTTTGATAAGTTACAAAAAATTCGTGATACCCCGATAACAGCTCAAGGTCGCACCTTGAAATTGTCAGATATTGCGACTGTTAAACGTGGTACTGAAGATCCTGCAACATTCATGATTCGTAATGGTGGGGAACCAACCTTACTGTTGGGCGTGGTGATGCGCGAAGGATGGAATGGATTAGATCTTGGTAAATCATTAGAGAAAGAAGTTGGTTCAATTAATCAAGATTTACCTCTGGGCATCAGTTTAAGCAAAGTGACTGATCAAGCGGTCAATATTAGCTCATCGGTAGATGAGTTCATGATTAAGTTCTTTGCAGCATTGCTTGTGGTCATGTTTGTAAGCTTTATTAGCATGGGGTGGCGCGTTGGCGTGGTGGTTGCTATGGCCGTGCCACTCACATTAGCTATTGTTTTTGTAGTGATGTTGGCAACGGGTAAAAACTTTGACCGGATTACACTGGGCTCGCTTATTCTTGCTTTGGGACTATTAGTTGATGATGCCATTATTGCGATTGAAATGATGGTCGTAAAAATGGAAGAGGGCTTTAATCGTATAGCAGCTTCCGCTTATGCATGGAGCCACACAGCGGCACCGATGCTTTCTGGAACATTAGTCACCGCTGTTGGGTTTATGCCAAATGGTTTTGCCCGCTCTACAGCGGGTGAATATACCAGCAATATGTTTTGGATTGTTGGTATTGCACTTATTGCATCATGGATTGTTGCTGTAGTTTTTACACCTTATTTAGGTGTGAAAATGTTACCCAACTTTAAGAAAGTTGAAGGCGGTCATACTGCAATTTATGACACACCACGATATAACCGTTTCCGTCAAATTCTTGAACGTGTGATTGCACGTAAATGGCTTGTTGCCGGCAGTGTTATCGGGCTATTTGTTTTAGCCGTAGGCGGAATGGCATTGGTGAAAAAACAATTTTTTCCAATCTCTGACCGACCTGAAGTGCTTGTTGAAGTACAGATGCCTTATGGAGCATCGATTACGCAAACAAGTGCTGCGACAGCCAAAGTTGAGGCTTGGTTATCTAAGCAACATGAAGCAAAGATTGTGACATCGTATATGGGTCAAGGTGCACCTCGTTTTTATTTTGCGATGGGGCCTGAATTACCAGATCCATCCTTTGCCAAGATTGTGGTGCGAACTGACAATCAAGAAGAACGTGAAGCGTTAAAACACCGCTTAAGACAAGCTATTTCAAATGGGCTGGCTCCTGAAGCGCAGCTACGTGTAACACAACTTGTGTTTGGACCCTATTCGCCATATCCAGTAGCTTACCGAGTTTCAGGCCCTGATTCAGAAAAATTACGAGTGATTGCAGCTCAGGTTCAGCAAGTTATGAATGCTAGCCCAATGATGCGAACTGTAAATACGGACTGGGGAACTCGTGTGCCAGCCCTGCATTTCACATTGGAACAAGACCGTCTACAAGCAGTGGGCTTAACATCAAGTTCAGTCGCACAGCAATTACAGTTTTTGTTAACCGGTATTCCAATTACATCTGTGCGTGAAGATATTCGTACCGTACAGGTGATTGCTCATTCAGCGGGTGATATAAGACTAGACCCTGCCAAAATTGGTGATTTCACACTGACTGGCGCAAATGGACAACATATTCCTTTAGCACAAATTGGCAAAATTGAAGTTCGCATGGAAGAACCTGTTATCCGTCGTCGAGATCGGGTGCCAACAATGACCGTTCGTGGAGATATTGCTGATGGATTACAACCACCCGATGTATCTACCGCAATTACCAAACAGCTTCAACCAGTTATTAAAGATTTACCAAAGGGATATCAGATTGTAGAGGCTGGTTCTATTGAAGAGTCAGGTAAAGCCACTAAAGCCATGCTTCCTATTTTTCCAATTATGTTGGCAATGACACTACTCATTATCATTCTTCAAGTGAGGTCTATTGCTGCAATGATTATGGTGTTTTTAACCAGCCCGTTGGGATTAATAGGCGTGGTACCAACGCTTCTGTTATTTCAGCAGCCCTTTGGTATTAATGCATTAGTCGGGTTGATTGCATTGTCCGGAATCTTGATGCGAAACACACTCATCTTAATTGGACAAATTCAGCAAAATAAACAAGCGGGGCTAGATCCGTTAAATGCCGTGGTTGAGGCTACAGTACAACGGGCCAGACCTGTAATTTTGACAGCTTTAGCAGCCATTTTAGCTTTCATTCCTCTGACTCACTCAGTGTTTTGGGGAACGCTTGCTTACACACTCATTGGCGGAACGCTTGCAGGCACCATTTTGACTTTGGTTTTTCTACCAGCAATGTATTCGATCTGGTTCAAGATCGGGGCTAAACCAGCGGTTTAATGATCAAACTTTCAAAATTAAAAAGTTATAGGAGTTCATATGTCAAACTCAAAAGTTGTTGTAATTACAGGTGTTTCATCTGGCATTGGGCAAGTTACAGCAGAAAAATTTGCTAAACTCGGCCATAAAGTTTTCGGTACAGTCAGAAATAAGGTTAAAGCTCAACCTATAGAAGGCGTTGAACTTGTTGAGATGGATGTGTCAGATGAAGATTCTGTCCAGCTCGGGATTCATTCTATTATTGATCAAGCTGGCCATATCGATATTTTAATAAATAATGCTGGAGCAAGCTTAATTGGTGCAGTAGAGGAGACCTCGATAAAAGAAGCAGAATTTTTATTTAACACCAATGTGTTTAGCATTCTGCGTACCACACAAGCGGTATTGCCTTATATGCGAATACAGCATTTTGGAAGAATTATAAATGTTAGTTCAGTATTGGGTTTCTTACCTTCACCGTATATGGGGTTATATTCGGCTACTAAACATGCGGTTGAAGGGTTGTCTGAGTCTTTAGATCACGAGCTTCGCCAATTTGGAATTCGCGTATCAATTGTTCAGCCTTCATTTACTAAAACCAATTTAGATAAGAATGCACCCGTAGCAAGTACAAAAATTCCTGAATATGACAATGAGCGCAACTTAGCTACTCATGCCATCTTAAAACAGATTGATCAGGCTCCTCAGCCCGATAGTGTTGCTGAGACAATTGTTACAGCGGCACTCAATGATTGGCAAATGTGCCGTACACCATCTGGGCAAGCCTCTTTATTGAGTAAATTGCGTCGATTTATGCCGAGTGGTCCAGTTGATAAAAGTATTAGAAAGACCTTTGGTTTGAATTAAATTTTAATTTATTTATTTCAATAAATCAGATCTATCAGAAGAGTAAACTGTGTGGTTTTAACCAATCTGCTTTAGATCAAGTGGCCTTACAGGGTTATGGCAATCAGAGGTTTGAGCTAAACTCTGAGGAGGGATTGGATACAGTCGATGATTTCTATTTAAATTTTAAGTCAGTTAGAGGCTAAAAATCGATTAATTTAAACAATATAATGTTTTTATTGAGGATATTCAGCAACGGTTGCAACAGTCGGTTCAAGCTTTGAATTAGCAAAAGGAGGTAATTTACCTCCTTTATTTTTTGCCAAAGATCATATCAATTATTTATACAAATGCTGAGAAAACCTCAATACAAGTCATTTATTAATAATGAATAACTACATCGAGACAATATTCACTGTTAGTCGTTATATGCATTAACCTATATAGCTGGGATAGTCGGTATAACCTTCCGCCCCTCCACCGTACAATGTTGCAGGATTTAACTCAGCCAATGGAAGGCCGTGTTTTAAACGTTCAACTAAGTCTGGATTGCTAATAAATAATTTTCCAAAAGCAAATAGGTCAGCTTCGTCAGATTCAAGGTGAGCATTCGCAAGTTCTAAATCATAACCATTATTGGCTAAATAGGTCTGCTCAAAACGGTTGCGTATAGCAGAGTAATCGAAAGGCGCTATGTTACGTGGTCCGCCTGTAGCACCTTCAACGACATGCAAATAGACGATACCGAGTTGATTGAGTTGTTCAGTAATGTAATTGTACTGAGGTTGAGGATCACTACAACTTATACCGTTAGCAGGAGATACAGGAGATATACGGACACCTGTTCGATTAGCACCAATTTCACTGACTATAGCTTCAACCACTTCAAGTAATAATCGTGCTCGATTTTCGATAGATCCACCATATATATCAGTACGTTGGTTGGCACCATCTTTTATAAATTGTTCTAGTAAATATCCATTCGCAGCATGAATTTCAACACCATCAAATCCAGCAGTAATGGCATTTGCTGCCGCTTGGCGGAAATCTGAAATAATGGCGGGAATTTCATATAATTCTAATGCTCGGGGTTCAGATACTTCAGTAAATGTATTATTTACAAAAGTCTTTGTGTCTGCCCGAATCGCTGAAGGGGCGACAGGACTTGCCCCATTAGGTTGCAAATCAACATGAGAAATTCGCCCAACATGCCATAATTGAACAAAGATTTTTCCACCCTTTGCATGTACGGCATTTGTTACTTTTCGCCAAGCATCAATTTGTTCAGTCGTGTATAGTCCAGGTGTATCTTGATATCCTTGAGCTTGTGGAGAAACTTGGGTTGCTTCTGTAATAATAAGACCTGCGCTAGCACGCTGAGCATAATAATCAGCAGCAAACTCACTTGGCACAAGTCCTTTCCCTGCGCGGTTGCGTGTGAGTGGAGCCATTACAATACGATTGTTGAGTTCAATGTTGCCTAATTGATAAGAACTAAAAAGGGTTTTATCTGTCATGTTACACCTCTAAATTTAATAATGATGTTGAATCAAAAAATCTGCGTTTTTAAAATTTGTTATGACGTTTTTTTAGGAGCATCGAAAATAAGGCATGTCGTTGTCGCATGTGCATATAATTTTCCATCAGGCCCTATTATTCGTCCTTCAGCAGTCGCTGTTTGGCGTCCGACATGGACGATTTTTCCCTCTGCTCGTACAAGAGGGGTCGCATCTGTTAGTGCACGTACCATATTCACTTTGAGTTCAAGCGTGGTATAAGCTTTCCCAGCAGGGAGTGTAGTATGAATAGCGCAAGCAACAGCTGAATCAAGTAAAGTACAAAACCAACCTCCATGTACAGTTCCTAAAGGATTATAATGTTTGCGTTGTGGTCGGCCTTGAAAGACTGCAATCCCATATTCCATATGCACAGGAATATAGTCGAGCGTTTCTCCAATTGGAGGTGAGGGAAGCTCACCAGAAAAAATAGCCTCAAAAACCTCTAATCCTGAGCGTTGAGTTAACTCTGATAAGTGCACAGAATCTGGTGGGCCTAGATGCTTAAGAATTTTCTGTTCAGTTTCTTCCCATTCTTTGAGAACGTCATTTACTTCCATAACTATAAGTCCAGTTTGAATACTAAGAATTGAGAATGTCTAATTATAGTTACTAAAATTTAAGCAATAATGGCTTTATGCTTTACATCAATATTTAATATAGGTAATCGCTTTTGATCTGAAGTTGTAATTTGACTGACTGAATCGAGTAGTTGGATTTGATCAGGTGACAATACAACATCAATTGCTCCTAAATTACTTTTTGCTTGTTGTAGAGATTTTGGACCAATAATAGGAATGGTTCCATGTGTACCTGCCCAAGCAATTGCCACCTGATCAGCAGATACATTTAATTCATTAGCAATTGAAAGCACTGCATCTAAAATTGCTGTACGTTGAATCGAGTTTTCTTGCTGAAAAACCTTGCCGCCGAAACCCTCTTCACGGCCTTTTTCACCCTTTCGATATTTACCCGTAAGCATTCCTCCACCTAAAGGAGACCATGTCACCATCCCTAATCCTAATGCTTGAGAAGCTGGAATTAAATCGGCTTCAGGCTCACGACAGACCAAACTATGTTGGAATTGTGCCGCTGCAATAGGCACTGTATTTTTAAGTTCCGCAATAGTTGCTGCACGAGATAGTCGCCATGCTGGAAAATTTGATAGACCTGCATACAGAATCTTTCCGGCACGAGCCAAATCCTCTAGCCCCCTTAGAATTTCTTCGCTCGGTGTAACATTATCAGGATGATGTACCCAGTAAAGATCAATATAATCCGTTTTCAATCTGCGTAGACTTTGCTCAACTGAATAAAGCATTGCTTTTCGGCTATTTCCTTTATGTAGTTGATTGGTATTAAGCGAAGCACCATCCGAAAATTTAGTGGCTAAGACAACCTCGTGGCGAATACCTTGTAATAAGTCACCTAGAATTTGCTCAGATTGTCCAAATTGATAAACATCTGCTGTGTCTATAAAATTGCCGCCTACATCCAGATATGCATCCAATACTAATTTGGCGTCTTCTGGTGAGGAACCATAGCCCCAACCTGTACCAAAGTTACCAGTACCTAAAGCAATTTGTGAAACATTTAAACCTGTTTGACCAAATAATTGATAATTCATATTTATCTCCACTTTTATTCAGAAATTTTTAAAATGACTTTGCCTTTTGCCCGTCCAGTATTTACATAGTGGAAAGCATCTTTAATCTCGCTAAATGTATAAGTCTTATCGACCACTGGGTTTATTTTTCCAGACTCGACTAATTTTGAAATTTCAGATAACTGTTGACCATTCGGCTGCATAAACAGAAATGAATAGGAAATATCGCGTTTTTTTGCTTTATGCCGGATTGACCAACTTAAAAGCGGAATAACACATTTTAGAAACCAGTTTGGATTAACTGCCTCTGCAAAAGCATGATCGGGAGGTCCTGAAATACTAATAAGACGTCCACCGCGTTTAAGAACGTTCAGTGATTTTTCTAAGATTTTTCCGCCTTGGGTATCTAAAACTACGTCGTAGTCTTTAAGCTCTTGCTCAAAGTCCATTGTTTTATAGTCAATGATCGTATCTGCACCTAATGCTTTGACCCAAGGAATATTTTTCTCACTTGTCGTGGTTGCAACAGTTGCACCTAAATGTTTGGCAAGCTGAATCGCAATTGAACCCACACCGCCTGAACCAGCATGAATTAATACTTTTTGTCCTGCTTTAACTTTCGCAATTTCGACCAAGGCTTGCCATGCAGTCAAGGAAACAAGCGGCAGAGACGCTGCAAGTTCCATAGAAATATTTTGTGGCTTAAGCGCTAGTGATGACTGTTGAACGACTGTATATTCTGCAAAAGCACCGTTTAGATCTGTCTTGGCATAGACTTCATCTCCGACTTTAAATTGTGACACCTTCGAGCCTACCTCTACGACAGTACCTGCAAAGTCATTGCCTAAGATGAAAGGAAATGGGACGGGCAGAATTGCTTTAAATTCACCTTCTAAAACTCTTAAATCGAGTGGGTTAATACTGGCTGCATGCACTTTAACAAGTACCGCATTTTCGGTTAGAGATGGTTTCGGTTGTTCATCAATTTGTACATCATTAATATTGCCGTAGCGGGTTATATAAGCTGCTTTCATTTTAAACCTCTATTATTTTGAAATTTTTAATGTTTTAGATTTTGGTTTTGTACTACGCCTTCATACTTCGCTGAATTAACTTGTCAAAGACTTTTACAGGAGCAAAGCGTCGAAGGGCTTTTAAGTTTTTTGCAGTTTTACCTGCTGTGTAGCGAGGTACGATGTCTTGACTCTCAATGACATTTAAAATGGTATGGGCAACCACACGTGGGTCATCTGACTTATTAATTGAATGAATCATTTGTTTGTGTAGCTTTTCACGTGCTTCATCGTAAAAAGAAACTTTATTGTCTGCTTCCAGTAAATTTACTCCTAAAGAAGTATTGGTATAAGCAGGTTCAATCAGAGATACACGAATGCCTTGTGATCTTAACTCGTGGTCTAAAGATTCAGAATAACCTTCCAGTGCATGTTTAGATGCAGCATAAAGAGCGCCAAAAGGCATAGGCACAAGTCCAAGAATTGAACTGATATTTAAAATAAGTCCTGAGTTTTTCTGACGCATGTGTGGAATAACTGCGCGAGTCATTCGAACGGCACCGAAAAAGTTAGTATCAAAAATAGCCTGTGCTTGTTGCATTGAACTTTCTTCAGCACCAGCGGGTGATATTGCAAACCCAGCATTATTAATTAAGACATCAATTCGGCCTTCATTTGCAATCACTTTTTCAATGGCGTGAGTGACCGAGTCGTCTTGCTTTACATCTAACTCAATCAGATGAAATTTATAGTTTGATGAGTTTTTTGCTTGTCGGCTTGTGCCATAAACAATAAATCCTGCCTCATGTAAAAGGTCTGCGGTTGCTAACCCAATACCCGATGATGCGCCTGTAATGAGAACTACTCTGCTGGTCATACATGTTCCTTACTTAAACTTTATCGCCTGAACCAATCAATTCCGGCTTGATTTTTTCATCATAATCTAAAAATAAAATAGTTACTACTAAAAAGATAGTGACAATATATTTTTGCTTGTGTATGGTTAGTACTAAATAGATACTCACGCTGTTTTTGATCTTTTCTCCCTTTAAAAGATCACTCATAAAAAACAGATGAATCAGATCAATGAATTAAATTTGAGGATTAGAGAAATGAAGTTTTTATTAAATACAGTTGCTATGAGTTTGACGGCGATATCTATTTTTAGTGCTCCCTTAACTCAGGCAGAGGTTGTGCCATTGGTTTCTTTTAGTGAACCATCAATTCAGGCACATAAAGTGTTATCAAGTGCTGTTAGCAATTTGCAAGCAGGGCAAAACGCTCAACAAGATACGAATTGGAAGAATGTACCGACTCAATTTATTCGTGCAGGTGACGTTAACTTCGCTTACCGAGAATATGGTCAACAGAACGGTGGAACACCTGTCATTTTCTTAAATCACTTGGCGGCTGTTCTAGATAATTGGGACCCACGAATTATTGATGGAATTGCCGCTAAACATCATGTTGTGGTGTTTGATAATCGTGGGGTCGGTGCTTCTACAGGTAAACCAGCTCAGTCAATTGAGCAAATGGCAGACGATGCGATTGCTTTCATTCAAGCAAAAGGCTTTAAGCAAGTTGATTTATTTGGCTTCTCGATGGGCGGCATGATTTCACAAGAGATTGCTTTGAAGCAGCCGAATTTAGTTCGAAAAATGATTTTGTCGGGAACTGGTCCTGCGGGCGGTACAGGCATTAGTACCGTAGGGCGAGTTTCTAATTGGGATTTAGTCCGTGGAATGGCTACCGGTCAAGACCCTAAGGTTTATCTTTTCTTCACACGTACAGAAAATGGTAAAGCTGCTGCAAAACAGTTTATTCAACGTATTAACGAACGTACCGAAAATCGCGATAAAGAAATCACCATTTCTGCCTATCGTGCTCAGCTTAAAGCACTCAAAAAATGGGGCAGTAAGAAACCTTCCGACCTTTCTGTTATTCAACAACCTGTGTTAGTTGCTAATGGTGATCATGACCGAATGGTCCCAACCGTGAACACCTATGATTTGGCAAAACGTTTGCCGAATAGCTCTGTTGTTATTTACCCCGATGCTGGCCATGGCGGAATTTTCCAGTTCCATGAAGATTTTGTAAAACAGTCACTTACATTCTTAGCGAAATAAGAACTTAAATTTAGGACAATGATGATGATAACAATTACACACCAAACAGCCGAGACTCAATTCATTGAAGTAGATGGAGCAAAATTTGCCTATCGTCGATGGGGTAACTCAAACACAGGGCAACCACCGCTATTTTTTCTTCAGCACTTTCGAGGTGGTTTAGATAATTGGGACCCAATTATTACTAATGGTTTGGCACAAGGGCGTGAAGTCATTTTGTTTAATGGCCGAGGCATTGCTTCATCTACAGGTCAGCCTCGTACCCGTATTGAAGATATGGCAGATGATGCAGCCGCAGTCATTCGTGCATTGGGCTTAAAACAAGTTGATTTATTAGGCTTTTCACTCGGTGGGTTTCAGGCACAAGATTTAGTACGCCGTCATCCCGAACTTGTTAGAAAGCTGATGCTTTTAGGTACAGGGCCAAGAGGTGGTAAACCACGAGGTGACGATCCAGCAGTGGCTGCATTGGTATTGAAACATGCAACAACTGCTGTGCCTTCCGAAGAAGACTTTCTCTTTTTATTTTTTGGCCGATCTGAAGCTGCTATTCAAGCGGGTCGTGAATTTTGGCAACGTCGCCATGAACGCAAAGATCAAGATACACCAAGCTCAGTTGAAGTCATGCAGGCACAGATAGAAGCCAATATGCATTTTTTACCTAAACTTGATGAACAAGATCCATTTGCGCATTTACGTTAGATTAAACAACCAACTTTCATTTTAAATGGTGTTGATGATGTGATGATTCCGACCATCAATGCCTATCACATGGCACTTAACATTCCAAACGCGCAGCTATTTATCTATCCAGACGCAGGACATGGTGCCCAATTTCAATACCCTGAACGTTTTGTAAAGCATGCAATCCAGTTTTTAGATGAATAAATGCTTTTGAGTTCTGTCCAGTTAATTTGATGAATCAAGAAGACAAAAAATGATGAAATTTAAATTGTTGCTGTGGATGCTCACCAAGCTCATGCAGCGTGCGGTAAAAAAGAATCCGAAATGTGCGGCTTATGTGAATGACAAAAATGTCACCTTTCAGATTCAGACGGCAAGTGGTGAAGGGCGCTATTTTGAAGTCAAGAATGGCAAGATTAACTCTTACTCTGGGCTAACCAAGTCACCAAGTTTTATCTTTACATTTAAGACTGCGAGTAAAGGATTCGCCGTATTGTCTGCTAAAGACAACGTGAATACGTTTTTAACTGCACTTAAAACACAAGACCTTGTCATTAGCGGAAATTTTGTGGATGTGATGTGGTTTCAAAGTTTAGTGGACTTTATTCAACCTCATTCAAAACCATCTTGAACTGTGTGAGAGAAGACCATGACTCAACTACAATTAGAAACCAATCTCTTGAATCAGCCTTTAACGTTGCCAAATGGCTTTAGCATTCCAAACCGTTTAGCAAAGGCTGCAACCAGTGAAACTTTAGCCACCTATTCAAATAATCCAACCGAAAAACATGTGCGGTTATATCAGCGCTGGGCTGCATCAGGAATTGGGATGATCATCAGTGGCAACATTATGATTGACCGACGTGCCTTAGGTGAGGCGGGTAATGTGGTAGTCGAGGATGAGCGTGATTTTGCGATTTTACAAAAATGGGCAAAATCTGTGACTGAGCAAGGTTCTCAATTGTGGGCACAGTTAAATCATCCGGGAAAACAATCAACCAAAGGATTAAATGTCCGTACTATTTCTGCATCGGCAGTGCCATTTGGGCCAGAAATGCAATCTTTATTTGCGACGCCTGATGAAGCCACACATACAGAGATTATCGATATTATTCAGCGTTTTGGTCGTAGCGCAGCGATCTGTAAAAAGGCTGGATTTAGTGGCGTTGAGATTCATGCTGCACATGGTTATCTGATTAATCAGTTTTTATCGCCTTTACATAATTTAAGAAATGATGAGTGGGGCGGTACACCTGAAAAACGCCGTCGTTTTTTAATGGAAGTATATGCAGAAATCCGCAAACAAGTCGGTAAAGAGTTTCCGATTGCGATTAAGCTAAATTCGGCAGACTTTCAAAAAGGCGGCTTTACCGAACAGGACTCCTTAGAAACCATTCAGGCTTTAGCAGATGCAGGCATTGACCTTATACAAATATCAGGCGGTACTTATGAATCTGGCGTAGCCAAAGCGCCACAAAAAGCTTCGACTATTGCCCGTGAAGCTTTCTTTATTGATTTCGCAGAAAAGGTAAGAAAACTTGTAAAAACTCCACTCATGGTTACAGGTGGTTTTCGGACCGTAGAAGGCATGAACCAAGCTTTGCAGTCTCAAGCGTGTGATGTTATTGGGATTGCGAGAATTATGGCGATTGAACCTGATGTACCTAAATATTTGCTGGCAGGTAAAAATGGTCTTCAGTCGGTGCATCCAATCAAAACAGGCATTAAGAAGGTCGATAGTCTAGGTATTATGGAAGTACTTTGGTACACCCAACAATTAAAACGTATGGGTAAAGCTAAAGAACCAAAACCTCATGAAAGTGGTTTATGGGCATTTATTAAATCGATTTTACGTAGTGGTTGGGGAACGTATGCAACCCAACGGGCACGGACAAAATAACCGATTTACCTTACATGAGTCCAATAAAAAGCACTCTAATTGAGTGCTTTTTATTTAAAATCTTATTCGGTTTTTTGGCGAATAGGGCGAGTACCAATTTCGGCACCAGTGATTTGATCAATTACAATCGGCTTAATTTCAGTGTCTTGTTCTGCATCCAGAAAAGTCACCATTTTTTCAGGATTTTGAAACGGTTTATGCTTACGTCCCCAAGCTCCAATCACAAACAGAACTGGTAGAAAATCTTGACCTGCTTGAGTTAATAGATACTCTTCACGCGGCGGATGTTCAGAATATTGTCTCTTTTCGAGTAAGCCTTCCTCTACTAAAACAGACAAACGTTTAGTTAGCATGGTTGGTGCAATACCTAAACTTTTACGGAACTGATCAAAACGTGTAAAACCCGCATGAGCATCACGTAAAATCAACATACTCCACGCATCGCCTAGAACAGAAAGACTTCTAGCGATTGGGCAGACTTCAAGATTGCTATTTTTACTCATATCCGAATTAATAAACCCAATAGTAACTACTAAAATAATACTAACATAAGGTGCTAAGCTAAGCCAGTTTGAATGCTTAACATAGGAGAATGCTTTTGTTTCCCAAGTCAGTTCCGAACTATGTCTATACTAGGCTGATTTTCTAATAATTTGGATAAATTATTTTCAAGCCAAGTAGTTAAATCAAAGAGTCGTTCAGCAGCCTCTCGTCCAAACTCTGTTAATTGATAATCTACACGAGGCGGTATTTCTGCATAATCCTGACGTAAGATAAAACCATCTTGCTCAAGCGTTTTTAAGGTTTGAGCCAACATCTTTTCACTAATGCCATCAATTATTTTTTTTAATTCATTAAAACGCAGACGTTGGTCTCTAAGCGCAACTAAAATCAAGATGCTCCAACGGCTAGTCAGTGTTAACAAAATTTTTCGAGACGGACAATCTGCTGAAAAAACGTATCCTTTCATCGCATAACACCTTAATTACAAAATTTTACATTTGTTTTTAAACTTACCTTTAGGTAAGTACTTACTTTTGGTTAGTTATGGTACTAGGATGATTAAATTATATCAACTACATCAGATGGAGTTCATCATGCGTATTGCAGTTACTGGTGCATCAGGTCAGCTCGGCCAACTTATTATTTCTCAATTACTCGAACGAACTGAGGCAAAAAATATTGTGGCATTAGTGCGTAATTCAGAAAAAGCATCAGAACTAAGTTCAAAAGGGATCGAAGTCCGTGCTTTTGATTATGGACATGATGCAGATAAACTTTCAGCTCAATTGGCAGGTGTCGATCGGCTTTTATTAATTTCATCGAGTGAAATTGGTCAACGGACAGTACAACACCAGAATGTTATTCATGCAGCAAAATTTGCAAACGTAAAATTTATTGCTTATACGAGTTTATTAAAAGCAGATACATCACCGCTTTTATTGGCACAAGAGCATGTTAAGACTGAACAATATTTAAAAGCAGCGAATATTCCACATACACTACTACGTAATAGCTGGTACAGCGAAAACTATGCAATGGGACTTGCACAAGCAGTTGAGCAGGGCAAAATTTTCGGGGCAACTTATCACGGCAAAATTGCTTCTGCTTCACGCTTAGATTATGCAACAGCTGCTGCTGTAGTATTAACTCAAGAAGGGCATGAAAATAAAGTTTATGAACTTGCTGGTGATACAAGTTACAGCCTTGATGACGTAGCAAAATGGACAAGTGAAATCAGTAAAAAAGATGTAACTTACCAAGATTTATCGGAAGAGGAATATAAAGCGCTCTTGATACAAGTGGGTTTACCAGAAGGTTTTGCGAGTATCTTGGCAGATTCAGATGAAGGCGTATCTAAAGACGCTTTATATAGTGATAGCAAAGACCTGCACCAGTTAATTGGTCGTGCCACTACAAGTATGCAAGAAACTATTAAAGAATTTTTATCTTAAGTTGGCGCTATAATTCTTATCTAAAAAAGGCTTAAATTCTTATGATTTAGGTCTTTAAACATTGGATTAAATAGGATTCTTTGGATACGTATTTGGAATATAGTGCAATGCAGTTTAAACAACGCTATTTAAATTAAACTATATTCTTATTCAAACATTTCGTCTTTGGTGTGGGCAAATTCTTGCAGACTTAGGTGCAGAAGTCATTAAAATTGAACGTCCACAGGTAGGAGATGATACCCGCATGTGGGGACCATCATGGATGCCAGACCAGCAGGGCGATGCCACACGTGAATCTGGCTATTTTCAGTGCGCTAATCGCAATAAATATTCGGTTTCTGTTGATATTGCCTCGGCTCAAGGTCAAGAAATTATTCGGGAAATTGCCAAAACCGCTGATGTAGTCATTGAAAACTATAAAGCGGACTCACTGGCAAAATATGGACTTGATTATGCAAGTTTAAGTGCACTGAATCCCAATGTGGTGTATTGCTCGATTACTGGTTTTGGTCAGGATGGACCACGTGCCTTGAATGAAAATTTCAAAGAGATTGCTTCGCCAATCAAACTTTCAGATACACCGGTAGAATATCGCAATGCACCACCGCAGTTGGGTGAACATACTCAACATATTCTGTCACGTCTTAAAATGGCAGATGAGCTGCATGCCTTAAAATTGCAAGGCATTATTGATGAAGAGGTAGCTTAAGCAGCATTCTTGTGATGCATATTGGTTTTGCTTCTGTTGGACCGGAATGTTAAAGCATTCGGTCCTTTTTTCTGCCAGGAAAGATGACATCCATTTTATGCATCATGGTGTTTGTGAAATTATCCAATGCAAGAAAGCAATAGCTACAAGGTGCTTGGTCAGATGCAGTGCTAAGCGTTATCATAATCAGCATAAGATCATTGGATTGCATTATGAAAATTGTCGCAGATGAAAATCTGGCATTTACTGAATATTTCTTTGCCGATTTTGGAGAAATTCAGCAGGCTGCAGGACGAACCTTAACCCATGCGGATGTGAAAGATGCAGAAGCGTTACTGGTGCGTTCTGTGACCCAAGTCAATGCTGAGCTGGTTCAGGACACAAAATTAAAATTTGTCGGCAGTGCGACCATTGGCACCGATCATCTGGATATAGCTGCTTTAGAACAATGCAATATTGCCTGGTCGAATGCCGCAGGCTGTAATGCGCAGGCCGTTGCGGAATATGTGATTACCGCTTTACTGCATTTAAAACCTGAACTGATCGATGCCAATGACAGCTTTACTTTAGGCATTATCGGTCTGGGCAATGTCGGTTCACGTCTGGCTGTTATGGCCAAACTTCTGGGCTGGAAGGTGATTGGTCATGATCCCTTCGTACAGCGTGAACAAATTGAGCAAGTAGATTTAAATACCTTATTAAAAACAGCCGATGCGATTTCCACCCATGTGCCTTTAACCAAAACAGGCAATCATTCAACTTACCATCTCATCAATGCTGAAGCTTTAGCACAGATGAAGCCTACAGCGATTTTAATTAATTCGGCACGAGGACCGGTGGTTGAAGAATCGGCTTTAATTGTCGATATTCAACAGACCCAGCGTGCAGTAGTTCTCGATGTATTTGAGCACGAACCTGAAATTTCAGAACAGCTGTTAAATTTAATTCGTTTGGTCACACCGCATATTGCCGGGTATAGCTTGGAAGGAAAGGCACGTGGTACACAAATGATCTACGATGCATTCTGCAGTACCTTTAAGTACCCAGCGACAAAGCAATTTGAAACGCAGTTGCCTGTCTGTGAACCCTATTTTAAAGATAGTGATTTAAAGGCTGTGTTAAAACAGTATTTAAGCCAGATCTATGATATCGGCCGTGATGATGCCAATTTACGTAGCTGCCTAAAAGATGGCAAGGTTGAGCAAAAAGCCTTTGATTATTTACGTAAAACTTATCCCTTACGCAGTGAATGGGCAGCACATGGAGGGCCGAAGGCATGAGTCAATCTATTGCTTATCAGCCGACTTGTGATTTAAAGGCCATGCAGGCACGTGCCAAAATGTATGCGCAAATCCGTCAGTTCTTTGCAGAACGGAATGTACTGGAAGTTGAAACGCCAATCTTGTCGCAGGCCGGAGTGACCGATGTACATCTGGCTTCCATACAGGCACAGCGTCATTTACAAGGCAAATTACATACCCATTACCTGCAAACTTCACCTGAATTTGCTATGAAGCGACTACTGGCCAGTGGTAGTGGTCCAATCTATCAAATCTGCAAAGTCTTTCGTGATGATGAACATGGGCGTAAACACAATAGCGAGTTCACCATGCTGGAATGGTACCGTCCCAGGTTTAGCCTGAAAGATTTGATGTTTGAAGTCACGGATCTGTTAAATGTGACCTTAAAGCAGCGCTTTGGTGAAATTCGTCCCACCATTTTAAGTTATAAGCATGCCTTTATGGATCGTCTGAATATCAATCCATTACAAGCGAGCTTAAAAGATCTGAAAGACTGTTGTAATCGGGTTGGACTCAATCTGGATTTGGGTGATGACCGCCTGGGTTATATCGATTTGCTTTTTTCGCATTTTGTCGAACCGAGTCTTGGTTTTGACACGCCAGTATTTTTAACCGATTTCCCCGCTGAACTGGCGTCCTTGGCCAAAACCCGAATCGATGAGGATGGGGAATTGGTGGCTGCCCGCTTCGAGCTGTATATTGAAGGTCTGGAATTGGCCAATGCTTATGATGAATTGATTGATGCCGATGTGCTGCGTTCCCGCTTTGAAGCGGATAATGCCGAACGTGCAAAACTGGGCTTACATGTCATGCCGGTTGATGAATATCTGCTTGCTGCATTACCGCACATGACAGAGTGTTCTGGTATTGCTTTAGGCATTGACCGTTTGTTAATGGTCGCTACAGAGCAAATGAAGCTTGAAAAAGTCATTACTTTTCCGGCGGATATTTCCTGATTTAAGTCATTTAAATAATTGTTGACCTCCTGCAAATCCCCCTAACCCCCTTTATGAAAGGGGGATTCATTTGTGTGCAAAGATGGAATTATGGGGATTGATATGGATGCAAAAATGCGCCATCAGGTTTGTTAGTGAAGGATAGTTTGATTTAAGTAAGCTGTGGATATGCGAGTGTGGCAGGGATGCCACACGTTACCCATCATAACAAGGAGGTTATGTATGGGTAACAAAGGCTTTTGCATACTTTTGGCCTCTCAAAAGTAAGATATCGCCTATACAAATGCCTTTTGATTTTATTGAAAATTTGCGGCAGTGAAAGCTTCTCACATAAATAAGATGATTTGAATTAACTATTTTCTCAAAAAATAGTCTTTAATCAAATTATGGGACAACAATATCCTTAGATGCTTTTTTTATACTTACACCACTACTGCAACTTGCCGAGCTTTCAGTTCTGCAATAGCTTGAATGCGACGCTCAATCAACATCTCACCAATTTCTTGACCTTTCACATCGGCAGGTAAGTCTTGCGCTTTAATATTGCGTACCACTTCCATTGCCTTAAGTATATAAGTGGCTTGAGGATACTCACGATCTTCCAACCCTAAACGGCCACGGGAGTCGCATTCACAAGCCTGTATAAACGCCTCCACTCGTTCAGGGCGACGCAACACATCCAGACGTTGCAGTAAACGCCATAAAGTACCCGGTTTCAGGCTTAAAGCCTGATGGCATTTTAAATGTTCTTTACAGACTGCAATGGCCAGCTGTTTGGTATTGGTTGGGACTTTCAGACGGTCACAGAGTTCAGTCACCGGTTTGACCCCGCGTTCTTCGTGCATGATATGGCGCGGTAATTCATCGGCTGGTGTCAAGGCTTTGCCCAAGTCGTGAACCAGCACTGCGAAGCGGACATCTAAAGAATAGTCGGCTTTACAGGCCTGTTGTAATGACATCATGGTATGAATGCCACTGTCAATTTCCGGATGATATTCAGGGCGCTGTGGAATACCGTATAAAGCATCCAGCTCCGGGAACAGGACTTTTAACGCACCACAGGTACGTAAAACGGTAAAATATTCATCGGCATGATCTTCCATCAGCGCACGGGAAGTTTCTTTCCAGACACGTTCCTGAATTAGCGCATTGAGTTCACCTGATTCCACCAATTGTTTCATTAAGGTGAGGGTTTCTTCTGCCACGCTAAAGCCTAAACTTTTATAACGTGCAGCAAAGCGCGCAATGCGCAGAACACGTAGCGGATCTTCGACAAAGGCATCGGATACATGGCGTAAAATGCGTTGTTCCAAGTCCTGCTGACCCGCATAAGGATCATAAATATTGCCTTCATTGTCCATGGCCATGGCATTGATGGTCAGGTCACGACGAATCAGATCATCTTCAAGACTAACGCTCGGATCGGTATAAAATTCAAAGCCATGATAGCCACGACCTGATTTACGTTCAGTGCGTGCCAGTGCATATTCTTCTTTTGTTTCTGGATGTAAAAAAACAGGGAAATCCTTACCCACAGGCTGATAGCCCTGAGCAAGAAGTTGTTCCGGTGTTGCACCGACTACAACATAATCTTTCTCGTGATAGGGGTGCCCGAGCAAGTGATCTCGAACCGCACCGCCTACTAAATAAACTTGCATGAAAAAACCTCTATTCTTCAAGCAATCATGCTACAGAATAGAGGTTTTCTCAAGTCACAAAATGTGATCTAGCTGACTAAATCAAAGTGCTAATTTTTCATTTTCCTGAATTTCAGCAACGGTTAATGCAGTCATGTTCACCAAGCGACGTGTAGTCGTAGTTGGTGTCAGGATGTGGACAGGTTTAGATACACCTAACAGGATAGGACCAATGGTAACGTTATTCCCTGAAGTCGATTTCAACAGGTTAAACGAAATGTTGGCTGCATCCAGATTTGGCATAATCAGCAAGTTTGCAGAACCTTTGAAACGTGAGTTCGGGAAAGCAAAGTGACGGATGTTTTCGTCAAGTGCCGCATCACCGTGCATTTCACCTTCAACTTCCAGTTCAGGCGCAGTTTCAGACAAGATGTCATACACTTTACGCATTTTTTGCGCACTTAAGTCATCTTGGTCGCTACCGAAGCTTGAGTGAGAAAGAAGTGCGATACGTGGTGTTACACCAAAACGACGTACTTCTTCAGCAGCCAAAATGGTCATTTCAGCAAGCTGTTCAGCTGTCGGGTTACGGTTAATGTATGTATCCGCGATGAACAGGTTACGGTCTTCAAGCATTAATGCATTGAGCGTAAAGAATGTGTTATGACCTTCTTTCTTACCAATGATGTTGCTTACGAAGTCCAGATGAATGTCGTAACTTGAGTAGGTACCACACAGCATACCGTCTGCAAGACCGTGTTTCACCAGCATAGATGCAATTAAGGTAGAACGGCGACGTGCTTCACGTTGCGCATACTCAGGTGTGACACCTTTACGTTGCATGATGCTGTAGTAGTCATCAGCAAACATTTCGTAATGTGGGTTCTTTTCTTGATCGATGATGGTGATGTTCACCCCATCTTCAAGACGTAGACCTAATTTCTTGATATTTGCTTCAATCACTGCAGGGCGACCGACAAGGATTGGTTTCGCCAGACCTTCATCGACTGCAATTTGTACGGCACGAAGTACACGCAGGTCTTCACCTTCAGCATAGGCAATACGCTTAGGATCAGTTTTCGCCTGGGCGAAAATAGGTTTCATCATGAATGCAGAGTTGTAAACAAACTCAGACAGACGTTGACGGTAAGCAGAGAAGTCCTGAATCGGGCGAGTGGCTACGCCAGAGTCCATCGCTGCCTGTGCAATTGCCGGGGCAATTTCAAGAATCAAGCGTTGATCGAGTGGGCGAGGGATTAAGTAATCACGGCCAAATGATGCTGATTTTTCACCATACGATGCTGCATCTGCTTCAACATGTGCCATGCGCGCAATGGCATGTACACAGGCAATCTTCATTTCTTCGTTGATGGTGGTTGCGCCAACGTCAAGCGCGCCACGGAAGATATATGGGAAGCACAGTGCATTATTTACTTGGTTTGGATAGTCTGAACGACCAGTTGCCATGATCACGTCATCACGAACTTCATGTGCATGTTCAGGCAGAATTTCTGGATCCGGGTTTGCCAAGGCAAAGATAATCGGATTTGCAGCCATGGTTTTCACCATTTCTTTGGTGAGAATACCGGCAGCTGACAGACCCAGGAACATATCAGCACCTTCAAGTACTTCACCGAGCTGAGTAGCGGTGATGTCTTGCACGTATGCTTTTTTAGATTCATCCAGACCTTCACGCTGAGTGGTTAATAGACCACGTGAATCGGCAACGATGATATTCTCTTTCTTAGCACCCAGGGCACAAAGAAGATTTAAGCAAGACAGTGCTGCTGCACCTGCGCCTGAAGCAACAATCTTGATTTCTTCAATTTTTTTGCCGTTGAATTGCAATGCATTCAGAAGAGCTGCACCCACGATAATAGAGGTACCGTGCTGGTCATCGTGGAACACAGGAATGTTCATGCGTTCACGAAGTTTTTGCTCAATATAGAAACATTCTGGTGCCTTGATATCTTCAAGGTTAATCCCACCAAAAGTAGGTTCTAGCGCGGCCACGATGTCGACAATTTTGTCAGGATCATTTTCATCAATTTCAATATCGAATACATCGACACCGGCAAATTTTTTGAACAGTACGCCTTTACCTTCCATTACCGGTTTAGACGCCAAAGGACCGATATTCCCTAAACCCAGTACTGCAGTACCATTACTCACCACTGCTACAAGGTTACCGCGTGCAGTATAAAGGGCAGCAGTTGAAGGGTCACGTTCAATCTCAAGACATGGTGCAGCAACACCTGGTGAGTAGGCAAGCGCTAAGTCACGTTGATTGACCAGTTGCTTGCTAGGCGTGACGCTGATTTTTCCTGGTGTTGGGAATTCGTGATAATACAATGCCTGTTGTTTTAAAGATTGATCTTCCATCTGTATCTCGTTTGTTACTGGAGTAATTCAGCAAAGCTGCTGGTTTTCTGCTTGGTTGCATCGAATATAACATTTGTTGCGACCTTATCACAGTCGCGTATGTGTCTTTTTCAGGCAAAGTTGGGGGGTGAAAGGTTGACTTATATCAAGAAGGTATAAGTCGATGTTGTTCTAGGTATGTGGTGGCTTCTTTTTCAGGAAGCGGCTTGGAAAAAAAGAAACCTTGAGCAATATCACATTCCAGATCTTGCAGGTACTGTAGCTGTTGCTTGGTTTCAATACCTTCTGCAACCACCATCATTCCCATGGCTTTGCCCATGGCGATCATAGCACTGACAATCGCTTCCTGCTTATTTTTTCCGATTTTGGATATAAAACTGCGATCTATTTTAAGTATATCAATCGGGAAATCGGCAAGATAAGACAGGGAAGAGTAGCCTGTACCAAAATCATCGAGCGAGATATGAATTTTACGTTTTTTAATTTCATTCAACAGGTTTTTCACCGTGACTGAATTTTCCAGTAACGATGATTCGGTAATTTCAAGTTCCAGGCTGGAACCACAAATGTTATAGGTCTGGATGGCATGATCCAGATCTTCCAGCAATTGTCCGCGTTGTAATTGCTGGGCCACCACATTGACGGATATGCAAATATTGTCAAACCCGATATTGTTCCAGTAGCGGATCTGTTTGGCTGTTTGTTGAATCACAATCCGGCCAATATCCGAGATCAGGCTGGTTTGTTCTGCCAAGGGAATAAACAGGTTGGGTGGAATAATTCCCTTGCTTGGATGATTCCAGCGCACCAGTGCTTCAAAACCGTAAATATTCTGATCACTGAAATTTATTTTCGGCTGATAGTAAACAATGAGCTCGTTATTATTGATGGCATGGCGCAAATCGCGTTCCAGATAAATGCCTTGTTCAAGTAAAGCGCTACTGTTATTGGAGTAGAAACGGCAGGCATTGCCGCCCAGGTTTTTTGCTTCAGTCAAGGCCTGCTCAGCGCAATTATTCAGATAATCCAGCTGACGTCCATTTTCTGGATAGAATGCAACGCCCATGGACAGGGTGATAATATGGTCCTGATCGAAAATGTTAAAGGGTAAGGAAAAAGCTTTACTTATACGTTCACAATGATGTTGAATCGACGGGTGAGTAGGTGAAATCTCATACACAATTGCAAAATCATCACCATTCAGATGCGCTACAAATAATGCTTCGGTATTGGTCAGTCGCAGTCTTTGTGCAACTTGGCGTAACAGTTCGTCACCACCACTATTACTTAAAAATTCATTTAAAGGCCTGAAACGATCGATATTTAAACGAATAACGGCCAGCTGTTTAATGGAATCTTTTTGACTAATTAAATATTGGTGTAACTGGTAGTTGTAATAAAAACGGTTCGGTAAATCCGTTAAAGGATCGTAATTTTCTAAATAAGACAACCGTTGTTCTTGCAGTTTACGTTCAGTTAAATCGGAGACAATACCGATATAGTGGGTAACACGGTTCTGCTCATCGCTAATGGCATTAATGCGCATCCAGATGGTTGCTTCTTCACCTGAAAGGAATGTTTCTTGCAGTTCACCATCAAACTCACCGATTTTTTCCAGCTGCTGAAGAATAGAGTAGTGGCTGCTTCTTTGTTGTGACTGATAATTTTCAGTAATATCAAATAAATTTTTGCCAATAATATGTCGGTGAGTAAAACCGGTGAGTTGTTCATAAAATGGATTGACGTCAATGTAGCATAGCTGATCATCGAGAATAAAAATGCCTTCTGTTGCTTGCTGAAGTACACTGGCAGCTAATTTTAAGCGTTCCTGATCGGTACGTTCCTGATGAATGTCACGACGGATACCCACCATGCGCAGGGGCTTTTTATTAACCGGATCACGTGCAATGACCCGACCAATATCATGGACCCATTTCCACTTGCCATTGCTGTTCTGAATTCGATAGCTCGCTTCATAAAGTGGTGACTGACCACGTAAATGTTGTTTCATTGCATGCTTGAACTGCTCAATATCATCCAGATGAATGATGTTTTGCAGTTGATGATGATGCAGTTTAGAGGGCTTCAGGGTTTTTTGCTGTTTTGCATCCGTCACCAGAATTTCACGATCTTTGATATTCCAGTCCCAGGGGCGCAGTCCGGCAATTTCATGCGCCAAAACCAGATTCTGTTGCTGATTTTCCAGATCGGCATTCATTTTGGCAATATCAACAGTTCGTTCTTTAACTTTTTGCTCCAGCAGCTGATTGTTTAATTGTAATTGCAGCTCTATATCTTTTGATTTATTAATTTCAGCTTGTAACTGTTTGCATAATTCATCTGTCCATAAAACCTGTTGTTTGGCATTTTTAACTAAACGGTTGTTTTTTGAGTACAGTGCAGAAATACGCTGATGAATACGCGATGTGATATTGGCGCATAATAAAATGACAATCAGTGCAAAATTAATGGTTAGATGGAATAAAGGATCGGATGTTTCTGTGCTGATAAATTGTGAAGCCAGATAAGGGAAAATAGCAGGTATAAATGCCAGACAGAAATAAGTTAAGCGCTGGGTTAAAAAGGTCAGGGCAAATGCCTGACTCACAATCAGTAATAATGCTGACAAAATTAAGGCATGAACATGACTAAAGGCAGGGTTGTATTGAGGTAAATAGTAGTAAACCAGGCCCATACCTAAGGCAATACAGCTACCAATCACTAAACTTTGAATTTGTAGCCAACGATGCGCATGATGTAAGGCAAATTGGTCGGGTTTAAAATAAACACTGATAATCAGTAAACACAGGCAACACAAGAGTTCGGTGGCTATAAACCAAAAATTGAAATAAAAAGAAGATTTTATAAAATAAAATTGGTAAATGCCATAAACATATGCCGATACAATCACAATACTGACTATAAAGAAGCGGCTAAGTCGAATTGTATTGCCAATTTGTGCAGCACTCACATGCTGTTTAATATACTCGTCTTGAAGATCTGACATACAGGCAAAAACCTTAATTATTATTTTGCAATAAATTTACTTTCTAAATATTGATTGAGTTAAAAAAATAAACTGTATTTTAAATATACATTTGTATCTTTAATTCAAGAGTAATAATGTTGTTGAAAAAAATCAATCACATCACTAGTTATTCATCCAAATTTTGATGAACTATACAGTTAAGTTATAATTTAAAATGGATAAAGCAACAATCGGTGCCGTTTCTGTTCGTAATACACGATTGCCGATACACCAGTTTATAAAGCCTGCTTGGTTGGATAATTGTATTTCCGCTTCACTTAGACCACCTTCAGGCCCAATTAATAGCGCAATGTCTTGTGTCGCATTTTCCAGCACATTCACTTGATCTTTATTCGGAGCAAGCACCAGTTTTGTGGTCGGGAGTTCTGTCTCTAACCAGTCTTGTAAAGATACAGGTGCTAACACTTCGGGAACTTTGTTCATGCCGCATTGCTCACAAGCAGCGATGGCAATGCCTTGCCAGTGATCTATTTTCTTTTGGTCACGATCATATTTAAGGCGCATTTCACAGCGTTCAGAAGTCAGCAACTGGATTTTGGATACGCCAAGTTCTGTGGCTTTTTGAATGGCATAATCCATTCGATCCCCTTTACTCATTACCTGTCCAAGCAAGGTACTAAAAGCTGGAGTACGGTCATCAGGATTGAAGGAATCGACAGAAACACGGGCTGATTTTTTTGTGACTTCAATAAGCGTAACTTCATATTCACCACCCCGTCCATTGAACAAGGTGGCTTTTTCACCGACTTGTGCACGTAATACTTTGACCCAGTGATGAAAAACCGTTTCAGTTAATTCAGCATTCATATCCACTGCTAAGTCAGCTTCAATATAAAAACGTGGCATTTAAGTATTACTCACAAATCAGATATAAATTAAGCTAGACCAAGATCAGTCACGAGTTGACGTGTTGGATCTGTCGTGTTCATGGTGTAGAAATGCAAGCTCGGTGCACCGCCTGCAAGCAGACGTTCACACAATTTCACCACAACTTCATGACCAAAGGCTTTGATACTTGCCGTGTCATCGCCATAAGTCGCCAATTGCTTGCGAATCCAGCGCGGGATTTCTGCACCGGTACCATCTGCGAAGCGAATCAGATTGCTGGCATTGGTAATTGGCATGATGCCCGGAGCTACTGGAATGTCCACGCCTTGTTTTTGAATACGGTCTACAAAATAGAAGTAGGCATCTGGATTAAAGAAGAACTGGGTTAAAGCGGCATTGGCACCGGCATTGGCTTTTTCGACAAAGTGTTGAATGTCTTTATCAAAGTTTTCTGCCTGTGGGTGCATTTCCGGGTAAGCGGCCACTTCAATCTGGAAGTGATCGCCTGAATGTTCGCGGATAAAACGAACCAGGTCCTGTGCATAAGGCAATTCACCCAGGCCAACCTGACCTGAAGGCAAGTCACCACGAAGCGCCACAATACGGTCGATGCCTTGTGATTTGTATAGATCAAGCAATTCTGCAATACGCGCTTTGTCATCGCCGATACAAGACAGGTGAGGGGCAACAGGTGTGCCTTTGCCATTAAAGTCATTGATTGCAGCAAGTGTACGTTCACGAGTGGAACCACCGGCACCATAAGTTACTGAAAAGAACTCAGGATTTAACAGTTGTAATTCTTTATGAACAACACGAAGTTTTTCCGCCCCGGCATCAGTTTTAGTCGGGAAAAACTCAAAAGAAATTGGAACACGTTTGGTCATTTTTCAAATCCTTTTTTATCAATACTGTTTTAATTTTTCACCCTCTCCCTGACCTCTCCCAAAGGGAGAGGAGAATTCATTACTGAATTATGCAGGGTTTAAGCCATATTTATTCATATGATGAAATTAAACATCCATCGGAAATAAATCTGGTGCTCACCCTCTCTTGCACTTGTTTTAAAGCAGTGCTTAAAACAAGTGCAAGAGAGGGATGGGGTGAGGGGTATTAGTATTTATAAGTCTCAGATTTGAATGGACCTTCAACTTGAACACCTAAGTAGTCAGCTTGTTCTTGAGTCAATTGAGTCAAGACACCACCGAAACCGGCAACCATTGCCGCAGCAACTTCTTCATCCAGTTTCTTAGGAAGCAGTTCTACACGAATCGCAGCCTGTTTTTGGTCTTCAGGAAGATCAGCAAATTTTTCGGCGAACAAGTGCATTTGAGCCAATACCTGGTTAGCAAATGAACCGTCCATCACACGTGATGGGTGGCCAGTCGCATTACCCAGATTCACTAAACGACCTTCAGAAAGAAGGATTAAATAATCGTTTTCATTTTCTGAACGATACACTTGATGTACTTGAGGTTTAACTTCAACCCATTTGTAGCCACGTAGGTAGTTGGTATCGATTTCAGTATCGAAGTGACCGATGTTACACACCACTGCACCTGCTTTTAATGTATCTAACATTGCAGCGTCACATACGTGGTAGTTACCTGTAGTCGTTACGATCAAGTCAGTGTTTTGAAGAAGATCCGCATTTACGTCTTCTTTTTTACCTGTTTGCACGCCGTTTTTGTATGGAGATACAACTTCATAACCGTCCATACATGCTTGCATCGCACAGATTGGATCGATTTCGGTTACGCGAACAATCATGCCTTCTTGACGAAGTGATTGAGCAGAACCTTTACCTACGTCACCGTAACCAATCACCAATGCACGACGACCAGACATCAACATGTCAGTACCGCGTTTGATCGCATCGTTTAGAGAATGGCGGCAACCGTATTTGTTGTCGTTTTTGGACTTGGTTACTGAGTCATTTACGTTGATTGCAGGAACTTTTAAAGTGCCGTCACGTAACATTTCATAAAGACGTTGCACACCCGTAGTGGTCTCTTCAGTCACACCATGGATTTTCGCTAACACTTCAGGATATTTTTCGTGAACAAGAGCAGTCAAGTCGCCGCCATCGTCCAGAATCATGTTGGCATCCCAAGGTTTGCCATTCACGTTGATTTGTTGTTCCAAACACCACATGTATTCTTCTTCAGTTTCACCTTTCCAGGCAAAAACAGGAATACCGCGTGCAGCGATTGCAGCAGCTGCGTGGTCTTGAGTAGAGAAGATGTTGCAAGAAGTCCAACGTACTTCAGCGCCCAATTCAACTAAAGTTTCAATTAAAACTGCAGTTTGAATGGTCATGTGAATACAGCCGAGAATTTTCGCGCCTGCAAGTGGTTTTGCTGCTGAGTAGCGTTTACGTAAGCCGATCAGCGCTGGCATTTCTGCTTCAGCAAGTTTGATTTCTTTACGGCCGTAGTCAGCTAGGGAAATATCGGCAACTTTATAATCTGTAAATGAAGCATTAACCGCGTTCATCACGATCTCCTTATAAAAAACAAAAATTGATCATTCAGTTCGCGGATGCCGTTGTTGGTCGATCTGAGTAGATGAACCGATCGTCGAGCCTGGCGCTTTTACATTTTGTACCTGTAAAACGTCGCAGCATCCCTCGACTAGCGAAGTATTGTACTTGGAAATTGATTTTGTTCCAATGATAAATTGATTAGATTAGAAACAATAAAATGGGGGGAATGGTATGTGGTTTAGAAAAAATAAAAATAAGGAAGTACTTAGCCATCACGAAATAACTGAAAAGAAATTAAAGTTGGTAAAAGATATAGATACATTGCTTCCAAATGAGGTGACAAACCTAATTGTTAACGGAAAAGAAGTCCCTGAAGTTATAAAAATTAAACTATATGACTTTATTGTTGAATTTAATATTTTAGATTCCATGATTGATAGTGTTTATAAAACATCTTTAGGAATTGAAAGAAGTGTGTCTTCAACTAGTAAAGGAGTAAATACAACGTTAAATGAGTTATTTAAGAGTAAAGATGGAAAACTGGAAAGCTTTTTAAAAAGTCGTAAAATCTTCAAGGAACAGGAACTTTCAAAAGCACTAGTAGTAATTAAAGATGCAATAAAATTAAGAGATCGTATTGCTCATGCAATTCCTCTATGGCACGCAGAAGGTAATTCTGTTTTGTTTTACTCATATGATGGAGTCTTCTGGAATAAATTTTATAATAATATGAGAAAAGAAAAGTCCAAACTTTATGAGGATAAATATTTTAAAAAACAATTAAATCAAACAATACTTTCTGAAAATAGTTTTACATATGTAGTTTATCATGTCTATGAAATTAACTTTCAAACAGAGAAGGTAAAGGATCTTTGTTTAAGGTTGCTAGCTGATATTGAATGTAAAGAAATAAATAATTTATGACAATTTTTTAATGTATTAAGTATTTAGTGATTGCTCAGCGGTATTGGTGTGTTCAATCCACTTTTTAATGATGTAGAGATCAGTTCTATAAAGAATTGCAGTATAAATTACCATTGAATTGCGTATCATTATTCTAATT
Source organism: Acinetobacter sp. A1-4-2 (assembly GCF_040233925.1). Taxonomy (NCBI): domain Bacteria; kingdom Pseudomonadati; phylum Pseudomonadota; class Gammaproteobacteria; order Moraxellales; family Moraxellaceae; genus Acinetobacter; species Acinetobacter sp. A1-4-2. The sequence continues at coordinate 2,053,721 of NZ_CP157981.1, read as the reverse complement.
AAAGTCTTGAGTTTTTATTATGTCTTTGGAAATACCTGAAGAGTTAGCTAACTTAGAAGCAAATGGCGGTATTTTTGCAGTATGGATGTTGCTGCAACATTTAGGTATTGATGCCGATATTCAGCAGCTGGTAGAGGTATGTAGATATGATTCAGAAAATGGCACGACGACTATCGGCTTGGCTGTCGGTCTGAAAAAGTTTGGTTTTCATATGCAGTTTTATACCGATCCTGACCCTGATCTTCAGCAGAGTGAAAAGCTTAGTTACCAGGAAGCTGAGCAACTGAATTTACCTATTCTTCCTGCATTAAATTATCAACAAATTCAACAGGCATTTGAGCAAAATAAATTTGTGATTGCCTATTACGACACATTAGAAGGTGTGGGTAATCACTCCCTTGTTTATGATGTCAATGAAGATGAAATCTGTTTCTTTGACAGTTTTGATGCGATGCCTGCGGCTATATTTGAACAACAACGAAATGCAGAAGGTATTTGCAGACAAGTGATTGTGGTGGATATACAGGATGATATTTGACTTCATTCATAATGGTTGAACCCTGTTTATTTTTCTCCCGTCTGGATAAATAATAGTACTTATGCAAGCCGTTGATAGAAGGTTAATTTTTGATTGCATAGAAAAAAGCCCCTCATTTGAGAGGCTTTTTCATCTTTAATTTATTTTTCAGTTGCTTGTGCTTTTTCAGTCCAGTAATCCGCTTTTTCTTCATCTATTTCTATGCCTAGACCATTTTCATAGATAAAGGCCAAATCACGCATGGCTTGAACTTCACCCCATTCAGCAGCCTGTTTGACCAAAGACACAGATTTGGCCACATCTTTTTCAATCACATCGCCACGACGGAAATAACCCGCCAATTCTAAAGTCGCAGCAGGGTGTTTCTGTATATTGGCTTTGCTCAGCCAGTAATAGCCGAGTTCAAAATGTGCTTTGGATTCTTCCGGGTCTTCTTCAGCCAAGTCTTTGGCATAAACGGTATAACCTTCACCTAGCCAGTACATCGCTTCAATATGGCCATTTTCTGCGGCTTTCAGCGCCCATTCTTCTGCAAGAATAATATCATCATCATGCTCGCTTTGCATATACAGCTCAGCCAGTTCAAATTGCGCTTTTGCATTTCCTGTAATGGCTAAATTCATCAGTGAGGCAGGAGGAGAAATTCGGTTAGACATACCTATATCCAGAAACTTTTGCTATAGCCTAAAAGGAATGAAATAAAAAAGCCAATCCGAAGATTGGCTTTTACAGTATCGTGACTAAAAACATCAACTCATGTCAGTGCTTTTAACCGAGAGGGTGTTCACAAACACTCAGTGTTCTTGCTGAATACCGGCAACCAACCAGTCCTGATTAGAACCGGCAGGTTTTACAAAGTGCCAGATTTCAGTAAACGGCTGTGGCAAGCTGTTCAAATCTTCACTTACTGTACCTGTGAAACGTACGCTCACAATGTACTGACCATTTTCAGTTGCAGAATCGACCACCATTGCATTCAGGTTAGAGAATTCAGCAACGTCCTGATCTTGGTTGGCCATAATGTCGTTATACATCGACTGATACAGATCAGGCGTTAAATAACGTTGAATTTCAGCAATGTTGCTTGCTGTATTCATAGACTGAATATGGTTGAAGCGCTGACGAGCAACACGCAAGAAAGCAGCAGGTTCAGTACCGTCTGGCAGCTGATTGCCGCTTTGTATTGAAGCAGCACCAAAAGGCGCTTGAGTTGCTGCAGAACCACCTACAGACTGACCAAAAATGTTGGTGCTGTCATTTGAAGTACGTGGTGCTGCACTTTGCTGACCAAACGGTGTTGTATTTCCCGCATTGTTTGGTGCATACGGATTATTAGCTGCTAATTTTTTTTTTGCTCCGAATTTACGGAACAAGAAGAAAGCGACTGCTGCTGCCAGAAGAATCCAGATCCAGCCCGGAATTCCGCCTTTTTCTTCCTCTTGCTGAGTCTGTGCATCACTTGCGGCTTTGTCATCTGCTAAAGCATTTGCTGCTACCGCACCAACTGCAGCACCTGCAACACCAGCAGCAACCATTTTACCTACACCTGAACCCGATTTTTGTTGGGCAGGGGCAACAGGTTGTTGAACAGGAGTAACTTGACGCGGTTGTTGGTAAGACTGGGTTGGAGCAGCAGAACGGCTCATGCCATGGCTTTTACCGCCACCTGCACGTTTTGCTTCGGCCATTGGTGCAACCACCATAGCTGCCATTAAAATACCGGCCATCAAACCACGCTGTCGAACTTCCATCGATTTTTCCTAAATAAAAAAGTAAATTAGAGCTTTATAGTTATGCAGTCATTTGCACCGAATTTCAATATCAAATTGGTGATTTTTTTACATAACCTTTCATATGTTTAAGCTTAAGCCAACTCTTCACTTAAGTTCATCGCCTCCATCAAGGCCTCATGCAAACGTGCTACTGAAATGATCTGTACATTCGGAATCGGTTTTTGTGGCGCATTGCCACGCGGTAAAATAATGTATTTAAAACCATGCTTAATGGCTTCTTTTAAACGTTCCTGACCATTTGGCACCGGACGGATTTCACCGGACAGTCCGACTTCGCCAAATACCGCCAGTTGTTGTGGCAAGGCTTTGCCACGCAAGCTTGAAGCACAAGCCAAAAGGACGGCCAGATCCGAACCGGTTTCGGTAATCTTTAAACCGCCAACAACATTGACATACACATCCTGTCCAGATGTTTGCACCCCGCCGTGACGGTGCATGACAGCCAGCAGCATGTTCAGGCGGTTTTGTTCCAGACCGAGTGCCACACGACGCGGTTGACCATGCGCATCATCCACCAAAGCCTGTACTTCGACCAACAGGGGACGGGTGCCTTCACGGCTGATCATCACAATTGAACCGGGAATGGCTTCATCATAACGACTCAGGAAAATGGCAGACGGATTGGAAACTTCACGTAAGCCTTTATCGGTCATGCCAAACACGCCCAGTTCATTGACTGCCCCGAAACGGTTTTTTACTGCGCGAATCATTCGGTAACGTGAGTCGGATTGTCCTTCAAAATACAGCACACAATCGACCATGTGTTCCAGTACACGGGGTCCCGCCAATGCGCCTTCTTTGGTCACATGACCCACAATGAACAGCGCCGTGCCACTATTTTTGGCAAAACGGGTCAGTAAGGCTGCAGATTCACGAATTTGCGAAACACCACCCGGTGCTGACTGTAAGGTTTCGGTATATAAGGTTTGAATCGAATCCAGAATGGCAACAGCAGGGCGTTCTTGCGCAAGCACCTCGCAGATTCGTTCCACACAGGTTTCTGCCATGACTTTAAGATGCTCTGTCGGCAATTCCAGACGATGGGCACGCAAAGCGACTTGCGACAGCGATTCTTCACCAGTCACATAGAGTGCAGAACTCTGCGCAGCTGCCATATGGGTCGCCGTTTGTAAAAGGATAGTGGATTTACCAATTCCGGGATCACCGCCAATCAGAACCACTGAACCGGTGACCAGACCACCGCCCAGAACGCGGTCAAATTCACCAATCCCGGTAGCCAAGCGTGTTTCATGTGAAACAGAAACTTTATTCAGGGTGGTGATGGTTGCTGCCTGACCGGCATAGCCGCCGCCCATTTTTGGCTGTGCCCGGTGACTTACTGCAGGTTCAAGACGCACTTCAGTCAGACTATTCCATTCTCCGCAATCTGAACATTGTCCCGCCCATTTCGGATGGTCAGTTCCACATTGTTCGCAACGGTAAACAGTTTTGACTTTGCTCATTTGAGTGGTATCTATATAAATCAGAGGATGGGTGAAGAATGTAGCAATAGCCGTATGGAAATACAATTTTTTGCATAAATTCTCGCCAAACTTTATCTTGGCACGTAAACTGCTAACTTGAAGGGAAATACAGAAAAGGAATACAAAATGGACCGAAATTGCGTGAAAAAGCGACAAAAACACAGTCAAGCTTGAAAAATATTTAACAAACGCTCAAAAAACTTTATTTATTTTTTTTAATTTGAGCTACTTTTATCACACGAAATTGAGAGACGAAAATAACAATGTCAAATGAGAATCATAGTTCACCGAATGAAGGTGGTGAACTGCAGCGGAGTCTGTCGAATCGGCATTTGCAGCTTATTGCAATTGGCGGGGCCATTGGTACAGGTTTGTTCATGGGTTCGGGTAAAACCATCAGCCTGGCCGGACCATCTATTCTGATCATTTATATGATTATTGGTTTTATGGTTTTTTTGGTCATGCGTGCGCTTGGCGAACTGTTACTGTCTAACCTGAAATACAAGTCTTTTATTGATTTTTCAACCGATTTGATTGGTCCGTGGGCGGGTTATTTTGTCGGCTGGACCTATTGGCTGTGCTGGATCACCATTGGTATTGCTGACTTGTCGGCCATTATTTATTACCTGCAGTTCTTTAACGGAGGGCTGCCGTTTACGCCTGGTGAAGGGGTCATGATCAGTGTTGCCGCCATTGTGTTTATTATGGGGCTGAATCTGGTTACTGTTAAATTGTTCGGTGAGTTAGAGTTCTGGTTTGCTTTAATCAAGATTATTGCCATTGTCGTATTGATTGCTGTGGGGCTGTGGATGATCTTTACCGGGTTTTCTTCTACCGCAGGTGAAGTCGCTTCCTTTACTCATCTCTGGTCACATGGTGGTTTATTCCCAACAGGCGTGACGGGTTTCTTGGCTGGTTTCCAGATTGCCATCTTTGCCTTCGTCGGTGTGGAACTGGTGGGTACCACAGCAGCTGAAACCAAAGATCCTGAACAGAACTTGCCTAAAGCAGTCAACTCGATCCCTATTCGTATCATCATTTTCTATGTGCTGGCACTGGTCATTGTCATGTCGGTCACACCGTGGAACAAAATTGACCCGAATATCAGCCCATTCGTCAACTTGTTTAGTCAGGCGGGTATTGCAGCTGCGGCGATTATTATGAATTTGGTGGTGTTATCTTCGGTGATGTCATCTATGAACAGTGGGGTGTTCTCAACCAGTCGTATGCTGTTTGGTCTGTCACGTGAAGAGCAGGGTCCTAAAGCCTTCGGTCATTTAAATAAACGTGCTGTGCCTGCCAATGCACTGTATTTCTCTGCTGTGTGTTTGTTACTCGGTGCTGCACTTCAGTACTTTGTACCGAATACGGTTGAAGCGTTTACTCTCGCAACCACACTTTCAACCATCCTATTTATCTGTGTCTGGCTGATGATTATCTGGAGCTATATCGTGTATTACAAAACACGTCCAGAATTGCATGCAAAATCGACTTTTAAATTACCGGGTGGTTTGTTGACCTGTTGGGTGGTGATTATCTTCTTTATTGGCATGATTTATGTGTTGTCTTTAGAAGCAGACACCATGAAAGCACTGATGGTCAGCCCGATCTGGTTCATTATCTTGATTATTGGCTACTTTGGTTTCTACAAACCGAAACATAAATAATCAGGCTAGAAAATGAAAACGCCAGTTTGAAACTGGCGTTTTTTTTTATCTCACTATAATCTCTAGCGTTTAGGGCTTTGGTCATGTCCCATGATCAGGTTATACTTCTTTGAAAATATCAAATAGGTGGTCAGATGCGTCTTGTCATTTGCTGCATCAGTTTATTGGCGACAGGTTTTGCTTTAGTCGGTTGTGGTCAGTCTGGAGCTTTGCAGCTACCGAGTGATCCGAATTACGACAAACGTGCAAAATATTTGTTATATCCCAATGTAGATTCAAAACAGCAATCCTCAAATAAGCAAGAAGCCGCACCAGAGCTTCCTGCTTCATCTGCTGCAACGAATTAATTTTTAATATCTAAACGCGTCATCGAAAGGATACATTCATGAGTTTTACCCGCATCAATGGGGTTTTGCATGCCGAGCAATGTTCTCTACAACAGCTTGCGCAGCAATTTGGCACGCCACTTTATGTTTATTCAAAAGCGACTTTTGAAAAGCATTATTTAGATATGGATCGTGCTTTTAGCTTTATCGATCATCAAATTTGTTTTGCGGTAAAGTCTAACTCTAATCTTGCGGTGTTGAATGTGCTGGCCAAGTGTGGCGCGGGCTTTGATATTGTTACTGGTGGTGAACTGGCTCGTGTGCTTAAGGCCGGTGGTGATGCTTCTAAAATTGTATTCTCGGGTTTAGGAAAATCTGAAGCGGATATCCAAAAAGCGCTAGAAGTAGGCATTGCCTGCTTTAACGTCGAGTCTTATGCCGAGCTGGACCGTATTCAAAAAGTGGCGGCAAGCTTAGGTAAAAAAGCTCCAATTTCCTTGCGTGTCAATCCGGATGTCGATGCCAAAACTCATCCATACATTTCAACCGGTTTAAAAGAAAACAAATTCGGTATTCCTTCCGATACTGTATTTGAAACCTATCAATATGCTGCGTCATTGCCAAACCTGGATGTTGTAGGGATTGACTGTCACATCGGTTCACAATTGACTGAAACCCAGCCTTTTGTCGATGCACTGGATCGTGTGATTGTGATGATTGAGAAACTTAAAGAATTAGGTATCAATCTAAAACACATCGATATCGGTGGCGGTTTGGGCGTGACCTATAAAGATGAAACACCTCCATCTGTAGAAGAATATGCCAATGCCTTGAAGCCGGCTTTAGAAAAACTTGGTCTAAAAGTGTATATGGAGCCAGGTCGCAGTATTTCTGCCAATGCCGGTGTATTGCTGACCAAAGTCGATTTGCTCAAACCAACCAATCACCGTAATTTCGCGATTATTGATGCCGCGATGAACGACCTGATTCGTCCTGCTTTATATGAAGCATGGATGGATATTCAGGAAGTGACTCCACGTAGTGATGTTGAAGCGAAAGAGTGGGATGTAGTCGGTGCAATTTGTGAAACCGGTGATTTCCTGGGTAAAGAGCGTCAGCTGGCAATCAAAGAAAATGATGTACTGGCTGTGTTGGGTGCGGGTGCTTACGGTTTCGTGATGAGCTCGAACTATAACAGTCGCGGACGTGCTGCTGAAGTGATGGTGGATGGTGATCAGGCACATCTGATTCGTGAGCGCGAAAGCATTGAATCTTTGTGGGAACGTGAACGCTTATTGCCATAATGGAGATGTCTGAGATGTTTTTAGAATTTACCAAAATGCATGGTCTGGGCAATGACTTCATGGTGGTTGATCTGATCAGCCAGCGTGCCTACCTGGATACTGTCACCATTCAGCGTTTGGCAGATCGCCACTTTGGCATTGGTTTTGACCAGTTGCTAATTGTTGAGCCGCCTGATTTACCCAATGTCGATTTTAAATATCGTATTTTCAATGCCGACGGTTCTGAAGTGGAGCAATGCGGAAACGGTGTGCGCTGTTTTGCACGTTTTGTGCATGAGCGCCAGCTCACCACCAAAACCAAAATTAAAGTGCAGACCAAAGCTGGTATTGTAGAGCCTGAGCTGGGTGTGAATGGCTGGGTTCGTGTGAACATGGGTTATCCTAAATTCTTGCCAAGTGAAATTCCATTTTTGGCAGATGAACCGGAAAACTTGTATGACATTGAGCTGGCCAACAATGAAAAGCTGACTATTGATGTCGTGAATATGGGCAATCCGCATGCAGTGACCATTGTTCCCGATGTGATTACCGCAGATGTCGCACGTATTGGACCACAAGTAGAATCACATGAGCGTTTCCCGCAACGTGTCAATGCCGGTTTTATGCAAATTATTGATGAAAAACATGCCCGTCTGCGTGTATTTGAACGTGGTGTAGGTGAAACTTTAGCCTGTGGTACAGGTGCCTGTGCCGCTGCGGTTTCCGGTATGCGCCGTGGTCTGTTGGCTAATAATGTTGAAATCGAACTGGCCGGTGGTAAGTTACAAATTGAATGGAAAGAAGGCGATGTGGTGTGGATGACCGGTCCAACAGCAAACGTCTATCAAGGTCGTATCGATTTGAGTTATTACCAAGGTTGAAATTAGAGCCCTGATTCGTCGGGGCTTTTTTATACCCTTAATAAATGAAATGATGGTTATTCAATATAATGAGAATACAACATGGAAAATAACGAAAGGAAATTAGAACATCTTCTTGTCAAAGCGAGTTCGGAGCCAAGTCAACGTCCGGAATTTTTAGAAAAATTATTGAACGCTGAGATTTATTGTATTGGATTTAGTGACAAGACCAGTCCACAGGGAAGTTCAGATGTACTTCCTGAAGGGAGCCAAGTGAGTTTGATACATTTTCAGAATGAAAAGGGTGAAACATATCTGCCTTTTTTCTTATCTTTAGAGAGTTTGCAAAAAGCGATTCAAGATGAACAATCATATTTACGTATGCCTGCTAGAGGTTTCTTTGAACTGACTTTAGGGGCTAATTTAGTGTTAAACCCATACAGTGAATATGGGAAAGAGTTTTTCCCTCAGGAAGTGGAAGCTCTTTTACAAGGTGGGTATGGTTCGCTATTGGAAAGTTACGAGTATCAAGAGCAGAGGGAAGTATTGCTCGGTCAACCTGCAGAATACCCTCATGAAATGATTGATCAGCTACGAGTTTTACTTAAAACCAAACCTGAAGTCAAAATGGCATATCTTGCACAGATGCATGATCCAAAGCGTGATCAGGAACCTACATTGTTGATTGGTTTTGAAACAGATCAGACTATAAGTGATGAATCCTTTCAACGTTTAAAAAATCAGATTGGACACGTAGCGTATGAAAGCTTAGTGAGAAAAAGATTGATTGATCTTATACATTTAGATGACGTACACGCTACTAGCGGATTAGAGCATTACTTGCGTCAGGAAACAGCTCCGTTCTATGTACGGAAAAAACAGAAGGAAAAAGGATTTTTTGCTAGACTATTTTCATAATTCAACCCATCATCTTGCAAACACACAGTTTTGAATCTTTATTTGCAAGCCTTTAAGCCGGAGCAGCATCATGACCGTTGATCAAAGTCAGTTACTTGCAATGTGGCTCAAAGAACGTGAAATTCAAAATCAGTCTAAACATACTTTGCAGGCTTATGAACGTGATGTTTCCGATTTTTTAAACTTTTGTGAAGCTAAAAAACTGGATCTGTCCAATATCGAAACCACTGATTTACGCGAATATTTAGCCTATAAAGTGGAACAGCAAGGCTTAAGTTCCAGTAGCTTACAGCGTATGCTCTCGTCCATTCGCCAGTTTATGAAATGGGCCGAGCAGGGACAGTATCTGGCGTTTAATCCGGCGGATGATTTTCAGTTAAAACGTATTCCCAGACCGCTTCCGGGCATGGTTGATATTGAAACCGTGAACCAGATTCTGGATCAGCCGGCACCTGAAACCGAAGCACAGCAACAAATGTGGCTACGGGATAAAGCCATTTTAGAACTGCTCTATTCCAGTGGTTTACGTTTGGCTGAAGTGCAAGGATTACGGATCAAAGATATCGATTTTAATCGCCAGTTGTTGCGTATTACCGGTAAAGGCAATAAAACCCGGGTGGTGCCTTTTGGCAGCAAGGCTCGAGATGCAGTAATGAAGTGGCTGCAAGTCTATCCATTATGGCACGGTGATTTTGTCCCGGATGCCCATGTGTTTATTACCCAAAAGGGCAATCCGCTGGGTGCGCGGCAAATTGAAAACCGGGTGAAACTGCAAGCCTTGCGTGCCGGGGTAAATGTTGATTTGCATCCACATTTGTTACGTCATTGCTTTGCCAGTCATATGCTATCCAACAGCCGGGATTTACGTGCGGTACAGGAAATGCTGGGACATAGCAATTTGACTACCACGCAAATTTATACCCATGTTGATTTTGATCATTTGGCTCAGGTGTACGATCAGGCACATCCACGAGCACAAGTTAAAAAACCGTAATAATGTTAAAATTTGAATAAATCTGGTCCGGACTTTGCTTAATTATTTTAGCAGTAGTCACCGGAGTTCATTAAAGTTAAATAAGCGTATGAAAAAATATCAGGGCATAAAGATGACATTTTGAACTATTGTCGGATAATAAAAAGTCAATTTATAAGGTATAAGAATCACCTCTAACCATACAGTGAATCGCATGAATCATGTATAGCGATGAAATTATGTATGCTTTCACTACTGGTCAGTTAAATATTGGAAAGGAAAATGATAGGCGAAACAATGATTGCAGATATTTTAGAGAAATATGACCAGTTAACGGCTGCGCAAAAAGAAATTTTTGCAGGTTATGGCCTTCGTCAAGTTAAACATTTTGTCGAAATAAGTTTGCCTAATATCGAACCGGTTTTACCTGCAGGTGCGCATGTCCAGGGCATCAATGCAGAAGGTAAGGTACAGGCCATTAATGATGTGACCCAACAGACCTATCTGTGGATTTCAGACCTGCAATGGCAGGAACGTCCTATTGCCACATCAAATGTAGATTTAAAAGAAGACTTTTTAGCAGTCTGGAAAATATTTAATCTTCAGGCTTATGATTTAATTGATTTAAGCCACATCCATCGTGACTTTTTACAAAGTCAGCCTGTATAAGCAGCCTTTTAATTTGCAGACTTGATCAAGGGCTACCTGATTTCATCCGATATCATTGATGTAGCCCTAAAGTTTTATAAGGTTATCAAGCTCAAAGCTAAGTAAGTTCTTGTTGCTGCACTTAAATTTTCAATCTAACCAATAACAGATTTATTTGCACGGCAATTTTTAACATACTGAAAAATTATGAACGTGCCTAAAGATTATCGAGCGGTAACTGGAAACTCTGTTTAATAATCTGACTGGGTAAATCCGTTTTTACACTGGTTATGCCGTTTTTCTTGGTGAGATGCGCTGACTGAAATTTACGGTAACTTTCCAGATCGGGCACGACCACTTTCAGCATGGCATCGCATTCCCCTAAAATGATATAGCATTCCATCACTTGAGGAAGTTCCTTCATGGCTTCAATGAAGGTATCGATGGTTTCAGCATCCTGTCCGGTTAACCAAATTCGTGAAAACAATATCAGCTGCAAGCCAATTTTCTGCGGATCGACCACAGTGGTGTAATTTTGAATTACGCCCACTTCTTCCAGTAATTTCACCCGACGTAGACACGATGATGGCGACAGTCCAATTTCACGGGCTAGATCGTTATTTTGCATACGGCCATTATTCTGCAAGGCACGAATGATATTTTTATCAATACGATCCAGTTTTACTGAAACAGATTTGGAAGATAGTTTCATAAATTAGAATATAATTCGAAAGATAATCATAATTATAGAATATTTGAAATCCTATTTTGTACTATTTATCCGATACTGATTTTCACTTTCAAGACATGGAAAGGGAAAAGAAAATGTCTGTATTGGTACTGTTTGCCTTAACGGTTATTCCGCTTATTTTCACCCCTGGACCAGATATGCTGTTTATCCTGTCTCAAGTAATGGGGAAAGATGCGAAAGCAGGCATGCTGGCAACTGTAGGGATTTGCCTTGGCTATTTGGTCCATTCTGTTTTGATGGCTTTGGGCATTGCAGCCCTTATAGTCTCGTTCCCGGTGTTATTTGAAAGTATTCGCTGGCTCGGGATCGCTTATCTATTGTTCTTGGCTGCGAGTTTGATTAAGTCGGTGTTCAGTGACAATAAATTCATCATCGAGAGAAAATCATCATCCAATCCCATTAGAAAAGGTTTCTTTACTGCGCTATTGAACCCTAAAGGTATGCTGATCTATTTTGCAATTTTACCGCAATTTATTGATAAAACCGGGAACATGGTGAATCAGGGTTTAATCCTGTCCTTGATCTTTATTGGACTCATCTTTGTGGTGTATGGCAGTTTGAGTGTGATTTTTGCCAAAGTGACCCAAAAAACCCATATTGATGAGCGTAAACAGAAATGGATTGATGGCGCTTCAGGCGGCTTGTTAATGCTGGCGGCAACCTGGCTGATCATGAACTGATAAATGTCAAGCAAGTATGCTGTTATGGCATGCTTGCCTGTATGGAAGGGTATTTAGTTGTAATAAAGTAATTTGTTACATCTTTAACTTGAAAAAGAGGTCGATTTTAGGGCAAACAGACTGAAAAATTTAGCGGAATCTGTCTTAAATGACAATTCATTACTTTGGTTGTTCTGTCAGCAATGTGTGCCAGACTCGCCAGAAACTGATCGAAAAGAAGTATTAAATCAGAACTTTTGATGAAGTTAATCAGATAAAAAAATAATAAAAATCAATGGTTAAAAAATAAATAAATATTCATGAATTTCATCTTAATAAAAGTGTGTGAAAAAAATATGAACGCCAAGTTCAAGGAAAATGATGCTTTTTTACAGCTGTTTCGATAATTGTGACTTGACCCAAATGCCGTACACATTGCAAGATAGGGCACCTAAAAAAATTTAAGTGAAGAGTTATTATAACTTTTCTCAATATTTACATTTGCTAAAACAGCCGAGGATTACATGAAGGCTCTTGTTGCTGTAAAACGTGTGGTTGATGCCAACGTTAAAGTTCGCGTTAAACCGGACAACAGTGGTGTTGACTTAACAAACGTTAAAATGTCAATTAACCCATTCTGTGAAATCGCAGTGGAAGAAGCGGTTCGTTTAAAAGAAAAAGGAACTGTTTCAGAAATCGTTGTTGTTGCTATCGGTCCTAAAGAAGCGCAAGAACAAATCCGTTCTTCAATGGCACTTGGTGCTGACCGCGGTATCCTGGTTGAAGCTGATGACAGCCAGCTCGGTGCTTTGGAAGTGGCTAAAATCCTGAAAGGTGTTGTTGACGCTGAACAACCACAATTAATCCTTCTTGGTAAACAGGCCATTGATGACGACTCTAACCAGGTTGGTCAGATGCTTGGTGCTCTACTTGGCGCAGGTCAAGGTACATTCGCTTCTGAAGTGAAAGTTGAAGGCGACAAAGTACAAGTCACTCGTGAAATCGACGGTGGCCTACAAACTGTTGAACTTGCACTTCCAGCAATTATCACCACTGACTTACGTTTGAACGAGCCACGTTATGCAGCTCTGCCAAACATCATGAAAGCGCGTAAAAAACCGCTGGATATCAAGTCTCCAGCAGATTTTGGTGTAACTGCGACAACTAAACTGAAAACAGTGAAAGTTGAAGCTCCTGCTGAACGTAAAGCGGGCGTACAAGTGAAGTCTGTAGACGAGCTTGTAGAAAAATTGAAAAATGAAGCGAAAGTGATCTAATACAGAAGGATAAAAATCATGAGTATTTTAGTTATCGCTGAGCACGACAACAAAGCATTAAACGCTGCTACTTTAAACGTTGTTGCTGCGGCGCAAAAAATCGGTGGTGATATCACTGTATTGGTAGCTGGCTCGAACGCGCAAGCTGTTGCTGACCAGGCAGCTAAAGTTGCAGGTGTAAGCAAAGTATTACTTGCTGACGACGCTGCTTATGCAAACCAGTTGGCTGAAAATGTGGCTAAACTTGTTGCTGAGTTGGGCAAAGGCTATACCCATATCCTTGCTGCTTCTACCACAACGGGTAAAAACATTCTGCCACGTGCAGCTGCGCTTCTTGATGTGAGCATGATCACTGACATTATCGCTGTTGAAGGTCCTAAAACTTTCAAACGTCCAATCTATGCAGGTAACGCAATTGCAACCGTAGAGTCTGGTGAGTCTGTTGTTGTTGCTACCGTTCGTGGTACAGCATTTGATGCTGTAGCAAGCGATGGTGGTGCGGCCAGCGTTGAAGCTGCTGCGTCTACTGGCGATGCGGGTCTTTCTAAATTCATCTCAGAAGAAATTGTGAAATCTGAACGTCCAGAATTAACCGCTGCACGCATCGTGGTTTCTGGTGGTCGTGGTGTGGGTTCAGGTGAAAACTATCACAAAATCCTGGATCCATTAGCGGATAAACTTGGCGCTGCTCAAGGTGCTTCACGTGCTGCAGTTGATGCCGGCTTCGTTCCTAACGACATGCAAGTCGGTCAAACGGGTAAAATCGTTGCGCCTGAGCTATACATCGCTGTAGGTATTTCTGGTGCAATCCAGCACTTGGCGGGTATGAAAGAGTCTAAAGTGATCGTTGCGATCAACAAAGATGAAGAAGCGCCAATTAACGCAGTAGCTGACTACTGGTTAGTGGGTGACTTGAACACTGTAGTTCCGGAATTGGTTTCTAAAATCTAATTTTTGAACACCGTTCAAAAATAACGCTCTTGTTGCAGCAGTGAAAGCAATGCGCTTTCCTGCTCTACTCAGGAGCGTTTTTTTATGGCTGGATTTTATTAATCCCTTTTATTTCTAAGGTGTAAATATGCCAGCTATCGCATAAAAGATTCTCTAGCAGATGACTGTCTGTATGACCTTAAAATGGTGATTCAGAATGTCTAGATTTACATAGGTTGGATGTAGAGGAGATTTAATCGATTTATATTTTTTTTAAAGGTAAAAAGACCATTTTAACTGAATAAGCCGCCTGAACATTGAGCGCTAAAATTTGCGGCTAGACATTGAATAAAATGAACTAATTCACATAAAATCCCGACAAATGAAAGTGCCTAAAAAATAAACGATAAATTATAGAAAATTAACAAGATTAAGATAAGAGATATGGCACAAAAACAACAGAATTTATGCTATAATTTACGGCTGTATTTAGATTTTAACTCAGCTTATTTTGAGTTAATTTTTTGCTAGATTGATTATATAAAACGAACAGTCTGAACGGTTGTTTGTAATAAGGAGTATGCATGAGCGTATCGGAAATCCGACCGATTGCCATTGAGGATGAACTCAAAAGCTCATATCTCGACTATGCCATGAGTGTTATTGTTTCTCGTGCATTACCTGACGTGAGAGATGGCTTAAAGCCTGTTCATCGTCGTGTGCTTTTCGCTATGCACGAATTGGGCAATGACTACAATAAAGCATACAAAAAGTCAGCCCGTGTCGTCGGTGACGTGATCGGTAAATATCACCCACATGGTGACTCTGCTGTTTATGAAACCATTGTTCGTATGGCGCAAGACTTCAGCCTGCGTTATCAACTGGTAGATGGTCAAGGTAACTTCGGTTCTGTTGATGGCGATAGTGCAGCAGCAATGCGTTATACTGAAGTGCGTATGCGTAAGCTGACCCATGAGCTTTTGGCCGATCTGGAAAAAGACACAGTCGAGTGGGAAGACAACTACGACGGTTCTGAACGCATTCCACAAGTCATGCCGACACGTGTTCCTAACTTGCTGATTAACGGTGTAACCGGTATTGCAGTAGGTATGGCGACCAATATGGCGCCACACAACATGACAGAAGTGATCAATGCATGTTTGGCCTATGCGGAAAACCCGAATATTTCCATTGAAGGCTTGATGGAACATATCTCTGGTCCAGATTTCCCTACAGGCGGTATCATTTACGGTAAATCAGGCATTGTCGATGCTTACCGTACCGGTAAAGGTCGTCTTCATATTCGTGGTAAATATCACATTGAAGAAGATCAGAAGACTGGCCGTAACACCATCGTATTCACTGAAATTCCTTATCAGGTCAATAAAGCAAAAACCATTGAACGTATTGCTGAATTGGTGAAAGAGAAGAAACTGGAAGGGATTTCTGAGCTTCGTGATGAATCCGATAAAGAAGGGATGCGTATTGCCATTGACCTGAAGCGTGGTGAAAACGCCGAAGTGATTGTCAATAACCTGTTCCTGAATACCCAGTTAGAAAATTCATTCAGCATCAACATGGTCTGCCTGGACAACGGCCAGCCGAAGTTGATGAACCTGAAAGACATCATTGCTGCGTTCATCCGTCACCGCCAAGAAGTGGTGACTCGCCGTACCATGTTCGAACTGCGTAAAGCGCGTGAACGTGGCCATATCCTGGAAGGCTTGACCGTTGCACTCGCAAACATCGATGCGATTATTGAAACTATCAAGACCTCTGCCAACCCGGGCGAAGCGCGCGAGCGTTTACAGGCGGGTGAATGGGCTGCGGGTGGCGTAGTTGCATTACTGGAAAAAGCGGGTTCGGTTTCTGTACGTCCTGATGAGATTGAAGGTGAAGATCCAAACCGTCGATTCGGTTTAGATGGTAATGTTTACCGTTTATCTCCAGCACAGGTTGGTGCAATTCTTGAACTACGTTTACACCGCTTAACTGGTCTGGAACAAGACAAGTTACATGCTGAATATTCTGAAATTTTGGGTCAAATTGCTGAATTAACTGCAATTTTGAACGATTTCAATTTATTGATGGCAGTGATTAAAGAAGAATTGGCTTTAATCCTGCAACAATATGGCGATGCACGTCGTACCGCGATTGTTGAATCACGTATCGATTTCTCTCGCGAAGATTTGATTCCTGAAGAGCAAGTAGTATTGACCGTTTCTAAAACCGGTTATGCGAAAACTCAACCACTTTCTGACTATGCTGCGCAGCGTCGTGGTGGTCGTGGCAAGTCTGCAACTTCAATGAAAGAAGATGACTACATTCAGCATCTGATTGTGACCTCGAACCATGCAACGGTACTTTGCTTTACCGATGTCGGTAAGGTCTATCGTCTGAAAGTATTTGAAGTGCCGCAAGCGTCGCGTGGTGCCAAAGGTCGCCCAATGGTGAACCTGTTACCTTTAGATGCCAACGAAACCATTACGGCAATTCTTCCGGTGATTGATGTACCGAAGAAATTCAAAGAACGTCTGGTGGACTTCAAGGCATTTGTAAAAGCTAATGCTGCGAAACTGCAAGAAAATGAAATCATCAATTCACATTATGCTGAACTGGAAGCGGCACTTGCTGAACTTGAAGATGGTGCAGATGACTTGTCTGATGCATTACGTGTTCAATTGAAGCAATTGGGTATTGAGCTTTCAGCAAGCGATCTGGATGATGAAATCATTGCTGACTTTGCGCAGCAAGCCGAAGCGGTACGTAAAAACTTCTATGTGTTCATGGCGACCGAGTACGGTACGATCAAGCGTGTAGAACTTGAACAGTTTAGTAATGTTCGTTCAAACGGTTTGCGTGCCATTGAACTCACTGGTGATGACACCTTGATTGGTGTTGCAATTACCGATGGCGAACAGCAAATCATGTTGTTCTCAAATGAAGGTAAAGCGATCCGTTTTGCTGAAACTGATGTACGTTCAATGGGACGTTCAGCCAAAGGTGTACGTGGTATGCGTGTAACCATTGGTGCAGCGCAAGTTGAAGATGCTGAAGATGCCGATATCGAGTCTGATGATGAAGATAGTTCAGATTCAGCCTTAATCAGCCGTATCGTTTCATTGGTGGTTGTCCCTGAAACAGGTGAAGTGCTGTGTGCTTCTGAAAACGGTTACGGTAAACGTACCCCGGTAGATGACTTCCCAACCAAGAAACGTGGCGGTAAGGGCGTGATTGCGATCAAGACCTCTGAACGTAACGGTCAGCTGGTGGGTGCGGTTGCAATTGATGCCTCTAAAGAACTGATGTTGATTTCTGATGGCGGTACTTTAGTACGTACTCGTGCTTCTGAAGTTGCTCAAACAGGTCGTAATGCCCAAGGTGTTCGCCTGATTCGTTTGGGTAATGAAGAATTACTCGTAGGCGTAGTTTCGGTTGAAGCTGTAGAAGAAGATGAGTTTATTGAAGCAGTGGAAGGTGAAGAAGTTGTTGCCTCTACAGCTTTAATTGATTCTGAAACTTTGGTGGATGATGAAACTATTGCTGATGAAGCTGATACTGAATCGGATTTAAGAGATTCTGAAGACTAAGTTTTGATATCAAAAAGAAGGGCGCTTAGGCGCTCTTTTTTTATGCTTATGATTTGTTAGCAGGATGTTTTCCTTACCACTAATAATTATTACTTAGAATAAGAATGTTTGGATTTTTAAAAAATTAATTTCTGAATAGGTGATTTTAATGGTTTTAGGAGACGATGATTCATTATTCTTAAAAACAATAATAAAAGCCAATAGCTAGGATTTACATAAGCTATTTGATTCAATGAGTCAAAATTAGATTAATTGATATTCTTAAAGGTAAGTCGCAGGATTAAAAGACTTCTTTCATTATTGGAGTCATGAGTGTGGCATGGATGCCACACGTTTCCCGTCATGACAAGGATGTCATGTATGGGAAACAAAAGGTTTTTGTCTACTTTTGACCTTTCAAAAGTAGAGGTAATGCCTACGCAAAGGCATAAAAATTGAATCAATCAAATGATGCAATGCTGATTTTTAAAAGAGCCTATAAATAATTTTTTGACTTATGCAAGTTATCTAAAGAATTAGATTTAATAGATATTTAAGAAATAAAAAAGGAAGCCGAAGCTTCCTTTTTTATATTTATAAATTATGCAGCTTCTTTTAATTCAACAGCATAATTTTTTTGCTTTTCAGCATCGAACTGACCTTCCCATTTACTGATCACAAGAACAGCCAACGAGTTACCAATCACATTCAATACAGTACGAGCCATATCCAGAATACGGTCAATACCGGCAATAAATGCCAAGCCTTCAAGCGGAATACCCACACTGCCCAAGGTCGCCAACAGCACAACAAAAGACACACCTGGAACACCGGCAATACCTTTAGAAGTAATCATCAAGGTTAACACCAGAATGATTTGCTGGGTCATGGTTAAATCAATACCGTAAAGCTGCGCAATAAAGATCGCTGCAATACTTTGATATAAGGTCGAACCATCGAGGTTAAATGAATAACCGATTGGAATCACGAAACTGGTAATGGATTTTGGCGCACCATAAGCTTCCATTTTTTCCATCAGGCGCGGTAATACTGTCTCTGAACTTGCAGTTGAATAAGACAGAATCAGCTCATCTTTTAGAATTTTGATAATTTCCCAAATGCTGAAACCACAGAATTTGGCAACAAGTCCTAAAATGACAAAGATGAAGAAGAAAATAGCACCATAAACCAATAATGCCAATTTGACTAACGGAAGCAGTGAGCTAAAGCCGAAGTTCGCAACAGTCGCCGCAATCAGGCCAAATACACCGAAAGGTGCAAAAAGCATGATCATATGGGTGACTTTGAACATGGTTTCAGCAACCGCATGCAACACATCAATCAGTGGTTTTTTGGTTTCTTTCGCTAAAGATCCCAAACCAATACCGAAGATCACGGAAAAGAAGATGATTGGCAACATATGCCCATCGGTCAGTGATCCAAAAATATTAGACGGGATTAAAGATAAAATGGTATTGACCAGACCATGCGAGTGACTACTCACTTCCTGGGTGGTTTGCTGATATTTAGAGATATCGGTTTGGGTCAAACTCGACATGTCAATACCGGCACCCGGCTGGAATACGTTTGCAGCAACTAGGCCGACAATAATTGCAACCGTGGTAATAATTTCAAAATAAACAATGGTTTTGAAACCCAGTTTACCCAAATTTTGACCATGACTTGCATTGGCAATACCTAAAATCAGCATTGAAAGTACAAGTGGAATGACAATCATCTTAATCAAATTAATAAAGATTGCGCCCAAAGGGCTCAGCAGATTATTAATCAGAGTTTCACGATATTCGGGAGAATAATGTAGAAAGGAGCCTACAAGCACACCTAAAATGAGCGCAATGACGATTTGCCAAGCAAGACTAATCTTAATCTTTTTCATGCTAAGCCCTTAAAATCAAATTTCAATAAAAAAGCTGCTATAACACTGTCGATCTCACATCGGCATGTTACGGGGAGCGTGGGAATGAATAATATAAAAAAAATTCATGAAATATGAACAGGGGGCTATTTTGCATCGATTAGTATATTCAATCTAACTTTTTTCTTCATAATTGATTCAAAAGATCAAAAAAAGATCAATTTTGGTATTAAAAATAACCAAATGGTAAAGTTTTATTTAATAATCTTATGAGTTCATAGCTAAAAGCTTACTTTTGACCAGATCGGATCAGGCGAAAATATGCCCAAACCAGACAAATGCCGGCAAAGGTGGCCAGATAAATCATTTTGGGAATGACCAGCTGGGTAGGCACTCCCATCTGATTCAATTGAATAAACATCTGTATGCCTTGAGTAGAAGGCAGCGCTTGGCCTAGCCACTGCATCCATTCCGGCATTGCGGCATGCGGCCACGCCGTACCCGAGAGTAAGAACAGCGGAATAGAGCTAAATACAATCACGTGACCTGCACGTTCCGGCATATCCAGAAAAGAGGCAATCAGCATGCTGAGGCCAATCACGCAGCTCAGAAATATGGGTACAGCAATAAGCATGCCCCAGAAGTTACCACCTCGCGGATAGTCATTCAGCCAGAAGGTAAATCCAAATAAATATAAACAGCCCAGAAAACCAATGGTCAAAATGGCACTGAATAATGCCCAGAATTCGGTTCGACTCGGTGTCCAGTGCTTTTCACGATAAGTCGCAATTAACATGCACAAACCCAGCAGAATGGTTTGATGGATAATCAGTGGGGCAACGGCCGGGAAAATATAACTGCCATAGCCAGACAGGGTATTGAACAAGGGAATTTGATGGATCGACAGCGCCGGAGCAAATTCAGAAATATGCTGAAATTTTTCGGCTTGTTCAACCAGCGCATGTTCAACCGATGCAGCCAACCCCAAACCGATCTTCTGGGTTTTTAAGAAATTGGCGGCACTTAAATATAAACCGATGCCACCCACTTCACCTCGACGCAGACTGCCAGATAAATTATCTGGAAGCAGTAAAATCCCGTCTGCCTGTTGCAGCTTGATCATCTGTTTTGCTTCGGCAAAATTACCAGTCATTGCACGGATTTCAACATTGGGGCTTTTAGCCACTTCGCCAATAATGCGGGACGTTACCGGGCTTTGTTCTTCATCTACAATCACAATTGGTAAAGATTCGGCATGTTCTGCCTGATAGGCAGCCGGGTAGAAGAAACTGTATAAAAATACCGAGAGTACCAACGTGGTCAAGATTGAGCTATTCGAAGCAATATCTGTAAAGATTTTAAAATAAAAGTGTAGAAAGTTTCTGAGTGCTTTCATGCCTGAACTCCCTTTAGATATTTTTTAAGGAAGAAGTAGGCAGTGCCCAGATAAATCAGGCAATACACGGCTAAAATTGCAAGTGGTAACAGGGAAATGGATACAGGACTGCCGATGACCCATTGTTCTGTCTGTAATTTGGCATAAGGGGTATAGGGAATAATATTGGACCAGAACTGGGTAAATAAGGGTGCATTGTTCAGTGGTAAAGTCACCCCGGCAAAACTTAAAGATGACCCGCCATACACGGCAATAAAACCAAAACTTTTCGCCAGATTATGTGTGGCGAAAACCACGCTGCTGCTGATCAAGGCATATGCACTATAGAGAAGAAATTGTCCCAATAGAATAGGCCAGAGTTGTCCCTGTATAAACCAGCCGCGAATTTCCACCAGCCAGAACATCCATAACCAGGTCCAAAAGCTGAAAATCAGCACATAGGTTATATTTTTGGAAAGCAAAGCTAAAAAGACATTTTGCCCAGTTGTCCATATTTTTGTCGTGCCAAATTTCAACTCTTGTCCTACGGCAAAAGCCACGCAGCAACACAGCAATAAATGCAAAATCGCCGGGATCATGTACGGTTCTAAATAGAATTCATAACTTAGCCCGGGATTAAATAGCGGCGAAATTTTGACATTCGCCGTAGGTGCGTCCAAATAAGGGATCTGGTTTTGCAAATAACTGTGTCCAGTAAAGTCGGCCAGTGCCTGCAAAGTGCTGATCAGCATGGCCGATGAAATGCTATTACCGACACTAAAATAACTTTGGTTATAGGCAATACTGATCTGGGCATCCTGGGCTTGTACCAGCCGTTGTTCTGCACCTTCTGGAATGGTGATATAACCCCAAATTTTATTTTGGTTGAGTAGCTGTTCAACCTGGTCCTGACTGCTGGAAATGGTGCTGATGCTCAGGGTGTTGTTCTGATGGACAGAGTGTTCAATATTACGGCTCAGTTCACTCTGGTCCTGGTCAATAATGGCAATCGGCAGATGACTGGGTTTGCCTTGAGCAAACATACTGGCGAACAGCACAATCACAAAGGCAGGTGCCAGGGTGACCAGACACAGGTCCCATTTATGCCGAAGCAAATAGCCGAGTTCACGTAGTATGCCATGCAGCATAATTAGGACTCTTGCACTTTAAACAGTACGCTCATGCCGACTTTTAAATCCTGAATCGGCTGGGCAGGAGTAAGCTGCATCTTGAAACTGCGAATATCATAGCCCCCGGTTTGGCGCGTGGTTTTAATGGTGGCGAATTCTCCCTCGGCATCAATTTTTTTGATCTTGAACAGAGCTTTCTTGTTTAATGCCGGAATAAAGCCTTCAACCGATTTGGCCTGATAGACCTGTGCATATTGATCTTCACGAATATTCAGGCTGACCCAGAGCTCATCATCCTGAATAATACTGACGACTGGCACGCCCATCGCTACCAGTTCCGACACCTTGCCATAAGTTTTGGAGATGGTGCCATTGATCGGGGAAACCAGCTTGGTTTCAGCTTGCAGTGCATTGGCCTCCGCGACGGCTGCTTTGGCAATTTCCACCTGTGCATCTGCGGAGGATTTCTGTTCTGGCGTGCTGCCACGTTTGGCACGTGCATATTGCTGATAAGCCGCTTCGGTCATTTGTGCGGCAGATTGTGCGGCAGCCTGCATTTCATCGCGGCGCTGGCGTGAAATGACGCCTTCCTTAAACAGGTTGGCACCACGCTGATAGGTGGTTTGGGCCAATTCTTGCTGGGCTTTCATTGCCTGCCAGTTGGCATATAGACTGTCGATATTTTCCTGTTGTGAACCGCGATTAGCTGTCGATTGCAAGGCTAAAGCAGATTGCAGGCTGGCCAGCGCCTGCTGCTTTTTAGCTTCAACTTCCGGACTAAACAAGCGGACCAGTGACTGACCTTTAAGCACTTTTTGTCCATCGTGAATATATATTTCTTCAATGCGGCTTGGTACTTTGCTACTAACATGTATGGTTTCAGCTTCAACCCGCCCTTGTAGCTCCACTTCCTTGGGCTGATAACTTTTCCATAACCCAAAGCCAATGAGGCCTAGAAGCAAGATCAGTATGATGATGCCAACCATTTTAATGGTAGCTGAAGATTTTGAACCTGTCTTTTCAGTGGCCGGCGCTTGTGCTTGTTCTGAATAACTGAAAAATCCATCATCTGTCTTGCTGTGCTGTTCAGAGGCCGTTTGAGTGTCTTGTTGATGGCTTGGAGCTGAAATAGGGGTAGAAGTTCCTTTTGATGAGGTATTTTCTACATCTTGATCAGGCCTGTTTTGATCTTGAGTCATGGTGTTCCCCATCAAAAATTAACGAATATAACTGGTATTGCTTTGACTGACATAGTTTTGAAACTGTTCAATCGAGCCGTGGCTTTGCAGCAAAGTGGCCAGGGACATGACATATTTATAAGCATTCAGTGCCATCTCGCTTTTTAAAGCATTCAGGCTATTTTGTGCATCAATCACCTGTGTGGCCGTTCCCATATCTTCTTTCAAAGATAAAGTTTGAATACGCAGATTTTCCTGGGCAGCCTGAACATTCTGTTGCAGTAGTTGATGACTTTGCTGGGCTGAGGTCATTTCATTGTAAGAGCTATAAATAATGTTTTCGACTTCCTGCTTGGTGCGTTCGGTCATCAGTTCAGAAGCATAACGTTGCAATTCTGCGGCCTGAACATTTTTGTTGTTATTCACGCCTGAAAACAAGTTATAACGGGCCGCCACACCGACAATCCAGTTTTGCTTTTCATCCAGACTATATTCGCCAAAGGCGAACAAATTAGGTTTTTTCGCAGCACTTTGTACCTTGACGTTGGCATTGGCCAGCTGAGTGTCCATCTGCATTTTCTGGATCAGCGCAGATTGCTCCGGATAGCTTTTTAACAGCGCATTCAGGTTTTGATTTTGGCTAGAATTAACAAATAGGGGCGTGCTCAGTTCGGTAATCTGGCTGCGCTGTAACAGGTTATTAAGCTGAAACAGACTGGATCTGAAATTGGCCGTTGCATTTTGCACATTACGCTCGGCATTATTCTTTGCCACTTCAAACTGCATACGTTGCCCTTTGCTGATAAAACCCTGATGTTCCAGCTTTAAGGCATTGCTGTAGTGGGTCTGCATGGCGTTGAAATTGGACTGACTCGAGGCTAAAAGCTGCTTTTGCAGTTGGGCATTAAAATAGGCCTGAATTAGTTCAAAGCGTTGTACATCTTGCTGTTGTTTGGTATTCAATTGACTACGTTGTGCCCTGAGATGAGCTATTTCCTTGGTGCTGGAGGTCAGACCGCCGGTATATAAAGGCATTAACATTGAAACGGTAGGGCGGATCACTTGATCTTCCAGAATCACGTTGGCCGAGTCAGGGAATAGCCCAATACCGCTATGAATGGTTTGATTCAGACCTTGCTTTAAAGGATCAGAAATAGTGGATGGAAGGTTTTCTTGATTAATACGATCGTTGATGCCTTGAGAAAGTGTCTGTTCCAGATTGTTTTTAAAAGAATCAAGCGGAAGGTCGACTTCATTATGGAAAGCATAGGCACGCACATTTAAATCGACCCGGGGCAGACCTAAACCCTTGATCGCTTCAGCTTGTAATTGTGCAGATTGTTGCAAAGCCTGATTGGCCTGTGTGCTATAGGAATCCTTTAAAATCGACTGTTCAGCCTGTGCATAACTGATGCTTTCGGCAAAGGCTGGGCAAGCAAAAAGCAGACTAGCCGTATAAAGGCCAACACGAAAATTTTGTTGTATGAGGAGTGCAATTTTTTTAGGTTGTGCATGTAAACGCAATAACATCACTCAGACTCTCAATTTCTTTGTAACAATTATATGGCATAGATTTAATTGTATGTCTAATCAATAAGTTGTTGTCTTGTTTAATGTGCATGTGTATAGCAATCACGTGATTAGATCGCTAATGCGAAGATATTACAGCAGAATTTGAAAAGAGAAGTAATAAGATGCAGTTGCACTTTTAAACTACGTCCCAAGTCGTGAAAAAGGAGTTGCTAAAATCAATCTTTATTGAGATTTTAACTTTAAATGTCCGACAGCATTGAAATATTTTCAGGATAATTTACTGCAAGCCACGCCTATCTGTGGTTAAATGCCATCATTTTATTGTGTTTCACTTTGAAAGGAAAAATCATGCGCGCGTACAACTTCTGTGCTGGTCCTGCTGCATTACCTACTGCCGTTTTAGAAAAAGCTCAGGCTGAATTGCTTGATTGGCATGGCAAAGGCCTTTCGATCATGGAAATGAGTCACCGTAGCAGTGACTATGTGGCTGTGGCAGAAAAAGCAGAAGCAGATTTGCGCAAACTGATGAACATTCCCGAGAACTATAAAGTATTGTTCTTACAAGGTGGTGCTTCACTGCAATTCTCTGCTATTCCTTTAAACTTGTTGGGTAAAAACAACAAGGCTGATTATCTTCATACCGGAATCTGGTCAGAAAAAGCGCTGAAAGAAGCAAAACGCTACGGCGACATTAATGTTGTTGAAGCAGGTACCAGTATTAACGGTAAATTGGCTATTTCAGAGCAAAGCAGCTGGAACTTGTCTGACGATGCGGCTTATGTACATTATGCCGATAACGAAACCATTGGTGGCCTTCAGTTTGCGGGTATTCCTGAAACAGATAAACCACTGGTATGTGACTTTTCATCAAGCATTTTATCTGCGCCATTAGATGTATCCAAGTTTGGTTTAATCTACGCAGGTGCGCAAAAGAATATTGGTCCTGCCGGCTTAACTTTAGTCATTATTCGTGATGATTTACTTGATCAGGCCAAACCTGAAATTCCAAGCATTTTAAAATATTCAGATCAGGCGAAAAACGGTTCTATGGTCAACACACCATCTACCTATGCCTGGTACCTGTCTGGCTTGGTGTTCGAGTGGTTACTTGAGAATGGCGGAGTCGATGCCATGCATCAGGTCAACCTTGAAAAAGCCAAATTATTGTATGGTTATATCGATGCCAGTGATTTCTATGCCAACCCGATTGCAGAAGCAAACCGTTCAATCATGAATGTACCATTTACCTTGGCAAAAGCTGAGCTTGAGAAGCAATTTTTGAAAGAAGCTGAAGCGAATCATCTGCTTAACCTGGCAGGTCACCGTTCAGTGGGTGGTATGCGTGCAAGTATTTACAATGCTGTACCATTAGAAGGCGTACAGGCTCTGGTTAACTTTATGGATGACTTTGCCAAACGCAATGTTTAATTCCTAAAGCTAAAAAAGCCCATCACATGATGGGCTTTTTATTGGCTGAAATAAGCATGGTAAAAATAAGTGGTTAAAATAAGCTTAAAAAATAAAGTGATGCAAAATATAGGCAGACATAAACATGCCCAAGACAAAAAACAGGCATGAAATGCCGTCTAACTGGAAGCGTTTAGTCAGTTGATGGCCAACTGTTTGTATATTTTCTTCTTGCACGATTTTCATGGAAATTCTATTCCGATTTATTTATCGTTAATTTATATGGATAGTTTTTATTTTTAGCATAAAAAATTGATTAAATAAAGTACTAAATAAAAATATGTAATTAAAATATTTATTTCATGTGGCAAAATATTAGATGGCTTGCCAGATTCTTGTCGCTACTGGGGTGTGCTGGATAGCAAGTATAAAAGTAAGAGATAAAAATATAATAGCTGTGCTGTTTATTTAAAATAAAATTTTGAATTTAAAATTGTTGGTAAGTTATTTTAATTTAAATTCAAAACCACCCATATAATGTTGGTTTGTGGATAAATTTTAATCACACTGTAGATAGAGATAATAAAACTTAGACTTCTTTCATAAATTCCTTTTATTTCTCCCAGAGGGAGAAAAATAAAGAGGGGATGAATAATCATGAAAGAAGAGTATTAAAGAAATAAAAAGCAGCACCATAACGTGAGAGAATAATCCTGTTGTGGTGCTGCTATGGTTAGAAGATTTATTTTTTAGCGTAAATATTCACTTGAATCCATAAATTGCCACGAATGAATTGGCCAATTGTAAAGTCTTTATAAGCCGGATTCTTGGTGGCAATACGAATCAGGGTGGCTGCCTGATTTTCATCATGAATTAAGGCAACATCATAAAGCGTATAGTCCTGATCCATAAATGACATCGAGGTTTTTCCGACAATATTGCCCTGGAACCAGGCTTCATCTTCCTGTCCCATGTTTTCGCCATACAGATAGGCCACCATTCTGGAAAAATCGACAGTCACCGGTTCTTTGTCATCTTCCGATTTGGGTTCCCAGGCATCAATCTGTTCTTGCAAATTGGCAGGTGCCACGCCGTTATTGGCAGCCAGAATGTCATTTAATGCACGGTGATGTTTGATGGAGGCCGGATCATCCACCACCAGCTGTTCATGATCTGAAACGGCTTCTAGTTCATAGGCCCAGGCATTGAGCTGCGCAAGATAGGGTTGATCTTTTTCATACTGGTCATGATTGACGCTATACAGCGTGTCAAAGGCATAGACAATGGTATTCGCACCCAGATTCAAGCGCAGTACCGCCTGAGTGTTGGATTTACAGGTGATAATCCGTTCAATGGTGGCATTCACTTTGTAGGGACTTTCAAAACTTGGAAAGGCAGTTTTGACTGCTTGGGGCTTGTTGTTTTCAACAGCAATGACTTGGGTCATTTGCACGGTTGCCTGTTTAGGTCCTTGAATGAGCCAAGCTGATGCATCCATGTCCGCTTCTTCTTTACATAAACCCATTGGCATCACTGGTGCATCAAGTGCCAGGCCTAACCACTTGGGCACATCGGTACATGGGTGATCTGTAAGCAGATTCCAATGTTCGACATGACTGCCAAAGTTCTGGTCTTCAATGGTGATCAGTTCTGGTCTATTTTGATTTTTCATATTCACAATTGATGTTGGGCTGTATTTATCTATTAAATCGAGGGTTATTGTTAAATTTCAAGTCAAGGGACTAAATTTAACCATTAAAGTCGTTAAAATAAACTCAAACTCCTGTATCTGGATGCGATGAAGCCTGCAAGTGTGCCATGGAAAGCATGACCATGTGAGTTAAATCTAAAAACAGCAAATGAGCTGAATCAATTTAGCCATCCTCCTATCGTATGGAATTTGCTAAACTACAGGCTATTCTTTTTTGACTATGGATGTGGTGTGCTGCCATTTAAACTTTGGGTCGATGCCGATGCATTGCCTAAAATCCTGCGTGATGTAATCATTCGCGCTTCTGACCGTTATCAGCTGGAAGTCACTTTTGTCGCGAATCAAAATGTGGGGATTACCCCGTCAGTACGGATTAATTCCATTCAGGTGATGAGTGGCGCAGATGCTGCAGATAAAGAAATTATCGAGCGCATGAAAGAGCATGATATTGTCATGACCCAAGATATTCCATTGGCTGCTCAAGTGATTGAAAAAGGTGGAATTGCCATTCATCCTCGCGGTGAAATCTATACTACGGCTAATGTAAAAGCACGTCTGCATTTACGTGATTTCATGGATTCATTACGCGGAGCAGGTGTTAATACGGGTGGTCCACCACCAATTTCTGAACGGGACAAGCGCGAATTTTCCAGTTCACTGGATCAAACCATTCAGAAACAGAAACGTAAAACTGCAGTCTAACTTGAGCTCCTCATGCCATCAAAAACCAATATCATGTCCACGTATGCCTTATTGGTATTTATCTGGGCAACCACGCCACTGGCAATTGTCTGGAGTGTTTCGGACTTGCATAGTTTGTGGGCGTTGGCACTGCGCTTTTTTATTGCACTGCCTTTAGCATTGGGCTTGCTGGTCGTTCTTAAAGTCAGATTACCTTTGAATGGAATCTCCCTGCATAGTTATATTGCCGGTGCCTGCAGTTTTATTGGTTCACAAATTTTTACCTATTTAGCCACAGCCTATTTAAGTTCAGGCATTATTGCCTTGATGTTCGGTCTGGCTCCGATTATGACCGGATTGATTGGCCGTTTTGCTTTTAACGTTCATTTGCATCGCTTGCAGTGGCTGGGGATGTGCATTGCAGTATTGGGGCTGGGGATTATCTGTCTGGGTGGCAGTGACCATCACGTTCAGCCAATGGGCATAGGACTGATGTTGTTCAGTGTTTTTGTGTATTGCGCATCGATTTTTTGGGTCAAAAAAGTCAATGCACCGCTAAAACCCATGGCTCAAGCAACGGGATCCATTCTGGTTTCCAGCCTGTTTGCACTGTGCATTTTGCCATTTATCTGGCAGCATGCGCCAGATCATATCCCTAATACCAAGGCATTAATTGGTTTGTTTTATGCGGTGATTATGGCATCACTGTTGGCGATGTTCTGTTATTTCAAACTGGTACAGAACATTAAGGCGACGACCTTATCATTGACTACTGTGCTGACACCCATGTTGGCCATGTTGTTTGGAGCGATGCTGAATAATGAAAAATTATCGGTGATGGTTTTTGTTGGCGCTTTTATTTTATTGTTTGGCCTGTTTGTTTATTTTTATCGTGATCTTAAGGCGAGCCAGAATCTCGCCATCAAGATCAAGTCTAACAGTTAAATCTCTAATCTTTATTTTTGCTGAGGTTGACACACTCGGCAAGTTTTACCCGGTCTTGTGGATGTAATGTAATGAAATAAGCACCAGTACGGAACTTGCCATTATCTTCTGTACGGCTATAGACTACCTGAGCGGTTGCGGCAATATGAAAGAAATTTTCAGGGTGGCTCAAGGTCACATGTACATAAGTGCCTTCCTGAATAGGGTGCTCGCTAAAAAAACTGAAACCGGTTTCGGAAAAATTGACATGTTCCGGGATTGGTAACATGGATTGTACAATTGCATCGTATAAAGAGCCGGTAATAAGGTTTAATTTTTGGTTGAATAAGGATAATATTCTAGCAATTTGTTGATCTTTTTCATTTAATTGTTCTAATTCGTAGTTTACAGCATGATCAAATTGATCTAATTCTGCGAGTAGTAGAAAATAGCGGGGCAGCACAAAGTTAGGATCATAAGGGTCATTAAGTGCGACATCATCAGAGATAATCTGATAATTAATTCGCAAAGCAGCATCGATACGAGACATAACGCGGCGTTCCATATTGCCGCTTTGATGCTGTAAATTTTCCATAATTATTCCTCGGACTAAATGGTATGTTTAAACCAATCTCGCTGTACATCGGGTTGAGATATACTCGTGCACGGCGTAGCAACCACTTTATTTCTTTTATTGCTCTGGTGTCTATGATCGGTCTCACCTTGGGTGTGGCCGTGTTAATTACAGTCTTGTCTGTAATGAATGGCTTTGACCGCGAGCTGAAAAACCGTGTATTGGGAATGATACCTCAAGCTACTGTTTCTTCAACACAAATATTAACAAATTGGCCAGAACTTGCAAAGAAAGTTGAACAGCATGAGCATGTCAAAGGTGTAGCGCCATTTACCCAGTTACAGGGCATGCTGACGGCACAGGGGCAAGTGGCCGGAATTATGGTCACGGGCATCGAACCTGAATACGAAAAGAAAGTGTCAATTATCCAGAATCACATGATTGCGGGGAGTATTGATAGCCTGAAAAAAGGTGAATTTGGCATTGTTTTGGGTAAACAAATGACCGATTCACTGGGCTTGGGATTAAACGATAATATTACTTTAGTGCTGCCTGAGGCTACACCGTCACCTGCAGGGGTAGTGCCTCGTTTCAAGCGTTTCAAGATTGTCGGTATTTTCAGTATTGGGGCAGAAGTGGATTCCATGATGGGCTATATCGCCCTGAATGATGCTTCAACTTTATTGCGTTTGCCGGACGGTGCTCAAGGTGTACGTTTAAAACTGGATGATATTTTCCTTGCCCCAGAAGTGGCGGATGATATTGTCAAAGATCTGCCAAGCAATTTCTATGCATCGAACTGGACCTTTACCCACGGTAATTTGTTTAGTGCAATTCAGATGGAAAAAGCCATGGTCAGCTTGCTACTGTTCCTGATTGTACTGGTGGCAGTATTTAATATTGTGTCCTCACTGGTGATGGTCGTCACCGACAAGAAATCCGACATTGCCATTCTGCGTACTCTGGGAGCTTCACCTGCAACCATTACCCGGATTTTTATGGTACAGGGTACTATTATTGGTGTGATCGGGACTGTTTCCGGTGCCATTCTGGGGATTATCTTCGCTTCAAGTATCAGTGGCTTTATCGGCTGGTTGAATACCGCATTTGGTTTGAACCTGTTTGATGCCTATTTTATTAATTACTTGCCGTCTTATTTGCGTTGGCAAGATGTCGTGGTGATTGTGAGCCTGTCACTTATTTTAAGTTTCCTTGCCACGATTTATCCAGCACTGCGTGCTGCAAAAACCCAACCGGCAGAGGCTTTACGTTATGAGTAATCTTGTCCTCGAAGCGAAAAATATCTCGAAAAGTTTTACCGATGGCAAAACCACAGTTGAAGTGATTAAAAACTTGTCCCTGCAGGTCAAAAAAGGCGAGTTTGTGTCGATTGTCGGTTCCAGTGGTTCCGGTAAAAGTACCTTGTTACATGTGTTGGGGGGGCTGGATTGTCCAACAGAAGGACAGGTGTTTTTAAACGGCAAACGCTTCGATAATTTAGGTGAAGCTGAACGGGGCTATTTACGTAACCAGCATTTAGGTTTTGTCTATCAGTTCCATCATCTGTTGCCTGAATTTACTGCGTTGGAAAATGTCGCCATGCCGCTGATGCTGCGTGCAGGAACGACCTATAAACAGTCTAAAGAACAGGCCGAATACTTGCTCAATCGGGTTGGACTGTCACATCGCATGACGCATAAACCGGGTGAGCTGTCTGGTGGTGAACGTCAGCGTGTAGCCTTGGCACGTGCACTGGTGGCAAAGCCGGAACTGATGCTGGCGGATGAACCGACGGGAAACTTGGACCGTAAAACGGCAGTGAAAATTTTTGAACTGCTCAGTGAATTACGTGATGAGTTCAATATGGCGATGCTGATTGTGACGCATGATGAACAGTTGGCCCAAACTGCCGATTCGATTTTGCACATGCAAGACGGTGTCTGGATTGATGATTAGACACTGATCGACAAATTTAAAAAACAATTGAAGCTCACTGCGGTGGGCTTTAATATTGCCTAAAATAAAAAAAATTATAATCACAATGATTCAAATCATCTGTATCGGCTGGGTGCTGGGTATCGCAATAATGGGAAAAACTCTTCCGATCTTGCAGTCTTTACTCCTTCCGTGTAGCGCTCTTTTCATCCTGACTCTTCTTTTAAAACTGACTGTTTTCAAACAGGCCCATTGCTTAGGATTTAAATTTTTACAGTGCTGTATTGGGCTGAGTCTGGGGATTATACTCGGCTATAGCTATGCGGATCATCAACTGAATGAGCGTTTACAGATTCGAGAGCAGCAGAGTGAACAGGTTGAAGTGATTGTCTATATTAAACACATCAATGAATTAGGCGATCAGACCATCCAGCAAAAAATTCAGGTATTGAATCGCCATACAGCAGTCGTGCAATGGCAGGCATTTTTAAAAAATGAAATGCATTCTGGTTCCAAATCTGTACTTGAGTTAGGTCAATATTACCGTTTGCAGGGACAAATCCTGCCTGCGCATAGCTATGCCACTGAGGGTGCCTTTGATCAGGAGCAATGGTATATCCAGCAAAATATCATGTCTGGATTTAAAGTTTCATCAATACACAAGCTGACAGAACAAGAGGTTTATGCTTTAGGGCATGGACAATACCTAAAACAACAAGCTTCTGTTTCCAGTCAGCTACAACTCTGGGTTGAGCAGCAGCGTTTGGCATTACGCAATTTTATCCATCAGCAGCCCGTGCAGCATAAAGGTTTGATGCTGGCGTTATTGACCGGGGATAAAAGTTTACTGGATACAGAAACCGAGCAACTGTTTCAGCGCTTTGGTATGAGCCATTTACTGGCCATATCGGGTCCACATGTGCTGATTTTTGCTGTACTGCTGTGTTGGGGGCTGCATCAGCTCATTCGTCATGATCGACCACAACTCTATTTGAAATGGCCAAAGCAATATCTGCTGATCTGGCCTTTTTGCGCGAGCGTAGTACTTTACTGTGCATTTGTCGGCTTTGAAATTCCAGCGTTGAGAACGCTGTTGAGCTGCTTGTTGATCAGTGCATTTATCTTATTCAAGCAAAAGGTCCGGCCATTTAATATTTTGCTTTCTAGTGCCTCTATTCTATTAATTTTTGATCCCTTCAGTATTTTATCAGCCGCATTCTGGCTGTCCTATGGCGCATGCTTTGTGTTGCTGCGCATTTACCAGACCGTGCAGCAGCGAAGGGGGATGGATGAGTTAAAAACCAGAACACAATACATCACAATGCAACTCAAACTTTTAATCGAATCGCAGTGGAAAATATTTCTGGCTTTATTTCCACTGATGATGCTGTTTTTTAAACAGATTGCATGGATTACGCCATTGAGCAATTTATTCGCCATTCCATGGATTGGTCTAGTGATTGTTCCCTTAGATGTGATCGCAGCGTTGTGCTATTTCATTGCTGAACCTTTGGGTAGCCTTGTTTTTCAAATCAACGATCTGTGTCTTGCAGCTTTGCTGTGGTTATTGCAACTTTTAGATGGGCTGTTTGCCCCGATATTACAGCCAATTGCGATGACATTTGCCGTGTGGCTAAGTTTATGTCTAGGCTTGATAATCCTGTTTTTACCGCGTGCTGTGTTACCTAAAACCTGGTCCATATTGTGTTTTATTCCTTTAATTGGTCTTGATGCCAGTAAAAATCAATTTGAATTAAATGTATTGGATGTTGGACAAGGACAGGCAATTTTTATTCGGGATCAAGACCAGACCATGATGATTGATACTGGTGGTAATTATAATGAAGCTAAATTTAGTATTGGTAAGCAAATTATTTTGCCCTTTTTATCGGTGAAGGGTGTGGATCAATTGGATCAGCTGATTTTGACACATTTAGATCAGGATCATAGCGGGGCGTATGCATCGATTAAACAGGATTTACCCATTAAGCATGTTTATTCAAATGAGCAAGTTCCCATTCCCGATAGCAGCCAGTTTGATTATTGTCATCAAGGACAGCAATGGTCGTGGAATGATGGGATGAACATAACCGTGTTGTCACCCAAAGCAGAGAATTTGGCAAATGCCAAAACTGATCAAAACGAAATGTCCTGCGTGGTTTATGTACAGGTGAAAAATGCCCAACCCTATCAAAATTTTTTGCTGATGGGAGATGCCGGTTGGCGAACGGAATATCAAATTCTGCAGGATTATCCAGACTTAAAAGTTGATGTGCTGGTTTTGGGGCATCATGGTAGTCGGCACAGTTCGGCCTATGCTTTTTTAAAGCAATTAAAACCGAAAATCGTGATCGCTTCGGCTGGCTTTAACAATCGTTATGGACATCCCAGTCAAATGACGCTGCAGCGTTTACAGCAGCTGGATATTCCTGTATTGAGCACAGTACAGCAGGGCAGCATTCAATTTAGCAGACAGGCCAATGGACAAATGCAATTACATTATGCACGTGAACAAAAGCTATGGTTAAAACGTGCAGCAGTAAAGCTTAAATCATAAGGCCTGATTATATGACCTGATCATTTTCTACTGGAAACATTGTATTTTGGTCTGCAGTCTCAGCACGGACTTTTTCGACCAGTGCTAAGGCCTCTGTTTTATTGAGATAATACAGTCCATCCAATTCAGGATTGGCTTTAAAGCGTTTATAGCTCCAATGGTAATGTTCAGGATAACGACGGATCAGGTTTTCAATGGCTTGAAAAATAATGCCTGTGCCTTGATTGGTATCAACTGAATAAATACGTTCATCAATTGCTTCAAAATGTAGATCGAAGCCCTGATCATCATTACGCAGTGCATACAAAAACAATGTTTTGGCTTTGGTTTTTTGAATCAGTTTGGCACTTAAATTACTGGTGGCCAAAGGCAGTCCAAAATAAGGAATCATTTCACCGCCAACATTGGGTGTATGGTCTGGCAAAATTACCGTTGTTCCACCTTGCTTTAAGGCCTTGAAAATCTGGCGAACTCCGGATTCATCGGTAGGTACCAATGTTGCCTGTTCGCGACTGCGCGCGTTACGCACAAACAGATCGGCCGCCTCATTTTTGACTGGCTTATACATGATGGTCATTTTGGTAAATTGGGCAATATAGGCATTCATGATTTCCCAGGTACCAAAATGTGGAACGATTAAAACTACACCTTTGTTTGCTGCAAGTGCATCTAACAACAGCTGCTTACCATGCACTTTATGAATGCGCGCCAGATTGGTCTCATTGCTTGAACCCCAGATACTGAAAAATTCAAAATAAGAGATCAGCTCATTACGGATGGCTTGAGCCGTAATTTTTTCCCGCTCCGTATCACTCAGTTCAGGCAGTGCAATATTTAAATTCAATTGAATGGTTTCTGACGTTTTGGAAATTTTAAGAGCATTGACCAGACCAGCTAAACCACGCGCTATAAATCGAGAAATTTGAATAGGTTGTCGGCTAATAAATTGCAAAAGACGATAAGTTGTATTCTGGGAGCTTCGATCGGTCATTGTTATATTGTCAATTGCATCAGGAATGGAAAAGATAAATTTATTATAAGGGAAAACAGATAATTTAGACAGATTTAACCCGATCAGTGTATATAATGACTCTAATTTAACTTAACAGTGGATCGTTTTCCATGTCCGATTGGCCACCAAAACCAGAAAATGAAATTCAAAATACACAACATAATTCGCAAAATATAACTGGCAAAGAATGGCATATTTTAGAAAAAGCCGTTTTAGCCTCTGTAGAAGAACAGCGCCGTGCGCGCCGTTGGGGAATCTTTTTTAAATTTCTCACCTTTGCTTATATTCTTTTTATTTTGGTGTTACTGGCTAAAAGCTGCAGTACATCTACGGCAGATCCAACGGCAACCACCAGCTCACATATTGCGGTGGTTGATATTATTGGTACCATTGCTGCAGACAAGCAAAGCGTGAATAGTAACGATACAATCAAAGCACTCAAGAAAGCCTTTGAAAATAAGCAAAGTAAAGCCGTGGTTTTAAATATTAATTCACCTGGTGGCTCACCGGTTCAATCGGATGAAATCTGGCAGGAAATTCAATATTTGAAAAAAGCCCATGCAGACAAAAAACTGTATGCCATTATTGGTGATACTGGTGCTTCAGGTGCATATTATATCGCCTCTGCTGCAGATGAGATCATTGTCAACCCTTCAAGTCTGGTCGGCTCTATTGGTGTGATTATGCCGAACTATGGCGTGAATGGCTTGATGCAGAAATTAGGTGTTGAAGACCGTACTATGACATCTGGTGAGAACAAAGCACTTTTATCAATGACTCAGCCAGTAGATCCTGCGCAAAAGGCTCATGTACAAGGAGTGCTGGATAATGTGCACGACCATTTTATCAATGCCGTAAAACAAGGCCGTGGTAAAAAATTGAAATCGACTGATCCTGCAATCTTCTCAGGTTTGTTCTGGACAGGTGAACAGGCAGTGAAATTGGGCATTGCAGACCGTACTGGCAGTTTAAATAGTTTGAAACGAGAACTGAAACTGGAAAAAGCAGTAAATTATACCATTGAATATAATCCTTTCGATTCAGTACTAGGACGTATGGGGAGTTCAATTGGACAGGGTTTTGCTAGCTCGATTTCACAGCAAGTCCAATCTGAACAAACGACAAAACTGCAATGAAACCAGTAATCCACTTTGCGCACGCCAATGGCGTGCCATCGAAAGTCTATCAAAAACTGTTTGATGGGCTGAAAGATGAATATGACATTATTTATGTGCCTTTACTGGGTCCGGACAAGCGTTATCCCATAGACAATCACTGGCACAGTCTGACCAATCAAGTGATTGACAGTATTGTGCGCCAGGCTAATGGAAGCAAAGTCATTGGCCTTGGTCATTCTTTGGGAGCAGTGCTGACTTTTCAGGCAGCCTTAAAACGTCCTGAACTGTTTGAGCAGGTCATTATGATTGATCCGCCTTTAATTATGGGGAAAGACGCCTTTGCTTTGCACGTGGCCAAAACTTTAAAGCTGAAAGCCGTAGATAAAATGTCGCCGGCTTCTTTGTCCTTACGTCGCAGAGATCATTGGGAAAGTCGTGAACAAGCAGCTGAATTGCTGCGTCCCAAAGGCTTTTATCAACATTTTGATGAAACCTGTTTTCAGGCCTATATCGATCATGCTTTAACGGAAGACAAGGTGCGAGGCGGGGTGGAGTTGACCATTTCCAAAATGGATGAGGTGAATATTTTTAGAACCAATCCATCATTATGGTGGCTGCCACAGCCAAAACCTCAAGTGCCTGTCCAACTGCTGATGGCGGAACAAGGGCCATTTATTGAGCGGGGCTTTCCGCAAATTGCGAAAAAGAAGTTTGATATTGCATATACGGTTGTTCCGGGAAGTCATATGTTTCCGCTGGAAAAACCGCTAGAGACTGTAGAATTGATCAAGCAACTGATTCAACGGCAGCCGGTATAATTACTGCGCTTGTTAAAAAATAAAGCAATAAAAAACGCATCCTCGGATGCGTTTTTTATACGTTAATATTCTTTAAAACTTGCAGAATTGCACCGGCTCTTTCATTGTCTGACCTCGATACAATACACCCTGTTCAGTATGCTGAATGGTTCCATTACAGATCCATTCCACCACTTGCGGGTAAATGACATGTTCAAGTACATGCACACGGTTGGCAAGACTGCTAACGTTGTCATGCAGATTCACTTTCAACACACCTTGAGCCAAAGCCTGACCTGCATCCAGTTCGGCAGTGACATAGTGAACCGTACAGCCATGCAGTACATCACCGGTGTTAAGTACACGTTGATGGGTATGCATGCCTTTGTAGTACGGCAGCAGGGAAGGGTGAATGTTGAGCATTTTCCCTTCCCAGGCTTTGACAAATTTGGCACTCAGGATGCGCATAAAGCCTGCAAGTATCACCAAATCAACATCCCAATCAAGCAATTGCTGATGCATGACATCATCAAAGGCTTCACGGTTAGGATATTGCTTGTGTTCAATAACGCTAGTTTGAATGCCCGCTTTTGCAGCACGTTCTAAAGCATATGCTTCAGGTTTGTTGGAAATGACCCCGACAATTTGACCTGAGAGATTGGCATCAATCAGGGCCTGCAGGTTACTTCCACTCCCTGAAACAAGGACAGCAATTTTAATCATGCGAAGTACTTATGCAAAAACTACACGGATTTTTTCGTCTGCACCTTCAACAGATTCAGCATTGTCGACGATATGACCCATGGTCCATGCTTTTTCGCCAAGCTGGTTTAGCAACTCAACAGTTTTGTCAGCATCTGCTGCATCAACAGCAAGTACCATACCTACGCCACAGTTGAATGTGCGGTACATTTCAAATTGTTCAACACCACCTTCTTTTTGAAGAAGTTTGAACAGTTCCGGCCATTGCCAAGAAGATTCATTAATCACTGCTTGAGCACCGTTTGGAAGTACGCGAGGTAAGTTACCTGGCAAACCGCCACCCGTGATGTGTGCCATCGCGTGAACATCAACCTGTTTAAGCAATTCAAGAATTGGCTTCACATAAATACGTGTTGGTTCCATTGCAGCATCTGCAAGTGGACGACCGTCAACAATTTGAGTGAGGTCAACATTTTTCACGTCTAGAATTTTACGAAGAAGAGAGTAACCATTTGAATGTGCACCTGAAGATGCAACACCCACTAAAACATCACCCGCTTTAACTTTAGAGCCATCAATAATTTTGCTTTGCTCAACTACACCTACGCAGAAACCAGCAAGGTCATAGTCTTCGCCTTCATACATGCCTGGCATTTCAGCAGTTTCACCGCCTACAAGTGCACAGCCCGCAAGCTCACAACCCGCACCAATACCTGTTACTACATTTGCTGCAACATCAACATTCAAGTGACCTGTTGCATAGTAATCGAGGAAGAATAATGGTTCTGCACCACATACAAGAAGATCGTTGACACACATTGCTACCAGGTCCTGACCAATCGTGTCATGACGGTTCAAATTCAATGCCAAACGTAATTTTGTACCAACACCATCTGTGCCAGATACGAGAACAGGTTCTTCATAACCTTTAGGGATTTTACAAAGTGCGCCAAAGCCGCCTAGTCCGCCCATGACTTCAGGACGAGAAGTACGTTTTGCGACAGATTTGATACGATCGACGAGTAAGTCGCCCGCTTCAATGTCGACACCCGCATCTTTATAGCTTAAACCAGTGTTAGGGGAAGTTGAGTTGCTCATAATGAAGTCTCCGCATTCGCGCCGCGATTATACCCGAATATACGAAACTCTTATGTTATTTATGCGCTAAAATGCTATCTTTATTAAAATATTTTACTGTCTAGAACAAATAAACCGAAAAAAGGCGAGTTTCTATGGTCGATCGCACTTCACGACGCATTTTTATACTTGCAGCAATCGCATTTATCCTTTGGGTTCTGTATCTGCTTAAACCTGTAGTATTACCCTTCATCGGGGCATTTTTAATTGCCTATCTGTTTAGTCCTTTAGTAGATAAGTTACATCGTATCGGTTTGCCGCGCTGGGTGTCGATTAGTGTGGTGTTTATAGGGATTGGGGTCGTATTGACTTGGGCAATGTGGTATCTGGTTCCACTGGTCTGGAAACAGCTAATGTATGCCAAAACCAGTATTCCTGCAGGGATGCACTGGGTCAACTATACTTTCCTGCCCTGGTTGTCGCATACATTTAATCTGGTGCCGATGGAAATAGACACCGAGCAGATGTCCTCGGTCATTATGGATTACATTCAAACCAATTACAGTGCAGACAGTATTCAGGCAGTCGTGCTGAAGGTTGCCCAGTCTGGTCTGAATTTTATTCAAATTGGTGGAACAATAATATTAATTCCGATTATTGCTTTCTATTTCCTGCTGGATTGGGAGCGCATGCTGGACAGTTTCCGTAGATTGATTCCGCGTCCTTATGAAAAGGCAACTTTGAATATTGTCAGTGAATGTCACAGTGTTTTAGGTGCTTTTGTTAAAGGTCAATTTTTGGTGATGTTTTTGTTGGGTGTGGTCTATGCAGTGGGTTTGCAAATGATTGGGCTTGAAGTCGGTCTGATTATCGGCATGATTGCAGGTTTGTCCAGTATTATTCCTTATCTGGGTTTTGCGGTGGGAATCATTGCCGCTGTAATCGCCACACTATTTCAATTTGGTCTGGACTGGACCCATCTTGCCTTGGTGGTTGTGGTTTTCATGGTGGGGCAGATGGTAGAAGGTTATATTCTGCAACCTTTCCTCTTAGGTGATAAAATTGGTTTATCACCAGTTGCTGTAGTGTTTGCCGTATTGGCAGGTGCCCAGCTGGCTGGCTTCCTGGGAATGCTGATTGCCTTGCCTGTAGCCGCCGTCATTGTCGTACTGCTACGTCATGCACGAGAGTATTATGAAAAGAGCCGTGTTTACGGGCACCCTCAAGTGGTGATAGAGAACACTGATATAGGATCGGTTTCAATTGAAAGCGAACAGATTGATATTGAAGTCAAAAATCATCCTGCAAAAAATCTGCAAGAGACTGAAAAATCTAGTAAGATTGAATCGATAGATAATAAAGAACCTTAAGGTTAAAACTCATATATGCGTCAACTGCAACTCGATATTGAACCTCAACTGGACGCCAGAATTAGCGATTTTTCTGGGCCGGGATGGGGGCATGTGATCGATGCAGTTAGACAACTCCATGCCGGTTTAATGAACCGCTTTTATGTCTATGGTGGTGCAGGATCTGGCAAGAGTCATTTGCTTTCTGCTATTTGTGATTCCTATCTGGAAATTGGCAAGTCTGCAATTCAGGTTTCACTGCTTGAATTGCTGGATGCACCGACTGAAGCGATTAGCTCATTAGATCAATATGATCTGGTTGCACTGGATGATATCGAAGCGATCAGCGGTGTTCCACATTGGCAAAAAGCAGTTTTTCATTTAATTAATTACAATAATGAAGGTGGTGGACAGCTGGTTTTTTCTTCCCGTATGGCCCCGATTGAATTGAAACTTGAACTTCCGGATTTACAGTCCCGCCTGACTCAGGCAGTCAGTGTCAAGGTACCCTCAGGGAGTTTATATGCTGACCGTTATGCATTGGTGAACTCGGTGTTATCGCGTCGGGGAATTCATATTGACCAGCAGATTATTGATTATTTATTGGCTCATGGGCCTCATCAGACTTCGGTTTTACTGCAAACTTTGGAACAGCTTATTCAGCTATTAAAAGGTGAGAAAACTAAGATTAGTCATGCGAATTT
The DNA here is from genome assembly GCF_040233925.1 of Acinetobacter sp. A1-4-2. Classification (NCBI taxonomy): domain Bacteria; kingdom Pseudomonadati; phylum Pseudomonadota; class Gammaproteobacteria; order Moraxellales; family Moraxellaceae; genus Acinetobacter; species Acinetobacter sp. A1-4-2. The sequence continues at coordinate 2,012,405 of NZ_CP157981.1, read as the reverse complement.
AAGACAAATTTATGCCTTAATCGATGAATATCGGTAAAAAATAAAAAATCTTGAGTAATTACTCAAGCTGTGACAAAGTACAGGAAAATAATTCGATGTTGCAGGGATGTTGCAACTAAAGAATAAAAAAAATTAAAGAATATAAGGAGAGTAATATGCTCAAGCGGAGCATAGGTATAGGGATGTTATGCTTTGCAGGACATGCTTATAGTGCAGATATTATCGTAAATACGACTGAAGATACTAAAAAAGATGACAAGGAATGCTCATTACGTGAAGCAATAGAATACGTTAATTTGGGGTTGCCGAAAGAAGGTTTTTATGGCTGTGGAGGAGAAAACTCTACCTCGACTATTCTGCTAGATAAATTAAAAGTCTATACGCTGACAAGTAAAATTAATATTACATCAGCACTTAATTTGAAAACTTATTATGAAACCAATGTTAGTGACACAGCTGTTGCCGGTTTAAATAACGCCATTATTCGTATGACAGGCCAAGATCAGGTTTTTAATATTAATGATAATGCCAAAGAACGCATTATAGTAAACATACAAGAAGTCAGTTTTGAAGGTTGTCAAAAGAGTGTCTGTGCCGATCGCGGCGGTATTTTATATAATAATGAAAACTTGGTCTTAAAGTATGTAAAACTCACGGGAGGAATAGCGCGTTTAGGAGGAGCTATTTATAACGTAGGTGAGAATACCGATGCCGATGTATATAGTAGCCGTGTATCGATTAGCAACAGTCTGATTGAAAATAACGAAGCGATGAGTGGTGGTATTTTATACAGTCAACGTCCAAATTTCACCATCACGAATGTTGTTTTTAAAAATAATAAAACCACTTCGGGCACTGCCAACATTTTTAGTGAAAAGAATATTCTAGACCCCTCTAAACTGACCTTTCCTTCTAAGATAAATATGATTACCAACAGTACCTTTGTGAATAACACAGGCTATGTTGTTAATATTCGGGATGGAATAGGCTTAAATAATCTGACTATTGTTGCAAATACTGCAGGTGTGCAGTTTGAAGCACCAAATGCTCAAGGCTATATGGCTAACAGTATTGTGATTGGTAATCCAAATGGAACAAATAATAATTGCCAATTTAGTAGTGATGATAAAAGTATTTTGCAAAATAACTTGGTTACTTCTGAATGTAGAAGTGATGATGCCAATTATCCGAATGAATTTTGGACTGGCAATAAACTTTTTGCAGGAGACAGTAGCGAGGGCAGTTGTAAATCACTCATTGCAGACCAAGAAGCCTTACTTTGTCCTTATGCAACAGCAAAAGATACCTTTTTAGGATATATACGGCCACGTATTTTACTTAGTGCGAATAACATGTTTGACACGCTCATTTTAAATAAAGGGCGAGTTGATTCAGATACTGAGCATGTTCAGGTGATCTGTGAAGGATTAGATCAGCGCGATAAGAGCAGAACCACTGATAACAGCTGGTGTGACCGCGGTGCTATTGAGATTATTGTACCCACGACCATTGCACGTATTGGTCAGGACTTAAAAGTAGGTGAAATAGCGAAAATCAATATCTTGCAATACTTGGGTGACAGTGACTTATATCCGAAAGAAAAATGTGAAGCACTATTGGGCAAACATCCCAATGGTGAACAATGGCAAGATGGCTGTGTATATGTTGATCAAACCTTAACGGAGAGCAAAGGTTCACTGACTTTAGATATTGATGGCAATTTAGTTTACACGCCAAATGGTAGTTGGCGCGGTGCAGATATTTTTGAACTGCATGTCGTTACATCTTCTACGCGTTTTAATGAAAATAAAAAATATCTGGTGCTTAGTGCAAATATGGTGCAAGAGCAAAGTAATGCTATGGATAGCAAGAGCGTCAAAACATCAGGTGGTGCATTTGGGCTATTGAATGTATTGGCTTTATTAGGTCTGATTAGTCTGCGTCATTATAAGAAATAAAAAAGTAGGAAAAAAGTAATGCACAATTATAAAAAAGGATTGCTCTGCATTATGGTTTTATCTGCTATGTCATTAATGGCAGCGGAGGATAAAACCATTAAGGTCACGACGTTTGCAGACGAAAATGGTGAAAACAGTAATGCATGTTCATTGCGTGAAGCAATCATTACTGCGAAAAAAAATATAGGTTATGGGGGGTGTACAGCTGGAAATACGCTTAATGGTGTAGCAGATAAAATTCAATTAGATGCCGGTACATATAAATTAAGTTCAGAACTCGTGCCGGAATCGGCTTTGGTGATTAGTGGCGTTTCACGTTTTAACTATGATGAAAAAGATAAACTGACGCAAAAATATCCTGCATTTGAACAGATCAAAACTATTATTAGCGGTGAAAATCGTTCAAGAATTTTTAATACTAGTATTAGTGAAACCAGTCTAACGCTGAATGATATTCAACTTGAAAAAGGTTATGCTGAAAATGGTCGGGGCGGGGCATTATTACTCGGTGGAGCTTTAAGCTTCAATAAGGGTGCAATTCTAAACTCGAAGGCGGATATTGCAGGGGGTGCAATTTATAATATTGCGCAAGATATTGAAAAAGAAGTCAAGATAAGTAACAGCTTAATTCAAGGGAATCAGGCCAATAAAGGCAGTGTTATTGCAATGGATTGTTACGGCAATCTAGGAGATACCAAACCTGCGGTGACCATTGCTCAAAGCAGTATTATTCAGAATGGTTCAATCGCCAGTGCGAGTGCATTAGATTTTTGTGGTGTTGCAAAGGTAAATTTATCTGCGAATACGATTGCACAAAATATAGCAAACTCAAGTAGCGGTAGTATTTTACGGGCAGTGAGTGAGGGTTTAGATCGTTTTAGTCCTTATTCAACTTTAACCGCCATTAGTAATACGATCGTAGAAAATTCAGCATACAGCACCTTTTTATATGATCAATCGGGCAGCAAAGTTTTCGCATTCAATATTCTGGCTTTTAATAATTCGGATAAATCCTGTCGTTATAACTCGGATAATGGTGTTCCGAGTGAAAAAATGATTTTTGTTGCAAGCAATAATGCCTTGAACTTGGCATCAGGAACAGATCAATGTGTGTTACCTAAAATTACTTTAGAGTCCACGGTTGAAAGTTCGAAAAATTTAGATGTCTCTAGCACCAGTTTTTCTAGCTTACTGTCTAAGATGACGGAATCATCAGCCTATAATATGTTCTTGCCTTTATATTATCCAAGAGATAATCAAAGTGCGGCAGATTTAATTGATGTCAATCGTTCAGGTTGTAGTGATTATGATCAACGCGGTTTAAGCCGTTTTTTAGATACGGTTTTACAACTTGAACCAAGCAAAAAGAATAGTTGCGATATCGGTTCGGTTGAACGTATGAATTTATCCGCTATAGATATTACAGATTTAAAAAATAGCTCGATTATTAGTTTACTGGAATTTTATCAGTCCAATATTGATGAACTTAAGGCATTAATTGACGAAGGAGTTAAAAACTCAACCGGAATCAATGATTTCAAAGAGGAATTAGCTCAATACGAAAATCTGTTGAAATATACCAAGCAGCACCAAAAATACCGTGCAATTTATTTTGACCCATTTGTACTGGCGATTCCAGCAGAAGAGCGGGTAAGTGATACATTAGGTGAAGATTATCGCATCAAGAGTTTAAATGCCGATAACTATACTGTTGAGGTTGAGCCTTATGGCATTGGTACACTCACCGTAACCGATGGTAATGCTGTGCTAAAAGGTGAACTAGATGACTTAAAATGCGAATGGAATGCAGATTTCAAACAGATCATGATCTATCGTACAAGTGGTGAATTGCTTAATACTGCTGATTATGCCTATTGTAAATACACACTTAAAGAAAAGGGTGGTGAAGCCAAGCAGTCTTCAGGTATTTTACAGGCAAGCTTTGTAAATATTACTCCTGTTGCAAAGGATGATATTTATTCTATTAGTTCAAGTTCTAATCTGGAAGTAACCGTTAATCCTTTGGAAAATGACCATGATAATGGTGACGGCCTGACTTCTACTGTAGCTGCAGCAAAACCGGCATTTTACCAAAATAAACAAGGGCAAGAGATTCCAATCCAAATTGAGAAGTTACCAGCTGGGTTGACTATGACGGCAGAACGCCAGGGTCCTTGTCCGGGTACTGATGCCAGTAATATATGTTATGGTGGAAAATTGCATTTTGCAGTTAAGAATAATCTCAGTCAATTCGATTATCCTGTGACTTATAAAATATATGATGCTGAGGGATTGGGATCAAATACTGCCACTATTTATCTGAACAACACTGCCAAAAATACCAATTCATCATCGAGTGGTGGTGGATCATTTGGAGTATATGGTGTATTTGCTATTCTAGGTTTAACTTTATATCGACGTTATCGAATGAAATAATCAAAAAGCCGCTGACTTCAGCGGCTTTATTGATTTTAATTTTTTAAATATAATCAAATAATTAATGATTTTTAGTCGTTTGTGGGAAATATTTACTGATATATTCTTCGCGAATGAGCGGGCGCTCTTCAGGTGTCGCTTTTTGCATACGAATACCCAATTCTTTACGTTCTTGGCTGCTCATTTTCTGCCAGGTTTCACGCATTTTCTGTTTTTCTTGTTCTGGAAGTTGGGTAAACCAATCCATACGCTGCTGTAAAGTAGTGCCTTGTGCTTCGGGTAATTCTTTGAGCGATTGGTAACGTTGAATGAGTGCACGTTGTTCACTATCGGATAATGTTTCCCAGGTTTCTGCAACTTGTGTATCAGCATCTTTGGAAAAAATCCAAAAACGTTCGAAACCAGCAAAACTGGTTTGTAAAAATCCGAGTGCACAAAAAGCAAAGGCTAATTTTTTAGCTGCCATGTGGAACCTTATCCTCACCTAAAACCATTAACATTTCCAAATCTTCAACCATTTGAGGAGATAGTTTTGGGGTCACTACCACTTGATTTTGCGGTTTTTCTGACATTTCAAAGGAGTTTGGCAATACCACGAATCCTGCAATTGCGGCGGCAAGAGCAAAACCTGACATTTTCCAAAGCCCATAACGGGATGTTTCTCGTGCTTGAATTTCTTCAATGACATGATTCATCACCACAGGTTTGGCTTTGTGATGTTGTGCGAGCCCATCGAGTTTGGAAGTAACTTGTTTTAAGAAATCATCTTGTTTCATTCGGATGACCCTCCACGATATGGATTCAAATGTGCTAAAGAAGCTTTGAGGCCTTGAATAGCACGGTGATAATGGGTTTTTACACTCCCTTCACTGCACTGCATGATTTGTGCAGTTGTGTGTGTATCAAAACCTTCCCAAGCACGAAGCATAAAAGCTTGCTGCTGGCGAACAGGAAGCTGAGCGATGGCTTCTTTGATTTCTTCGGCAGTCACGGCTTGATTAAGAAAATCGAATGGACTAGGAGTAGTCTCATCGACAATATCATTTAACTCAAGATCGTCATCATCCAGACGGACTTTCTTGAAAAAAGAAAAAGGTTGCACCCGACGAGCTTCTTTTCTGCGCCAGTCTTGCAGTTTATGGTTTAAGATGGTGTAAAACAGGGGATACCATTCATCAGTCGATTTATCAGCATAAGCTTTGTGCAAGGAAATAAATGCTTCCTGTACCAAATCCATCGCGATACCTTGTTGACCTTGAGTCGCACTTTCCATCATGACCAAGGCACGTCCAGTCACATCCTGCATAAAAGTCTTCAGGCGTTGTTCAGCCGTACTCTTCAGAGTACTTAAATTTTCTGACTGAGACTGTTTTGGTGCTGAATCCATAGAGATGGAAAATCCTGTCATTGGATACCCACCATTATTTCCAATTTCATAGTTATATAACGTTGAAAATAATGGTTTGGTTGACAAAAATAATATTATTTTTCTAGTGTAGTCTATTTTTTAACATCCATCAGTGATGTTTAAAATAAAGTAACGAAAGATCAGTTTATAAACGCTGACGAACCATTTCGAAGAAACAGACTGAACCCGCAATAGCAACATTCAGGGATTCTTGTCCGCCGGGCTGGGGTATGGAAACGGCTTGTGCATGTGCAAGGGCGTACTCAGAAACCCCTTGACCTTCGTTGCCTAAAATCCAGACACAGGATTGGGTCAAATCTTTCGTATACAAGCTTTCTGATTCATGTGAACTGGTTACATATACCGGAATCTTGAATTGAGACAAAATATCTTCCAGTGTCACATTTTCATAAGTATGCAAGGAGAAATGTGCACCCATTCCGGCACGCAGTACTCGTGGTGACCAAAGCGAAGCTGAACCTTTGGTGCAGACAATTTGTCGAATACCGGCAGCAGCAGCGGAGCGGAGTAAAGTACCGACATTGCCTGGGTCCTGAATATTTTCCAGAATTAAGGTGTCTGCCGTGAAATCTAAAGCATGGCGGGAAGTGGGTAAATCGACGATGGCAAGACAAGCCAGTGTGGTGCCCAGCGTACTTAAATCTTTATACAGGGATTCACCAATGACAAAGACTGCACCTTGGTATTGCTCGGCAATACGGTCAAAATCAGGATGGCTTAAAGCCTGTTCGGTGGTAAAAATAGATTTGATTTTTCTATCTTCAGCTAACCAGGCCAGACACAAATGGGTGCCTTCAAGTACGGTTTGACCTTGTTTTTTGCGATATGAATTCTGCTCAATTAAGCCACGCAAGTGTTTAATTTTGGGATTATCTTTTGATTCTAGAAAAATAGTCGGCATGGGAGAATAAATCCACGGAAGCAAGTTATGAGGACTTACTTCCGCTATAAGAAAAATTAATTATGATAGCCAGTTACGAGGTCAACTTCGTTTTTAGAACCAATCACTACAGGTACACGTTGGTGAAGTTCAGTCGGCTGGATGTCCAGAATACGTACGCGACCAGTGGTAGATGCACCACCTGCCTGTTCCATCAGCATACTCATTGGGTTTGCTTCATACATTAAACGTAGACGACCGGCTTTTTTCGGATCTTTAGTGTCATATGGGTACATAAAGATACCGCTACGGCAAAGAATACGGTGAATATCACCCACCATACACGCCACCCAACGCATGTTAAAGTCTTTTTCACGCGGGCCTGTTTTTCCTGCAAGCAATTCATCAATATAACGTTTTACCGGTGCTTCCCAGTGACGTTGATTCGATGCGTTGATGGCATATTCTTTAGTATCGGCAGCAACCTGAATATTTTCAGAAGTCATTAAAAATTCTTTGCTTTCAGGGTCGAAAGTAAAGAATACTACCCCAGCACCTACAGTTAGCGCCATCATGGTGGATGGGCCATAAAGCACGTAACCTGCAGCAGCCTGGCTTGTGCCGGCTTGCATAAAGTCTTCAGCTTTGGTCACTGCATTTTTAGCAGGCAAAATAGAGAAAATGGTCCCGACACACATGTTGATATCGATATTGCTGGAACCATCGAGAGGATCAAACAATACCAGATACTTGCCGTTTTCTTGTGCAGGAGTGAATTCGTCTAATTCTTCAGAAGCCAGACCACCCACATGTGGATGAACTTTTAAAGCATTAATTAAATAATCATTTGAAATTACATCAAGTTTCTTTTGTTCTTCACCCTGAACGTTTTCGTGTTGTGCACTACCTAAAACACCAGCCAAAGCACCTTTTTGCAATAATTGATCGATGTCTTTACATGTATTGCCAATTGTTTCAATAACTTGAGCCAATTCAGGTGTAAGATTCCCGTTTTGTTGTTGTAAATATTGGGAAAGGGTGAGGTATGACATGACAGGAAAGCTCCAATTAGAAAATGATAAAAAATTATCAAATGAATATGGGCAGCTATTTTAGATGAGAACGCGGCAAAAGAACAATTAAACTCGACTATTTGTCGCGATTTTACTCTTGTAAGTTCTGTGGAAAATGCTATGTTGAGGTCTATAGGTTATGGAAAACGTGATAGGAGCATAATTATGACAACGCAAAAGTTTGATGCGACTCCAACGCCAAATGAAGCTATGAGTTTAGATGATATTTCTGCCGAAAAAGTGAAAGAGGCGTGGAAAGCATATGAAGCTAAACCTGAATACAAAAAATTCAACAAGCATGATCTGATTGAATCCATGCAGCATCCGCAAGAAGCATCTCAGGCATCTGAGAAAGCTTAAAAAAAGCGCTCAAATTTGAGCGCTTTTTTTATGGTAACCCTTATTTTAATAAAGGCGGAACGGCTTCGTAGTTGATTTCTACGCGGCGGTTTTCTTTCCATGCATTTTCGTCATGACCTGGATTAATCGGCATTTCCTTGCCATAGCTTACGGCTTCCAACTGAGTTGCAGCTACACCGTTAGTCAGCAAGAAGCTTTCCACTGCCTTGGCACGACGTTCGCCTAAAGCCATGTTGTATTCACGGGTACCACGTTCATCGGTATGACCTGTCAAAGCAACTTTTGAGTTGGCATTGGCTACAAGAAACTGGGCATGTGCCTGAAGGGTTTGATAGTCCTCATTTGAAAGTTCACTGCTGTCATAGTCAAAGTGAACCACACGCTTGGCCAAGAATGCCTTGTTCGCAGCAGTCACACCTTTAGATGACGCACCTGCCAGGTTTTGTGCATTTAAGGCTGCATCTTCACTTAGACCTTCAGTACTGACGGTAGTGGCCCCGCTCGGATTTTGTCCTGCCTGAATTTCAGCAGCAGGCTTGCGGCTGGCACATCCAGTCATCACCAATGCTGTAGCAAGAACAGGAAGGACCAATAATTGAATTGCTTTCATCTGTATCTCCATGATTATCATTACTTTAGATTAATAAAATTAATTCGCTTGTATTGTTATTTAGGGGCCCAAGCCGGTTCACGAACCTCGCCCTGTTCACTTGGCAGGTTCATGCGGAAACGACCATCCAGTGACATGATAGACAATAAACCACGGTTTCCTTCACGGGTTGCATAGACCACCATTTGACCATTTGGAGAGAAACTTGGTGACTCATCCAGGCTGGTCGGGGTAAGAATGTTGGTAATACCGGTGTTGATGTCCTGAATGGCCACTTTATAGTTGCTACCACTTGGACGATGGACCAGAGCAATTTTTTTGCCATCTGTACTTAAGGTACCACGGGCATTAAATGCGCCACGGAAGGTTAGACGCTTACTTGTGCTATTGGCAAAATTATAGCTATAAATCTGTGCTGAACCACCGCGGTCAGAGGTGAAAATAAAGGATTTACCATCTGGAGCATAACGTGCTTCGGTATCAATGGCACTGTCATTGGTCATACGCTGTAGTTCACGCGTATCCAGGTTCATTTGATATATTTCAGGATTGCCATGCATGGAAGCTGTAAATAGCATGCTCTTGCCATCCGGTGAGAAACTTGGCGCACCATTCAGTCCACGGAAGCTGGCCAGTTTTTCACGGTTTCCTGTAGCCAAGTCCTGTACATAAATGGCCGGACGTTTAGTTTCAAATGAAACATAAGCAATTTTTTTTGCGTCTGGGGTCCAGGCCGGTGACAGGATAGGATCACGGGAAGTCAGAATGGTTCTCGGCTGCTCACCATCGGTATCGGCAATTTGCAGGGTATAGCGTTGTTCCGGTGTTGCTGGGTTACGCAGTACATAGGCGATACGACCGCTGAAATCACCTGGAATGCCGGTCAATGCCTGGTAAATGGCATCACTGATCATATGACCAGCTTGACGAATACGTGAAGCCGGTACAGTCAATAATTCATTTAATAGGTATTGCTGTTTTTCTATGTCATAGAGCTGATAATGAACTTCAAAACTGCCATTATCGGTAGTTTTTACCGTACCGGTTACCACATAAGGTACACCGGCAGCTTTCCAAGCCTCTGTATTTGGATTATTCATGCTTGCAGTGGCAGGAAGATTTTTGGAAGCGCTGGAAAATTTACCGGAACGGTTCAGGTCATTTTCGACGATTGGGTAAATACTTTGATCATTATTAAATGGAATAATGGCAATTTTTGGCGCTTCTTCAGGTGCCTTGGCAATCTCCAGATGTAATTGAGCATAGGATTGCGTGGCTAATACCGGGCTTAAAGCGGCCAAAATGGTTAGGCAAAGTAGATGTTTACGCGTCATTTCCATCATCTGCTACGTACTCTAAAAAATATAAATTATTGTGAATCTGCTTGTGTCACATAATGGCATGATTTTGAGTGATTGAAAGCCCATCATAATGACTAAACTGTTATAAGACTGTGAAAAGTGAATAAAATTTTGGCTGTTTTATCGACTGTCCAGTTTAAATGCCAAAAAAAGCCACATCAACCAGAATTTGATGTGGCTTCTAGTTATCTCGCCGTAAAGCTTGAAGTAAAGGTTCTTGCTTCACGTCGTGCATCGGGATCTGAAGGCATTGGATAAGGTGCAGCTGCCCGAACAGCAGCTTCTACACTGGCTTTCATGTCAGGGTCGCTCGAGTTGACAATCACCGACTGAACCGAACCGCTATCACTTAAAGTGACTCTGGCAGTGGCTTTTTGACCTGATGAGCCACTTGGGATGTCCCATGCACGTTTGATTTTATTTTCAAAATCACGTTTTGCTGTTGAGGCAATTTTCTTGGCTTCAGCCTTTTTGGTTGCAGCTTCTTCCGCTGCCTGTTTGGCGGCTGATGCTTTGGCTTCTTCCACGGCACGTTCACGTGCTTCCGCATCCGCTTTAGCTTTATTTGCAGCATCGGCTTTAGCTTTTGCAGCGATATCCGCTTTAGCTTTATTTGCAGCATCGGCTTTAGCTTTTGCAGCGGCATCAGCCTTGGCTTTATTTGCAGCATCGGCTTTAGCTTTTGCAGCGGCATCAGCTTTAGCTTTATTTGCAGCATCGGCTTTTGCTTTTGCGGCGGTATCGACCTTGGCTTTATTCGCAGCGTCGGTTTTTGCCTTATTAGCAGCATCTGCTTTAGCTTTTACAGCAGCGTCCGCTTTGACTTTGTTAGCTGCATCTGCTTTGGCTTTTACGGCTGCTTCAGCACGCTGTTTATCAGCTTCCGCTTTTCTTAATGCATCCGCTTTTACTTTTTCTGCTTTTGCACGTTCAGCCTGATCTGCTTTACGTTTGGCATCTGCTTCCACTTTTGCATCGGCATCAGCCTTGGCTTTATTTGCAGCATCGGCTTTGGCTTTCTCGGCAGCATTTGCCTGAGCTTTTGCAGTAGCCTCAGCTTGGGCTTTTAATTTATTTGCTTCGGTAACTTTGGCATTTTCAGCAGCTTGCTGTTCAGCTTTTTGCATCGCTTCAGCAGCAGCCTTCGCTTGCTGTGCAGCCTTCGCTTGCTGTGCAGCTTTATTGCTATCAGGTTTTGCTGGTGTTGGAACAGGTGGTGCAACTGGAATCACAGGAGCAGGTTCAACACTTGGTTCAGCCGTTTGGGTGATTTGTTCAGCGACATTTTTATCTGCTGTTTCATCAAACTCTGTGACTTCAGCTGTGACAGGTTTTAAATCTTCAGGTTTAACTAAAATGGTAGTGATCTTTTTGGGAGGCTCAGGTGGTTGACTCATGCCCAGATAAAGCAAGCCAACCACTGCAATAACATGCACCCCAAGGGTGAAGCCAATCGCAACTGCATTTTGTTTAAAAGGCGGCTTTTTAAAATCTTTCATAAATTATTTTAATGGCTCAGTCAGTAAACCCACTTGAGTTAATCCTGCATCCTGTAAGGCAGACATGAGTTTCATGACTTCACCATAAGGACGAGATTCACTGCCGTTAATCAGTACACTCATTTGTTTTTTCTGTGCTGAAGCTTCACGTTGTGACTCAGTCAGTACAGCTTTTAATTCATCGAGTGTGAGTACATCATTATTATGTGATTTATCTTCAAGTTTAATGGTGCCATCTGTTTCAAGCGTGACAATGGCAGGGCGGTCTTCGGCCTGTATGGGTGTACCATTTGCTTGAGGCAAATCAACTTTTACACCAGTCGTAATCATGGGTGCAGTGACCATAAAAATCACCAACAGCACCAGCATCACGTCGATATAAGGGACAACATTCATGTCACTTTTTAATGGTTTTTTAATACGCTCAAAGCGTCCGGAACGTTGAATTGCCATCAGTCATTTTCCTGTGTAGAACCCACAGTTTGACGTTGTAACAGCGCCACCATTTCTTCAGCAAATAAAGCGCGGTCTGAATAAACTGCTTCACCTTTTGCGGTGTAATGGTTAAAGGCCAAAACAGCAGGAATGGCTGCAAACAGACCAATTGCAGTGGCGATTAACGCTTCGGCAATACCTGGAGCTACGGTTGCCAGCGTAACCTGATCGACCTCTGCCAGACCAATAAAGGCATTCATGATGCCCCAAACCGTACCAAACAGTCCGACATAAGGCGCAACTGAACCAATGCTTGCCAGCGCACCCAAACCTTGTTCAAGATGTCCCTGATCACGGCTAAGACCCACACGCAGGATACGTTCAGTACTTTCAATACTTTGCTGGGCAGGCGCATTGCGTTTTTTAAGTTTGAAAAATTCACCCAAGCCATGATAGAAAATATCTTCCAGACCGACACGTTTGGAATTGAGCTGGGCATTGTTATACAGGGTATTTAATTCAGCCCCCGACCAGAAGATTTTTTGAAAGTGTTGATCTTCGGCCTGGGCTTTTTTATAACTCATATGTAACTTGGCAATCAGATACCAACTATATAATGATGCCAGAAGTAGCAGCAGCATTACCAGTTGAACCACAGGACTTGCTTGTAAAATAAGATCTGATACGTGTAGCGAAGATTCTAGTTGTGTTGCCATAGTTACAATGTGCCAATAAATTTTTTTAGTCTTGTCCTAACTCTTTGAGAATTAGTGTACGGATTTCCTCAGGAAGTCGGGTTGGACGCATACCATCTACGCTGATACATGCCAATTCGACTTCACCAGAGGCAAGCATGATTTCACCACGATAAATATTCTGTTGCAATACAAATGATGTCGCTTTACACGAAACTACACTCGCGGTAACAGTAATCAGGTCATCCATCAGGATAGGGCGTGAATATTTCACGTTAATTTTATGAACGACAAAGTTGTAATCTTTTTGGTGCCAGTAGTGATCTACGCCTGAAGCACGTAGCCATTCGGTACGGGTACGTTCCATAAAACGAATATGGTTTGCATGATAGACAATGCCACCGGCATCGGTGTCTTCAATATATACACGAATGTTGAATTCGAATTTATTCGCCATGATTGTGTCCCATTTTTCAATTCAGTTTTATGGTTTTAGCTGTGCTTTTAGCGGTTTAAAAAAACTGTGAAAATGACGGTTTTTTTGCCAAGAGTCAAGCTGTGTAACGCGTGGCAGTTTATCATTATGAGAATTGAGTCCAATGGCACAAGGTTTCAAATGAAATTTATTCTGTATTCAATCTGCAAAACCTGTAAATACGAAAAGTGAGCAAAGGATGCTCACTTTTTTTAAACGTACTTATTTTTTTGTGGTTTGTCTCTTTTTCCAGTCGGCCTGTACCTGTTCGGCAACTTTTGGATAATCCAGAATAAAACGCACATGGCTTTCTACCCCGGTTTTTAAAGTCTTATTATCGACAATAAATAACGGGTTATGGTTAGGTGCGGCTTTGGTCATGTCCTGATCGGCAGGAGTTGCCCCCACAAAGACAAACAAGGATGGCATCAGCTGACCATAATAGGCAAAATCTTCGCTGGCACTGGCATTGTTGTCCAATACATGCAGTTTATCTTCGCCATTCACCTGAGCCAGCGTGGGTTGCATCAGTTTGGTTAAGGTTTTGTCATTGGTCGTAACAGGCGCGTAGGGTGCAATTTCCACTTTTGCTGTGACCTGATTGGCAGCGGCATTATGTTCTAGCATGTTCGGTAAAGTTTTTAAAATGCTCTGGCGAACATCTTCACTGTTAGAACGAATGGTACCCACCATATTCACCTGATCGGGAATGACATTACCCGTTGTTCCCCCGTGAATACTACCAATGCTGACTACGCCCATGCCTTTGGTCAAATCTGCATTACGACTAATCAAACTTTGCATGTTGTTGATCATTTGCGACGAAGCATAGATTGGATCGCGACCCAGCCAGGGCATGGAACCATGTACCTGCTTGCCGTTGACCTGAATGCGTAAATGATCCGCACTGTTCAGAATGGCACCATCTTTATAGGAGATATTACCGCTTGGCATACCTGCCATTACGTGCATACCAAAAATAACTTCCGGTTTGGGATTGTTCAATGCACCATCGGCAATCATTTTACGTGAACCGATCAAATGACCTTGAGTAAAATTATCAATATCAGCACCGCCTTCTTCAGCCGGTTGGAAAACAAATACCACAGTACCTGCAATTTTATCTTTATTGGCTGCTAAGGCCTTGGCTGCACCCAGTAACATCGCGGTATGAGCATCATGACCACAGCCGTGCATGACATCGGTTTCTTTGCCCTGATAAATGGCTTTGACTTTACTGGCATAAGGAAGTCCAGTTTTTTCTTCAATCGGAAGGGCATCCATGTCGGCACGTAATGCCATCACTGGACCCGGTTTAGCTCCTTTAAGTACCCCGATGACACCGGTTTTGGCATAGCCTTTACGCACTTCTATCCCATAAGATTTTAACTCTTTTTGTACCAGCTCGGAGGTTTTGAATTCCATATTGCCCAGTTCGGGATTTTGATGAATATGCTGTCGAAGCTGAATGGTATGGGCTTCTACATTTTTAACGGAATCATCAATCCAGTCTGCAAGGCTCAGCTGGCTGCAAAGAAAAAGTGGAAGACAAAGGGAGATCTGCTTGTATATGTCCATATATTACCGAATCCTTAAAGGTTGAGATCATTTCAGTGAATCCATAGCATTGCATAATGAAGGAAATTTAGACAAAACTATTTGAGTGCCCTTAATATACTTTTAAGGTATATTTGTTGTTAGTTGCTGGAATACAAAGGTTTTATATGGACTTCGAGACTATAAATACTTTGCGATTTATGTGAAATTAGCTTTTATCAATTTTGTTTATCCCTCTTAATTTTCGGATCTGTGACCCAACAATTTTATTTGATTCAATCCATTATTAGGGCATTACAACACTGCATGACATTCGAGTTTAAAATGAGTCGCTTTTTGAAATATATAATTATTTTTGCCTTGGGGTTTGCACTGTGGAATTACTGGCTGAAACCGGATAAAGGTATTTCAGAGGCTGCTGATTATCAGTCTGCTCAAGGAATTCATCAGTTTGATGGCTATAGGATGAAAAATCTGGAAGCGTATGCTGGCGAGTTTCGGGTTTTATCCAGAGAAGACTATAGTTTTGGACGAGAGGCGGAACTTAGTCCAGTTGATTTTGCTTTGGGATGGGGTAGCATGACCAATCCTGCTGTTTATAAACAGTTATCGATCAGTCAGAGTAATCGCTGGTATTACTGGCGTTATGAAAATGCACCGCCCATACCCGTCAATGAAATTTCAACGCACAGTGCCAATACACACTTGATCCCTGCATCGAAACAGATTGCAAAGCAGCTCAAAGCTATTGATCAAGATGATTTGATTTATTTAAAAGGACAACTGGTTGAGGTCACGGCTGCTGATGGCTGGACTTGGCGTAGTTCTTTAAGTCGTGAAGATACTGGTAATGGTGCTTGTGAGTTGATGCTGGTGGAAGAGGTGAGGGTGATTTCTAAGTCTTAAGTCTTTTATTTTTGATTAAATATTAAATTAAAATCACATATGCATTTTTTAAATTTGTTTTTCATGGTGTTAGTTGATTCATCAAATAGCAGTTATATTCTTTGATTTTTTGCTTGATAAGAGGTTTTGAAATCCTCTTAGTTAAATTATAAAATTTTACTGCCGCAATTTTTCAATAAAATCGAAAGGGATTTGTGTGGGCGAAGTCTTACTTTTGAGAGGCCAAAATGAGGATATCAAACTATATTCTGAGTCCGCAAGAAAAGCCTTTATTACCCATACTCAACATTCTGAGCCAGTTTTAAGCACTGCTTTAAAATGCAGCGCAAGAGATGAGTAACGTGTGGCATCCTTGCCACACTCGTGTATCCAAAGCTTGCTTAAATTTAAGCTATGCGACACTAATAAACCTAAGCTATTTTTAAATTACTTATCCTTCGGCTCAGGCGGAGTCATGCCAAACTGCAAATATGCCATATTAGTAGCAATACGGCCACGTGCAGTACGCATGGTATAGCCTTGCTGAATCAGATATGGTTCAATCACATCTTCTAGCGTGCCTGAATCTTCCGCCATGGCAGCAGCCAAAGCCTCTACACCGGCAGGCCCACCATCAAAACGCTCAAGCAACATACTTAAGTAACGGCGGTCTAAAGTATCCAAGCCATCTTTATCGACATTTAGCATATCCAGTGCACGTTGTGCCATTTCCTGAGTCACTTCGCCTGTACCTTTGACTTGAGCATAGTCACGAACACGACGCAGCAAACGGTTGGCAATACGCGGTGTACCACGGGCACGACGCGCGATTTCTTTTGCACCATCATCCGTCATGGGAACGTCCATTAACGAGGCTGAACGTGAAACAATATGGGTCAGGTCTGCAACTGAATAGAACTCTAAACGCTGCACAATACCAAAACGGTCACGCAGTGGCGAGGTGAGCAAGCCTGCACGTGTCGTTGCTGCAACTAGGGTAAATGGCGGTAAATCCAGTTTGATTGAACGTGCGCCCGGGCCTTCACCAATCATGATATCAAGCTGATAATCTTCCATGGCTGGATACAGAATTTCTTCAATTACAGGAGAAAGACGATGAATTTCATCAATAAAGAGTACATCGCCTTCTTCTAAATTGGTCAGCATAGCAGCCAAATCACCGGCACGTTCCAGAACGGGACCAGAAGTCGATTTTAGATTACCGCCCATTTCGCGTGCGATAATATTGGCCAGTGTGGTTTTACCCAGACCGGGTGGGCCAAAAATAAGGGTATGGTCGAGTGCTTCGCCACGGCCACGGGCTGCGCCAATAAAGATTTCCATTTGCTCACGTACCACCGGTTGACCGATGTAGTCATCGAGGGAAGTGGGGCGAATGGCACGATCAAAATGATCTTCGGGTTTTTCAGAACCACTGATGAGACGGTCTTGCATATTAAGTCAGTTCTATTTTCGTGAATTCGATTATCGCGTTATGGTCATAAATACCACATTTAGTTGCACGGCCGCGAATGATGAAAGATATTCACTACTTTCGCGTAGGCGATGCCTTACTTTTGAAAGATCAAAAGTAACAAAAATCTTTTGTTGGATTGAGGATATGTCCTTATATCCCAATCCAACTTGGCGACATCCATGTCGCCTATCGCGTATCAAACTTAAGGATAGATCGGTTTATCTATTTGAATTACTTGTTCATCGACTTAAGCGCAGCACGGATAATATCACTTGCTTCGGTAAAGTCCGCTTTAACGGCATTAATCAGTTTTTGTGCTTCTAAAGGTTTATAACCTAATGACTGTAACGCTGCTTCAGCTTCTGCCACCGCAGAGTTACCACTAAACTGGATTTGCTCTACAGTAGAATTGCTTGGTGTCGTGCCAGCTGACATGGCTTTGAAGCGGTCACGAAGTTCAATCATCAAGCGTTCAGCTGTTTTCTTCCCAACGCCTGGGACTTTAACTAGTGTATTCACATCTTCATGCTCAACGGTATGAATCAGCATTTCTACACTTAAAGTAGATAAAATGCCGAGTGCCATTTTAGGTCCTACACCGTTGACTTTAAGCAGGGTACGGAAGATGGTTTTTTCTTGGGCATTCAGGAAACCATATAAAAGCTGAGCATCTTCACGAACGGCGAGATGCGTCCATAAGGTAACTTTCTGGCCTTTTTGTAATTGGCAAAATGTTGAAAGCGGGGTATCGATTTCATAGCCCACGCCATTTACATTTAATAATACTGTCGGTGCTTCTAGAGCCAACACCTCGCCAATAAGACATCCAATCATGTTTATTTATTCACTTATCTATCGTTGGTTGCATAGTAGTGAGCATTTGCACGAAAGGCAAAATGCTCAGGTATAATTTTTTAAATCTGGTAAAAATTTTAGCCAGCATATCTGCAACATTTTTACATCAAGCCGGCTTTATTGCCCTGTAACTCTTGCGACAGGTTATAGGCCTGATGGTCTGAGAATTTCGAAATAATATCCAGCACCTGCATAATATTTTCATAGTGATTACTTTGAAAATTGACACCGGCACGTTGCAGCATCGACATTAAGCGCTGTTCTTTAAAGCTCAAGGTTTTATGTGGTGTGGTCAGCGGAATAAAGGCATCCAGAATATTTTGCAGACTTTGATGGGCAATAATCTCTAAACCAGCCTTTTGCGGATGTTCAAAAATCTTGTCACGGGCTAAATTTTTGGCTCGTTCAATCCCCCATTCAATATCTTCAGAACAATATTGCAATAAACTGCCTTTGAGTTGTCCTGATAAAATTTCAAAGTGATGTTTGGTAAAAGCAGTGGTCACTTCATCCACAAGACGTTTCATCACCCGGCCGCGTAAAGCAGCAATTTTTTGCTGCCAGGTGGTTGGTATGGATAATTCTTCAGGCCTGCCATAATCTGCAATCAGGTCGAGGAAAACCGGTTCGACTTCTTCATAAGACAACATATTTAAAATAATGCCATCTTCCAGATCAATCAGGGCATAACAGATGTCATCCGCAGCTTCGAGTAAATAGGTCAGCGGATGACGGCAATACTGATATTCACCAAGCTGAATTAAACCGAGCTGCTCTGCAATTTGCTTGAGAGTCTCTTTTTCAGACTGGTAACAGCCAAATTTTGCCCGCTGATTGGCAGGGCGATCCCCTTGTGAGGCAATGGTTTTCGACAGCCACGGATATTTTAAATAAGCGCCTAAAGTGGCGTAAGTTAGACGCATGCCGCCATCATTGGGATGATAGTCAATTTTGGTTAGTAAACGTAAACCTTGGGCATTGCCCTCAAACTGGCGTACATCGGCCTGCTCTTCCGGGGTGAGTTTTTTTAAAAAATTGCCATGTGAAGCATCATCAAACCATTCGCGAATGGCATATTCACCGGCATGTCCAAAAGGTGGATTACCAATATCATGTGCCAGACACGCAGCCTGAATAATGGCACCGACATCGGCAGGGGAAATCCATACTGGTAGTTCATCCTTAATTTTTTCCGCTGCCAGCATGCCCAATGAACGGCCAATACATGATACTTCGAGCGAATGGGTTAAACGGGTGTGAATACCATCGTGCTGGGTCAGGGGGTGGACTTGGGTTTTACGGTTGAGCTGGCGGAAACTTTGCGAAAAGATAATGCGGTCATAATCTTTGTGAAATGGGCTACGTGCCTGTTCTGAACTTTGTTTTTTGCTACCAATACGAACTGTCGAAAGCAGTTCCAACCAACGCATTTGTTCCATTTATCGTTATTCAATGAAGAGCTGAATTCATCATGCCAAAAAAAAGTCCAAGCGACTAGAGTAGGGCGACATGATTTGTCTTTCTGATAATGCACTGAGCTGGGTACTAGTGTTTGAGCTCAATCATTTACTCAAGAGATCTCTTTCATGAATCCAATACCTGCTAAAATCTATTTTTTCTTTTGACTTTACGAACAGCTTATAGTTATTGAAAAATGATTTATGAAAGAACGCTAAGACATCAAGAATGAAAAGATGCAGAATTATGTAACACTGGCTAAAAGATACGGAATTGAGCATAAGCTGTAATATTGAAATAATATTTAGAAACAAGATAGTGCAGGCTTAAATTTATATAAGATTCAAAATTTTTATCTGAAAAATAAAATATTCTTCCATGTTCTTGAAAGAATAGATGGCACATTCGTGAATTTCTATCTAGCTGATTTTGCCAATACACAGTAGAATATGCGCTCTCTCTAAGTCACATTGGCGGTAGGGTCCAATAGACCTGCCCGTGGAGCCAAAATCAGCATGTTTATCGTGGCCGGTGCACCAGCACACTCTTCTTTTAAGAAAACTCAACTCTTAAACCGTCTCGCGTCAATGAGTTCTGTTCAATCAATTGAAAGTCAATGGATTTATCTGTTTGATCAAGCGCTCAACGAACAGCAGCATCAATCTGCATTACAATTATTAAATGATGGTGCTTCTTTTGAAGTTCGTCAGGCAGCAAGTGATGAAATTCAGATTCTTGTAACGCCACGTCTAGGCACGATTTCTCCGTGGTCTTCTAAAGCGACTGATATTTTTGCCAACTGTAATACCCCGATACACCGCCTAGAACGCGGTGTTTTGTTTACTTTAAAAGGTATTTCTGAAGTATCCAATGAAGTTAAACAGGTTTTACATGACCGTATGACTGAAAGCGTGTTCAATCATATTGATGACGCTGCGGCTTTATTTGTCGAAACTGCACCAAAACCTTTAAATAGCATTGATATTTTAGGTCAGGGTAAACAAGCGCTGGTGAAAGCCAACTCTGAATTTGGTTTTGCCTTGTCAGATGAAGAAATTGATTATTTAACCGCAGCATTTAACAAGCTGGGTCGTAACCCGCACGACATCGAATTGATGATGTTTGCTCAAGCCAACTCTGAGCATTGCCGTCATAAAATCTTCGGTTCAGAATGGACAATTGATGGTGAAAAACAGCCATTATCATTGTTCCAAATGATCAAGAACACTTATAAAGAATCTCCAACAGACGTGTTGTCAGCATATAAAGACAACGCATCTGTCATCGTGGGCTTTGACACACAGCGTTTCTATCCTAAAAAAGATAACGAAACAGGTCACCACGTTTATAAATACAAGAGCCAGGCTGCTCACATCCTGATGAAAGTGGAAACCCACAACCATCCAACAGCGATTGCACCATTTGCCGGTGCTGCGACAGGTTCAGGCGGTGAAATCCGTGATGAAGGCGCAACGGGTCGTGGTGGTAAACCGAAAGCAGGTTTAACCGGTTTCACGGTGTCTAACCTGAACATTCCAGGCTTTGAACAACCTTGGGAAGAAAACTACGGCAAACCATCGCGTATGGCATCTCCACTTCAAATCATGATTGAAGGCCCATTGGGCGGTGCTGCGTTTAACAACGAATTTGGTCGTCCTGCGTTAAACGGTTATTTCCGTACTTTCGAACAAAACGTCAATGGTGAAGTGAAAGGCTTCCACAAGCCAATCATGATTGCCGGTGGTTACGGGAACATCCGTCCTGACCATGTTGAAAAAGATGCCATCCAACCGGGCGACTTGTTAATCGTTCTTGGTGGTCCTGCAATGTTGATCGGCCTAGGTGGTGGTGCAGCATCTTCTGTAGACAGCGGTAAATTGGGTGAAAACCTGGATTTCGCTTCTGTACAACGTGAAAACCCGGAAATGGAACGTCGTTGCCAGGAAGTGATTGATGCCTGCTGGCGCATGGAAGATTTCAACCCTATCGTGTCTGTACATGACGTCGGTGCGGGCGGTATCTCAAATGCAATGCCTGAGTTGGTCAATGACCATGAATTGGGTGCAGTGCTTGATCTTCGTAAGATTCCATCACTTGAGCCAGGCATGTCTCCAATGGAAATCTGGTCGAATGAAGCACAAGAACGTTATGTTTTAGCTATTCGTCCAAGTTCTTTAAGCCTGTTTGAATCACTTTGTGCACGTGAACGTTGTCCGTTTGCAGTATTGGGTGAAGCGACTGAAGCACGTCACTTAACTGTTGAAGATCCATTGTTTGAAAACAAAGCCGTGGATATGCCAATGCAGGTGATGCTTGGCGGTACACCACGCATGAGCCGTTCATATGAAACGATTGAACGCAAAGGCGACGACTTCGATGCAGCTAAAGTCACTGATTTGAAAGATGCGATTTTCCGTGTTCTTAAAAACCCGACCGTTGCTTCTAAATCGTTCTTAATCACCATCGGTGACCGTTCGATTACCGGTATGGTTGCACGTGACCAGATGGTGGGTCCTTGGCAAGTTCCTGTAGCAGATGCTGCAGTCACTACAACCAGCCTTGTCGGTTACACTGGTGAAGCGATGGCGATGGGTGAGCGTCCACCAGTTGCGCTTTTAAACCCTGCTGCATCAGCACGTTTGGCTGTAGCTGAGTCTATTAGCAACATCATGTCTGCAAAAATCGAGCAGATTAGCGACATTAAATTGTCTGCAAACTGGATGGCGGCTGCAGGTCAACCGGGTGAAGATCAGGCATTGTTCGAAGGTGTGAAAGCCATCGGTATGGAAATGTGTCCTGCACTGGGTATTGCAATTCCTGTTGGTAAAGACTCATTGTCTATGCGTACCACCTGGAATGACGAAGGTGAAGACAAGTCTGTAACATCTCCAATGTCTGGTGTAATTACTGCATTTGCACCGGTGACTGATGTACGTCAAATATTGACCCCTGAATTGAAAAACCTAGATTCAGTACTGGTACGTATTGATCTTTCTAAAGGTCAGTTCCGCCTTGGTGGTTCGATTCTGGCTCAGGTTTATAAAGCCATTGGTTCTGTAACTCCAGATGTAGATAGTTTCGAAGATTTCAAAGCATTCTTTGCATTGGTTCAGGACTGGAATAACCGTGGTTTGATCAAGGCTTATCATGACATCGGTGATGGCGGCCTGTTAGCGACTGTTGCAGAAATGATGTTTGCTTCACGTCTGGGTGTAGCACTGGAAGATCAATCTACTGCAAGCCTGTTTGCTGAAGAAATTGGTGCTGTACTGCAAATCGCAACTAGCGATTGGGAAGCATTACAGGCAGAAATCGCTGAATCTTCACTTAAAGATGCTATCTCTATAGTAGGTAAAGTGAACAATACTGACCAATTGACTATCAATGGTCTGGTACTTGAGCGTGCTGATTTGCAAGTGGCTTGGACTGAAGTATCACATCAAATTCAACGTTTGCGTGACAACGTTGAAACTGCGGATTCTGAGTTTGCTTTAATCACTGACAAGAACCACAAAGGTATCATCGCACAGGCGACATTCGACCTGAATGAACCTGTTGAAGCGCCGTATATCAATTCACGTCGTCCAAACATGGTGATCTTGCGTGAACAGGGCGTAAACGGTCATGTTGAAATGGCTGCGGCATTCGATAAAGTCGGCTTCAACACTGTTGATGTACACATGAGCGACTTGCTTGCTGGCCGTATCAGTCTGGATGACTTTGAAGGTATTGTGGCTTGTGGCGGTTTCTCTTACGGTGACGTAATGGGCGCAGGCGGTGGCTGGGCCAAATCAGTATTGTTTAACCCTAAACTGCGTGACCAGTTCGAGAAATTCTTCCATCGTCAAGAAACCTTCTCTTTGGGTATCTGTAACGGTTGTCAAATGTTGTCGCAATTGGCTCCACTGATTCCTGGTGCGGAAAACTGGCCTCGTTTCCACCGTAACACTTCAGAAGTATTTGAAGCGCGTGCAGTGAATGTTCGTGTTGAAAAATCTCACTCTATTTTGTTAGATGGTATGGAAGGTTCGATTCTTCCAATCGCGGTAGCACATGGTGAAGGCCGTGTAGTTGCAACTGAAGACAAGATTGCTGCGTTAAATGCAGGCAATCAAGTCAGCCTGCGTTATGTAGACAGCTTGGGTAATGCTACACAGCAATATCCATTGAACCCGAATGGTTCACCAGAAGCGATTACTGGTGTGACATCTACTGATGGTCGTGCAACGATTATGATGCCGCATCCTGAACGTAATTTCCGTGCAGTTCAGCATTCATGGAAACCTGAAGAATGGACTGAAGATGGTGCATGGTTACGCATGTTCCGCAATGCACGTAAGTTCATTGGTTAATTCTGAAGTGTTTTGAAAAAAGCCACCTTCGGGTGGCTTTTTATTTTGTATCTATTTTTTATTTTTATTTCTCCCGCTGGACTTGGTTTGGATTTTGCTTTTATATTTGTGTGAAAGATGATTTGTATGTTTTATGCACAATCACGATGCAATATGGAAGAAAGATGGTTCACTAAATACAAGTTCAGGATTGAATCTCTAAGCGAGGTGACACAATGCCAAAAACTGCAATCTATACAAATGTTGATAAAGCGACTTTACGTAAGAAAGGGTGGATGTTTTTTATGGCAGTCGTAGGGCTACAAATGCTATTTTTGATTGGTAGCTATTTGCTGCAAAGTTCTTAATTTTTAGATTGAAAAAGCCACCGTGAGGTGGTTTTTTTATGGCTTCAATATTGATATGTACAGCCGAATTGATTGTGTGAAATTTTAATAAATAACGCGTAAGCAATGTTTTACTTTTGATGCATCAAAAGTAACAAAACTGCTTTGTTTGGTAGAGGATGCATCCTTGTATCCCTACCAAACGAGCGACATCCATGTCGTAAGTCATGTGATTGGATTTCAGTTTTTTATAAATAATTTTCTGAATTTTAAAATTTATTCCTTTGTTATAATGAGTTAGTTAAATTAAAAATATATGGAATAAAAAGTTGAAGGTTAAAGAAAAGAAATTAAAAATTAATATAGTTTTTGGAATTGTTGTTGGCTTAGCAGGGATTGCTTGTGGTTTGTGGCTTCTAATCTCTTTGGAGAAATTATCAGGAACTGAGTTTGTAGGTTTTAGTCTTGGATTTGCTGTGATTGGATTGATCATAGCCTTTGCAGCTGAGGTTCAAGAATTTTCAATTGCAGGAAATGGCGTCAAATTGAAAGAATTAAGGTCGGAAGCTGAAAAGACCATAGAGGAGTTAAAAGAAGCTAGAACAGAATTATTTAGAGTTTTAGTCCAAAAAAGTTATGGATCAGGTGGGTTTTGTAGTGATTGTATAGTAGATGAATGTGCTGAATCATTTTGTGAGTTAATTGAACAAATTGAAAAATTTAACTGTTTAAATAAATTAAGGTTAGATGTTGAAAAATCATTAAGATTAATATTATCTCGGCAGTACAATAACTTGTATATGCTTCATTTGCCAAATAAGAAGCATACAGATTCACTTGAAAGTTATGATAACCCTCGAGATTTAAGAATTAAAATAAGCGATGAATGTATACAGAAATATATTTCAAGGAAGTCTAATTAATTCACCATGGAAGAAGGAAGATCAGAATTAAATGATGCTATTGAAGTGTATGCAAAATTATATGCTATAAAAATTAAACTCGATAAATTAGCACCAGAATCATAGAAAAATATTTAAAATTTTGTTCTAAGTTTCATCATTAGCTTATAAAAAAACGGCCTCAATCAGCCGTTTTTATTGCTGAAATTCTAAGGTGATAATGGTGACCGAGATGAAAAGAAAAAATCGAATTTGAAGGGTTAGAACTAAACATAGAGCGTTTTTTGAGCAATGTAAAATATTGAACTGTCAGAGAAATGTCAAGAAAGGTAATAGGTAATTGTATTTAAAATTATTTTAATTTTTGATGTTCGGATAAGGTCTCAATGAAATCTGATAGAGATTAATTCAGGTTTAAGCGCTAAGATAATCCTGTCTTTATTCTGTTTATTGATAGCATGCTTAAACTGATTTATTACGTTCCAGAATCTCATCTTGAATCCACCAAAAATGCCGTGTTTCAAGCAGGAGCAGGTGGCATTGGTAATTATGAGCATTGTGCTTGGCAGGTGTTGGGGAAAGGACAGTTTAAGCCGTTAAAAGGCGCTGATCCTTTTATTGGTGAAGTGGGGGAACTGGAACAGGTGGCGGAATGGCGGGTAGAAACTATTGTGCCTGAAAATCAAGCATCCAATGTGGCAAAAGCACTCAAGGCCAGCCATCCGTATGAAGAGCCTGCGTTTGAGTTTGTTCAGACAGTAGATATAAATTATTAACGATATTTGATTTGGGAAAGGGTGATATGGATGTCACCCGCTAGCCAGAGGTTCAGGGATGAACCTTCTGGCTAGCAAAGGGTTTTGGTTACCTTACGGAATATATTCCTCACCTTTCAAAGTAACGCGTAAACGCCTACACAAATTAAAAGTGAGTTATGACAGCTTACGAGGCTGTGCCGATTTGCAATTAAAATCAAACCTTCTGAACAAACAGCTCACGATCAAAGCGATACTGCGGGAAGAACACGCCATCCGCTGCACGTTCACCGGCAGCAATCACCATGACCGGATATTGCTGATCATTCAGATTTAAAATTTTATTGACCATCGGTTCATCAAAGCCTTCCATCATGCAGCTGTCAAAGCCATAAGCACGTAAAGCTAAAACCAGGTTCTCACATGCCAAAGCCGTGGTCTTGCTTGCCCAAAGTTTTGAATCTGCCGGGTTAAAAGCAGTCACTGGCAATTGCTTGTCGAGTGTACGTACAACTTTGAAAGCCACTTTCTTAAAGTTACCTATTGCATTGAAGTAACCGGTTTTATAATTGTAGGGAATAAACTTGTAATACTTCTGCACAGCAGCAGGCACTTCCGGAAATGGAAACTCACTGATATTTTTCTTTGCCATTTCATCAATACGGTCGGTTCTTGCCACGCAGACAATCAGTTCAGCCGCAGTCTTTGCAGCCAATTGACCTAGACAGGCTTTTACCAACTGCTTTTTCTTGGCAGGGTTTTGCACCACATAAAAAGTCCAAGGCTGTAAATTGGATGAGTTCGGTGCAAGTAAAGCCAGATCTAAACATTCATCTAGTACTTCAGCAGGAATGGCTTTGTCAGTAAATTTTCGTACTGAACGACGGCTTTTTATGACTTTCTTAAAGTTTTCGACATCAATATCTTGTGGGGTTGGCTCAAAGTAGCGTTTCTTTTCAGTCTTGGCTTGGCTGGTCATGGTGTATTCCGTAACAATTTTTATTTGATGTGGGGGTAGAAATGAAAAAAACCACCAAGCAATGTAAATTACCCAGTGGTTTTTTATGTATCTTTCAATTAATTAAATTGAGCGAAATCCGGTTTACGCTTCTGCATAAATGCAGCAACAGCTTCTGCCATTTCCGGTGAGGTTACACGCTTCATAAAAATCTCGGCTTCGTTATCAATACAGTCAATAATTTCCTGCAGATTATGTTTCATTAAGGCTTTGGTTTGCTTGATCGAAGCGAGCGGCAGTGCTGCTAAAGTTTGTGCTTGTTTCAATGCAGTTGCATATACATCATCTTCAATGCTATTCACAATTCCAGCACTTAAGGCTTTGTCGCTATTAAACTTTTGTGCAGTAAACAGCAGCTCAGCCGCTTTATGGTAACCCGCTTGCTGAATCAGCAATTTGCTCGAAGCGCCTTCAGGCGATAGACCTAAGCTCACAAATGGAATCTGGAACAGGGCGGTGTTATCGCTATACACCAGGTCAGCATGCAGCAAAATCGTTACTCCAATGCCAATCGCCACACCACGAACAGCAGCAATTAACGGTTTGGAAAATTTTGCCGCAGATTTTAAAACCACAAATGGAGGCGCATCACCCGCTTTGCCTGCCAGTGGAGTTTGAATAAACTTCATGAAATCCTGCATATCGTTACCGGCACTGAAGTCGGCATCCTCACCACGTAAAATCACCACGCGAACGTCTTTATCCTGATCGGCTTCATCCAGTGCCTGGGCAATTTTTAGATACAGTTCACCGTATAACGCATTTTTAGCTTCAGGACGATGAATGGCTAAGGTCAGTACGCCATTGTCTAAATTCGCATTTAAATGTTGATGTGGTTGTTGAATACAGCTCAGTGTCATCGTACTATCCTTGCTTTAAAATTTAATTTGATTTTATGGCAGTTATTATGTCGCATATTTATTTTGGCGGCACAACTCACGAGTCATAAAAAACTTGATTTGTTATGAACTATACATTCGATTATCTGGTTTTCATTGGTCGCTTTCAGCCTTTTCATCTGGCACATATGCAAACGATTAAAATTGCATTGCAGCAAAGCCAAAAGGTGATTTTGGCCTTAGGTTCAGCACAAAATGAACGCAATATTAAAAATCCGTTTAGTGCTGCTGAACGTGAACAGATGATCTTGTCCAATTTTTCAGAAGCGGACCAGCAGCGGATCAAGTTTGTGCATGTGATTGATGTTTATGATGATCAAAAATGGCAACAACTGGTTAAATCTCTAGTAAAAGAAGTTGCTGAACCAGAAGCCAAAGTCGGTTTGATCGGTCACTTTAAAGATGAATCTTCTTATTATCTGAAGCTGTTCCCGGAGTGGGAGATGGTGGAACTTGCCAGCCTGGTCGGGGCAATTTCAGCAACGCCGCTGCGTGAAGCCTATTATCGTGGTGAAATTATCGAATCTGCTTTGCCGCTCGGCACCAGTGAGTTTTTACACAAATTTCAGAATACCTCCACTTATCAACAATTGCAGCACAAATACCTGACACAAGATAAAACCAATCTGGAACAATCTTAAGTAAGCTACTAGGTCGAGGCAGAACATTGCCACGACGCAGGAGTGGATAAGATGAATATCCAAACCACATTGCACAGTGTCCTGATTGTCGGTGTAATCCCTTTGGGTATCGTCGCACAGGTCAATGCACAGGAATGGACACTGACTCCACAAAGCTATGTGGGCTTTGAGGTGAAGTCGATGGGCTTTTCAACCGTAAAAGGCAAGTTTGAACAGGTTCAGTCCAGTATGCGCTTTGATCCTGCAGCACCTCAGAATGCCTCGGCACGGTTTGTGATGCAAGTAAATAGCCTAAGCTTGAGCAAGCCTTCACTGAAAAATATGATTTTAGGTGAAGATTTATTTTATGCAGAGAAGTACCCAACAGCGACTTTTAACAGTCATGAATTTCTCGCTTTGGGGAATTATCAATACAAGATCAAAGGTGATCTGACCCTGCGCGGTATTACCCGGCCGGTGATCCTTGATGCGTCCCTAGAAGCCAATCCATTTGATCCACAACTTATGAATGTAGAAGCTACAACTATGGTTAAGCGTAGTGATTTTGGCATGAAAAAGGCATTTGGCGGCATCGGGGAGAAAGTCAATATTGAAGTATCTGGGCAATGGCAACGCAAATGAGCAGTAGGATTTGCCACAAAATATCTGCTGATTTCCATTTTTTAATTCATCTGATGTTGAGCCTTTTCCAGCAGGTCAATCGTCAATTGTTGCAGTAGCACAGATTGCTGCTTCCAGTGATGCCAATACAATTTCATCTCGGTTTTAGCATTTGGCATAATTTCAACCAGTTTCCCGGTTTGAAGATCATCACCAATTTGATATTCCGGCACCAAACCGAAGCCTAAATCCAAATGTACTGCTTCTACAAATGCAGTGGAGGAGGGAATAAAATAATGCGGATAACTTTGCTGATTTAATCCAAACAAGTTCAGAATCACCTGATGATGCATCAGATCTTTGCCATTAAAAATAATGGCTGGGGCATGTCTTAAGGCATCGCGGTGAATACCATTTTTAAACCACCTTTCTACAAAGGAAGGTGTTGCGACCATGCGATAAGTCATCTGTCCCAGATAATGTACTTCACAGCCTTTCATGGCTGTGGATTCAGTCGAGATGCAGGCATTAACCAAACCGGTTTCAAGCAGTTGATGGGTTTGGGTCTGGTCATCCAGAGACAACTTCAGAGCAATTTTATGCTTGATTAATGTGCTTTGCAGAACTTTGAGCAGCCAGGTTGATAAAGAGTCAGCATTGGTGGCAATACTGAATTGATGAAACTCATGCTGGCTGGATTGCCCCATAAATTGTTGTAAAAGATTCTGTTCACGTAGACGTTGATGCTGTAGATGTTCCAGCAGCTTTTGACCGGCTTGCGTGACCCGACAAGGACGTTCGCGCAGCAATAAAATCTGTCCCAAATCTTTTTCCAAAGCCTGCACCCTTAAGGTTACCGCTGATGCAGTAATACACAGTCGCTGTGCAGCTTCATCAAAACTGCCGGATTCTGCCACAGCAAGAAAAGCTTCGCAGGATTTACTTGAAAGCATAGGGTGCTACCTAAGAAAAACTGAATTAAATTGATATTTTCTTAATCATACTTAATTTATGCTTCAAGCTGGGATAATGCAAGACACGATTTTTGAATGATTTTTAAGTTTTATTGTGTATGTTAAATAGTGCCTTACATGGTTTTGTTATGGGTTTAAGCCTGATCGTCCCGATTGGCGCACAAAATGCTTTTGTGTTGAAACAAGGTTTAAAACAGCAACATGTGTTTGCCATTTGCCTGTGTTGTGCCTTGTCTGATGCGATATTGATTTCATCCGGAGTGCTGGGCTTTTCAGAGCTGGTCATGTTGCATCCGTATTGGCTGAATATTGCCAAGTATTTCGGTGCAATTTTCTTGCTGATATATGGAGCACAACATTTTTATCAGACCTGGAAGGGTGAGCAGCGTTTAGATGTCAGTCAAAACGAAGCACCTTCTTTATGCAAGATCTTGTTCATCTGTTTAGGCTTAACCTGGCTGAATCCACATGTCTATCTGGATACGGTGGTATTATTAGGCTCGATCTCGACACAATATCCAGACACGCAACTGTATTTTACCTTGGGAGCAATCAGTGCCTCATTCCTGTTCTTTTTTAGCTTGGGCTATGCAGCACGCTATTTGCAACCGATTTTCCAACGGCCACAAGCCTGGAAAATACTGGATATGTTGATTGGCTGTGTGATGTGGTCTATTGCCATTTCCCTATTAAAATAAGTGAGCGGAACACAAAAGAAAAAGGCATGAGCAATACTATTTCTAGTTAAAAATCATGCCTTTTAATAATGAAAAATTAAGCTGCTTGAAGTGCTTTTAAGTCTTCCAGTACCTGTTCGGCATGTCCTGCAGCTTTTACTTTACGGTATTCTTTGACCAGTTGACCGTTATGGAAAATAAAGGTGGAGCGCTCGATACCCATCACTTTTTTACCATACATGTTCTTTTCTTTAATCACGTCAAAAAGATTGCACAGCACTTCTTCTTTATCGCTAATCAGGTTAATAGTCAGATTTTGTTTTTCAGTGAAGTTCTGATGAGCTTTCACCGAATCACGTGAAATCCCAAGAATGGTGGTATTTAAGGCATCAAACTGGTCTTTCAGGCATGAAAAACCGATCGCCTGTGTAGTACAGCCCGGAGTAGAATCTTTAGGATAAAAATAAATAATCAGCCATTCGGTTGATATTTCAGTCAGGTTAATTTCACCGGTTGTGGTCGGGAAGGCTTGATTCGGCAGCGTAATAGCAGACATGGCTTCATCCTTATAAAGTCGAATTTGTCATATTGATCTTAAGTTTATGCTGCCATGATAGCGAATTTAACGATGTTTATGCTGAAGTAGGAAAGGTAATTTTCACAAATAAAAAAGCCTGCAATTATGCAGGCTTTTATTCAATCTAAATCAACTTATTTTTTAGGTTGTTGAGCAGATTTCATTGCCGCTTCACTTAAGCTTTTAAGCTTGCCAGTAAGTTCTGGTCCAAAACACGCTTGCAGATCTTTATTTTGTTTTTGCACAAAAGCTAAAGTTGCAGGACTTTTCTTCTGGTTAATGGTGCTTTGGATTTCCCATTTTTGTGCGTTGGTTAATTTACCATCTGCTTCCACTGCACATGTACAGTATTTGCTTACTTCAGCAGAAGTAAGTTTTTTACCTTTAGCAGTTTCTTCTTTACAAACATTAATTAACGCAGATTTTACATTGGTGCTTTTATAAGCTTCCTGAAGCTTATTTGTTTCGGCTGCATTTGCAGCAGTCGCCATCAATGCGACTGCAGAAACCAATGTAGAAAGAATAATGTTTGATTTCAAATTTTTCATTTACTGTACCCTATTATGACGGTATATAACGTGTCGGATCTACGATACCTGCATCAGCAAAACCTTGTTTACGTAAGCGGCAACTATCACATTTGCCACATGCACGTCCTTGGTCATCTGCCTGGTAGCAAGACACTGTTTGACTGTAGTCTACGCCATGTTCTATACCTAAGCGAATGATATTTGCTTTGGATAAATGTAACAAAGGTGTTTCAAATTTAAGCGGTTTACCTTCTACTCCAACCTTGGTGGCCAGACGTGCCATGTTGGCAAAAGCCTCAATAAATTCAGGACGACAGTCTGGATAACCCGAATAATCAACGGCATTGATGCCAATCACAATGGCTTCTGCACCAAAAACTTCGGCCGCTGCGAGCGCATAGGAGAGAAATATTGTGTTACGTGCTGGAACATAAGTTACAGGAATACCTTCTTGTTCATGTTCTGGTACGTCAATGCTATGGTCTGTTAACGCAGAGCCACCCAAGTTACCCAAATCGATATTAATCACACGATGTTCTACACCAGCACGCTGGGTTAATGCTCGAGCAGCATCTAGTTCAGTGGTTGAACGCTGCCCATACATGAAACTTAAAGCAATACATTCATAACGTGCTTGCGCCCAAGCCAAACAAGTCGTTGAGTCTAAGCCGCCAGATAATAAAACTATGGCACGAGGGCGCATATTAAAGTCTCCAAAAAAATAAGTAACAACAAAAATGGATTAACGACCGGTTTCATCATTCCAGAGCAGTTTATGTAACTGTAGCTGGAAACGGACAGGGAGATGGTCATCTAAAATCCATTGAGCTAAATCACGTGCAAGTTGAGGTAATTTCACCGCACCTTTTTCTATGGCAAAAGCAGGAGAGAACCAGACGTTACTGACTTTATCGGCAAGCTGGAATTGTTCAACCTGCTGTTTTGACCATTCATAGTCTTCACGGTTACAAATTACAAACTTGATCTGATCGTGTGGGGTTAAAGAATCAAGATTACTAAGCAAATTTCGTGCAACTTCTCCAGAAGTTGGCGTTTTTAAATCCAGTACTTTGGAAACTCGCGGATCAACCTTGGATACATCCAAAGCTCCACTGGTCTCGAGCGACACTTCACAGCCTAAGTCAGCTAAACGCTGCATCAGGGGCAGGGCGTTAGGCTGTGCCAATGGTTCACCACCGGTCACACAAATATAGGGTGTTTTAAAATCGAGTGCAGTTTGAATAATGTCGTCTAAGGACTGGCGTTCGCCACCTTCAAAGGAATAAGTAGTATCACAATAAGTACAACGTAACGGGCAACCGGTTAAACGGATAAATACGGTCGGTAATCCTGCAGCGTTGGCTTCACCTTGTAATGAATAGAAAATCTCCGTAATACGTAACCCCGCAGACGGATCGGTAACAGGAATAGCGGAAGATCGAAGAGTACTCATAACAACATAATCCAGCTCAGGATAAATAACACAGTATAAAAATAAAAATCCCTACGGCTATTGCTAACCGTAGAGACGAGGAGCGGCTGAAGCTCCGAGGAACAATCAATGTTCCGCAAAAGACTACATCTTAGTCTTCGCGCAATAAATCGTTCAGGCTAGTTTTGGCACGGGTTTTCGCATCTACTTTTTTCACGATTACAGCTGCGTACAGGCTGTATTTACCGCATTTAGATGGCAGGCTACCAGAAACAACTACCGAACCTGCAGGTACACGGCCGTAATGGATCTCGCCAGTTTCACGGTCATAAATTTTGGTGGATTGACCAATGAATACGCCCATTGAAATCACAGAACCTTCTTCTACAATCACGCCTTCCACGATTTCAGAACGTGCACCAATAAAGCAGTTGTCTTCAATAATGGTTGGGTTGGCCTGAAGCGGTTCAAGTACACCACCAATACCTACACCACCAGACAAGTGAACATTTTTACCAATTTGTGCACATGAACCAACAGTTGCCCATGTATCCACCATGGTACCTTCATCCACATAAGCACCAATGTTCACATAAGAAGGCATCAAGACCACGTTTTTCGCCTGGAATGAACCTTTACGAGCAACAGCAGGAGGTACTACACGTACACCAGCAGCTTTAAACTGTTCTTCAGTCCAGTCAGAGAATTTAGTATCGACTTTGTCATAGAAACGAAGATCACAAGCTTCCATTGGTTTGTTGTCGTTTAATTTAAATGATAACAATACCGCTTTCTTAATCCATTGATGAACAACCCATTCACCGTCGATTTTTTCAGCAACACGTAAAGTACCATTGTCCAGGCCAGCAATGACTTCCTCAACTGCTTGACGGATTTCAGCAGAGCAATCGGCTGCTGTGAAATTCGCACGGTCTTCAAACGCTTGTTCAATGATTGTTGAAAGCTGAGACATGATCTTCCTTCCAGAAAAAAATTTTTAAGATTTTACACTATATTGAGATATAAATAGATGAAAAAGTGGCTTTGGATCGGAATTAATTATGAAAGATGGGCAAAATGGGAGCGAAAATCGGCTACACAGATAAATAAACAAAAAAATGATTTAATAATCAAAAACAAATAGAAAATGTATCAAAAAATAACAAAAACTAAGCAAATTTCGAATAAAAGTTGAGCAATTAATATTTTATAGTTCTAACTATTAGATAGAAAAGCACTAATGACGAAATAGAAACCTTTTTGAGGAGATCTACAATGAAAACTTTAGCTACGCTTTTAGCAGTATCGGTATTGACCTCTGTCGCCGGAACAGTCATGGCAGCTGATGATGCAGTCGTTCAAGATGGTTATGCATTTGAACGTAACCAGCTTATTCCAACTGGTGTCCGTGCTGAAGTAGGTACAACCGGTTATGGTGGTGCATTACTGTGGACTGCAAACCCATATGTCGGTTTGGCATTGGGTTATAATGGCGGCGATATCTCTTGGTCTGATGATATCTCGGTCAATGGTTCAGACTATGACATTGATATGGAGAATAAAAATACCTATTTGAATGCTGAAATTCGTCCTTGGGGTGCAAGTGAAAATAGATGGGTGCAAGGTCTATATATGGCCGCTGGTGTAGCCTATTTAGATAATGAGTATGAACTTGATCGCCGTGTAGGTGCGGGAGAAGGTTTTACCATTAACCATACAGACTTTGTAGCGGGTGCAGATGGCGCTCATATTAAAGGGACCATGGATTACAAAAATGACATTGCTCCATATTTAGGCTTAGGATGGGCGCCTAAGATTAATAAAAATTGGGGCGTATTTGGTGAAGTCGGTGCTTACTATGCCGATAATCCAGATGTTAACTTACAGTTAGTCAGTGGTGGTGCGGCTGATAACCCAACACGCGGTTCACTGGTTGACAATATTGCAGCTGATGAAACTAAAATTGCGACTGATGACAAACACAAATGGCTTCCTGTAGGTAAAATCGGTGTAAGTTATCATTGGTAATAAAATAGTAGTCTTTAAAAAAACGAGCTTCGGCTCGTTTTTTATTTTTAGACAATGCAGCTATTTTTGCTAGAAGCGGTAACGGAGCTTAAGGCCATAAGCAACAGCCTTGTTATGGTTTACTGAAGATAACATACCAAACAGACTACATGAACCCTATTGATTTTGCTTAACTTTGGCTTTGTTGAGTCTTTATACCCGCGACAATAAATACATTAGAGTACATAGGATAAAAACTACCGATACCCAAACTATAAGCATAGCTGACATCTGTGGCAAAAGCTTGATCGTAGATGAGCCCAAAAGACCAGTGAGTGTGAGTTTGCAATTTAAATGCAACATTTGAAATATAAAAAGAATGGGCAAAATTTGGGGTAGAAATTTAAGTAAATGTTGAGGGGGGTATTCTGGTTTGGCTGAAGTGTTTTACCTGAAATATTGGCATCTACAATGGCCGTTGAGAACTCGGCTTAATAATCCGGCTGTAAAAAAGAGGTAATGGATTGGTTAGAGCTTTCCAGTGCTGCAGTATGTAGAGGTCGCTAGTCATGAAAACACCAATACTGAGACCAAATGCCTTAGCTTATATAGATATCCCCATTCAATTTTTTCTTTTGTGATTTTATATAGAATGAGCAAGTATTATGTGAGGTTTTTATGTTTAAGTGATTGAAAAATTAAATTATTTTTATAAATCTAGTTTTGCAACGACAGATGAATTTAAAAAGGGATATTTTTTATATCCCTTATTTAAAAAAATCATGAAATGCTTATTCTTCTGGATAAGCTACTTTTTTCAGGGCCTTAATGTCGGCTTCTGGCGAGCAGAGTGAAATAAACTCATAACCATAACCGCGCAGCAAATGACCTTTGCGCACTGCAATCCAGGTAGTATTTACCCCAAAGATATCGGTTGGAATCTGTTTGAGTCGATAGTCACGTTCAGCATCATAAGCGACATTGTTGACAATACCGACGCCCATATTCAATTCAACATAGGTTTTGATGACATCTGCATCCAGTGCTGACATCACAATATCAACATCAATACCTGCCTCTTCAAAGGCTTTGTCAATTTTAGAACGACCTGTGAAACCGCCATGGTAGGTGATAATCGGATATTGCGCCAAGTCTTCCAGCGTAATGTCTGTCTTGTTGGCAAGTGCATGGTTTTGCGGGGTAATAATACTGTGCTGCCAATTATAATAAGGTACGCTGGCCAGGTTCTCCTCAGTAGTTAGCGACTCGGTTGCAATACCAATATCTGCTTCACCTTGCAGCAACATTTCGGTAATTTCAACCGGGCTGGCCTGTTGCAGAATCAAATGAACTTTTGGAAATTCTTTTTTAAACTGGTTCACAATCGGCGGCAAGACATAACGCGCCTGGGTATGCGTGGTTGCAATGGTCAACGTACCTTCATCGACGCGGTTAAAATCATCTGCCAGACGTTTAATATTGTCTGCATCAACCAGCATACGTTCCACAATCCCGAGTAAAGACTGGCCAGGTTCGGTCAAGCCCAGCAAACGTTTACCTTTACGGATAAACAGCTGTACGCCCAGTTCATCTTCTAAATCTTTAATATGCTTACTGACGCCAGATTGTGACGTATAAAGTGCTGCCGAAGCTTCAGTTAAATTAAAGTTTTGTCTAACAGTTTCTCGAATAATTCTTAATTGTTGGAAATTCATAATGCTGTTTACCCTAAAGAGGATGGGGCTGTTTTTGCCCCATCTATTTGTTATTAAGCGACGTCATTGGCAAACAGGTGCAATCCCGTTGGACTTAACCACACTGTTTGATTTGGTTTAAATTGATGTAACTTCGCTTCTTCAGAATTAAGCGAAATTTCAATTAAATTGCCCTGACGATCTTGAAGTTCAGCAATAACCTTGCCGGCAATCCAGATTTCACGCAGGAAAGTGGCCTGAATGGCATTTTCTTGCGGTGTTGCATGAATGCGTAATTCATTTGGACGGGCAAAGGCAATCACGTTGCCTTGCGGAGCATCTTTCACCTGCGGTAGTTGCAGACGGTCGTCACCAATCTGGATAATGCCTTGCTGGTTTTGACCTTCGAAACGGTTGGCCTGACCCAGGAAGTCGAATACAAACGGTGTTGCCGGTGTTTCATAAACTTCACGAGGTGAACCAATTTGCTCGACATTGCCTTTGTTCATCACCACGATTTGATCGGCTACTTCCAGAGCTTCTTCCTGATCATGAGTCACGAAAATTGAGGTGATATGCAATTCATCATGCAAAGTACGTAACCAGCGACGCAGCTCTTTACGCACTTTGGCATCGAGTGCGCCAAAAGGTTCATCCAGCAATAATACACGAGGTTCAACCGCCAAAGCACGTGCCAGGGCAATACGTTGACGTTGTCCGCCCGAGAGTTGTGCAGGATAACGGTCGGCCAAAAAGCCCAGCTGAACCAGATCAAGCAAACGGGTCACACGTTTTTTAATTTCAGCTTCTGATGGTCGGGTAGAACGAGGGCGCACACGTAAACCAAAGGCAATGTTGTCAAATACCGTCATATGACGGAACAAGGCATAATGCTGGAATACAAAGCCGACTTCACGTTCACGTACATGCACATTGGTTGCATCTTCGCCCTCAAGAATCACCTGACCGCCATCTGCCGATTCCAGCCCTGCGATAATACGCAGCAGGGTGGTTTTACCGCAGCCAGATGGGCCGAGTAATGCCACCAGCTGACCATCGGGAAAGTCGAGCGAGATATTTTTAAGTGCATGGAATGCACCAAAGTGTTTTTCAATATTTTTAACTTGAATACTCATGATGTCATTCCTTAAGAAACTGTTGAATCTTCATTACGTTTGTTTTGTTTTTCCTGGCGCACTTCTACCCATGTTTTCAAGATCAGGGTCACAATTGCCAGTAAAGCCAGAAGCGATGACACTGCAAATGCCGCACTAAAGGTATATTCGTTGTAAA
This sequence comes from Acinetobacter sp. A1-4-2, assembly GCF_040233925.1. Classification (NCBI taxonomy): domain Bacteria; kingdom Pseudomonadati; phylum Pseudomonadota; class Gammaproteobacteria; order Moraxellales; family Moraxellaceae; genus Acinetobacter; species Acinetobacter sp. A1-4-2. The sequence goes on along the minus strand of NZ_CP157981.1, from coordinate 1,974,285 downwards.
GGATTTCAACATGTAGCGGCAGGGTATTGGTTTCACCACGAATGTGACCCGACACCACCGATACTGCACCGAATTCACCCATGGCACGGGCATTACACAGAATCACGCCGTAAATCAGACCCCATTTAATGTTGGGTAAGGTCACTTTCCAGAAAGTTTGCCAGCCTGAAGCACCCAGTACAATTGCCGCTTCTTCTTCCTCGGTCCCTTGCGCTTCCATCAGGGGAATCAGTTCGCGCGCCACAAAAGGCACAGTAATAAATACGGTTGCCAGTACAATGGCAGGAACGGCATACAAAATTTTAATGTCATTGTCCATCAGCCAGCCGCCAAGCCAGCCTTGAGTACCGAAAATCAGCACCAGCATCATGCCTGCGATAACTGGAGAAACCGAGAAAGGTAGATCAATAATGGTGGTGAGAATGGATTTGCCACGGAAATTAAACTTCGCCACCGACCATGCGGCTGCTACGCCAAACACCACGTTTAATGGCACGGCAATTACAGCGGTCAATAAGGTCAGTTTCACCGCAGACAAGGTGTCTGGATGCACCAGTGCCTGAAAATAAACACCAACCCCCTGTTTAAATGCTTCAACAAAGACCAGAATTAAAGGCAGAATCAAGCAGCTTAAAAAGAAAATCAGCGCAATCGTAAGCAGTAAATAACGAACCCAGACCGGTTCACGCGTCGCATCGCGGGACTGTAATTTCTCAGCCAAAGCATTGCTGTTGGTGATTAAACTCATCGTGCTGTTCTCCCGGTACGTTTGCTTGCCCATGCTTGGAGCAAGTTAATCAGGAATAAAATCGCGAATGACAGGACCAGCATTACCACAGCAATGGTGGTTGCACCGGCATAGTCATATTCTTCCAGACGGGAAATAATCATCAATGGCGCGATTTCAGTTTCAAATGGCTGGTTACCTGCAATAAAGATCACGGAACCATATTCACCTACACCGCGTGCAAATGCCAATGCAAAACCAGTCAGTAGTGCTGGAAACAGAATGGGTAGGATAATTTTGCTGATAATCTGAAAACGGTTCGCACCCAATGCCGATGCTGCTTCTTCAAGTTCGGTTTCAAGATCACTCAGTACAGGCTGTACGGTACGTACCACAAAAGGAATACCAATAAAGATCAGTGCCAGAGTAATCCCGATCGGGGTATAGGCTACTTTAATTCCGATTGGTTCCAAATACTGACCGATCCAGCCTGTAGGTGCATATAATGAGGTTAGGGCAATACCCGCCACCGCTGTAGGCAGGGCAAAGGGTAAATCGACCAAAGCATCAATAATGCGTTTACCGGGAAAACTGTAACGCACCAGGCACCATGCCAGTAACAAGCCAAACACCACGTTGACTAAGGCTGCAATTAGGGCAGCGCTAAAACTTAACTGCAAAGATTTTAAGATACGTTCTGAACTTAAAATTTCCCATAAACCGTCCCAGCCTATACCTAGCGATTTGATAAACACCGCAGATAATGGAATAAGCACGATTAATGATAGATACGCTAGGGTAAAGCCTAGAGAAAGACCAAATCCTGGCAGCACTCGGGATCGCTGCGACATGATGATTCCTTAAAAAGAGCGACTACTGACCAATAAAGTCAGCGAAAATAAAAGTTTAATTCGGCACAAGCATAATTTGCAGGGTTTAAATTGCAAATTTGAAAAAGCACTTGCTATCATCAGTAAAATTGATATGTTGCAGCACATTTTCTGAAATTAAATAATCATAAATTTCAGGAAAAGGCCCAAAACCGGAAGCAACATTAATATGTCCAACCTGACCCAGATTAACCGGATTAAGTTCCCACGCCTTTGCAAGTTGCTGGGCATCTTCAAAATTTAACCAGGGATCGTTTTCACTGATCAGTAAAGTCGTTGGCACGGCAATTTTCAGCTGATGAAAATAGCATTGGTAATCTTGCTGGCTATCACGTGAAAAACCGGCTTCGCCAAAACGGGCAGGATTGGCAGGTGCAACCAGAATCAAATTTTTAATTTTTTGATTGAGTTCCGGGTGCTGGGCTAAAGCTGCCACAGTAGTTAAACAACCAAAACTATGCGCGACAATCTGGATGCTGCCCTGAATAGGCGTCACGGTCTTTACAAACTCGGCAATCCAGTTTTGTAACACAGGGGTGTTCCAGTCCTGTTGTTGCACACGGGAGCATGACATGAGTTGTCGTTGTAGCCACGACTGCCAGTGTGCGTGTTCACTGCCACCTACGCCTGGAACAATTACGGTATGAATCATGTCGATGCTCCTGTTTATCGAATGCGATTATTTTGCACTATTGGCTTTAACAATTTGGTCAAATACACCGCCATTTTCAAAGTGCGCTTTTTGAACTTTGCTCCAGCCGCCAAATTCCTGATCGATGCTGACCAGTTTTAAGGGCTTGAATACCTTGCTGTATTGCGCCAGTGTTTTTGCGTTGCGTGGACGGTAAAAGTTTTCAGCCGCAAGTTGCTGGCCGCGTGGCGAGTAAAGGAAATTTAGGTAACCTTGAGCCAGGTATTTATTGCCTTTTTTCTCTGCATTTTTATCTACAATCGCCACGGGTGGCTCAGCCAAAATAGACAGAGATGGCGTGATAATTTCAAATTTTCCTGGCTGTTCACGAAGGGCTAAGTGAGCCTCGTTTTCCCAGGCCAACAGCACATCACCAATGCCACGTTCTGCAAATGTTGTGGTTGAACCGCGTGCGCCAGAATCGAGAACCTTGGTGTTTTTATAAATTTTACGCACAAATTCTTGGGCAGTTTTGTCATTGCCACCCGCCTGGTGTTTTGCCCAGGCCCATGCCGCTAAATAGTTCCAGCGTGCACCGCCAGAGGTTTTAGGATTTGGTGTAATAATGCCTACCCCCGGCTTAACCAGATCACCCCAGTCCTTAATGTGTTTTGGGTTGCCTTTACGTACTAAAAATACGATGGTAGAGGTATATGGCGTTGAGTTATGTGGCAGCTTCTTTTGCCAGTCTGCAGGTAACTGTCTGGTTTTTTCCGCAATTACATCAATGTCGGCAGAAAGTGCCAAAGTCACCACATCGGCATCCAGCCCATCAATGACCGCACGTGCCTGTTTGCCAGAACCACCGTGTGACTGCTTGAAGTTAATTTTTTGTCCGGTACGGCTTTCCCAGTATTTGCTAAAATTTTTGTTCACGTCTTCATAAAGTTCGCGTGTTGGGTCATAAGAGACATTGAGAAAATCTTTCGCTGCAGCACCTAAAGAAATGGTAGATATAACTGCTGCTAAAACTCCAAGTTTCAATTTTGCCGAAATGCTCATGCGAACCTCAATATTCTTAATGTGTTTCATTACAGGGGTACAGAATAGCTATATTCTTTATGCATAAAAAATAATAAAAAATGAATTTTATATGAATAAAAAAGATAAATAGGGCTGGATTCATAAAATAAGCACCAGCCTTATGAATAAAACTGATGCTTTGTTTGCTTGACTGAGATTATTTGGTGCTATTGGCTTTTACGATCTGGTCAAATACGCCGCCATTTTCAAAATGTGCTTTTTGAACTTTGCTCCAGCCGCCAAATTCTTTATTAATGGTGACCAGTTTCAAGGGTTTGAATACGGATTTATGTTTTGCCAGTATTGCTGCATTGCGCGGACGGTAGAAGTTATTGGCAGCAATGGTTTGACCTGCAGGTGAATATAAATAGTTGAGATAAGCTTTGGCTAAATTCAGGTTGCCGTCTTTCTGTGCATTCTTCTCTACAATCGCCACAGGGGGTTCAGCCAAAATAGACAACGACGGTGTGATAATTTCGAACTTGCCCGGTTGTTCACGAATCGCTAAATGAGCTTCATTTTCCCAGGCCAGCAATACATCTCCAATGCCACGTTCAGCAAATGTCGTGGTTGCACCGCGTGCACCAGAGTCGAGGACCTTGGTGTTTTTATAGATTTGACGTACGAACTCCTGTGCTTTGGCATCGTTACCGCCTGGCTGATGTTTCGCCCAAGCCCATGCTGCCAGATAGTTCCAGCGGGCGCCACCAGAGGTTTTAGGGTTTGGGGTAATAATGCCGACATTATTTTTGACTAGATCGCCCCAGTCTTTAATGCCTTTCGGGTTGCCTTTATGTACCAAAAAAACGATGGTAGAGGTATAGGGGGTAGAGTTATTCGGGAATTTTTTCTGCCAGTCTTTTGGAAGCAAATTTGAGTTTGCTGCAATCGCATCGATATCTGCTGCAAGTGCCAATGTCACCACATCGGCACCCAGACCATCAATCACGGCACGTGCCTGTTTGCCAGAACCGCCGTGTGACTGTTTAAAATTAATATCTTGGCCTGTGGTTTTCTTCCAGTATACAGCAAACTCTTTATTGTAGTTTTCATACAATTCACGCGTTGGATCATAGGAAACGTTTAAAAAGTCTTTTGCCAGTGCAGTAAAAGACGTTGCTGAAATAAGAGCTGCTAAAACCCCGATTTTTAGTGAGCGCATTTTGCTATCCTTTGAATTATTAATGTTTTGTAACGGAGCCAAGCATAGCGTCATCTTTTTTGTTGAAAAAATAATAAGAAACGAATTTGATATTAATAAAAAAGCTATCAATTAAGCGCCACTATTTTTAAACTAGGTCATCATTTGCAGGATGTTTGTTATGCCATGTTTTAAGAATGCACGGGAAATAAATGAAGTGTCATTACAGGACCGTGCTTTTCATTACGGAGATGGCTGTTTCACCACGGCATGTGTTCGGCATGGCAAAATTGAACTTGAAAGCCTGCATCGGGCACGGCTACAGTTAAGTTGTGAACGGCTGATGTTGCAGGCAGATTTAAGCTGCATTGAAAAAACTTTGGCTGTATTGCAGCAGCAGTTTCTTGAACTAAATGGCACATTAAAAATCATCATCAGTCGCGGTGAGGGACAACGCGGCTATAGCCTGCCTGAGCATCCGGCAGATGTCTGGGTGTTTTTTTATCCCCAAGCAGTCGATGATTTTCAGATAGAGAAAATTAAATCTGGGGTGTTACAGCAAGCCTTGGGCTTGAGCATGCCGGCTTTGGTGGGATTAAAAAGCCTGAACCGTCTGGAACAGGTCTTATTAAAACATGAAGCCGATCAACATGGCTGGGCTGAAGCTTTAGTGACCGATGTACAAGGCAGTGTTGTTGAAGGCGTAAGCAGTAATTGTTTCATTCGTTTAAACAATATCTGGATTACACCAGAACTTCGCTATAATGGCGTGCATGGGGTGATGCGGGCCGAAATTTTGTCCCGAATGCAGCAGCATGGTATTCACTGTGAACAGCGGTTTATTGAAATGGAAGACATTGCAAAATTTGAAAGCCTGTTTTTTTGTAATGCCTTAAGTCCCATGAAAGCTGTGACTGAACTTAACCGGCAACCGTTGAATATTCAGCCGTGTATTGAACTCTTTAATATCCTTCAATTGAATCAGATTCATTAATATGTCTAGCAAAAAGCAAAAATCGAAAAATAAAACTGCATCAGGATTTCCTTTAAAAGGCATCCTTATTTTAATTGCAGGTCTGACGGTATTATTTGCAGTTATCTTGGGTGCCAGCTTGTTCAAGTCCTATCCGGTGCAAGGTGAAAAGCAAATGCTGGCGATTGGAGAGGGTGACAGTTATTCAGGCTTTATTGACCGTCTAGCTCAGCAAGATAAAGTCAGTTTTCCTATTATCCTGAAGCTTTATCAAAAAATCATGATTCATGACAGCATGAAAGCTGGCGTTTATGAAATTCGTCAAGGCATGTCGGTACGTGAAGTGCTGGAACTGGTCTCGAATGCTGAAAATGCACAGATGAACCGCATTCTGGTGATTGAAGGTACGACCTTTAAACAGTTAATTGAACTTCTAAAGAAAGATGATTTAGTCACTAAAGAAGTGTTGAATCTTCCGCAAGATCAAATGCTAAAAGCCTTAGGTATTCCATTTAACCATCCCGAAGGGCTGTTTGCACCAGATACCTATTTCTTTGCCAAGGGTGAAACTGATAAAAAGATTTTGACTGATTTATATAAACGCCAAATGAAGGCTTTGGATACTGCATGGGCCAATCGTGCCAGTGGTTTACCTTATAAGGATAAATATGAAGCGCTGATTATGGCTTCTATTGTGGAAAAAGAAACCAGTCTGGATCATGAGTTAAATCAGGTATCGGGGGTGTTTATCCGTCGTCTGCAACAGGGGATGCGTCTGCAAACCGATCCAACTGTGATTTATGGTATGGGCGACCGTTATAATGGCAATATCACGCGTAACGATTTGCGTACACCTACACCATATAATACCTATACCAACAATGGCTTACCACCAACGCCGATTGCATTGCCAAGTCAAAAAGCGATTGAAGCTGCCATGCACCCGGACAATTCCAGAAATATCTATTTTGTCGCCACGGGTAATGGTGGGCATAAATTTAGCGCAACTTTGGATGAGCATAATCGTGCTGTGCAAGAATATCTAACTGTCATTCGTTCAAAAAATTAAGGAGTGGGGATGTTTATTAGTTTTGAAGGCACTGAAGGTGTCGGGAAAACCACACTCATTGGTAAAATTTATGATTATCTGCAACAGCAAGGTCATGAAGTGGTACTGACGCGTGAGCCGGGTGGCACACCAATGGCAGAACAAATCCGTTCCCTGCTGTTGTCAGTCAACCATGAAGAAAGCATGTCGAATGACACAGAACTGCTTTTAATGTATGCGGCACGTGCACAGCATTTACAGCAGGTGATTGTTCCGGCATTGAAGGCAGGTAAGACCGTACTGTGTGACCGTTTTACTGATGCCAGTTTTGCCTATCAATGTGCAGGCCGCGGCCTAAGTAAAGAAAAATTACAGTTATTGAATGTCAACTTTGTCTCGCATATGCCGAACGTTACTTTTTGGCTGGATGCCCCGACTGAGTTGGGAATGTCACGTGCGCGTGCACGGGGTGCATTAGATCGCTTTGAGCAGGAGAAAGCCACATTCTTTGAGAAAGTACGTTCAGGCTATCAGGAGCTTTGGCAACAGCAGGGGGAACGGATTAAACGTCTGGATGCCACCCAAACACCAGAACAGGTATTCACTCAGGCACTCGCGTGTTTGCAATCGGTGTAGTCATCCCCAGCAATTGGGTTTAAATGAAAAATCTTCTATAGTGGCTAACATTATGGAAGATTTTTTTTATAAACAATGAAAAGTAATAAAGTCGAAATTATTGAATTTTTGCAATGTGAATTTCCGCAAAGCCTGGAAAAATGCGAAATAGAAACAGTCACTGAAAAAGGAGCCACCATCTTATATCATGAATACTGCTGATTTAAGACCGGGTGGAACGGTATCAGGGCCGACCATGATGACCGCTGCTGATTATGCACTGTATATTGCCATACTGGGTGAAATCGGTATTGTGGCCTTGGCTGTCACGACCAGTTTATCCATCAATTTTTTAAGAAAACCGACGGCAGCACAGGATATTCGTGCGGTCTGTCAATTAATGAAAGTGGGCAAGGCTCTCATTGTGGGTGATGTATGGTTATATTCCATCAAGTTAGATGAGCCGATTGCACATGCAGTGGGGACTTATTCCATCCCACCCCGGCAATAAACAGATATCATGCCAATTGAAAAAGCCGAACAAAGATGTCCGGCTTTTTTATTTAGTCTACACGGGTTTAAGCATCTACATTGACCAACGGAGTTTCCACCTGGAAGTTGGGTGGAGTCAGTACCGTTTTACGCAATTCAGGCCCAAGCTCCGGATAATCCAGAGTGTAATGCAAACCGCGTGATTCCTTGCGTGCCATGGCACAGCGCACAATCATCTCTGAAACCAGTACCAGGTTACGCAGTTCAATCAGGTTTTTGCTGACATGGTAATCCTGATAATATTCAGTGATTTCACGCTTCAACATTTCGATACGATGTAAGGCACGTTGCAGACGTTTAGTGGTCCGGACAATCCCGACATAGTTCCACATGGTCTGACGCAGTTCATCCCAGTTTTGCAGAATAACGACATTTTCATCCGGATTCATCACTTGGGAATCATCCCAGCTTGGTGCATCAGGAGAAACATAATCTGGATTGAACAGGCTTTCTATATGTTTGGCTGCACTCATGCCGTAGACAAAACATTCTAAAAGTGAGTTACTCGCCATCCGGTTAGCACCGTGTAAGCCAGTATAAGAGGTTTCACCAATGGCGTATAAACCTTGAAGGTCGGTCTGGCTGTTTTCATCGACCACCACACCGCCACAGGTATAGTGCGCCGCAGGAACCACAGGAATCATGTCTTTGGTAATGTCGATGCCAAGTTCTAGTAAACGGGCATACAGGGTAGGGAAATGTTCTTTCACAAACTCGGCTGGTTTATGCGTGATATCCAGCCAGACATGACGGATACCCAAACGTTTAATTTCATAGTCAATCGCACGTGCCACAATATCACGCGGTGCCAGTTCAGCGCGTTCGTCAAAACGCAGCATAAAACGTTCACCATCAGGCAAGCGTAAATAAGCCCCTTCACCACGCATGGCTTCGGTAATTAAAAAGGAGCGTGCTTGCGGATGATACAGGCAGGTTGGATGGAACTGGTTAAACTCCATATTGGCAACCCGGCAACCGGCACGGTAAGCCATGGCGATACCATCACCGGTCGCAATATCCGGATTGGAGGTATACAGATAGGCTTTCATTGCCCCACCACATGCCAAAGCGGTAGAGGGTGCCAAGAATGTATGGACTTTTTCAGTCTTTTCATCGAGCGCGTATAAACCCAACGCACGATTTTCTTGATCTTTCAGGCCGAGTTTTTTTGAAGTAATTAAATCAATGGCAATATAATTTTCAAAAATAGTGATGTTTTGCTTTTCACGGGCACGTTGCACCAAAGTGGTTGAAATGGCGCGACCTGTCGCATCTGCAGCATGGATGATACGGCGTTGGGAGTGACCACCTTCACGGGTTAAATGCAATTGTTCCTGTTCATCTAAGGTAAATTGCACGCCATGTTTTAGCAGAAAGTCGACCGAAGGTTTGCCGCCTTCTACAGTCTGCTTGACCGCTTCACGCTCACATAAATGTGCACCTGCAATCATGGTGTCATCAATATGCTGTTCAATTGAGTCAGTTTCATCTAAAACCGCCGCGACACCGCCTTGTGCATAAAAAGTACTGGCTTCGGTGAGTGCCGATTTGGCCAAAACAGCAATATTGAAATGATCTGGTAATGATAAAGCCAGGCTTAAACCTGCACCACCACTGCCTACAATGATCACGTCAAAATGATGTGTTGTATTTAAATTAGACATGTTCATCAGCTAATTTGAAAAAAGTTTGCTAATAACACCCCTTTTTTCATCAAAAAACAAGAGCTAATATGCTAATGTATGATGAGAAAAAGTAATAAAGCAACAAACTTTTAAGAAAGATTTAAGCTGTTGTTTATACAAATATAATCAAACATATTATTACCCAAGACAGACATGTTTTATGCTAAATACTGTTTACGCATACTTATAATGAATGGAGTGAATGCTTTATATGAACAATCGCTATATAAAAAAAGGAATGTATGCTGCTGTATTCACCATGGCAGCGATGCAAACACAAGCAGCTTCTTCGGTAGACTTTTCCAATCTGGTTGAACAGGTCAGCCCTGCTGTAGTGAGTGTCAGTGTCGTTAAAAAAATGACTCAGGAAGAGCTGATTCAACAGCAAATTCCTGAAATTTTGAAACGCTTTTTTGGCAATCAGGTGATTGTTCCACAGCAACAGGCTCAGCAAGAGAAAACCGCTTACGGCAGTGCATTTTTTATCAGTAAGGATGGTTATCTGTTAACCAATCATCATGTGGTTGAAGATGCATCTAAAGTGACCATTATGTTTAATGACCGCCGTGAGATTGATGCCACCATAGTTGGAAGTGATGCGCGTACCGATGTGGCGCTACTGAAAGTCAATGGTTCCAATTTCCCTGAACTGCGTACAGGCAATGTAGACCGGCTGAAAGTCGGTGAGCCGGTACTGGCTATTGGTTCACCTTTCGGTTTTGACTATTCTGCATCTGCCGGTATTGTCAGTGCGAAAATGCGTAACATGATGGGCGAAACCTCGGTGCCCTTTATTCAAACCGATGTGGCGTTGAATCCGGGTAACTCAGGCGGTCCCTTGTTTAACCAGAATGGTGAAGTGGTTGGGGTAAACTCGCGTATCTTCAGCGGTACTGGCGGATATATGGGCCTGTCATTTTCCATTCCGATCGATGTGGCGATGGATGTGGCAGAGCAGCTGAAAAAGAATGGCAAGGTCACCCGTTCATATTTGGGAGTGATGTTGCAAGACATCGACCGTAACCTTGCTGAATCTTATAACCTGTCCAAGCCTGAAGGTTCATTGGTGACCCAGGTCGCTCCCAATTCCCCGGCAGCCAGAGCTGGCTTTAAGGCGGGTGATGTGATCCTGAAATATAATGGCTTGCCTATTTCCAGAACCTCTGATTTGCTCAACTACTTAAACCGGACTTCACCAAATCAAAACATTCAATTGCAAGTTTTGCGGGATGATAAGACTCGTAATATCTCGGCAACATTGATGACTGCACCGGACGACACACCGGCACCGGTGGAACAGGCAGCACAAAATAAAGGTCCTGTTTTGGGGGTGACGATTCGTAATTTGACTGCCAGTGAACAATCCCAACTGAATCTTAAAGGCGGTATTCTGATTCAAGAAGTCAAACGGGGAGGGATCGCATCACAATCCCGTATCGCTGTAGGTGATATCATTACTCAAATCAATAATAAAACCATTTTGAATAGTAATGACTTTATTAAGACAGTATCCGAACTGAAAAAAGGTTCAATTGCACGTGTTTCTATTATTCGTCAAGATCAGCGCGCAATTTTAGGCATGCGTATTGAATAGCATGAATCCATCGAACAGAAAACCACTCTACAGCTGAGTGGTTTTTTATATTTTGCAATTTTACTGCGATACAAAATTACGTAGACTGTGTAGCCTTGAAGGTCATTTTTTGCATAGTGTAAGGGTCGGTAAAATAGATGAGCACAGTTTTTGATTTGGAAATCACCGTTCAAGCAAAAGATATTGACAGTCTGGGACATGTAAATAACGTAGTGTATATGCACTGGATGCAGGATGTCGCTACTGCACATATTGAGGCCCTGGGTTTGGGGCTGAATGAATACATGGAACTGAAGCATGCCATGGTTGCGGTAGAGCACCATGTGCAATACCGTAAAGCGGCATTTGAAGGCGAAAAGATTATCTTGCGTACCTGGCTGGATGATATCAATGCCTTGTATTCTTTCCGGCAATATGTGTTTTATCGTCCCCAAGACCAAAGCGTTTTATTTATGGGGAATACCAAATGGGCCTGTGTGGAAATTGCCACAGGTCGGCCAAAACGCATGTCTCCCACTTTTAGCCAAGCCTACCAGCCGATATCGGAACAGGTGAATCCGCTGGATTTTAGTCAGTATGATGCGATGGCTTCAAATTGAGTACATGACTACAATCCGGTTTTATTTTGAAAATAACTGTCAAAGCGAAAAACGAACTCATTATTTAGGATACATTGAAAAATCCATCTGCTATAATCCTACGCAATTTCTATTCAGCTTTTGCCATGCATTAACTATTGGTTGCATGGCGTGTTTTTTTCTCAAGGTAGCCCATGGCGCAAGCTAAAAAATCTGTTGATATTAAAAACATTCGTAACTTCTCGATTATTGCGCATATCGATCATGGTAAATCGACACTGGCAGATCGCTTTATTCAAACCTGTGGAGGTTTGCAAGATCGCGAAATGCAGGCTCAGGTTCTGGATTCTATGGAATTGGAACGTGAGCGCGGTATTACCATTAAAGCGGCATCAGTGACGTTGTATTATACTCATCCGAACGGTCAAGAATACCAATTAAACTTTATTGACACTCCAGGACACGTGGACTTTTCATACGAAGTATCACGTTCGCTTGCAGCATGTGAAGGTGCGCTTCTGGTTGTTGATGCTGCGCAAGGGGTTGAAGCCCAGTCTGTAGCAAACTGCTATACCGCGATTGAACAGGGACTCGAAGTTTTACCAGTACTCAACAAGATTGACTTGCCGCAAGCTGAACCTGAGCGTGTGATCCAAGAAATTGAAGACATCATCGGGATTGAAGCAACTGATGCACCGACCTGTTCAGCGAAAACAGGTCTTGGCATTGAAGGCGTACTTGAAACGCTGGTGAATGTTATTCCTGCACCTACAGGTGATCGTGAAGCACCGCTACAAGCCTTGATTATTGACTCATGGTTTGATAACTACCTCGGCGTAGTGTCTTTGGTGCGTATCAAACAGGGGCGTGTGCGTAAGGGCGATAAAATGTTGATTAAATCAACTGGCCAATCGCACATCATTACCTCGGTCGGTATCTTCAATCCTAAACATACTGAAACAGGCATGCTTGAAGCGGGTGAAGTTGGCTTTATCATTGCAGGGATTAAAGATATTTTTGGTGCGCCTGTCGGTGATACCATTACCCTTGCGACTACTCCTGATGTTGCAACTTTACCTGGTTTCAAAAAGGTTAAACCGCAGGTGTATGCGGGTTTATTCCCGATTGATTCAAGCGATTTTGAACCGTTCCGTGAAGCACTTCATAAACTGCAAATCAATGACTCGGCATTATTCTTTGAACCTGAAAGTTCAGATGCCTTAGGTTTTGGTTTCCGCTGTGGCTTCCTTGGTATGTTGCACATGGAAATCGTACAGGAGCGTCTAGAGCGTGAGTACGATCTTGACCTCATTTCTTCTGCGCCAACCGTAATTTACGAAGCCGTGATGAAGAATGGTGAAACGATCTATATCGACAGTCCATCAAAAATGCCAGATGGTTCAACGGTAGAAGATTTGCGTGAACCTATTGCAGAATGTCATATCCTTGTACCACAAGAATACTTGGGTAACGTGATGACCTTGTGCGTGGAACGCCGTGGTGTACAAAAAGACATGAAGTTCATGGCGAACCAGGTTTCAATTACCTTTGAAATTCCAATGGCCGAAGTGGTCATGGATTTCTTTGATAAATTGAAATCATGTTCGCGCGGTTTTGCCTCACTCGATTACAACTTTATCCGTTTTGAAAGCTCATCGCTGGTGAAGGTTGACGTGCTTATTAATGGCGATAAAGTTGATGCCTTGGCCATGATCTGTCACCGTCAGGATGCACGTCACCGTGGTATCGCCCTGGTTGAAAAAATGAAAGACCTGATTCCGCGTCAAATGTTTGATGTGGCGATTCAGGCTGCCATCGGTGCGCAAATTATTGCCCGTTCAACTGTAAAAGCGATGCGTAAGAACGTATTGGCGAAATGTTATGGTGGTGACGTATCACGTAAGAAAAAACTTCTTTCTAAACAGAAAGAAGGTAAGAAGCGTATGAAGCAGGTGGGTAGTGTTGAAATCCCGCAAGAAGCGTTCCTTGCTGTGTTGAAAGTAGAAAGATAATAATAGGGGTCATATAGCTCATGGATTTTGATTTTAATTTAATTCTCGTTCCCGTCACGCTGATTTTTTTCTTGGTGTGGCTACTGGATAAGTTTGTTTTCAAACAAAGACAAACCTTAGGTAAGGGGAATGAAAATTTCATTATCACATGGGCATATGACTTCTGGCCAGTCCTGGCAGTGGTTCTGGTGCTGCGTTCATTCCTGTATGAGCCGTTTAACATTCCGTCCGATTCTATGGTTCCGACCTTGGAAACGGGGGATTATATTCTGGTCAATAAGTTTAACTATGGTGTGCGTCTACCGATTGTCAATACCAAAGTCATTGACGTTGGTGAACCGGAACGTGGCGATGTGATTGTGTTCCGTTATCCGCCACAACCGACCATCAGTTATATCAAACGTGTAGTAGGTTTGCCGGGAGATCATATTGTTTATGATCATGGACAACTGATTATCAATGGACAAAAAGTGGCGAAAGTTCCAGTGGAATTTAGCCGAGAAAAAGATATTCTCGATACACCAACTTCAATTTACCATCAAGAAACATTAGGCAAGCATACCTTTAAAATGCGTGAGCTTGAAGGTGTAAATGTGGCCCGTCAGGCCCCCTTTATCAACTATGTTGAAAATGGTAAATATTCATCTGAAAATGGTTTATATTGGGAAGTGAAAGTACCTGAAGGTCATTACTTCGCGATGGGGGATAATCGTGATCAGAGTGCTGACAGCCGTTTTTGGGGCTTCGTTCCGGAACAGAATCTAACAGGTCGTGCATTTTATATCTGGATGCATAAAGAACCTGGATTTAAATTACCGTCGTTTAAGCGCAACGGTGCAATTGATTGAGCATGATTGGAAAAAATAACAAATGCGTAAAAATCAACAAGGGGCATCTTATATTGCAGTTTTAATTGCAATCATTGGCTTTGCTTTCTTAGCAAAAATTGCCATCGCTGTTTGGGCACCGTACTGGGATGATCGGGTTGTAGATAGCCAGATTACAGAGTTGCTGCAAAGTAGCCCGGCCGATACCGATCCTTCAAAGTTTGCAAGTCAGATGAGTCAACGTTTAGAGATGAACAATGTTCGCGATCTTAAATTTGATGAAATCGCTCAGGTGACCAATATTGATGGACTGCAAGTGAAAAAAGAGTATGAGATAAGAAAGCCGTTCTTACTCAATATAGATTTAGTGTTAAAGTTCGAGAAAAGTTTTGATCAAAGGTCAGTCCAAACTAAGTGATATGCGCTTAGTCAACCGTATCGGTTATCAGTTTAAACAACCTGAATTATTGCAGCTTGCACTGACCCACCGATCGGTTAGTCATAAAACTAACTATGAACGTCTGGAGTTTTTAGGCGATTCATTGTTGGGGATGATCATTGCCCATTATTTGTATCAAGCCTATCCGCATGAAAATGAAGGGCGTTTAACGCGTATGCGTGCCACACTGGTTCGTCAGGAAGCATTAGGCAAAATTGCAAACGATTTGAAACTCGGTTCGTGTTTAATTCTCAGCACGGGTGAGTTGAAATCGGGTGGACATCATCGCGAATCTATTCTTGCTGATACTGTGGAAGCGATTATTGGTGCAATTTATGTTGATTGTCACGATTTAAATGTCTTGCAAGACATCGTGCTAAAATGGTACACGCCATATTTAGACCATATCGAACCTACAGACCAGCTGAAAGATCCTAAATCACGCTTACAGGAATATTTACAGGCACGTAAAAAACCTCTCCCTGTTTATGACGTTGTAGATATTCAAGGCGATGCTCCGAATCAGCATTTCAAGGTGGAATGTACGATTGAAGGCTTGCCTGTATTGTGTGGTGAGGGTTCAAGTCGTCGCTTTGCTGAACAGGCAGTTGCGGCAGATATCTTAAAACAATTGGAGCAAAAGTCTTAATGACTACTCATTCCGATCACATCGATGCTGATCACGAACCGCAAGACGGCGGTAACGATTTAATTAATCAATTCTTCAGTTTACAAGGAACGACGATTCCTTCGGACTTTAAAAGTGGCTTTGTTGCGATTGTAGGACGCCCGAATGTGGGTAAATCTACCTTGATGAACCATTTGCTGGGTCAAAAGCTTTCAATCACTTCACGTAAACCACAAACTACGCGCCACAAGATTGTGGGGATTGATACCCGAGAAAAATCTCAGGCAGTCTTTGTGGATACGCCGGGGATGCATAAAAAAGAAGTACGTGCCATCAATAAAATGATGAACCGTGCCGCTCATTCTGCACTTCGTGATGTCAATCTGGTGCTGTTTGTGGTTGACGCGCAAAAGTGGACGCAAAACGATGAACTGGTGCTGGAAAAACTGCAAAATGCAGAAATGCCGGTGATTCTGGTCATCAACAAGCTGGATACTTTTGAAAACAAGAATCAGGCCTTACCCTTGATTCAGGAACGTGCAAAGTTAATGAATTTTGCCGAAATCGTACCGGTATCGGCTTTACGTGGTGCCAATCTGGAACATTTGCGTAATACCATCGAAAAGTATTTGCCATTCCAGCCGCCACTCTATTCACTGGATCAAATCACCGACCGTTCAGAACGCTTCCTTGCTTCGGAAGTGATTCGTGAAAAAATCATGCGTCAGTTAGGTGAAGAGCTGCCGTATGATTTGACCGTGCAAATTGAATCTTTCAAGACTGAAGAAGCGACCATTAATGCGAAAACAGGTCGTCCAAAAGCGGCGTGTACCTATATTGATGCCACCATTTTTGTTGACCGTCCTGGTCAAAAGGCCATCGTAATTGGTGAAAAAGGTTCTAAGCTGAAAAAAATTGGTATGGATGCGCGTGCTGATATGGAAAAAATGTTCGAACAGAAAATCATGTTGACCCTTTGGGTGAAAGTTAAAGGTGGCTGGTCTGATGATGAGCGTGCATTAAAAAGCTTGGGTTATAGTGATATCTAAAATCTAGGTTTTACTTTGAAAGGAGCTGTAGTGATGAAAGTACTGACTGTTGTGGCATGTGTATTGTTCCTGCAAGGCTGTATTTACAAAATTGTTACAGTTCCTGTCAAAGTGGCCTATAAAACCACTAAAGGCGTGGTTAAAGGTACGGCAGCTGTGGTGGGTGCCGTTATTCCAGATGGGGATGATGAAGAATCTGATTCTGAAAAGAAAAAGGATTAGACTTAAGCCTGTATGCGCAATGAAACCTTACATGGTTATTTAATCCATCATCGTAAATACCGTGAGCGCAGTCATATTGTGCATCTGTTTACTCAGGAGCATGGTCGCGTGGATGGAATATTAAGGCAAACTCCACCGCCGCAATACCAACCGATTTGCCTGCAAGCTTCCGGTAAATCGGAGCTTAAAAATTTTACCAAGCTGGAAATTGTCAATCAGCCGATTTTCTTTTTTGGCGATGCCTTCTTTTCCGGTTTTTATCTAAATGAAATTATCCTGCGCTTGTGCCCGGTTGAAGTGGAAATGCCACAAACCTTTGTGCAATATCATCAGACTTTGCAGCAATTGCAACGATTGGCACAGCAGGAGCATCCTGATCTTTTTTTAAGACAAATCTTACGTCAGTTCGAGCATGCACTTTTAGAAGAACTGGGCTATGCACTTGATTTTACAGTGGATGCACAGCAACATAAAATTCAGGAATCACAATCTTATCTGTTTCAGCTCAATGATGGTTTTATTCCTACAGTACAACAGTCACGTTCGACTTTATCTGGACAGCAGATTCTTTCGATGCGTGATTATGAAAAGGGTAGGGATTTTAATCCTGAACAGTTACAATTGTTGACTAAGCTGTATCGGCAGATCATCACCGCGCTTTTGGGCGACCGACCGCTGAAAAGCCGTCAATTGTGGATTCAAAATACTCAATCTCAATCTCAATCTCAATCTTAATTTTAAACATAGTTAGGTAATTGTTATGGCTGCATTACTTGGTGTAAATATTGACCATGTGGCGACTTTGCGACAGGCGCGCGGAACCGCTTATCCAGATCCGGTAAATGCTGCTTTAATTTGCGAACAGGCAGGTGCAGAGGGTATCACCCTGCATTTACGTGAAGACCGTCGCCATATTCAGGATGATGATGTACGTTGTATGCGTCCTGTGCTGAAAACGCATATGAATCTGGAAATGGCTGTGACGGCTGAAATGGTGGAATTTGCCAAGGAAATCAAGCCTCATCATGTGTGCTTCGTTCCAGAAAAGCGTCAGGAAGTGACCACTGAAGGCGGTCTGGATGTGGTGGGTCATTTTGAAGATGTTAAAGCCGCAACTCAGGCCTTGTCTGCTATTGGCTGTGAAGTGTCTTTATTTATTGATGCTGACTTTGCCCAAATTGATGCAGCTGTCGCTTGCGGTGCGCCAACCATCGAGTTACACACAGGTGCTTATGCCGATGCCGAAACTGCAGAAGCTCAGCAGCATGAACTTGAGCGTATTGTTAAAGGTGCGGAATATGCTGCATCTAAAGGTTTAATTGTGAACGCCGGGCATGGTCTGAACCTGGAAAATGTCACCCCAATTGCTGCAATTCCACAAATTCATGAGCTTAATATTGGTCATTCCATTATTGCCGATGCAGTGTTTGTCGGTTTGGCCCAAGCTGTTCAACAAATGAAAGCTGTGATTAAAGCAGCACGTTAAGATTTAAGTTTAAAAGTTATGTCGACAACCCATTATGATGATCTCATGAAACCTGTGATTGGTTTCCTGGGATGTGAAACGCCAAAAGCGTGGCTAGATGAAGCTGTGAATAACCTGGAGTTGCTCATGCAGGATCATGCCAATTGTGAAAAAAAAGCCGCTGGCACAGCCATGAACCTGATGTTCCGCTACAGCTTTTTTACCGATTTGCAGGTCAAGCTGGCACAACTGGTACGCGAAGAAATGCTGCATTATGAGCAGGTGCTGGAATTTATGTCCAAACGCGGACAGGAATGGAAAGCTGTGAGTGCAGGGCGTTATGCAGGCATATTGCGCAAGGAAATTCGTACTTACGAGCCGGAAGCATTGATTGACGTGCTGATTATTGGTGCCTTTGTGGAAGCACGTTCCTGTGAGCGTTTTTATGCACTTGCGCCACTGGTTGATGAAGAGTTAGGACGCTATTATCGCTACCTGCTTAAATCTGAATCACGCCATTATGAAGATTATCTGGCACTGGCCTTGGATGTTGCCAAAACATCTAAAATGAAAGACCCGGAAGAAGACATTCAGGGGCGTATCGAGCATATCCGTGAAGTGGAAAAGAATTTAATCCTTTCAGAAGATGATACTTTCCGTTTCCATAGTGGTGTGCCGCGTCAAGCAGCTTAAGTTTCTTATTTATTCCATTAAAAAAAATCCCCTACTTGAGTAGAGGATTTTTTTATGGCTGATCATTTTAAAACTGAAAATAAAAATGCCAATCTAATAAATTTAGATTGGCATTTATTGATCAGTCTGGTTTCAGGCTGATTTTCAATTAAGCTTCAATGGTCTGCACCGCAATTTTTTTTGCAGGATCAGTTTTGCGACGTACCGAAGGAACTGGTTCACCATAATACTGACGGTCGGCAAAGTAACTTGAACGAACCATAGGGGCTGCCCAGATATTCTTGAATCCAATTTTCTGACCGTGGGCGGTATAGCGTTCAAATTCTTCTGGAGTCACGAAACGGTCAATCGGTGCATGTTCTTTAGAAGGCTGTAAATACTGACCAATAGTCACGTAATCGACATCGTGTGCTTTTAAGTCATCCAGCAATGCAATCACTTCTTCTTCAGTTTCACCAATACCGACCATCAAGCCACATTTGGTTGGAACGTCCGGGCAGTATTCCTTAAACATTTTCAGTAAGTTTAAAGAATGCTGATAATCTGAACCTGGACGCATCGCTTTATACAAACGTGGCACCGTTTCAATGTTGTGGTTAAATACGTCCGGTGGGCACTCGGTCATGATGCGAAGCGCGATGTCCATACGACCACGGAAATCCGGTACTAGAATTTCTAATAAGGTATTCGGGCTTAAATTGCGGGCTTCTTTAATGCAGTCCACGAAATGCTGTGCACCGCCATCTCGAAGGTCATCACGGTCAACCGAAGTAATAACCGCATATTTTAAACCCAGATTGGCAATGGTTTCGGCCATATGACGCGGTTCGTCAGGGTCAAGGGCATTTGGACGACCATGTGCCACATCGCAGAAAGGACAGCGACGGGTACAGATATCACCCATAATCATAAAGGTTGCGGTACCGCCACCAAAACATTCTGGCAGGTTCGGGCAAGCAGCTTCTTCACACACCGTATGTAATTTCTGCTCACGCAGCGTGGTTTTAATACGTTGAACTTCTTCAGGAGCCGCCATTTTTACCCGGATCCAGTCCGGCTTGCGTGGCGTTTCAACCGTAGGTACAACTTTTACAGGAATACGAGCGACTTTCTCTGCGCCACGAAGTTTGACACCCTGTTCAGGTTTACGGTTTTCAGACATATTCAACTTTTCCACTGTTTTTTGACGGGGGAGATACTAGATATATTAGGTCTCTCATTATAACGGACTTGAATCTAAATGGGGTAAAAAGGATATTCATTTAATAAATGTAGTCATCACTTAATATATGTGAGGTAAATACAGAAAATTGCGAGTATTTACGTCATAATATAGCCAAGATAGACCAATATTGAAGATAGGAGCGTTGAATGCCACGTAAAAAAGAGGTCGTTAGTGGAACTTTCGTTAAATACGATGCGGTAGTTCTCGGCTCAGGCCCTGCGGGTGAAGGCGCGGCAATGAAACTTGCTAAATCAGGCAAGCGTGTTGCAATTGTTGATATGCGTGAACAATTAGGTGGTAACTGTACACACGTAGGTACCATTCCAAGTAAAGCATTACGTCAAACAGTATCGAGCATTTTGCGTTACCAGCGTGACCCGATGTTCCAGAAAGTGGGCGAATGGAAGCAGTTCACCATGAAACAGGTGCTGCGTAATGCCCATAAAGTGATTCAGCAACAGGTGGAAACACACTCCCGTTTTTATGACCGTAACAAGATTGATATTTATCATGGTCGTGCCTATATCCAGGATAAAAATACCGTATTGATCTTTAGCCCTGAAGGCATAACAGAAACGATTGTTTTCCAGCAATTAGTTATTGCGACAGGTTCACGTCCATACCGTCCGGCGGCGCTTGATTTCAATCATCCACGTGTATTTGATTCAGACAAAATTCTGGATCTGGATTATTCAATTCAAAAAATTATTATTTATGGTGCCGGCGTTATTGGTTGTGAATATGCATCCATTTTCATTGGTCTGGACCATAAAGTTGATTTGATTAATACCCAGCCTAAATTGCTCAGCTACCTGGACGATGAAATTTCTGATGCCTTATCTTACCGTTTACGTGAACAGGGTGTATTGATTCGTCATAATGAACAAATTGATCATCTTGAGACATTTGATGATCATGTGGTGTTGCATTTGCAAAGCGGCAAGAAAATTAAAGCCGATGCTATTTTGTGGTGTAACGGTCGTTCGGGGAATACTGACGGTTTAGGTTTGGAAAATGTAGGCATTACCCCAAACAGTCGTGGTCAGCTCACAGTGAATGATCAGTACCAGACAGAAGTGGAAAATATCTATGCTGCCGGTGACGTGATTGGTTGGCCATCACTGGCTTCTGCTGCTTATGACCAGGGGCGTTGCGCTGGTTCAAACATGAGCGGTGAAGAGAACGTTAAACCCGTAACGGATATTCCGACAGGTATTTATACCATTCCGGAAATTTCTTCGATTGGTAAGACTGAACAGCAATTGACCGAAGAAAAAATTCCTTACGAAGTTGGTCAGGCATCTTTCCGTCATTTGGCACGTGCACAGATTACCGGGGACACCGTAGGTGAATTGAAAATTCTATTCCACCGTGACACCTTAGAAGTGTTAGGGGTGCATTGCTTTGGTAATAACGCTGCCGAGATTATCCATATTGGTCAGGCTGTGATGAATAGCCCGAACAATACTATCAAGTATTTTGTGGAAACCACATTTAACTATCCGACCATGGCGGAAGCGTACCGTGTAGCAACCTTGAATGGTATGAACCGTTTATTCTAAGATTTTCTGAATTTTAGATGCGAAACCCGTAAGTGAAGGCTTGCGGGTTTTTGTTTATTTTGTAGGACAAAATATCTCATCAGGGCATGAGAGTGAGGAGTAGCGCTTAGTGTAAACCCGCAGATCAAGTGTTTCTATTTTTGCTTATCATTCACTTGGATTTAGGCTGGCATTTTACGGCATTCTGCCGCACATTACTGGCAGGTTTCGGCACATCGCTGGCAATGTTCTGCTTCATGTTTACTGCATTCTTTGGCGCAGTAATCGCACATTTGAGCACAGAGCTGACAGATTTCCTGCATAAAGGCAGAGGTTCTTTGTTCAGAGCGGGCGCATAAGTTGCACATATCTGCACAGTCCAGACAGCGTTTAATGCATTCACGCATCATCTCTATCTCATTTTCATCCAGACAGGCGGCTGCACAACTGGTACAGGTCAAAGAACAGGTCATACACATTTGGGCGCAATCTGAAAAGCTGACTATATTCATGCTGTTTTCCTGATGAATCGGCTGAAATTGATATCTCAATAAGCTAATCAGAAATAGAAAAAGAAAATAGAAAGATTGGGTGATTAAAAGTAAACAGTGTCCGCTTTAAGTAAGCGAATGCTGCATGATAAAAAACTGGGCAAATAGATAGTGGATCACTGTATTCTATAGGTTATGAGAAAAAGCCATGATGATCCAATAACCATAATAGTCCGTAATAGCTAAAGAAACTGCTGATTAAGGTCAGCCCGACTGGAACTTTGCTCTTAAGTAATGCAATGACAGCGATAATAAAAACAATATCTAAGCCAGACAGTACATATTTTTCACCCATCTGCACCACTAGGCATAATAACAGGCCCACCACAGCAGCATTAATTCCTGCCAAAGCCTGAAATAAACCTGGAAACTGCATTAAACGCGACCAGTAAGGTAAAGCGCCGAAAATGAGGAAAAAAGAAGGCAAGAAAATCACTGCAGTTGCAAAGGCGGCATTCAGTACTGCCGATGAACTTAAGGGTAATAAAGCACCCAGATAGCTGGCGAAACTGAATAATGGGCCTGGCATCAGCTGGGCAATGGCATAGCCCAGGTCAAAATGTTGCTGGGAGACCAAGCCGGATGCAACAAAGTCCTGCTGTAAAAATGGCAAAATAATATGACCGCCACCAAAGACTAAAGAAGCAGTGCGGTATAAACCGGTAAAACTGTCTAGCCAAATACTGGGAAAGAAATATTGTAGCGCTGGAACTAGTACAAAAGGCAAGGCAAATAAAATCAGCCAGAGATAAGCGAAAGGTTTTTTAGCTGTGATTGAGATGCCCGTAACGGGTTTAGGGGTATTTTTTTGCGGAAAATAATGCAGATAAATCAGTCCTGCCAAAGCACCAAAAAGAATCACCAAAACCTGATTGATACTGATGGGAACTAGATAGACAAATAAGCCCGACAGCAGCATTAATACATACTGCCATTGCTCTTTACAAAAGCTACGTAACATTTGCCAGAATGCCCATGCCACCACGCTAAATACAATCAGTTGAATCACATGGAAAAATTCGACAGAAAAATAACCAGAAAATTGAATGCCCAGCATTGCCGCAAGGGTCATGAGCAGTGCCGAAGGTAAAGTAAAACCCAGCCATGCCAGCAGTGCACCCCGATAACCTTTGAGCTGATAGCCAATCGCAAGACCCAGCTGGCTACTGCTAGGTCCAGGTAAAATTTGTGCCAAGGCCAGCAGATGGGCATATTGATGCTCATCCAGATAACCAAGCTGTTGTACAAAACGCCGATAAAAAAACACCAGATGGGCTGCTGGACCGCCAAATGCCGTACAGCCTAATCTGAGGAATATTTTAAACAAGCTGAAATTTGACAGCGTGGGAACAGGGGATGACATGATGAAATGATCCAAAAATATTTGAGTTTTAGCCCGGGCAAGATTAACAGGTCGGATTGACCTTGTTATATGGTTTTCCTGCAATACATATTGCAAATATGAAAAAGCCCATCCCAAGTCATTACTTTTGATGGGCTTTTATTTTTTAATTTAACTCGTAAATATTTAAACAAGATGACCATCATTGAAAATGATCCCTGATGTAATGTATCGCACGCTAGTTACTGATAAGTACAGGGAGCCTATCCTAAGGTAAGGGGGTTAATAAAAAATTGCAGCATCATGACGCATTTTTTATTTTATTTACGATTTTGCCTATTCGTAAATGTAGATGAGGTCATGATGCTGTGGAGTAATTTTTCAGCTATTGTTTATTGTTATTATTTCAGATGGATGAATCCGTTAATAAGGCCGACCACCTGCCAGACTGATACGTTTTAGCAAACGGCGCTGCTCACTGGGAAAAGGTTTGCGTGAATGCAGAGTGACCTGATTATCCCAAAATACGATATCGCCCTGTTGCCATTGATGTTCATAGCGAAATTCAGGTTTTAACAGATGTTCGCGCAATGAAGCAATCAATTCACTGCCAGCCTGATCATCATCATTGACCAGTTCCACCTCGGAATGGGTATTTAACCAGAGCGCTTTACGACCACTCTCAGGATGGGTACGCACCAGTGGATGAGGATAGGCATGACCAATAATCGGCTGATCTTTAAAGCGATATAGAGGACTGCTGCCATAACCATTATTGTCATTGTCTTTCAGGTATTGTCGACGAACAAAGGGGTTATAGGTAATCAGCTGTAATTGATCGATATGCTGTTTGGTTGCTTCATCTAAAGCATCATAAGCTTGGATGGTATTAAACCAGGATGTTTGCCCGCCGTCTTTTGGTAATTCAATGGCATAAAGCAATGAACCAAAAGACGGTTGTGGCGTCCATTGGTGATCGGCATGCGGCGAAAGTTCACCATAGCCGGTGTAATCACCCTGTCCCACAGCATTGGAAACGGGCACGACATCGGGTGGTGTACCGGTATCTGTTTGGGTGGCAAGTACCGGATTATCTGCACTTGGGCGGAAAATGGAACCAAAATAGCTGGCAAAGGCCAAATACTGTAAATCGTCCAAGCGCTGGTTTTTGAAAATTAAAATGAGATGTTCGGCCAGTGCCTGCTTCAGGCGGTAAATGGTTTCACCCGCTTGGGCTTTACGTGCATCCAGGCCAAAAACTACAGCGCCTAGAGCTTCACCTTCTAAGGGCACAATAGTAATATCTTGCGGGTTTTGAAATTGTTCGGCCTGATGCCAGCGCGGTGCATCATGTATTGCCTGAGAAAGTTGGGTAAGTGCCGTCATTGTTTTGCTCTGATGTTTTTACGTTGAAGTAAAATCTAAGCAATCCAGAATAAAAGATAAAATCAAAATAGTTTCTAAGCTTATGAAATCCGAGTGAAAAACACTTAAATTGATGATTGTTCAGCTTTTAATATAAACAGCAAAACAAAGCAGGCTTTTTGCTGTTTTCACTGCTGATATTTCAGCATTAATGCGCGCAAAAGGCCTGATTGAAATACTCAAACAGTTGCGGTGTTTTGACCCAAAGCAGAATGGCGATGGCCAATAACAGGACAATCGCTGCTGCAATCGAGATCTTAAGTCCAAGCATAGAATCAGTCATGAACCACATGCTCCTCATTGACAAAGAAATGAACCAGCACCCCAAATACACTTAACAGGATGGAAAACATCCAGATCATATTGTAGTCGCCAGTCATGTCATGATTGACACCCCCCAGCCAGCCACCAAAGAACGAACCAACCTGATGGGTAAAAAACACGATACCACTGAGCATGGACAGATATTTTATGCCAAACATATTTGCCACAATACCATTGGTGAGGGGAACCGTAGACAACCACAATAAGCCCATAATGATGCCAAAGCTGTAAATTGTCCATGTACTCAAAGGCAGCAATAAAAAGCCAATAATGGCAATACCACGCAGGCCATATAAACCCATCAGCAAGTGAGGTTTTGAGTATTTTCCACCCAGCCAGCCTGCGGTATAAGTACCGACAATATTAAATAAACCGACCAGAGCCAGAAATACTGTGCCTGTGGTGGCATCAAAACCATGATCAATCAGGTAACCCGGTAAATGAATACCAATAAACACCACCTGAAAACCGCAGACAAAAAAGCCTAAAGACAGGAACCAGAACGGTTTATGATTTTTGGCAATCCTCAGAATTTCTTTGATACTTAATGCCGGTGTTGGGATGGCAGCCGAAACATTCGCAGGCGTATAAGCAGGCGCTTTTAAAGTCCACGCCAATGGAATAATGAAGGCAATTAAAATGGCACTGACCATCAATGCAGCTGACCAGCCGACACTTTGTAAAAGCAGCAGGGTCGATGGCAGCATGCTAAATTGACCAAAAGAGCCTGCTGCACTGGCAATACCCATCGCCAGACTGCGTTTTTCAGGATGTGCGGCACGCCCCACAGCAGAAAGCAATATGGGAAAAGAGGTCGCAGAAAGTGCCAGACCTAAAATTAAACCGACGCTTAAATTCAGCAGCAAGCCGCTGGAGCTGACGGCCATCAGCAACAGGCCAAGGGTATAAAGTGCACCACCAATAGCAACTACAATTTTACTGCCATATTTATCGGCAAAAACTCCGGTAATGGGTTGTACTGCACCCCAAATCAGGTTTTGCATGGCAATGGCAAGACTAAAGACATTATGTCCCCAGCCAAACTCATGGCTCATAGGAACAAGATATAAACCAAATGCATGACGGACACCCAAAGATAAAGCCAGAATAACGGCACTTCCAATTAACATGTAAATCAGAGGTTTGGAAAAACGGGTGTCTGACATATTTCATCCATGCGGAGTTGTGTTGTGGCTATGTTATTCGATTATAAAGGACGAGGCGATTAAATTAAATTTCAACAAAAGATAAAATTAAGTTATAGAAAGTTTTATAAATACAAAAAAGACGACATAAAGCCGTCTTTGGATTATTGAAAACTTAGAAACGCATACCGATCCCCGCATAAGCAAGTATCGGGTTGACTTCAATATCTGCTTTGGAGGTAATTAATCTACCTAATTGTTCATCAGCTACTGTAATCGTGGTTTCATTTTTCAGATGTGCATAAGACACGGAACCCACTGCGAACCAGCGCTCATTAAAATCATAGGTGAAACCGACAGTTGCAATTGGGGCAATAACATCCGTTGCTTCAAGGTTGACTTGAGGATTGGCTTTACTCGGTTTAGCTTCCAGTGAAGCTCCGGCATTGCCTTGTTTGATGTTGGCAATCATATGACCAGCTGCAATCAAGTCCTGTTCTGTACGCGGATTGATTTCCAGTTCATTGAAATAAGTATACATCAAACCTAAACCAACATAAGGGCGGAATTTATTGACTCCGGTTTTACCAAAGTGATACTGGAACTCAAAGGCCGGTGTCCAGGCACGAGCCGAGGCAGCAGGTCCATGAGCTTCTAAATCGGTAATAAAGATATTGTTTTGCAGATCAATGTTGAGGAATTCTAAAGGCAAGTTACCAATTTGCGGTGTTGCCACAGCAGAGAAGGGGGCATAAATTTTTCCTTTACCCTGTAAGTCAACTTTGGGTGGAATGCCGGCCTTGATTTCAAAGGAAAGGTTATCGGTAAAGAAGTAATTGGTCATGATCCCCAGCGTTGTGACATCATCGGCCTCCAGGCCTGTACCCGGGTTATTCCATTGCTCCAGCCCATAAATCTGTGAGCTGCCACTGAGTTCGCTTCCAAGCTGACCTCTGATAAAAAAGCCCAAACCTCTTAAAACGGTGGCTAGTGCAGTCTGATTCACTTCCGGACTAAGATTGTTGAGTACGGTATCGACCTGAATATCACCATTCCTGACAACTTCACCATTTTTAACAGCTGTATTCACCTGAAAGGGCTGGGCTTTACCCTGCGGCATGACATGTAGGGCACCGACAGAAACAGAAAAGCGTTTAAAACCATCGCCATCTTTTAAGCTGAAATAATGTGAATCGGCATAGCTTACAGCGGGTAGGGCAGCAAGAGACGACATCATACAAAATAACGTTTTTTTCATTCAGGGACTCCATGTCCATTTTGCGATTATTCATTTTTTTTGTTCACTTTTCTTATTCTATATTTAGAGAAAAATCATTTTGTTACTCAAAAATATTAATCGGGTAGTATTCATGTAAAAAATTAACTGTTTTGTTTCAGGAACATGAAGAAAAATAATTTTATGTAAGCTGCTGTTTTTGCTAATGGATAAAGTTTTTGTAGGTTAATAACAGGCAGGAATTGAGATGATATTTATATATTTTTAATGCATTAATAGCGTTGATATAGGGGCTGATGTGGTCAATGCTGATGACGATGTAGTTAAAAACAGATCATCGCTGGCATAACTAAAGCAATTGACTCAAGTGATTGCACCATGAGCTAAAATCCTATCTCGCACTGAGAAGCATTTTTCCGTACAATATGCTGCAGAAATCCTTGAGTGAATCATATGAGCACCCAAAATACGCCCAAGAAAAAACCCTTGGTTAATTTACCTTTCCCGATGAAAAAGGCAGATGAGAATTCTTCCGATGAAGTCTTGGAAGATTTACGCCCTAAACCGCAGCGCTATGCTGATCGTACCTGGATGCCACCACGTGGTACACGCCGTTCCATGGGCAAGCGTTAAGTTCTTCATATAAAAATAAAAAAGCTATGGTCTGACCATGGCTTTTTTATTGCCGTTAAACTGGGGTTTTGGATATTTAATTCGAGTCAGAAAGTTGGTTTCGTCTATCATGGTTCTGATAGTAATTCTTTTTCTGGTGATACATCTCCAGGTCAGCACGCTTCAGCATATCTTCAATCCGTTCATGCGGCAAATTTGTCGCATGACCTATAGACAGGCTGATCGGCTGATTGGCATAAAATTGATTGTCCACCGACAAAAGTTCCTGCAGACTTTGCAGGCAGTTTTGTAAGGCTGCCTCATCTGCACCCGGTAAAAGAACGACAAACTCATCTCCGCCAATACGTGAGGCCGAATAGGGCGTATGCTGAATCAATTGGTTCAGGATGTTGCCTATACGCCGTAAGACACCGTCACCTGCATCATGTCCCTCGCTATCATTCAGTATTTTCAGTCCATTTAAATCTATAAAAATACACGAGATTGGATGTAATAAATTGCGTTCAAGCCGGTTCAGTTCTGCCACATAAAAAGAACGGTTGTACAGTTGGGTGAGTACGTCGTGTTTGCCTAAATATTCAAGATAATGTTCAGCTTTTTTGCGCGCTGTAATATCAGTCAGGGCAACCTGTACAATGCTCCAGTCATCCAGATAATCCGGAAATACGGTAAATTGCAGCAGTACATGGCGAATGCTGCCATCAATTGCGTAATTGACTACTTCACGTTGATGATGCAGATGACCGTTCCACAGTTCAATCAATTGTTCCCGGAATGTTCGAACCATTTCCTCAGCAAAAACTTTATGAAGATTTTTTAATAAAATCTCTTTACTGGCTGCACCAAACAAATCGAGGGTGGCTTGATTGACATCAATCACTTTAATTTCCTTGATGCATTCAATGACAAACTCACTATGCACATCCAGAAAGGTGGCAAAATCTTCAATGCCTAATTTACGCAATTGATCCAGTTTAATTTTAATACGGCTGAAATCTTCTATCCAAAGAGAGGTTGGAGAATAAGTAAAGCGTGCCTCTGCCAGATGGCGGCTTCGTTCTTCCTTACGGCAGGCTTCAGTGTAAGAAGTGATGTCTTCGGTGGTAATTAATACCAGGGATAAATCCTGTTCATGTTGCGGCAGTACAATGCCTTTGAGCTGGATATCCAGGCGCTTTCCAGTCAAGGTATAGTTTACAGCAGAATTGGAAAAACGAGTTTCACCATTCCACAACGCAACCAGTTCGTGGATATGGGTTTTTGCCATATCTTCTTTAAAGACTAATTGCAGGTTTTGCGATAGATGTTCAAAGTCATTGGCCTGATAAAGTTCAAGGGTTTTAGAATTGACCTTTAATAATTTAATTTTTTTTGCGCATGCAAGAATACGCGATTCATCTTCTTGCAGGAAACTGAACAGATCTTGCACGCCCTGACTACGCCAAAGATCAAATTGTTTTTTGATTTCACTATAGTCTTCCAGCCACATGGCAACGGGAGAGAGTTCAAAAAAAGGGGAGTTCAGCATGTCCATTTAAGGCGCTCATTATTTTTTAGAATTTAAGTATCAAGTATATGATGTAAAAAATGATTTTAAAATAATATGATAAGTAAAATAATATGTATTTTTAATGAGCAGGGTGTCTCAAAATAAAAAATCAGGTGGATAAAAAAAAGCCAATTCAGGAGCTGGCTTTCAAGATCGGTTTTATGGAATAGGATTAAAGCTTAGCGACTGGCTCTACGGGCCTTGTTTTCTGGCTTAGGCGCAGAAATTTCACGTTCACCTTGCCAGACATCCATAAAGTCTTTTTCGTTGATATTGTAGAGTTCAAGCAAAGCCAGAATGACTCCGCCAAACATCATCGAACCTTCTGAATGGTCTTGCCAGTCAAAAATCTTGCCGTTTAACACATGCAAAATGTCTGAAATTTCAAAATTTCGGTCCCGGCCATTACTGTCGGTTGGGTACATTTGGGTATTGAGAATAATTCGGGCGGCACTTTTTTCATTTTCTGACAAATCTAAACAGGCTGTAATATCTTCATCTGGGGAGGAGAAAATAACCTCATCGGTAAATACTGTTCTGAGAAAATGACGGGTTAGTTTGGGTAAGGCTCTTTCTACAAAAGGGCGGAAAGAAATGGGAAAAATCACATTATGTGAAATACCCTTAAACATTGGGGCAATTTCTTCGGTTTTATAGCCAGCAATGCCGCAACCCACCGAGGTAATGAAATAGGTCATTTTCGGATGGTTTTTGGTATAAATCTTGAAGTCATCAATATAGTGCTGAATTTGCGACAAGGGCATCTGTTGCAAATGCTCGTTCATGGTGGGAATGGCGTAACTTTGACCTGACCAGCCACGTCCTACGCCTTGCATTGCGCCAAAATATTGCAGGGCAGTACGCGCAGCCCCACCTGCATGGTTTCCTGCCATGTTGCTGCCAAAGACAAAAACGGTATCTTCTGGTAGATTTTTGACAATACTTTCGTCATGGTAATGGTAAGTCATAGGCTTTATTGTGATCATGAGGCTTTGTCTCATGTTGCTATTGAATGCACATGCGGTCAAGACAAAAATGTTGCAATTTTCTTTATATAAGTCCCTCGCTAAATATCAGGAGATTGATATTGAATGTTGAGCTTTAACCCTCATATCATTCAAACTGCATTAGTGTATAGAAGCTAAATAATATGTCGGATAGTCATCAACCTTTTGAATTAGTGACCAGCTATCAGCCTGCGGGGGATCAGCCACAAGCCATTGAAAAATTAGTCAAAGGTATTCAAAAAGGCTATCACGACCAGTTGTTACTTGGGGTAACCGGGTCGGGTAAAACCTATACCATGGCCAATGTGATTTCCCAGTTACAGCGTCCTACCATTGTCATGGCACATAATAAAACCTTGGCTGCACAGCTGTATGGCGAGTTCAAGTCATTTTTCCCCAATAATGCGGTTGAATATTTTGTCAGCTATTACGACTATTATCAGCCTGAAGCGTATGTGCCATCTTCCGATACCTTTATTGAAAAAGACTCGGCGATTAATGACCATATAGACCAGATGCGTCTTTCGGCAACGCGGTCATTACTGGAACGCCGTGATGCCATCATTGTCGCGTCGGTGTCTGCCATTTATGGTCTGGGTGATCCGAATGCCTATATGAGCATGTTGCTGCATATTGTGCAGGGCGACCGGATCAGCCGGGATGACATCATCCGCCGTCTGGTAGAAATGCAATATACCCGTAACGAACTGGAATTCTTGCGTGGTACCTACCGTATCCGTGGTGAAATTATTGATATTTTCCCAGCCGAATCAGATCAGGATGCCATCCGTATTGAACTGTTTGATGATGAAGTCGATTCCATTCGCTGGTTTGATCCCTTAACCGGAAAAATGGTGCGTAAAGTTCCACGCGTGACCATTTATCCTAAAAGTCATTATGTTACTCCGAAGGATAATTTACAGCGCGCCATTGGCACCATTCGTGAAGAACTGAAAGAGCGTCTGGGTTTCTTTAGGGCTAATGACAAATTACTGGAAGCACAGCGTATTGAACAGCGTACCCGCTATGACTTGGAAATGATGCAGCAATTGGGTTATACCAACGGCATCGAAAACTATTCACGTCATTTGTCTGGCCGTCCGGCAGGCGAGGCACCACCGACCTTATTTGATTATATTCCCGATGATGCCTTGCTGATTATTGATGAATCGCATGTCACGGTGCCGCAGATTGGTGCCATGTATAAAGGTGACCGTTCGCGTAAAGAGAATCTGGTGAATTATGGTTTCCGTTTGCCAAGTGCACTGGATAACCGTCCGATGCAGTTTGAAGAATGGGAACGTATTATCCCATCAACGATTTATGTCAGTGCAACCCCGGCAAAATACGAACTTGAAAAATCGGAACAAATTGCCGAACAGGTGGTTCGTCCAACTGGGCTGTTGGATCCTGAAATTGAAATTCGCCCAGTGCTGACTCAGGTCGATGACGTGCTGTCGGAAATCAATATCCGTAAGGAACTGGATGAACGCGTTCTGGTCACGACCTTGACCAAACGTATGGCGGAAGATTTAACTTCGTATTTAAAAGAATACGGCGTTAAGGTGGCTTATCTGCATTCAGACATTGATATCGTGGAGCGGACCAAGATTATTCATGAGCTGCGTAGCGGTGTACATGATGTGCTGGTCGGTATTAACCTACTGCGGGAAGGTCTGGATATGCCGGAAGTGTCCCTTGTGGCCATTCTGGACGCCGATAAAGAAGGCTTCTTGCGCTCGGAACGTTCATTGATCCAAACCATTGGTCGTGCTGCACGTAACGTGAATGGTAAAGCCATTCTGTATGCGGATCGCATTACCGACTCCATGCAAAAAGCCATGGATGAAACTGAGCGCCGCCGTGCCAAACAGATTGAGTTTAATACCCTGCATGATATTACACCGCGCAGTACCAAGCGTCAGAATAACCAGGATATCGATACCGGTGAAGTGCTGACTGATGACCAAATTGACGAGAAGATTTCGGATCAGGCCCGTGCCCTAAGTGCCGATGAGCGTCATATTTTGGCTGATCCTAAATTGCTGGCAAAACATTTGTCCAAACTGGAAAAAGAGATGCTCAAAGCTTCGAAAGAATTGCAGTTTGAACAGGCAGCGCGACTGCGTGATGAAATAGTTCGTCTGAAGGCACAGATGCTCAGCTAGCTTGATGATTTTGATTGCAAAATAATTAAGGTCTGTTGGCAATTCATGTATGAAATGTCAACAGACCTTACATA
Source organism: Acinetobacter sp. A1-4-2 (assembly GCF_040233925.1). Lineage (NCBI taxonomy): Bacteria > Pseudomonadati > Pseudomonadota > Gammaproteobacteria > Moraxellales > Moraxellaceae > Acinetobacter > Acinetobacter sp. A1-4-2. The sequence continues at coordinate 1,941,212 of NZ_CP157981.1, read as the reverse complement.
ACGCTACAGTATGGTTGGGTTGGAGTCGTTATTTTTAAATGTGTAAGCACTTAAAGAATTTAAAATTTTGACTGAAAGGTACTTTTATGACAGGCGATAATCTTCCAAAAGCGGGCTATAAACTGGCTAAAATTGCCGTCGGTGGAGCTGTATTGCTGGGTTTGGGTATGGCGACAATGGCATATGCGCAAACCAAGCCACTACAAACGGTGGAAAAGGTTGAGCTGGATAAATATCTGGGGGTCTGGTATGAAGTGGCTCGCAAGCCGCTGTATTTTCAAAATAAGTGTGATCGTGATGTCACCGCGACCTATACCCTGAACGAGAACGGCAATGTGGTTGTAGATAACCGCTGCTATACTAAAGAGGGTAACCTCACCCAGTCGATTGGAGAGGCATTTATTGAAAATGCACCTTTCAATAGCAAATTAACAGTCAGTTTCTTGCCTGAGGCAATTCGCTGGTTACCCTTTGGTCGAGGTGATTACTGGGTGCTTAAACTTGATGAAAATTATCAGACTGTATTGGTGGGTGAGCCACGCCGCAAATACATGTGGGTATTGTCCCGTACTCCACAACCTGATCAGGCAGTCGTCAACGAATATTTGGAATATGCCAAGTCGTTGGGCTATGATTTGGGTGATGTGATTCATACCAAGCAGACGATCAGGTAACATACTGCATACTTTAACAAAAGTTCAAAACCATGCTTAGGCATGGTTTTTTATTTGTTAAGATAGCTTCGGTTTTAAAGTTGAATGATCCAGTATTTTGGATGGTTTCGTAAAGTCATGAAATGAATAATCCCCTTGAGGTAAAAGATGTATAAAGGCTTGGCTTTGTCAGTATTGGCATCCGTTACTTTTGGGGTGTTGTATTTTTATACGCAATTTTTAAAACCTTTGGACAGCGAACAGACTTTTGCCTGGCGCATGCTGGCCACGCTACCGTTCCTAACCCTGTTTATGTGGTGGTCGGGTGATCTCAAACACATTGCCGATATTTTTAAGCGTATGGTTAAACAGCCTGTCTTCCTGATCTGGCTGATTTTTAGCTCCCTGCTTTGTACCACACAACTGTGGCTGTTTCTCTGGGGCCCCATTAATGGCCGTGGTCTGCAAGTTTCACTGGGGTATTTTCTGTTGCCTTTGGTGATGGTGCTGGTGGGTTGTGTGCTTTATAAGGAAAAACTGTCGAAATGGCAGTTGGCTGCCGTGATGTTGGCCATTTTAGGGGTAGGACATGAAATTTGGCGTATCGGCAGTATCGCCTGGGAAACGGTTTATGTTGCTTTGGCTTATCCCTTATATTTCTTTTTACGCCGGGTCTTTAAAACGGATCATTTGGGCGGTTTCTGGTGGGATTTATGTCTCATTTTGCCAGTAGCTTTTTACTTGGGCTTTATGCATAGCGATAGTCTGAGTTTAATGGCTCATTTTCCACATTTAATTATTGCCGTGATTGGCCTGGGTTTTTTAAGTGCGTTGGGACTGGGTAGTTATATGCTGGCTAGCCGTTATTTGCCCTTTGTGATTTTTGGATTGCTGAGTTATCTCGAGCCCGTGCTTTTGGCCTTTGCTTCTATTGTGTTGGGGGAACGGGTTGAGACAGGAGAATGGCTGACTTATATTCCCATCTGGATTGCCGTTTTATTGCTGGTCATTGAAGGTACAATTCATATCATCAAACAAAAGCATAAACAGCGTGCACTGAATCAAAATGTGGAAAACTATCAGGATCGTTTGAAATAGACTTCAATCGGTAAACTGGGTAAAAACTCAGGTTGTTTGATTAAGCAACATTTAACAAAAAAGTATACTTTTACTTTTTAAATCGCTTTCTGATCTTTTAACAGTAAAATCATAAAAATAATTACAACTATTTTATAAATTTATAGTGAATATACCGTAAAAAGCACGTTGAACATTCAGCTTTTGATTCAAAGTTGCTGATAATTCCTTTACAATTGTCGGGTTTGAAATTTATGCCTAGATATACAATTAATTAGAGGACGTAGCTGTGAGCAAAGACACTATCATCGCCCTACATGCAGAGCACCAAGGTCGCTGGAAAAACCGTGAAGAAATCGCGGAACGTATGATTGCCCTGATTGGTCAACTATATCGTGAAAAAAATATCGTGACTTCGGTATACGGTCGTTCTTTAGTTAACCGTTCAGTAATCCAGATTTTAAAAGCGCATCGCCGTACACGTGTTATGGATGTTGAGCTTTCTGTGGTTCACACTTTCCCGATTTTAGAAGCTTTAGCTAAAATTGAAAATATTGGTTCAGCAGAAATTGATCTAGGTAAACTTGCTGTTGAATTCAAGGAAAAAGGCGGTGACGTAGACGCTTTTGTTGCTGAAGCAGTGAAATCTTTAGCAGGTAATGCGAAGGTTGTAGAAGGCAAAGATGTTGTTCTTTACGGTTTTGGTCGTATCGGTCGTATTCTTGCGCGTTTAATCATTGGTCAATCAGGTTTGGGTCGTGGTTTAAATCTTAAAGCAATCGTGGTGCGTAAATCATCTGATGGTGATTTGGAAAAACGTGCTTCATTGCTGCGTCGCGACTCTATCCATGGTCCGTTCCAAGGCACAATTTCAGTTGATGAAGAAAACGAAGCCATTATTGCAAACGGTAACTTCATTAAAGTGATCTATGCATCTAGTCCATCTGAAGTGGACTACACTGCTTACGGTATTAACAATGCACTGGTGATTGATAACACTGGTAAATGGCGTGATGCTGAAGGTCTTGCTCAACATCTTCAATGCCCAGGCGCTGCACGCGTAATCTTGACTGCACCTGGTAAAGGTGACATGAAGAACGTTGTATACGGTGTGAACCAGGCCGACATTCTTGATGAAGATACTATTATCTCTGCTGCAAGCTGTACCACTAACGCCATCACGCCAACACTTAAAGTGTTAGAAGACAAATACAAAGTGCTGAATGGTCACGTTGAAACAGTTCACTCGTTCACAAACGACCAGAACCTGATCGACAACTACCATAAAGCTGACCGTCGTGGCCGTGCTGCAACATTGAACATGGTTATTACGGAAACAGGTGCTGCTAAAGCGGTTGCTAAAGCACTACCTGCGCTTAAAGGCAAGTTGACTGGTAACTCTGTACGCGTTCCTACACCAAACGTTTCATTGGCTATTCTTAACTTGACTCTTGAGAAAGAAGTTGATCGTGAAGAAGTGAACGAATACATTCGTCAAATCTCAATCAACTCAAACCTTCAAGGTCAAATCGGTTATACCAACTCAACTGAAGTGGTATCTTCTGACTTTATCGGTTCACGTACTGCAGGTGTATTTGATGCGCAAGCAACAATCACTTCAGGCAACCGTTTAACTTGCTATGTTTGGTACGACAACGAAGTGGGTTATAGCTGCCAGGTATTACGTATCGCAGAACAGATGGGCGGCGTAAGCTATCCAAAAATTCCTGCCGAAACAAATGCATAATTTGTTAAAGTAGTAAAAGGGAGTCTCTATAGAGGCTCCTTTTTTTATGCCGTTATTTTAAGCTCATGCTATAAGCAGAAATTTTTACTGAATTTAATTAAAAAATGATACTTGTAGCCGAAATTCTAATCTGATAGCTTACAAATGGTAAGTACATTAAAAATAGTAAGTAAAAGATAAAAATATACAGATGGAGAGAGCTTGAATGAGTAAATATGCGATCAGTCCTTTGTTGGGGCAGGTGTTATCGAATGAATGTCCATCACGGGAAATATTGGAACATCTCGCGAACAAATGGTCGGTATTGGTTCTACGTTGTTTAAGTGAGGGGGTGCATCGTTTTAGTGAGCTGAAACAGCGCATTGAAGGGGTGAGTGAAAAAATGCTGTCACAAACGCTAAAAATGCTGGAACAGGATGGTTTTATTTTACGTACCGTCTATCCGGTGGTGCCACCCAAAGTGGAATATCAGCTGACCATTTTAGGCTCGCAAGCCGCAGAAAAAATGAATTATCTCATTGGATGGGTAGAGCGGAGTTTGCCTGAGATTTTGGAGAATAAAGACCGTATTGCTAAATAAGAATTAAATTGTCTTTGTGGGTAGTCATTAGCTGGAAAGGCCGGAAATCTGGTGGTGACTTTACTGGTAAGGGATCGGACTTTGGTTATGGTCTGTAGGATTTTTTCTTTATCGATTCAAAGATTTATCAGGAAGAGATTCACAGGATAAATGTTTATCCGCTTTAGAGATTAAGTCTTATAAAGTTTTAAAGGAATAAACCTTGTGGTCTATTCCTTGTGCTGAATTTAAACCTTTTTCATTTGGCTAAAATCAAAACGGTCAATCAGCAAAATTCCAATCGAGAAGACCAGACCGAGTGCAACACAGCCAATCCACCCAAAGTGTTCCCATGCATATACTGCACCCAGCGAACCCAAAGCTGCACCCGAAAAATAGATGGTCATATAGACTGCATTAATCCGTGAACGTGCTTTCAGGTCAATCCGGTAAACCAGATTTTGGTTTAGGACATGAAAGGCGGTGAGGCCAAAATAACTCATCAAAACCCCAATTGCATAAACCCAAATATTCTGCTGGGCAAAGAACAGGGGAATACATGAAAACAGCATTAGAAAAATACACAGTGTTGCGACCAGATTTTCCTTGCCTTGCCCCACAGTTTTGCCCGACCAGCTCGATGAATAAATCCCGATGACACCGAGCAAGCCAAACAGGCCAATTTCAAAATCACTAAAGTAGTAAGGCGCATTGCCTAGGACAAAGGTCATCGAGGTAAAGACCATCGACAAGATGCCAAAGCCTAATGCACCAGCACAGGCACGACGGATTAAATGTGGATTGTTTCGGGCAAGTGTAAACAGTGAACGGTAAATACTGCTGATGGTTAAGCCGGTTTGAGGTTGAGTATTTGGTAATTTTTTCCACATCACAACAGCAAACAGCAGGGTGATCACGCCACTGGATAAATACACAGCTTCCCAGGACCAGTACGTTGAGACAAAACCGGCAAAGGTCCGTGACAGGATAATCCCCATCACCAAACCGCTCATGAGTTTTCCAACCGTTGCAGCACTGGATTCTGGTGGACTAATGGTTGAGGCAAAAGGAATCAGAACCTGAGCGGAAATTGCCCCAAAGGTGGCACACAGGGTGAAAAGATATAAGGTGCTGAGGGTGGTGCTAAATGACAGCAGAATTTGCGAGATGGCAGCAAATACCATCAAACTGACCACAAGTTTACGTTTATTCAGGAAGTCGCCTAAAGGAACCAACAGCATTAAGCCAAGCACATAACCAATTTGGGCAAGCACGACGGTTAAGCCGGCCTGACTGGTGCTAATTTTCAAACTCTTTTCAATCGAATAAATCAGCGGCTGATTAAAATAAGCCGAACCGGCACATAAACCGCAGGCGATTGCCATAAGCAATACAAATTGTGATGACAAAGGGCTGACAGTTTCAGGTTTTGGCAAAGACATGATCAGGACTCAAACAACGCTGCATGCACTATAAGGAGAGTTATCCAGATTATGAAATAAGTAAAATCAATCATGTGATCATTAATTTATATCAACGGTTGGAAAATAATTGCTTGGCAAAAAGATCGGACAACATCAGCTTTTTGATAGATGTTTATAAAATAAAACTGAATTCAGTCATCTTCATGGAGTGCTGAATAAATATATTCGAGAAATTCTTTAAAATATGGCAGAATATGGGGTTTTAAAGTTTTTAGAGGATTGGCAGCATGCGCTTTGTTGATGAAGCAGTCATTACCGTAGAGGCTGGCGACGGTGGCAATGGCGTAGCCAGTTTTCGCCGTGAAAAGTTCGTACCATTTGGTGGTCCAGATGGTGGTGACGGTGGCCGTGGCGGTAGTATTTATATTCAGGCCGACGACGACACCAGCACCCTAGTAGATTATCGTTATACACGTAAATTCCGTGCAGAACGTGCAAAAAATGGTCGCGGTGCAAACTGTGCAGGCCGCGGCGGTGAAGACACCGTATTACTGGTTCCGGTTGGAACCACCATTGTAGATACAGAATCTGGCGATATCATCGGTGACTTGGTCGCTGATGGTCAGCGTGTATTGGTTGCAGCAGGCGGTGAAGGTGGTTTAGGGAATACTCACTTCAAATCTTCGACCAACCGTTCACCACGTAAATGTACTCACGGTGCTAAAGGTGAATTCCGTGAAGTGCGTCTAGAACTTAAAGTATTGGCGGATGTTGGCTTGCTTGGGATGCCTAACGCAGGTAAATCGACCTTTATTCGTGCGGTTTCTGCTGCAAAACCAAAAGTTGCAGACTATCCATTTACCACCATGGTGCCGAATCTGGGCGTGGTAGATGCCGACCGTCACCGTTCATTTGTGATGGCCGATATTCCGGGTCTGATTGAAGGTGCATCTGAAGGTGCTGGTCTGGGTATTCGTTTCCTTAAGCATTTGGCGCGTACCCGTATTTTGTTGCACATTGTCGATGTACAACCGATTGACGGTTCAGATCCGGCACACAATGCCAAAGCAATTTTGAATGAGTTGAAAAAATTCTCTCCAACACTTGCTAAATTGCCAGTAGTACTGGTGCTGAACAAGGTTGACCAACTTGACGAAGATACGCCTGAAGAATGGTGTAAGCATCTTCTTGAGGAAATGCAATGGACAGGTCCAGTATTCAAAACTTCAGGCCTCATGTCTGAAGGGACTAAAGAAGTTGTGTATTACCTCATGGATGAAATCGAGAAACAACGTGAACTCGAAGCTGAAGATCCAGAATACGCAGCACAATTAAAAGCGTTCCGTGACCAGCTTGAAGCTGAAACACGTGAACAAACCATCGCAGCGAAAGAAGCGTATCGTGAGATGCGTCGTCAACAGCGTCTTGCCGGTATTCTAGGTGATGACGACGATGATGATGAAGACGGTGATGATGGTGAAATGGAAGTGTACTACGTACGTTAAGCTCGGCAATAAGAGTAACTGAGGACAAGATGATAGAAGTGGTAGATGGGCAACGTCAGCTCAAGGCTTGTAAACGAATCGTTGTTAAAATCGGATCATCTTTACTCACAGCAAACGGAACAGGGTTAGATCTGGATGCAATTTCGCATTGGGCGAAACAGATTGCAGATCTGCACAATGCAGGACATGAGATTATTCTGGTGTCTTCCGGTGCTGTGGCTGAAGGTATGGTGCGAATGAAACTTGAGAATCGACCCACCGATCTACCCAGTCTTCAGGCTTGTGCTGCCATTGGTCAAATGGGGCTGATTCAAACTTGGTCGAGTGTTCTGGAAAATCATTCCATTCAAACGGCGCAGGTTTTATTGACTCACGATGACTTGGCAGACCGCCGTCGCTATCTCAATTCATGTGATGCCTTACAGAACCTGATTGACTGGCGTGTGATTCCGGTTATCAATGAAAATGACACGGTTTCTACTGATGAAATCCGTTTTGGTGATAATGATACTTTGGCCGCGATGGTGGCAGGTCAGGTGCATGCCGATTTGCTGATTATCCTGACCGATCAGCAAGGCATGTTTGACTCCGATCCACGTTCTAATCCGAATGCCAAACTGTTCCATACCGTGCGTGCTTTGGATGAAAGCCTGTTTGATATGGCCGGTGGTGGCGGTAAATTTGGTCGTGGCGGTATGCTGACCAAAGTCCGTGCTGCGCGTCTGGCGGCAAAATCGGGTTGTCCAACCCTGATTGCCAGTGGTGAAAGTGATAATGTGCTTGCTCGCTTAATGTCGGGTGAATTGTTAGGTACTTTGTTTATTACTGACAATGACCGTATTACCGCACATCAGCAATGGTTGGCGGCACATCTACAAACTGCTGGTCGTCTGGTTCTTGATGATGGTGCAGTCAAAGCGATTAAAGACAATCACCGCAGCTTGTTACCTGTAGGGGTAAAAGCGGTGGAAGGTCACTTTGAGCGTGGTGATGTGGTGGAGTGTGTAGACCAAGAGGGTCATCGCATTGCTGTTGGTCGCGTCAACTTCAGTTCACGTTCTGCGGAAATTGTCAAAGGTCTGGCCTCTGATAAAGTGCATCAGGTGTTAGGTGAAGCACGTTCGCTGGAAATGATTCACCGCAATCATATGGCGATTTACTAAGTTTTATAGATTCAAAAAAATCCCGCTTTAGAGCGGGATTTTTATATATATTTTTTAATTACTTATTTAATTAAACCACGTTGAATTAGAGCGCCAAATAATTTTTCATAGAGAAACATGACCCAACACATCAGTTTTGCCTGGTAGTGATGCCATAATTTTAAACCAGCAAGATTCACAGCCCACGACAAAATAAAGGCACCGAACATATCAACCGGGAAATGTACACCAACATAGATTCGTGACCATGCCACCAGCCAGGCAACTGCCAGCAAGAATTTTCCAATATACCGGCGCGCCGAAAAATAATAGGCAAAGGCAATACTGCTAAAAATGGTCATGTGATTGCTGGGGAATGAGCCTGTTGCTTCGTGTGTAATTAAAGTCTGACCGAGATGCATCACAAAAGGACGTGGAGTATTGAACAGGTAAGAGGCCAGCTCACTGATGGAAAGAGCGATACAACAAAATACAAAGGCTTTTAGAATCAGGGCTTTTGAATTTTGATGACCATAAAACTAAAACAGGACAAAGCAGGCAATCAGCAGATACACGAGATCATGGGCGACAAAAGTGGCAAAGCACATCATCAATGGAGAAGCCTGTTCAGATACATTCAAAATGCTAAACAGATCAAGATTTAAACTTTCAAAGGACATATGGTAAGTGGGAGAGATAAAAGGCGAAAGATGGGGGTTACAAGAAAAATAAAATGAAACGTTTAACTGGATTGTCGCTATCTTGTTGTAAATTATCTATTTGGCTGATTAAAAAAACCGTGTGTGCACACGGTTTTTGTTTAACTCATCATTTCATTATTTAAACTGAATTGAACCATTGGCATTAACGGTAATTTTTGATTCACCGGCCTCAACATTTTGCGCATCAGCGGCCTCAGCACCTGCAAATTTCGCCATGTTGGCACGCATCATCACCGGTTGTGGGTAATAGTTATTGGTATTCAGGTTGAGGTTAACCAATTGATAGCCTGATTTATTCCATGCCGAAGTCAACATTTGTGCGCGTTGCTGAAAGTTTTTCGAGGCTTCCACCATCAATTCATTTTCCACTTTTTTACGTTGTGCATCGGAAACGGTAAAGTTGATTGACTGGGTTTGGAAGTTTTGCTGTAATTCGCTGATTAACTGGCTGACGGCTTTAAAATCGGTACTTTTTACGCGAATTTCAGCGCGACCACGCCATTCTTTCAATTTCTGGCTGTCATTGTCATACACAGGATAAGTGCTCTGTGTACCCGTTTCAACTTTCACTTGCGGGTATTTTTTCGATGCTGCAATGGCTTGATTCATGAGTTGTGTGATGAGTGCAGAAAGTTCAGCTGGCTGCTTCTTACTTCTTTCAATATATAAAACTGCATACATTTCATCATTGGAAATCTGGCGAGTGGCTTCAGCCTGGACATTGACTAAATTATAATTCAGCTGTTCTGTTGGCTGCGCAAAGGTAGCTGTTGAAAGTAGGCTACTAAGTAGCAGAGAGGAGAGAGTTAAATATCGCATTATTTTTACCTATTTTTTGTAAAGAAAAGTTCAGCTTTTAATAAACATGGTATCGCTACTTCATGAGGATTTTTTGTAGACTTTGTGTCAAGATTGTAAATGGTTTGATCAATCTTATAAAAAATGGCTTTTAAATAAAATATTTAAAAATTAATCACTTAACTTGATTTAACTTGAGCGGTTACGTTCATTCAATCTTTTGCATAAAAAAAGTATAAAAATAAGGTTTTCTTTAGTCTGTCACACTGTAAGATGATAATTCAATCTAAGAATTGGCTTGATATATTTTTTTGATCGGTTTTAGGCAGATAAAGTCATAAAACTTGTTTATTTTATTGAAAAATTCTGTATCATCCGCCGTTTAGTTATGATGTATAAATCAAGTCGTCAAACTAGATTCTATAAAGCACCGAGTCAAAGGACCACAAGTCACCCGACTTATTTCTTTCAACCCATATCAGAGATGGTAATTCGATATGAGCGTTTCTTCTGTAAATCCTGCCACTAAGTCTACTAACGAATACTATTTGACTCGCCAAAGCCAGATGGAATCCAATGTTCGTAGCTATCCACGTAAATTGCCGTTAGCGATAGCAAAAGCCTTAGGTTGTTGGGTTACTGATGTTGAAGGTACAGAGTACCTCGATTGTTTAGCTGGGGCAGGAACATTGGCTTTAGGCCATAATCATCCTGCGGTAATTCAAAGTATCCAAGATACGCTAGCAAGCGGTCTTCCATTACATACTTTAGATTTAACGACACCTTTAAAAGATGCATTTACTGAAGCATTACTTGAACAGCTCCCTGGTGGGAAGGAAGAGTATTGCCTACAGTTCTGTGGTCCGTCTGGTGCAGACGGTACAGAAGCAGCAATTAAATTAGCAAAAACTTATACCGGTCGTAGCTCAGTGATTAGCTTCTCAGGTGGCTATCACGGTATGACACACGGTTCTTTGGCAATGACAGGTAACCTGTCTGCGAAGAATGCAGTCAATGGCTTGATGCCAGGCGTACAGTTTATGCCATATCCGCATGAATACCGTTGCCCATTAGGCATTGGCGGTGAAGCGGGTGTTGATGCCTTGACTTATTATTTCGAAAACTTCATTGAAGATGTAGAAAGCGGTGTAACCAAGCCAGCAGCTGTGATTCTTGAAGCGATTCAAGGTGAAGGCGGTGTGGTGACTGCACCGGTTAAATGGTTGAAGAAAATCCGTGAAGTGACTGAAAAACACAATATCGTGTTGATTCTTGACGAAGTTCAAGCAGGCTTTGGACGTTCAGGCAAAATGTTTGCCTTTGAACATGCAGGTATTGAACCTGACGTAGTGGTGATGTCTAAAGCTGTAGGTGGTAGCTTGCCGCTTGCAGTACTGGGTATTAAACGTAAATTTGATGCTTGGCAGCCAGCAGGTCACACCGGTACTTTCCGTGGTAACCAGTTGGCGATGGGTACAGGTCTTGCGACCATCAAAACCATCAAAGAACAAAATCTTGCACAAAATGCGCAAGAACGTGGCGATTTCTTACAAGCTGAATTGAAAAAATTAGCAGTGGAATTCCCATGTCTCGGTAACGTACGTGGCCGTGGTTTGATGATCGGTATTGAAATCGTTGACGAACGTCAAAAAGCAGATCATATGGGTTCATTCCCAGGTGATTCTCAATTGGCTGCTGCTATTCAGGCTGCATGTTTCGACAACAAACTGTTGTTAGAAAAAGGTGGTCGTAACGGTACTGTGATTCGTTTACTTTGCCCGCTTATCATCACCCAAGAGGAATGTGTTGAAGTGATTGCCCGCTTTAAGAAAGCAATTGCTGAAGCGCTTGTTGCTGTTCGAGGTGCATAAGGCATGGTAGATTTTGCAGAACACCGTAAAGCGTTATTCTGCAATGATGCAGGTTCTATTGCTGACTATCAGTCAGCAATGGACGAAGCGGTAAAAGCCGTTTCTGCATGGTTGCAAAACGACAAAATGTACACCGGCGGCAGCATTAAAGAGCTACGCAGTGCGATTGCATTTCATCCTTCAAAAGAAGGCATGGGGCTACACAAATCGCTTGCGCGTATGGTTGAGCTTTTCTTAAATAAAAGCCTGAAAGTTCATCATCCGCACTCGTTAGCACATTTGCATTGCCCGACCATGGTGGCAAGCCAGATTGCAGAAGTATTGATTAATGCAACCAACCAGTCTATGGACTCATGGGATCAAAGCCCGGCCGGTTCATTGATGGAAGTGCAGTTGATTGACTGGCTACGTCAAAAAGTTGGCTATGGTTCAGGTCAGGCAGGTGTATTTACTTCTGGCGGTACCCAGTCGAACTTGATGGGTGTGCTGCTTGCGCGTGATGCTTGCATCGCGAAAAACTGGAAAGATGAAAACGGTAATCCATGGTCTGTTCAGCGCGATGGCATCCCTGCTGATGCGATGCGTAATGTCAAAGTCATCTGTTCTGAAAATGCACACTTCTCTGTGCAAAAGAATATGGCGATGATGGGCATGGGCTTCCAGTCCGTAGTCACTGTTCCTGTAAATGAAAATGCACAGATGGATGTCGATGCACTGGAAAAAACCATGGCACATCTTCAGTCTGAAGGCAAAATCGTAGCATGTGTGGTTGCGACTGCAGGTACAACCGATGCTGGCGCAATTGATCCATTGAAAGAGATTCGTGAAATCACTAACAAGTACGGCGCGTGGATGCACATTGACGCAGCTTGGGGTGGTGCACTGATTCTGTCTAATGACTATCGTTCTATGCTCGATGGTATTGAGTTGTCTGATTCTGTGACACTTGATTTCCACAAGCATTATTTCCAGACCATTTCGTGTGGCGCGTTCTTGTTAAAAGACGAAGCCAACTACCGTTTCATGCATTATGAGGCTGAGTACTTGAACTCTGCTTATGATGAAGAACATGGCGTGCCGAACCTGGTGTCGAAGTCATTGCAAACGACTCGTCGCTTTGATGCGTTGAAATTGTGGATGACGGTTGAAGCATTGGGTGAAGAGCTTTACGGTTCAATGATCGATCATGGCGTGAAACTGACCCGTGATGTTGCTGATTATATTAAAGCGACTGATGGTTTAGAGCTTCTGGTTGAACCGCAATTTGCATCAGTGTTGTTCCGTGTAGTGCCAGCAGGCTATCCGGCAGAATTGTTAGATACATTGAACCAGAACGTTGCGGATGAACTGTTTGCGCGCGGCGAAGCGAATATTGGTGTGACTAAAGTGGGTCAGGTTCAATCTTTGAAGATGACTACACTTAGTCCAGTTGCGACTTTAGATAACGTGAAGAACCTGCTTGGCCTTGTGCTTGCAGAGGCTGATCGTATCAAAGGTTCAATCGCGGACGGTACATATACACCGGCAATTGATTAATTGATTGTCTGTGTGAAAGGAGGAGACCATACGGTCTCCTTTTTTGTGTGTTTAAGATTGTACAACCTCATTTGATTTATGAGGTATCAATATTGATCTGATTGGAAGAGATGTGGTTGAAAAGTTTTGCTTTAAATTCAAGCTGTAAATTACAGACTAAAACCTTTTAGAGAGCAGTATTCTGCAAGCAAGTCCCAGTCATGTTCTTTAAAGATCATGTGAGCGGGTCAATCATGATTAAAATTTTTAATTGTTTTACTGTTTATGGTCATATCACTGTCATTATTTATTTTTGACTATATGACAAAATCATGTTGTATGAATTTCAGATATTTGGACAAGTGGTGGTGAAAATTAGAGTAGTGTAACTTTGGGACCTGACAAAGAAAGCCTGATACAGATAGAAAAGAAATCCAGAAACAGAACATTTTTATTGTCTGCTCATAGAATAAACACCCTGCAAGTAGAAACAGAAGGCATGAAAAAATGACAGATTTAAGAAATATTACAAATTTATACTCAAAAACAATGTTTGAATAATATTTTTGATTGGTTTTTAGTTATTGAATTTAAAAGATATTTTTAAAAATCCTACAAAAGAAATGAATTATCATAAAAGCGTCACAAAGCTGTAACTTGATTGTCATATTCTAAAATCAAAATGCAATCATCGAAATAAGTACAAAACTTTATAAAAAGTAGCGTACTTCAAAATTGCATCTATTGAAGAGAGAAAAGAATGCGCTTAAACCACATCGCACTTGCTTTAGCACTTTCAGGGGCAGCTGTAGCAACAACCGCAAATGCAGCTCGTGACACCATTCAGATTGCTGGTTCTTCAACTGTTTTGCCATACGCAAGTATTGTAGCAGAAGAATTTGGTAATACTTTCCCGCAATTTAAAGCACCAGTTGTTGGTTCTGGTGGTACATCTGGCGGTTTAAAACAATTCTGTCAGGGTGTAGGTGACAATACCATCGACATCGCCAATGCATCTCGTAAAATTAAAGATACTGAATTGGCTGCATGTAAAAAAGCTGGCGTAAACCAAGTAATCGAAGTTAAAGTAGGTTATGACGGTATTGTATTCGCATCTAACTCAAAGAAAGCAGCTTATAAATTACGTCCACAACATGTATTTGCTGCACTGGCTGCACAGTTGCCTTCACAAGGCAAATTGGTTCCAAACCCGTATACACGCTGGAATCAAATTGACAAAGCACTTCCAAATGAACCAATTACATTGGTAATTCCAGCTTCTAACCACGGTACACGTGAAGTGTTCCAGGAAAAAATGGTTGAAGCAGGTTGTGAATCTTACGCATATTTCAAAAACTTAGACAAAGATGCTCAGAAGAAAGCATGTTCAAATTTCCGTAAAGACGGAAAAGTCATCGAAATTTCTGGCGATTATACTGAAACACTTGCACGTTTAAAAACTTCTCCAAGTGCAGTAGGTGTGTTTGGTTTAGGTTTCTATGACCAAAACCGTGACAAATTACGTGTAGCTACAGTGAACAATGTGACTCCATCAGAGAAAACTATTCTAAATGGTTCTTACCCGGTATCACGTCCATTGTACTTTTATGTAAAAGGTGAACACCTTAAATCAATCAAAGGTTTACAACAGTATTCTGAGTACTTCCTGAATAAGAAAGTTTCAGGTAAAGGCTCTAAACTGGAAAAAGCCGGTCTGATTTCTATGTCAGACAAAGAACGTGCCAAAGTTCTTGCAAATTTGAAAGCCGGTAAAGCGGTTAAGTAATTAGGATAAATGAGCTGACGGTAGAATAATTTCTACCTTCAGCTTTTTTGTATAGACAAGTTTTTCAAAGCATGAAAATTGAAAAATGCTGGAGAATACATGAATCTGCTACTTATGGGCGTGTTGTTGGCATTAATTGCCATCGCCTATCAAATCGGGTTATCAAAAAGCCGTAACCTAGCAGGTAAGGGAAATAACACTGCAAAGTTGCACTCGCGTCCTGGCTATTACGGGGCACTGGTGGCTTTATGGTGTGGTATCCCTGCTTTTTTAATTTTACTGGTTTGGAATATTGTCGAACCGAACATTCTGCGCCATGTGGTGTTAAATAATGTCCCTGCAAACGTTGCAGCGACATTGGATCGTGCTGGCATAGAAGTGCTCATTGATCGTGTTAAAGCGATTGCTTCGGGTTTTGGTGTGAGTGATCAAGCCGCAGCCTATGAAATTGCAGCCGCACAGCAACTCGCGAAAATTGAAACGATTAGTTCTTTTGCTAAATTGGCTTTAGTGATTTGTGCCGCTTTGGCGGGTCTGGTGATGGCTAAAAAGCGCATTGCCCAGCAATATCGTGCCCGTAACCAGGTTGAAAAAATCATTAATTGGGGCTTGGCTCTATGTTCCGGTGTGGCCATCTTAACCACCATCGGCATTGTACTTTCGATGTTTAGCGAAGCCATGCGCTTTTTCCATTTTGTCAGTCCGATCGATTTCTTTTTTGGTACGGAATGGAACCCTGGATTTAGTACTTCTGGAAATGCAGAAGGCAGTTATGGCCTGTTGCCATTAATCTGGGGAACCCTGATGGTGAGCGGAATCGCCTTATTGGTTGCGGTTCCTGTTGGACTGATGATTGCTATCTATCTGGCTGAATATGCACCTTCAAGTTTTCGTGCCTGGGCAAAACCTGCCATTGAAGTTTTAGCCGGTATTCCAACCATTGTTTATGGCGTGTTCGCATTGATGGTGATTGGTCCGTTCTTCAAGTTGCTTGGCGAAAGCATTGGACTACACATTAATGCAACCAGTGCCTTAACTGCCGGTTTTGTCATGGGCATCATGATTATTCCGTTTGTATCCTCACTGTCGGATGACATTATTACCCAGGTGCCACGTGCACTACGCGATGGTTCTTTAGGGCTGGGTGCAACCAAGTCTGAAACCATTCGTCAGGTGGTTCTGCCTGCTGCACTGCCGGGTATTATTGGCGCATTCCTACTTGCCGCATCACGTGCGATTGGTGAAACCATGATTGTGGTTCTGGCAGCAGGGAATAGTCCATTATTGCATGTCAATCCGCTAGAAGCCGTATCTACAGTTACTATTACCATTGTGAACCAGTTAACCGGCGATACCGACTTTGCCAGCCCGCAAGCTTTGGTGGCATTTGCATTAGGTCTAACGCTGTTTGTCATTACGTTAGGTTTAAACATTGTTGCACTGTATATCGTGCGTAAATATCGCGAGCAATACGAATGAGTACATCAAATACATCTTCTATGGGGCAAAGCTTTGACCCACAAGCTGCAGCTGAATTACGCGAAAAACGTAAACAGAGAATTGCTAGTTCTTTAGCCAAACGTCATCGTAAAGAAAAGACATTCCGTATTTTAGGCTTTTCTGCAGTTGTGACAGGTTTGTTCTTTGTGGTGCTTTTATTCGGAAGTATTTTAGCGAAAGGCTTACCTGCATTCTGGCAAAGCAGTCTCTCTGTACCGGTCTATTTCGATCCTGCCATCATTCAGGTGGGTGCAAAACCTACGCAGAAGGATGGCGAATCTCCAGCTCAGTTTGCAGAGCGTACCATTGCCTGGCAAACCGAAATGGGCATGGTCGATTGGGATGCCTTGATTGTTAATGGCATGATTGCAAAAGATCCTTCAATTGCCTCAAAACGTGATGATTTATCTGCTTTGTATACCAGTTCAGAGGCCTATCGCTTGCGTGATATGGTAATGGCTGATCCAACGCTGATTGGCAAAAAAGAAGAGATCAAGATTCTGGCCGATGCCAATGTCGATGTATGGTTAGCAGGTAATATTGATCGCAGTTTACCTGATGACCAGCAACAGCTTAGTCCTGAAATTCGCCAGCTTGCCGATGATTTAAAAGCCAAAGGTGTGATTGAGAATAGCTTTAATACCAATATCTTTACCAATCCGGACTCACGTAGTTCACCTGCAACTTCTGGTCTTGCAGGTGCATTTATGGGCTCAGTGTTCATGATGCTGATCGTGATTTTTATCTCGATTCCGATTGGTGTGGCATCAGCGATTTATCTTGAAGAATTTGCGCCTAAAAATTGGATTACAGATGTTGTTGAAGTGAATATCAATAACTTGGCAGCGGTTCCTTCGATAGTCTTTGGTTTGCTCGGCGCTGCAATTTTTATTGGCTGGATGCATTTACCCCTTTCTGCACCATTGGTCGGTGGTCTGGTACTGAGTCTGATGACCTTGCCAACCGTGATTATTACCACACGTGCATCACTGAAAGCAGTACCACCATCCATTCGTCAGGCGGCATTGGGCCTGGGTGCTTCCCGTGTACAAATGGTATTTCACCACGTGCTACCTTTGGCGCTTCCGGGCATTTTAACCGGCGCCATTATTGGGGTAGCACAAGCCCTCGGTGAAACCGCACCCTTACTTTTGATTGGGATGAGTGCTTTTGTAGCAAGCGTGCCAGCGACACCACTCGATCAATCTACTGCATTACCAGTACAAATTTTCTTATGGCAGGGTAACGAATTACGTAACTTCTTTGAAGGGCGTACTGCTGCCGCAATTATTGTCTTACTGGCGCTGATGGTTGGTTTGAACAGCCTTGCCATCTGGTTACGTAAGAAACTTGAAGTGCGCTGGTAAGTGAGGACAATATATGAATACTGTAACAGCTATGACACAAGCAAATTCCTTAGAACAGGATGAATCCGTGAATCCAGAACAGAAACAGTTTATCGCTCCCGAAGTCGATCAAAAACATCCTGGTACTTCATTTGTTTCTCAATTCGATACTCATACTTCAACGAAAAAAGAAAATGAAACATCGAATGTTAAAATAAGTACTTCAGATGTCCATGTTTACTATGGCGAAGCAGAAGCCATTAAAGGTATTGACATCAATATCTATGAAAATGAAGTGATTGCCTTTATTGGTCCATCGGGATGTGGTAAATCAACTTTCCTGCGTACCTTAAACCGTATGAACGACACCATTGATACCTGTCGCGTGACCGGTAAGGTGATGCTTGATAATCAGGATATCTATGACCCGAATCTGGACGTGGTTTTACTGCGTGCACAGGTTGGTATGGTGTTCCAGAAACCGAATCCATTCCCGAAATCAATTTTTGATAACGTGGCGTATGGTCCTAAACTGCATGGTTTGGCGCGTGATAAATACGACCTGGAAGAAATTGTGGAAAATAGCCTGCATAAAGCGGGGCTGTGGAATGAAGTCAAAGACCGTTTAAACCAGCCGGGTACAGGTCTTTCAGGTGGTCAGCAGCAGCGTTTATGTATTGCGCGTACTATTGCGGTTAGTCCGGAAGTGATTCTGATGGATGAGCCATGTTCAGCGCTGGACCCGATTGCAACGGCTAAAATTGAAGAACTGATTTCAGAACTTTCAACCCAATATACCATTGCGATTGTAACGCACTCGATGCAACAGGCTGCACGTGTATCTGACCGTACTGCCTATTTCCATTTGGGTGACTTGATTGAAGTCAATTCGACTGAAAAAGTCTTTACTCAGCCAGATCACCAATTGACTGAAGCGTATATTACTGGTCGCTTCGGTTAATCTGAACACCATTTTTAAAAAGAGCCGTAAGGCTCTTTTTTCGTTATAATTAACAGATTAAGAATCCAACCAGAAAAGAAGAATGCAGTCTACACTTGAAGAGCGAGAGCACGCTAAAATCACACGTCGTGCCTTAAAAGAGGTGTTTCAAATCTTATTTGGCACAGTGTATATAGATCAATATTTTGCTGTTTTCATGGTTGGGCTGAGTATAGTCATTGCAGTTTTGATCCCTGATTATGACGGCTTGTTTCTAACGTCGCAAAGCCGCGGCATGACAAATTACCATCGATGGCTTTATGATATTTTTGTGATTGTGTCGAGTTTGATGGGTTTTGTCCTTTATTTTTTATTGAAAAGACAAAAATATAATACTGAGTTTGGCCAAAAGTGGCGTGCCTACATTAGAGCAAATGCTGAAGTTAAACTATATCGTTATCAAAAAGCACAACAGGAAGGTAAATTTCCCTTGTTGCATACACGCTTTGGGGAGTATTTCTTTCTCATTTTTTTGATTATATTGTTTGTTTCAATGTATTCATTAATCACACCAATTGAAAATTCAAGAAGTGGTAATTTCTTTATTCAGACGTGGTGGCCAATCAATGCGGTCATTATAGGGGTGTTATATTCGGGATGGTTTTGGCTGTATGTTCGTTTATTCGCGGTGAAAGCTATTATGACACAATATAGGGGGTTGATTCGATGTGAACAAGCTAAACGCAATCGTAATAATACTATTGAAAAATGCTGAAATTGACCTAATCTAAAGATATAAACCGAATTAAACTGAGAATAGATTTTTTATGTTATTTCACAACCCCAAATTACCCGCTGAAATCCGTATCAACCATTTAAACGCACGTGTAAATGAACAACGAAAAAAAATTGCACAAGCGACTGCATCTAAATTGGAACAACTGCATCTTGCCCAACAGCTTTCAAAAGAAGCGCGTTTACGTAAAAAGAATAATCAAAAAATTTATGTGCTTGACTTCAAAGGTGACACAGCAGCCTCTGCCGTAGAAAACTTGCGTGAAGAAATTACCCTGATTTTAGCCACTGCAAAAGCAGGATGTGATCGTGTTGTGGTGCGTCTGGAAAGTCCAGGCGGTATGGTGCACGGCTATGGTCTGGCAGCTGCCCAGCTGGTGCGTTTGCGGGATGCCGGTTTTAACCTGACGATCTGTGTCGATAAAGTCGCAGCCAGTGGCGGTTATATGATGGCCTGTATTGCCAATGAAATTGTATCTGCACCATTTGCCGTGGTCGGTTCCATTGGTGTGGTTGCACAGGTACCAAACTTTAACCGTCTGCTGAAAGAAAAGCACATCGACTTTGAACTTTATACCGCAGGTCAGTTTAAGCGTACCGTGACCATGTTTGGGGAAAATACGGCTGAAGGCAAAGCCAAATTTGAACAAGAGTTACAGCAAACGCATGAGTTGTTTAAGCACTTTGTTGAAAAATACCGCCCACAATTAAATGTTGAAAAAGTGGCAACAGGTGAGCACTGGTATGGAAAGGATGCGCTTGAATTAAACTTGGTAGATAAGCTGCAAACTTCAGATGAATATTTGCTCAGTCTATTGCCACAGCATGAAGTCTTTGTGATTGAAACCCGCCGTAAACCAACTTTAGGTGAAAAGCTGGGTTTACAAGCGGCGCAAATGGCAGATGGTTTGGTACCAGCGGTATTGAATAAAGTCATGGAAACTTTGACCAAAGCAAATGCAAATTTGCTACAAATGCGCGATCCTAAGCTTTAATTGAAATTTGTTTGGCTATTTTAAAATTGCGCTTTAATGAGCGCAATTTTTTTGACCGTAGCTTCTTAATATCCAATTTAGTTTGATCCCCCTTATGAGGGAATTAAAATAAATGAGCATAGGTTTTTTATGCTTCAGCATATCACCACTTCTGCAACGGATTTACTGATCCGGTTTCAGTATATTGGGAGTAAATAGTATTCTGCTTGAAAAATGGCTGACAAAGTAGAGCTGGGGGAGACTGAAGCTGACTCATGGTTTCCTGTTTGCCTGAATGCTATCCTTGGACGTGTGGTCACTTTCTGGTTGCGGTATTTTAGCTAGGCTTTTATAACATAAATCAAGAAGGCCATAGCCTGCAGCGCCGACTGTTGCAAGCAGCATATCTTTATGTGCATCCCACATATCTCCCTGTTGCCCATTATAATTTTCTGCTTCCTCCGGTGATAAACCAATGGCAATCAGCCATTCAAGCCATTCATAAATTAAGCTGGTGGCCATGATAAATTGCACGACTAATAAAAATAGCGTGAAGGGTTTGGCCTCAGGCAGCCATACATGAAACAGCCGTAGTAACACTGGGTAGAGCAGTACACCACAGGCAAGATGCACCAGACGGTCATACATATTGCGTGACCAGCCCATCGATTGATTAAGGTCAAAATTGAACAGCTGAATTAGCCATTCGTTATAGGGAACATAGGAATAGAGGTAATGTGCACCGATAATATGGATCAGTAAAAAAACTAGATAGAGCACAAAACTATAAAAACTCATGCCAATTTTTTTTTGGGTAAACAATAGCAGCACCAGCATAAACACGGTACCGGCTTGATGCAGTAGATATGCTTCAAATTCTAAAGGATGGATACTGGCGATGATTACCGCAATAGTGAGTACTGCAAGAGCAACCCAGTGTTTGATATTCAATTGATGTTCAATCATTATTTCTTGTATTGGCAAAGTTTTATTGGGAGTGCTGAAATTTTATCAATGGCTTATGTGGTTACAAACATAGATGAATTGTCAACGGATTCTATTCTAATCAAAAAGCGAAGTCTAAGCTTCACTATTTAAGTGTAATGGTAAATTATATTTTCGCCATCGGAACATTAGTCTGTTCGCCCAGGTTGATGTATTACTGTGTAGGTAGGGTAGATCTTGCAGCTGCCTGTTTAGCAAAATAAGTCAGGCTGATAGCCGAAATAGCGCCAAACGCATGGTTATTTCCCTAATCAATTGTGCTGTTATGAGTCATGATTTTGCCCTGTGTAAAGGCTTTTCATAAGCGAATCCGTTAAACTGTATCTATATTTTTTAAGATTTTCCTGGGTAGTGCACATGGCTGTTATAGAAGCATTCGAAGCAAAACAGAATTGTTATTTTAATTATGACTTTGAAGCGCTTTATTTAGAGGATGATTTCCCTGAAGAATTGTCAGTTTCTTTGCGCGGCATGTTGTACCGTCATGAAATTCAATATCCAGATGCAACCTATTATATTTATTTCAGTGATGTTTTAAGTGGTGATGAATTGGAAAAAATGAAAGTGGATTGGATGCATTATTGTCCATTGCCATAATTAGAATATTAATTTTGTTCACCCAATAAAAAAGCGAAGCCTAAGCTTCGCTTTTTAGATCAATCTAAAAATCAGACTAATAATCAGAAATTAAATTTTAGAAATAAGGTCTTTGATTTGTTTTGCTTGAGTTGAAGCATTACCTGTATATGTAGCAGGTGTCATTTCAGCCAGACGTGCACGGTCAGCAGCAGGAACAGCTTCAAGTTCGTTCCCGTTTACGAAATCAACCATCATCTCACGAGTCATCGCTTGACCACGAGTCAGGGCTTTTAATTTCTCGTATGGTTTTTCAACTGCATAGCGGCGCATTACAGTTTGGATCGGTTCAGCAAGAACTTCTTGAGCATGGTCAAGATCTTCCAGAATACGCTGTGCATTCAATTCAAGTTTGCCAATACCTTTAGAACAAGCTTCGAATGCGATCAAGCTTTGTGCAAAACCAACACCCATGTTACGAAGAACAGTAGAGTCTGTTAAGTCACGTTGCCAGCGAGAAATAGGTAGTTTTTCACCTAAGTGAGCCAATACTGCATTGGCAATACCCAAGTTCCCTTCAGAGTTTTCGAAGTCGATTGGGTTGACCTTGTGCGGCATGGTTGAAGAACCCACTTCGCCTTCTTTCAAACGTTGTTTGAAGAAACCAAGCGAGATATAGCCCCACACATCACGGTTAAAGTCGATCAAAATCGTGTTGAAACGACGTAATGCATCAAACAATTCCGCCATGTAGTCATGCGGTTCAATTTGAGTGGTATACGGGTTAAAAGTTAAACCTAAAGATTCAACAAATGCTTGCGAGTGAGCAGGCCAGTTGATTTCCGGGTAAGCAGAGTAGTGCGCGTTGTAGTTACCTACAGCACCATTGATTTTGCCCAATAATTCAACTTGTTTGAATTGCTTGATTTGACGTGCCAAACGGTAAGCCACGTTCGCCATTTCTTTACCCAAAGTGGTCGGGCTTGCAGTTTGACCATGGGTACGAGACAACATTGGTTGTTCAGCATGAGTTTCAGCCAAAGCAACGATTGAATCGATAATTTGTTGCATTGCAGCAACTAAAACTTCACGACCATTTTTAAGCATTAACGCATGAGACAAGTTGTTGATATCTTCAGAAGTACATGCAAAGTGAATGAATTCACCGGCATTTTTCAATTCTTCGATATCAGCAATCTGTTCTTTCAGGAAATACTCAACTGCTTTAACGTCATGGTTTGTGGTACGTTCAATTTCTTTAATGCGGTTGGCATTTTCTTCAGAGAAGTTGGCAACAATTGCATCAAGCGCAGCATTGGTTTCTGCACTGAAAGCAGGAACTTCAGTGATTTCAGGACGGTTTGCAAGCGCTTGTAACCAGCGTACTTCAACAGTCACACGAGCGTGGATTAAACCAAACTCAGAGAGGAAAGGGCGCAAAGCATCACATTTGCTAGCGTAGCGTCCATCTAATGGAGAAAGTGCGGTTAAAGCGTTCATAGCGATTCCTTAAACTTTGGAATTAAACGTAAAGCGAATAATAAAAATTCGTTCATGATCAGGTTAAACCACCTGATACTGTAAACGGGCAAGATCTTGAATATCCTGGAGCAGCTTGCGCTTGCTAAAAATCATGCCCCATGAGCTGCCACCTAACTGACGCCATAAGTGCGCCAGTTGCAGGCCAGTAAACAGGGAAGCGCGAATTCGGTTGGTATGGGCACTATCTTTAAATGCTTCGGCATTACCCTTGACCATAATGCGGGGATTAATTTGTCCCGCAGTGTCTATATAGGTTTGGGCAAGGTTGGCAATAATGCTGGGATGTAAATAGTTATTATCGAAAAAAGACAGCTGTTTTAGAATTTTTTGTTGTGATTGTTCGATAATTTCAACAAACTTGGGATTGCTATAGACTTTTTTCTCTAACTGTAACAACGCCATGGCATAACTCATTGGTAATTTGGCGTTGGAAAATTTCGGTAAACGTGATTTAGGAGAAGGATTAAAAGGTTGGGTAATGCTGCTTTCTAATGTTTTTAAGCCAAGGGAAATATCGGCCAGTTGATTAAAGAAGTCTAGGGTTTGACAGGATTCATTGGAAGTAGGACGGATATTCAGGCTGGCTTTAATCAGTTGTTCTAAATAGAAGCTGCCATTTTCACCAATACTGTGTTGTCCTGACATGGCTGTCATATGGGTCAGCTGTGTCGACTGGAACACAGCTGCCAACGCCAAAGCACGGTTCTGACGTACATTCAAAGTCCGAGGCTGTTGAAAGGGTAACTCAGCCATGCCTATCGCTTCCTTTTTAAATAAAATCAGGTTTTGGTGCATTGGTATGATGAATCACACCGCCACCTAAACAAACTTCATCTGCGTAGAACACTACACTTTGTCCTGGAGTCACCGCACGTTGCGGTTCGTCAAATTCAACACGTACGCCATTTGGCATATCGGCATCTTGATAAATGACACAAGCCTGATCCGGCTGGCGATAACGGGTTTTAGCCGTACAGCGGAAACCTGTTACTGGAATATCCTGCTCACCCGCGACCCAGTCAATCGCTTCACTCCAAAGTATAGTACTTTGCATTAGTGGATGCTCATGACCCTGACCAATAACAAGGCGATTGTTTTCAATATCTTTATAAAGCACAAACCAGGCGCCTTCGGCTTCGCCTTTCAGACCACCTAAGCCGATACCGCCACGTTGACCGAGCGTATAGTACATTAAGCCGTGATGTTCACCAACCTCTTTGCCGGTATCCAGTAAAATTTTTCCGGGTTGGGCTGGAAGATATTGTTTTAAAAAGTCATTAAAACGGCGTTCACCAATAAAGCAGATTCCGGTGGAGTCTTTTTTCTTGGCGGTTGCCAGACCCAGTTCTTCAGCAATTTTACGCACTTGTGGCTTTTCAATTTCACCGACAGGGAACAAAGTCTTGTTAATTTCACGGCCATGTACGGCATGCAGGAAATAAGTCTGGTCTTTGTTTTGGTCAAATCCGCGTAATAAAGGTGCATATTCTTCACCACGCGAGTTGGTCATGGTTTCACCACGACGGCAGTAATGACCTGTGGCAATAAAGTCTGCACCCAAGTTCACGGCGTGATCTAAAAAGGCACGAAATTTGATTTCTTTATTACATAAAATATCCGGGTTTGGGGTGCGACCAGCCGCATATTCTGCCAGGAAGTGCTCAAACACACGATCCCAATATTCCATGGCAAAATTGGCGGTATGCAGTTTGATGCCAATTTTGTCACACACTGCTTGCGCATCGGCAAGGTCTTCCATCGCCGTACAGTATTCCGTGCCGTCATCTTCTTCCCAGTTTTTCATGAAAAGACCTTCAACCTGATAACCTTGTTGAAGAAGAAGTGCTGCAGACACAGATGAATCTACACCACCAGACATACCGACGATGACACGTTGTTGCATAGGATTAGGCATCCAAAGTTGTAAATAGGGGAGAATTTTGGTGCTCATAAACGAGCGATAAAGGATATTTTTGACCGGATAAGGCATCTTTGACGGCTTTAATCACCAAGGGACTACGTGCGCGTGCAGATTCTTCCAGTTCGTCCAATGTCATCCATACGGCACCCACGATTCCAGTATCCAGTTTTGCATCTGTATGATGATGCAGATCTGTGGCTAAAAAGCAAAAACGGAAATAGGTACGGTCAGGGAACATTGGCGGAGTATAGGTATATATGCCAAGCAGGTCTGTAATTTCTACATCATGCCCGGTTTCTTCCATGGTTTCACGAATGGCCGCCTGTATAAGCGTTTCTCCACATTCGACATGACCTGCAGGCTGGTTAAATACAGTATGTGTTACCCCTTGAGTATGTTCTTCAACAAACAGGAATTTTCCATTTTTTTCAATAACAGTAGCGACGGTAACGTGGGCAGTCCAAGCGGTCATAGAAAAGCACCATGGGGTAAAAGGGGTATTCTACAAAATTTAGCGCGTGGTGGCTATGCTGATCTGAATTGAAACTTCAGTTGGTTAATTGATTTTAAATTTAGCTGCTAGTTCTTGTACTTTCTTAAGTAAGAATAAATTGGGTGATTTATTTTGAATTAAAGCCAGATATTCATTTCAAGCTTTGTCCAGTTATCCATATTCTGCATAAGTAATTAATTTAGCAAAAGGAATGCCTAAAATTATTTTGTTATTATCAAGAAAATAAATAAGTTTTTGTTTAGAATTGGTTTTTTTTTTTAAAAGATAAATATTACCATCTAAATTTTCGACTATTTCATTATTCAAGTCATTAAAATGTGTATTTTCATTTAAGCTATACCGAATCTCAGCGTTATTCGATCATGCAGTAATTCGGTAACCACAAGTATTCAGATTCAGTTGAAAAAGTAGAGATATTAGTATTTGAAAAGTTGTAGGCAGATAGTCAATATTCAGGTGAAAAAAATACCAATATCTATCGTAAAATTAATTTTATCTTTAATATTTCATTAAATTTAAATTTAAATTTTATTAGGTACTAAACCTAGTTTTTTTGGCATCTAAACTTTAATTCAGTAGAACCTAGTCTTGCAGGAATAGCGGGTATAGTTTTTTCGTCCAGAATTATCATCGTTTGATTGTTTTTTTTACAAAAGTCATTAGCTTCTCTATATACAGAAGCTTTGTTTTCTAAAGATACTCCTAGCCCAGGTGTACCATCTTTTTTGCCAATAAAATAAGAATCTGTACCAATAGGGATGACTCCTGTACTTGCACAGCCAGTAATTAACAGTAACCCGACATAGAGAAAATGCTTCATATTTTTCCTAAAATTAATCAACTCTAATAGTTATTTTGCACCTGTTTAAATATTAAATGGCATGCAATGTAACCTATTGTTTATCATGTTTTTTATTTTTTGGCATTCAAGACTAATAAATATTCATTTAGAGATACCTTATTTTTAATGCTTATTAATTCTATCGGCTTCTATAGCTTAATAATTAATGTGTTTCATCTAAATAATTATTCGCCACTTTCACATAATGTCTTGCTGAATAAGGCAAAAATTCTTTTTCTTTCTCTGTAAGTGGACGAACTTTCTGTACCGGACTGCCGACATATAAATAACCACTTTCCAGACGTTTGCGTGGTAGAACCAATGAGCCTGCACCAATCATCACGTCATCTTCAATCACCACATCATCTAAAACGATGGTGTTGATCCCCACTAATACCCGATTGCCAATGGTACAGCCATGTAAAGTCACATGATGGCCAATCGTCACATCTTCGCCAATAATTAAAGGTGAACCTTCAGGTTTATCGGCTTTTTTATGGCTGACATGCAGCATGGCATGATCCTGCACATTGGAGTTTTTGCCAATATGAATATGATTGACATCACCACGAATCACGGCAAAAGGCCACACCGAAACATTTTCAGCAAGTACCACATCGCCAATGACGACTGACATATCATCGATATAACATGAGTCATCAACTTGCGGTGCGGTATTTAAATAGGGACGAATGTTTTTAGCCATGTGAGGGGGTTCAGTCTGTCAATTTTCAAGCATTATAAAATAAAAAAGCATCCAGACCGAAGTGTGGATGCTTTAACTTAAGTCTAAAGCTGTACTTAGAACAAGTTTGCGAAGAATTGTTTGATGTGATCAATCATTTTTGCAAAGAAACCAGCTTCTTCAACAGCTTGAAGGGCAACCAGCGGTTTTTCTGCAATCACTTTACCGTTCAAGGTAGCTACATATTTACCGACTACTTGACCTTTTTTAAGTGGTGCAGTCAGTTTAGGTTGAACCACCAATTGAGTTTTAATAGCATTGGCTTCGCCTTTAGGCATGGTCACGTTAAAGTTTTCTGCCAGACCAATTTGAACATCATTGCTTTTGCCATACCAAACTTTTGACTTGGCTAAAACCTGATTGGCAGGTTGAACCTTAACAGTTTCAAAGTTTGCATAACCCCAAGCCAAAATTTCACGTGTTTGTGAGGCACGTTCGTTCATGCTTGGTGCGCCAAAAATCACGGAAATTAAACGCATTGGGCCACGTTTAGCGGAAGTGGTTAAGCAATAGCCAGCTTCTTCAGTATGACCTGTTTTTAAACCGTCTACACTTGGGTCTGTATAAAGCAAGGCATTACGGTTACCTTGTTTAATGCTGTTAAAGCTAAATTCTTTTTCAGAGTAGATTGGGTAATATTTTGAACTGTCATGAATGATATGTTGCGCAAGTGTTGCCATATCTTTGGCAGTCGAGTAGTGACCTTCTGCAGGCATACCCGTTGCATTGATGAAGCTGGTATTGGTCATGCCAATACGTTTTGCTTCCTGATTCATCATGTGCGCAAAGGTACCTTCATTGCCGGCAATATGTTCTGCCATAGCTTTAGAGGCATCGTTACCAGACTGAATGATAATCCCACGCAGCATTTCCAGTGCTGTTGCAGTCCCGTTAAGCGGAACATACATACATGATTCCGTGCTGCTACCACGACACCACGCAGATTCGTTCATACGAACTTTTTCATTTTCAGTGAGTTCACCGCTCAATAACTTTTGTTCGATGATATAGCTGGTCATCATCTTGGTCATTGAAGCAGGTGCTAATTTTTCATTTTCATTTTTTGATGCGAGGATTTGCCCTGTCTCATAATCCATTAAAACATAAGATTTATTATTGAGTTCTGGCGGTGCAGATAAGACAGTTGCTGCGTATGTGAAGCTCGGCAATAGTAATAATGCAGCAAGGGCGCTTTTGTGGGTCATTCTGGGTGGTTCCAATATCTTAATAATAAGCACAAAGAGCTTTGCATTTTAGGACAAAGCAAAGCTGACTTCTATGGGGGAAATCAGCTTATTTTCAAAAGTATTGTAACCAATTTGTGTTATTTGCTGTATGTGGTGAGTTCTTGGCAAATTTCCTGATTTTTTGCATCTCCAGCTTTTTTTGCATCGTTACGTGCTTCAGCTAAAACAGGCTCAAATTTTTTCTCTTGGCTGAGTTTAGCCAGGCTCGAAACCGCATTATTGTCGGCAGGTAAATATTCTTGTGCCAGCTTGGCATAACCTTGTTCAAATTGAGCGCGATCATTCACTAAATCTGGACATACTTCTGAAAGTACATAAATGGCTGCCAGCTCTTGCTGGGTGACTTTTTGTAGTGGCGTCACTTCAATATTTTCATCTGGTGTGGCTGCATGAATCATAGACAGGGTCATGGCAGCAGTGGTTAACAGTCCCAAAGAAAGCGGTTTAAGCATAGATAATTTCATTAAACAGACCTGAATGATTTAAAAACATCACAATAATAAAAATAAGATTAACGGTATTTGGGGTAATTGTAAGTACACAAATGTATTAAAGCTGTTGAAAATGATGACGTTCATCAAAAAAATATGAAAACAGCAAAGGATTAAAAAAGGCATAAAGAGGAATCTTCTTTATGCCTGTGGTCATAATAAGAGGTTTAATATTTTAGATAACTTATATAAAACAAGACCTAATGATCAAACCTGATAATTTACAACATCTTCGCAAACCGATTTTTGTTCATCTTTACTGGTTTCTTTTGCAGCTTGGCGAGCTTCCTCCAGAACAGATTTATACTCTGAATCTGCTTGAATTTTATCAAAAGTCATTGATTGATCTGAATAGTCTTGCAGATAGGCCTTAATCAACAGTTGAATATTTTGATCAAATTTTGCATTTTTACCAATAATGGTAGGACATACTTCAGCCATCACTTGAGTTGAAGCAAGGTCTTCTTTCACAATTGTATTGGCTTCTTCCAGAGATAAACCGTCATTGGCTAACACAGTAGAAGATAATAATGCCGCAATGCCTAACCCCAATAAGCCACGAAATGATATGCTTTTAGTCATTTTTAAATCACACTTTTTGAATGGATGTTGAGCGTCAAATATATATAATTTTCTATACAATTCAATCAAATGTTCTGATTAGTCATTTTTAACCGTTAAGAGATGTTTAAGTGAATATATTAATTGCCAATGATGATGGTGTTTTTGCTCCCGGTATTCAGGCCTTGGCTCAAGCTTTGGCTCCGCTTGGTCGTGTAGTCATCGTTGCTCCAGAAAGTGAACGCAGTGGTTTTTCCAGTGCACTTACCTTAGATCGTCCTTTACGACCTGTTCAAATTTCAGCAGATGTCTGGGCAGTCAATGGAACACCCGCAGATTGTGTATATCTGTCCATGAACGGCTTATTTGATTTTGAATTTGATCTGGTGGTCAGCGGAATTAACAGTGGGGCAAATCTGGGTGATGATGTGCTTTATTCTGGTACTGTCGGAGCCGCGTTCGAAGGCCGCCTAATGAAACAACCGGCTATTGCCGTCTCCATGGCCGGTCCCAATGTCCGTTCTTATGACAATCCAAATGATTATGCCGTAGCAGCAAAATGGGTGCATGATTTTATTGCCCAGGGTTTGCCGACTTTACCGCCACGTCATATTTTTAACGTGAATATTCCAGATATATCTGAATTGAGAGGTTCGAAAATTACTTATCAGGGACGTCGCAGTCAATCTAAACCGATTAGCAGTCATGTAGACCCACGTGGACGTCAGGTTTATTGGATTGGTTTGTCAGGTGAGGCTGTCGCTGAACCTAAAAAAGGTTTAACTGAAATAGAATCGGATTTTTTTGCGGTGGCAAATGGCTATGTCAGCATTACGCCAATTCAAATGGACGCGACAAATTATGAGATTTTGCACACATTACATGCAGAGTTTTCCAAATAATGCCCAGTAGTGTTATAACTTTGTGAAAAAGCAGAATTGACCCTATTTTTCAGATGCTTTTTTGCTAATCTTAGTGCAAACCAATAAATAGACTTAATGTGTAGAGAGGAAGATTAATGCACTTGGTGTCACCATATCGCTTATTTGCTGCGCCTGTGGGTTTGTTGAAAACCATGGTCTTGTCTACAGCTGTTATTGCCACAGCCATTTTGAGTGGCTGTGCTTCAAAACCACAAGTTCATAATGCGACACGTTATGCGGCTGCACCGGATTACTATACGGTTCGATCTGGAGATACATTAAGCGGAATTGCTGCACGTTATGGTCTGTCTTATACCAGTGTTGCCGATATGAACGATATAGCGCCACCCTATCGCATTTATGTCGGTCAATCTTTACGTTTAAAAGATTCAGGCTCACGTCGCACCACCACTACACAAGCGGTGACCCAAGCCGCACCGATTCAGCGTCAAACCGTTCAACTTCCGACTACACCGGCTAAAACTACAGTTCCTGCAACCACGGCGACTGCCCCCGTAGCATCTTCGAAAGTCTCTGCTTTGCGCTGGGTAAAACCAAGTAATGGCGCAGTCATTGCAAACTTTAATGTGGCTGCAAATGTAAAGGGTATTCGTTATGGTGGTAATACTGGAGATGCGGTTTTTGCTGCGGCTGATGGTCAAGTGGTCTATGCGGCTGATGGTTTGAAAGAATATGGCAATTTAGTTCTGATCAAGCATATCGATGGCTACATTACCGCTTATGCCCACAACAGCAAAATGAATGTGAGCAGTGGCCAGAATGTGACAGCAGGGCAGAAAATTGCTGAAATGGGTTCAACGGGTACAAATCGTACTATGCTGGAGTTTCAGGTGCGTTTAAATGGTAAACCTATCAATCCGACCATCGTTTTACCAATAAATTAAATTTTACAAATACAAAACATAAATTTCGCCGTATAATACAATGAGTTGCTTTTATCGGAAAGATAAAGTAATTATAAGTTCAGAGGGAAATTTATGTTAGATCAACTTCGAGCAATGGGTGTGTTTGCTTGTGTTGTTGAAAAAAACTCGTTTAGCGGTGCTGCACGTGAGTTAGGAATCACGACCAGCGCCGTGAGTCAGCAAATTCGTTCTTTAGAAAATGAAATGGAAGTGACACTTCTACATCGATCTACAAGAAAATTGAATTTGACTGAAGCTGGACAGGCTTTTTTCCACAGCTGTCAAGAAATGCTTGCCGCTGCAGAGCGTGGGAAAATCCGTATCAACGAGTTACGCGATGACTTGGTGGGGGATTTACGCATTGCTACAACCCCGGAACTTGGTGCCAATCATGTGATTCCTGCATTGTCTCACTGGATGCAGGCACATCGTGGTTTAGCAGTCCATTTAGAAGCCGATAATCAATATATTGATATACTTGAAGGGCGTATCGATATCGCTTTACGCATGAGCCCAAAAATAGAAGATCATCATTTGAATGTGATGCCTCTGGCTCTGGTAGAGCAGGTGTTGGTGGCTTCTCCAAGTTATTTGAATCAGTCGGCGCCTGTATCGCGGCCTGAAGATTTAAACCATCATGACCTGATTCCAATCAATATTATGAAAAATTATCAACATTTTTCATTTCAACATGCGGCGTCAGATAAAACAGTGAATCTGGAAATGAAATCACGTTTAAGTACCAATAATGTCCTGGTTGCAAAATCATTATGTTTGCAAGGGCATGGTATTGCACGAATTTTATATCTGGATGTACAAAAGGATTTAATGAATGGTGCTCTGGTGGAGGTTTTACCAGAGTGGAAACTGGAAAATTTCACTTTATATGCCATCACGGCAAAAAAAGATCAGCAACCCATGAAGGTTCATCGTTGTTTGGATGCATTAAAACAATACTTTAGCCAGTTACCCGGCGGAAGAATTTACCAGGCAGTTTCATAAAAATGAAGCATAAAAAAGCCGCGATTAGCGGCTTTTTTAGACTGGATTGAAGGCTTAAGCTAAATAAGCCTTGATCATTTTAACCAGACGTTCAATCAACTGATCAGCCTGTTGTTGGCTAATGTTGAGTGGCGGTAATAAACGAATTACAGAACCTGCAGTCACATTGATAATTAAATGATATTCATCACGTGCCACATTGACCAATTCGCCACAAGCTTTTGGTAACTCAATACCAATCATCAGACCAAAACCACGAACGCTAACGTTTTGATCAGCCAGTTGCTGGGTTAACTGCTCAACGATATAACTTCCCATTTTTGCGGCATTTTCAACCAGATGTTCTTTTTGAATGGTATCAATAACCGTATAAACCACACGTGAACCCAAGGCAGTACCACTATAAGTTGAACCATGGTTGCCGGCAGTTAAAACACCAACGCCACGGCCTTGAGTCATCACCGCACCAATCGGGAAACCATTGCCTAGCCCTTTGGCAGTGGTGAGTACATCTGGAACAATATTGGTGTGCTGATAAGCAAAGTATTTACCGGTACGGCCATTACCCGTTTGAACTTCGTCCAGCATCATTAGCCAGTTGTGCTGGTTACAGATTTGACGGATTTCTTCCAGGTAGCTAAAACCTTGAGGGGCGGTATTGACACCCCCTTCACCTTGAATTGGTTCAACTAAAATCGCAACGATGTCCGGATGATGGATGGCCGCTTCTTCAATTGCTTCGATATCACCAAATGGCACACGGATAAAACCTTCAACCAAAGGCGCAAAACCTTCCTGAACCTTTTTGTTACCCGTTGCTGACAGGGTCGCCAGAGTACGACCGTGGAAAGAATGATCTGCAACAATGATTTTAGGTGTGGCTACCCCTTGCATATGACCAAATTTACGCGCAATTTTAATTGCACCTTCATTTGATTCTGCACCACTATTCGAGAAGAAAATTTCTTCCATACCTGAAACTTCAGCCAGTTTCTGTGCAGCAGCGGTTTGCCAAGGTACTTCAAAAATGTTGCTGGTATGAATCAGGGTAGCGGCTTGTTCAGCAATTGCTTCAGTTACCGCAGGGTGTGAGTGACCCAAGCCACATACTGCAATACCGGTCAATGCATCTAAATATTCAGTACCGTCTTCAGTATAAAGATAAGAACCTCGTCCTCGGACAAAGCTGATCGGCTGACGGCCAAATACCGGCATCAAATGAGATGGTTGATCAGTTTGCACAGGAGCAAGGGTAATGTTATTCATGACTAACTCTTATCTGTTAGGAGGGAAAAATAAAAGTTTATATAAGCAAAATCCAGGACAGATTAAAAGCCCAAATGTAAATAAAAATGGAATTATTGCTTTAGACATACTGTTTCCTCCAGTTTTGGGTATAATGCGAGGCAGATTAGTTGAGGATTTATCAATGACTGAACAAGTACGCGATACTGAAGCGTTAATTCGTGACCAAATTGCTAAACATGCAGTATTACTTTACATGAAAGGTACACCACAATTTCCACAATGTGGTTTCTCTGCACGTGCAGTAGAAGCACTCAGTCAAATTGGTCGTCCATTTGCTTATGTCAACATTTTGGAAAACCCGGATATCCGTGCAACTTTACCGAAAATTGCCAACTGGCCTACGTTCCCACAATTGTGGATCAATGGTGAATTGATCGGTGGTAGCGATATCATGCTGGATATGTTCCAAAAAGGTGAGTTAAAACCTTTGGTCGAACAGTACAGCCCGGCACCTGAAGCTTAATTCAGTGATGTGAAGTTGAATTAAAAAAAGCGCCTTGAAGGCGCTTTTTTATATCTCAGAAAAAATCATGCTTTTTCTGTGAGCGGGTCTTGCTCATTGGCTTTCGGCTCAACTGCTGCAGTGGTTACAGCTTGATTGGCAGATGCTTCACCTTTGGTTTTTTTCTTGTCTTTCTTCTTTTTTTTCTTTTTCTTCGGTTCTTCTTCCAGTTCGGCACCATCTTCAAGCGCCTGCCAATATTCTAATTGCGCCATGACTGCTGCATAAATGGAACCTTTACTGTAACGGCCTTTTTTATTCAGTGTGCCGACAGGACGTGCCATTAAAATTTCTAGAGCCTGGTCAATGGTTTCAATGGCGTGAATATGGAACTGACCTTTGGCCACAGCTTCAATCACATCATGACGTAACATCAGGTGTTCCATATTTTGATGTGGAATAATCACTCCCTGTTTGCCTGTTAAGCCTTGCAGCTTGCAGGCATCATAGAAACCTTCAATTTTGGCATTGACACCCCCAATTGGTTGAACCTGACCCAACTGGTTCATGGAGCCGGTAATGGCCCAGGACTGGTCAATCGGTAACTGGCTAATGGCAGAAATAAGGGCAGAAAGCTCAGCTACGGTTGCGCTGTCACCGTCGATTTGACCATAACTTTGTTCAAAGGCGAGTGCAGCCGAGAAGTGCAGCATCTGTTCACGCCCAAAGTGAGCTTTCAGGAAGCTCGACATCAGCAATATGCCTTTGGCATGCAGTGAGCCGCCCAGTTCGACACTACGTTCGATATCCAGAATGTCACCGCCACCTTGATAGACCGATGCAGTCAAACGTGAAGGCAAGCCAAATTCGACATCGGCATACTGAATCACCGACAGGGCATTAATTTGACCCAAACGGTGACCTTTGGTTTCGATTAACTGCGTGCCACGCGTTAAATCTTGCCAGTACAATTCACGTAAATAACCTAGTCGATACTTGCGATGATCAAGTGCGGTATTGATATGTTTTTCTGAGACGGTTTTATCACCGGCTTGCGCTGCATGATGATGGGCTTCCCGGATCAGATCCCCCAAAGTTAAGGCATGCAATGACAATGAACTTTGATCTTCCGCCTGACGGCTTGAGTCGGTGAGCAATGCTGCTAGTGCAGAACGGTCAAAAGGTAACAGTTTGTCAGCCTGAACATAGTCTGCAATCAGTTGCATATAGGCTTGTTCGTTAATGTCATTACGTTGTAATGTATCGGTGAAATCGGCACGAATTTTAAACACGCTGCCAAGTTCAGGTTCCAGTTCTAAAATTTCATAATAAATTTCAGGTTCTGCAAGCAAAATCACTTTAATATTTAATGGAATCGCTTGTGGTTCGATGGAGATGCTGCCGGTTAAGGTCAGCATATGTTCCAGCGAGGACAGCTTTAATTTTCCGGATTTCAGGGCACGTTTTAAACCTTGCCATGCATAAGGCTGTTCCAGCAGTTGTTCAGCTTCGAGTATCAGAAAACCGCCATTCGCCCGATGTAGTGAACCCGGACGAATCAGGGTAAAGTCGGTGGTGATGGTGCCATTTTGAGTAAGCTGTTCCACGTGTCCTAACAAGTTGTAGTGGGTCGGGAAGTCTTCAAAAATGACGGGCGCACCGCTATTCGGCTTGTAGGAAACGATGATATTGGCTTGATAACGTGAAGGCACACGACTGAAGATACCAGGAGCGAAATCATCCTCTTCTTGTTCAAGAATGATTTCTACGTTATTGATAATATCTTCCGCATAATATTGCAGATATTCAGTCAAGCCTTGGACATCAGGATATTTGTTCTGAATAACATCAATACGCGGCAACACCACCTGTTTGGCAATGTCACGGTTGAGATGCTGGACTTTATCCCGAGCATCATCTTCCAAATCACCTAAATGCAGGCCCAAACGCTCCAGTTTCTTATTCATGTAACGAATATTCGATGCAATCTCTGCGCGCTGTTTGCTATTCAGGGCATTAATGTCTTCTTTGGACATTTCCTGATATTCGTTGTCTTTCAGATGGACCGGCACGAAACAGTGCTCATCGTCTTGAGAAATCAGTTTTAAATCGAAATCTGCACCTTCCTTGGTCAGTTCAACCAGGGCCGATTGCTGTTCATCGCCAGTTTGCTCGCGAATCATTTCAATACGGTTGTGATAGGTTTCCGCAGTAAAGCGCCGTTCCAGCTGTTTTAAAATGGTTTGCCAGGTTTGATGCAGCAAAGCCTGGAATTTAGGCGCTTGTCCTGGCGGCAGTTCAAGTGCGATCGGCTGACGGGGAAACTTGAAATTGTTGACATAGACCCAGTCATTCGGGGTTTGCATGGTCTTGGCATGCTGTTGCAGTAAACGCTTGATCATGGTGCGTTTACCTAAGCCTGCTGTACCGACTGCAAAAATATTATAGCCCGAGTAAGGCAAGGCGATGCCTGCTTCAACCGAGGCACGTGCGCGATCTTGCCCAAGAAAGTCATTGAGCGGTTTGATTCTTCGTGTTGACGCAGGAATTTTTTCAAGATTGGGAATATGCGTCAGTTGCTTGGGCTGAAGCTGTGTTTTGGTTAGTGTGTTTTGAATTTCCGGTTGATCGAATGCTGAAATTAAACTGCTTTGTAGAGGGTCTGGTTGAGTCACTGTAGTTGTTGCAGATAATGAAGAATTCATTTGATCGAGTTTTTGGGGCACTGTTTAAATCCAAAACTAAAATATTGCAATAGAGCTTTAAGGTATACAGGTTTAGTTGAAAAATTCAAGCGCGCAGGTCGTTTTTATCGACAAAATAAAATAATGATTTCACAATTATTGTTGAAACTGAACTTATTAAGCGTTTGAATAGCAGCATTCAGTTTTGCAGAAAAAAACAACGTAATGACAACACAATCTACAGGGTGGAAATCTGCCTTTACTGCTTTTCTCGATCGTCGTGCATTGATCATGCTGTTTTTAGGCTTTTCAGCCGGTATTCCCATTCTTTTGATCTTT
The DNA here is from genome assembly GCF_040233925.1 of Acinetobacter sp. A1-4-2. Lineage (NCBI taxonomy): Bacteria > Pseudomonadati > Pseudomonadota > Gammaproteobacteria > Moraxellales > Moraxellaceae > Acinetobacter > Acinetobacter sp. A1-4-2. The sequence continues at coordinate 1,903,791 of NZ_CP157981.1, read as the reverse complement.
TCCAGTCTGTCTTTATGGCTAGGTGAAGCCGGCATTGAAAAAAGTGCAGTAACCTTTTTTAGCTGGGCAGCCCTGGGCTATTCATTCAAATTTGTCTGGGCACCTTTGATTGATGAGTTGCCGGTGCCATTTTTGACCCAAAAGCTGGGGCGACGTCGGGCCTGGTTGCTCATTGCACAAGTCTTAATTATCAGTGCCATTTGTACGATGGCTTTTTCTAATCCAGCACTCGGTCAGGGTTATTTATATCAGATGGCAGCAGGAGCTGTATTACTGGGTTTCTCTGCAGCAACTCAGGATATTGTGATTGATGCCTATCGTATCGAACTTGCAGAAACTGAAATGCAGACAGTGCTTGCCTCGACTTATAATGCAGGTTATCGCATCGGCATGATTGTGGCTGGAGCAGGTGCATTGTTCCTTGCGGCCTCACTTGGAACGGCTAAGGGAAACTATATTTATAGCGCCTGGAAAATCACTTATTTGGTTATGGCAGCAGTCATGCTGGTCGGAATTATCACCACTTTAGTGATTCGTGAACCGAAGGTTGATCGTAGTTATAAGGATTATAAGCGTAGTGATTACTATCGTCTGGTGGCCGTGTTTTTTGTTGCCGTGATTGGCTTTGTATTGAGCTATATTTTTTCTGGAACTGTAACTGAATCTGTTAAGATACAATTTGCAATTACCGATTCATTATTGTTGTTTTGCTTTGAAAGCTTACGTTTTATTGGATCTGCTGCGGTAGCTGTATTAGTTGGCTCATTATTGGTCAAGATGGGTGCGGTCAACAAGCAAATGGCTATGGAAACCTGGATCAGCCCGATTGCCGATTTTTTTAGACGCTATGGCTTAAAGCTGGCTTTGGTTCTGTTATTGCTCATCGGTTTCTATCGTATCTCAGACATTATTGCCGGGGTCATCTCTAATGTGTTCTATCAGGATTTAAACTTCAGTAAAGAGCAGATTGCTGAAGCAGTAAAAATTTACGGGGTGATTTTCAGCCTGGTCGGTGGTTTCCTGGGTGGCTTGTTGGCACAGCGTATGAACATTATGAAACTGATGTTTGTTGGTGCAATTTTGGCCAGCTCAACCAACCTGATCTTTATCGGTTTGGTGAAATCAGGCCAGCCAACCCATGATGTTCAAGTCACGGTAGGTCAGCACAAGTATCAGGTTCAATCGGATGAAGTGGGTTACTGGAAACTGAAAGTGCCGAGTCAGGTTTTGGCACAAGCCAATGCAGTACAGGTTCAAGTGCAATATCAAGATGATACACAACCCTCAGTAGTGAGCACAGTTCCCTATTTAAAACAGAATGCGCAACAGCAAGGTGCTCAATCAGGCATGATGCAAATTCTGCCGGTGACCAGCGATAATGTTATTGCTTCAAATGAACAACAGAACAGTCTGGTGGTACGGGGCCAGTATGTTGGGCAGCCCTTGAATGAAACACAAAAAATTGTCCTGAGTTTGGACGGTCAAAAATTTGATGCCAATCTGGACAAAACAGGTGTATTTAGCACCGCTATTCCAGCAGAAAGCCTGGTAAATTCAGCATCAAAACAGCTTGTGGCTGAAGTGATCGATAATGACAAAGCCATTTTAAGCGCACAGCATCGCTATACTATCGATATGAACTCAACTACAGCCAAAGATCTGGATATTGATGTACAGCCTTTAGCTGCAATCAATGTTCAATCGGCTGACGATGTTGAAATTAGCGGCAAGGTCATTAAACCTTATAGTTCACTGTGGTTATATTTTGCCATTATTGTCGATAACCTGGCATCTGGTTTGGCAGGTGCAGCATTCATCGCATTCCTGTCCAGTTTAACCAGTGTATCTTTCACGGCAGTACAATATGCCATTTTCAGTTCGCTGATGACTTTAACGCCGAAGATTTTAGGCGGCTACTCAGGAACCATTGTGACCAATATCGGTTATCCGAATTTCTTCCTTATGACCACGCTGATTGGCATTCCAATTTTAATCTTGGTGGTCTGGGTGGCGAAGCTGTTGCGTGAACATCAGCAACAGTCCAATTAAGCTCAAATTTTAAAAAAATGAATGAAAAACCCATTTTGTCTTGAAGATGAAATGGGTTTTTTCTTTGGCTAAAAATTGCAGTAAAGGTTCAGTCTTATTTTTTAAATAGCCTAAGCAAAGACTCCATCATTATCGTGCGCTGTGCTGTTAAGCAGAATATTGATTTAAAAATGTAATAATAATGGGGACGTGGAATAATAAATGATATCTACTACCAGATTGCGAAATTGAATTTTCCACAGCAACTCCCTATAGTGTCTGTAAAAATTGAAACATAGGAAAATGAATGATGCGCATGCTGCATACCATGTTACGTGTAGGCAATCTGGAACAATCTTTAAAGTTTTATACTGAAGTACTCGGTATGACTTTGCTTCGTAAACGTGATTATGAAGAAGGTCGATTCACTCTGGCTTTTGTCGGCTATGGTGATGAAGAAAACCATACCGTACTGGAATTGACGCATAACTGGGACACAGAAAGTTATGAGCTGGGCAATGGCTATGGCCATATTGCGATTGCGGTCGATGATGCCTATAAAGCCTGTGAAGAGATCAAGGCACGTGGTGGTAAGGTGGTGCGTGAAGCTGGTCCAATGAAGGGTGGTGTTACCGTGATCGCTTTTGTTGAAGATCCAGACGGCTATAAAATCGAGCTAATTCAGCAAGATGTTAATGCCAGAAATAACTAACAGACTTCTTTGCTCATTATTGACACTCTTTTTATTTTTTCTCCCATAAGGATAAATAAAAGGAATTGATGACAGAAGTCTCATCATAAAGTGATATAGATAAACTAAATATTCAACATTGAGTTGAAACACTGGCTTTATTTATTCAGCCCAGTAAGATGAAACTTTACCGCAAGGTAAAATCACTTATTGGGTTTTTTATTGGCTGTCATTTACAGGACGTAATAATGTTAAAACTGTTGGCATTGGACCGCTTTACCATTTTGCTGGTAGTGATGGTAATTTTGGCCAGTATAGCTCCAGTAGCAGGCGGAGCTGCAGATGTTTTTGGAATTTTAACCAGCATTGCCATTGCAATCCTGTTTTTTTTACATGGAGCAAAACTGTCCCGAGAAGCGGTGATGCAAGGCATCATGCACTGGAAGTTTCATGTGGTGGTTTTTGTATTTACTTTTGCATTATTTCCTATCCTTGGATTACTTGCACAACCCATTCTGTTACCTCTATTAGGTAAGGAACTGTATTGGGGCTTCCTGTTTATGTGCTTCTTGCCCTCTACCGTGCAATCTTCCATTGCGTTTACTTCGGTAGCAAAAGGTAATGTCGCCAGTGCAGTGTGTAGTGCTTCATTTTCCAATATCGTTGGTATGTTTATTACCCCGGTATTGGTCAGTTTCTTTATTCTAGGTCAGTCACAGCATGGTTTTGATCCAACTTCCTCGATTGTTCAAATCACCTTGTTATTACTGGTGCCGTTTATTTTAGGGCAAATCCTGCGACCATATGTTTATCCTTTGATGCTGAAAAAGCCAGGTATAGTTAAAGCCTTTGATCAGGGCACTATTTTAATGGTGGTGTATGGGGCATTTAGTGGGGCAGTAGTTGCCGGTTTGTGGCAAGAAGTGAGCTGGCAGACGTTGCTGATTTTGACCGTATCCTGTTCAGTATTCTTGACTATCATCATGCTACTGGCTTTATATCTTCCAAAATGGCTGGGTTTTAACCGGGAAGATCAAATTGCCATGTTCTTTTGCAGTTCAAAAAAAACATTGGCTAGTGGAGTGCCGATGGCACAAATTTTATTTATTGGCCAGCCTTTGGGTATGATTGTTTTGCCAATTATGATTTTTCATCAAATTCAGCTTATGGTCTGTGGAGTCATTGCCAACTACTGGTCAAAACATCCTGTAGATGAGTTTAAAGAGATAGAAGAGGGTAAAGAATAATTCGCTATCTGTTATTTTTTCCCGTATAATTGCGCCCACTTGTTGTGCTTAGCTCTGACGGTATCCGTCTCGGTGGGCCAAAAGAATGGTCTGTTGTGGTGTTGGTCTGGCTTTTTCCTGGATCAAGCTTATTCCTCATGAATCATGAGAGTGATCAATTGCGATGACAGCATAAGCCTTTCTTAACTTAGGAGTAATCGACGATGCGCGCCGATATTCACCCAAAATATGAAAAATTAGTTGCTACTTGTTCATGTGGTAACGTAATCGAAACTCGTTCAGCGCTTGGTAAAGAAACAATTTACCTAGACGTATGTTCAGCATGCCACCCATTCTATACTGGTAAACAAAAGAACGTGGACACTGGCGGCCGTATCGACAAATTCAAACAACGTTTTGCAGGTATGTCACGTTCTATCAAACGTTAATACCCAAAATGAAAAAAACGGGCTTCTTGCCCGTTTTTTTTATGTCTGTCATTTCCATTAATGATTCAATTACAGACCTTGTACAAGACCTATTGGTCTTGTACATCAATCAAATGATCCAGTTTTTTCTGGAAATAATCGCCCTGAATAAAACGAGCATCCACGTTCCATGCATTTGCAAACAGAGTCATGTCATTGAGATCGCGCAGCATGATTTCGCCAGCTTTAATTTCCTGGAAGGCACTCAGCTTTTCCTGTAATTCTTGCGTCGATTTTTCTGTTTGCAGCATTTTGGTCAAATTCTGATGTAAAGTTAAACAATTTACATCAAGTTGACGTAGCATCGACTCGCTATAAATGCTATTACCAAAGTCTCTGAGGGAAACTTCAGCGCCAAATTGACGTAACTGGGCAATATACTTTTGAGCATCTGAGATATTTTGACTAATATCTTCTTCTGAAAATTGTAAAACTAATGGATGCTTCAATTTACTGCGGACAATGGTAATGAGTTTGGAAATGAATTCAGGGAAGCTTCGGTCGTGTAATAGTACAGCTTTATTCAAATTCACAATCAATTTTGCTTCAGGATATTGAGTAATGAAATTATGCAGTTGTTTACATGATTCCACTAATATCCAGCGATCCAGTTTAATGGATAACTCAGGATCGTCTGCAAGTTCTCTTAAGCCAGCCAGATCTTTCCAGGCATTTTCATAAATAAAACCGCTGGTGACTTCATAAGTATATAAATTAGTGTCTTGCTTATCGTAGAGCTGTTGATATTTAAGGTGAATTTCACCGCGATCCAAGCTTTGTTGCAAGGCTCTGAGTAGGGTTGCTTCAGGTGAACTAGGTACTGCCTTAATTTCGGGTTGCTGTAGCTCAATGCTTGGAATGTTTAAGGGTGTTTCTAATTCAAGTGCAGGAGTCGGCTGATTTTCCGGTAAAGCAGTCTTGTAAGCTGTAGCAATAAATTGTTCAAAATGTTTTTCATCACGTATTTCAGTATCGAGCAGTGTATAGCCAATTCTGAGATTCAGCGGATAGGATGTGTGATCAATGGACAATAATTGCGGTTTAGTTAATGAACTTAAACCGATCAGTTTGGACTCTAATTTGGCTTTAGATTCGGCTTGGAACAAGCCCACATAAATACCAAAACTTGTTTGAAATAATGGAGCATGAGTTTGCTCTTTTAAAAAATCCTTGATATTAGTGGAATAATTTTTGAGTGTATCCCACTCCTCTTTAAAAATATTATCAGGACAAGAAGCCAGGGAAAATACCACGAGGGCATTAATATCTGAAGGTTGTTGAGTGATGGTACGATTAATCAGTTGATAGGTATTGGACTTTGGAGCATCGGCTGTTGTAGATGTAGGCTGAACTGATGGTGAAGATTCAATATCAATCGTAATTTGTACGGCATCTTCTTCATTCGTAGAAGGTAAAAACTCAACTTTAAGCGGGTTTGGAACAGATATTTGATGATTTAAGCTGTTGATTTCAAAACGCCCTAAATCAAACTGACCTTGTGAAATTTTTTTAAAACGTAACTTAAAATCATTTAAATTTTTAGGCTGAAGTAGGTCGAGTAAGGGAAGTCCAACAATCTGATCTTCATTATTAAGCCCAAAAAGTGTTAAATATTCAGAGTTTGCTTGGACATGAATACCTTCCTGAATCAGTGCAATGGCTTTGTTGCTCTCTTGAACTAAAGACTGGGCCTGGGTTTGAGCTGTTTCTAGCTCTTCCATTAAATGTTGTTGTGTCAGCAGCAAACGACTGAGTGAAAGGGCACGTAAAAGACCAATATAAAAACGATCTGGATAATCCAGATTAAGAATGTCATAAATCCCTTTACGAATATAACCTGCGTATTGATCGGCCTGATAATCATCAGGTTTGAGCAGGATCATTGGAAGGTTTGGTTGCTTGGACAGGCGGATTAAGCTTAACGCCTGTTCATATTTTAAGTCATAAGCACGACCAAAAATAACCAGATCCCAAGTGTGATGTAATTGCTTTTCGAAGTTTTGTAAATCATCCAGCAAGGTTGCATGTACTAAATGTTCACTGGATGTTAAAAGGTCACGAATTTGGTTAAAACGTATTTGATTATCATCGATAATGAGTAAACGTGTTTCAGTACGTTTTAACTTTTTAGACAATAATGGATTTCTCACTTTAATGCTTCCCATAAATCGTGATTCTTGACTTCATTCGTTTGCTTATTAATAAAGTTGTTGATCAAGTTTTCTTGTTGCTCATTCAGTAATTCGAACTCAAAACGGATAAAACTTTGTGTAATGATTTGTGCTTTGGTGAGATAAATTTTTATTTCTTCTCGTCCCAAGCGTAAATGAATAGTTTGTTTTTCCCTAAACATATGTGAACCAGACACGATCAGGCTGGTGGATACCTCATCAACTTGGCTAGACTGAACGATTAGGGCAGGCTGGTAATTATTGCTATGACGATCTGTTTTGATCATGACAGCACAAGGGAATAAATCTTGTGCCAAGACTTCTAGTCCCAGTTCCAGGCTTTTGGCTGTTGACTGCTTGATCCAGCGGATCACACCGCCACGCCAAGGACTATGAGTATTTTCCTGAATTAAAATAAATTCGCCAGTTTTCAAATTCGAAGGTGCAGAGCCATTCCATTTAATTCTGTAACCATTGACACTGATGTCCAGAACTTCTGCGGAATAAATCTGTTTGGCTTCACGATCCAAAGTTTTTGCTGTAGTCATTTCAGCCGGGATATTCGAATTCATCGAATTAATAAAGCTGCTTTCATTATGGAATTGATAATTGATATCTAACTCCAGAGTTTCATGAAAGTTTTTGCCATTAGAGAGGTAAAAGTGTGCCACCAAAAGACTAAAACAGATTTGTAATTGTGCAGAATATTCATAACGTTCATGAAGGCGTTCAGTATTGCTGGTAAGCAGGTTGTGAATATGAAAGTGCAGTGCCGGGGTTAAAAATAGCTTTTCATTACGTGATAAATAACCAGACTTTTTGGTTTGGGTTTCAGACAGATGATCTAATAAATTTTGTGTTGAAATATAGATAGTCGGTTTGTAAAGACTGGCCTGATTGATATTAAAAACAGGTGGATAGTCTTTATTGATATCGACAATATAGCGAGAAAGCGAAGTTTCTTTGGGTAATACATGAACCAGTTTGGCCCAGTCAAAACTGCATAAATATAAGCCCTGCATTTCAGAAGGCCGAATTTGATGGGTATTCAGAATTTCCAGCAACACCAGTTGTGAATAAGCCTGAGCAACGGTTTGTAAAGGATGCTGCGTGTCTAAAATCTGATTGATATTGGTTTGATAAAAATTATTTTTAATGGCACATTCAATCAGCTGATGTGCAATTAACCATTGTCCAAATAAAGGCGTGCTATAGAGCAAATGTTGTTGATAAAGCAATAAAGACAATTGCTGCAAAGCATAATAAGTAGAAACAATTCTGGCTGTTTGCAAACTCTTCTTTTGGTTGAATGCAAATAGAGAAAACTTTTGCATGCTGAGCTGGGTGTTGCAGCGTTTTGAAATATCGATATAAATTTTGGCAAAATGACTACGTAGCAGCATCGCTAGCTCAATGATCTGGTCGCTGCGGTCATTGCTCATCAGCCCCTGATTGAAAAAATGCTTTTCCAGGCTGCCTAAAACATTATCCAGGGTAGGATGCAGGATTTGAATCAAGTCAAAACGCAACATTTCCGGACATTTAAGTTCTGATATTTCCAGCAAGGCATTGAAAAGTTCTTTGGAAGAATTCCCCAATTGAAGAATGGATAAATTGCATACCCAGTCTTGTAAGCCTTTTGCATTGGTTGGGCAGAAGCTTAATTTTTCCAACTTTAACTCTGTTGGTGTTTGGAAGATATCTGAATTACTCATAAGCATCGTTATTATTAACTCAAAAAGTTGAAACCCCAAAAAGCGGTGTTTTATTTTTTTCGCCCGCTATTTCCCTAACGAGTTTAGGAACCAAATATCCCGGCAGGTTCTCTAAAACCTCTTTATATATCAGATTAATTTCTTCAGGCCTTAAGTCAAAATGATGGGCACCTTTTACTTTGTCTAATACATGTAAATAGTATGGCATCACGCCCGTTTCAAACAGACGATAACTTAAGTCCACTAACAGCTGCGCAGAATTATTAACCCCTTTTAATAAAACTGCCTGATTCAGCACGGTAATTTGATGTTGAACCAACGCTGAAAGTTTGGAACAGGTAAACTCATCCAGCTCAGCGGCATGATTTGAGTGTACCACTAGAATAATGCGCAGCCTACTGTTTTTTAATAAGGAAATCAGCTCTTCATCGACACGGTTGGGGATTACGATCGGAACCCGTGAATGAATTCTCAAAAATTTAATTTGCGGCATGGACTCAAGACGTTCAATCCACAGGGCAAGTTTTCGATTTGACAGGGTAAGCGGGTCACCACCGCTCAAAATAACTTCGTTTATATCTGGTTGATTTTGAATATATTGTTTAATATTTGGCCAATCTTCGTTTTTTGGCAGGTTTTCTTGATAAGGAAAATGGCGGCGGAAACAGTAACGACAATGAACTGCACAAGCCCCGGTTAAGGTGAGTAAAAAACGCGATTTATATTTATGTAATACGCCTGGCTGTTGATTGGCCTGTTCCTCACCTAAAGGATCGGTTACAAAACCAGGATGATCTTCAAGTTCCAGATGATGGGGTAATACTTGTAACAGCAGAGGGTCAAGCGGGTCGCCAATGCTCATTTTTCCGACGAACGCACGGGGAACACGCAACTTAAACTTTTCAGAAGCCAGGATTGCCCCTGATAATAATTGATCAGGCGAGAGCTGAAGTGTTTCAAGCAACTCTAAAGGGTCCGTAATCAGGTCACTCAGTTGAGATTGCCAGTTTTGCTCTTGATACAAATAGTTTATCATGCCAGATGTTAAAAATAATGCTAGTCTAGCATTAATAGATTTAAGTTAGTAAGTTTGGAGCGAGCCTTTCATGGCCAATTATTCTACAAATGACTTTAAGCAAGGCCTTAAAGTAATGCTTGATGGCAACCCATGTTCAATCATGGAAAATGAATATGTAAAACCTGGTAAAGGTCAAGCATTCAACCGTGTAAAACTTCGTAACCTTAAAACAGGTAAAGTTTTAGAAAAAACTTTTAAATCGGGTGACTCTTTAGAAGCAGCGGACATCGTAGAAGTAGAAATGAACTACTTGTACAACGATGGTGAAATGTGGAACTTCATGGATCCTGAAACATTTGAACAGATTACTGCAGACAAAACTGCAATGGGTGATGCTGCAAAATGGTTAAAAGACGATTCTAACGAACTTTGTACAATTATGTTATTCAATGGCGTTCCATTGACAGTAAGTGCACCTAACTTCGTCGTATTGAAAATCGTGGAAACTGATCCAGGCGTACGTGGTGATACTTCTGGCGGAGGCGGCAAGCCAGCTAAACTCGAAACTGGCGCTGTTGTTCGTGTACCATTATTCGTACAGCAAGAAGAAAGTGTTCGTGTAGATACTCGTACGGGTGACTATTTAGAACGTGCATAATGGTTTTAAAATAGACTATTATCGAAAGGGATGATCAAAATCATCCCTTTTTTTATGCCAAAGTATTAGATGAAAAGCAAAATATGAGGAGTACAGTCGCAAGGGAAAAAACAGCAGTATACCGAACAATAAAAAATGAAGGCTGATTTATGCATTAGATATGAGGGCTTTACATGGAAACGATTCAACCGAAGTTATCAATAACTTCCAAAATAGTGTGGCTTCTGGTGGCAGTTCTAGGTGCGGTGTCCTTAGGGATACTTGCAATCAGCAGAGGTGAGCATGTCAATGCAGTTTGGCTGGTTTTAGCTGCCATCTGTGTCTATAGCATCGCTTATCGCTTCTATAGCTTATTTATTGCCAATAAAGTTTTTGAACTCAATGCCAGACGTTTAACCCCCGCTCACCGTCTGGCAGATGGTCTGGATTATGTGCCGACCAATAAATATGTCTTGTTTGGACACCACTTTGCAGCCATTGCCGGTGCCGGGCCTTTAGTCGGGCCAATTCTTGCGGCACAAATGGGCTACCTGCCAGGAACCATCTGGTTGCTGGTCGGTGTTGTACTTGCAGGCGCTGTACAGGATTTTTTAGTCCTGTTTATTTCGACCCGCCGTGATGGACGATCACTGGGTGAAATGGCAAAGCAGGAGCTTGGCTCTTTTGCCGGTATCATTGTGATGCTAGGTGCATTAGGCGTCATGATCATTATTCTTGCTGTGCTTGCCTTGGTGGTGGTGAAAGCCCTAACCAACAGTCCATGGGGTGTATTCACCATTTCAGCCACTATTCCAATCGCCTTGTTCATGGGCGTATATATGCGTTATATTCGTCCGGGAAAAATTGCCGAGGTTTCAATTATCGGTTTTGTACTGATGATGCTGGCAATTGTCTATGGCGGTAATGTGGCAGCTGATCCGTACTGGGGTCCAATGTTTACCCTTTCAGGTACACAATTGACCTGGTGCTTGATTGTCTATGGTTTCATTGCTTCTGCATTACCGGTCTGGTTGCTGCTTGCTCCACGTGATTACTTATCCACCTTCTTGAAGATTGGCGTGATTGCAGGTCTGGCTGTGGGTATTATGGTGGCATTGCCTGAAATGAAAATGCCGGCTGTAACGCATTTCATTGATGGTACAGGTCCTGTCTTTGCTGGTTCGATGTTCCCGTTCCTGTTCATTACCATCGCCTGTGGTGCCATTTCTGGTTTCCATGCCCTAGTTTCTTCAGGTACGACACCTAAACTGGTCAATAACGAAGTGGATATTCGTGTGATCGGTTATGGTGGCATGCTCATGGAATCTTTCGTTGCGGTTATGGCAATGATTTGCGCGACCATTCTTGAACCAGGTGTATATTTTGCCATCAATGCACCTGCTGCAGTACTAGGTACAACGGTTGAAAGTGCTGCGGAAGCGGTGCGTACTTTAGGCTTTGTGGTAACGCCAGAAACATTGACATTACTTGCTCAGGAAGTAGGTGAAAGTTCGATTCTTTCACGTACCGGTGGTGCCCCAACATTTGCGATTGGGATGGCGCACATTATTACGGAAATTTTCAACAACCGTTCCATGATGGCCTTCTGGTATCACTTCGCGATTCTGTTTGAAGCATTGTTCATTTTAACTGCGGTAGATGCGGGTACACGTGCTTGCCGTTTCATGGTTCAGGATACCGTCGGTATCGTGATTCCTGCGGTAAAACAATCACACAATTTCTTTGGTAACTTGTTGGGTACCGCAGTTGCTGTGGCAGGCTGGGGTTTCTTCGTGTACCAGGGTGTAGTTGATCCACTGGGCGGTATCAATAGCTTATGGCCACTGTTTGGTATTGGTAACCAAATGCTGGCTGCTATGGCATTGATTTTAGGTACGGTCATTCTGTTCAAGATGAAGAAAGAAAAATATGTGTGGATCACGATTGTTCCAACCATTTTCCTGTTCATTACCTGTATGACTGCGGGCTGGCAAAAGATTTTCCATGAAAATCCAAAAATCGGTTTTCTGGCACAAGCTAACCGTTTCTCTGATGCAATTGCACGTGGAGAAATCTTAAAACCTGCCAAAGATATTGCGGAAATGCAAACCATTGTGTTCTCCAATCAGATTAATGCGGTACTGTGCGGTTTCTTTATGATTGTGGCGGTTGTGATGTTATTTGCTGCCGTCGGTGTGATTCGCCGTGCATTAGCTAATCCAAATCCAAGCGTGCAAGAAGCTGAAGCCATTTACAGTGATGAAATTCCAGCAGGAGAGGTGAAATGAGTCTAAAAGAGCAAATTCGCCAAAAACTGGCCTTGGGTAAAATCATTAAGTTTACGGTATTGGCTCAACCGAAAAAGTTTTTCATGTTGAATGGCATTAAAACCATTCAATTGATTTGGCAACGTCTACAGCAAAGCTTTCGCCTGATGGTCGGTGTGCCAGATTATCAGACGTATTTGGAGCATATGGAAAAGAATCATCCGGACTTGGTGCCGATGGATGCAAAAACATTTTACCGTCACTGCGTGGATGCACGTTATCCAAGCGCAGGCGGTGGAATGAAAAAATGCCCTTGTTAAACTGTTTGTCAGAAATCTTTTGATTTCTTTGGAAAAACAACAAAACGGTGTATGTTAATCATGCACCGTTTTTTATTGAGGAAAGAGTGTGATTTGGGGTACGAATAAAGTTCAAAAACAAGAACTCACGCCAGCGCAGCAAAAGCTGAATTTTCAGGTGGAATCTTATGCTGCAAAAATTCAGGCATTCTTGGCTCAAATCAATCGCATTATTTTAGATAAGGAACATCAAACCAAACTGGCTTTGTGTTGTTTACTGTCTGGCGGGCATGTACTGTTTGAAGATTTACCGGGTCTGGGGAAAACCACATTGTCCAGTGCTTTATCGCATATTGCCGGATTGAAGTTTCAGCGTATTCAGTTTACCAATGACATGCTCGCCAGTGATGTGATTGGGGTGAACATGTTTAATCAAAAAGAGCATCAGTTTGAGTTTAAGCGTGGGCCAATTTTTACCCAAATTTTGCTGGCTGATGAAATTAACCGCTGTAGTCCCAAAACGCAAAGTGCTTTACTGGAAGCCATGGAAGAAGGTCTGGTGACGGTAGATGGGGTGCGTTATGATTTGCCGCAACCGTTCTGGGTCATTGCTACCCAAAACCCGCTGTTCCAGAGTGGAACCTATAGCCTGCCCGAATCCCAGCTAGACCGTTTTTTGATGCGTTTGTCCCTGGGCTATCCATCGCGTTCTGCAGAAAAACTGTTATTACAGCAGGATTCCCGTTATGCCTTGATTGCGACATTGCAGCACGTCTTTAATGAAGATGAAATTTTGACAATTCAGCAGTTAGTGACACAGGTTCATATTGCCGATGGGGTGCTGGAGTATCTGCTGGATCTGGCTGCCGAGACCCGTAAAAGCTCGCATGGCTTATCGACCCGTGGATTATTGGCTTTGAAAAAAGCTGCTCAAGCGCATGCCTTTATTGAACAGCGTAGTTATGTGACTCCAGATGATGTGCAAGCAGTGTTTGCTGCGGTGGTGTCGCATCGTATTGGCCTAAGTGAAGCAGAAACCTTGCAGCTGATGCAGCAAGTCCATATCAGCTAAAGGGTGATTCACTTGACTACACCTTTGACCCGGCCGTGGCAAAAATGGCTAGCGAAACGCTTCCAGTTTAAAAAAATCAAACAGCTCTCACAAAAGGATATTTTGATTTTTATTTATCAGCAAGGTTACTTGTATCTGGTATTGATCTTGCTGACCTTCATTGCCGGGGTGAATTATGCCAATAACCTGATTTTGGGTTTCTGCTTTCTGGTTAGTGCCATTTTATGTATCAGCTTTTATTTAACCTTCAAGCAGTTGCATGGGCTCAAGGTTGAAGTTTCTGTCAATGAAGTCGGGCAGGCAGGACAGCAACTGGATTTGCAATTACATTTCCAGCAAGCGCAGAAGCAGCCGCGTTATTTATGGGTTAAAACCAGTCAGCATCTGGAAAAAATCTTCATTTCCGAATTGAAGCAAAACATGACCTTATCTTTTTTTACTGAAAAAAGAGGGCAGTTTGATTATCCAACCATTCAGGTATATTCAGTTTATCCGTTTGGACTGGTGCGTGCCTGGACCTATTTTTATTTAAAAGAATATTCATGGGTGGCACCCAAAGCTGCCTTTTATAATGCGGAAAATAAGCAGCATCAGCACAGTTTTGAACCGGATATGGACGAGTTCCGTGAACTGCGTAATTTCAAGGCTGGAGATAGCTTGCAGGCTGTGTCATGGAAGCAGGCAGCACGCGGACAAGGTTTATATATCAAGGTATTTGAGCAGCACAATGAGCAGCTGAATATTGAAATTCATTATCACAATATGCCGAGTACTCAGCATGAAGAAAAATTAAGTCTAATGATGGGTTTAATTGAACAATGTGAGCAAATGCAGTGTGCATATGCGGTGTTTTTACCGCAAGCCGAATTGGCTGTAGGCTTGGGTAACAGTCAGTTATTACAGGCCAAAAAACTTTTGGCGCAGGCTTAAATGATGATTGATACACAGATCAGAACTTCGATAATGATGACCCTGTCATTGATACTGATGGCACAGGTTGTGTTTAATCCGCTGCTATTGAGCCTTATTTTTGCCCTCATCATCCTTTTTTTATTTTATAGCTTAAAAGATCAGTCCAAGGCTTTATCCAGAATGTGGACTTTTGTCCTGACTTTAGTTGCCTTGGCTGCAATTTATTTTAACTATCAAACTTTTATTGGTATAGAAGCTGGCGTTGCCATTTTATCGACTTTCTTATTTGCCAAGGCCTTGGAAAGTAAGAATAACCGTGATGTCATTATCCTGTTTAATTTTGCCATGTTTGTCAGTGCCAGTTCATTCTTGTATAGCCAGTCGATCTGGATGGTGCTGATGGTGGTACTCTGTTTACTCAGCTGCCTGATAGGCCTGTATCGTTTACAAATCCACGAATTTAGACAATTGCAAAATCAATCCACCGCATTACAAAGTGATGCAAAACATGTGGGTAAATTCCTAATTCTGGCTTTGCCTTTTTTTATTTTACTGTTTGTGTTTTTCCCGCGTTTGCCGCCACTTTGGGCGATTCCTATTCCGGTACAAAAAAATGTCACTGGGATGAGTGACAGCATGTCACCAGGCGATATTGCCGAGTTGTCACAGTCGACCAGTCTGGCGTTTCGAATTATTGGTGATATGAACCAATTGCCAAGCCGCAATGATTTGTATTGGCGAGCGATGGTTTTAGATCAGTATGATGGTAAAACCTGGACCAGCAGTTTTGTCAATGAAAAACCGGTCGCAATTCAAAATCTAAACAACAGCAAATACAGTTTTGACTATCAGTATTTAGCGGCTAATCCTCATGTGATGTGGGTGATGGGACTCGAACAATCACGACCATTACAACAGAACTATCAATTAAAACAGGATGGTCGCATTACGCCAGTACGACAAATCTTGCAAAATCAGCCGATTACACTGCAATGGCTGGGTAAAGCTCAGCCACAAGAAAATGCTTTATATAAAACAAGATTACTGGAACAGATCAATACCAAAATTCCAGAGCGCCTAGATGAGCAATCACTCCAGTTTGCATTCGAGATGTTCAAGCGGAGTGGACAGCAACCTGAACGCTATGTCAGCAATATTTTGCAGTGGTATAAAAATAATGGTTTTGCTTACACCTTGAATCCCGGCTTGCTGGGAGAAAACCGGATAGATGAATTCCTGTTTCAATCACGTCGTGGTTTTTGCGAACATTATGCCTCAAGTTTTGCTTTGCTTATGCGTTATGTCGGCATACCTGCACGTGTAGTAGTGGGTTATCAGGGTGGACAACTTGCTCCTGATCGAGCCAGCTGGGAGGTGCGACAGCTCGATGCACATGCATGGACCGAAGTCTTATTGCATGGAAAATGGCAAAGAATCGATCCTACAGCGATTATTGCACCACAACGCATAGATGGGGGAATGCAAAATTATATTGAAAGTGATCGCAGTATTTTGGGCAATAAAGAACAGAAATGGAGATATCGCCAGTTTGCAGTGATGAAAAACCTGCGAATCTGGAGTGACTATGCGAGTTATCAATGGCAAAGCAAGGTGGTGGGCTATGATGCCGAAAAGCAGCAAGGTTGGTTGTCCAAGCTGGGTATTAAAAATGCTTATGCCAGCAGTATCATCATGTTATTGAGTATTCTGCTGGTGGTGGTGGTTTATTTTATCTGGATTTTTTATCGAAACAGTCGGTCGGTTTCAGCTTATGAGCGTGCCATTCAACAATTTTCCAAACAATTGGAACTCAGCTTGCGCAAGCAGCCTGCAGAAACTTTTTATAGCTGGATGCTTCGTTTGGCTGAACGGGCAGAACAGGATCAGCAACAGATATTTACTCAAACAGCACAATATTATCAGCAACAGCACTATTCTTTAATGCAAAATCATCAGCAAATAAAGCAATTTAGGAAAATGCTTAAAACATGTTCAAATACTTTAAAAAATAATAGAAAGCACTTGTCTTAAAAAATAAAAGTGAATATGATTCACACCACTTAGGTGTATAGCTCAGTTGGTTAGAGCGCTACGTTGACATCGTAGAGGTCAGCAGTTCGAGTCTGCTTATACCTACCAATATTCTAAACGTTATGTTATAAGGGTTTTAAGCGAAATCAGTAGCTTAAAACCCTTTTTTGTTGTCTTGAATAAAGTCTACCCTTAACAGCACTATCTTTAAAATCGCTATTTTTTGCCGATAATGCAGTTAAATTTAGACCAAGATTAGACCAAGAATATAGAGTTATAGACCATGAAAATGCCCAAACCGATCAAGCGCGGTGAAAGCTATAGAATTAAAATAATGATTGCTGGAAAAACATATTCAGCAACCAGAGATACCATAAAAGAATGCGAACAATGGGCCGCGCAAAAATTACTTGAGGCAAAGGCCAATAAGCTGGCGGAAGACCAAGGCATAAAACAGCACTACCCATTCAAAACACTTTTTCATAAATATTATGATGAGCATGGGCGAAAGCTTCGTGGATCTAAATACGTTAAAGAACAATTAGGTCCTTTTGATGAGAAATTTGGTGCACTGGCAGATATGTCTATTCATGACATCACACCAAAGCATTTAACCGCCTGGAGAAACCAACGCTTAAAACATGTTGGAGCTAATACAGTACTGCGTGAAATTGCACTTTACTCATCTGTATTCAGTTACGCCGTAAAGGAACTATTCCTGCTTGAGACAAACCCATGGATGGGTATTAAGAAACCAGCAAAGCCTAAAGCCCGTAATCGCCGTATTCGTGATGATGAAATTGATCTTATTCTTGAAGGTTTAGGTTACCAGCAAGGGCAGGTGCCAACATTGCCAGAGCATTATGTTGCCTGGGCATTTTTATTTGCCTTGGAAACGGCGATGCGCCGTGGTGAAATCCTTGGCATTAAAATGTCAGAAATTTACGACCGACATGTGCATTTGCCAAAAACCAAAAACGGTGATGCTCGTAATGTGCCACTGACGAAAAAGGCTTTAGCTTTCTTAGATCTGATTGATCATGATGGTGATAAGTTGATTCCACAGAATGAGAATGCTTTCAGGTTGATGTGGGAACGCCGTAAAGCGAAAGTAGGGCTATCGACATACATTTCTATGACACACGCCATGAAGCGATTACTCGGTTCGTGAATAACCAAAAATTACCAGTGGAAGTTCTGGCCAAGGTGACAGGACATAAAAATATTAAAGTTTTGGTGAATACTTACTACAACCCAGATGTTGAAGATATTGCAGATATAATTGATGCTTAAAAAAGCCCTCATAAGAGGGCTTTTTCATTATTTTAATTGACCTACACCAGTGAATTTGTCTGGAACAATTACCATAGTATTCAGTGTTCCTTTTTCAGCAGCTTTGAGCAATGCTTCAGCTTTAGTTTTTTCGGCTTCTGCACGTAGTAGATCTACATATTTTTCAGATGCATTTTCTGCTAAAACTTTTTTGATTTCAGTTTCAACACGTGCGGTTTCTAATTCATTTTGCTTTGTCTTTAAAGCATTTTGAGAATTAACAATTGCTAATGATGAGTCTAAAATAGATTTAGGTGGTGAAACTTTTAAAATATTAATTTCATTAACTTTGACAAACTTATCTTTGCCTTGAGCTTTTAATTTAGTATTAATACTGTTCTTTATTTCAGTCTCTATGACCGCTCGATTGTCATTTACAGCTAAAGCTTTATATTTGCTCACAACATCATTGATTGCCGAGTTTGCAACGTACTGCACATACTGACCTAGTAAATATACATCACCATCATCTGTAATAATGTGCTGTGCTTTTTCGGTCTTATAAGCGATTGCAGCATTTGATGGCACAATCCCGTAATTCACTTTTAATTGAAAATCTTGCATTGGAATCTTTTCAACGACAATTGGTTGAGATTCAACATTAAGTACAAGATTTCGCTTTGATACTTTGATTACATCACCGACCACGGTTTGATGTAATCCTTGCCCCAGTACGGTATCTTCAATTTCACCGCTGAACGTTTGACGAATACCAACATCTGCATCAGTGATGCGCGTAAAGCTTGCAGGTATAATAATTAAAGCCAGAATAATTGCGACGATGATTGTGGCTACTATGCCAACAGTCCTATATGGCTTTTTTTCCATGTTTTACCCCTTTATCAAAAAATAATTAATTTTTTCTACTGCGCCCACGTTTAGCCACAGGCCTAGCCGTTAAAATCAAGTTCGCCTGTTCTGGATCATAAAGACACTTTCCTCGAGTACCTTTATTGATCTCTGCACATCTATCGCGGACCGCATCAACACTAATGCCATATTGTTGAGCCAATTCTGAAGCTGATACTAATTTATGGCTTACATCCTTAATCGATACGATTTTTGCACCGCCTACCTCAGAGCCTACAAATAGCTGAGGTGCTTCACCATGTACGGTGATTTGAAAAACTCCCATTATGGCATCTCCCGCAAACTCTGCAAAACTTCGAAAGGCAATTTCACATTCACATTTGGCTCATCATTCCGCATCCAAAAATAAACAGCGATATAATAAAGTGCAGATACTTGCTCAGCTGTAAGTATTTTGACTGTGCCAGTTTGACTGGTGACATGCGGTGCCAAGTCTTCAACAAAGTTTTTTGCAATTTCTAGAATATCCATCACGCCACCTCTCGTCTGACATTAGATATGGTAGTTAAACTCGGTAACTACAAGGAAGGCCTAGATAAAGCAGGTTGTCAGGCTAAAAAATCAGGCAAGGAAATCGAAAGTGGTTTAAATGTTGGTTCGCTTGCAATTAAAGCTCTAGGTGGAGCCACAAAATTTCAAAATTATTTAGTATGTACTCTGTGTGGTAAGTGCAATATTTTGCACTTAAAGCTACTTTTTGCTGATTATGTACAAATTAATGTACTTAAAACCACATGTAACGCCAAATTTGCATCAACAAAAAGAAATCGCATATCTTTGTAAAGGTCTTATGAATGTCATCAAAGATATGCAATTTCATCGCAATGATTTCCCTGTTTCAATTGCTGAGGCCTTAGGTGATAGGCTCAAACGTGCATGTCTCAATAAAAACTTAACTCAGAATGAAGTTGCTCAACTTGCATGGATATCGAGGCGAACAGTGCTCAATTTCTTGTATCACTAAATTTTCTTTATGACAAAAGTCATTTAAAATCATTGGATTAAATGTTGCTACGGTAGAGGATATCCCTACCAAAATTCTAAGCCATGTGCTATAAGGGTTTTAAGCGAAATCAGTAGCTTAAAACCCTTTTTTGTTGTCTAGAATAAAGTCTACCCTTAACAGCACTATCTTTAAAATCGCTATTGTTTGCCGATAATGCCGTTAAATTTACGTCAAGATTTTTGGAATTTACGTCCTGAAAAGACCTAAGCTAAGAAAGTGCGGTTCACGTCATCTCATAGCCGTAGTGGCTTAAACCTGCTTTGGTGTCGCTTAGCAGAACATGCTTTAGAGTAAAAATCTTGCATGGGTGTGACAACCCAAACAAAAACTTAGAACGAAAGCAAGTAAAGCAGACTATGCATGTTAGGTTTGTCTGATTGTGAGTCGCTATGGACCAAAGCATAGAACTTCTGTGGTGATCAATTCAAAATCAGATCAGCTGTGAAATAAACGTGATATTTATCAAAAAATTATGAAATAAACTGATTGATTAAATAGCAAATACCGGGTAATTTTTTATCAGGTTAGACGAAGTTATATATCGCCTAGCTGGGAAAAACGACTGACACTCGGAAAGACGAGAAGTACCATAACCGCTCACAGCAATGTGAGCGTTTTTAATGCCCTGAGAAATGTTTTTTGTGTAAGCAATATCAGGGCACTCAGATTAGATTTTAATAATAATTATTGTCTAACAAAAATCAAAAATAACTTAAAAGTAACCGAATAGAAACTATTTATGCATATTTTTTATACTTTGTAATTTGCTTTGGAGTGATAATTTTTGACTACATCAAGAGAGCACAGCATTAATAAAAATAATAAAATGGTTATCAAAGACTTCACTTGCTTAATCACATCCCCAGATTAAGCGGGTTTTTTAATATTTAATATATTATTCATCAAGTCTTTCTAAAATTTTGATTAAATTAGTAATATTTTAATTTTTGGTATATTCCGCCACTGAATGTTACTTGAATAGTGTACAAAATAGTCAATAGAAACTGCTGTAGTTTCTGAATGGTCTTTCAAGATCCTTAGTTTATAAGCCCACATCGTCTTTCCATGTGTGGGCTTTTTTTTTGCATGGAGAAAAGTAATGCTTCATTGTTTCTTAAGGCGTTTATTTGGTCTTCATGATGCGACTGAAATTGAATACACGATTGATGGTAAAGAAATTAAGGTATGCCGTTATTGCTTGAAAGAAGTGAAGTAATCACTGATCAAAAAAAATGCGATTAATTAAATTAATAATCATATTTTTTTATTTTCACAATGCTGAAATAATTTAATCTTATATTTCACTGAAAACAAATAATAACTCCAAAAATTCTAAGGTATTGGCGCAATTAAGCCTGTTTAATTTTGGAGAGTTAAGCAGGCTTTTTTATTGAAGATTTTTATCTTTTGTCGAAAGTATTACGACATATAAGCCTTGTCATTAATATGTCGGGGCTTTTCTTTTTCTAGAATATGTATAAAAACTAAGGCATAAAAATACTCTGGTTTTTATTTATAAAATTTCATCTTCTATAAATTTTGGTAGTTTTTGCTATTCATATATTTTAAATACATATTTAGAATGCGCCAACAAATTGAAACGCTGTAGTTTCTCTGGTTTTGGTCCTATGCATCCCTCGCATGGGACTTTTTTTTGGAAAAAATTATGCTCCAATTCTTAATGTGTTTATTTGGCCTGCATGGTGCTACTGAAGTTGACTACACGATTGATGACAAAGAAATCAAGGTATGTCGGGATTGTTTGAAAGAGATTGGTTAAGGCGGTTTTCATTTTTTTTTCATGCTTTCGATAATCAATTTTTAGAACTTAATAAGAATGAAAAATGCATTGTAAGCACATTGGCTGAGAAAGTAATTAGATCAAAATATCAAAGGTGAAAATCTTGATGTATTGGGATTGGTAGTTCCCTCAAGTTTAGAATAAATTGGATCGTAGGGTCTTGGGCTTTCCTTTGCTAAATGTGCGAAAGTTGTAAATGATCATCTATTTAGCAAAGCCTTTGAAAAATTTTGTCAAGAATTGAGAGGATTGACACCTGAGCTGCAAAAATGATTGGACGAGCACACTATTTATTAATATTGGGTGAAATAGATAAGGCAACATATTTTAATGTTTCAGACTATATTAAATTTTTTCATACCTGATAAATCGTCTTTATTTTTTTCCCTTCATAGGAAGAAATAAAAGGTGCTGATGAAAGAAGTTCATTAACGTTATTGATTATCACGACTGTACTTTTTGTATAGCACTACGCTTAAGCTGTTCTAACTCTATAATATTTTGGTCAATCTGACGTTCCATTGCCGGTAAAATCTGCCTTAAAAACTGGCAATATGAAATAGCTTCATCCGCAGCAACCGTGCCTGTTCTGACCAGCTGTTTTTGCTGTTCCAACATTTGGCTCACCTGACGTAAATCGGGCTGCTGTCCATGACTCAATGCGTCGCTCATTGCTGAAAAATCTTTATACAGTTTGTCACGTTGTTGAAGTAATTCTGCCTGATTGGATAGCGGAACTGTATTTGCTTGAACTGGTGTGGTAGATAGCACTTTTTTTTCAACAGTAGGTGTGGCTACAGCTGGAGTGGGTTTTGCTTTTGCTGTATCTACCGGTGGAGAGGAAAGCGGTTTAAATATATAAACTACGATGATAAGGGACAAGGTCACAATAAAACCAATGATAAGACCAAATTTTATGCTGCGATCCATGCCGGAAATCCTATTCATGCATTTAAATGAAAACAGACCCAATCTTAAGATCAGGCCTGTACGATTTATAAATTAAACAGTTAAGGGGTAGACCAGCCCGCAGGTGCATAACCGATACGAACCCGTTGTGGGTGATTTCCAACAGGAACACTCAGTACTTTTTCACCCGTTGCGAAATCAATCACGGTAACCACATCAGCCGCACTTTCAGAAATTACACAGCTTTTACCATCTGGACTTTGTGTTGCCCAATAAGGCTTGCCTGCAGCAATCAGCTTTCCGGCTTTCAGGGTTGAGCGGTTGACAATGGTTGCATAGTCATCCATGGTTCCAGCGACACATAGTTTTTCACCATCAGCACTAATTGATAATCCATGATGACGCGAGTCATTTACATATTTGGTCCGGTCAGACGGAATAGTCGAGCTACCTGGGAGTTGACCAATTCGAGTCACTTTATTCTGATTCAGGTCATATTCGATCAAGCCATTAAAAAATGAAATCTGGGCATAAATTTTACTTTCATCATTACTCAGGACAATCGGACGTACCGCATTGGACAAATCTTTACGGCCAACTGCATCGAGTGCTGGACGGAAATCAATGGTTTTGAGGACTTTAAAGGTATTGGCATCGGCAATGGTAAGGAGTCGTTTCCCTTTGGTGAAATCTTGCCATGCGGCATCCATGGATGTTTCCACATTACCAATGGCTGAGTTTAGAATTTTTGTGCCACCGTTAAAGAAAATATTTTCATGTGGTTTGTCGCCAGTTGCAAAGCGTCCCAATTCTTTACCGGTATTGATATCCAGCACCTGAACCACATTGCCTGAAGATGCCGATACCGCTAAGCGCTGACCATCAGGAGAAACTGCCATATGATCGGCACGGAAGCCTTCTATAGGAGTACGCCAGTTGATTTTACCCGTTGCAATATTAATCGACACGATATCAGCAAAACTTGGACGCGATGCCACCACAGATTTGCCATCTGGTGTGGAATACATGTCATCCACCAGCTGATCATTACCTTCACCAGCGGTGGACTGAATGTAAGTATAGGCAATCAGTTTAATTGGATTGAGGTGGATTTCCGTCAAACGCTCTTTGCGATCAGGAACCATGTTGATCACACCGATTTTACCAAAATCACCCGATGGACGAATGACGGTTACCGTTCCATCCCAGTTATTGCCCACAAAAAATACCTGTTGGCTATTCGCCGGGGCAGGCATTACAGATGTCGTGGCATGGCTATTCAGGGATGTGAATGCGATTGATGCAAATAACGCATTTACACTCCATTTGAGGAAAAGATTTTTGTTTTTCATATCATTATTCTCCGATTCAGCTCCATGAAATCGATTTTTTTATTTGAATTTTCATTGCTGTCGAATACTCCTGTATTCGCTGAAGCATAGAATAAAGAATTCAACCATCAAATCCCGGATAATCCGATAAAAACACGCGCTAAAAATGACCTGAATAAGTCTTTTATTTTATAAATATTTGAATAATCAATTTATTATGCGCACAGAGCAAATTGTTTTTCCGACGGATTGCCGAACCCTATTTTAGCTTTTAGCCACATCTCTGATGGAGGTACGGAAAAATTGCAAAACACTACATGATCTTTTATACAGAAGTCGTACTATAAAAATGATTTTGTTGAGTTTCCAATATTATGTCTCAGATAGATATGCTTGTTGCCTTAGCTGACATTGAAGTGAATCGGGCTGAACTGCTGTCTATTCAGCAGAATGATTTGGTCCCTTTGCTGCAAGATCAATATCGTCTGAATCATTATGCCGATTCAGTCATTCAGGCTCAGTCGGTGCTATTAAACGGGGTTGATCCACATCTGACCCAGCAATTAAGCAGCACCATAGAGCAGCTGATTCAGGCATTGGCCGATTCAAAAAAATATCTGACCCGCCGCAAGTTTAATGCTTTGCAAAAGTGGCTGGGGGTTGATCTGGAATATGGTTCCGGGCAGGTCGAGTATTATAAAAACCTGGACCAATTGCTTCATCGGGCCAATCAATTAAGTCAAAAATTGCAGATTGAAATACAAAAGTCCCAGGCACGTTTTCAGCAGTTACTCGGGCATCGTGAGCAAATGGCAAAATACATTCGGGCAGCGCAGGAATTTTTACAGGAATATCCAAATTTCGTCAGGAATATACATCCGCTGGATAATTTTGCTGAAAGGTTATCGAAAAAAATCAATTCATTACAAACTTTGCAAGCCAGTAATGATATTGCAATTACACAGATGCAGTTGTCGCAGCAGCTTTCTTTTACTTTGCTGGACCGTTTTAAAGAGGCGCAGCAGATACTGATTCCTGCCTGGCAATATCATGTTAAACAAAGCAATCAGAACAGTTCGGGTATTGAACTGGACAAGCTGGAGCATAGCAGAGAGAAGTTAATTCATACTTTAAGAAAATCACTCGAGAAACCTATACATTAATCAGACCCTAATTTTCAGGTGAAGCATGACCAATTTAGAACACAAAGATTTACCCGCTGAAGCCTCTCAGGATCTTGTTCAGCAAAAGTTTCAGCAATTGAATTTACAGGAAATTGGTTTGCAGAATTCAGACTTTAATGAAGTGATGAATGCACATAAAGAACTGGCTGAAATGAGCCATAATGCAGTGGCGGAATATGGGAAAAATATTGCGACAAAAACGTCGGGTTATACCGACGAACTGCTGAATCTGGTACAAAATAAAGACCTGGATACGACCGGTCAAAAATTGAATCAGGTAGTGCAGGTTGCCCAGCAGTTGAATAGCAGCAGTATTTTGAACAAGAAACACAGTACGGGTTTTTTAGGTGGCCTGATCAGTAAAATGAAAGGGGCCAAGCAAAGCTTTGATCAGCATTTTCATAGCGCCAAAGAACAGATTGATGTTCTGGTCAAAGAAATAGAAACGTCCCAATCGGGATTGAAAACCCGGGTGGACACTTTGGATAAAATGTTTCAGGGTGTGCAGGAGGAATACCGACAGCTGGGTATCTATATTGCAGCGGGGAAATTAAAAGAGCAGGAAATTCAACAGCAAATTGCACATTTAACGGCCCAGGCCCAAGATCAGCCTACGGTACAAAAGGTCTATGACCTGAATCATCTGGCCAATAATCTGGAAAAACGGGTCAGTGATTTACAGGTTTTACAGCAGTCTGCCATGCAAACCTTGCCGATGATCCGGATTATTCAGTCCAATAACCTGATGCTGGTGGATAAGTTTTATGCCATTAAAAACATTACCTTACCGGCATGGAAAAACCAGATCAGCTTGGCTATTTCCCTGCATGAACAGAAAAACAGTGTCCAGCTGGCGAATAGTATAGATGATGCCACCAATGACCTGTTACGCCGTAATGCCGACTTGCTGCATCAAAATTCGGTGGCTACAGCCAAAGCCAACCAGCGTTCAGTGATTGATATCGAAACGCTTGAACATGTGCAGAATACCCTCATTAAAACAGTGAATGACGTGATTCAGGTACAAAAAGAGGGAATGCAAAAACGTGCTGAAGCGACAACGCGTTTATGTACCTTACAGGAAAATCTGAATCATCTGGTTATAGAATCAAGTAGTAGTGGAATGAATAAATCTTAATCCTTCGTTTAAGCTCATTGCCAGCACTTTAGGAGAAAGCGTTTGCCTCCCTTAGATGAATATGCTGTGAATTCGCAACAGATTGAAACAGGTGTGGTGATGCTGAAGATGCGTCAACGCAATGTGATGTTATGGGCGATCACCAGCAGCACCATTTTCCTTGCTTCAGTGGTGGCTTTTTTTCTACAGCATGATTTTGTCTATAGTTTTTTCGGTATTACCACGGAACTGAAGCAATTGCATATACCGCTCAGTGTAGATGCAAACCTTGCTGAACTTGGTCAGCATCGGGATTATTTTAGCAACCTGTTGTCATGGTTTGGCTGGCTGATTCTGAAGCTGTTCGTTTCTTTTATGGGTGCATTTTTTGTCATTCATTTTCTAAAAAAAATCCGCTTTTTCTATGTCCGTTTTCAGTCTTTTATTTTGAAGTTTGTGGGCTGGATCATTGCTTTTATTATGCTATGGTCAGGCTTGACCTATCTGCAATATGATTTAAATAATGAAGAGAATGATGCCTATAGGGAAGTGATTCAATACGATAAAAATATTCAGCAAAGCGAGCTGGCACAGTATTTACAGCGAAGTGAAGTCGATGAGCCAGTCAAAGCTTATTTACTGGCACAAGCCGCGTTGCTGCATAAACCGGTTGATAAAGATGCTGCTATTCCACAAGTTTTAGCTCTGGTTAAAGCCGAAAAAACAGATCCTGATTTTTTTGAATATGGTTTTAAGCCTGAACAGCTCTGGACCATGCAACACCAGCTTTATGGACAAAGTCTAACGCCAATGGCAAAGATTGTTTCCAGACAGGTAGCTCAGGCAGAGCAAATGAGTTCAGTGGTACAAATTTTGATTATTGCTGCTGCCATACTGTTCGGAATTTTAAGTGCAATTCTACTGCTGCTGTCGCAGCATTTAAAAAGGCGAATATTCAGAGTTGAGCAGCGTATGCAGCTTAAATGATGCATTTCAAAAGCCCCGGAATGGGCTTTTATTATTTTTTGATGCCTTCTTTTAGTCAGATGATTCAGGCAATGCTGAAGGGCAGGATAGACCAAAACAGGGTAAAACTTATTTAATTTAATATTTCGATTATAATTATAAAAACAAACTGTTTTACCTATTTAAATATTTATTCTACTATAGCTTTATTAAATAAGCATTTACTCCCTTGGAGATGTTAGCCATGTTAGACCAAAATACTTCAGCACAACTTAAAACACTGTTGGAACGTCTTGAAGGCCCAATTGAACTGATTGCAACTCTAGATGGGTCGGATAAATCTGACAAGATTAAAGAACTGGTGACTGAAGTTGCAGCTTTGTCTGATTTAGTGACTGCCCGCTTCGACGGTACAAATAAACGTGCCCCAAGCTTTGGGGTGGCAAAACAAGGGGAAGAACCGCGTGTCTTCTTTGCCGGTTTGCCGATGGGACATGAATTTACTTCCCTCATTCTGGCCTTGTTACAGGTGTCAGGCTATGCCCCAAAAGTGTCAGATGAAGTCCTGGCACAGATCAAGGGTTTAAATTTAACAGCTGATTTTGAAGTGTTTATCTCGCTCAGCTGCCATAACTGTCCGGACGTGGTACAAGCCCTAAACTTAATTGCGATCTATAACCCGGGCACCACGGCCACCATGATTGACGGTGCATTTTTCCAGGATGAAGTGGAACAGCGCAAGATCATGGCGGTACCAATGGTGTTCCAGGACAACGCCCACATTGGTCAGGGCCGTATGACGCTGGAAGAGATCATTGCCAAACTGGATAGCAATTCTGCAGCCAAAGATGCAGCAAAGTTAAATGCCAAAGACGCGTTTGATGTGCTGGTGATTGGTGGCGGTCCTGCCGGCAACACCGCAGCGATTTATGCCGCGCGTAAAGGCATTAAAACCGGAATCGTAGCGGAACGTATGGGCGGTCAGGTCATGGATACCATGGACATTGAAAACTTCACTTCCGTACAGAAAACCCAGGGTCCGAAATTTGCCGCCGAAATGGAAGCGCATGTACGTGAGTATGGTGTGGACATCATGAACCTGCAACGTGTATCCAACATCAAAGGTGCAGATGAAACGGCGAATGGCCTAGTTGAAGTCACTTTGGAAAATGGGGCGAAGTTAGAATCGAAAACCATCATTCTATCGACTGGTGCACGCTGGAGAGAGATGAATGTTCCGGGTGAGCAGGAATACAAAACCCGTGGTGTAGCATACTGTCCGCACTGTGACGGTCCATTATTCAAAGGCAAACGTGTTGCGGTGATTGGTGGCGGTAACTCTGG
Organism: Acinetobacter sp. A1-4-2; assembly: GCF_040233925.1. Taxonomy (NCBI): domain Bacteria; kingdom Pseudomonadati; phylum Pseudomonadota; class Gammaproteobacteria; order Moraxellales; family Moraxellaceae; genus Acinetobacter; species Acinetobacter sp. A1-4-2. The sequence continues at coordinate 1,875,376 of NZ_CP157981.1, read as the reverse complement.
TGTGGAAGCGGCGATTGACCTGGCCGGGATTGTAGAGCATGTAACTTTGGTTGAGTTTGATACCAAACTGCGTGCCGATCAGGTCTTACAAGACAAGCTCAACAGCTTGCCAAATACCACCGTGATCAAAAATGCGCTGTCGACTGAAGTAGTCGGTGACGGTTCACAGGTCACTGCACTGAAATACAAGGACCGTGCTACCAATGAGGAACATACGATTGAACTGGCGGGAATTTTTGTACAGATCGGTTTGTTGCCAAACACGGATTTTCTGAAAGAAACCGCTGTTGAACTGACCAATCGTGGCGAGATCGTGATTAACGAGCGCAACGAAACCAACGTGAAGGGTGTGTTTGCTGCCGGTGACTGTACCACAGTGCCGTACAAGCAAATCATTATTGCTACCGGTGAAGGTGCGAAAGCATCTCTATCTGCCTTTGATTACATTATCCGTTCGGGACAGTAACTAAAAAAGCCAAAGTGGCTATGTAAACATAGACACTTTGGCTTTAGTTCCCCAAGTTTTTGTTTTACCCTGTTTATAGGAACTCAGCATGCTAACTCTGGGTTCCTTTTTTTATTATGACCATTTCCATGGTTATTCTGTTCTTCTGCATTTTTTGTTTTGCCTTTTTTATTGTTCTTTCCCCAAACTTGTTGTATTTAATTAAGCAATTTTAATGCCATCTCCAAAGATTTTTTTAAGATTTGAATAAATTCAAGTCCTTAAACTTCTGCATCAACTGTTCTTGCGTCTCCATATGTTCAGGATGAGGAATAATGCACTCAATTGGACACACGGCTACACAGGTTTGGTGCTCATAAAAGCCGACACATTCTGTACAGCGCTTCACATCAATTTCATACACCTTGTCACCCTCATAAATGGCCTCATTCGGACATTCAGGCAAACACATATCGCAGTTGATACATTTGTCAGTAATCAATAGAGCCATGTTGTATGGATACTCAAACAGCTTGGTACGCTAAAGATGAAGCCGAGATGTCTGCTGTTGAATTCGGTAAGTTGCGAATCAACAGGGCATAGTTCATGTCAACATCGGCAGGGACAGGAATATCCACGATATGGCCTGAACCTTTGGCATCTTCAATCAGATTACCTTTTTTATCTTTCATTTCTGTTAAAGTAAAAGTGATATTGCCTGAAGTGGTCATCAGCTCAAGTGAGTCACCGACCACAAAACGGTTTTTGACTTCAATCTTGATGTAGTCACCGTTACGCTCTAATACTTCACCAACAAATTGCTGATGGTCAAAACGCGATGAACCGGTTTCATAATTTTGATATTCAGTATGTACATGACGACGCAGGAAACCTTCCGTATAACCACGATTTGCCAGACCTTCTAGCTGAGTCATCAGGGATGGGTCAAATGGCTTGCCCTCTAGTGCATCATCAATCGCTTTACGGTAGATCTGTGCAGTACGCGCGCAGTAGAAATATGATTTGGTACGACCTTCAATTTTTAAGGAATGAATGCCCATTTTGGTTAAACGGTCGACATGCTGTACTGCACGCAAGTCTTTAGAGTTCATGAAGTAAGTGCCATGTTCGTCTTCTTCAGCTGCAAACATGTCTTCTTCATTGCGTTGTAATAAAACCGGTTCGCCAAATTGGTGTTGTTCTAGGGCGTGTTGCTCATCGGCATCTTTGTTTTTGCAGCATGATGATGATTCTTCAATTTGTTGAACTGGAATCACATCTCCAGTTTCATCTTCAGCTGCTTCGTGAATTTTGTAGTCCCAGCGACAGGCATTGGTGCAGGCGCCTTGATTAGCATCACGTTTATTCATATAGCCAGAAAGTAAGCAACGACCGGAATAAGCCATACATAATGCACCATGCACGAAAACTTCAATTTCCATGTTAGGAACATTATTTTTAATTTCTTCAATTTCTTCGATAGAAAGTTCACGTGACAGAATGACACGAGTGAGTCCCATGTTTTTCCAGAATTTGACTGTTGCCCAGTTGACAGCATTGGCTTGTACAGACAGATGTACAGGCATGTCGGGAAAATGTTCACGCACCATCATAATCAGACCCGGGTCAGACATAATCAGTGCATCTGGATTCATGGCAACCACAGGTTCCAGGTCACGAATGAAGTTTTTTAACTTGGAGTTATGCGGCTGGATATTCACCACCACATAAAACTTTTTACCTAAGGCATGGGCCTCGGCAATACCAATGGCAAGATTGTCATGATCGAAAGCATTGTTACGCACACGTAAACTATAACGTGGCTGACCTGCATATACCGCATCGGCACCATAGGCAAAAGCATAGCGCATGTTTTTTAGTGAGCCGGCAGGTGAAAGAAGTTCTGTAACGTGAGTAATGCTCATGACAAAATTAAAGGCATATTAAAAATATGGCTTAATTGTATGGATTTAAAAATTAGATTCAACCCAGTAAATTAGTTGGATATTTCCTTATTTTCGGCTTCAAGTTGTTTTAAAATCTGGCAACTGTCAATGGTTTTGGTGCTACTGCAAGAGGCGCGTAGCCGGATGAGCTGTTGTTGAAATTTTTGTAATTCTATAATTTTATCAGTGACTTGTTTAATATGTTGTTCAATCAGCTGATTCACTGCATGGCAGCTTTGCGAGGGCTGCTGTTCTAGTTCAAGCAACGCTTCAATCTCGCTGAGTGAAATATCGAGCGTGCGACAGCGTTTAATAAACATCAGTCGTTTGAATGTATTTTCATCATAATAGCGATAATTATTGTCGCCACGAAAGCTGGGTTGGAGCAGATTCTTCTTCTCATAAAAACGGATCGTGTCAGTGCTGAGCTGGGTCTTATTGGCTAATTCTTTAATTAAATAATATTTAGGTGTATTCATACTTGACATTGGAGTTACTCCATAGTTTTGAATAACAATAATACAAACAAGGTTTTAAATAAAGTCATAGAGGTGGTGAAAAATGGCATGTAGTTGCAGTCATGAACCTGCACCGCAAAAGCCACATAGTAAATTTCGGACTGCTTTGTGGATTGCGCTCATTATTAATATTGTGATGTTTATCGTGGAATTGATTGGGGGAGCATATGCCCATTCATCGGCACTGTGGGCAGATGCACTCGATTTCTTTGGGGATGCGGTGAATTATGGCATCTCACTTGCCGTATTGGGTGCAAGCCTATACTGGCGTGCTACGGTGGCGTTGTTAAAAGGCGTGACCATGGCGCTGTTTGGTTTTGTGGTCATTGCCAAAGCACTCTATGCCTATGTACAAGGCATTCCGCCCGAAGCCATGACTATGGGGGCAATTGGTCTGCTTGCTTTAATTGCCAATGTCACTGCGGCAGTGATTTTATATGCCTTTCGTGATGGTGACTCAAATATGCAGTCGGTCTGGTTGTGTAGCCGTAATGATGCCATTGGTAATGTCGCGGTGATTTTGGCTGCCGTCGGTGTGTTTGGTACAGGGAGCATGTGGCCTGATATTGTCGTCGCTTTAATTATGGCAAGTTTAGGTTTAACAGCAGGGTATCAGATTGTTAAACAGGCTTTGGTTGAGCGGGTACTTCCCCATGAGTCGAGTTAATTCACATATAAGTTGTAAATCAAATAAGCTGTAAATCAAAGCTGTATAGAGGTGGCTTCGTTAATTGGCGGTAAGGAGTTTTTTGAATAGAGGTTTGAAAAGGTGAAATTATTTTTTCAAAATTTACTTGAAATTTAAGACTATAATCTCTAAATATGATGTAGATATTTTTATGCTCTTTCGAGCACCCAATCGCACCTAGAGTCACAGGACGCATCATTGTGTTCCGAGTACTTGGCAATGGCGACCGACAAGGTTTCATCGTTGAGTAAGACGAATAGGAAGCGATATGCTGCAACTCTGCAACTCTGCAACTCTGCAACTCTGCAACTCTGCAACTCTGCAACTCTGTGACCATGACCTTGCAAGAGCATAGTGAAACGGGAATGGAATTTTATCAATATTGTCAGCAAGAGTTTGATGCTGAGCTAAGTAAATTCAAAACGAAACTGGGTAAGAAAAAGTCAGCTTTAACATATCATTCAAAATATATAACAGTAGATGAATTTTTTGAAGATAGAGAGAAATATAAAGTAGAAATAATAAATTCTATTCAATTAAATAAGTTTAAATTTGATCCTCTCACCCCAATTTTTCTTCCAAAAGATAAAGACAGTTACCGTATGGTATGTGTGCCTTCGGTAAAGGATAGATTGATCCAGAATTTATTTATGTCTTATTTAAAAGAGGTTCATTCAAATCAATATAAGAGATTCGCTACCAATGATTTTTCTTTAAAAGGTAATGGTGGTGTAAAGTCTGCACATGACAAGTTAATAAATTTAAGAAAAAATTATAGGTATGCTTTAAAAACAGATATTTCCTCATTCTTTGATGAGTTAAATAGGCAAACTATCTTACATTTATTTAAAACAAAAATAGCAATTCCAAATTTCGATAACTTTTTCAAAGAGATGATCAATGCTGATCCAAGTTATAAATTTCTTCAAGCAACATCAGAAGATCAATTCAAAAAGTTTTCTGAAATTTTAAAAGTTAAAAGAGGTAAAGGGATTAGACAGGGCATGCCAATAGCTTCTTTGCTGGCTTCATTTTATTTACAAGATTTTGAAGCAATATTGGCAAAAGCAAAGATAAATTATATTCGATATGCAGATGATCTTGTGGTATTTGCTAATAAAAGAGAGGAAATTAAAAACTACTTTGATCTTATAAGGGCAGAATTATTAAAAATACAATTACATATACCTGATATTGGAGTAGGGAAATCAAAAATTTATACCCAATCTTAAACTTTGATATTCTTAGGGCTTGAGCTTAAGAAAATTAATAATGAATATAGATTATTTATTCCTCAAAAAGCATTTACTGAGCTAAACAAAAAAGTTATAGAACTACAAGGCTATAAAAAGAATATAAAAGCTAATTTAAACTTTTATAAGACCTGCCAAAAAATGGATCAGATTTGTAATGGTTATCTAGTTTGTTATGAGTTCACTGCTAATTTAGATGACTTTAAAAAACATGTAGAAGAAAGAAAGTCATTTGTATATAAACGTCTACTTGCACCTTTAGGTATTGATTACACAAAACTTTCCTCTGAAAAGAAAAAATATTTCTTTAATGAATAAAAAACCGGGCAATTCAGCCCGGTTTTTTAGATTCAAGGAATCTTATTTTTCAACGAATGCACGTTCAATCACGTAATCGCCTAGAACACCCATACGTGGAGATTCTTTTAGACCGTGCTGATCAAGAAGAGCAGCTACGTCGTCCAGGAATGCCGGGCTACCGCAAAGCATGGCACGGTCAGTTTCCGGGTTGAAACGTGGCAGACCGATTTTCTCGAACAATTGACCAGATTCAATGGCAGTGGTTACACGACCTTGAGTATGGAACTCTTCACGAGTTACAGTTGGGTAATACACTAATTTTTCTTTAGCACCTAACTCACCAAAGAATTCATGGTTTGGAATTTCGTTGAGAATTAAATCTTGGTATGCCAATTCTGAGATGAAACGTGTACCGTGAACCACGATGATTTTTTCGAAACGTTCGTAAGTTTCAGGGTCACGAATTACAGATAGAAATGGAGCAAGACCAGTACCAGAAGAAAGAAGGTACAAGTTTTTACCCGGGTTCAAATCGTCCAGAACCAAAGTACCTGTAGGTTTTTTAGAAACCAGAATTTCGTCACCCACTTTTACTTTTTGCAGAATAGAAGTTAAAGGACCATCTGGAACTTTAATAGAGAAAAACTCGAGTTCTTCTTCGTAGTTAGCACTTGCAATTGAATAAGCGCGCATTAAAGGCTTACCATTCACTTCAAGACCGATCATCACAAATTGTCCGTTTTTAAAACGCAATGCAGTATCACGAGTGGTTTTAAAAGAGAATAAAGTGTCATTCCAGTGGTGGACGTGAGTAATCTTTTCGACGTTGAAAGCAGCCATTAAAGGTCTCAATAAGTTATCAAATTAGAACAGCTTACTATTCTAATCTAAAAACATTCTCGATAAACTGAATATATTTAATTGAACTTATCAGAAAAAGTGATTATGACTGAGCTTAAAATGCCAATAATCGGGTATATGAGATCGCCCTATAAAGAAAAATTTGGCATTCCACGCCAACCCAATCTGGTACAGGTTGAGTCCTATATTGAAATGGTTGAACCTTATAATGATTTACTGGCTTTTGAAGGGATTGATGAATTTAGTCATCTCTGGCTGTTGTGGCAGTTTCATGAAAATAAAAATCAGCAAGAAAGTCAAAAGTTTAGACCACAAGTTCGTCCACCGCGTCTGGGGGGGAATACAAAAATCGGGGTATTTGCAACACGCAGTATGTACCGTCCATCACCGATAGGTCTATCAGTTGTCCAGCTGAAAACAGTGAAAAAAGTTGGCAAGTCTGTACGTGTGTATGTGACAGGGAGCGATCTTCTGGATGGCACGCCGATTGTCGATATTAAACCTTATATCCAATATTCAGATGCTGTTGTTACGGCGCAAAGTGGTTATGCACAGGATGAACCTGAACGACATTCTGTGATCTGGACAGAAAATGCCGAACAGCAAAAGCAAGATTTAATGAAAGGCCACAGGTTAAATAGTCAAATTGTGAATGAACTGGAACAGGTGTTATCGCTTGATCCAAGGCCGGCTTATCAAAATGATGCAGATAGAGTGTATGGAATGCTATTTGCTGACTTGAATGTGAAGTTTAAGGTGGATGACCATAAGGTGCAAATTCTCGAAATTTTGACGTCAAGAAAGGAGCTTTAAGCTCCTTTCTTTATATCGCTCGCTTGAGCTGTTTAAGGTTTCATTGAATTTTGAATAAACTGTGCTGCAGTGTCATTATACCAGCTACATTCATTGTTCAAAGTTTCAATTTCTTGAATGGTCAGTTGGCGCTCTGCATTAGTTAATGTACTGCTCAATTTGTCCTTTTGTTCTTGAATGTACTGCGCTAAGCTGTATTCGATCCCTTCTAGATAGCGTCCAGCACCATAGTAGTTACCTTTATATTCTGCAGTGCCATAAGTTGCGCCTGCATCTGTACCGTCATAGGAATATAAGTAGGCAATGGTATCTTTATAGGTTTTCTTAAAGATGTGCTTGTCATTTTGGGTATAGTCTGCTGCATAACTATCAAAAGCGAGTTTTTTGTCACTATTGTCACTGGTGTAGAGATAAATATTCTCTTGATTATTGCTGTGAATACTATTTTGTAAGCAATATGCACCAGCAGGGAAAGTTAGGTCTTTAACTGAATTATAATAAGCAAGGCGCTGTGCAGAAATATTTGAAATCGAATTATTTGCAATTTTCCATTGATCTCTGGACTCCAATGTCGCCAAGGCATTTTTGCCGCTGAGGTCAATTTTTTTGAAATTTGTGCTGAATATAAGGCCGGTTGAGCCAACAGGGGAATAAGGTTTATGTGTAAATACTAAATTGCTTAAAGATCCTGTCCCTGCTAAATATCCGTATTTGGAATTTTTGGGTCCTAAATCTTGATAAACACCATCTTGAGTAACAAGAATGTCATTGTCTGGTATAGGTGAATCATCTTGAACATATACGTTGCCTTGATCAAGGGTAATTATATTATGAATAAATTCAAGTGGTTCATTGACTGCATAGCCAGCTTCAATTTCAAAATAATGCCATTGTTGAAAATTTTGATTTCCTTCGGCAGATCCAGAATTTGTACTTTGGTAAGCGCTGTCTGAGCCACCTCCGCCGCCTCCACAGCCAGTCAAAGTTAATGCTGTAATAATTGATAAGCTCAGATATTTAAGCTTCATGATGAAACACCCCCATTATTATTGGTTAAAAATTTAAGTTTTATGATCATAGGAAAAAATATGCCAATATATGTCTTTCATAATTATTGATACCCTTTTATTTTTCTTCCCTAGGGAGAAATAAATGGGATTTATGAAAGAGGTCTCATCATTAATTATTGTTTTAAGAATGTAAATGATTAATTATTACTTTAAAAATATTATAAAAATCATTATTTTAAATTTAACTAAAGGAATATTTTAATTAATTAATAATAGTTAATAATTAAATTCAATTTAACGCTGTACCAGCCACCAAAGTACACCGATCAAAACAGCCATATGCAGAATTTGTACCGGTGCAAAATAAAGTGCAAATTTTAATCCTCCGCTTATGGCTGCATTAATGCATTTAGAAACGGCATGCGCAGCCAGACCTAACATCATTGCATAGAGTAAACTGCTATTTGTAGGTTCACCTTGAACAACCACAGCGGCTGCAGCGGCATGAATTTCAAACAGTGAAGCCAGTAGTGTACCTGCAATTAATCCGGAATCACCCAGTAAGAGTTCCAAGCCATGTACACCGGCCTGAATGACCGTTAATGTCCCTGCAATAATCGCTGCTTCCTTTAGGCTAAACATGGCACTATCTACAGGTTCTGTTTCTTCGACAGGCCCTGCTTTACGTAAAAGCCAGTAAGCGCACAGTGCTAAAATGCTGATGGCAATGAGCGAGGGAAATATCAGCAGCTTTAGCCAGATTAAGGAGACTCCTCCTACCACAATCAATAAAAGTACCAAAGTGGATATACATGACATCAGTGCTGCACCGGCATTGGATCGGGCATCTGCTTCTTCATTGCGTACTTGTATACCTAAATGTGCAATCATTGCTGTACTGGAAACAAATCCGGAAGCAATTGCAGAAAGTATGAGAGCTTTCTTACTTGAAAGTAAACGTTTGGCAATGTGTGCCAATGCTTGCACGACAAGAATCAGGGTGAGCAGTTTTAAAATAATATGCGGATTAAGCACGTTGCCCCATAAAGGCGTATCAGGGGTCAGCGGTAAAGCGATTAAAATTAGGGCCAGTAAAAATACACCATCTTTAAGTTCTGCCCCGGTAATCCATTTTCCAGCAATCCCATGCATGGACTGTTTCATCATTAAAATGAAGGTCAGTATCACAGAGAGACTAGCAGCCAGCGTAATATTCCACACACACAGCGCACCAATGAAATAAGTCATGACAAAAGCCAGTTCGGTGGTAACCCCGGGATCTTGCAGCTGGTTCTTCAGTGAAAAAATACCGATACCGCCAACAATCAGTGCACCAATCACGCCAAAGATATCGCCAAAAGCAAAACACAAGGCACCCAGTAAAGCGCAGATTGCAAATGAGCGAACCCCGGCAAAACTATGCTGATTTTCACGTTGCTTGCTACGTTCACGTTCCAAACCAATCAGCAAGCCACAGCCCAATGCTGCTGCCATAATCATCAGCAAGGCTTGAAATGATGTACTTTGAAGGGGCAGATTCAGCATATTATTCACAGGGAAAATCCAATTATCGGGTTATGCATATTCAGCTGCTGAATTAAACAGCATATTCGGCATTATTGGCTATAAATGTCCGAAAGTAAAAGCATAATGCTGATGAAAAACAGCTATAGTTTATTTTGCAGTAAACGGTTGTATAAATCAGTTTAGAAAAAGATATGGGGATATCTTTTTCTAACAACGGACTGAAGCGGGATGATCTTTAGTTTGTTATAGTGTGTGAATGTTTTGGGGCATATAATAATGAAGTTTAATTTTGAAATGGATACATCTTGGTGTCTGGAACAACTACAAAAAGACGGACGTATTACCGAACGTAACAAGCTGCTGATCCAAACCACACACCGTCAACGTGAGCAACTGAAATGGCATCCCTTGCAGTGGATAGCACATTTTAATCTGGTCGATCAGGCGCATCCACAATCGACCTTAACCTTAAACCGCTTGTGCCAGTGGATTGCAGACAAATCCAATATTCCTTTTTATATTATTGATCCCTTGAAGGCCGATGTTGGTGCTTTGACCAATATCATGTCGCAAGAATTTGCCCTGCGTAATAAAATTCTGGCCGTTGAAATTCAGCCGGACAAAGTCCTGATCGCCACCGATCAACCGTTTAAAACGGAATGGGTGGCCAATCTTGAACATAGTATTGCCCCGAAAAAAATTCAGCGTGTACTGCTCAGTCCGGATCAGTTGCAGCGCTATCTGGTGGAATATTATCAGGTGAGCCGGGCGGTTAATTCATCGCAAAAAAACAGTGCTTATGACCGTGATAACAAAGGCGTAGAAGCACTATTGCAACTGGGCGATACGCAAAACCCGGATGCCAATGACCAACATATTGTCAAGCTGGTGGATTGGGTGTTGCAGTTTGCCTTTGAACAGGGTGCCAGTGATATTCATCTGGAACCCCGTAAAGATACCGGCAAGGTGCGTTTCCGTATTGATGGGGTATTGCATACCATTTATAAAATGCCGGCCAATACCCTGACCGCCGTGATTTCGCGGATTAAAATTTTAGGCCGCATGAATGTGGCGGAAAAACGCAAACCGCAAGATGGCCGTTTAAAAACCCGTACGCCTAAAGGACAGGAAACTGAGTTACGTCTATCCACCTTGCCGACCGCTTTTGGCGAAAAAATGGTGATGCGTATTTTTGACCCGGAAGTGTTGGTACGCAGTTTTCAGCAGCTCGGTTTTGAAGGCGGGTTACTGAATGATTGGCAGGCTTTAACTGCACACAGTCATGGCATTATTTTAGTCACGGGTCCGACCGGTTCGGGAAAAACCACCACGCTGTATTCTTCACTCAAACAGCTCGCAACTGAAGAAGTCAATGTTTGCACCATTGAAGATCCAATCGAGATGCTGGAACCGAGCTTTAACCAGATGCAGGTGAATCAGGGGATTGATTTAGGTTTTGCTGACGGTGTGCGTGCGCTGATGCGTCAGGACCCAGATATTATTATGGTTGGCGAGATTCGTGATCAGGATACCGCCAATATGGCGATTCAGGCCGCATTAACCGGTCACTTGGTGTTATCCACCTTGCATACCAATGATGCACCCTCGAGTTTGACCCGACTGCATGATTTAGGGGTACAGCCATTTTTAACTTCAGCCACGATTTTAGGTGTACTGGCACAGCGTTTGGTACGTAAACTTTGCCCGCATTGCAAACAGGAAACCTTTATTAATGAACAGGAATGGAAGCATTTAACCTTTGATTATGCACTGGAAATGCCAAACTTTGTATTTCAGGCGGTGGGTTGTGAAGAATGTCGCCACACCGGCTATAAAGGACGTGTCGGCATTTATGAGTTTATGCCTTTAAGCCTTGCGACCAAACAGCTGATTGGTGCAGATGCGACTTTAAACCAGCTCCGTGATCAGGCGAAAAAAGAAGGGATTGAGCCGCTACGTATCGCGGGGGCGCGCAAAGTGCTGGCAGGAATGACCACTTTGGAAGAGGTGTTACGCGTTGTTCCACTGAATTGAAATACTGTTTGAAAATGAAGCTATCTTAAGATTCACCTCATCTTGATTTGTTTTAATCATGCTATTGAAATGAGCAACAACTTAATGAGGGTTTGAGCATGAACATGCTTTCTAAAGCAGCTTTAATGACCGCTTTGGTCGGTGCAACAACATTCGCCGTGGCAAATACTACCGTAAATCAAGCTGCAATTGCACCACAAAAAGCCACTACGGTTAAACAGGCTTTAACTTTAAAAGATGACAGTAAGGTACAGCTTAAAGGTTATGTGGTAAAAGCAGTCGGGGATGAAAAATACCAGTTTCGTGATAATACCGGCACCATGACCGTCGAGATTGACGATGAGTTATGGCAAGGTAAACCCGTAAATGCCAAAACGCCAGTGACCATCATCGGTGAAGTCGACATCGATTATAAACCGGCTAAACGCATTGAAATTGATGTGGATGTGGATGCCATCCGTTTTTAAGTGATGCCATGATAGATCAAGATGTAAGAGATTCTTCCTGATTTCTCCCCAAAACCACATGCATGTCATGTGGTTTTTTTGCAATCATGTGGTTTAAAAAACTGTTATCTTAAACAAAAACATATCCAGACATGAGAACAAGATATGCGAATCTTAGTGGCAGAGGATGATGCTTCCCAAGCAGAAAGCATCAAAACATGGTTGGAAATGGATGGCTACAATATTGACTGGGTGGAACGTGGCGATCATGCCATTTTAGCCATTGAACAGCATCAGTATGACTGTATTCTGCTCGATCGCGGACTACCCAAAGCCAGTGGTGATGACATTCTTAAAGTTCTACGTGCGCATCAGCAACAAACCCCTGTGATTTTTATTACTGCGCGGGACAGTATTCATGACCGTGTTGAAGGGCTGGATTTGGGTGCCAATGATTATCTGGTTAAGCCTTTTAGCCTGGAAGAACTTTCTGCGCGTGTACGTTCGCAATTACGCCAGCATCAAAGCAGTGCCGGACAATATCTGCGCTATGCAAATTTAGTCCTCGATCCACAGGCCAAAACGCTGATTCAGGATGGAAAGACCGTCAATTTAACCGCCAAAGAGTTTCAGATTTTACATAAACTAATGCAAAAGCCGGAGCATGTAATTACCCGTGAACAGCTGGAAGAATCACTTTATGCTTGGGGCGATGAAATAGAAAGCAATGCCATAGAAGTGTTTATCTATCAATTGCGTAAAAAGATTGGCAGCCGATATATCAAGACCCTTCGTGGTTTGGGCTATCGCATGAGTCAGGGTTAGTATGTCAAAAGCCATTTCTCTACAAACCAGGTTAATCAAGACCTCATTATTCAGTTCCATGTTGGCTGGGGTTTTGGCCTTGCTGCTTTTTGTGGGGATTTCGCTGTACCAGACCATGCAGGTACAAGACCAGATCATGGATGAAATTGCAGATATGCTGTTGATTTCAGATGTAAGTAAGAGTTCAGGACAACAGGTCGATGAACTCAGTGATGAATTTGATATTCAATACCAGTTAAAAGATCAGCAACAGGTGCTGAGCGAATCAGAAAATTTCCATTTGGACCATCTGTCTTCAACGTTCAAAAATAATGCCGATGAAGGTTATGATCTGATTTGGCACGATCAGCAGTTGTGGCGTATCTACACCTCGCAAAATCCTGAACTGAATACGTCGGTATTGCTATTGCAGCCGATGGGAGAGCGCTTTAAAGCTTTGGCTCAAAATGTCATGGGCTATGGCCTGATTTTAATTGTGCTCTGGTTCATTCAGTGGCTGATTTTACATTTTGCCGTGAAACGCCAATTTAAAGTCATTCATCAACTGTCCAGAGAAATTTCAGCTAAAAGTGCGGATGATCTCGCACCGATTCAGCAGCAAGTACCTGAATTAAAAGAATTACAGCCGATGGTATGGCAGCTGAACCAGTTATTACAGCGGCTTGAACAATCTCTGGTGGCAGAACAGCGCTTTACTGCGGATGCTTCGCATGAATTACGTTCACCCTTATCGGCCATTCAAATGCGTTTGCAGGTACTGAAACGTAAATATCCGGAACTCGACCAAGACTTGGCGAGTATTCAAAATGATGTCAACCGTGGCACACAGGTGTTAGAAAACTTGCTGTTACTGGCACGACTGGACCCGGCTCATATGGGTCAACTGCCCAAGTCTGAAATGGATATGAATAGGGTAATCAATGAGGTCTTGCAAGCCTTACAGCCCTTTGCCGCCGAGAAAAATATTCAAATCCAGACACAATTCGCCGAAAATCTGCTGATTACTGGCAATGACAAACTCATTTTCAGTTGCCTGCGCAATCTGTTGGACAATGCCATCCGTTATGCTGGACAAAATGGTCATGTATGGATTGAGATGCAGCACAAGCAATCATACATCAGCATTGTGATTGAAGATGATGGACAAGCTGTGACAGAAGAGGTTTTACAACGACTGGGTGAGCGCTTTTATCGGGCATTGGGTACTAAAACCCAAGGTTCAGGATTGGGGTTGTCGATTTGTAAAAAGATTATTGAGTTACATGCCGGTGAAATTCATTTTTCTCGGTCGGCACATGGTGGATTAAAAGTTGAACTGCAATTTCCGGTGCATATGCAGCGTTAAAAAGCAGTATGTTTGCGCTCATACTGCTTGTTTCCACGTTTATTATTGTTGAGTGAATTATTTTTATTTGGTCAGAATAAGACGATTGTTACGGGTTAAACGTAGACGGTATTCTTCTCCGGCATGCATAATCCGAATTTCTCGTCCAAGAGCAAACAGGTTGTTCGAGTGCAACATGGGAAGTGAGTGAGCTGCATCGTTATTACGGCTAAATAGGCTAAATGGTGCGTTCATTCCGTCGATTCCGTGGTATGTATTGAATTATTTAAATGATAATCATTATCAAATAATTCTGTCAATTAATTATTTAAGATTTTATAAAAACTTAAATTTGCTTACACTCTGTAATATTTTCATGCCGAGGAACAGGGAATGTTTAAACCCATCATTGATGTTGCCATTGCAATTTTACTCCATCAGAACAATGTGCTGGTCGGCTGGCGTGAAGCGAAACAGCATCAGGGCAATAAACATGAATTTCCGGGAGGAAAAGTGGAGGAGGGTGAAACGCCTTTGGCGGCATGCCGCCGTGAAATTTATGAAGAAGTGGGAATTGGTCTGCATGAATGGCATGCCTTTGATGTGATTGTTCATGAATATGAAGATGTAATCGTCAAGCTGCATTTATTTCATGCCATTGTACCGACTGCTTTATTGAATGAAATTCAACAGCCGTGGAGCTGGTATAGCCGTGAAGACTTGTTGAATCTAAATTTCCCTAAAGCCAATTTAGCCATAATTCAGCGCCTGTATTGGCCCCATCAGATTAAAATTTCAGTGCAGCTGGATGATCTGGCACAGTTAAAACAGGATCAGTTGTTATATTGGCGTGTCGAAGGAACTCAGCAGCAGCTCACGGAACTGGCTAAGCGCAGTGTGGAGCATTTGTCTCAGCTGATTGTCAATGTTGATATTTTTGAACAATTAAACTCGATTCAACAGCAAGCCATTTCCGCCATTCATTTAAAACAGCCACAACTGATGGCATTAAAGCCGGGTGATTTGCAGATCGGTAAACGTTACATTGCGGCATGTCATGATTTGGCTTCAATGCAACAGGCGCAAAACATCGGTTGTGATGCAATCTTACTGAGTCCGGTTCTGCCTACAGCAACCCATCCAGAGGCTGTAGCATTGGGATGGGAACAGTTCAAGTGCTGGGTTTCACAGGTCGATATACCGGTTTTTGCCTTGGGCGGCATGCAGGCGGGTGATCTTGCCATTGCTAAAGAGCAGGGTGGTTATGGCATTGCCGGGATGAGATTTTTATAAAACAAAGACAAGAGGATGTATTGAGACGATCAGTTCAATATCTCCTCAAGTTTATAAGCCTTGCAGGGCTTTTTGCGCCTGTTGAATGGTTTTTTGATCTTTTTGCTGTTGTGCAGCTTTTAAAATGACCTGCCAAAGCTGTTTCTTCATGGCATGGGTTTGTGCATAACTAAGCCCGCGTTGTGCCAAAGCTTGAGCATTTGCCGGCCGATTCTTTTTATTGGCAATCAGGGCCAGATACAAGAAGGTTTCAGCAGATTGCGGCGCAAGGCGTTGAGCTTGCAATGCCGCAGCTTCAGCTTCATTCCATTGCCCTTGCTTATAGGCGAGTTGAGTTTTTTGCATGAGCTTTTGAAATGCAGGTAGCTGGCGGCCATCATCAAACTGCTGTTTGCTTTGTTGCTCAGGAACAATCACCTGCATCTTTTTACGTTGAATTTCTTCACGTTCATAAGGGGTGATGACCACGCCTGCAGGGGTTTTAATGTCCCGCTTTTCTGTCTGGGCAGGTTTTGGTGGCTGTTTGTTCTCAGGGGCAGGCAGGCTTTGACAGCCCGCCAAAGCGATCAAGCTCAGAATAATCAGCCCGTGTTTATGCCGTTTAAATTGCCCATTCATGCTTAACGTTCACCCTTAATTGTCAAAACTACCGCTTGAAATTACCCGATCGCTAGAACCATCATTCTGCGCTTCAGTGTCACTTTCACGGATATAGTTACCAATACTATCGTTTTGATCGACGGGTGTCTGATTGTTTTCAGTATCAGGTGTGTCAGCAGGTTCTACCTGATAATGCGGTATACCACAACCGGTGGCCTGACGTGGCATGTTACTGCGTAGTAAGGGAATGTACATCGCACCTTCACAGCCTTGTGCGGATAGATGACCCGTCGAACGATCAATCCATTGCCATTGCACACTGTCAGTTTGACGCAAGTTAACCGGTTTTTGACGCAACTGTTTCATGACATTAATCCAGACCGGAAGTGCACCTGAAGAACCGGTTAGACCAGTCACCTTGTTATTATCCAGACCCAACCAGACTACGCTGAGATAATTGCCTGAATAGCCTGCAAACCATGAGTCGCGGGTATCATTGGTGGTGCCCGATTTGCCTGCCAGTTTCAAGTCAGCAGGGAAAGCACTATAAGCTGCACGTCCCGTACCAGAGTTCATGACTTGCTGTAAACCATAATTCAAAATATAAGCTGCAGAAGCGTCGATGGTTTGTTGTGGCGTCAGACCATAACGATCGAGCAGGCGTCCATTGGAATCGACCACTGAGCGAATGGACTTGATAGGATATTTGAAACCGCCGGTTGCAAAATTGCCGTAAATACTCATCACTTCCATCGGTGACATATCAATTGCACCCAGGAAGATCGACGGATAGTTTGGAATATTGGCAGTCACGCCAAATTTTTTCAGATGATTGCTAAAGGTGGAAATACCAAATTCCTGACCCAAACGTACTGCCGCGAGGTTATAGGAGTTTGCCAGGGCTTCGGACATAGGAATAACACCGTGTGCACCACCACTGTAATTCCTAGGTGTCCAGTTTTTACCTTCACTTAAGATGCTGATGGCACTATCTTCAATGGGACTGGCCCAATTATAGCGTCCTGACTCGATTGCGCTTAAGTAAATGACCGGTTTAAGCAAGGAACCGACCTGACGTTTTGCATCCAGCGCACGGTTAAAGCCAGTAAAGTCCTGAGTCGAACCTAAAGCAGCAACCAGTTCGCCATTTTCAGGATGAGAGATTAAAACAGCACCTTGCAAATCTTTTAAACGTTGCGGGTTGGCATTGGCCAAATTGGAAACAGAGGCTTTAAATGCTTCCTGTACCTTGGTTTGGGCAATCGGGTCCAGCGTGGTAAAGATTTTTAACCCTTGATTGGTCAAGTCGCCTTCCTGATATTCGGTGCGTAGCTGTCGACGTACAATATCCATGAAATCCGGGAAGCGGGCAGGTCCCAAAGTGGGTTTTGCAATGACATTTAATGGTCGTGCAACTTCTCGTTCATACTGTTCTTGGGTCAGATACCCCATCACCAGCATGTTGTGTAACACGATATCGCGACGTTTTTTTGCACCTTCCGGATTTTTCCATGGATTAAACAGGGACGGTCCTTGTACCAGACCGACTAAATAAGCCTGCTGGGCAATATTCAGTTCACGTAGCGGTAAGCCAAAATAGAACTGTGAAGCCAGACCATAGCCATTAATTGAATAACTGCCATTTTGCCCCAGATTCACTTCATTTAAATACGCTTCCAGAATTTCATCTTTGTCATAATGAAGCTCAATCAGCATGGCCATCAGGGCTTCATTGACTTTACGTTTTAAGGTTCTTTCTGGACTTAAATAGAAATTCTTCACCAGCTGCTGGGTCAGGGTAGAACCGCCCTGACGTTTGCCACCAGTGAGATTGCTGACTACAGCACGCGCTGTACCACGAACCGATATGCCATGATGATGATAAAAATTACGGTCTTCTGTTGAGATCAGTGCTTCAATGAGCGGTTTAGGCACATTATTAAGCTTAATCAGCACACGGTCTTCATTATGTTGCGGATAAATTCCGCCAATCAGTAAGGGTTCTAAACGTGCAATGCCGGTAGAAGAAGGTTTGGTTGCACTGACTTCACCAACCTGATTATCATTAAAGGTAACTTTTAACACCTGCTCAGGTTCAACGCTGTCACCAAAGTCGAAGCCGCGGGTATGCACATAGATTGCATCACCGGAGCTTACATAATTGCCGGATTGGGCATAGCTATCAGAACTTTTATAGCCCAGCAGTTTGAGTTCCTGAGTGAAGTCTGTCTGGTTGACCGGCGCATTGCTATAAATCTCCAAAGGACGGGCAAAAACTTTTGCCGGAATGTCCCAGCGTTGACCTTCAAATTTATTGCGTACAATATTATCCATTCGGATTAAATAGATACTAAAAGCTAAGAAGATGCCAATGACTAATATTGAGAAAATAAGGGCCACTAAACCGATACCGCGTTCAGACTTCATCAATGATTATAAGATCCAAATAAATTGTGCTAATCATGCGAAGCTTTTCATTTTTTTGCAATAATTAATCTGTGAATGAAGAGAAAATATAACAATAAACCGCACAAAATATTTGTAATGAGTCTTTGATTTTATAAAAGATATTATTTTTAGTATTCAAACCGTATTTGCAAATAAATATGTTCATATTAAAGCAAGTGAACAACACTACACCTCTAATTTATTCTACTCAAAGCAATTTTGTAAACTGGGTAGCTTTTAGCATAAAAAATCAGGTTGATTATGGCTTTAAGTTTATGCAAGGTGAACAGATCTGAATTACTGGCTAAAATCAGGTTTAGTTTTTGAAATCGCTGGATGGTCAATGCAATCTGAACTTAAAGCTTTTTAAAATGAACAGGGTTAATGCTATGATAGGCAGGAATCGTAGCGGAGCGATGACCTAGGTGCAAATTTCACATAAAACTTTTCGTAACATTGGACTAATAGGACGTCCAGATAAATCCTCCGTCGTGGAAACTTTAAGTCTTATTCATGACCATCTTTTAAGTTTGGGTTTACATCCTGTTTTTGATTCGGAAACAGCAGCCCTCGTCCCTTATAGCAATACGCAAACGGTAAGCCGCAGTTTACTGGGTGAAGTGGTGGATTTGGTCATTGTGGTCGGTGGTGACGGTTCTTTGCTGCATGCCGCACGAGCCCTGGTCAGACATAATACCCCTGTCATTGGGGTCAACCGTGGGCGTTTGGGCTTTTTAACCGATATCAAGCCGACTGAGGTTATTTTTAAGCTGGATCAGGTGCTTAAAGGCGAATTTCAGCTCGACCGCCGTTTCTTGCTGGAAATGGAAATCCGCTCCAAAGGTGAAAGCATTTATGATGCGATTGCCTTGAATGATGTGGTTTTACATTCCGGCAAGTCGGTTCATATGATTGACTTTGAACTGAATATTGACGGTCAATATGTCTATCGTCAGCATAGTGACGGTTTGATTGTTTCGACGCCTACCGGCTCTACCGCTTATGCACTTTCTGGTGGTGGACCGATTGTCCATCCGAGTATGGATGCCATCTCTTTGGTGCCGATGCACCCGCATACTTTGTCTTCACGCCCGATTGTGGTCGGTGGACATAGTGAAATTAAGATTATCATTCGTGAAAACCGTGTTTTACCGATGGTCAGTGCCGATGGTCAACACAGCGTTTCACTCAGTGTCGGGGATAGTTTGCATATCCGCAAACATCCATTTAAATTGAATTTACTTCATCCACCCGGTTATGATTTTTATATTGCTTGTCGTACCAAGCTGGGCTGGAACCAAGATTTTGACTCTTTACAACAGCAGGATTAAATGATGAATATTGAACAAATGCTGGCCGTACTCGATCCTGAAATTGTTGCGCGTTTAAAGACAGCAGTGGAAATTGGTAAATGGCCGAATGGCGTAGCACTTACTCAAGAGCAGCGTCAAATCTGTATGCAAGCGGTTTATGCTTGGGAAATAAAAAATTTACCTGAGACTGAACGCAGTGGCTATATTGACCGCGGTACCAAAGAAGAAGATGAACACTGCGATTCACATGACCCGCAGCAAGACGAAGAATTCAAGCCGATTCGTTTTGTTTAAATATTTATTTGTAATAAAAAAGACACTGCGGTGTCTTTTTTATATTTTAATTTTTTGAAAGGCGCGATTGTATCTTCCCGATAAACCTCAATTTATAGAAGCTCATTCTGTTACTTTGGATAAGCCCAAAGTAACCAAAGGCATTGCCATTCGCAAAACTCGATTAATAGTGTCATGGGATGAATGTTTCGCAGAACCATTTTTATCAAATGAAGTCCTGCCTCGAACAGTTGCGAATGGCTTTGTCACGTATCCAATACTCTGCATCAAATTAGATTTTAGACTTACGATTTAGCCATAGCTCTTTTGCTTTTAATATCGCCTCTTCATAAGAAGCACAAGCTCCCATCGTGTATAAAGCAATTGCCATGGTTTCAGTGACAGCAATTTCGCCATATTCATGATCTTGCTTGCCTTCCCAAACCGCTTTAAAAACTGCTAAATCCAGTTCTTCTTCAACAGGACTACGGTTTTCAGTTAATTTCGGTAATTCATGTTCGTACAGCTCGCCATTTTTAATCCCACAGATTAAGGTTTTAGCATCCGGATTCCGTTCAAATTCACCACCTTCGCCTTTAATCACTGCACTATTTTGATAGCCCAGTTTAAATGCCGCCTGCTGGTGTGAAGTACGATAAGCCGGATGGAAAATAGCCTGCACTGTAGCTTTGGCATTAAAAGGATTAATTAAACGGGCTAAAGTATGAATAGGTGAGCGCAAGCCCATCACATTACGTAAAGAAATTAGATCGCTCAAAATAGGTGAAATCGCTGCTAAGGGCATATAAGCAAAATTGCGTTGCTGTAACTGCTGTTCCACCTCGCTGTCATTCTGGCAAATTGGATAACCCAGATATTCCAGAACCTGTTCGGTATAAAGGCGATTAATGGTATGTCCAGATGCGCCATGCATCACGACTTTATAGCCGTGTTGTGCCAGGGTCAGCGCTGCCAATAAGAACCAGGGATAATGTTTGCGTTTGCCAGCATAAGATGACCAGTCCAGATCCACATCTAAAGCTTTAAAACTGAGCTGATCACGGGTGGCTTGTACAAAACCGGCCAGCTCATCGACAGACTCTTCTTTAACACGCAGTAGCATGAGGAAAGCCCCCAGTTGAACATCCAAAACCTCATTTTTCAGGATCATGCTGAATGCCTGATAGGCTTCGTCAAAAGTCAGCGAACGGGCACCGTTTTTTCCTTTGCCTATAATACGGACATATTGTGCGAAAGGATGTTCAGCATCTTTGTAGATATTTCTTTTGGTTTGCATAAGGAGTATTTCTTGGCAAAGGAAAATAGGATGGATAATAGTTTATAAAGATAAGGTAAATATTTCAGCCTAATTTAAATAAAAGTAACTTTAGTTATTTCGACTAATGTCTAATGAGTAGCGATGGTATTTTAAACAAACTTAACAATATAGACCGCATCAATAAATAAAAATTAGGTAAAATTTAACATTAGGTAAAATTATGTAGATTTGCTTATCAGCATGTGTGACCGAATAGGTGGATTTTTTATAAATTCAATTCATTCATGATGATAAGTTTATGATTTTTTTATATCCCAGTATTTGAGCTTACTCAATACTTTTTGTATGTTCTTTTGTGATGAATACAAAAGGATTAAAGGCTGTGTATTCGTAAGAATAGGCAAAACTGAATATTTCTAGTCTGAAATATCTAAAGAAGTAATGTTATGGCTAAGAAACCAATTTATAAGTCACTGTATTTTCAAGTGATTGTTGCCATCATTTTAGGTGTGATTGTTGGGCATTTTTACCCAAGTTCATCTGTAATCGTTGACGGCGTTAAGCAAAGTGTTCCAGGCTTGGGCGAGCAATTAAAACCATTAGGTGATGCCTTCATTAAGCTCATCAAAATGATTATTGCACCGGTGATTTTCTGTACTGTGGTTAGCGGTATCGCAGGTATGGAAAGCATGAAATCTGTGGGTAAAACAGGTGGTATCGCGCTGCTTTATTTTGAGGTTGTCTCAACACTAGCATTAATTATCGGTTTGCTGGTGATCAATATTGCAAAACCGGGTGTAGGGATGAACATTGATCCTGCATCTTTAGATACTTCAGGTATCGCCAAGTATGTGGAATCCGGTGCTTCACAATCGACCGTTGATTTCTTTATGAACATCATCCCGAATACGGTGGTGGGTGCCTTTGCCGAAGGTGAAATTCTTCAAGTCCTTTTATTTGCATTGCTGTTTGGTTTTGCGTTACATAAATTGGGCGATGCAGGTAAACCGGTCCTTAAATTCATCGATCAAATTTCGCATGTATTCTTCAATATCGTAAACATGATCATGAAACTTGCACCGATCGGTGCGTTCGGTGCGATGGCATTTACGATTGGTAAATATGGTATTGGTTCACTTGCTCAGTTAGCTCAACTCATCATCTGTTTCTATATTACCTGTTTGCTGTTTATCTTCATTGTATTGGGTAGTATTGCGCGTTTCAGTGGTTTTAGTATCCTGAAATTGATTCGTATGATTCGTGAAGAACTCTTGATTGTCCTGGGGACATCATCTTCTGAATCCGTACTTCCACGCATGTTGAAAAAACTGGAAATTGTCGGGTGTGAAAAGTCAGTTGTGGGTCTGGTGATTCCTACCGGTTATTCATTTAACCTGGATGGTACTTCAATCTATTTAACCATGGCTGCAATCTTCATTGCACAGGCAACTAATACTCAGCTTGATTTAGCACATGAAATTACACTTTTAGCGGTGTTGTTGATATCTTCTAAAGGTGCGGCAGGTGTAACAGGTTCTGGTTTTATTGTCATGGCGGCAACATTGTCTGCTGTAGGAAATATCCCTGTCGCAGGTCTGGCATTGATTCTGGGTATTGACCGCTTCATGTCAGAAGCACGTGCCTTGACGAATCTGGTGGGTAACTCATTGGCGACCATTGTCGTTGCAAAATGGGTGGGTCAATTAGATACAGTTAAATTAAATGAAGCATTAAAAAATCCTGAAATGGTTGACCAAAAAATGCAGGAAGAAGCGGCTCAAACACACGTTTAATCGATGCAGATTTAAAAAGGAAGCTACGGCTTCCTTTTTTATTGACCCTAAGGTCATAAAATATAAAGCCTATACGACATGACAGATATCTATAAAGTGGATAGCATGAGCAAGGGACAGAACTACAACAACTCAATATAAGGATGCCGTATGTTGGCTTATGATGCTGATTTAGAATTATTCCGCGACAATTTCAAACGCTTTATGAATGAGCATATTGTTCAACATTATGAACAATGGGAACAGGAAGGTATTATGCCGCGTTCAGTCTGGAACTTGCTGGGTGAAAACGGTTTCCTGTGCGTGGATGTTCCTGAAGAATATGGCGGTTATGGCGTGCCAACCCATTATTCACTGATGCTGGTAGAAGAATCGGCACGTGCCGGATTTAGCGCACTATCCACCGGTATTTCCTGCCA
This sequence comes from Acinetobacter sp. A1-4-2, assembly GCF_040233925.1. Lineage (NCBI taxonomy): Bacteria > Pseudomonadati > Pseudomonadota > Gammaproteobacteria > Moraxellales > Moraxellaceae > Acinetobacter > Acinetobacter sp. A1-4-2. Next base: position 1,851,968 of record NZ_CP157981.1, on the reverse strand, counting down.
CTCTGAAATAGCAGCACCTTATATTTTGCATATTGGGACAGAAGAACAAAAGCGGTACTGGTTACCAAAAATGGTGACGGGTGAAGTGGTAGGGGCGATTGGCATGACTGAACCGGGTGCCGGTTCCGATTTGCAGGCCATGCGTACCAATGCCATCTTGCAGGAAGATCACTATCTGCTCAATGGTTCCAAAACTTTTATCTCGAATGGTCAACATGCTGACCTTGTTGTACTGGCAGCTAAAACTGATCCGCAAGCCCGGGCAAAAGGCGTGTCGTTATTGCTTTTAGATACACACCTGGAAGGTTTTAAAAAGGGCACCAACCTCAACAAAATTGGTTTGCATTCACAAGATACTTCAGAGCTGTTCTTCGATAATATCAAGGTGCCTAAAGATCAGTTGCTGGGGCAGGCGGGGCAGGGTTTTGCCTATTTAATGCAGGAGTTGCCACGTGAACGTACTGCCATTGCCGCAACGGCGATTGGTGCCATTCGTGGTTCAATTGATGTCACCATTGCCTATGTCAAAGAACGACAAGCCTTTGGTCAGCCAATTAGCCAGTTCCAGAATACCCGTTTTGTTTTGGCTCAGGCGAAAATTGAGGAACAGGCGACTGCTGCTTTTTATAACCAGAACGTTGAGTTATATATGCAAGGTAAACTGGATGTGGAAACGGCAGCAGCTTTAAAAAGTTTCGCAACCGACATGCAGATGAAAATAGCGGATAACCTGTTACAGCTGTTTGGTGGCTATGGCTATATGACAGAATATCCAATTTCACGTTTCTTTGTGGATGCCCGTATTCAGCGAATTTACGGCGGCACCAATGAAATTATGAAAGAGATTGTAGCGCGTAGCTTATTGGGGCGTTAATTCATGAATAAGACACTACCATAAAAAAGAGCTGAATAAATAGAACGGCACCCTAAAATCTGGACACCAGGTCTGACTTTGCAGGGTGCTTTTTATTGATTCAAAACCATTAAGCTTTCTTCTATAAACGCGGGTAAATCATCAGGAGAGCGTGATGAGATATACAGATTATTATCGTTTACTACAGCGACATCATAATAGACTGCACCTGCATTAATCAGATCCTTGGCAACCGTTTTAATGGTGGTCATTAAACGGCCTTTGACGACTTTGGCTGTAATCAGTAACTGCGGACCATAACAAATGCTCAAAATGGGTTTTTCTGCATGGGCAAATTTACGCACAAAATCCACGAAGCGGTCATCGCCACGGAGCCGGTCTGGAGAATAACCGCCAGGAATGAGCAAAGCATCAAAATCATGCACGGTCACATCATCTATACTTTGGTCAATGGTGACGGCTGATTTTCGCTTATGACCATAGACAATATTGCCTGCTTTGTTTTCAATATTTAAAATACTATGCCGTGCTGCACGAAAGGCTTGCACAGGTTCTGAATATTCGACATCTTCAAAATCATGGGTCACTAGCACGGCGATTCTTTTGGACATTATTTTTCTCCGAATTGCTTTGTTCACAGACTATAAATTAAACATTAAACTTTTGTGATTGAGTTTGGTAAATGACTCTTGCATCTGTAAAATATCTGTAAATTTACCTAGATGAGTGTTTTTAAATATTTGTAAATATTAAAAAATTAAACTAAAAACTTTTGTTTCTACATGTGTCAAATGGTCAGCATGCAGAATTTTTCCGATGATTGATTTTGTTAATTATTTCAAAATGGCTGTGGATTCTGCGACTTTGTATGTGGTCAGGTGGGCTTGATTGGTGTTTTGTGACGTTATTCATTGCGAGATGAAAAGCTATCGTGGCTATCCAGGTTTGAAGCGACTCCTGAATGTGTTTATCTACAATACCAATCACTGTTGCTTGCAGAACTTGAAGATACTTGACCAGAATCGCTTAATCGAATCTTTTAAAATAAGAAAAATGGCTAAAAATAATTCAGTATTAAGCGTTTTTAACGATGAGCTTATTTGCAAATAGCAATAAATTTATTCAGTGAAATGACATAAAATTGCGAGCCAGATTGCTGAATTACAGATGTATAGCCGTGGTGTCTTTTTTAGCGAATTGGCAAAAGCTCAGCAATTTAAAATACTCCGGGCAAAAACATCAGCAATAAAATTGCTGATTAAATCAACTGTATGTTTTTAAGACTGAATCAATCAAAGTCTTATTGCGTAACATTTGAAAGCTAACTATTGTTATACTGTTTGCATAACGTTTTTGAAGGGCAACATAACAATGATCAACGACGATCAAAACACATCGACTTCTCTTGATCTGGCTCAAATCCGTCAGGATATTGATTCTGTAGACCAACAGATTCAACAGCTTATCAATAAAAGAGCAAAACTGGCTGAAGCTGTCGCAAAAGCAAAATTTGCTGCTGAAGAGAATCCATTGTTTTACCGTCCTGAACGTGAAGCACAAGTTTTACGTAATGTTATGCAGCGTAATGAAGGTCCATTGTCTGACGTCACCATGGCGCGTTTATTCCGTGAAATCATGTCTGCGTGTCTGGCACTGGAAGCACCACAAAGTATTGCATTTCTAGGGCCTGTGGGCACTTATACCCATTCAGCAGTATTGAAACATTTTGGTCAGGATGCCATTGTCCGCCCATTGCCTACCATTGATGAAGTGTTCCGTGAAGTCGAAGCGGGCAGTGCACATTATGGTTTGGTGCCGGTAGAAAACTCATCTGAAGGTGTGGTGAACCATACCTTGGATTGTTTTAAATCTTCACACTTGAATGTGATTGGTGAAGTGGAACTGCGTATCCATCACCAGTTTCTGGTGTCCTCCAATACCCGTAAAGACAGCATCAAACAGATTTATGCTCATCAGCAAACTTTGGCGCAATGCCGAAAATGGTTAGATGCTCATTATCCAGGTGTGGAACGTGTTGCCTTAAGTTCTAATGCCGAAGCGGCACGCCGTATTCGTAATGAATGGCATTCCGCAGCGATTGCGTCAGAAGTGGCTGCCAATATTTATGACCTGGAAATCCTGCATAGCAATATTGAAGACAATCCGGAAAATACCACACGTTTCCTGGTGATTGGCCGTGAAAAAGTGCCGCCAAGTGGTAATGATAAAACTTCATTATTGATTTCAGCACATGACCGTGCCGGGGCATTACTGGAAATTCTGGCACCCTTTGCCAAACACAATATTAGTCTAACCAGTATTGAAACCCGTCCTGCATTGCCTGAAAAATGGGCCTATGTATTCTTTATTGACCTGGAAGGCCATATCGAGCAAGAAAATGTCAAAGCGGCAATTGAAGAAATTCGTCCTTTGGTCAAAGAAGTTCGCGTATTGGGTTCATATCCGATCGCAGTTTTATAAATCACTCTGGTGGTCGGCTTGATTTTTTAATTTTAGGCTGATCCCTTTTATCACTTGAAATAGCGGAAGAGTAACATGTCGTTTGTCCCTGCCAATGAAGGCATCTCAAAGTTAAAGCCTTATCAACCAGGTAAACCTATTAGTGAACTTGAGCGTGAGTTAGGGATTACTGATATTGTCAAATTAGCCTCAAATGAAAATCCTTTAGGTTGTTCTGAAAAAGTCAAACAGGCTGTGGCGGCTGAATTGGCAGAAATTGGTCGCTATCCAGATGGTGGCGGTTTTATCTTAAAAGACCAGATTCAGGCACAATTTGGTGTAACTGCTGACCGTATTACTTTAGGTAATGGGTCAAACGACTTGCTGGAAATGTTTGCCCGCGCATTCGTTTCAGAGAAAGATTCGGTAATTTATAGCCAGCATGCTTTTGCCGTATATGCTTTGGTGACTCAAGCGATTAATGCAGAAGCGATTGAAGTTCCGGCCAAAGGTTTTGCTCACGATCTGGATGCCATGGCAGCAGCAATTAAAGACAATACCAAACTGATCTTTATTGCCAATCCAAATAACCCGACGGGAACCTGGTTTGAAGAAGCCGAATTTGAAGCTTTCATGCAAAAAGTTCCGGAAAATGTCATTGTTGTTCTGGACGAAGCTTATGTGGAATATTTCCCGGAAAACTTCAACAGCCTGAAATTCCTTGAGCAGAATCCAAACCTGATTGTCAGCCGTACCTTGTCTAAATGCTATGGTCTGGCTGCACTGCGTGTTGGTTTTGCCTTGGCATCGCCAGAAGTAACAGATTACCTGAACCGTATTCGTCAGCCATTTAACGTCAATCATCTTGCTATGGTAGCTGCTGTCGCGGCACTGAAAGATGAAGCATTTATCGAGCAATCGCGTGAAGTGAACAAGGCAGGTATGGCACAGCTCGAAGCTGGCTTTAAAGCGCTGGGTTTAAATTATGTGCCTTCACGTGCCAACTTTATTTTGGTCGATGTACAGGCTGATCCTGCGCAAACATTCAATGCCTTGTTAAAAGAAGGCGTGATTGTACGTCCTGTGGGTATTGCAAATCATCTGCGTGTGTCGATTGGTACGGAAGCAGAAAATGCTAAATTCCTGACAGCACTGGCGAAAGTACTCGATTTAGCTCCTGATGCGGTAGAGGAAAAAGCCTAAGCCATGTCTCAGCCACTGTTTGAAAAAGTTGCCTTTATTGGACTTGGGTTGATTGGCTCAAGTCTGGCTCGTGTCATCATTGCTGAAAAACTGGCAAAGCAAATTGTTGCCTCAACGCGTTCGCAAAAAACGTTGGATGATGCAAAAGCGCTTGAACTAATTCAAGAGGGCTATAGCAATCCCGTAGATGCGGTGCAAGGGGCAGATCTGGTGGTTTTGGCTTTACCTGTGCGGGCAACGCAAAAGGTGTTAGAAACCATCAAGCCTTATTTGTCAGAGAACACCATCATTACCGATGTGGGCAGTACCAAAGGCAATGTGGTGGATGCAGCCAAAGCCGTATATGGTGAAAACCTGCCGGCAGGTTTTGTTCCGGGTCATCCGATTGCGGGTGCGGAACATACTGGCGTGCATGCAGGTAAGGTCGATTTGTTTGCCAATCATAAAGTCATTTTGACGCCATTACCAAGCAGTGCTGACTGGGCTGTGGATAAACTGGTTCAACTGTGGCAAGCTGCCAAGGCAGAAGTGATTTGTATGGATGTGGACAAGCACGATGAAGTGCTGGCCCATACCAGTCATCTTCCGCATTTGATGGCCTTTAACCTGGTTGAGCAACTGGCCAACCGGGAAGATAATCTGGATATTTTCCGTTATGCCGCTGGGGGCTTTCGTGATTTTTCCCGAATCGCGGCGAGTGACCCACAAATGTGGCATGACATCTTTTTTGCCAATAAAAAAGCAATTTTAAATGCAGTGGATGGCTTTGAGCAGCAACTGGCTCAAATTCGCAAACTCATTGAAGATGAAAATTCCAAGGCATTGATTGGACTGTTGGAGCATGCACAAGCTGCGCGACAACACTTCAATCATATGCTCGCTAAAAAACCTTTGATGGAGAACGATAACGTGACACAACAATTTACCATTTTGCCGGGTGATAAGACATTTAAAGGTAAATTTACCGTGCCAGGTGACAAATCTGTGTCACACCGCTCTATCATGTTTGGTGCGATTGCTGAAGGAACTACCCATGTTACCGGTTTCCTTGAAGGCGAAGATGCATTGGCAACACTTCAAGCATTCCGTGATATGGGCGTGAGCATTGAAGGGCCTAAAAATGGTGAAGTGACTATTCATGGCGTAGGAATGAATGGTTTAAAAGCTCCTGCAAGTGCCTTATACATGGGTAACTCGGGTACTTCCATGCGCCTGCTTTCCGGTATGCTCTGTGCACAGAAGTTTGATTCAGTCATGACCGGTGATGCGTCATTGTCTAAACGTCCAATGGAACGGATTGCTAAACCGTTACGTGAAATGGGAGCGCAGATTCAGACTACAGGTGAGCGTGGTACGCCGCCCGTTTCCATTACTGGCAATCAAAAGCTCAAAGGTATTCATTACGACTTACCAATGGCTTCGGCTCAGGTGAAATCAGGGATTTTACTGGCGGGCCTTTGGGCAGAAGGGGAAACATCGGTGACTGAACCGGAACCGACCCGTGACCACTCCGAACGTATGCTGCGTGCCTTTGGTTATGAGGTAAAAACCGAGGGTAACCGTATTTCCCTGCAAGGTGGTGGTAAATTGGTCAGTACTGACATTCAGGTTCCGTCTGATATTTCATCCGCTGCATTCTTTATGGTGGGTGCTGCCATTACTGAAGGTTCCGATGTCACTTTGGAAGCGGTAGGGATTAACCCGACCCGTACCGGTGTCATTGAAATCCTGAAACAGATGGGTGCAGATTTGACTGTTGAAAACGAACGTATCGCAGGCGGTGAACCGATTGCAGACATTCGTATTCGCGGCACGCGCACCTTAAAAGGCATTCATATGCCTGAAGATCAGGTGCCATTGGCCATTGATGAATTCCCAGCTTTATTTATTGCAGCAGCTTGTGCTGAAGGTCAAACCATTTTGACTGGTGCTGCCGAGCTTCGCGTAAAAGAATCTGACCGTATTCAGGTAATGGCAGATGGCTTGCAGACTATGGGCATTGATTGTACGCCAACCGATGATGGCATCATCATTGAAGGTAAGGGCAAATCTGGTGACTGGTCTGCAATTTTCACAGGTGGTGAAATTGAATCGCATCATGACCACCGTATTGCCATGAGTTTTTCCATGGCGGGCTTGCGTACTTCCGGCGAAATTAAAATTATTGGCACCGAAACTGTAGCAACCAGTTTCCCAACTTTTACTGAGTTGGCCAATCAAGCTGGTTTAGCCATTCAAGTCAGTGAATAATTAGTCTAATTTTGTGTATTTGTTAAACAACAGCCAAGCTTTTGCTTGGCTGTTTTGTTTTTATTGCTTATGCTAAAACCATACAACAATAATGTCTTTGGATACACAGATGAGAAAATTACAATTTACTGCAAACTGTGAAAAGCATAATCATGTGTCACAGCAAACGAATAACTGCCATGTGACTCAGGAATATGTTGCAGATTTATTGTCTAAAGAACTCGGTCAATACGGTTTCCAGACCTTGTCGCAAAGTGGTGATCAGGTTGCGGTAAGTGTAGACAATCAATCTTTGCCATTATCTGTCACCTGCCAGAGTCGTGATGCAGAAGGGCACCTGGTCTGCGAGATTACTTCTTACCCAGCTGAAGATCAGGACTGGCTAGATCGTATTACGGAACAAAGTTTATTGAATCAATTGGCCCAAGCAGTAGAAAATACCTTAAAAGAAGACGAATCTTTTAGTGGTTTTACATGGAAAGGTTAAATATTTATTTTGACCTGATGAGTAAAATAGGAGGAGGGCTTAGCCTCCTCTTTTTATTTGCAGCCATGCATAAACCATATATAAAATAGATGCTCTATACTGCTGTCAGCTTATTCGTCTACAAGAAAGCGGGAGATAGCAACGCGTAATTGCTTTAAATATCCAGTAAAGAAATGATTTGCACCGGGTAAGATGGTGAGTAAATGGCGTTGCGGTTTGGCCCATTCAATTAAGTCGGACAACAAGGTTACTTCGTCAGCTTCACCATGCAGGAACAGAATATCACCTTTAATGTGTGGTGTGACATAATGACGTACACCTGCAACTGTTGCAGTCGGTAGTCCACATAAAATCAATTGTTTGGGTTTAATTTCATCGGGCAATACATGAAAACACTTTGCCATGACATGGGCACCAAAACTAAAGCCTGCTGCATAAAAAGGCAAATTGATATGCTTACAGCGAATCTGTTGAATAATTTCTAGAATATCATCCGTTTCGCCATGGCCTTTATCGTGCTCACCCGTACTCTGGCCAGAGCCTCGGAAACTTGGACGATAGACAATACAGCTGCGTTCAAGAAACATCTGAGCAAGCAGAACTGGAACTTTATGTTGCGGAGTGCCGCCTTGTAGGGGGTGAGGATGACATACCAGCGCAAATCCTTTCACTTCACCCTGTGGATAATCAACAAAAACTTCCAGTTGACCTGCAGGACCTTGAATGAAAATTTGCTCGGACATGTAATAACCGGCTCATGACAGAAGAATCGGCTATTTTAGCGCTAACACCCAGTAAAAACACAGATTGGCAATAAGACAACGCTGCTGTTATAGTCTGTTTAATTGTTTTTTGACCAGGTTATTCATGCTCGCCTTAATTTCTCCAGCCAAGACTTTAGATTACGAATCTGCACTTCCAACCGATGCACATACACTGCCAAGATTACTAGAACATTCACAAGAACTTGTAAATGTGAGTCGTAAGCTTTCTGCAGCAGATATCGCCAATTTAATGAGCGTGAGTGAAAAAATTGCCAAGTTGAATGTCGAGCGTTTTAATGATTGGCAGCCTGAGCTGAACTTTTCTAATGCACGTCAGGCTTTATTTGCCTTTAAGGGGGATGTGTATACCGGACTGGATGCTTATGCGCTGAATGATCAGCATATTGCCTATGCACAGCAGCATTTGCGTATGTTGTCTGGACTGTATGGTTTGTTGCGTCCTCTAGATTTAATGATGCCCTATCGCCTGGAAATGGGAACCAAGCTCAAAAATCCACGTGGTCATCATCTTTATGATTTTTGGGATAATATCATTACTGATTTGATTAACCAGGATTTAGCTGAGGTGCACTCAGAACTATTGGTGAATCTTGCTTCGGATGAATATTATAAATCGGTCAAACCAGGCAAAATTAAAGCCGAGATCATTAAGCCGGTTTTTCTGGATCAGAAAAATGGCAAATACAAGGTGATTAGCTTCTATGCAAAAAAAGCACGCGGATTAATGGCACGTTTTATCATTGAAAATCAAGCAGAACGTGCTGAGGACTTAAAATCATTTAATCTGGATGGTTACTATTTTGATGCAGATAGTTCGCTACAAGGTGAGCTGGTCTTTAAACGCGACGAGCAGCAAGCTGCTTAAATGAGAGTAACAAGGTAAAAATCCCGATAAATTTCGGGATTTTTATTGCGAAAAAATAAACAGGATTTTGAAATATTTTATCATTATATTTTAATTCATGTTTGTTAACATCATGATGAATTGTTGAACAATAAAATTTTATGATGAAAAGATTATTAGTTCCAACCTTTATTTTTGCAGTGGTTTTACTGGGGTACGGGGTTTATCGCGACAGTCAAATGAAAAAAAGACAGGAAATGGATCAACTGATTCAGGATGCGCATCGATCTTTGAAGGCTGTAGAAGCAAATCCAAATAATAGGGTGGTAGAGCAGAGTGAAACTTCGGATCCCCATTTTGCAGTGTCCTTGCATGTGAAATCCAGCAAGTTTTAACGCCTGGGTTTTTACTATATGTTTTAAATATATTGTTAAGTTATTTAAATTTAATTAAAAATAAATTTTAGAAACAATAAAAAGCATTGTGTTATAATTTACCAAGATCTGAATTCTTATATTTACATTGTAAATGTTTGACTTTCTATCTCAGGAGGCTGCATAAAAGTTATGCGGCTTTTTTGTTTATGGTTTTTGTTATCCGGTTGTTTTGTCGCCTACGAAACATTGTAGAAAATATTTGTTTTTAATGAAAATATTGGCATATCGATTGCTTGGACATCTATAAAATTAATGGTGATTTGAGAAACGGATCATTAATTTTATAGCGTGCTGATAGCATAAAGTTTACTTACAGGGGTAAAGTCATGACGACTCCTAATCCATCTTCAGAGAATATGCTAGAACGCTTATTTAAGCTCAGTGAAAACAAAACCAGTTTTCGCACAGAAGTTCTTGCAGGTGTAACCACTTTCTTAACCATGTGTTACATCATTATTGTCAATCCAATGATTTTATCCGAAACCGGGATGGATCATGGGGCTGTTTTTGTTGCAACCTGTCTTGCAGCTGCAATTGGCTGTCTGGTGATGGGGCTTGTTGCAAATTATCCGATTGCGCTTGCACCGGGTATGGGGCTGAATGCCTACTTTACCTATTCGGTGTGTATGGGCATGGGCATACCTTGGCAAACGGCACTGGCTGCTGTGTTTGTTTCGGGGCTGGTGTTTATTGCCATCAGTATGTTTAAAATCCGTGAAGCGATTGTCAATGCCATTCCCATGTCGCTGAAATTTGCGATTGGCGGCGGCATTGGCTTGTTCCTTGCACTGATTGCATTAAAAAATTCAGGCATTATTGTCGATAATCCGGCCACCCTTGTAGGCTTGGGTGACTTGAAACAACCGACAGTATTGCTGACCTTGCTGGGTTTCCTGATGATTGTGGTGATGCATCACTTTAAAGTCCGTGGGGCAATCATTATCAGTATCCTGGTGATTACCGCGATTGCTACAGCAATGGGGCTGAACGAATTTAAAGGTGTTGTGGGTGCCATTCCATCGATTGCTCCAACCTTCCTGCAAATGGATTTTGAAGGCCTGTTCACGGCCAATCTGGTTGGGGTCATCTTTGTATTTTTCCTGGTGGATTTATTTGACTCGACGGGTACGCTGGTAGGTGTTTCGCATCGTGCTGGCCTGTTAAAAGATGGCAAATTACCACGTTTGAAAAAAGCACTTTTTGCTGACTCGACTGCGATTGTAGCGGGTGCAGCATTGGGTACTTCATCTACAACCCCTTATATTGAATCTTCTGCGGGGGTTGCTGCAGGTGGTCGTACAGGTTTGACCGCTGTGGTTGTTGCCGTGTTGTTTGTACTGTGCTTATTCCTGGCTCCTTTGGCGCAATCGGTGCCAGGTTTTGCTACTGCACCTGCATTATTATTTGTAGGTGTGTTAATGATTCAAGGGATCGTCAACATTGAATGGGATGATATCACTGAGGCTGTTCCTGCTTTCTTAACCATCGTATGCATGCCATTTACCTATTCAATTGCCGACGGTATTGCGATGGGCTTTATTAGCTACGCATTAATCAAGCTGCTGACTGGGCAAGCGAAAACTGTACCTTATATGGTCTGGATTGTTGCGGCTCTTTGGGCGTTGAAATTTGCTGTATTTGGCGGCTAATTCACCCCATTCAGAATAGGGTGTAAACTCGGTTTGCACCCTTTTTTATTTTTGAAAAATTTTATAAGGATAAGATATGAATCAACTTGAGCTTATTCAAGCCATGCCAAAGGCAGAGTTACACGTCCATATTGAAGGAACTTTTGAGCCTGAGCTGATGTTCGAGATTGCTCAACGCAATCATATTGATATTCCGTATAAATCTGTTCAGGAAGTAAAACAGGCGTATAACTTCCATAATCTACAGTCTTTTTTAGACATCTATTATGCGGGTGCCAATGTCCTGATTCATGAACAGGACTTCTATGATCTGGCTTGGGCATATTTTGAAAAATGTGCTGAAGACCATGTGGTTCACACCGAAATGTTCTTCGATCCGCAGACCCATACCGATCGTGGCATTGCTTTTGCAACGGTAATTCAGGGTTTAAAACGTGCCTGTGATGATGCACAAAGCAAATTAGGCATTAGCTCGCATTTAATTATGTGTTTCTTGCGCCATTTAAGTGAAGAAGCCGCATTTAAAACTTTAGAGCAGGCTTTACCTTTTAAAGATCAAATTATTGCGGTGGGGCTGGATTCGAGTGAAGTTGGACATCCACCATCTAAATTTGAACGTGTTTTTGCCAAAGCACGTGAAGCGGGTTTCTTGGTGGTGGCACATGCCGGTGAAGAAGGTCCGGCTGAATATGTCTGGGAAGCGCTGGATTTGCTGAAAGTGAACCGAGTGGATCATGGTGTACGCTCAGAAGAAGATGCGACGCTGATGCAGCGCTTGGTTGCAGAGAAAATGCCTTTAACCGTGTGTCCTTTAAGTAATTTAAAACTCTGTGTAGTTGATGATATGGCACAGCATAATATCAGCCGTTTATTGCAACAGGGTGTACATGTAACGGTCAATTCAGATGATCCCTCTTATTTTGGTGGTTATATGAATGATAATTTCATTGCAATTACAAAAGCTTTAGACCTGTCAAATGATGAGCTAAAGCAATTGGCGAAAAATTCGTTTGAAGCTTCATTTATCTCTGATGCTGAAAAGCAAAAATGGTCACAACAGATTGATTCTTTGGTGTAATCCATTCCTTTGAAAAATGCTTTTGGATTGGGCAGATTGATATATTGATCTGTTCAATCATTACTGGTTAAAAATTAGGTTTTATTTTGAAAAAGAGTATTTGCTGGATAGCTGCTATTGCTTTGTTGGTTAGTTCTGTATCAGTTTTTGCGACCGATAAAAATGCTACTTTAACCCAGAAAATGTTGAAACCAGTGATTGAACAAGGCTGTAAAAGTGAATTGAATGCTTCAAAAGTGTGGCAATCCGCAGCTTTGTTCATGAGTTCAGAGCGGCAATCAACCGTACAAAAACAAATCTGTGGTTGTGTGGGTGAACATGCCTTGCAGGATGTTTCGGTCAAAGAGTTAGCTATAGCATCGATGAGTGAATCTGCAAAAAATAGCCTGATTAAACAAGCGGTGGTGAACAGTATTAAAGGTTGTGCTCAGGACGCTCTGCAATAACTTATCACTATAAATTGAATTATAAAAAAGCCGCATCAGTGTCACACTAGTGCGGCTTTTTTATGGCAACAACATTGATTATTTTGCTTGTCGGGTCATGCTGCGCAAGATGTTATCTTTATCAATGAAATGATGTTTTAATGCTGCTGCAATATGGCCAATGACAAGTAAGCCTGCAAACCAGGATAAATAAATGTGTACAGGTTTTACGATGGCTAAAAGGTCGGGATTATCCTGGACCAAACGTGGGATTTCGAATAAATACAAAACGGGTGCCGGATGTCCCGCACTCCAGCTAAATAAGCAGCCGGTAATCGGTAAAGCCAGTAACATGAGATATAAAGCTAAATGTCCCAGATGTGCCAAGACTTTCATCAAAGGTGACATGCTGTCGGGTAGTGCTGGAACAGGGTGGGTATAGCGCCAAAATATACGAATCAGGACCAGAAAGATAATGGTGGTGGCGATGTTCTTATGTAGGGTAATGACCTGACCTTTAAAGCTTCCATCGACCTCATAACTTAGAAAATTTCCGCTATAAAAACCAATCAGCCATGCCGCAATAAAAATAGCAGCCATGAGCCAATGCAGCATTTGTGCCGTACGCGTATAGTATTGTGAGGTATTTTTCATGTTATACCTATGTATCCATATGTCATTTTCAAGTCTGGGTATGCTAATCAAAAAGCCCATATTTAAAAATGATGGATATGGAACGAAGCGTGTGCTTCTTGCAACACTGAAAAGGATGCCGTTTTTTTAAGCAGATTATCTGGATGTGGAAAATTCAATTGAAATATAGATTTCTTCCTTGGGAAAGTTTCGGCAAAATATGGTCAACAGATTTTATAACTCAGGATAATACTGTGAAAAAATTAATCGCTGTGCTTGCACCTTTAGCTTTAGCGCTTACTGCATGTGTATCAACTGGCACAACTACAGGTACAACTGGTGCAACAGGTACACAATCGGCAACTCAACAACTCGGTATGACTGCAATTAAAATTGCAATTAATGCTAAATGTACTACCGAGTTGAATACTATTCCGGCATGGCAAAATGCAACCAAGTTGATGACTACAACTCAAAAGCAAAATATTCAGACTGAAATCTGTGGTTGTGTCAGTGAAAAAGCACCACAAAACGTAACGGCAGTCGATTTGGCGACAGCTGCAATTGATCCGGCTGCACGTAATACTATTGTTTCAAATGCAGTGACTAAAACCATTAATGCTTGTGTTGCTGAAGCCATGAACTAATACAGCTTTAATTCATGTTAAAATTAAAGAGGTTGATGTGATTCGGCCTCTTTTTTTGTAGGTACAGTATTGATGAAAATTGCCGGTGTAGATGAAGCGGGGCGTGGTCCCCTGGTGGGTTCAGTGGTAGCGGCAGCAGTTATTTTAGATCCCAATAATCCGATTGAAGGGTTGAATGATTCTAAAAAACTCAGCGAAAAAAAGCGTGAAAAATTATTCATAGAAATACAAGAGAAAGCCTTGGCTTGGGCTATTGCTGAAGCCAGCCATGAAGAAATAGACCAGATCAATATTCTACAGGCCTCTTTATTGGCTATGCGCCGTGCTGTAGAAGCTTTGCATCTTCAGCCGGAACATGTGCTGGTTGATGGCAATAAAGTCCCGCAAGGCTTAACCATGAGCTGTGATGCGGTGGTTGGTGGGGATGCACTGCATGCAGAAATTTCAGCGGCCAGTATTTTAGCAAAAGTGACCCGTGACCGGGAGATGGTGGTGCTGGATCGGCAATATCCGCATTTTGGCTTTGCCAAACATAAAGGTTACCCAACCAAAGCCCATTTTGAAGCGATTGCTGAGCATGGCGTGATTGATCAACATCGCCGTAGTTATGCACCGGTTAAAAAGGCATTGGCCTTGCTGGGACAAAAATAAGCAGCAGATAAATTTAAAGCGGCCATATAGCCGCTTTATATTAGAACAACCTTTAAGGGTTTAACGATTAAAGTCGTTCTGGGTATTTTGTGGGAAATTATCTTCTTCAAAAGAAGGCTGATAATCCTGATCCAGGTGCTGCAGATGTTCATGCATAGCGCGTTCATGCTGAATTCGTTGGTAGATTTCTTCACGATGAACAGATACTTCTTTTGGAGCATTTACGCCAATACGAACCTGATTACCTTTTACGCCAAGCACAGTTACACTGACTTGATCCCCAATCATTAATGTTTCACCGACACGTCGGGTTAGAATCAGCATGTTTATCTCCTTGCAAAACGCTAAACGTGCAATTGATTTTAAAATTTAAAAAGACACAACCTTAATATTATAGAAATATTATCAAAACAATCTGTCAAGAATTTGACTAAAATAATTCTGTTAATATTTTCAAAATCCTCAGTTACAAATATAACAGAGCCACTATAAAAAAAACTATAGTGGCTCTGTTCTTTTTGTAGTATTTCGCAAATTTTGTTCAACAAGGACTAAATTTGTTGCTCTACATATTAAGCGCGTGCGCTTGATTCGCCAGATTCACGGTCTAAACCGAAAGCTGTGTGAAGCGTGCGCACGGCAAGCTCTAAATAATTTTCTTCAATGATGACTGAAATTTTAATTTCCGAAGTTGAGATCATCAAAATGTTAATGCCTTCTTCAGCTAGAGCAGTAAACATTTTGCTTGCTACGCCTGCATGAGAGCGCATACCCACACCTACAATCGATACTTTCACGATGTCTGAACGGGTCGCAACTTCACGAGCACCGATTTCTTTTGCGGTTTGCTCCAGAATTGCTTTTGCTTTATTGAACTCACCACGGTTGACTGTGAACGTGAAGTCAGTGGTACCATCTTCTTCCACATTCTGGATGATCATGTCAACTTCGATATTCGCTGCACCAATTGGCGCCAGGATTTTGGATGCAATGCCAGGCAGGTCAGGTACGCCCAAGATAGTCAATTTTGCTTCGTCACGGTTAAACGCGATACCAGAGATAATTGGCTGTTCCATGTTGTCTTCCAATTCAGTAGTAATAAGAGTTCCGACGTTGTTTTTGAAGTCTTCGTCAAATGCGCCATCATCGTCGTTATCGAAGCTTGATAATACGCGTAAAGGCACTTGGTATTTGCCAGCAAATTCAACTGAACGGATTTGCAGGACTTTCGAACCAAGTGATGCCATTTCCAGCATTTCTTCAAAAGAAATACGATCAACTTTTTTCGCTTTTGGTGCAACGCGTGGGTCAGTAGTATAAACACCATCTACGTCTGTATAAATTTGGCATTCATCTGCTTTTAATGCAGCTGCAAGTGCCACACCAGAGGTATCTGAGCCACCACGACCTAAAGTCGTTGTATTGCCAGATTCATCAAAGCCCTGGAAACCGGCAACGACAAGTACGCGGCCTACATCCAAGTTTTCAGTTAATACGTCAGTATCAATAGATTCAATGCGGGCTTTGTTAAATGCGCTGTCGGTTTTAATGCCAACCTGGCGGCCAGTCAGTGATTTCGCTTCTACTCCAATCGAGTTGAGCGCCATCGCTAACATAGAAATCGTAACCTGTTCACCTGTAGACACCATTTGGTCTAGCTCACGTGGATCAGGGGTTTCGGTAATGGCCTTCGCTAAAGCAAGCAGACGATTGGTTTCGCCACTCATTGCTGATACAACAACCACTACCTTGTGGCCGTGGTCATGCCAGCGCTTTACACGACGAGCAACATTTAAAATGCGCTCGGGAGTACCCATTGAGGTACCGCCATATTTTTGAACGATTAATGCCATAGTTGTTCCATAAAAGCCATGATCCTGAATTACCTTTTCAGGATCAGTTACACAAAAGGTGAAGTTTTATTTTGCTTCAAGCCAAGCAGTCAAATCTGCCATCACTGTTGCAAACTTCTCGTTAAGTGGCGCGCCACCTTGTGCCAAGTCAGGTTTACCACCACCTTTACCACCGAGCTCGGTTGCCAGGTGTTTGATGATGTCACCTGCTTTAATAGAAGCAGTAAAGTCTTTTGCTACAGAAGCGAGAAGGCTGACTTTATCACCTTCTACAGCAGCAAGTACAATCACTGCATGATCTAATTTAGATTTAACACCGTCGTGCAGGTTGCGAAGCGATTTCGCATCCATGTTTTGTACAGTGGTAATCAATGTTTGACGACCAGCCACAGTTTGAACTTGGCTTAAAAGTTCAGCTGCCTGGAAGTTCGCCAATTTCTGATTGAGTTGTTCAATCTGCTTTTGCAGACTGGATGCTGTATCTGCCAGAGCTTCAACTTTCTCGATGGTTTGTTCTTTTTGCGCTTTTAACAGACCATTGATGGTGTTGATATCACGGTCGGCTTTTTGAACCACTTCAACCGCTTTCGTGCCAGTCACCGCTTCAATACGACGTACACCTGCCGCTACACCACCTTCAGAGGTGATTTTAAACAGACCGATATCACCGGTACGTTTGACGTGAATACCGCCACACAGTTCGATCGAGAAGTTTTTCTCATCGATAATTGAACCCATGGAAAGTACACGTACTTCGTCACCATATTTTTCACCGAACAGCATCATCGCGCCTTTTTTTTTGGCAGATTCGATGTCTAAAAGTTCAGTAGAAACGGCAGTGTTGGTAATAATTTCACGGTTTACAATGCGTTCAACTTCCTGCAGCTGTTCGAATGAAACAGGTTGGTCATTGGCAAAGTCAAAACGTAAAATGTCAGATGCAACCAATGAACCTTTTTGTTGTACATGTGAACCCAATACTTGGCGAAGGGCAGCATGTAGCAGGTGGGTTGCAGAGTGGTTGCGTGATGTTGCTTCACGGATGTCTGCTTTAACAATCGCTTCAACAGATTGGGCGGATTTTAAGCTACCCATGGTCACAATACCTTGGTGTACGAATGCACCACCAGATTTTTTGGTATCTTGAACTTCGAAAATACCGGTATCGTTTTTGAAGATACCTGTATCACCAATCTGACCGCCGCTTTCTGCATAGAAAGGGGTCTGGTTCAGTACGATGAGCGCTTCGTCGCCTTCAACCACTTCATCAACCTGTTCGCCATCTTTATAGATTGCAACAATTTGGCCTTGAGCTTGAGTGGCTTCATAACCTTCGAACTGGGTTTCACCTTCAACTTTTACAATACTGTTGTAGTCGATGGCGAATTTACCTGCGTCACGCGCACGTTGACGTTGTGCAGCCATCTCTTTTTCAAAGCCGGCTTCATCAATGGTCAAGTCGCGTTCGCGTGCGATGTCAGCTGTTAGGTCAGTCGGGAAGCCGTAAGTATCATAGAGTTTGAAGACTGTTGCACCTGGAATCACTGAACCTTTCAGTTGAGCTAATTCGCCTTCAAGCAATTTCAGACCTTGCTCTAAAGTTTTAGCGAATTGTTCTTCTTCTTTTAAAAGTTGTGCTTCGATACGTACTTGGTTGGCTGCAAGTTCAGGATATGCAGCACCCATTGCTTCGATTAATGGCTGGAGCATTTTATGGAAGAATGAACCGGTTGCGCCCAGTTTGTTACCATGACGAACGGCACGACGGATAATACGACGCAGTACATAACCACGGCCTTCATTCGAAGGGTTGACACCGTCAGCAATCAGGAAGCAGCATGAACGTGCATGGTCAGCCACCACTTTAAGGGAAGCAGGGTAGTCAACTGGCTTACCTTCAGCTTGTGCTTTGGCTTCAAGTTCGGACGTGTCTAAACCAATAATTTCAGCCGCAGCTTTTAACAAGTGCTGGAACAGGTCAATTTCGTAGTTTGAGTTGACGTGTTGTAAAACTGCGGAAATACGTTCCAGGCCCATACCTGTATCTACAGATGGTGCTGGAAGAGGATGCAGTACGCCATCAGCAGTACGGTTGAACTGCATGAATACGTTGTTCCAGATCTCGATGAAACGGTCGCCATCTTCTTCAGGTGTGCCTGGTAAGCCACCCCAGATGTGGTCGCCATGGTCAAAGAAGATTTCAGAACAAGGACCACAAGGACCGGTATCACCCATTGCCCAGAAGTTATCCGATGCATATTGACCACCTTTGTTGTCGCCAATACGGATGATGCGAGATGCATCTAAGCCAATTTCTTTGTTCCAGATGTCGAAGGCTTCGTCATCAGTATGATAAACAGTGGCATAGAGTTTGTCTTTTGGTAAGCCTAGCCATTGCTCATTAGTCAAAAAATCCCAGGCAAATTTAATCGCATCACGTTTGAAATAATCACCAAAAGAGAAGTTACCTAACATCTCAAAAAAAGTATGGTGACGTGCAGTATAACCAACGTTGTCTAGGTCGTTGTGTTTACCACCAGCACGGACACATTTTTGTGAAGATGTTGCGCGAACATAGTCACGTTTTTCAAGACCCAGGAAGCAGTCTTTAAATTGGTTCATCCCAGCGTTAGTGAACAATAATGTTGGGTCGTTGGCAGGAACCAGAGAACTCGACGCGACACGTGTATGCCCTTGCGATTCAAAATAGCTTAAAAAAGCTTCGCGAATTTCAGCTGATGTCATAAAACGAGTACTCACAACCAAGTCACTCCATAAATCTTGTATTTGGCTAATAGCACGTCAAGCAAGTCTTACTTTTATAAAGCTGGCTTGAGATACTGGCTTAAAATTTTAAAACGCTAAAGTATAACGGAAAAAGCCGCATGCACCAATCACTTTAAGGCGAATTAATCACAATTCTATTTAAGCGGTATTAGGTTTCATGTACTGAATTAATCAGCCAAATTCTGCTTTATGCATAAGATATAAAGTAAGTGAAAAGTGAAGTAAATATTTTAAAGCAATCTGGTCTGAATAAAATTTGCGACAAAATAAGCTTAAAAGCAGCAGGCTGAACCCTTTGTTGCGAGATATTTTATAAATACAGCAGCAGAAATGGTATCGGTATCTGGTTAAAATCCATTAACATAGAGCGGTGTTTACATCTACCCAAGAGTTAAGGATATCTGATGCAACGAGTAGCCATTAATGGTTTCGGGCGAATTGGTCGCAATGTATTACGGGCTTGGTTTGAAAATCCTAAGGATTTTCATTTTGATATCGTGGCGATTAACGATGTTGCAGATGTAGAAACATTGGTGCATTTGTTTAAATATGACACCACCCATGGTCGTTTTAAAGGCAAGGTAGACGTACTTTTACAAGATGAACAGATTTTTTTGCATATTTCTGCAGGTCTGGCGCAATTAAAAGTACAGGTTTTTAGCCAGCAACAACCTAAAAGTTTGCCTTGGAATAAGTTAAATATTGATGTGGTGCTGGAATGTACCGGGTTATTCCGTTCACGTGCAGCAGCCACAGGGCATATTAGTGCAGGAGCGCAGCGGGTCATTATTGGTGCTGCACCCTTTGACACGGTGGATGCCGCTATTGTGTATGGGGTAAACCATCACGAAGTCAAAGCCACGGACCGGATTATTTCCAGTGTATCCTGCACCACACAAGCCTTGGTTCCTTTAGTTAAAATTATTGATGATGCTTTTGGTATTGATACCGCACTGATGACAGAAATTCATGCAGTGACGGCAGATCAGTCGGTGCTGGATCATGCTCATCGAGATTTGCGCCGTGCCCGTGCTTCAGGACACAATATTATTCCGACCACATCTTCGGCTCTGGGGGCCTTAAAACGGGTCATGCCGAAAATGGCAGAGCGGATAGATGGTTATTCTATACGCGTACCGACCATTAATGTGGCAGCGATTGACCTTACTTTTGTTGCGCAGTCGCATGTCACAGCACATAAAATTAATGAAATCCTGATCAAATCGGCACGTCAGGATTATGCGGAAATTATGGATGTTACCGATGAACCTCTGGTTTCATCAGACTTTAACCATTCGCCTTATTCATTGATTGTGGATTTGAGCCAAACTATGGTGGTGGGTCATCAGGCTAAAGTTTTTGCCTGGTATGATAATGAATGGGGTTATGCAAATCGCTTGCTGGACCTATGTGAATCTTTTACTCATAAATAGCGAACCTTATTTAAAAGATGAGGGGGAGATAAGCTATTGGATGATGCGATTTCCGAAAGGGATCGGATTTCGCAGGGCTTGGTTTATTAAGTGTGATCTGTAGCTCAATTATTATTAATTTGTTTGGGTGGTCGGTTAAATCTTGAGTAAAGATGTTGGCTTCAGTAGGATGAATAGGCTGTCATGAAGTTACATTTTATTTGATGATTTAGCAGTGGCAGTGAATCGACCCGAAGTCGACTTATAATGATGCTTATAATAAATATAAATCTAAGCACGGTTAATTTTATAATCACTTTTCGATTAATATATGAAAATTATAAGCTTTTGAAATTTAATCCCATCGATTCATGGCAAAGATCAGTCATCAATCAATAACACGAGCAGCGTACCTATGTTTATATTTATCTGGGGATTTATTTTCCTTTTAGCCATAGCAGTGATCTTTTTGATTTGGGCACAATTTACCAACCAAGGTGCTGCACTCAGTGAAATTCAATTGAATCAACAATTGGAAAAAAAGGTGGTTCATCTGGAAGAAAACCTTAAAAAAACGCTGGAAATTATGCAGGATCTGGCGAAGAAAATGCATATTCAGCAAGAAGTGATTGATAAAACCACGACCAAACTGAACCAGGTGGAATCGCAAAATGCTGAATTGGTTGGACTGCTGGCAAAAACGGTTCACTCAACAGACAAGCCTTCAGTCTAATTTTAAGGTGAGCTTATCGTATTCTTAAAGCAGCTGTAGAGCAGCGATCTTTCAGAATATGCGACTAAACTAGCTTTGGAAACGTTGCTATAAAAAGGGCCTGACTCGTCACTGGTTTTTTTGGAAGAATGGCTTTGTACAAATAGTCTGGATTGGCGTTTGCTGTTTTAGCGGATTCCAGTATTTTTTATTTTACAATGGTTGAATTTGCGAGAGTACTGATCAATCGTGAATGATTCAGCTGATTCAGTTTTTTAAACTGCATAAATTAGTTGGTAAAAAACGAACAAATCTGCAAAAAGTCATGTGCACAGCTAAAGTGATCGTGCTAGACTAGGAGAAATCGGGTGTGCTCCCGATTTTTTTATGCGGATTACTTCCGCGCTGACAAGTATTTAGGTTTACAACATGCCCATTTCAGAGACATGGTTATTACCTGATGGTGTAGCTGATGTATTACCAGAACAAGCGCAAGTAATTGAAGCTTTGCGCCGTGAAGCATTGGATTTCCTCGCATCTCGAGGTTATCAGCTGGTGTACACGCCATTTATCGAATACATCGAATCTCTTTCTTCTCTCTCAGAATCGAATCAAGATTTAGACTTGGCCACTTTTAAAGTCATCGACCAGCTCTCTGGTCGTTTACTTGGTGTGCGTGCCGATATGACACCGCAAGTGGCCCGTATCGATGCGCATGTACATCCGGTCGAAGGCGTAGCGCGCTATTGCTACGCTGGCACGGTTTTACACACCAAACCTCAAGGTTTTAATACCACGCGTGCACCGCTGCAACTGGGTGCGGAACTTTTTGGTTCAGACAGTATTGATGCTGACGTCGAAATGATTGACGTGATGCTCAACTTATTAAAAACAGCAAGTTTTGTAGATGGCATCCATCTTGATTTAGGTCATGTCGGCTTATTCCGTAGTCTGGTTAAACACGCCGGTTTAAGCAAGGTGGAAGAAAGTCAGCTTTCGGATCTTTATCAACGTAAAGCATTGCCTGAACTTGCTGAATTTACACAAGAATTGAAATTTGGTGCAGATTTTTATGCACTGGGTCGTTATTCCAGTGATTTAGATGCTTTAGAAGCCAACCTGAGTGCTGAAATTATTGCAGACCCGGCATTCAAACAGGCATTTGACGCAGTAAAAACCACACGGTCTGAAATTCAGGCACGTTGGCCAGGCTTGCATATTGGTATTGATGTTGTAGAGCTTCGTTCATATCACTACCACACCGGTTTAATGTATGCCGTCTATGCACCAAACCGTGCAGCACCTCTGGCTCAAGGCGGTCGTTATGACGGTATTGGTGAACATTTCGGGCGTGCGCGTCCTGCAACAGGCTTCTCTTGTGACTTATATGCACTCAGTGCAGGTCAGTTCAAGCAAGTTCAAAAAGTGGTTGCACCGAAAGGGACAGACAAAGCATTACTTGATGCAATTGCTGCTCTGCGTGTACAAGGCTTAAGTGTTATTCAGTTATTAGGCAATGACGATTTAAACTCAATTCCGTTTGCGACTCACCAATTGGTGAATGTAGCAGGGGAATGGAAAGTTGAACAGATTTAATGACCTGAATCAGTATTGAGTCACTGATTCAAGTTTTCAATTTTAACAGCATGATGCAATGAGGCTATTATGGGCAAGAATGTTGTGGTACTCGGTACCCAATGGGGCGACGAAGGTAAAGGTAAAATCGTTGACCTGCTCACAGATCAAGCGGCAGCGGTCGTTCGTTATCAAGGCGGACACAACGCAGGCCATACTCTTGTGGTTGGTGGTAAGAAAACTGTATTACACCTCATTCCATCTGGTATTTTACGTGAAAATGTACTGTGCTTAATTGGTAACGGTGTGGTTCTTTCACCTGAAGCGCTTATTAAAGAGATGGATATTCTTGAAAAAGAAGGCGTGCCAGTACGTGAGCGTTTACGTATTTCTCCAAACTGTCCGTTAATCCTTCCAAACCACATTGCACTTGACCAAGCACGTGAGAAAAAACGTGGCAATGCAAAAATTGGTACAACTGGCCGTGGTATTGGTCCGGCTTACGAAGATAAAGTTGCACGTCGTGCAATTCGTGTTGCTGACCTGGTACGTGGTGGTGAACATCTTAAAGCTCAACTTACCGAGCTTCTTGAATACCATAACTTCCAATTAACTCAATTCTACGGTGTAGAAGCAGTTAATCTTGAAGATGTACTTGCTCTTTGCGACCAATGGCGTGAAGTTGTTGCTCCATTAGTTGTGGACGTAACAGGTGAACTTCATAAATACCGTAAAAACGGTGATAACATCATGTTTGAAGGTGCGCAAGGTTCACTTCTTGACGTTGACCATGGTACATACCCGTATGTAACTTCTTCAAACACAACTGCTGGTGGCGTAAGTTCTGGTTCTGGTCTTGGTCCATTACACCTTGACTATGTATTGGGTATCACTAAAGCGTACACAACACGTGTAGGTGCTGGTCCATTCCCAACTGAGCTTGTTTACGATGCTGCGAACGATGTTGGTGATGCAATTGGTAAACACTTGGGTACTGTAGGTTCAGAATTTGGTGCGTCTACTGGCCGTCAACGTCGTTGTGGTTGGTTCGATGCTGAAATTCTTCGCCGTTCAGTAGAAGTAAACTCACTTTCTGGTATCTGCTTGACTAAACTTGACGTTCTTGATGGTTTAGAAGAAGTGAAAATCTGTGTCGGTTACGAAGCTGCTGATTCTGGTTGCGTAGGTTCTTCTGATGCGCTTGCATTCGAAACTTTAAAGCCAATCTATGAAACTATGCCAGGCTGGTCTGAGTCTACTTTTGGTGTTAAATCAATTGATCAGTTACCAGAAGCTGCACTTAACTATGTTAAACGTCTTGAGCAATTGATTGAATGTCCAATCGACATCATTTCAACTGGTCCAGACCGTGAAGAAACAATTATTCTTCGCCATCCATTCGAAGCTTAATCTGCCAAGAATTAAGATGTACAAAAAGCCTCGCACTTGCGAGGCTTTTTTTGTCCATTTCATTTGGAAAATATATCTACGACCAGTATGCAGACTGTTTTGCCCGACTAAAGTTGCATCAGAGAATACTGTTTAATTTATTTGCGCTTGCTAGAATGTTAAATATAAAAGAAATACAAGGTTGTGCATGATGCATAAAAATATATCAGCGACGATGTTTTATTCATTACTCTTCGCAATGGGTGGGGCACCGACCATTGCCATGCTGGTTATTCAGGCACAAACACAAGATCCCGCAATTATTAATGCAGCACTTATTGGATTAAGCGTTATCATTGCCTGTATTCTGGTCCCCATTGTTCTGATTCAAAATGCATTTTTATTTTTTAAGCGCAAAAATGAACAACTGGAACAGAAAATTAAACCCCTTTCCCAGATATACTTGGGGCTAAATGTTTTATGTTTGCTTTATTGGCTTAGTTTTCAATTTCTTAAATGACCTTGTTTACATAAATGATATGATTGTGAAGAGAATATCAATTTAAAGATTATTCACTATTTCATATAATCTCCTGAAAAGAGATATCTAGTTTTAAGGCGGAGATTATTATAATGAACAGCAAGCTGATTTTAAGTTTGTGTGCAGCGAGTGTAATTACTATTTCAGGTTGTACCACTGTAGCGGATATGGCTGGGGCAGATTCATCCACATTAAATGTTACTGCTGCGCAGGGCTTTAATAAAACTGTTCAGGAAGCAAGTGCCAATAAAACCTTAGATACTTCATCTACCACTTATAAGCGAATTAATTCGGTATTTTTACGTCTAAAACCTTATGGTGATCAAATCAACCAGACAGGCCAAAAGTTTGACTGGCAATTGGCTGTGCTGAAATCAGACCAGATTAATGCTTATGTGGCACCAGGGGGTAAAGTGGTGTTTTACACTGGTATTGTGAATAAACTTAATCTGACCGATGCTGAAATTGCAGCTGTGATGGGGCATGAAATGGTGCATGCCCTGGAAGAACATTCCAAACAAAAAATTGGTGCACAAGCTTTAACTGACCTGGCTTTAAACATTGGTTTAGGCTATGCAGGCAATAATGTCGGTCAATTGGGTGCAGCAGCAGCTCAGTTAGGCACACAAGTGGGTGTGGGCTTGCCATATTCACGTAGTCTTGAAAGCCGTGCAGACCAAGGTGGTTTAATGCTAATGGCACGTGCCGGTTATAACCCGCAAGCCGCGATTACCCTTTGGGAAAAAATGAACAAGTTGGAAGGTGCAGGTGGTACATCATTCCTGTCGACTCACCCTTCAAATGGTCAGCGTATCGAAGCAATGCGTAAAAACTTGCCTGCAGCTCAAGCTATTTATAACAGACGCTAATTGTTGTTTTATTCATAAAAAAGGATGCCTATAGCATCCTTTTTTGCTTTTACTCCCTCTTCCTATGGGGGATGAGCATCCTCAGAATATATTCTGAGTGCGCAAGGGAAGATGGTGTCAATAATTTCGAAGTGATCGAATATAAAGCTTTAACTTTTCTAATTTCATTTTAAGCAGTACTTAAAATGAAATTAGGGTGCTGGATTTGGCTGCTGGCGGTGAATATCTTCAATACCCTGTAAAACTTCGACTGATAAATCAATGTCAAAAGCCTGAATATTTTCTTTCAGTTGATCCAGGTTGGTTGCGCCAATAATGGTACTGGTTACAAAGAACTGCTGCTTAATAAATGCCAATGCCAGTTGGGTTAGGGTTAAGCCATGTCGCTCTGCAAGCTGAGCATACTGTTCGGTTGCCCATTCACTTTCAGGATTGCTATAGCGGCTAAAACGGGAAAATAGGCTGACCCGTGCATTGGCTGGGCGAGCACCATGGCGGAATTTACCGGTCAAGTAACCAAAAGCTAAAGGTGAATAGGCAAGTAAGCCGACATTTTCATAATGGGCAATTTCAGACATGCCAATTTCATAAGTCCGGTTCAACAGGCTATACGGATTTTGCACGCTGACAAATTTTTTCAGGCCTAATTTTTCAGCCAGATGTAAAAACTTCAATGTTCCCCATGGGGTTTCATTGGACAGTCCAATATAACGGATACGGCCTTTTTTAATTTCATCACTTAAGGCGCTTAAGGTTTCTTCTAAGGCGGTGACTTGCTGTTGATTGTACGCTTCTGTATTGCCATAACCCAATTTTCCGAAGAAATTGGTTGGGCGTTGTGGCCAATGCAATTGATACAGGTCAATATAATCGCTTTGCAGGCGTTTTAAGGAGCCATCGATTGCCGAGCTAATCTCAGCTGCAGTAAAGCGCGTTTGGCCATCACGGATATGGCTGCCGCCTTGTGAAGGGCCGGCAATTTTTGAAGCAATAAACAACTGATCGCGCTGACCACGTTGTGCAATCCAGTTGCCCAGGATGGTTTCAGTTGCTCCTTGAGTCTCCGGTTTTGGCGGGACGGGATACATTTCTGCGGTATCCCAAAAAAATAACCCCTGATCCAATGCATATTCAAGCTGTTGAAAGGCCTCTGCCTGGGTATTTTGTTCACCAAAGGTCATGGTGCCTAAACAAATTTCAGGAACAAGAATCCCTGTATTGGCTAAAGGTTTGAGTTGCATAGAGGTTGATCCCTTAATTTTTATCAAGTTTAACATTGTGCATTAGGCTAACTGATTTTTGCATCAGGGGTAAATCATGAATTGTTTTAAAGTTGTCATAAAAATTTAAAAAGAACAGGTTGCAAATTACGGACATAAAAAAAGCAAATCTTAGGATTTGCTTTTATGGTGAATGGAAGAAAACTTATTCTTCATCATCCTCGTCTTCTAAAGCTGCATTGCTATCTTCAGCAGAACCATCATAAATCAGGATGGCTTTACCATCAGTCTGGATCATGCCTTGTTCTTCCAGTGTTTTGAGGACACGACCGACCATTTCACGGGAACAACCAACAATACGGCCAATTTCCTGACGGGTAATACGGATTTGACGTCCATTCGGTAAAATCATGGCTTCTGGTTGAGAAGACAGGTCAATCAGGCAGCGTGCAATACGGCCAGATACATCAATAAATGCCAGGTCAGTGACTTTACGAGTGGTATTTTTTAAGCGACGTACAAGCTGGGCAAATACGGCATAGCTCAGGTCTGGATACTGTTTGCTTAATTCGTGGAAGTTTTCATAGGTGATTTCGGCAATTTCACATACGTCGCGTGTACGAACTTCTGCAGTACGTTGTGGATTTGCTTCAAAAAGACCCATTTCCCCAAAAAAGTCTCCAGCATTCAAATAGGCAACCACAATTTCACGATCATCATCTTCACGTAAAATAATGGATACCGAACCTTTTAAAATCAAATAAAGCGATTTTGATTCTGAGCCTGCATCTACAATTGCAGTGCGTTTTGGATAACGATTTATATATGCACGTTTTAATAATGCTTTTACTGACTCAGGGAGTTGACCAGGAGACAGCGCATCAGTGCTAAGTTGTGAAAAGTTTGAAGTCATGCTAACGGTTCCGAATATGGATAATTAATAGATCGCACAAGACCTAAAGTGAACTTGTCACACAGAAGAGCTGAAATTCCTTATCAACTCAATTTATGTTAGTGTACAGGTACGTCGTAAATTTATAGTTTTTTTCAGGTAGTTGCAATGCAAACAAGCGTTCATTGGCTAGAGAATGTTGCTTTTGAAGCAAAATCGGAAAGTGGTCACCAAATTGTAATGGATGGGGCCGAGGCATATGGTGGTCAAAACCGTGGGCCACGTCCTATGGAGTTGATATTAATGGGACTTGGTGGGTGTGCTTCCTTTGATATTGTGACTATTTTAAAGAAATCTCGCCAAGATGTGACGGATGTTGTATGTCAGCTCAAAGCTGAACGTGCGGATAGCATCCCAGCAGTGTTTACCAAAATCCATTTACATTTTGTGGTAACGGGTAAAGCAGTCAAAGAAAAACAGGTCGCTAAAGCAGTTGAACTTTCAGCTGAAAAATACTGTTCTGCAAGTAAAATGTTATCGGATGGTGGGGTGGAAATTAGCCACGATTTTGAAATTATTGAAGTTGAATAATGAAATCCAGATGGCAATCCATTTTTGGATTGCCATTTTTATTCTGCATCACAATTAAAAACGTATTAAAGTAAAAACGAATTTCACTCTAAGAGGGATTCAACAGTAACCCATTATACTTTTGATGAATCCTGTCTTCTAAATATGCATTTCTAGAATATTCATCAAGCTGATTGATGTATTCATAATCACAATAGTTTTTAAAAGCTTTGATGATTCCATTCCTTATTAAAAGATACAAAATGCCTAGGGAAGAGAATTTCATACATAAATGATTACAATACGCTTGAAAAAATTAGCTTAAACACCCATATTATAACTAACATCCAAGCTTTATATTAATTTGGTTTAGTTGTTGAAAATTAAAAATATTTTTTAAAAATGTTATTGAAAAATATCAAGCCATTCCCATCTATTATCCAAGTACAAAATTTGTTGTGAGGAAAAATAAGAATGCGTTTTGAAAAATTTACAAATCGCTTGCAGCAAGCCTTATCAGATGCTCAGTCTCTGGCCATGGGTAAAGACCATACTGCCATCTCAGGTATTCACATTTTATCTGTGTTACTGGAAGAGCCTGCCAATATCAGCCTGTTTCAGCAAGCCGGAGCAAATCTACGTGATCTGCAAACCAAAGTGCAGCAAGCGCTTCAAGATGCGCCGACCATCGCTAATCCAACTGGGGACATCAACTTAAATCCTGAAGCGGTACGGGCTTTAAATCTGGCGGACAGCTATGCCCAAAAAGCCGGGGATGAGTTTTTATCTACCGACTGGGTGCTACTCGCTTTAGCGGAAACCGGTGCAACCAAAACTTTATTAAATAATGTCGGCGTAACTACTGAAAGCTTACGCAAAGCGATTGAAAAAATTCGAGGTGACGAAAAAGTCATGAGTAACACCCATGAAGATCAACGTGATTCACTCAATAAATACACCATAGACTTAACTGAACGTGCCATGTCCGGCAAACTTGACCCTGTGATTGGTCGTGATGAAGAAATCAGACGTACCATTCAGGTCTTGTCACGCCGTACCAAAAATAATCCGGTACTGATTGGCGAGCCTGGAGTGGGTAAAACGGCAATTGTCGAAGGCTTGGCACAACGTATTGTCAACGGTGAAGTTCCGGAAGGCCTGAAAGGTAAACGCGTTTTATCTTTGGACTTGGGTTCATTGCTGGCTGGTGCAAAATATCGCGGTGAGTTTGAAGAGCGATTAAAAGCAGTTCTGAAAGATTTGGCCAAACATGAAGGCGAAATCATCCTCTTCATTGATGAATTACATACCCTGGTGGGCGCAGGTAAGGGCGAAGGTGCCATGGATGCAGGCAATATGCTTAAACCTGCATTGGCTCGTGGTGAGCTGCGCTGTGTTGGTGCAACCACATTAGATGAATACCGCCAGTTCATTGAAAAAGATGCTGCCTTGGAACGCCGTTTCCAGAAAGTATTGGTCGATGAACCAAGCGTTGAAGATACTATTGCAATTCTGCGTGGCTTAAAAGAGAAATATGCGACCCATCACGGGGTACAGATTCTTGATTCAGCAATTATTGCCGCAGCGAAAATGTCGCACCGCTATATCACTGACCGTCAATTGCCCGATAAAGCCATTGACCTGATTGATGAAGCAGCTTCGCGGATTAAAATGGAAATTGACTCCAAACCTGAGCCACTCGATCGTTTGGACCGTCGCCTAATTCAGTTGAAAATGCAGCTGGAAGCGGTGAAACAGGATGCAGATTCGGTAAGCAAGGCAGAAGTCAGCCATCTGGAAAAACAGATCGAAGAAGTACAGCGTGAATACAGCGATCTGGAAGAACAGTGGATTGCTGAAAAACGACTGGTTGAAGGCACCAGCCAAGCGCAAGTTGAACTCGATAAAGCGCGTACCGCATTTGAAAAAGCCCAGCGTGAAGGTGACTTGGCAGAAGCCAGCCGTTTGCAATACGGGGTTATTCCTGAATTACAAAAACGTCTTGCTGCTGAAGAAGTCGCTGAAGAAAACGGTGAGGAACCGAAACTGATCCGTACCAAAGTTACGGAAAATGAAATTGCCGAAGTGGTCAGTGCTGCAACCGGTATTCCTGTTGCGAAAATGCTGCAAGGTGAACGTGAAAAATTGCTGCATATGGAAGAATTTCTGCATAACCGTGTGGTTGGGCAAGATGAAGCCGTAGTGGCAGTCTCTAATGCAGTACGTCGCTCACGTGCAGGCTTGTCTGATCCGAACCGTCCTAGTGGTTCATTCCTGTTCCTCGGACCAACCGGGGTGGGTAAAACCGAATTGACCAAAGCTTTGGCCAACTTCCTATTTGACAGTGATGATGCCATGGTGCGTATCGATATGAGCGAGTTCATGGAAAAACATTCGGTCAGCCGTTTGGTGGGTGCGCCTCCGGGATATGTAGGTTATGAAGAGGGCGGTATCTTGACTGAAGCAGTACGCCGTAAACCTTATAGCGTAGTGTTGTTTGATGAAGTGGAGAAAGCACATCCAGACGTATTTAATATTTTGCTGCAAGTACTGGATGATGGCCGCTTAACTGACTCGCAAGGTCGTGTGGTGGACTTTAAAAATACGGTAATTGTGTTGACTTCAAACCTGGGTTCACAAGATGTACGCGAACTTGGTGACAGTGCAACCGATGATGAAGTTCGTGCAGTGGTGATGGCGGCTGTATCTCAACACTTCCGTCCGGAATTTATTAACCGTATTGATGAGCTGGTCGTGTTCCATTCACTGAAAAAAGCGCAAATTCGTGGTATTGCCGATATTCAGCTGGACCGTTTGCGTGCACGTTTAAGCGAAAAAGACATGCGTCTTTCAGTGGATGACACTGCATTTGATCAGTTGATTGATGCCGGTTTTGACCCTGTGTATGGTGCTCGTCCATTGAAGCGTGCTATCCAGCAACAAGTAGAAAATACATTGGCGCAAAAAATCCTGAGTGGTGATTTTCTGCCAGGAGATACCATTTTCGTAAAAGGGAAAAATGGTCATCTTGAATTTGAAAAAATGAAATTAAGTTAATGTGCTGTAAATAGAAAAAACCTGGCTTCAGCCAGGTTTTTTTATGCCTGACAATTTCAGTCGAAAAAGTGAAATTTTAGGTAAAAAATTGACATAATTTTTAAAGTTTTTTTGGTTTTTTATGTGTATAAGTTATTAATTATTAAAAATAATTATCTTTTATTAAAAAATTTACTTATACTTATTATTTAATAAAAACATATAAATCTAGAGCAGATACTATGTCAAAATTAACTTGGGGTCTGGGAAGCATTGTGGTATTGGCAACAGCGGTCATAGGAGGGAATTTATATGCAGACAAAAGTTTAACTTCCTATTATCAGCAGTCTCAAAAATCAAATTTCATGTCGATTCAGTATAAAAATTTTAATATGGGCGCGATGCAGGGTTCTGCCGACTGGACGGCGGAATTTACTCTTGATCCCTGTAAGCCTAAAGATATTCTGATGATTAGCGGTCAAGATAAAATCAAGCGCAGCTGGAATGGCTATCAGATTCAATCAAAAATTTCCCTAAAACAAGGTGATGCAACCTTTCAACGTTTACTTAAGCAACCGTTAATAGTTCAAACAAAAATTGATTGGTTGGGAAGAATGCACACTTCACTCGTCACTCCGGTGTATGAGAAAAATGATGCAGATATACAAACCCGCATTGATCCCATGACTTTTACAATGCTTGCCAAATCAAAAGATGATCAATTCGATGTGTTGAATGTAAAATTTCAAATTCCGAATATGACGGTGAATGATAAATTGGGCCAGATGCAGATGCGCGATTTAGAGTTTGAAAGCAATCAGGGTTTAAACACGGTCTTAAAGGAGGGGGAAGCTCGCTTAAATATTGCTTCAATTCAGCGTACGGACCGAAATGTACAGCAGTTTGGCAGTGGTGAATTAAAAGGCTTTGCTTTGCGGGTAAATACTCAGCTCGATAAAACCCAGGTTGCTTTTGATACTCAGGTCAAAATTGATGAAATGACCATGTATAAAACCCCTAGTTTTTATGATTTTGAAATGAATTTTAAGCTGACTGATCTTAATCGACAAAAAGTGCAGAATTTTTTTGATTTATTGGAAAAAAATAGTGCAGCATGTGTAGCAAAAGAAGAACTCAATCAGGATATGGTGAGCAGTTTCCTGGCCATTGTGAATGACGGTTTTGCTTTTGAATCGCAGAATAATCAAATTAAGGTGGGTGAAGGCTATGCCAAAGCTAGCCTGACAGGAAAGGTGATGCCGGGGCATCAATCCTCTTTTGAAAGTTTGGTTAAAATGGCACCGAGTCTGGTCGAATATCAGGCCAATCTTGAATATGATAAACAGATCATGAAAACCATCATGAAAAACTATCTGCAACAGGGCGGTAAAACCTTATCTGACCAGGAACTTGAGCAAATGCTGGATGGTATGCAGCAGACGCTGCAAGCGAAACGGGAAGGTGATATCTTAAAAATCGGTATTGAATATAAATACGGTGAAAAGAAATTTTTAAATTAACATATGTAAAAACAAAGGCTGCCAGATAGGCAGCCTTTTTAGTTAGTGCAGTATCTAAAATATATTAGCCATTTTGTGGATGTTGAATTTTCCATGCACGGTGGATTTTGGTATTACGTTTAAAGTCTGGTCCAATGGTTTCATTGGTAATTTCCTGAACATCAAAGAATGCCAGAATTTCTTCATCCATCTCAAAACCACGATAGTTATTCGAAAAGTATAAAGTTCCTTCTGTAGTCAGGCGGTTCATGGCACGTTTAATCAGCGATAAATGGTCACGTTGTACATCGAAGGTGCCATGAAACTTTTTCGAATTCGAGAAGGTTGGCGGATCGATAAAGATCAGCTCATATTGCTCATGACCTTCTTTTAGCCATTCAAAACAGTCACTGGCAAAGAACTGGTGTTGTTCATCGGCATGATCTACGGTTAAACCGTTCAAGACAAAGTTTTCTTTCGACCAGTTCAGGTAAGTGTTGGATAAATCGACACTGGTGGTACTGGCAGCGCCCCCTAAAGCAGCATGCAGGCTGGCAGTTGAGGTGTAACTATACAGGTTGAGGAAATGCTTGCCTTTTGCTTCTGCTGCAATACGCAAGCGCATTTGACGATGATCCAAGAACAGGCCGGTATCCAGATAATCAGTCAGGTTGACTAAAATTTTGGCTTTGCCTTCCTGTACGATAAAACGTTTAGAAGCAGTACTCTGTTTAGTATACTGGTTTTTACCTTCCTGACGTGCACGGGTTTTAATGAAAATGGCATCTCGCCCTAAACCAGTCACTGCACGAATGGCTTGTAAGGCAAGGTTAAAGCGTTTTTTGGCTTTTTCCGGATCGATGGTTTTTGGTGGTGCATATTCTTGCACATGTAAACGGTCACCATATAAATCTACCGCAACATTAAAGTCAGGCAAATCGGCATCATATAAACGCAAACAGAAGATATTTTCTTTGACCGCCCATTTTTTTAGATTCTGCATGTTTTTTTGCAGACGGTTGGTAAAGTCCTGAGCGCCTTCAATCGGCTCGAACTGCTGGGGCTGCCAGTGTGCTAAGAACGGTTCTGATATCGGTGCAGGCTTAATGATGCCGAAACGCACATAAATCGGCAGTTTACCATTCATCAAACGCAGAATTTGTGGTTCATTGAATGCCAGCACGTCGGCTTGTTCAACCTGTGCAGCAATCACCGCAGCATACTGGTTCGGGAAATTCTTTTGTAGCAGCGCAGATAAACCTAAATATAACGCACGGTTAGAGGCTTTATTCCCTAAACGTTCACCATAAGGTGGGTTGGTGACAATAAATGAGGTTTTACCTTCGGCTTTAAAGTCTGGCCAATCTGCCAATGTGCGCTCTTCAATTTTGATATGGTCAAGCAGCTTTTCAAAACCGGCTGCAATGATGTTTTGCTTGGTGGCTTTGACTGCTTCCCAGTCTGCATCATAGGCATAAAACTGTGGTAAAGGCTGTTGCAATGCTGTTTGATGGCGTTCTGCGGCTTCTGCCTTAATTGACATCCACAGTTCATGGTCGTGACCATTCCAGCCATTAAAGCCAAAGCGACGTACCAAGCCCGGAGCACTGTCAGTCAGCATCATCAATGATTCAATGATAAATGTCCCTGAACCACACATCGGGTCCAGAATAATATCGGGATTACGTTTTTTTAATTGGGCCTTTTGCAGAATGGCTGCCGCGAGGTTTTCTTTAATCGGCGCATCGGTCATGTAATGACGATAGCCACGTTTATGTAAAGAATCGCCAGATAAATCCAGACAATAGGTATGCGCAGTTTTACCAGCAAGTACATAGAGGGTAATTTCTGGCTGTTTGATGTCGATACTTGGGCGTTTACCCACAGCTTCCATAAAGGAATCCACCACACCATCTTTTACCCGTAAAGTTGCGAATTGTGTATTGACCTTGATTTCACGTTCTACATGTAAACGAATGGCAAATGTACTTTGTGGTGCGAAAATGAGTGACCAGTCAAAGTTGATTGCACCTTCATAGAGCTCTTCTGCAACATCACGTGCGTCATGGGTAAATTCAAGTTCATGAACATGAATAGGGGTTAACACACGTGAAGCCAAACGAGACCACATGCAAATACGGTATGCATCTGCCAGTGTGCCTTTGAAAATCAAACGACCCGGTAACTGTTCAATATTTTGAACACCTAAACCTTCAATTTCCTCGCGGAGTAAGGTTTCAAGACCATCTGCACAGGTGACCCAGTAATTGCTTAAACGTGAAGAGGTATTCATAAAATAGAGAGACCGAAAAAATAAAATAAAAACTTGTATAAGTTTAACTTATTTTAGTGCTGAAAACTTTTTATATTTTGAAAACTTCAAGTGACTTAGGTCAGTGTATTAATTATAAAAAGCTCTAAATGTTGGAATAAAAAGCCAATTGAAAATTCAGGCAATATGTAAAATTACATTGCGCTTAAAAGTAAGTTTTAAAGTTTAATGAATGGATTTTATTGAGGGTAAAGTGTGAATATTACAGCAAAAAAGGATGATATTTTTTCAGTCGCGACATTACTATATGCACGCTTAAGGAAAGTGAATAGCCGGGTTATTGATGTCATGTATTTAATGCAGGATCGTTCCTATGCACATCATGTGGTCACACTTGCACTTGAGACAAAGGATCCAGAGCTTGCAAGCTATGTGGAGCGTTTGCGAGCGCTTTTAGACTTACAAGATGATCGTGAACTTATAAATGGAGAAGATCAACAAATTCGTCTTTCGAAGGAAAATAATGCCAATAAAAAAGTTTTTGACGAAGGCCATGTAAGTTTTAGCCTATTCTAAAATATAATAAAAACATCATTTTAAGAGAGCTCATATGTTGAATCATGTGAGCTTTTTTTATATTGGTACAGATATTGCTGCATAGCCCAGTGAGGCTGCTTGATCAAGGAGAGCACTTGATGCCTCACTTTCTTTTTTTAGAGATGGGAATGACAAATGTCAGAAAGTGTAATCATTACAAATGAAGTTTTTTCAGTGGCAACACTTATTTATGCACGGTTAAGACGGGTATCAGGGCGTGTGATTGATGCAAGCTATCTTACAGAGAATGTCGAATATGCCGAACATGTGATGGTAATGGCGAAACAGACACAAGACCCTGAATTACTTCGCCTGGTTGAACGTTTGACTAAAGTGCTGGGACTAAAAACTGATGAAGAGCCTGAAAATGAAATTCAGTTCAAGCAACATGAAGAATTAATTTCGGTTGAACCCACTCAAGAAGATATAGAGCGTGCACAAGGGGCAAACCGCTACATTGGGGCTCTACGTTAGTTGTCTAGGGTAACTCGGAATCAGGCTGAGTTACCTGTTTTTATTTTTTAAAATCAGATGGCTAACTCATAGAATGGTTAAATTATGTTATTGAAAAATTAAATTGGAATTATATTTTTTATTCCAAATACCGAGCTGCTTTTTAGACAAGTAAGATCAAGCTGAACTATTTAAATCGCTTAAACTCTGTATAATACGTTGACTTAACGTATAAGGAATCTCTCATGCACTTGGCGGCATTGCATACTCCGAGCCAGATTCAACTCAACCAAGATGGTAACTTAAAACACTTCCTCACCATCGAGGGTCTTTCTAAAGAAACACTCACAAAAATATTGGACACTGCGCAGTCCTTTTTTAATGACCAAAATCAGCTGATTACCAATAACCTGCTCGAAGGTCGTACGGTGATGAACCTGTTTTTCGAGAACTCTACCCGTACCCGTACCACTTTTGAAGCTGCAGCAAAACGTCTGTCTGCTAATGTGCTCAACATTGATATTGCGCGTTCTAGTACATCTAAAGGCGAAACCCTGCGTGACACCTTGTGGAATCTGGAAGCCATGGCAACCGACATTTTTGTGGTGCGTCATTCATCTTCAGGTGCGCCGCATTTTATTGCCAAAGATGTCTGCCCGAATGTTGCCATTATTAATGCCGGTGATGGCCGTCATGCACATCCGACACAAGCAATGCTGGACATGCTGACCATTCGCCGTGAAACCAAAAAGAATTTTGAAGATATCAGCATTGCCATTATTGGTGACATCAAGCATTCACGTGTAGCACGTTCAGATGTTGCGGCACTGCAAACTTTAGGCTGTAAAGATATCCGTGTCATTGCACCGAATACCTTGCTGCCGTATGGTTTTGCTGAATATGGCGAAGATGTCTGTTTATTTAACAACATGGAAGAAGGCATTAAAGATTGCGACGTGATCATTACCTTGCGTATTCAAAACGAACGTATTGATTCACCCGCTTTATCTTCACAAGCTGAATTTTACAAAATGTACGGTCTGAACAAAGAGCGTCTGGCTATGGCAAAACCGGATTGCATCGTGATGCATCCAGGCCCAATGAACCGTGGTGTGGAAATTGATTCCAGTATTGCCGATGGCACCCAGTCAGTGATTCTGCATCAGGTGACCAACGGTATTGCAGTACGTATGGCGGTATTGGCTCTGGCAATGCAAGGTCAGTTGCAAGAAAAAGGTTTGTTAGAAGCGGTTGCGGGATAAGGGAAAGTCATGAGTATTGTAAAAATTGAAAATGTACGTGTCTTGGACCCCATCAACAAAACTGATAGCGTACAAACCGTATATATTGAAAATGGCAAACGGGTTGCTGAAACTGCCAACGTGACTGAAACCATTGACGGGCAAGGTACATGGCTGATTCCGACCATGGTGGATTTGTGCGCCCGTTTGCGTGAACCGGGTCAGCAGCAGCACGGGACCTTAAAGTCTGAAGGAAAGGCGGCACGTGAAAATGGCATTTTGCATGTATTTACCCCGCCAGATTCAAAACCGATCGTACAGGATAATGGCGCACTCATTCACGGCCTGGTTGAAAAAGCCATGCTGGATGGTGGCATTTACTTGGAAGTGATTGGTGCACAAACACAAGGCTTGAAAGGAAATCAACCTGCCAATATGGCGGGTCTGAAAAAGGGTGGCTGTACTGCAGTTTCCAATGCCAATGCACCGTTTGCCGATGATGATGTGGTGATTCGTACCCTGGAATATGCTGCGGGTCTAGATATGACTGTAGTGTTCTATGCGGAAGAACCACAAATTGCCAAAGATGGCTGTGTACATGAAGGCTTTATTGCTTCACGTCAGGGCTTGCCGATGATTCCAGCCTTGGCAGAAACCGTTGCGATTGCAAAATATCTGCTCATGATTGAAGCTACTGGCGTGCGTGCCCACTTTGGTTTGTTGTCATGTGGTGCTTCTGTAGAGTTGATTCGCATTGCCAAAGAAAAAGGTTTGCCAGTAACTTGTGATGTGGCTATGCACCAGTTACATCTGACCGATCAGCTGATTGATGGTTTCAATTCACTTGCACATGTACGTCCGCCTTTACGTTCTGAGCAAGACAAGAACTTGCTGCGTCAAGGTGTGAAAGATGGCATCATTGATGCGATTACGACTCACCATGAACCACTGAGCAGTTCTGCAAAAATGGCGCCATTTGCTGAAACCCAGCCAGGTTTTACTGCATTTGATACATTTGTACCTTTTGGCATTCAACTGATTAATGAAGGTTTTTTTGAGCCTTTAGAGTGGGTAGAAAAAGTTACCGTTGCACCGGCAAAAGTAGCAAACATGCTAGAACGCTGGACTGAAGAAGCGGGCTGGGCTTTGCTTGACCCTCAACTTGAGTGGACAGTTAGCAAAGAGAGCATTATCTCTCAAGGCAAAAATACCCCGCTGATTAACCAGAAAGTGGTGGGTAAAGTGATTAAAACTTTCTCAGCTTAAACAATTAAATCGTTTTTAAACAATTAAGAGAGTCAGCTTCGGCTGGCTTTTTTATTATTGAAAAATAATAGTATTCAAATAATACAATTTATTACACTGTATAAAAAATGAACGAATAGACTAAAAAAGGACATGATAAAAAGACAATAAGAGGAATAAGCCATGAATCTTAATTTGATTGATTTATTAAAGCAGAAAGTATCTGCAACGGTTTTGCAGGGTGAAACCGAATACCTGAGTGAAAAGAGTCAGGCCTTAAGTAGTTTTCTCCCCATTTTGTTATCTATCTTCAAATCTAAACCCGAGTTTATTATAAATTTACAGAATCAATTAAATCCAAGACTGGGCGATATCTTTATCATCAACCCCTCTTTAAAGCAGGAATTTTTACAACAGATTTCCGGCACGGTGCCGACTGAAACAATCGAATCAACACTCAATCGCTCTATAGCACCCACCTTGGGCGTACTGGAAGATGAGGCTGGATCTTCCGATTCCAGTGCGATCACACATCTTATTGAAAACCACTGGCCAGCAGTATCCAGTGCTTTGCCACATTGGGCTCCTGCACTCCTCAGCGCTTTAGGGATGGATACTGCATCGGGGCAAACTTTACATCAAGTGCCCCCCGTTGACCTTTATCAGATCATTGAGAAAAAAAAGAAATCAGGTTTTTTAATTCCCTTGATTGTTTTCCTTATTTTAGCTGCACTATTGGCATTTATTTTTAAGTCGTGTTCAGATAAAAAAGAAAGTACTCCAGCCAGTGGTATACCTGCTGAAACAGCGAGTAGTGAACCAGCAAAATTGCAACTCAGTACCGGTTCGACAGGAGATTTAATCACATGTCAGCTCTATGCCGGTAATGCAAATTATATTGATATTTTACAGCAAGAAATTAAACAGATTTTTAATCACAACACCGGTTGTGGTGTAGAAAACAATAGCCGTTATCATTCAGAATTTATCGATCAGGATGTCATTCCAAGCGTATTGAAACTGGTCAAAGGTGTACCTAATGTCTCATTAACCTGGATGGGAGATCAGCTTTCCATTCAGACTGCTCATCCGGCGGATGCTGAACAGCTTGCAGCTCAAATTCGTCCCCTTGCGAAAAACATGACTGTGCTGACTCCGGCTGGAATGCAGAGTGCATCAGCAGTTGTAGATCCCAATACTGCCATTGCTACCGATAATAGCAATGCAGAACAAGCATTGGCGGAAATTAATCCGGATCAGATTCGTGCACTGGATATTGCAACTGCACTGAATATGCAGATTATAAATTTTGCTACCGCAAGTGCCGAGATTCCAGATGTCAATAAATCGATTCTGGATCAGGCTGCTGCCTTGATTAAACGCGCGCCACAGGTCCATTTAACTGTTAAAGGGCATACAGATGTCGTAGGGGGTGCTGAAAAAAATAAGGCATTGTCGCAAAAACGTGCTCAAGCCATTGTGGATTATCTGGTCAAACAAGGCGTAGATCCTGCACAGTTGCAGGCGGTGGGTTATGGTTCGCAGCAACCTGTAGCGGATAATGCAACGCCTGAAGGACAGTTTAAAAATCGCCGTATTGAGTTTGAAGTATTAAATACCGAAACAGGGGTGCTACGTGAAGTGGATGAGCAGGGTGTAAATAAGCAGTAATAAGTGAAAGGTCAACTTTATCTCAGTTTAAAAAAAGTACACTTATCCATACATATTGAATTGCAATTAAATAAAAGGACGAATTGATTCGTCCTTTTATTATTGGCATGCTTGTACAGAATTGTAAAACGTGAACTTAGGTATGCGAATTAGTTTTATTGGTGCTGGACGCGTGGCGCATCATCTGGCTGCTGTTCTAAGCCAGAATCATCAAATTGTACAGATCTGTAGCCGGATTTTAGAACATGCCCAGACGTTGGCCAGTCAGGTCACTGCACAGGCAATAGTCAATATTGCAGAA
Source organism: Acinetobacter sp. A1-4-2 (assembly GCF_040233925.1). NCBI lineage: Bacteria > Pseudomonadati > Pseudomonadota > Gammaproteobacteria > Moraxellales > Moraxellaceae > Acinetobacter > Acinetobacter sp. A1-4-2. Next base: position 1,811,410 of record NZ_CP157981.1, on the reverse strand, counting down.
CTTGAAGCAGATGTGGATTTGGTGATTATTGCAGTGAGCGATCAAGTAATTGCTGAGGTCATTCAACAGGTGCATGCACAATTAGCCGATGTCTTGATTGTGCATACCTCAGGCAGTACCGATATTCAAGTTCTGGCAAAGGTTCATACACGTGCCGGAGTATTTTATCCTTTACAGACCTTTAGCTTACAACGCGAAGTAGATTGGCAGGTAACACCGCTGTTTGTGGAGGCAACCCGGCCGAGTGATCTGGCGCAATTGACCGAGTTAGCAAATAGCCTAAGTTCACGGGTCTATGCCTATACATCGGCACAGCGTTTAAGCTTACATCTGGCGGCGGTCTTTGCCTGTAATTTTAGTAATTACTGTTATGATATGGCAAAACAGGTGGTCGATGCGCAGCAAGTCGATTTCTCGCTGCTTTACCCGTTAATTTTGGAGACAGCCCAGAAAGCCGTACAGCATGACCCTAAGCAGATGCAGACCGGGCCTGCAATGCGAGGAGATCAAAATATCCTGAATATGCATCAACAGATGCTGGATGATGCCAAACGGGAAGATTTGAAAAATATCTACAATCTGATGAGTCAACAGATTTTGCAATCGCATCATCCTGATGAGTCACTTAAACTTAAATAAATTCAGGTCATGCATTGTAAAGGGAGGCACTTATGGCAAAGGATTTTAATAGCCAGTATGTGGTAGACGGTTATGATTTACACATCCGTAAGCTGATTCCTGGTTATGAAGTGGTACATCAGCAAATTACGGCTTTATTAAAAACTTATGTGGATGAGTATGCGCATGTGCTGATTGTCGGTTGTGGTACGGGCTATGAGCTGGGTCATCTGGTCCAGTTGTTTCCTGAATGGACTTTTACCGCAACCGAGTTGTCACAAAACATGCTGGATAAAGCCAAACATCATATTCACGCCTTAAATGCATTGCCTCGGGTGGAGTTTGTATTGGGTGATGTAGACCAGTTAAAAACTGGCCAGTCTTACGATGTAGTACTTTCCATTTTGGTGACGCATTTTGTCAATTATGCAGATAAGCCCAAGTTCTTTAAGGCTATTTCTTCGCATTTAAAATCGCAAGGAATATTCATAACTTTTGATTTAACCAAAATAAACTCGGCTCATGAGCTGGAAACATTAAAACAGATTTGCGAAGCCAATGGTTTGACCCCCGCACAAGCTGCTGCCATGGTAGAACGCATGGAGGATGATTTTTATCCATTATCGGAGCAGGAAACTTTTGAACAACTGAAAGCGAGTGGTTTCGATGCTGTGCAGCGGTTTACCCAGATTTTATCCTATCAAGGTTATATGGCGATAAAAGCTTAAACTTTGAGTATAAAAAAATGGCTCATTGATATGAGCCATTTTTTTATACTGTCGATTAAGGTTATTTGATTTTCTTGAACAGGAAGTCGTTAATTTTATGACCTTCCTCTAAACCGCGACGTTCAAATTTGGTTTGTGGGCGCCAGTCTGGACGTGGATAGCTGTTGCCTTTTCCTGCCATATTTTCAAGGTTTGGACGGTTATCCAAAACATCCAGCATCCATTCAGCATAAGGTTCCCAATCGGTTGCTGAGTGGAAAGTCCCGCCCATTTCCAGTTTCTGTTCCACCAGCGGCATGCGGTCATGTGATACAAAGCGACGTTTGAAATGACGTTTCTTTTGCCAAGGATCAGGAAAATACAGCTGAATGGCATTAATGCTGTTGTCTGGCATTTCACGAAGCACCTGAATGGCATCGGCATCCAATAAACGTAAGTTAGTTAAGCCTGCCATACCGGCTTCATACACACATTGTGCGATGCCCGGAACATGGACTTCTATGCCGACATAGTTGCGTTCAGGATTGGCTTTTGCCATGAGTACCAGTGAACGACCCATACCAAAACCAATTTCCACCGTAAGTGGGCGTTCCGGATGTTCAAAATGCTGACGCAAATCACCCACCGGATATTCCAAAATTAGCTGACCATATTGTTCAAGCGCAGTACGTTGAGAGGTATTCAGCGGAGATGAACGGCGCATAAAAGTGACAATTTCGCGATGTTCATTCAAGTTGTCCAGCTCTACGACTTGCTGGTCTAATTGATCGTTCGACATAACTTTGGCAAATGTAAAAAATTTGAATCCGGTATTTTAAGTCCTGCGCCTAACAAGTCAAACTTTTCTCGGTTTTTTCGGTCGCTAAAAGCAGCTTTAAAAATAAAAGAACATGAAAGCTGTTTATCTTTCATGAGGATTGATTGTATTGATCAATCAAGGTACTGCTGGCCTCATTCAGGCCTATCACTTCAACCTCAATATTTTGATCTTTAAATTTTTGCACCACGTTATTCAGCATATTCACTGAAGTAATATCCCAGACATGGGCATGACTCAGATCAATCACAACTTTGGAAATATTTTCTTTAAAGTCAAAAAACTGGAAAAATTTTTCCGAACTGCTAAAGAAAATCTGACCATAAATGGTGTAATGACGCATCTCACCCGTACAGCTGGATACGACTTTCACCGCACTTTCCAGCTTGTTGATAATAAACAGCGCAGACAGCAGCACACCAGTCAACACGCCCAAAGCTAGGTTATGCGTTGCCAGTACCACAATCACCACAGCAATCATCACCACATTAAATGCAGTAGGATGTTGATGAAACTGTTTTACTGAATCCCACTGGAAAGTAGTGAACGCCACCATCACCATAATCGCCACCAATGCTGCCATTGGCACATAAGCCAACCAGTCTTTGAAGAAAACGACCAAGCAGAGTAAAAATACCCCAGCCACCAAAGTCGACAGTCTGGTACGTGCACCTGAAGAGACGTTAATAATCGACTGGCCGATCATGGCACAACCCGCCATACCGCCCATAAAACCGCTGACAATATTGGCAATTCCTTGGCCACGACATTCTTGATGGCGGTCAGCCTCCGTTCCGGTGATTTCATTAATCACCGTGGTGGTCATCATTGTTTCAAGTAAACCGACCGTAGCAAGGGTGATGGAATAAGGAAAGATGATCTGTAGTGTTTCAAAGTTCAGCGGAATGTCTGGAATCAGGAAAATTGGCAAAGTATCGGGGAACTGTCCCAAATCACTGACAGTACGCATGTCGGCAGCCAAAAATACTGCTAAAGCACTCAGCACAACAATACAGACTAAAGGAGAGGGAATGGTTTTGCCAATTTTGGGCAGATAAGGAAACAGGTAAATAATGCCTAGTCCCAGCACCATAAATAAATAGCCTAAGCTATCCATTTTATTAATTTCCGGCAGTTGTGCGGCAAAAATCAAAATGGCGAGAGCATTTAAAAAACCATACACCACAGACTGCGAGACAAAGCGCATCAGTTTTGCGACTTTAAAATAGCCTGCAATGACTTGAATGATGCCGGTTAAAATCGTCGCTGCCAGTAAATATTGCAGTCCATAATCTTTCACTAAGGTAATCATCAGCAAGGCCAGGGCACCTGTAGCCGCAGAAATCATGGCAGGAACGACCGCCAAAGAAAGCAATCGTTACCGCTATACAGAAAGAGGCATATAAGCCTACTTGCGGGTCAACACCAGCGATAGCCGAAAAAGCAATAGATTCGGGAATTAAGGCTAAACCGACCACCAATCCGGCCAATACATCGCTACGGATATTGGAAAACCATTGTTCTTTTTTAAGGCTAATCACACGAATTGATTTCATCAAATTTTAAAGGTGCGTATGGTAAAACAAGTTCAGTCAAAAAAGCATATGAATTTTGACTTGAAAATATGCGAAATTTAGACAATATTCAGAAGGTAAATGATTTTTATATATTTACGCTTTTTTGCAATTTACAGGTTTGATCACTTGAAAGTTTGTTAGAAGCCATTTAAAACAGTGAATAGACATATAACAAGGATCAGGTATGAAGCTTTATTATTCTCCAGGTGCATGCTCTTTAGCGTCTCACATTATTTTGAATGAAATTAATGTAGATTTTGACTTGGAACGCGTTGATTTAAAAACACACAAGACAGAAAAAGGGGCTGATTATTACGAGATTAATCCTAAAGGTTATGTTCCGGCTTTAGAAATTAATCCAGGTTTGATCCTTACTGAAAACGTTGCCATTTTACCTTTCCTTGCTCAGCACGACCCTAAACAAGATTTGATTCCGCCATCCGGGCTAGGACGTGCCAAAGTTCTCGAATGGTTGGGATATTTAAACTCAGAATTACATGATGCTTATGCGGTTTTCTTTGGGGCTCCTCTGGAAAAAGAAGCAAAAGAAAAAGCTTATGCAGAAATCGATCGTTTATTGACTTATATCGATAAAGTGATTGGCGAGTCGGATAATGATTATCTGGTGGATGATAACTTTGGTCCGGCAGATGCGTATCTATTCGTATTAACCAACTGGTCGAATGGTATTGAACATGACTTGATGCCGTACAAGAATATTGTTGCCTTACGGAATAAAGTCGCAGAACGTCAGTCAGTACAGATTGCCATGCGGGATGAAGGTCTCATTCCTTAATTCTATAGAGTGATTTGAAAAGCACCTGCGGGTGCTTTTTTCAGGTTTAAAAATTGTTTGGATATGGAATGATCTATAATTTTATTGTTGATTTTTTATCAATAGTATTTTGCAAATTCATGAATTTTTATCAATAAGATCTTTGAGTATATTGGCCTTATGAAAATGTATGATTTAAGGCGAATAAATGAGTAATATCCTGATTGTGAATGGTGCCAAACAGTTTGCACACTCGAATGGCGAGTTAAATGACACCTTGACTGAATTGGCAAATACTGTGCTTGGTGAACTGGGGCATACCGTTAAAATTTCCCGTGCCAATAGCGACTATGAAATTCAGCAGGAAATTCAAAAATATGTCTGGGCCGATGTCATTATCTATCAAATGCGGGGATGGTGGATGGGTGTGCCGTGGACAGTAAAAAAATATATGGATGATATTTTTACGGCAGGTCATGGCATTTTATATGCCAGCGATGGCTGATCACGTTCGGATACATCGAAAAAATATGGTTCAGGTGGCCTCATCCACGATAAAAAGTATATGTTGTCCTTAACCTGGAATGCGCCCATCGAAGTATTTAATGATCCTGAACAATTTTTTCATGGCGTTGGGGTCGACGGGGTATATCTATCTTTTCATAAAGCCAATCAATTTTTGGGTATGCAAAGTTTAGAGACTTTCATTGTGAATGATGTGATTAAAATGCCCAATGTCGCTCAGTACGAACATGACTATCGTCAACATCTGATGGATATTTTTGCCTAATGGATGGGTTATTTAAGGAGCAGGTTATGTTGATTGTGATTGCTGATATTCAGATTCGCCCAAGTGACCAGCATCGTGAAAATGTATTAAATGCGTTTAGAAAAATAACACCTGCAGTTTTGCAGGACCCGGGCTGTCATGGCTATGAGTTGCTGATGGATCATGAATCGGACGTCGATTATCAGACCAAAATTCCTGATTCAATTACTATGCTAGAACAGTGGCAAAGTCTTGAACATTTAAATGCACATTTACAGACGCCACATATGCAAGCCTATCAGCAACAGGTTAAAGATGACGTGCTGGATGTAAAAATCCGGATTATGCAAAAGGACTTAGTCAGTTAAGTGCATTTTTCTTCAAATATAAAAAAGGACTCATCTGAGTCCTTTTTCAGATTCTAACTTTATTTAAAGAAATAACCGGTTTCAGGTGAACTGGCATTAGCCATACGTTTACGGGGCATACGGCCTGCAAGGAATGCTTCACGACCCGCTTCAACCGCTTTTTTCATCGCAGAGGCCATTAAGATAGGATTTTGCGCCGCAGCAATAGCAGTATTCATTAGTACGCCATCACAACCCAGCTCCATGGCAATCGCGGCATCACTGGCAGTACCTACACCAGCATCGACCAATACCGGAACTTTGGCATTTTCTTTAATAATAGAAATGGTATGCGGATTTAAAATTCCTAAACCTGAACCAATCAGACTGCCCAGAGGCATAATGGCTACACAGCCCATGCTCTCTAATTCTTGGGCAATAATCGGGTCATCTGAGGTGTAGACCATAATCTCGAAACCATCATCAATTAAGGTACGCGCTGCTTTTAAGGTTTCGGTAACATTGGGGTAAAGGGTTTTTTCATCGCCCAGTACTTCCAGTTTTACCAGGTTGTGCCCGTCCAGCAGTTCACGTGCTAGCATACAGGTACGCACGGCACTGTTTGCATCAAAACAGCCTGCGGTATTAGGCAGAATGGTATATTTTTCTGGTGGGACTACAGAAAGCAAATTCGGCTGATCAGGATGCTGGCCGATATTAACTCGACGGATTGCGACTGTGACAATCTCTGCACCGCTGGCCTGAATGGCTAAATCGGTTTCAGTTAAATCTTTATATTTACCTGTACCGACCAATAAGCGTGAATTAAAAGTACGAGAACCAATTATAAGTGGGGTGTCTTCCATGGGAGCTCCGATTAACCGCCACCGACGGCATGAATAATTTCAATATGATCTTCAGCGCAAATAGGGGTCTGTGCCAACTTGCTTTTGGAAATAATCATTTCATTCTGTTCTACAGCAAAACGTTTACCTTCAAGTTCAAGCTCTTGAATTAATTCTAGTAAATTAGTGCATGAGGTGTTTTTTTCTTCGCCATTCAAATAAATCTGCATCGTTAATTCCCTTATTCTATTTCACGTATTTAAAGGCATTCCATGCCAGTACCAGCCAGCCTGCAATCATTAAAGCACCGCCAATGGGGGTAATTGCTCCTAAACCGCGGGGTAGGCCTAAGGCCATGACATAGAGTGAACCACAGAAAAAGAAAATACCGACCTGAATCAGGATAAAACTGGCTTTAATGGGAAGTTGGGGAATGACTCTGGCTAAAATGGCCAGCGCCAAAAGTCCAAGCGCATGATAGAAAAAATAATCAGTTGCGGTATGCCACCACGCCAATTGAGCTTCCGTTGCACGTGTTTTTAAGCCATGCGCGCCAAAAGCGCCGAGCATGACAGCAAAAGCTAAATTGAGGGCTGAAATTGCAATCCACATAAGCAATGACTACCTGAGTAAATTTGCCCCATAACTTAGCATATTCTGGTACTTGCACGGAAGGCAAAAAGCAACATTACTACAGCATGCATATGAAAAAAGAGCACTTGGCCCTTTTTTCAAAATACCTTGCATATGTTCGGTCATCTAGTTGGAAGACATGGCCACTTTAATTTTTTCCATGGCATTTTTTTCAAGCTGGCGAATCCGTTCCGCAGACACATTATATTCAGCGGCCAGTTCATGCAGCGTCGATTTTTCATCATCTAGCCAGCGGCGCTGTAAAATGTTACGTGAACGGTCATCCAGTTGATCCATAGCATCATGCAGGGCAGAAGTACTTTGTTCTTCATAGTCGTCTTCTTCAGCCAGACGTGCCGGGTCATAACGGTTATCTTCCAGATATAAGGCTGGCGCGACGTGGGTTGAACCTTCATCATCATCATCGCCTTGCGCTTCAAAAGCAGCATCGTAGGCGGTCAGGCGGCCTTCCATTTCCAGCACCTGTTCAGGTGTGACATTCAAGTCATTGGCAATGGATTGTGCTTCATCCAGAGTGAGTTTTTTACTGGATTTTTTTAAACTGCGTAGATTAAAGAATAATTTACGTTGAGCTTTGGTCGTAGCAATTTTAACAATACGCCAGTTACGGATCACGTATTCGTGAATTTCAGCTTTAATCCAGTGTACGGCAAATGACACCAAGCGCACGCCCATATTTGGGTCAAAACGTTTCACTGCTTTCATTAAGCCCAAGTTGCCTTCCTGAATCAGGTCGCCTTGCGGCAAACCATAACCGGCATAACTGCGGGCAATATGAACCACAAAACGTAAATGAGACATCACGAGCATTTTCGCAGCATCTAAATCTTGGTCGTAAAAGTAGCGTTCGGCCAACTCTTTTTCTTGTTCAGCCGTTAAAATAGGAATCTGATTGACAGTACTTATATAAGCACCGAGATTTACCCCTGGTGCCGATAATGACAGGGGCATCAATTGATTGCTGCTGTCACTCATGTGTTCTCCTTGAGAGTTGGATGACATAACCATCTTAATAAATTTATCTTAATCCAATATTTCAGCGAGTTTAGGAAATTTGGGTAGAGAAATGTAATTTTTTATGCACATTTGAAACGTTCTAGTTTAATTGAAAATAATTAAGATTCAATTAAGTAGTGATATTCAAAATCAGAAATTTTAGTCATATTGCAGTCCATTTGATGCATTGAACAATAACGCGTTACATCTTGCTGACTATGTGGATCTGAAGATTTGAGTAAAAATATGCCGCCTGATTTGTTCTTGATCGCTCGCTTAAGCATCAATAACGGCATGGGGCAAGGCTTACCCATGGCATCAATGATTATTGCTGAATTGGTCAGATCATTCATCGCATTTAATATCTAATTCAATTTCGATAAATATTAGCAAATTTAGTGCCAAAGCCCAATAAAATTATAGAACTTCAACATAAAAGTACTTATCTAAAATAAGGAAATAATTAGTAAAAAAGAAGCGGAATCAAAAAGAAGATTAATCAAAAAAACAGTATGAATTGTCATAAACCCGTGTTAAGCTCGTTGCGTATTCAAATTTATGACAGCATTTTAAATGTCTTAAAATTGGATATTGCAATGGATGTAACCGGGATTTTGTTAATAGTAATACAGAATGATTACAAGCTTAGAAATAATAATTATTTTTAAACCTTGTTTACTCTGCTGTTTGCAACACCGGGTGGTCCTTTAATTAAATACAATGAGGATTAACTTATGACAGCTCGTGAACAAGGCGTAGTTAAATGGTTCAACGACACTAAAGGCTTCGGCTTTATTCAACGTAACGGCGGCGACGACGTATTCGTTCATTTCCGCGCTATCCAAGGTGACGGTCACCGTTCACTTCGTGATGGCCAACGTGTTGAATTCAGCGTAGTTAAAGGTCAAAAAGGCTTCCAAGCTGAAGAAGTACAACCTTTAGACTAATCGCCTGATTATTCATGAGAACGCCCCAATGTAATTTGGGGCGTTTTTGTTTATAATAGATTCCTATTTTTCCTGATCATTAAGTTAGAGCACATTTATATGTCATCTGGTTTTGAAACCTTAAATTTACATCCGAAACTGAAACAGGCGATTGATGCTTTAGGTTTCAAAGAAATGACACCTATTCAGGAAAAGGTTTTAAAATTCACTCTGGCTGGACATGATGCCATTGGTCGTGCACAAACAGGTACAGGAAAAACGGCGGCTTTCCTGGTGAGTGTGATTAATGATTTGCTCAATAATCCGATTAAAGAACAACGCTTTCGTGGCGAAGCACGTGCGCTGATTCTTGCGCCTACACGTGAGCTGGCTTTGCAGATTGAAAGTGATGCCAAAGAGCTTACCAAATTTACCGATCTGCATCTGGTGACTTTGCTGGGTGGGGTAGATTTTGATAAGCAGAAAGCACAGCTGGATAAAAATTTTGTCGATATTATTGTGGCGACACCAGGCCGTCTAATCGATTTTGTTGAGCAAAAAGAAGTCTGGCTGGACCAGATTGAATTTTTGGTGATTGATGAAGCAGACCGTTTGCTGGATATGGGGTTCATTCCATCGGTAAAACGGATTGTGCGTTTTTCTCCGCGTAAGGAACAGCGTCAAACCTTAATGTTTTCTGCCACCTTTAGCTATGATGTATTGAATCTGGCGCAACAGTGGTTGTTCGAACCGGTGACTGTGGAAATTGAGCCGGAAAAGAAAACCAATGCTGATGTAGAACAGCGCGTTTATATGGTTGCCAAAACTGATAAATATAAATTGTTGCAAGAAATCTTGCGTGATGAGCCGATTGAAAAAGTCATGATTTTTGCTAACCGTCGTGACCAGGTACGTAAGCTTTATGATCACCTGAAAAAAGACGGTTATAAAGTGGTGATGTTGTCAGGTGAAATTGCACAGGACAAGCGCCTAAAAATGCTGGATCAGTTTAAAAATGGCCAACATAATATTATGATCGCGACCGATGTTGCAGGTCGTGGTATTCATGTGGACGGTGTTTCGCATGTAATCAACTTTACCCTTCCTGAGCAGTCTGACGACTATGTGCATCGTATAGGCCGTACCGGCCGTGCGGGAAGTAGTGGGGTAAGTATCAGTTTCCTGTCTGAAGATGATGCGTTCTATCTTCCGGAAATTGAAAAAGCCATTGGTCAGAAATTGCCTTTAACCCGTCTTGAAGGTTATTGTTAATTTTCAAGATATTTATCTCAGCATTAAATAATGCGATAAACAAAAAAGCCGCTTATTGAAGCGGCTTTTTTGCCCTGGATAGTTGTATTGAATGAATAAGATGAAATAGGCCATTATTTGAATGTTTAGTTGGCTCGGCAAGTGAAGGTCAGTACGGTTTGATAGTCTTCATCACGTGCCAGACTGCCGCTTTTGCCAGCCAAGGTACCCAGAACAGTAGTTGCAGCCTGAATCATTTGTCCGGTTTTTTCATCGACGACCCCTTTTAAGGCACCATTGTATTCAGTTTTTTCATTCACGATAACAGGCATGGCTTTTTTACCACACGCATTATTGGCTGCAGTAATCGCATTATTTTTAGAAATTAAACTGCTTTTACCGATACCCGTCACTTCATATTGATTATTTTCTTTTTGAATCGCTAATGAGGTGGTTGGATTGGATGCACAGGCAGTTAAGGCGACAGCAACGGCAATAGAAGCGAGTGCAAAAACTTGTTTCATCTTTTTCCCCTGGGATTGTTTTAAAAAGAGTTTGAATTATTTGAACATGATTTTTTGAATGATTTTTGAAGGACTTGTATGAAATATGCAGCTTTATATGAACTCTCTGTGACTAAAAGTTGGTTAACTTGAATATTGTGGAGTAGACATTCACTCAGCGCTCTAGAGTATCTGAACAAGATTATGCTAATCTTGATGAAATATTTAGTACACAGATATCAAAGTCAATGACGGATTCAGCGGTAGATACGGTTCATCAAAATATTCATCAACGTCAGTCGATTGGGCATTTGGTTGAGCCTGCGCCGAATGCAGAGCAATTGGAGAAAGCCTTTCAGGCGGCTTTGACTGCACCAGATCATCATCGTTTAAAGCCTACCCGTTTTGTGGTGATTCCGAGTGATCAGCGTGAAGCTTTTGGTGAGTTGCTCTCCAGAGCTTTGGCGGATTTGGGTGAAACTGATTCTGTTCAATTGGATCGGGTAAAAAACCATCCATTTCGTGCGCCGCTGCTGGTTTTGGCATTAACCCAATTTCAGCCCCATCCTAAAGTGCCTAATTTTGAACAAACCTTAAGTTCAGGTGCGGCAATAGAAAACTTCTTGTTGTCTTTACAGGTACAAGGCTTTTCAACCATGTGGCGTAGCGGAGCGGTAGTTGAGTCGCCGTTGTTTAAGCGAAGCCTGGGACTATCAGAAGATGATTTAATTTCTGGAATTATTTATATTGGAACCGCAGCGAAAGCGATTCCAGCGCGTACAGTAGTGGATATACAAAACTATATCAGTTACTGGAATAAGTAACTGTATTGAATCATGAGTTGAGATATAAAAATAATGTCAGAGTTGAAATTTTCAGATCTTGTTGAACCGGTTGTGGTTGATCAAAAAACGGCCTTGCATGTGACCGTGTTGGGAGGTGGCAGTTTTGGTACTGCAATGGCAAATACTGCTGTACGCAATGGTTGTGATACCATGATCTGGATTCGTGATGAGGCGGCGGCAGCAGAAATTAATCAGACCCATATCAATAAACGCTATTTACCTGATTTTGTTTTGGAGCCGGGTTTAAAAGCGGTGTCGGATTTAGAAACAGCTGTCTGTAATCGTGACATTATTTTGGTGGCTATTCCTAGCCATTCTTTTCGCGATGTACTGAAACAAATTAAGCCTTTTATTAGCTCGCAGGCTGTCATTTCCTTAACCAAAGGCATTGAGGCAAAAACTTTTCATTTCATGAGCGATATTATTCGTGAAGAATTGCCTCAGGTTCCGTATGGTGTTCTTTCAGGACCGAATCTGGCCAAGGAAATTATGGCCGGGCAACCTGCAGGAACGGTGATTGCCAGCCAATCGGAACTGGTGCGTTATGCCGTACAGCAAGCGTTGCATAGCGCATTGTTCCGTGTTTTTGGTAGCGATGATGTGCATGGTGTGGAGCTGGGTGGGGCATTAAAAAATATCTATGCTGTTGCCATGGGTATGGCTGCGGCTTATAAGGTGGGTGAAAATACCAAGAGTATGATTTTAACCCGTGCACTGGCAGAAATGAGCCGTTTTGCGGTGAAACTGGGTGCAAACCCGCTGACTTTCCTGGGATTGTCTGGCGTGGGTGACTTGTTTGCAACCTGTAATAGTCCGCTCAGCCGTAACTATCAGGTGGGTTTTGCCCTAGGTTCGGGTAAGACTCTGGAACAGGCCACCCAAGAATTGGGCCAAACTGCGGAAGGGATCAATACCATTGTGCAAGTGCGTAGCCGTTCGGAAGAATTAGGTGTCTATATGCCCATTACCAGTGCATTATATGATGTGATTTTTGAGGGTGCACCGCCTTTAAGTATTGCACTTTCACTTATGAAAAATGGTCACCGTAGTGATGTGGAATTTGTTTTACCTCACAATGAAGTGTAATTTTAAGTCATATTATTGCGTTCATAAAGCTTGGTTCTAATTGCTGCATATTTGAAAATAAGGAATTTTTTATGCAACTTACCTTAGTCCGTCATGGTGAAGCCGCTCCAGCGGTGCATGGCAATGATGATAAGCGTCCTTTGACCGAGCGTGGACATGCGCAGGCCCAACTCACTGCAGAATATTTAAAGGATATCATTCGTCCTGATGCTTTTGTGGTGAGTCCTTTATTGCGTGCGCAGGAAACCCTGGCACATTTGCAACATTATTTTCGTGATGTACCGGTACTGGTGTGCAATAAGATTAAGCCGGATGATGATGCAAAATTGGCAGTAGACTGGCTGTCTCAGCTTCCTTATGAGTCTATTGTGGTGGTGTGTCATATGAATGTAGTGGCGCATATGGCATCATTGTTGACCGCAGAACCTTTTCATCCGTATGCTCTGGCTGAAGCGCGGATATATGAACAAGCAGTGATTGCAACAGGATTATCGACACAGTTAAAAAGTTTTATTCCAAATGTATAAAATATTAATTAAAACGGCAGAAAAATATTAATGTTGTATTTATGGATGCCTGAAGCCAATGGGGTTTGGCACTGGTCAACTGGAGAGAGTTGGTCTCAGTCCTTTAGTCTTGAACAATTGATTCAAGATATTCAAGGCTATCATGGACAAGAAGCGGTGGTATTTTTTCCCAGTCGCGATGTACAAATGTTGCAACAGAGTCTGTCCAGGCCCCAGTACAAGAAATTGGGTACGGATGGGGTTAAATATTTATTAGAAGAATTTGTGCTTTTGCCCATCGATTCCATGAAAATATTGCATCATTTTCAAAATCCCGATCAGTTAATCATTTTGGGTGTGGCAAATAGTACGGTTGAAACCTTGCAACATGCTTTGAACTTAATCCCGGTTAAAGTTGCTTCCTTATTGCCTGATTTTCTCATTTTACCCGTTCCAGAAGTGGGGCAGATCATCATTGCGAACCTGTCCGGGCGCTTGCTGGTCCGTGAAAGTGAATTTATGGGCAATTCGGTGGATGATCTGGCACTGTTTTTAGATTATCAGCCTTCGGGGCAATCTTATAAAATCAGTAATTTTACCGCTGAACAAATGCAAAGCCTTGAAGCCATGGTGACGCAGGAACAGATTGAATCTTTCCATTATGAAATACCGGTATTAAAAAAAGCGCGACTTCATCCTTTTAATATTCTGCCTAAAGCTAAAAACAGTCAGGCTATGTCCGGTTATTGGAAAGCCTGTGCTGCTGTCTTGGTTGCTGCTATTGTTGTCCAGTTTGGCTATGATGCAACACGCTGGTATAAATATAAAAAGGTGGCAGACCAGACTGCGTTGCAAGCGATTGATCAGTATAAGTACTGGTTTGGACAGAGCAGCCGTGTGACCGAGCAGAATTTAAAAAGCCAGTTTGAAAGTCATGTACGCTTAAATAAAAGTGCCAATACTCAAGCTTTACAGCTGCTAAGCCGGATTGGTCCAGTGCTGATGCAAAATCAGATTGTAGCCAATCGTATCAATTATGAAGCTTCAATTTTAAATATGGAATTGAAAGCCAATTCTGCGGCTGCTTTGCAAAACTTAACCCAGCAGCTCAATCAGCAAGGCTTTAAGGCAGAATTAGGCACTGTTCAGCCCAATGGTGCAGGGGCAATTGGATTGGTGAAAATACAATAATGAATACATCAGAAAAACTGCAAAACTCGATTGATCAATTCATTGAAAGAGTCACGGATTATCTGGATCAGTTATCGCAACGTGAACGTTATATGGTGATCTTTACCACTATTTTTGTTGTGATTGCGGCTATTGGTTCGGCACTCTGGTATATGCATGCCGCTGCGAATAAACAGCAGAATCGGGTCAATGATCTTAAGGATATGATTGTATGGATGCAAAGTAATGCAGTCACAATGAAACCTGCAGATGATCTGCAGTTAACTGCTGCAGAAAAGGTTCAGCGTGTTGCCCAGCAGCAGGGATTATCGGTGGCTTCCCAGCAAACGGGTGAGCAAATCCAGATTGTTGCGGCACATGAAAATTATGCTATCTTGGCAAATTTTTTAACCCAATTAGTACAAATGGGTCTAAGCCTTGAGAAAATAGAACTAATTTCTGATGCTGGTCAGATTAAATTAACAGCGACAGTGCAATAAAGGGTAAAAATAAAGATCTGTGAAGCATGGTGTTTTCTGCGGACTATGCCTATAATATGCCGACTTAAAAAGCAGTAGACTTTTATAGATATGTTGTATTCTCTTGCCCGCCCTTTGTTGTTTTCTTTAGCACCAGAGCGTGCACATGAGCTCACACTATCGCTATTGAAATCAGCTCATCGCATGGGCATGATGCGTCAAAACGTAGCGTCCAAACCTGTGACCTGTATGGGAATTGAATTTCCCAATCCGGTAGGTTTGGCAGCTGGTCTGGACAAAAATGGCGCTTATATTGATGCTCTGGCTGGGCTGGGCTTTGGTTTTATTGAAATTGGAACCATTACACCACGTCCCCAATCGGGCAATCCACATCCCCGTTTATTCCGTTTGCCTGAAGCCAAGGCCATTATTAACCGTATGGGATTTAATAATGACGGTGTAGACAAGCTGATTGAAAATGTCAAGGCAGCAAAATTCAAAGGTATTTTGGGTATTAATATTGGTAAAAATGCCGATACCCCCGTTGAAAATGCTGTGGATGATTATCTGATCTGTCTGGAAAAAGTCTATAACTACGCTTCCTATATCACGGTCAATATTTCATCGCCGAATACTAAAAATTTGCGCAGTCTGCAAAGCGGTGATGCATTGACAGAATTGCTGCAAACCTTGAAAAAGCGTCAGCTTGAACTGGCGGAAGAGTATCAGCATTATGTACCTTTGGTGCTTAAAGTTGCTCCTGATCTGACCGACGAAGATATCCAGTTCATTGCGAAACAGTTAATCCAGTTTAAAATTGATGGTTTGATTGTGACCAATACTACTTTATCTCGTGAAGGGGTGGAAAACCTGAAATATGGCAATGAAGCGGGTGGTTTGTCCGGTGCTCCTGTATTTGAAAAAAGTACCGCTTGTCTTGCTGCTTTTGCTAAAGTATTAAAAGGTCAGATTCCATTGATCGGGGTAGGCGGGATTTTGTCGGGCGAACAGGCCGTTGCGAAACAACAGGCAGGTGCCAGCCTTGTACAAATTTATAGTGGCCTCATATATACAGGTCCAGCCCTGATTAAAGATTGTATTGATGCTTTAAACACACCATGAATACACTGGATATCTTTATACTGATTATCTTGCTCATTGGAGGGCTCAACGGTTTGCGACAAGGATTGGTTTCAGCCTTTGCGAACTTGGTAGGATGGGTTCTTGCGCTGGTCATCGGTGCAAAATACGCAGCCATCCTGGCACCTTCGATGGTCTCGCTCAGTGGAGATCCAGTTGTACAAAAAATAGCAGCTTTTGCATTTATTGTATTGGTCATGGTGGTGTTAACCTGGATTGTCACCGCATTTCTGAACAAAGTATTAAAGAGCCTGAAACTCGGCCCCCTCAACAGATTGGCAGGTGGTGCTTTTGGCTCTTTAAAAGGTTTATTGATTGTACTCATCACCATGCAGGGCCTGGGTCCCTGGGTGGAAAGTTCTCCTCACTGGAAACAGTCTAAATTTGTACAACTTCTTATTCCGTATGCGCCCTGGGCGACCGAACTTTCTAAAGAAGCGGCGCAAGGGGCACTTGCTCATATCAAGTCTGAAGACGCAGCGTCATCTTCCGACTCATCGTCTGAAAAAACGCAGAAGCATACAGCGCGTACAGGCGAATCAACAAATAATCCTTTTTATTAATCCTAGCTTGTTTGCGAGGTTGCTATGTGTGGAGTAGTTGGTATAGCTGGTAAGTCACCCGTTAACCAAATGTTGTTTGATGCATTAACGATGTTACAGCATCGTGGTCAGGATGCAGCCGGAATAGTAACCTGTCATAAAGGGCGGCTATTCCTGCGTAAAGACAACGGTATGGTGCGAGATGTCTTCCATACGCGTCACATGCGTGCACTGCTAGGGAATTACGGTATTGGTCATGTGCGTTATCCGACAGCGGGTTCTTCGAGCAGTGCAGAAGCACAGCCATTTTACGTGAACTCGCCTTACGGAATTACCCTGGCGCATAACGGTAACTTGACTAATGCTGAAGAAATTCATGAAGATTTGTTTAAAACAGATCTTCGTCACATGAATACCGATTCGGATTCTGAAGTACTATTAAACGTTTTTGCTCATGAAATGCAGAAAAGTGGCGAGTTGAATCCGTCGCCGGAAGATATCTTCAATGCGGTGACACGTGTACATGAGCGCTGTAAAGGTGCCTATGGTGTAGTTGCCATGATTACCGGACATGGTCTGGTGGGTTTCCGCGACCCAAATGGTATTCGTCCATTGATTTATGGTTCTCGTGAAACGGAAAAAGGCATTGAATATATCATTGCTTCCGAGTCTGTAGCGATTACCGCTTTAGGCTTTAAAGTTGAACGTGATATTGAACCAGGCGAAGCCATTTTGATTACTTCAAAGGGTGAGCTGTTTAGTAAGCAATGTGCTGAAAATCCTGAATATCGTCCTTGTATCTTTGAATATGTGTATTTCGCACGTCCAGATGCCATCATTGACGGCATTTCAGTGTATAAAGCACGTTTAAAAATGGGCGAAAAGCTTGCCAGCAAAATTATCCGTGAATGGGGTGATGAGCACGACATCGACGTGGTGATTCCAATTCCGGATACTTCTCGTACTTCCGCTTTGGAACTGGCAAATAGTTTGGGTGTTAAATTCCGTGAAGGTTTTGTGAAAAACCGTTATATCGGACGTACCTTTATTATGCCGGGTCAGCAGCAACGCGAGAAATCGGTACGTCAAAAGCTAAACCCGGTTGAGCTGGAGTTTAGAGGCAAAAACGTTTTACTGGTGGATGACTCGATTGTACGTGGTACCACCTGTAACGAAATTATTCAAATGGCACGTGATTCCGGGGCGAAAAAAGTATTCTTTGCTTCGGCTGCACCGATGGTAAAATATCCAAACGTGTACGGTATTGATATGCCAGCAAAAGCGGAACTGATTGCCTCAAACCGCAGTGTTGAAGAAATCCGTGAAATTATTGGTGCAGACCGTTTGATTTTCCAGGACCTGGAAGATCTAAAAGGTGCAGTTCGTACCAACAAGGTACCAGCATTACAGGAATTTGACTGTTCGGTGTTTGATGGTGTGTATGTAGCGGGCGGTATCGATGAAGCTTATCTGGAGGAACTGGAAAGCAAGCGTAATGACTCTGCTAAAAAAGCTCAAGACGGTTATATTGATGTCAATATTGATGCGGCGTCAGTGGACTTGACTGGCGTGAAAGAAGAATAAATTCTTCTTGCATGCGATGAAAAGCGGGAAATTCCCGCTTTTTTAATTTATGATGAGTAGATAAATGCAATGTAATAAAGGAACTTTACATTGAAGAGTGCGGGTTATTCTTTTATTCAAAACAAAAATATGATTTGGTCTGCAAGTATCTGTGTACTCGCGGTGTTGCTTACATTATTTATTTTAAATACCATTTTGGGGTTGAATGTTTTTTATTTTGATCAAACTCAATCCATCTTCTGGCATGTGTTAAGTCCCTATTTGATTGCTTTATTACTGAGTGTGATGGCTGTTTCTATAGGGTATGAGTTCTATGTTTTTCGTTCTGGTGGACATTCACTGGCGAAACAGATGGGGGCTCGTCGTTTAAATTTAATCGAAAGTATTCCTGAAGAAAGCATAGCCCTAAAAATTACCGAACAGCTGGCTGAAACCTTTTTAATTGATACACCTACGGTATATGTGTTGCCTGATGAAGTTGGGGTAAATGCACTGACAGCCGGATTTTATCCACGTGATATTGTGATCATTTTAACCTGGGGTGCTTTGCAGAATCTGGATGAACTGGAACTTTATGGTCTGTTAAGTCATGAGTTCAATAAAATTTTATCGGGTGAAACTGCGGAAAATACGCGTCTAAAAATTCTTTACAGCAGCCTGACGACTTTGAGCCAGTGGGGCAGTAAAATTGCCAAATTGGGCTTTACCAAGCATGGTCGGGCATATAGACATAAACTTGCGACTTTCTTTGTGGCTATGGGTGGGCTGATCTGGTTGGTTGGAAGTTTAGGGGTTTTGATTACCCGTTTTATTAAATATATTTCACTCGGCAGCCGCACTTTTAAGAATGATCAAAAAACCAGGCGTCTGATTCAAAATGATGCCAATGTGCAAACCTTATTGAGAATTCATGTACATCATTCAGGATCACAAATTCATAGTGAATATGCAGAATCCATTTCGCATATGTGTTTTGCCAACTCTTTAGGTCCACAGAACTGGATGAATATTCATCCACGTATTGATCAACGTATTTATGAGTTGAACCCTGGTCTGGTGCAGGATTTACAGCTTGAAAATTTGAAGAAATTACGCAATCAGCCCTTATTTAGCCTGTTCCGTTCGCTTGAGGAGTTGAACAGTGAAGTTTATATACCCTGGAGCTCCCCGCAACCCTTGCCATTGCTGCGCCTATCACCAATCAGTTTTGCCCTGAAGGATGCCATTAAACCCTTAAATCCAGAAATTCGAAACAATATGCAGCGTCCTGAATTAATCCAGCGTGCATTACAGACTGCTACGGGTTCGCGAGAAGTGATGGTGGCCATTTTAATGATTCGGCAGTACCGTGAATTTATTCCGGCTGAAGCCGAAGTCAGCCGTGCCATCGTGGATTCATTACTGCATTTAGATGGACGGGTTCATATCTCGATCTTTCGCGAGGCATGTAAAAATATTGGCTCTATGCCAGCGACCATTGCACGTCAGTTTTTGATGAAACTGGCGCGAATTATTCAGGAAGATGGTGAAATTGGTTTATTGGATGCTTTATTGCTTGAATATGTGAAACATGAATTGAATCTTTTACCGATTCATACTCCAACGTCTTTGGATGAGGTGAAACCGCATATTGTACGTTTGATTGATGCCTTATTGCATGTGCAGCAAATTAATAGCCACAATCAGCTTGATGTGCGTGAAAAAATCCTGAAACGGGTATTAACTGTAAAAGAACTGGAAATTTATGCTGAAATTTCGGATGAGCCGATTGATTTAGCCGAAATTCTTAATGATATTGGGGGTTTACTACTGCGTGACCGTCTGAGTATTTTAGGCATTGCAGAATTATGTTTGTGGAATGATCGTATTATTACCCAAGATGAACTGGATGTTCTGGAGCTGTTGTATTGGCGTTTTGGTTTTGAAACCGATGAAATTGTCGAGTTGATGCAGAAGAAAAACAGTTTGATGATCGTCTAATCTCCATACGATAAAATGCCGGATGATTCAATAAAAGCCCAGCAAAAAATCGCTAATCTCGTTAGAATATCCACTATTCAATTGGTGATGAAAAAAGATGATAGGGCATCAGCGTGACATATTGGCAACTTTAGGAATCGATATCTGGGTTCTTCGGGATGTTGTATGTCAAAAAATGCCATCTTCATCGCTGTGGCGAGATCAGGCAGCAGCTGAATATCAGACTGAAATTGTGCTGGCAAAAGCACCAGCCGTACTACCACTAGCCCTTAAAGCAGACCAAAGGCAAGAGCCTGAACGCACCGAGTCTTTAATCTCTCCAATTGCAGCAGTAGAAGAAAAAATTGACATTGTCGCCGAGGAGATAGCAACACGTCCGGCACAGCAAATTTCCCCTTTTCAACTGCAAGCATTGGCTTTGTCACACTGTGTAATTGTAGTGGACACAACAGAAATCACCGCTGAGCAGCAGCAACTTTGGCATAATATTCAACATGCCGTATCGGGTGAATATAATGAATTGCAGTGGCCATTTCCTTTAATGAGTTTTCAGGATGGTCACGGTGCGGAAAGTTATGTACAAGGCTTTTTAGATGCAATCAGTGAAGATAAAAATATTATTTTTCTGGGGCAGAGTGCTTATTTAAAACATTCAAAAAGCATCAATCTGGCGGGTTTGCAGGAAATGCTGACTCAGCCCCTGTTAAAACAACGCTTGTGGCAGTTTGTGCAAAAATCGCCTCAAAACACGGATGGAACATGAACAAGAAAGTCGTGGTTTTTAGCCAGTTAGATCAGGATATCCTTCAGCGTTTGCAACAGCAATATCAGGTGGTCATCATTAACCCGAAACAGGGTGATGTCAACCAACAGATTCTTGAGCAAGTTAAAGATGCCGATGCAATGATTGGTGCAGGGCGATTACTAAATGAAAATAATCTGGCAACGGCACAGCAGCTTAAAATTATTTCCAGTGTCAGTGTGGGTTATGACAATTACGATCTGTCCTACTTAAACCAGCAAAAAATCTGGTTATCCAATACCCCGCATGTATTAACCGAAAGCACTGCCGATTTGGCATTTAGTCTGCTGATGAGCGCAGCACGTAAAGTTCCGGCTCTGGATCAATGGACCAAGCAGGGCAACTGGCAACGTACCGTGGGGACAGCGCAATTCGGGCAGGATGTTTTTGGTAAAACTTTGGGGATCATTGGTTTGGGCAATATCGGCGCTGCGATTGCACGCCGTGGCTTTTATGGTTTTAACATGAACATTCTTTACCATAACCGCCGTGAAAAACTGGAACTGGCGCAGCCTTTAAATGCCCGTTATTGTGCTTTGGATGAATTGTTGCAGCAGTCTGATTTTGTAGTAGTGGCTGTCGATCTCAATGCGGAATCTCAGGCCTTGATTGGGCAGCACGAGTTCGATCAAATGCAGTCACATGCAGTTTTTGTCAATATTGCCCGTGGTTCTGTAGTGGATGAGCAGGCACTCATTAATACACTTAAAGCCGGCAAAATTTTCGCGGCTGGACTGGATGTCTACGTGAAAGAGCCTTTGCAGGAATCAGAACTTTTTGCTCTGGAAAATGTGGTAACTATGCCGCATGTCGGTTCTGCGACTGCGGAAACGCGTAAAAAAATGGCTGAGTTGGCCTATCGTAACCTGGTGGATGTGCTGGAAGGCCGTACACCGCCTTATCTGGTGAATCCTGCCTTTACTTAAACTTTGATAACACTTCATTGCAAATTGCTCCAATTTTCAATGTTATAGTCAGGTGAATTGAAAAAAGCAGTTTGAGAACATCACATTGAAACGGTTTTTATGGGCGTGTAACCTGACTTTGATTTCAGCAATCACATTAACGCACAGTGCAAATCTCAATTTAAGCTCACAATTTAATGTTCCTGAAATTGGTAGCGGTGTTGGTCTGATTGACCAGCAAAAAGAAAAAATGATTGGTGAAAAGGTCTTTCGTGAAGTCCAGCACCAAATGCCTGTCTTGCAAAATCCGTGGCTGGAAGATCAGTTGGGGAGTGTATTCTCACATATTTTAAGCCAGACCCAGCTGGGTCAGCCCATAGGGCTGGTGATTATCGATGATCCTCAAATCAATGCTTTTGCCGTTCCGGGTGGATTATTTGCCATCAATACGGGCTTAATCACTTCTGCCCGAAATATGGATGAAGTGGCTGGGGTGATGGCGCATGAAGTGGCCCATGTGTCACAGCGTCATTACAGTCGCTCACAAGAGGCGTTTAAGGGGCAGGGCCTGTTAACTGTGGCAGGATTACTGGTTGGCGCGCTAATTGCTTCTCAAGCTGATGGGGATGCTGGAACTGCAGTCATGCTGGGTTCTCAGGCGGCATTGATGGATAAACAGCTGAACTATAGCCGTAACCAGGAACGTGAAGCAGACCGGATTGGCATGCAGTATATGTATAGCGCAGGCTATAACCCGCAAAGTATGGCGGACTTTTTTGAAGTCATGGACAGGGCAACCAGCAAGGTCAGTTTCTTGCCTGATTTCTGGCTCACCCATCCACTCAGTACAGAACGGATGAGTGAAGCTCGTTTAAGAGCCAATCAATTCCCTCTGGTAAAATCAAATTTACATGATGAAGATTTTGAAATGCTGAAGTGGTACAGCAAGGTCATTTCTAACCAGACCACAGAGCAACAACTTCAGGTTTTGGCGAATCGCAATAATTTTTCCGGCCAGCTGGCATTGGCTGCTTTTTATCTAAAACAAGGCGATTATGTTTTAGCTCAGCAAGTTTTAGATCAGGCAAAGGCACAGCAACGCTTAAATAATTTGTTGGTTTTGATTCAAACCGATATTTATTTGGGACAAAATAAAACCGAGCAAGCTTATCAGGCCATTCAATCAGTAGCACGGATTATGCCGGAAAACAGGGCTTTGGCTTTTAAACTGGCGGAAGTCTATATCCGTCAAAAAGAGCCTGCACAAGCTTTCAGTCTGATCCAACGCTTTATCAATAAAAATCCGCGTGATATTCAGGCTTGGCGCCTGATGCAGCAAGCGGCCAATATAGACCGGTTGTCACCGTTTAGAACGGTGAATGTGCTGCGTTATCGGGCAGAAGTAGAATACTGGTCGGGTTCGGAAGAAAATGCAATTAAGTCTTTATTACATGCACAGCGCTTGGCTAAAGATAATGCTGTGTTAGCTGCAAAATTAAAAGTACGGATTCAGGAAATGCAAAAAGAGCGACAGCTCAGAATTTAGTTGCATATGATTATGTTGCCGTGATAATAAAAACAAGGAGTAACACATGCTAGAAGGTCAATGCTTATGTGGAAGGGTGAAATATCGTTATGATGGTGAAATTGAAAAAACCATCATCTGTTACTGTAAGGATTGTCAAATGGCGCAAGGCTCAATCTTTGCCTGGAACAGTCCGTTACAGCAATCAAAATTTGAAATTACCACTGGACTTAAATTTTTAAAAGAATATTTCCATAGCCCGAATAAAGCACGAGTTTTTTGTCAGGAATGTGGTAGTCCAATTTATTCTTATCGGGTCGATTTACCTGACATTATTCGTTTACGTTTGGGAACGGTCACTCAAGGTTATTTACCTGCGCCTTCCGAGCAAGCCTATGCACAATATAAGCCTGATTTTCTGTATATGGATGAATAAAATCTGCAGCTGAATTTGCTCACTTTGTGATAATCTGCGGGTGAATTTATGGTTTTAATGATTAAATGTATTAATTTATGAAAAAAATATTATTTTCCTTAATATTGTTGGGGTGTGCAGGATCAAATGTAGCGGTTGCGAGTGTTGAGCAATATATCGCAGCAGTGGATCAAATTTCAGAGCAGTATAAGCAGGATAGCAGAAACTTTTTCAGCAGTTTAAATGCGCAACAGACTAGCTTTACGCCCCAGCAGCAAACACAGTACTGTGCAATTGTGGGTCATTACATAGATCGGTTATATCAAGCGGCAGATCAGAACAGGGAGTCTTTGGATCGTCAATTTAGACACATGACCAGGCAAGACGTCATTAATAAAGTGATGTCATCAAAAGAAATGCTGATTTTGAAAAAATATAATATTCAGTGTGATTTGAAATAATCGGGAATGTTTATAAGAGATTAGATGAAACATTTGAACTGTCTTTGCTTAAAGGCAGTTCAACGATAAAGAACGATTTTAGAAGTGGGGTTAGCTAAGTTTAGCTTTAATTTTAGCTGAAACTTGTGCAGGATCGGCGCGCCCGGCTATGAGCGGACGCAGAGAATTCATCACCTTACCCATATCTTTCATGCTAGTAGCTTCTTGTGCAGTAATCGTCTGCGCAATGATAGAATCAAGCTCTTCCTCAGTCATAGCTTCTGGTAGAAATTGAGATAACACTTCAACTTCGGCTTGTTCCTTACTAGCTAAATCATCTCGACCAGCACCTTCAAAGGCTTTGATCGATTCTTTACGTTGTTTAATTTGCTTTTCAATGACCGCAAGAACTTGAGCGTCGTCAAGTTCTTTGCGCTCATCGACTTCGATTTGCTTAATTGCTGCCTGTAGACCACGAATCACCGTTAACTTGGACATTTCTTTAGCACGCATAGTTGCTTTCAAAACATCGGTTATTTGGTTTTTTAAAGTAGTCATTTATTTAGTCCAGGCAGTCAATCACAAATTAATCTTAGTAAAGGCGAGTAGTACGTACTGATTCACGCGCCAATTTCTTTTGGTAGCGTTTAACAGCAGCAGCTTTTTTACGTTTACGTTCTTGAGTTGGTTTTTCGTAGAATTCACGTTTACGAACGTCAGCTAAAACACCTGCTTTTTCGCATGAACGTTTGAAACGACGGATAGCTACGTCTACTGGTTCGCCTTCTTTCAATTTAACTTGTGGCATGAAGAATCCTCATTAAGTTATGGATAAGATCTAGGCTGAATTGCCTTCGATCACAAGTGAAGTGCAGTATTTTACTCATTTACATCTCATATCACAAGTCTATAATAGCTTTAGCAATATTTAGATACGGGTAAAAGGCAGTTTAATGATCGTTCTGGGCTTGGAAACTTCTTGTGATGAAACTGGGTTAGCACTCTATGACAGTGAAGTCGGCTTAATAGGACAGGTGTTATATAGTCAGATTAAACTGCATGCCGAATATGGTGGAGTGGTCCCGGAACTGGCTTCACGCGATCATGTGCGTAAGTTAATTCCTTTAATGAATCAGTTGCTTGAACAAAGCAATATTAAAAAATCAGATATTGATGCAGTCGCCTATACACGTGGTCCCGGCTTGATGGGAGCGCTTATGACCGGTGCACTGTTTGGTCGTACCTTGGCGTTCGCGTTAAATAAACCAGCGATTGGTGTGCATCATATGGAAGGTCATATGTTGGCGCCTTTGTTGTCTAAAACTCCGCCAGAATTTCCGTTTGTCGCTTTATTGGTCTCTGGCGGGCATACTCAGCTCATGGCAGCTCATGGCATTGGTCAATATGAATTGCTGGGTGAATCAATTGATGATGCTGCTGGTGAAGCTTTTGATAAAGTGGCAAAGATGATGGGCTTGCCTTATCCAGGTGGTCCGAACATTTCAAAACTGGCTGAGCAAGGGAATCCAGAAGCCTTTGCTTTCCCGCGTCCAATGCTGCATCAAGGTCTGGATTTTTCATTTAGTGGTTTAAAGACGGCTGTTTCCATTCAATTGAAAAAAGTGGAAGGTCAAGGTCGTGAAGCCGATATCGCAGCAAGCTTCCAGGAAGCGCTGGTAGATACATTGGTAAAAAAATCGGTAAAAACACTGAAACAGACCTGTTTAAAACGTTTGGTGATTGCAGGTGGTGTAAGTGCCAATAAGCGCTTACGTGAACGTTTGGAAGCGGATTTGGCTAAAATTAAAGCCCAAGTCTATTATGCAGAACCCGCGTTATGTACTGATAATGGTGCCATGATTGCCTTTGCCGGTTATCAGCGTTTAAAAGCAGGGCAGCATGATGGTCTGTCTGTGACAACTACGCCACGCTGGCCAATGACAGAGTTGACCAATCCAAGCGAAGCTTAAATATAAAGAATTAAAAAAGAGGCGAGAGCCTCTTTTTTAATTTTGGAAAAGAATATGAGAGATTCTTTTTCAGTGTTCACAAATTTAAGCTAATTATTGAGACTGAAGTAGTTGTGATCCAATCCAATGCTTAGAGAATTGATACGCTGCACGCCCTGAACGCTGTCCACGTGCCTGACACCATCTTAAGGCTTCGGCGCGTACTTCATCTGTCATGGACATACCAGCTTTTGCTAAATAGTGCTGCACGATTTCCAGGTACAAGTTCTGATCCATCGGATAGAACGACAGCCACATACCGAAACGGTCAGACAGTGAAATTTTTTCTTCAATGGCTTCTTGTGGGTGTAGCTCGGTGTATTGAGGAACATCCATACGCGTTATCGGGGTGTTTTCATGCATAAATTCCGGCAATAAATGACGGCGGTTGCTGGTGGCATAAATAATAAAATTGCTTGAACCGGATTGTAATGAACCATCCAATACACTTTTTAAACTGCGATAGTTTTCATCTTCTGCGTTAAAAGCCAGGTCATCACAATAGACAATAAATTTTTCAGGACGATTTTCAATCAATTTCTGAATCATCGGCAAATCGGCCAAATCATCACGTTCAATTTCAATTAAACGCAAGCCTTCAGATTCATACTCGGTTAATAATGCACGTACAATTGAGGATTTCCCTGTGCCGCGTGAGCCAGTCAGTAGTACATCGTTGGCAGGCAAGCCTTTTAAAAATTGCCGGGTATTTTGAATCACTTTTTCTTTTTGTTTTTCTATACCTTTTAAATCGTCCAAATAGATTTTTTTAGGCTGCTGAATGGCGTTTAATTGTTTATTTTGCCACTTATAAGCCGAAGCTTCAAAGTTGGTTTCTTGTTTCAGTTCAGGTAGGTTTTGCTGTAGCTGTTGGAGTACAGTCGAAAGAACTTGTAATATATTGTCAGGTAAATCAATTGTTGCCATGATGGTTCAGCTTATACGGATAAAGTGAAAAAGGTCATTTTACATGGAAACTGTATGTCAAATAGCCATAGTTTGCCAATTGAATAGGCGGTATGATGATGGATTAATCACTTGTTGATTGTACAAAGATGATGTTCGATACCCGATCAGGGACAGGGAATAACAATGAAAGTGTTTGAGGGATAGATATGTTATTTAATGATTTCACGACAAATATTAATCCACATCAAGCATACCGTATAAAAAAATTAAAAAGTCAGCTCGCTGCGGCTGAAACATATGAAGAATGGAAAAGCATTGCCCTAAAAATAGATGAAGAATCCGGTGCTCAAGAATGGAAATTGGATAACTGTTCACCTTATTTTGATGCCGAAATTATTTCTGGGCGATTAAGCAGGTTAAAACGCTACCGTTTTCAAAAACGTACCCAAGATCTCATGTATATATTGCGTGAAGGTTTAAGCTACGATATCGCAAATATTGCACATCCCATGCTTTTTAATGCTACCTATGTGGGCACTAAAAAAATTATTGAAGATTATGTGGAAGAAGTCAGTGAAAGCCTGGCTTACATTGCTTCGAGCAACTGTACTTGCTTGCCTATGGAAAAAAAAATAGAGTTCTTTCAGCAGTGTAAAAAAGCTTATGGCCAGCCTGCGATCATGTTTTCAGGTGGAGCAACTTTAGGACTGTTTCATACCGGCGTATGTAAAGCACTGCTTGAACAGGATTTAATGCCTAAAGTATTATCCGGTTCGAGTGCCGGGGCAATCATGACCACCATGCTCGGTACTTCAAAACCTTCAGATATTACCGGTCTTTTAAATGGTGAAAACTTTTTTACCGAAGCTTTTCACTTTCGTAAATTTGGTGACCTTTTAAAGGGAAACGGTGGTTTTGCCGATGTAAAATACCTGAAAAAATTCCTGATTGAAAACTTGGGTGATGTGACATTTGAAGAAGCCTTTAAAACTTCCGGTTTACATATTAATGTCGCTGTAGCACCTTATGACACCTCACAACAAGCCCGCATCATGAATACTTATACTTCGCCAGATTTACTGGTTTGGAGTGCGGTGTTGGCATCCTGTGCTGTGCCCATCCTGTTTCCACCAGTTAAGCTCACCAGTAAGCGTTACGATGGCAAATTGACCCCTTATATGTCCAATACCCGTTGGGTAGACGGCAGTGTAAGAAGTGATTTCCCGCAAGAAAAAATGGCGCGACTGTATAACTTAAATTACACCATTGCCAGTCAGGTGAATCCACATATTGTGCCATTCATGCAAAGTGATGCGGAACGCTACCGTCGAGATGTGATGAGCTGGCCAGAGCGCATTGTACGTCGTCAGGGCAAAGTTATTACCAAGGGAATTATGGATTTTGCGCGTGGCCGAGTCGGAATGCTTCCTCCTGTACGCCGTTTGCTCGATCATGGATATGGGGTGATTGATCAAGGTTATTATGGGGATGTGAATATTGTAGGTGATTATAGTCTGCGCCATTATAGTTACATGTTCCAGAATCCACGCCCATATTTGTTCAAGTTATTGCAAAGAGAAGGGGAGCGGGCAACCTGGCCGAAAATATCTTCTATCGAAACCCATGCCCGTGTAGGTAAAACCATTCAGCACTGTTTAGAGCTTTTAAGTTATCAGCATGATCCAGAGAAAAAAACCGCAGAATTTATTGCAGTTTAAAGATGTGGATTTTTCTAATATCCATTTAATGTTAAAGACCAAGCCCAAAAGTTTAACTTTTGGGCGTTGTTTATATACCTTTGAATATCAGCAACAACGTTATTGGTTAAAAACCCAAAGCTTAAATAGCCACCCCAGTATTGAAGACGGGTTTCGAAATGAACTGCTTTTTTATCAGCAATTTTTAGCTCAAGCTAATTCTGCCAGCAGCCAGCCTGATTTTTTATTGCCTTTTCAAATGATTTCTAATTTTAAAAGCCTGGCTGAATCACACATGTCGGGCAGTGCAGCATTGATTCTAAGCGATGCAGACTTATTGCTTGGTAATTGTACCGAGATGTCACTACAACAGATCAAACAGACATTCTTGAAGCTTTTAGATGCCGTGGATCAGTTGCATCAGTTGGGTTGGATTCATGGTGATTTAAAACATGAGCACCTGGTTAAATATCAAAACCGCGCATGTTTAATCGATTTTGAGCAGGTACAAAAAATCAATGCAATCCACAATCCGAAAAATCTAACGGCAACACCACGCTATATGGCACCTGAACTTTTTCAGGGTTCTGAAAAAACCGTGCAAACGGATATTTATGCGTTGGGTATTATTCTGTATGAATGGTTGAACAATCAGCGCCTGAGTGCAAAAAATTATCACGATTGGGCCTATTTGCATTGCCAGCAGCTAAATATTGAACTGCCACAACCTTATTTAGCATTTAAACAGCTTTTATGTGGTATGTTGGCGAAGCAAAAACAGCAGAGATTTACCGACATTGCTACAATAAAACGCTGCTTAGTCACTGAAAATGCTTAAGAAAAATACAGAAAAACGGTTTTTGTTTTTTATTTAAACAAACAAGTGGATTTTTCATAAAAAGGTCTTGTCATCAGGAATCGATCTCTATAATATACACAGCCATTGGGGACGTGGCGAAATTGGTAGACGCACTGGATTTAGGTTCCAGCGCCGCAAGGTGTGAGAGTTCGAGTCTCTCCGTCCCCACCACTTAACTATCAGCATAGTTTGATAATTAGGTTATAGAGGATTGGTGTAATGGTAGCATGACGGTCTCCAAAACCGTTCGTCAAGGTTCGAATCCTTGATCCTCTGCCAAGCTTTAAAAAATCCAACATCAAGTTGGTACCCTGATGGGGACGTGGCGAAATTGGTAGACGCACTGGATTTAGGTTCCAGCGCCGCAAGGTGTGAGAGTTCGAGTCTCTCCGTCCCCACCATCATATTAAGGCAAGGTAAGCTACCTTGCTTTTTTGTTGTAAGAAAAATCCAGCACTAAGCTGGTCCTGATGGGGATATGGCGGAATTGGTAGACGCACTGTGTTCAGGTCGCAGCGCCCTCTGGGCGTGAGAGTTCGAGTCTCTCTATCCCCACCATATTAAAGCAAGGTAAATAGACCTTGCTTTTTTATTGCCTGTAAAAAGTGAACATAAATAAAAAGCCCAAAAAATGGGCTTTTAAAAATAGATTTAAAATTATTATTGTTTTGTCCTAATCCAAAATGACCGATACTCTTTTAAGCTTTTAAATGATCTTCGAATTCTTCACCAAGTTGCATGGCAAGCGCATTACCTGCTAAATCACATGTGACCAGACCATATTCTTTTTTGAAGCTAAAGGTAAACCCACGATTATCAGTCAATGATTTTACTGAATAGCCCAATTTTTCTAACCAGATACGAAATGCAATTAAATTTTTTGCCTTAACAACTTTCTTCACGAGAGAACTCCTTGTGTATTAGATACTGACTGCTATTAAATAATTAATAGGGATGCAGATATTTTTTTAAAGGGTAGCTTGAACAGGTTTTTTATAAAATAAATATTTTGTATTTTTTTTATGCAAGAAATGCGTAAATAATAATTAAATTGCGGATAAAAACTAATCTTGTATTCAAGGAATTATTTTACATATTATTGATTTTTATTTATTTTAGCCTATTTTCTTGATTTTTTGAAATGGAAATATTTAAACACAATTTTAACTAGAGCATGAATGTTTTTATCTTTGAGCAGTTTTGGGGAAGGATAAATTGGGGGGAAATACCGCACTGAAGTGGAACAGCCATGTCATTTTATTCACAAATCAATAGCCGCCAAAAAATGACAGTGTCATATATTTTAAAAAAAGATAAAATATATGGCATTGTACCAAGAGAATTTATTGAATTCTGGCAGGTGCAAAATGTTGATCAAGATGAAGACAGAATTGTAATGACCACAGAAACCATTGAACAGAATGTAAGCAAGCAAATTCAGCAGATGCAGCAACAAGGTCAGGTACCTGTTGCTGTTATGCTGGGCCATGAGGACTGGCTATTTTTCGGCGAACAATCCAAAGTGTCCTATACGCCTTTTGGCAGCGCCCGTCGTTATCAACCGGCTTTAGGTGGGTTACTGCTAGTTCGTGTGGACGAGATGCATGTCACCAAAGTGGTGACGCAAGCCGAGCTCGATGCTTATACCCAAACCCATCAAATTTTATAAACTGTCATCGCTGCTACATACTACACCCATTAAAAGTTATCTTTTAACTGTCGTATGTGCCGAAATTCTTCCACGCTGTCCACCCTTAAAAAGGGATTGGTTTGCAGTTCCAATTCAATGCTACTTGGTAAGGTACTTTGACCGAGCATACGCAGTGCTTCCACCTGTTCGAAGCGCTGCTGAATCGCCAGGTTGTCAGGTTCGACATGTAAAGCAAACTTGGCATTGGCCAGTGTATATTCATGGGTGCAGTAGACTTTGGTACGTGCTGGCAAAGCAGCCAGACGGTTCAGCGAATGGTACATTTGCTCATATGTTCCTTCAAACACACGGCCACAACCCATGGCAAACAATGTATCGCCACAGAAAAGTACATCCAGCGCATCAATAAAATAAACGATATGCCCCAGTGTATGTCCAGGTACGGCAATAATCTCAATATTTAAATCATGAAAACTAAGATGATTTTCATGTTGTAGGGGATGAGTGATAAAAGGAGCTTTGCTTAATTCTTCCCGTGGACCATAAACGGGGATATGACGATTTTGTAAAAGCTCTGGCACACCGCCAATATGGTCTTTATGCCAATGTGTCAGCCAGATCTGAGTCAGCTTTAAACCTTTCGCTGCACAAACCTCTTCGACCAGATGTGCTTCCGTAGGGTCAACTGCAACGACTTCTTTACTCGGGATATGTTCTAATAACCAGATATAGTTCTGCAATTGATTTTTTACATCAATCATATGGACTTGAAAATGCATAAGATAGAAATCAATGATATAGATATGAATAAGCTAGCCTTAAAGCCAGGTTTTTTCCAGGGGAAAATCGCAATTAATAGGCTAGTATTTATACATAAAGTTGCTGATCTGCAGGCGGATACAAAAACAGTCTTTCTAGATCAGCTTTTTATTTTTAAAAAGCACGCTATGGAATACTTGCAGCAATAATGTCTGTATTACATTTAGAACATACAAAGTGCTGAATCTAAAATTGGGCAAATCAATATGAAAATGTATCAGGTAGATGCCTTCACAACGGAACTATTTAAAGGAAATCCTGCGGCAGTGATTGTGACTGAACACTGGCTGGATGAGGTCTTGATGCAAAATATCGCCTTAGAAAATAATCTGGCGGAAACTGCGTTTGTGAAAATGCTTGATGCAGAAAACTATGAAATCCGCTGGTTTACCCCAACCACAGAAGTGAACTTTTGTGGACATGCAACGCTAGCCAGCAGTTTTGTACTATTCAAAGATTATACTGCTGCGAAAACCCTTCGGTTTCATGTTAAAGAGCTCGGCATTTTTGTGGTAAGCCAAGAGGTGGATGGCAAAATCAAAATGAACTTTCCGATTCGCCGTGCAAAAAAAATTACCCATTATCCTGAAGTTTTAAAGCAAATTTTAAGCAAGCCATTTAAAAATGTTTATTTAAATCATCAGGCCTACATTATGGAATATGCAAATCCACAAGATGTACGGGATGAGAAGCCCAATCTGGAATTATTCAAACAATGGACACTCAATCAAGCCGAGAAAACCCAACCAAAGCGTGTTTTGGACCTGGCCATTACTGCTCAGGCTGCTGTGCCTTATGATTGTATATCGCGTTATTTTGCTCCAGCTAATGGCATTGATGAAGATCCGGTTACCGGTTCAATTCATACCGCGATTGCGCCACTTTGGGCAGAGAAATTGGGCAAAAAAGATATTCTGGCTGATCAGGTATCTGCACGTGGGGGAAAATTATATTGTGAACTGCTTGAAAATGAACGGATTGAAATTTCAGGTTATGCAAAATTATATATGCAGGCAGAGCTACATTTGTAACATCTGGATATAAATGAACGACAAAGCTATTGAAATAAACGGTAATGCTTGCAAAAAGTAACTACTCAACATCATGATCATTTTCTAAGATGTGATGCTTAAAAATTCATATGACTGAATAAATTGGAATAATTATGCTCATGCGGTTCAAACAACTTACTATCTCATTATTATTTGTTGGTTTTAGTGCAACTGCCTGGGCACAACCGATTTTGGTTAAATCTGAGCAGAAGATTGAAGAATATACATTAGACAATGGTTTTCGCGTGGTTCTGGCGCAAAATGATAAAGAAAATAAAGTCTTTATGAACACGGTCTATCTGACCGGTTCACTCAATGATCCGCAGGGCAAAGGCGGTTTGGCACATTTGCTCGAACATCTGGCATTTAAGGGTACACAGAATATCAAAGGTGAAGAATTTCAGCGCCGTCTGGATCAATACACCTTAATGACCAACGCCAGTACGGATTATTATTCCACCAAATATACCAATGTGATCCGTCCTGAACAGAATGCCATTAATCAAGTGATTCATCTTGAAGCTGAACGTATGGACAAGCTGGTACTGCAAGAAAAGTTTGTCCCTTCTGAAATTGCCATTGTGAAACGCGAACGTGAAGTTCGTATGGATCAGCCTTTTGCAGTGATGATGGACCAGATGTGGAAATCGGCTTATGGCAATAAGTATCTGGGACGTTTGCCGATTGGCGATTTAAAAGAATTGCAGTCCATTAAAATGGATGAGCTGAATAAATTTTATCGAACCTGGTATGCACCGAACAATGCCGTAATGATCATTTCCGGTAAATTTGATAAAGCCGCTGTGTTAAAACAGATTGATCAACAGTTTAGTCCAATAGCAACTCGTCAGGTTCCAGTACAGACCAAAGTTCCTGTGCTGGACTCAGCCAAAATTCAGCATAGAAATTTTGTTGTAAAAAAGGGCAGTGATCTGGCTAAATTCAATATTTACCTGAATGGCAAAAATGAAAAGATCAAATCTGCTTTGGCACTGACACCTTATTTATATACCATGCAACCGAGTGGACATCTTTATCAAAGCATGGTGGAAACCGGTTTAAGTACCGGCGTTCAATCTACTACCTGGCTAGATCAGGACTTTAATCTGGTCTTTATGGGTGCCATTTATGCACCGAATCATGATGAGAAAAAAGTGCAATCCGAACTTATTGCGGGTGTGGAAAAAAGTCAGCCATTTAATGAGACCGAACTAAACCGGGTAAAAAATCTGATTCAGAATCAGGCAGACAGTGTACTCAGTAATGCTGCCGCTTTGGGGGGGCGTTTAAGTGATTATTATGTGGCTTATCAGGGAGACTGGTCGCAGTACTTTACTGATTTGAATAATGTGAAGCAATTGAAGCTTACTGATGTCAATCAAACCCTGACCCGGTTTTTAGTGCCAGAACATCGCATTTCTGGAGATATTAAACCGACCCCGGAAGATCAGAAAAAAGCAGTGCAACAACAGGCTGCCGAGCAACCTAAAACCTTAGATCAGGCCAGTGTGCAAGAAGAGCCGCTTAAAGACAGCAGTGCCTATAAGCAGGAAGTCGCGGAATACGTCAAAACCTCAAAGCAGTATTTGATGGATACTGAAAAGAAAATCCAGCGCGGAACGTTGAAAAACGGTATTGCATACGCTTTATATCCAACCTCTACCCGTGATGATAAAACCTATGCCACCATTTCTGTTGACTTTGGTACGGACAAATCTTTGTTTAATAAAGGTGAAGTACTGGATTTGATGGCCTATTTACTCTTGCGTGGCTCAGATCAGTATAGTTTGCAGGATATTGCAGACAAATCGATTGAAGCGGGTGGTGGAGCAACGGCTACAGCATCTGCAAATAGTATTGCCATTCAGATTGTGGCAAAAAAAGAGAAATTTGATGATTATTTCAAATTTATGCTTGATGTTCTGAAAACACCGAAGTTTGAACAATCGCAATTTGACCTGATCAAGTCACAAAGCTTGTCGAGCCTAGATCGGCCATATACGGAACCTGAAACGGTTGCCGCATTGACCATGACGCGCTTATTGGAAACCTATCAGCCAGGAGATTTACGCTATCATTTTGAACCTGAGCTGTCTAAACAGCAGCTTAAAGCAGCAACAGTTGAGCAAGTGAAAAAATTATATCAGGATTTCTTTATCAGTCATCATGCACAAATTGCCATTACCGGTGATTATCAGGCTCA
Source organism: Acinetobacter sp. A1-4-2 (assembly GCF_040233925.1). Taxonomy (NCBI): domain Bacteria; kingdom Pseudomonadati; phylum Pseudomonadota; class Gammaproteobacteria; order Moraxellales; family Moraxellaceae; genus Acinetobacter; species Acinetobacter sp. A1-4-2. The sequence goes on along the minus strand of NZ_CP157981.1, from coordinate 1,775,986 downwards.
GCCCATGCTAAAACTGCTACAAAAAGAATTCTCTGGATGGAAAGCGCAATTGCCTTATCAACGCTTAAGTTCTGATTATCAGGCGTATAAGGCACAAAAAATCCATGCTTTATCAGAGCAACGTGAATTTGGTAATTATCAGGTCATTTTGACCTTGCCGGTGGGTTCGAATCATGCCGATGCGCCAGCCTTAATGGCGTTTAGTTATATTCTGGCTGATTCGCAGCTGTCGTCACGTTTAGCCCAGGAACTCCGTGAGAAAAATGCCCTGGTGTATGGATTTGGTAGCAATCTGGATCTGGATGAATGGATTGATTCAGGGGCACTTACCATAGAAGCCAATTATACGGCAGCGAAGTCGGCGCAAGTATCGCAAGCCGTGCATAAGGTACTGAATGATTTACTGACTAAAGGGGTGACTGAACAGGAGCTGGAAGCGGCCAAAGCCAATATTCTGAAAAAACGGGTGACTGCTTTGGAAGATGAACGCAGTATTCACGCAATGCTCATGCCTCAACTGGAACATAATCGCGACTTGTTGTTCCGTGAAAAGCGTGATCAGGCTTTTGCAAAACTTAGCAAAGCAGATGTGGATGCCGTAATCAAGAAATACATCAAACTGGATCAGCTGGTGGAAGTCATGGCAGACCAGTATGGAAAGCCACAAAACAAGTCATAACTTTTAAACGCTATTTTCTATCCTGCTATTCATATATTTGTTGTGCTTTTCCCCTCTTTTTAGGAGGGGTTAGGGGAGGTTTCTTTTAAAGCCGATAAAACTGCTTTGCATTATGAGGGAATACTCGTTCCAAGGCATGGCAATCACATGCCACTACCACATCACTAAAGGCATCAATAATGTTCAGCAGTGAGCTGTTGATGACCCGATCCATGGAGAAGTTGAAGGCAAATATGACCCGGTAATTGCCAAAGTGCCGCAGTATATGGCTAATCAGTGGAAAGGCTAAATCATAGATTTCCTGTTTGCTGGCTAAGCGATTCTGCTTGTGAAACTGATGACTCAATATCGGCATAAACAACAGGCCAGACATCTTGATATAAACATTTGGATACCTTGCCAGTTCGGCAATATCCTCCTGCCAGCGAACTAGAATATTTCCCGTACAACTTTGGTCAGTCCGCTCTGTACTCCAACTTGACCAAAAAGACCGGCAGGCGTGCCAAAATGGTCTAGCACAATCGAAGTTTCCGGAAACTGTCTCCAGCTGTTGTATGGTCAGTCTTTGGTTCAGTAAATCTCTGTCATGTCACCATACACTAAGGTATTTTGGCTTTGGATGACCTTTCATCCAAAAACTTAGCACATAAAAAAAGCCCCGTAGGGCTTTTCATTAATGATCGTGATTGTGGTCATGATCATGCTTGTTGGTATGAAATTCTTCGTTATGACGGAAGCGAAGATAGTTTTCAAACTGTTCGCAATATTCGTCATAGTTGTCTTCCAGCATCATCTGGAACTGCTGCATGATGTACGACATGACCTGATCTTTGGCATCACGCATTTCATTGCCATCTTTAAAGTTATTGGCAGCCACCCAAGTATTAAAACGGGCAGTAGCAAACAGCATGGCAGCGCTGACTTGTCCGCGCATTTCAGCAGGTTTCACGGCTGAACCTTTTTCGACACGGCAAAATTCGTTGGCCTGTTTAATAAATTCATCAGCACGTTCAAAAAAAGCAGCATTTAACGCTTCTTCTTCGGTTACATCTGTTGCTTCAATCTTTTGAACCATGAACTTTTCCTGCAAAAACGATCTAATAGCTTATTATAGGCAAAGCCTTGCAGAAACTAAACCTTTGGCTTAATCTAAAAATAGCCTAAGTATAAAATGGATACTCCAATGCAAGATGCCATTGCCGTACAAAGTTTAAAAAGTGACATCGCCTTATTGCGTCAAAATATTTGGCCGCCTGTAAATTTGGCCAATGTCGAAGGCTTACCTATTTATTATGGGTCTAAAAAAGAAGTCGATGAATATTACCGGCAATGGATCGGGTTAATTGAAGGAGCACAAGATCTATTTCAACCTTTTATGCAAGATGAAACACTCGATGCCGTACATTTACCCAGCCATTTGAATCTGCCGTTATTTTATTTTCATGTTGACCGCATCCGAATTAATAAAACCCGCGCCAAAGAGTCGAAAACTTTTCGCGGTATTGCTAGCCTGCTTGATAAATGTGGAAAATTTGAACCTGAGCAGATTCAGGCCATGAGTGCCTGGCTGGAAAATGATGATAGCGCAGCTTTGGTGGCTCATCGTGAATTCGTCGATTTGCGCACTTATGTGTTCCAGCATGGACAAAGTGAATATACTCGTACGCGGTTTTATGTAAATGGTATTGTACTGAGTACAGAGCCACATTTTGAGCTGGTAGATGCCCGTGACAAGCCACGCAAACAGCGCAATGACAGTTATAGCGATCCATTGGCAGATAATGGAACCTGGAAAATTTTTGGCAAATATCGCTAATATTGGTTTTACATTTTCTACTTACCAGAAAGTATCGGTTTTAGAATAATCGTCTAAATGCTGCTGAGCCTGTTGCAGAACGTATTTTTTCTCACTGGCAATCCAGCCCACGGCAAACCACGCTTTTTGTTTACGTTTAACCATATTCTGAAACAGCGTTTCGGCCACCATCAAATCGTTATATTGTCCCAAACTTTCCTGGGCAGGTTTTAAATCTTTAAGATAGTGTTTTACATCTTGAACAGGATAAAGCGAAGCCACGAATTCTACACAATAACGCAAGCGTTTGACCCGTTTGCGGGTACGATGCCGGGATGGAATATCCAGCTGTAAAAATTGATTGGCATCTTTGCAGATTTGTTGATGCATTTTTTGCAGTTTTTTGGCGATATCTTTTTTTAATCCGGATTTTTTCTGTTCTTTACTGGGCTGATCGACAAAGCGCAGCAGATGAAGAATCAATTCTACAAAGTCTGAAGAACGCAATGATTCATCAATGGGAATGCCGGATTGTTCAGGCGTATTCGGAAGCTGAATAAAAGGGGCACCTGCCTGTTCAAGCTGAGGTAAAAGTCCTTCACTCAAGGCATCGCGATCACGGGTTGAACCCAGTTGACGGAACAGATGAGTCAGCTGCTCTTGCCAGTCTGGATTGACATCTTTTGACCAGTCCTCAAAAACACGTAAGGCACTTCTTAAACGGCGAATGGCAACCCGAGTCTGGTGCACATGTTCGCTATCATACTGTCCGGAAGCGATGGTTGATGCATTCGGCAATAGGTGCTGCAAGGTATTATTGATGATCTGCTTTAATACGTGATCTGTTGAGTCCTGCTGATTCAGCTTGAGTGGGCTTGCAAATTGAGCAGCAGGATTTTTTAAATTCTGTGCCAGCAAATCGCCGCGTTGAGCTTTACTTCGCACATCTAGCCACAAATGATATCGCTGCACCCAGGGGTGAATAAACTTAATCAGGTCTTGTATGGAACCTTGTTTAAGCTCAAATTCAATTTCATAAATTGACACGCTCTGATCGTTACGACGAATCTCGCCGCGATCCAGACTCACTTCAATTTTTGAACGGTTAAAATGAATCACATGTACCAGACGTTGAACGACTGTTTCATATTGCACAATCAGGTTTTTAGCCTGTTTGCCCAAAGCATTTTGCAGCAATTGTTTTGCTTTCGAATCGGATTGATAAATCTTAAGGGCCAAGTCCGGAGGGGCATTTAGTTTGCCTAAATCGCTTTCCAGTTCAAAACGTTGTAAGGAATGATCGCTGGGCACTTTTAAAGTTTGTATCCAGTGATCATCTTCAAGACGTTGCCGTAATGAAATATTTTTTTCAGCCAAATGCCGTTCGGGCGTGTCATAGTATTTTGCGTATAAAGAAATCAAGCGAGCATTCTTGTTCAAGAAGAGCTGATAGAGCTTTTCTTGATCTGATGCGGGGATCTGAAATTTTAATTCTACTTCAAGCATGTTAAAACTCCTGACGCTTCATCATCCGATAGGGCCATGACTTTCATTGTAAGCCAGTATCAAAAAAAGAGTAGGGTTTTGCCAGAAAGTAGATCAAGCGTATGTCGCCCCACTCATTGGTGTGCATTAAAAGATCATGCCATACGCTTTGATTTGACTGGTTTAATTTTGTCGCTTTATTTGTTACTTAATAAATTTACGACTCACCAGGAATTGTTCTGTCGCTTCAAGCAGGTTTTGTGCATACACTTCCTGTTTTGCTGTCAGCCAACCCAACACAAACCAGTCACTGGCTTCCAGTTCAGTTTGCTGAATATACTCGGCAGAAGAGGCCAAAATTTGATATTCACTGGCTGCAAGTTGTGCATCATTCAAGGCTTTGCTGTATTTTTGCAAATTTTTGACATCATAAATCGAAGTTAGAATCGGGAAGCTAAATTTTAGTTCATGAATTTTAGTGGCTAACTGATCCAGACTTTCAAAATTGGCAATATCGGTATTTGCAAGATGCTCTTGGAGCTGTTTATATTGATTTTGTAGGGTATTTTGTGCAAACCATTTTAAGTCATGTCCTTGGAGCTTATCCTCATGGTCCAGGCCAAACATCAATAATTCCAGATAATGATGTACGTTTTGTGTTGAACGTACCAAATTGGCCAACTTTTCTTTGGCATACAAAATATCTTTGGCTAAATTCGATGCAGTATTGGGGTTCTGTAAAAATGCGCCTAAAGTCGACTGCATATGTTGCAAATGTTGTAAATGATCAAACTGATGCTTAAATGCACCCAGCTGCACCGCCCATTTGTCGGAAACTGCCTCATTCCAGTCTTTAAATAACGACAGGGTCAAATGCAAGTGATCCAGGGCAATTTGAGCTTGCTGAATATGGGTTTGCTCGGCAACACCTGCAGCAATAGCTGCGATATTTGGCAGTAAATGCTGTAACTGCTGGGCAATCAGCAGACGCAAGTTTTTATTGGCGGGGTCTTTTTTACTTAAGTTAAATTCCTTGGCTAATTTTGCCGGACTGACGGGTTGCTGGATGGCCAAAAGATTGCCGATTTCGGCCTTACTGCGTACGTCCAGCCAAAGATGATATTTTTTCACCCATTCAAAGCTAAAGGCCAACAAGGATTGGACAGAACCGGATTTAAGTTCAAATTCAACTTCATGTACTTCACTCTGGGCTGTTTCGGTACGCACTTCACCAACATCTAGACTGACTTCTATCTCGGTTTCTTCAAAATGAATGACGCGAAAGGTACGCTGTATATCGGTTTCAAACTGTAATTTAAGTTGATCCTGTGACTCACCCAAAGCATTTTTCAGGATGTGTTGTGCTTCAGCATCCTGCTCATAAATAGATAAATCCAGTTGCGGGGCATGTTCCAGTTCGCCCAGGTCATGGTTATGCTCAAAACGATGTAAGTGGCTTTTCCCGGCAGCTTTTAAGGTTTGGATCCAGCGTGTGCCTTCCAGACGTTGTCTTAAGGCAACACCATGTTGTGAGAGTAAGCGTTCCGATGTGTCGTAATATTTGGCTTTCAGTTGAATAATTTCAGATTTTTTAGGATCCAATGCTTTCAGTAAAGCATTACGTCTTGCTTCAGGAATTTGAAATTTTAATTCAACTTCAATCATGATTTTTCATCCTAATTTTTTGATGCGATGTCAGCAATGCAAACATTATCTATAGCTTACACATGCATTATGAAATCTGTTCTTTTATAGCGCCGGAAATAGCATTGTTCATTCTAAGCTGATGATTGTAGCGAAAATGATTTTTGATGTAAGACTTGACGAACGGATTCTTGACTGGTTGCTTTGCAAATGATCAAAAAAATGATAAAAGCGGACACTTTAATTTGGCTGAAATATGAGCTAACTTGAATCAAAATAGGCAGGACTATGACCATGAATACAACAATCCAGCTCAAATTTGAACATCATCCAGAACCGGAATTTCAGCTGCCGATTCAAAACTATCATGAATTCTATCGGTTTTATTTAACTGAGCATCGTAATATCATGAGTCGCCGTTTGCACATATTTGGCAGCAGTGTCGGGGCCTGCCTATTAAGTCGTGCCATTGTAAAAAGAAAGCCAAAGTATCTGGTTTATGGCTTATTGTTTGGTTATGCCAGTGCATGGGCAGGTCATTTCTGCTTTGAAAAAAACAAACCGGCCAGTTTTAAACAGCCACTCTATAGTTTTATTTCAGATTGGCGTATGTTTTCTGATGTGTTGCGTGGGAATTTAAGTTTGAAAGATCGTTCCCTGGATAAAATTCCCAGTTAGTTAAAAAATCACTTATATTATGTGAATAGTGTTTAAAAAATTTATCTAAAAATAAAATATTTGTAAATTTACGGAATGTAGACTTGCAATGGTAGAGTGAATATTCTATTAATAGAACAGGCATTGAATAAATTGATTTTTTACTTCGAGCGTCCTAATTTTAAAGTTTTCCAAGCCTAGAGCGACCTTCTCTAGGCTTTTTTTATTTAAGGAAGGGGAGATAAAAGCTAAAGTTTTTGAATCAAGATTAAAAAAATAGGGAATTAAAAATCTACAAAAAATGCTTTGTCAGAGTTGAAGATATTACCCAATTTTAGCGGAATAAAAGATTTAAATAAAAATAGGATGACTTCCTAATCCTTGATTCGCTTCCCCCAAGCGCATTTTATAATCAAGGATCAGGAAGTCTTTTCATTGCTTCAAGTTTTTGTTTTTATAATTATTATTTATTGTCATTTTGTGGTTTATTTAATCGTTTAATCTTCAGATGATCTATCCCTGAAAATAGGTATTTTCACACTATTTAACTCAAAGTTGCTACCGTTTAAGTTTTCTAATTTTTTTGATATTTATCTGCTGTAATTTTAAGGAATTAAGACAGTTCCGCTGAATCTTGTCCCTGATATGCCTATAATAGGGCAGTTTTAATTTTGGCAGTTTGTTATGCGCGGTTTATATCTGATCACCAATGATGATCCTTTAGAACTTTTATTGGCTAAACTTGAAGGTGCAATGGCCAATGGCGGTATTTCAGTATTGCAATACCGTCGTAAAAAAGTCGCCAAAGAAGATCAATTTTATGAAATTGAGTACATGAAAGCCATGTGTGCTGAATATCGCGTACCTTTCGTGATTAATGACGATCTTGAAATTGCAGTTAAATACGGTGTAGGTGTGCATCTGGGGCAGGATGATGGCTCGATTCAGGAAGCGGTTGCGCGTTTGCCAGAAGGTGTCCTGATTGGTCGCAGTTGCAACAATTCACTGGAATTGGCAGAACAGGCGATTGCCGATGGTGCAAATTATGTGGCATTTGGTGCAATTTATGCGACTGATACTAAGCCTGAGGCCGGGAACATTGGTTTGGAAACCTTGAAACAAGCCAAAACGCAACTAAATGTGCCGATCTGTGCCATTGGCGGGTTAACCGTTGAAAATTCAAAGATCGTGGTTGAATCTGGTGCAGATTATTGTGCAGTGATTAGTGATATATTAGGTCGTCCTATGCATGTCATTCCTGAGCGTCTTGATGAATGGTCTGCACTTTTTCAAGACAGCCTTTAATAATATAGATTTAGATTGATTTAATTTTGAGTTGAGTAAATTCATGAGCCTATCTCCAAAGCAAGAACAATTGTTTAAACAAGCCAGCAAACATATTCCGGGTGGGGTGAATTCACCGGTACGTGCGTTTAATGGGGTGGGTGGTACGCCTGTATTTATTGAAAAAGCCAAGGGTGCCTATTTATACGATGTCGATGGTAAACGCTATGTGGACTATGTCGGTTCATGGGGACCGATGATTTTAGGCCATGCCCATCCTGACATCATTAAAGCCGTACAAGAGGCTGCTGTTGATGGCTTAAGCTTTGGTGCACCAACAGTACATGAAACCACGCTTGCAGATATTATTTGCGAGATCATGCCATCGATTGAACTGGTTCGTATGACCAATTCAGGTACGGAAGCAACCATGACAGCGATTCGTTTGGCACGTGGTTATACAGGCCGTGACAAGATTGTGAAATTTGAAGGCTGTTACCACGGTCATTCAGATTCGCTTTTAGTTAAAGCAGGTTCAGGTATGTTGACCAGTGGTGAGGGTGAAGCGACTTCAGCCGGTGTGCCTGCGGATTTTGCCAAACATACTTTAACGCTGCCGTACAATGACATCGCGACTTTAAAAGAATGTTTTGCTAAATTCGGTCATGAAATTGCTGGCGTAATTGTTGAGCCAGTCGCAGGCAACATGAACTTGGTGAAACCGATTGACGGTTTCCTACAGGCAATTCGTGATGTATGTGATGAGCATGGTTCGGTCTTCATTATTGATGAAGTGATGACCGGTTTCCGTGTCGGTCTAGGCGGTGCACAGGCACATTATGGCGTAACACCTGATTTGACCACTTTGGGTAAAATTATTGGTGCAGGCTTACCTGTAGGTGCTTTTGGTGGTAAACGAGAAGTGATGGAATGCATCGCGCCACTGGGTAAAGTCTATCAAGCAGGGACATTGTCAGGTAATCCACTCGCGATGCGTGCCGGTATTGAAATGTTTAAACATTTACGTGCCGAAGGTTTTTATGAAAAATTAACTGCGCAACTCGAAAAACTGCTTGCCGGTTTACAAGCCGCTGCGGATGAATCAGGCGTACTATTCAAGACTCAACAAGTGGGTGGTATGTTCGGTTTGTACTTTACTGACCAGGAAGACATCACCAGCTTTGATTCCATGCTGAAATGTGATGTAGATGCCTTCCGTAAATTCTTCCATGGCATGTTAGACCGTGGTGTGAACTTTGCACCTTCTGCATTTGAAGCGGGCTTTATTTCAGCAGCACACAGTGATGAAGATATTGAATTTACTATTCAAGCTGCGAAAGAAACTTTTGCTGAAATGAAAGCATCTGCTTAATTTTGAGCATTTAAATGAAGCCCGTTTTATAGCGGGCTTTTTTATAAAGAATTTTTGAGAGCGAATATGAAAATCAAACATTATTTGACTTTAAGCGATGCAGAAATTTTATTGAATAGAGCTTATGAATATGCACTTGAACATGATTTTAATGTCAGTATCGCCGTTGTAGATGAAACTGGAAATTTGTTAGCGATGAAGCGTATGGATGGGGCATCACCTATGACAGCCAATTTATGTTTGGAGAAAGCCAAATGCTCTGCAATAAGTCGCCGTCCATCCAAGCTGTTTGAAGATATTATCAAAGGCGGCCAAATGGGCTTTTTAACCATGGATACCTTTTCAGGAATGCTGGAAGGTGGTGAGCCGATTATGTACCAAGGTCAGTTGGTGGGTGCAATGGGGGTTTCTGGAGTGAAGTCTTTTCAGGATGCGGAAATTGCGCAGCAGGCGATTCAGGAATTTTTGGCGCAGGTTTAAGAATAAAGATCATTTCATATTTAGTAAAACTTGATAAAGAAATTGAACCATCGCTAAAAAATGATTGTGGAACGTGAAGCATCATTAAAAAAGCTCAATCGGTGAGGATTGGGTTTTTTAAAAATGATATAAATTATTGAATTATTTTAAATAAAAAATTAAATTGTATAAAATGTATTATATTAATTTAGACAATTTTAAAAAGCGAATGGCAGATTATCAATGAATAGGACACCACCGAAAAAGGTAATTCAGATTCTTAGACAGGAAGTAGGATTCGGTTGCCCAGTTCCTAATTGCGGAAATCCGTACCTCGAATGGCATCATTTTGATCCACCTTGGAGTATTGAAAATCATCATAGACCAGATGGGATGATCGCGCTTTGTACCCAACATCATAAAAATGCAGATAACAATGCTTATACCAATGATCAATTAATAGAATTTAAAAAAAATAAGGTTAATTCAGAAAAAGTAAAAGGTAATTTTGAATGGCGAAGAAATAAATTATTAACTGTAGTAGGGGGTAATTTTTATTATGAAACACCTCGTGCCCTAGTAATTGATAATCATGATGTTGTTTCTTTAACAAGAGATGAGAATGGATACTTATTATTAAATGTTGAAATGCTAAGTGTATCAAAAGAAGAACGCTTAATAATGAGAGGAAACTGTTGGGAAAATATAGGAAATCCCATTGATTTTAAATGTCCTCCTAGTGGTAAGGAAATTGAAATTAAGTATGAAAATGGAGATTTACTCTCTATAAAATTCTATGTAATTAATAACAAAGAATTATTTAAGAAAAATTTTAATAGGAATGCTCCTGATTTTTTAGAATTCCCATTAACTATTTCTGAAATCAACTTTGAAGTATCTGGTGTAAATATATACGTATCGCCTAAGGGTACAAATATTCAAACAAATCAATTTATAGGAAATTTTTCATATAATTGTGGTGTGGGTATGATGGTAAATCTAGGAATAAACTGGCGTCAAAATTGGAATCTAGTACCAGTTCCTAGTAAAAGATTATCACCATGTCCATGTAATAGTGGCTATAGATACAAACACTGCCATGGAAAAATAGAATTAAGTATTTAAGTCTCTTTTTTAATTTACTTTTATTTAACAAGTGACTGTTATACGAAAATCAGTTTGTAATTCCAAAAACTTATCAAGCGGTTTAATCTAGGCTAGCATATTGCAACTTTGAAAATATTAAATAGAAGCTCTCCCATGCTGTACCCAATGCCCAAGAAAATCCAACTCGCACCATCTCAAGCCAAATGGCAGCTTTCATCCTCTAAATCAGTTTTGGTCTTGGTGGGGTTGCAAAATTTACGTGTACAACCGGGCATACAAGATACAGATATCATGAGTCATCTGATTCAGATCACCAATAAAGCCAAAGCACTGGATATTCCGATTGTTGATTTGTACGGTGATGACTTGATGCAGGGGATGCAGCAACTTGGGGAATATGCATCATCGAATCCACAAATGATATTTGCAGGACAGGTGAGTCCGATGCTCAAGCAAATATTGCCGCATCTACAAAGTGTGACTGAGCAAATCTGTGTAGTGGACGATGCGATTTTATTGTCGAATCAAGACCAGCATATTCAATGGATTGATAACATTTCGGCACAAGCTTTGCATCACATGAACAGCTATAGTTTGACTAGATTATGGGATTTAAGTGCACCATCCAATTATGTGCTTTCCACCAAAGGAATTATGCTCGCGGTTGCAGAGCAACTGAACATGGATGCTCTGGAAATTGATCCTGATGTCGATCTGAAACAATACGGTTTGGATTCTGTCGCTATGGTCACTTTAGTGGGGATTTGGCGAGCGCATGGGGCAAACATTACTTATGAAGATGTCCTAAAACACAATTCACTACATGCACTGGTCAGCTTTGTATTGCAATCAGCACGTTGATAACGCGGGATTGAAATAATTTTTGAGCAAAATCGGAAAAACCGTCACCAATTCTAATATTGTGCATTGTAATTCTGTGCCAAGCTTTCTATCATTGCCGCCTTGTTTGCGCGATCAGCCTGGGATTGAACATTGAGTAATTTTCTAACCGAACATCTGATACATCGTGATGAAGATTTTATGGTCATCCATAAACCTGCAGGTGTACTTACCGTTCCTGGCAAAACCGAAGATTTACAAGATTGCGTGATCAACCGACTATTAGAAATAGAACCTAAAACACTACTGATTCACCGCCTGGATCGGGATACTTCAGGCATTCTGGTGTTTGGCCTGAGCAGATGGGGACAAAAAACCATTTCCCGCCAGTTTCAGGAACGTCAAACCGACAAAACCTATCAGGCGCTTGTAGCAGGGTATCTCGAAGGGGAAGGCACGGTTGACATACCTGTCGTCTATGACCCTGAACATCCACCATTACATATTGCCGATCCCCATCATAACAAGCCTGCACTGACACATTGGCAGGCTATCGAACATTTTGAAATTCAGGGACAGGCGGTGACGAGGGTCAAACTTAGCCCGATTACCGGCCGTTCCCATCAGCTACGCGTGCATATGCAATATCTGGATCATCCTATTATTGGTGATACTTTATATGCGACTCCTGAGCAGCAACTGATGATGCCGCGTCTGTGCCTGCATGCTGAAAACTTAAGTTTTTATCATCCGCAAACAGAACAGCTGATGGAGTTTTATGCTCCAGTTCCTTTTTAAAGTAAAAACTTTTTAATCCTCATAGATTTTGCGCACTTTTTAGTGGGCTTTATGTCAAAATATATTGCTTAAAGACCTGATTTTTTGCTCAAATACCAAGCAGATTTTGGGCTTGAAATTAGTGTCCTCATTTTTAGATAAAGGTGGAAAAATTGCATCAGTTTGCTATTGGTCAGCGTTGGTTATCAGACACGGAAACAGAACTCGGTTTAGGGGTTCTTATAGACGTAGATGAAAGATCGGTTAGCATCTTATTCCCAAAAAGTGATGAAACACGTGTCTATGCACGTAATAATGCACCTTTATCACGTATTGTGTTTAATGTGAAGGATGAACTGCAAGATCAGGAAGGCACCAAATGGACAGTTGAGTCTTTGGAAGACCGTCATGGTGTAGTTCGTTATAATGTGGTGCGCAATCTGGAAGATGGTTCAGAAGAACGTAAGTCACTCAACGAAACCCGTATCGGTGCGACCATCCAGCTGTCTAAACCGCTTGACCGTTTGCTGGCCAGTCAGGTCGACTATAAAGAATGGTATGACCTCCGTATTGAAGCTTTACTGATGCAAGCCAATATGAAGAACAGTCCTCTGCGTGGCATGGTCGGTGCGCGTGTAGGCCTGATTCCGCACCAGCTTTATATTGCCCATGAAGTGGGACAGCGTTTTGCACCGCGTGTCTTACTTGCTGACGAAGTCGGTTTGGGTAAAACCATTGAAGCGGGCCTGATTATTCATCAGCAACTCAAAACATCGCGTTCTGAACGTATCCTGATTCTGGTGCCAGATTCACTGCAATATCAGTGGATGATTGAAATGCGCCGCCGTTTTAATCTGGAATTTTCACTGTTCGATTTGACCCGTACTGCATCCATCAAGGAACATGATCCTGATCTAAACCCATTTCTGACTGAGCAGCGCATCATTGCTTCTGTTGATTTGATGGTGGATCACGAAGATTTACGTGAACAGGCTTTAGAAGCTGGTTTTGATCTGCTGGTGGTGGATGAAGCACATCACCTGATGTGGAGTGAAGAAGAAGGCGGTAATGACCGTTATGACTTGGTTGAAGAACTGGCGGAAAAAACCCCGGGTGTGTTACTGCTCACGGCTACTCCAGAACAGCTGGGTGTAGAAAGCCATTTTGCCCGTTTACGTTTGCTCGATCCGCAACGTTTTAGCTCACTTGATCGCTTCCTGGATGAAGAAGAGCAGTATCATCAGACTGCAAAAATTGCTGAAGTGTTGATGTCAGACCTGCCTTTGGAAGAAGGACATTTGGCTGCGATTGAATGTTTGTTGGGTCATAGCATTCAGGATGAGCCGGAACAGCGTTTCCGTGCTATTCACGAATTATTAGACCGTCATGGTACCGGCCGTATCTTATTCCGTAATACCCGTGAAGCGATTCAGGGTTTCCCGGGTCGTGACTGTCAACCGGCACCTTTACCAGCACCTGCAAACTGGTCAAAAGACGGTAAGCTACGTGAACAGATGTGGCCGGAAGAAGCTCAGCTGGATGGCGCATGGATGGAACATGATCCACGCGTGATGTGGCTGATGGAAAAGCTGCGTACTGATCTTAAACACAAAAAAGTCTTGCTGATTGCGCGTAGTGGTCCTGTAGTGGAAGCACTGGAAAATGTGCTGCGTTTACATGCCGGTATCCGTACTGCCATGTTCCATGAAGGTATGAGCCTGCTTGAGCGTGACCAGGCAGCGGCTTATTTCGCTGAAGAATCTTATGGCGCGCAAATTCTATTGTGTTCTGAAATCGGTTCAGAAGGGCGTAACTTCCAGTTTGCCTCTGACCTGATCTTATTTGATTTGCCTGCCAACCCGGATGTGCTTGAACAGCGTATTGGTCGTCTGGACCGTATTGGTCAGGAAAACCGGATTCAGATTCATGTGCCTTATTTAGTGGGCACTGCACAGGAACGTATGTTCCGCTGGTACAACGAAGGTTTAAATATCTTCAGCAATATTTCACCAACGGCACAAACCTTGCAAGAAAACTTCATTGTGAAATTAAAAGACTGTTTATTGGCAGACCTAGGCCAGCAGTTTGAAGATTTGCTGGAAGAAGTCAGTGTTCAGCGTGAAGCTTTAGAGGCTGAATTGCAGGAAGGCCGTGACCGTCTGCTGGAATACAATTCTTGCCGTCCAATTGTGGCGCAGGAAATTGTGCAGGCGCTTGAAGATTATGATGACAACACCACTTTGCCGATGTTCATGAAACGCTTCATGGCATCGACCAATATCGATTTTGATGAGCAAAGTAACGGTACCGTGATCATCAAGCCGACCGATCAAATGCAGGTACAAGGCTTGTCTTTAGATGAAGAAGGGATGACTGCGACTTTCTATCGTGATCAGGCGCAAGTTCGTGAAGATGCCCAGTATTTAACCCTTGAGCATCCATTCACTGAAAGTGTGATGGAAATGATCAATACTCAATCTTTTGGTAGTACCAACGTTGCGGTATTAAAATCAGCAGCCTTGCCACAGGGTTCGGTATTGATGGAAGTCTGGTTCAAGGTGGATGTGGTTGCACCGAAGGCATTGAACCTGCCATCCAGCTTGCCACAACAGTTGATTCGTGTATTGCTTAGTGAAAAAGGTCAGGACCTGTCTGAAAAGATTGCACCAGAAATCCTGAAACCTTATTTGCATCACCTAGATGGCAATAGCTGCCGTCAAGTGGTGAAAGCACGCCGTGAAGTGATTGAGCAGCGTTATGCACAAGCCTTGGATATTGCCAAAACTGCATTGCCAAACTTCAAGCAGCAGGCAAAAGAAGTTTATGGCAATAAATGGCAATATGAAATTGACCGTTTAACTTACCTGAAGCAATTCAACCCAAGTATCCGTGAAGATGAAATTTCACGCTTACAGAAATTCCAGAAAGAAGGCTTGAGCTTGTTGGATGGCTTATCTGTCACACCGGAAGCCATTCAGGTGATGGTTGTAGTTAAACCATAATTTGGAATTGAAACAAAAAGCACCTGTGGGTGCTTTTTATGTTTAAGATGAAGGAGTTCTGACTCATCTAGCTTAAAATTCAACTCATGCTAAAATAAGAAAATAATTTTTATAAAGTACAAGAAGAATAACAATGGCTCAGTCTTTAATAACCCTCGGTTCTACCACCTCGCACGGCGGTATGGTTTCAGAATGTGATCCTTCTTTTAGCATAAATGGAATTGCTGTGCATTTGCATGGCATGAAGCATTATTGTCCGAAATGCCAAACTGTTGTGTCCGCGATTGCTGCTGAACAGTCAACTAATGTGAAAGGGCGTGGGGTGGTGATTGCAGGTGATAAGACAACTTGTGGGGCAACTTTTTTAGGCAGTCAGTTTCTGGTGGTTTCGCGAAAATAAACCGCAGTAGCCAAATCATTTGTTGCACAGAATTCTGTAATTAAGCCATCTGACTTGCAAGTCAGGGAGTTATGCATTTAGTGATGTCATTCAGGCCTGCTTTTGCTTAAGCTATCGCACTACTACGGGAACAATTTCAACGAGAGTAGCTTGTATGGCAGATGAATTATTCAGAAAAAATGCAATTCATTTTACTCATGCCAATGGTATTCCTTCGGCTAGTTATCAGAAGTTTTTTTGCTCTTTTGAAGAAGAATTTGATATTAAAGCTATTCCAGTGATTGGAATGAGTCCTGAATATCCCGTCACTTATACATGGACACATCTGGTGGATCAGGTGATTGCAGACATTGAACGGCAGTTTCCAAACCAGCAGGTGATTGGCTTGGGCCACTCATTTGGTTCTTTGCTCACTTTAATGGCGGCCTATAAACGTCCTGATCTGTTCTCACAACTGGTGATTATGGATCCACCTTTTGTGATCGGCAGCAAGTCAGCTATTTTTGAAGGCTTGCAAAAGCTCAGGTTAAAAGCCGTTGATAAAATTACGCCTGCAGCGATTACGCTTAAACGCAAAGATCATTGGCGCAGTTTTGATGAAGCGTATATATCTTTACGCAATAACCGGCTGTTCAAAAATTTTGATCAGCAGTGTTTCGATGATTATTTTGCTCATGCTATTACAGAAGATCAAAGCAGAGGAGGCGTGACCTTAACTATTCCTAAAGCCATTGAAGCAGAAATTTTCAGAACCGTTCCAGCCTGGTGGTGGCGTACACCACGTCAAGCACCGAAAATGCCTGTACATTTAATTACGGCAGAACAGAGTCACTTTTATAAACAGGGCTTGCCGCAAGGAATGAAAAAAATCTATGGAATTGAATTTAGTGTGGTTGAAGGCGGGCATATGTTTCCTTTAGAGCAACCTGAAAGCATATCCCAATCGGTGAAAAAAATTATTTCAGCACAGCAAAATATTGAATGCGTAGTGAAGAATCAATATGTATATTCTTCACGAGCAATAAAATTATAAATTACCGGATTTTCGCTTCATCCAGATGGCGTGCACCTTCTAGAATCATCCGAATCATGATCATGGTTTGTTCGGCAATTTCCTTACGTTCCTTCGCAGAGATATCAATCACTGTTGCACCCATATTAAATACCAGCTGGGTAATGGCTTTTGCGGCGATATCGGGGTGAGAAAGCCTGTTGTTATTGATGCGTTCCAGGCGAATGAGATCTTCCTGTAATTCTTGCTGGAAATAATTTAACTGGCGTTCAACCGCTAATTTATATGAAGCGGAGCCGGTATAGGCTTCACGCAGCAATAAACTTAAATTGCCTTCATCTGCATCTAACTGTTCAATAAAAACTTCGACTGAACTGCGAATAATGCTGTTTTGCTTGGAGGCCTTTAAGCGCGCCTGATGCAAAATTTGACGCAATACAATCCCGGCACGATCAATCAGCTCAATCGCAAGTTCATCTATATCTCTGAAATGCCGATAAAAACTGTTGGGTGCAATGCCTGCTTCACGCGCAACTTCACGTAGGCTCAAGGAAGAGATGCTTTTTTGTGGTCCAATTAAGTTCAATGCAGCTTGAAATAGCTCTTCTTTGGTAATGGTTGCTTTTCGTCCTACAGTACGGACGGTCACCGGTTCATGAACAACATTCTGTTTATCAACAGGAGCATCAATATTTTTTTTGATTGAAGACGGGTTCATATTTTTCAAGGGATTAGAGATACGAAAACATTATAACGGTTGCATTGCAACTTGGGAAATGAATAGAAACAATACAAATATATATACAAGTATATATACATGTGTATAATAATTAAAAATCGATCGCGTGGTACTGACTATGCATGTTGTAGAAAAAATGAAAAAATCTCCCCTAAGTTCACTGGCTGAAAGCGTTATTGACCAGTACGCAGCTGATTTCTGGTTGCAAAAAATCAATCCCCTTTGGTCAGTCAATCAGGCCTTGGGTAAAATTGTCCAAAAAGAAAATTCTGCGCAAAATATGATGAGTTTAACCATTCAGGTGAACCGTCATTTTAAAATGGGGCGAGCAGGGCAGCACCATCCGGTTCTTGTGGAAGTCAACGGTGTTCGCTATGAACGTAGCTATAGTCTGACGCAGCTTGATACTCAACATGTCTTATTAACAGTTAAAAAAGTTGATCAGGGCAAAGTCAGTTCCTGGCTGGTTGAACATGCTCAAGTTGGCGATATTCTTGAATTTGGTCAACCTTATGGGGACATGCTGTTACCAGAACAGGCTCAACCGATGATATTGCTTGCGGCCGGTAGTGGTATTACCCCAATGTTAAGTTTACTCAAAGCACTCTCTAAAACAGATCGCATGACTGAAGCACCGATTCAGCTGTTGTATTGGGTTAAGCAATATGCTGATGTTGCTTTTAAAGCACGTTTTGAACAACTTGCAGAACAATATCCGAATTTTTCTTTTCAGGTTTTTTATACCCAGGAAGAAGATGCGGGCAAACGTTTAAACCAAGAACACCTGGCTTTGGTGAATAATATTGAAAATAGTCTGGTGTATGCTTGCGGTCCATCCGGATTTGTTGCACAGGCGGAACAGCTGTTTGCAAATGCACAGAGTTTCAAAAGTGAAGCTTTTAGCATGACACCTGTTGAAAATTCGGATATTGGTTTTGTGAATATTACTTTGCTGAAATCCAATAAAATACTGGTCATCCCTAAAGGTCAGTCTATTCTGAGCAGTCTGGAACAACAAAATATTAAACCGACTCATGGTTGTCGCATGGGCATTTGTCATAAATGTGTGTGTAATAAAGTTGAAGGTTCAACGAAAGATCTAGTGAATGGTAGTCAAAATTCCGAACCTGGTAATTTATTAAAAATCTGTGTCAATTCAGCACAGTCTGACCTTGTCATTGATTTATAAGTGAGATAAATATCATGAATATGCCTGTTAAAATAGAATATTTTAAAAATCCGAAAAATGGTGAGCTCACACAATCTCAATTAGATGATTTGGCTCGTGAACTGGATGCGATTAAACAAGAAGTGCTTGATGATATCGGCGAAAAGGATGCGAAATATATCCGCCGAGTTTATTCAACCATCCGTTATGCTTCCATTGCCGGACGTGCCTGTTTATTTGCAGGCTGGTTCCCGCCAGCATGGGTATTAGGTACCGGTTTACTGGGCTTTGCCAAAATCATGGAAAATATGGAACTGGGGCATAATGTCATGCATGGTCAATATGACTGGATGAATGATCCTAAATTCTATGGTCCAACGTTTGAGTGGGATATTGTTGGGACAGCAGATAACTGGCGCCAAACCCATAACTATAAGCACCATACCTATACCAATATTAAAGGAATGGATGATGATATCGGTTATGGTTTACTTCGTCTGTTTCCTGAGCAGCGCTGGAAGCCGGGTTATTTATTGCAGCCAATTTACAGCATTCCATTTTGCCTGCTGTTCCAGTGGGGCGTAGCTATCCAGAATCTTGAAATTGGTAAGGTTTGGAAAGGACGTAAATCTAAGGAACAGGCCAAGAAAGAATGGCAACCGATGCAGAAGAAAATCGGCAAGCAATTATTTAAAGATTATGTATTCTTCCCGTTGATTGCCGGTCCAGCAGCTTTACCTGTATTTACAGGTAATCTGGTGGCGAATGGTATCCGTAACATCTGGACATTCAGTATTATTTTCTGTGGTCATTTTACTAAAGATGTGGAAGTGTTCCCGAAATCGGTACTGGAAAATGAAAGTCGCGGTCATTGGTATATGCGCCAGATTCGTGGCTCATCAAACTTGACAGGTTCAGAGGCATTCCATATTTTGACCGGTCACTTAAGTCATCAAATCGAACATCACTTATATCCGGATATTCCGGCGCGCCGTTATCGTAAAATGGCGCCTAAAGTTCAGGAAGTTTGTGAAAAATATGGTTTAAATTACAATAATGCCAGCTTGGTTAAACAGTATGGCAGTGTGCTTAAACGTATCGTTAAATATGCGTTCCCGTTTAAGAAATAATCTTGTATTCATAAAAAGCCACTTCTATTAAAGTGGCTTTTTACTGATGTATATAAGCTTTAAGTGTTTTTGTTAAGTTCATGTAATTTCCATTATTTGCCATAGTCATGACCTGACAAATTTTCTGTTGAGTCCAGCTTTTACGACTTGCCTAATAAGAAAATAAGGACAATAGAACAAATGAATTTTTGCCAAAACGGATATCTATACCTTTGAATAATTTTGCAGCTCTTAAATGGCGATTTGTTGTATCTTTTTTGGCAATGCAGGAATAGTCTCATTGATACCCACCATGTAAGCATAATGGGCCATCGCAAGCATTTCCTTATCTTCATGACTATTACCATAGGCATAAATTACAGCATAATCAGTTAAATGATATTTTTCTAAAATTCGTTGTCTTTTCTGTTCAGAACTGCAATCGGGTGTGGTGTATTGTCCCGTATAGATCTTATTGACTTGTTCAGTATGAGTGCAAATTAAATCAATATTTAATAACTCACAGACAGGCTTGAGATAGACATCGACCGATGCCGAAACCAATACAACATCATCGCCTAAGGCTTGATGCTGTTTAAGCTGCTTAAGCAGAGGCTGATTTAATTGATTCATTAAATTTACTGCATATTCCTGTGCCATTTGTTGTAGTTCTAAGGCATTGGCATTGCTAAACATGGCACGAAACAATTTGGAACGCATGGCTGGTGCAGAATAGACATTCAAATAATACGCTTGAATCCAGGGCAGAATTTTTATGCCTTGTTTGACAATATGACGTTTAGATAAGGCATAAAAGATAAACCCTGTAAAACTGTCCTTTTTACACAGGGTTCCATCAAAATCAAAGAGCGCTAAATTTTTATTCTTTTTGCCCGTTGCATACATGATTGATATCTTCCATTTACGTGCGTTGCAAACCAGTTGGTATTATAATCACGACTCAGTTTAGGGCCAGAAATGACCACTTCAGGCATAATAGCATAAATTGGCTCTTTGCCTGTTTTCTCTTGGTAGAGCTTGGTTACCGCACGATAGGTTGCTGTATCTTCAAAACTTTTTTCTTTTTCTTTTTTTAGGTCAGAACGAATCTGTCGTGGTGTTACCAGAATATTGTTGGCTGCAAATACACTAATCAGTTCACGTTCGGACTGACTGGCTGCAGAACGGACTGAGCCATCTTTAGTGTAAAGCAACAAATCACCATCAAGATCAAGCTCTGTTGCCGTCAAGTCATTGAGCATGCTTTGAAAAGCTGCGTTGCGACTTGAATACATGCCAGAGTTATAATCTGCAAAACGATAAATCACTTTATTATAATCGGCAGGGTACATCATCAAACGGTGGATACCGTAATACAAACCGCCATATTGACTATATAAATCAGTACGTAATTCGGCCATGTTACCACCTTGACGTTTATGTTCTTTGGCATAGCCAATATGAACCTGCATGGAACCTAAAGTGGTAATCGGATTTAATTTTTCGCCCATGTCTTGACCGACCAGTTTGGCTGCACCAGTTAAGGCGCTGACATGATAATGTTTTGACATATAGTCAAAAATTTCACGATAGAGTTCATCTAATTCACGCTCGGTTTTGACACGACGCATTTGACTTAAATAATTATTTTCAGGGGTGGGCTGATTTTTCAGAACCTGCTCAAAATAACCGGCCATGGTTCCGCCCAGAGTATCGCCCAATTTATCTTTAAATTTTTCATCCAGCCGATCTTGAACTTCTTTCACCGCTTTTTCACCTAAACCGGGAACTTGCGGGTCAGCAACGAAGTTGGATTCCTGATCCACCACAGCCACAATACTGCAAATATTTTCTTTGGTTTGGGGAATACCGAGCTGATCGGTAATGTCGTAAATGTCTTTGGCCCAAGAACTACGGTCATTAACACGTGGCGGAATAAGACGTTTGACTTGATCTTCTTCTAGGGTTGGTTCATTGTTTTTTGACCACCACGAGTTATCCCCACATGCCACTAAGCTAAGCGACAAAGCTAGAATACTCAAAGATTTAAACCGAGATGAAGTAAAAAGAGTTTTTTTCATAATGATGAAAACATGTTCCAAAAGGATGAGCCCATACAGCAGATGCAGTATACTATGCCGGTCGAAAAAGTGATGAATTTATATGTATATTGGTCCATATCAACTGTCAAATAATTTAATTGTTGCTCCCATGGCAGGTGTTACGGATCGTCCTTTCCGGACGCTGTGTAAATATTTTGGTGCAGGACATGCCGTCAGTGAAATGATGACTTCAGACCAGACCTTACGCATGAGCAAGAAAAGTCTGTACCGTGCCAATTTTGACGGCGAACTGGCGCCTATCTCTGCTCAGATTGCCGGTTCTGAACCCGGCGAGCTGGCAGAAGCAGCACGCTATCAGGTGGCGAATGGTGCACAAATTGTTGATATCAATATGGGATGCCCGGCCAAAAAAGTCTGTAATAAATTAGCAGGTTCTGCATTATTAAAAGATGAAGATCTCGTGGCACGAATTTTAGATACGGTGGTTGCGGCAGTAGATGTTCCTGTGACTTTAAAAACCCGTTTAGGATATCTAAATGGGCATGAAAATATCCTGCGGGTTGCCAAGCGTGCTGAAGAAGCCGGGATTGCTGCATTGGCACTGCATGGCCGTACCCGTGAAGATATGTACTTGAATACAGCACGTTATTCTTTGATTAAAGAAGTTAAAGAAATGCTGAATATTCCAGTCATTGCCAATGGCGATATCGACAGCCCTGAAAAAGCCAAATATGTGCTTGATTATACGGGTGCGGATGCTGTGATGATTGGACGTGCAGCACAAGGTCGCCCCTGGATTTTCCGTGAAATCGCCCATTATTTAAAGACAGGCGAACAGCTGGCTGCGCCAAGTATTGCTGAAGTGAAAGATGTGTTATTGGGACATTTATCTGAACTTTATGATTTCTATGGTGAATACTCAGGTTGCCGTATTTCGCGTAAACATATTGCCTGGTATACCAAGGGTTTACGCTCAAGTAATGAATTCCGCCAAAATATGTATAAGGTTGAAAGCACGGCCGAGCAGTTTAATGTCGTAGAAGATTATTTTAATCAGCTTCTTGTTCAAGGTGAAATTATGAGTGACGTACAGGTGGAGCAGGTGAATTTGCTCGAAACTAAATAGTTTTTATCTGTTTTTTATTACCCCATTTGAAATAGCCTCACTGCTCTTTATTGCAAAGAATTACATGTGAAAACATCTCATCACCCATTCAGGACACTTATAAGACATAGCTTATTCAGAAGTGCTTTATGCTGAATTTTTCTAAAGCTTAAATAAGCTGCTTGTCTAAACATTTTGTATATAGATGGGATAGAAGGAGAAAGCGAATGGTCAATATAAATCGTCCTATGGCGGAAGGCTGATCTTACTCATCCAAATAAACGTCCAGAAGAACCAAGAACAGATGTGAATGCTGATCCTATTAGCGATAAGGAAAGTAATCGGGTACCAGATAGGAATGAAGCAAATGCTCACCCTGTGGGTACAAGTATTGGTACAGTGGGTGGTGTACATCTGGTGCTGTCCTTGGATCTGCAGCTGGTCCTTCAGGTGCAGTAGTTGGCGGTATTGTCGGTGGAATTGAGGGTAATAACATCGTAGAAACAGCGAACCCGGAAGAGGAAGACGCCTATTGGCTCGAACAGCACCGTGACCTGCCATATTTCCATGAAAGCCGCAGTACCTATGATGATTTAGATCATGATCGGGATTATCGCAGTGCCTATGAGGTGGGATATAAGAATCGTCCTTGGTTCGACAGTGATACACATTTTGAACAGGTGGAAACTGAATTGCGAACCCAATGGGAAGTAATCAAAGGTCAATCCCGTTTAGATTGGGAGCAAGCAAAATATGCTGCCAAAGATGCATGGCTTCGTGCTCCATGCTAGATGAATGTTGAACAAAAACCTCTCAACTGAGAGGTTTTTTATCGAATATATACGCCAGTAAATTAGGCTTGACTAATTTCCAGAACCAGCTGATTAATTAAATCCGCAGCTTCCATATCCCGGATCTGGGCGACATTGGTTCCCGCCCAAAATGCTCCAAAACCATGGTCACCTTGTGCAGCGGCTGCGGCATGCAGTTGTTTACCCAAGTCATAGCAATAGGGGTAAGTGGCAACTGGAGGACGTTCAGGTCGATCGATTTGGGTATGCCAATGGTTAATTAAACCACGGGCAGGGCGTCCCGAAATGCTTGCAGTCATTTGGGTAATCGGTTTGCTAAACAGGGCTTGTCGATAGGCCGTGTTGGCATTGGAACTTTTGCACTGTACGAAAGCGGTGCCCAATTGAACAGCTTCGGCACCTAACTGGATTAGGAGCTGAGCCTGGGTGCCATTCATGATTCCGCCCGCAGCTACAACAGGCTTGCTACAGTACTGTTTTAACAATTGTACCAGATCAGAAGTTTTGACTGAGCTGTCAAATGTTTCATTAAAAATGCCACGGTGCCCACCGGCTTCAATGCCTTGCGCAATAATGATATCAATCCCAGCCGCTTCAATCTGCAGTGCTTCAGCCAGATTAGTCGCTGAAACCATCGTCAGGATACCGGCCTGTTTTAAGGCCTGAATTTGATGAGGATGCGGAATGCCGAAGTGAAAACTTACTGCCTGAGGTCGAGTTTCTAAAACCAGATTTAAATAGTCATCGTTATCGAGAAAGCTGGGATAGATACATTTTAATTCTGTCGGCGGAGTTGCATGATACTTCTGAAATTGAGGGGATAAATATTTAATCCACTGATCTGCTACATTTTTGTCGAGCGAGGCGCTTTGATGACAGAAGAAATTGACCTGAAATGGTTTATGCGTAAGATCTTGCGTTTCTAAAATTTGTTGACGCGCTGCTGCAACTGTACTAGCACCCAAACCCAATGAACCCAAACCGCCTTGATTGGAAACCTCAGCTGCTAGTTGAGGAGTAGAAACACCTGCCATCGGTGCCAGGAAAATAGGATGTTTAATTTCAAGTTGTTCTAATAAAGTCATATTTGGCTCCTATGCATATCATCACTTTGCCCAAGCCCTATAAATTAAGCAAATAATATTCGTTATTTTTTTATGAAATAAAAAGTTTTTTACACCTAAAAATAAATGAAAATGCAGTGATAAATAAAGCGTCAAACCATGTCGCATAAAAGACCGGTACCCATGTGGTTTGAGTTAAAAATTTTATAATACAGATTCATTTTTTAACGCTGATTACACATGTCTGATCGTATCCGTGAAAAGCTACAAATTTTAGCTGATGCTGCCAAATATGATGTCTCCTGTTCCTCAAGTGGCAGTAACCGAAAAAACAAGGACAAAGGGTTAAGGAATACCGGCTCAGGCATCTGCCATAGCTATACTGAAGATGGTCGCTGTGTATCTT
The DNA here is from genome assembly GCF_040233925.1 of Acinetobacter sp. A1-4-2. NCBI lineage: Bacteria > Pseudomonadati > Pseudomonadota > Gammaproteobacteria > Moraxellales > Moraxellaceae > Acinetobacter > Acinetobacter sp. A1-4-2. The sequence continues at coordinate 1,751,007 of NZ_CP157981.1, read as the reverse complement.
TACTTAAAATTCTATTTTCCAATGTCTGTATTTATGATTGTGCTTACTGCATGTCACGTCGTTCCAATGATGTAAAACGGGCAGCTTTTACCGTTCAGGAAGTAGTAGATTTAACCATGAACTTCTATCGCCGGAATTATATTGAAGGTTTGTTTTTAAGTTCAGGGATTTTTAAATCGGCAGATTACACCATGGAGCGGATGCTGCAAGTAGTGAAAAAATTACGTCTGGAAGAAAATTTTAACGGTTATATTCATTTAAAAACCATTCCTGGCGCATCGCAGGAAATCATTACTGAAGCGGGGCTGTATGTTGACCAGATGAGTATTAATTTAGAAATGCCGACTGAGGCAGGCTTGCAGAAATTCGCCCCCGAGAAAACCCATGCCGAAGTTCAAAAAGACTTGGGTATTGTGCGTGACCGTTTAATCCAGTTTAAAGATGAACGTAAGCTGATTCGCTCAGTTCCTAAATTTGTTCCGGCAGGGCAAACCACGCAAATGGTGGTGGGAGCATATAGCGAAAGTGATCAGGATATTATTTTGATGGCAGACCGGCATTACAAAGAGTTTAAACTGAAACGGGTGTATTACTCGGGTTATATTCCAATTAATGAACAGGAAAAAGCCTTGCCTGCGATTGGTTCAGCACCCCCCTTATTAAGAGAAAATCGCTTGTATCAAAGCGACTGGTTGATGCGCTTTTATGGTTTTGAGGCGACAGAACTGGTCGATGAAAAACACCCGAATCTGGACCTGGATGTTGATCCAAAATTAGCTTGGGCTTTACGTCATCCTGAGCAGTTTCCAGTGGATCTGAATCGGGCGGATTACCGCATGATTTTACGTGTTCCGGGTATTGGTGTGCGCTCAGCAAAAAAAATTGTCCAGGCGCGTCGCTTTGGCACAATTCATATCGACCAACTAAAACGTATGGGTGTTGCATATAACCGTGCGCAGCATTTTATCCGCTGTGCCGATACGCCAAAATTTATCAAGGAGCAGTTGCCAGGCCAGATTCGGACTCAGATTTTGCAGTCGGGACAGTCCAAATATGTGCAGCAGTTATCGCCACAACTGGGTTTTGGTTTTTAATGGCAACTTACTGTTTTGATGGCAGCATGACCGGCCTGTTGAGCTGTGTATTTCGTGCCTTTCAATTTAAAGAGTTTCATGTGCAGGTGACGAGCAATCTACATGCGCAAAAGGGTTTGTTTGATGATTTTATCCAGGTCGCATCGAATGAAGAGCATGCACAGCGGGTCTGGCGGGGATTGAAGAAAAAAACATCGGGCCAGAGTCAGCGGAATTTTTACTATACTTTTCTATCTGAAAATCAAACTGCTTATCAACACCTGTTTAACTATTGCCTCTATGTTTTTCAAACTCGCTACAAGGTTGATGAAAACTATGGGCATGCTGATGTGCTGGCTTTATCGCAATGGGCAAAGCAGGTTGGTCGTGAAAAGCATCGTATGGAAGCCTTTGTACGCTTCAAGAAATGTCAGGATAGTCTCTTTTTAAGTCTGGTTCGGCCTGATTTTAATGTATTGCCGCTGATTGAACGGCATTTTAAGGCACGTTATCAGGATCAACGCTGGCTGATTTATGATGAAAAGCGTAAATATGGCATTTATTATGATTTGCAAAATGTGCATCAAATTGAAATGGACGCTCATCAGGTCGATGCCACATTCGCGAGTGGTTATAGTCAGGCGTTTACTGTAGAACTGGATGAACAGGAATTACTGTATGACCAGCTGTGGAAAGATTATTTCCGCAGTGTCAATATTCAGGTTCGGCAAAATATGAAACTGCATATTCAGTATGTGCCGAAGCGTTACTGGCGTTATATGAATGAAAAATCAATATAGCTGCATATTTCAGGCATACTATTGCAAGATTTAGTGATGAGGACAATTTATAATGAAGCCGTTCGTTTTGGCGACTTTAATTTTAAGCGTAGTACTTTCAGCATGTTCATCTTCCGAACAGCAAAAAATCCAGATTGATCCTCAAAAATATAAGGTGCAGGATGCAGCCAGCTTGCAGCAGCGCTTTGAAAGCTTAAATCAACAGCTATCTAAAGATTATCAGGCTTTAAAAAAAAGCAACAATATTGCCTTTTCAGACCAGTCGCTGCTTGATGTAAATCAGTTGCAGACTTTAAACCTGCATGCGGTGAGCAGTACCTCTTTAAAACCGGTCAAACAGGCATATTGTCAAATGATGAATGGCTATTTTGCTGAAATGTATCAGTTGGGTCATCAAAATCTGAATATCATTGGACAGGTGAAATTATCCCATGCGCAGGGTGAAAACTTAAGCAAAAATTTTGCGGATGCAGACCAGTTTTATGACTTTATTTTAAACCGTTATACCTCATACCGTCAGGCTCAAGAAATTATGGGTTTTGGCTGTAATTTAAAAGCGGCGCTGCATTAATTAAACATAGCATAAATAAAAAAGTCCATTCAGTGATGGGCTTTTTATAGGCTGAAATTCGGATTTAACAACCGGTTAATTTTCCAGGTTGTGGTCGTTTGTCCGGGAAGAAAATGGGACGAAGTTTCACGCCAATACCGTTACCAATGAAGGCAAAGATCAACCATAACCAGCCATGCAAACTCCTTGAAGCAATCCTGCTGAAGTAAGCACCTATATTACAGTCATATGTGAGACGGACACCATATCCAAGCAGTAATCCTCCAACTAGCGCGACAATAAAGTATGCAGATATGCACTACTGGTAGCCATACCCATAATTAAGCTGGTCACGGAAATAATTCCGTTATTTGCTCCTTAACACTGCAGCACGTAATAATTTACCTGTTCTTTGAACATAATATTTTTCATGACGATATGAATATGGTATGTGAACATGTTTTGAATCATTGTTTCTTGCAACTATCATCGAAGTAATGTGCATAAAAAAGTCAGATTTTTCAATAAAAAAACTCCTTTTTAAAGGAGCTTTTTTATTTCAACCATTCACATTATTGTTGAGCTTTTTCTCGAACATTCGAAGCACCTTCTTCCACAGCACCGGCAGTTTTAGCAGTAGCTTCTTTCGCTGCATTTTTAATATCTTTTGCTGCGGCTTCAGTTTTAGCAGCAGCTTCATCACCTGCTGCCTCAATTTTAGAGCTGGCTTCATCAGCAGCAGCTTGAGTTTTCGCTTCAGCTTCCTTTGTGGCATCAGAAATATCATGACCTGCTTGATTGGCTGCATTTTCAAGATGTTCGCCAGTAGTTGCACCTGTTTCTGGTGTTTCTTGTTTATTACAACCCACCAGGGCAACGCTAGCAGCAAGACCTAAAGCAATAAGCAATTTATTCATTTTCATTTCCTTCTAATTGTGGCACCCACCTAAATAGGGGTATTTTGAATATAGCTAAAAAAATGCACAAATTATGAGCTAAAATTGTTAATTAAATGTAATTATTTTTTATGAAAAAATGAGGGAAAAAAAAGGCTTATACCACATTGTGATATAAGCCAGATTAAACTATTTATGCTGAATATAGATTACTGTCCCGAACGGATAATGTAATCAAAGGCAGATAGAGATGCTTTCGCACCTTCACCGGTAGCAATAATGATTTGCTTGTACGGCACTGTGGTACAGTCACCGGCAGCAAACACACCCTTCACGTTGGTTTCGTTGCGCTCGTTAATCACGATCTCGCCACGATTGGTCAGTTCAACAGCGGTTTCTTTCAGAAAATCCGTGTTTGGCAACAAACCGATCTGTACAAAAATTCCCGCCAGTTCAATCGTATGTTCCTCATTGGTAGCACGGTCCTTGTATTTCAGTGCAGTGACCTGTGAACCGTCACCGACTACTTCAGTCGACAGCGCATTTTTGATCACGGTGGTATTTGGCAAACTGTTGAGCTTGTCTTGTAAGACCTGATCGGCACGCAGTTTGGTATCAAACTCAACCAAAGTTACATGCTCTACAATCCCGGCCAGGTCAATCGCCGCTTCCACACCAGAGTTACCGCCACCAATCACCGCAACACGTTTGCCTTTGAATAATGGACCGTCACAGTGCGGACAGTATGCTACACCACGGGTTTTGTATTCCTGCTCACCCGGAACATTCATCTCTCTCCAGCGTGCACCAGTCGATAGAATGATGGTTTTCGATTCTAACTTCGCCCCATTTTCCAAAGTGACTTCAACTAGGCCATTCGCCGTTTCATCTGCACCTTTGATGTTGGATACACGTTGCAGGTTCATGATGTCCACACCATACTCACGTACATGCGCTTCCATTTCGGCGGCAAATTTCGGACCCTGGGTTTTCTGTACGGAAGTGAAGTTTTCAATGTCCATGGTATCCATGACCTGACCGCCCATACGTTCCGCTACGATTCCGGTTTTAATGCCTTTACGCGCGGCATAAATCGCTGCGGTGTTGCCGGCAGGACCGCCACCAATCACCAGCACATCAAACGCGTCTTTGGCATTTAACTTTGCTGCATCTTTGGCTGCAGAATTGCTATCCAGTTTGGCAATGATCTCTTCCAGCGTCATACGGCCCTGACCGATGTGGGCGTTGTCCTGGAACACCATTGGTACCGCCATGATCTTGCGCTGTTCCACTTCATCCTGGAAAAATGCACCGTCAATCATGGTGGCCGTGGTGCCCGGGTTATAGATCGCAATTAAGTTTAGGGCTTGTACCACGTCCGGACAGTTATGGCAGCTGAGCGAGACAAACACTTCAAAATCAGCTGTTAAATTTAAACCCTTGATCTGTGCCAGGACTTCATCTGACACTTTTGGGGCATAGCCTGACACCTGTAACAAGGCCAGAATGAGGGAAGTAAATTCATGTCCCATCGGCAAGCCGGCAAAGAAGACACGCGGTTCTTCACCTTGTTTTGCCACCCCAAAGCTTGGGGCACGTTTATTTGTACCGTCGAAGCGTACAGTCACTAAATCAGATAAGGCTGCAACTTCAGTCACCAGTTCTTTAATCTTGTCCGACTTGTCTGAAGTGTCTAAAGTCGCGACCAGTTCAATCGGGCTTTCCAGACGTTCCAGTAAGGTTTTAAGTTGTGCTGAAGTGTTTTGGTCTAACATGGCTAACGTCTCCAAGGGAGTAAATGCTTATTTAATAAAGCTATAGTAGGCTAAATATTTAAATAGGTAAAACATTTCATTTTTATAAAAACAATCGGTTTAATAGATTGATAGGTTTTTTACAAAAATACTGTCTTAAGTAAATGCTGATTTAGTGTGAACATTCAAGTATTAAGTTCAAATTAGAGCATTTTTAATAAATTGCTGCATACTTCTGGGTAATTTTGATTATGATGACCCTATGTTTTAACAAGGTTATAAAAATGCAATTCAAAGCAGGGATTTATCAACACTACAAAGGCAAGTTATATCAGGTCTTTCATGTTGCCACCCATAGCGAAACGGATGAGAAACTTGTGGTTTACCAATGTTTATATGGTGATTATTCAATGTGGGTACGCCCTTTAACCATGTTTCAGGAAATGGTCACACTTGATAATGGTACAGTTGTTCCACGATTTAAATTAATTCAAGCAACTTCATGAACTAGATTAACGACATCGATAAACGCTAGACTCAACAGAATAACAAGACAGGAATAGCTGTGATGAGCATGAGTGAAACATTCCAAAAGCGAATGCAAGAGTTGCATCAAAGTTTTATTAAATTTGATGCCTTACAAAAAGACCGTATTCAGCGTTATCGAAATATAGAACCGGATTCTGCATTATTTTTAGCCATGCAAGTGCGCATCCAACAATCTAAAAATATTTTGGAGATTGGCACTTCAACAGGTTATTCGACTTTATGGCTGGCGAATGCGGCACAGACTTCACAAGGTCATGTCACTACTTTGGAAATTGATCCGGCACGTAGCCAGCAAGCTCAGCAATATGCCAATGAACTGCAATTGAGTGAAGTGATTGATTTCTGGGTAGGGGATGCACAAAGTTTTCTTGAAAAGGCCGAACAGCAATATGACTTTATTTTGTTGGATGCCGAACGGGATGCCTATATGGATTACTGGCAGTATTTGCCGCATATGCTGCATCCTAAAAATGGCGTCATGTTTGTCGACAACGTCATATCACATGCAGCAGAAGTTCAGCAATTTATTGCACTGGTGAAAAGTGATGAACGTTTTATGAGTATGACTTTATCGATTGGCTCAGGTCTGTTGATGCTTTGCTATAAATAAATTTGTATGAATAAAAATATCTGTGAATCAGGGCAGAGCCCTGATCATTCAAGCCATGGAAATGCGAGTAAAATGTAAGTCATATTCTAAATATTTATGTACAAAAGCAGCCTTGTCATGACATCGGAGCATGTTGTTATAAATAAATTCCGGAACTGGATGGTACAGTTCTGCTGAACCATTGTTATAAAAAATTTTAAGATAACGTGATGAAGAACTGTAAGTATAGGAAGTTACAGTAAGTATTGATCCCATAAGCACTCCTTTTTTATATTATGTTTCACAGATTTTGTTTGTCATTTGACGTTAAGCTATAGAGGTTGTGCGCTGAAGAGCAGAATTGTAAAACATTCATCACACACCTGTATAAGACTTACATTACAATAAAAAGTGACAAAATATAATAGAAATAAATATATTAAATTGATGAATTATAGATAGATACATTTTGTATTGAAGAATAGGGCTGTACGCTATTCAGCTTTTTATTGTTGAAGTAAAAATATAAATTCTGTTATGTTGACAATATAGGACATACCAAAAGTTAAAGGTATTTGAAAACATTGTTTTATTCAAAATGTAAAAAACCACGCAAAAGAGCATGGTTTTTACATCAGTTCAATCTAAATAGAGATTAGATTTTACCTACTAGGTCGATTGAAGGAGCTAGAGTAGCGTCACCTTCTTTCCATTTAGCTGGGCAAACTTCACCTGGGTGAGCATGAACGTATTGAGCTGCTTTAACTTTACGAAGAAGTTCTTGAGCATCACGGCCAACACCACCAGCGTTGATTTCAACGATCTGGATTTTGCCTTCTGGATCGATAACGAAAGTACCACGGTCAGCAAGACCAGCAGCTTCGATTAATACGTCAAAGTTTTTAGCTAGAGTCCAAGTTGGATCGCCAACCATTACATATTCAATTTTTTTGATTTCTTCTGAAGAATCGTGCCAAGCTTTGTGCGTGAAGTGAGTGTCAGTAGAAACTGAATAGATTTCAACGCCTAATTTTTTGAATTCAGCGTAGTTGTCAGCAAGGTCACCCAATTCAGTTGGGCAAACGAAAGTAAAGTCAGCTGGGTAGAAGAATACAACAGACCATTTGCCTTTAAGATCAGCTTCAGTCACTTCAATAAATTGACCGTTTTGGAATGCAGTTGCTTTAAATGGTTTAACTTCAGTATTAATTAAGCTCATCATTGTCTCCATGATTGAGGTTTGTATTTGATTTCCAAAAGGATAGCGAATTTTTTCTTATTGCTGAAACAGTATTTTTACATTATTGAAATCGGAAAAACCGAATTAACTAATATAAAGTCTACAATTCCACCAAATCTGACTGTTTATTTATTCAATCATTTAAAGATGATTATTAAATGACAAATATGCAGTTTTTCAGCTCGCCTAAGAACATGAAGGTTGCGGAAGTAAAATTCAAGGGTAAATTTTTTTAAATTAAATTTATTTTTGACGCTCGAATCATTTTTAGGCTGAGTAATGGTGATCAGAAGAGGTGTGTGAACATCATTAAAGATGGTGAATAGTGTAACTCTTGTTATATGTGGCGGATTTTAGCGTGGTTGATGATCTATTTTCCATGCTTTTGAATATTCTTTACCTCAAATGCCATGAATAAATATTTGCCTGTCTTTCTCTCTGCGGCGTTACAGCGTAAAATATTCAGTTCAATTTTTTGTTTTGGGATAAATTATCTGTGTTAAGTCATTTAAATGTAGATCAATGGGTCATGGCACGTGACCGTCATCGTTTAAATCGACTACGCAAAGGTAAAGATGCCAACGAGAAACATTATCAAGAATTATTAGAAAAATCGAATCATAAAGTGCGTGAGCGCCTGTCCCGTGTTCCGAACATTAAACTCAATCAAGACCTGCCTGTTACCCAATACAAAGACAAGTTGATTGAAGCGATTCAACAACACCAGGTGATTATTGTGGCAGGGGAAACCGGTTCAGGTAAAACTACACAATTACCACAAATTGCCATGCTGGCCGGTCGCGGTTTAACTGGAATGATTGGTCATACCCAACCCCGTCGACTGGCTGCGCGTAGCGTATCGCAGCGTATTGCTGAAGAGGTAGGCGAAAAGCTGGGTGAATCCATCGGTTTTAAAATCCGTTTTAACGAACAGGGTTCGCAAGACTCGATAGTTCGTTTGATGACGGACGGTATTTTACTGGCTGAACTGGCCAATGACCGTTATTTGACCAAATACGACACCATTATTATTGATGAAGCGCATGAACGTTCATTGAACATCGACTTCATCATGGGCTATTTAAAACAGCTTCTACCACGCCGCAAAGATTTAAAAGTCATCATTACTTCCGCAACCTTAGATGTAAACCGTTTTAGTAACTACTTTAACGGTGCACCTGTTTTTGAAGTGGAAGGGCGCAGTTATCCGGTAGAAGTGCGTTATCGTCCAATTTCAGAAATGAGTATTGGCGGTAGTGATGACGACGAGTTTGATGACTTTGAAGAAAACTTGCCGCGTGCAGTGGTACAAGCGGTAAAGGAATGTTTTGCCGATGCACAGCAAAAAGGTCATCCTGAACATGCCGATATCCTGATTTTTGCCAGTACCGAACAGGAAATTCGTGAATTGCAGGAAACCCTGCAAAAGCATGGTCCACGGCATACCGAAATTTTGCCTTTATATGCGCGTTTAGCCATAGCGGAACAGCAAAAGATTTTCAATCCTGGCGGTGGTGGACGACGTATTATTATCGCCACCAACGTGGCTGAAACAGCTTTAACCGTACCCAACATCCGTTATGTAATCGACAGCGGTTTTGCCCGTATTTCACGCTATAGCTACCGTTCACGGGTGCAGCGTTTACCGATTGAGGCAGTATCACAGGCGGCTGCCAACCAGCGTAAAGGCCGCTGTGGCCGTATTGCGCCTGGTGTTTGTATCCGGCTGTATAGTGAGGAAGATTTCCAAAGCCGTCCTGAATTTACCGAACCAGAGATTAAACGAACCAACCTGGCCTCGGTCATTTTACAGATGGAAAGCCTGAATCTGGGCAGTCTGGAAAGTTTTGACTTTATTGAGCCACCAGATCATCGCTTGGTTAATGATGGCCGTAAGTTGTTAATTGAACTGGGTGCTTTAAACGAGAAGAAATCAGAACTGACAAAAATCGGTCAGCAAATGGCAAAAATGCCAATCGACCCGCGTCTGGCACGGATGATTTTAGGCGGTGCGCATTTTGGTGTGCTCAATGAAGTCCTGGTTATTGTCGCAGCTTTGGCTGTACAGGATCCACGAGAACGTCCGGCCGATAAACAGATGCAAGCTGACCAGAAGCATGCCTTGTTTAAAGAAGGTGACTCTGACTTTTTGTTCTACATCAAGTTATGGGAAACCTTGCAAGCTAACCGTGCATCGATGAATGAGAACAAGCGTCGTAATTTTGCACGGCAGCATTTTTTAAGCTGGTTACGTTTACGCGAATGGAAGAAAACCCATGAACAGTTGACGGAATTGGTGCAAGGCTTAAAGCTTTCCTTTAATGATAAAAAAGCCAGTTATGAAAACTTGCACCGTGCCTTATTGACCGGTTTGCTTTCGTTTATTGCCAATAAGACCGATGAACGCAATGTGTTTATGGCCGTTCGTCAGCAAAAAGCCCGTATTTTCCCGGCATCGACTTTGCATAAAACCAATACGCCGTGGGTGATGGCTTTTGAGATGGTGGAAACCTCTCAGGTGTACTTGCGTACTTTGGCCAAGATTGAACCGGAATGGATTCTGCTTGCTGCTCGTGATTTGCTGAAACATCACTATTTTGAGCCGCACTGGTCGAAAAAAGCCGGTATCGTCAATGCTTATGACCAGATTTCCCTGTTTGGTCTGATTATTGAGCCGAAGCGTTTGATGAACTATGAGAAAGTCGATCAGGCTGCGGCACACGAAATCTTCCTGCGTGATGCCTTGACTACCGGTAATCTCGGTATTACACCGCCATTCTTAAAGCATAATTTACTTAAGCTGGAAGAAGTGGAACGGGTGGAAGATAAGCTACGTCGTCGTGATCTGGTGGTGGATGAAGAAACCATCTATCAATTTTATGCCGAGAAAGTACCGCCAGAAGTGGCGAGCCGTCGAAGTTTTGAAGACTGGCGTGCTACAGTTGAGCCGCAAAATCCGCGCTATTTATTTGTCGAAGATGATGCGCTGTGGATGAATGACCGTCCGACCACCCAGCAATTTCCAGATTATTTGCATAATGGCGCTTTGCGTCTGGCAACGAGCTACCGTTTTGATCCCAGCCATGATGAAGATGGAGCGACGGTTAAAATCCCGCTACAGGCCTTGCCACAGGTCGATGAAGGTATCTGGTCATGGGGCATCCCAGGCTGGCGTGAGGACTTGATTGAAGCCTTATTGAAATCCTTGCCTAAAGACAAGCGTCGCAATCTGGTGCCGATTCCGGATACTGCACGCAATCTGATGAAAATCATTGATGCAGTTCATTTACGTGAGCATATCTTCAAGTTTTTGGCTTTCCAGTTGCGTGGCGAACAAATTAGCGAAAAAGACTTTTCCTTTGAACGGATCGAGCAGTATTTGCTGCCGTTGATTAAAGTGATTGATGAAAAAGGTCGGGTGATTGAAAAAGGTCGTGATCTGCCCGAACTGAAAGCACGTTGCCGTACCGAAACACATAGTCCGGTCAAGCAGCTCAAAGGCGAATTTAAAGTTTTCCCTGAGAATTTTACTTTTGAAGCTTCACAAAAAGTGACTGGTGTTGTGGTAAAGCAATATCAGGCTCTGGTACCGACTAAAGCATTTGCAGAACTAGATGCCAAAGATGAATCCGGTGTGGTGATTCAGACCTTCAATGATCAGGCTGAAGCGATTAAACAGCATCGGGAAGGGATCATTCGTCTGGTGTATATGCAGCTCGGCGATCTGGTGCGCCAGCTGAAAAAACAGATTTCCAAACCGCTGGCTTTGGCTTATTCGCCTCTGGGAGATAAGGCCCAACTGGAGCAGATGTTGGTTTATGCCACCCTTCAGATGACAATAAATGAGCTTCCTGTCAATGCTGAAGAGTTTCAAAACTTGCTTTTAAATGTAAAAAAATCTTTCCTAACGCATGGTCAAGTGGCATTATCTATACTGAGCGATATTTATATTCAATGGCAGGATATTCGTCGGAAATTGTTGGTTTTAGACGATTCTATCTTTGGAAAAAATATTGATGATCTTGAAGATCAGCTTGATTTAATGAGTCTTTCCAACTGTGTGTATGTCAAATCTTTTGATATATGGCAGGAATTTCCACGCTATTTAAAGGCTTTGGTCTTGCGTTTAGAACGCTTGCCAAATAACCTGCAAAGGGATAATTCTGCCATTGAGCAAGTTGACCCATGGATGGAAAAATTGTTTAAGTTTAAAAATGACGCTCGCCTGAAAGATCTGTACTTTATGGTCGAAGAATTTCGTATTTCCCTGTTCTCACAACCAATGAAAACAAAAATGCCGGTTTCTCCAACCCGCCTGCAAAAAGTATGGCATCAATTGGGCATTAATTAACAGAGCGCAAAATTAACGGGAGTTTTACATGGGCATTCGTATTACCGGTACCGGTCTTTATCATCCAGAAGAATCCATTAGCAATGATGAATTGGTTGCAAGTTTAAATGCTTATGTGGAACAGTTTAACCACGACAATGCGGACAAAATTGCAGCGGGTGAGATTGAAGCGCGTCGCGGTTCAGATGCAGAATTTATTGAAAAAGCATCCGGTGTTAAAAGTCGCTATGTTGCTGAAAAGTCAGGTATCCTTGATTCAAAACGTCTATATCCGCGTTTACGTGAACGTAGCAATGATGAACTTTCCATTCAAGCTGAATGGGGTGTGATTGCTGCTAAACAGGCGATGGAAAATGCAGGGGTTACAGCTGAAGATATCGACGTTGTGATTCTTTCATGTTCAAACATCCAGCGTGCTTATCCTGCTGTTTCAATTGAAATCCAAACTGCTTTGGGCATTCAAGGCTATGCCTATGACATGAACGTTGCCTGTTCTGCTGCAACCTTTGGTTTAAAACAGGCTGCGGATGCAATCAGAAGCGGTGCACGTCGTGTCTTATTGGTCAATGTAGAAATTACCTCTGGTCATACCGATTTCCGTTCACGTGACTGCCACTTTATTTTTGGTGATGTGGCGACAGCATCGATTATTGAAGATACGACCACGAAGACTGGTTTTGACATTGTAGATACGCATTTGTTTACCCAGTTCTCAAACAACATTCGTAATAACTTCGGTTACTTAAACCGTAGTGAAGATGCAGTGGTGGATGACAAGCTGTTCCGTCAGGACGGTCGTAAAGTGTTTAAAGAAGTGTGCCCGCTGGTTGCCAAAATTATTACCAAACAGCTGGAGAAAAACAACATTGCACCAAGCAACGTGAAACGTTTCTGGTTACACCAAGCCAATGCCAGCATGAATGACCTGATCTTGAAATATGTAGTCGGTAAAGATGCTGACCGTGCGCTTGTGCCGATTATTCTCGATGAATTTGCCAATACCTCTTCTGCAGGTGTGATCATTGCATTACACCGTACTGCACATGAAGTGAATGATGGTGAATATGGTCTGCTTTGTTCATTCGGTGCGGGTTATTCTGTTGGCTCGGTTCTGGTGCAAAAACACGTTGTAGCATAAGGAATCATCTATTGCAGGTTGAGCATGATGCCAGATGGATTAAATGCCTCAGTGCGTTGTCCAAACTGTATTTCACCCCAACCTTTTTAGGGGCTGAACAGATTGATGCTGCCAAACCTGCAATGTATGTCGGGAATCACACCCTATATGGGATATTTGATTCCCCCATTCTGATTGATTATTTATATAATCATCATAAAGTGGCTGTGGTCAGTGTTGCTGATCATGGCCATTTTTATTTGCCGGTTTGGCGTACCCTGTTTAAGAAATTCGGTGCTGTCGATGGTGAAAAAGCCTATATTCGTGCAGCGATGCAGCAAGGTTATTCGATTCTGGTCTTTCCGGGAGGCGGGCGGGAAGTTTTAAAAAGAAAAGGTGAGGCCTATCAACTGATCTGGAAACAGCGTTATGGTTTTCTAAAACTCGCGCAAGAATTTAACTATGAAATTGTGCCTTTTGCTGCTTTAGGTGGCGATGAAGTTTTTGAGCTGGGATTCGATGCCAATTGGATTATTGAAAGCGCGTGGTTTCAAAAATTGTTAAAGTTGCCGAAACTGGATAAATTGTTGCGTCATGGTGATGTTATTCCATCCTTGCCTAAAAATATCATCCCGAAGCGTCTGCCTTTTTATTTTCAATTTATGCCGCGACAGAATTTAATGCATATTGAAAATACGGAACAATTAAAAGATTTTCGTGATCAGATTCAGCAGCAAATTTATGCAGGTTTAGACGATTTAAAACGACAGCGTGACCACAGAAAAGTTTGACTAGGTTGGGCCTGTATTTCATTTCCACAAGTATAAATGGATGGAAGCAGTGATTGAGTTTTAGAAATTGATCAGGCAAATTTGATTGAATTTTGAACTCAGCATACAGTATCTTTACTAGATTACTATATGATTAAAATGATTAAATTCATCTTAGGATGATTATTCAATTTGAGGCGAGTATGGAACAGGATCGTTTAGTACCGCAATATCAAGGGATTGCGAAACAGTTACTCAGAATTTCTAAAAGTCTAAATGACATTCTTCAAGATCAGCTCAAGATTGTCAGTGGGCTGAATGCACAAAATATGTTTCGTATTGATCAGGAATGGCATACGGTACAAGTGGCCAATGGTCTGTTTCAGTTACAATTTTATGCCCCTGACTCTGCGCAGAAAAGCATTTTGCATGGTGATTTTACTTATCTTGGACAAAAAGCTGAACTGCTGGAAGAGTTTATCCTTCATGATCTGTGCTTTCTCACCAATGACTTAAAGCCGCAACATTCCCTCTATTTGCGTCAAAAAGCCCAACAGCTGCGGCAGATACTGCTTGATCAGGTGTATTTGTGGGTGCAGGGCACCGAGCGGGTAAGGGCGTATTTGAAAAATCTTTCGCTGCTTGAAGCTGAAATTATTGATCAGCTGATGATTAAAGCAAATATCTATTCTTTTGCTGTTTTAACAGATTATGTGATGAATAAAACCGCATTGCCTGAAACGCTCATCCAGTTTTTACAAGAGATGTGTTCCATTCAAAAGGTGTACGGAGATGAATTTTTACCCTTGCAACCTTTAATGGAAGCGCTGGATGAGTTTTGTTTTAGCGCTGCGCAGTTTTTACCTGTAGCCATGTACCGCATTATGGCACTGTCATTTGAAGAGCGTTTTAACTTGCATGAGTTAATGGAACATCAGGATGATATCCATTTGCTCTATCGGCATGCCCAGGAACAGCCTGCCTTGCTTGGCTTTGTGCGTTTAATGCGGCGTGAGCTCTGGCAGCGTGATAATTTACTCTCAAAACATAATTTTCTGCATGGCTCGACTGTGGTCTGGCAAAAGAAAGTTGCAAAATTGCCGTTATTTGATTATCCGCGAGCGGTAAACTGGCTGTTTAAACAGTCTGCCGAGGTTCTGGACTGGCTGAGCCGTAATATTCAGCACAGCAGTGTCCGGGTAGCAGTCACGGCATTCAGTTTTATCGATAGCAGTCAGGTTCACCCCCAGGTCATTCTGGCAACTTTACAGTACTTTCAGCATTGTTCAGCACGCATGTTTATTCATAGCTGTCATTATTTTGCCATGCAGGAAGCCTGGTTTGAGCATGAATATAATCAGAGTATGATGCTTAAAGGGCAGAGCCAGTCTCTGGAAGACCATCGCATTGCCATCAGTCCTTCCATTTTGTATCTGGATGAATGGATGGACTTAATGCGCAATGTCACACAAGGCAATGAGCAAACAGTCAAGAAAATCTATGTGCGCTTAAGTCGGGTGATGCAGGCCTATATGTTGTACCTGCACAAAATAACCCGGGGTTTCGGCAATGATTTAATGGCTTATATCCGACCAGAAACCCATCAGAATCGCGAATTTTATAGCATATTGCAGCACTATAAAATGCGGCAGGATGAGTTCCGGCAGATTTTTTATCTGCGTGGTCGAAATATCCGGGTGTCGGTGTTCGACTCCTATGTGCGAGATTATCTGGTTGAATTTTTTAAGGATAATAAGCTTGTAGCGAAAAATACCAGCTGGATCGGGTTTTATCATCAGGCCACGGATTGGCATAATTACATCCAGAAGCGGGAAATTATCAGCCAGCTCAGGAAAAATCATGCGGTGTCGGTCTGGCAAGCTGTGATGCCGGAAAAATTCATGCACTTTTCCAGCTGGAGCTTTGAAGAATTGACAGATCTGGACCGTCTTATTGAAGAGTCGCAGAGATGTCAGAATTGTCTGGCGGCAAGCTATGCACAGCGGATTATGGAAAGAGAGTATGTGGCTTTTCATATGGTTTCGCAAACCGGCAAACTGCATATGACCTTAGGCTGCTACCTGCGAGAAGGTCAGCTGATCTATGACCAGCTGGAATATCCGCATAATAGAAAAACCGAATATCTTTTTGTCAATATTGCGTTGCAATTTATCTCCTGGTTAAACCAGCAGTTTGCGCCGTTTAAGTGACAGTGGCTGTCGCTAAACTTTTTTCTGTGCTTAACTTTTAAGGAAAAAATCGGTAGGCTATAGCCGTTAATTTACGGTTATAGGTCTTATGAAACAAGAAACTGCACTCAAGCTTTTGAAAGCCGGCGAAAATGTCTTTTTAACAGGTTCGGCTGGTGCAGGGAAAACCTATACACTCAATCAGTACATCAATTATTTAAAAGCCCGTAAGGTGCCTGTGGCGATTACGGCATCAACTGGAATTGCTGCAACGCATATGAATGGCATGACCATTCATACTTGGGCGGGAATCGGCATCAAGGATTTTTTATCCGATGCTGACCTGAAAAACATGAAAGAGCGCAAGTACCTTAAAGAGCATTTAGAAAATGCCCAAGTACTGATTATTGATGAAATTTCCATGCTGCATGCCAAGCAGCTGAATCTGGTCAATCAGGTTTTAAAATATTTTAAAGAAAGTGATGAAGCCTTTGGTGGGATTCAGGTCATCGTTGCTGGCGATTTTTTCCAGTTGCCACCGGTAGGTAAAAATGAAGAACGTAACCGGGATAAATTCTGCTTTATGTCGGATGCGTGGGTGGAAGCCAAATTTCGGGTCTGTTATCTGACCGAGCAGCACCGTCAGGGTAATGACTATTTAAATGATATTTTAAATGCCATTCGCAACCAGAGTATAAGTGCCGAACATCTTCAGGCTTTGGAGCAGACCCGCCAGCAGAACGTGGGAGAAACCTTTACCCGTTTATATACCCACAATATGGATGTGGATAGCATCAACTTTAAGCATCTGAATGCTATTGATGCCGAAAGCAAGCAGTTTGACGCCATCTGTGATGGCAATGACAAGCTGATTGAAACTTTAAAATCATCCGTTCGTGCGCCTGAAAACCTGACTTTAAAGAAAAATGCCAAGGTCATGTTTGTCAAAAACAACTTTGATATGGGCTATATCAACGGCAGTCTGGGCGAGGTCATTGGCTTTGAAGAAGATGATGAATATGGCATTTTGCCAAAAGTAAAATTAACCGACGGTACAGTACTACTAGTAGAGCCTGAAACCTGGTCGGTCGATAACGATGCCGGTAAAACTATTGCCAGTTTTCAGCAGATTCCATTACGTCTGGCTTGGGCCATAACTATTCATAAGTCGCAAGGCATGACGCTGGAAGCAGCCGAGATTAATCTGACCCATACCTTTGAGAAAGGTCAGGGTTATGTGGCGTTGTCGCGTTTAAAAGCATTAAGTGGCTTAAAGCTGCTGGGTATGAATGAACAGGCTTTGGAATTGGACAGTCTGGCCATCAAGGCTGATCGCCGTTTTCAGGAACTGTCTGAAGAAGCTGAAAACCACTTCCAACTGATTGATTTAACACCGCAGCATAAAGCTTTTATCCGTCACTGTGGTGGTACCTTGAATGAAGCTGAAATTCAGCGTAACGAGAAGAAAATTGCCAAAAGTGGCGGCAAAACCAATTATGCGACAGCTACACTGGATGAAACTCGTGAATTGTTTGAAGAGGGTTATGAAATTCAGGATATTGCCGTTGAGCGCGGTTTAACGCCTGCGACCATTATCAATCATTTGGCGAAATTACATAAAGAGCAGGGCTTGGACATTTCCGTAGCTCATCCGGGGGATGAAGTGGTGGAACAGGTGCGTAAAATTTATAAACGCTTGATGAAACGTCAAAGCCCTGAAAACTTTAGTGAGGATGGTGGAATTAAGCTGCGTCCGATTGTAGAAGCGACCAGTCCACGTATGGGCTATGACCAAGTACGTTTAGCTTTGCTTTTTGTTGAATAAATTGAAGTAAAGTAAAATGAATGCGTGATGAGGGCTTCTTGGCTTGCCACGCATTACATCTTTTCCAACTTGAGTTAAACTACAGCCTTTAAATTACAATATGTACGGCTATGGCATTTAGCACGTGGTATACACTAAGAAGATTCGTTTATAACAATTTACATAATGAAGACTACGAAACCAGGTTTAGTCGGACGATCAACTATTTTTTAATTTTATTGATCCTGGGTAATGCGGCAGCCATATTATTGGAGTCGGTAAATGATGTGTATCAATCCTATGCGGCATTTTTCGATTTTTTCGAATACTTTTCTATCTTTATTTTTTCGCTTGAATATTTACTCCGTTTTTGGTCAGTTGCCGAAGAAAATCCATTTTACAGTGCCTGGAAGAATCGCCTGAACTGGGTCAAAAGTGGTGCAGCAATCATTGATTTATTTGCCATCTTGCCGGCTTATATTAATTTCTGGGTGCCGATTGATTTACGCTTCCTGAGAATTTTACGGCTCATGCGATTGTTAAAGTTGACACGCTATTTTGTCTCCCTACAAATTCTATTGCGCGTGATTGAACGTGAAAAAGGGTCTTTTCAGGCGGTTCTCTTTATTTTAAGCATCATGATTGTGATGGCTGCCGCCTGTATTTACGTGGTCGAAAGTAAAGCTCAACCTGAGGTGTTTACTTCAATTCCAGCATCGATGTGGTGGGCGGTAGTAACGCTGACCACTGTGGGTTATGGAGATGTGACGCCGATTACTCCTTTGGGGCGTTTTTTGGGCGCAATTATTACCATTTTGGGTGTAGGGCTGGCCGCTTTACCGGCAGGTATCTTGGCAACCGGCCTGACCTATGAACTGGAACAGCGTAAGCAGAATCTGGAATTAAAATTTAGAGAGTTATTGCAAAGTTCTGAAATTGATCTATTCAATGATCAGGAAAAAATAGAAAGTATGCGTAAAGAGGTGGGACTCACTTCAGAGCAAACGCGCAATATTATTTTCCAGTTGCTGCGCGAGCAACGGGAAGAAGCATTGAAGCAAGAACGCGAGCAATATGCCTATTGCCCACATTGTGGAAAAAAATTGCCAGATTAAAATTAAGAGTTTATGAATCATTATTTACGGTCCTTTTGCATGCCTAAGAGGGGTCAAGCGGAAATCTTCATCCAGTTTAGAGTTGTCTTTATTGCTGAATTGAGGTGTATAGATATTAATTTAATATGAGCTACAATCAGAGAAATCATTACGCCCTGATCCTATGCCAAAAATTTATTCAGTTGATTTACGTGAAAAAGTAATGCTTTTCTATAAAGAAACACATCATAAATCTAAAACTTGCGAACTATTTAATATCGCTAGAACAACCTTGGATGACTGGATTCTACTTGAACAAAAGACTGGGCAATTGAAGCAACCCAAACCTCGCAATGCAGGAAGGCCTTCAGTTATTAAAGATATTCAAGGATTTAAAAAATTTGTGGAAACAACAAAATTTTCTCAGGCAAAGGATTTAGTTCCTTTATTTGAAAAGCAGTTTGGTTATTCTGTGGGCTATCATGTCATCCTGAAAGCATTACATAAGCTGGGCTGGACACATAAAAAAAGAGTTTTCTCTACAGACAAGCCTGCAAAATAGGACGAGCCGTATTTCAGTGGTTCCTGCCACAATGGAAACAGCAATATGGTGAAGAGCAGGTTTTATATATTGATGAATCCGGCATAAATACCAATGAAACCTCTGAGTATGGTTGGTCTGAGAAAGGGAAACGTTGCTATGCATTAAAATCGGGTGGGCATGGAACCAGACTGAGTATGATCAGTGCTATTCGATCAAGTGCACCCTTCAAATTCATTGCTCCATTGATCTTTCAGGGTTCATATGACCGCAGCACTTTTGTTGGTTGGCTTGAATATTTACTGAAAAGTTTACCTAAAGATAGAAATGGTCAGCATCAAAAGCACTTTCTGATTTTAGATAATGCTTCGATTCACAAAGGTAAAGAAATTGACGAATTGGCTCTCCAATACAATGCCAGACTCATGTATTTACCGGCTTATAGTCCAGATCTCAATCCGATTGAAAAAGCGTGGTCTGTGCTCAAAAGAAAAGTTAGAGGTATTGTCAGCCAACAAGACAAATCGATTCGAGAAGCCTTGGAGATGGGATTTAAGTTAATGTAGCTTATAATTTTTAATTAGCTATACATAACAAATTTGAATACCTGATTTTCATTGGGTATGAACAAGAAAATGACCAAAGGGTAGTCTGATTAAATATTATTTTGAGCTGGAAAAATAGTTTGTTATGGTGTTTGGGGAATCACAACTATTTAAATAAGTTTTAAAGTTAGAAAATAGGATGATTTTTTGACTGACGAAAAAGAATAAAAATGAAAAGGAAAAATATATGCGACAGTATCAGCGAGCGGCTTTGGCTTTGGTGGTGGCCAAGCTGGAATTCGGCAATCATAAGTCAAATATTTATGATTACAATGAAAGTGCCTATTCTCAAATCAGCGGTAACGTCAATGCGGGCGAGGCAAAACTTTATGATTATCACCGATCAGCTGTTTTTGAGGGACGAAACACCGGCCGGGAATTTAACCTGTATGATTATGGGCATAGCGAATTTATCAGTTTAAAAAAGAAAGGCATAAAAAAATACGAAGGCTATCATTATGGCAACTCAAGTTACTACGAAATTACCATTTCTGGCTCGACCATAACACTGTATGATTTTAGTACAGGACAATATTATAATTTTAGTTAGTTCATCCTGAATTGGATGCTAAAAATAGCTCCGATAAAGGAGCTATTTTTATTGTGCGATCTGGATTATGCAGCTTGCAGCTCTTTACGTACTTCTTTGGTCATTTTCACTAGCGTTGCCAGTGCTATTTTCGTCTCAGCCCAACCACGTGTTTTTAAGCCGCAGTCTGGATTGACCCATAAACGTTCAGCAGGAATGGTTTTTAATACACCATCAATCACGGTACGCATGTTGTCACTGGTAGGGGTACGTGGACTGTGAATGTCATACACACCTGGACCAACTGCATTGGGATAACCTTGCTCGTGGAACACGTCTAACAGCTGTAAACCTGAACGGGAAGTTTCAATCGTGATGACATCTGCATCCATCGCTGTGATTTGTGGCAGGCAGTCTTTAAAGTCTGAATAACACATGTGGGTATGAATTTGCGTATCCACACGTGCGCTGCTTGAACAGTGTTTGAACGATTTTACCGCCCAATTCCAGTATTCAGCCTGATCGGCTTTACGTAGGGGTAAACCTTCACGGAATGCCGCTTCATCAATCTGGATAATTTCGACACCAGCATCTTGCAGATCAGAGACTTCCTGACGGATTGCTTCAGCCAGCTGTAAACATACTTCACGACGAGTCCGATGCGCAGGAGGGAATGACCAGTTTAGAATAGTAACCGGGCCGGTCAACATGCCTTTGACAATCTTGTCAGATAAGGTATTGGCATACTCAATCCATTTCATTGTCATGGCATTTGGACGAGTGATATCCCCCACGATGATTGGCGGGCGAACACAGCGACTACCGTAAGACTGAACCCAACCAAACTTGGATAACCAGAAGCCGTCCAGCAGACCTGCAAAGTATTCAACCATGTCGGTACGTTCGGCTTCACCATGTACCAGAACATCTAGACCAAGTTCTTCTTGCTGTTGAATCGCATATGCGATTTCTTCTTTCATTGCTGCTTCATAGGCATCGTTGGTCAAATTTCCGTTATTCCAGGCTGCACGTGCTGCACGAATTTCAGCAGTTTGTGGGAATGAACCGATGGTCGTGGTCGGGATCAAAGGCAATTTCAGCTTTTCTTGTTGGGCCTTGAAACGAATTTCAAACGGTGCTTGGCGAGATTGGGCCACTAAATCAAATGGTGTATCCACAGCTTTAGAAAGTTTTTCATTTGCATAAATGTGACCGTTTGCTAAGGCGACAAGCTCCTCTAGTTTTTGGCGGGCAAAAGCAAGTTTGCCGTCTACTTCAGCAGGAATAGTTTCAGAACGCAGATCAACCGGCACGTGCAGCAATGAACAGCCCGTAGCAAGCCATAAACGCTCACCTAAAGATTTTTGTGCTGTTTGAACAATATCATTCAGGGCCACTAGGTCACTTGCCCAAACACTACGACCGTTGATTAAGCCCAAAGACAAGATTTTGTGTGTGGGTAATTGGTCAATGACTTTTTTCCAGAAAAACTCACCCACTTTTTCACGGGTAATGTCAATGTGTAAGCCTGCAACTGGGAGATTGACAGCAAGATTTAAATTGGCACCTAGAGTTTCAAAATAACTTGCCACAATCAATTTTAAACAATCATGACGTTGTAACAGATGATAAACCTGTTCAAATGCAGCTTGCCATTCTGGTGCAAGATCAAGTACTAAAGCCGGTTCATCGACCTGTACATATTCTACGCCGCGTGCTTCGAGTTCATCGAATAATGCTGCGTAAATTGGCAGCAATGCATCTACAAATTTTAAATTTGCCTGATCTGCACTTATGTCAGCATGATCATTTCCACATTCACAGGCATGTTTTTCTGCTTCTGCTGTATTTGCATCGACAATACGGGATAAATACAGAAAGCTGACTAAACCAGGGAGTACCACTTTAAGCGGTTGATTCAATGCCTTGGCGCGATCGACTTGCGCCAGTAAATCAGAAAAATCAGCTTTAAACTGTTGTGCTGAATTTAATTCAGGTACTAAGTAGTGGTAGTTGGTGTCAAACCATTTGGTCATTTCTAGTGCAGCAACATCGGTGCAGTGGGGTGCACGACCCCGTGCCAAATAGAACTGTTGATCAACTTGATTTAGCTTTTCAGCTTCTTTAAAGCGGGCTGGAATTACCCCTAAACGCACGGCATGGGTTAAAATACTGTCATAAAATACAAAGTCACCCACAGTCACCAAAGATAAGCCGGCATCTATTTGTGCTTGCCAGTTACTTGCTTCTAGCGCTTGGGCTTTTGCTAAAAATTCTGCTTGAGTTATTTCACCTTTCCAATAGCTTTCTTCTGCAAATTTAAGTTCACGTTTTGCACCAATGCGTGGGTAGCCCAAAATATGTGTAGTTAAAGTCATGATATTTCCAGGGAGATAGATGATCTCATTTTGTTGCAAGTATCATCGAACAAAAATAAAGATGAATCAAACTCATTATTCTCATGTTAAAATTATTTTTATTCATTATATGATTTTTTGCTTTTGGGCTTCGCGTACAAGGTCTCAAAAATTATGCTCTGTTGGAATGACTATTAATATGCTAGAAATTCGCCATTTAAAAACACTGACTGCTTTGCGTGAACATGGTTCACTGGTGGCTGCTGCCAATGACCTGTGTTTAACACCATCGGCCATTTCACATCAGTTAAAAGAACTCGATCACTGGTATGGGGTAGAGGTAGTCAATCGCCGCAGCCGTCCTGTCACTTTCTCTAATGTAGGGCAGCGTTTGCTCAAACTGGCAGATGATGTACTGCCACAAATTCAGATTACCCAGACAGATATTACCCGTATTGTGCATGGCCAGACTGGGCGTATTATTTTCTCCTCTGAATGTCATAGCTGTTTTGACTGGTTAATGCCACTGCTCAACCAGTATCGCCACTTATATCCAGATGTAGATCTGGATTTTGCTTCCGGCTTTGAAGCCAATCCACATGAACTGCTGCAAAATGCCGAATTTGACCTGTTAATTACGGCAGATCCGATTGCCTTAAAAGGCATCGAATATTTTCCGATTTTTGAATATGAATCACGTCTGGTCTTGTCGAACACTCATCCACTGGTTCGTGCAGAACGTATTACCGTGCAGGAATTGGCAGAGGAAACTCTGATTACTTATCCGGTAGATAAGCACCGTCTGGATATCATGGCGAAACTGTTTATTCCTGCCAATATTCAACCCAAACAGATCCGGACCACGGATTTAACCCAAATGCTGATTCAACTGGTGGCCAGTGGGCGAGGTATTGCTGCACTTCCAGACTGGGTGGTGAATGAATATGAACAAAAGGGATGGGTGACTTCGCGCCGTTTGGATTGCGTTTCTGCGAGTGGTTTGCGCCGGACCTTGTATGCGGGTTATCGAACTGAAGAAAAAGAAAAAAGCTATTTTGAAGGTTTCCTGAAACAACTGGAAAAATTCTCGCAAAAGCGTAATCCGTATTATTCTGCTTAAAAAATCGTGCTTGAATCCTATATAGAATCAAAGCCTTATAGGGAATTTTTTCATGATCCGAGTCAATGCTAGATTGATTGTTGCAAGCTCTTAGCTTATTCAAATCAACGATAAATAATCGTTTTTATTCTTGCTAGTCTAACGCTGGAATTGCCGAAGGAGAAGGTTGTGAGTGCCGTGCGTTGGCTCAGCAAAGATTTATGGATTATTGCAGCAGGATTTGTCGCTGCCATGCATGTAGGCAAGTTGCCACCCGCGGTTCCTGTACTCCAAGCCGAGTTAGGCATCAGCTTGGTGCAAGCCGGTTTTTTATTGTCTCTGGTACAGGTTGCCGGTATGTGCATGGCACTCGTGCTGGGTAGTTATACCGCTAAAATTGGCTTAAAACGCTGTGTACTATTGGGCTTGAGTTTACTCGCATTCGCCAGTTTTACGGGTGGTTTTGTGCAGGAATTCCCGGCATTGCTGGCACTGCGTGTGGTTGAAGGTTTCGGATTTTTACTGATTACCTTAAGTGGGCCTGCTTTTATCCGCCAACTGGTTCCACTCGAGCAGTTACAAGCCAAGACGGGGCTATGGAGCGCCTATATGGGAGGCGGAATGGGAATAGGCTTACTGTGTACGCCATTCCTGATCAATAGTATGGGCTGGCAAGGGGTTTGGATGTGTTTCGGAGGATTATCACTTGCTTTGGCAGTTGTGATTTATAGGGTTATTCCCGCAGTGCAGACCCATACCCAGTCGGTTGCAATATTTGATTTAATTAAACTGACTTTAAAACATCCTCCAGCCTGGATTCTGGCCGCTATTTTTGGTGTATATGCCGGACAATGGTTGAGTCTGGTGGGATTTTTGCCCAGCATTTATCAGCAATATCAAATTCCTTTAGCTGTGGCAGGAGCCTTAACGGCAATCGTAGCGATTGCCAATGCTGTTGGCACCTTTGTGTGTGGTTTACTGTTACAGCGTGGTTTGCGGCCTCAAACTTTAGTCCAAACCGGTTTTGCCATCTTAATGGTCTGTGCCCTGAGTTTTTATCTGTTACGCGAATTCTTGCCCTTTATTCTGCAATTTATATTGGTTTTGAGCTTTTCATTATTTGGCGGTTTGGTCGCAGCGGTCGTGTTTTCTCAAGTATTAAATTTTTCCGCAAAGCCGATTGCCATTACCACTACAATAGGATTAGTCTTGCAATTTTCCGCCACATCACAATTTCTGTTGCCGCCTTTGATTGCCTCAATTGTACTGGCCACAGGTGGATGGTTTTGGGTGGGAATTTTAATGGCAAGCATGTCCCTGATTGGCATGCTTTTAACCAGAATTTTATTTCGAAAAGCTGCATAAATTGTGCAGATCAAGCCTGTCAATCATCCGTTGTCAGGCTTAAGAATAAAAAATCAAGAATGACCAATAAACAGAGTTAATATCCCTGCTGCAATTAAAGGGCCGACAGGAATGCCGCGCAATACTGCCACACCTGCAACCGTACCAATCAGCAAGCCTGCAACCACGTCAGGCTGATTGCTCATCAGTTTGACTCCGCGTCCACCCAGCCATGCGACCAGTACGCCAATGGCGATGGCAAGTAATGATTTAAAGCTTAAAAACGATTTTAAAATGGCATCGCCGGGAATTTTGCCACTGGCAATCGGAGTCAGAACGCCAATAGTTAAAATAATGATGCCAATATTTAAACCATGTTGTTGCAGATAGGGAAAATATTCACTCAGCGGGGTAATGCGAAAAACGATTAGTACACCTGCAGCAATCGTTACGGCACTATTATGGCTAAAGATACCACAGGCCAATAAAACCAGCAGGACAATCAGGTTTAAATCTAGATGGGACATTATTTTAAGGGAGAAATTTATAAATCATTGCTATTGTATAAGGTTTTGATGGAAGATTTGCCCGAAAAAGCAGGAACAATAAAAATAGCCCTCATTTCAGTATAGAATGCGCATTCCGTGAGAGTAAAAGGTCAGGTCTATGTTGTTGGAAAAGATGTTGCAATCCCAGGGTTTTGGTTCGCGTAAACATTGCCAGCAGCTCATTAAAAACGGAGCGATTGCCATTCAAGGGGAAGTCATCAGCAATCCAAAACATAAACTGGATTTGAATAATTTAACATTTACGGTCTATGGCGAAACATTTGCTTATCGGGAAAAAGTGTATATTGCCTTAAACAAGCCGCAAGGTTATGAGTGTTCTCACCAGGCCACCCATCATTTTAGCGTATTCGATTTATTTGATGATGTATTGATGAATCGCGGTTTGCAGTGTGTGGGGCGTCTAGATCAGGACACCAGTGGACTGTTGTTATTGACTGATGATGGACAATTTCTACAGGCCTTAACCCATCCGAAAAAACATGTGGCCAAAGTCTACCGTATGCAAACCGCTGATCCTGTAACGGAAGAGCATATTCAGCAGTTAAAGCAGGGAGTGGAATTGCGCAATGAATCGGGTATTTTTGCCGCGACTGATATCATTCTACTGGCTGAACATGAATTGCAGCTGACTATTCATCAGGGCGTTTATCATCAGGTCAAACGCATGCTGGCCGCAGTGGGGAATAAAGTAGAGCGATTGCATCGTCAGCAGATTGGCGCTTTGGAGTTAACAGATTTACAAGAAGGGCATTGGATCTATTTAAGCCCCGAACAGGTGGAATTAGCCAAGACAAGAATGACAGCTTAATTGTTATTTCAGGAAACAATGATAGGTTTGGAATTCATCATCTTTGACAAAACCCATTTTTTGATAAAGCTGATGGGATTGATAATTATTCTTTTGCGTTTGTAGGCTGATACGTTGAGCGTTTTCATGACGTGCAAATAAAATCGCAGTATCGATGAGCTGTTTGGCTGAACCCTGACGACGAAAAGTCGGGGTGACGTAAACATCATCCAGAATGTAATAGGTGCTACAGGCGACTGATGAAAAGCCGAGATATAACAAAATAAAACCGGTAAAAATATCATCTTTTACATGAATGAAAATGATGCTTTCCTGATTTTGAAATCGCTGCTTTAAAAATTGATAAGATACATCCAGATTAGAAGAAGCACCATAAAATTGACGGTATTCATCAAATAAAACAGCAAGGGGGTGTAAATCTTCTAAAGAGGCGCGTCGTACAATCATGCGATACTCCATGCTTTTTTATAGTCTTTGCATGAAGCATACCTAAGTTTTTATGAGAATTTTTCTAAATTTTGTTTGTAAATGCGACAGTGTTAAGTTTTGTCACTTTCACCCAAAATGGCATTCAGTTCTTCAAAAAGGTCAAGATGGTCATCATCCAGATCATGAGAAACAGTCTGTTCTGTAGAGGTGTTTGAAGTGTTTTGTTGTTGCTTTAATTTTCGGATTTTTTGTAGTTGATCAAGGTTAATATTCTGATTTTCAATAGAAAATGGAATAGATTTTGTTAAAACAACTTGTTTGAAAAATAGTCGGACTGCTTGTGCAGGCGTAATGCCCAATTGTTTAAATACTGCAAAAGCATGCTTTTTTTCTTGGGAATCCAGTCGTATTTGATAAACTTCGGTTTTTCTCATGATTTTTTAAATACGTCTAATTACTTAACTTTTCAGCATTTATTTTAATCAAATTGAATGTAATTTCAATATTCATACGTTCGATTTACCAAAATATTTTGTAATGACAAAGATATTACAATGTTAGGTCAAAATGGGATGAAAAAGTCATGTTCTGTCCACTCAGGGGATCAATAAATGCAATATGTTTGGCTAACAGTTGTAGTGGTGCAGAAAAATCATCTTCTCTTTTATGTTGTACTGTTGGATAAAAGGGATCGTTTTTAATGGCAATGCCTAAACTACTTAAGTGCAGCCGCAGTTGGTGTTGCTTGCCGGTGGTTGGTTTTAGCTCATATTTTCCCCATGCTCTATCATGTTCGATCAGATCAATCTCTGTTTCACTATTTATTTTGCCTTCAACCACTTGCATGGTATAGAAGGGTTCACCTTTTTCCATACGATAACGTGTATAACATGGAAATGTTAAAGTGGCATGAAACGGTGCAATAGCGTGATAGGTTTTTTTCACCTCACGTTTGGCGAACATCTCCTGATAGATTGCACGGCTGGCAACCTGTTTGGAGAATAAAACCACACCGGCAGTTTCGCGATCTAAACGATGAATCGGGGTTAGAAATTCATTGCCGGTCTGTTTTTTTAATCGTACCAGCAGGGTTTCCTGTACGTATTGCCCCGTCGGACTAATGGTTAAAAAATGTGGTTTATCGATGACCAGCAAATGTTCGTTTTCAAATAAAACTTTATGTTCAAACGGAATGGGTATTTCATGGGCTAAAAAACGGTAATAGAACACATGACTATTTTCATTATAAGGTGCATCAACCGTTAAGATATTGCCTGCGGCATCATAAATTAAAGCATCAGTAAAACGTTGTTGCCATTCAGCAGGCTTGATATGCGGAAATTGCTGACAAAGATATTGATATACACTGTCTGGTGCAGGAGAGGTTTTAGGAAGAAAAACTTTACTTGCGCTAACACCATCAATCATGGGCGGAAGAAATTCAGTACTGGTCATGTGATTTGTCGTAGATCAATCTGCTGTGCATAAAATCACTGCTATTTACAATGAAATGCAGGAAAAGTTCCATATTTGGAAGTGTGAACATGGGCAATAAAGCGGTGCGATGCTATCATAATTGTTCTTTTGAATCTTGTCGTGAGTAATATGCAGTATTCATTTAATTTGGTTTTAAACAATGAAGACGATACCCAAAATTTAGCACAGGTTTTGGCGCAGCATTTTACAACGGGTGTAATTTATTTAATTGGTGATTTAGGCGCGGGTAAAACCACACTGACACGCTATTTTTTGCAAAGCTTAGGCCATCAAGGGGCGGTAAAAAGCCCCACTTATACCTTGGTGGAACCGTATAATATTCATGGAAAAGACATCTTCCATTTCGATTTATACCGTTTAAATGACCCTTATGAACTGGAGCTGATGGGCATTCGTGACTATTTGGAAACGCCGAATGCGCTATTTTTATTTGAATGGCCATCCAAAGGTGGCGATGAAATTCCACAGCCTGACCTGATTATCAATATTGAAAAGTCTGAAGATGAACTGATGCGTACTGCGAGTTTAAGTTTCTCGTCTGCAGCATTAAACCAAGCATTAGAGAGCCATTTTAACAATGCGTGATAATTTAAGCGAACGTCGTATTCATACCCTTAATCCTGCACTGGCGAACCAGATTGCAGCAGGTGAGGTGATTGAACGTCCAGCATCGGTGGTCAAAGAATTATTAGAAAATTCAATTGATGCAGGTGCGACGGAGCTTATTATTCGGGTTGAGCAAGGCGGCAGTACCCTGATTGAAATCATTGACAATGGTCATGGGGTTCATCCTGATGATTTGGCTTTGGCCGTCATGCGGCATGCCACCAGTAAAATCCAGACAGCAGAGGATTTACAGGCCATTGTTAGCTTGGGTTTTCGTGGTGAAGCTTTGGCATCGATTGCTGCGGTGTCACGCCTGACTCTGATTAGCAGTCAAAATGATGAAGGTATTGGTTATCAGGTGGAAGTGAATGGCACAGCTTTTGATCATCAGGAAATTCAGGCGGTTGCAGCACAAAAAGGCACCCATATTCGGGTGCAGGATTTATTTTTTAATGTGCCCGCACGTCGAAAATTCTTAAAAAAACAGGCGACGGAATTTGGTCATATTGAAGAAATCGTGCGCCGTCTGGCATTGACCCATTTCGATATCCGTTTTGTATTGGAGCATAACAACACTATTCGTCTCAATTTACCGGTTGCAGATAGCGGTGAGCTGCGTTTTCAGCGTGTGCAGCAGCTCTTGGGCCGACAATTTACCGAAAATGCGTACTGGATTGATGCTGACAGTATCAATATGCGCTTGTCTGGCTGGTTAGGGCATCCCTCAGATGCGCGTGCTCAGGCCGATTTGCAATATGTTTATGTGAATGGGCGGATTGTCAAAGACAAGACTATCTCCCATGCCTTACGTATGGCCTATGATGGTATTTTGCACGGTCATCAGCATCCTGCCTATTTGCTGTTTTTGGAAGTTGATCCTGAAAATATTGATGTCAATGTGCATCCCACCAAGCATGAAATCCGTTTTTTAAATCAGCGTGAAGTACATGAGTTTGTAAGGCATTTTGCTAAAGAAAAGTTGTCTGAATTTCAAACGGCCACAGCTGAACTGGCTTCAGCCATGAAGAGGGATGAGGCAGATCAGCTTGCTGCTGTGCAGCCGCAACCACGTTATCAGGAACAATTTCAACTGCATAAGGCGGTAGATGCGTATACGCCACAACCGGAAGCGCAAATTTCCACCGATTTACTCAGTGATTTTAATGCCAGCAGTCCGCAAACGGTACATTATGCTTCATCTCATGCTGCAAATAGCTATGCAGGTTCACAACAGCTGAATAATGCCTTAAAAAGCTATCTGGCACCGTTACGGGAAGAAACTGATACCGTTTTTTCTCAAATAAATAGCCTAAGTGATAGTGGTAATATTGAAAAACCGCAATCATCTTATGTGGATGAACATCCGCTGGGTATCGCTATTGCACAGTTACATGGCATTTATATTCTGGCACAAAACTCTGAAGGCCTGATTATTGTCGATATGCATGCCGCACATGAACGCATTGTGTTGCAGCAAATGAAAGCCGCATGGGATAAGCCTGAATTCTGGACATCACAACAATTGCTGATTCCTAAAGTAATTAGTATTAGCCGTATGCAAGCCATGCGGGTGGATGATTTAAAAGAACAGTTGGCACGTTTGGGCTTGGAAATAGATCAATATGGCGATGAACAGGTAATTGTTCGTGGTGTTCCTGCCATTTTGCACAAGGCAGATTTTGCTGCTTTGGTTCCTGAGTTGCTTGATGATCTTGATCCGAATGATGAAGTGCAGGGATTGTTGCAAAAGCGCGATCAAATTTTAGCAGGTATGGCCTGTCATGGCGCTGTACGTGCGCATCGTATTTTAAGTCTTTCGGAAATGAATGCTTTACTGCGGCAAATGGAACAAACCGAATTTGCCAGTCAGTGTAACCATGGACGTCCAACTTGGCGTGCATTTCCACTTTCACAATTAGATAAACTTTTTGCTCGAGGAGAGTAGTTGTACATGTCGAATCAATTGCCGGTCATCAATTTAATGGGACCAACTGCAAGTGGTAAAACCGCTTTGGCATGTGAACTTTATGAGCAGGGTCATTTTGAGCTGATCTCTGTTGATTCTGCGCTGGTTTATCGAGATATGGACATTGGTACCGCGAAGCCAACGAAAGAAGAGCAGGCACGTTATCCGCATCATCTAATCGATATTATCACTCCCTTGGAAGTGTATTCGGCCGCCCAGTTTGTAGAAGATGCCTGTAGCTTAATTGATGATATTCATGCACGTGGTAAAACACCTGTTCTGGTGGGTGGTACCATGTTGTATTTCAAGGCTTTATTAGAGGGATTGTCAAGTAATTTGCCCAGTGCGGATTATGCAGTACGTGCAGAAATTGAGGCTAAAGCAGAGCGTGAAGGCTGGGAGTCGGTTTATCAGGAATTATGTGAGGTTGATGCTCTGGCGGGGCAGAAATTTAAGTTCAGTGATAAACAACGCATCATTCGTGCTTTGGAGGTATTTAAGCTGACTGGACAGCCAATTACAAAACTACAAGCTGAACAACCCAAAAATATACCATATCGCTACACATTTCATAATCATGCCTTATTACCTGATCGTGTAGAATTACACAAGCGTATCGAACAACGGTTAAAAATCATGTGGGATATCGGATTTTTACATGAAGTGGAAGGACTGATTGAAAAATACGATTTAAATGATAATTTGCCATCCATGCGCTCAGTTGGTTATCGTCAAGCTCTAGAATTTATACAAAAAAGTGATCTAAGTATCAAAAAACGACAGGAAATGGAGGATAAGTCTTTATTTGCAACACGACAACTGGCAAAACGTCAATATACTTGGTTAAGATCTTTGCAAGAATCGCATAATTTTAAAACATATTTGACGGTCAAGCAGGCCCAAGAAGACTTGCGAAAGTGTTACGGATAAAGCAAAATTTAATAACTATCTTTTTTATAATTTTTATTGAGAAATAAAGATAGTTTTTTGCGCTGATTTTTAATTTTTTGGAGTTATAACATGTCTAAAGGTCAAACTTTACAAGATCCGTTCTTAAATTCTCTCCGTAAGGAACGTATTCCTGTTTCTATCTTCCTTGTGAATGGTATTAAATTACAAGGTCATATTGAATCATTTGACCAATATGTAGTTTTGTTAAAAAATACTGTAAGCCAAATGGTTTACAAACATGCGATTTCTACAGTTGTTCCTGCACGTAATCCACGTCCTGCTGGTGCTCCTGCTGGTGCTCAAGGTGCTGGCGGTTTTGGTGGTGGTCAGCCTCAAGGTGGCTTCGGTGGTCAAGGTGGCTTCGGTGGTCAAGGTGGCTTCGGTGGTCAAGGTGGCTTCGGTGGTAATCAAGGTGGTTTCGGTGGCCAAGGTGGTTTCGGTAGCCAAGGTGGTTTCGGTGGCCAAGGTGGTTTTGGTAGCCAAGGTGGTTTCGGTGGTCAAGGCGGCTTCGGTGGTCAAGCAAACCCAGGTTTTGAAGGCGAAACAAAATTTGAAGATTCTCAAGACGATGAAAATAATCGTTAATTGTTAATTCTTAAAAGCCTCTCTTTATGAGAGGCTTTTTTATTTTGAAGCAAATGAATGGACTAAAGATTGTAGACAATTCATCTATGCTTGCTCAATTTGGGCATAAATTTATATATGAAATATCAATAAACCTTAATTAGTTTTCTTGTGGGTAATAAAAAACCAGTTGCTTAAACAACTGGTTTTTGGGCTCAAATCAATTGAGGATTATTTATTTTTTTTACGGTCCAGATTTGGGTCTTTGACTTCTACAAAGGCATTACTACGAATTTCACGTAACCAGCTATCCAGTTCAGCATCGAATTGACGTTCACCCAGAATTTGACGTGCCATGCGTTGTTGATATTCACGTGTCATATCTTGTTGGCGCATATCTGTAACCTGAAGAATGTGCCAGCCAAATTGAGTCTGG
The DNA here is from genome assembly GCF_040233925.1 of Acinetobacter sp. A1-4-2. Taxonomy (NCBI): domain Bacteria; kingdom Pseudomonadati; phylum Pseudomonadota; class Gammaproteobacteria; order Moraxellales; family Moraxellaceae; genus Acinetobacter; species Acinetobacter sp. A1-4-2. The sequence goes on along the minus strand of NZ_CP157981.1, from coordinate 1,717,930 downwards.
AAGGGTGCACTGATCTGACCGACAGCCGTGTTTTTCATTTGCGCCTCAAATTCAGGTACCATAACGCCCGGGTTCACCCAGCCTAAGCTGCCGCCATCACGTGCAGAACCCGGATCATTGGAAAAAGTTGATGCCAATACGGCAAAATCTTCACCCGCTTTTAAGCGGTTATAGATACTGTCAATTTGTTGTTTGGCATTTTCAGGACTTACTACTTCCGAAGGCTGAATGAGAATGTGACGTGTCTGGTATTGCGATACGATCGCTTTTTGCGCACCACCTTTACGTTCAATCAATTTTAACACATGAATACCGTCTCGCACTGGAATCAGGTCTGTAGTCTGACCTTCTTGCAACGTGCTTACACGGGCTGCCAGTTCAGCCGGGATATCAGACAGGCTTCTAAAGCCCATATCTGCACCCTCCACTTTAACTGTCTTGGTAGTGAACTTTTGGTCAATCGCTTTAACATCATTGCTGTTATTCAGTTCAGCTTTGACAAGTTTTGCAGTTTTTTCTAAGGCTGCTTGGTCATCACCAGATACACGGATATGAATAACATGCGCTTGGTTCCCTAAAGCGGCTTGACCTTGTGGCGTCTTTAAGAAGTTTTCTACATCCTGATCGCTAATTTTAATACGGGACATCACCACTTGTTGACGCAGGCGATTAATTGCTAAATCTTCTGCAATGCGATTGCGCAAGGATTCGTAAGTCCCCGGTGCAATACCGTCAAGCTTTTGCTGGAAGGCTTCTAAACTTTTGCTTCCAGATTGATCTGCGACCTTAAGCACCGCTTCATTCAGTTCTCTTTCATTTGGCTTGATATTGTAGCGTTTAACTTGTTCAAGTTGTGCTTGACGAATAATGAGCTGGTCAAGTGCCTGTTGCTGTAAATATTGTTCTGGTGGCAGCTGTTTTTTTTGTGTTTCTAGTTGATGTTTGAGTTCTGCGATACCTTGTTCTAAATCACTTTTTAAAATAACACTGTTATCTACCACTGCAACCACTTCATCTGAGGATTGAGCAAATGTAGTCATTGATGAAGATAAGGCTAAAGCAAGCGCAGTCGCTTTAAAAAAATGTTTTAACTGTATTGTCTTCATTAACGTTGTGTCCAAGATTGATTAATATTATTGAAACCTAAAATACGGTTTTCTAGTAAAGATGAAAGTTTGTTGTTGAAGCCACCTAAGCCTTTGAGGCTAATTTCCGCCATAATGGCACGTTTGGGTGAAACACCATCATCGTTCACGTTGTCTAGGTCATTATAGTAAGAGCGGCCATACACCGAAATGCCCCAGCAACAGGACTCATAATTTACACCGAGTAAATACTCGCGAGCGACATTATTGTCCATGTCATATTGGGCATGACCTAAAATACGCCAGTTATTTGCTACAGGTTGAATGAATGATGCGACAACCTGATCATACTGGTCTTGACGGTTCGGAATGTCTTTGCGGTAGAAATAACCCAGATTATAAAGATTTCCCTGATTACCTGTGTAATACAGTTGCAGATCACGCTGAGCATTATCACCATTCGACATCCATGCAGAATTTGCACCAACGGTGAAATTTTGTGACAGTTGGCTAGATACACTTAAGATAGGGCCGGTACGACGTTCAGTATCAAGCTGATCAGTTTCATTTTCTAGCGTTACCCGGCGATCTTCAAAAAAGAAGCTTTGCCCCACGCTGGTTTTCAAGCGTTCCAAACCTACTTCATCAAACAGACTATAACTTAGTCCTAAAGACAGGAAATTATTGTCTTCTAAACGGTCATGTCCATAGAAACGACGTGGACTGAATAACTGATCATAATTGATGGATGCAGGAGCCGAGTCAAAGTTTGGATGCCCATCCTGGTTTTTATATGGTGCATAGGCATAAAAAGCGCGAGGAGTAAGCGTTTGCAGATATTTACCTTCTTTTTCAAAGGTGAAACCGGTATCTAAAGTGAATTGGGGGACGGTGACGGTCTTTGTTTCATCTGATGAGCTAATATTCTGAGCAGCAATCGTATTTTGATCATATACGGTATTTATATTGCGCAGTGAAATCTCAGGAATCATAAATGACCAAGGAGTACGATAGTTGTAACGCACTGCAAAATCATTGTAAATACGGGTACCGCTTGGTTCGTTGTTTGGGCTATTGAAATCAGTAATATCTTTTTTAAAGTAAGCGGTGTCATTATTGAATTCATATTGCAAACCTAAGGGATTGCCAGTTTTATAATTCAATAAAAATTGTGGCAGACGTGCATAAGGGCGGTCTACAGATGAAACGGTATTATCGAGCGTTTGGAAATTTTCAACTTTGAGTTGTGCAGATAATCCTGAAATTCCATTGCCGTAATTGAGCTGCCAGGCACGGCGCAAGTTTAATTCTGTTTTTGAGTTGGGATTGTTATTTAAATCAGAGAAATAGTCTTTATCTGAAACATAGTTATATTCAATATTGGTAGAAAACTGGTTGTTGATTTGCCAGTTATGTAAGAATTGTAAGCCTTTACGGTCTTGGTCATTGTATTCGTTATCTGCAGCCAAGTAGCCGCCCGATACTCTGCCAGTGCCGTAATTTTCCGTTAAATAGCGGAATTCGCCTTCAAGCATTGCGCCGCGATTACCGATATAGCGCGGTGTAAGGGTTGCATCGTAATTAGGTGCCAAGTTTAAATAAACAGGAACTGTAAGTTCTACGCCACCATCGTTGGTAAATCCAAAACCTGGCGTCAAAATACCGGTAGTGCGACGGTCATCAATCGGGAAGTTGAAATAAGGTACTGCAAGCACCGGTACTTCTTTGACATAAAGTTTGGTGCCGCGTGTTTCACCGCGTCCGGTTTCTTTATTTAAGGTAATTTTATCAGCCTGAATTTTCCAGCCTGGTTTTTCATCGGGTGGACAGGTGCTGTAGGTGGCGTTATTCATCACCACCACATTTTCTGAAGTACGGGTAATTTTTTCTGCACGGCCATGTGCATGCTGCTCTTCGGAAATATAAAAGCTGTTATTTAAATCGCCTTGCTGGGTCTTTAAGTTGTAATTGATCTGGTCACTTTGTGCCAGTAAGCCGGCTTGTGCCATTTGCACGCGACCTTGTGCATTTGCGTAGGTTTGGGTTTGGTCGATGGTGATTTTATCGGCACGAATTTGGCGGCCTTGCTGGTCAATTAATACATTCCCTTCAAGAACAGAGTCGCCATTCGGGTCAAAATGACCATAATCTGCAGTCACTGTAGATGTGGCATTGTCTGGATATGCAGCTTTGGTCTCCGGACTGATTGGTGTAATCCAGGCGCCTTTGCAATAAGCAGAGCTCAAATACTGCCCTTGACGTTGTTGAGCTTCAGGTGCTGATTTGTCTACATAGTATTGTTCAAAGAATTGTTGTCCAGGATATGACTCCTGAATGCTGTCTTTCATTTTTTGGTTGTCGACAGTCGAAGCTGGAATTGTAGATTCAGCATAGCTTGAGATCGAGCTGCCACATAAAAGGGTTAAAATAGCAGTCGCTAAAGGATTAAATTTAAACTGATGCTTCATTTGTATCATTAACCAAGTATGCTTAATCGCAATTAATTATTCTCGCATCATAGAGAAAAAGTTGATAAGTGGCTACACTTAGCACTTTAAAAACTCAGCCTGTATTAGAATTTATCGCAAATGAATACACAACGTGAACAATTGATACAAACATGGATTACATCTGTACTTGGTTCAGATCAATTTGAGACGCATTTTTTGGCAGGCGATGCAAGCTTCCGTCGTTATGCACGAATCAAATTGAATAATAAAACATTTATGCTCATGGATGCACCACCAGAAAAAGAAGATTGTGGGCCTTTTGTGACGATCGATGAATTTTTTGATCATAATGGTGTGCGTGTGCCGCATATTGTTGCCAAAGACCTGGAATTGGGCTTCTTGCTACTCGAAGATTTTGGTGATGTCTTACTTTCGACTTTGCTGAATGAGCAAACTGTAGATGCTTATTATGCGCAAAGTTTTAAACAGCTGATTCAATTACAAGCCATTGATGGGACAAATCATTTTCCAAATTATTCTTATGAAAAACTGATTTCTGAAATGGAACTGTTGACCGACTGGATGTTGCCGTCATTGCAGATTCAGCCAACAGCAGAAGAAAGTGCCTTAATTAAACGAACCTTTGCCATTTTAGCCAACGCGGCTTTGGCGCAACCGCAAGTCATTGTACATCGCGACTTCCATAGCCGTAACCTGATGAAAATTGCAGGCGAAACCGATCTGGGGGTGATTGACTTTCAGGATGCTGTGATTGGCGCAGATACCTATGACCTGATTTCAATTACCCGCGATGCCTATGTGCAATGGAATGCTGACCGTGTTTATACATGGTTTAAAACCTTCTATGATCTGTTGCCTGAATCGGCAAAACAGGACCGTGATTTTGAGCAGTTTAAAAAAGATGCCGACATGATGGCGATTCAGCGTCATATCAAAATTTTGGGTATCTTTGTGCGTCTGTTCGAACGTGATGGCAAGTCTGGCTATTTAAAAGACCTACCTCGTGTGATGTGGTATTTACTTGAAGAAAGTCAGCCTTATGCAGAACTGCAACCCTTTATGCAGTTTATTCAAACTCAGGTGATGCCGAAATTTGAAGCAAAATACGGTGGTTATGAGGTTGCTGCATAATGAAAGCCATGATTCTTGCTGCAGGGCTGGGTAACCGTATGCGTCCACTGACCCTGCATACGCCAAAACCCTTGCTGGAAGTGGGTGGAAAGCCCCTGATCGTTTGGCATATTGAAAAAATGCAAAGTATTGGCGTCACCGATATTGTTATTAATACGGCCTGGTTGGGCGAAAAGCTTGCTCAGGCATTGGGAGATGGCTCGCAATTTGGTGTCAATATCTTGTGGTCACATGAAGGTGAAGGACTAGAAACTGCGGGGGGGATTATTAATGCCTTACCGCTTTTGGGCGAAGAACCTTTTATTCTGGTTAATGGTGATGTCTGGACCACCATGGATTTTGCGACCTTATTTGATGTGAAATTGCAGGATGATCTTGCTCATCTGGTTTTTGTCGATAATCCGGCTCAACATCCCAACGGTGACTTTATCCTTGCTCATGGCCGGGCTTATACTTTTGATCAGGCACAGCAAGGTGAAGCACTGACTTATAGTGGCGTTGCGGTGATTCATCCTGCGATGTTTGCAGGCCTGGAAAATGGTAAACGACCACTGGCACCTTTATTAAAGCAAGCGATGCTTGAACAGCAAATTTCTGCATCCAAAATGCAGGGTGTCTGGGTAGATGTTGGCACTCCCGAGCGATTAAATGTACTGGATCAACAAATTAAGCAAGGCTTGTACGATTAAGTGCATATTCACTAAGCACAAGCTACTGTGACTTGTTGTATAAATCGGTATACTTCCATTAACTTTTCGAGACGTTATTTGTATATGCACCAGTTTTTCAAAGAACTTAAGCAGGGTAGTCAAGCTTTGGGTTTGGAGCTTAGCGATGAGGCTTTAAATTTATTACTCAAATACCAGGATGCTTTGGTACTGTGGAATAAAGCATATAACTTGACTGCGATTCGTGATCCGAAAGAGATGCTGGTCAAGCATCTGCTGGATAGCTTGAGTATTTTGAAAGATTTGCCTCAAGGCCGCTTGCTGGATATCGGAACCGGTGGAGGTATGCCAGGCATGATCATTGCATTATGCCAGCCTGAACGTCAGTGTGTGTTGCTAGACTCGAACGGTAAAAAAATCCGTTTCCTGAAACAGTTTATTGCCGATTTAAAACTAAAAAATGTGGTTGCCGTACAGACGCGTGTCGAAAATGAGGAAAGCATTCAGGAACTGGGTCAGTTTGATGTCATTACCAGTCGTGCATTTGCCTCTTTAACTGATTTTGTTGCCGCTTCTAAACCTTTTATGCATGCGCACAGTATTATTGCATCGATGAAAGGATTAATCCCTGCGGATGAAGTAGAGGCTTTAAAAAATGAATTCAGTTTTGAGATTATTGAGCTGAAAGTTCCGCGTTTAGACGAACAACGTCATTTGCTTTTATTGAAACATATTTAATTTTTTCGAAGGATTGGGGTCACCATGGCACAAATTATTGCGATTGCGAACCAAAAAGGTGGCGTAGGTAAAACCACAACCGCAGTAAATTTGGCAGCATCGTTAGCTGTTTTAAAAAAGCGCGTTTTACTTGTGGATATGGATTCACAAGGCAATGCCACGATGGGTTCCGGTATTCAGAAAAATGATCTGTTGTATTCGGTCACTGATGTATTATTGGGCGAAGTCCCAATTGAAACTGCAATTACCAAAGCAGAAGTCGGCTATAAAGTTCTCGGAGCTAACCGTGATCTGGCCGGTGTAGAACTGGCGATTGCCGAACAGGATAGCCGCGAATATATTTTACGTGAAGCATTGCAAGAAATAGAATCTTCTTTTGATTATATTATTGTTGACTGTGCGCCCAGCTTAAGTCTGATTACGGTGAATGCCTTGGCTGCCGTACACGGCGTAATGATTCCGATGCAATGTGAATACTATGCTCTGGAAGGTTTGGCGGATTTAACCCAAACCATTGACCGTATTCAGCAAGCCCTAAATCCGGATCTGCAAATCGTGGGCGTTTTGCGCACTATGTATGATGCACGTAATGCTTTAACCCGTGATGTGTCGGAAGAACTGGAACAGTATTTTGGTAAAAAGCTCTATGATACGGTGATTCCGCGTAATGTGCGTTTAGCTGAAGCCCCTGCACATGGTTTGCCGATTATCTATTTTGAAAAAAGCTCCAAGGGTGCAGTTGCTTACCTGAATCTGGCAGCTGAAATGTTAAAGAAAAGTAAAGTAAAAAAAGGAAGTAACGCATGACCACAAAAAAACGCGGATTAGCAAAAGGTCGTGGTCTGGATGCCTTGCTTGGCTCAATCCAGAAAGAAAAATTACAAATGGAAGCTCAAGCGTTAGATCATGGTCAGCTGAAACAGATTAATGTCCATTTACTCAAGCGCGGTGAATATCAACCGCGACGTTTTATTCGTGAGCAAGATCTTCAGGAACTGGCAGCATCGATTGAAAAGCATGGGGTGATGCAGCCGATTGTGATTCGTCCAATTGATGATGAAAAGCATCCCTATGAAATTATTGCCGGTGAGCGTCGTTGGCGCGCAGCACAACTGGCGGGTTTGACAGAAGTTCCTGCAATTGTTCGTGATTTGAATGATCAGGTTGCCATTGCCTTGGCATTGATTGAAAACATTCAACGTCAAGATTTAAACCCGATCGATCAGGCGATGGCACTCCAGCGTTTTCATGAAGAATTTGGTTTAAGTCATCAGGAAATTGCAGACACGGTCGGTAAGGCGCGTACTACAGTCAGTAACTTATTGCGTTTACTGACACTGGCTGAATCGGTAAAAGACTTTATGCAGCAAGGCTTGCTAGATATGGGGCATGCGCGTGCAATTTTGACCTTAAAAGCGAAAGATCAGTTTAAGGTTGCAGAGCATGTGATTGAGAAAAGTTTATCTGTACGCCAAACCGAACAACTGGTGCGCGACTTGAATACGCCAAAACAAGAAAAACCAAAAGCTGAAATTGCACCCGATATTCAGCAACTGACACAGCGTCTGGCAGAGCGTTTCAGCGCAGATGTGAAAATTGACCATAATAAACAAGGTAAGGGTAAACTTGTTATTCAATACCATTCTCTAGATGAGTTAGACGGTATATTAAATATTTGCTTTGCAGAATAATTTTTAAAATTTTTATTGGGGAAAACAGATGTGGGAATTAGTCAAAGCGGGTGGGTGGCTCATGCTTCCCCTTGTTTTATGTTCAATTTTTACTGTAGCAATCACGATTGAGCGCTTTATTCGCTTAAAAAAATCAATGATCTTGCCTAAGGTATTGCTGTTAAATCAGGTGCAAAATATTGATATGGTCATGCAGCAGTTAAAGCAGGATCAAGCCTTACGAAGCAGTACTTTGGGGCGCATTTTTATGGCGGGTTACCAAAGTAAAAATCAAAATGAACAATTTGCCCGTGTACAAATGGAAACCACTGCTTCCCAAGAAATTGGTTATCTGGAAAAAAACATCAACTTCTTGGGAACCTTAAGTGCGGTAGCACCATTATTGGGTTTGTTGGGTACCGTACTGGGTATTATCGAATCCTTCTTGGTGATTGATTTAGGCACCAATAGCAATCCTACTTTAATGATTCCTGGTATTTCCAAAGCGTTGATAACAACGGCAGCAGGGATGTTTATCGCCATTCCTGCACTGTTTGCCTATCGCTATTTTCAGCGTTTGGTACAAGAATATATTGCAGAGCTTGAGCAGCAATCGACTTTATTTCATGCAGCACTTTTCTATCAAAATTCTACAGATCAAGAACAAGATATTAGAAAAGCAGGTTAAGGTGGTGAAAAATGAAATTCAAACGCACACAAGTTGAAGATATTCATATTAATTTAACCCCCATGATTGACTGCTTGCTGTTTATTCTGGTTTTTTTACTGTTATCTACCACGTTCAACCAGTTTAGCCGCATGAATTTAACCTTGCCTGATGCGCAAGGCGTGCCCCCTAAACAGTATGATCATAAAATTGAAGTAGTAGTGGATGCTTCTGGTCACTATTCCATTAATGGACAATCAATTGCCAGCAAAGATGTTGTAGATTTAAGTACTGCAATTAAACAGATTTCCAATGATCGACGTGATTTAATGTTTGTTATTGCTGCGGATGCCAAGGCAACGCATCAGGATGTGATTCGTGTGATGGATGTAGCAGGACAGTTAGGTTTTGTTAACGTCAATATTAGTACCAAAGTTCCGTCTAGGGGTTATGAGTGAAGCAGGATTTTAAAGTCTATCTACGTCTTTTGGGCTATCTGAAGCCTTTTTGGGGTGTAGCGATACTGGTTTTTATCGGTTTTGCAATTAGTGCGGCAACGGAAGTATCTATTGCAAAATTACTGGAAAAAATTATTACCGCTATCCAGAATCGAGATCAAGGCTTTACTTCTATATTTCCTTTTCTGGTTATTTTATTGATGTTCTTTCGCGGTTTAGGTTCCTTTGTTGGGGGCTATTATACCGCAGTCATCTCTCGGAATTTGGTATTTAATATTCGTCAGGAAGTTTTCGCCAAACTGCTTAAGCTTCCATCGCAATATTATCTGGATAATACCAGTGGGCATATCACCGCTAAAATCATGTATAACGTGGAGCAATTAACGGCTGCTTCATCTGAATCTCTAAAAACCATTGTACAACAAGGTCTGATTACCCTCGGATTGTTAGGGTATCTATTATATAGCAATTGGCGACTTACTTTTATTATTCTGATTTTTGCTCCACTAATGGGGTTGCTGGTTCGTCAAGCCTCAAAACGCATGCGTAAATTATCCCTGCAAGTTCAGGATACTATGGGTGATGTTAACCATGTGGTACAGGAAACGGTGAATGGGAATTTAATTGTTAAAGGTTTTGGCGGACAGGACTACGAACAAACGCGTTTCCGTGACAATTCGCTGGAAAATTTAAGACGCGGTTTAAAAATGGTGGTGGTACAGCAACTGAATAGTCCGATTGTACAGTTGATTATGTCGATCGCCATGGCAATTATTATCTGGATTGCGTTACGACCAGAAATTTTACGTGATACCAGCGCGGGTGAATTCGTTGCTTATATTACTGCAGCAGGGATGTTGAGCAAGCCAATTAAAGCTTTAACCGATGTCAATGAAAAATTACAACGTGGCATGGCCGCAGCACATTCCGTTTTTGAGTTGCTGGATTTGTCGGAAGAGCAAAATACCGGTACGGCTACGCCAATGCTTAAAGGTAATATCCAATTTCAGCAGGCTAATTTAATTTATCCAGATGGTCATCATGCGATTCATGATTTTAACCTTGACGTCAAGGCGGGTGAAACCATTGCCTTGGTGGGGCGTTCAGGAGCGGGTAAGACTTCTCTGGTCAATTTGCTGGTACGTTTTCAGGAGTTGAGTTCAGGTAATATTTATTTAGACCAGTATGCCATCCAAGAGCTGGAAATTAATACTTTACGTACACAAATTGCCATGGTAAACCAGCAGGTGGTGTTGTTTAACCGTACTGTACGTGAAAATATTGCCTACGGGCAGCTGGAAAATGCTACTGATGCAGAAATTATTGCAGCTGCAAAAGCTGCCTATGCACATGATTTTATTATGGCTTTGCCACAAGGTTATGATACGCAACTCGGCGCACAAGGCCTGAATCTTTCAGGTGGACAGCGCCAGCGTATTGCCATTGCACGTGCCATTTTGAAAAATGCACCGATCCTGATTCTGGATGAAGCCACCAGTGCACTGGATAATGAATCAGAGTATTTTATCCAGAAAGCATTTGATGCAGCCATGCAAGACCGGACAACGATTGTGATTGCCCATCGTTTATCTACCATTGAAAATGCGGATCGTATTGTGGTGATGGATAAGGGTAGAATTGTCGAGCAGGGTACGCACGCAGAATTGATAGCCCAACATGGGGCTTACTATCAGCTGCATCAGCGTAATTTCGAGGAAAATTGATCTATGTCATTTGCACAATTGATTCAGGATGCCTGGAACAAACAGGCCAAGTGGTTGATTGTGCTTAGACCTTTGTCATGGATTTATCGTGGTGGTTTTTTACTGAATAAAAAACTGTACCAATGTGGCGTTAAAACCAGCTATCAATCGCCAGTTCCGGTGATGGTAATTGGCAATATTACGGTTGGTGGCAGTGGTAAAACACCATTGCTGATTCAGCTGGTCAATTATCTTCAAAGTCAAAATGTTCGTGTCGGTGTCATCAGTCGCGGTTACGGTGGAAAAGGACCTTTTCCTGCTTATGTGGATTTGGAGTCAGTTCCTGAAGTGGTAGGGGATGAACCCTGTCTGATTGTTCAGTCTACCGGTGTGCCCATGGTAGTGGGATCAAACCGGCAGCATAGTATTGAATATTTGTTGTCAAAACATGAGCTGGATGTAATTATCAGTGATGACGGTTTGCAACACTGGGCTTTAGCACGACAAATTGAGTGGATTGTGCTGGATCAGAATCGTGGTCTGGGTAATCAGAAGTTATTGCCTGAAGGATATTTACGCGAACCGCCAAGCCGCTTAACCACAGCAACCGTTATTGAGCATGCCAGTCAGCCAAATTCTGCGCTGAATATGCATTTAGAAATTGCTGCGCCTTATTTGCTTAATGATGCGGTAGATGAAAGATCTTTTAATCCGACGGATAATTTTTATGCCGTGGTTGGTATCGGTTTTCCACAGCGTTTTTACAACACTTTAGATTCCATGGGGATTCATCAGTTTCAGTGCCATGAATTTCCTGATCACTATGATTATGAAATTACGGATCTGCAGTTTGAAGATAACAATCCCATTATTACCACGGAAAAAGATGCAGTAAAACTGCTGCCATTATTAAAGCAAAATCCAAATTTTAAACGGGAAATCTGGGTGGTTCCTGTTGAAGCAGTGCTTTCGCCACAGTGCTATGATGTTTTGCATCAACAGTTACAGAAACTCGGTATTCAAATTTCTTAAGGTTCATTGTTTATGAAACATATTGTTATTCCAGCACGTTTTGCAAGTTCCCGTTTGCCGGGCAAGCCACTATTGGAAATTCATGGTCGTCCCATGATTCTACGTGTGGTGGATCAGGCAAAAAAAGTGGCTGGTTTTGATGATTTATGTGTGGCAACCGACGATGAGCGTATTGCAGAAGTGTGCCGTGCAGAAGGCGTGGATGTTGTCATTACAAGTGCAGATCATCCTTCTGGCACCGACCGTTTAAGTGAAGTTGCCCGCATTAAAGGCTGGGACAGCGAAGATATTATTGTCAATGTACAAGGTGATGAGCCTTTGCTTCCGGCTCAATTGGTGCAGCAGGTGGCGCAATTACTGGAATCGCAGCCAGAATCTTCCATGTCGACACTCTGTGAGCCGATTCATAGTCTGGAAGAGTTTCAGCGCGACAGTATTGTAAAAGTGGTGATGTCCAAATATAACCAGGCTTTGTATTTTAGCCGTGCCACGATTCCTTATGACCGTGATGGTGCAAAACAAGAAATTCAGCAATTACATCAGCAGGCATATCGTCATTTAGGCTTGTACGCCTACCGTGTGAATTTGCTACAAGAATATGTGTCCTGGGATATGGGTGCTCTGGAAAAACTGGAAAGTCTGGAACAATTACGTGTACTGGAAAATGGTCACCGTATTGCCATTGCCGTTGCAGAAGCCAACTTGCCACCAGGTGTCGATACACAGGCAGATTTGGACCGTTTAAATCAGATGGATGTTTCTTGCTTCGAATAAGGTGAACTCCTCCATGCAAAATAATGTTGTGGCACAAGTCTACCCATGGCAGCAAACGGTTTGGGAGACCTTGACCGGACGCTTTCCCAAACTGGGGCATGGCCTACTTTTTTATGGTAAAAAAGGCTGTGGCAAGGAAGCTTTTGCACAATATTTTTTGGCTTGGGTGCTATGTGCTAATCGTCATGAAAATAATGCCCCTTGTGGTGAATGTGGCAGTTGTTTGTGGTTAAAGTCTGATACCCATCCCAACTATGTTCATATCAGCACAGATGAAGACAATAAAAAGCAGAATGCCAAAATCAAGATTGAGAAAATCCGTGATTTATTGCCCTTTGTGCAGCAAACCGTAGATGGCTGGCGTGTGATTGTGATTGAACCGGCAGAAGCTTTAAATATCGCCTCTGCCAATGCATTACTCAAAACCTTGGAAGAGCCGGGTGATCGGGTAGTCATTATTTTACTGGCCGATCATTACTTAAAACTTCCAGCCACGATTCGCAGCCGTTTGCAGCATTTTGCGCTGGACCGTATTTCTTTTTCGCAAGCAGATGCGTATTTAACCGAGCATTTACCCAATTTAGATCAAATGCAAAAACAACTGTTGATGAATTTATCTAATCAGATGCCATTACAGGCCATGCAGTTGGCTGAAACGGAATGGTTAAATAAGCGACAAGAATTTTTAACGGACTGGCAAAAACTGGTCACGCAAAAAAATATGCCGATGGCTATCGCGACCAAATGGAATAAAGTCTTAAATTTTAGTGACTTTGCGCAAATGTTTGAATACTTGTTGTCAGATTTAATTTGTGTCAAGCTCAGTCAGCAAGTTAAAAATTCCGATCTTGATTTGAGTGCGTTATCCGAACAATATACCTTGGAATTTTTATTTGCGGTTTATTCTGATTTGCAGCAAGCTAAACAATATATTGAGCAAAATGTACAAAGCAATTTAGTGCTTGATCAATTGTGTATAAAACTAATGAACATTTAAATATTTTTAAGGGGAATAAAAATGCAACCACGTATGGGCGGTATTATTCATGCCAATATCCCGGATATAGAAACTCTGTATGCCAGCTATATGCCTTATGTTATCGGTGGAGGATTGTTTATTCCGACCAAACAGCCGGTTAAGCTTGGTGAAGAAGTGTTTGTGCTGGCAACCTTACCCGAACAATCACAGAAAATTCCTTTAACAGGCAAGGTCATCTGGGTCTCTCAGAAACAAAATGGCATCAAATTACAAGGTTTTGGTATGCAATTGACCGGAGAAAAAGGCATTTATTACAAATCAGAAGCTGAAAAGTTGCTTACAGGCCTTAAGTCTGAAGGTCGAACTAGTTACACTATGTAGATATTTAAAAGATTTAGGAAATCACTGTGTTTGTAGATACTCACTGCCATTTAACCATGCTGGATCTAACGCCTTATGATGGCAATCTGGACTTGGCATTAGCTCAGGCGCGTGAAGCAGGGGTATCCAAATTCATGACGATCTCTGTTGATCTGGATGACCATATCGAGCTGGCTAAAATTGCCTCACGCCATGCTGATGTAGGTTACAGTGTCGGTGTTCATCCCTGTGAAGATCCCGAAACTATGGCGCGTGCAACTACAGATTATCTGATTGAACTGGCACAGCCTGAAAAGGTCTGGGCGATTGGTGAAACCGGCCTGGATTATTTTCATAGCACCGATTTTATTGCTGAACAAAAAGAATGTTTTGCCCGCCATATTCATGCCTCGCAGGCAGTAAAAAAACCGGTGGTGGTGCATACCCGTGCAGCGAAACACGATACAGTCGATATCATTCGGGCTGAAAAATCCACGCATGGTATTTTGCACTGTTTTACTGAAGACTGGGGAACCGCAAAAGCTGTGCTGGATTGTGGTTATTATGTATCATTTTCCGGCATTGTCTCTTTTAAAAATGCGCAGGATTTACGTGATGTGGCCAAGCAGGTTCCACTAGATCGGGTGCTGATTGAAACCGATAGTCCTTATCTGGCACCGATGCCATATAGAGGAAAATCTAATGAACCAAAATACGTGCCTTATGTAGCCAAAGCCTTAAGTGATGTATATGATAAGTCTGTTGAGGAAATTGCTTTCATTACAATGCAGAACTTTGAAAACCTCCTTAATTTAAAGTAAATAAATTAAATTGATATAAGCGCAGAAGAGAATTACAGAGTGAAGATGGATCGTCAGGCTCAGTTTCGAGCAAGAGAAGCGTTAATTTTTCAGGTTGCAGAGCAGTTGCTGTTAGAAAATGGCGAATCAGGGATGACATTGGATGCGTTGGCAGCAGAACTCGATTTGGCGAAGGGAACTCTATATAAGCATTTCCAGAGTAAAGATGAACTGTACATGCTTCTGATTATTCGTAATGAGAACATGTTGCTCGAGATGATTAAGGATGCAGAGAAGGCTTTTCCCGAGCATCTGGCATTCTTTATGTTGCATCATTTGCATCATCCTGAGCGCACGGTACTGTTCCATCAAATTGAAGAACGTTTGTCTACGACCGGTATTGGGATCAATCTACTATTTAGTGAACTGTATCAGGTGAGAAAACAGCGTTTACGGATTATTATCCGTATGACTGAAAGCTATCTGGAAAGTCTTCAAAGCAGCATGTCGACACGCGATTATCTGGCCTCTATTTGGGCTCTAACGCATGGTGCTGCGGCTATTCTAAATTCCAGTTTTTACCAGCGTTATTTGGGTTCACGTGACACATTGCGCGTAGCCTATATTGATCAGGCACTGGCAATGCCAAAACAGGTCAGTTCTGCGGAATAGTTTGCTTAAAGGTATGTCATGAAGCCAATCCGACCATTATCAGTTCGTGGTTTTACCTTAATCGAGTTGATGGTGGTCATTGTGATTATGGCAATCATGGCTTCTTTAATTTTGACCAATATTAACGGGGTAGACCAGCGTAAAGCGATGCAGGCACGGGAAGTGTTTATTATGGATTTACGCAGGATTAACCGTGAAGCCAATGATCAGGCGCGCATTTTCGCCCTAGATGTGCACAGCGCGACAGATGTATCACCATTCCGTTACGGGGTGGTTGAATACATCATTCCTTCCATTCAAACTGTAGCCCCGCAAATTGTTGAAGAAAACAAAAAATGGCAACCATATGCGGAATTTGCTCAAAGGGCTTTACCCGAGCATGTTTCTTTTAGCATCACTTCACTCGATCATGCTTATGAAAATGCCAATAATGACGATTTATTGAATTCGAATGCACCGCAGCTGTTGTGGCTGGGCAATGGTGAGACCAAGCCGGTACGAATTCAATTTTATTTTGAACAGCGTCCGATTGGCGAAGAAATCGAGATTGATCATCTGGGTAAAATCAATGCAAGCTAGATACTCCAGGCATAGCTCTTGGTTATGTGTAGCATCGAAACAGCGTTTCACTCATCGCTGCTCAGGATTTACCTTATTAGAAGTCATGGTGGCCTTGGCTATTTTTGCCACTGCTGCAATTGCTTTTACCAAAGTGGCGATGCAATACACTCAGGCAACATCGAATGCCATTTTAAGAACCAAGGCACAATTCGTGGCCTTGAATGAAGTCGCCGTGATGGAAATCAATCAGGAATGGTTGCAGGGAACCCAATCCAAACAGGTCACCCAGCAAGGTGAAACTTGGCAAATTGACAAGTCTGCACAATCGACCATTAGTCCAAATGTACAACGCATAGAAGTACAGGTCAGTTTGTTTAATGTGGAAAGTGGCAAGGTTGAATCAGGAGTGACGCATTTGGTTTTCTTCAACCCGAAGGCCAAAGCATGAAAAAGCAGACTGCAAAAAATAAAAAAGGTTTCACTTTGGTTGAACTTTTGGTGGCAATTGCCATCTTTAGTGTGCTTTCCGCGTTGGGCTGGAAAGTCTTTGATTATTTAATTAAAGTCAAAGACCGTAATGCTGAACATGAGATCAATTTGGGTCAGCTGCAGGAAGCCTACCAGCAGATTCTGCGTGACACCGTTCAGGTTGTGCCACTGAATGCCAATATCAATGGCGATATTCAGCCAGCTTTGGTTTTGCAAAATGGTCGATTTAATTTTAGTAAAACTGGGGTCACTGATCCTTTACAGCAAGGTATTTCTCCGGACGAGCGTGTGGAATATCAATATCGTGCCGATGAAAAGAAACTGTACCGACTGAAATACCGTAATTTAAACAGTACAGGGCGGGATCAGCCTGAATCCAGTGTACTGTTAAATGATGTTGACCAGTTTGAAATTGTGGTGTTGAATCCGAATGAACTCAATGCATGGCCAGAGGGGCAGGTAGATTTAAACGATGTTACACAAAAACAGATCTTGCCGAAGGGCATTAAAATTAAACTGACCGTCAAAGATGTGTCCTATGAGTGGATTTTTAGTTTATTAAATACCGATTATTTAAAACAGCAAACTGGCACTTCAAATAACAATGCAAATAGCAATACAAATAACTCTACATTATAAGGTTTGGTCCAATTGAACATAAAGCCGCAACAGGGTGTTGCCTTAATTACGATTTTGGTCATGGTGGCATTAGCCACCATCCTAGCTGCGACCATTGCCAAAAGACAGGCCAATACAGCTGAAAATACGGCATATTTAATGCGCCAAAATCAATCCTTGCTATATGCCAAAAGTGCTGAAGCCTTTTTTTCAGAGCTTTTGGTCGATGATGCTGAAAATGCTGGTGCTATTGATCATTTACAGGAAAACTGGGCTAAACCGATGCCGGCTTTTCCTGTAGAGGACGGTTTTATTGCGGGCACTTTAGAGGATCAATCAGGCAAATTTAATTTAAACAGCTTGGTGAATATGGATGGTACGCCCAATCCTCAGGCAAAAGCATGGTTTGAAAAACTGCTGCTACGTGTGGGATTACCTGAAAAGTTAAGTGAGGCAGTGATTGACTGGCAAGATGCCGATAATGAAACCATTGGCTCGATGGGTGCAGAAGCCAGTTATTATCAGGGATTGGCACAAGGTTATTTACCGGCAAACAGTAAATTCCATAATGTGGAAGAATTGAAACTGGTACGTGGCTTTGAGGGAAAAAAATATCAGCAAATTGCCGATTATGTCAGTGCTGTTCCAACCATGGATAGCAAGATAAACATTAATACAGCTCCGGCGATGCTGTTGGCCAGTCTTGATCCCAAGCTGGATATCAATGCAGTACAACAGGTATTGCAACAGCGCGAGGCTAATTTAGAACATTTTTCCAGTGTGAATGAGTTATGGGGTATTGAGCCGTTTAGTCAGGTCGGTGCCGATGTGAGAAGTGAGACAAGCAATTTGCTAGATGTAAAATCTGCGTATTTTAAAGCCAAAATTGAAGTGCAGCTCGGCGGACGTAAACGCCAGTTCAGTAGTGATCTGGTACGAAAAGATAAGTCGGTGTATATCACATCTCGCAGTATGGCTCCATTCTAATTAGATCCCGAGATATGATGAAAAATGAGAAACACATCCATTCAACTGCATGTGTTTCTCCAATGCTATTGAACAGTAAAATTAATGTTCAGAATTTCACTTTTGCTTTATAACTTTCACTTTTGCTTTATAATCAAATTTAATTCACAGATTTTTGATTGCATCACGGCACATGTTAATTCGTAAGTTATTTAAGTTTGAAAATGCTCATATTGTGCGAAACTGCACATCGGATCGCTGTAAGCGTTCGATTCATGGTCATAGCTATAAAGTTGAATTGTTGCTTAAAGCATCCAAGCTTGATCATGGTCAAATGGTCTATGATTTCGGATTATTAAAAGGCGTGATCAAAGATATTTTTGACAGTTTTGATCATGCAATTTGCTTCTGGCAATATGATGATGCTGAATATATTGCCGCTTGCAAAAAATTTAGTGCCCGCTGGGTATCTTTACCTGTTTCACCTTCTGCAGAACAGTTCTCACGCATTTTCTTCTATCTGGCACAACAGGTGCTTGCATCGACCATTACCCAAAATGGGGAAGGCGACGTAGAGGTTTATTCGGTGATTGTGCATGAAACCGATACCGGTTATGCGCAAAGCTTTATCGAAGATATTGAAAATGAACAAATGGGTGTACTCAGTCTTGACCAGATTGTATTTTCTGAACAGGTCCAAGCGGAATGGGTAGATCCTAGAATGTATGAAAAATTACAACAAGGCATTAAATTCCAGAATCCAGCGGTCGATCTTCAAGTACAAATTTGAAGAGAATGAAAAAAGTTTGGGCTGGTCAAAAAAATTAGGAAGCAAGTATGTCTTTAACGGAACAACAGCAAGCTAAACTCGATAAAATCCAGTTGGATGCAAGTTGGAAAAATGCATTGAGCGATTTTTTGCTCAGTGCCAAAATGGATGATCTAAAACAGTTCTTGCTGACTGAAAAACATGCCGATAAAATTATATATCCCCCTAATTCACTCATTTTTAATGCCTTAAATACAACACCTTTCAACCGTGTTAAAGTCGTTATTCTGGGTCAGGATCCTTATCATGGGCCCAATCAGGCACATGGATTAAGTTTTTCAGTACAAAGAGGGGTTGCATTACCGCCATCTTTACGTAATATTTTCCATGAATTAAATACTGATCTGGGTATTCCTGTTCCCAAGCATGGTGATTTAACCCGTTGGGCTGAACAAGGTGTGTTATTGCTCAATGCGGTATTGACTGTTGAAGCAGGACAGCCGACATCACACCAAAAACGTGGATGGGAGGATTTTACTGATCATGTGATTGATGCTTTAAATGAGCAGTGTGAACATATCGTATTTATCCTTTGGGGAGCCTATGCACAACGTAAAGGACAACGTATCGATCAAAATAAACATCTGGTATTGAAAGCTGCACATCCTTCTCCTTTGTCAGCAAATCGTGGTGGTTTTTTTGGTTGTAAAGTATTTTCAAAAGCAAATAATTATCTGAAACAAAATGGCATTGAGCCGATCAATTGGCAGCTGGACGCATGACACAATCTCCTGAACTAAAAAGTTATCATCCTGATCTGATTGTAGAGGAAGCAATCAACGGCTGGCGCATTGTTCGCCTGAACCGGCCGAAATCTCTACATGCCCTGGATGAATCTATCGTTACTGCACTCTTAGAAGTGTTCCAAGATTTTCACCATGATGATGCGGTAAAAGCGATCTGGCTGGATTCGACCACCCCGAAGGCTTTCTGTGCCGGTGGTGATGTCCGTAAACTTCGTCAGTTGGTCATTAATGATGAAGTTGCAACCGCAAACAAATTCTTTGAACAAGAATATGCGCTAGATTTATTGCTACATAACTATGCCAAGCCAGTACTGGTTTGGGGTGAAGGTTATGTGATGGGTGGTGGTCTGGGCCTGTTTATGGCTGCACCATTCCGTCTGGTGACGCCTTATTCGCGTTTGGCAATGCCTGAAATTAATATCGGCCTGTATCCGGATGTCGGTGCGACACGTTTCTTGGCCGATCGAGGCGCAATTGGTCTGTTTACTGGTTTAACCGGTTCCATTATGACCTCTGCCGGTGCATATGGGATTGGCTGGGCAACCCATATTTGTGATGCACAGCGTGATAATGTGCTGGACAAAGTGCTGAATATTGATTGGGGACATTATCCTGCAGGGGATTTTCGTGCCATTGATGATACTTTAAACAGTATGCACCGTCCGGTGGGTCCAGGACCTTTACAAAATTCACTGGATGTCATTCATAGCGTTTGCCGTGGGGTGAACTTTGAACATGACTATGAATCTATTATTGGGCTGAGTGATGCACGCAGTGATTGGCTTCGTCAAGCGAGTGAAAATCTGCAAAAAGGTTCGCCTACTACAGCAGCATTAACCTGGTTATTATGGCAGTGGGGCAAGCGTGTTCATTCCTGGAATGAAGTTTTTGAGCTTGAAACGCAAATCTCCAACTGGAAGATTCGTCACCCTGATTTCGTCGAAGGTGTACGGGCGCGTCTGGTTGATAAAGACCTGTCTCCGGAATGGATAAAAGGCAATGATTTCTCTTTAAAAACCATCTTGTCTGACTGTCCGCCTGTGACCAATATTCAAAGCTGGAATGATCTGTTGAAGCATTACGGTATCATCAGTTAAGCAGATGACTGATGCTACACAATTGACTGATGAATACTGGATGCAGTTTGCGTATGAGCAGGCTGCTATTGCCGCTTCAAAACAGGAGATTCCTGTGGGTGCAGTTATCGTCAGTCAAAATCAGATTATTGGCGCAGGACATAATGCACCCATTTCTTTAAATGATCCCACGGCTCATGCTGAGGTTCAGGCTTTACGCCAAGCCTGTACAAATCTGAATAACTACCGATTACCTGAAGACGCGGTACTTTATGTGACTTTAGAGCCGTGTACCATGTGTGTTGGGGCTTTGATTCATGCACGGGTCTCCAAGGTCGTGTTTGGTGCAACTGAACCGAAAGCAGGTTCCTTAATTAGCGTGCGTCGATTATTTGAAACCGGTTACTACAATCATGTTTTCGAGTATGAGGCAGGGTGTATGCAAGAACAGTGTTCCCAGCAGCTCAGCAATTTTTTCAAGATGCGCCGTGAGCAAAAAAAATTGCAGAAGTTACAAGAAAAATCTCTAAATAATCAAAATCATTAATTAAAATCATATAAACTATAATGACAATGAGTATTGTCAATAAAAATTAGGATAAGTCATGAATTCTATTCAAGTAAAAAAAGAATTTAACGCACCCATCGATCAGGTTTTTGATTTGCTATCAAAGCATGCCACCTACAATGTGGCTTTTGCACCGATTCAGGTTGAACGGATTAAAGATTCTACAGATCCTGAGCGTCCGGATGGTGTGGGCTCGGTACGCCGTATGGGTTTTGGTCCCGTCAAGCCTTTACGGGAGCAGATTACCTTGCTGGAACCGAATCAGCGTATCGAATACCAGATTGTGAAAAACCCTTTGGTGAAACACCATTTGGGCATTATCGAGTTTGAGGCTAAAGATGATGACAAAACCTTGGTCACCTATACCATTGAATTGCAGGCACGTGCACCTTTTATCAGTAAATTAATCCTTGCACAGCTTAAATCTGCGATTAAACTAGGTTTTTCGAAATTAGCTAAAACTGTATAGGGTAAAGTGGAAAATTAATGACAGTTCAAATTATTACCATAGATGGGCCGAGTGGTTCCGGGAAAGGCACACTTGCGGCTAAACTGGCAGCACATTATCAATTTCATCTGCTTGATTCGGGTGCTCTATATCGTCTGCTCGGGCTGTCATTACATCAACAGGATTTACTGGATAGCCTAGATTCCAAACTGGAGCAGTGCGTTAAAATTGCAACAAATTTAGACATAAAATTTGTGACGACTGAATCGGGTACTCGAGTTGAGCTCGATGGTGAAGATGTGACCCAAACTATCCGTACCGAACGGGTGGGCGAGTTTGCTTCAAAAGTTGCGGTAGTTCCTGAGCTTAGAGCAGCGCTAGTGGAACGTCAACATGCATTTGCACAAGCTCCGGGACTGGTTGCCGATGGCAGGGATATGGCAACTTCCATTTTTCCGCAAGCTCAAGCAAAAATTTATCTGACGGCATCGGCTGAATCCCGAGCGGAGCGACGAGTAAAGCAGTTGCAGGGGATGGGGCTAGATGTTAAAATGAACGACATTTTAGCTAATATACAAGCTCGAGACAAAAGAGATATGGAGCGCACGGTCGCCCCACTCAAACCGGCAGCAGATGCATATATTATTGATAGTTCAGAATTGAATATCGATGAAGTATTCAAATTGATGACCCATTTTGTCGACAAGCAGTTAGCCAATTAACGAATTTTCAGCAAAAGCATAGCTAGATCAGTTTATTACGGACTATGTGGAAGCTTAATTAAACCGGCCTTGTCTGATCCAAGACCGCTGACTTATCAGGTATATCATGACCGAATCTTTTGCAGCCCTCTTTGAAGAAAGCGAATTAAACCTCAATGTTGAAAAGGGTGCAGTCATCCAAGGCGTTGTAGTAAATATCGACTCTGACTGGGTAACAGTTGACACTGGCCTTAAATCAGAAGGTATTGTTGACCGCGCTGAATTCTTAAACGACCAACGTGAACTTGAAGTTCAAGTTGGCGATACTGTTGATGTTGTTGTTGAAGCTCTTGACAACGGTATGGGTCAAACAGTTTTATCACGTGAAAAAGCGAAACGTGCTGAAACTTGGACTAAACTTGAAAAAATCTTTGAAGACGGCGAAATCGTTACTGGTGTTATCTCTGGTAAAGTTAAAGGCGGTTTCACTGTTGACATCGGTCCAGTTCGTGCGTTTTTGCCAGGTTCTTTGGTAGACACTCGTCCTATCCGTGATACGACTCACCTTGAAGGCAAAGAGTTAGAATTCAAAGTAATCAAACTTGATGCTAAACGTAACAACGTTGTTGTATCTCGTCGTGCTGTTATGGAAGCTGAATCTTCAGCTGACCGTGAAGCTCTTCTTGCTCAGCTTGAAGAAGGTCAAACAGTTACTGGTACTATCAAGAACCTTACTGATTACGGCGCGTTCGTTGACCTTGGCGGTATCGATGGTCTTCTTCACATCACTGACATGGCTTGGAAACGTATCAAGCACCCTTCAGAAGTTGTTGAAGTTGGACAAGAAGTTACTGTTAAAGTACTTAAATTCGACCGCGAACGTAACCGCGTATCTTTAGGCCTTAAACAATTAGGCGAAGATCCATGGTTAGCGATCATGAACCGTTACCCTAAAGGTTCTATCGTTAAAGCTCGCGTAACTAACCTGACTGACTACGGTTGTTTCGCTGAAATCGCTGAAGGCGTTGAAGGTTTAGTACACGTTTCAGAAATGGACCACACTAACAAAAACATCCACCCATCTAAAGTTGTTCAGATCGGTGACGAAGTTGATGTTATGGTTCTTGAAGTGGACGAAGAACGTCGTCGTATTTCTTTGGGTATCAAACAAACTCGTGCTAACCCATGGGAAGAGTTTGCTAAAGACCACGACAAAGGCGAAAAAGTTTCAGGTACGATCAAATCAATCACTGATTTCGGTATCTTCATCGGTTTACCAGGCGGTATCGATGGTCTAGTTCACTTGTCTGACATCTCTTGGAACGAACAAGGCGAAGAAGCGATTCGTCGTTACAAGAAAGGTGACACTGTTGAAGCGGTTATCCTGTCTGTAGATGCTGAAGGCAACCGTATCAGCCTTGGTATTAAACAAATGAACAGCGATCCGTTCAACGATTTCTTGGCTGCTAACGAACGTGGTGCGCTTGTTAAAGGTACTGTAACTGCAGTTGACGCTCGTGGCGCTACTGTTAAGTTAGCTGACGAAGTTGAAGCGACTCTTAAAGCATCTGAAATCAACCGCGACCGCGTTGAAGATGCAACTAAGTTCCTTGAAGTTGGTCAAGAAGTTGAAGCTAAGATTATCAATGTAGACCGTAAATCTCGCTCTATCAACTTGTCTATCAAAGCGAAAGACGAAGCTGAAGAGAAAGAAGCGGTTGCTAACTTGAAAACAGCTGCAGCTGGTCAAGACAATGGTCCTAAGACTATTGGTGATTTGATCAAAGCTCAAATGGGTAACTAAGTAGATGTTAAAATGTATTGTTAATGTAAATTAACTAATACTTTTTACACAAATACTGTAAACGGTAGCGTAGTATTAACTTATTACGCTACCGTTTTGTATTTAAACAGGTTATTATCGTTTCATCTACAAAGTAGCTTGATAATTAAAGAGGTCGCAGATGACTACTGAAGCACTGAATAAGTCTGACTTAATAGAGCGAATTTCCCTAAAAAATCCACACTTGGCAGAACCTTTGGTTGAAGAAGCTGTTAAGATTATGATTGATCAAATGATAGCCGCATTATCATCTGATAATCGTATTGAAATCCGGGGTTTTGGCAGTTTTGCTTTGCATCACCGTGATCCACGTGTGGGGCGTAATCCTAAAACAGGTCGATCTGTTGAAGTAGCTGCGAAAGCAGTTCCGCATTTTAAACCTGGCAAAGCATTGCGTGATGCAGTAAACGAATCGGTACAGTAATAAAAAATTTATGGGGTGTTTATGCGTTACATTTTAGTCGCATTGCTCATTGTACTTTTTGGCTATTCATTGGCTCTTGTGCTGCAAAATGGTACTGAACTTTCAGTTGACCTATTGTTTACACAGGTACCGGCAATGCGTTTAGGTTTATTGCTGTTATTAACCTTGGCATTAGGTGTGGCATTGGGTTTGTTGTTAGGGGTACAAATTTTCCGGGTATTTCAAAATAATTGGGAAATTAAGCGACTACGTAAAGACATCGAACATCTTCGAAAAGAACAAATACAGGCGGCACAACTGGCAGCAGCTGAGGCAGCAGCTCATAGCAGACATGAAAAAACAGTTTTAGACATTCATTCGAATGATCGTTCGTCTAATCCCTTGTAGTGCTGTGTGTTAGTGATAATGTTTGGGTTTTAGCCAGCCAGCTTGAAACCGAAACATTGAATAAATTTTGGGACACCCTAAAGTAAATGCTTCAGGGTGTTTTTTATTTTTACAAGCTAACCTTATAAGGAAAATTTAAAGCAATAACGTCAATGAACTAATTTTTTATCACTTTGTTAAACCTTGGAATACCTTTTATAATAAGCTTTCTTTTTTGTCTGAGCGAAGGTAAGTCTCTTGAGTATCATTGTTGCACTGGATGCTAAAAGCCAATATGACGCATTAACGATTGCAGAGCAGTTAGACCCTGCATTATGTCGGGTGAAAGTTGGTAAAGAGCTATTTACTCATGAAGGCCCAAATGTGGTAAAGGCATTACATGACAAGGGTTTTGAAGTTTTCCTGGACTTGAAGTTTCATGATATTCCCAATACTACGGCTCAAGCCGTATGTGCAGCAGCAGACCTAGGTGTTTGGATGGTGAATGTGCATGCATCAGGTGGCCGTAAGATGATGGAAACCTGTGTAGAGCGCTTAAAAGCGGGTAACTATAATACGCAGCTGATTGCAGTGACTGTGCTGACTTCAATGGGGCGTGAAGATTTAAAAGATATTGGTTTAGATGTTGAACCATTTGAACAAGTGCAACGTCTTGCAAAACTCACTCAGGAAAGTGGTCTGGATGGGGTAGTCTGTTCTGCTCAGGAAGCCAAAATGCTGCGTGAAACTTTAGGACAGGGCTTTGCTTTAGTCACTCCGGGCATTCGTCCGGCGGGTGCTGCGGCAGATGACCAAAAACGTATTGTCACACCTAAGCAAGCCATGCTGGATGGTTCTACACATTTGGTGATTGGACGACCAATTACCAAGTCGGACAATCCACGTCAAATGCTAAAAGATATTTTGGCGACCTTGTAACTTTACACCCTCTCCCTTGCGGAGCAGTGCTCCTCATCTCCCAAAGGGAGAGAGAACGTCCCATTATTGTAAAAATGGACAAGTTCTCCTTCTGGGAGAGGAGGTAGGTGAGGGATAAATATAAAAATTAAACTGCTGCCAGCACACTCACCAATATGGGTGCTAGTATAGAAAGAATAAAGCCGCTGACCATGGCGTGTGGAATAAAATCATTGCCACAGGCCTGTTTTACCATCGGCAAAGTGACATCCATTGCTGTTGCTCCTGCTGAGGAAATTGCAGAGCGTGGATAACGCCAACCGATAATATACATAAACACAATTGCCAGAATTTCTCTAAACAAGTCATTCATCAGTGCAATACTGCCAAGATGGGCATTTTTGAGTTCTGTGACCACAATACCGGTCATGGAATAAAAGCCATAACCTTGGGACAGCATGATGAGATCTTTTAAACTGATGTCTTGAATCAGTGTAGCTGTAACGAAAGCACCCAGTAGTGAACCGACTATACAGCCCAATGGCACCAGTAAAATTTTCCAGTTCAGCCAGGATCGGTCTAAGGGTGAATAGGCAAGATCCAAGCCAATCATGAACATGAACGCCAGCAATAGGTTCCAGGTACTTATATGCAATGTGTAGCCCATGTAGGCTGTAGATTCAGAAAGTACATAACCTAATAGTAAGGCAATAAAAGCATAACTGATATTGATGAGGGATTTGCTCACAAGGCTCATAGACACTTTGCCGTGACTCGGTTGATAACCCAAAAGCCTGAATAACACATAACAGCAGAGGAATGCGCCGAGGCTGGTGAGTATGGCTAAAACAGCGGCCTGATTCAGGATTTGCCAAGGCTGAACAATCGTATGCAATGTTTGCGTAAACTCAATGGCAATAGCAATCAGCAGAATATAGGTAAAATAGGGCAGAATCTTAAAAGCAAGATGCTCAAGCCAGTGAGGTAAGCGTCTTGCCAAAACAAATCCGAGCACTAAACAAAGCAGTAACTGGAAAATCAACCAAAAGGATTGCATAAAGAATTAAGCAGCTAATAAATACCTGTTTATTATGACCATTAAATATTTAGGCTGCACGACTTCCGGCTGTTTTATTTAGCAGACGGAAGTCAGCGGGATTAAGCTTTTTTGTCTGTAGCCAGTATTTCCAGGTATAGGTAGGCCATAAGGCAAAGTTCTTACCACCATTCTGCTGGTACCAGCTCACACAGCCAGACTGCCAGACTGTACCATCCAGCCATTTTTGTACACGCTGGTTGA
Organism: Acinetobacter sp. A1-4-2; assembly: GCF_040233925.1. NCBI lineage: Bacteria > Pseudomonadati > Pseudomonadota > Gammaproteobacteria > Moraxellales > Moraxellaceae > Acinetobacter > Acinetobacter sp. A1-4-2. The sequence continues at coordinate 1,690,869 of NZ_CP157981.1, read as the reverse complement.
ATCGGTCTTGTACCTGATCTTTAACCACAATGGCATGACTCTGCGTGTTTTTGACCAGTTCAATCATTTGTAGAATATAGTTCACCTGAGATTCAATCATAAAAATCACGGAGTTGTGTGCCAAAACCGTATTAGGCCCCAGCAACTGAAATAAATTGGGAAAGCCTTTGGTACACATCCCATAGAAGCTTTCTGCACCCTCCTGCCCGGTATCGCGCAAATCTTGTCCGTGTTCACCACTACATTGAAATGATTTTAGATAGATGCGTGGATTGGTAATAAAACCGGTTCCATAAATTAAGCAATCAATCTTACGTTCTTTGCCATCTTTGGTAATGATGCTGTTTTCAGTAAATTCCTGAATAGCCTCGGTCACCAGTTCAACATTGCTTCGGTTAAAAGTGGGATAGTACTTATTGGATACCAAAATACGTTTGCATCCCATGATGTAATCAGGTGTTAGTTTTTGCACCAGATTTTTGTCTTTGACCTGAAACTTGATAAAAGCTTCTGCCAGTTTTTGGGTGTATTTCATCACTGCAGGTTGAACAATCGGAACCACACGAGATTCATTGGACCAATATAAGCGTGCCCGGTGCAGTTTTCTAAACCAGTCTAGTTTTTTAAATAATTTCTTTTCAACATTCCAATAGCGGCGTTCATCTCTAGGAATGACCCAAGCCGCAGTACGCTGGAACACATAGAGTTGCTTAACTTTAGCTGCAATTTCTGGAATGTATTGAATTGCACTCCCACCTGTCCCAATTGAAGCAACATTTTTGTCTGTCAAGTCATATTGGTGATCCCATTGTGAGGAATGAAAAACTTTACTCTGAAACTTTTCAATGCCCTTGATATGAGGGATATGGGGTACATGTAAAGGGCCGGATGCAAAAACCACAAATTGAGCAATTAAAGTTTGCTCATTATTGAGGATGAGTTTCCAGTCACAACTTTGTTCATTGTATTGGGCAGCCAGAACTTCACAATTAAATTGGCAATATTTTTCCAGGTTAAAGCCAGTGACTAAATCTTGTATATATTTAAAGATTTCGGGTGCTTCAGCATAGCGTTTTGACCAGTCGCTTTTGGGGGCAAAAGAAAGGGAATACATATGGGACTGGACATCGCAGGCTGCACCGGGATATTGGTTTTCGCGCCAGGTTCCCCCTACATCACTGGCTTTTTCCAGGATCACAAAATCATGCATATTGCTTTGTAGTAGACGTATAGCCATCGCCAAACCGCCAAAGCCTGCACCAATGATAGCGATTTTTGTTTGTGTTGGCATAGATTGCGGCAGTGTTTGATTGTGCATTTTTTATTGGCCTTATTACTTCTATTATTTTTGTATCTTATAGCAAGGGTGAGATAACCGACATGATAGCCATGACAGAAAAATTGATAGTTTCGGCAATTTGCAAGCATGAAAAATTATAGTAAAAATTAAGAGGTTATTTTGATGTGATCCTGCTATGAAACGTTCCATTCTCGGCTTGATGTATTTAATTCAAGGCATGCGTAAAGCTGGGATTGCTGTTGATCCAAAACTTCAAAGTATTGGACTGCGTGCGGATGCATTGGATCCTAGCTCAATTATTCATCCAGGTCTGGAATGGGATGTGCTTAAAGTTATTGGGCAGGATGTGGCACCAGAAAAAGGTCTGTTTATTGGGCAGCATTATGCACTTGCGGGTTATGGTCCTTTACTGATGTTACTGGTTACCAGTGAAAATATCCGTACTGCTTTAGAGCAGGGGATTCGCTATCAGGCATTAACTCATTTAACAGGTGTGTTAAGTTTAAAATATAAAGCTCAAAAGGTGGCTTTGTGCTATGTACCTGAAGATTTAAACAGTGACCTCGGACTGTTACGAGCACAATGTGAAATATCGGGAACTTATAAATTTATTCAAGATCTGTATAACATGATGGGCTTAAGTATTCCCCGAATGCAGATTGAACTGCCGTTTGTGCTGCCTGAAAATCAGCAGGATCTAGATGTCTATCAAGATTACTATGGTACTGAATTGCAGTTTGCTGCTGAGTCGGCGGCATTCTGGTTTGATGATGCCGTGTTAAATGTACAAATCCCTTCAGCAGATAAAATGACCTTTAATCTTTATGAGAGCAAATGTATTGTTGAGTTGGAGCGTTTAAAGATGAATAAATCTGTACCCTCCCTGGTGCAGCGTGTGCAAGATTATCTGGAGCTGCAAGCAGGTGTAATGCCTAGCATGGCAGAGACGGCACAAGCGCTGCAAATTCCAGAACGTACGTTGCGGCATCAACTGCAACAGTTGCAAAGCAGTTATAAACAGATACGTGAACAATTGATTAAAGACAAGGCATTAAGATTGATGGAATATAAAGAATATTCCATTGAAATGATTGCAGAATTGCTGGGTTATTCAGAGCCTGCAGCTTTCAATCATGCCTTTAAACGCTGGTTTGGACAAAGTCCACGCCAGTACTTTAAGTAGTTTTGTAAATAGCCTAAGTATATTAATGCCAAAGTGTTATATATTTCACATCAACCTTCGCTATACTTTCAATAGCCTAAAATAGTATTCAATCCTATGTCAGATTTAAATTCTAAGCACAGTACAGCCTTTATTCCCTTATCACCTGCGGAGCGCTATGCACAGGCCATCGCGTCTGGTCAGTTCATGCCGGATGAGGCACAGGCGCAAGCTGTACATGAGTTGGATCGCGTTTGGCAAGAGTTGATTCAGCGTTTCAAAGCTTCAAAAAAAGCGTTTCGCCGTTTTCGTCGTCAAACCTCACCACGAGGTGTATATATGTGGGGTGGTGTAGGACGAGGTAAAACCTGGTTAATGGACCAGTTTTTTGAGTCGATTCCGTTTCGCCGTAAAACGCGCATGCATTTTCATCATTTCATGCAACATGTACATCGTGAGCTGAATAAATTATCAGGGCAGCGAAATCCGTTGGATCAGGTTGCAGACCAGATTTACCAGCAGGCAGTGGTCATCTGTTTTGATGAATTTTTTGTTTCCAATGTCACAGATGCCATGATTCTGAGCGAGTTATTCCAGAAACTCTTTACCCGTGGCATTACCTTGGTGGCGACTTCAAATATTGCACCCGATGGTTTATATAAAAATGGAATCCATCGTGACCGTTTTATCCCCACTATTGAAATGGTGAAAAAACATTGTGTAGTTCTCAATGTGGATGCTGGTGTGGATTATCGTTTACGTGTGCTGAAACAGGCACAATTGTTTAAACATCCATTAACACATGAGCATAAACTCTGGATTGCGCAGCGCTTTACTGCTTTAACCCAGACTCAAACTCAATCCCAAGAACCGATTATCATCAATAACCGTATTGTTGAAACCATTGGTCATACTGAAGATGTGTTATGGTGTGAATATTCAGAGCTGTGTTTAAAACCGCGCAGTCCGGCTGACTTTATTGAAATCGCCAATATCTACAATACTGTACTGGTCAGTAATGTGCCGCATTTGACCGATTATCTGTCGGAAGGTACACGCCGTTTTATCTATCTGGTCGATGAGTTTTACGATCGTGGGGTCAAACTATTGCTGACTTCTGAAGACAGTATTATTGATATTTATCAAGGCGAAAAACTGGCCTTTGAAATTGAACGCACGCGTTCACGTTTACTGGAAATGCAGTCTGACGATTATCTGAACTCTGAACATAGACAAATACAGGGGTCGGCCTCAGAAGCCAGCTAAAGATCAAGCGCCTAAACAGGCGCTTTTTTACATAAATTGTTTGAGTGTTTTATCGACATTTTGTTCTATTCGTGGCTTAATCTTTGCTCGACAGTGATAGAAATAGCGTTTTTGGGTAGTTTTAAAACAAAATTCTGCACTTAAGTCTAATTTCGACATTTTAAAAACTTTATAGACTATAAAAAGGTATTCAGGCAGATAATAATGTTGCATTTGTGATCTTTATTTTATTGAGTGATGTGTACATTCATTTATTAGAAAATGATCATTATTTAGGAATGTGATAATACTATTCAGCTAGGTATAAATCGGTATACTAGAATCTCTTGTTATAAAAAGTAGCAATATCAGGAAAGACAATGACTGCACGTATTCAAAAAGGCAAGTTAGCGATTGCTAAAGAACTTTACGATTTCATCGAAAATGAAGCATTACCAGGTTCTGGTTTGGACAGTGAAACATACTGGAAAAACTTTGAACAAGTCGTTGTCGATCTTAGTCCAAAGAACAAAGCACTATTGGCTAAGCGTGATGACCTTCAAGCTAAAATTGATGAATGGCACCGCAACAACAAATTTGAACTCGAAGCTTACAAAGCTTTCCTTACTGAAATTGGCTACTTATTACCAGAAGTAGAAGATTTCCAAATCAGCACAGAAAATGTAGATGAAGAAATCGCATTATTGGCTGGTGCGCAATTGGTAGTACCTGTGCGTAATGCACGTTACTGCTTGAATGCGGCAAACGCACGTTGGGGTTCTCTATACGATGCGCTTTACGGTTTTGACGTGATCTCTGAAGAAGGTGGCGCGGAAAAAGGTAAGGGCTATAACCCGGTTCGTGGCGCAAAAGTTATCGAATTTGCTAAAAAATTCTTAAATGAAACCTTCCCTCTGGCAAATGGTTCGCATACAGATGTAACCAAATATGCGGTTGAAGGCAAAAAATTAGTTGTGACGCTAAAAGATGGTTCAACAACGACTTTAGCAAAAGAAGCTCAGTTTGTAGGTTTCAATGGTGATGAAGCTGCACCAACTGAAATCGTACTTCTAAACAATGGCTTACACGTTATTGTTGAAATTGATGCAACCAGCCCGATTGGTCAAACTGACGCTGCTGGCGTAAAAGATCTTGTACTTGAAGCTGCTGTAACCACTATTCAAGACTTGGAAGACTCTATTGCAGCTGTAGACGCTGAAGAGAAAGTTGAAGGCTACCGTAACTGGTTGGGCTTGATGCGCGGTACACTTTCTGAATCAATCGAGAAAAACGGTAAAACCGTGACTCGTACATTGAATCAGGACCGTACTCATAAAAACCTGATTGGTGGTGAAACGACGCTTCACGGCCGTTCATTGATGCTGCTTCGTAACGTAGGTCACTTGATGACTAACCCGGCAATCTTGGTAGATGGTCAAGAAATCTACGAAGGTATCATGGATGCGTTAATCACTCCATTGCTGACTTTTGCTGACATTAAAGGCGAAAACACGATCAAGAACTCGCGTAAAGGTTCTATGTATATCGTGAAGCCAAAAATGCATGGTCCAGAAGAAGTTGCATTTGCAGTTGAGTTATTTGAACGTGCTGAACAGGCACTTGGTTTACCTGCGAAAACTTTAAAAATCGGCATCATGGATGAAGAACGTCGTACATCTGTGAACCTGAAAAACTCTATCGCTCAGGCCAAAGACCGTACCATCTTCATTAACACAGGTTTCATGGACCGTACAGGCGATGAAATCCATACGTTTATGGAAGCAGGTCCATTCGTTCGTAAAGGCGAAGTGAAGTCACAAATCTGGTTCCCGGCTTATGAAAACCGTAACGTGATGATCGGTCTTCAAGCAGGTTTACGTGGTAAGGCACAAATCGGTAAAGGTATGTGGCCAAAACCAGATATGCTTGCAGACATGTACAAAACCAAGATTGAGCATCCAGAAGCTGGCGCAAGCTGTGCATGGGTTCCGTCTCCATCTGGCGCGGTGATTCACGCGATCCATTACCATCAATGCAACGTGTCTGAGCGTCAAAAAGAATTGTTGAATACTCAGCCGTTATCATTAGATGACTTGTTAACTCCACCTTTAGCGACAGATACTAACTGGACTGCTGAAGAGAAAACTAAAGAGCTTGAAAATAACCTTCAAGGTATTTTGGGTTATGTAGTTCGTTGGGTTGATCTGGGTGTAGGTTGTTCTAAAGTTCCAGACATCAACGATGTTGGCTTGATGGAAGACCGTGCGACATTACGTATTTCTTCTCAACACGTTGCAAACTGGTTGCGTCACGGTATTGTAACCAAAGAGCAAGTGGAAGAAGTGATGCAACGTATGGCTAAAGTGGTTGATGAGCAAAACGCAAATGATCCAGCTTATACACCAATGGCACCAGGTTTTGATGGCTGTGCTTACAAAGCTGCATATGACTTAGTCTTTAAAGGTGCTGAACAACCTTCTGGTTATACTGAACCGCTACTTCATGCATACCGTTTGAAATTAAAAGGTTACACAGGTGATTAATCCTGCGTAATCAAGCTACCATATAAAAAGCCTCTTCGGAGGCTTTTTTATTGTCTAAAAGTAACAAAAATCCTTTTATTCTGGCACTTTAATACATTCAGTTATACATTAATCTTCAAAGCAAAATAACTAAAGGATTTGATGATGCAAGCTTATCAATTTAATGATGAACAATTTATAGCAGGGCACTGGCTAAAAGGAACGTCAACCCATACACTGAATAATCTCAATCCTTATACTCAAGAACTTATTTTAAAATTGCAGGCTGCCAGCCTTGTCGATGTTGATAGTGCTTATTCGGCTGCAGAGCGTAGTTTTACTACCTGGTCGCAAACGCTTCCATCCGAGCGTAAAAGCATTATCCTCCGAGTTTTGGATGTGGTCAAAAATAGACGCGAAGAAATCATTGACTGGCTCATTCAGGAGTCTGGCAGCACACGTTTTAAAGCCAATATTGAAGTAGACGCTGTATTGGGTATTATCAATGAGGCCATCACATTTCCTGAAAGAATGGAAATCCAGAAATTGCAATCTATAGACCCTACTCGCAAAAGCCATGTTGTACGAAAAGCGCTCGGCGTGATTGCAGTAATTAGTCCTTGGAACTTTCCATTTCATCTTAGTATGCGTTCTGTAGTCACAGCCCTGGCGATTGGAAATTGTGTGGTGTTAAAGCCTGCAAGTGATACACCTATTACAGGGGGAATGCTACTTGCCAAAATTTTTGAAGAAGCGGGTCTCCCTGAGGGGGTATTCAGTGTGGTTGCCGGTTTAGGTGGTGAAATAGGGGATTACTTTGTTGAGCACGATACCCCTAAAATGATTTCATTTACAGGTTCAACCTTAGTTGGAAAACGTGTCGGGCAATTGGCAGTTGGTGGTAGCCATCTGAAGCGAATAGCGCTGGAACTGGGCGGTAATGCGCCTTTAGTGGTGCTGGATGATGCTGATCTGGATCTGGCAGTAGAACTCGCTATGATGGGACGTTTTTTGCATCAGGGGCAAATTTGCATGAGTACCAATCGGGTGATTGTCGATGCTAAAGTTTATGATACTTTTGTTGAAAAACTGGTCATTCGCACTAAAAACATTGTCTACGGTGACCCTGAGCAAGAGGATACTCTCATTGGCCCGATTATTAATGGGGCACAAGTTGAAAAAATAAAACACATTATTGCTCAGGCACTGCAAGAGGGAACTAAACTTATCGTGAGAGGCGATATTCAATATAATGTGGTGCCACCGCATATTTTTATTGATGTCAATCCTGAATCCAGTTTAGCCAAAGAAGAAAGTTTTGGGCCAGTCTTACCGATCATTAAGGCTCAAGATGAAGCCGATGCTTTGCGTTTGGCTAATAACACAGCCTATGGGCTATCCAGCGCAGTATGTACTACCGATCTCGAGCGCGGAACTCGTTTTGCAATGCAGATTGATGCAGGTATGACACATATCAATTCCATAACCGTGGCAGATCAGCCGAATGCACCCTTTGGCGGAGAGCGAAATTCAGGCTTGGGGCGCTTTAATGGACAGTGGATATTGGATGAGTTCAGCCGTACACATTGGTTAACGCTTCCGAATAGTCATGTGAAGTAGAAATGATGTGATTAAAGTTATAATGGAATAAGTTTTAATTTAAATCTTATTGTATGTGCGCTAATTTTAAACCGCTTACTTTAAAGCAGCTTCGTGAGTTGAATCTTCCGGATATTCCTTTTGAATATCCGGATGAGGTCTATCCAAATTATGAGTTGCCCTTGCTGTTCAAATCAGCGCAAGGTTTGGAGTGGCGTAAGGTTGGTTTTGGGATGGTACCTAAATGGGCTGAAGATAAAACTATTGCCTTAAAAACCTATAATGCTCGAAATGAAACTTTGCTACAAAAACCGACATTTATAAATGCTGCTTCAAAATGCAAATTTGGCGTGATGCCGGTGAGTGAGTTTTATGAGTCAAAATATATTGAGAATAAGCCTCAACGTTGGGGGGGTACGCTGAAAGGACGGCCATGCTTTTTATATTGCAGCGCTCTATGAAATTTGCCGAATTGGAGATGAAATTATTCGTTCAGCAACCATGCTTACGATGGATGCCATAAATCACCCTATGATGAAAGATTTTCATGAACCCGGAAATGTAAAACGCTCAGTGATTATTATTCCTCACGAGCGTTTAGAGGAATGGCTAAGTTTGAACTCACCAGATATTAGTTCTTTCGTAGAAGGGTTTCCGGAAGTAGATTTTGAATGTTCACATGTTCCAAAGGCAAAAATCGAAAAAATTAGTCCCCAACTTAATTTTTTCGATTAAGCTTAGATGATTACGATAAATTTTTAAAAATATGTTGCAGGCTTTCCATCATTTTTTCAATTTGTAATGGAGTTAGGCCCTGGTAAGATTGTTTGAGAACTATATTGCTCAGATCTTTAATTTTCAGGGTCATTCGTTGTCCTTTCTCGGTTAAGACAACTCGGGTAATACGGGCATCATCTTCACATGAATAGGTTTCAACCAGTCCTTCATCTTTTAAACGATAGACGATTTTTGTGGTGGTCGACATTTTGGAAATGACCATTTCGGATAGATCTGACACGCTGGCATGAGGTTTGGATTTTAAAGCGAGTAAAATACGGCGACGTGAATTGTCCAGACCATATTTTTTCAAAGCGTGATCTAGTTTTTTTACACTTTGTGCATGAACCTGAGTAATCCAGTAGTAGGGGAAATCTCCTAAATCAAAATTTTCACCAGATAGAAGTAAAAATCTACTATATTTCTTGGGCATTGTTTATTTTCTCCCCATTAATTTTTATTTATAATTTATTGCTTCAACATTTTTTAGAAAATGTAAAAAATGCATGAATTGTATATTATCTGTAAAGTCCAAAAGAAAAATTCAGTATTAAACCGAAATTTTAAATTTACAGCTCTATTACATTATCGTGATAAATTTTTAAAAATATGTTGCAGGCTTTCCATCATTTTTTCAATTTGTAAAGGGGTTAAACCATCGAATGATTGTTCCAAAACAACATTGGTCAGGTCATTAATTTTCTGAGCCATTTGTTGTCCTTTCTCGGTTAAGACAACTCGGGTAATCCGGGCATCATCTTCACATGAATAGGTTTCAACCAGTCCTTCATCTTTTAAACGATAGACGATTTTGGTGGTGGTCGACATTTTAGAAATGACCATTTCGGATAGATCTGACACGCTGGCACGAGGTTTGGATTTTAAAGCGAGCAAGATACGGCGACGTGAATTGTCCAGACCATATTTTTTCAGTGCATGATCAACATTTTGTACGTATTGAGCATGTACTTGACTTACCCAGTAATATGGAAAATTTTCCAGCTCAAAATTGTCTGTAGATGGTAAAAACTTACTGTATTTTTTTGTCATCTATACTCTTCCCAGTAATAATTGTTGTAATTGTATTTTATTATTGTAACTTATTTTTAATAAATTTAAAGTGAAAACGATATCTTTTAAAATATTGTAAAGTAAAACTTAAAAATCATTTGTTTACTTTCAAATTTAACCCGACTTAATGGGCTAAATTTTTAAAAATATATTTTAAACTTTCCATCATTTTTTCAATTTGTAGGGGAGTCAGACCTTCAAAAGATTGTTCCAAAACCACATTGGTCAGGTCATTAATCTTATGTGCCATTTGTTGTCCTCTCTCGGTTAGGACAACTCGGGTAATCCGGGCATCATCTTCACATGAATAGGTTTCAACCAGTCCTTCATCTTTTAAGCGATAGACGATTTTGGTGGTGGTCGACATTTTGGAAATGACCATTTCGGAGAGGTCTGATACGCTGGCATGAGGTTTGGATTTTAGTGACAGTAAAATACGGCGACGTGAATTGTCCAGTCCGTATTTTTTCAAAGCGTGATCTACATTTTGTATATATTGGGCATGCACTTGAGTGACCCAATAATAAGGAAAATTTTCCAGAGAGAAATCTTCTGCAATAGAAGGTAAAAATTTACTGTACTTTTTAGTCATGGAGAAAAGCCTCCCTAAGATTGTTGTATTTAATTTGTTGAAAAGCGTCTTATTTAAATCCAATTTTGCCTAACAACGCACATTATTTTTATTGTTATTAATATATCTCAAGTTTTTTATATTGCAATAAGGAAACTTATATTTATAAATTTCCTTACAAAAGAATTAAAATTGAGCATAAGGGTTAGAAAAGACAGGGCATAGCTGTCTTAGTCTTGATGAAATCCGACAATATTTTTAACGAAATTCAATACGTGTATGAGGATTTCAGGATTTTGATAAGTTCTGAAGATAACGTTATTTTGGTAATATTGTATTGTAAAATAGCGGGCTTAAGCATTTCAAACTTTTGGGCAGTATGCCTGAGCATGATCTTATTTATGAGGCATTGCACATCATCCTGTAAATTTTAATAATAGAATTAGAAGTTTGCTTATCTTAAGTTTAGCTATCATCTATTCAATTCAATAATCTTGATCATCCTTGATTCGAATGAAAAAGGCTGGGGAACTGGTCTTGTTAATAAAATATTTTCGACATTGGAATTGTACATACAATAAGTCAATCCTGTGTATACAAGTAAATCCTCTAAATAAGTCTTTAAATAACCTGAATCGCGGATAAGAATTCGCTTGAAAAAAAGGTGGCTGAAAACCATTAGGGAGTTACCACACCACCTACGCCTTCAGCCACCATGTTCGATTTTACATATTTCTTCTGTATGATTGATGACTTTTTTCAGAAATTTGAAGCAACCTATTGGGAATTTTTAAAAGACAGTAACAAGCGTTTGAGAATGCGATCTTCTCAATTGAAACTTTCAGAAATCGTATTCATCGCCATTTGGTATAAATGCTCTCATTTCAATAACTTCAAAGCTTTCTTCTTTTCATTAAAGCAACATCAAAGCCAACTCTTTCGATATTTACCGTGTTACCAACGGATGGTTCATCTCATCGGAACACATCAATTGGCACTGCATGCTTTACATTTTGCCTTGATGAAAGATTGTCAGAGCCATTATTTGTAGATCGATTCGACTACACTGCCTGTATGCAAAAATCAGCGGATTCAACGACATAAATCTCTAGTAGTGATTGCAACACGTGGTAAAAGTTCAATGGGATGGTTCTTTGGCTGTAAGCTGCATTTAATCATGAATCAGTCAGGAGAGATTGTCAGTACAGCTTTATCGAATGGGCATACAGCAGATATTAAAATGGTTGAACGGTTGGTAGAAGGATTAAAAGTCAAGCTATATGCTGACCGTGGCTATATCAGTCAGGAATTAAAGAGCAGATTAAAATCACAAGGTACTGATTTAATTACATATCATCGAAAGAACATGAAATCTGTACAACTTTCAACATCAGATGAATATCACTTAAAGCAGCGTAATAAAATAGAAACTTTATTCAGCTTATTAAAAGGGAAATATCATTTGGTAACGAGTAAAGCGAGAAGCATTGAAGGATACTTAGCAGGAATTTATGCCTCTTTATGTGCTTATCAGTTATGCCATCAAAACAAGCCAACCATTCAAGTAATGGAATGATTGGCTTAAGCAGGATTCGGGTTAAATAAATAATTGTTTAATAATATTTTATTGAATAATTTATTCATTGAAGGATCAATCTTAATTTTCTTAATCTAAAAATCGGATGAGGTCGAAATAAAAGCGTCAAAAGTAAGCTAAATTGCATAGCAGGCTAAGATAAAACTGCTCAAAATACAAAAATTTGATTACAAATTTAATAGATTGTGCATAATAAATTTATCTATTGTTGAAAAGGTCACTTATATGGATCCGTCGCCGTGCCGGTTTAAATTTTTTTTAACCAAATTCTTGAAAACGGAGATATAAACTAATGGAGTTTTTATTAGATCCGGGAATTTGGGTTGGTTTGCTTACCCTTATTGTTTTAGAAATTGTTTTAGGTATTGATAACCTAGTATTTATTGCCATTTTGGCCGAAAAACTTCCTCCAGAACAACGTGATAAAGCACGTATCGTAGGTCTTTCCCTCGCTTTATTCATGCGCTTGGGCTTATTGTTTGCTATCTCTTGGTTAGTCACTTTGACCAAACCGCTTATTACCGTCTTTGATTGGACATTCTCAGGGCGAGATCTTATTCTTTTATTCGGTGGTTTATTCCTGGTCTATAAAGCTGTGACTGAACTGCATGAAAAAATTGAGGGCAAGCCTGAAGTTAAAGTTACCACCAATATTGTTTATGCAAGTTTTACCGCAGTTGTTGCACAAATTGTAGTGCTAGACGCGGTATTCTCTCTAGATTCGGTGATTACCGCAATCGGCATGGTCGACAACATCTATGTGATGATGGTGGCCATGATTGTTGCCATGGCTGTGATGTTGCTGGCTTCTAAATCGTTAACTGCTTTTGTAAACCGACATCCGACTGTCGTGATTCTGTGCTTAAGTTTCTTGTTGCTGATAGGTATTAGCCTGATTGCAGAAGGTTTTGGTTTCCATATTCCGAAAGGCTATATCTATTCAGGTATTGGTGTTGCCATTGCAATTGAAGCATTTAACCAGTTTGGTCAACGTAATGTAGCCAAACATGAATCTAAAATTCCATTACGTCACCGTACTGCAGATTCCATCTTGAAAATGATGGGCGGCAAAATGGAAACTGTCACTAACAGTGCTCAGCACTTTGAAGCGCAAGAAGCATTTGCTGATGAAGAGCGTTATATGATTGGTGGGGTATTAACCCTGGCAGAAAGGTCAGTTGCTTCGATCATGACTCCGCGCAGCCAAATTTCCTGGGTGAATCTGGATGACACTGCTGAACAGATTCGTGAACAGGTACTCGCTGTACCGCATAGCTTGTTTCCAGTTTGTCGTGGCAGTCTGGATAAGGTTTTAAGCGTGGTTCGTGCCAAAGAACTCCTTGATGTCATTGAAGAGCCAGAACAGCTCAAGGCTTTAATCAAACGCCATCGTCCGATTTATATTTTTGAAAAAATGAAAGTGATTGATGCCATTAATACTTTGCGTAGCTCGAAAGGTTCATTGGTATTAGTCAGTGACGAGTTTGGAAATGTACAAGGTTTGATTTCTCCTCTGGATGTATTTGAGGCGATTGCAGGTGAGTTTCCGGATGCTGATGAGCAGCTCGATCTGGTAAAAATTGATGATCATACCTGGAAAGCCTCTGGTATGCTTGATGTGTATCAGCTTGAACTGGAGCTGGGTATGCTGGATTTAGTTGAAGGCGAGGCTGGTTATATCAGTCTTGCGGGGCTGATTTTAGAGAAAACTCATGGCAAAGTCAGTCTTGGGGCCAAACTGGAATATCACGGTATTCATTTTGAAGTGACTGAACTGGAAGATAACCGTATTAAGTCCGTACTTATTACCTATCCTTAGAGAGTGTGATCGAGTAGAGTTTTGTAAAGAAGGTAATTCAAGATTTAAACTCGAGATTTATATCTTTTAATCACTCTTTTTCCCTATCGAAAAAGCCTAATGGACTCGATCTGTTGGGCTTTTTTATTATGCTTTGTAGCATTCTTATATACGCGGATTGTCCCCGTAATGTTGTAACCAGGTAAAAAAACTGAGGAACTGTAGTTTAAATCACTATTTCTAGTGATATTTAAGTCAGCTGAAATCGGGAATAATTGATAGTTATCAAAAAATTGGATCAATTTGATGCGTATTACAGAAACGATTGTCGATTTTGCAAAACTTGCATCTGAAGAAAAGCATCGTTTTTTTAAACTGATCTGTGAATTTGATCAACAAATTTTTCCGGATTCTTGCGAAGAAGAAATTTATCATTTTGTCTATGATCAGGATGCTGTTTCAGTTCTGGTCGTTCATTATTACCATAAGGACACACTGGTCGGACAAAATATTATTCCTGTGCTTCAGCTTTCTCTAGAGGGGCATCCTATCTTTGTGGTGAGCTACCGGGCCAGTATTTTACCTGCTTATCGTAAAGGTAACAGGACACTTAAAACAGCAATCCGAGTGGCAATCAATCAGCGAATTCGACATCCCTCCATTCCATTATGGTTTGTGCTGACCATCATACAGCCTAAAATTTATACTTATTTTGCTTCTCGCTCACAAAACTTCTTTCCACGTAGATGTAAAGAAATTCCCCAACAATATTTAAAAGTTCTGCAAATGATTCAGCAGCGTAAAGCTGAAGTGCATAAGCGTCGAGAAGATATTTTTGTCTATCCCTATGTGATGCCCCACACGACACCCCAGCACATTCAACGCCTAAGAAATAGGGCAACCCCGCATAGCAATTTTTTTATGCAGCATGTCCCTGACTATTTTGATGGCATGGGCTTGCTCTGTATCTGCAAATTGGATTTGCTAACGATTTTGGAAACGGTATTTAATTTATTTACAGGTCGAAAAGTCTATTAAATTTCCGTCGTCATTCACTTTTTTATACTGATACTGGCATGGATATAAGCCCAGACCCGGTCATTACAATCTGAACCAGGTCAACCTTAGTAACAGGAATGTAGACTAAACTTAAAGGCTAAGAATTTTAAGATCCGCATATTGCTGGATTAAATCCGGATTTAATCTGTGAATGTGATCCATAAAAGCCACATTAAAATGTCCGATCATTTGTGTCTGTTCAAAGGCCAGTTTTCCTGCAATAGCAAAATGGGTATGGGCTGCAATCGTCGCAATCGTTGGTGACGTAACAGCGCAATAAGCTGCGATTAATGCACCCAGTGCACAACCTGTCGCAGTGACTTTGGGCTGTAAATAAGAACCGCCATTGACCTGAATTACGACATCTAGCTCTTTAGTCAAAATAAAATCGGATTCACCAGAAATGGCAATACAGTCAGCATGGGCTAACAGTACTTTAGCCTGATGATAGACATCGGCACTATCCAAAGTGCTATCCACGCCTTTGGATTCTACCTGGTTGCCTGCAAGAGTACTGATTTCTGAAGCATTACCTCGAATGACCGTGGGATGATATTGCAGTAATTCATCCACCATGTCTGAGCGCCATTTTAGAATGGGTCCATAACCGACTGGGTCGAGCACCCATGGGGTATGGGTATGCTGTGCCGTTTGTGCAGAAATTTGCATGGCCTGCATCTGTTCATGGGTGGGTGTACCCAGATTAATACTGAGTGCAGCGGCAATCGTGGTAAAACTTTCGGCTTCGAACGGATTGTCAATCATAGCCGGAGAGGCACCTGCGGCCAGCAATACATTGGCTGCATAATTTGCTGCAACACTGTTAGTAATACATTGTACCAAAGGCTGCCGGCTTTGCAGTTGTGTCCATGCTTCAACAATCTGCTCGACCAATGTTGACGTTTGATTCATGGGATTATTCCTTGAATTGTACAGGGTAGAGTCGGAGAAACTGGACATATCAATCACCATCTAGTGGGTGAAATTTTATTGGGTAAAATAGTGGTCTTGATGCTTACAGGTTCGACAGCAGAGTGTCACATAATTTTCAGCATCATAATCGACAGTAAGTTCATTAGAACCACAATACATACAGCGTTTTTGTGAATAAAAACTTAATCGCGGTTCAATTTTTTTCCATAATTTCCAGATTGGCTGGAAAAAAATACTCTCATCATAGCCCAGAAAGCGGAACAACAGGATTTCGCTCATCTTGCTAAAAGGAATGTTGTGTGGACGGGGCAGGGTGGAGGTTTCCCATTTTTCAGTCACGGAACGTTCACGATATTGCTGTAAGGTTTTCTTTAACAAATTGGTATTAATAAAGTTTTCATTGCGTGCTTGTAGGGCTTTTTGCTGATGCAAATATTCTAAAGCAGTTTGTACTAAATAGTAGATTTGACCTACTGCCAGAGAATCCATCAGGCGATAGCAGAAAGTTTGAAAGCTATTGTTCCCTGCAATCTGGATACCCCAAGTACGACAGTAAAACTGGGCAAACTGAATAATTTCCTGATACAGCACCAGATAAAGCGTATTTTTGACTTCATCGGCATTTTTAAAAGGCACACCCAAGGTTAAATTTTCATAGAACCAGTTTCTCAGTTGCTGGGTAATACTAAACAGACTCGGTTCCGAATAACCGTCCAAACGGACATTGATGTAATAATGATGGGCTTCGGATGCAAAATCCTTGGCAATCAGGATCTGTTCTTTTACCAGTTGCTTGATCAAATAATTCTGGAACAGATAATTTGGTGTAAGGGAATGATATTTAATATTTTCCCAGTCTATATATTCATAATGCGTAGTATGTTCCTGAACCTGATTATCCAGAATACTGAGTAAAAACAATTTATTTAAAAAACTGATTTGATCCAGTCGGTATTCAACAGCATCTTTGTCTTTGGACTTCAGCTTACGCTGTTCCTGAAGCCGTGTTTCAGCCAGCATTCTTTTACGTTTGGCCAGACATGTTTCACAGTGGCAGTTGCCGCGTCCATCCTGAAACAGGCGATGATGACAGTGACTACATTCATGAAAATTTATTGCTTGATCGTACTGTTCAGCCTCTATCCAGAACATGGATGCCTGACATAAAGGACATGAGGTACTTTCATCGAGCTGTTTTTGCAGAATTTGAAGAAGCATGGAATGAGTCGATCACAAGTCGGGTTAATCATTGCAGAGATTATACACCTGTCTTTTGCCGTGACGTGATGGAATAGTACTGAATGGAAAATAATTAGCTAAGCACAAGCTGGCCGGAAAGTAGGATACTGAAAAAATAGCCTAAGTTTTACAATACATTGAAATATGTGGAGGTGAAGACCTGATCTTTCATCTCCACAATAAAGGATAGGGGGCATCAGAAGGATGGAATTAAATCAGAAGGTACGTTTCCGGTTAATAAGAGGCAGGGCAAGGCAGAGACTCATCCTCCTCGCCTAGCTGCTTTGCATTAATCAAGGCCTGAACTTTTTTAGATGGAACTTTTTTGCTTCCTAGAGCATCGTAATTATTTAAAATTGCGTAAATATCCGCTGATTGCATTGGAATACCTTCACAGCTTAGAAACATGGCAATCACTTTGTGATCAATTCCGGCAGCATCAAGCGTTTGCATGGTTTTGATATTTTCAACGCGAACAATATGGTCTTTTAAATACATCATACACCTCTTCTCGTTTTGTTTTAATTTTATAGTGCGCTTTACACAGATGAATACAAGCAAAAATCGTGCTCAAAATGTAGTCATCTTGAAAATTAGTGTCAATTTGGGTTAAGTCTTTTTATTTAATCTGAAAAAAATAAATTTATACAAACATATATGAAAAAGGCGCTATCCGAGCCGCAGGAGTATAGGGCAGAAAGTGAGGACATATTCTCAGCATGATGTGTAGCATGTGCTTCTTTTATGCACCTTAAGTCATCAATAGGGACATTAATTGTACCAATGTGCATAACTTGAATTGAAAACTGACAGCAATATGCCCATATATGACTTAAATCAATGGCACAGACAGATTGCGAAAGTTGTCGTATGATCGAAGCGTTTCACAACAACAAAGTCTTGGCTTAAGAACGACAGGATTAGGACATTATATGAATATCGCGGCAAACCCGGTGGTTGAAGCAGACCAAACAGTTTATTTAAAAGACTATCAAAAACCTTCTTTTTTGGTGGATTCAATCAACTTAGATATTCGAGTCTATACAGATCATACGCAGGTCAATGCAAATCTGGTGATGAAGCGTCAGACTGCCGGGGATTTGGTGCTGCTGGGCCGTGATCTGGAATTAAAATCCATTACCTTAAATGGTAAACTTCTGACAGCTGCAGATTACACCCTCGATTCTGAACAACTGGTAATTGCCAATGCACCAGATCAGGTCATTCTGGAAACTGAAGTGGTCATTCATCCGGAAAGCAATACCCAGCTTGAAGGTTTATATCAGGCCAGTGGTGATTTATTCGTAACGCAAAACGAGCCTGAAGGTTTCCGTAAAATTACCTTCTATCCAGACCGTCCGGATGTACTGTCTGTATTTACTACCCGTGTCGAAGCCGATAAAAAATTTCCGGTACTGTTAGCCAATGGTAACCTGATGGAAGCTGGTGAGGCTGGTGAAGGTCGTCACTATACCATCTGGCAAGATCCGACCAAAAAACCAAGCTATCTGTTTGCCTGTGTGATTGGTGATTTGGCGGTACTGAAAGATTCTTATGTGACCTCTGAAGGCCGTAATGTATCGCTGGAAATTTATGCCGAAGAAAAAGATATTCCAAAATGTCACATTGCCATGGAAGCCCTAAAACATTCGATGCAATGGGATGAGGAACATTATGGTCGTCCCTATGACCTGGACAATTACATGATTGTGGCGACCAGTGCCTTTAACATGGGTGCCATGGAAAATAAAGGTCTGAATATCTTCAATACTTCATGTGTGCTTGCCGATGAAGAATATACCACCGATGCTGCCATCATGCGGGTACAGTCAGTCATTGCCCATGAATACTTCCATAACTGGACCGGGAACCGGATTACCTGCCGTGACTGGTTCCAGTTGTGCCTGAAAGAAGGCTTGACGGTATTCCGTGATCAGTCTTTCTCGGAAGATTTACAGTCAGCAGCAGTACAACGTATTGATGATGTTGCTGTACTCAAAGCCCACCAGTTCCCTGAAGATTCAGGTCCATTATCGCATCCGCCACGTCCAGATCATTTTGTCGAAATTAACAACTTCTATACGGCAACGGTGTACGAAAAAGGTGCGGAAATTAACCGCATGATGTCAACCTTACTTGGCAAGGAAAAATTCCGCCAAGGGACTGACGAATACTTCCGCCGTCATGACGGTCAGGCAGTAACCGTTGAGGACTGGGTGGCTGCGCTTACTGCTGGTTCAGGCGTGGATTTATCGGCATTTCTGATCTGGTATAACCAGCCGGGTACACCAAAACTGCAAGCCACAGGCGAGTATGATGCTGCAACTCAAACCTATCGTTTAAGCTTTAAACAAAGTTTAAAAGCGAATGCAAAATATCCTAACCTTAAAGCCGTTCCCATTCCTGTGGCTTTGGCATTATTCAATGCCGAAACAGGTGAGCAATATACCTTGCAATCTGAAGCACTGTTTGAAAATGGCGTAAAAGATGGCGTGTATTTATTTGATCAAAATGAGGCAAGCATTGAATTTAGCGGCGTGATGGCAAAACCTGTGGTGTCATTGCTGCGTAATTTCTCTGCACCGGTCAATCTTGAATTCAACTATTCAGATGAAGAACTGGCCTTCTTGATGCAATATGAAACCAATGGTTTTAACCAGTGGCAGGCCACTCAAACCCTGCTGGAGCGTATTTTGCTGGAAGGGCATGATGCTGATATTTATATTCAAGCTATGAAAAATACTTTGCCTGAAGTCATTAAAAAAGATCCGCTCTTGGCTTCACGTCTGTTTGATGTACCGACCGAAGGCTATTTGGGTAGCCGTATTGATACCGATTATCAACCTGCTAAAATTCAGGAACAGCGTAATGTTTTGTTGGATACATTGGTACGTGACTTGGGTGCATTCTGTAAACAGACTTACCTGGACTTAGATCCGGATAATCAGAGCGAATTCTCTCAGGCGATGGGTGTACGTGCCCTCAGAAACATCATGCTTGCTATGATTGCACGTCAGGGTGATGCCTCTGCCTTTGATTTAGCGTATGAACAGTATCATACAGGCAATATGTCTGAACGTTTGGGTGCACTTAAAGTCTTGGTTTGGAATGATGCGCCACAAGCCAAAGAAGCTTTAGCAGATTTCTATAACCGCTTTGAAGATGAAGCCTTGTCGTTAGATCAATGGTTTATGGTTCAGGCAGCGCATCCAAAAGCAAATGCAGAAACCATCAAATACTTAACTTCACATCCGGACTATGATTTGGGTAACCCCAACCGTATTCGTTCGGTAAGTGGCGGTTTAAATGCCAATCCAGTCAATACATGGAGTTTTGGTGTGCAACACTTTATTGATCTGGCTAAATACTTGGATGAGAAAAACCCGATAGTCGGTTCACGCTTATTACAAGTGCTTTCTCGCTGGTACACCTTGGCAGAGCCACAATGTACAGAAGTGAAAAATGCACTGGAAGCCTTAAAGCCACAAGTGAAATCCAAAAACGTATCGGAAACTTTGAATAGTATGTTGAGTATCTAACTGAGCATCCATTAATCATGAAACGCCTTTTCTTGGTGCAAACTGAGAAAAGGCTTTTTTGTTGATATTTCAAGTATTGTACGCGCTGAAAATGCTGCTTATGTTTAGATTGACTTAGTTGAATACTTGAATAGTAAGACATAATTCATATTGCATAATTACTTTAAAAGTGTCGAATAAATCACTGTTATGGCTTAAAATAGCCATGTCAAAGCTCATCTTAAGGTGAGCTTTTATCATTTACAGACTGTGATTGCATTAGCCTGTCATTTTACTAAATAGACTGGAGATTGGTTTTGTTAGTTAAAATTGAAGATGGTTTCTACCTAAATTCTCAGCATATCATTGCAATTCGGATTTCAAAAAATGCGACTGACGGAAATTTTGCTGTGTTGATTGAATATACACCGAATAATATTCAGGCGACGGGAAGCTATCAAAAAAACTTTGCCAGCAAACTTGAAGCAGAAATTTACCTGCAAAATTTACATCAGCATATTTCCAAAACATAAACTGTGTTGAGGTTACTTCAATGCTGATTAAAAACAGTTTCTTTGGCAAATATTCCCCATTCAGTTTACCAGCTTGAGATCAAGTGCATGGATGGCGGCAGCAGAAGCACATGATAGATATGCTTATATAAAAAAGTCCCTGTGCTGCAGGGACTTTTTTATTGCTTAGACTTTCATAATCAGTACTGGAATAGGAGACTGGGTCAAGACTTCTTGGGCCACACTTCCCAACACTAATTTTTTAAATCCGGTACGACCATGTGAGCCCATAATAATCAGATCGGCACCCACTTCATCGGCAACCTGCATAATACCTTCAGCAGGTGATACACCCCGAACGATTTTGGTATCGACTGCAATGCCATCACGAATGAAAGATTGCTTGATTTCTGCCAGGTTCAACTGTGCATTTTTTTCAGCTTCGATAAAGTAATCGGTAATTGCCGGTGCGACTTTATAAAAATCAACTCCAACAAAAGGATCAACCGCAATCACACTGGTAATGGTGACCTGGCAATTTAAAGGCTTGGCCAAAGCCAGAGCCTGTTCAACAGCGGCATAAGAAATAGGAGATTCATCTACTGGAACCAAAATATGTTTATAAGTCATGAAATTACCTTATGAATATTGCTGAATGGATAAGTGTGATGGCGATTTATAATCAGTTATGATGATCATTTTACCAATTGCCGAAATTGGTAAAATGAGCCTTTCATCTATGGAGAGACTCATTAAAAACCTTATTCTTTGATCACTAAAACAGGAAGCTTGGTGGTTTTTAGAACATCCTGAGCAAAGCTGCCCAGAAGGAATTTTTGAAAACCTTTACGACCATGCGAACCCATCACAATCAGGTCAGTTTTCAATTTTTCTGCAGTTTCCAGAATACCTTCTTCTGAAATATTGCCCTTAATGATTTGAGGTGTTGCAATGACACCATTTTCAGCGGCAATTGCTTTGGCTTTTTCTAAGGCTTTTTCGGCATTGGCATAAGCCTGCACAAAATATTCTTTCATGATTGGAGATGGATAATAAAAATCTGCTTGAGAAAATGGGTCTTCAGTAACCAGGCTGATCAAGGTTAACTGACTGGAAAATGCTTTAGCAATTTGAGCTGCATTTTTAACTGCAGAGAAAGAAATTTCTGAGCCATCAACTGGGACTAAAATATTTTGATAAGACATAAGCATGATTCCTTAGCATTTATTATGTAGCTATTGTTTATACATAGCACATTGTATTGAATTGATCAATTTACTCTGTAAAAAATGTTTTAAAATTCATTAAATTATATACAAATCATAAATATAACTGTATTCACTGTGACATTCAAAAACCGAGTTTAAAACTCAACATTTGGGCCTGTATTTCTAAATGTTTAAACAGTCATTAAAATGCTGCAAAATATGATGATTTTTCTCAATTTTGTGGAAAAGTTGATAGGGTAAATTGTGTATTCGAAATCTTTTAGTCTAAGTGTATGCCTCACGGCTGCACTATCCAGTAGTGCTTGCCAGAATATACAAAGCAATAGCAAGGTCATTGCCAGTGTATTTAATGCCTCGACTAATGTTCAAAAAAAGTTTATTGATCGGCATGCTCCTGAAGTTTTAGCTCAAACTAATATTGCATATCTGCAAAATCCGGCGCTGCATCTGGATCTTTACCAACCCCGTGATATTGCAGATTTGGGAAACCGGCCGACGGTGGTCTGGATTCATGGCGGTGGCTGGATTTCCGGTTCTAAACAACATGCTCGAGGCTACTTTAAACGTCTTGCTGATCAAGGGTATAACGTGGTTTCAGTCGAATACCAATTTGCTCCGCAAACGATTTATCCTGAGCAGCTGCTGCAAATTAATCAGGCCCTAAAATTTATTAGTGAGCATGCCGAGACTTACCATATTAATGCCCAGCACCTGTATCTGGCGGGTGACTCGGCAGGTGCAAATTTAGTCAGTCATTATGCAGCTTTACTCAGTAATCCTGATTTTGCCCGAAAGTCTGCGATTTCACCGTTAATCCAGCGTGAGCAAATTAAAGGGTTGATCCTGCATTGCGGTATTTATGATATGAATGCCTTTATCAAAACGGCTCCAGATGAATTAAAACTGATCGAATGGGGAGTGTTTAATCTGGTTCAGGCCTATACCGGTAATAAAAAAGATGATGCAGATTTTTTAAAAAGCATTTCTCCTATTCAATATTTAACTGCGAATTATCCGCCTGTTTTCATTAGTGGCGGCAATAAAGACTTTTTGACCAGGACCCAGTCTGTCCCTTTTGTAAGTGCTTTGCTTAGTCAGAAGATACCGGTAACCGAAGTTTTTTATCCTGAATCTAAAGAGTTTTTGGTCCATGAATATCAGTTTATGATGAGTAAAAGGGCCAGTCAGCAGACATTTAAGCAAACCATCCAGTTTATTCAAAAATATAGTGATTCAGCTTTGTAGCTTCGTTTTAGACAGCTCATATCTAAAAATGGGACAGCCCTTAAATTATTCAAAATAGCACTTTAAGGTGAATTGAGGAAAAGATGATCCGAATTCTGTTTTGTTAGTTTATCCCTTACTGGGTTTAGCTATTATTTTAGAAGTAACAGAACTCACTTTTTGCTCAAAACGGAAAATTCTGGCAAACAGGGACCGAGTTTGCTGGTAGTTGTGTTTTCTAAATTCATCGAGCAGGGTTCAAGCAGGAAGATTAAGAATTATCATCCTGCATGTAAAGCACATAGCTATAAACCTGATCCTGGCTTACCCTGTGCCGGAATATCCATAACCAGATCGATAAACTACAAAAGTTATTTGCAGGATTGTGCTACCTTAAACTTTAATATGATAGATACGATAATACCAAAAATTAAACCCCAGAAGGCTGAACCAATTCCAAAAAACTGAATGCCGGAAGCGCTGAATAAAAAGGTAAATAATGCGGCTTCTCGTTCGCGGACATCCTGAAAGGCGATAGCTATGTTGTGGCTAATGGTGCCCAGTAAGGCAATACCTGCCAGCGCGACAATAAAAATGGCTGGGAAAGACATCAGTAAACTGGTCAGTGTTGCTGCGAAAACCCCCATCAAGATATAGAAAAATCCACAGCTTATGCCGGCAATATAGCGTTTCTCTGGGTCAGGATGAACCTGATCATCCAGACTGACGGCTGCACTAATGGCTGCAATATTGACCGTGTAACAGCCAAATGGAGCCAGCAGGGTCTGGGTAACTCCGGTCCAGCCAATCAGCTGATTGACATGGGGCTGATAGCCATAGCTTTTGATCATGGCAATACCGGGTAAATATTGTGATGCCATGTTAATGACGAATAATGGCAAGGCCAAACCCAAAAGGGCGGACCAGCTAAATTCAGGACTAATCCATACCGGTTGCGCCAAACTCCATTGTAAAACTGGAGGATGAAACTGCATAAACATTGGACAGAGCACAAGTCCGGCAATCACGGTAATGACGATGCTGTAACGTGGAGACAGACGTTTAGACAGAACATACGCTGCTAACAATGAAATGATAAAGCCCCAGTCATTTTGCATGCTGGCAAACAGGGCAATGCCGAATTTGAGTAACACACCTGCCAACATGGCACTAGTTAAGCTTTGTGGAATATAAGATAAAATTTTCTGAAAAATACCCGAAAAACCTAAAATGGCACTGAGTAAACCACAGACCAGAAATGCACCGATGGCTTCGTGCAAGCTATAACCATTGCCAGTGGCTAAAATCAGGGCCAGTCCAGCAGTTGACCATGACGTGGCAACTGGATATTTAAATTTCCAGGACAAAATTAAACCAGACAGTCCAATCCCTAAACCTAATGCCCAAAACCAGGAGCTAATTTGCTCTGGCGTAGCCCCTAATATTTGTGCAGCTTGAATGACCAAAACTGCCGAAACACTGATACCAATCAGAAAGGTAATGAAACCTGCAAATACCGCAGGAACGGAAAAGTCTTGGAGAAATTTGTGCATACATCCTTTGCGTGCTGGATTTGTTAAAATTTGAAAAGTGTAATAATCATACGCCTGTGGTTAATAAGCGGAAAGAAATTATTGCCTCAATTTATAGGCTTTTTACAGGTTTAATTTGCTTCTTTAGACCGTAGAACTACAGGGTTGAGGTCGCGAGTTTAATCCCGAAACCACAAAATAACAGTCCCACAGCTGCTACACATGAGGCCGTTACTTTATAACGCGAAGTAAAATAAGATGCCAGTTTTGCACCGGAAAAAATCAGGATGGTTAAATAACTCATGCTAATGATCTGCAAGATGACTGCAAGTGCAGTAAAGGTAATGGCCGGATAAGGATAGGCCGGATCGACAAACTGCACAAAAAAGGACAAATAAAATAAAATGGCTTTGGGGTTTAAAATACTGATGGTTAATGCTGTTTTAAAGGGTTGCAGCTGTTCAATATTTTTTTCTACTGTTGCTATTTGTGTTGTGGAGTGCAGGACATTCCAGCTGTGATAGGCAGCAATCAGCAATTTTATGCCCAAATAACTTAAGTAAATTGCACCAATAATCTTCAGTAAGGTAAATACCCAAGGTAAAGCATGCAGTAATGAGGCTGCACCCAATGCTGTCAGTAGAATTAAAATCAGGTCGCCGGTATAGACACCAAAAGCACTTTTATAGCCGGCTTTAATACCGAAACGTGAAGCGATGGACATCACATACAGTGAATTTGGACCGGGTAGTAATACGATTAGGGTAGTGCCAATAATATAGGTGCTAAGATCGGTTATGCCGAACAAAATATACTCTCAAATCATCAAAAAAGCCGACCTGTTCACTATAACAAAATCGGCTTTTTTTAGGGAAAGATAGGAATAAATTAAGCTTTAATTTCAGCATCCAGGCCGAAAGATTGGCGCAGTAAGGTATTTAACTGTTCACGTGCTTTAATAAATCCGTCAATGCCGCTTTGTAACAGTTGAGAAGACATTAAATCTTTTTCAATCTGAGCTTTAAAGCTTTCTTGGGTTAAAGGCTCAACCTGATGCTGGCAATGGGCTTGGGTATGATCGTTGCTAAGCTGGGCCACCACTTCACGCTGGTCCTGTTCCAGTTCTGCCAGAAGGTTAGGAGAAACGGTAAGCAGATCACAGCCAGCCAATCCAAGTACCTGATCAATACTTCGGAAACTTGCGCCCATTACTTCTGTTTTGATGCAATGCTGCTTGTAGAAATGATAAATCTGTTTGACTGAAAGTACACCCGGGTCTTTATCAATTGGATAATGATCGACATTTTCCGCTTTTTTATACCAATCCAGAATACGGCCGACAAAAGGGGAAATCAGGGTGACATTGGCGTCCGCACAGGCTTGAGCCTGACGCAAGCCGAATAACAGGGTCAAGTTACAATGAATGCCTTCAGCTTCTAATGCTTTGGCTGCCTGAATGCCTTCCCAGGTGGAAGCGATTTTAATCAGGATACGGTTCTGATCGATACCATAGGTTTTATATAATTCCAGAAGTTCTTTGGCTTTGGCAATGGTGCCTTCAGTATCGTAAGAAAGTGCTGCATCGACTTCGGTAGAAACACGTCCTTGAATCAGTTTCAGAATTTCCACACCAAACTTGACTGTCAGGATATCGATGGTACGTTCAACCAGAAGATCGCCGCTATAACCTTCAGATTTCGCCTGTTCAAAGGCAGCTTCAATCAGTTCCTTATTTTCAGGCTGATTCGCTGCAGCTGTAATCAGTGAAGGATTTGTTGTTGCATCAAGAGGGCGAAATTTTTCGATTGCGGAAAAATCGCTACTGTCGGCAACAATGGTAGTAAGGTTTTTTAATTGATTTAAGGCTGATTGAGTCATTGTCGTCTGGTTCTTAAAGTTATTTCCCGTTTATTTGTTATATCACAATCTACTGTTATCCAAAGTAAAAAGCGCGTATAAGGCCTGTCTATTTTATGTTTTTTCTTGAATTTCGGATGTGATTAATCAAAAAATGAGCAGCCGCACCCAGCTGGCTTTCACGACTCCAGACCAGATCAACAAAATATTCAAATTTTGGGGTGAAATCCAGAAAGTTAAGAATCTTAAGTTGTTGTTGAATATGCGGATTCTGGTTTAGCATTTCTAAAGGTAAAACTCCCCATCCCAGACCCTGCTGGATCATGGCACAGGCAGATAAATGATTGTCTGTACGCCAGTATTTTTTTGAAAATAACAATTCCGGCTTGATGCTGCGGTCGCGACTTGCCACCACAATTTGCCGGCTTTGCAAAATTTGCTCATAGCTCACCTGTTCAAATCTGGCTAATCGGGAATCAATAGCTGTAACAGGCACCAAGGCCTCGCGCTTGAGTTCGACAAACTGTTCACGTGTTTCCAGCTGTTCACGTTCAAACATTAAGGCCAATTGCGCAGTCTGGTTGAGCAGCATTTTTAGTGCATCTTCCTGCGGAGCTGAAAAAATATTGATTTGCAGTTCAGGAAACTGTTTTTCCAGCAATGAAATATAGTCAATCCACTTTGTGTGCAATAGTTCAGAGACCACCACAATATTTAAAGCAGATTCCAGACCTTGACTCAGGGCAAAAGCCTGCTGTTTCCATTGATTGATTTCAATTAACAGTTGTTCGGTTTTTTCATACAAGGTCAGCGCTTGTGGGGTCGGTACAGGCTCACGGCCAGCACGGGTGAAGAGGGTTAAATTGAGATCAACTTCTAGGTTGGCAATCGACATACTAACTGCCGAAGGTACTTTGCCGAGCTGTCTGGCAGCCGCAGAAAATGAACCGCTTTCAATCACTGTTTTAAAAATGATCAGTTGTTCTTGATTAATATTCATTTATCAAAACTTTTGAAAGAATCTAATTCGATTAATCAATATTATCAAAATAAAATGTCTGCTTTCAAATGAAAGAGTTTTAAAATGTTGATTTTCAGAAGAAGGATAATCCATGCGCTAAGCTATGAAACGATCCTACTGGTGATCATTGCAATTGCATTAAGCTTTATTTTTGAAATGCCTATGGAGGTGACCGGTAGCTTAGGTGTTGCAATGGCCGTGACTTCCGTGATTTGGAATATGACTTTCAATCATTTTTTTGAAAACTTTGAAGCCAAACGTCAACTGAAAAGAACAGTCGGTGTACGTATTTTACATGCCATTGGTTTTGAAGGTGGTTTGATGCTGGCGACCATTCCAATGGTGGCTTATGCTTTGGAGATGTCAATTTGGCAGGCGATTTTGACTGACTTGAGTATGACCCTGTGTATTCTGGTCTATACTTTTATTTTCCAGTGGTGTTATGACTATATTGAAGCTAAATTGAACATTAGTCATCATGTGAAATCTACAGCCTGATTTAAATCTGTGATCTAAAAAGCATGGTTGATGCATGGTTTTTGATAGACACTCATCTTATTTGTATTTTCGCGTATTCAAGATATTAGTGAGCATATAAATAGCCAAATAATAAGATGATAATAAAAAAGCCCCTCACTCGAGGAGCTTTCCTGAACCAAAGATTCAGATTATTTTTCAATAATTGCTGTTACACCTTGACCACCCGCAGCACAAATCGAGACTAAAACACGGCCTGAACCTTTTTGGTTAATCAGTTTTGCTGCAGTAGCGATAAGACGGCCGCCAGTTGCTGCAAATGGGTGACCCGCTGCTAAAGATGAACCTTTCACATTCAATTTGCTACGGTCAATAGAACCCAGTGGAGCATCCAAGCCTAAACGTTCTTTACAGAATTTTGGGTCTTCCCATGCCTTAAGGGTAGAAAGAACCTGTGATGCAAATGCTTCATGAATTTCATAGTAGTCGAAATCTTGCAGGGTAAGACCAGCACGTTCGAGCATACGTGGAACGGCATAAGCAGGTGCCATCAACAAGCCTTCTTTTTTCTCAACAAAGTCAACTGCTGCAGTTTCCTGGAATGTTAAGTAAGCTAAAATTTCGTGACCATTGGCTTTAGCCCATTCCTCAGAAGCTAACAATACACAAGATGCACCATCAGTGAGTGGAGTTGAGTTGCCCGCAGTCATGGTACGTGCATCACCTTTACCAAAAGCCGGTTTAAGTTTTGCAAGTTTTTCTACAGAAGAATCTGCACGTAAGTTATTGTCACGTTCTAAACCGAGGAATGGTGTGATCAGGTCATCGAAGAAACCCTCTTCGTATGCAGCCGCCATTTTTTGATGTGACGATGCAGCAAGTTCATCTTGTGCTTCACGAGAAATACCCCATTCAAGTGCAGTAATCGCCTGATGGTCACCCATAGAAAGACCGGTACGTGGCTCACCGTTTTTAGGAGCATCCATCAAGTCTTTAATATTAATTTTGGTTAATGCTTTTAAACGGTCTTTCGCGGTTTTTGCAATGTTCAGTTCAAGTAATGCCTTACGTAAGCCATCACCGAAAGAAATTGGCGCATCAGAAGTCGTATCTACACCACCCGCAATACCCACTTCAATTTGACCTAGTGCAATTTTGTTGGCAATCTGGAATGCTGCTTGCAAGCCTGTACCACAGGCTTGCTGAATATCGTAAGCAGGTGTTTCTGGAGCAAGTTCAGTATTTAACACGCACTCACGGGTCATGTTAAAGTCACGGCTGTGTTTTAAAACCGCACCGGCAACGACCTCGCCTAAACGTTGACCTTGTAAATTAAAACGCTCAATCAGACCATTTAATGCTGCAGTAAACATGTCGCTGTTAGAAGCAGTAAAGTAAGCACCGTTTGAACGGGCGAAAGGAATACGGTTACCACCGATAATTGCAACGCGGCGAACTGTGTTTTGGCTCATGGTGTTATCCTGTTGAACAGACGTTTGAGGTGTAGATTCGGGTGTTATTTTCGTTGAAGCTGTAGTTTTACTACGTGCCGATGTGGAACGGGTACGGGGTGTTTTAGGCGTAGCATCTGCTGGCGTGGCCGCCGGGCCAGAAGTTTTAGTTGTGCGCGCAGTACTTTTTGATGGTTTTGACACAGTTTCCGTAGCAGAATTATCGACTGCCGGATTTTCTTGAGTTGTTTTGCTCATCAGGCTTTTCCAAGCATTTTACAGTATTCTTGGCGTGTACATTAACACAATCTAAAAACAGCTGAATTGACTAAAATGACATTAGGCAAACCATTCAGGTCAAGACATCTATAATTTAACTCAAGTATGATTCTATGGAAACTGATGGATGTATTGAAATATAAGTGCCTGACATCATATTGAAGTTAAAAAGATATTTTCAAAACCATCAAAAATTAATTTGTATGAGAGATAATAAACATGACTGATCAATACCAAACCTTTGCAAAATCTCCTATTGGTAAATTTGTCATCAAAAATTTAGGCTTGCCATCGCCAACTTTTTTAGAGCGTTTTGAGTCTGCGACACCTGTAGTGAAAGGGGCGGTGTTATTTGGTGCTGCATCATCAAGTACATTATCTGGTGCAATCGCACAGGTTCTGGCCAATATTCATGCCAATAGCTACGCAGGTAACAACTCCGAATTACAGCAAGCAGCTGCAAAAACAGGTTTAAATCTGGGCGCTTTTCACCCGGGCGATAAAGAGTCTAAATTTAAAGCAGTCATTTTTGATGCATCTGGTATCCAAAACTCTGAACAGCTAAAAGAACTTTATAACTTCTTTAACCCG
The DNA here is from genome assembly GCF_040233925.1 of Acinetobacter sp. A1-4-2. Taxonomy (NCBI): domain Bacteria; kingdom Pseudomonadati; phylum Pseudomonadota; class Gammaproteobacteria; order Moraxellales; family Moraxellaceae; genus Acinetobacter; species Acinetobacter sp. A1-4-2. The sequence continues at coordinate 1,660,305 of NZ_CP157981.1, read as the reverse complement.
ATTGCGCGCCAAATCCAGGCTTCAGGCCGTGTCATCGTTGTAGGGATTAGCCCTGAGACTGCAAAAACGGTAAAACAGGCCATTGCCCAACGTGCACTTGAAGGTTTTGTAAAATCTATCGGTAAAGAGTTTAAGAAAGGTATAGCGGCAAACCTGATTTATGTCGATCAAGGTGCTGAAGCAAACCTTGAATCTACAGTACGTTTTGCATTATCTCCGCGTTCTGCTTATGTGTCTGGTCAAGTCATTCGGGTTTCTAAAGCAGAAGTTATCGATGTAGACTGGGCCAAACCTCTTGCTGGTAAAACTGCTGTAGTCACTGGTGCAAGCCGCGGGATTGGTGAAGCAATTGCCCATGTACTTTCACGTGATGGCGCACATGTCATTTGCCTGGACGTTCCCCAACAGCAGGCGGATCTGGACCGTGTTGCGGGTGCCATTGGTGGTTCAACTTTAGCAATTGACATCACGGCTGCGGATGCCGGTGAAAAAATTAAGGCTGCAGCAGCGGCGAAGGGCGGTCTGGATATTATCGTGCACAACGCCGGAATTACCCGTGACAAAACTTTGGCCAATATGAAACCAGAGCTTTGGGATTTGGTGATCAACATTAACTTGTCTGCAATTGAGCGTGTCAATGATTACCTTATTGAAAATGCAGGTTTGAACAGCAACGGTCGTATTGTTTGCGTATCGTCAATTTCAGGTATTGCGGGTAATTTAGGGCAAACCAACTATGCTGCTTCTAAAGCGGGCGTGATTGGTGTGGTGAAATTCACGGCACCTATTTTGAAAAATGGCGTAACCATTAATGCCGTGGCACCGGGCTTCATTGAAACGCAAATGACAGCGGCAATTCCATTTGCGATTCGTGAAGCAGGTCGCCGTATGAACTCAATGAGTCAAGGTGGTTTACCTGTGGATGTTGCTGAAACGATTGCATTATTTGCATCTTCAGCGTCTACAGGTTTAAATGGTAACGTGGTTCGTGTGTGTGGTCAAAGCTTGTTAGGGGCTTAACACATTAAAGTCCTCTCCCTTGGGGAGAGGATTTAGGAGAGGGAGATAAGGGGATATATTATTAACCCTCTCTCTAGCTCTCTCCCTCTGGGAGAGAGAACTCCATTAAATAAATTAGAAAAACTTCTCAAAGGTTCAGTATGAATACTCGCCATTTTAGTCAACTTCCAAAACCTTATTTAGCCTATCCGAAAGTGATTCAAGGCTTGATTTTTAAAAAGCCTAAAGGTGAACAAGTGCTGCCGCAAGTTGAATATGTGGTGGATTCATTCAAGGTCGATCAAAAGCATCTTAAAGCCTATAATGAAGTGTGCGGCTTCAAAAATAATGGTTATATTTCTGCAATTTATTTAGCGGTGCTATCGCAAAGCCTGCAAATGCATATGATGACGACTGAGACTTTCCCATTTGCAATTTTAGGTCTGGTACATATTCGCAACCAGATTAAACAAAACCGCAAAGTGGGCACCAATGAAGCATTAACATTGTCCTGCAAGTTTGGTGATGTGCAACCGCATGATAAGGGCGTGCAGTTTGACTTTATGACCACGGCGAAAGTCGGCAATGACGTGGTGATGGAAGGGGTAACTACCTATTTAGCCCGTCAAAAAACCAGTGTTAAAGCTACTCCTAAACTGGTAGACAATAAAACGCCAGCCTATGAACTCAATGCCGAATGGAATGTATCTGAAAATACCGGTCGCCGTTATGCTTTAACGTCTGGTGACTTTAACCTGATTCATATCCATGCGATCACGGCAAAAGCATTCGGTTTTAAACAGGCAATTGCCCATGGTATGTGGAGTAAGGCGAAGGCACTGGCCAGCTTAACTTTGCCAGATGCCTATGAAGCTGATGTCTGGTTTAAACTGCCGATGTATCTTCCTTCAAAAGTGGAGTTCTTGACTGCTCAGGAAGGACAAGATACCGAGTTTGTCATCCGAAACAGTAAAAATAAAAAACCGCATGTCACGGGAAGTGTCAAAGCACTTTAAGACCAAAGCCTAAGTCACTGTCGATTTAGGCTTTTTTGTTTTAAGCTCATGGAAAACAGATTTCTAGGGATGGAAGGATGCAGCAACTAAAAGATTACCTTTTTGCCAATACTGCAAATTATCAGGGTCACGTCGATGAACCGTTTATCGACCTTGCCAGACAGTTCAGCCGGATGCAGGATGCACGGACAGAGTTAGGTGGCGCTGCTCTGGTGATTTATTTTCAGGGTCAAAAAGTCGTTGATATCTGGACCGGGAAAAAGTCTGAAACCGAAAGCTGGCAAGCAAATACCTTGTCGCTATGCTATTCCACCGGGAAAGGGGTTTTATCTACCTTAGCGCATATTTTAGTCAGTGAAGGTTTTGTTGATTATGATATTCCAGTAGCAACTTACTGGCCTGAATTTGCCCAACAGGGTAAAGATAAAATTACTTTAAGGCATATGCTGAGTCATCAAAGCGGTTTATATGATATTCGCAATCTTGTTGCTGATGCCTCGGAAATGGCAGACTGGTCACATATGCTTGCTGTTATAGCCCAGGCCAAACCACGGTTTGCAGTGGCGACAGATGCAGCATATCAGCCCTTAACCTTTGGCTGGCAAGTCGGTGGTGTTTTGGAAAAAGCCACAGGTAAAACACTGGCGGAACTGATGCAACAATATCTAGTTGAACCATTGCAATTAGATGCTGCCTATTTTGGTGTACCTAAGGAAAAACTGGCTGAAGTTGCCCGGATTATTCCTCAACAAAAAGTTTCAAAAGATAAGCTTCAAAATTCCAAACCTAAAGTAAAACCTGCACAGGCACGCAAAGTATCTCCATTCGATAAATTATTGGAGTTATCTGGCCAAAAACCTCAAGACTTTCAGGATGCGATGATTCCAAAAGGAATGAAAAATTTCAGCTTTTTTAGTGATCAAGGTTTACAAGCTATAATTCCTGCGGCAACAGGTGTGTTTAGTGCCAATAGCCTAGCTCGAATTTATGCCATGCTTGCCAATGGCGGGGAGTGGCAAGGGGAGCAGTTGATAGGCACTGAAATCTTTAAGCAGTTAAGCCAAATTCAGTACACTCGACGTGACCGGATTATGCCGTTACCTATGCATTGGCGGTTGGGTTATCACCGGATTTTAACTTTAGGTAAATCATCATCAGGGTTTGGGCATATGGGCTTTAATGGCTCTGGTGCATGGTGTGACCCGGAGCGTGGTTTAAGTTTTGCCTATACCCATAATTTTTCCACGGCTTCCATCACAGGCGATTACCGGCTGTGGGGCTTGACCCAGGAAACACTACGCTGCGCGGATCGTATCTTGGCAGGTCGTAAGGGTTGGTTTTAATTTGCAACATGTTGCTGAGGAAAATAACGGGAAAATATGCTACTTTGCCTGAGATTCTAGCTGCTGTTGATATTTCATGAAAAATGTCGTGTTAATTCCTTTGCTGGCAAGTACTGCATTATTGGGATGTCAGGATGCCAACCAATCGAATACGCAAGGTAAGGCATCTATAGAATCGCAAAAGCAACTGGCAGCGTCGGCAGGAGAATATGAGGGTACAACACCGTGCATGAGCTGTTTATCCCGTTGCGAAGATTGTCCAGGTATGGCTGTGACTTTGGCATTGTATGAAGATCAAACCTATACCTTAACCCGTGAAAGTTTAAGTGGTCATAGTGAAGTCGAAACCTTGAAAGGTAAGCTGCGTTTTACAGATGAATCAAAGCAAAGAATTGAGCTGATCAATGTGGCAACACGTAATTTACTCTATGTAAATTTAGATGAAAAAGTTCTTGAAATTCGTGAAGATCAAAGCGGTAAAAGCTACCAGATGCAAAGTGATTTTCTTTTGGGAAAACTGAGCTAATTTTATTGAATGTATAAATAAAAATTTCGTCTTTGTTTCGGCAGAATACAAGATTTTTATTGTTCATACCTCCGCCATTTATTTCACTATTTTATAAAAAAACAGTATGCTTAGACCTGTAAAAAGGAGCATACATGTATCAAGTACTTGCACGAAAATACCGTCCACGTAATTTTAATGAATTGGTGGGGCAAAACCATGTGTCGCGCGCACTGACGAGTGCCTTGGAACGTGGTCGGTTGCATCATGCGTATTTGTTTACCGGGACGCGCGGAGTAGGTAAAACCACCATTGCCCGTATTTTGGCGAAATGTCTGAACTGCGAAACTGGCGTGACCTCAACGCCTTGTGAAGTGTGTGCAACCTGTAAAGCGGTGAATGAAGGCCGTTTTATCGATTTAATTGAAATTGATGCGGCATCACGTACCAAAGTTGAAGATACACGTGAATTGTTAGATAACGTTCCCTATGCGCCTACGCAAGGTCGTTTTAAGGTTTACTTGATCGATGAAGTGCATATGCTTTCGACGCATTCCTTTAATGCCTTACTGAAAACATTAGAAGAACCACCCGAGCATGTAAAATTCCTTTTTGCTACAACCGATCCACAAAAGCTGCCGATTACCGTGATTTCCCGTTGCTTGCAATTTACTTTGCGTCCACTTGCCGTAGATGAAATTACTGCACATTTGACGGATATTCTGCAAAAAGAACAGATTCAGGCCGAACAGGATGCCATCTGGCAAATTGCCGAATCTGCTCAGGGTTCATTACGTGATGCCTTATCTTTAACCGATCAGGCGATTGCCTATGGTCAGGGCGCAATCCAGCATCAGGATGTTAAAGACATGCTAGGCTTGATTGACCGTACCATTATTTATGATCTGATTCTAGCCATTCACCAAAACCGGAAAGCCCGTGTCAGTGAATTGCTCATGCAATTTAGACAACAGGCGCTGGATGTGTCACTGGTTCTGGATCAGTTGATTTCAACCTTGCATGAACTGGCATTATTGCAGTATTTGCCCGAACTGAGCTTAAAATACAGTGCTGAAATCAATCAAAAGATTATGCAGTTATCTCAATGCATTTCAGCACAAGATTTACAGTTGTATTATCAGGTGGCCTGTAAAGGCCGTGCTGACCTGCAACTGGCGGTGACGCAAGAGCAGGGCTTTGAAATGTGCGTATTGCGCTTATTGGCGTTCCGTCCATTACAGCCCAATGAAGTTCCGCTATCACAAGTACAACAAGTTGTTACACCGAGCGTTCAGCCTGTAGTACAACAGTCGATTCAACATGAGGTTCAGCAGCAAGCAGCTCAAAATATAATGGTAGAACAGGACACACCTGTTGAATCAGCAGCTGTATATGATGATTTTGATGATGCTCAGTATGATGATGACCCATTTAATGAAGTTACAGCTCAATCTGTTGCCGTAAATGAACCAAGTTCGGATGATTTCTTGGAACAGGACACGGTAGAAGATGAAATTCTATCTACTACATCAAATGTTCCATTGAATCCGGATCAAGCACAGTCAGAAAAAATTATCTTCGATCTACCCAGTGACGATGCATTATTTGGCTTTGATGATGAGCCTGAAGCAATAAGCACTACAGCTGATGAAAGCAGCAGCGATGATTTTCTGTTTGATGAACTAGTACCCTTAGTACCTTTAGCAGCCAATGAATCAACGCCTGTCAAAGCTCTAGCGGAAGTTCGGGTACAAGTTCAGCAACCTATAGAAGAAACAGCACAAGATTCATTATTTGATTTAGCTCCTGCAGCAACTCCCCATGTTGAAGTGAATCTAGCCCAAACGTCCAATGATAAACCAGCGATTGCAGATGCAACGGCTTCAACCTTGATGCCACAAGATATTCTAAAACTAAAGCCTCAAGTTCTTGAAGGCGAGTGGACGGTGGATAAATGGGAGTATTGGTTCCGTAACAGTGATCTTTCACCGGCAGTCCAAGAATTGGCTCAACATGGCGTGATGATGGGGCAAATTAATGGTGATTCAATCTTCCATATTCCAAAACAATATGAAGCACTGTTGACCCAGTTACAGTATGCCTTGGAGCATGCCTTAAAAATGGAATGGTCGAGCACCCATTTTCAGGTTCATTATGCAGATGTAGCAACCACAACGCCGTATAGCATGCAATCTGAGCGTAAGGAAAAAGCCTATGCACGTGCGGCAGAGTTACTGCATGCCGAACCTGCAGTCAAAGAACTTCTGCAAAACTTTGAGGGTAAAATACAGAATATCCAGCTCAAATAAGCTTATTCATTCACATTATATGGATATAAAGCATCCCGTATTTTAATTGGAATCGGGGTGCTTTTTCGTGTCTTACGATCTACAAATACATGCACGAAATGACCCTGTGCAGAAGCCACCTCATGACCCTGTTTAAAAATCGCTAAATCATATTGTACGGATGAATTTCCCAGTTTCGAAATAGCTACGCCAACCTCAATGATTTCAGGATAAGACAGTTCCTGAAAAAAGCTACATGCCGAATCGACCACCAAGCCAATCACGGGCGAATAGCGAATATCAAAGTCGGCCTTTTCAATCAGTAAGGCATTGGCAGCTGTATCAAAATAACTGTAATAAGTCACATTGTTGACGTGTCCATAAATATCATTATCGGACCAGCGGGTTTGAATAGGTAAAAATATGAAAAATCGGTACGATGTTTGGGTATTTGTTTCATTGGCATAGTTGTTTTGATGATTTCATTTGTTTTTACTGTGAAGTCCATAAAAATACAAGTGAAAAAATAGATCATCTCAATAAAATGGGATGACCTGTAATAAATTATTCTAGGATTATTTTGATATCACTTAAATCTTGTTTTATCACAAATATAAATAGAAATTTATGCATAAATAGCTTGGTAAATTTCCCGTGCATCCTGTTGAATCAGGTCACGCGGGTTATTTTGCAACAGCCGAGTTTGCAGCATCGCATCACTTGCCAATTGATCCAGCATATTTTCAGGAACATTTAAATCTTTCAGCTTTAAAATCAGGCCACTTTGGTCTAAGTGATTTTGCATATGATCAATAAATAAATCACATAAACCATCTGTACTGCCAGTACTTTTCGGGTCCAACCAGCACATCAGCTCAGCATAGTATTGTTTGGCATTTGGTGCATTGAATTTTAATACTTCGGTCAAAACCAGAGCATTGCTATGGCCATGTGAAATATGAAAATGTCCGCCTAAGGGATAGGCAAGTGCATGGATTGCTGCCACAGGAGCATTGGCAAAGGCCTGTCCGGCGAGCATTGATCCAACTAGCATATTTTGACGTGCTTCTAAATTCTGCCCATCTGCTAAGACTAAACTTAGATTTTTATTGAGTAATCTTAAAGCCTGTTTAGCTAACATGTCGGCATAGGGATTCTTTTTGACTTTTGAGGTATAGGCTTCAATCGCATGCACCATCGCATCAATACCTGTTGCCGCGGTAATATGTGCAGGTAAGTTTTGGGTAAAAGTCGCATCTAAAATGGCGACATCGGCAAATAAAACTGCAGCAACGATGCCGGTTTTGGTAGTTTCACCTGTAGTGACAATCGAGATGGGAGTGACTTCGGAACCTGTACCGGCCGTTGTAGGAACTAAAAACAGCGGCAATCGGGGATCTCTGGCATTATTTACACCATATAAGTCTTGCAGACTTTGCGTTTGCTGAGGATGCGCCAAAATCGCGATCACTTTGGCAACATCCAGTGAACTGCCACCACCAAAACCTAAGATGATGTCTGCTTTTTCATTCTTGGCGAAGTTTACGGCGTCCAATACAATATGTTCAGGAGGATCAGCCTGAACGTTTGAATAAATTGCATAGGGCAGTCGAATGGTTTCTAAAATTTCAATAATCGGCATATGCAGTTGCTGCTGAATGATGCCTGAATCGGTGATCAGCAGCAGTTTTTTATACGTCTGTTGTTGCAATAATGGCTTTAACTCATAGATCGAGCCCAGTCCTGAAATAATATTCGAGACGGTTTGAAATTGAAAATGGCTCATCTATTGCTTCCTTTTTGATATCAAATTCAAGATTATTGTTTTAGTGTTCTATAGGATTCATCCTGTAAATAACTTAACATAAGACACCTGAAAATAAAGCAGTAATTGAGGTTGTTATGTCATCCAAAACGCCCTATAAGGTGTTATGTGTATGTTTAGGAAATATTTGTCGCTCTCCTACGGCAGAAGTTGTTCTTAGACATTTTTGTGATAAACAGCAACTGAATATTATGATCGACTCTGCAGGAACCAGTAATTACCATCCCGGAAAAGCACCGGATGAGCGTAGCCAGAAACATGCCTTAAAACGGGGCTATGATTTATCATCGTTACGGGCGCGCCAGTTAAAAGCGCAAGATTTTCTTGAATTTGATCTTATTCTGGCGATGGATCATGAAAATTTATTCAATATTCAAATGCTTTTAAAACAGACTCAAACCGCATATTCGGCCCACCAGATTCGGGTAAAAATTGCATTGATGAGTGAATACGATCAAACTTATCCCAAACAGGCCTTGCCAGATCCTTATTATGGCGGAGCAAATGGGTTTGAGCGTGTACTCGATCAGTGTGAATCGAGCAGCTTGGGTTGGGTCAGTATTTTTAAACAACAGTTCAAACAACAGATCGATGTTAAATAAAGGTTTAAGCACATGAATATTCAAACTCAAATTCAACTTAAGCCTTTTAATACCTTAAGTCTTGATGCAACCGCATCGCATTACTGCAAAGTTCAGTCTACAGCTGAATTGGTGGATGCCTTACATTATGCCCAACAACAGCAGTTAAATGTTTTGATTCTGTCCGGTGGCAGCAACATGCTTTTGCCGGAAAAAATCCATGCGCTTGTGATTCATATGGACATTCAGGGCATTGAATATGTGACTGAAGATGATTACAGCAAAACCATTCGCGTGGGTGCTGGTCAGATCTGGCATGATTTCGTACTCTGGACTACAGAAAATCATTTATATGGCCTACAGAATCTGGCACTTATTCCAGGTTTGGTCGGTGCATCTCCGGTACAGAATATTGGTGCCTATGGAGTAGAAGCGGGCGAGTTCATCGAGTCGGTTCAAGTTTATGACCGTCAGCTGGAACAATTCAGCACCATTCTGGCTCAAGATTGTGATTTTTCCTATCGGCACAGTATTTTTAAAGATGACCCGAACCGTTTTGTGATTACTCATGTGACTTTTAAGTTGCTTAAGCAAGCCCATTTAATGTTGAATTATGGTGATCTCAAGCAGGCACTAGGTGAAGAACAGACGGCTGAAAACCTGCAAAAACAAGTCATTCAGATTCGTCAAAGTAAATTGCCAAATCCAAAAGAATATCCGAATGTGGGAAGTTTTTTCAAAAATCCGATTATTTCAGAACAGCTTTTTGACCATTTGGCACAGACATTTCCGAATTTGCCCCATTATCCTCAGGCCAAAGGTGGGGTTAAAATTGCAGCAGGTTGGTTGATCGATCAATCCGGCTGGAAGGGTAAAAGACTGGGTGTGGTGGGTATGTTCCATAAGCAAGCTTTGGTACTGGTCAATTATGATCAGGCCAATCTGGCAGATGTTCAGACCACCTATCATGCTGTACAACACGATGTGCAGCAAAAATTTGATATTTTGTTAGAACCGGAACCAGTCTTGTTTGATGAAACAGGCTTAATTCGTTCACATATGGAATAAAAGACAATGGCGAAATCACATTGGATGGTTCGACTGGTACAAATTGCTTCAGTGCTATTTGTACTGTTCGGCTGTTTCATGGTTTTGCTTTATTCACCCTTTTATTCTGGTTGGGTGGTGAGTGCATTAAACAGTTTTGTGCCTGTAGAAGTGAATCAGGTCGCGGCAAAAAGCCAGCAAATGGCAGCTTTAAGTGAACATGAAGATCTGGAACCTGGTTCTAAAGTCTGGATTGCCCGTCAGGCCTATCTGAAATTGATGGAAGAGGCGATACAAAGCCATAATTCACAGGATCTGGTATTGATTCAAGCGCGTTATAAAGCCTTGCAACAAACGATTGAAGATGCACAACTCCAGGAAAAAGAACAACAGGACAAACCGCAAATTCCGCTGCTGGCAAATCCGGTCGAAGCTGCCTCTGAAGCAGAAGATCCAACTCAAACCGTTAAAGACTTGCTGGATTTGAACAGTACTGAAAATAAAGCCTTAATGGAAAAATATCTGGATTTTCTGCGCACGCATGAAATAGAACCGGAAAAGGTCGCTGAAGAACCGGTAGACGAAAGCATTTATCAGGATATTGCCCTGATTCATGAGCAAAATGAACAAGCACAGCCTCAAAGTTCTAAACCTTATGCGATTGTGGTCTTGGGAGGTGGGCTGACGCTAGATAAAAATAGCAAGGATATTGTGGTAAACAAATATACCCGTCTGCGCCTGGAAAAAACCTTAGAAATAGAACAACAGTACCGTTTACCGATTGTGCTGAGTGGTGTTGAAGCACCGTATATGCAGCGCTGGTTAAAAGCATATAATGTCGATGCGAAACTGCTGGAAGACCGCAGCATGAATACCTGTGAAAATTCGCGTTTTAGCTCATTGCTATTGCAAAAAAAAGGTGGAGCGCCACGGGTGATTTTGATTACCGACCGTTATCATATGCCGCGGACCCGTCGTTTATTTGCCTTAAATGGTATTGAAACTGTACCCGTAGAAGCACCCATGCCGACTCAATTGACCCGGTGGCGTCCAAGTGAACAGAATTATGATCATAGTCGCCGTGCCAATTATGAAATGTTAGCCACTATTCGTGATATCTGGTTTGGTTCCAGTGATTGCCGAGAGGTACCTTAATGCCTGATATTCCATTTTTAAATCCTGCCATTTTAAAACGGCTGGATTTACCCGTTCCAAGTCGTGAAACCACACCTCAATTACTTGAAGCATTGAATCTGAACCAGCCTTATCACCCTTCAGTCGAAATTCAGGCCTATCGCAAGTTATATGGTTTGCATTTGCTGGACTGTGAGCACTGGCAAGGTTATGTACAAATGCCTTTGTTTAAATTGCATGTACAGGTATTTCAACCGAATCTGGAAAAAATTGCCTTACCAAAAATACGAGGTACGGTATTTTTACTGCACGGCTACCTGGAACATAGCGGGATTTACCAGCCGATTATTCGTGAATTACTGGAACAGGGTTTTAGTGTCATTACCTATGATTTGCCCGGTCATGGCCTCAGTGACGGTTCGCCGGCAAATATCAAGAATTTTGATCATTACCAGCAGGTATTACATGCTGTTTATCACTACATTAAAAATGCCGAGCAATTACCGAAACCCTGGTTAGGCATCGGGCAAAGTACCGGTGGTGCCATCTGGATGCATCATTTGCTGGAATTTGCCCAGCGTCGTGAAAACCCTTATGTAGACCGTGTGTTACTGCTTTCACCGCTGCTTCGACCTGCCAAGTCGGCATGGTGGCATAATTCGGTCGGTCTGGGTATTATCCGACGCATTAAGCGTCAGGTACCACGGCATTTTAGACGTAATAATCATAATCCTGAGTTTTTACGTTTTGTCCGTTTAAAAGATCCATTACAGCCCCGTATGATGGGAATGGACTGGATTCTGGCCATGTCAAAATGGATGCAGGAAATGGAAGCGCGTCCTGCTTGCCGCATTCCCGTCTGGCTGGCACAAGGTGCGCAGGATCAGACTGTAGACTGGCGTTATAACATTGAGTTTATTCGTCGCAAGTTCCGTTTACAGACCTTATTGATGCTCGAAGAAGGGTCACATCAGTTGATTAATGAACGTGCTGATATTCGTGCGGCCTTAACCGGTTTGATTCCAGCTTTTTTACATGCTCAAAGCTCATCTGGTTATTATTGATATTCTCTATTGCATTCACACTTAAAAGAGGCCACATGGCCTCTTCTTTATTATTCTTAGATTAGCATTTAAAATAAGTCTCTCTGAATTTGTGCCGTGATTAAAATCTATCCGAATGGGCTAAATTCCAGATGCGATAATAGAAGTTTTCAGTATCCTCAGCTTTGCAGTTGAGTAATTCACCTTCTTTTAACCAGAAGTGCAACTGGGCATAGTTCTTGATTTCCCGGTCATTAATGCGCTGGGCTAAATGATGCGGCTTGATATCCGCTGGATGTTTTAAGCCTGCGACTGCAATCATTTCGGATAAGGCACGCAGGGTATTTTTTTGAAAATTCAAAACACGAACTGCTTTGCTGGGAACATGCAGGGCTTTTTGCCGTTCCTGGTCCTGGGTGGTAACACCAACCGGGCATTGGTTGGTATGACAACTTTGCGCCTGAATACAGCCTACGGCAAACATAAAGCCACGTGCTGAATTGACCCAGTCTGCCCCAATCGCCATGGTGCTGGCAATGTCAAATGCACTGATAATTTTACCGCTTGTGCCTATCTTGATTCGATTTCTTAAACCTGCACCGACCAGGGTGTTATGGACAAACAGTAAACCTTCACGTAAAGGCGTACCCACATGGTCAATCAGTTCAATCGGGGCAGCACCACTACCACCTTCAGAGCCATCTACCACAATAAAGTCCGGCACAATTTGAGTTTCAAGCATGGCTTTGACGATACTCATGAATTGCCAAGGCTGGCCAATACAGAGTTTAAAGCCCACCGGTTTACCGCCAGACAGTTCACGCAGTTGCTGTATAAAATGCATCATTTCAATCGGAGTGCTAAATGTAGAATGTTGTGCTGGAGATACGCAATCATGTTCCCGACTCACTCCGCGTATCTGGGCAATTTCTTCTGAAATTTTGCTTTTAGGCAAAATTCCGCCATGACCCGGTTTTGCCCCTTGAGACAACTTGATTTCTATCATCTTGATTTGCGGTAATCGTGCTTGCTTGGTAAATTTTTCTGGATCGAACTGACCCTCCAGAGTACGGCAGCCAAAGTAGGCACTGCCGAGTTCCCAGACAATATCTCCGCCATTTTCCAGATGGTAAGGACTGATACTGCCTTCACCCGTATCATGGTAAAAATTGCCCATTTTCGCCCCCAGATTCAACGCCCGAATCGCATTGGCGCTCAGGCTACCAAAACTCAGGGCGGAGATATTCATAATGGAGGCGTTATAGGGCTGTCGACACTGATCATTGCCGATTTGAATACGGAAGCTTTCAGGATCGGCAGGTTTGCATGGTGTAATGGAATGGGTAATAAAACGGTAATCTTGCTGATAGACATCAATCAGGGAACCAAACGGTTTATCGGCATTTTTATTCTTGGCACGTTGATAAACCAGACTGCGTTGCATCCGTGAAAAAGGCAGGGCATCCTGATCGTCTTCAATAAAATATTGCCGGATTTCAGGACGAAACTCTTCAAAAATAAAACGAAAATGTCCAATGATGGGATAATTTTTCAGGATTGAATGCTGATTTTGCAAGATATCATATACACCAACAAGGGTCAGGATTCCTGAGATCAGCCATAAAGAATTCAGAAAGGGATCGGAAAGAAAATAATGAATAGATTGAGGCTCATAGATAATTCGAAACCAGCTAATCGTTAAGGTAATAAAAATACAGCTAAACCAGACCGAGTATCGTGAGAAAAAAGTATTTAAAAGTCTATGTCTGACGGCTTGGGCTGGAACTGGCATTTTCATGTTTCCATCAAATGGTTCATAATATGAATTTGCCTATTTTATATACACTGTACAAGTTCTGATTTGTAAAACCACTAAAAGCAGGTAAGAGTAAATCTTAGCTGTTAAGGTTGAGAGTACAGGCATTCTTGAATTTAATGAAAGTCGGACTGAACACTACAGAAGAATATATAAACATAGGGAAATAGAAATTCAGAATAAATACTTAATCAATAATCAGATTAACACTGCTGATCTTATGCTTTCACAAAGCGGAGAGTTTGAATTACATTGGTTTTATCTAAGCCACAGAGGTAATTTATATGACGATGAAATCCATTCGCTATAACAGCGGAGAACTGGCGTGCTAGAGCACAATATGTTTTTCTCCACGTGTAAAATCCGTCACCATCAAGCTTTGTGTCGGGGTGAGAAAATAAAGCTTGATGTTCTAGAAGCCTACCAGACAATACTAAAAATAGATCCAAGCAGAAATATTCTTCTATAGTCCCAAAGATTGGGACTTTTTTTATTGTTTATTTCAGTGCTTTTATTCATCTGCGATTTGACGAACTGCATTTGAAACATCAATCGGCTCAATGTGCTGAATCTTGTTGCCAAAACTCCTTAACCACCATGCCAGTTGTGAAGTGAAAGGTACGGTTGCAATGACTTGGGCCAAACCATTCTCTAATTTTTCAATCACCTGGTCCGTGCTGAGCTGGCTTTCATCAAAGTAATGTGCATCTTCTTCTGTCATGGTCAATTTTAATGTCACATTTTGGGTCGGTTTGTTATAGTCGACCCTAAAGCCTAAGGCACCGGATTCAATATAGGCATCAATATCAAAGTTAACCGGATGCATCGCGCGCGAATTTAGCACCACAGCCGATTTAAAACGATGCAGGGCAAAGGTCTGAATATCGGTTTTATCATGGCGGGTACAAATCAAATAAATAATCGCACCTTTTTGTACCAACGCTAAGGGATTTAAAATATAGGTTTTTTCTTCGCCAGAATGGCTGCGTCCCTGGTAAACACATTCCAGCTGTTTGTCTTGCAGCAAGCCTTCATAAATGGCTTGTTGTGCCAGTTTGTCGACGACAGGGGGAATCAGCGGTTGAGTCGCCGGGACAATACGCACACGGTTAATCCATTGGCGTACATTGTTTTGGGTCGACAAGCTGCGACGTGCCAGATCAAACCATGGATTCATCTCTTCAATCAGGCTAGGCGGCAACAGGTGTTTTAAATGTTCTTCGACCATCATAAAGGTGACCGCTTGCGAGCTGGTCATATGCGGCAAACTTTGAATAGGCGCATCTGAACGCCAGCGCCAGCCTTGAGGCACGGTTTTACTGCTTTCAATCGGAAAACGTAGCGAGATCTGATTTAAATCACGTTGAATGGTACGCAGGCTGATATCAATGCCTTCACGCTGCAAAATTTCCTGTAATTCACGGGTGCCCATCCATTTCCCGGTAGAAAGACGAGATAAAATTTGCCACTGACGATACAGGCTATTTGATGTTTCTTTTTCTTGTGAAGACATAACTAAAATTAAAGAACCAGTAGAGTGTTTATATATCCATTAAATGATGAACACAATAAAAAAACTGAATTATTTTCGCAAGCATGGGCGTCTGTAACTCTGCATATTTTGCTCCAGATTTATGCAAAAAATGATGTTGAATGCATAAAATCATCATAGCTCAATAACTTAAAGAATGATTGGCATGTTTATTGCTGGAGTCTAATCACAATAGAAAACAATGACGAGGTTTGTATGCTTAAAGAGAATCAAGATACAAATTCAATTTCTTTATTAGAAAATTTTGCTCACAGTGATATCGGGACTAATAGTAGCGTGACTACGGTAAATCAAGTAAAGCCACAAAATAAGGTAAATGCATTATTTCAACAGTTCAAATCACATTTCTTTAATGAGCTGGTTGATGATCGAGCCATGTCCGGGGAAACCTGCCAAAAGATAGAACATTGGTTATCACAGCATACCTTGGAAGAGTTAAAGTCGCTTAACCAGACCGCCAAGGAGCATTTTTTATATGATGGTATTACTTTTACCGTCTATGGGGAATCGGAAGGAATTGAACGAACCATTCCTTATGATCTGATCCCGCGTGTCATTGAAAAAAAACAATGGAACAAGGTGTCACTTGGCTGTGCACAAAGAGTGCGCGCGCTGAATTTATTTTTACATGATATTTATCATCAACAGGACATTTTGAAAGCCAATATTGTGCCTGAGTTGCAGGTGTTGGCTCATGAAGCCTATCAGCCACATATGTATGCACATGACCTGAAAGGAAAAATTTACAGTCAAATCAGTGGGATCGATATTATCCGTGACCGTCATGGTGAATTTTATGTGCTGGAAGATAATTTAAGAACGCCATCCGGTGTGTCTTATATGCTGGAAAGCCGGAAAATTAGCCAAAAAATAATGCCACAGCTGTTCCAGCAAAATAACGTTTTGGGTATTGAACAATATCCTCAGTTACTCAAAGAGATCCTTGTTGAAAATGCCTATGTAGATAAGCCTTTTATTGTGGTCTTGACTCCGGGTCGTTATAACAGCGCATATTATGAACATTCCTTTTTGGCAAGGGAAATGGATGTGCCTTTAGTGACATCACGTGACCTTTTTGTAGAGAACGATAAGGTTTATGTCAAAACGATTCGTGGCAGACAGCGGGTTGATGTAATTTATCGGCGAGTCGATGATGCATATCTCGATCCTTTATGCTTTTTGCCGGATAGCACCTTGGGTGTGCCTGGCTTAATGTCAGCTTATTTAAATCACAATGTGGTGATTGCCAACGCGCCGGGTACCGGAGTGGCTGATGATAAATCGATCTATCCGTACGTGGATAAAATGATCCATTTTTATCTGGGCGAGCAGGCCATTTTAAAAAATGTACCGACTTATCTGTGTCGGGAAAGTGAAGATCTGGAATACGTCTTAGCCAATCTGGAACAACTGGTGGTGAAAGAAGCACAGGGTTCAGGCGGTTATGGAATGTTGATTGGCCCACATGCCTCAAACAGCCAGATTGAATCTTTTAGAGACAAAATTAGTGCGGCACCGCATTTGTATATTGCGCAGCCGACGCTAGATTTATCGGTTTGCCCGACTTTAACCGATTTTGGCGTGGCAGAGCGTCATATCGATTTGCGCCCATTCGTCCTTAGCTCACCATATCGAACCGAGATTGTACCGGGTGGCTTGACACGGGTAGCCATGCAGGCAGGGTCGCTAGTGGTGAATTCTTCACAAGGTGGTGGCATTAAAGACACCTGGGTTGTCGATAATCTGCATTCATAGACCTTTAACCATGGGAAGGAAATCATGATTTTATTAAATAGTAATGCTCAGCACATTTTTTGGTTAGGTCGTTATTTAACCCGGATTCAATATACCTGTAGCCAGTTTCCGTTTGTGGAAGATCAGGAGGCATTGCAATATGCCCATGCTTTTTGCTTGCCGGCTTTTGATGCGAGTTCACTCAATGCATTATTGCTGGATGCTGAACAGCCGTCGTCTTTTCATCAACAATTTCAATATGCCAAAGACAACATACAGGACTTGCGTGGCATACTTTCAGCCAAGACTTATGCAGAGCTGAATCAGCTAATTAAAAATGCTCATGCGAATGCGAGCTATATATGTGACGTGGCAGCAGATTGCCATGATGTGATAGAGGCTGAATCGGCAGATGTGTTTCTGTTTTTTAGTTTGGGACAGAATATTGAGCAGTTGGACAGACAAATTCGTCTAAAACAGCAACAAAACACAACTTTAGACAATATTGATAAAATTGTTGATCTGCTGGCTCAGATTGGCTGGGATAAGCTGGATGCTGCCTGGCAGCAGCTTAAATTAAACCCGGATAGTATGAATTTTTATCACTTTAGTGATCATATTCAACAGCTGTTTGAGGTGGATGTATGAAGTTGATGATCAATCACCAAACGCATTATCAATATAGTGATCATGCCTGTAACAGCATTCAGTATATTAAAATGACGCCGACCAGTAATGCCCATCAGCAGGTGCATTGCTGGGATGTCAGCGTGCCAGGACAAAAAGAAATAAAAAACGATGCCTTTAACAATATCTGGATTACCAGTTCGCAGCGCCAGCCTTACAGCCAAATGACTATCATGGCACAGGGCATTGTCGAGATTAACCCTGATACGCAATCTGGAGTTGCTACTGACATCAATCCACAATTATTTTTGCAGCCTACCACAAGTACGCTGTGCAATGCCGACATGAAAAGTTTTGCAGATTGCTATGTTCCTCGCATTAATCGGGCTAACTTGATTGTGCTGTCTGAAGCCATCTTGAATTATATTCCCTATACACCTAAGCAAACTTCGGTTCATACCTCTGCAATCGAGGCTTTTCAATGCCGACAGGGTGTATGTCAGGATCACAGCCATGTCTTTATTGCCATGTGTAAATATTTAGGCTTGCCGGCACGTTATGTATCAGGTTATTTATTTGTACCCTATACCTCTCATCTTGCCAGTCACGCTTGGGCAGAGGTTTTTTTTGAAAATACGTGGTATTGTTTTGATACCAGCAACCAGTTATTTACGCCTAATGCACATATATATGTCGCCATAGGCCGGGATTACTGGGATGTTGCGCCAGTGCGAGGTATACGAGAGCGTGGAGGTATTGAATCCATGAGCTCTATTGTTCAAGTGCTCGCTTGCTGAAAATTTTAAAGTCATAAGGAGTTTCTAATGACTTATTGTTGTGCGCTACGGTTAAAAGACGGCCTGGTTTTTGTAAGTGATACCCGTACCAATGCCGGAGTTGATCACATCTCGGTATTTCGCAAGCTCTATATCTTTGGTGTGGAAGGAGAACGGTTTTTAACCATCCAGACATCAGGGAATTTAGCCACAACTCAAGCAGTGATTGGTCACTTAAACAACCATCTGGAACTTAAACAGGAACCGAATTTATATAGTGTAAATACTATGTTTGAGATGGCGGAACTGGTGGGGCACACCTTGAAAAAAGTGATTGCCGATGTGGTTGAAGATGCTCACACGCATGAACAAAGTAATTATTATTGCAGCATTTTGCTGGGCGGGCAGATTCAAGGGTCAGAAATGCAACTGTATAATATTTACCCGCAAGGCAATTTTATTTGTGCCACAGAAGATACTCCGTATTTTCAGATTGGTGAAAGTAAATATGGCAAGCCCATACTCGACCGGGCTTTAATTTATGAAATGCCTTTAGATGAAGCCGTACGCTGTTGTTTAATCTCTTTTGATTCTACCTTGCGTTCTAATGTTTCTGTAGGGATGCCACTTGATACGGTCGTGTATAGAAAAGATTCTTTGCATATTCCGAATGGCAAACGAATTTATGAAGAAGATCCCTATTTCTGGAAACTCAGTAAACAGTGGTCAGATACTTTGCGCCGTGGCTTACAGGAATTGCCAATCCCGACTGATGATTATCTAGAGTAATAAGCAGTTATGAGATTGTAAAAAACCCAAGTACAAGCTTGGGTTTTTTATTGGGATTTAAAATATTATTTCCTTATAGGACGTGCACTTAAACGACAGAGTAGCTCATAACCGATGGTACCATTGGCTTCGGCAACCTCATCAACCAGACGGTTTTTACCCCAGAGTTCAACTTCAGTTCCAAGCGGAGCATCCATACCGGTCACATCAATGGCAATCATGTCCATGGCAACGCGACCAATCACACTGGTCGCTTGACCGTTAATAGATACATAGTTCTGTTTAGGGAAGGCACGAGGGTAGCCATCTCCATAACCAATTGAAACGATAGCGAGGTCCATGTCTTTGTCAGCGGTAAAGGTGGAGCCATAACCGACATGTTCACCTGCCTGAATGTGGTTTAGGGCAATAATTTCAGCCGTAAAAGTCATGACCGGTTTAAGTCCTAAATCATGGACGGATTGATCTGCAAATGGTGATGCACCATAAAGCATGATTCCTGGACGGACAAAATCAAAATGCAGTTCAGGCCATTTATAAATGGCAGCGGAATTACAGCAAGAGCCCATCACGGGCGCACAAGCTTGTTTCACTTGCAGGAACTGATTTTTTTGTTGTTCATTTAAAGGATGGTTGGCATCGGCATTGGCAAAGTGCATGGCCAGTACACAAGTAAAACCCTCAGCTTTAAGCGAATCAATTACTTCAATAATTTCAGGTACTTTAAAACCAAGACGGTTCATACCGCTATTCAGCTTGACCCAAACTTTTAATTTTTTGCCAATATAAGCATTTTTATGTGCTCGTAACCAATCAAGTTGCTGATGGTGATGGATTACACATTCAATATTGTTCTCTATCACCACCTGCATTTCATCTTCAGAAAAAATGCCTTCAATGAGGGTAATCGGTTGCTTATAGCCAAGTTCACGAATTTCTAAAGCTTCTTCCAGGCAGGCGACACCAAAAGCATCCGTTTCACCCAAGGCTGCTAAACAGTCTTTGACTCCATGTCCATAAGCATTGGCTTTGACCATACTGACAATTTGAGCAGTCGGTGCAAGTTGTTTGACACGGTTTAAATTATATTGAAGGGCTTCTCTATCAATATAAACTGTTGCTTGGCGCACCCTCGTCACTCCTTGGGATTACAATAAAAAATTACAGCAATTTGTTATATCAAATCGCTTATAAGCTCTACATAAGAATATTATAGATATGCTATTCCTCAGTCTTGAAAATGAGGAACTTAAGCAAAATGGAGAGGGATATTGTAGTCCTATGACTGAAAATAAACACTAAGTTAAAGTGTATTTTTCACCAAATATTAAACAGAAAAAATTTATGTAATACGTAGCAGTGATGAATTAAAGCAATGGTACAAGAAAAATAAATTTAAAAAAACGAGGTCAGCACCTCGTTTTTATATCTTATTCTTCATCATCATATTGAGCGTAGAACTCAGGTGAGAGATTGCTAAAGCGCGTGTATTGACCTTCAAAAGCAAGACGAACCGTACCGATCGGTCCGTTACGCTGCTTACCGATAATAATCTCGGCAGTACCGGCTTCTTTGGATTCCTTGTTATACACTTCGTCACGGTAAATGAACATGATCAAGTCGGCATCCTGCTCGATCGCACCAGATTCACGTAAGTCGGACATCACCGGACGTTTATTTGGACGGTTTTCCAGTGAGCGGTTCAGCTGAGAAAGTGCAATGACAGGACAGTTCATCTCTTTAGCCAAGGCTTTTAAGCTGCGGGAAATTTCTGAAATCTCGCCGACACGGTTGTCACCCATACCAGGTACTTTCATGAGCTGAAGATAATCGACCATGATGCAGCCAATTTTTCCGCCATGTTGTTTGGCAATACGACGGGCACGGGCACGTAATTCCGTCGGAGGCAGGGCAGAAGAATCATCGATGTACAGATGTTTTTCCTGTAGCTGTAAAATGGTACCGGTGACTTTAGACCATTCATCGCCATCCAGTTTACCGGCACGCAGATGACCCTGATGGACTTTACCGTAAGCAGAAATCAGACGCATGGCAATCGAATCTGCGGGCATCTCCATAGAGAAAACCAGGGCAGGCAAGTCACAGTTAAACAGCACACTTTCCACCAGGTTCATGGCGAAAGTGGTTTTACCCATAGATGGACGTGCAGCCACAATAATCAAATCACCAGCCTGCATACCTGAAGTTTTATTATCCAGTTCCACGAAACCTGATGTTAAACCGGTAATGTTGCCTTCCATTTGGGAAAGTTCATTCAACTTATCAAAAACATCGGCGACTACCGCATTAATTGGTTTTGGGCCTTGGGCTTTGGCATTGTTGTTATGCTGTTCAGCAATGGAGAAGATGTTAGTTTCAGCTAAATCCAGAATTTCACTCACTGTACGACCTTTGGTGTCATAAGCGTTCTGTAAAATTTCAGAGCTGACTTTAATCATGCTGCGTAAGGTTGAAAATTCTTTAATTTTATTGGCATAAGTTTCAAGGTTATAAAAGCTGGAAGGAGAATCTGCCATTAATTGCATTAAGTATTCTTCGCCACCCACAGCTTCAAGCAGGTTCTGTTTGATCAGCCAGTCATTGACCAATACGGCATCATAAGGCGAGTTTTCCTGGGCTAATTTTTCAATGGCACGGAAAATATATTTATGACGTGTGGCATAGAAATCATTTTCACTTAATACATCACCGACTTGCTCAAAAGATTCAGCGACCGTCATCAGCGCGGCAAGAACAGCTTGTTCAATTGCCAAGTTATGCGGAGGAGTACGAAACTCTTTAAGTTGGCCTGACTCATTTGCTTTATTATCTACTTTAACTGAGTTAAGCATAGCGCTGGCATTCGCCTGTGACATATAAAACCCTAATTTTAAATGCAATAAATGAGTAATTTGAAAAAAATGCCGAAGAATAAAAAAGGTATTATCTTCGTATAAACAGATGATACGCGCTCTTAAAAAAAATGCGAATCGAAAATTTCATTTATTTAAGTATTTAAAAACAGTCAAAATAAATGAAGTGAACAAGGTCTATATCAGGGTTAATTCAACTATTTTGACTATTTTTAGAGATAAAAAAAGAGCATGCAAAAGCATGCTCTTTTTCTTGCAAGAAATTACTCAGATACGATAGTAACGAGAACTTCAGCAATAACATCATGATGCAATTGGATTGCGATGTTGAATTCACCAGTGTGACGAAGCGCACCGTTTGGTAAACGAACTTCTGCACGGTCAACTTCAAGACCTGCATTAGTTAAAGCGTCAGCGATGTCACGAGTACCGATAGAACCGAATAGTTTACCTTCGTCACCAGCTTTAGCAGTGATTACGATGTTAACTTCGTTCAATTGGTCAGCACGTGCTTGAGCAGCAGCTAAAACGTCAGCTTCAGCTTTCTCAAGTTCAGCACGACGAGCTTCAAAAGCAGCAGTGTTAGCTTCAGTCGCTGCAACTGCTTTACCTTGAGGGATAAGGAAGTTACGGCCGTAACCAGCTTTAACTGATACTTTATCGCCTAATTTACCAAGGTTTTTAATGCGTTGTAATAAGATAATATCCACAGCTCAACCTCACTTATGATTGTCAGTGTAAGGGATCAACGCTAAGTAGCGAGCTTGTTTGATAGCAAGCGCCAATTGACGTTGGTAACGAGCTTTAGTACCTGTAATACGGCTAGGAACAATCTTGCCGTTTTCAGTGATGTACTGTTTCAAAGTATCGATATCTTTGTAGTCGATGTACGTAACGTTCTCAGCTGTAAAGCGGCAGAACTTGCGACGACGGTAAAAACGTGCCATGTAATGTTCTCCTTATGCTTCAGCAGAGTCTTGAGCTTGTTGTGCTTCTTCACGTTGAGCTTTACGCGCACGTTTTTCTTCAGCACTCTTAGCAAGTAAAGACTCTTCAGTGATAGCGTGTTCACGACGAATAATAACATTACGAAGGATTGCATCGTTATAACGGAACAATTCTTCTAATTCATTAAGCGTAGCTTGACCACATTCAACGTTCATTAAAATGTAGTGAGCTTTGTGAATTTTGTTAATTGGGTAAGCCAATTGACGACGGCCCCAATCTTCTAAACGGTGAATTTGACCTTCAGCTTCTTTGATGTGAGTTAGGTAACGTTCTACCATACCCACAACTTGATCGCTTTGGTCTGGATGTACCAAAAGTACGATTTCGTAGTGACGCATTGTCAGCTCCTTACGGTTTATACAGCCTCTGCAAATACAAGCAGAGGCAAGGAGTCACAACCAAAGTTGTGTCGCATAAATTGCGAAGCGTGAATTTTAGAGCCTTTGCTGGTTAAATACAAGGTTTGAGGAGAGCAAAAAGCAAAAATACTGAAAATAGTGCTGAGCTAAATCTTGCCGAACATGAAATGAAGAATAAAAGGAATTTACTTACTGAAAGTGTGTGAATGAAAATAAGAAGGGTAAGCAAAATATAATGAGAAAGGTGCAAAGTGTATGACATATCTAATTAAAAGATAGAGTAGGACTCTATCTTTTAAAAAAATATGATGGGTAATTGTGGGGCTGTTGAAGTGAAACTAAACAACAGGCTGATGACAGTGATTAATTTGACAGAGAACATAAAATATTGCTTTGCCCATAACTGATCATTTTCAGCTTTAAAGCCTTGAATACTCAAATACACCCAGTACAGACACAAAAGGTTCAGTACGACCACATAAATCCAATTTGTATAACCATAAACAAATAATCCATTCATGGTGATACAGAACAATACAACGTAAATAAGAGACTCGATCTTGGTACGATGAATTGAACGTGCTACAGGTAAAATTGGAATCCCTGCATTTTTGTAATCTTCAAAGCGGTAAATTGCAATTGCCCAAGAGTGAGGCATTTGCCAAAGTGCATACCCAAGAAAAATAAGTAAAGCACCCATGTCAAACTGATTTGCAACAGCGGTATAACCAATTACAGGTGGAGCCGCACCAGAAATACTACCGACAATGGTTTGATGGATTGTTGTCCGTTTTGTCCATAAGCTGTAAAAACCAACATATACAACAAAACCAATAACAGCAAATAAAAAAGCGTACTGATTGACCCAAAACCACAAAATGCTAAAACCAGCGAATCCAAGTACTAGGGAATAAACCAAAGCAACAGGAACGGAAACTGATTTTTTAACCATCGCACGATTTTGCGTACGTTGCATCTTTTGGTCGATGTCTTGGTCAATGATGTTATTGACTACACAACCTGATGCCACAACCAGAGTGGTACCGAGAAGGGTGATGATAAGAAGAAGGAAATCTACAGAACCTTGGGCAGCTACAAAGTAGCCACCCAAAGTGGTAACGAAGTTACCAAAGAGAATTCCTGGCTTAGTCAGGAATAAATACTTTTTCAGCATGACAACCAGTTTAGATCATCATGTTGTAGTGAAGGTAGTTCATGATCCATACAGAACCAACCAAAAGGATGGCAATGGTCAGAATCGTATAAACGAATGCAATAACGTTCCAGCGTTGCTCTGAAGAAGAGTTCATGTGCAGGAAATAAATTAACTGTACAAGAATCTGAGCAACTGCAGTAATTGCAATCACGGTAATCAAGATACCACGGCCAAAACCACCAGCCATCACCATTCCGAAAGGAATGATGGTCAGGATGATAGATAGGATAAAGCCAACTGTATATTGTTTAACGTTACCGTGTGCTGCACCAGCTGAATTGTGATCGTGACTCATTAGAGAACTCCCATCAAGTAAACTACGCTGAATACACAGATCCAAACGATGTCAAGGAAGTGCCAGAACAAGCTTAAGCATGCAAGACGACGAGTGTTTGGAAGAGTCAAACCATATTTCTTGATTTGAACCATTAACACGATCATCCATACCAAACCAGAAGTTACGTGAATACCGTGTGTACCTACCAGCGTAAAGAACGAAGATAAGAATGCACTTGTGCTAGGGCCATGACCTGCATGAACTAAATGATTGAACTCATATAATTCCATGCCGATGAACGAAGCACCAAATACCCAAGTAATTGCAAGCCAAGTCAGAACTTTAGATACGTCTTTCTTGTAGGCAGCAAGAACAGCAAAGCCGAACGTTACAGACGAAATCAAGAGGGCGAAAGTTTCAGTTAATACAAAACTGAGAGATTCACCAAAAAGATCTCGTGCACTTGGAGTACCAACTGGAACGTGACTGCTTAATACAGCAAACGCGATGAAGAGTGTACCGAATAGGATCAAGTCACTCATCAAGTAAGACCAGAAACCAAAGACCGTGATGTCAGTATCATCATGATGATGATGTTCATCGTGTCCGTGGTTATCGTGATGAAGTACTTCAGCCATAGTCTTAGTCCTTCTTCAAGTGTTTTTCAAGTTGTGCATAACGTTCGTTTTCGATGCGTTCAACTTCAGCAGCTGGAACATAGTAATCCACTTTCTTGGTGAAAGAAGACACGATGAAGCTAATGATCGCAGAAACGAATGTAATCGCTACTAACCACCAGATGTGCCAGATTAAAGCAAAGCCCATAACAGTAATGAACATCGCGATAACAAAACCAGCCGCACGGTTGGTTGGCATATGAATGTCTTCATACTTGGTTGGTTTGGTGTATGCAATACCGTTTTCTTTGTCAGTCCAGAAAGTATCAATACCGTTGATCTTTGGAAGATAGGCAAAGTTATAGAACGGAGCAGGAGATGAAGTTGACCATTCAAGTGTACGGCCATCCCAAATGTCGCCAGTAACGTCCATGTTTTTCTCGCGTTGCAAGAAGCCCACTACGATTTGCATAACGAAACATGCAATACCTAGTGCAATAAGAACCGCACCGAACAATGCAATATTTACATATGGATCCCATTCAGGGTTGTCAAATGTATTCAAACGACGAGTCATACCCATGAAACCAAGGATATAAAGTGGCATGAACGCAAAATAGAAACCGATGAACCAGAACCAGAATGCCGCTTTACCCCAAGCTTCATTTAACTGCCAGCCAAACATTTTTGGCCAGTAGAAGATGATACCTGCGAACATCGCAAACACTACACCACCAATAATTACGTTATGGAAGTGAGCGATAAGGAATAAAGAGTTGTGTACCAGGAAGTCCGCTGGTGGAACTGCCATTAATACGCCTGTTAAACCACCGATACCGAAAGTCACAAGGAAGCCAAGTGTCCAAAGCATTGGTGTTGTATAGGTAATGCGGCCCTTGTACATGGTGAATAACCAAGAGAAGATTTTTACACCAGTCGGGATCGCAATAATCATTGTCATGATACCAAAGAACGCGTTAACGTTGGCACCTGCACCCATAGTAAAGAAGTGGTGAACCCAAACAATAAGTGATAACACACCGATTGCTATAGTTGCGTACACCATTGATTTGTAACCGAACAATGCTTTACGGCAGAACACGGCAGTAACTTCTGAGTAAATACCAAAAGCTGGTAATACCAAGATGTATACTTCTGGGTGACCCCAAGTCCAGATCAAGTTTACATATAGCATTGGGCTACCACCCAAGTCATTTGTAAAGAAGTGGAAGTCGAAGTAACGGTCAAGTGACAACATTGCAATAGTCGCAGTTAATACTGGGAATGTCGCAATGATAAGTACAACAGTAACTAAAGATGTCCAAGTGAAAATAGGCATATCCATAAGGGTCATGCCAGGTGCACGCATTTTAATGATGGTAACGAAGAAGTTAACACCAGTTAAAAGTGTACCCAAGCCTGAAATCTGCAGTGCCCAAATGTAGTAGTCTACACCTACGCCAGGAGAATATTCGATACCTGATAGAGGAGGATAAGCCATCCAACCTGTTGCAGCGAATTCACCTAAAGCAAGAGAAGCCATTACCAGACCGGCAGCGCCAGCGAATAGCCAGAAGCTTAAAGAGTTTAATAGCGGGAAGGCAACATCACGTGCACCGATTTGAAGTGGTACAGAAATGTTCATCAAACCAACCACAAGACCCATCGCTACGAAGAAGATCATGATTACGCCATGCGCAGTAAAGATCTGATCGTAATGTTCTGGGTGCAAGTAACCTTCACCACCACCTTTTGCAAGGAACTGTTGAAGACGCATCATGATCGCATCGGCAAAACCACGCAGAAGCATGACAATCGACACGATGATATACATGATACCAATTTTTTTATGGTCTACAGATGTGAACCATTCGTTCCACAAATAGCCCCATTTTTTGAAATAGGTGATACCTGCAAACAGTGCAAGACCGCCTAGGACCATCATGGCAACTGTCACCAGCACGATTGGATCGTGAGGGATTGCATCCGGACCTAACTTACCTAAGAAGCTCATGTCTTATTCCTCTACAGAAGCAGTCGCATGTTCAACATTTGCATGAGCTTCAGAAGCAGCAGCTTCATGACCAGCAGCGGCTGAGTGATCAGCACCGTGGTAATTACTCATGTATTTGTTAATCACAGATTCGAACAGTTTAGGTTCTACTGAAGAATAATAAGTCACTGGGTGTGGCTTAGTCGGATAAGGCTTCAACGCTTCAGCAGCAGCCTTCTCTTCAGGAGTTTGCGCTTTCGCAACGATTGCTTCGATTTGGTGCTTAGAGCGGTTACCGTCACGTAAGGTTGCAAATTCAGCTTGATCTAAAACTGTTTTTTGAACAGCTTGAGGATTAATGGTATTACCATTACCCGCTTTAACTGCAGCAACCCATTCAGCAAACTGAGCATCAGTCACAGAGTGTGCACGGAAACGCATTTGCGAGAAACCATAACCTGAATAGTTAGAAGAGAAACCGCGGAAGCCTTCAGCAGGACTGGTTTCATTTGCCAAGAAGTTCAGGTGAGTTTGCATACCCGCCATAGCATAAATCTGACCAGACAATGCAGGGATGAAGAACGAGTTCATTGTGAAGTTAGAAGTTAAACGCAGGCTAACCGGAGTTTTTTCTGGGAAACGAATTTCGTTAACAGTCGCAATGTTTTGTTCTGGATAGATAAAAATCCATTTAAACTGTTCAGCAATAACCTGAACATTTAAAGGTGCTTTATCTGATTCTAGCGGACGGTATGGGTCATACTTGTGGGAACCCCACCAAGTTAACCAAGCTAAAATACCAATAATAATAACAGGAACACCCCAGACTACAATTTCAATTGCAGTAGAGTGTGCCCATGTAGGTTTATAGTCTGCATCTTTATTCGACGCGCGATATTTCCATCCGAACCATAATGCCATAATCGCTGATGGAATAACCACCAATAGCATTAAGTAAATCGCAGTCAACATGAGGTTTGATTGACCTTCAGCAACTGGACCTTTGGAGTTCAGAAGTACTAAATCACCACCACACCCAGTCAAGAGTGCAGCCATCGCAGATAAAGACAATACAGCTAAAATTGTTTGTCTCATTTTACAACCTCGGTGAAGAGTCCCATTCCCTAATTTAATATGGGATAGCGATTAAAGTGTCGCATGATTGGAAATGTTTATTTTTCACTTAGAAAATCCAAGCACAGTAAAGCCTTCCCAATCATGAGGCACCGCTACGTTGTAGGGCATTATGCCTGATATCGACAAACTAAGCTATATGTAAAGTGGCTTTAAATATCTGTTATAAAAACTGATTTTTTTACTCGGAATTAAGCTTTTATTATATGAATTTTATTTTAATATCAATATTCTGCGGAAAAACAGGGATATAAAAACAATCCCTGTCTAATTATATGCTTATTGTTTAACCACTTTGGTTTTGGCTAACTTATCATGTAAGGTCTGGCGCTTTTCGCCCAGTGCAAAAACATGATCAATAATTGTAATAAATGGCATAAATAGCAAATTTAAAACGATAAAAATAAAGCTACGTAAAGTGAAAGCACGCATCAGGCTGACTTTTTCACCATTGTCGGCATCTACAATTTTAATTTTGGTCAGTTTTTTACCGATGCTTTGCCCGGATTTTGCCAACATAAATGCCTGTATACCTAGCATAATAATGAGGTAAATAAACATGGTCTGCCAGGCTTCAGAAGGTATAAGGGTAAATAATTCCTGTTGCAATTGCATGGCTTGAGTGGAAGTCTCGGCCGATTGCATTTTTTGCTGAATCTCGGATAACTGGTTAAATTGCTCCGGTTTTAGGAAAAATGACGGAATTGCGGCTGCAGGTAGCCAGAGTAGCAAGTCAATGATTTTTGCCAAAATACGGGTTGGAATTGCAGCCAACTCCTGTCGGACAGTTGCTTTTTTTCCCACCTGAACTTTACGAATAGCTGAATTCTGTACAGGCTCAGGTTCTGGAAAAGCCGCAGGTGCGATATAGCCTTCAGGTGTATATACAAGTTTACCTTGGGTTAATTCACCTAAAGCCTTCCATTCGGTCATACCTTGATGCCATGCCAAATCTGTTAGCAGCACTTGTTGGCTAGCGAGCATTTGGTTCAACTGCTCTAAGGTGTATGGACCAGCTTGTTGATTATTACGAGCCAAGTAAATTTGCATAAATATTAAATCTCAAAACGTAAATTAGGTTTGTATAGCAAACCCTTAAATTATAGATGAAAAAAAAGACCCAAATGTGGGTCTTTTTTAACATGTTTTATTAGGCTTGTTGAGCTTTTTCTTCTGCAAGGAAGAACCAAGTGTCTAAAACTGAGTCCGGGTTTAAAGAAACAGACTCAATACCTTGTTCCATCAACCATTTAGCTAGGTCAGGGTGATCAGAAGGACCTTGACCACAAATACCTACATATTTGCCTGCTTTACGGCATGCATGGATTGCCATAGAGAGAAGTGCTTTAACCGCTGGGTCGCGTTCATCAAATAGGTGAGAAACGATACCTGAGTCACGGTCTAAACCAAGCGTTAACTGAGTCAGGTCGTTAGAACCGATAGAGAAACCATCGAAGTGCTCAAGGAACTGTTCCGCTAACAATGCATTGGTTGGCAATTCGCACATCATGATCACTTTCAGACCATTCTCGCCACGTTTCAGACCATTCAATGCCAATAATTCAATGACACGTTTCGCTTCGTTTACTGTACGTACGAATGGAATCATGATTTGAATGTTGGTTAAGCCCATTTCGTCACGAACTTTTTTCAATGCACGGCATTCAAGTTCGAAGCAGTCACGGAAGTTGTCAGAAACGTAGCGGCTTGCACCACGGAAACCAAGCATTGGGTTTTCTTCTTCTGGTTCGTATAACTTACCACCGATCAGGTTGGCATATTCGTTTGACTTAAAGTCAGACATACGCACGATCACTGGTTTGTCAGCGAATGCAGCAGCAAGGGTAGAAATACCTTCAACCAGTTTCTCTACATAGAACTCGATTGGAGAAGCGTAACCTGCAGTACGTGCCATTACAGCAGCGCGAGTTTCGCGTGGAAGGCTGTCAATGTTCAGCAATGCTTTAGGATGCACACCAATCATACGGTTGATGATGAATTCAAGACGTGCCAGACCAATACCTGCGTTTGGAATTTGTGCGAAGTCAAATGCACGGTCAGGGTTACCTACGTTCATCATGACTTTAAATGGAAGCGCAGGCATAGATTCGATAGAGTTACGTTGAACTTCGAAATCTAAAGCACCTTCATAGATAAAGCCTGTGTCACCTTCGGCACAAGAAACAGTTACTTCTTGACCATCGGTCAGAACTTCAGTTGCATTACCACAACCTACAATCGCTGGAACACCAAGTTCACGTGCAATGATGGCAGCGTGACAAGTACGGCCACCACGGTTGGTGACAATAGCAGCAGCACGTTTCATCACTGGTTCCCAATCCGGGTCAGTCATGTCAGATACGAGTACGTCACCATCTTGTACTTTATCCATCTCTTTAATCGAAGTGACGATGCGGACTTTACCAGAACCGATACGTTGACCAATTGAACGGCCTTCACAAACCACAGTACCTTTTTGTTTAAGCAGGTAGCGTTCCATAGTGCCGACATTTTCACGGCTTTTTACGGTTTCTGGACGTGCCTGAACGATATAAAGCTGACCGTCATCACCATCTTTGGCCCATTCGATGTCCATTGGGGCACCGTAATGTTCTTCAATGATCAAGGCTTGTTTTGCAAGTTCTTGCAGCTCATGATCATTTAAGGCAAATTGTTGACGCTCTTGTTTTTCAACGTCGACGACAACGACAGATTTACCTGCTGCACCTTCTTCACCATAAATCATTTTTTGGTGTTTAGAGCCCAGATTGCGACGCAGGATAGAATGCTTGCCGTTTTTAAGAAGCGGTTTAGAAATATAGAATTCGTCAGGGTTAACTGCACCTTGAACGACCATTTCACCCAAGCCATAAGAAGCGGTAATAAATACTGCATCACGGAAACCAGATTCTGTATCCAGTGTGAACATTACACCAGCAGCACCAGTTTCAGAGCGGACCATACGTTGCACGCCAGCCGACAACGCTACGATGTCGTGGGCAAAGTTTTGGTGTACACGGTAAGAAATTGCGCGATCGTTATAAAGTGAAGCAAATACTTCCTTAATGGCTACAAGAACGTTGTCGATGCCACGGATGTTCAGGAAGGTTTCTTGTTGTCCTGCAAATGATGCATCTGGCAAGTCTTCTGCTGTTGCAGATGAACGAACGGCAACCGCGATGTCAGGGTTGCCGTTTGAAAGAGCAGCGAAAGATTCGCGAATTTCCTTTTCAAGTTCTGCTGTAAGCGGAGTTTCGACAATCCATTGACGGATTTTTGCGCCAGTTTCTGCTAGAGCTTTTACGTCATCAACATTAAGCGCTGCAAGCTCGGCGTTGATTTTAGCGTTTAGGCCACTTTGCTCGAGAAATTCACGATACGCAGCAGCTGTGGTTGCAAAACCACCCGGTACTGATACACCAGCATTAGACAAATGGCTGATCATTTCACCCAGTGATGAGTTTTTCCCACCAACGAGTTCAACGTCGTGTTTCCCTAATTTTTCTAGACCAATTACGCGCGCTTCCAAAGTTGTTACTCCACTTATGCAGTATTAATCACTATCTTGGCATGAAATTATAACAAATCGCCCAGCTTTTTGATTTACTCGGCGACACTCATGTAAGATCGGTTTACTATAAAGATTTTACAGCACTTAGACAAATATTTAAGGAGAATTTTAATGTCAGAAGGTAAACAGATTAAGCGCAGTGTGTTTTTTATCTCCGATGGGACTGCAATTACTGCTGAAACCCTGGGACACTCACTGTTAGCACAGTTTCCTCATGTAGATTTTGACATTCATATTATTCCTTATATCAGTTCCGAAGAAGCTGCGATGAATGTGGTAGCTGAAATCAACCAGCGTGCCGATCAAGATGGGCAACAACCTTTGGTGTTTGATACCTTGGTAGACCCGTATGTGCGTGATATTATCAATACTGCAAATGCAGTAAATCTTGATGTTTTTGAAGGGCTTATTGGAAAATTGTCTGAGGTGCTGGGTACTGCGCCTACAACTTTAGTCGGACAAACCCATGCTGTAACCGATTCTGAGTCATATAAAGCACGGATTGATGCAGTGCATTTTGCCCTAGATAACGATGATGGCGCACGCACACGTCATTATGACAAGGCCGATCTGATCCTGATTGGGGTTTCCCGTTCCGGTAAAACACCGACTTCAATTTATCTTTCATTACAGTTTGGAATTCGTGTGGCGAACTATCCGCTGACCGAAGAAGACCTGGATGACAACCGTTTACCTGCGGTGTTAAAGGCACACAAGCATAAGCTATTTGGTTTAATGATTGATGCTGAACGACTTGTAGCGATTCGTAGCGAACGTAAAGCCAATAGCCGTTATGCAAGTTTTAATCAATGCCAAATGGAACTGCGTGCCGTAGAAGGCATTTATATTTCAGAAGGCATTAAATATCTGAATGTTTCTGAAATGTCGATTGAGGAAATTTCAACCCGTGTTTTACAGATGACAGGTTTAAAACGTCGTATTGGCTAATTTAAAAATGGAGTTAAATTCAGATTTAACTCCATTTCTATAATCGAAAATATAGAGCGTAATTATATGAATAAAGTATTAAAAATAAATAAAATAACTCTTGGTTTTGCTTGGTTTAGTCTGATAACTGCACATGTTTTTGCACAATCTGTAGCTGATTTTGAAACCCAAATGATCAAACAATATGATCAAAGGCGTTTAGCAGACAGTTATGAGAGTGAGGGTGTTAATCAGGAGGTGGCTGTAAAAGTAGCCGATTTTATTCAGAGTCATCCACACAGTTTCCACTATAATTTTAAAAATCTAGCCAGCAAAAACATGGTTTCTATACATTATAGCCCTGATCAAAAGCTGAAATTTTATACATTTGATATTTCAGCTGGCGGTACGATGCGGGAATTCGAATCTTATGTGCAATTTAAACAGGGCAATAAAGTTGTTACTCAGGCGGTGAATGATGGAGGATTTATACGATCCATTCAGCAAACTGAGCTGAATAAAGCACCCACTTATTTTATTTCAAGTACCTATATTGGCAGCAGTTGTGTAGGGACCTATGCCATTCAGGCAGCGCAAATTAGAAATGTGAAATATCAAGCTGTCGAGGTATTTAAAATCGGAACGAAAGTACTGAACCATATTGATGTCAGTTATGACTGTCATTATTATCCAGAAAATATCCAGCCTTTTGATATGAATCGGCACTATATTCGTGTTTCCAAAAATCTTAAAAACATCGATATTTTAGTCATTAAGCCATCAGGTGAATTAACTTCTAATTATTTGCGTTATCAAAAGGCTAAAAATTATTATCAATATATCGGCATAGTAAAATAAAATACATAAGAGCGGCTGATATGTCTGTTTTTATGTTGAAACATCAATAGGTAGTAATAATGACATCTACTAAATGTTCAACACCTTCCATGCTTTGTACTGCATTTTCAGTAATTTTTACCACAGGCCAGGTAATCAGCTTGCAGTTATCCTGTTGCAGCGCAGTGTAATAACGATCCGATTTGAGAAAAACCTTGTTTCCAGATGCCGAATTGGGCATTAACTGGCGTTTTAACCAGGTATTTTGAACTTGGGAATCCAGATAGCGAATAGCCAGTAATGATTTTATGCGGGTATTAAATAAACGACGATTCTTGATAATCAAAGGATGCGAAAGTAGTTTGTGAATGCCTTTTTCAGTTTGAGGTAAGATAAAAAGTGGTGTAATTTGAAATACTTCTACAAATTTTGCGGTATTGCAGATCTGTTCCAGATGCATAACTGTCATCTGGTTGCCCCCAACAATAGCTACATTTAAATTAGTGAAATCGAAGTTGTTAATATCTTTAGAAGCGACGATTTTCCCCTGGAATTTCTGGAAAAAATCGGGTGCATTTTGAAAGAACCCATCCAACGGATTCTTTTTCTTGTTGACCATTTTTATATCCTTTTTTATTTTTACTTTTGTTGCAGTTTGTTCTGTACTTCATAGGTATATCCAAGATGGAACTTTGGGTAAAGATTTTTCTGGAATCTTGTCAGTCATCGCCATCATGGCATCGGTAGGAATATGAAACCATTTTTTAGGTCTGTTGAAGCCATTATGTACACCTCTAAAGTCATGGTTTAATGACAAGTGTATGAAAAAGCCGGACAATGTAATTTGCTTAAGTACTTAAAGTGAGATGCCTCGAACACACATGTTTGTAAATGTTATCCAGTCTTATTGCTAAAAATAGATCAGATGATCAACTGAATGAGCAGTTGTGATAAAAAATAGCACCTCAAGCAGGTGCTATTTACGATTTTAAAAGAATTAAGCGTTTTTGATATTCATCAATAATTCAAAGTTTTCAAGACGTTTATCTGTGTCATAGATATCACAGGTAAAGATAAATTCATCGACATTATATTTTTCTAACAGGTTTTTTAAACCAGCTTTAACCGTTTCAGGTGAGCCAATTTGTGCCATGGCATAGAAACTGTCAACCGACATTTTTTCTGCAGGTGACCAGATTTCGTTAATATTTTTGATTGGCGGTTTCAACTTGCCACGTTGGTTACGGAACATTGAAATAATACGCTGATAGGGTGATGTTGCTAAATATTGCGCTTCTTCATCTGTCTGAGCGATTACCGTTGGAACACCCATTGAAACATAAGGCTGATCCAGGTATTCAGAGGGTTCAAAGTTCTCTCTATATAGCTTGATCGCCTGATCGAGCATTCGCGGTGCAAAATGTGAGGCAAATGAATAGGGTAGACCCAACTTTGCGGCCAGTTGTGCGCTAAACAAACTTGAACCGAGTAACCAGACCGGAACATGGGTACTTTGACCTGGAGTTGCCACAATACGTTGCTGTGGTAGTGGATCTTTAAAGTATTGCAGAATTTCCAGTACATCTTGTGGGAATTGATCTTCAGTTTCCCGACGGCCACGACGCAGTGCATGCATTGTATTTTGATCCGTACCCGGTGCACGACCAAGACCAAGTTCAATACGGTTTGGATAGAGTGTTGCCAAAGTACCAAATTGCTCTGCAACTATTAAAGGGGCATGGTTTGGTAGCATGATGCCGCCTGAGCCGACTTTTAAAGTCCGAGTATTTGCCAATAAATAGCCTAAGAGAACAGCAGTTGCTGAACTGGCGATGCCGGACATATTGTGATGCTCAGCGAGCCATAAGCGTTTATAATCTAATTTTTCGGCATGTTGAGCCAAAGCAAGTGCATGATGTAATGAAGATTGAATGCTTTTATTTTCACGAACAGGAACTAGGTCCAGAATTGAAAATTGGGCATCTCTTAAAGAACGCATTGGTTTTCTCTAATATCAGGGCTAAGAAAAGCATACGCTGCCTACTTGAACTTGTATATCGTTTTTTTTCGATATATGGGCGATGCCTGTGATTTGGCTTGTAGCAAGCATAAAAAAGCACCCGAAGGTGCTTTAAGGCAATTTGTATTGCGATGAATTAACGTTTACCGTTTTTGTACCAACCTAAATGATGACCATTGTCGTGGCGGTCACTGTAACGATAACTGTTATAACGGCGATCATAGCGGTCATCATAACGACGCTCATCACGATCATAGCGACGCTCATCACGGTCATCGTAGCGACGGTCTTCGCTTACTTTTTTACCCAGTACCGAACCACCAGCAGCACCTAATCCGGCACCGATATAACCGCCACTAGTACCACCCATATTTTTACCTACGGTATAGCCACCAGCACCGCCCAGAGCACTACCGATCACGGCACCAGTACGGTCACGTTTGTTGGAAGAAACACCGGCACCGGCTCCAGCACCAATCGCTGAACCAATCATTGCGCCTGTGGTACCACCCATCTGTTTACCCACGGCGGCACCTACAACACCGCCCAGAGCAGAAGTTAAGGCTGTATTTGTTGTATTGCCTGCATTGGCTGTAGTCATGGTCAAAGCAGATGAAGTCACTACAGCAGCAAGAATGATGGAATTAAATTTCATGGCAAACTCCTTTTGGAAGCTTTTGTTATTTCTTGAGTTAAATGTAATAAAAGATGTAGAAATGATCATGGGTGAGTTGTTTATCATTTGTATTTTTATCTTTCAGATTTATCCATAATTAATAACGGATCATTATGATAAAAAATCAAAAAAGCACCTTCAGGTACTTTTTTGTTCTGTCTTAGCATCATCTATTAACGATGGCTACGATAATATCTTTTAGAATGTTTCTTGTATTTGCGTTGATCCGCACGACGGTCTTCTGAAACTTTTTTACCCAGTACCGAACCACCTGCAGCACCTAGTGCAGAGCCGATATAGCCACCAGTAGAACCACCGACATTTTTACCTACGGCATAACCACCAACACCGCCTAGACCACCACCGATAGCAGCACCAGTACGATTACGTCGGTCTGCAGAAACTGCAGCACCACCAGCACCACCGATAGCAGAGCCAATCATTGCACCGGTATTACCACCCATCTGTTTACCAATTGCGGTACCAGCTACGCTACCTAATGCGGATGTTGCCGCAATACGAGTAGAGTTGTCTGCATGAGCAGTAACAGTAAACATTGATGCAGCCGCCATTGCCGCGCTGAGTAATAATGCATTCAGTTTCATAGTTAACTCCATGTCCAAAATGAACGTTATAGGTAAGTTATTTCGATGTCGGCAAATGTAACAAAAATTTTTTCCAACAATGTGGAGAGGTTCAACTAGAGTTGTGGCGTTTAGTGTCTGCTTTGTAAAGTTATATTAACAATATTTTAAAGTGCTCATAAAATGCACGTTTATAAGGCAAATATGAATAAAACTGGTATCAATACAGTTCTTATCTTAAAAAAATCCCTTTCTACATGTGGTTTTGTCCCCACAATATCTATGTCATTTAACCCTTAGAATCGTTACACTAGGCACAATTTTTTTGCGCTGATCTATGTCCTATAAGGCATGGAGATAGCCTTTGTATTGAGATATTTAGCAAAATGAAAGAATCGTTACGTTTACGATTAGATCAACTTTCTGACCGTCATGAAGAATTAAACGCATTACTTGCCGACGTTGAAGTGATTTCAGATAACAAACGCTTCCGCCAATTGTCTCGTGAGCATAGTGATTTATCTGAAATTACTGAAGTCTGGACTAAATTCCGCCAGGCAGAAGAAGATATACAAACTGCTGAAGCCATGTTGAGCGATCCTGACTTTAAGGAAATGGCTCAGGAAGAAATAAAAGACAATAAGGCGCTGCTGGAACAGTTAGAAGCAGACTTAAATATTCTGATGATTCCGAAAGATCCAAATGATGCCAATTCTGCCTATCTGGAAATTCGAGCCGGAACCGGTGGTGATGAAGCTGCGATTTTCTCGGGTGATTTATTCCGCATGTATAGCAAATATGCGGAAAATCAAGGCTGGCGCATAGAAATCCTGTCTGAAAATGAAGGCGAACATGGCGGTTATAAAGAAGTCATCTGCCTGATTAATGGTGAAGGTGTTTATGGTCGCCTGAAATTTGAAAGTGGTGCACACCGTGTACAGCGCGTTCCTGCAACTGAATCTCAAGGCCGTGTGCATACTTCAGCATGTACGGTTGCCATTTTGCCAGAAGTGGATGTCGATACTTCGGTAGAGATTAACCCGGCAGACTTGCGTATTGATACTTATCGTGCATCGGGTGCAGGTGGTCAGCACATTAACAAAACTGATTCGGCAGTCCGTATTACCCACATTCCAACCGGTACGGTGGTTGAATGTCAGGATGAACGTTCACAACATAAGAATAAAGCCAAAGCCATGGCACTTCTGGTTTCACGTCTGGAAAATGCCAAACGTGCGGCGGCAGATGCGGCAACTTCGGAAATGCGCCGTGACTTGGTTGGTTCCGGTGACCGTTCGGAACGTATCCGTACTTATAACTATCCGCAAGGTCGTATGACTGATCACCGTATCAACCTGACTTTATATAAGCTGGATGCCGTGATGGAAGGTGACTTGACCGAATTGCTTGACAGTTTGCATCGTGAATATCAGGCAGACCAGCTGGCACTTCTTGCACAGCAGAATGGTGGCTAATGAATATTGCACAGGCTTTGGCCTTACGTGGTGATGCAGAAAGCTATGAACGCCAGGAAAATGCGTGGTTACTTGAGCACATTACCAAAATTGATGCTTTTGATTTGTCATTGAAAAAAACTCTGGAATTAACAGCAGAGCAAGAACAGGCCTATCGTAGCGGTCTGGCACGTATTGCAGCAGGTGAACCTTTGGCTTATGTCACCGGTTCACAACCCTTCTGGACACTGGATTTAAAAGTCACTCCAGATACCTTGGTCCCACGTCCGGATACTGAAGTTTTAGTTGAAACTGTTTTACGTTTGGACTTACCAGAAGATGCCCGTATTGTCGATTTGGGAACTGGAACGGGTGCGATTGCCTTATCACTGGCCAGTGAACGTCCGAATTGGTCTATTACGGCAACCGATATTTATGCACCGACTCTAGACGTTGCAGAGTTTAATGCCGAAAAGCATGATCTTGAGCAGGTGCGTTTTGTTTGTGGTTCCTGGTTTAAACCTTTGGGCCGTGAATTCTTTGATGTCATTGTTTCTAATCCGCCGTATATTGATGCGGATGATATCCATATGCAGGATTTGGCGACAGAACCGGAACGTGCTTTGGTGGCAGACAAACACGGTTTGGCAGATTTAGAGCAGATTATTGTTCAAGGCAAAAAGCATTTAACCGTCAATGGTTGGGTGGTACTTGAACATGGCTACGATCAGGGTGATGCTGTACGACATATTTTTACCCAAGCCGGATATAAAGAAGTTCGTACAGTAAAAGACTATGGCGGTAATGACCGTGTCACTTTGGGGCAGTGGCCGCATTAATCTTAAAAAAGATAAAAAAATAAAGCGCATCATGCGCTTTATTTTTTGACCACATCACGCCAGCGTAACAGCCATTTTTCAGCAATTTTCATTAAGCTATCCGTCATTTTGCCTAAAATCGCCAATAAAATAATTGCAATAATCACAATGTCAGGTCGAGAGGTTTCCCGTCCATCACTAAGCAAATAACCAATCCCTTGAGTGGCCGCGATCAGTTCAGCAGCAATCATAAACATCCAGGACAAGCTCAGGCTGTTGCGTAAACCGGTTAAAATACCCGGGGATGCTGCCGGAAGTACAATCTCCTTGATCTGTTGCAGGTATTTCAGACGGTAGACTTGCGCGACTTCAATCAGCTTGCGGTCTACGCCCTGAATCTCGGCAACGGTATTGGTATAGGTCGGGAAAAATGCGCCGATGGCAATCAGGGTAATTTTGGATGCTTCATCGATGCCTAACCACAGCAGTAACAGGGGAATCCATGCCAGACTTGGAATCGACTTAATCGCTGAAAAAGAAGGTTCTAAAAATTCTTCAGCTTGCTTGTTTAAACCGACCAAGATGGCGAAAACCAGCGCAAGTCCGCTACCAATAAAGAAGCCTAGAAATACCCGCCAGGTACTGGTCCAGATATGTAGCCACAAATCACCTGTAGACAGTTCTAATAACGATTGCCATAAACTGCTGGGTGCGGGGAGCAGATAGGGTGCTATAAAACCGTTTCTAACCAAAATTTCACACAGGATCAACGCAAGAACAGGGATGACCAACCCCTTCAGCTTGCTTAATAATTTAAGCAAGCCAGGCGCTTGGACTCTATCCACTTTAGGTTGAACCAGTGCCTTATTCGTTGTTACAGACGAATTCATTATCTATTTACAACCTTGTTTGCATATTTCGCATCAAACAGTTGATCAATCACCTGATTGACATTAGTGCCTTTACGAACTAAATCCTCTTCGGTCAAAATGGTTCCTGATTTTTTCAATGCATTGAGATGTTTTACAGTCGGGATGTTTTGCTCAAAATTGGTACGGCTGAGTTGCAATTTGGCTACAGCAATAGGCAATTTCGATTCACGTGCCAGCAATTCGGCCAGTTTGGCTGGATTGGCTTTGGCCCATTTACGTGCCTGTTCATAAGCTTTAATCACCGCTTCGATGGCTTCCGGGCTTTGGCTCGCAAATTGCTCCCTGGTACTTAATACGCTGTAACTATTAAAACCGACATTTCGATACAGCAGTTTTGCACCTGACTGGACTTGTGCAGAAGCCATTAGTGGATCTAAACCTGCCCAGGCATCGACTTGGCCACGTTCAAGCGCCGTTTTACCATCTGGATGTTGCAAATGTACAAGCTGAACATCCTTTTTATTCAAGCCTGCTGTTTCCAGTGCCTGTAAGGTAAACAGGAAAGGGTCTGTACCTTTGGTGGCGGCAATTTTTTTTCCTTTTAAATCTTTTAGGTTTTTAATGGGAGAATTTTTTGCAACCAATAAGGCCGTCCATTCAGGCTGACTCTGGATGTAGATGGTTTTAATCGGACTGCCATTGGCACGGCTGAGTACGGCTGCCAAACCGGCGGTTGAGGAAAAATCTACACTGCCACTATTTAAATATTCGAGTGAACGGTTACTCCCTTGACTAAACACCCATTTAATCTGGGTTTTAGGTAAAGCTTTTTCCAAAAGTTTTTGTTCCTTCACCACCAAACTGGTCGGAGCATAATAGGCATAATCCAGTTTTAGCGTATCAGGTAGGGCTGCCATGCTATATTGACTGACCAAGCCGAATGTGATCGCTGTGAGTATTTTCGTTTTGAAACCAGAATTTTGCATATAAGTCCCGATAGAATGATTTGAATGAGATGCGGCAAATACTGCCAGTAACTCAAGGGATAAGACAAAAGAGTAATTTTTATAAAATTATCTTAATTCTGGATATGTTGAATTTTGTGAAATAAGTTTATGAATTTTAATGAATTTATTTTGTATGTTTAAATATTTTGCACTTTATATCAAAAAGTTACATCAGTATGAATAAAAATAAAATATGAAACAATTAAGAAAAATGAGATTTTGTAATTTTAATGTCATTACTATGTAATTACATTAATGGTTGCGTTTAGCGATTGCTGAAAACGATGACTTAAAGAAAATAGTCAAAACTATGTTTTTAAATGGTAATGCAACCTGCCAACAGGATTTGATGAGTAATTCAGATCTGTCTGGTGCAATGCATAAGAGATGTAACTAGAAAAAGATATGTGGGCAAATCTACTTGGGGCGTGATATAAAATCAAACAAATTAAATTGATTTAAAAAAAGCGACTCACTGGAGTCGCTTTTTTTAATAGGTTTTAGATTTATATTAGAAAATCTTGTAAACCATCAGATATTTCCAAGTGTGCAAGCGCATCGGTTTCAAGCGCTAAACAAAGCGCCACAATTTTTGCTGTATCTGCAAGATATTGCTCATCTTTTAAAGCTACGCCAGTTTGTAAAGCTTGAATACGATCAGCACTGATATCCAGTGCTTGAGCGGATTCAATGGCATCTGCACGATTGAAGAAATTGACCACCACATTTTGAAGTGCAGAATCAGCAGTATTTAAAATACCTTGATTGAATAACTCATCAAATTGACTGGTGTGAGAATTGAGAGAATGAGTAAAATTTTGCACCAAGCTTTGCTCTAGTACATCAATCATTTTAAGCATGTCAGAACCTTTAATATAAGGTGATTTAACAGGGAGATTACAGCAGGGGTGGCATAAAGATATGCCTTTAAATTGGTTGAAAATCAACCTATTTTTTCACTTTTTGCAAATAAATTCCGACGAAAAATGCATCATTTTTTAAGTTAATGAAAAGCAAAGAATTATTAAATTTTTAGAAAAGCATCTATATTCTTATGGCTTATATTGAATTTATTACTCCTTATTTTGCCGATAAGCCCCGGGACTGACGCCGGTCCATTTTTTGAAAGCACGATGGAATGCACTCGGATCGTGAAAGCTGAGTTCATCACTAATTTGTTGCAAAGTTTTCTCTGTTTTGGTCAGAAATTCAATGGCTGTATCACGCCGGATATCATTTTTAAGTTGTTGATAGCTGACACCTTCGCTTTTTAAACGTCTTTGCATAGTGGCATCCGAAATATTTAAGCGCTGGGCAATTTCATTCAGTTCTAACCATTCAGCAGGTGGAACATTCATTAAATGTTTACGGATTTGCGAGCTAATCGCATGTGGATTTTTAAAGCGCACCAGCAGGTTATGCGGTGTTTGTCTAATAAACTGATGCCATGACTGTTTGTCCTGTTTGATCTGAATATTTAAATAATTGGCATCGAACTGGATATAGTTTTCATGGCTATTGTATTGAATATTTTCACAAAAACGGACTTTATAGTCCTGATCATCCAGTGGTGCATCACATTTGAGCTGAATCTGATTCAGTAAAACTCTTTGTCCAGTTAACCAGCACATCAAAGCATGAATCAGCATTAAATAAGTGGCATAACTGAACATTCTTTTGGTGTGTTTCTGTTCATAAATCACAATATAGGCATAGTTTTCCTGCACAGATAATTGACTGATAAAATCATCCAGAACCAGATTTAAAAACTGCAAAATTTGCTGTAGGGCTTTTTCCAGGGTTTCGGCATGCATGACGGATTGGGATAACAGTTTAAAACTGCCGCGCCGCATTGGGT
Source organism: Acinetobacter sp. A1-4-2 (assembly GCF_040233925.1). NCBI lineage: Bacteria > Pseudomonadati > Pseudomonadota > Gammaproteobacteria > Moraxellales > Moraxellaceae > Acinetobacter > Acinetobacter sp. A1-4-2. Next base: position 1,617,129 of record NZ_CP157981.1, on the reverse strand, counting down.
GGCTGTCCATCCCAAAAAACTCGTCGTTCATGACATCGGCCAGCTCAGTCCAAAGCTGGGCATATTGTGAAACTGAAACGCGAGCCTTACTGGAATGCAGCAACTCAACAGGAATACCGGATTTGAGCAAGATATTTTGCGTGTTCAATCCCTGATGCTGGGCAGATAAAAGCGCTTCATGCACCAGACTGATCGAGATTGTGCCTTTACTGTAATTTAAGTTTTTTTCATTCATGTACAGATATCCGTATTCCGTATTTTTTGCTGCGCTGATCTGGATTGTCCAAATCCATCATAAAAGATGCAAGGTTTGGAAATTGTACTCTAGCTGAACTGCCTTTACTCTGCATCTTAAGTCGAGTGTTTATTCAAATAATTAACAGGAACAAAAAATGAAAATTCAAGGAAAAGTATTTGTCGTGACAGGCGGTGCATCGGGTTTGGGTGCAGCCACAGCCACTTATCTGGTGGGTCAGGGCGCTCAGGTGATTATGGTGGATATGAACCAGGAGCTAGGTCAGGAAATGCAGCAGCGCTTGGGTGAGCATGCAGTTTTTGTCAAACTGGATGTGACCGATGAGTATGCAGTCAAAGTTTTCTTTGAAAATATTGAGCAGCAGTACGGTCAGTTAAATGGTCTGGTGAACTGTGCCGGGATTGCACCGTCTGCCAAAGTGTTGGGTCGTGATGGCATTCATGATCTGGGTCTGTTCCAGAAAGTATTGAATATCAATGTCAGTGGTACTTTTAACATGATCCGTTTTGCGGCAAGTTTGATGGCGAAATATCCATTGCAGCCAGGTGAAGAAGAGCGTGGGGTGATTGTCAATACTGCTTCAGTGGCCGCATTTGAAGGACAACTCGGGCAAGCGGCTTATGCTGCTTCTAAAGGTGCTGTGGTGTCCATGACTTTACCTCTGGCACGTGAACTGGCGCGTGAGGCTATTCGGGTGATGACCATTGCGCCAGGCATTATGGAAACGCCGATGCTGAAAGCCATGCCGCAAAATGTTCAGGAGGCTTTGGGGCAGATGGTGCCATTTCCATCGCGTTTGGCCAAACCGGAAGAGTTTGCGCATTTAGTGGGTCATATTTTTGAAAATACGTATTTAAATGGTGAAGTGATTCGTCTGGATGGCGCGATTCGTATGCAGCCGAAGTAATTATTGATAATGGCGGTGGCATGACGGAGTTTTTTCAATATGTAATACAAACTCTGTTTAACCTTCGGTTCGACCTACTTTTCTTCCGGGAAAAGTAGGCAAAACCATCCCCATTCGCAAAACCTGTTTAATCAAAATTACAGTCCTCTGTCTCGCAGAAACATTAACTTTTAGATGTATTTCAGGTTGCGAATGGGATTGTCGTGTATCAAATATTGCTTAAATTTTTATAAATAAAGAATTTTAAAAACTGAATGTGAAACATGAGAGGGAAGCTCAATGATTTTAAATGATGAACAAAAGATGGTTCAGGACATGTTGCGGAATTATTCGCAAAATAAGTTAAAACCTACTGCCGCAGAACGTGATAAAACTGCTCAATTTCCCACACAAGAACTGAAAGAACTTGGTGAGCTGGGTGCTTTGGGCATGACCGTATCCGAACAATGGGGCGGTGCGGGTTTGGACTATGTTTCACTGGTGCTTGCCTTGGAAGAAATTGCTGCAGGTGATGGCGCAATTTCCACCATTGTCAGTGTGCAAAACTCTTTGCCGTGTGGCATTACCCAGCGTTACGGTACGGAAGCACAGAAACAGAAATATCTCAGCAAACTGGCTACAGGTGAATGGCTTGGCTGTTTCTGTCTCACCGAACCGCAAGCCGGTTCAGATGCCGGTGCACTGGAATGTAAAGCAGAACGTGATGGAGATGAATGGGTATTGAATGGTACCAAACAGTTCATTACCACAGGCAAACATGCCCAAGTGGCGATTGTCTTTGCTGTGACCGATAAAGCTGCAGGGAAAAAAGGCATTTCCTGTTTTCTGGTGCCTACAGATACCGAAGGTTATATCGTTTCACGTCTGGAAGAAAAAATGGGGCAACACTGTTCCGATACCGCCACCATCATTTTTGAAAATTGCCGGATTCCTGCTGAAAACTTACTTGGCAAGGAAGGAGAAGGCTACAAGATTGCATTATCCAACCTTGAATCTGGCCGAATCGGGATTGCCGCACAATCCGTTGGCATGGCGCGTGCTGCACTCGATGCCGCTGTGGAATATGCCAATCAGCGTAAAGCATTTGGGGTAGAGATTGTACAGCATCAGGCTGTTGCATTCCGTCTGGCAGATATGGCCACGCAGATTGAAGCTGCACGCCAACTGATTTTCCATGCGGCAACCTTAAAAGATGCAGGGCTACCATGTTTGAAAGAAGCTTCTATGGCCAAGCTGTTTGCATCCACCATGGCGGAGCGGGTGTGTTCCGATGCCATTCAGATTCATGGCGGTTATGGCTATGTCTCGGATTTCCCGGTAGAGCGGATTTACCGCGACGTACGGGTCAGCCAGATTTATGAAGGGGCTTCGGATATTCAGCGTCTAGTGATTGCCCGCGAGGTGACTAAAATCTAAACCGGCTAAAGCTTTAAATGGCTAAATTTTAGACTTTAGTCGGTGTTCAAATCCTGCACATTTTCTGATGGATAAGGAAATTGCAGGAGCTGGGAAATCATGGTTATCTAAGTCAACTGTGAAGTAAAAAACTTAAAGATGTTGAATCAGCTTTGGCATTTTTAGAGTCAGAACAATAAGCAAAATGGATCAGCAAAGCAGGAGCTTTGTTTATAAAATAACGGATGAGAGGTTGTCGTCATGAAGACACTACAACAAGCATATCAAGAGTTTAATTTTGATGATTTTCTTGCACAGCAACTGGTCGGTACGGCTGAGTCAGTCAATGCCTATGTTGAATGTTGCGAGCGTTATCTCGGTTTAAACAAAACGGCCTTAATCTGGGAAGGCAAAAATGGCGAATCTGCCGAATGGACATTTGAACAGCTGGCAGAAGCCTCTGGAAAACTGGCAAATTATTTTAGCTCGATTGGCTTAAAAGCAGGGGATTGTATTGCCGGTTTATTACCGCGTACGCCTGAATTGCTGATTACCATTTTGGCTACCTGGCGCATGGGTGCAATTTACCAGCCATTGTTTACTGCTTTTGAGTCCAAAGCCATTGAGCACCGGATCAATACTGCCAAAACCCAATTGATTGTGACCAATGCAGAACAACGCTCAAAACTGAATGGTGTCACTGTACCGCATATTTTAACAGTACATCTACGCGATGCTTCAAGCCATGCAGATGCCGATTTCTGGACAGAACTGGCTGGGCAATCAGAATCTTTTGAACCGGTGATGCAGACTTTTGCAGATGATTTCCTGATGATGTTTACTTCTGGAACCACAGGTTTGGCAAAATCGGTACAGGTTCCTTTAAAAGCACTGCTGGCATTTAAAGGCTATATGATCCACGCGGTGGATTTGCGTGAAGAAGACTCTTTCTGGAATCTGGCCGATCCGGGTTGGGCTTATGGTTTGTATTATGGTATTACCGGACCTTTAAGCTTGGGGTATAGCATTATTATGGATGAACGTGCGTTTAGTGTAGATAACGCCGTGCAGATCATTAAAAAGCATAAAGTCAGTAACTTGACCGGTTCACCAACGGCATTCCGGATGTTTTTTGGATTCAAGGAAAAATTTGATCCATCCATTAAAGAACATTTACGTGCCGTCAGTAGTGCCGGTGAGCCATTAACCCCAGAAGTGATTCACTGGTTTAATCATGATTTGAATGTCAATATTTATGATCAGTATGGCCAGACTGAACTGGGGATGGTGATTGCCAATCATCATGCTTTAGAACATGAAAAGAAAGTCGGTTCTGCAGGTTTTGCCAACCCGGGTCATCGTTTTGTGGTCCTGAATCAAAACCATGAAGAAGTGGAAAGAGGTGGGATTGGTACCTTGGCTATTGATTTTTCGCAATCACCTTTAACCTGGTTTAAAGGTTATGGCAGCAATAACCGTAAATCATTCGTTGGACATTATTATTTAACCGGTGATACGGTGAAATTAAATGAACTGGGTGGGGTGGATTTTATCGGGCGTGCTGACGATGTCATTACAACGTCAGGCTATCGTGTGGGGCCTTTTGATGTAGAAAGCACTTTACTGGAATGTGCCGAGGTCTTGGAATCTGCAGTCATTGGCAAGCCAGACCCGGAACGTACCGAGGTGGTGAAAGCTTTTGTCGTCCTTAAACCGCAATTTTCGGCTTCGGATGCGTTAAGCCATAAACTTCAGGAATATGTGCGTTCACGTTTGTCTAAACATGCCTATCCTAAAGAAATCGAATTTGTCGAAGGTTTACCTAAAACCACGAGTGGTAAAATTCAACGCAATTTACTCAAACAGCAGGAAATTGCCAACATGCAAGGAATTCAGAAAGTCAGTTAAACCTTTTTTGTTTTTTAAAGTTTCATGCTCTTGCACCCGAAAGGGTGCTTTTTTTAGTCCTATGCAAAATTCATTTTGAACTATAATGGCTGTCTGGTTTAAGCAAACGCAAGTAATAGATAGGATAAGCAAGTGACCCAAGCACTCGACATGGATCTAGAGTTAAGCGATGAAGAAATGCATCTTTACAGCCGGCAAATTCTGCTGGATGGCTGGGACATTGAAGCCCAGGAAAAACTGAAACTTGCCAATGTCCTGATTGTCGGTTGTGGTGGAATTGGCTGCACTACAGCTGAACTTCTTGCTCGAGCAGGTGTAGGGAAAATCACCTTAATTGATGCTGACACCATTGAAATGAGTAATCTGCAACGGCAAATAGCCTATGTAGAAGACAATATCGGTTTCTATAAATCTGAGATACTGGCCAAGCGATTACAGCAGATCAATCCGCATATCCGTGTTGAATCTCAAACAGTAAAACTGGACGAGAGCAATGCAGAAGCATTAATTTCAGCTCAAGATCTGGTTTTAGATGGCTGTGATAATTTCACTACACGTTATCTCGTCAACCAAAGCTGCAAGCAATTCAATGTACCTTTAATCAGTGCTTCAGCGATTGGTTTTCAGGGACAGCTGTTTATGGTAGAAGGCGAATCTGCCTGTTATGAATGTCTATTTCCCAAAGAACAGCATGCCAATGAAAACCTGCGCTGTGCAGATTCAGGCGTATTAGCTACGACTCCGAATGTTATGGCGAGTTTGCAGGCGCATCATGCTTTACTCTACTTGGGGCTGGGCAAAATACCACTGAAACAAAAACTGATGCTCTGGGATGGATTAAGCATGAAACAACGTCTACTTGCTTTCGAAAAAGATACAGATTGTCCAATCTGTCAGGCAAGATAGACCTGCAAGACCATATTTTTTTGCTACACTCGCTATAATTTAATTCTAAGCTGACATTATGAAAAACAATATCTGGTTAGATGGCCTGCGTTCAGTTGCCCGTGTCGGGGAAACGGCTGTAATTGCAGCAAAAGCGGGCTTTAAATACGCCACAGAAAAACCAAGTAACGCCAAGCTGATGCGTGAAACTTTTGAATCCTTAGGTTCAACCTATATCAAGCTCGGACAGTTTATTGCCAGCACACCGTCATTATTCCCACGTGAATATGTAGAAGAATTTCAGGGCTGTTTGGATCAGACTCCATCTTTGCCTTTTAGTTATGTACAAGGCGTATTGGCATCAGAATTTGCGGGTCGAAATTTAGATGAAATTTTTGCTTCCATTGATGAAAAGCCTTTAGCCTCGGCCTCTATCGCACAGGTTCACGCAGCCAAACTCGTGACTGGTGAAGATGTGGTGATTAAAGTGCAAAAACCGGGTGTAGAAACCATTCTGTATACCGACTTGAATGTCTTGCACTGGGCCACCAAGCTTTTGGAAAAAGCCGTACCGAAAGTGAAATTTGCATCACTTGCCGATATTGTCGAGGAAATTAAAACTCGCATGGTACGCGAAGTCGACTTTATTGAAGAAGCGCAAAACCTGGACGATTTCGTTAATTATCTGAATATAACGCAAAACCAGAAAGCGACTGCACCAAAAGTTTATCATCAATACTCAACCCGCCGTGTACTCACCATGCAGCGCTTATATGGCGTGCCATTGACCGATTTTGATGTAGTAAAAAAAGTGGCTAAAGACCCATCCCAGGTGCTCATTACCGCCATGAATACCTGGTTTGGCAGCTTGATGATGTGTAACAGCTTCCATGCAGACTTGCATGCCGGAAACCTGATGTTGCTTGAAGATGGTCGTGTCGGTTTTATTGATTTTGGTATTGTGGGTCAGTTGAAGCCTGAAGTCTGGACAGCTTGTATTGCCTTCATGGATGCGCTGCAAAAAACCGAATACACCTTAATGGCTGAAAACATGCTGAAAATGGGCATGACCAACAAGAAAATTGATACTCAAGTTTTGGCGGCTGACTTAGAACGCCTGTTCAGTGGTGTCCTTTTGGCTGATCCTCAAGAGTTACTCACTTCCAATCCTGCCGATTTAAACGACATCATGATGGATATGGTGGGAGTGGGCGAGCGTCATGGCATTCGCTTCCCGCGCGACTTTGCCTTGCTGTTTAAGCAAATGCTGTATTTCGATCGCTTTATGCGCATCCTTGCACCATATACCGATATTTATGCAGACCAGAGACTGCAAATGGTGCAAACTCTTGATCCAAATGTGTTGTTAAAAAACTAAGTTATTAGTTTGAAAATCTCCCTAAATCCCTCTTTATAAAAGAGGGACTTTTCCTTTTTTAAAGGGTGAGAAACATTGTTTCGAAAGGGAGGGATTAAAGAATCTAAGTCTGTTAGGGGCAAACATGGACGCAATCATCATTGAAGGTTTAAAGGTCGAAACTGTGGTGGGATGTTTCAATTGGGAACGTCAAATCATGCAACCTTTAATGTTGGATATGACTATCCAGACCAGTCTGGAACAGGCTTCCAATTCGGATCAACTGGAACATACCCTGAATTACGCTGAAATTTGCGAGATTTCTGCCAAAGTCATTCAGGATGCCAAGCCAGAATTGATTGAACATGCAGCAAAACTTGTGCTAAATGCGCTTTTTACTACCTTTCCTGCAGTAGAATCGATTATGATTACTATCCGTAAGCCTGCCATTATCGCGCAAGCAAATTCTGTAGGAATTCGTCTTGAACGCCAACGAAACGATATTCGCCTTAGCTCTGGCGAGTAATTGTCATCCCCAACAGCATTTTCAAAACGCTATGAAACAAATCTCCGGTTTGGGAGAGGTGCAATTTTCTCAAATTTATGTGATTCCGTGTCGTGATGCGGTGGGGGAGGATTACTGGAATGCGGCCTGTTTGTTAAAAGCAGCGATGTTGGTTGAGGATGTCATTACTTTACTAAAAAAAATGGAAGCCGATTCTGGTCGGGTACGGCCTTCGCATCAAATTTCTTTGGATGTCGACTTAATTGCCTGGGGACAGGATTTACAGCATATGCAGTTTAATCCTAAAAAGTTACCATTAGCTCTAGATGTTAAAATACCGATGCTGGATATTTGGCAAAGTAGCGATTTTCAGCATGAAAATCATCAATTTCCAGTGGTCAATTGGATAAATTAAAATTCACTCGCACATGTATAAGCGAATTTAACTGATTAAAAATAGCCTAAGCAATATAAGATCAACCTGATGACTTAATTTTTTTAATCAGCGAACAAACATTGAGTGAAAGATGAGTACTTGTGGTTTGAGTTATTGGAATTATAAGAATAATCAAATATGAGATGCGGAATGTGATCACTCCTCAAAAAGCCCAGTTGGTGAAGCTTTGGTTTTTGTATTGATGATAAGTTATTAATTTAAAAATAATGTTGTATAAAGCTGATTAAGTTCAGTGAAATAGAAAATTCGCTCCCAAAAAAACTACCTACAGAGTATTACAATCTAGATGCTATTTTGTGGTAATTGAGATCTATGGGGAAGTACTAATCATTCTATAAAAAACGCAACCTATAAAGTTGCGTTTTTATTTCAAGGATTATTTAACGGTAAATAGTAATGGAGCTGACCAAATTACTGCTGGCTGCATAGGTCAGGTTGCTGCCACCAATATTGTTGACGTTAAAGGTAGTCTGCGTTGCACTTTTGATGGTGCCGCTATTGATTTGGCATTGTCCCAAGCTGTTTGTCGTACAGTTAAGATTGCTGCCACCTACAGAGAAACTGCCGGTTACTGTTGCATTCGGCACGGCAAGGTTATTGCTGTCGACCACAGAAATGCTCACATTAGCACGCCATGTACCGTTGCGATAACGTAGGGTTGTTGCATTGATTTTGCTGATATGCGCAATAATGCTTGGTACTGGGGTGATGGTCTGTGTGTCTATCAAGTTATAGAGCAATCGGTTTGGGCTACCCATCGGATTTTGAATCAGATTTATAGTACTTTGGTTGAGTAGTTGATCAGTAATACTTTGCGGTGTTGCAGTACTGTTATTTTCCAGCATTGTCGCGACTACGCCTGCAACATGTGGCGAAGCCATTGAGGTTCCGCTGGCAGTTGCTGCCGAGCTATTGCTACCAATCCAAGCAGAGGTAATCTGACTGCCTGGAGCGAAAAGATCGACACAACTACCATAATTCGAGTAGCTGGCACGGGTATCGGTTGAATCTGTGGCAGCAACGGTAATGGCTTTGCCTGCGCGAGCAGGAGAGCTGGTACATGCATCGGTATTTGCATTGCCTGCAGCAACCACTGGTACATAGCCGTTATTAAACAGGTTATCTATAGCAGTATCGAGGGTACTATAGGCACTGCCACCGAGAGACATATTCACCACTGCGGGTTTGCGACCATTTTGAATAATCCAGTCCAGTCCGGCAATCACACCACTCATAGCACCTGAGCCTGCACAATCGAGTACCCGTACAGGTACCAAGCCCACATTTTTTGCGATTCCATAAGTACTGCCACCTACAGTGCCAGCCACATGTGTACCATGGCCGTTACAGTCATTGGTGCCATTGTTATCGGCAATTGCAGAATAACCGGTTTGTACACGACCGTTAAATTCCTGATGTGAGGCTAAAATACCGGTATCGACAATATAGGCATTCACCGCAGAACCGGTTTTGTTATAGCTAAATGATTTGCTTAGTGGCAAATTGTGCTGGTCAATACGATCCAGACCCCATACAGGATTGCTTTGCGTGATTGTATTGGCCTGCATCAGAGTATCTTCTTCTACATAACTGACTTGCGGATTTTTCTGCATAGCCGTAAGGAAAGCTGACGTAGCCTGTTCTGGAATACGTACGGCAAAACCACGAATCGCCCGATTATACGTAAATAAAACTTGCCCCCCATGCTGTTTTGCTATTGCTGCAGCAGATTGTGCAGGGAGATCTGAACCCGTTTGGAGCACTACAATATACTGGTTCTTGATGGGTGAAGCTGTTGTCGTGCTGGTCAATGTGGGTGCTAATACGGTCGGTGAAGAGTTTGCTGTCGTTGTGCTGGGTGTGGAAACTTGTTGGTTGGTCAGTACTTGATCTTGTTTTACTGCTGTTGTAGCAGCTTTATTCGATGGTGTGCTTACAGCATAAGCCAGGACAGCAACAGCTGAACTTGCTGCAAAGATAGAAATTTTATGGATCCTGTTCATTCGATACTCCTGACCCCAACCATAGCGGCTGAAAATTTAATTAATAAAATAGGGTAATTGTCATCCATTGTTCTGCTCAAAAGATAGCAGAATAAAATGAAGTTTTAATGGCATCATCAAATAATAATTTTTCTCGAAATCTGTTTTTTTATTGGTTTTTTAAATATTTCAAGGATGGTTTGGGACGAGAAATATATGTGATTATAAGTTGATTGAGCATGGAATTTTCTTTATTTACTGTTCCAAATTGTTCCTGGAAAAAGATGATCTGGAATTTTTGTTAATAAGTATCGGGTGATTTTTACTTCGTTTTGTAAGCATTTGCTCACATGAATTTAAGGTTATAGCTTCTATTTGAAATATTGGAAATTTCATATGCTGAGTTTAACAAGAACAGGAAGTTCTGCAAAAGAATAATAACAAACAAGCACAAGGACAGTCAGGTACGACAGGAGTTATACCGAGCGAACCCATACGAAAAAGCCCGACAGGATGTCGGGCTTTTTTATTGTCGACTAATTAATGTGTAATAAGGGTGTTACCAAACCTAACGGTCTTCCAGATGGCAAACGTAATCGACAATATCATCTGTGATAATTTTAAATTGGGTTTTTTTAGGCACATAAAAAGATTCACCAGCATGATAGGTTTGGCTCTCTGTATTGTTGCCAATTTGAACTAAACACTTCCCTGAAACAATTTCTATGCGTTCAGCGACCACAGTTTCAAAAACCAGAGGACGTTCTGTGGGCAGAATCACACCTAAGGTTTTTTTTCTTCCATCTGTTAACTCAATCACATGACTGATAGAACAGCCATCAAAATGGATGTTTGATTTTTTCTGGACAGAGACAAAATTGAACTGGGTAGACATACCTTGCTCCTTAAATTATTTTTGTTGTTGGTTTTTTGTTCTTTATGCAGCTAATATTTATTTTTATAAAGTATACGAATGAATCTTTTTATATGTTTTGGTCATCGTATTGTATAAATTTTACAAAAATAGAAGCTTTACCGGGTGCTATAAAAACCTATCCATACCATTAAAATTTGAGACACGTGTTGTAAGCTAAAACTCACAAGGAAGGAGGTTTATTTCTAATATTTTTAGATTTATTTTTTGGATAGAAAAGTCTTTTAAAAACAGTTTATTGTAAAGGATTAAGACATATATAAATAATACCTTGCCTATAAAAGCCTAAAAACACATATTGATGAGATGATATCTGCCAAGAAATCACTCTATTCTGCTGATGAAATATAAAAGCTTAAAAAAATTAGACTGGTCTTTGCAATAAACAATGATCTGGCACAAAAAATTGCTCAGGTCAGCAGTGTCATCGACAATCATCCCGTGCTGAACATTTTATTGATGCAATTCGTGTGGGTCTCCGAAACCTTCTGTCGATTTTTATCGGAATCAAAGCTTATCCTTTGGGAAAATATGTACTGCTGAATCTGCTCGCCTGCTTTATCTGGCTCTTTGTGATAGTGAGTGTCGGATTGTAGAAGATTCACTGGTTACATGTATTTTGGGCGAAAATACTGCCTTATCATCAGGATATTGATATTTTTCTTGAAGTAGTGGCCTGTATTTTATTGTTTCGCATCATATATTTTATTGTTGTTTGTTAGAAAAAATTCGTGATGAATAGACATAAAAAAGCCCACATTCAAGTAGGCTCAATCATGCAAATGTAGATTAAATATAATAACTGGTCTTGGTCATCAGTTTAGAAATAGCGGTCATGGTAATACGGACCGGTACTGGCAAATCTACACCGCCAGCCTTCAGTGCCGTGTCACGATGATGTAATTCATCTTCATTCATTTGCACCAGTATTTTACGTGAACGTTCATCCTGTTCAGGCAACTGGCTGATATGATGCTGTAAATGCAAGCTCACCTGACGTTCTGTTTCTGCCACAAAACCCAGGCTGTATTTGTCGCCGGCGATACCGGCAATCGCACCCATGCCAAAAGACAGGCCATACCACACCGGATTCAGCAAACTGGTGTGGCTATCCAGTTCCTTTAAGCGGTCTTCACACCAGGCCAAATGATCCTGTTCTTCAATTGCAGCCTGTTCCATTTCACGGCGTACATTCGGGAGTTTGGCTGTTAATGCCTGACCATGATAAAGCGCTTGGGCACACACTTCACCACTATGATTGACCCGCATTAAACCGGCCACATGGCGTGCTTCACTGACACCGAGTTTGGTTTCAACCTCATTCCCCGGGTTTTCACGGTGCGCAGAGGTTGTGCCCGGAACCAGGCTGCGTAGTGCCTGGTCAAATGAATGAATAAATTTGTCAATACCGGTATATTGGCGCATAAAATTAATCCTCTAAAGCATCTTGTTGCTGTGCTGCAAGCATGGGCTTGAGCTTAAACAAGAGCCATGTAGTGAAAATGGCGCTTAGAATCGCTGTGATACTAAAAAGTATTTTAATATCAATCTTAAGTACACTTAAGATGATAATGGAGAATATTGCAGAGGATACCATGAATACGGCATTGAGAATGTTGTTTGCAGCAACTACACGTGCGCGATGTGATGGCGGCGAAAAAGCCTGCATCATGGCATAAAGCGGTACGATATAAAAACCGCCACTAATCCCAAGTAATGTCACAGCAAGCATGACATGGTAATAACTCCAGCCTTGGGTAAAGACATCTTTCAAGCTGAGCAATTCACCACTACGTTCTGGCACAAAAGCCAAACTCGCTGCCAGATAAAAAGCAAACATGGTTAAGCCAATCGCTCCTATCGGAACCATTTTCAAATTGACTTCTGTACCGCCAATTCTGCGGCACAATAACGAACCGATGCCAATCCCGACAGAGAAGAACGTTAATAGCAGGCTGACTACATTTTCAGAGGCGTGCAGGTTTTGTTGAGTTAGCTGCGGAATTTGGGTGAGATAGGTTGCGCCATAAAACCAGTACCAGGAATTGCCGAGTAAAATCAGGAACACGATTGGTAAACTTTTGGCATAACCCAGGGTTTGAAAGCTGGTTCTAAAAAAGTTCCAGTCAATGTGTACGTCTGGTGAAGTCACTTTTTGCTTTAATACGAAACGACTGGAAAAATATCCCAGCAAGGCAATCGTCACAATCGTTAAGCTGATCCACAACAAATTGCCGTCCGAGGCAGAAATGACCGCACCGCCTAAAATCATCCCGACTAAAATGGCAATTGAAGTTCCTGACTGAAATAAGGCATTTCCGGACATCAATTCATTGGGCTTTAAAATTTCTGGCAAAATGGCATATTTGATTGGCCCGAAGAAAGTCGAGTGAGTACCCATTAAAAATAAAGCCACCAATAAAAGCCACAAATGACCGAGTAAAAAACCCGCCGAGCCAATCAGCATAATCACGATTTCGAGAATCTTGATGCCCCGTACAAGTTGTGAACGTTCGTATTTGTCGGCAATCTGTCCGGCTGTGGCAGAGAAAATGAAATAGGGTAAAATAAACAACAAGGCTGCAAGGTTATTCAGTGTGCTTACGCTGGCAGTTTGCTGGTTAATCCAACCATAGGTAATGACCAGTAATAAGGCTTGTTTATACACGTTGTCATTCAGGGCACCAAAAAATTGAGTGACAAACATCGGTAAAAACCGGCGTGTGCCTAAGAGATGTTCATTTTTTTCCATGGTTTGTGGACTTCATTAAGTTTTATTAAGAAATGTGAGCATTTGGTAAAACACTATAAAAATCATGTATGATGTTTTTAACCTATACTTTAGTGAAAATTCCAATAGATTTGAGTTTGTTAGCGAGCTTTCATTGGGCATTTCCATTACAAATATTATATGAGTTTAGAGTTTTTTATGCTTTCGAAACTGAATTTTAAAAAGACGACGCTTACTTTAAGCGTCAATTCCATTTTACAGTGGAACAATGAGCATAAACGATTCGGACTCAGTATTTTACTCATGTTACTGGCTCAACACGGTTTTGCACAAGTGACTCAGCCAAATAGCATCATCACTGAAGCGGAATTTCAGCAACAACTCAAAAATGAAGCTATTCAGCAGGGTGTGGGCAGCAGTGCAGAACTGGAAAAACTAGAGAACATTCAGCAAACCCCGACTGAACCTGATAGCCTGCAAATGCTGGAGCAGCAAGAACAGACAACCCAGCCTTTGGAAGAATTCAAGCCGATTGAATTTGAAGATCTGGAAGAACTGCCGATAACCCCTGTCAATACAGAAATGGCAAATGAAATTTTTCGGGTTGCTGAAGAGGCGAAACGAGAAGCCCAGCAATACCGCGCCGGTCAGAGCACAGAGGTAGCGGTTTCTGATGCCACACAACAAGAGTTGGTTGAAATTAATCAGGCACCGATAAATATCGATCAGCTGATGTCGAATATTGAGGCAGACAGCCAGATTGTGGTTGAAGCCAATGTAGCCGGTAAAACTTTACCTGAACTGGCCCCCACTGATGAAATTGAAGAACCGAATTTCTTTAAACGCTGGTTATATAAAATACGCCCGCCGCGTCAATTGAATACTGCCAAGCTGGATCGTATCAGTGCTGATGTGATTATTGTCCCTACACCAAATAGTAGCGATGTTTCAGCCAAAGCTTATGCGCAGGCTATGGAAAATCTGAAAGAAAATATCAGAGCTAAACTTTCCAGCTTTACCCGGGAATCTTTTAGTGATTTCCCTTCAGCATTGCCGCAGTTGAGGACATTGTCAAATCAGGCTGCACAAGCAGTCGGCTTTTATAATGCCGAATTTAAATTTGAGAAACTCAGTGAAAGTCGTGTTCGGGTCAGAGTAACGACAAATGTACCTGTACAGATTAAAGTACAGAATATTGAATTTAGCGGTGCAGGAGAAAATCAGCCCCAGTTCCAGGTGATCCGGCTTTTGCCCGATCAGGATGTAGGGGATATTTTCAACCATGGTCTATATGAGGAAACCAAAAACCGTATTAGCGATGCCGCAACCAACAACGGTTACTTTGACAGCTATTGGCGCCTGCATGATGTAAAAGTAGCCCAGCCACAAAATACGGCCGATGTAAACCTGCGCTATGAAACGGGCGAACGCTACAAGTTAGGCCCAGTCGAATTCCGCATGAGTGATCCGTCACAGCCATTTCCAATTGACATGGATGTTCTGCAAAGCATGGTTTCCTGGGAGGAGGGTGCCGATTATACTTTCTGGCGTGTCAATGGTTTAGCCAATAACCTCACCAACTCGCGTTATTTTAATTACACTCTGGTGGATGCAATACATCCAGATCCAGTTGAGAAAGCGCTGGAATTGCCGCCCGATATTCAGGCTTTGGTCGATCAGCAAAAAATATCTGAAAGTGAGGCTACCGTTCAGGATAAAAAACGGGTCGCTTCCGCTAAAGAAGTCACCCAATCTGTAGCCGATGAAACCCAGTTTGCGGGTCAAGAGGAAATTGAAGGGGATGAAAATCTCCGTCAGATGCGTGCACAGCAGGAAACCAAACAATCTGAAGAAGAGCGTTTAAAAGTTCAGGCACGTGAAGAGAAGAAAGTTCCAGTGATCGTGACTTTAAATGCTGATCGTTTAAATAGTGCAGAACTGGGGGCAGGTTATGGTTCCGATACAGGAGCACGATTACGTGCTCAGTACCGCCGTGCCATCGTCAACCGCCGTGGACATTCTTTTGATGCCAACATGGAAGTGTCGCAAATTCGCCAGTCTATCGACGGACGTTATAATATTCCCTATCACGATCCTATCAATGACTACATCAGTATCGTTGGCGGTTATGAACGTGAAGAACGTGATGACGTGGCACAGGGGAATAGCCTGAAGATTGAATCTGCTGTGGCTGGTGCTGACAGAATTATTAAAAGACCGCGTGGTAGCTGGCAACATACTTTTGGTCTCCGTTATCGTTTGGACCAGATTACCCAACAGGGAACCATTAATACCAATGAAATTCCTGATGCATTTATTGCCAATGCCAATGACCAGCAGCAATCTTTATTGTTGGGTTATGAGGCATCACTTGCGACCAGCGATAAACGGGTCAATCCGGGTAAAGGCTTTAAGCAGACCTATAAGGTGGAACTTGGCAGTGAGTCATTATTGTCTGATGCTGATATGGCTATTCTCAATGCAGGCTGGCGTTTTATTTATTCATTGGGTGAAAATGATAGTCACCAGTTTGTCGGGCGTGGCGATTTAGGTTATATCTTGACTCAAGATTTTAGCAAGGTGCCTTATAACCTGCGTTACTTTACTGGTGGTGATCAGACAGTACGCGGTTTTGACTATAAAAG
Organism: Acinetobacter sp. A1-4-2; assembly: GCF_040233925.1. Lineage (NCBI taxonomy): Bacteria > Pseudomonadati > Pseudomonadota > Gammaproteobacteria > Moraxellales > Moraxellaceae > Acinetobacter > Acinetobacter sp. A1-4-2. Next base: position 1,601,167 of record NZ_CP157981.1, on the reverse strand, counting down.
TCTATCGCCTGAAGAAAATGGATTTAAAATCGGTGGTCAGGCTCTGGCTGTAGGATCACTTGAATATAACTATCAATTTAAAGAAGGTTGGCGTGCAGCCATTTTTAGCGATGTCGGCAATGCTTATGATGAAGATTTCAATACGCCTACTGCATACAGTGTGGGCTTGGGGCTGCGTTGGGCATCGCCAATTGGCCCTATTCGTATAGATGTTGCTTCAGGTATTTCTGATGACAATCATCCAATACGTCTGCATTTCTTTATTGGTTCACAATTATAAATACTGGTTTTTATAAATCTTAGTTTTTAGAGAATATTATGGCTGAAGTAGAACAGCAACCGGAAACGGAAACACCTAGACCGAAAAAGCGTCGTATTTTAAAGAGTGTGCTATTCACATTACTTATCGTGTTTGTGTTGCTGATTGCTTCTTTCGCTGTGATGTTTAGTACCGATAAAGGCAGCAAGTTTTTACTGGACCGTGTTTTAGAGCGTCAGCAAATTATTCATTATGAATATGAAGGCGGTAATCTGCTCAGCGGTATTATCCTAAAAAATATTTTGGTCACGCTCAAACCTGTAGACGTGAAGATTGACCGAGCAGATGTCACTCTGGGCTGGCGTGCCATTCTTAAAAAAGAAATTCATCTAAATCGTGCCGATGTACGTAATCTGCAAATTATCACCAAACATCCACCGAGTGATAAACCATTTAAATTTAATGAAATCCGTTTGCCCTTTGTTTTGCGTTTAGATACGGCAGATGTCGATCATCTGCTGATTAAAACCGCTTCGGCAAGTGTAAAATTTCACGATATTCACCTGAATGACGCGCTCTGGTCAGGTACTGAACTGAAGTTCGAAGATTCCCGGATGGATATGGGCTATCTTTCGGTGAAAAATGCCACGGGAAATATGAAGTTTGAAGGGAAATACCCTTTACATGCTGTGGGTGATCTGAACATACCTGCACTGCATAAAAATCTAAATATTTATGATATTAAGGTGGTAGCAACAGGGTCTTTAGACACGATTCAGGCAGGCGTTGCGACCAATACCCCAGACCTGTTAACCGGTTGGGTGGTACTGCATCCGGTACGCAAACATGTGCCGATGTTTGGCGAGTTAAATTTTAAAAAATATCATTGGCCATTACTGACAGAACAAAAGCTATATACCAAAAATGGCGTGGCTAAATTTAATGGTGATATTCAGCGTTTAAATATCGATGCCATTACAGATTTAAGCGGTAAAAATATTCCGCAAGGTCAATATAACGGCAGTATGCATACTGACTTGGTGCATCAACTCGACATTAGCAATTTAAATGGTCAGTTGATGAGTGGTGCGGTGAATGTTGCAGGCGTGGTCAGCTGGAAAGATCATGTCACCTGGGACATGAATGGCCGTGTCGATAAAATTAATCCCAAAGACAAACTGATTCCGCAAATCATCCAGGACTTTCTACCTCCAACTCTGGATGGCAAAATTGCCTCTAAAGGCCGTTTGCAAAATGGTCTGCATTTAACCGCATTGGTAGATTTTGATCGTTATGAAACATGGAATCTAAATCTCGATCAGGCCGAGCAGAAAGGCAAAAAACCAAACCCGATGCTGCTAAATGTGGCCTGGCAAAATATTGATCGCGCCGTGCCTTATGTGGGCTGGTTAAGCAGTAAATCAGGTGATGTAAAATTAGCGCTGGTTGAAGGCAAGCAGGATATTCATGTCGCCACTACAGTGACCAAAAATGATAAGGGCAGGTTGCCTGAAGGCTTGTATACTGCCCAGCTCAATTTCAAAAATAATGACTTGAATATCCCGAGTTTTAATTATGTAGCGGGTAAAGGTAGTTTAAGCGGTAGTGCCAAAGTAGATTTGCCGACCAAAAAACGTCAATTGAAATGGAATGCCATTCTCAATGCCAAAGATTTTAATCCGCAAACGGTTGCAGTGGCTGCACCAGTTAATTTACTTAATGGTCAGGTCAAAGCCAATGGTTTTGCCAAACCGAATCAGCAAATTATCCATCTGGATGCGATTAATTTAACCGGTCGTCTAGCACAGCAAAATAACAACGAAACTGTACGCTTAACCGGTCGTAGCACCATCGCCCTTTTATTTAATACCCAAAAAGCGGGTGGTGCATTTAAAAGTTTTGCCGTCAATTATGATGGCGCACTCAATGCCAGTCAGATTCCAGCCAGCGAAGGCATGCTCAAGTTCAAGATCTCCGGTACACCTGAACTGGTTAAAGTCGATGAACTGAAACATTCAGGTATTGCCGGGAAAATTTATGCTAGTGGTCTGGTCTATCTTAAAAATGGTTTGGGCTGGAATATCAATGCCTCTTTAGTACGTTTTAAACTGCATTATTTTGTCTCATCTGTGCGCGGTGAATTGTCCGGTAACGTGAAAACTGAAGGGGTTTGGTCAGACAGCTTAAAACGTATTAATATCCAGAAACTGAATATAGCCGGTATCATCAACAATAAACCTGTTCGCGGAACAGGAAATCTAGCGATGGTGATTAATTCAAATCAAAAAGGCTTCCTGCCACAACAGTTTGAAGCCAATAACCTCTATCTTTCCTATGCAAAAAATCAGGTTCAGGCTACCGGTAATGCCCAGAACTTAAGACTGAAAATTAATGCACCGGCCTTGTATGAAATATACAGTGGACTTCGTGGTCGTGCTTATGGCTATTTGAATGTGCAATCACAGCCACGCCTGCAAGCGACGGCCAATCTGGCGGTAGACGATTTCGGTTTTAACCAGTTATTCAGTGTTAAAAAATTACGTGTACAAGGCGAGCTGCCGACTTCTGAGTCGACCCCGACCTTGATGACAGCGAAAATGGAAAATTTACGCAGTGGTAAGCGTGAAATACAGCAGGGTGAAATTTCACTGGCTGGAACGCGTAAAGCCCACATTTTGAAAGTACAGGCGCAAAACAGACTGTCTAAATTTTATGTACAACTGGCTGGTGGTTTTAATGCACAGAATGACTGGTTGGGACAAATCCAGAAAGGTGATTTTGACTCCTTGCGTGCACGTTTGGTACAACGTCAAAATGCCTCGGTGATTTACATTTCTGCCAAAAGTGAATTATTTGTCGGAGCACATTGCTGGTCGAGTCAACAAAGCCAGTTGTGTTTTGACCAACCGATTCGGGTCAGTAAAACCAGAGGTAATGTTTCATTTATTACCCGTAATGTCGATTTAAATGACTTTGCTGCTTTTATGCCAGAGGGTCTGGAAATTACCGGTAAGATCAATGGTTATACCAAAGCCACTTGGGCACAAGGCAGCAAGCCAAAAATTGATGCTAGACTGGTTAGTCGTAATGGCGTGATTGGGCTCGCCGCTGAAGATCCACAAGATATGGGTTCTACACTTAAATATAATGAAATTGCTGTGGTGGCAAAAAGTGTAGCGACGGGGCTACAGGTTCGTTTAGATGTTAAAACCCCTGAAATTGGTACAGGTTATGCCAATGTTATTATCGATCCTTATAAAGACAGGATGCCGATGCGCGGTGAGATCGCCTTCGATCAGGTACAACTGAAAGTCTTTAAACCGTTTACGCGGGATGTCCGTTCCCTGGCGGGCAACTTGTCTTTTGCTGGAAAAATTAGCGGTACTTTAACGCAGCCTTTGCTGAATGGTGAAATGCGCCTGAAAGATGGTGCAATCAGCATGATTTCCTTGCCGGTGAATTTAACCAATATTCAGGTCTATTCTTCCATTCGCCAGGATCACGCTACCATTAACGGTGCATTTAATAGTGGTCAAGGTGCAGGTGCATTGACTGGTAGTGTAAATTGGAAAGATGATCCCCGCATTCAGTTGCATTTAAAAGGTGAAAACCTGCTTATACGTCAGGCGCCGTTAATTACCGCCGTAGTTACGCCGGATTTGTCTTTAGATGTGCTGCCATTTAAGAAGAAATTAAGCTTAAACGGTAAGGTGGATGTGCCACGTGCCTTGATTTCGATGCCTGAAGCTTCAGCACCGGTAATCAATGTATCTTCAGATGTACGAATCGTGCGTGAAGGACAAGACCAGCTTGCAATATTAAGGGCAGCCCGTCCTTGGGATATCCGTGCCGATGTCATGGTTAATTTAGGTAATCAGGTAATTTTCCAGGGCTTTGATAGTCGTATTCCACTTGCCGGCCGTTTGTATCTTTCACAACGTGGACTTGAAACCGCCATGCGTGCTAATGGTGCAATTGGGGTCAGTCAACGGGTAAAAATTGAAGCCTATGGACAAAGTCTGGATTTGAATCGTGCGATTGCACGTTTTAACGGTCCTTTATATAACCCGACCCTGGATATTGATGCCAATAAGACCGTACAGGGTAGTCTGGTTGGGGTGCGTGTAACAGGTACAGCCACCAGTCCGAATATTCAGGTCTATAACGATGCCGGATTGTCTGAACAGGAAGCTTTAAATGCCATCATTACCGGCCGTATTAATGAAGGTGCCAGTGGTATTAGTCAGGAAGCGGGCTTTAAGTCCGATGTCAATAATACCATTGCGGCTGCCGGAATCAGTATGGGCTTAGGCGGTACACGCGCTCTCACCAACCAGATTGGACGTACTTTTGGTCTGAGTGGTCTGGCGCTGGATGCACAGGGAACGGGAGATGATACTCAGGTGAGTGTGACAGGTTATATTACACCGGATCTGTTCATCCGTTATGGTGTAGGGGTGTTTACACCGGTGAATAAATTGACCTTGCGTTATCAAATGAATAAACGTTTATATCTGGAAGCGAGCCAATCGCTAGAACGTGCGATAGACGTGTTCTATAACTGGCGCTTCTAATGGCTTGAGAATATAAATTCTTAACTATTTGTTATATTTAAAATTTTATCAACATCGGTCTACATTTTTTTAGCAGTGTAGACCATATACAGCTTGTTACATCATTACGGAGTTGCATTTGTGGTTTTAGCCACAACAAAATATCTCATAATGAGTTACACAAATAAGGATAGTTCACTATTGAATAACTCTATCGAATGTTTGAGCATGATATTTTATTGATCAAATAAGTGATGGATCGCCATGATAGATGAAGAAAAGCCTTTAGATTTTGATGACGATGATGAGCCTCAAGATTTCGAAGATGAAGAATTTATCGACGATAAGAAAGAGGATGAGATGTACAACGCTATTACTAAAGATGGCTCAAGTGTTGACCCTGCAGATGATGGAACTCATCATATTCGACCTGAAGATGGGGATCCGATAGAATTTGAAGAGTAAAGAATAGCCCAATTCAGTATTGGGCTATTTATTTTCTGTGAGGTGGTGGACATGAATGAAACAATATTTCCAATCCCCCGATTCTGACCTCAGCAATGTCACTCGCAACGTGCATCATTGAAACTAAAATTAATGAACTGGTAGATCAACTACTCAATAAAACACCCTAATTTAGCGCATCAGTGTTTTAAAATCCAAAAAAAAAGCGAGAGTTAAACTCTCGCTTTTTTTTTAATCATACTTGCAGTCGGCAAGCGTGATTTTTAAATTATAGTGCTACGATGTTTACAGCATTCGGGCCTTTTTGACCTTGAGCGATGCTGAATTCAACTTGTTGGCCTTCAGCCAAAGTTTTGAAGCCATTACCAGTGATTTCGCTGAAATGAGCGAAAACATCAGGGCCATTTTCTTGTTGAATAAAACCAAAACCTTTAGTTTCGTTAAACCACTTAACAGTACCTTTTACAGTATTAGACATAATAAAATCCTTAAAAATGTTTTTAGCTTATTGAAAAGCCAGATAATTTAACTTGAAAATAAGAATGGAACTTTAAATCTGAAAAACGAAGGATTATGACTAAAACTGCGAAATACAAGAAGATTTACCAGAGCAAACTATTTTTCTAGTTGGCTTTAAGCATACAGCTATGTTTGAAATTATGCAAATGAATAGCTACCTATTGCTGCTTTTTATAGCTCAAATTTGTAACTTAATAATTATGTTCAATTAAATTAATAACTTAAAAATTAGTTAAAAATAAAAAATTCAATACAAAGTCTTTTTTAAACCCATAAACTTAAAATAGAGCTTATTCTTTATGTACTTGATTTTAGTTTGCTCATGATTTTTTTGGATATCTTGTTTTGATGATTTCGTATTTTCATGAACTTTGATTATGATAGGGGGCAATAGGAGAACATTGATGAAAAAGTTATTCACTTTGATGGCATTGGTTGCTTTAGTGGGGTGTGCTGAAAAGAAGCCGCTAACACCTGAAGAGCAGTGGAAAGGTTATTGTACAAGTATGGGTAATGCTGCAAACAACATTATGTACGATCGTCAAAATACCATTACCAAAGAGGCTGCTATAGAGCACGCCAACAAGATTGAAGATGAAATCACCAAAACCTTTATTCTGGATATTATCGAACAGGCTTATGCATTTCCATTGGAAGAGATAAATAAGGATCCGGAAGCAAGCCGTAATCAGTTCAAGCAGAAAATTACTGAAAAATGTATTGCGACACCGCATGACAAAATGCCGAATTACAAACCGTTCTAATGAACGGTTTTTTTATGTTTATTCTTCATAAAATAGCCTAAGCAAAATTAAAAAATAAATTGTGACATTTGCTTAATCAAAAATATAGAAAAGCTTATCTTGTTACTGAATAATGAAATGAAGAATGATAACGATAGGAGCAGTAATATGGATGTGATCGGCTACTTACATCATGAGGATTTGCTCTTGGAAGATGAGCACGGTGTTGCAATCATTGGGGGTGGAAATTATGTACTCAGTGTTGGCGATAAAGTATTTCTACGAAAAAAATTAGAAGGCAATCATCATTCACGATGCTTAATCAAAATTTCATTTGCCAGCAATCAGTATCAAGGCTTATTTGAAGATGAATGCGCTCTCAAATTTACCGGGGATCGAGCAGAATTAGCTCAATATTTAACTGCAACCACTGTCCACTAAGGTTGAATATTTTTATAGAAGCAAAAAAGGCAACATAGGGTTGTCTTTTTTATGTTTAATGTTCCATTAAAAGTGACTTTTTCATCATCAAAAAGCTTTAAAAGTGAAGGATTTGCTTATTGTGTAATCGATATGCCCATTATTTAGCTATAAAATAATGGGCATCACAAAGAAACACTGTAGTTGCATTAACTTTTAACTGGAATTTTAGTAAAATTTAGCAGTCCATATTATTTGCGAAGCTTTGCATAAGCTGGAATTCGTAAATAATTTTTTAAAAAAGAGGAATAACACTGTGCTAGAAGCTTACCGCCAACACGTTGCAGAACGTGCCGCACTCGGAGTCCCACCGAAGCCACTTGACGATGCTCAAACAGCTGACTTGGTTGAACTATTAAAAAATCCACCAGCTGGAGAAGAAGCATTTTTAGTTGACTTGCTTGAAAACCGTGTTCCAGCAGGTGTTGACCAAGCTGCTTATGTTAAAGCTGCTTTCTTAGCTGCTGTGGCAAAAGGTGAAGCGACTTCGCCATTAGTTTCTAAAGAACGTGCGGTTTACTTACTGGGTACTATGCTTGGTGGTTATAACGTTGCGCCTTTAGTTGAACTTTTAGACAATGCAGAATTATCAGGTTTAGCTGCTGATGCATTGAAAAAAACTCTTCTTGTATTTGATGCATTCCATGACGTAGCTGACAAAGCGAAAGCGGGCAATGCAAATGCACAAGCTGTTATGCAGTCTTGGGCTGATGCTGAATGGTTCACTAGCCGTAAAGACGTTCCAGAAGAAATCAAATTAACTGTATTCAAAGTTACTGGTGAAACTAACACTGATGACTTGTCTCCAGCTCAAGATGCTTGGAGCCGTCCTGACATCCCATTACATGCAAATGCGATGTTGAAAAACGAACGTGATGGCATCAATCCTGAAAAACCGGGTGAAGTTGGTCCATTAAACCAAATTAAAGAACTTGTTGCGAAAGGCAACCAAGTTGCTTATGTAGGCGACGTAGTTGGTACAGGTTCTTCTCGTAAATCTGCAACTAACTCTGTTCTTTGGTTCTTTGGTGACGAAATTGCTCACATCCCGAACAAAAAAGACGGGGGTTACTGCTTAGGTGGTAAAATTGCTCCGATCTTCTTCAACACAATGGAAGATGCTGGTGCGTTACCAGTCGAGATCGACGTTACCAACATGAACATGGGCGACGAGATCACACTTAAAATCGACCATGCTGCTGCTAAAGTAACTGCATTCAAAGATGGCGCTCAAATTGCCGAGTCTGAACTCAAAACTCCAGTGTTGTTAGATGAAGTACGTGCTGGTGGCCGTATCAACCTGATCATTGGTCGTGGTTTGACTGGTAAAGCGCGTGAAGCTTTAGGTCTTGCACCTTCAACCTTATTCCGTACTCCAGTTCAACCTGAGAATACTGGTAAAGGTTTCACTCAAGCTCAAAAAATGGTAGGTCGCGCTTGTGGTCTTCCAGAAGGTCAAGGTGTTCGTCCAGGTACTTACTGCGAACCTAAGATGACAACAGTTGGTTCTCAAGATACAACTGGTCCGATGACTCGTGACGAATTGAAAGACTTGGCTTGCCTAGGCTTCTCTGCTGACTTGGTAATGCAATCTTTCTGTCACACAGCTGCGTATCCAAAACCAGTTGACGTTCAAATGCAACACACGCTTCCTGATTTCATCATGAACCGTGGCGGTGTATCTTTACGCCCAGGTGACGGTATTATCCACTCTTGGTTAAACCGTATGCTTCTTCCAGATACCGTTGGTACTGGTGGTGACTCACATACTCGTTTCCCAATCGGTATTTCATTCCCAGCGGGTTCTGGTCTTGTAGCGTTCGCTGCAGCGACTGGTGTTATGCCACTAGACATGCCTGAATCTGTTCTTGTGAAATTCAAAGGTAAAATGCAGCCTGGTATCACTCTACGTGACCTTGTACATGCGATTCCTTACCGTGCGATCCAAGAAGGCGATCTTACTGTTGAGAAAAAAGGTAAGAAAAACATCTTCTCTGGTCGTATCCTAGAAATCGACCTGACTGAAATGGAAACTGAATTAACAGTAGAACAAGCATTCGAACTTTCTGATGCTTCTGCTGAACGTTCTGCTGCTGGTTGTTCAATTACGCTTTCTGAAGAGAAAGTTGCTGAATACCTCCGTTCTAACATCACTATGTTGAAATGGATGATTTCTCAAGGTTATGGCGATGCGCGTACTATGGCTCGTCGTGTTGAGAACATGGAAAAATGGTTGGCGAATCCATCACTTCTTAAAGCTGATGCTGATGCTGAATACACTAAAGTGTATGAAATCGACCTAGCTACAATCACTGAACCTGTTCTTTGCTGCCCGAACGATCCAGATGACGCTAAACTTCTTTCTGACGTTCAAGGCGTTAAGATTGACGAAGTATTCGTTGGTTCATGTATGACAAATATCGGTCACTTCCGTGCTGCTGGTAAATTACTTGATAAAGTACCTGGTGGCGTATTGTCTACTCGTTTATGGTTGGCTCCGCCAACTCGTATGGACGAGCACCAATTGATGGAAGAAGGTTTCTATAACATTTATGGTAAAGCTGGCGCTCGTACTGAAATGCCAGGCTGTTCATTATGTATGGGTAACCAGGCACGTGTAGCTCCGAACACAACTTGTGTATCGACTTCTACTCGTAACTTCCCGAACCGTTTAGGTCAAGGCGCTAATGTTTACTTAGCTTCTGCTGAACTTGCATCTGTTGCTGCTGTACTTGGTAAATTACCAACTCCAGAAGAATATCAACAATATGCAGCTCAAATTGACAGTATGTCTGCTGACATCTATCAATACTTGAACTTCGACAAGATGGGCGAGTATACAGATGCTGCTAAAGACATCGATACTAAGAAAATTGCTGCTGCTCAATTGTCTTGATTGAATAAGTAGTTGAAAATAAGGGCTGATTTATCAGCCCTTATTTTTTGGAGTAATGACAAGTATAGAGAGTTGGTATTCTGGACTTTTTAAAAGCTTCAATGAATTTATACAAACGTCTGATCTTTGCTGAAAAGCAATATTTCCAAGCACTCTAATAGAACAATGACTTTAAATATTCAATAAAAGTGCGAATATTTTGTTGAGATGGAATATGAAAAGCGCGTTTAAAAATTACTTAGTTTTTAAAAATAATCAATTAATATTTTCTTATTAAAAATAAATATTTATTGAATAAGTTTAGCTAAACAATTTAGAATAAAAACTACACAGTTCTAGTGGTTATTCAAGTCCGTGAATCTACCAGCTACTCACTATTTCTTGTTGATTTACCCAATTTGCTTAATTCTGATTGGTACGGCCTTTATTGTTGCATATTTAAGGTTTAAAGCACCCAAGTATTTAATGTGGATGGGAGTTGGTTGTATTCAGTTATCTGTAGCATTCGCTACACAGACATTGATGACAAATACACAACTACGGCTAACAGCGCCTTGGTTTGCAATTCTGTATATAGGTGGGGTTTGGGCAGTCGTACATGGAATGTTCTTAAAAGCTAATGCTAAATTAAATATATGGATCTCTTCTGGCCTTATTATTGCGGGTATAACTTTACTTCTATATTTCACCTATATCGATGAGAATTTATGGTCACGAGTGGTCATAGTTAGTGTGGTGGTTTTATGCCTGGAAGCTTTAGCCCTACCAAAAGTATATGCTTTATTTAAAAAAACCTATGCTTTAGAAAAACTTTTGTGTTTGAGCTATTTTTTCGTCGTTATCTATGCATTTATTAGAGCTTTAATAGTCATTGTGTATCTTCAAGAACTGCAACATATGACCGTGGCGACCACAACTTGGTGGATGATGCTGATTTCTATAAATGTTTTTATCAGTCTGTGGTTTGCCATTATTCTCTCGGCCGTAGCTGTAAAAGAAATGTTTACTAGCCTTAATGAAGAGCGGTTGAGAGATCCTTTAACCAAATTGTATAACCGACATGGCTTTCTAGAAAAAACCAAAGACCTGTTTGAGAAAAAACAGTATGGTGAAGTTTATCTTGTGATGTGTGATATTGATAATTTTAAGAATATAAATGATACATGGGGACATGTTGTGGGAGATAAAATTTTATACGCATTTGCTGATATATGCAGATTTAATATTCGGGAAGGTGATATTGTCGGGCGGTTTGGTGGGGAAGAATTTATTATCTTGCTGCAAAGTCCAAATGAGGAGGCTTCATGGGTTTTAGTTGAGCGTTTACGTAAAAAGGTTGAAGATCAAATTTTTATTCATGATATTAAAATTACTGCAAGTTTTGGAGCGGCTAAAATAGAGACTGAATCCCAGTTTATGAGTGCCTTAGAAATAGCAGATAAGCATTTATATGAAGCCAAAAATAGTGGACGAAACCGGGTATGTTTTAATTAAAAAAAATTAGATTTACCTTTAATGTCCGGATTTTGAATTAAATAAAAAATTATAGAATGCCAGTTTTACGCCAATTAATTTTAAGTTTTTGATTTCAGACATTAAAAAGCCCCATGGTTAGGGGCTAGTCGTATATAAGATCTAAGCTTATATACTGTAAGAGGCTCATCTCAAACTAAGTGTATTAAAACATAATTTTCTAAAATTGGCGATGGATAAATGCTTAAGCCAAGAGTTCTTTTTCAATCACCGACCATAAATTTCGATGAGACTTCTTAAACATCAGCATATGACCGATCGTTTTATGTCCATAGCTTTTAGGTTTTAGCTCAATCATTTGAGTTTCGGCATTCGGATACAGGCGTAATAAATCCTTTACGTTGGCTTCCGTTGCAATTTCATCATCCGATGACCACAGTACCGTAATCGGGCAGCTAATTTGAGTGTGATAATCTTCAAACACGCTTTTGCCAATAGCATTGAGCACATAACCCGGTTTACGACAAAATTGTGCCCATTGTGTGGCGACATCTTTAGGTAGATTTTCTCCCATTCCAATTGCTTGAGTCGGAGCATAACCTTTGGTAATGCGAGCCAATGGAAAAAGGACATTAAACATGACAGGAGCCAGCAATTTGGTGCGGCCTTTTAAGCCTTTAACATGCCTGGTTGAACCTGAAACTGCGACAACTTTGGCTACTTTTTCATGATTAGGCACAATACCCAAAAGCTGACCGCCAGCACTGTGACCAATTAAAATGACCTGATCAGCTTGAGTTTTATATAACAATGTCTCTATTGCAGCAGGAATATCCAGTTTACCCCAATCTACAATGCTGGCTTCAGATTGACTAAGCGAACCATGTAAAGAACGACCAATTCCGCGGAAATCGAAACTCAAAACATCATAGCCTTGTGTGATTAACCATTCTGCAAAAGCTTGATAAAAATTCTGGGTAATCCCGGTTGCTGGACAGATGAGGACTGGGTAATTCTTTTTTTGCGTAGCGCTGGCTGCATAAAAGCGGCCGCTAAGTGAATATCCATCTTTACAGGTAATTGTTAATGATTCAAAAGTGTTCATATGGAGAATATGGGATAAGTATGTATGGTGACTACTGTAGCCAGGTTCTAAAAAGAAACTTGTATAATTCATGACTTTAAAGTCAAAATAACGATCTAAAAATAAGGATATAAATGAATGGAAGCGGAAAATTTAACACAGGCTGTAGCTTGGGCCGTGTTGTTTAGTGGTATTTTTCTTTGGGTGGGCATGCTGACTGGGGTATGGAAATATTATCAGATTCGTCATTCAGCACAGGCGCGGGCTCATTATTATGTCGATATTGCGCATAGAAGTAGCTTGCTCTATGCACCAGCCAGCCTGATTATTGCAATTCTAGCCTATTTTTCAGTTTGGAGTGATGGACTTAACTTTACTTTTGTATTGATCAATCTTTTCTTTTTTAGCTTTTCAATTTTAAGTTATGTGTTACATGGCTGGCTGAAAGATACGACCAATCAGTTTAAGCAGCCTCATCAAATGGGACGTTGGCATTTGCCAAAATGGATGTTAAGAAGTGCAATGATTTTTCTGATCATTGGAGAGTTGGGTGCTACAATAGGATTATTGCTTGGTACAATGATCGGCCTGATGAAAGTTTTAACTTGATGATTGGTGATTTTGGTATAAGTTCTGGATGATTAATTATTATTAAGATGGGTGATAGTTCACCCATCTTTTATTCTGTAGAAGTATTTTGCTTCTGTTGACGGTATTTCTGATCGACCACAGCCCACACATAGAAAGCTACCGATACAATAAAAGCATACATAAAGAATTCAGGTTTTAAGTTACCTTGAATTAAACCATGAATAATGAGTGTCACAATCAGAGCAACCGTAGTACTCAAATAAGTGACCATATTCTTATTTGCTTTTAGAGCGTTAATGAAGATTTCTTTATTGAAATGTAATGATAACATCTCCACTCCTCCGGTTATATATTGACCTAAACCTAATTGTTTTAGTCAGATTAGTTTCTATTGTTGTACTTGGTATTTCGATTCATTTCAATAGTTGATGTCACTATTTTGTCATAAAAATATGTTAGACATAAGTTTATAGCCTGATTTTATTCAACATATAAATGCTGGATATTTCTTCTGAATATGCAATTATCCTCCTCATTCATTCTTACTAGTTAAAAAGATGTCAAGATACTCAACAATAGTGAATATAAAAGAAGCAATATTGATGCCAGTCTAGAAGTGTATTAAGGTTTGGGATGGGATGTGGCAAGATCAGTCTAATCGTGACTGATTGTATTTTATATGTTTAAGCAACCATGTTGGATTGATGAGGATGTAAACAATAAAACCCAGTTTGGGTAAAACATGATGTTTTATTGATCACGGTTAAAATCAGGTTTGGGTAAAACCAGATTTTAAGCACATCAACTCAGTTATTTTCTAACTTTATCGATGACGATAGCAATAATCAGCACAATAATAGATGGAATCAGCCATGCTAAATTTTGTGCATTTAACGGTAGATTTTGAATGAAACCAGGTAAGTAGGCTTCAAGTCCTGCAACTTTCAGGCCGTCAAAAATACCGAATAACAGGGCCACTGCAGTTACTGGTGCAACCACATAAGCAGGCCTGTTGAAAAATTTCCACAAGAAGCTCAGTAGAATCACTGCAATTGCTGGTGGATAAATGGCACTTAAAACAGGTACAGACACAGCAATCAGTTTGGTTAAACCGAGGTTTGAAATGATGAAAGCGAAACCAACCAGAACAAACACTAAAATTTTATAAGGAACTTTAGTCAGTTCAGAGAAGTATTCTGCACAAGCACAGGTTAAACCAATCGCTGTTACCATACAGGCCAGGAAAATCATGCCGGTCAAGAATACAGAACCAATATCACCAAAAGCATGCTGCACATAGGCATGCAGGATCACTGCACCATTTGCTGCATTTGGAGCGATTTCATGGCTGCCTAAACCGAGTTTAAACAGGCTTAAATAAACCAAGGTTAAACCTGCACCAGAAATCAGGCTGGCAATCACGGCATACTTGGTCACCAGTTTTTTATCTGTTACACCACGTGAATGAATTGCGTGAATAATAACAATACCAAATACCAATGCACCCAAAGTGTCCATAGTTAAGTAACCATTGACAAAACCTTCAGAAACTGGGGCAGTCGCATAGTTGTTAATTGCTGGTGAAATGAATCCAGCAGGAATGACAAATGCAGAGATACCTAATACTGCCAAAGAAATAATCTTTAAAGGTGCCAGGAAGTGGCCGACAGTATCGAGCAGTTTGTTGGGATATAAGGAGATAACAGTGACGACTGCAAAATAAATTGCACTATAAATCAGCAGGCTGCTACTTGATGTACCAAAATAGGAAGAGAAACCGATTTCATAGGAAACTGTGGCTGTACGAGGCGTTGCAAATAGAGGACCAACAGCTAAGTAACATACAATGGTTAAAATCAGGCTGGCGATTTTACCCAGAGGTGAACTTAAATTCTGGATGGATCCTTCTACACGTGAAAGTGCCATAATGGTGATAACAGGCAGGCCAACTGCGGTAATAAGAAAACCTAAAGCAGCTAACCACACATGTTCACCCGCTTGTTGAGCGACAATTGGTGGAAAGATAATATTACCCGCACCAATAAAAAGTGCAAAAGTCATAAAACCCAAGGCAATAATATCCCTTGTGCGGAGATTCGTCATAAAAAGGGAGAGGAATTAAACAAAAAAGCGATTTTAGAAGATATTAGTGCTTTTTTACAGTTCATTTTATGCAGCTTATGAGTTTTAGAGGTTCAGTAAGCTCTTAAACTGAACAACTGAAGAGTTTAAGTTTATTTATATATTTGATTAATTGGTAAAAAGCATAAAAGTATAGGCTATTATGCTTTTTTAATTTTTTAAGCAGATTTTGATTTTTTTATAATGATCGTTTAAATGTATATAAATTAACCGCATGGTTGACTAAAAATGCTCAAAACTCCGCTGTTTATCTGCTCATATTAAACAAAATTAAAGTAAAAGGACTATAATCATAAGCCTTATTTCTGAGGATGATGCAATGAAAGCTTCCACTATTACCATTAAAACTGAGCAAGATTTAGAGAAACTCCGTATTTCTGGACGTTTGGCTGCTCAGGTTTTGGAGATGATAGGGAAGTATGTCAAGCCTGGAGTAAGTACAGAGTATCTGGATGATATCTGCAATGATTTCATTGTGAATACCTTAAAAGTCATTCCAGCCAACGTGGGCTATTATGGCTATACTAAAACCACCTGTATTTCTCCAAATGAAGTGGTTTGTCACGGTATCCCATCGCCAAACACTATTTTGCAGGATGGCGATATTATCAATATTGATGTTGCGATCATTAAAGATGGGTATTTTGGCGATACCAGCCGGATGTATTATGTCGGAAATGTAAAACCGGAAGCGAAAAAATTGGTTGAAACCACTTATGAAGCCATGGTAGCCGGCATCCATGCGGTGAAACCGGGCGCAACTTTAGGTGATATCGGTTTTGCCATTCAGTCTGTGGCTCATCGTGAGGGCTATAGCATTGTCCGTGAATACTGCGGTCATGGCATTGGTAAGGTCTATCATGAACATCCGAATGTGCTGCATTATGGTCAGCCTGGTCAAGGTCTGATCCTTAAAAAAGGCATGGTTTTTACCATTGAGCCGATGGTCAATGCAGGCAAGGCGCGTGTTAAAGAGCTTAAGGATGGCTGGACTGTTGTTACAGCAGACCGCTCTTTGACAGCACAATGGGAACATATGGTTGCTGTAACGGATACAGGTTTTGAACTGTTATCTCCTTGGCCAGAAGGTACTGGCTCATATCCTGTAATTTAAGCGAAGAGTTAAATGAAATATACAACTTTATACTTTAGTATAGAATTGTATATTTTGTGTTCATATAAAGTTTTAATATCTATGATATTAAGACGTAAGTTTATGATTTATTAGATAAAAATGTTTCTGCTATACTTTTTTGATATCTTTTATCTATTAGATATTTACATTTTTTCTTTGTAATATACAACTATAGATTCTAGCTGTAGTTTCTTATTTTCCTTATTTAAAGTTTATAAGCTTATCCACCTCGGATAAGCTTTTTTTTATCTAAATTTCTGTATTACTCAAGTAAATTTTATGTTTTTGTAACAATAAGATTTACGGTTTTTGTAATGTATTCATTAGCAACTCAAAGACCTCTGTCGATGGTTTGAAGATAGCCCTGTGATTGCTTTTTTACCCAGATCTATAAAAGCTTAATGCTTACTGAGCTGTTCCACCAAATAGTCGATAAAGACACGGACCGCAGGTAATAGGCCACGGCGTGAAGGATAAACCGCGTGGAAAATACCATGTGGCGCTTTCCAGTCCGGCAATACACGTACCAATTCACCACTTTGAACATAATCCTGCACAATGCTATCGGGCAATAACACAATTCCGCAATTTTGTCGTGCCAGTTGTGCCAGCATCATCAGGTCAGAACCCATTACTATAGGATTGACCTTGATTTTTTTCTGCCGGTTTTTATCATCATGCACAACAATGTATTGGTCTAAATGTTCATCTGACATACTGAGAATTTGATGATTGCTTAAATCTTCAGGCTGTTTTAAGTCACCAAATTCATTTAAATAGGCTTGGCTGGCAAACAGGTGCTGCTCGATATTTTCAAATTTGCGTAAAACCAGATTCGGGTCATCATCCAGATTGGAGCGTACCCGAAGTGCCACATCAATGCCTTCATTGATGATATCGACACGGCGGTTACTGACAATGAGCTGCACTTTAATTTCCGGATAGGTTTTCAGGAATTTTGGCAAAATCTTGGCAATTTCATTTTGCGCAATTGAAACAGGCAAACTGACCTTGATTACACCACGCGGCTGAATGCTGAGATGATCGACCAGATCATGAGCCGCTTGTGCCGCATTCATCATGACCTGGGCGTGGCGGTAAATATTCATGCCAATATCGGTTACAGCAAAATGGCGGGAACTGCGCTGAATCAGCCGGACTCCTAAATGTTCTTCCAGATTGTAAACGCGACGGCTTAATTTTGATTTTGGGATATCGGTTGCGCGTTCTGCTGCACTAAAGCCTCCATGTTCAACCACCAAGGCAAAGCAATAAAAATCATCAAGATCAGACAGCATTTAAGAATTCCATTTATGCAACAATAAGCTGATTAAAATTTTATTGTTGCATTATGTCAATATCTGTTTTGTGGTTTTGTTATTCAATAGAAAGGCTTATCGTGATTGTCGCAATATTTTTTTCAGGTATTGCATGCCTTGAGTAGCGGTCATTACAATTTTCTGGAATTGGGGAGGAAGCTGCTGCTGATCAGCTTTGGGGTCAATATAGTAAGCGTTACAATTGGCTGAAATTTCATGGATTAGACCTGCCACGGGATAAACCTGTAGACTGGTACCAATTACGATAAAAATATTCGCATTCTGTATGCAGTCTTGTGCATCGGCATAGGCAGGCACAGCCTCACCAAACCAGACCACATGTGGACGTAAAGGATAGCCATTCTTGCAGAAGTGTTTACTCAAATCTAGCTCTGCACCTTCGACCGGATAGAATTCAGTACTGTACTGAGCGTTTGGATCCGAGCTCTTAGCCAGCCGAATATTACCATGTAGATGAATGACCTGACTGCTTCCAGCGCGTTCATGTAGGTCGTCAATGTTTTGGGTAATGACGTGTACATCAAAAACATCTTCAAGTTCGGCAATGAGCTGATGTGCTGCATTCGGCTTGGCAGCTAGAATATTTTTACGCCGTTCGTTATAGAAATGTTGGATCAGTTTCGGATCGCGTTTCCAGGCTTCAGGTGTTGCAACGTCTTCAATTCGGTACTGTTCCCATAAGCCATCACTGTCCCGAAATGTGTGGATGCCACTTTCGGCACTCATGCCAGCACCCGAAAAGACTACGAGTTTTTTCATTTTGACTCCTGACATCATTCAGCTGTTTAAGGTTTATGAGTCACATTGTCTTGCAGGAATGCGCTAATTTCTCGTGCAAACTTTAGCGGTTCAGTAAGCAACGGAGTATGCCCAGATTTTTCAAAACGGATCTGTTTAGCATGAGGAATACTCTGCGCAATCAAGGTTTGACCTTTTACCGGATAAAGCCTGGATTGCGTGCCACTGAAAAAAGTCACCGGACATTGCAGTTTTTGCAGGGCTTCGCGGTAATCTTCCTGATGGTATAGATAATTGTTGATATACCAGGCCATATAGTCGACCCGCTTGGAGGGCAGTAATAAACTTTGCAATTGCGACTGATTTAATACCCATTCAAAGGCTTTTAAACTGTATTTATTGCTGTTCTGCAGGCCAATAAACTGTAGCCAGAGCTTGGTAATCTGTCCGCGGGCTTGGCTATTCATGTCTTTTATATATTGAATGTGTTGATGCTGAGCCAGTAACTGCGACAGCTCTGTCAGAATAGAAATAAATAACGGATGCTGTTGACCAAATAAACCATAATCCCAGCTATCATCTACCGAAATTTTAGGGGTCTGGTCAATATGCAAATAGGCTGCAATGTGTTCGGCAAAATTGCCATATTGCATGCCATGCATCGCCGTGGTGGCACCCATGGAATAGGCAATTACCGAAAACTCGTTTAACTGAAGCTGTTCAATTAAGCTGTCAATATCACGCCAGTGACTGGAAATGGCATCCATTTCGGGAATGACACACTTTTGCGAACTACCAAAGCCGCGCCAGTCCGGAATAATAAAGCGATGAGTTTTAGCATGCTGATAAAGAAATGGAAGCCATTGCCAGCTTTGCATACCCAAACCTGATAGGACCAACACCGCTTGTCCTTGTCCAAACTCACGCACAAACAGTCGTTCATTATCAGGCATCAGGTAGTTTGGCATACGCTTATCCTTTCTTTAGGTTTTATCTTCAAAGGCTTTTAACTGTGGAATCATGGTTTCTAGCCACTTGATCCAGCCCATTTCCAGATCAATCCCCAGTTGCAGAATCATTTTATGAATAAACAGGGTACGGTCTTGATCCTGTGCATGGGCAAAATCCTTGGCGAAAATCGTTTGGTAAATTTTTAAATTTTGTTGATGCAAGACCAGATGTCTTTCCAGTTCCGGCAACACGGCATTGCCACCGAGTTGAGCTTCGGCACGCAAACGGACCATTAAGTCGTCACGCAATTGGGCAGGCGGGCTTTGCTTGACCATCCAGTCGGCCAGTTCGGCACGTCCCAGAGCTTCAACCTGATAGGTCTTTTTACGGGTATTGGAGTCGTGATCTTCAAGTGTGGATATCCAGTTCTTTTGCTGCATGGCGCTGAGTTCACGGTAAATCTGCTGATGGGTCGCATTCCAGAAAAATCCCATGGAGCGGTCAAAGCGACGAGCCAAATCAATACCGGTACTGGGTTTTTCAATCAGGCTGGTCAATAAAACATGGGCTAAGGACATAAACGGCTCAGTCAATAAATCTTTACAAGTTCATTATGCAACATGTTGCATAAAAATAAAATCTGGAATATAAGTTATGCAACAAGTTGCATTAAAAGATATTCGCCAGCTGAGAAAGCACGCCAAGGAGATTGTATGTCTAATTACCCGCATTTATTAGCGCCTTTAGATTTAGGCTTTACTACACTTAAAAACCGGGTTTTGATGGGGTCCATGCATGTAGGGCTGGAAGAAGCTCCACGTGGTTATGAGCGTATGGCGGCATTTTATGCAGAACGTGCACAAGGTGGTGTAGGGCTGATTGTGACGGGCGGGATTGCACCGAATGATGCAGGTCTGACCTTTGCGGGTGGAGCAAAATTAGACTCTAAGGAAGAAGCGGAAAAACATAAAGTGATTACCCAGGCGGTGCATGATGCCGGGGGTAAAATTGCCATGCAAATTTTACATACCGGGCGTTATTCCTATCAGGCCGATCTGGTTGCACCATCTGCCATTCAGGCACCGATCAACCCGACTAAACCGCATGCCTTAACCAGCGCAGAAGTACAACAAACTATTGCTGACTTTGCCCACTGTGCAAAACTGGCGCAGTACACAGGTTATGACGGCGTAGAAATTATGGGATCGGAAGGCTATCTGATTAATGAATTTATTGCTGCGCGCACTAACTATCGGGATGATGAATGGGGAGGCAGTTATGAAAACCGGATCCGTTTCCCGATTGAAATCGTCAAGCGTACCCGCGAAGCGGTAGGGGAAAACTTTATCATTATTTACCGCTTATCCATGCTGGATCTAGTTGATGGCGGTTCTACCTTTGCAGAAGTGGTGCAACTGGCCAAAGAAATTGAAAAAGCCGGTGCCACCATTATCAATACCGGGATTGGCTGGCATGAAGCGCGCATTCCGACCATTGCTACCAAAGTACCACGTGCAGCATTTACTTGGGTCACTCAAAAGCTGAAAGGTTTGGTCAAAGTTCCTCTTATTACGTCCAATCGTATCAATACTCCGGAAATGGCGGAACATGTGTTGGCTTCAGGTCATGCTGACATGATTTCCATGGCACGTCCGATGCTTGCCGATGCCTTCTTCGTGCAAAAGGCCGAGCAAGGTCGTAGTGATGAAATCAATACCTGTATTGGTTGTAACCAGGCCTGTCTGGATCATATCTTCTCCATGAAAATTGCATCTTGTCTGGTCAATCCACGTGCCTGTTATGAAACGGAGCTGATTTTTAAGGAAACCGTTCAGACGAAAAAGATTGCGGTGATTGGTGCGGGACCGGCAGGTTTAAGTTTTGCCACCTATGCTGCTGAACGAGGACATCAGGTCACCATTTTCGAAGCAGCTAATCAGATTGGTGGGCAGTTCAATATTGCCAAGACCATTCCCGGCAAAGAAGAATTTTATGAGACCCTACGTTACTTCAAACGTAAAATTGAATTACAGCCTAATATTAAACTGCTTTTAAATCATCCCGCGACCTATGAAGCATTAAGCCAGTCTGACTTTGATGAGATTGTGGTAGCGACAGGTGTCACTCCGCGTCATTTAGAGATTGAAGGTATTGACCATCCGAAAGTACTCACTTATCTCGAAGCATTAAAAGAACGTAAGCCAGTTGGTCAACGTGTCGCGATTATTGGTGCAGGCGGTATCGGTTTTGATACAGCGGAATATTTAACCCATGAAGGCGATAGTGCCAGTCTGAATCCTGAAAAATTCTATAATGAATGGGGTATTGATACCCGTTATGAAAATGTCGGTGGTCTAAAAGCAGCTGAAGTAGAACAGTCTAATCGTGAAATTTACTTATTGCAGCGCAAGGCAAGTTCAGTAGGTGCAGGCTTGGGTAAAACCACCGGCTGGATTCACCGTACCGGTTTGAAACACCGTGCAGTGAAAATGCTGGCAGGAGTCAGCTATGAAAAGATTGATGATCAGGGCTTGCATATTGTAGTGAATGGTCAGCCGACCGTTTTAGAGGTTGACAATGTCGTGATTTGTGCCGGTCAGGAACCTTTCACCGCAATGTTCGAGCAACTGAAAGCCGATGGTAAAAATGTGCATTTGATTGGTGGAGCCAAAGAAGCGGGTGAACTGGATGCGAAGCGTGCGATTCGTCAAGGGGCAGATTTGGCGGCTGTGATTTAAAAATATTGAAACCTACTTTTACAATTTTTGTTTACAAATCAGGATTTCTGGTGAAGTAGACAAATAGATATGTAATTTTACCCTCTCCTTTATTAAAGGAGAGGGTTAGGGAGAGGATTTAATTATTTAATATTAAATAGATGAATCTCCCTAAATCTCCCTTTTTCAAAGGGGGACTCTTTTTATTTAAAATATAAAACAAAAAAAGGAACCTAAAATGACCATCGAAACCACAAAACAGGCAATTGCGCGCTGGCATGAAATGCTGCAAACAGGCGACATGTCTATTCTGAATGAATTACTGGCTGAAGATGTGGTGTTTCGTTCACCGGTAGCATACAACCCTTATCCGGGCAAACAGGTGGTCTTTTTTATTCTGAGTAATGTGATTCAGAT
The DNA here is from genome assembly GCF_040233925.1 of Acinetobacter sp. A1-4-2. NCBI lineage: Bacteria > Pseudomonadati > Pseudomonadota > Gammaproteobacteria > Moraxellales > Moraxellaceae > Acinetobacter > Acinetobacter sp. A1-4-2. The sequence continues at coordinate 1,578,664 of NZ_CP157981.1, read as the reverse complement.
CTTTGAAAACTTTACTTACCACCGCGAATTCTATACCGAAGATGGAATGAATGTGGTGCTGGAGTTTTCCGCCCATGTGGGTGAAAAAAAACTTAAAGGCATTGACATGATTCAGTTTAATGAACAAGGTCAAATTATTGATTTTGAAGTAATGCTGCGTCCGAAGAGTGGTCTGGAAGCATTGGCGGCACAGATGGGGCAGCGTATGGTTGCTTTTATGCCTAAAGCATAAAGCGTATAGTAAAAGTATAAACTGTTAATGGAATGACATGTACTAAGTATTTTGCGTTACATCATTTTTGAGGTAAACCGAATATGAAGTTTGTGGTCAATAAAATCGGTCAGTTGGTGCAAGAAATTGTCGATCAGATTACGGGTGCAGCATTGCCTACCCTGTACTATGATCCACAAGGTGAAGCAGGGCAAGTGCTTGAAGTTTTGCCCCAACTTAAACAGAAATACCGTCCAACGCCGTGGCTGTCAAATACACATCTGCATTTGATCTATTTTGATTTAATCAAAAAAAAAGCGGTGCAACTCCAATATGAGCTTATCGAACAGCTAAACATGTCTGATGGTGGGATCACCGCTATTGCCTGGTATGGACTTCATGTTGCTGAAGATACCCCAACTATTGTGTTGATGCCTACCTTGACGGGTACACCGGAAAGTATGGCCGAGCTGGTTCGTGACTTGCATCGACATACCGGATGGCGTGTAGCCTTATGTTTGCGCCGTGGCCATGCCAATTTACCTCTGCCTGTTCCAAAAATTTCCATGTTTGGTTCGACTGATGATTTACGTGAACAGATTCAATATATTGAAAGCAAATTTCCAGATTCGAGTCTCTATGCGGTTGGTTCATCTGCGGGCACAGGACTATTAGTTCGCTATTTGGGAGAACAAGGCGAGCAAACACCATTTAAGGCAGCATTTGCATTGTGTCCCGGTTATGATACTGAACTGGGTTTTCAAAATGTACATCCTTTCTATAGTAAAGTGATGACAAAAAAGCTATTTGAATCCTTTATTCACCCTTATAGTGAAACATGGCAACAAACCGCTTCCTTGCCCAAAGTGCTTGCTGCCAGGAATTTATTGGAGTTTCAATCTTATTATTTTGAACTGGCAGGCTATAGCAGCTTTGAAGACTATAATCAGGCCACTAATCCGATTCATGTATTTGAAAATGTCAAAATTCCGTTGATGATTTTAAATGCGGAAGATGATCCTGTGTGTCATATCCGGAATCTGGAGCCTTATAAGGAAACCCTTCAGAAGATGCCAAATATTGTGGTTGTGACCACTAAAAAGGGCAGCCACTGTATTTTTTATGAGGGCCTTAAACAGCCTGAATCTTGGGCAGCACGTTTGATTGCAGATTATTTGCGGGTATACCAGTAAAGTAATTTTCTGCATGTTTCTACATGTAAGGATCGATAGGGTAAAAAACCTGAAATCTTTTAATACAATTGTAATTTGTAACACTGATATATTAATGAGACTTAAATCAGTATTTCTGTTATAATAGCTTCAACAATAAAACTGACATGAAAATGTTCTCGTTCAAAATTGGTATACGAGAAATCTCCTCTCATTCGAGTGATCCCAAGTTAAGGTTGTTATTTTGAAATGCCAATGGTGGCTTTTCTATCTGTATTACAAAATTGGTGTAAATGTTGAATAAAACTGAAAATTTAGTTGCAAAATCGGTAAATGGTCGTGAAATTGTTGTGTCGTTGATTCCTTTTAAAAAAATGCAAAATACCCGTGATGGGTTTAAATGGGTTGAAGTAGGCAAAAAAGTCTTGCTTGAATCGGGTATTGAACTTGATTTGAATCTTGATGGCCGCAGTTTCTATACGGGTGTAAATGAAATGTTCCGGCTTAATGCGCATGTAAATGCGGTGTAAGGGTTAGAGCAATACGAAAACCGTCTTTAAGGCGGTTTTTTAATGCCTGAAAATTTTACTTGAGCTTGCCTGTTGAACAAGTCAGGAAATATTTTCTTGATGGATCTCTAGACAGCAGTCAGTGAAGAAGAGAGCAAGTCTACAGTTGTAAAAAAATTGAATCTGAGTCCATGAACCCCCCTAAAAATAGGTAGTAAAAATTAACAGGAAAGTTCAATCATATATTATGACCTGAATATTTAAATGTAAGTAAAAAGTTAAAGACTTAAGATTTAAATTGTTGAAAAATAAATATTAAAATAAAGGAAATGTTTTAAAAACAAGCGACATATTTTGCAATGAATTGTTGTATTTGTAATGAGAGAAAGTGTAGATTTTAAAATGTGATATTTATAAGTTTAGTATTTTTTTGATACATTTATGTCAATAATTGTTATTGTCTGACAAAAAATATCTGTGTATAAAGAAAGTTCCACTATAAGGAAGTGAGAGTGGGTTATGAAAACAATAGAACTCCTTGTAACTTCATCATCTGCACTGATGCTGATGTTTGTGATTTATGCATTTGGGCAAATGTTTAATTAATCAGAAAAAGATATTTCATAAAAAAGCACCCTCGGGTGCTTTTTTCGTGAGTAGGATTTTAAATGAAAATTTTTCATTTCTTTAGATTCTGTCCCATGCATCTTTTACAGCATGTTTCGCTTGTTGCCACTTTAAGCGAGAGTTCGCCTTAAACTGTTCCCATTTGCTTTCAAGATCATTTTCCGAGTCTTCAAAACGGGTATTTTCGCCGTATTCAGAACGTGAATTTCTTCCAAATTCGTAAGCAGAGGATAAATCCTTGTCATAATCAATATCGGGAATATCACGTTGTAAATCTTGATAATAAGGTCGACTGGTATAATTTTCACGCCAATACCAATCAGACTCATTATTTGACGTACGGTTTTGATTTTCTAAAGTGGGATCAGTCATTTTGTGTAGCTCCTAATTTTCGGAATCAATAGAATAGCCAAGGAATGAAATACAATTTCACATTCTAAAATGTTGAATGTTCAATCAACACATTATTGCTGTTGATTATTTTGGTCATTCTGATTTTGTCGAAAATCTTGCTGTTGACCAGTTTGCTGACGTTGCTGATCATTTTGTTGCTGTTGTTGAGGCATATTGCCTTGCTGTTGGCCAGGCTGTTGACGTTGTTGGTCGTTCTGTTGCTGCTGTTGGCGTTGTTGATCATTTTGTTGTTGGGGTTGATTTTGATTAGTCATCTCTACACCTCATATATAATATATATTTTTAATAAAATCTGTTTAACCAGATACAATTATTATTAGCATGAATATTTCATTAAAAAATAAAATGGATGTTACATAATGTTTTAAATGTAACTATAATAATTATATCATATATTATATCTATGAAATATATCGGTTATTAGGTATATTGATATTTACAAATTTAAATTTTAATTATTATTTTATTAAATTTTTTTAATAATTTTAATGAGGCTTTTACATATGTGTTGAATCAGATTATTTAATTTTTCTGTTTTCTTTCCTTTACACAAACATCGGTAATTATATATTTTGTTTTTGTATAAAATTGAATAAAAAAAGTTCCCATAGGTTTTTCTGAAGTTTCAGAACCGCCAGGTTTGAGTAATCCTGTACATCCTACATAAATATCTGAGGTAAACATATTCTTTGCTTTTTTTACCAATTATTCAGTAATTTTAATAGATTCAGGTGTATATTTTGCTATCAGTTTTGGAGAGATTTTTCAGTATTTTTTCTTTAACTTTCAGGTCATAACACACTAAACCTCCAATTAGAATTTTTCCAGAGCATGGAGTCAGGGAAAATAGGTAAGCTAAATAACCTGCGGAAGCACTTTTAATGAAAGTCACTTTTAATTTTTCTTTAGCCAATAATTCACAACATTGAGTCATCATATTTTTTTTCGCTTTATTTTAATTTCCTCTTCATATTCTAAAAAACAAATAAAATTTTTTTTAAAAGGTGACAGGTTTATCGTTTTTCAGGAGCATGAATGTTTTAAATATTTGATATATAAAACCTGATTATTTTTTGATTCAACATAAATTAAACGAATAATAACAATTATAGGCTTTTTTCATTAAACCCAAGTGAATTAAGTTTATATGCTAATTACCGCTTGGAGAATAAAAAATGCCAGTAGCAGTAAAAAATAAATTACTAGAATGGGTTGATAAAAATCATCAAAATTATTTTGATTTGGTTACTTTTTTTCTCAATGGTGAGGTTTCTATTCAAGAAAAGGAAAGAAAAGCTTCATATTTTTTAAAAAAAGAAATCCAAAGCTTAACTTATAACTCCATCGATTTTCCCCCTGATATCAGTAAAATCCAGGACTGGATTCTAGAAAATAATAAGTTTCAATGTGCTGAATATCAGGCTTATTTAGAAAAAAGAAATAGGGGGGCAGGGCGAGAATATTTTAAAAATGTGGGTCAGGCATTCGAATTTCTGATTAAGGTTGCGCCGGTAAAGCGGGTAGACGGCTCATGGTTGTTTAGTATTGTCCATTACTGGAATGATTCGGTTTTTAGAGACTTAATCCAGATTTATCTGGAAGAACTCGGTTTGGGACTCGCCACATCTAATCATGTATGTTTATTTGATGATCTTATCTTAAATTTGGGGCTGGAACATTTTGTACTGGATCTGGAAGATGAATATTATCATCAACCTGCCATTCAACTCGCGCTGGCTTATGCACCCCCCGAGTTCATTCCGGAAATCATCGGTTTTAATCTGGCCTATGAACAACTTCCGTTACATCTGCTGATCACTAACTATGAGCTACAAGAATTAGGAATAGATTCAAAATATTTCAATCTGCATATCACCATCGACAATATTGATAATGGTCATGCACATTTATCCATTAAAGCTTTTGAAAAAATATATAGTAAATTCAATGATAAAAAGTCTTTTATAGAGAAAATTAAGATTGGCTTTACTTTGAACGATAAAGGCTTGTCCTCCAGGCAAATTATTAAAAACCTAAATTTAGACGCCTTGGTGATTAAAATTTTAAAACGAAAAGCCTTGATCGGTAATGTCATTCATAATGATAAATGCAAGTTTAATAACAAAACGATTAATTCGTGGCTTGCATCGCCAGACTCAGTAGAAGAATTTGTTGAGGTACTCATTGATAAAAAATGGATCAAGCTGGGTTGCGATCCCGAAGAAAGCCGCTTCTGGAAGCTGATTAATCAGGAAGAAGGGAAAATGTTTGGTGTATTTACTGCTACTGAAAAGCAGATCATTTATGACTGGATTGCAGGTGAATCTGCTCAAGATGCCGATTTGAACGCTCGAAGAATTCAATTGGACCATAAAGATAAAAATAATTATATGTTCAGTTTTTTATCCGATGGGGAGCTTGAAGATATTCAGCATCAGATTTATGAAACTGGCAACCTTGCTATGAAGATCAATAAACTGCTGCCTTATTTAGCTCCTCATGCCCATCATCGTGAAACAGGACTTTGGTGTACGCAACGTTTTGTCGACTTCCTGTTTCCCTTTTTAAGCCATCAGAAATTCACCAGCTAATTTCAGTCATACAGGCCAATGCCTGTTGGCCATCGCATTCATTTGATCACACACATTTTAATGGAATGGAAAAGAGGTGCAAATATGAATCATAAAGCTAAGCAAAGTGAAGTTGCAGGTACAGATGCCCTGGATAAACAAAATGAAAGTGCAAAATCACAGCAGCTAGATAGTTATCGAAGTGATGCGACTGAACATGCCTTGACAACGAACCAAGGGGTTAAGATTGTAGATAATCAGAACAGTTTAAAGGCAGGGGTAAGAGGTTCAACCTTACTGGAAGATTTTATCTTAAGGGAAAAAATCACCCATTTTGATCATGAGCGCATTCCTGAGCGAATTGTGCATGCACGTGGTGTAGGGGCACATGGTTATTTTCAGGCCTATCCGGGTAATGAACAATATACCAAAGCGGGCTTTTTGACGGATTCCAATATACAGACTCCAATTTTTGTGCGTTTTTCTACGGTGCAAGGACCACGCGGTTCTGCGGATACAGTACGGGATATTCGCGGTTTTGCCATCAAATTTTATACTCAGGAAGGCAATTACGATTTGGTAGGGAATAATGTTCCGGTTTTCTTTGTGCAAGATGGCATTAAGTTTCCGGACTTTGTGCATGCAGTAAAACCTGAACCGCATACTGAAGTGCCAACAGGAGGATCTGCACATGATACGTTTTGGGATTTTGTCTCCCTGGTACCGGAGTCTGCTCATACCGTGATGTGGGCAATGTCGGATCGAGCCATCCCACGTAATTTGCGCTCGATTCAAGGTTTTGGTGTCCATACCTTTCGTATGATCAATGCCGACGGAAAAGCCATATTTGTCAAATTTCACTGGACACCAAAACAAGGTTTAAGTCAGCTGGTTTGGGATGAGGCACAAAAACTGGCAGGTAAAGACCCGGATTTTCACCGTCGGGATTTATATGAAGCGATTGAGTCGGGGAATTATCCGGAGTGGGAGCTGGGTATTCAGATTGTCGCTGAAGAAGATGAAATGAAGTTTGATTTCGATTTGCTCGATCCGACAAAAATCATTCCCGAGGAATTGGTTCCGGTCACGCCAATTGGCAAGTTTATGCTTAATCGAAATGTTGATAATTTCTTTGCAGAAATTGAACAGGCGGCATTTTGCCCGGCCCATATTGTACCGGGTATAGATTTCACTAATGATCCTCTGTTACAGGCACGTTTATTTTCTTATACCGACACTCAGTTGAGCCGCTTGGGTGGCCCAAACTTTCATCAGTTGCCCATTAATAAACCGGTTTGTCCTTTTCATAACAACCAGCGTGATGCCATGCATCAAAGTTTTATTCATCGTGGTCAGGCATCGTATCAACCGAATTCGATTGATAACAACTGGCCAGTCGAAATACCACCCGCTGCACAGGATGGCGGTTTTGAGAGTTATCAGGAAAGAATTGATGGTAAAAAAATCCGCCAGCGCAGTGAGTCTTTTTCAGACCATTTTTCTCAAGCGCGACTGTATTACCAGAGCTTGGCACCACATGAACAGAAGCACGTAGTAGATGCCTATACTTTCGAATTGAGTAAGGTACAACGCCCGCATATCCGTCAACGTGAAGTGCAAGAAATATTGGCCAATATAGATCTGAATCTGGCTCAACAGGTCGGTAAAAATTTGGGTATAGAAGTCACAGCTGCACAAAATCCGGCAAAAGCGTCATCAGTTGAAAAATCTGCACGTCTTTCCATGACGGCATTTGTTCCTGAAGATATCAAAGCTAAAAAAATAGCCGTGCTGGTACATGATGGGGTGAGCCAAGCGAATATTGATGCGATTCAGCAATGGGCTATGGCTGAAAAAGCAGTTGCTCATATATTGACGCCAACGCCGGGCCCTGTGATGAATCAACAGCAGTCTGCAGTTGCATCGGATGGTATGCAAAAAGCAGAGCCTTCGATTGCTTATGATGCTGTGGTAATTGTGGATGGTAATAATTACCAGCAAGTGTTAAAAGACGGCGTAACAAAACATTATCTTTTGGAAGCCTACAAGCACCTAAAGCCGATTGTATTGTTAGGAGATAAGCAAGAACTTTTGCATGAGCTTAAATTGCCCCATGATGATGGAACGCTAAGAACAGATAATTTTTCCTCTGTACAGGAACGGTTTAAAACCCTGATTCGTTATCATCGGGTCTGGTCACGCGAAGCGATTGCCAACGCTGTTCCAGCTTAAATTGCGATATTTTCGCGACTATTTCTCATAAAACACCCATCTTCATGATGGGTGTTTTATGAATGAATAATGTTAATTTTCTAGAATGCACTTGCAAGTTGGTGTGGCTATTGTTGAGTTGCACATACGATTTGAGGCTAAGCACTTAAATTATCGTTCGATTTAAATTTCGAAAGCTTATTGATGAGTTGAATCAGAAGACTGACTTTTAATATATTAGATTTCTTTCATAAGTCTTTTTTACTTCTATCTATGAGATAAAAAATAAAGAAGCTATTAAGAATTATGAAGAAGTCTATTGTATTAAAAATCATAAGCTTTACTTTGGAGCCATTTGATAAATATGGGATATTTATTTATATATTCATGTTATTTTAAATTTTGTGAAATAAGTATTATTTTAAGATGATGATAAATCATCATAATTAACATATGTATAAGAATTATCATTATTTTTTTATTTAAAAAATTCTATTAATAATTTATTTATTTGCTGTATTTAATATTGTTTCAGTAAGAATGTTGAGTTCTACAGTTATATTTTTATTGCAATATTATATTTTGATACATCATGATTGTTTTTATTCGGTTAATTTGAGTATATGCTTAATATTGTCATTAATAATTAGGCTATTGATTGTCATTAAGTAATGGTAATAAAAATAGCATAAGGAATAGTGTTATGTCTAATAAGTCTCAACCTCAAAATCAAACAGATATGAATCAAAGGAATCAACCGATTAAACAGCTACATCATTTGCCACAGCAAGACCATAAACATAATCAGCAAAAAGAGTCTGGTAAACAGTCTCAAAATGAAAAATAAAGCAGGATTGAATAGGGTGGTCAGTAGGAAGTTTGAAGGGGGAAAGCCCCTTTAAGCAGGACAGGAGTTAAGTATGAATATCAGACCTGTAAAAGCCCATAAAATGAATGAGGATTTTGATACAACACCCACCGTAATTTATACCGGTGAATATGATGAAGAAAATCATTTGCTCAATGTATATGACTCATCACAAGAACAATTAACAAAGATTATGGGCACTAATCAATGGATTTTGAACTCTACGGGAGAGGTATTCTTTATTGAAGAGGATGTACCTTATTTTGCTAATTAACAAGGTCAGGTAAAATGAATAATACAGTAACCACATATCCACAGAAACTCGTTACATTTTATAAACTTGATAGCCCGGACATTCAGCGAGGCGTATGGGCGAATTATGACAAGAATGGGAATTTTCTCAATCTGACCAATTATTATGGTCATAGATTAGACCTGATTGGGCCGGATCGGGTACGTATAGAAGGTGAAGTTTGGGTGTGTAAAGAAAATTTTAAATAAAATAAACAGATGCGTATGTTGTATAAATAATGATTTTAAATATAAAGAAAATAATTTAATAAACATGAAGCTATTAAAAAAAAGATCATTAAAATAAAAAGTTTTAATATATTTGAAATGGAATTATTCAGCTCAAATAATTTTAGTCATTTCAAATTTAAATAAGCCCTCCAAGCGAAGAAAGGGCTTATATCAATGTTGTAATATGCTTAAGCAGCCACCCAATGACTTTTGACTTCTTCAGCATCTACATTCAGCATTACTTGATTTTCTTTAATTTCACTTACCCATGACAGTGGAATAAGGTGATGACTACCTTCTTCATTTCTTGTTAGCTTGATTTGATCTGTGCCTTGAAGGTGATCTACAGTTCCTATTTTTTGACCATCTGAAGCAATTACGTCTGCATGTTTGGTAATGTCATCTACATTGATCATAGCCATTTCATACCTCTCCTGTATAGCGGTAATCTTGCACTCTCTAATTTAAGGCATTCTTCAATCTTTCGCGCCATATTATGCAAAAGGGAACAAATCTTTAAGCAACTTTACCTTAGTGCATAAATATCATGCTTTAGAAAGTAAATTTTGCGTCTAATTAAAATGTGTAGCTCAATTTAATATTTAATAATCTATGTTCTTTATAATTTTAAATTTATAGAAATGACGATCAAGAAAAAATTAAATCGAATAGCTTGGATTTTTATCATCTTTGATTAGCATTTAAAATGACTGCAAGGATGAGTGACAGATAAATAGTGGATATTAACGTCATGTCGTTGCTGCACGATTTTTGGGAACAGCAAGATATTCATCCTGCATTTCGAAGAAGAACTGGTTTGCTTCATCATATTTGCAATTTAACCAGTCCATTCTCGCATTTTCAGGAATAACAATGACCGAACGCTTTTCATCTTTTGGCGTGTGAAATTGCCGCATAAAGGGATGATGGTCAGCATTGATGGTGAGCAGGCTCATGGAACGAACATGCTTGTTTTCAATCACGGCATTTTCATAAATGGCGGCGAGGGTAAAAGGGAGTTCATCTTTTCGAAAAATGGTATACAAGTGCGGTTTGCCATCTATATATTTGGGTTCATAGATGGCTTCGACAGGTACCAGGGCAAACTGATTTTTATGCCAGGCGTGACGAAAACTGGGTTTATTTGCCACGGTCTCAGTTCTGGCATTATAGGTGTGATGACCGTATTTTAATTCTTTTGCCCAAAAAGGAATAAGGCCAAACTTGGCAAGGTCCCATTCGGGTTGATCCGCACCATGCATTAAAATAGGGGCATCATATAAGGGATAAATATGATCAGGATATTCAAACTGCGGCTCGGAAAGACCGAGAAGAAAGGCTCTATTGCTTTTGATCGCTTCAAAATTTGCGCACATGGAACAATCCCTAATTTTTATTTATCCTTAATTACAGCAAAAAAAGTGGGCTGGCATCATGAATCTTACAAATTTAGCACTATTCGTACTCAAACCAATAATAAGCAGCTGATGGCGATTTTAGCTGCTGGGCTGTCTTGTAAGGCATACCCAGCTCACTAAATAAAATTGTCGGGCTGGTAATAGATTTGGGTTAAATTGAGTTAATCATATTCATATCTATACAAGTTTATTTCCTCCAGGATAAAAGACTCTCCGTAATAGGTATTTAGAAAAACTTCTGCTTCAGTTTGAGTTATAAAAATTTTCGCTACATTTTTATCGGTCGTCCAGTACCATGGGCTGGCTAAGGCTAAATCCAGGTCGGACATTTGCCAATTATGGCAGTCATCAAATTGATCTCGATAAGCGAGAAAGCTTTGATTCTTTTTTATGCAATAGAGTGTCATCAGTATTCACCCCTGTGACGGGTAAACTAAGATTTTAACGGTGTTGATACGTTTGAACCTTTAAGAATTGTGAACAATGTCAGCTTATATTTTATAAACTAATAATAATCATGCTGTTAGATGGTTTTTGTAATTACACCATCCGATAAGCGGTAAAATTGCTGGCTTATAGGCGACTAAATCAAATAAAGCCCTGATGAAAGAACTTTATAAAATTGTATAATGAATAATTATTAAGGGTGTCTTTTTTTCTTGCCGCCACCATCCTGCTTATTGACGGTAGCCCAAGCAATCCATTCAGCCTCTTCCTCGGAAAGCCCACGCTCTTTTTCACTTTCCTCAATATGTTTGGCTTGCCGTTTCTGCTTCTCTGTATAAGATGATTTATCGCCTCTAGGCATGATGAGTTCCTCTCTAGATTTACTGCTTTATTCATTTAAGCAAAGAAAAAATTAATGATGGGTAATAATATGTCAATGTTTGATGGGAGATTTGATTCATCATGATTCAAATTATTTTTACAGTGGGTTAAATGTTTAAATTAAATTTCAACCGATGATTTTAAAGGGCTAACCATTAATAATAGTGCCCCCATTCACATGAATGACTTGTCCTGATATATAACTTACTTCATCCGAGGCAAGAAACAGGTATGTAGGAGCTACTTCACTGGGTTGTCCCATGCGTCTCATAGGCGTTGTCTTGCCAAAATCTTTTAACTGTTCTTCATCAAAACTGCTTGGTATTAATGGTGTCCAGATCGGACCAGGAGCGACTGCATTGACTCTAATTCCGGTTTTATTTTTTAATAAATTTGTCGATAAACTTCGAGTGAATGAGGTGATCGAGCTTTTGGTACTTGCATAATCGATGAGTAGATCATGGCCATGATAACTGGCGATACTGCTGGTATTGATAATTGAATCACCTGATTTCATATAGGGAATCACCATTTGGGTTAGATAAAATATGAACAGGATATTGATTTCAAAGGTTTTAAAAAAGTTACTCGGTATTGATATCGGTAATGTATTTTTGCGGGTACTGAACGCCGGCATTGTTGATTAAAATATTGATGGCTTGGAATTTTTGAAGGGTTCTTTCAACTAGCTTGCCTGTTCCATCGTGATGTTGCAAATCGCATTTCAACGCTAGGCAGCGGCGGCCTTCTTTTTCCACCATTTTCCTGGTTTTTTCGGCATCTTCATCTTATCACCACAGGTGATCAAGGCAATCTTGTCTTTTAATTTATTGCTTCCCTGATAGTTGGGTTTGATGACTTCGGGTTGTGGATGCATTTGAGATTGAATACCCGGTTGATGGGCTTGGACTTCAATGGATGGGCTTTTGGGATATTTATTCATTTTGCTTCACTATTTTTTTAACTGCTTAAAACATATTAGAAGCTTTAAAAAATAAATTTAGTGATGCAAACATTAAATAATATAATGTATAAAAAAGTTATCAACGATTCATTTATATATTTCTTTTTATTTGTTCAGTTTTATTAACTAAAAATTTAAACCAGTTTACATTCAAACTAACAAATTAATTCACAGCTTAAGCTCTAATTTCTTATGATAGAGATCAAAATATAAATGAAGATAAATCATTATGATCAAAATTAGAAACCCTAATTCAGGCGAAGAGCGAATGATTAACAAGGTTTTAGGCGATGAAGTCACTCTGGCTCAGGCGCAAGATCACGCTGGTTATTATGATATGGATAATCATCAGTTTATTCCTAAGTTCAATAAAAATGATGAGGTGATAGGTTTCATTGAAACAGCAGAAAATTCTGTCTTATGGAAAATTGTGACCTGAATTTTATGGTTTATAAAAGCTGTAAATAAAAAATTGAATAAATAAGCTGTTTTTACATTTATGCTGCAAAAACTGAACCGGGTAAGTGAGTATCTCTTCTATTCTTAATTTTTAAAAGATTTAAGGATCGACCATGAAAAAACTCGTATTTGTAGGATTGCTGATGATGCTGGGCCTAAGTGCATGTCAAAAACAGGATAGTGATACTTCGCAGCAAGATAAAACCACCACTCCTCATTCCATGGATAAAGATCAGTAAAATCAAAATTGCTGAATTATTTTATTATTTTGGTCTGAGTTTTTTATCTTACTGTTTGAAAGTGATGCTGTTTATACCCATATTATTAAGTATAAATACTTTTCCTAAGCCGATAGGTGAGGTGAAAATTATGCTTAATACATTTCGTAAAGTGTTTTGTATTCATGTTTATGAGTTTAATTGGGATCATAAGCATGGGTACGTCCAGGAATGTCGCAAATGTGGTAAAAATGACTAAGCCATTTTATCGATTAAATAAAACTATAACGACATTTCCGAAGGGCTTATTCTGTTTCAATTTTATTTGAAGGGGATGGATTTGGTCTCAGATAAAATGGTCACATAATAAAAATGTTAAGAGCGATAAAAAGGCTTTATTGCGGATCAATCATATAGATGCATCCAAATTACATTGAATGAAATTGATACAAAGTTAAGATTGGATAAAAAATATTAAATAGTAGATTAACTCATGTATAGATTCTAAATAGATAGAGGAAGGAAATTAAAATGGCTAATCAACACCCCCTACAAATGAGCCAACATAATCAAGAGCATGATCGTGATAAACACAAGCAGCAACAAGAGAATCAACAAGGTCATCAGCAAAATCAACAGTCGAATGTACAGCAGCAACCTAATCAACACAATAATCCGCAAAAACAACATAAATAGCATGTTGTTTTGTATTTAAATTAAATGTGTTTTGAATGATTCAGGTGATATGAGTAATCCATACAAGCCCTCTCATGAGGGTTAAATGATCTCTATGTTCTATTTAAGATTGTTAAATTTAAGCACCATGCGATGATTGTTATCGAATAACTTTAATTCACTATCGGTTGCATCATAGCTGGCCACTTGGCTTAAGGCTTGGGAAAATTTTTGCGGTAAATCGGTAGGATTTAAACAGGCTTTTTCGGTAGTGACTAAATTGGAAAATTTAATCTGGGTGCCTTTTACTACATAACCGCCCATAATTTGGTTACAGCCATCACTACCGCTGAGGTGGCTATGACCAAAGCTAAGTATTGGAACTGCAGATAAAGTAGGTGAGGCTTTATAACTCATCTGGTTAATTTCGATCATCACCCAATTTTTGTTTTGCAATTTTGCTAAATTTTTTTCCGTAGAAGAGTTAAGCATTGAGGGTATACAGCCGCCTAACACCACAGAGGCAGCGATGCTACTTGCTATCATCATTTTATTTAACATTTGCTTTCTCCCATTGATTTACCTTAAAGGAAATTGTGAGGCAAATAACACATAATAATTTTATAAAAATTTTCTCAATTCATTTGATTATTAACGAATAATCCACATAAATCGATCGAAAAATAAACATGGGTTGTGTCAAATGGGCAGCATCAATTTTTTTCTTATCATGATTATTTTATTTCAGTGCAATTGATCTTAATCATGGACATATTAACGCTATGTTATACATGGTCTAAATGTAAGTCATGGACTGGATTGATAAAGAAGCTCATAGAAAGGTGGATTTTTTCTTTTTGATAAAATTTCGATCAATTCATTTTATAGGTGATTCAGTTTGAAATTTTAGTATGTCAGAATGTATCTTCCAAACAGAGGGTAAATACAGATGTCTGATATAGAACTAAAAAAACTAGATGAATTGCTTGAAGCAGCGGCCAAAAAAGGCAAGAAAGTTGAGAAAATCTTGCTAGGATATAAAGCTTATGTTTGCTTAATGGGGGATACATCATTTCATGATGAGGTGATGAATTCAGCTATAAATCCGAACAAACGTAAATATAAAAAGCATAAAATTAAGGTTACCCAAGATGAGTACCAGTTTGAGTTAAAATATGTATAGCTCATAATTTTAGAGAAAATAGGCCTATAGAAATATGGGCTTTTTATTTCCTGAAAAAAGCAAGTCTTTATGCTAGTCGTCCGCTTAGATACCTCACATTAAGCAGGCTTTTTTCATATTGTATAAATCATTAATTAAGACTTATTAATAATGTGATTTAATTATCATTATTTTATTTTTTGGTATGTTTTGCCACTGAAAAATATTTGAATAGTGTACAAAATAACCATCAGAAACTGCTGTAGTTTCTGAATGACCTCCCAAGGTCCTTAGTTTATAAGCCCACATCGTCTTTCCATGAGTGGGCTTTTTTTTGCATAGGGGAAAGCTGTATACCTTATTTAATTCCACTTCATACTGGTACTGTGTGTAGATATAGGTTGTGAGTGGTGTTTAGGGAATTCAGTTAAAAAATGGTGAGATATGATTAAGAAAATTATTAAATCTATTTTTTGCAAGCATGATTACAAACTGATTCGAACTATTCATGGTGATCAGATTAATCACTTAAATGCTCGTAGTGAGTGGCAATGTGAAAAGTGTAAATGGATTACATATGGTCGATATTTAGATCGAATTAAATAAATCCTGTTTCACCATAATTAAAATATCCTAATGATACATCCATAGCTAATAGGACAATATTCAGGTCTAGTGGTTTGTAATTTAATGTCACGTGATAAATACGATAATTTGTTAAAGTGTCTTAAATGAATGAAAAGCTAAAGAATTAAATTTAAGAGCTCATCGAAAGGTGTGATTTTTATTTGTCACACTCATTTGCTATTCTTTAGAAAAATACCGAGCTGGTGTTATGAGTAGTGTATTAACTAAAGATGAATTACAGTTATTCTTGACAATGGTGATGCGAGAGAATGAAGAATTAAAGGAAGAAAACCGAAAGTTATTGTTAATTGTTGCTGATTCTACTGAGCAAATAAAGAAAGCTACTTATATCACTGAAGAGTATCAGCGGATGTTTAATGAGATTACTGAAGCGCTTAGGACTCGTTATGCTGCAGAGTTTACAGTTGTTGAAGATATTCCAAAATACCTAAGTTAGTTCACATAGTAATTAAAGCTCTGGCATAGATCAGGTTTTAGTGGATAAGTAACATAGAATTAACTTAATAATTCTACAACTCAACAATTTATCTATATTTTCTATACCTTGTGGTCAAATTTTCAGTGCTATTTTAATTTTGCAACCACAAGAAAATGAAGAAAATAACTGTAGCGCAGGCCCGCTTATTTGAAGGAGTAAGTGGGTTTTTAATTGTGAGGAGAAAAATCATGCTTAAGTTTCTGTATTGTTTACTTGGACTACATGGTGCGACAGAAATCGATTACACGATTGATGATGAAGAAATCCAGCTGTGTCGGGATTGTTTAAGGGAAAAATAGTTCTCCATTGCCGGATGGATGTATTACGGTATATAAGACCCTGCTCAATATGCATTATTGGCGGGGGTTTTCTTTTTTAAATTTTGTTACTTTTTAAATAACCTATTTAATTCATTGATTTAGTATTTTTAATTAATATAATTATATTAATTCAATAACTTAAGTTAATTTTTGGTATTGATTCTAGCTTGTTTGGTGGGCATTATTGCTTCGTTACTTTATAGAAATAACGGAGTTTTAAAATGAAAGTATCAACATTTACGACAACATTTGAAGAGTTGTTAGGTTATTCATTCCGTAGGTTGAATGCACCAGAAGATGGCATTGTTAAGATAGAGGTGTGCGTATCTTCATTAGTCGGAAACGCTTTAAATAGATTTTTAGATTATTGCTCCAAGCATGGATATAAACACGGCGTTGAGGAGATCAAAGATAATTTGATTTTGCTTACTGTTCACTTGAAGTGATTGGATTGAACCAGAAACCCCTCTTGCTTTAGTAATGAGTGGGCTTTTCTTATTGATGGTGCTTATAACAGACAAAGTACAAGCGAAACAAGACTTAGAATTTTGCAGTGCTGAGCTGTCTAAGTATCAGAGTCTAAGTTGTTCAATGTTAGGTTAGAACATGCCATGCAGCTCTAATGCAGATTACGATTAATAAAATGACTATGTATAAAAGAAATCCACCAATTCCAGATGCTTGATCAAGTCTGTAGTGATAAGCAATAAAGAGCAGAAACAGAATCCCAAGGATATAAAGCATTGTGGTTCTTAATTTTTTAATAACTATTGGCAACATGATAAGTATTGAGGTGAGGAAATGCAAAAAGCCGTGTTTCTTATCAATTCCTATTCAGATGACTGAATATTTGAATGGCGGGCATGATTTCACTGTGGCGAAATTTGATATTCATTTGACTATGCTGGATGATTTGAATTGGGCAATGGGAAACTGAAAGTCTTTAACTTATAATTGGATATTAACTTAAGAAATAAGAAAATGGCTGAAGAATATTTGAGTTTTTGGGGTGCAATTGCTGGGGCTCTAATAGGTGCTTTTGCATTATTTAGAATAGCCCGTAAGACTGCTGGAAATGTCTACGAAAATTTTAAGGCAGATAAACTTGTAGAGGCTAAAAGAGATATTTTTTTAAGTTTGGTTGATCATTGGATGAATTATCTAATGGTAGTAAATACCTTTAGAGTTAATCCACAAGAGGAATATGGGAAAGCTATTTTTCAAGCAACTAAAGATTTAGTTTCATCCTTGCATAAGTCTAATTTTATATCCGAGCCAAAAACTAAAAAAGAAGTAATGCTATTTACACTGGATTTTAGTAGAAAAAATCTTGAACTCAGTAAAATTACCAATAATTGGTATAGTTCACAAGAACAGGATCTGTGCAATTTATTTGAAATTCTTGAACGTTTGGGTGATCAAGCATTAGATCTTCAAAATTTACTAAGAACAGAATTAGGAATAGCTAATGATCCAGAGATTGATTCCTTTTTACTGGAAAAACAAAAAGAATTTTCCCATGACATGAAGCATATCTTGTTTAATGAAGAGTGAAATATGCTCAGTTAATAATTCCAACCACCTTATGGTGGTTTTTCTTGGTATTTGCTTGGGCTTCATTTGTCGCCGTAGCAAAAAAAGCGTATGGTACTGGGTCTCAATGTGAAAAGGTCATGTTTAAACCAAGGTGGATGGAAGAAAGTATGCCAGGAATAGCACTACAAACTCACTTCCATACCCATACTCACTATCAAAAAAACTATCCCAAACAGTTCAGCCTGATTCTCTCTAGATTTTTTATGTCAATTGAATATTTTTTAAAACAAACAGCTCAATAAAGAAAGTCTCTATAAAATATATCTATATCCATTTTATAAATTTTTACTCTAAAATCAGTAAGGTTAGGGCTACTTAATAGGAGTCTACAAAAAATGAAAAAATATTTATTTTAATTTTTGTAGACGGATTTGTAGACTATTGAAGTGCAATTAGTGGCAAAACCATGCAATGTGATGCAACTATTAAATGTTTTAAGTTATTGAAAATACAATGGAATGCAACTAAATGCTAAGCTTGCCAATCCAGTACAAACTGTCAGGATTCTACTTCTTCTACTATTCCATCGTTGGTACGTTCATGCCTTTTTGGAATTTGTATCTGGAAGATCAAGGCTTTAATTATCAAGAGATTGGATTGTTATCTTCAATCGCAATCATTACCCGCTTTTTCGCGCCGTTCATTTGGGGATGGATTGCCGATAAATCGGGCAAAAGAATGCTGTTGGTCCGTATAGCTACATGGATGGAATCCTGTATCTGGTTCATGATTTTTTTGATCCCAAATACCTTTCAGTCTGTTGCATTGCTTATGCTGATTTTTAGTTTTTTTCAGAATGCCATCTTAGCGCAGTTTGAAGGGGTCACATTGTTCTGGTTGGGGGATAAACGCAATCAGCTGTATGGGAAAATCAGAAAATGGGGCTCGGTGGGTTTTATTGTAGGCGTTTTTGGTATTGGTGCCTTACTTGAAATTGTCGCTATTTCCATGCTCCCGCTGATGTTGCTGTGTATCGCATTTTTGGCTTTTCTTTGGTCTTTTAGCATTAAAGAACCCAGCACAGCCCCACAATCACAACAACAATTAGAACCGTTATTGCCGATATTAAAACGGCCTGTAGTGGCTGCTTTTTTTGCTATTGAATTTGTTTTGTTATTTTCTCATGCTCCATTTTATAGTTTCTATAGTAACTACTTGCATCAAGCCGGTTTTTCGACGACTGAAATTGGCCTGTTGTGGTCCGTCGGAGTGGTTGCAGAAATTATCATGTTTGCTTTTGCCCATATTTTCTTGACCCGGTTTTCGTGGCGCAGTCTAGTTAGTTGCTGTCTGATCCTGACCGGTGTACGGTGGATTGTTGTGGGACTATTACCTCATCTCTTGGTGGCACAGTTTTTAGCCCAAAGTATTCATGCCTTTAGTTTTGGCCTGTTTCATATGATTGCCATGCGCATTATCTTTCAAAATTTTTCCGCAGGTCAGCAAGGCCGCGGTCAGGCCATGTATAGCACCATGTGGGGTTTAGGTGTCGCTTTAGGAAGTATTCTGGCTGGAAGATATTGGCAAGTCATCTCCGGAGAAATGGTTTTTGTTCTTGCTGGGCTTTCAACAGTTGTGGGTTTGCTATTTGTGCGCTGGCTACCGAAATATATTCAACATGGCTAAAAAATTTTTAAAAAAGTCAGTATTTTACATTTATGACCAAGATTGCCGCTGTGTGGTCTTTATTATACAGCTGCATCAGTACGAAAAATTCTTGTTTCAGTGTTGTGATAAAACTATTGATTCTTTCGGCTTGATAGACCAATTTTTTGTGCAAATTCAACCTGAAATTATATTGTTGTAATATGGTGATAAATACTGGTTTTTCATAAAAATATGCTAAGTTATAACAAAGGATTTTTAGCACTGAATTGATGTATGAAAAAAACATATTTTACAATTTTACTTACATTGTGCTCATCTGTTGCGATGGCAAATGACAATCAAGCTGTAGTCGCAACAGAAGAAAATGATCGAGCTGAAAATTCGAATACCATTCGTATTGTGACTCGTCCAGAAATTGTTGGCCTATGGGGGATGCAAGTTGCCAACAATAATAAATGCATTGAATATTATAATTTTAAATCGAATAACAATGTCATTATTAAAAGTGGCCAGGAGTGGTCATCTGGAATTTATGATTTTCAACCAGCTCAAGAGGAACGTTCCTTATTATCTGCACTGGTTTTACAAGTAAAGTATGACAATAATGAAAAGGATTGTTCAGGTCTGCAAGAAGACCAGACTGGTGAGATTTCCCAATATTTCGTGCAGTGGAAAAATGCATCAACAATAAATTTTTGTAGTAATGAAAAAGCTGAACAGTGTTTTGCCACCTTGCGCCGTGTTTTACCTTAATTATTGTTCATGATTTTATAAATATATCGTTATACAGATAAAAAAAACCGCTCATAAAGAGCGGTTTTTTTATATCGGTTTACTTAAGACGCTTCTTGATAAGCTTCCAGCTTTTTCAATAAGTGTTTTTCCAGATAGTGAATATCCATCGCTTCTTTACAGAAGTTTTCATCTTCCAGAATCAAATCTCTATGTAAAGGAATGTTGGTTTTCACTCCGGTCAGGATCGTTTCTTCTAATGCCTGTTTCATACGTGCAATAGTCGTATCTCGATCTTTACCATGGGCAATGAGTTTTGCAATCATTGAGTCATAATAAGGCGGAATGCTGTAGCCTGGGTAAATAT
Organism: Acinetobacter sp. A1-4-2; assembly: GCF_040233925.1. NCBI lineage: Bacteria > Pseudomonadati > Pseudomonadota > Gammaproteobacteria > Moraxellales > Moraxellaceae > Acinetobacter > Acinetobacter sp. A1-4-2. The sequence continues at coordinate 1,558,087 of NZ_CP157981.1, read as the reverse complement.
GCGAATCCATACGGATACCTGCACCACCTGGAGCATAATAATTTTCAATTTTGCCCGGAGATGGAAGGAATGTGGTTGGATCTTCCGCATTGATACGGCATTCAATGGCATGACCGCGTACTTCCACTTGATCTTGTTGAATTTCAAGGCCAAGTCCGCCAGCAATACGCAATTGTTGCTCAATAATATCAATACCAGTGACCATTTCGGTAACAGGGTGTTCAACCTGAACACGGGTATTCATTTCAATGAAGAAGAATTCACCATCTTCAAACAGGAACTCGAATGTACCCGCACCACGGTATTGCATAAGCTTACATGCATTAACACAGGCTTCTAAAATTTCAGCGCGAGCTTCTTCTGGTAAACCTGGAGCAGGTGCTTCTTCCAATACTTTTTGATGGCGACGCTGTAAAGAACAGTCACGATCATACAAGTGAATAGCATGGCCATTACCATCTGCCAAAACCTGAACTTCGACGTGACGCGGTTTTTGCAGGAAACGTTCCATATAAACCGTATCATCACCAAACCACATTTCAGCATCACGCTGTGCAGCCTGAACCGATTCAAGCAGGGTATCGACACGTTCAACAATACGCATACCACGACCACCACCACCAGAAGCAGCTTTAACGATCAGCGGGAAACCAATTTCTTTGGCTTCTGCAAGGGCATTGTGAATAGTCACTGCATGGTCACAGCCTGGTACTGTTGGTACACCGGCTTTCTTCATGGCAATAATGGCAGAAACCTTGTTACCCATCAGACGGATGTGTTCCGGACGTGGACCAATAAAGATAAAGCCAGAATTTTCAACAATTTCTGCAAATTCGGCATTTTCAGACAAGAAACCATAACCTGGGTGAATGGCATCCGCACCGGTAATTTCAGCAGCAGTAATAATTGCCGGGATGTTTAAATAGCTTTCGCTACTTGCACCCGGACCAATACATACCGCTTCATCACAAAAGCGTAAATGCATCAGGTCTTTATCGGCATCGGAATAAATACCTACGGTTTTAATTCCTAAAGTTCTGCAAGCTCGGGTGATGCGTAAAGCAATTTCACCCCGGTTTGCAATTAAAACTTTTTGCAACATTGTGAATCCCCGTGGTCTTAGGCGCGATAGCGGAACAATGGTTGACCGAATTGAATCACTTCGCCATTTTTCACCAGAATTTCTTCAATCACGCCACTTTGAGTTGCTTCAATCGGGTTCATGATTTTCATGGCTTCAATAATACCCAGTGTTTCACCTGCAGAAACGGTTTGGCCCACTTTCACGAATGGTGCTTCACCCGGGTTTGGTGCTGCATAGAACACACCAACCATAGGCGATGTTTCAACTGCACCGCGTGGTGTTTTTGCAGCAGGTGCTGCAGCTGCAGTAGCTACAGGCATTGCAGGAACAGCTGCTGCTACCACAGGATTGCGACGGGTGAGGGCGATGGATTGGTCACCCTCTTTAACTTCGATCGCTTGTAAGTCAGATTCAATCATCAGGTCGATGAGTTTCTTGATTTTACGGATATCCATGAGACAGTATTCCTAATTATGATTGCTTAGAAGGTTGAATTTTATCGATGGCGAATTCCAGTGCAGCGCTATAACCTTTTGCACCTAAACCACAAATCACGCCAACGGCTTTATCGGATAAATATGAATGATGTCGGAATGCTTCACGTGCGTGTACATTGGACAAGTGAACTTCAATAAATGGAATGGCAACACCAAGAAGCGCATCACGTACTGCAACAGAGGTATGGGTCAACGCCGCAGGATTGATAATGATGAATTGAACGCCTTCTTGTTGTGCCTGATGAATTCGGTCGACAATTGCACCTTCCCAATTGCTTTGAAAAGTATTCAGGGAAACAGATGCATTTTGAGCTTGAGCGATGAGCTTTTGATTTATATCGTCTAGGGTAAGGTGTCCATAAACTTCAGGTTCACGCATACCGAGTAAATTTAGATTCGGTCCATGAATAACCAAAATGGTTGAGCCCATTCAGCTTGCTCCAATTATAAGTTTGCAAATATACCTTGCAAGATGTCAGCAAAGTTTGCGTATTATGGCAAATAATCCCGTATTTCTATTATAATTTGTTTAAATTGATACGGAAGCTATGTGTCAAAACTGAGCTATATAATGAGAACTTTGCAGGGAATTGGCAATGTTAAAAAATGACATTTTTTATAATTATTACTAGTTCTTACATTGTAAGCTAAATTGACCAAAACAGTTCATTTATTTTGTGTAACAGTCACAGTAGAGTCATGAATAGGCAGCAATTCCTTCCAGCAGATGGTATCGCGTGGGGAGTGGTGCGGCTGTTTCATCTACCAGACCGAATTGGCAGAATGATAGACCACCTGTATACAATCCGATCTATAGCGTTGTTGCATTTTCAACAAGGTGTTCATTAAATTATCCCATTGTTGAATCAATGCTAAAAGTTGCCCTAAGCCATGAATATAGTGCTGTTTAACAGATAATGCACTAAAATGACTTCCACATTTCCACTTTCAAATATTTATAATTTATTTAAATAAAACATCTATTTGCTTTAATGAAAGCCAGCAAGTCATCGCTTGCATATTCAAGACTTAGCGCGTAAGACAGCCTATTTTTATAGGGTGGGCCAGATACCTTTTCATAGCGTGAACCATGGACACAGCTATACAATTGCTGCCGGTTTAAGCGTTTATGAGCACGGCTGACATGAAAAATCACTGCATGTTTGATAATTGATTTTTTGGTTAATACTGTAGCGAAACTGCGTGATGAAAGAATACTTTTTGCTGGTGTTACAGGATCATTGAATGTAGTACATGATTGACCTTTTAATTCAGGAATTGTCCGTGCAATCATCACCGAGAATTGTTTTCCGAGATGATATTTATTGGCAAAAGTTAAGTCATAGCAACTATAAAATTTATAGTCTTGAAACTGTTTGCCGTTTTTACGACCAATACCCAAATTTCGATGACCAGTGTTTCTACGAGCAGGCTTTCATAACTGCATAAGTCTAAATGTGGTAAATAGCACAGAGACTTATTTTGACAAAATAACTGGCCTGTTTGGCTTGGGTCTTAGTAATGCCACTCTTATGCAGCATAGTAAACTCAGTGATTGCTCAATGAGCTGGATTAAGACTCGACAATATTGTTCTAGATCAAAATATTTTGCATAACTGCTGTGCTGGTTAAAACAATCATCAATTTAAGGGGGAGTTGATGTTCTAAATCATCAGATGGAAATGCTGTTCCAGAATCCCCATCCCCAAAAGCGCTTTGACATATCTGTGTATAAAGCGTAGTTACTGAAAGATACTTTGACTCCTAACAGGCCAAGTCTATTGTTCAATTTTATAAAAATATAAGTACATTATTGGAAAGTATATATAACCACAGGTTGGCCATTTAAATGAGGATTAAATCTCCGTTCACAGCTTACATAGCAGTTAAGATCAATTAAGGCAAAAAGTTTGTTAGCCATTTTTCTTATTTTGAAATTGTAACGTTTTCAAGGTGAGGAAAATAAAATCGTTTATAAATTTCAATTTTTAAAAATTCGAATAATCAAGAGATCATTCGATAAAGAGCTTGAGCAGCATGTAAGGTTCAGTGTAATTAGCGTTAATAGCGTAAAGATGAGATTCAGTGATAGACTAAAAATCAGTAAATTAATATTTTGATCATTACAATGAATTAAGTCGAAACAGTTTGCAGGTTGGTTAATCAGAAATATCCGCTAGATTAATAAGAGTCGTAATTACATACGGCATATCCCTAGCAATCAGGGCTAGTAATCAATCGAAAGGATGGATATGAAAATGGCTAATCAACAACAATCGAATCCGCAAAGCGAAAATCAAAAGCATCAACAGCAACAGCAGCAACAAGACAATCAACGTCAGCAAAACCAAGGCAATCAACGCCAACAGCAGCAAAAAAACCCTCAACAGCAAAAATAATCCTAAAACTTGCTTAGGATTGATTATAAGCCTCAAGTTTACTTGGGGCTTTTATCTATCTTATCTGCGTATGTTAAAAGTAAAATTTTGATCTGTGCCGGCTATATATCAACTCATTAAATTTATTAGCGCAATTTTTTTAAAATACAGGTCACTACACCCCAGATCATCAATTGTTCTTCACTGCGCAAATAAATATCCGGATATTCTGGATTTTCTGCTTTTAACCAGATTTTCACTTCTCTATTTTTCTGTTTTTCTATCATTAATCGCTTAACGGTAAACTCATTATTAATTAAAGCCAAAACAATATCGCCATGTTCTGCGTTCAAGCTACGGTCAACTAAAATCTGGTCATCAATGTCTATACCAACATTCTTCATTGACAATGAATTTACCCGTAATACAAAGGTACTGGAGGCGTTGTGTACGAGATATTGATTTAAGTCGATAACGTCTTCCGTGTAATCCTGAGCCGGATAAGGAATATCGAGTTGGGTCTGAATCTGTATTGAATGTAGTTCAATCTTTTGACTACGATCATCTGCGGGTTTGGGTTTTAACCAGGACTTAATTTCAGATACTTTAGACTCGGGTACTCGCATGACCACAGTTTTTTCCTGATACTGGGTTTTGCGGCCAGCATTTTTGCGTTTTCCGCCGTGACCATATTGAGGGCTTATTGTAGATTCTGTTGTATCTTGTGGTTTCATTTACATCTTTTTTGATTTTGTAACATTTTCAAGATTAGCAAAAAATACTGAAAATAAAAAGTTTAGCTATGTTAAATCGTTCTAAGTTAAACTGTGGCTATTCGGTTTTTATCTGCCAGAGAAGCGCAATGTCAAAAAAATCCCAACAACTTTCACCCTTAGAAGAGCTGATTGCAGAACAGAAGTTATTGTGTGAGGAGTTCGATTCTGCTTACGTCCAGGTGAGTGGTGATGATGTCGTAGCTATTGCGGTTGAGACTTTAAATAAGGAACCGATTGTCGGGATTCGTAAAAAGCCTGAAACGGATGAAAATATTGGCTGGTTTATTTACGGGGGCGAACTCGAAGAGGGTGAAGACTTTTTCCAGACCATGACAGTTCGAGAGTTACAGGATATTTTACCTGAAGTGCTGCCATACTTGGCTTTGGCTGAGGGTTTCCGCTTTATGATTGATCGTGAAGATTATGAAGATGTGTGGAAAGAAGACCAATAGTGCATGAGCCACGGAATCTGTGGCTTTAATTAACTTCACTGCAAAGCGTTACATTTCTATGTTGGTGTATTTATAGACAATTATTGCGGCTATGTTAATATAATAAGCAAATACACCTTGTGTAAGGGGAGTTGCTCCATGACAGCTTATACCATCATGAAAGCAGGCAAATATGAGGATGACATGATTCCTGAACTTGCCATACATGCTTTCCGTCACGCCTTTAACAAAGCATGTGCGGTAGCAACGGTCGTCTATGTAAAAGATCAGCAATTACTACAACACGAAGCCAATGGACAAGAAACCGTGATTGCAGACCTGTACCAAAGCTATATAAGTGTTAATCATCTTCCTAAAGTTTTAAAACGCAAGAGAAAACAAGAGGCAGCTGTATAATAGAATGCCTCAACCAAGAATAAGGATGTTTGCCGGTCCGAATGGATCTGGAAAGAGCACAGTCAAAGAATATTTATTGCCCCATTATATTGGGGCTTATTTAAATGCCGATGAATTGGAACAGAATCTTCGCTTGAGTCAACGACTGGATTTAATGATCTATCATCCTGCCTTAAAAGCTCAATCCCTCATTGCTTTCCTTAAACAGAAAAAGCGTCCTCAATCCGGTCAGCTTTTGGCTTTACTGCAACATGAACCCACCATAATTGATGACTGGAATATCCAGTTTCAGGCATCAGAAATAGATTCTTATCTTTGCGCACGAATTATTGACTATATTCGCCTGGAATTTTTGCGCTTAAAAATCAGTTTTACTTTTGAAACGGTAATGTCTCATATCTCTAAAGTTGAATTTCTACAACAAGCACAGCTGCAGGGATTTAAAACCTATTTATACTATGTTTCTACGGTTGACCCGAGAATTAATATTGCCCGGGTTAAATACCGGGTGAGTGTAGGTGGACATCCTGTTCCGGAGCAAAAGATTGTGGAACGTTATTATCGCAGTATGGATTTACTCATGCAGGTGATTGATGCCAGTGATCGTAGCTATTTGTTTGATAATTCTTCTAATGGCGAAAAAGCCGCTTTTATTGCCGAGATTGAAGCGGCTGAAACATTGAAAATGAACCCTGAGGTTCAACAGTTACCGTGGTGGTTTGCAGAAAAAGTATTTAAAGAATTTAGCGAATAATTCTTTATATCAAGATCTTTGGGATTAAAAAAAACGGAAAAAATCAAACAAGATCTAACACCTGAATGGATATTATCTACCAATATGCTGGATTATTATGCGCCGTCCAAAGCGACTATATTTATTAAAATAGCCTAAGCAAGAATAACTTATTGAAGTTTATTTTCATACCAGTCCTTCTGTGATTCTCCTAAAAGGGCAGTGCAGTTACTTAACTCAATTCCATTCAAAAGTGTTATACGTTGAATAATCAAATTCAGGTTTTTCTTTATCATATTGTCATGATTATTGACCCGAAGATAGAAAAGAAGATCACGCTATACAAGAAATATTCTCCTGAATGAAACTACAACAAAAACAGATTTTGTTGAAATGCGTAACCGCAGTGATGCAACATTGTCTATGCCTAAACTGATTTTATCTGCTTAAAATTGCCTCTGAATTATTTTAAATAATTAAATCTAAAGTAAAAACAGGCTAAAAATAGGGCATTGAGCCTAATTCTTTCATCTTAAGAACTTCCAGTTTTATGCTCTTTTGAACATCTATTAAAACAGAACAATTCATTAAAATTTTGCCTATACCTACATAAATAGCCTAAGCAAAAAAAATATTTTAGGAAATTAACAATTGATTAAATACCTAATTTACTCAAAAATAATTTCATCTAAAAAGTAATGAAAGCACTCCATGATTTTAAATCACCAAATACATATTAATGAAACTGCTACAGCAAAAAATACGCTGGTATTTATTCATGGCCTCTTTGGCAGTTTAAGTAATCTAGGTATGCTGGCACGTGCATATTATGAATCTCATTCAGTCATTCAAATAGACATCCGTAATCATGGCCATTCAGCACATGCAACAGAAATGAATTATGCTGTCATGGCAGCAGATATTCTAGAAACATTAGATAGTTTAAATATTCAAAAATTCTCTGCTATTGGTCATTCCATGGGGGGAAAAATTGCCATGCAATTGGCAAATCAGGCAGGGCAGAGATTAGAACAATTGGTGGTTTTGGATATGGCACCATTTGCATACCAGGAAAGCCATCATAAGCAAATTTTTAAAGCTTTGTTTGCAGTCAAAAATGCACAAATTGAAAGTCGGCAGCAGGCGACCCAGATTATGCGTGAATATTTAAATGAAGAAATGGTGATCCAGTTTTTAATGAAGTCTTTTAATAAAGGCCAATGGTTATTTAATGTCGATGCTTTATTTAATCATTACTCAGAAATCCTGGATTGGAAGATGATCCAGCCTTGGCAAAAAGAGGCACTGTTTATTCGTGGTGGTAAATCTGCCTATATCAGTAAGGATGAACATTTCAGTGCCATCAAACAGCAATTTCCGCATGCTAAAATTCAGGTTATTGATGATGCTGGACATTGGCTGCATGCTGAAAAAACGCAACAAGTTCTGGATGAAATGAATCGATATCTAAACTAAGTTTAGATATCGAATAGATTCGCTGTTATTCAAAAGCTTCATTGATAGAATCGGCCAACAGTTGATCTTCAGCCGTTAACTGTTCAGCCATTGCAGCAGTTTTTTTGAGCCCCGGCATTCGATACTCGCTATGACCATAATCTTGAATGGAGGTCCAACGGCCCCCCCAGGTTAAACCGACCGATTCTGAAATGGTTCCATATAACTGGTAACCTCGCATTGCCCAGGGGTCACGTTCTGAAATAACCACTTTACCATTACGCTTAAATGCAACATCGGCAGCCAAACCAAACTGATGATAACTTTGAAAAGCTTTGGCTCGAGTAATATGACCATTGCCAGCCAGGGCATTCTGGCGCTCTGGACTACGGTAACCCTCTAATAAAACCATTTCATAACCATAACGTTGTTGCATGATTTTAAATACCATTAATAAACGCTGTTTATAACGTGGATTCATTTTATGCCATCGACGATCGGCAGATATGATATCTCCATGTAAATGTGAGATAGCTGAAGATTCTATTTTTGTCTGAATACTGGACTGGCTAGCCTCAATATGACTTGCGGAAATAATGGCTTCTTCAATTAAAGATTGTTCTACTTCAGGAGGAGGTGAAAGCATTTGCCCATCGAGCAAGGTATAAATTTGAGGATCTACTTCTTTTAAATAAGCTGCTTCAATTTTAGTCGGACTTACGGGGCGGGTAAAAGCAAAAATTAAGATAGTGGCAAATAATGAAAATCCAGCAACCAGTATCCACCATTGTTGTAAATGCCAATGCGACTGGAGTTGTGTAGGTGCAGCAGCATCATTGAACTGCTGAGCAAATTGCCTGGCAGAATATAATTGTTTCTTAGCTTGCGGAATAATGACCAAAAAGAATTCTTGTACTTTAAAGCGTAAATCATAAAAAAATAACCAGGCCAGACTGAAAGCCAGCACAATAAACCCCGTGAAAATAGCAATAATCATGGAAAGACGACACTTTCTGAAGATATTGCACGTGTTTTAGTCTCAGAAATATTTATATAAACTTGAGCCAATTCATCCGATTCACAGTCTTTTACCAGACTTTCTCTAGCACTTAGCTGCTGATTAACAAGTACGGTATATGACAAAGAGTCAACATCTTGAGTTTGAGGGAATTTAACTCGATGGTTGTCTTCTTGCTCAGGCTGATTTATTTTAAAGTCAGGTGGGCTGCCATGCATTTTTAAGCCTGTCGAAATTTGCTGCTTAAACAAATCTATATTGCTAAATACAGAATGCTTCTGAATTTTCTGCTGATCTAAACTGTTTAAAGAGGTCGGTTTTGAAGTGGTCATGTTCTATTTTCTTTTTTAATTTTTTATGGCAAATAAATCGTAATATAGGCTTGTTCAGCAGGCTGACTGATAATATTCTTATAAATAGATAATGACTTATGATTCTGATTTGAAAGCATCAAATTTAAAGATAAAAATGATAATAAAGCAAAAACTGCTAAAAAGACTAAAACTCCTCTAAATGGTAATTCACGATGAATGATATGTTTAATTTGATCAGGTAACGCGGCAAAGGGTGAAAAAGATGATTTTTTACCTTTTAAAAAATCAATTTCATCTCCAACTCTTGCCATCATATGATTCAAACTTTGTATGGACTCAATTCTAAATTTACCGTGAAAGCCAAGTAGCATGCAGTAATGAAAGACTTCTAGGGTTACTAATCGCGCTTTGCCTTGACTCCGCAATGACTCCAGAATTTCAAAAAAGCGATAGCCTGCGAGCTGTGAGCCAAAAAGGCTTAACTGTAAAGGACTAATCATCCAGTGATTCTGTAAATCAAAAAATTGTGCATTTGGTTGTGTCACAATGGTTTCATCAAGCAAAGCACAATAGGCATATTTTGCATCGTGAATATCAGCTGCTGAAAATTGCAGTTTTCGCGCCTGGTTCTCAAAACGATCTAACAGGGCTAAAATTTTCTCCTTAAATTCATCTGGATTTACTGGAATAAATTGATTTTTCAATAAAAAAACCACATAGAAACCCTCATGCAATAAATCAACTAGACTTGTTGCACTTGTGACGTTAGAAGTTGCAGTTCGGTTTAACCCCAAATCAATTTGACCATTTTCAAAAAGTAAAGGCATTTGATTATTCATATACCGCTTCCTTAGCCATTAATCACTGCAATAACATCAACTGAAATATCCTGAAAGCCGGCTGGGATATAAATACATATTGATTCAGCATCCAACATACGTTGATATAATTCATTATTGGGTTCAACTTCAAAATAACTGACACCAGAACGTACTGGAATTGCTGTAGGGACTTGCATGAGATGATGTAAAGGAATGACGGGAAGGGCAGCTACAACACGTTGTTCTACATCTACGGAATTACCCACTTTAAAACGCAGTGGGACTAACTGAACCAGCTCATGGCTTTGCATCAGACCACTCGAAACTGCAATATAAAGTTTCGTGTCACGGGTAATTTTGTCGGATTCCAGACTTCCAACCCAATACGAAGGACGTACTTCTTTTAAGGGAATGCTGATATAGCGATTTGAAATAATGGTATCGAGTAAATCACGCAGAATGGCATCGAGCTGTGAAAAGCTTTCTTGTAAATGATGATGTTTATAATGAGGTAATTGATCCACTTCATAGGTGGTAGAAAAAGTCAGCAGTGATCCGGTTAAACGCAGTAATTCAAAAAACAATCGTTCAGGATGAATATGCGGATATTGTAAAAGATGATTCAAGGAGGCATATGCGGTGTTTAAGGCATTCACTAACCAGAAAGAAACAATATCACCGGAACGGAATTCGATGAGTTTTTGCTCATTTTCACGATTGTTGCTTTGAATGGCCTTAATTTTCGCTTTAATAATATTCAGACTACGTTTTAAACCTGACATCAGGCTGGCAGATGCATCAATATGCAAGATTGGTGGAATAAACTTGCAATCAAATTCAAAATTTCCCGAACTTTGCCGTTTAACTTTTGCCACTGCTAAATATAGAAATCCATCCAGGTTATGATTGGGTTCAATGCCAGACTCAAGTAATTTAAATTCTGCACGGCGTCTTAACAAGGTAATATCTGCGGCTGTAGCATCGGTAAATAAATCATGTGTTTCAGTTAAGTGTGAGTGATAACGGCTAGGCTGGCTACTTTCTGCAAACGAGACATTGCGCTTATTGGGCTGAATATAGGTAAGGCCAAATAGATCGTTATTTCTCCGCGTAAAGTTAAGCTATCCAGTTGAATGGGCTCTGGTAATAAGTCACGTGCCGGTGCCTGATAAATTTCTCCATCTTGCCAAAGCATTTCTATTTTTTCTAAAGCCAGAACATGCGTACTTAATTGCACCTCATCAAATTGAATGGATTGAATCCCGTAAGCAAAAGGAATGGTTGATCGGATGGTGTGATTTAAACGCTGTTCATGATAGGCATCTTGCAATTGAAAATGTTGTGGACGTAAAAATAAGCCTTCGCCCCAAAGAATTTTTTCTGCTTTAAACATTAAATTTACCCGTTGTTATTCGTATTATGAGTCGTGTTATAAGGATTGTTTTTGTACACCCAAAAGTTCATGTACTGTTTCTAAAGGGTTCTCGTTTTTAATCACCTGGCTCAGCCATTCATGTAAAGGCATCTGGCTCCATTTAATTGTTTTTTGTAGTAAGTAACTGACCGGGCTATGCGGTTCATTGACCTGGAAGTAATCAGCAATATCTTGTAAAAGCTGCATGGCTTGTTCACGATTTGCTAAATGATTTTGTGCGTGTAGCTGAAATTTTTGTGCACTGGTTATCGCTGTCAGTGGATCAACAGCTTGGTTTACGGTTTTAGCTGAATAGGTCAGGTCAGTGATGGGGTTGGATGGATCTGTCATGCATACTGAACCAAATGCATCAGTTTTGTAGATTTTTTTCAGGCTGCCATGAATCGATTCTAGCTGAGAATCGATAGCTGCAAAACCTGGAGCATCTACACCCATGAGGCCATCTATTACATTTTTTAAAATATTCCACTGATTCAAAATTTCCCCAAAAGCCTGATAATTTTGATATTGGAAAGATTTTGACGTATTCAATAATGCCTGTTCAAATTGCTCTAGAGCTATATTGACATGACTGGTACTATTTTCTTCACTATGTTTACGGTGTAGATTTTGTTGATGTAATAAGCCATCATAGTCAATTAAAGAATAAAAAGGCGAAATATTTACCAAGGGAATATTCTTAATCAACATGGGCAGTTGATTAATCAGTCCTTGCAACAATCCCAGACGTTGATCCAAATCCTCCTCTTCAATTTTTGGATGTAACAGTATCCAGAAATCGTTTAAGCTACGTTGGGTTAATTCTAAACCTTTGGCTACTCCTTCAAAACCGTACAGATTGGACCAGGCTTCAACCAACCAGGTATATAAACGAATATCTTTGGTTTTTTCAGTCAAAAGTTCAATGGATTTATCCTTTACAAAACTCCAATCGGCCAGTTTCGGTTCTGTAATCCAATCACCTTGTTCTAAAAGTAAATCATCCTGAGTTCGTGCTTTTTTAATGGCATGGAACTCATTGGAAAAAGAACAATCCATCCTGCAAGGGGCTTCAGCTGAAATTGCTTTTAATAATCTTTCCAATTCTAAATTCATGTTCTGCCTTCTGTTTTTTTAATTATGCTTCAGTGATACGGAGCTTTTTTCTCAGTTTTTTTATGGATTTAACTACCGGATTAACTTGATACAATATTTCATTGTCTTTAACATCGATAAAGATATGTTGTGGCAATTTTTGTTCTGCCAAACCGAGCAAAACTTGTGTGGCTAAAGCAGGCAATACGGATGAATTGAGGATGTTATCGGCATTACGTGCACCACTATCAACCTCAGTACAACGGCTGAGCAGTAATTCAATCAGATTTTCACTATAGTTAACTTTGGTGGTGTATTGTTGTTCTAGACGTGCAGTAATTTTGCCCAGTTTATGTTTGATAATGCTGAGCAGTAATTCATCATGTAAAGGGAAATAAGGCACAACACGCATACGACCTAAAAATGCCGGTTTAAACTGTTGATATAAACTTGGCTTTAAGTGCTCTATTAATTGTTCTGCTGTTGGCCATTCCTCAACTGCTGAGTTCAAGCAGGCTTGCATAATGACACTGGAACCGACATTAGAGGTCAGCAGAATGATGGTATTTTTAAAATCAATTAAACGCCCTTCGCTATCTTCAATCATGCCCTTGTCAAAGACCTGGTAAAATAATTCCTGGACATCGCTATGGGCCTTTTCAATTTCATCCAACAAGACCACACTATAGGGATTACGGCGTACCGCTTCAGTTAAAATACCCCCTTGACCATATCCAACATAGCCGGGAGGAGCTCCTTTTAGTGTAGAAACCGTATGGGCTTCCTGGTATTCAGACATGTTGATGCTAATCAGATGAGATTCACCACCATATAACTCATGAGCAAGTGCTAAAGCTGTTTCTGTTTTACCTACACCACTTGGACCCACCAATAAAAATACGCCTTGGGGTTTATGTGGATCTTCTAGTTTTGCTTTAGAGGTTTTAATGCCCTGAACTAGCTGATTTAAGGCATTCTCCTGTCCCATAACTCGTATTGACAGCTTATCTTTTAAAGCCAAAATCTGTTTAATTTCATCATTGGCCATCTTTCCTACAGGAATCCCGGTCCAGTCAGAAATGATTTCATGAATCATCTGCGCATTTACGCGTTCAAAAACCAGCGGAGTGGTGCCCTGAAGCTGAGCAAGAGCTTCACGACATTGAGCAATATCTGGATTTGACTGACCTATAGCATGTTGTTCCAGTTCTTTAATCCTGTTGACCAGTTGTAGCTCTTTTTGCCACTGAGCTTGTGTATCACTGATTTTCTTGGCTAACTCAGCAATTTTACCTTTTAGCGCCATGATGCGTTCATGGTGAATAGGCATATTTTGTTGTTCTTTTTCTAGAATATCCTGTTCCAGATTCAGGTTATGCCATTGTGCCTGTAGCTGGTCCAACTTCACCGGTTGTGCATTTTGCGTTAAAGCTACTCGGGCTGCTGCCGTATCCAATACACTGATGGCTTTATCTGGAAGCTGACGCCCACTGATATATCGATGAGAGCTATGGACTGCTGCAACAATCGCTTCATCTTCAATGTTTACATTAAAATGATGAGTCATGACAGGAATCATGGCGCGCAGCATATCAATAGCCACTGCTTCTGTTGGTTCTTCTACTTTCACCACTTGAAAGCGGCGACTCAGAGCCGCATCTTTTTCGAAAAACTTTTTATATTCAGCCCAAGTCGTCGCTGCAATGGTGCGTAATTCACCACGTGCAAGTACTGGTTTAAGCAGATTGGCTGCATCGTTTTGTCCTGCCTGGCCACCCGCACCAATTAAGCTATGTGCTTCATCAATAAATAAGATAATAGGGTGACTAGAACTTTTAACTTCCTGAATGACCTGTTTTAGACGATTTTCAAATTCACCTTTGACACTGGCACCTGCCTGTAAAAGCCCCATATCAAGCATATGTAAATGAACATTTTTTAAAGCTTCGGGAACCTGATTGTTGGCAATTTTAACAGCCAGGCCTTCCACTATAGCCGTTTTGCCCACCCCTGAATCACCCGTTAAAATAGGGTTGTTTTGACGACGGCGCATTAAAATATCCAGCATCAGGCGAATTTCGAGTTCCCGACCAACCACTGGATCAATTTCTCCCTTTTGAGCTTTTTCGGTTAAATCAATGGTGTACCGATCTAAAGCAGGTGTTTGCAATATCTGTTTGGATAATTGTGGGGTTGGTATCGTATCTGGGTGGGCTGCATTCTGTTCGTATGGTTGCTCGATACTTTGTGTACATTCATTTAAAAAGTTATGCTTCATATGGTCTATTGGTAACAATTCAAATAGGTTAGAAGCTCGGATCGCTATTTGATAAAGATCTGGCGCAGTTAATAATGCGACCAGAAGATGACTGGTTCGAATCAAAGGTTTTTGTTCTGCTGAGGCCAATAACCAGGCTTGTTCTAATAGACGTACGATTGATTTTGCAAAAATAGGAGTCCGTGTATTGCCTTTAGGCAATTGCGCCATACTTTTCTTTAAATCATCCATTAACTCAAGAGGTGATATTTTGTAATTTTCTAATAGCAATTGGACATCATTATTTTCTTGATTGTGTAGAATTTCTAAAAATATGTGTTCAATTTCTATTTCGTAATTGCGTTGGGCTATACAGGTGTTGGCTGATTTCTCCAGTACCAGACGGGCACAAGAAGATAATTTTGTAATCAGAATTTTTAAATTATTCATAACATACTCAATATCATTAAAAGAACATCAGTTTTTATTCTGTTTATTTACTGAATGATTCTAGTTTTATTTCTAGTTTGATTTTTTTTAAATTTATTTAAAACAATGAATTACATTTATTTTTTATAAAAATAATCTGCACATGATACACATTTTTTCTAAAAATCAAAAAAATATATGATGATTTTTTGTATCTTTTACATAAAAAAACAATAAAAAGTGTGGTTTTTACTTAATTAACTGTTGACTTAAGCTAGTTGTTTTTTGTTAAATCTGCGCATTGATTAAGAATCATAATAATAAATTAAAGATTATAAAAATCATTTAATGTTCTTAAACTAATAATTAAATTTAAAGCTATAAAATTAGAGGCATCTTTTGAATAAATATAAATTTTTTTATCCTTAGTGATGGGACTATCTATCATTCCTTTAACCTCCGCGAGCGAAAAATCTATTGAACTCAAAAGAGGTTGCATTAAGAACTATCCTTTGGTTCGTGATGAAATCGATCCAGAATTATTAAATATCTATCGTCAGATATGTGATAGAAAAAATAAGAAAAATGAATAGCCACCAAAATTCTAGACACATATAACCATCTTTTGATGGGCCTTTTCATAATCTAATGGAGAACGCTGACCATTGGAACCATGTCTGCGTTTTGAATTGTAGAACATCTCAATATATTCAAAAATATCCGATCTGGCTTCAGTTCTTGATGCATAGATTTTCTTCTTAATTCGTTCCCGCTTTAATAGCTGAAAGAAGCTTTCTGCAACAGCATTGTCATGGCAATTCCCTCTACGACTCATACTACTTTCAAGATTATGATGCTTGAGAAATGTCTGCCATTCATGGCTGGTGTATTGGCTGCCTTGGTCAGAATGGATTAGGACTTTGTTCTTTGGGTTTCTTCGCCATAAAGCCATCAATAATGCATCTAAAACCAGGTCTGTCGTGATTCTGGATTTCATCGACCAGCCAACAACAAGACGTGAAAACAGGTCAATCACAACTGCGAGATATAGCCACCCTTCATGAGTACGGATATAGGTAATATCTGTCACCCATATTTGGTTGGGATAAGTTGGATTAAATTGGCGGTCTAAAGTGTTTGCGGCAACGATAGCTGGATTACCAGCGTGAGCTCTAGGTTTACGATAGCCACGCTGTGATTTGAGACCATTCGCCTTCATGAGCCGATGTACTCGATTAATCCCGCAACTTTCACCAACATCTTTTAAATCACAGTGAATCTTGCGATAGCCGTAGATACCACCAGATTCCAGCCAGAACTGTTTAATCAATCCTGAAAGCTGTTGCCGTTTCCTCGCAGTTTTACTGGTGGGTTGCTTTAACCATGCGTAATAACCACTGTGATGAACATCCAGAGCTGAACATAAACGACGGACAGGCCATATGTGCTGATTGTCCTGAATAAAGGCGTACCTCATTTGGACTGGCTTGCGAAGTACACCGCGGCCTTTTTTAATATGTCTCTTTCTTCAGTGACCCTTTGCAGCTCTTTTTTTAACTTTGCCAATTCTGCACTTGGATCAGTAGATTCTGTTGTCTTGGGTTGCTGTGGATCATAACGTTTAATCCAGGCATATAAACTATGTGTGGTGGTTCCTAAACGTGCAGCAACTTCGGTCACACTATGACCTTTCTCAGTGACTTGTTTTACTGCTTCAATTTTGAATTCTTCAGGATATCGTTTACTGCTCATAAGCACCTCGTTAATTAGCCATTTTATCTAACTAAAAGGTGTCTACAAAATCGGTGGCTATTCAAAATATTGAATTGAAAAATGATTTATCTATTCAAGCTGCTCAAAGATTTCAGGCCATCGGGAAAAATCTGAAAGCATTGCAATGGGTCGAGGAGTTGCGTAAACAGAATGTTCAGCGCAGAGAGCTGACCGATGTTGCTTTTCTTGCAGGGATAGGGATTAGCGAGAATAATTTACAGTATATGCGTAATAATGAAATGCGTTATCTGAATGCAGAAAATACTTATCCTGCAGCAAAAAAATTGTCTGATCATATTCAAATTTCCTTACCTGAACCTGATACCTCTAATGCTAAAGTCGTTACTGCAAGCACGGCCAGACTAAAACAACGGCTGAAAAGCAGTACTTTATCAAATCGTACCGTTGGAAAAGCCAACTCTGTAAGCCATCCCCAAAGTGTCAATTTACAGAGCAGAGCAATTAAAACATCTGCACGAGATACGACAGCGGCAAAAAAACCGCAAAGTAACAATTCTATAACTTCGGGTTCAAGCCCATTTGCTTCATTTAATAAGAACTAAAATAGGACAGTCTTCATGGCTAAACGTGAAAGTGTACAAAAGAAATTACAACGTATCCGTCCACCACGTGTACAGCTCACTTATGATGTAGAAGTCGGAAATGGTAAGGAAATAAAAGAGCTGCCTTTTGTGATTGGGGTATTAGGTGATTTTTCGGCTGCCTCGGAATTAGAAAAAACCAAATTAAAGGATAAAAAATTTATCAATGTTGATTTGGATAATATTGATGAGGTCATACAATCACTGGCACCTCGTGCAGCTTTTCAAGTTGAGAACACCTTAACCGAAGAAGGAGGTTATATATCAGTAGATTTAACTTTTAATTCAATGGCAGATTTCCGTCCAGAGAATGTCGTACAACAAGTCGATCCATTACATCAATTGGTTGAGGCACGAGAACGCCTAACTGATTTGCGTAACAAAATTTCAAATAATGAACGTCTTGAAGATTTGTTGGATGAAATTCTGCAAAATACAGATCAAGTTCGCAAATTAAGCGTAGAGGCAGAACATGAATAATTTTCATACTGCCACTGCAACAGCTACAGATATTCAAGAATTTACTTTGCTGGATTCGATTGTTGAGCAAAGTCGCATCGCACGTAATGAGGAAGAACATCATCGGGCCAAAAGCCTGATAGCTGAATTGGCTAAAGAAGTGATGGCTGGAACCATAACGGTTTCCGAAAATATGACCTTGTCTATTGATAAGCGAATTGCAGAAATCGATGCCTTAATTTCCAGTCAGTTAAGCAAAATTATGCATCATGAACAATTTCAGAAAATTGAATCAACCTGGCGTGGCTTATACTATTTCTGTCAGGAAACACCATCGCATTCTTTAATTAAAATTCGTATGCTCAATACCAGCAAAAAAGAACTGATTAAAGACTTTCAGGGAGCAACTGATTTTGATCAGAGTATGCTGTTTAAAAAAATCTATGAAGAAGAATATGGTTCGTTTGGCGGTGCACCCTATGCCACATTAGTGGGTGATTTTGAATTTGATCGTACTCCATCTGATATGTATTTGCTGGAGCAGATTTCCCATGTCGCTGCAGCAGCACATGCACCCTTTGTCTCAGCAGCAAGTGCGAATATATTAGGCCTAGTGTCATTTACCGATATTGATCGCCCACGTGATGTTTCTAAAATTTTTGAAACTGCTGAATATGTTCAGTGGCGTTCATTCCGCGAAAGTGATGATGCCCGTTATGTGGCATTGACCATGCCGCGAGTATTAGGACGTCTGCCATATCACCCCAAAGATGGAACTGTTACACAAGGCTTTAACTTTATAGAAGAAGTGACTGGTCAAAACCATGCTGAATATTTATGGATGAACGCAGCTTATGCATTTGCGACACGCTTAACCAATGCTTTTGATATGCATGGTTGGTGCGCAGCCATTCGTGGCGTGGAAGGTGGTGGTCTGGTTGATGGTTTGCCAGTGCATACGTTCAAGACTAATGATGGTGAAGTAGTATTCAAATGTCCCACTGAGATTGCTATTACTGACCGTCGTGAAAAAGAACTCAGTGATTTAGGATTTATCCCTTTAGTACATTGCAAAAATACCGACTATGCTGTTTTTTTTGGTGCGCAATCGACTCAAAAACCGAAAAAATATGAGAGTGATAGTGCAAATGCCAATTCCGCTTTATCGAGTCAGATTCAATACATTATGGCCGTTTCACGTATTGCGCATTATTTAAAGGCTATGATGCGCGACAAAGTGGGTAGTTTTGCATCTGCTGGTAATGTTGAAGCATTTTTAAATGAATGGCTATCGCAATACGTTTTGTTGGATGATGGTGCATCGCAAGAGGCAAAAGCACAGTATCCGCTTCGCGAAGCTTCAGTAAAAGTTGTAGAGAACCCAGCTCAACCTGGACACTACAAGTCTGTGGTCTTTTTACGACCACATTTTCAATTGGATGAGTTGTCAGTTTCTTTGCGACTTGTTACTGAGTTACCTCAGTCCTCTAACTAATCAGAGCGCAATTTTATAATAATTTAAAAATAAAACAGGAAAATTAAAAAATGAAAGATATATACGTACAATTTCGAGGTAAATATAAAGTTGATGGTGAATCTCGTGACTCCGAGCACAAAGACTGGCTGGAAGTAAATTCTTGGGCACACAATATTCGTCAACCCAAATCAGCGACATCTTCAAGTGTAGGGGGCCATACTGCCGAAAGGGTTGAACATTCAGATATGCTATTTATGAAAGATTTAGATGCAACCAGTCCAAAATTTTGGGAAGCATGTTCAGCTGGATATACTTTTGACGAAGTTCAAATCGATTTTTATCGTGCCAATGGTGATAAACGGATTAAATATCTTCAAATCAAATTAAAGCATGTGCTTGTTTCAAGCGTTACCCCAAACGTCAATGAAGAAGGGGTTCCGACTGAATCTTTTTGTTTGAAATATGCTGCAGTAGAGTGGACTTATAATCAGCAGGATATTAACGGTACACAAAAAGGTGCGGTGACCAAAAAATGGTCTCTTTCTAATAATACAGCTTCTTACGCTGCATAATGTACTAACCCAAATAGTGGCCAACTACCGTTGGTCGCTATAAATGATTTTTAATTTATAATTAAATAATAAGAACATGAATTTAGACCAATTATATCCCTACGGCTTTAAAACCACTTTATTCGACCGACTATTAGCTGAAACTGAAAAGAATGACCATGGGATTTCGCTTCAAAAATTACGAGAATCTGTAGCCTTGGATCTAGAGGATTTACTGAATAGCCGCATGTCACTATTGGATGGCGTAATTGATGACTTTCCTTTAGCAAAACAGTCCGTTCTGCAATTTGGGATTATTGACTTTGTGGGGCTATCAACAGCCAATCTCATAGACCGGGATAAAATTTGTCAATCTATCGAGCAATCGATTGCTGCGCATGAACCGAGATTAAAACAGGTTAAGGTCACCATGTTATTTGATGGTCATAACATGGGAGGATTATCTTTAAGTATTCAAGCTTATTTAAACATTCAGCCTTTATTTGAGCCGGTCATTCTGGATGTTTTATTGAAGCCCACAACACAACAATATGTTATTTCAGCAAGATCTTAAGTAGGTTTGCCGTGATTGAAGAACTCTTACCTTATTATGAAAAGCAATTACAAGAATTTGGACAACAATCGCGTGAATTTGCACAGAAATATCCGAAAATTGCTCAACGTCTATCGCTCAATCAAGAACAAATTGACGATCCACATATTGAACGTCTGGTTCAGGCTTTTTCACTCATAGCTGCACGTATTGATAAAAAACTAGCAGACAGTTATGAGGTTTTTACCCGTTCATTATTTGAAGTCATGTTTCCTCAATATCTTAAGTTATTTCCAGCATGTTCAGTGGTCAGTTTTGAAGATATAAATAAGATAAAACAGTTGACGGAGGTACATGAAATTCCTAAAGCGACTTCCTTAAAGTCACGTGGTTTTAAAGGCGTACAGTGTGAATTTAGCACGACCCAGCCTGTACGATTATTACCGATCGCTTTAAAAAGTCTGAATTTTAAAACCCATCCTCGTACACATATGTATTTAAATCAGAATGCGACGCTTAGTTTAGGCTTTGAAATTTATCAAGGAAGTAGACAACTTTTAATTAATGAAAATTTACCGATTTACTTAGATGCGATTGCAAATTTTCCCTTGCAGGTCCTGGATAGCATATTCCATGCCAGCACAGGATTTTCATTAAGAATTGGCAATCGCGTTATTGAAATTGCTCATCCATTTGCAGTCATGGGCTTTGCTGAATCTGAAAGTTTATTACCGATTGATCAACATACCCATCATGCTTATCGTTTACTGATGGAATACTTTTGTTTTCCTGAAAAATTTAATTATCTCAATCTTAATTTAAATTTCTTGAAACATTTAACAGAAGAAGAGACAGCATTTGAAATATTGATTCATTTAAAAATTAATTTAAATGATCAGGCCTGTATCCGAAACTATACTGAGCTGAATGTTGCAAACTTTAAGCTATTTTCAACGCCTGTGGTGAACCTATTTTATAAGCAGGCTGAACCACAGAAAATCAATCATAAACAATTAGAATACCCATTGCTCACTGATACACATCATCCCGAATTTTATCAGATTTATTCAATAGTTGAGATGAACATGATTCGGGAAAAAAGTAATCAGGATCAGATAAGGGTTCCTATTCTACCATTTTTTGCCATGAGTCATTATCATCAGCATAATGAGCAATATTTTTATAGTCTGAATCATACACAATTGCAGAACAATGGGGTTGAAACCCATTATTCCATTGTTTCTAAACATTTATCACCCCAAAGTACTAAGTCTGATTTTATCAGTACACAATTGCTCTGTTGTAATCGGGATTTGCCGCATAAAGCTTTAAGTCAGACCAATAATGTTCTGAATTTAAATGAGAGCCACCTTGTACGGCGTGCGATGATGTTAAAGCGACCGTCCAAGCCATATTACTTTGAGCAAAATAAAAATGAACAATGGCGCGTTATTTCTCATTTATCCTTAAATACCTTATCTCTGATGAAAGGAGATGCCGTTAGCCATAGATTCGCAAATTTTTAAAGGCCATAGTCTATATATTTTCAGCCAACTTTTAAGTCATATTTTTAATTTAAAAGTTCAAATGAATAGTTATGTTGATCTTGTGGTCAGTGATTCAAATACTCAACAGGAGTTATACCAATGCGTGCAGAACGTTGGTGGCAAGAAACTTCTGTAATAGATGATCTCTTTACCACACCTACAGGTTATGAGTTTATTCAGGCGACACGTTTGTTGCGCCATAGGCCACATTCATATACAACGCAGTATTGGGCGAATGATTTTAAATTCCACAGTTCTTTAAATCTTAATTTTCCAGTGACTGAGATAGAATCCTTAACTTTTGAAAACAAGTATATACAGATCACTAATCTCATGATGGGAATCACCGGTATACAAGGTGCTTTGCCCTATAGTTATACCCATAAAGTTAAGCAAAGTCGTCATCAGCAAAGACAAGAAATCCTTGGTTTTCTGAGTCTATTTAATCATAAATTAACAACACAATATGTCGATGCGAGTTTGGCCTATTATTTACCCATACGGTATGAAATTGAAAAGGAAAATGATTATCTGGATATCCTGCATGCCTTGAATGGATATGTCAGAACACAACAGGATCAGACTGAGTTAGATGATTATTTTGCTGAATTTTCAGGTTTAATGCAGGGACAAAATAATACTGCATATGCTTTAAAAACCATGCTGAACTGTATTTTCAAAACTGAATTTAAAATAAAACAGTGGGTAGAAGAAAAATTTAAATTAGAAGATGCACAACGAACAACTTTAGGGGGGAATGCCAATTTACTCGGTAGAAATACATTCTGTGGTGAGAGCATTCGACAAATTGATGGAAAAGTAGAGATTCAGATTGGCCCATTATCTAGAACGGATTATCTGAGTTTTTTACCCAAGCAACAAATGAGTGAAAAATTAAAGAAAATAATTTCAACTTGGTGTAGTCCCACAACACTGGTAGATGTGCGCTTAATATTAAAAAAAGAAGAAATACAGCCACTTTGCCTGAATACAAAATCCGAGCAGGGCTTGGCACAAAACGCTTTTTTAATGACTCAACATAGAGAAGCTAATTTGGAGACATATTATGCATTATTTGGGGAGCTTCTATGAATAAGCTGGTGCTGGGAACGTTCAGTAGTATTTTTCTATTGTTGGGTGTGATCATTATTTATTATTGGCGTGATATTCAATATGAACCTTCAAGTTTAGATTTAGTATCATATTTTCTTATATGGCCTGTAGTTTTATCTATCATTCTGCTTGCACCATATTTTATTTATCAGGCCTATCAATCATATATAAGATGTCGACAGCAGCATCACGCCTTATTAGAACATCAATCAAATAAAGCACAGACTGAGCATGAGCTAAAAGTTGAAGAGATCCAATGCTTCAATTTAAATATTTTTTCATCTTCTGTTTGCCATACATGGGGTGAAAATACAACAATAATTGATGGTCTAAAAAAGTTTAAATCGCCGGAATTAGATCCTCATTTGGAAAATAGTTATGGCTTAGCTGTTTTATCCTACAGGATTCAAATGCTCGATCATATTTTAGAGCTGGAAGAGAATGAGCAAAATGAAGAAGATAAAGTGGGGCGCTTGGCACGTATAAAAGCTTTAATTCAACAACAATTAGAACAACAGACTGAAACCTTAATGCAAGTGGCTGAGCATTTAAAGCAGTCTGCATTATTTTATGATAGCGAATTGGCATATCAATACCGGATGCATCCTGGATGGAGCAATACCGATAGTTCAAGCCGTGATGCAGACGAACAGTGCATCTCAATAAAGCCGGTACCACGTCTAAATCGACTCAATATTCATATCTTATTATCAGACAACGTGTTACATGTCTGGGATGAATATTCAAGCCGGGAAATGCTGTCTAATTTTATGCAATCCTTGGGAACGATCTCACAGCAAATACATCTGCAACATCATTATATTGCCCAGCAAAGTGCTTATGCAGACTGGCTGAATTTATTGGATCAAATATCAAAACAAAGTCAGGAATTTTCATTAATAATGAATGTGGACTCTGAAATTGACCAGACATTTTTGGATGAAAAAATGTGGGGGGTGGATGATTATTTGCCAGCAGAATTTGCATCCAGTTGGTGTGTGGCGGCTGAAGGTGTGAAGATCAATAATCTAGATGCAATCAAGACGCTTAAGGTTGCCAATAATGTAGGTAATTTATTGACTTGCCTTAATCAGGTGATGCCTGATCACGCTGATCAGGCCCAACAAGAACAACCTTTTGTACTGGTTTTAGATGATGCAACAGATATAAAAAACATTAAGAAAAATAATCAGACATTTTTACCTACTTTAATTGAACCTTACCATTTTATATATACACACCCGATTTTTGGTCATACACAACAACTCACAAAAATTTTTGGTTTTATGTTGGGTACGCATTTGTCAAAGGAGATGACCAGCATGATATACAGCACTGACCAAGCCTTAACCCATGCTTTTTTTAAATCAATGTAGAATTAAATTAATTCAAATAACAAATCATTTAAATATAAATAAAGATAAATAAAATAACGAGAATCACATGTTTTATACCGTTTTAGCTTATCTCTGGCAGTATGTGACCCATCCCAAAGCCATTATTGCACTATCTGTATTAGTAGCATTGTTGTCTTCTTATCATACTATTCCGCGAAATATTTTTTGGGCATTGTTTGCAGCTTATATTTTAATCATTATCGGCTATGGCATTTATAGACTGGTGCAAAAAAAACGCCATATTCAACAGGGTGCAGTGCTTGCAGAAGCAATTGAAAATAATACACAAGCGGAATATGATAAGCAGAAAAATATGCAAGACTTACAGTTGATTAGCCAACAAATGAAAGAATCGATCCAGATGATTCGCAAATCAAAGTTGGGGAATCAAAAAGGCAACGCAGCTTTATATGGATTACCTTGGTATATGGTGATTGGCAATCCTGCTGCAGGTAAAAGTTCAGCAATTTATCATTCGGGTCTCAAATTTCCGTTTGAAAATTCCCATCAAAAAAGTGTTTCTTCTGGCCTGAGCGGGACACGGAATTGTGACTGGTTTTTCTCTACCGAAGGGGTATTGCTGGATACTGCTGGGCGTTATTCCGTTTATGCTGAAGATCAAGCTGAATGGTTAGGCTTTTTAAATTTATTAAAGAAAAGCCGTAGTCAGGCACCTGTTAATGGTTTAATTGTGGTGGTCAGCATTGCAGAACTGATCAGCCAAAGTCCTGAACAATCCATAAAACTGGCTAAAAATTTAAGAGCACGCATTCAAGAGATTACGGAACGTTTAGAAATATTTGCCCCCATTTATGTTGTGTTTTCCAAAATGGATTTGATTGCAGGATTTAGCGAATTTTTTGAATGTTATGATGTCGATGAATTTGATCAGGTATGGGGTGCGACCTTAAAATATGAGCCAGATTCCATGCAGAATGTAATGGCACTTTTTGAACAGCATTATGCTGTTTTATATGAAGGTTTAAAAGGGTTAAGTACCACACATCTTAGCCGACGTCATAGCCAGAATATTTCTCCCAGTGTAATGACATTTCCTTTAGAGTTTAAAAGCTTAAAACCGGTACTGAAAACTTTTATAGGGACTTTGTTTGAAGATAATCCCTACCAGTTTAAACCTGTATTTCGTGGCTTTTATTTTACCAGTGCCTTACAACAGGGTGTTATTGAAAGTCCAATGACCCAGCAAATGGTCCAGAATTTTCAATTATCACCAAGCTTAAATAGTGAAAATCCTGTACCGGGTCATTCAGTTTCACAGCATCATGGTTACTTTTTGAAAGGTCTATTTTCAGATGTGATTTTGAAAGACCAGCATCTGGTTAAACAGCATATTAATCCTAAACGCAAGAAACAACGCTACTTTGCTTTTATTGCGGCCTTGCTGGGGATTTCCATAATATTAAGCTTGTGGATCTGGTCATATCGAAATAATCAACAGCTGATCACCGATGTTCAGGCCGATTTAGACAAGGTCTTACAGTTGCAAAAGCAATCAGGCCAACAACTCTCTACACAGCTGAATGCTTTGCTGATTTTACAGGAGCGTATGCAACAACTTGATCAGTTTGAAGAAAATCAACCTATTCAGTTTGGTTTTGGACTGTATCAAGGCAATACATTGCGAGAAAAATTACAAGGCGAATATTTAGCGGGAATTAAACAACTGCTTTTGCAGCCAACCCAGCAGAATATTGCGCAGTATTTACGGCGTATAAAAAGTAATGAAGCTACTTTAAAAGCCAATCATGTCAATGTAGAAATAAAACAAGGAGTGAAAACTCAGCAATATCTAGACCCTTCCGAAATCAATCCGCAAGATGCTTATAACGCTTTAAAGGCTTACTTGATGCTGAGTAATCCTCAATATATGGATTCAAGCCATTTAGGTGATCAGCTGACACGTTTCTGGCGTCTCTGGTTGGACTCAAACCAGGGGAAAATGCCACGCGGTGAAATGATCCAGAAAGCCGAGCAAATATTATCCTATAGCATTACACTGGCAAATGATCAGAAATTTCCTGTGCTTGAAGCTGATTCTTTGCTGGTTGACCAGACCCGTCAGGTTTTGCTGGCTGTCATTCGCGGAATGCCTGCACGGGATCGCGTATATAACGAAATTAAAATGCGTGGTGCAGTGCGTTATCCTGCTGTAACGATAAAACAGCTCGTTGGGGAAAATAACCAAAATACCGTACTGGGAAGTTATGCCTTACCGGGCATGTTTACTTATAAAGCCTGGAATGAATATGTAGAAAAAGCCATCGATGATGCTGCGAACCATCCAACCGATAGCAAGGATTGGGTGTTAAATAGTACTCAATCGGATGATCTCACCTTTAGCGGTAGCCCAGACCAGATTCGTAAGCAGTTAACTACATTATATAAACAGCAATATATCGCTGAATGGCGCAAATTTTTAAATGGCATTTACTATGCAAAAGCCAATAATTTTAACCAGCAAACAAAAAATATGGAAATCTTGGGTGAGCCAGAAAATTCACCTATACGTACCATTATTGAGCGAGTGACTAAAGAAACCAGCTGGGATAATCCAATGGTTCATGCAGAGCTGGCTACACCGAAACCCGGTTTCATGGCCTGGTTTAAATCGAAAATTTTAACCCGGGATGAACCTAAAGTTGCGCAACAGGCATCAAACCAAGTCCAGGGCATCATTGCAAAAGAATTTCGAATGTTCTATCAACTGGTTCGTAAACGTGATGATCAACAAAATAAATCTTTATTAGATGAATACATGCAATCATTGGCGCAGGTGAGGAGCAAGTTCAATGATCTTAAAAGTGCAGGGGAGATTGGTCCCGCAGCCATCATTTTAGTCAAGCAAACAATTAATGATCAGAACTCTGTTTTTAATCAGAGTCAAAAAATGATTGATGAAAAAATGACTGTTGGCTTGAATGAGCCGGATCAGCAGGTTTTACAAAAATTATTGATGAGCCCATTAACTCAATCTTTTGATTGTTTATTGATTCCTGCTCAACATGAAATGAATAAATTATGGATGATACAAGCTAATCAACCGTTTACCGCTAACTTAAGTCAAAAATATCCATTTAATCCTTCTGCGAGCTTACAAGCAACTCGTCAGGAAATCAGTCAGATTTTAGGTGAAAACGGCAGTATTGCACGTTTTGTCAAAGAGAATCTCGATCCACTGATCATTCGTCGTGGTTATCTATTAACGTCTAAAACCTGGAAAGATTTGGGGATTAGTCTAAATCCACAATTTGTGATGAATTTCCAAAGTTATGTTGCTCCTAATAATGGCATGGCCACGGGTGAATTGAATCAAACAACGGTAACAGCTGCAGTCAATCAATCAAATTTCCAGTTTTATCCATTAGAAAATCCACAACTGCTTTCTTATACCATTGATATTGATGGTCAAAGAATGGTTTACGAAAATGGCATTCAACAATGGGTGAATTTTGTCTGGCCAAATCAAGGATCTATGCCTGGCGCACGTATTACAGTGGTGGATTTACAAGGACAAACGCATACCATTTTTGATGAACCGGGTGAGTATGGTATTAATCGCCTCATTGATCATGCACAGCGGACTCAACGTGGCAATAGTTTTGAGATGATCTGGAAAGACCAGCAAAACCCTAGTTTAGCTGTGAAAGTAAATTTCCGTTTGATTAGTGGTAATTCAGGACAGATTGGCTCAAGTCGCGGTTATAACGGCATGCAACTGGTTGATCAGATCGTAAATGATAAATCGGTTCGTGTTGTTTCAGCACAGACAGCTCCAGTACCTGTAACTGTGGTTAAAACAAATACAACTGCTACCTTGACAAGTATGAAGAGTGCTGGAGCTACACCATAATGAATAAAATGATTATTGATTCTTATTTAGTAGAACAAAATGCAGGATTGCTGCTCTAGAACAGGCTTTATAAGCCCATTTAAGTCTTAGCCAAGGTATGGACCTGTTTAGACAAACCTTTTTTAGTGAATAGAATATTATGAAAAAAAAATATATTAAAAATATTTCTCAGCACTTTTTTTTAATTTTAAGTTTATCTGTAGTGGTTCATGCGGAAATGGTTGTCATTGAGGGAACAGTACCCAATGAAGCAAGTAAACAGGTAATTTTAACTAAAATGTACCTTACGTATGGGCAAGAAAATATTGTAGATAAGATTCAAGTTCGTGCTGTTACTGCGCCTAATGGCTGGAGTAATACGATTGCTCATGTCATTACCGAGGATTTAAAGAAAGTCAAACAGGGAAAACTGAGGGTACGGGGTACGCAGATGGATTTATCCGGGAAAATGAGTAATCCTAATGACATTCAGCCGACGACTACAAAATTTCAAAGTCTTGTATCTGCTCCTTATCACTTAACTACACGATTATCAGTCAACCAAGCTGAACAGCAAATGATTGATGCTGCATTAAAACACCGTATTATTGAATTTGAATCTGCAAGTGCCGTGCTAACTGCATCAGGTACAAAAATTTTAGATGAAATGTCAGTAGCATTAAAGAAAGTGGGTGGCAAAAAAGTGAGGGTGATTGGTCATACGGATAGCTCTGGGGATGCAAATAAAAACCTGATTCTAAGCCAACGGCGTGCAGCAGCAGTTAAAAACTATTTAATTGGGAAAAATATTGCAGCTGAAAATTTAACCGCAGAAGGTTTTGGTTCAAACCAACCTGTTGCTGACAATATCACTGCAGAGGGACGTCGGAAAAACAGTCGTATTGAGTTTGAGGTTCAATAGATGTTTCCCATAAGTCCTTTGTATTTCTCTCTAAGCTTGGTTTTAAGCAGTGCTTTAAAATCAAGCACATGAAAAAAATAAAGAGGGTGTCAAAAATGATGAAAGACGTTTAATAAATGATTGTATTTAATATTCTATGGAATAAGGAATAGGTCATTTCCTTATGCATTTTTATGCTCAAGTATCCTGAATTCTACGCCAGGGTTTTGCCTGTTCAATTTCATAGGCCAATTCAATTAAAGTTTTTTCATCCCCAATATTGGCAGAAAGTTGCATGCTAATCGGTAAGCCATCCACTTGTGTTTGTCCCATTGGAATCGACATGCCAGGAGCACCCACCACATTTTGAATTGGAGTAAAAGTAACGTAATTTTGAATCCGATCAAATAATTGATCAAAGGGAAGCCTAGGCGATAGATAACCAATTGGTGGGGTTGTATGCGCTAACACGGGTGAAAGGAGCACGTCATACTGGTTAAAAACCTCTTGATACTGTTGCTGCATTTTTTTTAAGCGATATAAAAATAACGGTGTCTTGTAAAAGTTCTTTTTGTAGAGTCCGGCAAGTCCCACCGTTAAATTATCCAACTGTTTAACATTGAATCCAGCCCCGAACGCCTTTTTGCCAAAAGTTTGCAGCATAAATGATAAAAAACCCCAATATTCACTAAAATCATCGACAAAGCTAATGGAGATAGGTAACTGGAATTCTTCAACATGATGCCCCAAATCTGAAAGTAACTTTGCAGTTTGGTGGAGGGTAAATGACGTTTCCTGATCAATTTGACCTGTGATGGATTGAGTAACCAGACCAATGCGTAAACGGCGCTGGATCGGCTGTTCAATTAAGCCGATTTTAGGCAGTTTTTTATTATAAAATCTTTGCTCCATACCAGCATAAAAATAAGCGGTATCCCGGACACTACGGGTAACCACACCTTCACTAATGATATTGATGGGTAAAGAACGCGCTGCATCACTATCAAAAGTACGACCGCGACTGGGTTTAAGACCAATCAAACCACAACAGGCAGCGGGGATACGAATTGAACCGCCACCATCATTGGCATGCGCAATAGGCACTGCACCTGAGGCAACCATTGCAGCAGAACCACCGGAAGATGCCCCGCAAGAATAGTCCGTATGCCATGGATTGAAAGTCGCACTGCCATCTTTAAACTCGGTGGTAGCATTTAAACCGAATTCTGGCAGGGTGGTTTTGCCTAAAACCACAAAGCCCTGATCTAAAAATTGTTGACTAATTTTGGGATTAATTAATACGATTTTACCATTTACTGCTTTAGAGCCATGATTGGTTGCAAGGCCCTGATAATCGGTATTGTCTTTAAAAAAGAAGGGAACACCGGCAAAAATTCCTGTTTGTTTGAAACGTGGTTTTGCTAAAGCACGCTCAAAACATTCAAGCTGAATTGCATTGAGATACGGATTGACGCGTTGTGCACGTGCAATTGCCGCTGTAGTGACTTCCTGTACAGAAGCCTGTTTATCGCGAATTAATTGTGCGATACCCACGGCATCTAGATCTGACATTACATCATTATCAAATGCATGAATACGTTTAGAATTTTGTGATTCCATATCATTATAGCCCCATATTTCCCAATATTTTTGTTTTTCATTTGGTCTTAATAGAGATCAGCATAACAAGACAGCGCTGATCAAAATCATTTTACAACATAGTCATGACAATACTCACTGTCAATTTAAACTATTAATCTATTATAAATTTTTGCAGCGTAGCAATGACCTGATCAAGTGAATGCTGAACTGAATCTGACCATGCAAATGAACAGTTTATTCTTAAATAATGCTGTTTTTGTGCGGTGATATTAAAAAGCTGGCCCGGTGCAATGCCAATTTGCTGTTGGATCAGGACTTCATAAATACACATGCTATCTACATTTATAGGCAGTTTAAGCCATAAAAAATAACCACTTGGATGATATTCAACTTTACATCTGGCTGGTAGATTTAACTCTAAATATCTATAAAATAACAATTTATTGTGCTGTAAGTTTTTACGCAAACTACGCAGATGCTTTTCATAATGAAAGTTCGACAAAAATTCCACTAAAGCAGTTTGTAATAAAGAATTGACCGAAATAGTGCTCATTAATTGCAAGTGCTGAATATGCTGTGAGTATTTTCCTGCATGTACCCAACCCACCCGAAACGTCGCACCTAAGGTTTTTGAAAAAGAAGAGCAGTGCAGGACTAAGTTATTTTGATCATAATAGGTCATGGGTAAAGGCTTTTTATGCCCGAAATACATTTCCTCATACACATCATCTTCAATCATATGAACTTGATATTGATGTAATAATTTTGAAATTTGAAACTTTATATCTTCTGAAACGGTAAAACCTACCGGATTATGGCTATTTAGCATGAACCAGCAGAGTTTGATCGGATAGGTTTTTAAGATATGTTCAAAAGCTTCCAGGTCAAATCCATGTTTGGAATGTTCAGGAATAGTGACCACTTTTAGGCCTAAGCGTTCAGCTGCTTGCCAGGCACCATAAAAAATATTTTGCTGCAGGATAATATAGTCACCAGGTTTGGCAATCGCTTGTAAGGCCAGGTTTAGTGCATCCAAAGCACCAGATGTAATGACAATGTCATCAGGGTCGGTGGGTATACCTTGCATACAATAGCGTTGGGCAATCAGTTTGCGTAATGAAAAATTTCCTGGGGGCAAACTATCAATGGCATCATAACTTTTTTTATTACGTGCGATTTGCCCCATAATTTGCGTTAGTTTTTTGGAATAGACCAAATCACTGTCCGGAAATGCCGAACCAAATGGAACGATGTGTTCACCTTGAATGGATTTGAGATATTTAAAAATTAATGAATTGATCTCAATATTGGAATTGAGAGAAACAATTAAAGGTGCATTATGTTCATGGTCTGCATATGTATTTGCAATGTAGTAGCCAGATTTTTCTTTCGCATAAATTAAACCTCTAGATTCAAGCTCTTGATAAGCATTCATCACTGTAATCAGGCTAAAACCGGAAAGCTGCACTTGTTCACGTAAAGAAGGGAGTTTTTCATGGGCTTTCAGTGAGCCACTTTCTATCAATTGTCTTAATTGATGAGCAAGCTGTTCTGACTTATACATATTAAAAGATGACTGATGAAAAGTGACTGTATATAAATATAGCGATATTTAATTAATATTAAAGTATTTTTATAACAGATTTTTAAAAAATACTGATCTGTTATAAATTTTATAATTGATGTTGTATCTATTAAGTTTAAAAGAATTTGCGATACTGGCGAACACTTCATGCAAACGTGTGATGAAGGTAGATAAAATGTTGAAATGGAGTGACAAATGTTTGAAATATCGCAACTTAATTTGATCCATCAGTTGCTGTCAGGATACGAAATTTCTCCGCAGGTTAAAAGATTACTTAAGCAAAAATATTTGAATGTTGAAGCCACAGTATTGAGAGCAAAAAAGCTTAGAGAGATAGAGAAAGCAGGGCAGATTGTGATCCTGCAAGATCCTATTACAGAGCATATTGAAGATTTAGCCTATTTATTCTCACCATTTATATTGTCGAATCTGAATCATAAGGTGATTTATCATACAGTTAAAAATGAACAAAGTTTGAGCATTTTGTCGCGCTATTATCAGGCCAACCAGAGCAACCTTAGCTTTAATTTTGATGAATTATTGGATAGTCTGGGGCTATCTTTACAATTAAATGATGAAGAAATGACTCAAGAAGATTCATTTTATCTAAATTTAATCAATAGTTTATGTAACTCAAAAGTATCTAGAATAATTTGTATTACGCGTTTAGATATCAATCTGGAGCTGATTAATCTAATCGCTCATTTTCTGCATGTACAGATTCAAATCATCACACTGGAAAATCAAAATAAATACATAGATATAAGTAAAATCAACATGTTACAGCTGTTATTTAAAAACAAAAATGATGAATATATACAACTTTGTACAAAGCTTTCTAAAATTAATGGTAAATTACTGAAAATATTAGATTTATATAGTCTTGATCAAGCGCAATTACTGGTAGATGATATGTTTTATTCCGAGCATATTTTTGAAAAGCTTTCAGTCTATGGTGAATATATGCAAACTAAAATTCAATATCATTAAACTAAAAAAGCAGCATTTTTGATGAAAATATGCTGCTTGATCATAGCTGTAGTTATGGCTGTGATTATGTAGCAATTAGGGAAGATATGAATTATCGGCGCCAACTACGAATGCGACACCGATACAGAATAACAAAGCATAAATTCCAAACCAAATAATGGCTCGCTTGAAAGCCTTATCTGAAATTTCACTGTCAGCGTATTTTTGCTGCTTTTTTGGCTCTTGATTGTTCATCAGCTATCTCAATTTATTTATCTGTTAGATTGATTATTGACGATACAACAGCGTATCTATAGATACAAAAAAGTGAAATATTTATATAACAGTTATAGATACCTGGATATCAAACCGTCTGCTTCGATAATCTTAAAGGTGCGTATTCTAAAAGCGGACATTTCTACTTTGGGCTTACAAACTGATTTCGTATAATGTATATTATGTTAAATAAGATATCCAAGATTGCGCCCTACATAACTCAGCCGTTGGCGCAACTTCACTGGAGAGATTCACAACAATATTAATCTCTCCAGTGAAGTATCCTAAGTAACATAATATACGTTATGCCGAAATCCGTGAGCTTTGGATGTTTGTATTTTTATTGTGGAAGCTAATTTATAAACGTCCACTTCACTTTTATAAGCAACTCACTTAAGGATCACAAAGAGCTTTAGCCAAAAATGAAATGATACCAACCTGACCAAACAAACATTTTAAAAGCAAAGATCAAAGCAAGAATCAAAATTTGCATAAGCATAAACAAATACATTAAATCATCTTTTGTAATCATTTAAAGAGGTTGTGATGCAGGTTGTATTTGTTGTTGGGGGTGTTGTGAAGGTTGAACCTGAAATTTATTTTTCAGTTTTGCAAAATAATCAAAAGGATGATCCTATCTATAGTTCCTGTCGATAAAAGTTAATTTTGAAATTGTGGTAATTTTTTAAGTTTTTTTCATTCTAAGAGTTAACTAGTCAAAAGAAGGAAATTCTAATATTAACTAGTCATGTAATTTTATGTAAATAAATTTAATTAAGAAAATTTAAATACTTATTGAATTATTCATTCTAATAATTAGGTAGTCATTGCAAAAGTTAATTTTGAAATTTTCAGCAGAAATTAAAGCTAAAAGTGAAATCGCTAAAACGATTGATATTTTTGCATGCCTAGCCAATAGCAATAAGGATGAATTCCCTCATTGCACTTATGACTTGGTGGGTAAGATAATGGATAGGATTTTAAGATAAAAAATCAAGTTTAATGATTTGATGAATCACTTTGAATACGACCATCCACCAGATTGATGGTGCGATCACAGGTCGCGGACAGACGTGGATCATGCGTTACCAGCAGTACAGCACAATCACGTTCGCGATGCACTTTACGGAACAGTTCAAACATTTCTGCAGCCGTCTGGGTATCCAGATTCCCTGTAGGTTCATCAGCTAATAATAGCGCTGGTTCCGTAATCAGTGCCCGGGCAATCGCCACCCGCTGTTGCTGCCCTCCCGAAAGTTCATTCGGTTTACGATCCGCAAACTGTTCAAGACCGACTGCTGCAAGCAGTTCACGCGCTCGCTCCAGTGCCTGTTTGTCCGGCTTGCCATGTGTCAGCATTAACGGCATAAGTACATTGTTTAAGGCAGTAAAAGCCTGAATAAGATGATGAAACTGAAACACGAAACCGATACTGTTGCCGCGTAGCGCAGTACGTCCGGCATCATCCATGCGACTGGTTGGCTGACCCAGCAAATACAGCTCACCGCTGCTAGGTTTATCCAGCAAACCTAAAATATTCAATAAGGTACTTTTACCGGAACCGGATGGACCAATCAGCGCAGCAAAGTCATTGCGTGCGATACGCAAATCGATTCCATGCAATACTTCAACTTCATTGGGCTGCCCGATATTATAAGATTTATGCAGCGCTTCTAGGCGCAGTACTTCCTGAGACTGATCAGACATGACGAATCGCCTCTACAGGGTCCAATGCTGCTGCCCGGCGCGATGGTATCGCAGCAGCCAGTACGCCAGTCAGCGTAGCCAGTAACAAGGCCAGTATTACCAGATTGATCGAAAGAGGAATGTAAAACAGACCCGGGCCAAAGGTGTTGAATATCCATACCAGTCCATAACTGACCGCACTGCCTAAAACCGAACCCAGCAGGCCAAATATTGCGCCCTGAAACAGGAAAATTCTTAAAATTTGCAACTGGGTCGCGCCAGTCGCGCGTAAAATACCGATTTCCCGGGTACGCTGCACCACGCTGACCGACATGACACTGGCAATTCCAAATGCCACAGAAATTGCCACAAATATAATAATCATATTGGTCGACAGGCTCTGAGCGGTAATTGCATTCATGAGCTGAGCATTGGTTTTAATCCAGCTTTCGGCTTTTAATGAGGTCAAGCGTCCTATCTGTGCAGCAATATTATCTGCCTCAAAAATATCTGAAATGGTTAGGTCAATCACTGTAACTCCACCAGGTAAACTGAGTAAGGACTGTGCCTGTTTCAAGTCCAGATACACATAGCGCGCATCCAGTTCGCGTACCCCAAGTTCAAAGATCCCTGCCACATTGACCAATGCACTATTCTCCCGCCCCGTATCCAGCCGTAACTTACTTCCTACCTGCACACCCAGATCTTTGGCGAGCTGACTACCAATGAGTACATCGTCAGCGCCGATGCGTAACTGGCCACTCAGCAGATATTCTTTCAGCGGGATGATCTGTTGATAGCGCTCCAGATTGATACCCACCAAGGCAACCGATTGAATGGCATCCCCCCGTTGCACAAAGGCCGGCCCGGATACCACCGGAGATACGGCGGTCAGTACCGGCAACTGATCTAAAGTCTCAGTAATCTGCTGCCAGTTGTTGATCGAGCGTAGCCGCTGTGCCCGCTTGTCTTCCTGCAATAATTGTACCGTCCCTGCAGCAGGCGGCACAATCTGGTTCACCTCATCCGGTGACAGCAAACGGATATGCGCCTGAGTACCCAAAGTACGTTCGACAATATTCGACTGCAATCCTTGAATTAAAGCACTGATAAAAATGATGACAGCCACACCCACTGCAACACCCACAGTAATCATGATGGACTGTGCACGGCCTTCACGCAAAAAACTGATTGCGATTGTCCATTCTGTCCAAAGCCGCCCGAAAAAGTTTTTCAATCGAATTTCACCGGTAATTCATTTTTACTATCTGTATCATCAGCCTGATGATTCCAAGGTGTTTTTTGCTGTTTTAAGCGTACCCTCGCACCCTCTGTTAAGGAGGATTCGGCATCGGCCAGCACCTGATCACCATCACTTAAACCTGAAACCACTTCTGACATCGCCAAGCCACGTAATCCTAAAGTAACTTGACGATGCTGTATTTTTCCATCATGTACCAATAGCACACTGGCCTTATGGCCTTTGATACTGCTTAAAGCATCATTCGGAATAGCCAATGCCCGTTCTCGTCTGTTGGTCTCGACATTCACCGACACCGTCATATCCTGACGCAGAAAATCAGGCACCGGATCGACGGCTAAGCGAACCTCTACCGTACCACGCTGCGGGTCAATGCTTGGGGCTATAAAATTGATCCGGGCCGGAAAAGCTTGATCCGGATAGGCATCAGAAATGACCATAGCCTTTTGCTGTAAAGCAAGTTGCGGTAAATTTCGCTCATCTAAAGGCACCCGAATTTCTGTATTGCCCTTCAATGCGATGCTAAATAAAGTCTGACCCGGTTGGATCAGATCACCCGGTTCCACATCCAGAGTGAGTACCGTACCGGTGACTGCAGAGCGAATTTTAGTTTTGGCCAGTTGAGCCTGGGCTGCAGCAAGTTGCTCACGAAGCTTGGCTTCCTCGACTTGACCCGGTGCCAATGCTGCTGTTTTTAGACGTACTGTTTCAAAATTATTGCGGGCGACTCTTTCCGCTTGCACGGCCTGTTCTATTTCTTCTGCTGAGAGTATGCCAGCTTCTAGATTACGTCTGCGTGCTGCTTCCCGACTGGCCTGTTCCAGCTGGGCTTTGGCAGTGGCCAGTTCTGCTACTGCCTGTGGACGCCGGCTGGTTGCGAGTTCGGTCAGAGCCACTTCGGCTTGTCGTACCTGTGCAAGCAGTTCATCCGATTTTAGGACGAGCAGTAAATCACCAGGCACCACCTGATCACCTTCTTGCACAAACCGCTCAAGAACGACACCGGTAATTTCGCTGCCCACCTGAGCACGTGATACGGTCGCTACACGGCCAGTCGCTACCACATTTTGCACCAGAGGCCTGTATGTCAGGGTATATCCTGGTAACACAGGTCCCTGCCACCATCGAAATAGAGCATAGCTTACTGCAAGTATGAGCAGCAGGATGATAATCACAAATTTATAGCGAACAACGCGCAATGAATCTCTCCAGTTCAGCTTAAGAGCTTGGTACATCTAACAGCAAGTACTGTTGCTCTGTAGAATTGTATGCTTCAACTTGTTATTGACAATAAGATTTTTTGAAAAGCCTCATGAAATTAAACCATTACACTATGGTAGCGATCGGCCTGTTGTGAATTGGCTAGGATTCAAATGAGTCATATAAAGATAAACGAAAAATAACCCCGCTTACACCTATTTCCGTATTTTTACTACTTTAAAATTCATAAGCCAGTTTAACTTAAACGGAAGGGTCGCCCAAATTCAAGATATCTCTATTGATCTTTTGATAGACCTTATTGTGGCTATGCACTAATTTTCACTATGCGAAATTCAATAATAGAAAATGAGGATCTGTTGATAATTCGTCTATATTTGCGAGTGCAAGTATTTTTTAGAGGATGTGAGGCAAGAAATACTAAATTTAGTCATTCTAAACGAGTGGTTCACAATGAGGTAATAGCAAAAAAGATCTAGTCCATGGCTGTGCTTTGTTCTGGCTCAGGTTTTGATTCTCAAATGATCACAATATACATATAAAAATAGACCCCTTACTATGTAGTGCATAATAAGAGGTCTTTATTTAGGGGACTATTAGAAGTTATAGATTGCAACTGCATTTAAGCGGTTGTCTTCACCTGTCTTGCTAGCAAAAGTTTCACGTTCACCATAGACATATTCAAGACCAAAACTCAAAGGCTTGGTTGGGCTATAAAAAACATTTGCCCAAGCTTGCCAGAGGTCTTTATTGGCTGTAGCTGCACTTCCTGGAGCATCCAGATAATTTTGATCTTTATCAAAAGTCATATAGCCGTAGCCCAAAGTGCCATGTAATTTGTCACTAAATTTTTGGGTAACACCTAGCATAATAGAATCAAATTCGTTTTGTACAAGACTACCATCTGCTTCTACAACAACACCTTTATTGGCAAATGATACGAAGCTGCTATCGCCTTTAACATGGTAATAATCTGCTTTTAAGGTGGTACCAGGTACGACATCATACTTTGCACCTACACCTACTCCCCATGCCATTTCTTCTTCAGAATTGATACGCTTTTCATGACCCATGGCACGTACGCTGACATTTAAGTTATCTGCAAATTGATGATTTAAACGTGCGGTTAACGCCGGTAAACGCTGAGTGATCACCTTATCAGTGACCAATTTATCTTTAGGATCTTCAGCAGCTAATACCAAATTGGTTTGTGGATTAAATTTGGCGGTATAACGCACTTGTGGTGTACGTTTCACAGCACCACCAACGTATGCATTTGCATCAATAGTTTCTGGCATATAATCCGGTACTGCAAAGTTTGACCAGGTTTGCCCCAACAGCCAGTTACCATAATTTACATAGGCATGACGGATACGCAGATTATCGAAGTTAGCTCCACCCAAAAAGTCGACTTCAATTTTACCTTTGACCTCTTGCTCAGCAGCCTGAGTTTTAAAATCAAGGCCTAAACGCGTTGCAGATAAAGTCGAGCTTAAACGGTCGCTATTTCCGGCAGTACCTTCCAGTGCCACGTTATTGATCTGGTTATATGGCCAATCGATAGGACCGCCATCAACCTTATAAGAGGCATCTAAACGCACATTACCATATAAATTAAACTCGGCGCCTTTGGCAGTTTTTAATACAGGGTTCGCTGGCACAGTTGCTGCAGTACGTTGTACGTTAGCAATTGCTGTTGCAGTTTGTGCATTCTGTACTTTTTGCTGCTCCACCAAACTACGTAAAGCTTGAACTTCCTGTCTAAGCTGTTCAATTTCATTTTGCTGCTGGGTTTGTGCTTGCGCTGCAACACTCATTCCTCCCATGCTTAATGCAATCATGCTTATCATGAGCGTACGCTGCATATTTGGTCGAACCGTTGTTGCTTGTAAATCAGTTGTTTGGGTTAATGTTTTCGCGTTCATCCTAAACTCGCTTGTTATTGTGCCGTCAAATTCTAGCAACAGATCACCATCGCTTACGATGGCGATCTATATCATTGATGATAGTAGATTAATGGAAAGGTAAAGAAATTATTGGGTGACTTTTTGTGCAACAGGACTGCTTTTGACAGCAGATTCTGCAAGGGCTTGGCCTTCTACAGAAGATTTTAGATTAACCATGAAAACAGCCAGCGCAGCGATCACACCCGGAATAGCGATGGCAAAGAAGTTCATTTGGTGTGGCAATTCAAAAGTTAATAAAGTTCCGGTCAGTACTGGTCCTACGATCGCTCCGATACGGCCAATCCCTGAAGCCCAACCCATGCCGGTAGAACGTACAGTCGATGGGTAATATTGTGCGACGAAGGTATATAGCAGAATTTGTGAACCGATAGTCGAGGCACCTGCCAAGGCAATCAGGGCATACAATACAAACTGTGGACTGTTAAAACCAAGCAGAACCAGAGCCGATGCACCGCATATAAACATGATGGTCAATACTTTTTTGATGTGGAACTTGTCTGCCAGGTAGCCACCGCCAATCGCGCCAATCATGCCGCCAATGTTCAGGGCAAACAGGAAGATCATACTTGCGCCCAGTGAATAACCTGCCTGAATCATTAGTTTTGGTAACCAGCTGCCTAAAGCATATACCATCAACAGGCACATGAAGAAAGCCAGCCAGAACATGAAGGTACTAAAGCTACGGCCTTGCTGGAACAATGCTTTGAGTGGCGCTTCATCACCTTTTTTCACCTCATTCAGGACAAATTCAGTTTGAGCTGTAATCTGCTGTTCTGGTGACAATTTTTGGATAATGACGTGGGCCTTTTCTGTTTCTTTTTTAACAGTCAGGTACATCAGCGATTCTGGCAGGAATTTCCAGATAACCGGCAAAAGTAATAATGGAGTACCGGCAAGAAGGAACATGATTTTCCAGCCAAACTGTGGAACCAACCATGCGCCCAATAATGCAGATGACATTCCACCAATCGCATAACCACTAAACATCAGGGCAACCAGCGTGCTGCGGATACGTTTTGGTGCATATTCGGTCATGAGGGCAACCACGTTTGGCATTACGCCACCAATTCCCAAACCGGCTAAGAAGCGAAGAATACCGAACTCAGTAGGGTTACTGGCAAAAGAACCTAAAAAGGTAAAACCACTGAAAAGTGCAACACAGATCATGATGGTTTTTTTACGGCCAATCTTGTCAGAGAGAGTACCAAAGCTCATGGCACCGAACATCATGCCAAATAATGCAGTACTGGCCAGCAAACCTGCCTGTACGGTACTGAGTGCCCATTCCTGCATCAGGAGTGGTAAAGCTACCCCATAAATTACCAGGTCATAACCGTCAAAGATAATGATCAACAGACACCAAAGCAACACACCCCAGTGAAATGGCGTAAATTTTGCCTCATCGATCAGCGTATTAATATTCACTTTATTTGTAGACATCTCCACCTCCTAATTGTGAAGTTCAGTTTCTGGTGCTCACAATGCAGAAGATGCGAAAAAATGTCCAAAACTGAATAGGCATGTTTCTATACCTATAAAGTCTGCTTTAGGTCAAAATCCTGTATTTACTATGCTTTAGATATATTAAAGACCATGAGACCCATCACCTTTTTATATAAAAATATTTTATTGAGTCTCATTATTTGGAGAAATTTTCTATATTTAAGGTTTTTAGGGTTGTTTTTTACTGTGCCTGATCAGAACACGGCACGATCATATTGCACCGCTTCCAGGTCATAAACCTGATATACCGCATCAAACAGGAACTGGATGTATTCACTTTCATCCATATTACGAATGGCCATGAAGACTGGACTCACCGCAAAACTGTCTAATATAGGAATAAAGTTTAAATGCGCCAATTTAATGTTTTTGGCACTTTCCGGCACCAGGCAAATGCCCTCTCCTGCTGCAACAAAACCGAGTGCAAGCTGCAGTTCACGTACTTCACGAACATTTTTGGGTTCCAGTCCATACTCGGAAAATATACCACGGACCTGACTGGCAAAATTGGCCTTACCGGTATTGGGATACAAGAATAACTGGTGATCTACCAGTTCCGACAGGTTCACACCAGAACGCTGTCCTAAAGGATGGCTGGCATGCACTGCCGCGACAAGAGGCTCTTCACGAAGTAGTACACGTTTAATCGCAGGGTCGGA
The DNA here is from genome assembly GCF_040233925.1 of Acinetobacter sp. A1-4-2. NCBI lineage: Bacteria > Pseudomonadati > Pseudomonadota > Gammaproteobacteria > Moraxellales > Moraxellaceae > Acinetobacter > Acinetobacter sp. A1-4-2. The sequence goes on along the minus strand of NZ_CP157981.1, from coordinate 1,516,019 downwards.
AATTCTTAAACGGCCAAAGCCGACATCAATCTTTCCTTCTTTAAGCGCCTGAATCTGCTCATAGGTATTCATTTCCATCATTTCAATCTTGAGATAAGGATGCTGCTGTTTAAAAAGAAACATAATGCGCGATAGCAAACCGAACAATAAAGAACCGACAAAACCAATGGTAATGGTCCGATCGGCAATCCCGATACGTTTCGTCATCGATTTTATTTCTTCAGCATTAGACAAAAGTTTAACCGCATGCTGATAAAAAAATTGTCCTGCTTCCGTAGTCTTAAGTGGACGACTACCCCGCTCAAACAGCTGAATATCTAGCTCTTGCTCTAAATTTTGGATCTGTCGGCTTAAAGGAGGTTGAGCAATAAAGAGTTTTTCAGCCGCTTTGGTAAAACTTTGCTCTTCAACCACTGCAACGAAGTAGCGTAAATGTCTAAGTTCCATAGTTAAAAATACCTTTAAAGTATAAAAAAATGCAAAATTGATCTTCGACCAATTAAAACTATTCCTTTAAGGTATATCACAAGACAGGCATAAAGCAAGATCGAGAATTTTAAAGATGTATAAGTCTATAGAAACGTTGCTGGTGGAAATTCCAACCATCCGTCCCCACAAGATGGCTGTCGCAACCATGCAAACCCAGACACTGGTGTTGGTTAAAATTACCACAGAAGATGGTTATGTAGGCTGGGGCGAAGCAACCACTATTGGTGGATTAGGCTATGGTGAAGAAAGCCCGGAAAGTGTCAAAGTTAATATTGATACTTATTTCGCACCGCTTTTAAAAACATTATCCGGTTTAAATGTTGCACAAACATTACAGGTAATCAAAAAAAATATTAATGGCAACCGCTTTGCCAAATGTGCCATTCAGACTGCCCTGCTGGATATTAAGGCACAACGTCTCAACCTGCCACTCAGTGAAGTATTAGGTGGACGTTTACGAAACAGTATTCCGGTACTTTGGGTATTGGCTTCAGGTAATACCGAGAAAGATATTGCTGAAGCGCAGAAAATGATTGAGGCAAAACGCCACAATGTGTTCAAACTGAAAATTGGTTCACGCCCGGTTGAAGAAGATGTTGAACATGTACTGGCGATCAAGAAAGCCTTGGGCAAAGACATCTCGATTCGTGTCGATGTAAACCGTGCCTGGTCTGAGCTTGAAGCGATCAAGGGTATTCAGTTGTTACAAGATGGTGGTGTTGATCTGATTGAACAGCCATGTGCAATTGACAATCTGGATGCAATGCGACGCCTGACTCGCCGTTTTGATGTGGCCATCATGGCGGATGAATCCTTGATGGGTCCTCACTCAGCTTATCAAATTGCACGTAACAATGGTGCATCAGTTTTTGCAGTAAAAGTGGCCCAATCAGGCGGTTTGGTTGAAGGCTGTGAGGTTGGAAAAGTCGCTAAACTGGCAGGTATCGACCTGTACGGCGGCACCATGCTGGAAGGCCCGGTGGGTACGATTGCCTCTGCTCATGTCTTCTCTACCTTTGAAAATCTGGCGTATGGAACCGAACTGTTTGGTCCATTGCTGCTTACCGAAAATATTTTGAAAACCCCGCTCAACTATCAGAACTTTGAACTTGAGATTCCGAACGGTCCAGGTCTGGGTATTGAGCTGGATGAAAACAAGATTGACAACTTGCGTCGTCAGTAATCAGGAGAAACCCATGCTTTTCCATGTACGTATGGATGTAAATATTCCACGTGATATGCCCGTTGAACAGGCCAATGAAATTAAAGCCGTTGAAAAGGTTTATTCACAGGAATTGCAGCGTCAAGGCAAATGGCGTCATATCTGGCGCATTACTGGCCAATACTCAAACATCAGTATTTTTGATGTCGAGAGCAATGAAGAACTGCATAACATTTTACAGGGTCTTCCACTCTACCCTTACATGAACATTGAAGTGATGGCATTAAACCGTCACCCCTCATCTGTTCGTGAAGATGACACCTGATTTAACCCTGAAAACTGGAATAAACCTTTGTTCCAGTTTCACAAAAAAACATATTTAACATACCAAGTAGCAAACAAGGAAAGTGGCAGCCATCTATCTCTTTAAGCAGAGATATTCGCCACCAAAGCACCCCTCCAAGGAGTAATAAAATGGATCGTCAAACCATTGAAAATGTAGTTAAAGCTTGTAACGTAGACACTTCTGAAGGTCCAGTAGATGCCCGTTTACAACAAGTTGTTGTTCGTCTGGTTACAGACTTTTACCAAGCCATTGAAGATCTTGATCTAAGCCAGTCTGAAGTTTGGAAAGGTGTAGAAGCGCTGATCGACATGGCAAAAGCTGATGAGTTTGCACTGTTAGGTTCAGCAATCGGCCTGGAACACTTCCTGGACTTGCGTGCTGATGAAGCTGATGCAAAAGCAGGTTTAACGGGTGGTACACCACGTACAATCGAAGGCCCTCTATATGTTGCTGGTGCACCTGAATCAACAGGTTTCGCTCGCATGGACGATGGTACTGAAGAAGGTAAAATCCCGACACTTATCATCGAAGGTAAAGTAACTGACACTGATGGTGAAGTTCTTTCTGGTGCTAAAGTAGAAATGTGGCATGCCAACAGCAACGGTAACTACTCTTACTTCGACAAATCTCAGTCGCACTTCAACCTTCGTCGTACCATCCTGAGTGATGAAAACGGTAACTACACTGCGCAAACCACTATGCCTGTAGGTTACGGTTTGAACCCTGAAGGTCCGTTACAACACATGTTGAACAAGCTTTCTCGTCACGGTCAGCGTCCTGCACACGTGCATTACTTTATCTCTGCACCAGGTCACCGCAAGTTGACAACTCAGTTCAACATCGAAGGCGACAAATACCTTTGGGATGACTTCGCATTCGGTACTCGCGAAGGTCTGGTAGCAACTGCGGTTGACGTTACTGACGAAGCTGAAATTGCGCGTCGCGGCTTGAAAGGTCCTTTCAAACATATCCAATTCGACGTTGTACTTCAAAAAGACAAAGAAGGTGCGCCTTCTACTGAAGTTGAACGTCGTCGCGCAAGCGCTTAATTAGCAAACAAGGAACTGCAACGCTTCATTCCCCAAAGAAGGGCAATGAAGCGCTGTGGTGACTTCCCTAAAATTTGGAAAGTCGGAGAACGGACATGCCACGTATTCCTGTAATCAATACCAGCCATCTAGATCGTATCGATGAATTACTTGTTGAAAATTATGAAACAGGTGAATTCAAACTCCATCGTTCAGTATTTACTGATGAAGCCTTATTTGACTTAGAGATGAAATATATCTTTGAAGGCAATTGGGTTTACTTGGCACATGAAAGCCAAATTCCGAATATCAACGATTACTACACCACGAACATTGGCCGTCAGCCAATCATCATTGCGCGTAACCGTAATGGCGAACTGAATGCCATGATCAATGCCTGTTCACACCGTGGTGCAGAGCTTTGCCGTTACAAACGCGGTAACAAAGCAACTTATACCTGCCCTTTCCACGGCTGGACATTCAACAACTCTGGTAAGTTGTTAAAAGTTAAAGATCCTTCTGATGCCGGTTATTCTGACTGCTTCAACAAAGAAGGTTCACACGACCTGAAAAAAGTTGCACGTTTTGAAAACTACAAAGGCTTCCTGTTCGGTAGCTTGAATCCAGACGTTCCTTCTCTTGAAGAATATCTTGGTGAAGCAACTAAAATCATCGACATGATCGTTGGTCAGTCTGAAGAAGGTCTTGAAGTTCTGCGTGGTGCGTCTACCTATACCTACGAAGGTAACTGGAAACTGACTGCTGAAAACGGTGCTGATGGTTATCACGTTTCTGCAGTTCACTGGAACTATGCTGCGACAACTCAGCAACGCAAAGAAAAACAAGGCGGCGACAACATCCGTGCGATGAGTGCTGGTTCTTGGGGTAAACAAGGCGGTGGTTCTTACGGTTTCGAAAATGGCCACATGCTCCTTTGGACGCAATGGGCAAACCCGGAAGACCGTCCAAACTTCCCGAAAAAAGACGAATACACCGAGAAATACGGTGCAGCCATGGCGAAATGGATGATCGAGCGTTCTCGTAACCTGTGTATCTATCCAAACGTTTACTTCATGGATCAGTTCGGTTCACAAATCCGTGTACTGCGCCCGATCTCTGTCGATAAGACTGAAGTAACCATCTACTGTATCGCGCCTAAAGGTGAAGCACCTGAAGCACGTGCACGTCGTATCCGTCAATACGAAGACTTCTTCAACGCGTCTGGTATGGCAACTCCGGATGACCTGGAAGAATTCCGCGCATGTCAAGCAGGCTACCAGGGTATCGCGCTTGAATGGAATGATATGAGCCGCGGTTCTAAACACTGGATCCAAGGTCCAGATGAGGCTGCCAATGAAATCGGTTTAAAACCAAAACTTTCTGGCGTTAAAACTGAAGACGAAGGTCTATACCTGGCTCAACACGAGTTCTGGTTGAAACTGATGAAAAAAGCAATTGCTGCTGAAAAAGAGATTGCTGCTGCAGGAGAACAAGCATGAGCGCGATTACTTTAGAAAATATTGCTCAATTCCTTTACCGCGAAGCGCGCTTCCTGGACGACGAGCAATGGGATAACTGGTTAGCGTGCTACGCTCCGAATGCACAGTTCTGGATGCCAGCCTGGGATGACAATGACACCTTGACCGAAGATCCTCAGTCTGAAATCTCCCTGATTTTCTATCCGGACCGTCAAGGTTTGGAAGACCGTGTATTCCGTATCAAGACTGAACGTTCTTCAGCAACCATGCCGGATACCCGTACCAGCCACAACATCAGCAACATTGAAATTGTGGAACAAAACGGTGACCAGGTGACTGTACGTTTTAACTGGAATACTTTGAGTTTCCGTTACAAGAAAAACTACAGCTACTTCGGTATGTCGCGTTATGTGATCGATTTCTCTGGCGAACAGCCAAAAATCCTGAACAAGTACGTGGTACTGAAAAACGACTATATCAACCAAGTTATTGATGTTTACCACATCTAAGCTGATTAGATTTAAAAACCGGCCTTGGCCCAATGGAATGTTGGCCCGGGCCACCTGATGTTTTAACTCATTTGTAGGATACTTGCCATGTCAAACCATAATGTTGCACTTCAATTTGAAGATGGCGTAACGCGTTTTATTACTGTTGTTGACGGTGAAACTCTTTCTGACGCAGCATATCGCCAAAAGATCAATATTCCGCTAGATTGCCGTGATGGTGCATGTGGTACGTGTCGTGCATTTTGTGAATCAGGCACTTATGATATGCCGGAAGAAACTTATATCGAAGATGCTTTAACACCTGAAGAAGCGGCTGAAGGCTATGTACTGGCTTGCCAGTGCCACCCGACGTCTGATGCTGTATTCCAGATTCAGGCAACTTCTGATGTTTGTAAAACTCAAATTCATACTTATCAAGGTACTCTAACTTCTGTTGAGAACCTCTCTGAATCAACGATTACTTTTGAAATCGAACTTGACGCTGCTGAGCCAGAAATTAATTTCCTGGCAGGCCAATATGTCAATGTCGGTATTCCTGGTACATCTGAAACCCGCTCTTACTCTTTCAGCTCTAAACCGGGTGACCGTAAAACCGGTTTCGTTGTTCGTAATGTCCCGAATGGCAAAATGAGCAGCTTCCTGAGCCAAACGGCTAAAGTGGGCGACAAGATGAATTTTACCGGTCCTTTCGGTAGCTTCTATTTACGTAATGTTGCACGCCCTGTCGTGATGCTGGCAGGTGGTACAGGTATTGCCCCTTTCTTGTCCATGTTATCCGTTCTTGAAGAAAAAGGGTCAGAACAGCCTGTACGTCTGGTATTTGGTGTAACCAACGACTTTGACCTGGTTGCATTAGAGCGCCTTAACGAACTTCAAGCGAAATTACCATGGTTCGAATACCGTACCGTTGTGGCAAACCCGGAATCTGCACATGAGCGTAAAGGTTATGTCACAGGCCATATTGATAATGAATGGTTAAACGGTGGTGACGTAGACATCTACTTATGTGGTCCAGTCCTTATGGTCGAAGCGGTTCGTGGCTGGTTAGAAGCTGAAGGTGTTAAACCAGCAAACTTCCTGTTCGAAAAATTCTCTGCAAACTAAGTTGGAGAATCAAATGAATTGCGCAAAAAGATTTGAAAACAAAGTTGTGATCGTGACAGGTGCCGCTCAAGGCATCGGTCGCGGTGTAGCGCTACAAGTGGCCAGCGAAGGTGCTCAAGTTGTTCTAGCAGATATATCCGATTACGTCGACGAGACATTAGCGGAAATTGAAGCACAAGAAGGTGATGCAATTATCGTCAAGGCTAACCTGGAAACCTTTGCAGGTGCAGAATCTGTGGTTGCCCAAGCAATTGAGACCTATGGCCGTGTTGATGTGCTCATCAACAACGTCGGTGGTGCCATCTGGATGAAACCCTTTGAAGAATTTTCTGAAGAAGAAATTATCAAGGAAGTGAATCGTTCACTGTTCCCAACCATGTGGTGCTGCCGCGCAGTGTTGCCTGAAATGATCAAGAATCAGCAAGGTACCATTGTCAACGTATCTTCAATTGCAACACGTGGTATTAACCGTGTGCCTTATTCGGCTTCAAAAGGTGGTGTGAATGGTTTAACCGCTTCCCTCGCCTTTGAACATGCCAAAGATGGTATTCGTGTCAATGCAGTTGCGACAGGTGGAACAGAAGCCCCACCACGTAAAGTACCGCGTAATGCCAACCCACTGACTGAATCTGAAAAAGAATGGATGCAGCAAGTGGTTGATCAAACCATTGACCGTACCTTCCTGGGACGCTATGGCACGATTCAGGAACAAGTCAATGCCATCACTTTCCTGGCATCTGACGAATCCTCTTATATGACAGGAACAGTGGTTCCCGTTGGTGGTGGTGATCAGGGCTAACCCTGATCATAGGCGTGGTACAGGATCATTGATTTATCAGCATGGAGGCAGTAGCAATGACGACCCTGTTTAAAAGCTTAAAAGATGACTGGTCTGTGTCAGCAACGGTTGCAGGATTTCTAGCCGTGCTGATTTCCTATTCCGGGCCATTAATCATCTTTTTCCAGGCAGCACAAAAAGCCAATGTTGACCCCAGCATGATGATTTCATGGATCTGGGGCATCTCCATTGGTGCAGCAGTTGCTGGGATTTTTTTATCAATCAAGTACAAAGTCCCGGTTATCACCGCCTGGTCAGCGCCCGGCACGGCACTGCTGGTCACGCTCTTCCCCAATGTTTCTTTAAATGAAGCGGTCGCTGCCTATATCACGGCTGCTTTGGTGATTCTTTTTATTGGTTTGACAGGCTATTTCGACAAGCTGTTGAAGTGGATTCCCCAATCCATTGCAGCGGGCATGATGGCCGGGATTTTATTTCAATTTGGCTTGGGGCTGTTCACCGCTACAAACAGCATGCCCCTGATCGTGTTTGGCATGCTACTGGTTTTTCTAGTATCCAAGCGCGTAAGTCCACGCTACAGCATGGTTTGGGTACTGCTTGCAGGAGTTTTACTCAGTTTAATTCTCGGCAAAATGAATCCAGTCACTGTCGATTTCAGCCTTGCCATTCCGCAGTGGATTAGCCCTGAATGGTCAATCAATGGCATGCTGAATCTGGCAATTCCACTAATCTTGGTCAGCCTTAGCGGGCAGTTTTTGCCTGGCATGGCGATTATGAAACTCAGTGGTTATGACACACCTGCAAAACCGATTATCACAACCACCAGTATTGCATCGCTTGCTGTGGCTTGCGTGGGTGGCATCACCATTGTTTTGGCATCCATTACCGCTGCCTTGTGTATGGGTAAGGATGCACATGAACTGAAAGATAAACGGTATATCGCAGGAATTGCCAATGGTGTGTTTTACATTTTAGGCGGTTTATTTGCCGGCAGTATTGTCATGCTGTTCAGCCTGCTGCCGAAAGAACTGGTGGCAGCACTTGCAGGCCTTGCCCTATTGGGTGCCATTGCCACCAATGTTTCAGTGGCCATGAAAGATGAAAGCGAACGTGATGCAGCCTTAATCACTTTTTTAGCTACAGCATCCGGTATGCATTTCCTCGGATTGAGTTCGGTGTTTTGGGGCATTTGTATCGGCCTCGTCGCCCATCTTTTATTAAGCAAACCCAAAACAGGTCCCGCAGTGTCCAACACTGTTTCCCTCTCCCAAACTGAAACTAAATAATTTTAGCGTTAGGAACGATTATGATCGATAAAAGCGTGGCTTCATTAACGGAAGTCCTCTCTCAAATTAAAGATGGTTCGACCATCATGATTGGCGGTTTTGGTACAGCGGGTCAGCCAGCAGAGCTGATTGATGGCCTGATTGAGCTTGGCATCAAGGATCTGGTTATTGTGAATAACAACGCTGGTAATGGCGATTACGGCCTGGCCAAACTTTTAAAGACGGGTGCTGTGCGTAAGATCATCTGTTCTTTCCCGCGTCAGTCTGACTCTTGGGTGTTTGACGAACTCTACCGTGCCGGCAAAATCGAACTGGAACTGGTACCGCAAGGGAATCTGGCTTGCCGTATTCAGGCTGCTGGTATGGGCTTAGGCCCAATTTATACACCTACAGGTTTTGGAACATTGCTGGCTGAAGGCAAACCGACCCTGAACTATGAAGGCAAAGACTTCGTTTTAGAAAACCCGATCAAGGCGGATTTTGCCTTAATCAAGGCGCATAAAGGCGACCGTTGGGGCAACCTGGTGTACCGTAAATCTGCGCGTAACTTCGGTCCGATTATGGCGATGGCAGCAGACGTGACCATTGCCCAGGTGTCTGAATTGGTTGAACTGGGTGCACTGGATCCTGAACACATCATCACCCCGGGAATTTTTGTTCAACACGTTGTTCAAGCTAAACCTGCACAATAATCGGTATCGGAGAGAAACAATGAGCTATAGCAAACTGACCCGTGACCAGATCGCTGAACGTGTGGCACAAGATATTCCTGATGGCGCCTATGTCAACCTCGGCATTGGCTTACCCACCAAAATTTCCAGCTACCTGCCTTCAGACAAAGACGTGTTTTTACATTCTGAAAATGGCCTGTTGGCTTTCGGTCCTCCTCCTGCTGAAGAAGACCGTGATCCTGAACTGATCAATGCCGGTAAAGAATTTGTGACCTTACTTGAAGGTGGTGCCTTCTTCCATCATGGTGATTCATTCGCCATGATGCGTGGTGGTCACCTGGATATCGCAGTACTAGGTGCTTTCCAGGTCGCAGAAAATGGTGACCTGGCTAACTGGCATACTGGTGCGCCGGATGCGATTCCTGCAGTGGGCGGTGCAATGGACTTAGCCGTTGGTGCGAAAAAAGTCTTTATTACCACCGATCACGTGACCAAAAAAGGCGAGCCAAAAATCGTGGCTGAGCTGTCTTACCCTGCGACTGGCCTGAAATGTGTTGACCGAATCTATACCGACCTGTGTGTGATTGATGTGACCCCTGAAGGCATGAAAGTGATTGAGAGAGTTGAAGGTCTGTCATTTGAAGAATTGCAGTCGATGACCGGTGCCAAACTGATTGATGCAACTCAATCAAATTAAGGGGAAGTCCCTCCTTTCTTGCACTTAGTTTTAAAAGCAGTGCTTTAAAACATGTTCAGGAGGGATTTAGGGAGGATTTGAGGAATAAAACTACTTCATTAAATCCCTCCCTTGCGAAGCAATGCTTCTCACCCTTTAAAAAAGGGAGGAGTTTTCTTCTTTTAAATATGTGAGAAATACACAATGAAAAATGCATATATCGTAGATGCCATCCGTACCCCATTTGGCCGTTATGCCGGTGGCCTTGCTCCTGTCCGTACCGATGACTTGGGTGCACTTCCAATCAAAGCTTTAATGGAACGCAATCCATCAGTCAATTGGGAACAGGTTGATGACGTGATTTATGGCTGTGCCAACCAGGCCGGTGAAGACAACCGTAACGTGGGGCGTATGTCTGCACTTTTAGCCGGTTTACCGTACCAAGTACCAGCAACGACAATTAACCGTCTTTGCGGTTCATCACTGGATGCTATTGCCATTGCAGCACGCGCGATTAAAGCTGGTGAAGCTGAACTGATTATTGCTGGCGGTGTCGAGTCAATGAGTCGTGCGCCATTTGTAATGGGTAAATCTGAATCTGCCTATGGTCGTAGTCAAAAAATTGAAGACACCACCATGGGCTGGCGCTTCATTAACCCGAAATTGAAAGAAATGTATGGCGTGGAAACCATGCCGCAAACCGCTGAAAACCTGGCGGAACAGTTCAACATCAACCGTGCAGATCAGGACCAGTTTGCTTTAACCAGCCAGCAACGTACTGCTGCTGCACAAGCCCGTGGTTTCTTTGCCAAAGAAATTATTCCTGTGGTGATTCCACAACGTAAAGGCGATGCTGTTGTAGTTGATAAAGACGAACATCCACGTGCAACAACACCAGAAGCTTTGGCAAAACTAAAACCAGTCGTGAAAGCAGATGGTACCGTAACTGCCGGTAATGCTTCTGGGATCAATGATGGTGCGGCTGCCCTATTAATTGCATCTGACGAAGCAGTTGCTCAACACGGTTTAAAACCACGTGCCAAAATTATTGGCTCAACTGTTGTCGGTGTTGAACCACGCATCATGGGCTTTGGTCCTGCACCTGCCATCAAGAAACTGTTGGCACAAACAGGTTTGACTATTGAACAGATGGACGTGATTGAACTGAACGAAGCCTTTGCAGCACAAGCTTTGGCTTGTACTCGTGACTTAGGCATTGAAGATGGTTCAGAGAAAGTCAATCCAAATGGTGGTGCAATTGCTTTAGGTCATCCACTTGGTGCATCTGGTGCGCGTCTTGTGATGACTGCACTGAACCAGCTTGAACAGACTGGCGGTAAATACGGTCTGTGTTCAATGTGTATTGGTGTCGGTCAAGGCATTGCTTTGATCATTGAACGCGTTTAATCCTCATTCAAAGTCCCCCTTTCATAAAGGGGGACTTAGGGGGATTTATAAGATTAAGGATTCTAAAAAAATGCCAACTTTTACATCGAATGATGCCCAAATCAATTACCAGACCTTTGGTGATGCATCTAAGCCAGCCTTGATTTTTTCTAATTCACTCGGCACCAATTATGGGATGTGGCAAAAACAATTTAATCATTTCAAACAGGATTATTTTGTGATTTGCTATGACACCCGTGGTCATGGGGCTTCATCTGCGCCACAAGGTCCGTATAGTCTTGATCAACTGGGTCAAGATGTGGTGAATCTGCTTGATCATTTAAAAATTGAAAAAGCTGCGTTCTGTGGTATTTCAATGGGTGGTTTAACCGGTCAATGGTTAGCGATTAATAAACCCGAACGTTTTAGCCACGTGATTGTCTGCAACACGGCAGCCAAAATTGGTCAGGAACAGGCCTGGAATGAGCGTGCCACTTTGGTACGTCAGCAAGGTCTTCAACCAATTGCATCTACCGCAGCATCACGCTGGTTTACCGAACCCTTTATCCAAAGCAACCCAACAGTAGTTGAAAATCTTCAAAACGACTTGGAAGCTGGCAGCAGCGAAGGTTATGCAAGCTGTTGTGAAGCTTTGGCTAAAGCGGATTTACGTGAACAGCTGAAAGATATTCCTGTGCCGGTACTGGTGATAGCAGGTCAGCAAGATCCGGTAACTACAGTGGCTGATGGTCAGTTCATGCAAGAACGTATTGCTCATAGCCAGCTGTTTGAAATCAATGCCTCGCATATTTCCAATGTAGAGCAACCTGAAGCCTTTAATCAGGCGGTGCAAAAATTTATTGCAGCTTAAAAAAGCACAGAGCAAGAGTAAAAAAGCCACTTTTCGAAGTGGCTTTTTTATCTTTCCAATATTTTTCTCGCATCAGGCCCAGATCACTAAGATTGCCGCAATTACTACCAGCACCAATCCCCAATGCTCCGCACGGGCCAGTTTTTCTTTAAAGAAATAAGCGGAAATCAGCATACTAAACAGAATCTCGATTTGGCCTAAGGTTTTGACCACCGGTACACTCATCATGCTCATGGCAGTGAACCAGCCGAGCGATGCCATAAAGCTGCACACACTTACCTTAAAGGTGAGGCCCAAACGTTGCCACATGGCAATTAAAGTACGGCGGCTAAATAGCCCCAGATAAAGCAGCATACTGATACACTGGAAACTGATCACCAGCAGTAATACCCATCCTGCACGGTGTAAATTTGGTAAATTTGTGAGCTCTAAACTGGCTTCTCGTACCAGTAGTGAAGTAATGGCAAAACTTAAACCGCTTCCGATGCCAATAGCCAGTGTTTTGGCTGAGAACCCGGACATCTGCTGGCCTTTACTCAGCAAAAATACCGCATAACCACCCAGTGCCACCCCAATCCAGGCCAGAAAGGACAAATGGTCAGCCAGGAAAGTTACGCCAATAATCGCGGCCAGTATCGCTTCACTTTTAGCCAGCCCTACCCCAATCGCGTAATTTTTTTGCTTAAACAGCTGTACCATCAATGCAGTGGCTAAAATCTGGCTGGAAGCGGCAATCACAATGTAGACCCAGAACTTTGGCGTGAAGTGGACGATACTTTCAACCGGCTTGAAATAATACAGACTGCCGAGGTAAAGAGCAGCAAATGGCAATCCAAAAATAAACCGGGCCAGCGTGACTCCCCAGACATCTACCGTGGTACTCAGCTGTTTTTGAAAGGCATTACGCCAGGCCTGCATAAATGCTGCCATTAAAGTGAAGAAAATCCAGCTCACTGCCATATGCCTAACGCCATTACAACAAAAGTGAACTCATTCTATGCTTTAGTAGAATGCATGACTAATTAAAAATGGGATGGCCTTTAATAGCGTAAAGTTTGGCTCTAGACCCTGAACCATAAAAAATATTAAGTATTTGCTATTTTAAACTTCAAAAAAATTAATCTTACACAGCTTATCGGGCTTATGGTTAATGCAAATAATTTCATATATTTAATTATTAATACTATCTTTACCTAGTTTCTAAAGTTCTATTTTCAGGGTTTAACCCCCTCAATCCGATGACTTAATCTAAACCTGAAACACAAGTTGAAAATATAAGGATATATCTATATTTAAATAGACGAAAGTTGCTTATGATGACCTGGAATCAACCCACAGGATAAATATTTTGTTAGAGACCTAGAATACTACCAATGATTCATCTACACCTCTCTATCCCATAAAAGTTAATTTAAAAAAAACATCAGGAAATAATTGAAGCGGTTTTCAAAATAAAAAAACGGCTTATTCATTATGAACAAGCCGTTTTCTTGCTTATATTCGCATCAGAGCAAAACCTGAGTCCTCCTCAATAAGAGTTTACTTTGACAAAGTTTTGCCCCGTGCTGCATGCAGTTTTTTGTAGCTATCGATCAGACGTAAATGACGGTCCAAACCTTCAAGCTTCATGCTGGTTTCAGTTAGACCATAGAAGCGGATACTGCCGTCCATCGAGCCGATCACCGCATCCATACGCTCATCACCAAACATACGGCGGAAATTGGCTTCGTAATCATTCAGATCCATGTCATCGTCAAGTTCTACTTCCAGAACCACATTCATGCATTGATAGAACAAGCCACGCTCAACGGTATTGGTATTATATTGCAGGAAAGTTTCCACCAGCTCTTTGGCTTCTTCAAACTCTTGCAAAGCAATATAAATCAGCAGTTTTAATTCCAGAATGGTGAGCTGACCCCATACCGTATTGTCATCAAACTCGATACCAATCAAGGTACTAATTTCAGTGTAATCATCTACTTCAACATCTTCTAGACGTTCAACCAGAGCAACCAACTGGTCTTCATCCAAACGGTGCAAGTTCAGGATATCTTCACGGAACAATAAGGCTTTGTTGGTGTTATCCCAGATTAAATCTTCAACCAGATAAATTTCCGAATAACCCGGTACTAAAATACGGCAAGCGGTTGCACCTAAATGCTCGTACACAGCCATGTACACTTCCTTGCCCATATCTTCGAGAATGCCGAACAACGTTGCCGCTTCTTCAGCATTGGAGTTTTGACCTTGGTTGGTAAAGTCCCACTCTACAAACTCGTAGTCAGACTGGGCACTAAAGAAACGCCATGACACTACACCGCTGGAATCAATAAAGTGCTCGACAAAGTTATTCGGCTCGGTTACCGCGTTACTGCTGAATGTCGGTTTAGGCAGATCATTCAGGCCTTCAAAACTGCGACCTTGGAGCAGTTCAGTGAGGCTGCGCTCCAGGGCGACTTCAAAGTTCGGATGTGCACCAAAAGAGGCAAATACACCACCCGTACGCGGGTTCATCAAGGTCACGCACATCACCGGATACTGGCCGCCTAAAGAAGCATCTTTAACCAGTACCGGGAAGCCTTGCTCTTCCAGACCTTTGATCCCTTCAACAATTTTTGGATATTTTGCCAGTACATGTTCAGGCACATCCGGAAGTGCAAGCTCACCTTCTAAAATTTCGCGTTTAACGGCACGTTCAAAAATTTCAGATAAACACTGGACCTGGGCTTCGGCCAAGGTATTCCCCGCACTCATACCATTGGAAAGATACAGGTTTTCAATCAGGTTGGATGGGAAATAAACCGTTTCACCATCAGAATGACGCACAAATGGCAATGAACAGATGCCGCGCGCAGTATTGCCCGAGTTGGTATCATACAAATGTGTGCCGAGCAGTTCATCTTCAGGGTTATAAATTTCTAAAGTGTATTCATCCAGAATTTCTTTTGGCAATTCTCCATTTGGACCTGGCTGGAACCATTTTTCATCCGGGTAATGCACAAATTCAGCATTGGCAATTTCTTGCCCCCAGAACTGGTCGTTATAGAAGAAATTACAGTTCAAACGTTCAATGAATTCACCCAAAGCTGAAGCCAAAGCACTTTCTTTGGTCGAACCTTTACCGTTGGTAAAGCACATCGGCGATTGGGCATCACGAATATGTAAAGACCACACATTCGGTACAATGTTGCGCCATGATGCGATTTCAATCTTCATCCCCAGGTTCGCCATAATGCTGGACATATTGGAGATGGTTTCTTCTAATGGCAGGTCTTTACCTGGAATATAGGTGCTGCTTTCCGAGGTCAAGCTCGGCATCAGCAAGGCTTGAGCATCGGCATCAATGCTTTCCACTTCTTCGATTACGAATTCCGGACCGGTTTGAATCACTTTCTTTACCGTACAGCGATCAATAGAGCGCAAAATACCCTGGCGGTCTTTTTCGGAAATATCAGCCGGTAATTCAACCTGAATTTTAAAAATCTGCTTGTAACGGTTTTCCGGGTCTACAATATTGTTTTGCGACAAACGGATGTTATCGGTTGGAATGTCACGCGCTGCACAGTACACCTTTACAAAATAAGCGGCACATAATGCTGACGAGGCGAGAAAATAGTCGAAGGGACCTGGCGCTGAACCGTCACCTTTATAGCGGATGGGTTGATCGGCGATTACCGTGAAATCATCGAACTTGGCTTCTTGTCGAAGGTTGTCAAGATAATTGACCTTAATTTCCATGCGGGCACCTAAATATTCTTATGTGTCAGTGCAACACATAAAAATCAAAAAAATAAAACATAAGCCGAATTACAGATAAGAAACTGACTTAAAAAATAGTGTGACTAGTGTCATGCGTGCAGCATCCCGAACGACTGACCCTAGAAATGATGGACAGTATTATAGAGTGATTTTGCCTGATTGATAACTTTTGTCTGCTGTTCTCTCCTATTTATGAAAAATGCTTAAAACAGGACAACTTAGATCTGGCAGTATCAAGACAATATTTCCAGACACTTTACTAAATATGTAGGTCTTACTCAGGTATAAGTCACGACTAGACATCATGTGGAGCTTCATCATGAATTGTGAAATAAAGTAAATTTCAATCAAATTATGTAGAAAAAGAAAATAAAAATTACACTGAATTAAAGGGTTCCACACATAAGCTCATAAAAATTTCCACAATAGATACTAAATCTTTCAATAAGATTTTAGCTACAAACTGCAAACCTGCATTTTGTGCCTGTTGAAGTCTGAACTCGAACCATGACTTCAAGCATTTCTACAAAAAAGGTTTACTCAAATCAGTTGAGGTCAAATGATGATAAAAACAACGCTAAGCATAATCGGACTGTCTTTGGTTTCCACACTGGCTCTGGCTGCCGACCCCTTACATGGGAGCAAATGGAAAACAATTGATGATGTGACCAAGAAACCCTTATCTGTGGTTCAATTTACTGAAACATCGAAGGGTGTACTTTCAGCAAAGATTGTAGATGTATTGGAAGGCACTGAAGGAGAAAAATGTACCAAGTGTAAGGGTAAATTTTATAATAAACCGCTTCAAGGCGTACAGATCGTATCTGGACTGAAAAAGGCCGGGAACAATAGCTATGATGGCGGAAAAATTACCGATCCTAAAAATGGTAAAACTTATAGCTTTAATGCCAAACTCTCTGAAGATGGCAAAACTTTAAATGGTCGAGGTTATATTGGCATATCTGCCCTTGGTCGAAGCCAGACTTGGGTACGTATCCATTAACAACATCAGATTGAATCAATTAAAAGTGACTTTAATCAGTCGCTTTTAATTGCAAATCACACATTCCTTCTGAAATAGCTCTACTCTGATCTTTTCCTAAGTAAGTAAGATTGTTAATCTGTCATTTCAACAAAATTAAACCGGCAATCATTATTCATCCGCTATTTTTAGTTTATAACCCATGTTTTCAGCGCTAATGACTGACTCTTGTCTAATTTTGAAAATCGCGATTTTACCGTCGTCTGCCCCACATAAAGCAATATGTGACATTTGATCTGTACTTATTTCAGCAGCAAAAACTTTAATATTTGCCTGTTCTAATTCATGTTTAAGTTGATGAAGCTGATCATCGGCATTGACTCCCGAACACTGTTTGGTTCCTAATGATTTTGTAATCATGATAAAGTGCGTTTGATTTGTACTATAGGTTTGACATCCCCCTAACCCCAATAGTGCCATTACTACAAAGCATATATGTTTCTTGATCATGTTGATTCCATCCATCATATTTCTAAAAGGTACAGAGCATAAAATAGCGTTTATCTCATCGTTAATTTATCTGTCTGATTACCCATTCCAAGAATACTTTTTTATCAAGAAAATTAGGAGAATGGGTGGAATCTATGACCTTTTGCTTACCGTTAAATGTCCCCAAAAAACTATAAGAATTTTTAACTTCAAAAAAACCGCCATTTATTTCATGGATTTCATAAAAAAATTCTTTTAACTTCTCGAACTGGGTGTCCTTATGAAAATAAGGACGCAAAAGTAAAAAATTATAAATTTGTTCCAGAGTACATAATTCATTTTGCATATTCATGCTTATCCGCCTATATAAATATGTTTAGATTGATTTAACCAAATTACAAATTAAATTCTATAACAATATTTTTTATAAAGTAATCATGGTTAAAATTTCTATAAATTAAAAAAAATAATAAATCATTTTTTGATCACAAGGATAATCGATAACAATAAGGCTTATACTTCCTCCTTAAAAAAGGATAATAATTTTTCAATTCAAAAATATAATCAATAATATAAGATTGTTAATATTTTTGAATATTATTTCAAGATCATGCCGACTAAATAATCCAAGTGAATATCCACTTGCATTGTGGCAAATATACGTCAACATACATTCGTGTAATCAAAGTTATATAAAATGTAACCATGTTATGCAAAAATATTTAATTAGCAAGTTTAATACCTTATTTTTTAACTATATATTCATTAAATATCAATAATTACAATTTATTTTTTGGCTGATTTTGCAAGTATTTTTAATCGGATTTTAAATGTAAAAAATACTTGGAATGAGACTTTATCTACATTCTAACACCTTAAAATCTATATTTTTTTAATCTCACTCAGGCACAGATATAAAATTAGACAAAAATAAAATAAGCATAAACTATGTAAAATTTATTTATTTTATGTAGCTTTAATAATATTTTTATCCCTCAATTATTTTTTTAATGATATTTATGAATGAATCAAATAATTAATAGACAGTAAATATGTGTGGCTCAAGTTCTTATTCTCACCCCTGTCAACATTACGCTCATAACTTGCTACAATTTATAATTCCTTATTTATCCCGGGATAAAAAGTATTGTTTATTTCTGGATATTGATGGAACAATCTCAGAATTTCATCCTGATCCCTCTCAAAGTTTTATTTCATTCACCACCTTAAATACTTTACAGCAGTTAAGTCATTTGAATGTTTCGATCATCTTTCTTACCGGTCGTTCAGTCAAGGTTGCCTCAAAACTCCTGTTTCCTTTAAAAATGCCCATAGCAGGTACGCATGGCCTGGAAATAAAAATCGATGACGACACTCAATTCAGTATTGCTACAAATGCAATTCATTTTTCTTCATTACAAGACGATATTCGAAAACGCTGTCAGCCCTATCCTCAATTGTTGATTGAAAACAAAACCTATTCTGTTGCAATACATTATCGTCAACATCCTGAACTTGCTGATATTGCAAAACAAATTGCTGAAGAAATTCTAGAAACCTACCCAGAACTGAAAATAAATGAAGGGAAATATGTATTTGAATTGCTCCCTCAACAGGCAGATAAGGGACAAGCGATTCAAACGATGTTGGAGTATTTAAATCTTAATGATGTATTCGCTATTTTCATTGGGGATGACAAAACCGACGAATCTGGCTTCAAAGTTATCAATCAGTTAGAAGGTATCAGTATAAAAGTTGGACCAGAACCTACCCAGGCGCATTACCGACTAAAAAATGTTGAAGATGTTACTGATTTTCTTGATTTATTTTCACAATTCTTAGAAGAACATTGTTTGAGACTGTCTCAAGTATCAGAGGGAGAAAAAGCATGTCTAGATTAATCGTATTATCGAACCGTGTCAGTTTACCCAATCCCGATAAATCTACCGCTGGGGGATTAGCCGTGGCCTTGCAAGATGCACTTGCTGATATTGGTGGAATCTGGCTAGGTTGGAATGGTGAAAAAATCGCCAACCATCAAGAGCCGCTCTTTAATCAAACTGAATATAAAGATGTGGAATACGTTACATGTCCTTTAACTGAAGAGCAGTACCAAAACTATTACTGTGGTTTTGCCAATAATACTTTATGGCCGGCAATGCATGATCGCGCCGATTTAATTGAATACCAGGCTCAGGAATACACGACCTATCAACAGGTTAATCAGCTATTCGCCAGACAGCTCAAACAAATGGCCGAGCCCGACGATTTGATCTGGGTACATGATTACCATTTTTTAAGTGTGGCGCGTTATTGTCGGGAAATGGGCATGAAAAATAGAATTGGATTTTTCCTGCATATTCCCTTTGCTGGCCTAAAGATCTGGAATTTAATTCCTACCGCACAATCATTGATTCAAGACCTTTGCCAGTATGATGTTGTGGGTTTACAAACTGAACATGACCAGCAGCAATGTATGCAAGTGTGCAGTCATTATCTGGCTACTCAGCCTATCAATACTCACATGTTGAGCTTTAATCATCATCAGGTCACTGTGCAATGCTATCCGATTGGGGTTAACCCAGAACTGATACAAAAAGTCGCCGAGCAAAAAGATGAAAATACTTCCACTATATTTGAATTTGAGAGTCTTAGTGATCAGCAAACCATTATTAGCGTCGATCGCATTGATTATTCCAAAGGGTTAATCGAACGGTTTAATGCCCTGGAAGCATTTTTACAGAGCAATCCTGAATACCATAAGCATCTTATCGACATACAAATTGCCTGTCCCTGCCGTATGGAAATTGCCGCGTATAAAGATTTATTTGAGCATTTACAGTCCAAGGTGGATTTGATTAATCAGGAATTTTCTCAAGATGACTGGTTACCGATTAACTGCACCCATGCCACCATTTCACATGATGTATTAATGAAAATTTATCGGCAAGCCAATATTTGCTGGGTAAATTCTTTGCGTGACGGAATGAATCTGGTCGCCAAAGAGTTTATCGCGGCCCAGGACCCGGAAAATCCGGGAGTACTAATTCTTTCAAAATATACCGGTGCAGCAGCGCAGATGTCTGAAGCGTTAATGGTCGATCCTGAAAATTGCAGCAGTATGATTCAGGCCTTAAAAAAAGCCTTAACCATGGCAAAATCAGAACGTTTGGAACGCTATCAGCAATTGATGAATGGCTTAAAAAGTTTTGATATCAATGACTGGCGCAATGCATTTTTAGCCGATCTGAAAGGCGCTGAAAAAGTCAATATCCTCCCCTCATTCACTAAAAAATCTTGTCAGAAAATTGCGAATTATTAAGTATTTAAAACAAGAATTTTATATTTTTTAGTGATAAAAAACGAGCATATCTACTCTTGAGTATGCTCGTTCTATTTTAATAAATTAAATCAAGATATTAAGAAGCTTTGACCTGAGTAAAACGGTTTAAAAAAGCAATGGTTAAAAGCAAAGTCGCAATAAACCCAAAGACGACAGACAAGCCCATCATTTCACTGCTAATCCCAACCAAAGCAGGTCCCAATAAAGAGCCCGTATACGCCATGGTAGAAACACATGACAATGCGGCTGCTTTAGACATGACATTTTGACGGCCCACACGTGAAAACATCACCGGAACAATATTCGAACAACCCAAGCCCAGTAAAACATAGCCTAATAAAACCACAATCCAGTGTGGAGCAACCACCACCGTAAACAGTCCAAGCGCTGCACAAACTGCACTGTAGATGATGATATTTTTTTCACCCAGAGCCTTAATTAAATAATGACCTGCAAAACGCCCCGAAGTCATGGCAATTGCAAAGCAGGTATACGCCAGACCAGCTAAAGCAGGTTTTACGCCGTATTCATTGATTAGATAAATTCCGCTCCAATCCATTGCCGAACCTTCTGAAAGAAAAGCAATAAAACACACCAGACCCATCAAAATGATTAACGGACTGGGAAGTTTTTTGGTCTTGCTTTCAACTTCAGTAGTATCAGTTTTTGGTTCCTTTTTAATGACCTCTAAACTATTAGGCACGGCCATGACGCTTAAAACCACCAATAAAAGACAAATTGCCAAAGCACTCATCAAGGGGCTCACACCTGCTGCAAGTAAGGCAGTAACCGTCATGACTCCGGCCAGACCACCTAAACTGCACATGCCATGAAACTGCGACATCATGCTTTTGGCACTGTTTTTTTCCACAATCACAGCTTGTAAATTAATTGCCACACCCAGGCTACCCGCAGCTGTACCAAACAGGAACAAAGCAATGGCCATGATCAAAATACTACTGGTTAAAGCAAAAGTGGGTAAAACCATGAGCAACAATAAAACGGCTACGGAAATAATGGCACGACACCCCACTTTCTGGATCAGTAAACCTGTTGCAGGCATTGCCAGCATGGAACCTGCACCGATACACAGCAATAAAGTACCAAAATCGGCATGATTCAGGTGAAGTCGCTGCTGTGCGTAGGGAATCAGCGGAGCCCATGCTGCAGTACTGAGACCTAAACTAAAGAAGCTCAGTAATGTAGATAAACGCTGTGCAGAGTGCTGAGTTGCATGACCCAGATGTGCTGTTTTAGTTAAAAACATATGTGTGCCACCACAAGAAATAGGTTTTTGGCCGTCCCTTTCAGGATAATTTCCAGAGAAAAACCCCGGAAATTATAGATATTTTCTATAACTAAACCAGGGTTTTAATTTGGCGAAATTATACACAAAAAAAGAGTAAATCAAGCCGATTTTTTAGGAATTTTAAAGAATATTTTGTAACTGCTGTAAATATCTAGTCTCTTTAGGTAAAAGAACAATAAACTATCTAAAACTTCAATTATTTTAAATAAATCAATAAAAACAATATTTTATGTTTTTAAAATCTCTACTAAATAATCATATCATTGAAATAATTATAAAAATTTTCTCAAGCTTATCTGATCTTTTTTATCGGAGATTTTTATGGCAATTATTTAGAGAAAAAGCCAAATTTAAAGTGGTTATTCATTAATATTTTTATAAGATATACAACTTACTAAAGAAATCTACCAAAGATTCAATATTTTAATTTCATAGCAAACCTTTACTTCAGTACACCAAGCGACCTTTAGCTCGTTTTTTCAGCAATCCTGTCGAGTCATTTTCATAAGGAAGTGATCCTCTTTCAAATTTCCTTTGAAAAGTAAAATAATCATTCAACTATCTCGATGACCCGATAAAAAAGCCCTATAGTTTTAAGCTACAGAGCCAATTTCTAAACTTCAAGATTTTATTTATTTTTAGAATAGTAATCTTCAATTAGACAATCTTAACCTTCTACAGATTCATTTTTTTATGCTCTGCATGGGGTTCATCCGTTTTACCAGTAAGACTTCCTTTCATCACCTTAAACAGTTGGGTCATTTTATTGTCGGTGACATTCCAATACTCGGCACTGACAGCCTCAGCAACCAGAACCCGTACACTCGGATCATCTCTTCCTTCGAACCAGTTTTCAGCCCATGAATTCCACAGTTCATCAATCAGGGCGGAGTTTGTACTGATATGTGCATGTGCACTAATTGAAACATAAATGCTATCTGAAGGTTTAGCGAAGGACAGTCCAATCTGATTACGTCCAGATTCAATCGCATTCACCAGATCATTGGAACTTTTCAAAATAAAGTAAAGGTTCTGGCTTTCATTCATACGTTCAGAATTAAGCATAGTCATAGGTTGTGCATGGATTTCCTGGGATTCAGTACTATGACTGATCATTGAAAATCGTATCTCTTTAATCAGTTCCCATAATTTTTCACGATCTTGATTATCTGTCATCATTATTCTCCTGCAATAGACCTAATATAAACTCTCTAATTTTGTGCTTAACTTCTGTTCAAGATTAATTATATTTTCCAGTTTTAATATCCTATCTCACTGATTTTATACATTTGCATAATAAAAGCTGTTAGCAATGATCATAAGAATTAACGAAGACCAATTCTGTTACATTCAGCTGGAAAGGTTTTCAGATTCTTGAGATAAATAAGAATAAAAATGAGATATAGGCAAAAAGAAGCCCCTTGTAACTCACTCGGGGCCGTTTGAAACTTGCTTTAAACTAAGTTTGGTTTAGTTATTGATGTCTTTTATTTTATAGTGTATGTACAGTTTTTTTATACATACTGAATTAACCGATACTTGTTGTTGAGTGATCAAATGAATGGCTCTCCTCTATAAATATGGTAATTTATACATAGCAGGAACCATGCCAAAAAATAAAATGAATGATTTCTGAAAAATAAAAAAGCCCCCTATAAAAACATGAGACATTTTAGTGGAATCAACCTGTGTTTGAACTCAATGTTCATATCTTGGTATTAGGCTGTTGCACCAAGTTGTTCCCTTAGCTTCTGGTCTTGAAAATTTTTGACCTGATCTGGTTCATTAAAGGTCACAAAGTAGTTTTGGCGACGGTTTGGCCAGAAATCTGCAATTGTAAAATGTTGGGTTAAACGGTTACCCCCCAAGGCAATGCCATTTTTCTCCCAGTGATGGCTATAAGTATATTACAGCACCTGCCCTGTTTTTCACCGTTTCCCCTTTCTCAATAACATAGGCATCATTGTTATTACCATCGTTGATCAATATTCAGCGTATGAAATAGATGAAATTCGAGCGAACGCAGAATATTTTATTAAAGATTTTGCAGTGCTATTAATTTTTTTCAGCTAAAAAATACCATAAATCATTCATATTCATGACATCTTCTGTAGACGTATGTGTCCATGATTATTTGGCTTTCTTATAGACTGAGCCTGAACCCACCAGATTGCCGGTTTTCTCATCAATTGCAAAATCAACCATAGCCGCACCAGCATTAACCTCAAGAAAACCATTTTTGCCCACTGAGGCAGGTACAGGATTTTTCTTTTCAGTTTTACCCGTTGCTTTATCTTTTATCGTATTGGTAATGAAATAATTGTCACCATTCTTGGAAATGACAAGGATATTTTCAAGTTTTGGATTTTCCAGGGTGTTTTTCCAATTTCCCTGATAATCCGGTGTTTCAGTGGTACACGCAGTTAACAACAGTGCTAATGAGATTCCTGAAAAATATTGAAGATATTTCAAAACTTAAGACCTTGAATGTTACGACGCGGTCATTATAGAAAGAACGATCTTAGGGTTAAGCGAGATCTTGTAGGTAAAGCGTTTCAGCCGTAATGAATCTGTCTTGCCTTCGTCATTTTTTGAAAATTCTCTCCACATTTCATTCATAAAAACTTAACTTAATTTAGAATTAGATTAGAAATTAAAAAACCCATCATAAGATGGGTTTTATTTTATACATTTAACTATCTTTATGCAGTTTTATGCATATTTCCAGTCTCTTCAAATGTTGCATGCCAGGACAAGGCTTCTTCAAGAAGATGCGGGGTTTGCCCACCACGCTGGCAAGCGCGTTCAAAATAATCATTCAGTTCATCGCGATAATCAGGATGCGCACATAAATCGATAATCTTGCGGGCACGCTCACGCGGAGCCAGACCGCGTAAATCTGCCAGACCGTTTTCTGTCACCAAAATATCAACGTCATGATCGGTATGGTCAGTATGGCTGACCATTGGAACTACAGATGAAATAGCCCCACCTTTGGCGACCGATTTGGTCACAAAAATTGCTATATGGGCATGCCGGGTAAAATCACCTGAACCGCCAATACCGTTCATCATTTTGGTACCGGTGACATGGGTAGAATTGACATTGCCGTAAATATCAAACTCCAGTGCGGTATTGATGGCAATAATCCCCAAACGGCGGATGATTTCAGGATTATTGGAAATTTCCTGCGGACGCAGCACAATTTTGTCTTTGTATTGTTCAAAATTCTGCATCACATGTTGTGCACAAGAATCTGACAAGGTCATTGAACAGCCTGAAGCAAAGGTCATTTTACCTGAATCAATCAACTCAAAGGTACAGTCCTGTAAGACTTCCGAATACATTTCCAAGTCATGAAAATTGGAATGTTCAAAACCTGAAAAAACCGCATTGGCAATCGAACCTACTCCAGACTGTAATGGGCCTAAATTTTCCGGTAAACGTCCAGCTGCCACTTCGCCTTCAAAGAACTGAATCAGATGTTTGGCAATAGCCAAAGTATCCTCATCCGGTTCATCCATGTTAAAAGAGGTATCAGGAATGTCATTCAGCACAATCGCTGAAATCTTTTCCGGACTAACCTGAATCCCAACCGTTCCAATCCGGTCACCCGCATGAATCAACGGAATCGGTGCGCGGTTCGGACGGGCTTTCGGTATATAAATGTCATGTACGCCTTCCAGTACCGGATTAATGGTATTGTCAATTTCGACAATCACATGATCTGCCATTTCCACAAAGTTGGCCGAGTTACCGCATGAACCGGTTGGAATAATCTGCCCATCTTCAGTAATCGCCGTTGCTGCAATCACCGCGACATTAATCGATGGCAAGTTGTGATGACGGATGTTATCTGCCATTTCAGACAAATGCTGATCGATATACATCACCTCACCAGCATTGATGGATTTACGCAGACCGGGATCAGCCTGATAAGGATAACGGCGCTCAATTGCATGGGCTTCATTTAAACGGCCATCAATTTTATTGCCTAGGCTGGCACCTGTCGCCAGGGTGATTTTCAAGGGATGCTCTTTGGCATGTTCAGCCAGAGCCAACGGTACTGCTTTTGCCTCACCTGCACCACCAAAACCACTTAAACCGACTACAGCACCGTCTTGAATCAATTTAATCGCTTGTTCAGCAGACATAATTTTGTCGCGAAGGGAGACTAAGCGAATGCGATCTAAACCATTCATAATAAAAATCTCAAAAATAAACATATTGTTTTTCACCATCCCGGCGTGCTGGAATGGTGGTTGTTATTGCTTATTAAATTCTAATTCGTTACTTATCGCTCTACGCTGATAGAGACTTTTTAGATCAGCTCGACTGCAACAGCAGTTGCTTCACCACCACCAATACATAAACTGGCAATGCCTTTTTTACCACCGGTACGTTTTAGGGCATGTACTAAAGTCACGATAATACGTGAACCTGATGAACCGAGTGGATGACCCAATGCACAAGCACCACCATTGATATTCACTTTTGCTTCATCCAGATTGAACGCATCTATCGCAGCCATCGCCACCATGGCAAATGCTTCATTGATTTCCCAAAGGTCAACCTCCTGAGCATTCCAGCCAGCTTTTTTCAATACTTTTTCAATCGCACCGACTGGTGCAATACTGAATTCTGTAGGATGTTGTGAGTTGGAGCCATAAGCGACAATTTTTGCCAGTGGTTTTAATCCCCGTTGTGCCGCAATTTCCTCTGAAGTCAGCACTAAAGCCGATGCACCATCTGAAATCGAACTGGAATTGGCGGCAGTAATGGTGCCATCTTTTTTAAATGCAGGACGTAAAGTTGGAATTTTATCGGCCTTGGCATTCAGCGGTTGTTCGTCTTGCTCAACAACTACATCACCTTTACGTGAAGACACGGTTACAGGCACGATTTCTTCTTTAAAATAACCATTGTTGATGGCAGTGACCGCTTTATTCAACGAGCTGATGGCAAAGGCATCTTGCTGTTCGCGGGTATAACCTTTTTTATCTGCCATTTCTTGTGCAAGAATACCCATCGACAAACCGGTTTCAGCATCTTCCAGACCTTCCTGGAACATGTGATCGGTGATTTTGCCATGTCCCATACGATAACCGGCACGCGCCTTGTCCAGTAGATATGGCGCATTACTCATCGATTCCATACCGCCTGCAACTACAATTTCAGCAGAACCGGCTTTAATGGCATCAGCAGCCTGCATCACCGCTTTCATGCCTGAACCACAAATTTTATTAATGGTGGTTGCACCCGTACTGTCAGGTAAACCTGCCTGACGCATGGCTTGGCGTGCCGGACCCTGTTTTAAACCGGCCGGAAGTACACAGCCAAAAATCACTTCATCAATATCGGTTGGTTGCAAGCCGGAACGCGCTACAGCTTCTTTAATGGCTGCTGCACCTAAATCTGGTGCTGTAGATGAAGACAATGCTCCTTGGAAGCCACCCATTGCTGTACGAACACCATTTACAATAACAATCATTTTTTCCATCCTAATTTATCAATCTTGTTGTGTGACATGAGCTATACCCTCAGCTCATGTCATTTCCATCTTTATTAAACCCTGTATTAAAGTGTAGTGCCAAACTTAAGATTGGGCAGTAAAGTATTCCTCTGGTAACTGCATCACTACATCGGCACCGGCTTGAATACGTTGTACACGTGCAGCCAGGTCAGGTAAAACTTTGGCTACATAATACTGCGCTAACACCAGTTTGTTCTGGAAGAACGCTTCCGCTTTTGGTTGAGCGGCCTGGCTAATACGTGCATACATATAGACAAAGCTGAGTAATCCCACTACATGCAAGTAATCCACTGCTACAGCATTAGAGAACTCTGGCGCTGTTTTTGCATGGTTCACAATGAAAGCGGTAATGTCTTCAACTTGTGTACACACATCTAATGTAGCGGCTTTAATTGGCAAGGCATCATCTAAAGCTTGTGCAAACTCACGAATTTCCACAATGTATTCAGCAAGGTATGCACCACCGCATTTGATGGTCTTACGGCCAATCAGGTCAATCGCCTGAACGCCGTTGGTGCCTTCGTAAATTTGGGAAATACGCAAGTCACGAATACATTGTTCCATGCCCCATTCACGAATATAACCGTGACCACCAAACACCATTTGTGCTTCTAGGCTTGAATCAAGTGCCTTGTCGGTTAAGTAGGCTTTTGCAATTGGGGTTAACAGTGCAACACGGTCATTGGCTTTACGTACTGCTTCAGCATCGGTTGAGTATTTGGTGATGTCGAGCTGTTGACCGACATAAACAGCAAAGGCGCGTGATGCTTCGTTGTTGGCACGAGCATTCAGCAACATACGACGCACATCGCCATGCACTAAAATAGAATCGGCTGGTTTTTCAGGTGCTTTTGCACCGGTTGCCGAACGGCCCTGCAAACGGTCTGTGGCATATTGTGCAGCATTTTGATAGGCAAATTCAGCCGCACCAATGCCTTGTATCCCCATAGATAAGCGTTCGTAGTTCATCATCACGAACATGGCTGCCAGACCTTCATTTTCCTTACCAACGATATAACCTTTGGCACCATCAAAGTTCATTACGCAAGTCGCAGATCCCTTAATCCCCATCTTATGTTCGATAGAACCGGCAGATACGGCATTACGTTCACCCACCGATCCATCTGCATTGACATGGAATTTAGGCACGATGAATAAGGAAATACCACGTGAGCCAGCCGGTGCATTGGGTGTTTTTGCCAGAACCAGGTGAATGATGTTTTCAGACAGGTCGTGTTCACCACTGGTAATAAAGATTTTTGTACCGGTAATATTGAAAGAGCCATCTTCATTCGGTTCCGCTTTGGTTTTGATCAGCCCGAGATCTGTACCAGAATGCGGTTCTGTCAGACACATGGTACCTGACCATTCACCAGTGTAGAATTTTGGCAGATAAGTCTCTTTTTGTTCTTGGGAAGCACGGTCATTAATCGCCATACCTGCACCCACAGTCAGTAATGGGTAGAGCATAAATGAGGGGTTCGTACTCCAGATCATTTCATCAGCCAGTACCGTCAGCATTTTAGGCATGCCCTGACCGCCCCATTCTTCAGGTGCCCCTAGACCCACCCAGCCACCTTCGGCAAACTGTTTAAATGCTTCTTTAAAACCTTTAGGTGTAGTCACCACGCCATTATTAAACTGTGCGCCGCCTTCTTCATCACTGCTGCGGTTTAGATCAAGGATGACGTTTTTAGAAAACTTGGCCATTTCCTCTAAAATCGCATTAGCCGTTGCCATATCTAAATGAGCAAGGTTTTCATTACCCTGCCAGAATTCATCTGCCTTAAATACATCATTTAAAATAAATTCCATGTCTTTAAGGGGTGCGTTATAAATAGGCATATTGCTTTCCTTATGTGAAGACTTCGCATTAAAAATAGTGAAGTGCTTTTTAAAGTTGTAAGAACCTATACTGAAATAACGGATTTATTCTCACGTACATCTCGCTAAGTAAAATTTGACTATTCGCGCAGTTTGCAACATCCATGAAGAAAAAATGAATGCAGCGAGAATCAGGTTTAAAAACTTTACTCATCAGCTCGAGTGTTCAGAATCATTTCATCATTACTATTATGAGCAACGAATGAAACATGGTTTCTGTAAATCACTTTAAACTGAACCACTCACGATCAAGCCTAAGCTTAAATATGTGAATGAAATACGGTTAAATCAGCATATCTGCTCTTTGCGTTTTATGGGTTAATCCCTTTTTTCAACGCAAAAAGACAATAAAATAATTATGCGGTAATTGGAATTTTATTGATGATTATTGACCTCTCAGGTTCTCACTGATTGACTTTTATTTTGTGCTATGCAATTGCAAATCTAAGCTGATTTAATGTGCTTCGTTAACCATCAGTTTATATTGCCTCTCTTGCATTAAAACAAAAAAGTGCTTTTTATTTTCTTATGCTAAAAACAAAGCAGTG
Organism: Acinetobacter sp. A1-4-2; assembly: GCF_040233925.1. Lineage (NCBI taxonomy): Bacteria > Pseudomonadati > Pseudomonadota > Gammaproteobacteria > Moraxellales > Moraxellaceae > Acinetobacter > Acinetobacter sp. A1-4-2. The sequence continues at coordinate 1,486,367 of NZ_CP157981.1, read as the reverse complement.
CTTTGTTTTTGACTCATATCAGACATTAGTTGGGTTGTCATAGGCTTGATATCGGTATATTTTAAATTGGCTTTTTTTATGTCTTTCTGGGACTTGCGATGAATACGGTACGCCAACAAAATTTTCAATTACGCAAAGAGAAAATTTTAGCCATGGCAGAAACACTGTTGCTGGATAATAATCAGGACATTACCCTGGCAGAACTTGCGTGTGAGCTGGATATTGCCAAAGGGACCATTTATAAACATTTTAAAAGCAAGAATCAGCTCTATTTAGAACTGATCATCTTGAATGAAAAAAGATTATTGGAAATTTCAAAAAAATATAAAAATAATATTAAAACCTATGTTTCACAGTACATGCTCTACAACATGTTAAATTCCAACCGGACCATTTTATTGCATGTGATTGAAGAACGCTTAACCAATAATGAACGCAAGCTGAAAGAATTATTTGAACAGCTTTATCGGGTACGTGAAGAGCGGATTATTGAAATTAAGGACATGACCGACGAATATCTGAAATCCTTCAATAGTGCCATGTCGATTCGCGACTATTTGTCTTATATCTGGACGGTCACCTATGGTGCTTCCTTGTTGCTCAATTCAACCCATTACCAGAAAGCCATTGGTTCACGTGAACGCTTGATTAAACTGTATATTAACCAAGCCTTAATGACTCCGGATAAAATTTCTTGATATTCGGGTTTCAATAAATCAATTATTGATGAATGATTTTATGCATAGGGTCATCCAGGTCATTCATTTTCGAGAACAATTCATAACACATCTGCCGCAGCCATTGATGGCTGGTCTTGTGATGGCAGGACATATGCCAATATTGCTTGACTGCATAGGTGGGAAAAGTAATCGGTGCATCAAAAATCTGTAAATTGCCGCGCGACAATAACACTTCACTTAAATAATAAGGTACGGTCGCAATTGCATCGGTTTCCTGTACAACCAGACCAACGCCCAGATAACTGGGCAAGCGCATCAAGATATTACGTTTCAGTTCTAAATTTAACAATTCATTTTCAATATGATAATGCCCCATTCCGGCATCAATATCGATATGGGGTTCATTGATATATTGTTCAGTGCTTAGACTGTTTTCGCTCAGCCGCGGATGGTTTTTGGATGCAATCACCACATAATATTGCTCAAACAGTTTTTGCTGATAAAAACCATTTTCCAGATGGGGTAAAAAACCAATCGCCAGATCAATTTCTCCATTGGCCATTTGATAACTGGTTTCAGAAGTAATGGCGCGAACATTTAAACGAATATTTGAAGCATGCTGTTTTAAATATTGGGAAATTTTAGGCAATAACACCAAATGCGACACATCGGTCATGGCAATGGTAAATTTCTGCTGTGAAGTAGTCTGGTCAAAATCAACGGTGAAATTATTGATGATTTCTACTTTACTCAAGGCTTCACTGACCAGTGGGAACAGCTGTTTCGACAGTTCAGTCGGCACCATTTCATTGCCGATTCTTAAAAAAAGCGGGTCATTATAATGCTGACGGATTTTATTCAGGATATTGCTGACTGTGGGCTGACTCATGGCCAGATATTCAGCCGCGACGGAAACACTTTTATATTTATAAATATAAAGAAAAACGCTGAGTAATTTACAGTCGAGCTCAAACACCGATTCAAATCCCTAAATCTTTAATTTGTAGAGGCAATACATCATCTGCCTTTTGAGTGCTATTTCCAATGTCCATTTATACCGAAATAGCATGCCATACGAATAAGCTTTGGCTGAAGCTTATAAAATAAATTCTACCAATAAAAATCAAAATAACATAACAGACTGCTTTCACCCTTGTTGACACCCTCTTTATTTTACTCCCTGAGCGGAATTGCAATATATTTCAAGTCTGTGTAAGAGAAATAAAAAGGATGGATGAAAGAGGTCTAAAGAAACACATCACTCAAACGGTTTGACTTAAACCTGAACGCATCAAATTTAAGTCAAACTATAAAGCCTACAGCAATTAATCTGCTGAAATATCTTCAAACAATACTGAAGATAAATAGCGCTCACCGGCATCCGGTAAAATTACCACAATGTTTTTACCGGCATTTTCAGGACGTGCTGCCAATTGAGCTGCGGCTGCCATGGCTGCACCACTTGAAATACCCACCAGAATACCGTCATGGGTGGCTGTTTTGCGTGCCCATTCAATAGCTGTAGCACTTTCAATAGCAATGACTTCATCCACTAAATCCAGATCCAGGTTTTTCGGAATAAAGTTGGCGCCAATGCCCTGAATTTTATGCGGTCCCGGAGTCAATGGCTCGCCGCGTTTCGCCTGACCAATAATCGGTGATTCCGCAGGTTCCACAGCAACCGAATAAAGCGGCTGATTTTTTACCTGTTCAAAATAACGTGAAATACCGGAAATGGTGCCACCCGTACCGACGCCAGACACCAGGATATCGACTTTACCGCCAGTAGCTTCCCAAATTTCGGGGCCTGTGGTCTGTTCATGAATTTTAGGATTGGCCGGGTTTTCAAACTGTTGCGGTAAAAAATACACATCCGGTTGTTCAGTGGCTAAACGTACTGCTTCATCTACAGCGCCTTTCATGCCTTTGGCCGGCTCAGTCAGTACCAGATTTGCACCAAAAGCCTTCAGCACCTTACGGCGCTCAACACTCATGCTTGCAGGCATAGTTAAGGTAATGTCATAACCTTTGGCAGCTGCAACAAATGCCAGTGCAATACCGGTATTGCCACTGGTTGGCTCGACAATATGCATGCCCGGTTTAAGCAAACCTTTTTCTTCAGCATCTGCAATTAAAGCGGCACCTACCCGGCATTTCACCGAGAATGCCGGATTACGGCTTTCAACTTTTGCCAATACGGTTGCATCGGATGAAATGGCACGATTAATACGAATTAAAGGTGTATTGCCAATCGCTTCAGCATTATCACTATAAACCGCTATGGCTAAATTGTTCGGTGCTGGAAAAGCAGAATCAGTACTCATTTTAACTCCTTGAGCTGTCTTTTGATTTTAAAGTCATGCGCTCATCATAAGCCATTTACACTTTCAAGATAAGTTTTTCTATTGCTATGCTTATTCAACTTAAGTTGTGATTTCAATCTAAAAAACAATGCTTTTTAAACCGATAAGCTTGTAATATTGACCAAAGAGTTACCACTTAAATGACGTAATTGTCATCAATAAAGTTTGTATTTATTCATGCAATTGCACACAATATCCAGCAAATGAAAACTGATTTAGGGAATCACATGTCTCATAAGAGTTATAGCCGGTTCTATCGACAATTTACACAGAAAATTTTAGATAAAATTGTGACTCCTCAAGTCTTGGGCAATACTGAAGAATTAAAAAAAACCTTAGAATATCAAACAGATAAAAAAATAATTTGCTATGTATTACAAGATGCATCCTTAAGCAACACGGTCCTGATTGATACTGAAGCCAAAGCACGCCAACTGCCTTCTGTTTTTACGCCTTTCAGCATTCAGGAGTTGCAGGAAGATGATTCTATTCTGGCTTTAAACCTACCCAACTCACAAAATCAAACCTATCATTATTCAGCCAAGCTCATTCGGCTGATTGAAGCTCTGGAAAAATATCCCGAATACGAAATAGAACTGGTTCCGGTGACGGTTTTATGGGGCCGCTCACCTGAATATGAAGACTCCTGGTTTAAAGCCTTATTTGCCGATGCCTGGGCGACACCGTCCAAATTAAAGCAGGCTTTGAATATTTCTTTATATAGCCGTGAAAACTATATTGAATTTCACAAACCCATTTCCCTAAGAGCAGCTATAGAAAAATCTAAAATTGAATATCCAAACTTTTCCCCGGCACATTCTGTGGTCAAGGAACTCAATAGCAATTTCAATAAATACAAAGAAGCCATTTTAGGTCCCGACTTATCCGACCGCCGTAATCTCATTAACAAGTTAATGAAAACCGAAACGGTGCAAGATGCTATTCGTAAAGAAAGTATTGACAACAAAATCAGCATGTTCGAAGCAGAGAACCGTGCCAAAGGCTATTTAACCGAAGTGGTTTCGGACTTTTCCTATTCTACCCTACGTTTTGCTGAACTGGCGCTGACCAAACTCTGGACGCAACTTTATGATGGAATTGAAGTGCATAATTTCGATACCGTCCGCGAGCTGGCCAAAGATTACGAAATTGTTTATACACCATGCCATCGCAGTCATATCGATTATTTACTGCTGTCTTATGTGATTTTTAACCGTGGCTTGATGGTGCCGCATATTGCGGCAGGCATTAACCTCAACTTGCCTGTGGTCGGTCAGATCATGCGTGGTGGCGGTGCTTATTTCATCCGTCGTACTTTTAGTGGAAATGAGTTATATACTTCTGTTTTTAAAGAATATTTGCATAGTTTATTGTCGCGTAACACCCCTTTGGAATACTTTATTGAAGGTGGACGCTCACGGACTGGTCTGCTGTTACCACCGAAAAAAGGCATGCTGTCGATGACGGTACAAAGTCATTTACGTGGTGCAACCAAGCCAATTGCCTTTATTCCTACCTATTTTGGTTATGAAAAACTGATTGAAGGTACGTCTTATTTAAATGAACTGAATGGTAAACCGAAAGAAGCCGAATCGATCTGGGGCATTTTAAGTTCAGTCCGTAAAATTGAAAAAGTTTTTGGACAGGTATACGTCAATTTTGGGGAACCGGTTTTTCTGGATCAGGTTTTAGCTGAGCATCAGGCCAAGCAGATTAAACTCAATATTCACGATGAATTACCCCAGCCTGTTATTCAAACTGTGAACCAAGTTGCAAATTCTATTTTGGAAAATATTAATAAAGCAGTGGTCATTAATCCGATTGCTTTAATTTCACTTATTTTATTGAATGCAGATAATCATGCTTTAACTGAACATGATTTAATCGGCAAAATTGATCAATATCGTCATTTATTAAAAACAATGAAATATGATGCAAAAATGATCATGACAGAATTATCGAGCACAGAGATTATTCAATATGCTGCAAAATTAAAACAGGTTGAAATCTTCAGCCAAAATAATCAAAACTGGGTACGCGTTGCCGAAAGTCAAAAAATTCTGTTAAGTTATTTTAGTAATAATATTCTGCACTGTTTTATTTTGCCGGCATTAATTGCAATGCTGGTGCATTCATATAAAAAAATCTCTAAGCATTATTTAACTGACACCCTTAAAAATATCTATCCCTATTTTAAAGAAGAATTTTTCTTAAAATGGTCTATGGATGAATTAGAAAAAGAAATCACACTTATTATAGATGGTTTAGAACATTTAGGCTGGATTGTTCGTCAGGATCAAACCCTTTCTATCCCAGCCGATGAACACATGCAAAACCAGTTTGTCACATTGGCCCATTTGTCTGCTTCCAGCCTGAATAACATGACGATGATTGCTGCATTACTTCAGCAGTATGCTTCGCTGCAAGCACTAAGCCTGAAAGAACTGGAGAAAATGGGTAAAGCGGTACTGAACAAACTGTCACAAACCAAAAAGATTCAGGCTGGTTATTATTTTGACAGCGCCACCTTAAAAAGCTTTATTGCTATATTAAAAGAAAAAGGTCTGTTCAGTACTCAAGAAAATTATTTTGTCATTAGCGATGATTTTGAAGAAAAAATGTCTGCAATTTTTAACTGGTATAATCCTGAAACGCGTCAGGCAATCACTGAAGCCGTGCATTTTAATGAAAAAGAATTAAAAGGATTTAAACAGACCCATAAAAATTGATGAATCATATTTTGCATTGCTATCAGGCATTTAATCTGGATTAAATGCCTTATTTTAATGGATATAAGAATATCTGATAATTACTTTCATAAAAAACCATTGAAAATGTTACATTTTCATCCTATATGAGATTAATCAGGCAGTATACTGCCTAGGTTACTGTTGCGTAGTATGGAAATGCTGTATGAACACCGATCTTGAAATTGCTTCTATGCATGAGTCTATTGATGTTGTTGTCACAATATTAAAATCATTAGCCAATACAGATCGTTTACTTATTTTATGTCATCTTGCCAAACAAGAATTAAATGTATCACAAATAGAACAGACGACAAAAATAAGCCAGCCTACCTTATCACAGCAACTGATGATGCTACGTAAAAGTGATATGGTGACCACTCGTCGCGATGGAAAACAGATTTTTTATTCCATTAAAGATGAAAAACTGGTTCAGGTCCTCAATACCCTATATCAACTCTATTGTCCTAAAAATTTAATTTAATCATATAAATAAAAGAAAATTGAGCAGATGTAATCGTCCTGATAAGATTTCTTAGCATTTTTTATGCATAATATATCTAAAATAGTGATTTAGTTTTAGATATGTCAGATTTAAATTCTCGCTTAACGGCGCTATTACCCGCTTGGCGCTGGCTGCGTACCTACAACCCGATCAAGTTTAAATCTGACCTTCTTTCAGCCCTAATTGTCATCGCAATGCTGGTTCCGCAAGGCATGGCTTATGCTATGCTGGCAGGACTACCGCCCATTACGGGACTGTATGCCAGTATTTTGCCCATGATCATTTACGCCATGGTCGGAAGCAGTCCTACGCTTTCTATTGGCCCGGTCGCGATTATTTCCATGATGACTTTCGCGACACTCAATCCGTTATTTGAGGTGGGCTCACCGGTTTATATACAGGCAGCCTGCCTGCTTGCCGTGATGGTGGGTGTCATTTCCTTATTGCTCGGAATATTTCGATTTGGCTTTCTGATTCAGCTGATTAGTCATCCGGTCATCAAGAGTTTTATTATTGCTTCTGCGCTGCTGATTGCTTTGGGTCAATTCAAATTTCTGGTTGATGTACCTTTAAAGGCCAATAATATCCCTGAGTTTGTAGTCAGTGTTTGGCAATATCTAAGGTACAGCAATTTCGCCTCTTTGATCTTTGGCATGCTTGCGCTCATTTTTCTGATTTATTTTCCTAAAGTTTTACAGTCCAATGCTGCACAAAGCCGAATAGGGTCGACGGCATTTCTGACGAAAGCCTTGCCTTTAAGTTTGGTGGTCATTTCAATTGCGGCGGTCTATTTTCTGGATTTAAAAGCCGTGGGCATTAAAACGGTAGGAGAAATCCCCTCAGGTTTTCCTCCGCTGAGCATGCCCTACTGGAATCTGGATCTGGTCATTACCTTGTTACCCGGTGCAGCCATGATCGCCATGATCAGCTTTGTCGAGTCTTTATCTATTGCTCAAGCGACTGCCCTACAGCAACGCAGTCATTTAAATAGTAACCAGGAACTGATCGCGTTGGGTTTATCCAATTTAAGTGCCGGTCTCAGTTCAGCATTTCCGGTTACCGGAAGCTTGTCACGTACGGTGGTCAATGCAGATGCCGGTGCCAAAACTCCGCTGGCAGGGGTCATTTCATCTCTGCTTATTGTGGTGGTCAGTCTTTATTTTACCGGCTTTTTCCGTGATTTGCCTTTAGGCATTCTGGCAGCAACTATTATTGTTTCCATCTGGAAACTGGTTGATTTCAAGCCCTTTATTGAAACCTGGCGTTATTCCAAAGCTGATGGTATTGCCATGTGGATTACCTTCTTTGGTGTGCTCTGCATCGATATCTCGACTGGTTTGCTACTGGGTATTGTTTCTACCTTTATTCTGCTGATGTGGCGGATCAGCCGCCCGCATATTGCCGTCATTGGTCTGGTTGAAGGAACCCAGCATTTTAGAAATATACAGCGTCATCAGGTGCTGACGTCAGACACAGTCCTGTCCATGCGGATAGATGAAAACCTGACCTTTTTAAATGCCAATACTTTTAAAGGTTTTCTGATTAATGCCGTGAGTCAGTATACCGATTTAGAGCATGTAGTCATTAACTGCTCCAGTATTAGTGCCATCGATCTGAGTGCGCTGGAAATGCTGGAAGACCTCAATGCCGAACTCAATAAACTGGATATCAAACTGAATTTTTCCGAAATTAAGGGCCCCGTAATGGATAAATTACAACATTCAAAACTGCTGCATCACTTAAGTGGTCGGATTTATCTTTCGCATTTTCAGGCCATGCAAGAACTTTCCCCGGAAGTATTTTAAGACAAATCAGATATAAATGATCCCACTCAATTTCTGCTGTGGTTTTTTGAGACTGCCTTTGATATTTTATTAAGAGCTTGAAAATAGAATCTTTTAACAGAATACAACACAGTAGAATAATCGGAAGCATTTGTATTATTTGAATATTTAAAAAATATGGCAAAAATTTGATGAAAAACTAAAAATATCAACTTTAAAAATAAGCAGTTAGTTTTTATATGGAAATTATTTTTTAGCCATATCACTTTTAGGTATAAAATGCCGAATATTTTTTGTGATTTTTTAGTCCTCGTATTTGTAACAAGGCACCTTTATGTTTTCTGCTTTAATGCGTTTGAGTTTAGTCTCCCGAATTATTATCGCCATTATTCTCGGTATTGGTGTTGCTGTTTTGTTCCCGAATCTGGCTCCTTATTTAAGCCTGTTAGGTGACCTGTTTATTAAAGCACTTAAATCTGTTGCGCCCATTTTAGTTTTTGTGCTGGTTTTAGCCTCTATTGCTAATTTTAAAGTCGGACATAGCGCGAAAATTAAACCCATCATACTAATGTATGCGATTGGAATGTTACTGGCTGCATTAAGTGCCGTAATTGCCAGTATCATTTTTCCAAGTAGCTTGTTTCTGGATATTCCCGCAAATGCAGACTTGCAACCACCAGGTAGCCTGATTGAAATCTTAAAAAACCTTCTTTTAAGTTTTGTGGCAAATCCTGTAGTTGCGATTAGTGAAGCCAACTTTATTGGTATTTTGGCCTGGGCTGTTGCTTTGGGGGGTGCATTCCGTCATGCCCATGACTCAACAAAAGTATTGCTCACCGATGCTGCAAATGCCGTAAATACCGTGATCCGTTTGGTCATCAATTTTGCCCCGGTGGGTATTTTTGGTCTGGTTGCCGTGACCTTTGCAGAAGCTGGATTAAGTACGTTTGAGAGCTATGCACAATTGTTAGCAGTATTGATTGGCACCATGTTGTTTGTGGCATTGGTAGTCAATCCAATGATGGTGGCCTTTGTGACCCGTGCAAATCCCTATCCACTGGTTTTTCAATGTTTACGCGAAAGTGGCATTACGGCGTTTTTTACTCGCAGTTCGGCAGCCAATATTCCTGTGAATCTGGATTTGGCCAAACGTTTAGGTGTTGCTGAATCTACAGCCAGCGTTGCCATTCCTTTAGGAGCAACGATTAATATGGCGGGGGCTGCTGTTACCATTACCGTTCTCACCTTAGCCACTGTGAATACATTAGGTATTTCGGTGGATTTCACCACCATGCTGGTTTTATCGGTACTGGCAACCATTTCAGCTTGTGGTGCTTCCGGTGTTGCCGGGGGATCTTTGTTGCTAATTCCTGTCGCTTGTGGCCTGTTTGGGATCAGTTCGGATGTCGCCATGCAAGTGGTAGCCATTGGTATGGTGATTAGCGTATTGCAGGATTCAACAGAAACTGCATTAAATTCTTCAACAGATGTGCTATTTACTGCTGCCGTTGACCGCGGTTTGGATTAAGATAGTCATTATTAAGTTTTTTTTGTGACGTTATGCCTTTTCAAACTTTACCGCTCTGGGTTCAATTAGGGGCTTTTTTTCTTGCAGTCAATGCAGGAATGATTAACGTTCTCGGACTGGTGACCGTGCTGCATCAGTCCGTTTCCCATATGACCGGAAATGTCAGCATGTTGGCCATGGCTTTACTCAAGTGGGAACCTGAACACATCCTTTACTTAATCCTGGTTATTCTATGCTATGTCATTGGTTCATTTTATAGTGGATTTATACTGGGAAATAGTCAGTTTAAGTTAGGACGCCGCTACGGTTTTCCTTTAAGCTTGGTGGCTTTTTTTATCCTGTTGTGTTGGCTTTTACTTCCCTATTTTCCACGTTATGCCTTACTTTGGGCATGTGGTGCCATGGGGATCCAAAATGCTATGGTCAGTCATTATAAAGGTACGATTATTCGTACAACCCACTTATCGGGTGTTTTGACCGATTTGGGCTTGGCTTTAGGCTACAGGTTACGGGGACTAAAAGTAGAACGTAGACGTATTATTCTGCACTTGCTCATTTTATTTGGATTTTTCATTGGCGGTCTACTTGCCAGCGTGATTTATCCTTATTTAAAATTGCATGCTTACCTTGTCCCAGTGATGTTAAGCTGGACACTTAGCTTGATTTATTGGGTTATTTATTATCGTTATCGGCAGACTCAAGAGTAATATCGGAATTTATTATGGTCAAAAATGCATTACAGGCTCAATTGCTAAAAGCGGGTTTAGTCGATAATAAAAAGGCTAAAAAACTGTCAAAACAGGCCGTACATGAGCAACGTACCGGACAAAGCAATGAAGCTGAATTAAAAGCCAAAATTGCTCAAGACCAGCAAGAAAAGCTGGCTCGCGATCAGGCGTTGGATTTAGAAAAAAAACGCCTGTTACAGGGTAAAGAATTAAAGGCTGCCATTGTTCAAATGATCAATCAGCATAAAATTAAAGACATAGATGGTGAAGTTTCCTATCAATTTATTGATGATAATAAAGTCAAAAAGATTTATCTCAATCAGCAGATTTACAATGCACTGGTTGCAGGTTCACTCATTATTGCCAAAGAAGCAGATAGTTATGCCGTTTTGCCTAAAGCCTTGGCAGAGCGCATTAACGACAAGATGGAAGGCTTCATTATTGTCAACAATTCTGAAAAGAATGAACAGACCACCGATGAAGACGATCCATATGCAGCCTATGTCATTCCTGATGATTTAATGTGGTAAGTCCAGCTCATCAATTGTTGAAGGAATTCACTATGCCAGTATTCGTATTGGCATAGACGACAACAACAGAATAATGATAAGAAATTAAGTAATTTCAGCATCAGTCCAGCTGGTGAATTTTGTTTGAGTTCATGTATATAAAACGTTATCTTTATAATAATCAAAAAATAACGCTATACACTATTCCATAATTTAAAAAATTCAGGGTAAGTTTTTGGAACAATTGGCATTCATACAAAATATTCAGGACTGGTCAGATCACTATCCATGGCTAGAAATGCTCACCTCTCTCAGTATTTTAGTTTTACTGGCACTCCTGGCAAATTTTATTGCCAAGCAAGTAGTGGTTCGTGGTATCCGCCAACTGATTTCCAAGATGAAATTTGTCAATCAGGACATTTTTGCCCAGCATAGTGTTATCCGCCGGGTTTCAAACATTGTGCCAGCGATTGTGATTATGAACGGTATTGTCACTGTTCCGCATCTTTCAGAAAAAGTAACTGTTTTGGTTCAGATGGCGGCACAGGCATTTATTTTTCTCACACTTGCTTTAGCCATCAGTGAATTTTTAAGTATTTTCAATCTGGTTTATCAACGTAATCCCAAATCAAAAAATAAACCGATTAAAGGTTATTTACAGCTGGTTAAGCTGATTATCTTTATTGTCTGTGGCTTGATGATTTTAGGTACTTTCCTCAAAAAAGATGTCTTTACTTTGCTGGCAGGTTTTGGTGCCATGGCAGCAGTATTGATGTTGATATTTCAAAATACCATTCTCTCCTTGGTAGCCTCAGTACAAATTTCATCTTATGACATGGTGCGAATTGGTGACTGGATAGAAATGCCTTCACTGAATGCCGACGGTGATGTCATTGATATGTCATTACATACCATTACCGTGCAAAATTTTGACAAAACCTTAACTACTATTCCAACCAATAAGCTGGTAACAGATACTTTTAAAAACTGGCGCGGTATGGCGTATGCTGGAGTGCGCCGCATCAAAAGGTCCATCTTTATTGATCAAAGTAGTGTGCATTTTATGACACCGGATGAGCAGCAAAAACTAAAAGATTTTTTATTGCTGGATCAATATTTAAATAGCAAACATGATGAGCTGGAAAGCTTTAACCAGCAACTATCGAACCAATCTTTATACAATCAGCGCCGTTTAACCAATTTAGGTACCTTCCGCGCCTATGTTGAGTTTTACTTAAAACAGCATTCAGGTATCGCGCAAAATCAATCGCTGATTATTCGACAATTACAGCCGACCAGTGAAGGTTTGCCCCTGGAAATTTATGCTTTTGCAAATACGACAGTATGGAAAGATTATGAGGCGATACAGTCTGATATCTTTGATCATTTGATTGCAATTGTCCCGGAATTTGGTTTAAGAGTTTATCAGGCACCATCCGGTGCTGATTTCAGGCAATTCACGGCACGTTCAGCAGATCAAGCCGAACTTTAAAAATAAACGGGCTGATGCAATAGTTAAAACGTATTGCTATTATTCTTATTTGTACTTGAATGATTCAACTGAAAATAAGGCATCCCCCGTTCATGCAATTAATATGGTTTCGACAGGACTTGCGTATACAAGACCATGCTGCACTTTGGCATGCAGCTCAATCTGGAAACTGTGTTGCCTTGGTGATTCTCTCACCTGAGCAATGGCAACAACATGATGACAGCCCTGCCAAACAAATATTTTATTTACGCCAACTGGAAACGCTAAAATCACAGCTCAATCAGCTAAATATTCCACTGCTGATCAAGCACATTCCTTTATGGAAAGATGTCCCCAACGAGATGCTACAGCTTTGTCTGCGACTTGGTATTGACGCTGTACATGCCAATATTGAAATTGGAGTGAATGAATTAAAACGCGATGCTCAGACGCAAAAAAAACTGGAGAATCATCAGATCCCGTTTGAGCTTTATCATGACCAGACGATTTTTCCTGTCGGTTCAATCACAAATAAATCTAATCAGCCTTATCAGGTGTTTAGTGCGTTTAAAAAATGCTGTTATGAATTACTTGGCATTGGCCTACCGCAATGTTATCCAGCAGTCGCAAAGCAGGAAAAAATAGCGCTGAACCTGGAATCAGAAAATACAAAAATCAGTGCATTAACCTATATGCAAAGTTCAGCCTTGGATCAATTACAGCAGCTTTGGCCGGTAACGGAAGACTATGCCCTGAATATTTTGAACCATTTTGTTGACTCTAAAATGCAACACTATCAACAGGAACGTGATTTCCCTCACCTCAATTCGACCAGCCGATTGTCTGCTTACTTAAATATCGGTGCGGTTTCAATCAGGCAGTGCTTACAAGCCGTGTTTAGAAAACAAAATGGTCATTTTCATATAGACAATGCGGGACAACAAACCTGGCTGGATGAATTGTTGTGGCGTGAGTTTTATCAACACATTCTTTATCAATTTCCTGCCGTTTCCAAACATCAACCTTTTAAGTCCAATACTCAAAAAATCCAATGGCGTAACGCCGAGCAAGAACTGATTGCCTGGCAACAAGGTCAAACTGGAATCCCGATTGTAGATGCCGGTATGCGTCAGTTGCTAAAAACGGGCTGGATGCATAATCGGGTACGGATGATTACGGCCATGTTTTTGACCAAGAACCTGCTGATTGACTGGCGTCTGGGTGAAAAATGGTTCATGCAGCATTTAATTGATGGTAACTTGGCAGCCAACAATGGAGGCTGGCAATGGTGTGCTTCAACGGGAACCGATGCAGTACCCTATTTTCGAATCTTCAACCCTATCACCCAAGCGCAAAAGTTTGATAAAAACGGCGATTATATCCGAACATGGGTACCGGAACTGGCGCATCTGGATGCAAAAAAAATCCATGATCCTTATGCTTACCCACAGGTGCGAAAATTAAATTACCCACGGGCAATTGTGGATTTAAGCTTATCGCGCAAGCGTGCCATAGAGGCGTTTAAGTTAATCTGACTTTTGGCAATATTAAAGAATCGCCCTGCTCAATCAGGGCGAGACCCAAAACTACTGCAATCTACAAATCGTTTCAGTTGAATGCTGCTTTAAGGTGCTGAGGAGAATCCACCTAAAAAATGCCAAGCCCTAGAAAGATTCTAAAATCAGTTCAATTGATCGAAATGAATTAATTCAAACCATTAATCTTGCGAAGCAGTGTTTCTCAGGTAGAACTATCTGAAAAAAATGGTCGGGCTATCATCGCCAGGTGAATGAAATTCATGTATGTGTGGCTGTACTGAACAAATTTACCGAGTGAGGTAGACCTCATACCCAAGTGATCTCCTAAATTTTAATGATTTGGAGTAAATTCAGCTTTTAAATATTTATGTAACAAAGCCGTTAAAATGAAAAGTTTACTGATTTAATCAGACTTTTAGATATTCATTAAATTATTATTTATACTATTAAAGTTGCAATAATATTCAGCCTAACAGCCATTTACTCAAGGAAATTCGCATGTTGCAGTGGTTTGAAAAACTCGTCGATCCTTATCCATCCAAAGGTTTAAACGAACCACTTCCTACCCGTTTTTTCCCTTTTGTCTGGCAAGCTGCTCAAGGTGTGCGCCCTTATTTATTGTTGCTGGTGCTGTTTACTGCAGCTGCTGCAAGTTTTGAAGCCTTTCTTTATTCCAAAATCGGCGATTTGGTGAACTGGCTAAGCAAGAGTCAACCAGACACTTTTTTGGCTGAACATAGCCAAAATCTTACGATCTTGAGCTGCATTCTGCTGGCCAATATCTTATTTGCCAATATGCAGTCTATTATCAAGCATCAAATTTTATACAGTACTTTTCCCATGCGTTTACGCTGGCGTTTCCATAATTTACTGTTACAGCAAAGTCTAGACTTTTTTCACAACGACTTTGCCGGACGTTTATCTGCCAAAGTAATGCAGACTTCACTGGCGGTACGTGAATTCTGGGTGATTTTGGGTGATATGCTTGCCTATGTTCTAATCTACTTTGTCACGATCAGTCTGGTTCTGGGGGCAATTTCTCCACTACTGATTTTGCCTCTGCTGCTTTGGCTGGTACTGTTTATTTGTGCTGCCTGCTTTTTTATTCCACGTTTAAGCCAGATTTCAAGCCAGCAGGCCGATGCCCGTGCAATCATGACTGGTCGTGTTACTGATGCTTACACTAATATTCAAACCGTGAAACTATTTGCACATGCTGGGCGTGAAAGCAAGTATGCCAAAGCATCCATGCAAGATTTCATGATCACGGTATATAAGCAAATGCGCCTGGGCACACAGTATGAAATCAGCATCAATTTACTCAGTGTGGTTTTATATGGTGGCGTTTTAGGTACCGCCATCTGGTTATGGATCAACGGTCAGGCCGAACTCGGTATTATTGCTGCAACGACCGCTATGATTTTAAAACTCAACAGTATTGCCGAATTTATGATGTGGCAGTCATCCGCACTGTTCGAAAATGTCGGAACCATTCAGGATGGTATGAAAACCTTGGGGCGTCCAATTCACATTCAGGACAAACCGGATGCAGAACCTTTACAGCTACAGCATGGTGAAATTAAATTTGAAGATGTCAGCTTTGCTTATCAAAATAAAAATGTGATTGATCATTTTAATTTAACCATTAAACCGGGAGAAAAAATTGGCATTGTCGGCCGCTCTGGTGCAGGAAAATCGACCCTGATTCAACTGTTATTGCATTTTTATAATATTAACCAAGGTCGTATTTCGATCGATGGTCAAAATATTCAAGATGTCACTCAGGACAGTTTGCGTAAAAATATTGCTTTTGTAACTCAGGATACCTCTTTGTTACATCGTACCGTGGCTGAAAATATTAAATATGGTCGTCCCGATGCAACAGATGAAGAGATGTTTGAAGCTGTGCGCAAAGCCAAGGCGGAAGATTTTATTCCACAGCTCACTGATCTGCGTGGCAAAACTGGATATGAAGCCTATGTGGGTGAACGTGGCGTAAAACTGTCTGGTGGTCAACGCCAGCGTATCGCCATTGCCCGGGTGTTTTTGAAAGATGCGCCAATCCTGATTTTAGACGAAGCCACCAGTGCCTTAGATTCTGAAGTAGAAGCGGCAATTCAATCCAGTCTGGATGAACTGATGCAAGGTAAAACCGTGATTGCGATTGCCCATCGACTATCCACCATTGCACAAATGGACCGTTTGATTGTGCTGGATGAAGGTAACATTGTAGAGCAAGGCACGCATGAAGAACTGGTTGCGCTGGGTGGTATTTATGCACATTTGTGGCAAAGACAGACGGGCAGTTTTTTAATCGAACAACAGGCATTGAAGAAAAGGGATATGTATTGATGCTGTATTTAGAAGATATAAAAGTGGGTGATCGTTTCATTAGCCGTGAATATGAAATGACCTTAGAAGAAATTAAACAGTTTGCACATGCTTATGATCCTCAAGTTTTTCATACTGATGAACATGAGGCCAAAGCACATCCTGTTTTTCAGGGCATTGCTGCCAGTGGCTGGCACACCTGTGCAGTGACCATGCGTTTATGGACTGAATGTTTTCCGGTCGCTTACGGTCTGATTGGTTCGGAATCCAGTCTGCGCTGGCCACGTCCGACCCGTCCTGGCGATAAGGTTCATGTTGAAGTGGAAATTGTGGCAATTACGCCATCTAAAAGTAAAACTGACCGCGCTATAGTCAGTTATGTGACTCAGGCATTCAATCAGAACCATGATGTATTACTTATTTCAACCACTAAAATTGTGGTCTTTAAAAAAGATGTTCAGCCTGAATAATTTTCGGGCTTTAAAATATTGTCCAACAATTTTAATAGCATACTGTTTCAACTCATGCCAATATGGCATCTACAAATAGAAAAACGAATGAATGCAATGGATGGCGCATGAAAACGATTTCTCCAAGACAGGATCAAGGCATACCGGGTGTTTATGGGCTACTGCTGTTAGATGTGGTCTCCCGTTGGGGCTACACTGCTGAAGCACTCTTTACCCCGTTTCATTTGAGCAGTGAACAGCTGGCAGATCCCAACTTTCGCATTCCTACACCCGTTGCTAATGAGTTGGTCAGACATGCGCTACGTTTAACTGGCGAACCGACTTTGGGTTTCCATTTGGGCACCCAGATGCGTATCTCGATTCATGGCTTTATTGGTTATGCCATTATGACGGCACATGATATTACTGATGCGCTGATCTTGGCGAATCGGTTTATCCAGCTGCGTATGCCATTTTTACAACTTTATTTTTCCACCTTTGGTGAAAAAGCGACCTTACAGTTGCAGTGTGATTTTGATATTGAACCCTTACGTACTGAAATTGCCATTGCCCTGACCTTTGGCATTATTACCATGGCCAAAGCCCTGACCGGTTGTGAGGACCTGTCCGGGGAGATTGATTTTGATTTTCCCAAACCGTCCGGTTTTGAACGTTACATGGCAAAATTTCCATCGCATCAGTTCCGTTTCGAACAGCCACATTTATTAAGCAGTTTTGATAAAAAATATCTGAGCTTGAAAATGGTCAATGCTGACCCGATTTCCAGCCAGATTGCGATTAACCAGTGTGAAGCAGAACTGTCTGCCTTGGGCGAACGTCGCCGCCTGGCCATGCGGGTGCGTGACATTTTGACCAATTCGGAACAACATTATTTAAGTATTGAAAATGTGGCAGATCGGCTGCATATGTCAGATCGTACCCTGAAACGCCAACTGGCAGCTGAAGGCACCTCATTTTCTACCTTGGTGGATGAAGTACGTTATCGGCATGCCACTTCACTGCTGTCACGTACTGATTACACGCTTGAGCAGATTGCCGATGAAATTGGTTATAGCGATGTCGCCAATTTCAGCCGTGCATTTAAGCGTTGGAGTGGGCGTAGTCCAAGCAATTGGCGTAAAGATCCTTATCTATAAACTTTTGTTTTTATCAAAAAACATGTATAAAACATGGCAAAAATGATTTGAATATTTTAAAGGAGTCATCCATGAATCACCCTTCAGAGTTAAAGTACGCAAGTACACACGAATGGGTCAAAATTGAAGGTGATCTGGTTATTACTGGGATTTCCGACCATGCACAAGATGCTTTGGGCGATCTGGTGTATGTTGAAGCGCCAGAAGTGGGTCAGAAAATTACTGCCGGTGAACAGGCAGGCGTAGTTGAGTCGGTGAAAACGGCTTCTGATATTCATGCACCAGTTTCAGGTGAAGTGATAGAAGTCAATTCAGCACTTGAAGATGATCCCGATTTTGTCAATGATGACCCTTATGGCAAAGGCTGGATTTATAAAATCAAGCCAGACAACATGGCGGATGTAGAAAAACTGCTTTCCAGTAGTGAATATGAAGCAGGTTTGTAATACTGCTTTAAATAAAAAAATCAGCCTGTATGGCTGATTTTTTTATCGTCAGAAAAATGCCGTACTCTTTAAAAAAATAGTCTTTGAAAAAGCAAATTGAAAAAGAAAGCTCAAATTTTTTAATAAAAAAGTATCTGACTTAAGACATTTATGATTAAGGTGTTTCCGGGCCTGTCTTAGCTTGATTCTCTTCCGGATCTTTATCTTGCAGCATACTGAATGATGCAGCTGAACCTGGAACCATTTGATCCTGTCTGTTACTTTTCAATTTAATCTGCAAGCGCAATTCATTCATGGAGTCGGCATTACGCAATGCTTCTTCATAACTGATCGCACCCTCATTATATAAATCATATAAAGCCTGATCGAAAGTTTGCATGCCCAATTCACGAGATTTCTTCATGATTTCTTTGAGTTCATGAAACTGGCCTTTCAGGATATTATCTCCAATTAAAGGTGTATTCAGCAAAATTTCAATGGCTGCACGACGTCCACGTCCATCTTCAGTACGCACCAAACGCTGTGAAATAATCGCCTTCATATTGGAAGATAAATCCATCAACAATTGATTGCGACGTTCTTCCGGGAAAAAGTTGATAATTCGATCCAGCGCCTGATTGGCATTATTGGCATGTAAAGTACCTAAACATAAATGTCCGGTTTCGGCAAAGGCAATGGCATGTTCCATAGTTTCCGTGTCACGGATTTCACCAATTAAAATGACATCCGGTGCCTGACGCAAGGTATTCTTCAAGGCATTGTGCCATGAATGACTATCCACGCCGACTTCGCGGTGGGTAATCATCGATTTCTTATGCTTATGCACATATTCTACCGGATCTTCCACGGTAATAATGTGCCCGGCAGAATTTTCATTACGATGATCAATCATGGCAGCTAAAGAAGTCGATTTCCCCGAACCGGTAGCACCGACCACAAGTATCAGACCGCGTTTTGCCATCATCACATGCTTTAAGGACTCGGGAAGCTTTAACTGGTCAAAATTTGGAATTTCTGCGGTAATGGTCCGTATTACCATCCCTACATGTAATTGCTGCTGGAATACATTGACACGAAAGCGCGAAACATTGGGAACACTAATGGCAAAATTACATTCCAGCTCGGTTTCAAACTCATGCCTCTGTTTTTCATTCATTAAACTATAGGCGAACAACTTGGTCTTGTCGGCAGTCAATGCCTGCTGGCCAAGCGGTTTCATTAAGCCCTGATGTTTAATACTCGGTGGAAAATCTGCTGAAATAAATAAATCAGATCCTCCATATTCCACCACCTTAGTCAGCATATGGAACATCATTTTACGTGCTTCTTCCAGTAATTCCGTACTATACATATATTCCCCGATGAGAATTGTTTCTATGATCCACGCATACTGAAATTGGTTTAATTTATTTAAATGCTTATCTCAGTCGTGAAGAAACAATTCATGTTTTATTGATTACTGTTTTTCCCTATTGTGCATAAACATAGTAAAGTACTCAACTTTGTTATTTTTAACTGGTTAAAAGTATGAATAGAAATTGCATACAGCATCAATAAATGCGTGGTTTAAAATTAACCAGATAACAAAAATAGATCTATACAAGAAAAAAAGCCCCTAAATTCAGGGGCTTTATCACAACATTATTTATAGATTATTGATCATCGATAAACTTTTTGTAGAAAATCAGGCACTCCGTTTTAATCGAGAAACACGCAGTGAATCTGCCGCCTCCAGCAAAATTTGCCGGGTTTTGTCCCAACCTAAACAACCATCTGTCACAGATTGGCCATAAGTCATCTCACAAGAAATTTTTTGTTGGCCATCAACCAGATTACTTTCCAGCATTACCCCACGAACCTGACTTTGAGTACGTTCCGCAATAATCGTCTTGAGCACTTGAGGCTGTAAAAGCGGATCTTTGTGGCTATTGCCATGACTGCAGTCAATCACCAAAGCTGGTAATTCACCTTTGCATTTTTCTTTGATCTTTTCAATTTCCGCCAGCTGGTAATTGGGACCTGAATTTGCACCGCGTAAAATTAAATGTGCTTTTGGATTGCCCTGCGACTCTAAAATACAAGGTAAACCGGATTGGCCCAGACCCAGGAATTGATGTGGATGCGATGCAGATTGAATAGCATCCAGTGCAATTTGAATGGAGCCATCGGTGCCATTTTTGAAACCGATGCTGTATGGCATATGACTGGAAATTTCACGATGAATCTGAGATTCACTGGTCCGTGCACCAATAGCACCCCATGCCAGTAAATCATCGAAATACGCAGTCGCCATTGGACTTAATATTTCCGAAGCAATCGGTAAACCTATTTCAATAATTTGTAGATACAACTCACGTGATTTTTCTAGTCCCAATTGCATATTGGATGAGCCATCTAAATTTGGGTCATAGAGGAAGCCTTTCCAGCCTATGGTAGTACGCGGTTTTTCAATATAGGCACGCATCACCAGGAAAATCTGATCTGACACCTGGCTTTGTAATTGTTGTAATTTATGCGCATATTCAAGTACAGCCACGGGATCGTGAATCGAACATGGGCCTGTCACCACCATCAAACGATGGTCCTTGCCTGCCAATATATTTTCAATGGTTTGACGCTGCGCAGCAATTTGTTGCGCCAATTTATTCGATAATGGCAATTGTGCCTTCAATTGGTGAGGCAAAGTTAAAATGGTTTCTTTTGCAGTTGTTTGAGTTTGTTGTAAAGCAGTATTTAAAGCATTCATTGGTCTTTCCTGGGGACTATTCAGTCCAATCTTTTATTTAAGCGTTATGGGTCTAATGGATTGCGTGTAAAGAGTCATCAATTGACTAAAGTAAAACCAATAAAAATTGCTAAAGTATGAATAATTTAATGTTTGCATGTCTAAACTCCAAAAATGTAAAAAATAAGATATAAAAAAAACCTGATCAGGGTTGCCCGATCAGGTTATAAACTTGGTGGGCAACCTTTTCTTGCCCGAACGCATTCAGGCAATTATCTAAATTGCCAAAAGTAATAAGTCGCGTTTGAGAGTACAGGTTGCTTTAACATCTTTATTTCTTCAAAAAAGTATGTATCTTGAAATTAAAATACGCTGTATTGCCATATTTGACAATAGTTTTATTTAAAATAAAACTACATCAATCATTAAACTTTTGCTTATATATGGGTTAAAAACCGGACCAGATAAAATTCAAGTGATTGTGAAAGATTTTTAAATAGCAAAGATTCACCTTTCTTTTTCGAGTTATATCTCTATAAAATCACCTCAAAGTCACCTCTCTCTAACTGCATTATTATTTTCCATAAACAAAAAAGCAGTTAAGAGTGTTGATTTTTTGATAAGAAAAAAAGCATCACAGCAATTGCAATAAGCCGCTAGAATGCTATTCATACCGAAAGCTTGATTTGTTTTACTCCATAACGAAGGATGTATTCATGTTCCAACATGTTGATGCGTATGCCGGTGATCCAATTCTTTCCTTAATGGAAGAATTTGCTAAAGATGAACGGACACAAAAAGTGAATTTAAGTATTGGGCTTTATTACAATGAAGACAATATTGTGCCTCAACTTGAAGCGGTCAAAGCAGCGTATAAGAATATTGAAGCAAGCAATGAACAGGTTAAGCTGTATTTACCGATGGATGGCTTAAAACCTTATAATCAGGCTACTCAAGCGCTGGTATTGGGAGAAAATAGTCCGGCGCGCCGTGATGGACGCGCGGTGACCATCCAGACCTTAGGCGGTTCTGGCGCGCTTAAAGTTGGTGCGGATTTTTTGAAAAAATATTTTCCTGAATCTGATGTTTGGGTTAGCCAACCGACTTGGGAAAATCATATTGCCATTTTTAATGGTGCTGGTATTCACTCGCACTTCTACCCTTATTTTGATGCAGCAACCAATGGCGTCAATGTGCCAGCAATGCTGGAAAAGTTGAGCCAGTTACCGGCAAAAAGTATTGTGTTATTACATCCATGTTGCCATAACCCGACGGGTGCTGACTTGACGCCTGCTGAATGGGATCAGGTGATTACTGTACTAAAACAACAGGATCTGATTCCCTTCTTGGATATTGCCTATCAAGGTTTTGGGCAAGGACTAGAAGAAGATGCCTATGCGATTCGTGCCTTAGATAAAGCAGGCATGAATTTTATTGTCAGCAATTCATTCTCTAAAATTTTCTCGCTCTATGGTGAACGTGTTGGTGGTTTAACTTTTGTCTGTGACGATTCGGCCACTGCACAAAAAGTATTGGGCCAGCTAAAAGCGACTGTACGCCGTATTTATTCCAGTCCGGCAACGACTGGAGCATTGTTAGTGAATAATGTCTTGCATGATGAACAGCTGACTGCATTATGGAAAGCTGAACTGCAAGAAATGCGAGAACGTATTATTCAAATGCGTCACATTTTAAAAGATAAACTGAGCCTGGCCTTACCGGAACGAGATTTTAGCTATCTGGTCAAACAGCAAGGCATGTTTAGCTATACCGGGCTGAGTGCTGAACAGGTCGATATTCTCAAAGATCAATACGGCATTTATCTGGTGCGTAGTGGCCGTATGTGTGTTGCAGGTCTGAATTTAAGCAATATTGATTATGTGGCTGAATCGATTGCTGAAGTCATTAAAACCACTGCTTAATTTGGACTGAACTTCTTTAGGCTGATATAAAAAAACGGGCAATCTGCCCGTTTTTTTTATATCGTTTTTATTTGAGAATGTTTAGTCTTCAAAATGGATCACTGTACGAATCGATTTACCATCATGCATTAACTCAAAGGCTTCGTTAATTTTTTCCAGTCCCATGGTATGAGTGACAAAAGGTTCAAGCTGAATATCTCCTTTCATGGCTTCTTCTACCATACCTGGCAATTGTGAACGGCCTTTCACGCCACCAAAAGCGGTGCCTTTCCAGGTACGGCCGGTGACCAGCTGGAATGGACGGGTTGAAATTTCCTGACCAGCACCGGCTACCCCAATAATGATGGATTGTCCCCAACCACGGTGAGCACATTCCAGTGCAGAACGCATCACATTGGTATTGCCAATACATTCAAAAGAATGATCTACACCCCAACCGGTTTTTTCAACAATCACTTCCTGAATCGGTTTGTCATAATCTTTTGGATTTAAAAACTCTGTCGCACCAAACTGTTCAGCAAGTTTGTATTTTTCAGGATTGGTATCAATGGCAATAATACGGCTGGCTTTGGCTTTTTTGGCACCTTGCACCACAGCCAGACCAATACCGCCCAGACCAAATACCGCTACAGTATCGCCTTCCTGAACCTTAGCGGTATTTTTGACTGCACCTAAACCTGTGGTTACGCCACAACCGAGCAGACACACATGCTCATGATTTGCTTCAGGGTTAATTTTTGCCAAAGAGACTTCAGCGACCACGGTATATTCACTGAAAGTTGAGCAGCCCATATAGTGGTAAATCGGCTGACCATTATAAGAAAAACGTGTGGTGCCATCTGGCATCAACCCCTTACCTTGGGTTGCACGAACCGCGACACAGAGGTTGGTTTTACCCGATTTACAGAATAAACATTCACCACATTCTGCGGTATACAGTGGAATAACGTGATCACCCGGTTTTACGCTGGTTACGCCTTCACCGACTTCGACCACCACACCAGCACCTTCATGGCCCAATACTGCAGGAAACACGCCTTCAGGATCATCTCCCGATAACGTAAAGGCATCGGTATGACATACGCCGGTATGGCTAATTTTTACCAAAACCTCACCTGCTTTTGGCGGAGCAACATCAATTTCAACAATTTGGAGCGGTTGACCTGGACCAAATGCGACTGCAGCACGTGATTTCATGAATAATTTATCCTTTTTGGGTTCTTTAACAGATGAGCTACAGTAACCTCTTTTTATTGTCCGATTCAACCTATAACATGATGATAATATGTACTTATAACTTTATGACTTTATAACAATTATGCAGATTAGACCATCCATGCATGCTGTTATGTTTGCTGTTACAATTTTTACAATGATGGGGTGCAGTTTGCCGATGAATGAATCCAAAAAGCAGTCTCCCATTCAGGTGCATGCCGAGCACTGGTTAAACGGTTCCAATGTAGATACACAAATTATCCAGGGCCTTACCGCCTATCTTGCTTTAGATGATGCTTTTACCAGTATTGCTTCAAGGCTACATCTGATTAATAAAGCACAATATAATATCGATTTGCAGTACTACATCTGGGAAGATGACTCGATTGGTCACCTGATGCTGGCTGAATTGCTAAAAGCCGCTGATCGTGGGGTAAAAATCCGTTTATTGATTGATGACCAGAACGGTTCCCAACTCGATGCTACCTTAAAACAATTGGCACAACATCCAAACTTTGAAATTAAAATCTTTAATCCCTATACCTTTAGGGCCAGAAAACTGCGCGTGTTTGATTATATTTTTCGTTTCAAACAAATTAATCGCCGTATGCATAACAAGCTGATTATTGCCGATGGTGCCATAGCGGTGACCGGTGGCCGCAACATTAGCCGTGAATACTTTGAAGCCAGTGAGTCTTTCCAGTTTACCGATATGGACATTTTGTTTTATGGCACTGCCGTGAAGCATGCCAACAAAGTATTTCAGGACTTTTGGAGTGATGATTTAAGTTATCCTGTACCCCTGCTGTTGGGTAAAAGCCGTCCAGAACAGCTTGCCAAATTACGTCGATATTATGAGCTGACTGCCTTACAAAAAGACCAGCTAAAAAGACGGATTGAACTGGCTGAAAAACAGATCACTGAACATCTAAAAGATCGTCCTATTAACTGGGCAAAAGCACATTTTGTCGCAGATTCACCCGATAAAATTCGCGCTCAGGCATCGGATAATCAACTGATTTACCGTCAAATAATGCAGCTTGTGGGAAAACCTGAACAGCATCTGGAGCTGGTCTCTGCCTATTTTGTCCCCACAAAAAAAGGCAGGGATTATTTAACCAGTTTAGCCCAAAACAACGTGAATGTTCGAGTACTGACCAATTCATTCCTTGCCAATGACGTTCCTCTGGTACATGCCTTTTATAGACAATATCGCCATGATTTACTGAAAAACGGGATAAAATTATATGAATTTAAGCCCTATATAGAACGCAATAAACGGACCTGGTATGAAGTGATGACAGGTAATGTCATTCCAGCTAAAGGGAAAAATGCCTCCAGTTTGCATGCCAAGTTTTTGGATATAGATGGCATGGTGTTTATTGGTTCTGCCAATTTTGATCCTCGTTCCGCCAATTTAAATAGCGAAGTAGGACTGATGGTCGAATCCACTATCTTACAACAACAAATTTCGAACGCTTTAGATAAATACTTACCGCTTATTGCCTATGAATTGAAACTTAATCCACAAGGTGAAGTGATTTGGATAGAGCATCATAAAGATGGAACTCGCACAGAGTATTCACATGATCCCCAATCGACCAGATTTCAGCGTTTTAGCATGCAAGCGGTGTCATACCTCCCATTTGAATGGATGATGTAATGACAAATTAATGACATTAAAAAACACACAGGCCTTGTCTTTCTAAATCATCGAGTACTGGAAGATCAGCACGAGATCATATTGTGCTAATGAATCTACACAATCCGCCTTGATAAAAGCTGCAAGTCTATAATCCGCCCTATCTCATCTATCAGACTGAGCACTTCCCTGATGAATATTTATGCAAATACTTATAAGAAATTAAATGTTATTTATATATATTTTAGATCAATCAACACAATGATTTTACTCGTTTCTTAATTTGATTTAACATGCCATTTTTCGAGTTTTTAACTCAGCTCTCTCCCAATCGTGATCTTCTGCAATGCAATTTTTTGATTTAAGCCGTCAATTTAATTTAAGTGATATTTTAACCCCGTATAAAACGCTGGACGATTTAGGCCGCCAAGACTGGTTTTTAGCGAAAGTTCGTGTAGAGCATGATTGCCAGTCCGATTCTGAATTAATTGAAGGTCAGGCCATTTTAAAATCCAATCAAAATGTGCAGCTGGAACTGGAATGGCTGATTCAGGATACCGGTTTTGAACTCCAAGTCCTGTTTAAAGGCATTGAAACTACAGCGAGTGAAGAAACTCTGGTGATGGTCAAAGGCGCAAAAATTATAGATGCCAATCAGCAGATGATTTCTGCTCAGGCCTTAAGCCTGTGGATTGACGGAACCCTGCTGCCAATGTTGCCGAATATCCGTAAAGAGATTAAAGCCCGGTTAAATTTATGGGACTATGTGGAATATGATGGATAAAGGTTAAAATTGATTTTTCTACCTGTCTATACGTCTATTTCTGTCAATTCTTAAATGGATAAATCTGTTAGATTAAAGTTGAACTGACTACAAAAATAATAACTTCAATGATCACGACCCAACAATGGCAACATATTCGTAAAGTTGTTAATGACACTCAAAAAGCTGCCATGCACTGTTCAATTGCTACGGTAGATGCAAACTTGCAGCCTACTGTAACTCCGATAGGAACTTTGTTTCTTAGAGAAAATCCAAGCGGTTTTTTCTTTGATACGTATACGGAATCATTGCAACAGAATGTACCGCACAACAGCAAGGCCTGTATTCAGGCAGTCAATAGTAGCCGTTTGTTTTGGTTAAAATCTTTATTTAAAGGTGAGTTTAGTGATTTTCCTGGCGTTCAGCTATATGTGGAAATAGGTGATCTTCATCTTGCCAATACCGAAGAACTGGCTCAAATTTCACGACGTATTCAAAGCCTAAAATGGACGAAAGGCAGACACCTCATCTGGTCCGATTTTAGCTATGTGCGTGATTTTAGCGTTCATTCTTTTAGATGGGTCAAATATCCTAAAATGATGCCCTTCTCTTAAAAATAGACTTTCTAAAACTTACTTATAGTAAGCCTATTTCTTTAAATAATTGACTATATGCTTCGGCTTTTTTCTCCAAAGCAAGCGGATAAGCACGGGATGAAGATGGCATCCGGTATAAAGTCAGCTCGCGTTCAGCAAAATAAGCTTTGGAGGACTGTCCAATTTTCGGTTTTTCCGTAGCTTCAGGCATTGAAAGCATCAAGGTATCAGTGGCTTTATCTCCAGTGGTCATGATGCTATTACACTCAGGAATCTGCTGTAGCAGCTTGTTTAAATCAGTTGCTTGAGCAATGTGCAGAAATTTATCCGAAGCATTGCCTTTTAAACGGATAATTTGGTACGCCGTATCAAAAATTGCGATGCCTTTTTCCATTAAAAAATCACGGATCTGCTGTTCCTTGAAATTTTTATTGGCAATATCTAAAAAGTGTTCTTTATTGCCAAAGAATACCAAACCAAAAATTTTCCACATGTCATTTTGGTAATTTGGATAATAGAACTCCATTTTCCAGCGGACTTTAGGTGGTGGAAAGCTACCCATCATCAGCAATCTGGCATTTGGGGGTAAAAAAGGTTCCAGTGGATGGGTTTCAATATTTGGTTCGGTACTCATAACAGTCTATTTATCCGTCTTCAGCTTAATTTAAAACATTTGACGAATTTTATCTGCCACCTGTTCACCCCAAAGTGTATAAATTTCCTTGCTGGGATGAAAACCATCCTTTGCCATTTCCAGATTGAGGCTTTTAAAACGTTGCAAATCATATTCAATCCATTGCATATTACCGTTCTGCTGAACAAATTTCGTAAAATTTTTATTCATACCTTTGGCATATTGTCCAAATAACCAGGCCAGTGGATTTGGCAATGCAGGAAACATGTTCATCGGTGGCACACCAGAAGCAATAATTAACTTAGGCGTAAATTTCTGGTTAATTTCTGCATACAGTTGTTGCTGCTTTTGAATCCAGTCTTTAGGTGAGGTCAGTTTGGTAATATCGTTTACCCCCACAGAAGTAATCACCACATCAAAGTGTTGATTGGGCATATTCTTTACAGTCTGAATCACTTGTCCGCTGGTATGACCGGTGGTAGCTTCAAGTTGATAACTGATTTCATAGTCATCTTTTAACTGCTTCAGCACTGCACCGAGTAAAGCATCTTCCTGAGTTGCAACACCGACTCCAGCTGCAGCCGAATCTCCTAAAATTAAAATAGACAGCATTTTTCCAGTTCCAACTGTCCCCTGACGTTGTCCTTCTGGTTCTGCTAAACGTAGAGTCTTCTTTTTAACTGCATTGCCTTGAATAATCAGGGATGGAATCAGAACGATGGTTGAAATTTTTAACAGCATACAAAATAAGATTCACGATGATATCTGTATCAATATAAGAGTTTATGGGGTGAGAAGCATTGACTTAAATTACAATAAGTTTCATCTAATTAAATAGTGAATGTGCTGCATCAGGTCAGTAGTAATTTAGGGCTGAGGGTGGTCGATATCTGCTGATGATGTTATTTTTTATCAAGCTTAGTTTTTACAGTGTTTTACTCCGTATAAAAAAGCCCATCGAATGGGCTATTTATAATTCAAAAATTAACCCAACTTGTTGACCAGTTTCAGTGGCAATACTTTCATGGCCAAGCCTAAAGGTAACCAGGGCCACTGTGGCACATAAGCTTTAACTGGTGCTTTTTCAATGGCCTTGACCAGTAAATGCGAACCGGTTTTTTCATCCACTTCAAAAGGCAGTTTTTTCGCACCTTCATTCAGTTCTGTACGGATATAACCTGGGAAAATGGTAGTGACTTTAATCGGGGTATCAATCAGCTCAGCACGGATGCCTTCAGCCAAATGCGCAACTCCTGCCTTACTGGCTCCATACGCGGTTAAATGTTTCGGCATGCCACGCATCGCGCTCATAGATGAAATCATCACCAGATGCCCTGCATTTTGGGCACGGAAAATTTCCACTGCGGCTTCACATTGTGCCAAAGCTGAAATGAAGTTGGTTTCGACAGTGGCTTTGTTAATTTCAAAATTACCTTTACCAATCCGGCGACCTTCACCCACACCGGCATTGACAATAATACGGTCGATGGTGCCAAATTCCTCTTTAAATGCACGGAACACTTCAAAGACTTGGTCGTAATGAGTCACATCTAAGGTTTTGGCTATGACTTTTACGCCGTATTTGGTTTCCAACTCTTGTTTTAAAGTTTCCAAACGCTCCAAACGACGGGCGCAGATGGCAAGGTTATAGCCTTTTTGTGCAAATTCACGTGCCATACCTGCACCAATCCCTGAACTTGCCCCGGTAATTAAAATTGTTTTTGCCATGTTGTCTTCCTTTGCTATTTTTTTAATCAAATCCAGGTCAGTAAGCCAGGATCTTCGGCCTTAATAAAATGGTGTTCATTTAAGCTCAGTAATTGTGGTTCATTTCCCACCAGACGTAGTGTGGTCATGCTGGTATTGGCGATTGCCCAGTTTAAGGCAAAAGTCCGGTTAGCATTCAGCTCTAACAGTTTTCCTGCAGCTACCGAAATCACCCCGCCAGAGGTAAACACTACGGCATACCGCGGTTTGATTTTAGCCAGTTCATCACATAAGTTTTGCAATGCTGTTTCAACCCGGTTTTTAAAATGCGGCCAAGATTCATCATATTCATGATGATAGTCACCACCCGTCCAGCGCTCAATCGCCCCTTCAAAAATTTTAGCCAGGTAAGCCCGAGGATTATCTTCCTTGGCGACATCCTGCTTTAACAGATGCGGTTCATTAAAACGTGGTTCGTATCTGGCAAAAACCTGCTGGTGATTAAATTCATTCCATGCACTATCGGTCTGAATCTCAGCCTCAGGAAAACATTGTGCCAAAGTCAAGTTGGCTGTCTGTTGATGACGTTGCATCGAACCTGACACCACATAAGGTGCTTCTTTTAGAATCTGGTCGAAATATTGCCCTAATAATTTCGCCTGTAATTCACCGTTGGGAGAAAGCTGGTCATAACTTTCAGCCCCGAAAGAGGCTTGCCCGTGACGAATCAGATAAATTGTGGTCATGTCAGCATCAATTCCTTAAATTTCGCAATATATTTTTGAGCCAGTTCATTGGCCTCAAGTTTTTGTAGACCAATCAATTTAAGCGCACGGATATGCAAGGCATGAATCACTACCCAGAAATCCTTAAAGGCTGGATTATTGGTCTGTTTATGGTAGTAGCGGTAATAGATTTGCTGCGCAATCACGGCCAAACGAAAAATACCGAACACTTCATAAAAGGTCCAGTTATCTGTTTGCAAGCCAGTTTTTTGCAAATAATAATCCACCACTTCCTGACGCGTGAACATACCTTTTAAATTGGTGGGCTGACGACGCGTGGCTTTAAAAATTTGATTGTCACTTTCTTCAACCCAATACGCGAGGGCTGAACCCAAATCCATTAAAGGGTCGCCGAGGGTTGCCATTTCCCAGTCTAGAACGCCAATCACTTGTGTCGGATGCTTCGGATCTAAAATTACATTATCAAAACGCCAGTCATTATGAATGACACAGGTTTTTGAATCGGCAGGGATATTGTCTTTTAGCCAGTTTCGGACATATTTAAAAGACGGTACATTTAGGGTTTTGGCTTTTTCATAGCGGGCATCCCAGCCTTCTACCTGACGACGACAATAGCCTTCGCCCTTGCCGAGCTTTTCCAGTTCTGTCCCTGCATAAGGCACCTGATGCAACTCAATCAATTTATCAATGACATTGATGCACAGTTCACGGACCTGAGCTTCATTAAAGTTGAGCTCTTTGGGTAAATTGGCACGTGGAATAATGCCTTCCACACGTTGCATGACATAGAAATCACAGCCAATCACCGATTCATCCTGACAGAGCGCCACCATTTCAGGCAGTACAGGATAGAATGGTGCCAGATTTTTTTGCACATTGTATTCACGTGCCATGTCGTGTGCAGATTTGGCTTTGGTTCCTTTAGGGGGACGGCGTAAAATCAAGTCCGTATTGTCGTATTTCAAACGGTAAGTCCAGTTGGATGCTCCACCTGAATATTGTGTAACTTCGGCTTGACCCTGTAAATCAGTTCCTTGTGCTTTGAGCCAATTCTCAACAGCAATGACATCCAGTTCTTCGCCTTGACGAACCTTCCCACCCACATCAATCACTGACATTGTTATTTCCCTAAATCATCAATGTTATAACACTTCATCGCTTACTTATTTATACCCGTTTAATTTCTCATAAACAGCAAAATTTTCAGGCAAGTGATAAGCAGCTTCAACTATTTATGTAATTAATCTTTTTTCCGACCTGAACTGTAACCGCGTTTTGCCAGTTCAAGTTTAGCAATCATGCCTTTATGCACTTCATCCGGGCCATCGGCCAAACGCAAGCTTCGAGCCTGAGCAAAGAATCCTGTTAGAGGTGTATCACGAGAAACACCAGCACCACCGTGTATCTGTATGGCCATATCTACCACTTTTTCCAGTACGCTTGGTGCAACCACTTTAATTGCTGAGATTTCAGTCAGTGCTGCCATATTACCTAAAGTATCCATCTTGTAAGCAGCATAAAGTGTAAGTAATCGTGCCTGGTCAATGGCCACACGGGCTTCTGCAACACGTTCCAGATTGCCACCCAGCTTTAAAATTTCTTTGCCAAAAGCAGTACGACTCATACCACGATCAATCATCAACTCTAAAGATTTTTCTGCTGCACCGATACAACGCATACAATGATGAATACGACCTGGCCCTAAACGGCCTTGCGCAATTTCAAAACCCTGACCTGCACCACCAATAAAATTGGCTACTGGCACACGTACATTATTAAAGCTGATTTCGCCGTGACCATGTGGTGCATCATAGTCCCCAAACACTGGCAGCATGCGTTCAATTGTTACGCCCGCAGTATCTACAGGAACCAAAACCATGGAATGTTGATGATGACGGTCTTTGCTTTCATCAGGCGTATGCGCCATAAAAATGATGATTTTTGCATTGGGATCGCCCAAACCTGACGACCACCATTTACGGCCATTCAGAACTATTTCCTCTCCCTCGACCACCGCCGTAGCCTGCATATTGGTGGCATCAGAAGATGCCACAGTAGGTTCAGTCATACAAAATACTGAACGAATTTTGCCTTCCAATAATGGTGTGAGCCATTGCTGTTTTTGTTCTTCAGAACCATAACGCCACAAGACTTCCATGTTGCCGCTGTCTGGTGCATTACAGTTAAAGACCGTCGGTGCAAGCAAGCTACGACCGGAAAGTTCGGCAATGTGTGCATATTCCTGAACTGATAAGCCTTGCCCCAATTCTGGACATGGCAAAAACATATTCCAAAGACCCGCTGCCTTAGCCTTATTTTTTAATATTTCAAGTTGAGTGGGCCATTGCCATGTTGTCCAGTCTCCCCCTTGATTGAGCTCATGGACATCATTCCAAAACTCGGTTTCAACCGGTTCAATTTCTTCTTTAATGAACTTTTTGGTTCTTTCAATATAGTCCTGTGCACGTGCTGATAATTCAAACATGGCGACTTTCCTTCAAATATTATGTTTTATACGCTTTACAACAACATAACCCGAAAACTATTATGAATAAAATGATTTAATTCAATATCACACTATGAATAGTATTCATAATAAAGTCGCGATTGACCTGAGTGTTTTTCATCGTATAGACATTAACTTATATCCCTTATTTATTGCAGTTTATGAACAAAAAAGCATATCCAAAGCCGCGCAGATTTTATGTATCAGTCAATCGGCCGCCAGTCATGCCTTACAGCGTTTAAGACAGCATTTGCAGGATGATTTATTTTCACGTGCTGGCAGTAAAATGTTGCCCACACCGTTTGCCGAGCAGATTTATCCTGCAATTAAAAATGCGCTGTTTACCATTCAAAATATTTCAATGCAAAAGCAGCGTTTTGAACCAAGCATGGTCCAAAGTTTGAAAATTGCGGTCCATGATGAAATTGAACCGATGATTTTTCCTAAACTGGTTCAGCATTTTCAGGGCTTAAATCTAGAGATTCAATTTTTCAGTAGCAAATTAGACCGTAAAACGCTTGTCACAGACCTCGTCACCCAGCAAATAGACTTTGTCATTGATCTGGAACAAAACTTCGGTGAGAAAATTCAATTTCAGAAACTGGTACAAGATCAATTTGTGGTATGTACGCAGCAACCTGAAATGACGGAACAGTTCTATCTCGCTGCCCCACATATTGGGGTTTCATCACGCCGAACTGGAGTTTTGGTTGAAGATATATATTTAAACCGCAAACAACTGTCGCGACAGATTTTTTTACGTTGCCAACATTATTCAACCGCTTTACAGATTTTGCTACAAAACCCTCAATCCGTTTTAACTATTCCTCAAAATTTGCTTAGTCATTTACAAGTTTCTACTACATTAAATATTTTTGCAGTGCCTGTGGACTTGCCGCTAATTACTTTGGGGATGTATTGGCATAAAGATTTGGAAGGAAATTCGCGTCATCAATTTTTGCGCAGCGAAATAACCAAAATTTTTACTTAGGCTATTTTAATGGATCTATTATTCTGCTTAGGCTATTTATAAGTACAATCAACAGCTTTCATCTCAGAAAGGAAGCGTTTTATGACTCATTTTTTGCATAGTAAAAGATAAATGCTTAGGCTATTTTGAGTATTTATTATGGATCTGAATGATTTTTTATGCAGATATCACCTTTTACTGAATAAATAACCGAAATGCTGAACTGGCAAGGCTTTTAATGCTATTTGACTATTTCTCAAGCCATTATTTTTGAGGATTTCCATTAATATAGCAGCTCATTTTTTATCTTTTTATTGTTGAATCTGGACTGGTATTTTCAAGTCAAATTCCACAAATTTTATCTATGTTGGCAAATCTCTCCCCTGTTTGGCTCATTATCTTGGGCATGCTGCTTTGTGCAGTGCTGTTTTTTATCTTCCGCAAAATTCACGCTTTCCTTACCGATGTATTTAAACCGTTTAAAAAAGGAAAAAAATACTGGTGCAAAGTCATTGCGGTGAGTGATGGCGATACCATTACCTGTACGCGCTATAACTTGCGTCGCTCAGAAACCAAACTACGTTTTGCCTATATTGATGCTCCCGAATCAACACAAACCTATGGCAAGGAATCTCAGCGTCTGGTTAAAAAAATGGTGTATTACAAACTGGTTCGTGTCGAGATTACCGATGTCGATCGCTATGGGCGCTGCGTTGGCGTCATTTACCGTTTTAGACGAAATATCAATCAGGAACTGGTCAAACGCGGCGCGGCATGGGTGTATGAGGAATATATTAAAAACCCGACGCAAAAACAGAAATGGTTAGCTCTACAACTTCAGGCCAAGAAGCAGAAAAAAGGCTTATGGAAAAATTCGCATCCGGTACGCCCTAGTGTTTATCGTAAGCGAAATAAATAGAATTTCAGAACAGATAAATCATTATCTTCAAATATAGATTCGAGTTTGATCTCATGGATTACTCTGGCGGGTTAAATAATAAAGTGGCTTGTTTAAAACAAACCACTTTAAAATTTATTATCAACAATTAAAGATAATAAGCCAGTTGAACAAGCAGTCGGAATGCTCCAGCAATCAATGCTAACGCAAAAAATCCACCTAGCCACAACACAATAAACCACTGCATCTGTGAAAGTTTCATATTTACTCCTTAATGATAGCCTTCATCACCAATGCGCACTTTGTCGCGGAACACCCAGTAAGACAAACCGGTATAAATAATTTTGAAATGCAACTTATTACTGAGAATTGAAGTGTCTTAATATGATTCTGTCATTTTCAGAATAAATCATTCTTGCTCCCTGACTAATACTTGAACAATCAACTCAACAGGCGTAAAGTTATCTCAATTTAGTTACCCTAGCTAACTATTATGCCAAATCGACTTAACTTTCGTGCTTCTTTACTGCGCTGTGCGCGTTTAATGAGTGATGAAATCAATACTATTTTGCTTCCACATCAGCTGAATTATTCATTGTGGCAGGTGCTGTATGTCATACAGCTTAAGCAAGGCTGTACCTCTATTGACATTGCTGAATACTTGAATGTTTCCAAACCTTCGATTGCAAAACGGATTCATGCACTGATGCAACTTGAAGTTTTGGATCAGGTCGATACAGAAGATAAACGACAAAAAAAACTGATTCTAAGCATTAAAGGTCAACAACTTTTTGCCGCGTGCTCTGAAAAACTGGACCTGTTTGAACAACGGCTGCTATTGCCCTTAGATCAGGCTGCTCAAAATAGTACCTTAAACACGCTACATAAACTTATGGATCATCTGCAAGAAATGAAAGGTGGTCAATCATGAGTGAACATACGCCCTTATGGACAAGAAATTTTATTCTTGTTAGCTCGATTAACTTTCAGCTGGTTCTGACCTTTTATCTGCTGGTGGTGGTTATTGTCGGCTACGCAGTTGCTGAGCTTGGTGCAACTACGGCACAAGCTGGTTTGGTCTCGGGTCTGTTTATCGTCGGTACGCTGATTGGTCGTTTATTTGTTGGTAAGTTTCTAGAATGTTTTGGTCACAGAACCACCATGATTGTGGGTTTAATTGGATTTTTGATTTTTTCCGGATTCTATTTTATTCCCATGAATGTCGCTGCCTTGCTGGGTGTGCGTTTCATGCATGGTTTTATGATGGGTATGGCATCGACTGTATTGGGCACCATCATCGCGCAAATTTTACCGCCGACCCGTCGCGGTGAAGGGATTGGTTACTACAGCATGAGCAGTACATTGGGTACTGCGATTGGCCCGTTTCTGGCCATCTGGATGATGCTGCACGTCGGCTATACTGCGATTTTCGCCTTATCTAGCATGGTCGCTATGAGCTGTTTAATCGTGGCTTTGCTAATTGAAGTACCTAATTTGCCACAACACCCCAAAACCATTGAAACTCAAGTCAATGTGAAAAAACCGAGTTTCATTTCCCAGTTTATTGAAATAAAAGCCTTACCAATCTCTATCATCATGTTATTGGCATCTATCTGTTATTCCGGAGTTTTATCCTTTATTAACTTCTATGCCAAAGAAATTGATCTGGTTGAAACAGCTTCTTTCTTCTTCTTAATGTATGCGATTGCGATTTTATTTTCACGTCCATTTACTGGCCCACTGATGGATCGTAAAGGTGAAAATATCATTATGTATCCTGCATTTATCATTATGGCACTGGCCTTGTATCTGCTTAGTCAGGCACATAGTCCAATGACCTTGTTGATTTGTGCAGGCTTGCTCGGTCTGGGCTATGGCAACATTCAGTCAGTTTGTCAGACTGTTGCTG
Source organism: Acinetobacter sp. A1-4-2 (assembly GCF_040233925.1). NCBI lineage: Bacteria > Pseudomonadati > Pseudomonadota > Gammaproteobacteria > Moraxellales > Moraxellaceae > Acinetobacter > Acinetobacter sp. A1-4-2. Next base: position 1,449,898 of record NZ_CP157981.1, on the reverse strand, counting down.
TGAAAAGTACCTCGCTGGACCGTATGGGCTTTGCTACCTCGACATTCTTCATTTTCCTCGATGCAGGTCTTGGTTTTGGTCCCTACTTTATTGGTATGGCACTGGATTATATCAATTACGCGCAGCTGTATATGTATAGCGCGATTGCAGCTTTGATCTGTATTGGTTTCTACTATGTGCTACATGAACATAAAATGAGAAATAAAACCGTTTAATCATTTTCCGATACCGCCGGGAAAAATTAAAACCATTGGCTAAAATATATGAAATCCCCTTTTATAAAGGGGATTTCGAAAAATTATGAATTACTTAAATACCTTAAAACGCGTTGCATCATCTATATAAGCTTTATCTTTGGCTTCACCTTCTACTGAACCAAAGACCAGCTGGGCACGCAGTTTCCAGGAGGCTGGAATATCCCATTCAGCATGTACCTGTTCATCCACGATCGGGTTATAGTGCTGAAGTGAAGCGCCTAAACCTTCAGTATGTAAGGCTGTCCAGGTTGCGAACTGGGCAATCGCTGTTGAGTGCTCTGCCCAGATCGGGAAATTCTCTGCGTAAGACGGGAACTGCTCTTGCAGACCTTTAATCACATCCATGTCTTCAAAGAATAAAACGGTACCCACACCTGCGGCAAAACTGTCCATTTTGGCACTGGTTTTTGCTGCACTTTCTTCATCTTTGGCATAAGACTTGAGTTTTTCTTTGACAAAATTCCAAAATTTTTCGTGCTCGGCATTAAACAAAATCACGGCACGTGAAGACTGCGAATTAAAAGAGGATGGACTCTGTTTGATCGCATGTTTAATCAAATCAGTTAAATACTCTGGGCTTTGCTCTACATTTTTACCGACTGCATAAATGGTACGGCGTTTCTTAATTAAATCTAAAAACTGATTTGACATTCAATGAAATCCTGTGATATTTCTTCGCGAAAATTTGAAACAATCTACCCTCACTGTTAATAAAATGTGAAATATCTACTTTTATAACAATATTTAGGTAAATGTATTGCTGTCTTACCATATGCAATAATAATTCCAATTTCTAGTACATTTTATTGATAATTAAATCTTTAATTTTTTATATAGAAGCGGATAGCTCGTTTAAGTCTGTCTTTTTACATATAAAACACTCATAAAAAATCCCCCAATATTTGGAGGATTATGATCGCTTTTTAGACTACTCTAAAATTTAGCATTTAACACATTTTGCGGAACTTTGTGTTTCCACAGATCACGCAGTGTGGGCAAATAGAATTTTTCACCAATTTCAACCAGTTCTGCATCAATCAGTGCATGAATTTCGTGCATAAACAGATAATCGAGTTCTACAGTTTTCAATTGATGGTTGTTTTTCGCAAACTCTTTACGCTTTTGCTGTGCAGTTTTGACTAGCTGATCGGCATAGTTTTTATTTTTAAATTGAGAAATCGCATTTAAACGTAATTCAATCACGCCCCAGCCGCTGAGTAATAATTTGAACAATTCGAAATCTTCAGTGGTCGATTCCCAGGTCATTTCATCCAGATTTTCATCGCCAGGCAGAACCGGAAGCAATAATTCCATCACACTCGGAAAAATCTTTTTAAAATTCAAAATAAATTTAACAGGATGCTCACCCGGATAATCCTTAAATTGCACCTTTTTCTGAACATCTGTTAAATAAACGTCAAGCATAATCAATCATCAGCAGTTAATTTCTAGGACTATTGTACGCATATATGCCCCAGATAAAAACCACTGATGATCAATTGATAGCTGTTCCAACCTTTAGATGGCTATTTCACATTAGGTGAAACCATATTTTCCGGAATTACCACGGCATCAAACTGTTCGGCAGTGACCAGGTTCAATTCGACCGCGACCTGTTTTAAGGTTTTGCCTTCCTTGTATGCTGTTTTTGCCACTTTAGCAGCATTTTCATAACCAATCACCGGATTTAAAGCAGTGACTAACATCAGTGAATTATGCAGGAAATGATCAATTTTTTCGCGGTTGGGCTCAATGCCAACGGCACAATGATCATTAAAGCTGTTACATGCATCGCCCAACAGTTGAATCGATTGCAACAGGTTAAATGCAATGACCGGCATAAACACATTCAGCTCGAAGTTGCCCGAAGCTCCGGCGACATTAATAGTCGTATCATTCCCCAGCACCTGTGCCACCACCATGGTCATGGCTTCACTTTGGGTTGGATTGACCTTGCCGGGCATAATGCTTGAACCTGGCTCATTTTCAGGAATACGGATTTCACCAAAACCGCAGCGCGGACCACTGGCCAACCAGCGAATATCATTGGCAACTTTATTTAAACTCACTGCCAACGTCTTTAAAGCCCCAGAGGCAAATACCGCAGCATCACGCGCAGCTAAAGCTTCAAATTTATTCGAAGCCGTTACAAATGGCAAACCGGTTAAATTAGCTAACTGTGCTGCAGCTTTTACTGCATACTCCGGATGTGCATTTAAACCTGTTCCAACTGCTGTGCCCCCCAAAGGCAACTCATATAAACCCAGTAAAGCATAATGCAGACGTTTTAAGGCATGATCCAGTTGTGACACGTAGCCACTAAACTCTTGCCCGAGCGTTAAGGGCGTTGCATCCTGTAAATGGGTACGTCCAATTTTGACAATGTCGGAAAATGCCTGAGATTTAGCCTCTAGAGTATCGCGTAAACGTTGTACGGCAGGAATCAGCAATTCATTGATTTGCAGGCTTGCAGCCACATGGATGGCTGTCGGAAAAGAATCATTGGTCGATTGTGCACGATTGACATGGTCATTGGGATGGACCGGCTTTTGAGAACCCAAAGGATTACCCAGTCTCTGGTTGGCAATATTAGCAATGACTTCATTACAGTTCATATTGCTTTGCGTACCTGAACCAGTTTGCCACACCACCAATGGAAACTGGCTATCCCACTTTCCAGAAATCACCTCTTCTGCAGCATTGACAATATAATGTGACAATTCATGAGGAATTTGACCTAACTCGGCATTGGTCATGGCGGCCGCTTTTTTGACCAAGCCCATTGCCCGAATCATCGGTCGGGGTAAACGTTCTTGACCAATCTTAAAGTTTTGCAAACTACGCTGTGTCTGCGCACCCCACATTGCTTCACTTGGAACTTCTACCTCGCCCATGGTGTCATGTTCAATACGTGTTTGCATTCTCCACCTCATATCCATGTCGTTTTATGATTTAAACCAATTCAATAGTTTTGACATATTTACTGATCTTAATCAAACATGTTTTAATTTTAAATGATTATTATTTGCATATATTTTCTAATTGCATGCTGCTTTAATTTCCCTTCAGGGTTTGTTGATAAAAACGCCAGGCATCTTCAATAATTTGGGTAATGCTGCGTTTAGGTTGCCATTTTAAAATTTCATGGGCTTTACCTGAGGTCGCTCCCACCTGATCCAGTTCTGCATAAGTATAAAACGGTGCATCCATGGTTTTGATTTCAGTCTGGGTGACTTTCGAAACTTCACTGAGCAAGGCACGGATAGACATATTTTGCCCTGCAATATTAAAGGCATCACAGGTATAAGGCTGAGTCCTTAACCATTGTAGAGTCGCTAAAATGGCATCACAGCAATCCAATACATGCAAAAAGCTGCGCTCAACGGTACGGTCCAGGGTTTGGGCTTGCTGTCGCAGTTCAATATAATCACGTTTTTTCGCTGCAACCTGTAAAGCCAGTGGAATAATATTTTTCGGCAATGGCGCCACAAATTCTCCAAGAACGCCATGTTCAAAAGCTCCGGCAATATTGCACAATCTTAAAATGGCAATTTTCCATTCATTGTCGGTCAGTGCCGTATCACGGATAATTTCTTCCGTCATCTGCTGCGATTTGATATAGGGATTGGGGTAGGAATAATTAAATGGCGTATCTTCGCTCAAAATTAAGCTGGACTGACCATAGACCGCCAGACTGGATAAGTGAATTAAGGTTCGAATGCCTGTACGCTGCATAGATCGCAGCAAACTCATAATACAACTGACATTATCGTTATAATATTCCAGCGGTTTAAGCGCAGATTCTTCTATCGATTTAAAACCGGCAGTGTGAATGACGGCTTCTACAGAATATTGTTCAAAAACTTTGTTTAAGGCTGGTGTATTACGGATGTCAATTTTGACAAAAGGCACATACATGCCGGAAATGTACTCAAGTCGTTCTAAGGTTTGTAAAGTTGCATTGGATAAATTATCAACAATGATGACTTCTTGTCCATGAGCCATCAGGCTTAACGCAATATGTGAGCCTATAAAGCCTAAACCACCAGTCACTAAAATCATTGTATAGATACTCCTTATAATAATCAGTACCTTGCAATTCATTGGTGTAATTTTGGTGTTTACAGCAACTTATCCACAGATATTAAAAGCAAAAAACCGACTCAAAATTCTCTTGAGTCGGCTAAATCTGCAAGAGCACTATAACACCATCTTAAAGATTTGGAATATTGAATGTGTTGGAGTTATGGCTATGAACTGTATATTGTTTATGAAAAAAATAAAAAACTTATTCAATGAATGATAAAACTCATCAAGAGGAATAAAAATGAAACCATGGGAATACTTTTACATAGAACACACGATAAGACATGATCCTAGCCAAACAACTAGACACACATAGCCATCTTTGTTGTTTTTTATTGTGAAGTATATGCACCATCAACTACATACTGACTGCCAGTCACAAATGAAGCATCATCAGAGAGCAGAAAGGCAACGACCTGAGCAACTTCTTCCGGATTGCCTGCTCGACCAATCGGATGTAATTTCACCATCTCTACCTCATCAATTTCAGCACTTAAAGGCGTTTTAATATAACCTGGATGTACTGAATTAATGCGAATACCTTGATCCGCATATTCCAATGCCGCTGCTTTTGTTAATCCGGTAATAGCATGCTTTGCAGCCACATAGCCGGGAATATTTTTAAACCCGATTAAGCCTGCAATTGAAGAGGTATTAACAATCGCTCCACCTCCTGCAGCCAATATTGCAGGAATCTCATAATGCATACTATAAAATACCCCATTTAGATTAACATCAAGTACACGATGCCACCCATCAATGCTCAATTCTGCAGTTGGGTTAAGCTCCCCCAGAATTCCCGCATTATTGAATGCTAAATGCAGTGCACCATATATGCTAACAGCAAATTCAACCACTGCTTTCATATCTTCAGGCTCAGCTATATTGGCTTTATTTGCTACAGCCTTCCCACCTAAAGACACGATCTCATTAGCAACTTGATGAACAGTTTCCAGGTTAATATCTGAAACCACCACACTTGCGCCCTGTTGAGCCAAAAGCATAGCGGTACTTTTGCCAATACCAGAACCCGCTCCAGTAACTAAGGCCACTTTATTATTGAATTTATTTGACATAATTTTTTCCATTTCTAATTTTAAGCATAAGTCGCAAGACTTTGTAATGTTCAGCATCTCAATTCTTTGTTGAGACTGGGTCTATAATACTATTCTGCATGAGTTCAACATATTTTTAGTATATTGATCTAACTAAAGTCATACAGTACATTCTCTATATTGAACTAAAAATGAGTTTGTTTAACGCCAGCATACTTTTTGAAACACCACCAAAAATTCTATACGCCTAGTTGTTAAACAAGCTTAAATAAAATAGTAATATATTAAGCATACCTTAATGATCAAATACTACGGATAGTATTCGATCGCACAGACCCACTTCGGTGGGTTTCTTATTTCTGAAATAAACTTTCGCTATTTTATAGGCAAGGTCGGATTCGAAGGTAAGACCTGTAATAACTAAGTAGCACTAATTCCCAAAACCCATCCCTGTGATGGGTTTCTTTTGCCTATTCTTGCTTATAATTTATTTACCAATAAAAATAATCACTTGAGAATTATATCAGAGCTTCTTCCAAGTCATGATGCTAGTTACATTGGCACTTTTAGCTTTACCATTGACTTTCATTTGGTCTCCAGCAGCATTTAAACTGGCATCAATATCATATACACGTCCATCCTGCGTATTAATCCAAATACCCTTGTTAAATTGTTTATTGCTAGTATCAGCAACCAGACCTTTAAGAGCTTCCATTCCAAAAATTGGCTGATTCTTCAGTTCACCTTGGCATTTGCTACATACTTCAGAACTTGCAACACCAGGTAAAGATCGATTTTTAGTAATGACAGCACTGTACTGTTGTGTTTTAGAATTCTTGCGAATCACGATGTCTGAAACATAATAACCAGTACGATCATCAATAACTTTCCAAGTGCCAATTAACGGATCGAATGGCATAGCGGCTAATGGATTGATTAGCCCAAAAAATAATGCAGTAGCAGCAAAAAATTTACGGTTCATAAAAAGTATTTACAATTCAAAGAAATAAATAAGCACGGCTGTGCTCAAAATTGGCGAGAGTATAACAATTATTTTTCTATTAAGACATTAATTTCATTAGATTTAAATATATATCTGCTAGCTATTCCCAAAATTAATCAAAGATTAAAATCAAGATATCATCATTTTTACAACGTTCACTTACCTTACTATCAAGCCAAAATCAAAGAAAACCATGACATGTAATAATGAAGTAACGCTACCCAACCTATCCCAGTGATGGGTCTTCTTTTGAAAAGGCCAGCATTGGTGTAGATCTGGTTCAGATTACTTTTTATTTTACCAATAATGTGAAAAAAGGAAGGAAATATAGGGAATTTCATGCAGATAAAAAACAGGTTTTATGACTTTTAATTTTCACAAACCCAAATAAAACATTGTTTTTAAATAATTATTTTTGAAATAATTTTAACATTAAGTTCTGAATTCTTTAGATACCACCTAAAATCATTGTATACTACCCTTTTCTTATGAAGTTTGGATGCATCAATATTGGATTGGGCATTCTTCAAGTGAATTTCGATGAGTACCTTATTACTAATTACCTCCGCTCCAACCTCGATCTATGCCTGGCATGCCCTAGGTCTGGCTCAGGCCTTGCACGCAAAAAACCAGCCATTTCGCGTGTTCTTCTATCAGGACGGTGTCGCTGTAGCGAATGCCCTGCAATGGGTTCCGGATGATCAGCGTAACCTGACTGAAGAATGGCAAAAACTGGTAATTCGCTTACCAGTATGTGTGAGTGCTGCTTTGGCGCGTGGTATTAGCGATGAAGAAAATGCCAAACGACATCAAATTAGCCAACACAATCTTGCACAAGGCTTTGAACTGGTTGGTCTGGGTGAACTTGCCGATGCAGTGCAATCAACACAACGTCTAATTCAATTCTAAGACGATATTTTTTGGTCTTTGTTGCTTTTAAAAGGTAAATTGTGTGAAATCTGTACTCGTTATTCTGACCCAAGCCAATCTGGCCAATCTGCAGGTACATGAAAGTCTGTCTGCCACGATGGTACTGGCAACTTTTGGCTGTGAAGTGAAAGTTTTACTACAAGACGCGGCCTTAAGTTTACTCAATGCCGAACTGCCATTTGATCAGCTTAAACATGCCTTTAAAGTGGCATCCAATATGGTCGATAGCTTTGAGTTTTATGACCTTAGCCCGATTTTGATTGAAAACAAACATCAACATTCACACTTTGTAGCCAATGCTCAACAGGATATTGAATTTGTTGAGTTAAATCCTGATTTCATTCAAAGTTTTGATTTTGTACTGTACTGGTAAAGTTGAAGAGTAAACTGATTATGTCGAATAAAAGCTTATATTTGGTGCAAAGTACTTTTTCAGCAACCCCGAATGTTTTGAGCAAATTGCAACAGGTTTATAGCCCTAAAGATACGGTTGTGATGATGGGTGAATCGGTCCTGCAACTACAGCATTCATTTCTGCAATCATTGAACAAGGTGTATGTACTGGACACCGATGCGGAAATCCTGGCGGGACAAACAACCAAAAATTTACAGCTGATTTCTTATGCAGAATTTGCAGATATTTGCCTGAACCATAGCCGCTGTATTCGCTTGAACTAATTTGAGATTAATGATGAATTTAGAACTCGATCAAGATGGTCACTTAGTCGATTACACTATTTGGAATGAAGCGGTTGCTCAAGAGTTGGCAAACTCTCTGGAGCTGCAACTTACAGCGTGGCATTTTGAAGTTTTGCATGCAGTACGCCAGTTCTATCAACAGTTTGGACATTCACCGGCCACCCGTCCACTGATCAAATTCCTGATGAAAACCGTCAGTGCCGATATCAATAATGCCGTCTTGCAAGAGCAATTTAAGACCGGTCTGGTGGCACGTCATTTAAGCCGTCTGGCCGGTATTCCTAAACCGCCGAATTGTCTATAAATCCTGAAGGAAAAGATTTAGGATGATATTTTGTGCTGTTCCCGATAGGCATAATCATGTTGCGTCAATTCAGCTTTAACCTGCCTGGCATGCAGCGTTTCATGACACTCAGAACATACCCGTCACGGGATCATTTTATGACCACAGCTTTTATGCATATTTTACAATCTACTGCCAACCAATTTTTTTAAAAGTGAATTTTATCCCGATTTTCCTCAATAATTTTTAACCATGCCCGTGTTGCCGGATTCATGGCAACGGTGGTATTCCAGGCCATGCTCAGCGTCCAGTTTAGATGAGGGCTTTCCAGCAGACTGATGTTAAATTTCTCCTGATCCAGCTGTTCACAATAAATTTTTGGCAACAAAGCAATCCCTACATCCGACTCGACCATTTTGGCAATAAAGTCCCATTGGCTACTTTTACAAACCACATGCGGTTCAAAACCGACGTAATTTGCTGCCTGAATAATCATATTGTTTAAAGTGAAGGAATCATCATAAAGTAAAAAAGACTCTTCTTTTAATTCAATCAATTTTACGGTTTGTCGATTCTTCCACTGGGTATCTTTTCGAGAAAGCAAACATAAAGGTGAATCCATAATAGGAATACCGCTCAGTACAGGTTTTAAATGTCCCAGTAAAATGCCAACATCGACTTTTTTCGCCAAAATGGCATCTTCAATCGCAGCTGCACCGACTTCCAGAAAACTTAATTCGATATGCGGATATTGCTTGTGAAACTTGGCAATTAAACTGCTAAGTAAAACTGAACCTAATGGCGGTAAACCCAGCGTTAATTTGCCCTGTTTGAGTTGCCGGATTTTAGCCACTGTTTCAAAAATACGTTGCTGTTGTTCCAGTATGACCAAAGCATGTTGATACACTTGTTCACCAGTATAGGTTAAGGCAACATCACGTTTACGACCGGCATCCCCCCTGTGAAATAAAGCCACACCAATTTCCTGTTCCAGGTGATGTATGGTCTTACTGATGGTGGGCTGGGTCACACACATCTCCTCTGCTGTTCGGGTAAAACTTTGCAATTGCACAATTTTAACGAATACGCTCAGACTCTTAATATCCACCTATCATTCCATTTATGCATAATCTTTTTTTTATTATTCATAATATGAACACATGGTCAAATTTAAAATACCTACAAGTTTTTATATTTTCTGATTATGTCTACTTCTTCACATTCTGCTCCATCAATTTATATTGCTCAGGTGATATTACAGCTCAGTCTGCTGATCTTCATCTGGTGGATTTCCTCACTGATACAACATGCGCTCAATTTACCGGTTTCTGCCGGAGTTATTGGCCTGTTACTGGTGTTAATGGCTTTACTGAGTGGCCTGTTTAAACTGCAATGGATTAAAACAGGTTCAGATTTTATTCTCGGTGAACTGGTCTTGTTATTTATTCCCTGTGTAGTCGGCATCATTAAATATAAAGACCTGCTTTTAACTCAGGGCTGGCAACTGATTTTATCAGTCGTGATCGGCACTTTCTGTGTGATGCTGGCTACAGCCTATAGCGTATATTTTGGCTTTAAACTGGAAGCCCGTTTAAAGCATAAATCACAATCCCGACACCTGTTAGAACAGGGAAAATAATATGAACCTGACTGCGCTTATATGTTTTCTCGGGACACTCATCTGTTATGTACTGGCTAAAAAACTGCATAAAAAATATCCCTACATGCTGTTGGCACCCGGTATTTTTGTGCCTCTTATTCTGGTGATATTGATGCTGGCGTTCAATATTTCCTATGATACCTATATGTTGGAAAATCAATGGCTGATCTGGATGTTGGGACCTGCGACCATTGCCTTTGCCATTCCGATTTATGAATATCGCAAAGTCATTACAGCACATGCCTTGTCGATTGGTTTAGGCATTGTGGTGGGCATGATTGCCGGTGTGATCAGCGCATTTTATCTGGCAAAATTATTTCATTTTGATCAGACTACGTCTTACAGTTTAATGGCCCGTTCCATTTCCACGCCCTTTGCCATGGAACTCACTTCCCATATAGGTGGTTCGGTTGAACTGGTGATTTTATTTACCATGATTACCGGGATTGCTGGCGTTGCGATGGGAGATATGCTCCTGCTTGCACTCAAGCTCAATTCACGCTTTGCTCAAGGCGCGTCTTTTGGTAATGCGGCACATGGTTTTGGTACCAGTAAAGCCTTTATGCGGCATCGTGAGGAAGGTGTGGTGGCCTGTCTGACCATGGTGCTTGCAGGCGTATTTATGGTGCTGTTGGGACCGGCAATTATTTCCATGGTTGTCACTTATTTATAAGTGACAATGCCCATGATACGGAAGTGATGCTGTTTAGGTGATCAGGCTGCTCACTTCCTCTTTTTAATCATGGAATGATTAAATAAAAACTCGCTACAATGAAGCTCAAAAGACTCACCGCCTCGCAAATTTCAATACTCGCGCCTACCGTATCACCGGTAATTCCTCCAATACGCTGGATAAATTTATGCTTTAAATAAATCAATGTACCTAGCATAGATAAAGCACACAGCATTCCAGCCCATCCCCAATAAAGCGATGTAAGTAAACTTAATACACATACCATAAGGGCGGCAGTTTTCGGAATAAATTCTGCAATTGAAGTGCCTAAACCTTTTTGGCGCACATAAGGGGTAGTTAAAAATAAAAATAACGGTGCCAGTCGTCCTAATAGCGGAAATAAAATCAGGGCTGAATAGAATTGCTGTTGCAATAATACATACAGTGCCGACCATTTCAGCAGGCACAGGATGATCAAACTGAGCACGCCAATTGGTCCACAGCTCGGGTCTTTCATAATAGCTAAGGTACGTTCAGGATCACCAAAACCACCAACCCAGGCATCAGCAGTATCTGCCAGTCCATCCAGATGCAAACCACCAGTCAGCCAGATCCACACAACTAAAATCACACTGCTTAATAAAATGACGGGGATCGCCTGTAAAAGATGGGCAAGTGCAAATAAAATCAGTCCAATCACCAGTCCAATCACAGGATAAAACAGCAAAGATTGAGCATTTTGCTGTTTGCTCGGCATCTGTTTTAATTGAACTGGAAATGTCGTTAAAAACTGCAGTGCAATAAAAAATGGCGTCATGCTGATTGCTCCACATATTCAATGCTTAAATCATCATGCAGAATAAAATGATTGAATTGCCCCAGTTCAGCAGACATTTTTAAAATATTGTCCAAGGGTTGATTGAATGCCAGACATTTTAACAGTTTAATCACCCCGCCATGCGTGACCACCATTGCATGTGCAAATTGATTTCGCTGCATGGAACCTTGAATTTGTTGCAGCGCATTTAAAATACGCTGCTGAAACTGCTGCATTGTTTCTGCATTGGGTGGGCTAAATCGGGTTGGAGTTTCCCAGAACTGCGCCAATGCCTCCGGCTGCTTTTCATAGATCTCTTGCGTAGAAACCCCTTCCCAATCGCCAAAATGCATTTCCTGCAAATTTCGATCTAGAATAAGTTCAAGCTTTAAATTGCTGGCAATTTCATCTGCAAATAAAGCACAGCGCTGCAAAGGCGAACTAAACACAGCATCCCAAGGTTGAATAGACGCATGATTTTTTAAGAATTGATCTACCGTTTGATGCATTTGCTGCCAGCCTGAATCTGTCAGGGCATCATCGGTCGAGCCACGCAAAGTATGGCTCAGCTCGGTCTCACCATGACGCAGCAGATCAATCCTGTACATCTTAAATCATCCTTAAATCTAGACAGATTAAACTTTTTCACCTGTCACGGCGGCTTCGGCAAAAGTCGCCATATTGTTATGCAGGCTGCATGCCAACTTGATGATTCCTAAAGCTGCACCAGCACCACTGCCTTCTCCCAGGCGTAAATTCAGTTTCAATAAAGGATTGGCGTTCAGTTCTTGCAGTAAACGTTGGTGACCATATTCAGCCGATTGGTGACCAAACAGCATCCATTCACGTACGGCAGGATTTAATCGTACCGCTACCAATGCAGATGCTGTAGTGATAAAGCCATCGACCACCATAGGCAAGCCCAGTTGTGCACAGCGAATATAAGCCCCGACCATTGCAGCCACTTCCAGACCTCCCACGGCACATAAGGCTTTAAATGCATCACTGCCTACATATTCCTGGTGTAATGCTATCGCACGGTTAATGACATTTTTCTTATGGTTGAGCTGTTCTTCACCGATCCCTGTCCCTACACCGGTCAGTTGCTCAGCAGGCTCATTCAGTAAAAAACAGGCGACAGCAGAAGCAGAACAGGTATTGCCAATACCCATTTCCCCAGCCACATAGATTGAAGCACCCTCTGCAACTGCCTCCTCTACACTTTTACGACCAAGATTTAAAGCGTCTATACATTGTTCTTCAGTCATGGCCACTTGTTTGGCACAGTTGGCCGTACCCGGGATAATGCAATAACGTTCAACGCCTGCATATTCATAGGCATCACCGACTGAACCACAGTCAATCACTTGCAGTCTGGCATTGTATTCCTTGGCAATTACGCTAATACAGGCTCCACCGCTGGTGAAATTTTGCAGCATTTGGCGAGTTACCGCTTGCGGATAGGCTGAAATGTTTTCTTCCATCACGCCATGGTCACCGGCAAAAATGGTAATCCACGGTTTATCAATGTTCGGGCGCTGATTGTTTTGCAAACAGGCCAACTGAATCGCAACATTTTCCAGTTCAGAAAGTGAACCAGTTGGTTTGGTTAACTGTAATTGACGCTCTGCAGCCTGTAGTCGGGCTTCTGCACTTGGCATTTTACACGCATCTAACCACCAGTTCATTATTTCTCTCCTTTTAAAATCATGGGAAAACCAGCTACACAAAAAATCACCTTATCGGCAATTTTTCCAAGTTGCTGATGTAAGCGGCCAGATTCATCTACAAACTTGCGGCTGATCTCACCCATGGGAACAACGCCCAGTCCAGTTTCATTACTGACTAAAATAACGTCTGACTCTAATATCGGTAAAATATCCAGCAGCTTTTGGCATTGATGCATCTGTAATTCAGGATTTTCATGCATTAACAGATTAGTCATCCATAAGGTCAGGCAATCGACGAGGATCAGCTGATTTGCTACGTCAATTTTCTGTAATCTCTCCGCCAGTGAGTAAGGTTCTTCAATCACCGCCCAATGCGCTGGACGTTGTGCTTGATGATGATGAATACGTTCTTGCATTTCCGTATCTAAAGCTTGTGCCGTTGCAATATATGCCACTTTAAGATTTGAATCTTTTGCGACTTGTTCCGCCAGACGACTTTTGCCGGAACGGGCGCCGCCTAAAATGAGTTGAATCATGCATCACCCAAAATAACTTGATGGTATGGTGTTAATGGCCCCTGCAAGGTTTGGGGATGGTAGGTCCCAAAAGTTAATTGCTGGATCTGAAATTCAAATTGCTGCTGTGGAATATTTTGCATGCGCTCAAAAACCGCATCGCTATTAATATGGTCTTTATATAGTCCCAAAGTGATATGAGGACAATATTGCAATGGTGCGACTTCTGCTGAACAGGTATATAACTGTTGACGAATCTCGGCCAGGCTTCCTTCAATATCCTCAATTTCAATAAAAAGCGCACTTTCGAAACTATTTAAGCATCCGGACCTTAGTTTAAATGAAGATTTTTTTTCCCGGTTTAAAAGTTCAATTTGCTGTTGTAATTGTTGCTGACTAAAATCGTCATCCCAAGCCTGCTGGTGAGTGGTCAGAAATCCGCAAATAAACAAGGTAATATGAAACTGGCGAGTATTTGGCGTGTACAGCAGGTCGGAAAAGTGTTGACGCAGATGGTGTAAATAATGCAGCAATTCAGGCGACTGGATTTCCAGATACCAGAGTGAATAATCCGTGCGCCCCTTATGCCACTCAGGATAGTCCTGTGCAAGCGTGGGCACAACTGGCATTGAAGGCTTTAGAAACACGTAAAATTCACATTAAATTCAATCACGTTATTTAACCATGAATTCGATGCAATTGAATAAAGCATTGGCTTAACAATATTCAGCCTATGCTGAAATTTATTCAGTTCATCAAGCATATTCCTGATGCAAACGGTTATTTTTATAGCCCAATAGCCCTGTGTATCCCTCACCTCGATATTAGCCTGATGTATCTTTAGCTGCCTGTTATATCCTCATGATTTAACGATCCTTTTTTTCCTGAACCATAACTTTAATATAAAGCAGAGCATCAATCCCAGCATTAATCACGGCAAAAAATAATAGGGATAACTTTTATGCTACTGATACAAACCACAGCATGACTATACACAGATTTATAATTCCTCCAGACTTATAAACACTCAATCACAAGTTCCTAAAACCAACTTTCATATTGGCATTCACATCTATTGTGGTAAGTCCTTTATTTTAGTTAGTACAAACCGAGCCATATTTAATCGTATCTTAGGGCAGTACGGCCAATCACTAAAATCTCCATAAAAAAGCCCTAAATTTCTTTAGAGCTGATTAGCAGCATTTAAATAAATTTTTATAAGTCCAGTACATCTACGAATTGTGCACCTAGAACCTGAGCTAAATCTTGTGGTTTTATGCCAATATCCAGACCTCTTTTACCACCACTAACATATATTTTTGGCAATTGCTGTGCCGTAGCATCAATCACTGTTTTTAAACGTTTTTTCTGTCCAACCGGGCTAATTCCACCGACCAGATAACCTGTTAAGCGTTCGGCATTTTTAGGATCGGCCATCTGTAATTTTTTACAGCCTACAGCCGCTGCCACTTTCTTTAAATTTAATTGATGATTCACTGGTAAAACGGCGACAAAGTAATTCTTGTCATCGGTGACCAATAAAGTTTTAAAGACTTCTTCAACACTGAGCCAAAGTTTCTCGGCCGCTTCTAGACCAAAGCTTTTTGCATTGGTATCGTGTTCATATTCATGAATAGAAAATTCAATTTTATTGGATTTTAAAACTTTGCAAGCTGGTGTCATTTTTTTGAGGATATTAATAACGAGATAAGTAAATTATATGCCCTTTAGAAACGAATGTTTAGATTGCTTAGGCTATTTTAGATTCATCTTTTAAATCACGTGACTCTACAAAAACATTAAAAAATCATTTTAGGACTTATATTTTAAAACCGAAGTATGGACGTGACTAAAATCTAACCCTAAGCAAGGCTGAGGTGATTCCCTATTCTACTGTCGACTAGACGACGCATTTCTTTACAAGCGGTTATTGTGATGTTGGGTATTGGTCTTCCTTTACTTGTTTCTCTAATTAATATACTTTTACTTGAAAAACTGGCTTTATCTTAGCAACCTGCTATAGCGCGATACTCAGGTTTAAATCAAAACTGTTAAAAATATGGCTTTTTAGTTTTAAAAAGTAGATCCTACAACAGTTGATAAAAAGCGTGGATATTACATCCACGCTTTTTGATCACATTACAATTAATGAGCTAAATTTCTGAAAATAAGTTTAAGACTGTCTAACATTTTTTCAATTTGCAACGGGGTCAAACCTTCAAAAGACTGATCTAAAACAATATGACTCAGATCGTTAATTTTTTGTACCATTTGCTCGCCCATATGGGTTAAAACGACACGGGTAATTCGCGCATCGTCTTCACAACAATAAGTATGTACCAAGCCTTCATCTTTTAGACGATAAATAATTTTCGTAGTCGTCGACATCTTAAAAATCAGCATCTCGGATAGCTCGGATACACTCGCATTGGGCTTGGACTTTAAAGCCAACAAGATACGCCGACGAGAATTGTCTAAACCATATTTTTTTAACGCATGATCCACATTCTGAACATATTGAGAATGTACTTGAGTAATCCAGTAGTATGGAAAATTATCCAGATTAAACTCAGATGCTGCAGAAAAAAATTTACTGTATTTTCTTGTCATGTCAAAAAACCTCTAACTTATTGTTTTAATTTAAATTATTTTAATATTCCAAATTTTATTTAAAGTCATTTTTTTTAGCAATACATATTAAATTATTTTTATTGCTCATTCAAAAATTAAGTCTCCCATAAATTGTGCAAAAAATCTACAAAATTTGTATAAAATAAAAGCCCGATATCATGTCGGGCCTTTTCGTATTTGATGCTTAGATCTGACTCCTGTCGTACATCACCTTGCTGATCTAAGAATTTTTTCTTTACTTCTATTTATTTTTTTATTGCTGAACTTCCTGTTTCTGTATGATTTGATCATAGGGAAAAAATCTATTACACCAATCCTTAAATCCTTAAATCCTTAAATCCTTAAATCCTTAAATTCTTAAATTCTTAAATTCTTAAATTCTTAAATTCTTAAATTCTTAAATTCTTAAATTCTTAAATTCTTAAATTCTTGTGCGCCATAACGTACAAAAATGATGAATTTTACATCCAAACTATCAAGATCATTCATATATGTTCTTCAAAAAAGAACGGGAAATTTTCCATCACTGTAAAAATGAGTACTTTTTGAAATATACTTATTGATAGAAAATTTCCAAATAGAACAGCCCAGAATACTTTATAAAGACACACCGAACTTCTTGAATATGCTGGCACGGCGTTTCGGCTGAATATTGGCTTTGCTTAAATCACCCTTATAATGCTCGAATACACGTTTATCCATCATTTTAAACCAGAGCGATGGAATTAAAGCTGGTAATAACATGGTGGCATAACCACTCGGCAATTCAGGTGCTTCATCAAAGTGACGTAAAGCCTGAAATGGACGTGTCGGATAGGCATGATGATCGGAATGACGCTGCAACTGGTACAAAAACAGGTTGGTAGTAATATTGTTATTGTTCCAGCTATGCTCAGGCATGGTCCGTGTGTAAGTCCCATCTTCCTTTTTATCGCGCATTAAACCGTAATGTTCAATATAGT
Source organism: Acinetobacter sp. A1-4-2 (assembly GCF_040233925.1). Classification (NCBI taxonomy): domain Bacteria; kingdom Pseudomonadati; phylum Pseudomonadota; class Gammaproteobacteria; order Moraxellales; family Moraxellaceae; genus Acinetobacter; species Acinetobacter sp. A1-4-2. The sequence continues at coordinate 1,432,657 of NZ_CP157981.1, read as the reverse complement.
TAATAATTTCAAACAAACTGATGCCATAAAATGCCTGTGTGGCCAAATAAGGAATCACGTCTTTGCCAAATAATTTCAGCATAGTGGCATGAAAACCGGCACTCATCGCCCAGCCTTGAAACAGTTCATTTTCCTTGCTAAAGAAAGACAAGCCTTTACGTTTTAAACGGTTGTTTTCAATTTCAATGGACGATTTAATTCCACCAAATACCGTTCTTGGCCAAAACTCATAGAAAGTTTCACCCATTTTCGAAGAAGCAGGATCTTCAGGCGTTGCCGCACGCTTATGGTGTCCATAAGGATGTTCAACACGAAAGTGATTATAAAACAGTGGTGTTAAGGTCGCATGGGCAAGATAATGATCCTTTTTATGTGGTCGATGCGACAACTCATGTGCCGTGTTTACACCGACACCATTAATCGCGCCCATGGAAATACCGAGCAGTATCTGATCGATAAAAGAAGTTTCTTTACGACTCACCACATAACCGGCAAAAAGATTGGCTGCCATCTGCAAAGGAATAAACAGTTTCACAATGCGGTCATAATAAGGGTCTGCTACAAGTAACTTGATTTCTTCATCGCCGGGATTATTACTGTCATCGCCCACAAGAGCATCAACCGTTGGAATAATCACATGCAGCAATAAAAGTCCGCCCAAAGCAAAGATTTTTTTTGTGGCTTTAGGACCAAACTGATAGCCAGCCAAAATCCCCATACCGATCACCGGTAAACCGGGGCTCAGCAACCACCAATAACGTTTTTTATCGAGGGCTAAACCTGAAGCAGTGGCTAAGGGCTGAATTGTAGTTTGATTTAAATTTACTGGTGCATTCATGCTGGCGATCTTCCCTATTTTTTGTTCTAACGTTATATTTCTAGAAATAGGTCCTCAAGAACAGTTGTAAACGTCCAAAAAAGCTATGCAAACGTCCTTGGCATATTTAGCCAATTTTTGACCTAAAAACACATGCTGGCATAAATCCAGAATTTTATAATTTTTATTCAATGATGACAGAACGATAAGACATGGATGCCTTAAGTAAAATTTTTGACGATATTCATCTGAATAAATCTGAATATATTTATTTAAAACCGCAAGGTCACTGGGCTTATGCTTATCAGGAACAGGATGCCATGATTGGCTATGTGGTTCTGGTAGGCAGTCTCACCATACAATTTGAATCAAAGAAAATGCTGCAGCTTGAAGCGGGAGACTTAATCCTAATTCCTTCAGGGCAAAACCATACCTGCCGAAGTAATAATAAAGACAATCTGGTTGAAGCACTTAATATTACCGGTCTTTTCGATAAAAAAAGGCAGGCAACCATCGAGTTTGGAAGTACCAGCGGTGAACCGGCACTGATTCTGGCGATCCGCTGTCATATTGATACCATTATGGCACGTCCCTTACTGAATGCCCTGCCCGACTATATTCATATTCAGCATATTACCGGCAGTGCAGCCCCTGAATGGCTACAAATCGGATTACATTTTTTGGCTGTAGAAGCCTATCAAATTCGTCCGGGTCGCGACAAAATCCTCGATCATCTGGTCAGTATTCTATTTATTGAATGTGTACGCGATTATATTGCCCAGTTACAGGATTCAAATAACTGGCTACGGGTTCTTTCCCATACCGAACTCGCCAATGCTTTGGCGGCCATTCATGGTAAGCCTGATCAGGCCTGGACAGTGGAAAATTTGGCTGAACAATGCTGTATGTCCCGTTCCAAGTTCGCCACCTTATTTAGCAGTATCGTAGGTGAAACGCCTTTGGCCTATTTACAGCAATACCGTTTTCGTTTGGCTTCACAACATCTGCGTGAAGGGCAATTATCCATACAGCAAATTGCCCATCGCGTCGGTTATTCTTCTGAAACGGCCTTTAGTCAAACCTTTAAACGCCTGTTTAATTTAACCCCAAGCCAATATCGCCAGCAGTTCCAATAAAAATCAGACTTGATCAGATGTGCCTGCATTCAAGGTATTCAGAATAGCCTGAACCGGATCCTCACTATTGCCTGAAAGCAGCTGCTTGTGCATGGTAATGTGCTGCATGGCCTGAATTTGTGCGGTTTCAACGTTTATCAGTTTTTCAATTTCAGCAGCCAGATTTTCAGGGGTGGCATCATGCTGAATCAGTTCCTGAATGACCTTTTTCCCGGCAATGATATTCGGCAACGAATAATACGGAATCTTGATCAGGAATTTGACCAAATGATAGGTCAGCCAGTTTAGTTTATAAAAAGTCACCATCGGACGATGTAACAACATCGCTTCTAAAGTTGCGGTTCCCGAAGCCAATGCCACAATATTGGAAGCATCCATCACTTGACGGCCAATTTTCGATTCCGTATCAGTATTTTCCAGCAAACAGACTTTAGCCACCAAGTCAGCAGGATACTGTTGTAGCAATGCGTCAATCTGCTGCTTACGTGCATCATTAATCGCAGGAATCAGAAACACATATTCAGGATGTTTTTGACTGACGATTTTGGCAGCATCAAGCACCAAAGGACCCAGTCTTTCAATTTCGCCACGACGACTCCCCGGTAACAGTGCAATGTGCTTGTGTTCCACGTTCAAGCCCAGCTCTTGCTTGGCTTCAATCAGCGGGTTTTGCAAAGGCAATTGACTGGCCAATGGATGCCCGACAAAAGCAGCTGGCACATCAAATTTCTTATAAAAGGTTTTCTCAAATGGAAATAAACAAAGTACCAGATCAATACTGGCTTTGATGCCATGTACCCGTCCCTGACGCCATGCCCAGACTGAAGGGCTAACATATTGCACGGTTTTGATCGGTAAGTTTTTCTGTTTCAGGCTTTTAGATAAGCGTAAATTAAAGTCCGGTGCATCAATCCCGACAAACACATCCACCGGCTCTTTGCTCCAGATATCAACTAAACCATCACGCACGGCGAAAAGTTTTTTCAGATCTTTTAAAACTTCCACAATGCCCATGACCGATAAAATATCCATCGGATAATAGCTTTTGAAACCTTCAGCAATCATCTGTGGACCACCGATGCCTTCAAATTCAGCATCTATGCCTTGCTCACGAAAACTACGGATCAGTTTAGCGCCAAGGGTATCGCCTGAAACCTCACCAACTACCATCCCAATTTTTAGTTTTCTATTTTGCAAGTGTTTTTCCCCATACGTCCTGCGGCTGAATAGTTTAATATTTTAGCATAGTCCTTTGTCTTTACATGACTAAGCATTAATCTCTTCAAACTATAGCAAAACAATAAATTTAGTTGCCGTGTTGGGGGAAAAATTTGAGTTCGATACAAACATGGCTTCAGCAGGAAGTTCTAAAATCTTTTCAGACATAGATCAACAAACATTTTATTTTCAGCCTAATATTTTTCATTAATGTTCAGTTCTTCGCTCTTATACTTTGTCCCAATATATGGTTCCAGCTCAACTTAAAACCATAACGCTCTACAGCAGCCACCAGTTCTGGTTTTCAAGGACAAATCGCTTCATGGATATTTCATGAAAAAATAGGCTGCAAATTGTGACTATATGACCTATATGAATAGTTCCACTATAAAAAAGGCTATCGAAACTTTTTGTGAAAATGCATCACATAACAGTAGCCCAGATAGTGTCTAAGTTGAACTGCTATATAATCAACTTCCATTATTCCGATCTCTATTTCAAGAATTCATATCCTGCTGAATTTTCAATATTTAATTTTAATCAGACAAAAGTATTAACGCACAACATAAGAAAATAAAATCCCGCTTTATCTCTTTTTAGAATAAGCAAATCAATAATCAAGACAACGACTTATATGAAAAAGTCATAACATATGCACGTTTTTGATATTTGGCATATAACCATGTTTGGTCCATTAGAATTTATTTTAGCAGGTGTTTTGGTTGGTTTCTGCGTTGGGATTACAGGTGTCGGTGGCGGTTCTTTAATGACTCCTATCCTGATTAGCCTGTTTAGAATCGAACCACATATCGCCATTGGAACAGACTTACTATATGCCGCTATTTCAAAATTCTGCGGGTCTTTAGTTCATGCAAAAAAAATGAATATTGTTTGGCCGATTGTCATCTGGCTTGCTGTAGGCAGTATTCCTGCCTCATTTGCAACGCATTGGGTACTAGAAAACTATCTCAGCCAATCCAGTAGCTATAAAGCTGTCTTAACCATGGTCCTAGGCTTTATGTTGACCCTGACCGGTGTTTCTATCGTATTCCGTGGTCATATTGAACAATTTTTTAACAAGCTGCGTAAAGATGTACCTGTTGATATGACGCAGGATCTGGAAAAGGTTAACTTACAAGCCAAAGACAAACGTGCTTATATCGTGATTATGGGCATTGTATTGGGAATATTCGTTACCTTATCTTCAGTCGGTGCTGGAGCATTTGGCATCATGGCACTGGTTTTGATGTTCCCGAATTTACCCATGATCCGGATTATTGGTTCCGATGTGGTGCATGCTGTATTGTTGACTTTGGTTGCAGGACTTGGGCACATGAGTTCAGGTAATGTCGATTTACACTTGCTTGGCTGGTTATTGGTTGGTTCCATTCCTGCAATTGTAGTAGGTACTTTGATTAGTTCCCGCTTGCCGGAAAAAATTATCCGTAAGATTCTGGGCATTACCTTGTTTGCCTTAGGTATGAATTTCATGCTGCATCCAGTCAAGGCAAAACCTGTGGCGAAACCGGCTACCGCACAAGTGATCAGCATTGAAAAAACTGCACATGTTTAATTTAACTATACGATTCATCACTTTTTTTTGACCTATATATTGATCTTTTTTATAACATGGTGAATGTATATTCGTGTTATATTCAGGGGATGAAATAATTTTTTGTATGATCGAACCAGTGACGGCAATGAATACACTACAGTCAAAACCTATTACACAATCTGACATCGACGACGTGAATGTACAAAGCATTCAGCCTCTTGTAACTCCTGCAGAATTAAAAAAAGAGTTACCTTTGACTGAGCAAGCCTATCAAACCGTCCTTAAAGGCCGTGAAACTATTCGCAATATCTTGGATGGTAAAGACAAACGCCTGTTTGTCGTCATTGGTCCTTGCTCAATTCATGACACCGTGGCTGCACATGAATATGCCGATCGTCTCAAAGTTTTAAGCGAAAAAGTTAAAGATAGCCTTTATATCGTCATGCGTGTCTATTTTGAAAAACCACGCACCACGGTAGGCTGGAAAGGTTTGATTAATGATCCTGACATGAATGACTCTTTCAATATTGAAAAAGGTCTGCGTATTGGTCGTCAGCTTTTGGTTGAACTGAACGAGAAAGGATTGCCATGTGCGACTGAAGCACTCGATCCAAACTCGCCACAATATTATCAAGACCTGATTTCATGGTCAGCAATTGGTGCCCGTACCACTGAAAGCCAGACGCACCGTGAAATGTCTTCAGGTTTATCTTCACCTGTAGGCTTTAAAAATGGTACTGATGGCGGCTTGACCGTTGCAACCAATGCCATGCAGTCGGTGAAACATGGTCACAGCTTCCTCGGCCTGAATGATCAGGGTCAGGTTTCTGTCATTCGTACCAGCGGTAACCAGTACGCACACGTAGTACTTCGTGGCGGTAATGGGAAGCCTAACTACGATGCAGGTTCTGTTGCAGAAGCTGAAAATGCCTTGGCCAAAGCCAAAGTCAGCAACAAGATCATGATTGATGCCAGCCATGCCAACTCCAACAAAGACCCGTACCTGCAACCGCTGGTACTGAAAAACATTACTGAACAGATTCAGGATGGCAACAAGTCCATTGTGGGCATTATGGTTGAAAGTCATCTGAAAGGTGGTCGTCAGGATATTCCTGAAAATCTGGACAATCTGGAATATGGCAAATCGGTGACCGATGGCTGTATCGATTGGGAAACCACTGAAAAAGCCCTGCTCGATATGCATGAAGCATTGAAAGACGTTTTACCAAACCGCTAAGAGCTAAAACGCCATCTGACCAGATGGCGTTTCTACTTTAACCTTAGGAAAAATTTTATCTGATGAATGAAATTGAACATGCACTCAGTCATATCGAAAATTTCCAGTTTATTCACGAGCATCTATTCACTTCTGCCCAGCCTAAAGCGGAACAGCTAAAGCTGATTAAAGAATACGGCGTAACTACCATTGTGAATCTGGGATTATCCGATGCAGTGCAGTATTTAGATCATGAAGATAAAATTTGTCTGGATTTGGGCTTAAACTATATTCAGCTGCCCCTTTCTCCAGAAACCCCTTCAGATGATCAATGCTTACTGGCATTAGATATGATTGATCATTTGGTACAGGAACAGATGGTGTGGGTGCATTGTGTCACCAATTACCATGTCAGCAGTTTGATGTATTTATATCGTCAATATTATATGGATATGGACATGCCCACTGCGCAAGAGCTGATGCACAGTATTTGGGAACCGAATGAAACCTGGACCGGCTTAATCCATGCAGTAGCCCTACAACTGCAAGGTCGCAAAGCTACCCAGGAACTACAGCAGTCGCTGATCCATCCAGATCATTTTGCCTGATGCGAAATCAACACTGTTGCAGTCGATAAAATACCTTCTTCACGTCCGGTAAAGCCTAATTTTTCTGTGGTTGTGGCTTTAACGCTAATTTGTGTAACATGTACATCCAGAACATCTGCAATACTTTGACGCATTTCCAGATTATATTTGGCCAGTTTTGGACGTTCACAGGCGACCGTAATATCTGCATTATTTAACACATAACCACGATCTAAAATTAGTTGATAGACATGTTTAAGTAGAACGCGACTATCTGCTCCCTTAAATTTTGCATCGGTGTCAGGAAAATGCTGTCCGATATCGCCCAGAGCCAATGCCCCCAATAATGCATCACAGAGTGCATGCAATACCACATCACCATCTGAATGGGCTTTTAAGCCTTGGTTATGTGGAATCTTGACCCCCGCTAAAGTAACAAAATCACCTTCTTCAAAGGCGTGTACATCCATTCCCTGACCAATTCGAATTTGTGCGACCACGTTAAGCATCCTTAAGAAATAAATGATTGAGATGTTGTATTCACGCTTTCTATTTCGCTATAGTTACAGCAGCGCAACATAGTGAAATTATAAGCGATCATGCTGGTGAATACCGATATTAATCTCATTAAAACATTAGGCACATTATTCAGTATTGGCTGTTTGTGCTCAACCATGGTATATGCTCAAGACATTGACTGTACACAGCCTGATACAGCCTCAATGAAAAATATTTGTGCTGACAATTTTGCAAAATCGCGAGAAAAACTCTCTAATCACTATATCACGGCTTTTTTAGTCAGCGATGCGCCGGTACATTTACTCGAAGATACACACCATTTATGGTTTAAGCGCTTACAGCAATGTAAAAGCCTGGACTGTTATAAGCAGCAATTTGAAATACGCATTGAAGATCTGAATTTTTATACCTCATTGAACCAGACTTTGACCAATCACTATTTAAAATTTGAAAAGGGTCAATTTGCCCATCAACCGGTACATTTACAAGTCCATCAACTGACCAAAGATAAAATTAAAATTGAGGGCGTAGCCTACCGTAACCCGAACAATAAATTAGAAACACAAACGATTCCTTTTTTAGCCTATACCACAGCTGATCAAAAAAGCGAAATTGTCGATAACGAACACGATTGCAAATACCATTTCGATTTTAACAAGGCAATTTTATCGGTGACAACCAAACAAAAAGGCTGTGAACGTTTTGTAGGTATATACCGGCTTTATGATTGAAGATATCGGTTCTTTTGAATTTAGAAAAAAGACTCATCAATATTGGTATAACAAATCAAATGATTTAAGAGCCTCTGCTGGCGCGCTATGGTTTGCCATGAGTGATTCAGATAATAATATTGCTGAACATTTAAAATTAGGCAGTGGCTTTTCTATGGGGATCGCTTGTTATCCTGTTTTTCCCATGTTATGTGGACTTTCATTAGAGGTTCTTTACAAAGCTATCTGTGTGAGAAAAGATATAAAATTTAAATCCACTCACAACTTAATCATTCTTGCAAAAGATGCACAAATAGATATTACTGATGAAGAATCTAAATTTTTTAAATTTTTTACTGAATCCATTATTTGGGATGGTAAATATCCAGTTCCATCCGATAAACAAAAACATGAATACGATAAATTAACAGAGCTTCACTATGATCTCCTATTTGATAAAATCAAAATTGGTTCTTTAGATGGCTATACGCCAAACGGTAAACTTAACTGGGAAAATTTTAATAATATTTGGCTTAAAGGTTCTTATAATTATCATTTTTAGATCTCACAGAATTTAATTCACCAAAATAAATAGAATCATAAAAAGCATGAAGTATGAACTTCATGCTTTTTTAATAACTCAAACCGGATGTTGAGAAGCAATTTGCTGACTAATCATCACCGCTGTCGCTGCAGATAAAGTCCAACCTAAATGACCATGACCGGTATTATAAAAAACCCGTTCACGGCGCCCCCGACTGACCATCGGCATCATGTTGGGCATCATCGGACGTAAACCTGCCCAAGGTACAACATTTTCAGTACTCATATTGAAATTCTTGTTGACCCAATCTGTCAGCGGTTGAATACGGTCTGCGCGAATATCCCGGTTATAGCCATTAAACTCAGCCGTGCCTGCAACACGCAGACGATCAGCACCTAAGCGTGAAGTCACAATTTTTGCACTTTCATCCAGCAAACTTATCCACGGCGCATTTTTGACACTATCTTCATCATTCAGGTTCAGGGTAATAGAATAGCCTTTCACTGGATAAACATTGACCCGATCACCCAGTAAATTTGCCAAGTGATAGCTTCCCACACCACCACAAACCACCACGGCATCAGCTTCCAGTGACTCCACTACAGCTGCATCAAGGTGCATATTTTCATTGCTGGCATGATAAAGCACAGTGACACCTTTTTTATGGTGTTTTACATCTGTGACTTCCATACCAAACAGGTATTTTACCCCATACTTTTCAGAGGCTTCAGCCAAACCTTTGGTGAATTTATGGATATCGCCGGTCGCGTCTCCAGGGCAATAAAAACCGCCATAATATTTACCTTTCAAGCTTGGTTCTATGGCTTGGATTTCTGCAGGAGTAACTGCCATTCTTTCCAGTCCACCCTTGATCAGCAGATCATTCACTTTAGTGGCGATCTCATAATCTAATTTGGTGTGGTAAAAATGCAAAATCCCGCGTTTTTCCAGATTGAACTGAATATTTTCTTTTTCAGCAACTGCAAATAAGCGCTCACGCGCTAAAAGTGCCATTTTAACGGTATCACGAGTATTGGTTTCATAATGTTTAATATTACCCAGAAACTCCATTAGCCAGCCATATTTATGCAGATCAAAAGATGGGTTGAGTAATAATGGTGCATTTTTATTCGACATCCACTTAATACCTTTCAGTACGGTGGCTTTTTGATTCCAGACTTCTGCGTTACAGGCAGAAAGTTGCCCGCCATTGGCAAATGAAGTTTCCATGGCAGGATACAAATGCTTATCCAAAACCGTGACTTTATAGCCTAAATTGGCGAGCTCGTAGGCAGTGGTAACACCCGTAATGCCTGATCCAATCACAACAATATGACACATAGCACACTCCTTGGAAATGTAGATCTACATTTCTATGCGCCCCATCTGTCATGGTTACCTGAGAGCTTCGATCACATCGTTATAATCAATAACGCCGACCATCCCCTTCGGTGAGCATATATTTTTCTATGCTTCTCTCCAGATTTTTAAAATTATTACAGTCCTTTTGCCTGAGAGTTTCCGGGGTCGTTGCTCCTTCGGCGTGTTCACAGAAGAACATCTCTCCTGCAATAATTATTTATATTAATATGAGCAATTTTTATACCATGTGCGAGCACTAAATTAATTGATTTGTTAAGCACTGTTATCACACTATGAATAGACATATTTTTCAAATGCTTAAATTAAAACCAGTTTAGTTAAATGATATAGCTTAGACTATTATTTTAAGGTTATGTACTTTTTTGAGTGCTTAACTTATACCTCTCAGCACTGACTTTGACATCTGTTGTAATTTCAAATCAATCAACGGTTGTCCTACATTGGCATCAATTGGATAAGACTCAATATGCTGCGTTTTAGCATAACCACACCGTGCATAATATTGAATCAGCTCTATTCTGCTATCCAGCACCCACATTTCATAATGACTTAATGTAGGACAGTGCTCTACTGCCATTTTCTCAGCATATTTTAAAACATGTTTGCCAATACCCAGATTTTGCCAAGCTGAAGCCACACAAAAAGTGCCTATTTCCACACTATTCTGCTGAAAAGTTAAGCCGATACATGCCACTAAATGCATTTGCCCATCTTCTATAACTTCAGCTATATACAGATAAAAATTCTCTTGTGCCAAGGTTTGCTCTAGCTGCTGGGCATTAATCCGGTCTCCAGCAATAATATGCTGCTCACTGGTCCAGCTAGAACCTGTATTGGTACGATAGGCCTGATTGATCAACGCAACAAGAGTTTCAACATCATTGGCATTTGCCAGTCTATATTTTAATGCTTTCATTTTTTTCTAAAAATGTCTGTTTCATAGAAATAAATTACCACAAATAATAGATAAAAAATCAGGCAATAAAAAAACCAGATTTAATGTCTGGTTTTTTATTGAATCATAAAAGCTCATCACTTACTGCGTTCGAGCAAAGCAGTGTGCTTTACTCTTCACTTAGGTTCAATCGGAGTAAACGGCGCAACCACATCGGCATTCTGGGCACGATGACGCATGAAGTGATCCATGAGTACAATGGCAAACATCGCTTCAGCAATCGGAGTTGCACGCACGCCTACACACGGGTCATGACGGCCTTTGGTCAATACATCGGTATCTTCACGATCGATATTAATGGTTTTACCCGGAGTGGTAATACTTGCAGTTGGTTTCAGCGCAATTGCAACACGAATGGTTTGTCCACTTGAGATTCCACCCAGAATGCCGCCAGCATGATTGGCCAAAAAGCCAGCTGTGGTCAATTCATCACGTGATTCATGACCAAACTGTTCAGCAACCGCAAAACCATCACCAATTTCAACGCCTTTAACAGCATTAATAGACATCATGGCATGCGCAATATCTGCATCCAGACGGTCAAATACTGGCTCACCCCAACCCACAGGCACATTCTCGGCAAGAATTTCCAGCTTCGCACCGCAGCTGGTACCTTGTTCACGTAATGAAGTCACTAAAGCTTCAAAACGTGGTACGGCATCCACATCACCACAGAAGAATGGATTATTTGGAACTTCATTCCAATCCAGTTTTTCAGCTTTTTCAGTGCCAATCTGGGTCACGTGACCACGAATCACGATACCAAATTTTTCAAACAAGAATTTCTTGGCAATGGCACCCGCAGCTACACGCATAGCCGTTTCACGTGCGCTTGAACGACCACCGCCACGGTAGTCACGGAAACCATACTTTTGGGTATAGGTATAGTCAGCATGACCTGGGCGGAATGTTTGCGCAATATTGCCATAATCTTTCGATTTCTGGTCGGTATTGCGAATCAGTAAACCAATCGATGTACCTGTGGTTTTACCTTCAAAGACACCGGAAATGATTTCGACTTCATCCGGTTCTTTACGCTGGGTTGCGAATTTAGAAGTCCCCGGTTTACGGCGGTCTAAATCTTTTTGTAAATCTGCTTCAGACAGTTCGATCCCTGGCGGTACACCATCAACAATCGCCATCAGGCCAACGCCATGAGATTCACCGCAAGTCGTTACACGGAACAGTTGTCCAATACTATTACCTGCCATGTTGACAACTCCTTATGCTTGAACAGATTGTACAAATAAATCACGGTATTTACGGCACTGCTCTGCTGTCAAAGCAAAAATGCCTGAACCACCATTCTGGAAAGTGAGCCAATGGAAATCTACAGTATTAAAGTTCTGTTTCATCGCCCATTCAGAATTGCCCACTTCAATGACAATCAAGCCATCTTCAGTCAGGTAATCCGCTGCTTGTGCCAGCATTTTACGCACCAGATCCAGACCATCCTGACCTGCTGCAAGTGCAAGCTCAGGTTCATGCAAGAATTCCGCAGGTAAATCAGCCATATCTTCCGCATCCACATACGGAGGATTGGATACGATTAAATCATATTGATTCTCAGCAGGAATTTTTGCAAATAAGTCCGATTCCATCAATGCAACCTGATATTGCATATTGTGATGTTCAGCGTTAATAGAAGCCACTTCCAAAGCCTCTTTAGAAATATCGGTGGCATCCACTTCAGATTCCGGGAATGCATAAGCCAACGCAATCGCGATACAACCTGAACCGGTACACATGTCTAGAATACGACGCGGTGTTTGCGGATGCTCATTTTCAGGCAGGTTATTCAAAGCTTCACGCATTTGACCATTTTCATCAAGACAATATGGTGCAAAGCGTTGATTAATCAATTCAGCAATTGGTGAACGTGGAATCAGCACACGTTCATCGACATAAAATGGTTTACCGCAGAAATAAGCCAGATTTAATAAATAAGAGGTTGGCACTTTTTCATTAATGCGGCGTTCCAGCAAGCTGATAAATTCTGCCTTTTCGCTTGGAAGCAATTTCGCATCTAAAATTTCCGGGTTGGCATTCCAGTCCAATGCCAGTGTTTGCAGAACCAAAGCCGAACTTTCAGCAAAAAAATCTTCTGTACCTTGACCTAAGTGTGCATCGTATTGACGTAGAGCTGAAACACCAAAACGGATAAAATCGCGAATTGTGCTTAGGTTTTCAGCGGCTTCCTGTAAATGTTCAGGGCTAATAGTCAGTTGATCCACTTAAGGCATCTCCAAGGTCAATTTTTAAAACGCCTTATGATACCTTGTTTTGTGGGGTTTTATAATGTTTCGACCAGATTAAAAACAAATATCTACGGCGAATTTATTTAGTCTGGTAATAGTAAGTACGCTCGATTGTCATTTCGAGTACACACTTGGATTGTTTAACGGCCATATAGGCAGAAGTTACTTTTAAATAGCATTTTTGCTCCACACGGTTAAGCCAAAGTTTATGCCGTTGTTCGATACTACTTTGATTAACTACATTCTTATTTATATAGCCCTTATACGCTTTATTTAAAAGTTTTTCCTGATTTTTCAGTTCTTTGTCGACACACTTTTTGACTGTTTCAATTTCACCATAAGAAGTGTTGAGACATTTATTATATTCGTCAGAATAGCCTTGAGCTAAAACTGAATTTGACCAGAAAGCAGTCAGACTCAGCATCACTGATATTGCTAATCGCATAATATTCCCCTGTCCTAAAAGACTTAATATCAAATACTATTATTGTGTTTATGCCGTGATACTACATCAATCATGTGCAAATTCCTATAACTCGATCATTTATCCCCCAACTTAAAAAGTTCATTCATATTGCATATTGAATCTGGCTAAAATAGCCCCATATATTTTCAATTCTTTTTCTACAAAATATTTTTATTGTTATGAGCTACAAGCACAATAATTTAATGGCGATGCGTGAAAACTACTGGAATGATACCAATTCTGCACAGGTACAGAAGGAAAAAAAATTCTTTCAACAAACACTACTGGAACAGGCAATCCATAACAACCCATCAGAAGATGACGCCAAATATCTGTTTTTTAGTTTGCCGAGTATCGTTATTGTTAAAGGTTATGCACTAGGTTTTCAGCATGACACGGTTCAAGCCATGATTTTTAAATACATTCAAGACAATAAAAAATTGTTACAGCAAAAAGGCGATATCAAAATTCAATTTCGGATGTAAATACCAGCACAGTATTGAAGCTTGAGTCCATCTGAATAGCGATTTTAGTTAAGCACCCTATTATATTTTGATGGAAAATAAATTAAATTAAACATATTTACTCTCCATTCAGCATGTTGAACTTTTTTAATACGTGAATAAACGGTAATATCCGTTACAATTAAATATTCTGCGACTTGCTGATTAAAGGATTTTGTTTAATGTCAGATCAGAACGATAAGCTTAAACAACTTAAAACCTCTTCCATGGATCGACGCTTATCTATCGCTAAAGCATCATTACTCGCAGGAACGCGTTGGGCTGCATCAAGTGCAACCACCATATTTTCAAGCGAAGCAGAAAAAGAAAAAAAACGTAAAAAAGCCATGAAGGAGCAAGCTGACTATCTAGTTTCTGAAATCGGCAAATTGAAAGGCTCGATTGTGAAAATCGGGCAAATGATGGCTCTGTATGGCGAACATTTTTTACCTGAAGAAATCACCCAAGCTTTAAATACCTTAAATAATCAGACTGTTGCACTTGCATGGCCAGCCATCAAACAACAACTGGAACAGCAACTCGGCTCTAAGCTGCATGATTTGACCATAGACCGTGAACCTTTGGGCACAGCCTCTTTAGCCCAGGTACACCGCGCCACACGCAACTCAGATGGTTTGGAAATTGTATTAAAGATTCAGTATCCAGGCGTCGCTGATGCAATTGATTCAGATATGAGCCTATTTAGAAACATGCTCAAACTGACCCGTATGGTGCCGCAAACCCGTGAGTTTGATCAGTGGTTTGATGAAGTTCGTGAAATGATGCATCGTGAAGTCAATTACAAGATTGAAGCAGCGACCACTCGCCGTTTTGCCGAACGTTTAAAAGATGATTCTCGTTATATCGTCCCACAAATTGTGGATGAATATTGTACCGATCAAGTGCTGTGCATGACTTTTGAGCGTGGAGTGCCGATCAACAGCCCGGTCATGCTCTCTCTTCCTCAAGAACGTCGTAACCAATTAGGTGAGGCCTCTCTCGAGATTGCCGTTCGTGAGATCTTTGAATGGGGAGAAATGCAGACCGATCCAAATTTTGGCAATTATCTGGTCCGCTTGGGAGATGGTGCAGAAGCTCAAGACAAGATTGTATTACTGGATTTCGGGGCCATCCGCCAGTTTGATGAACATTTGCTGAAAGTCGCTCGTAATCTGATCAAAGCCGGTTATGATCACAATATCGATGAAATGGTTCATGCCATGACCGGTTATGAATTCTTTGATTCTATTCCGCAAAGTATCAAGCCAGATATGGCTAAAGTGTTTTTATTAGCCACCGAAGCCTTTAGCAGCATTATGAATAATCCAGACTTGCCTGAAGGTGTGATGGATGCAAATCAGCGCTATGACTGGAAAAAAAGCCAGCTTCATAGCCGTGTCATGCAACGTGCGTCCAAATCAATGGCATCGCGTTATTTCAGTGTGCCACCTAAAGAGTTTATGTTTATTAGCCGTAAATTCATTGGTGCTTATACCTTCATGACCGTCATTGATGCAAAAACTAATGTACGGAAAATGGTGGCGAATTTTCTATAAGCTGTGTAAAGACTAGAATGATGTCTTGTCATTCTAGTCAATTTTCATTTTTCATACCAAGTTTTACTTATAATAAAATAAATAATATTCAATAATTTAATCAAATTTTAACTAATTTTTAACCGTTTATCCAAGTCAATTTTAATTGTCAGCGATGACATAGTCATTTCGATATTCACATGTCAGCATAAAAATATAAAGAATCGAAAATCGATGGATGACAAAAATGACCAATATGGTAAACAAAGCTCAAGGACTTGGGCTATCACTCATTACTCGAATTGCGGGTAGCGATGTACTTGATCAATTCAAACTGCGTAAATTTCTGGAAAAGTCTCTCTATCAAAGTTCAAAAATGGGTTTTAAAACCTTAAACAAAACCCAAAAAGTTTTTAAAGCCAGCTCCGATGTCAGTAAGCAACGTTTGCCCAATCAACCGAAATCACTCTTTGATTTAAGTTTGACTGAAGAACAACAAATGAGTTGTGATGCCATGGATCAGTTTGCATCCGAAGTGCTTTATCCACTGGCAGCTCAGGCAGATAATAACGAACAATTTCCTGCAACGCTTTGGCAACATGCAACAGACTTAGGACTAAATTACTATGCTTTGCCTGAAGCCTTGGGTGGAGTGGCCACCGAAAAAAATATTTTAAGCAATATTTTGATTGCAGAACATTTGGCCAAAGGTGATTTCAGCTTAACTGCCGGATTACTTTCAACCTTTAGCGTGATTAATGCCATTACACAATGGGGTTCTGAAAAAGTTCAGGCGACCTATTTGTCCAGTTTTGCAAATGATGCAGAGATACACGCCACCTTTGCCATCCAGGAAGCCACTCCTGCATTTAATCCACTGAAATTAAAAACCCAAGCCAGTTCAATCAATGAGCAATACTATATTAATGGCGAAAAAACCTTGGTGATTTTAGGTAAAACTGCAGATCTGTTTCTGGTTAATGCTGAGCTCAATGGCTCGCCAGAAGTATTTATTGTTAAACGTGATCTCAGTATTACGGCTCAAAAAAGTCCGGCTATGGGTCTAAAGGCAACCGAAACCGTTAGCTTAAAATTCCATAATACACCTGCTGAACTGTTAGGTGATGATGACTTTGATTATCTGGCATTTTTAGATCTGGGAAACTTAATGTGGTGTGCTATGGCGGTTGGCACATGTGAAGCAGTCAAAGCTTACTGTATTCAATATGCCAATGAACGTACTGCATTTGGTGAACCTATTTCACATCGCCAAAGTATCGCCTTTATGATTGCGGATATGGCCATTGAAATTGATGCCATGCGCATGCTGATTTTAAATGCGGCCAGCCTGGCTGAAGCAGGAAAACCCTTCCATCGTGAGGCTTATCTAGCACGTCTACTTTGTGCTGAAAAATCCATGAAAATTGGTACTGATGGTGTGCAAATTTTGGGTGGCCATGGCTTTACCAAAGAACATCCAGTTGAGCGTTGGTATCGTGATTTACGTGCTACTGCAATTTTGTATTCAGGCTTACATGCTTAATCTGTCAAATCAGGAGTTATAAAAATGAATTTACAAAATCCTAAAAAATTTAAAATGTTGATAGATCAAGCCCATGAATCAGCTTTAAATGTACTACGCCCCATTTCACGTAAATATGACAAAGCCGAACACAGCTATCCCAAGGAACTCAACATGTTCGCCTCACTCATTGATGGCATGAATGATAGTGGCGAAGGCATCAATGCCGGTGCTGCAGTGGGCAAACGTGGCTATGCAGATTCAGGCAACAAAAATGGCGTCAATATGTCTACGGTACTTGGCGTAATCGAAATGTGCTATGGCGATACCGGTTTATTGCTCAGCATGCCGCGTCAAGGTTTAGGTAATTCGGCGATTGCAGCCGTTGCCAATGATGAACAGCTGGAGTGCTTTAAAGACACATGGGCGGCCATGGCCATTACGGAACCCGGCTGTGGTTCAGACTCTGCCGCTATTCGAACTACAGCGACAAAAGACGGTGACCATTACATCTTAAATGGTGAAAAAATTTTCGTAACCTCGGGTGAGCGTGCCGATGCTGTAGTGGTCTGGGCAACATTGAACAAGAAACTCGGCCGTGCTGCAATTAAATCCTTTGTCGTTCCTAAAGGAACGCCTGGAATGAAAGTTGAACGTCTTGAACATAAACTGGGCATAAAAGCATCCGATACAGCTGTGATCAGCTTTATTGACTGCCGTGTACCTGCAGAAAATCTGTTGGGTTGGGTCATGCTGAAATTGATATTACTAAAGGTTTTGCAGGTGTCATGGAAACTTTCGACAATACCCGTCCATTGGTCGCAGCCATGGCGGTGGGATGTGCCAAAGCATCTCTGGAAAGAGTTAAGGAAATTTTCAAAGATCAGTTAGATGAAAATTACAAGACTCCCTATCTACAGACCTCGCATATTGCTGCGCAGATTTACCGCATGGAAGCAGAATGGGAAGCTGCTCGTTTACTCACCATGAAAGCAGCCTGGATGGCAGATAATAAAAAACCAAACTCACGTGAAGCCTCCATTTCAAAAGCCAAAGCTGGCCGTATCTGTAATGAAATTACCTTAAAATGTGTCGAACTTGCAGCAAGCGTGGGCTATAACGAAGAGGAATTGTTAGAGAAATGGGCACGTGACTCAAAAATTCTTGATATTTTTGAAGGTACTCAACAAATTCAGCAACTGATTATTGCTCGACGTGAGTTAGGCAAAAATTCCAGTGAATTAAAATAAATTTGTCGCTTTTTTCTGCGCATAAAACCGGACAAAAGATGGATTTTTATTAGATATCGCGTTATAAAAATCCATCTCTTTTTATTTTATTCATTGAGTTTTATGTACCAGATCAGACCTATTCAACCCCAAGACAATGCTGAAATTGCACAGGTTATTCGTGAAGTTTCTAAAGAATTTGGCCTTGCTCCTGAATCTGGTTTTGCTGTAGCCGATCCTATTTTAGATGATTTATATACAGTTTATCAGCAATCAAATGCCCAATACTGGGTAATTGAAAATCAACAGGGTAAAATTCTGGGTGGCGGTGGCTTATCACCTTTAAAGGATGATTCTACAATTTTAGAAATTCAGAAAATGTACTTTTTGCCTGAAGTTCGAGGCTTAGGTTTCGCCAAACAACTTTTAGCAAAAGCCTTTCAGTTTACACAGCTGCATGGTTTTCAATCATGCTATCTGGAAACCACCAAGGAACTTTGGCAAGCAGTGAAACTCTATGAAAAATTAGGTTTTCAATATTTAGATCAACCTAAGGGAAACACCGGACATAGCCATGCCTGTGAAATCTGGATGGAAAAACAACTATAATCGATCTTATTTTATTGTTTTATATAAAAAATCCTATTCGTTTAACTCATCAGGGTTATTAAGATTTAATTAATATCTTGTTGTCTACTTTTACTTACACTGAAAATATTTATTAACTTCTACAGCATATCGAGTCATAAATTTATGCTAAAAGCATCAGGAAACAGGAAGTTTCCTTAATAAAAAGAATAAACGATATAAGCAGGAAGCTAAAACAGAAGTTAATCCCCCCTCATAAGATAAAATAGGCCTCATCTAGCTATGAGGCTTATTTTTTAGTATTTTCAAACCTTAACAAGAATAAGCCAAAAATTGTACAGCTTCATTGAGTCGTTTTGTTAATGTCAAAGCTTATCTAAATGATTCAGGATCATTAACATGACTAAAAAAGCATTATTCATAACTTCCAATGTCGGTGTTGAACAAGATGAACTGATCAAACCCCTTGAATTTCTACAATCTAAAGGAATTGAAGTCATTCATGCTGCAGAAAAACAAAAAGATGTCCAAACTATCAAGAGAGATAAAGAACATGCAATGGCTTACACTCCACAAACAACTTTGGCTAAAGTCTCTCCAGAAGATTATGATATTTTAGTCATCCCAGGAGGGACAGTAAATGCTGATACGCTACGCTTAAATGAAGATGCTCATAAAATTATTCAGCACTTTACCGATAATGCCAAACCGATTGCTGCTATTTGCCATAGTCCTTGGACCTTAATCAATGCACAGCGAATTAAAGATAAAAATTTAACCTCTTATAAAAGTATCCGGTTAGATTTGGAAAATGCGGGTGCCAAATGGTTAGATAAAGAAGTACATCGATGCAATACCAATAATTGGCCTTTAATCACATCACGATCTCCAGATGATATTCCTGCATTTAATCAGGCAATTTTGCAGGAACTAGATCATTAAAAATATTTTTAAGTGAAAAGTCTCATTAAATTAATGGGACAATTTGTTTATCATTTAAATAATTGAATTATTTTTAATTATAAAGTGAGATCAGAGAAATATTTATCACATTGATCTAATCCATCAAAATGTCAGTGCTTGACTCATCCTATTCAGCCCACTAGCATAACTGCAATAAAATTTTACTTTGGGTTTTTGACTTTGTTTTTTACACAGCATTTCTCATATTTATCCTCAAAAAAATCTAACTATCATTTATTTACATTTAAATCCGTAGCTATCATTGTTACTACTCTCACTTTTGTCGGGTGTACTTCTTTAAATAGTAATTCAATTGCTAAACGATCTGAAAAATTATCTACAGGTATACAAAAAGCCTATTCAGTTGAACCAGCTACTGCAAACCGCGTTTCCCCCATGATTATTCAAAGCGCAGACAAATATAATGTAGATCCAATATTATTGGCTGCGATGATTCGACAGGAATCAAGCTATAGAAACTCTATAATTTCGCCTGCTGGGGCGGTCGGATTAACCCAAGTCATTCCACGTTATTGGCAACAAACTTGTCCAGGTGACTTATACAATGAAAGCAGTAATATCCAATGTGGGACTTATATTCTTTCTAAATATAATCAATCATCCGGTAACTGGAAGAAGGCACTTGCCTATTATAATGTAGGTCCGTCAGGTTATGAGAATAATCGTAAAATGCGTAAACAAGGTAAACGGTATGCTAAACAGGTAAAGCAACATCAAAAGAATCTAAAAAATGCTTTATAAACGCTAAATTGTTATTCGAAGCCCAGTTTTGGGGCTTTTTTATTATTTCCTAGATTCTCAAATGAAGTACAACAGGGATTAAATTATGAGAAAGTTGCAGATATTATTTTTGAATCTAACAATTTATTTTCAATTTTTTCATATAGATATAACAAAACATGATCTAACATTATCTGCTCAACTACTATAAGTTTTACTTAAAAAGAATATACCTTATTCCCAGCAAAAAAAAAGCCCCTGCACTTGGCAGGGGCTTTTGAATAATGAGCTGGCGATGACTTACTCTCACATGGGTAATCCCACACTACCATCAGCGCTAAGAGGTTTCACTTCTGAGTTCGGGAAGGGATCAGGTGGTTCACTCTTGCTATGGTCGCCAGCACAACTGTTTATGACTTTGCGTTTGGTCTTATTTAGATGCCAATGCTTGGTCAAATAGAATTCATTAACAGGTATATCTGAGCTGTCGTATTTTGTTCTTTAGCGTTCACTAAATCAAGCTGTTTTGCTGAATATCGAATTAATTGATGCTTTATACAACAACTGTTTGGGTGTTGTATAGTCAAGCCTCACGAGCAATTAGTATTGGTCAGCTTCACATATCACTATGCTTCCACATCCAACCTATCAACGTCGTAGTCTTCAACGGCTCTTTAGGAGACATAAAGTCTCGGGGAAATCTTATCTTGAGGTAGGCTTCCCGCTTAGATGCTTTCAGCGGTTATCCCTTCCGAACATAGCTACCCGGCGATGCGACTGGCGTCACAACCGGTACACCAGAGGTTCGTCCACTCTGGTCCTCTCGTACTAGGAGCAGATCCTCTCAAATTTCCAACGCCCACGGTAGATAGGGACCGAACTGTCTCACGACGTTCTAAACCCAGCTCGCGTACCTCTTTAAATGGCGAACAGCCATACCCTTGGGACCTGCTTCAGCCCCAGGATGAGATGAGCCGACATCGAGGTGCCAAACACCGCCGTCGATATGAACTCTTGGGCGGTATCAGCCTGTTATCCCCAGAGTACCTTTTATCCGTTGAGCGATGGCCCTTCCATACAGAACCACCGGATCACTAAGACCTACTTTCGTACCTGCTCGACTTGTGGGTCTCGCAGTTAAGCGCGCTTTTGCCTTTATACTCTACGCGTGATTTCCGACCACGCTGAGCGCACCTTCGTACTCCTCCGTTACTCTTTAGGAGGAGACCGCCCCAGTCAAACTACCCACCAGACATGGTCCTCGTCCCGGATAACGGGACAGAGTTAGAACCTCAATATTACCAGGGTGGTATTTCAAGATTGGCTCCACTAGGACTAGCGTCCCAGCTTCAAAGCCTCCCACCTATCCTACACAAGTAAGATCAAAGTTCAATGTCAAGCTGCAGTAAAGGTTCACGGGGTCTTTCCGTCTAGCCGCGGGTACACCGCATCTTCACGGCGATTTCGATTTCACTGAGCCTCTGCTGGAGACAGCGCCCCCATCATTATGCCATTCGTGCAGGTCGGAACTTACCCGACAAGGAATTTCGCTACCTTAGGACCGTTATAGTTACGGCCGCCGTTTACTGGGGCTTCGATCAAGAGCTTCGCTTACGCTAACCCCATCAATTAACCTTCCAGCACCGGGCAGGCATCACACCCTATACGTCCACTTTCGTGTTTGCAGAGTGCTATGTTTTTAATAAACAGTTGCAGGGGCCTGGTTTCTGTGGCTGCTCTCAGCTCAGGAAGCAAGTTCCATCACCAAAAGCAGCGTACCTTCTCCCGAAGTTACGGTACCATTTTGCCTAGTTCCTTCAGCAGAGTTCTCTCAAGCGCTTTGGTCTACTCGACCTGACCACCTGTGTCGGTTTCGGGTACGATTCCAGTGTAACTGAAGCTTAGAGACTTTTCCTGGAAGTATGGTATCAGCCACTTCACTGTACAAGTACAGCTTGCTATCAGATCTCAGCATAGAGCACCCCGGATTTGCCTAAGATGCATGCCTACTTCCTTCCACCTGGACAACCAACGCCAGGCTGACTTAACCTTCTCCGTCCTCTCATCGCATTACACTGAAGTATTGGAATATTAACCAATTTCCCATCGACTACGCCTTTCGGCCTCGCCTTAGGGGTCGACTCACCCAGCCCCGATTAACGTTGGACTGGAACCCTTGGTCTTTCAGCGAGCGGGTTTTTCACCCGCTTTGTCGTTACTCACGTCAGCATTCGCACTTCTGATACCTCCAGCAGACTTCTCAATCCACCTTCATCGGCTTACAGAACGCTCCCCTACCACGTATACAAAGTATACATCCGCAGCTTCGGCACATAGTTTTAGCCCCGTTACATCTTCCGCGCAGGCCGACTCGACTAGTGAGCTATTACGCTTTCTTTAAAGGGTGGCTGCTTCTAAGCCAACCTCCTAGCTGTCTATGCCTTCCCACATCGTTTCCCACTTAACTATGATTTTGGGGCCTTAGCTGGCGGTCTGGATTGTTTTCCTCTTGACTACGGACGTTAGCACCCGCAGTCTGTCTCCCGGATAGTACTCATTGGTATTCGGAGTTTGCATCGGTTTGGTAAGTCGGGATGACCCCCTAGCCGAAACAGTGCTCTACCCCCAATGGTATTCGTCCGAGGCGCTACCTAAATAGCTTTCGGGGAGAACCAGCTATCACCGAGTTTGATTAGCCTTTCACCCCTATCCACAAGTCATCCCCTGGCTTTTCAACGACAGTGGGTTCGGTCCTCCAGTCAGTGTTACCTAACCTTCAACCTGCTCATGGATAGATCACCCGGTTTCGGGTCTATACCCAGCAACTAAACGCCCTATTAAGACTCGATTTCTCTACGGCTCCCCTATTCGGTTAACCTCGCTACTGAATATAAGTCGCTGACCCATTATACAAAAGGTACGCAGTCACCGAACAAGTCGGCTCCCACTGCTTGTATGCATGCGGTTTCAGGATCTATTTCACTCCCCTCACAGGGGTTCTTTTCGCCTTTCCCTCACGGTACTGGTTCACTATCGGTCAGTCAGGAGTATTTAGCCTTGGAGGATGGTCCCCCCATATTCAGACAAGGTTTCACGTGCCTCGCCCTACTCGACATCATCATATAAGCCCTTTCGTGTACAGGACTATCACCTACTATGGTTGCACTTCCCAGAGCATTCCACTAAAGCTTATATGACTTAATGGGCTTTTCCCCGTTCGCTCGCCGCTACTGAGGGAATCTCAATTGATTTCTTTTCCTAAGGGTACTGAGATGTTTCACTTCCCCTCGTTCGCCTCGTAACACTATGTATTCATGTTACGATACCTACCTTATGGTAAGTGGGTTTCCCCATTCAGAAATCTCCGGATCACAGGATATTTGCCGCCTCCCCGGAGCTTATCGCAGGCTATTACGTCTTTCATCGCCTCTGACTGCCAAGGCATCCACCACATGCACTTAATTACTTGACTATACAACCCCAAACAGTCGTTCATCCCTACAAGTAGGATGAGCAACAGATTATGATGATCTCTCATCACTCTCTTACAGTTGGCGTTTGTGCACTTAAACACTGTACAGCTTCAATTAGATTCATATACCAAAACGCTTGATTCAGTTTAATCGCTAGTAACTCATTTCTTAATCTTCATCAATCAGTCATAAATGACTGCTAATGTCGATTTCAAAACGAGTATGAACAATTTATTTCAACTCAAATATATTCTGTTAATGATTTTTCTCGTCTTCGTCAGATCGAGAAACTGTGATAAATCACAGAGGTTAATAACAATGCCGCGCATTATACGCCGCTTTCTTACTAAGCTCTATAAGCTATCTAACCGTTTGCTTATTATGCATCCGAAGATACATGGTGGAGACTAGGAGAGTCGAACTCCTGACCTCCTGCGTGCAAAGCAGGCGCTCTACCAACTAAGCTAAGTCCCCAGCTTATCAATAAGTCAATGTTTCTGATTTTCCGTACTTCGTCAGTAGTGGTGGGTCTGACAAGACTTGAACTTGTGACCCCACGCTTATCAAGCGTGTGCTCTAACCAACTGAGCTACAGACCCTCAGATACATCGTCATGAAGAACAACTTGTTGTGGATTCTTACCGATCGTCAATCTTTCGTTAAGGAGGTGATCCAGCCGCAGGTTCCCCTACGGCTACCTTGTTACGACTTCACCCCAGTCATCGGCCACACCGTGGTAAGCGTCCTCCTTACGGTTAGACTACCTACTTCTGGTGCAACAAACTCCCATGGTGTGACGGGCGGTGTGTACAAGGCCCGGGAACGTATTCACCGCGGCATTCTGATCCGCGATTACTAGCGATTCCGACTTCATGGAGTCGAGTTGCAGACTCCAATCCGGACTACGATCGGCTTTTTGAGATTAGCATCCTATCGCTAGGTAGCAACCCTTTGTACCGACCATTGTAGCACGTGTGTAGCCCTGGTCGTAAGGGCCATGATGACTTGACGTCGTCCCCGCCTTCCTCCAGTTTGTCACTGGCAGTATCCTTAAAGTTCCCGGCTTAACCCGCTGGCAAATAAGGAAAAGGGTTGCGCTCGTTGCGGGACTTAACCCAACATCTCACGACACGAGCTGACGACAGCCATGCAGCACCTGTATGTAAGTTCCCGAAGGCACCAATCCATCTCTGGAAAGTTCTTACTATGTCAAGACCAGGTAAGGTTCTTCGCGTTGCATCGAATTAAACCACATGCTCCACCGCTTGTGCGGGCCCCCGTCAATTCATTTGAGTTTTAGTCTTGCGACCGTACTCCCCAGGCGGTCTACTTATCGCGTTAGCTGCGCCACTAAAGCCTCAAAGGCCCCAACGGCTAGTAGACATCGTTTACGGCATGGACTACCAGGGTATCTAATCCTGTTTGCTCCCCATGCTTTCGTACCTCAGCGTCAGTATTAGGCCAGATGGCTGCCTTCGCCATCGGTATTCCTCCAGATCTCTACGCATTTCACCGCTACACCTGGAATTCTACCATCCTCTCCCATACTCTAGCTTCCCAGTATCGAATGCAATTCCTAAGTTAAGCTCAGGGATTTCACATCCGACTTAAAAAGCCGCCTACGCACGCTTTACGCCCAGTAAATCCGATTAACGCTCGCACCCTCTGTATTACCGCGGCTGCTGGCACAGAGTTAGCCGGTGCTTATTCTGCGAGTAACGTCCACTATCCCTAGGTATTAACTAGAGTAGCCTCCTCCTCGCTTAAAGTGCTTTACAACCAAAAGGCCTTCTTCACACACGCGGCATGGCTGGATCAGGGTTCCCCCCATTGTCCAATATTCCCCACTGCTGCCTCCCGTAGGAGTCTGGGCCGTGTCTCAGTCCCAGTGTGGCGGATCATCCTCTCAGACCCGCTACAGATCGTCGCCTTGGTAGGCCTTTACCCCACCAACTAGCTAATCCGACTTAGGCTCATCTATTAGCGCAAGGTCCGAAGATCCCCTGCTTTCCCCCGTAGGGCGTATGCGGTATTAGCATTCCTTTCGAAATGTTGTCCCCCACTAATAGGCAGATTCCTAAGCATTACTCACCCGTCCGCCGCTAGGTTGTATAGCAAGCTATACTTCCCCGCTCGACTTGCATGTGTTAAGCCTGCCGCCAGCGTTCAATCTGAGCCATGATCAAACTCTTCAGTTTAAAATCAGTAGTAGCTTAAAGGCTACCAATCTTGGCTCATCAATTTTCTGACAAATATTTCTCAAATAAACTTCGAGTAATTTCTACCATTCAATCAATGAAAATAATTTCGATCAATCAACCAGTAAAAATCCACACAAGTTGTTCTTCATAATCTCTTAATGATCTATTCCCTACCTCGTCAGTAGAAAATATAACGCAATAAACATTTAACAACTTAATCTGTTCAGCTAAGTTCGTTTGCTGTATCGCGTCGGGATGCAGCGTATTCTATAGAGTTTTTAAACCAACGCAAGCCCTATTATAGCATTTTCTATAATTCTGCATTCGAGTGTTTGTTTTTTAACCCAAGAAGGTATTTTTAGCATATTTAAAGACTATTTTGAGTATTTTTTACACATTGCAACATTCATTTTTTAGATAATTTTTACCATTTTAATTTTTATTCGTCCTTCTCAAAATAATAAAACCAGCTTTACGCTGGTTTTATTGAGATTTATTAATTGGAATGCTCTGCTAGCCATGACATAAACTTCTGACGTTCTGCTTTATTTGCTTTTTGCCATAATTGAATCAGTTGCTGATCAGCAGTTACTCCTGAAGTTAACGACTCACTAGAAGTAGCTGCCACCATTTTTGATTGCACGGCTGCTTGTGTATATATAGGTGCTGGCTGATTCTGCAAAGCTGTTTTCTTTTGAGTCAAATCTGTAGTTTTTGAAAATATACCTTGTCCTAACCATGGTTTTTGTTCTGTGTTTGCACCTACTTGCTGCACCAGCATCTGATTATTTTTATCAAACAATGCCACCACAGGTTGTTCAGCATATTTTTTTGCAGCTTCAAAATTTGCTGGCGCATTGATCAGGTCCAGTCGATATTCTTCACCATCTTGCAAAATGGGCGTGCGGACAGTCACCACAGATGATTTCATAATATCGTGTTCACCATTCAAATGTTCAAAATACTGGGTGTAACGCATACTAATATTGCTAATACCTGCATCAACTTTGTATTGATTGTTCTTGGCACGAAATAATCCCGTATTAACTTCCTGATCATTCACCGCTAGAATTTTAATTTCTTCTGGTGCTGAAATAGTAACGGCTGAAAATGCAGCACTACTTACCATCAATGCAGCTGCAGCAAAAGTTAATTTTAGGCTCATCCCACTATCTCTTCTTTGAATATTAAAAATAAATTGCACTATGCAATTAACAAATGACAATTTTATGACAATGCTATTTTTAATACAGCTGTATTTTCAAGACTTTGTTGAGATAAGCTTTGCAGCTTAATTGATTTATCTATCATTCACTTTATCAATAAAAAGAGTGCCGTTTCAGCACTCTCTTAACTTGACTTAAGTAAAACATTGATCAGTCAAATCTTTTGAAACGGATACTATCATCAAGAAATGTTTTTTCTCCCGCTGGTGCTTCAATTGAACCAAATACCAGTTCGGCACGTAATTTCCAGTTTTTAGGAATATCAAAGGTTTCCTCCACTTCATCATCAATCACGGGATTGTAATGCTGCAAGGAAGCACCAATATGCTGTTCTGCCAATGATGCCCATACAGCAAACTGTGCAATGCCAGTCGAATGCTCTGACCATGCTGGAAAATGCTCAGCATATAAGGGGAATTGTTCTTGGAGAGATTTTACCGCATCCTGATCTTCAAAAAACAGTACCGTGCCATAACCGGCTGCAAAACTGTTAATTTTTGCATTAGTACTTGTAAATGAATCTTCTGGCACAATTTTACGTAATGTTTCACGTACGATACTCCAGAATTTCGCATGTGATTCTCCATATAGAGTCACGATACGTGAAGTTTGTGAATTGAAAGCCGAAGGGCTATTTCGTACTGCCTCTTTAATAATATCTTCGATTTGATCAGCTGCGATCGGAACGTTTTGACCAATTGCATAAATAGTACGGCGTTGTTTCATATGGGCTAAAAATGACATGGCTCACCTTCTTGGAATTTTAATAACCGTAATTAGAATATATTGATCTTATGTTAATTTTAGAAGTATTCCGCAATTTAAAAAGTGACATTGTGTTTTATTTATAGAATAGTTTCATAGTTGATTTTCAACCGATATAAAATAAAAAAGCACCTGTAAAAGATGCTTTATTGATATCACTATCAGATTAATTCAGAATTCTAAATCGTTCAGCATTTTGAGGCTCTTGTTTAATCTCTGCTTCTTGTTCAATGGAACCAAAAACCAGCTGTGCTCGCAGCAACCAAGATTCATTAATGTGAAAATGTTCCGCAACTGCCGTATCTATACTCGGATTATAATGCTGCAGACAGGCACCGATGCCTGAATCAGCCAAGGCTGTCCATACTGCATATTGCGCCATACCCGATGTCTGTTCTGACCAGATTGGAAAATCATCAGTATTAAAAGGAATTTTCTTTTGCAATTTTTGAATAATGTTCTGATCTTCATAGAACAGTACCGTTCCATACCCTGCCATGCATTGATCTATTTTCATTGCTGTACCGGCGAATACATGTACGGCGACTAGTTTACGTTGCACTTCTTTGACAATTTCCCAAAATTGCTTATGGGAATCACCAAACAACACTACAATTCTAGAACTTTGACAATTTAATGCAGATGGACAGCTTCGCACAGCCTCTTGAATCAACTCTGCCAAATAGGCCTGGCTAAAATGAACCTTTCTTCCTAGAACATAAATACTGCGACGTTTTTTTAATTGATCAACAAATGTTAATTCATTCACCTCTTCAATAGCTCTTTTTTTAAATCTTAATTCTTTGGTGATATCTGTGGTAAGGACATGACCAATTTTCTCTAATAATGCCACAACAGTACTCCCCAATAAGAATGCTAAAGCTTTTAAGATTTTTTCATATTCTAACGGTTTATAAGAGAGTTCTTTGGATCATGGATTTTTAAATGTTGTTTTTTAAATCAAACAATTATCACTAAAACAAAAAACTCCGCATTTAGCGGAGTTTGTGTGAAATATCACGCATTTTACTTTTCAGTTTCGAATAATGCTGCAACAAATGATTTTGCCGAAAATGGACGTAGATCATCAATTTTCTCGCCCACACCAATAAAGCGAATAGGTACATGGGTACGGCTAGCGATATTAAATAACACCCCGCCTTTAGCCGTACCATCGAGCTTGGTAATAGTGAGCCCTGTCAAGCCAACAGCTTCATCAAACATTTCAACCTGATTAATTGCATTTTGACCAGTACCCGCATCCACCACCAGCATAATTTCATGCGGTGCTGTAGCATCAATTTTTTGCATCACGCGTTTTACTTTAGTCAACTCTTGCATTAAATGACCTTTGTTATGCAAACGACCCGCAGTATCAGCAATCAGCACATCCACACCTTTGGCACGTGCACTTTCGAAAGCATCAAAAATGACCGAAGCACTGTCTGCACCATGACCCTGTGCAACCACTGAAATATTATTGCGTTCGCCCCAAATTTGTAATTGTTCTGTTGCTGCCGCACGGAAGGTATCGCCCGCAGCCAGCATGACTTTTTTGCCTTCGCCTTGCAAACGTTTTGCCAGTTTACCAATCGTAGTGGTTTTACCCACGCCATTGACCCCTACCACCAAAATCACAAATGGTTTTTTATTTGGATCAATATGTAAAGGTTTAACACGCGGGGCCAGCAATGCCACCAATTCTTCTTGCAACGCTTTGTACAGTGAGTGTGAATAAATCAGATCACCACGTGCAGTACGTTCAGTTAAATTGGCAATAATGGTTTTGGTTGCATCTACACCAATATCTGCAACCAGTAATTGCTCTTCCACTTCTTCCAGCAATTCATCATCGATTTCTTTACCACCAATGAGAATGTTGACCATACCATCAGCAAGGTTTTTACGGGTTTTGGTTAAGCCTTCTTTCATGCGGCTAAAAAAGCCACCTTTAGACGTAGCGCCTTGCTCTATTTCTGTTTGCTCGGTTTCTGTGGCTACAGGCGCAGAAACAGTAGCTTGTTTATTTTGAGTTTCAACAATAGGGATATTTACCGCGGGTAAATTCGGTAAAGTGACATCGTCATCCCCGATATCAGCATCAATCAAAAATTTATTTTGCCCATTAGATTGCTGTTGCATGCCGAATCCTTGAAAAGCATAGCGTTAAAAAACAAGGATTCTAGCATAGTTTTGTCCTGCGTTTTCCAATAGACACTGAACACACCAAAAACCAACAACTTAACCTTTGCTTTCAAGCAAAAGTTTCTGAAAAATGATCATAAATATAATTTATGACTGGGGGTAAATCTTGTGCTCGAAAGCAGCTACCCACTTTTTTTAAAGCCGTCTTTTTTTAAAAATCTAGTTTTAACGCTCACATTGGCTTTATTGATGCTTCAAAGTGGCTGGGTACATGCAGAGACTCGCAGTAAACTGACACCTACGACCTTTGAAACCACACTCAAAAATGGTTTAAAAGTAATTATTCGGAAAGATCACCGTTCTCCCATGGTCATGACGCAAATCTGGTACCGGGTAGGCAGCAGCGATGAATCGGGGAACTTATTAGGCATTTCGCATGTACTGGAACATATGATGTTTAAAGGTACGCAAAAAGTTCCCAATGATGAGTTTACCCGTTTAAGCCGGATGTATGGTGGACGCATCAATGCTGCAACGTTTACCAATTACACCAATTATTACCAGCTTTACCCTAAAACCTATTTACCCCTGGCTTTAGAACTTGAAGCAGACCGGATGAGCAATTTGCTGTTACGCCAGCAGGATTTTGACCCTGAAATTAAAGTGGTGATGGAAGAACGGCGCTTACGCACAGATGACAATCCCCGATCTTTAGCCTTCGAACGATTCAAATGGATCACCTATCCAACCAGCCATTATCGCCAACCGGTGATTGGCCACATGAAAAATCTGCAAAACATCCAGCTTGAAGATATCAAAAAATGGTATCGTGACTGGTATAGCCCCAATAATGCCCTCCTTGTGATTGTCGGTGATGTCGACACTGAACAAACCTTGCTGCAAGTACAAAAGTATTTTGCCGATATCCCTGTCAGAAAAACCCCGCCACGCAATGACGTATTAGAATTTGACCATATCGGTTATCGTCATATGGAATTGAATTTTCCGGTAAAAGTAGCAAACCTGCTTATGGCCTGGAACGTGCGCTCACTGGCCACAGCCCAAAATCCGCAAGATGCTTATGCCTTAACCATCATCAAGAACATCTTGGACAGTGGAATTTCTTCACGACTGCAAGATCGTCTGGTACGGGACAAAAAAATATTAACCTCGGTCAGTGTGTCTTATGATCCTTATAGCCGCGGAGATAGCTTATTGAGCATTTCAGCCTTGCCTACAGATGGATTGAGTTTGCCAGAGGCAGAACAAGCCATTCAAGCTGAAATTGAGCTGCTCAAAACGGAGCTGGTCAAACCCACAGAAATCAAGCGAGTGACAGCTAAATATGTCTCCAATTTAGTCTATAGCCAGGATGACATTGCCGGACAAGCCAAGATGATCGGCAATCTGGAGATTAACGGTTTAAGTTTTCGCTTGATGGATGAACTGCCCAAACATTTTGAAACTGTCACCCCGCAAGATATACACCGCGTGGCGAATATTTATTTCAGCCGTGACAATTTAAGCACCTTATATCTTTTTCCTGAAAATAAAACCCAATAGTGGAATTTGCCATGTTCAAGCTGCATTCTTGCCTTATCTTTGTTTCTATGATGATCTGGGTTCAAGCAGCAAGTGCTGAAATTGATTTAAATACCCTTCCCGATGACAATCCGACACAGCTCAAATCCATTCCATTGCTACAAAGTTTAAAAATCACCCATCCACAAAATCAATTTCATGCCCCTTATGTGCATGATCTAAAAAACACATATAACGTTCGTACGCTATTTGTGGAATCGCAAGACCTGCCCATGGTCGATATTCAACTGACCTTTAATGCTGGCTCAGCACGGGATGAAGAAATCGCACCAGGTTTATTTGGTATTGCTAATATGGCAGCAAAACTGATTGATGAAGGAACAGAAAAATATACGGCCAATGAAATTACCCATACTTTTGAAAATGTAGGGGCACGATTTAGTGCTCAGGCGTATCGGGACATGTTTATTGTAAAATTACGGGTATTGTCTGAGCCTAAAAAACTTGAACCGGCCATAGCCATGCTGCTGGAAATGCTCAACCATTCCACCTTTAAAAAACCCAGTATCGATCTGGTATTAAACAATACTCAAGTCGGTCAGAAACAGATCCAGGAAAGCCCTGGCCGCATGATGAATATCCTGTTTTACCGTGCTTTATATGGAAAACATGCCTATGCCGAACCCATTACCGGGACTCAGCGCAGTATTAGCAAAATCACACCGGCACAATTACAGCAGTTTAAGGAACAATTTTTGGTAGCACAGAACCTAAACATTGCCATTACCGGTCAACTCAGTCACAAACAGGCACAGCAACTTTCTGAACGCATTGCTGGCAATTTAAAACAAGGTGAAAAAGCCAAACCACTGGCTCAACCCATCGATAAATCAGGTTTTGATATTCGCCACATCAAGTTTAACTCCAGTCAGGCCCATGTGATGATGGGACAATTAGGCCCTACACGTTTTGATCCGGATCGACTCGCCCTGGAAGTGGCCAACCAGATGTTTGGCGGAAGTGGTTTTAATTCTATCTTAATGAAAGAACTACGGGTTAAGCGCGGTTTTACCTATGGAGCTTATAGTTCATTTTCATTTAGTCAGGCACCAGGAATATTCAGTTTTAGTTATTCAACCCGACAAGACCAGTTGCTCGACAGCATACAGGTTGCTCATCAGGCCTTGGTCAATTTTGTCAGCCAACCTATTAACCCAAAACAGCTGGAAGAAACCAAGGCAGGCATGTTACGCGCTTTTCCAAATAATTATAGTAGTAATGCCAGTATCAATGCACAGTTAGGTTCGCTAGGATTTTACAATCAGCCCGCTAACTACCTGAGCAATTATCCCAAATTATTAGAAAAAATTACCGTGCAAGATGTTCAGAATGCCCTTCAAAAACATCTGCATCCTGAACGTCTCACTATTATTGTGGTCAATGATAAATTAGACAAAGCCGCGCTGGAGACAATACTTAAACAAGATTTAAGTCCCCAAGTTCGCTCAAACACGCCTTCGGTTGAGCCAATCCCTAAAATAATTATTGCTCCGCCTGTAAAGGAGGTAACTGATGAGCCTGTGTCATCTCCAGATGATGTGCCTGCATCAATTTGAAATATTGCGCAT
Organism: Acinetobacter sp. A1-4-2; assembly: GCF_040233925.1. Classification (NCBI taxonomy): domain Bacteria; kingdom Pseudomonadati; phylum Pseudomonadota; class Gammaproteobacteria; order Moraxellales; family Moraxellaceae; genus Acinetobacter; species Acinetobacter sp. A1-4-2. The sequence goes on along the minus strand of NZ_CP157981.1, from coordinate 1,399,232 downwards.
AAGGAATCTGAGGTTGCTGTATCAAGAGCAGGGCCATTTCTTGGGTCGCCGGATAATTGGCTTGAGCTGAAAGTTGCACGACATTTTCAAATTGTTTAACAGTAATGGGACGATGCAGGGCAATGAAAGCAAGAATCAGAATAATGGCAATGATTACAACGACAAATCCGTTATAAATATCTTCCAGCTTTATTTGAGATTTTAATTGAACAATTTTTTGTACAGCGCTATGCATAACCTACCTCGAATTCAAGATAGTGTAGGATGCAGCATAAAGAAGCACAAGCAGATTTGCTCAATTTCTCCATATTTACCACAGAAATCAAGCAAATCAATTCAACGATTAGACAATGACATTCCGGATTACTGCAAAGTAAAGCACCAATGCGATAATCACTAATACCACTAGAATTGCAAAAGCCCCTACTCCTCTTTCAGCATGCACGGGATGCAGTTCATCATCGTCCGCTATGCGCAGCAACTCACCATTATAGATACTATAAAAATCCTCACGTTGCTGTATATCAAGCTGGCGAGTAAAATCATAAACTCTTTTACGCTGTGCCAAACAATAATTACCCAAGTGAATTTCCTGATGGAAAATGGCTTCGTCTAAATTTTTACGATGCTGATGTGCAAGTTCAATGATTTGATCTACAGTAGGAGGCAAATCGAATGTAAAACCATCTAATGTTTTTGTCATGTTATTCTCCTTATATTTTCAAACTCTCATTAACATACTAAGCAAAAATCATTTTGTATATTGTTTAATCATGTAACCTTGAATTTAATAATATAGCCCATAGATATTGTTTGACAATTTAGGTGCGATGTAATATTAATTTAACAATAGCTAGTTAAATTGGTATCAAGACGAACTTAATAGTCGATCTAGCAATCATAATTACAATAAGGAGTTTAATATGATTCAACAACTCTCTCATCAAGACCTAGAACATGCATATGCAGATGCAGTCAATACCATTCAGTCTCAAATGAATTTTGCAGATGCAGTTCAAAAACTGGAAGAAGTGGCTCGTGCCGGACATGGTAAAGCTGCCTTATTTTTAGCAGAACTTTATTATCAAGGTTTCCGAGTAGAACGCGACTCACTCAAAGCACAATACTGGCAGAAGCTGGCCACCATGCAAGCTTAATCAAACGTCACCAAGGTGGCGTTTTTTAATGCCTTCTGTTTTTAAATACATATTTATTTACATAGTTTCTCAAAGCTTACACTGAACTTTCATCTTCATTCCTTACAATAACTGCTGAATTCACTACATGTATTCGGGTATGAATCAAATTAATTCATTACAGCCTATTCCTAAAGACTTATTTTTTAAGATCACGATTTTAAAATCTATGATGTATTGTGGTGTACTGTGGGGTTTATATCATCAGCAGGGTTGGGCCATGATGTCTGATCATGAAGATTTTATTTTTCCCTTTTGGCTAAACGGCCTACAGGCACAAAAATATGCCGAACATCATTGGCCAAATTATATGCCGCGTAAAATTACTTCAGCGGATTTTCAGGACTTGCTGTTACCAACACTCACTCGTTTAAATGTTACCCCTGCACTTTGTAATTCATCTAGCCAAAAATTTAAATTGACCACACAACAGATGCGGCATTTCTTTTTTGCTGAATCTTTACAATCTGCTTGAGGGTTTGCGGCAAATATTAAAAGTGAAATTCAGAGAAATGTAAATTTTTATTAATGACCTGAAAAGTATTTGCATTTTTCTGATTTCGCGCTAAGTTTAATGTCAAATAAGGAACAAAAAGGATGATAATAAATGACTAATGTTGCACAAGTTATTCACGATAAAATTGATAAAACCATTTTTACGATTAATCCAGAATCAACGGTACTTGAAGCAATTTCGCTTATGGCAGATAAAGGCATTGGTGCACTGGTCGTGACTGATCAAGAGAAAGTGGTCGGTATTCTTTCTGAACGTGATTACATGCGTAAAGTGACGTTGATGGAACGGACCTCTAAAGAAACGACAGTCGGTGAAATCATGACTGCTAAAGTACTGACCGTGACTAAATCCACCAGTGTTGAAGACTGTTTAAGTTTAATGACTGATCGCCATTTACGTCATCTTCCTGTAGTTGAAAATTCAAAACTGGTAGGGTTAATCTCGATTGGTGATTTGGTCAAAGCCGTAATGGAAGATCAGCGCAAATTAATCGATCAATTGCAGCAATATATCGCCAGTTAAGATTTAAAGGGATTAAAAAAACCTCTCAAAATGAGAGGTTTTTTTAATCCCTTTAAAGCTCCCTTTCATAAAGAGAGACTTTAGCTATCTCTTATAAAGATGGAAAAAGAAACCTTCCTTAAAAAGATGAGCACCTATGATGCAAGTGGGAGATTTTATAATTAGTTCAAGCCTAATTTTTCTGCCACATAATCCGAGTCTTTATCGCCACGACCCGAAACATTCACGACAATTTTCACATCTTTCGCCATTTTTGGTGCTTCACGCAAAGCCCAAGCGACTGCATGGGAACTTTCAAGTGCAGGAACAATTCCCTCTACACGTGAAAGTGTCATAAAAGCATCCAGACATTCCAGGTCTGTTGCTGTGGTATATTCCACACGACCCAAGTCTTTCAACAAGCTGTGCTGTGGGCCTACGCCCGGATAATCCAGACCTGAAGCAATCGAGTGTACCGGCAAAGGCTCACCTTGTTCATCTTCAAGGACATAACATGCCATTCCGTGAAGCTGGCTTGGTTTACCCAAAGTCAGGGTAGCTGAGTGCATCGTAGTATCTAAACCATGGCCCGCAGGTTCTACACCTACTAGTTTTACATCGGCATCGTTTAAAAATGCAGAAAAGGCACCCATGGCATTTGAACCACCACCGACACAAGCTACGATATAATCCGGGTTTGAACCAAAACGGTCATTGGTCTGAACTTTAATTTCATCACCAATAATTGCCTGAAAGTCACGTACCATTTTCGGGAATGGATGTGGACCAACCACTGAACCAATCGCATAAATAAAGTTTTTCGGATCTTTGAGATATTCTTCAAACGCGCTGTCTACTGCATCTTTTAATGTTGCCGTACCACGGGTAACAGAAATCAGGTTGGCACCCAAGATCTTCATCTTCACCACGTTCGGATGTTCTTTTTCAATATCCACTTGCCCCATATGAATTTCACATGGAATACCGACTAAGGCACATGCAGTTGCAAGTGCCACACCATGCTGGCCTGCACCCGTTTCAGCAATGACTTTTTTCTTACCCATGTATTTAGCAAGCAAAGCTTCGCCTAGGCAATGATTAATCTTATGTGCACCGGTGTGATTTAAATCTTCACGTTTCAGGTAAATTTGCGCTCCACCCAATTGGTCAGACAAACGTTTGGCATGAAACAGCGGACTTGGACGACCCACATAGTTGGCAAACAAATCGGCTAGTTCATTCTGGAATTCTGCAGTATGGCGAATTTGCTCATACGCGACATTAATTTCATCCATTGCTTCTTTTAAATGAGGCGGAATAAACTGACCACCGTATTGTCCAAAGAAACCTTCTTCATTGGGTAATGGGATGCCATTAATTTGATGATCCATTTTCAATTCCTTCATTTAAAAAGAACGCATTTAATTTCAATGCGTTTAACGAGCCAAATATTTTGTCATGTCTTCCACACCCTTTAAGGTCATGGGATACATATGATCTTCAAAGATTTGTTTGATCTGACCAATGGTATGGGTGTAATGCCAATAACTGTCTTGTTCTGGATTAAGCCAGGCCGTCTTTTCAAAATGTTGACGTAAACGCTGTAACCAGACATTACCTGCTTCATCATTCATATATTCAACAGAACCACCCACCGAGTTCAACTCATAAGGTGCCATACTGGCATCCCCTACCACAATTACCCGATAGTCGCGCCCATAAGTATTGAATAAATCCCAGGTATTCATGCGGGTATTAGAACGGCGGATATTGTCTTTCCAGACATAGTCATACAAACAGTTATGAAAATAAAAATATTCTAAAGTTTTAAATTCGGTTTTGGCCGCGCTGAACAGTTTTTCACATTCAGCGATATACGAGTCCATCGACCCACCAACATCGAACAACATTAAAACTTTAATACGGTTGCGACGTTCGGGAACCAGCTGTACATCTAAAATACCTTGCTTGGCGGTTTCACGAATCGTGCTGTTAATATCCAGTTCTTCAGCTGCGCCTTGACGTGCAAACTTGCGTAAACGGCGGAGTGCCATTTGCATTTGCCGTGTACCTAAAATCTGTTCATCATCCAGGTTTTGGTATTTACGCTGTTCCCAAACCTTAACCGCAGAACGTTTACGTCCCGGCCCACCAATACGCACACCTTCAGGATGATCACCATACGCCCCAAAGGGTGAGGTGCCACCGGTACCAATCATCTTGTTACCGCCTTGATGCTTCTTATGCTGCTCACGAAGACGCTCTTCCAGCATCTTCATCAGCTCTTCCAGTGAGCCGGCTTTTTTCAGTTCTTCCCGCTGCTCAGGTGTGAGATGCTTTTCCAGAAGCTCCAGATCAAACCAGTCTTTTGGTAACTTATGCACCTGATTAAGCAAATCATCCAGATCAAAAGTGGAGATGCCATCAAAGTAATCTTTCATGGCCCGGTCAAACTTGTCAAAGAAACGCTCATCTTTAACCATAACCGTTTTTGCGAGTTCATAGAACTCTTCCTGATTGGCAAACACCAAGCCTGAAGCTACAGCTTCATTCAGATCAATCAGTTCACGGGTTGATACTGGCACACCGTATTTGCGTAAGGTATAAAACAATCGCACAAACATGCGTGTTTCTCCCTTAGCGACGCGACATAAAGGCTAAACGTTCAAGCAACTGGACATCTTGCTCGTTTTTAATCAGGGCACCATACAAGGGTGGAATCGCTTTGGATTTATCATGCTTGCGTAAAATATCTTCAGGCATATCATCAGCCATCAGCAGGCTTAACCAGTCAATCAACTCAGAAGTGGATGGTGGTTTTTTTAAGCCCGGAATCTGGCGAAGCTTGAAGAAGACCTGTAAAGCTTCATTGACCAAAGCTGCAGACACTTGCGGGAAATGCACATCAATAATTTCACGCATGGTCGCTTCATCAGGGAATTCAATATAATGGAAGAAACAGCGGCGCAAGAATGCATCTGGCAGTTCTTTTTCATTATTTGAAGTGATAATCACGATTGGACGCTGTGTCGCCGTGATAGTTTCCCCGGTTTCATAAACAAAAAATGACATTTTGTCGAGTTCATGCAATAAGTCATTCGGAAACTCGATGTCTGCTTTATCAATTTCATCAATCAACAAGACACAGCGTTGTTCACTGGTGAACGCTTCCCATAATTTTCCAGGCTTGATGTAGTTTTTAATGTCATAAACACGATCATCACCTAACTGGCTATCACGCAAACGGGATACAGCATCGTATTCATACAGGCCTTGCTGGGCTTTCGTGGTGGACTTGATATGCCAGGTCAGCAGTTTCAGTCCCAGACTTTCAGCCACTTGCTCGGCAAGCAGGGTTTTGCCTGTGCCCGGCTCACCTTTAACCAAAAGCGGCTTTTGCAAGCTACGTGCCGCTTTGACAGCAAGTTTTAAACTATCAGTCGCAATGTACTGATCTGTACCAAGAAATTGTTGATTATCCACAGACATGATTTAACCTTATTGTTTTATTTAAAGCGGTGAACTATTGTTGTTTGCGACAAACTTTGCTTTGTTGGCCATATATTTTGACCATAAAGCACCAATGATCAGGCCAAGCCCGATCACAAAGAGAATGAGAGAAGCATTGGTCCAGACCAAAGCTTTTTCTTTGGTTAAAAGACCAAATAGCAGTCCAAAAAAAGCCGGAGCGATAGCAGCATTATTTCCTTCAGAAACTGTCGGCGTGAGTAAAATAGCAAAGCCGATGAGCCATGTCATTCCACCTAGCGGCTTAGGCAAACGTTTTGCAATAACATACCAGGCCCAAAGAATAATCACGCTTCCTAGCAGATATACCGTGACGGCAATGCTATCTTCAGGAATTGAATCTAGTAGTGAAAAAAAACTATTCATCGTTACAACTCCTGATTAGCCTTTAAGCGCCACGCAGCCCTTCGGGTGCAACCGCATTCGGATTGATTAATCCTTCTGGAGGGACTTGAATAAAGAAACCTTTGGTTTCAATAGAGTCAATCACATGTAATACATTGACACGTGCCAGTTTACGGCTTTCGGTTAACTCCAAATCCATAACAAAAGTTGCACGACCAAATGCAACACGCATCGCTTCTGGCAAGATTTCCAGCGCATTTACTGCCTCAGCTTCATTCTCAGAAGTTTCTGGACGGGCGATGTAAAGATACATTTCATCTTTTTTGCTAGATTTAAAAATTGAACAGTGCATAGTTGAAACAGGACTCATAAAACTCAGCACAAAGCATACATTAAAAAAAAGACCGATACATTAGTGATTATTAACGCATCAGTCGTGATTGTGTGTAAATGTTAATTCTTTGAACAAAATGGTCAAAAATTAATCCATCACTTTCATTTGCGTAGACAGATAACTTTCATCTGCATGTAACACATCAATCAGTGGCTTGGTCAGAACATCATAGCGCCAACCAAGCAGATAAGCGGGCAAATCCTGTTCATCATTATGAAATACCACATGCTGATATAGTGCATTGAGCCATTTTTTACGCATCAATACTTCTTTAGGTACCGTAGTTTCCTGCACCACAGCCTGAATGACATTCTCCACTCTTTCACCAATTTCTTTGGATGAGTGACGAATTGGACGTGCCATACGCAGTGGCCATTCTGCCTGTTCAGGCAAAAATTTAAGTAGATCCAGAATGGTTTTACCATATTCGCGCACAATATTTTGACGAATATCTTTAATACTAGACAACTGGAAATGATTACGCGGATTTTTTTCCACCAGATCAATCAGGGTGGAATTTTTCAGAATAAAGCTGCGAGGATAATTCAAGGCTTTGACCATCTGTTCGCGCCACACAGCCAGTTGTTGCAACTGCATCAATTGACGGCGTGAATGCCGGTAGTTTCCAATATCGTGATAAAGCAACTCTAGAGGTGTTTCATGACCAATTTCATGGGTCAGATGACGGCAATCTTCCAGGGCAAAATCCAGTAAGTGCTTATCGCCTAATTCCTGCTGGATCTTATTCGATAGATTCATCAGATATAGTACGTCATTCGCCGCATAGGTGAGTTGCTCAGAGCTTAACGGACGCGCCAACCAGTCAGATCGAGTCTGGTCTTTATCAATGTCCACATCCAGAATGTGCTTTAACGCATTTTGATAGCTTACCTGTAGCCCATGACCTAAAAAAGACATGCCAATCTGGGTATCAAAAACATTGCTTAGGCTTTTTTGCTGTGAGTAATGATAAATTAAATCAATATCTTCACTGCAAGCATGGAAAATATTCTGCTGGGCCTGAAACAATTTTTTCCAGAATGCCGACAGGTCTAAACTTGTGCCATCAAGTAAAAAAACCCGATCCGCAACATTAATTTGAAATACACCGAGTTTAGGCCAAAGAGTATCCACCTTGATGAATTCGGTATCCAATCCATAAATGGATGTCTGCCCCATCAAGTGCAGAATATCTTCTAAATCTTTTTGTTGATGAATGAACTGAAACATATTACCGAGTCTAAAAGCAGATTCTCTTGAAAAGTATATTAACCGATATATAACATTTAGATATAACAAAATCTACATCTAGCGTATATATTCACCATATTTTAATATTTAAATAAAAAATCAACATTTTTTTATATTTTTTTTGTATAAGTTTAAGACTATTTTTCTCGTAAATGCCACCCAGTTCTTATTCTTGTCAAAAATAATGAAATAAGCACCCGGGTACTTATTTCATACGCATACGATTATGCACCGCCTGACTTAAAGTATGACTATCCACATATTCAAGTTCTCCCCCTTGAGGAACACCTTGAGCAATCCGGGTCATTTGAATCGGTAAATGCTTGGTTGCTTCAACCAGATAATGTGCTGTCGCCTGACCTTCTACAGTAGCATTGGTTGCCAATATGACTTCTGAAACCGTGCCCTGACTCAGGCGCTGAATCAGATAGGGAATCCCGATTTCTTCTGGCCCAATTCCGTCCAGTGGAGACAAATGTCCACCCAGCACATGGTATTTACCCCGAAAACTGCCACTTTGTTCAATCGCCATCACATCTGCTGGTGATTCCACCACACAGAGCAGCTGATCATCACGTTCATGCGAAAGACAGATATCGCAAACTTCATTTTCAGTGAGCGAATGACAAACGCTACATTCATGAATGTAGGTAACTGCTTCATTTAAAGCATGTGCTAGCCCGACTGCACCTTCCCTGTTTTTCATGATCAGGTGTAATGCCATGCGCTGAGCCGATTTCGGCCCAACACTTGGCAAAATCCGTAAGGCTTGAACCAGTTGATCAAATCGATCACTAAACACTGGACATATTCCTTAGAATAAACCTGAAAGACCTGGTGGCAAGCCCATACCAGAATTTGCAGCTTTCATTTTTTCCTCAGAAATCGCTTCAGCCTGACGTGCAGCATCATTCATTGCAGCCGCAATTAAATCTTCAATCATGTCAGCATCATCTTGCAGCAATTCAGGGCTGATTTCGATACGTTTTACCACGTTACGGCAAGTCATGGTGACTTTTACCAGACCGCCGCCTGCTTCAGCATGAACTTCAGTTTGCGCAAGCTGTTCTTTGGCCTTTTTAACATTGGCTTCCATATCTTTTTGCATGCGCTGTGCTTGCTGCATCAACATGTTAATGTTCATAAAATACTCCGAACACAAAACTTAAAAATAAGATAAAAATTTAAATTAAATCTAAACCACGACTAATGTCGCGAATAATATCATCAATATCTTCCAAACCAACAGATACACGGATTAATCCTTCACGAATCCCTGCAGCTTCTTTGGCTTCTGGTGAAAGCTTACCGTGAGTAGTGGTTGCTGGATGAGTAATAGTTGATTTCACATCGCCCAGGTTACCGGTAATGGAAATAAACTGGGTATTGTCGATAACTTTCCAAGCCCCTTCACGCCCACCTTTGACTTCAAAGGACACAATACCGCCAAAACCGCTTTGCTGTTTGGCTGCAAGCTCATGACCAATATGTGAAGGCAAACCAGCGTAATAAACTTTTTCTACTTTGTCGTGCTGATTTAAGAATTCAGCCAGTTTTTGTGCATTTGCTGAATGTTCACGCATACGTAAACGCAGAGTTTCCAGACCTTTCAAAAAAACCCAGGCATTAAATGGGCTCATTGACGGGCCAGTGGTGCGAACATAACCAAATACTTCTTCAAGCAGTTTGTGATTACCTACCACAGCCCCCCCCAAAGCGCGACCTTGACCATCCAGATATTTGGTTGCTGAATAGACAACCAGGTCGGCCCCTAATTTAATTGGCTGTTGCAATGCCGGCGTACAGAAGCTGTTATCAATCGCCAGTAATGCACCATTGGCATGAGCCAGATCCGCCAAGGCCTGAATATCGGCAATTTCAGCCAGTGGATTGGACGGAGATTCAACAAACAGTAATTTGGTTTCAGGCTTGATTGCATTTTTCCACGCATCAAGATCGGTTAAATCAACAAAATCGACTGCTATACCAAATTTAGCCACGTATTTTTCAAAAAGAGAAACCGTTGAACCAAACACCGCACGTGAACAGATGACGTGATCGCCCAGTTTCAAATAAGACATAGCCACAGCCATGATGGCTGCCATGCCAGTACTGGTTGCAACAGCACGTTCCGCACCATCTAATGCGGCAAGGCGCTTTTCAAACATCGCAACTGTCGGATTGGTAAAGCGCGAATAAATGTTGCCAGGTTCCTGACCAGAAAACTTAGCTGCGGCTTCTGCTGCATTTTCATAGACGAATGATGAAGTGAGAAAAATCGGCTCACCATGCTCGCCTTCAAAACTGCGTGTATGACCTGTACGAATGGCTAAGGTATCTAATTGGTATTCAATGTCGTCTTGTTGGCTCATTTGTATTACCCAGTCCTGGACTGTATTGCTAATAATTGCCAACATTTTGAGCGTCTATGGCATTTAAGGTCAAGGCATAATGCATAAATATCGCCTACACTTCGATCAATCCCCCATATGTCAGCACCCCCAGCAATGATTCAAGTTAAAAATAAAATTGCCAAACATAAAAGCAAACTCAAAAACCTGTCAAAGACTTTATTTAACTCAAAATCACTGGTTTTATCGCAAGCCACTCCCTATGAAGTCATTGCAGAGTACAAACAGACCCGAGTGCGCTATTACGCCTCAGCAGATAAGCAATATAAAGAGCCCCTGGTTTTTGTTGCTCCCCTTGCAATAAACATGGCCATTTACGACCTGTACCCCTACCGTTCATTGGTAAAACACTTTCAACATAGTGGCTTTGATGTCTATTTAATCGAATGGGGTCGATATAGCTATCGAGATCGTTTCCTCAATTTCATGTCATTTATTGATGATGCCATTCCGCATTGTATAGACCAGATCCGAACTCACTCACATAGTGATGAAATTTCACTGCATGGCTGGAGTATGGCCGGTGTATTTGTCATGTTGTATTGCGCATTGCAAAAACCGAACCATGTTAAAAATTTAATTGTATTGGGCAGTCCGGTGGACAGTCATGCATCAGGCCGTACCGGCAAAATTTTTCAAAAGGCCAATCAACTGATTGCCAAAAACAAGACTCTACAAAACAAGATTTACTCAGGAACGGCACCCAAGCATCTGATTCATAGCCCAGGCATACTAAATTCACTCGGTTTTAAAATGATTGATCCTGTGGGATGGATACAAAGCCAGAAACAGCTTCTAGCAAACCTCGATAACCTGCAAGCCTTATATGAACACGCCACCATGGGTAATTTCCTGAACCAGATGATTGACTATCCAGGTGGTATCAATCAGGACATGATTTTTAATGTCTGGCTACAAAATCCGCTCAAAAACGGTGTTATCAGATTACAGGATAAGCATATCGAATTAAAACATATAGCCTGCTCTTTACTGATAGGCGCGGGTCGTAGCGATCGGATTGTTTCCAAAGAGGCCGTTAAACCTTTAATTGAATTGACAAATAGTCAGGATGTCACGTTTACTCTTATCCCAGGTGGTCATTTGGGACTCATGTCTAGCCAGTCCAGTGCCAACGAGTTCTGGCCTTTCATGACCACCTGGCTAAAACAGAGATCGAGCAAAATATAAAGGAAACATCATGATTCAGTCAGTTGCATTTATCGGCTTAGGCGCAATGGGTTACCGCATGGCAGCACATTTACCTCAACATTTTGATACGGTCTATGTATGGAACCGTAATTTCGAAAAAGCTAAACAGCATGCAACTGAATATGGCACCCAAGCTGTAGAACTTGAGCAAGCGGTTCAGGCCGATATCATTTTTTCTTGCCTGCCAACGAGTAAGGAAGTTGAAGATCTTATTGCAACAGTCCAGATTAAATCGGGTGCGGTATGGATCGATTGCACCAGTGGTGTTCCTGCATCGGCAAAAAAGCTCAGCCAACAATTAAAAGTATCGAATGTAGATTTTCTGGATGCACCGGTGAGCGGGCAAACCATTGGCGCTGAAAATGGCACATTAACCGTAATGATTGGTGGTGAAGCCGCTGCTTTTGAAAAAGCCCTTCCAGCCATTCAGGCTTTCGGCAAACTGATTAAACATGTCGGTGAATCAGGTGCAGGTTTCGCTGTCAAAGCGGTCAATAATATGCTATTAGCCGTCAATCTCTGCTCAGTGGCCGAAGGTTTCACCACCTTAAAAGCGCATGGGGTAAATCTGCACGAAGCCTTAGATTGCATTAATGCATCAAGCGGTAAAAGTGGTGTGACTGAAACCGTGTTGCCACAACGGGTTTTAAACCGCGAATTCCCACTGACTTTTGCTCTGCCATTATTAGCAAAAGATACCGGAATTGCACTTGATCTGGTTCGTGATGCCAAACTATCAGCACCGGTGATTGCCTTGACTCAAAGTCTGATTCAGGCAGCCAGTAATTTAGCAGAAAAAGACAGTGACTTTTCTAGTGCTGTGAAAATGTACGAATCTTGGAATAAAATTACACTTGAGTAATTACTCGCCATTGAATAATAATAAATAAACCTAATATTGTGTAGAAGTACACTACACAATATTCTCACAGAGGAAACCCTCATGACCAAGCTTAGTGTTGCAGTTTTGGCTAGTTTTACAACTTTCTTTGGGGCAACTGCTTTTGCAGCGACAGCAGAGCAAGAGTGCCAACAATTAAAAAATGACCATGATGTCATTTATGCCTCTAAAGGTTTTTGCTTTAAAGACCCGGAAGCCAAGGCCAAGTTCGGCAATGACAATTGTTATACAACCAAGCCAAAATTTTCAGAAAAAGAGCAACAACGACTTGACGCCATCAAAGATCGTCAGAAAGAATTGAACTGTAAATAATTACAGTACCCAATCACTTTCAAGGACTAGACATGCTTTACGATGATCAAAATATTTTTGCACGAATTATCCGTAATGAACTTCCTGCAATAAAAGTGTATGAGGACGAACAGGTTCTGGCTTTTATGGACATCATGCCCCAGGCAGAAGGTCATACGTTGGTCATCCCGAAAACACCTGCAATTACCTTGCTCGATCTGCCACCTGATGCCGCTGCCTATACCATTCAGATTGTGCAAAGAATTGCCCAGGCAATGAAAATAGCACTTGATGTTCAAGGTATTGTACTGATGCAACTTTCAGGTGCATCTGCTGGTCAAACTGTTCCACATGTACATTTTCACCTCATTCCAAGTTCAGTGCATGAGCTTGGAAAGCATGCATTACATATGGGTGACCAGGAAAAAATTAAAGTATTAGCTGAAAAGATTAAAGCTGAACTTTAAAATTCACTAGAATTTTAATTTGTCAAAAATGGAGCTTAAGCTCCATTTTTTTATATTTGAGATTAAATCAACTCATCTCACAGATTTTAAGAACAATTTAACTTTATGAAAAATAATAAAATATCTTAATTTCTTTAATCTTCTTCGTCATAAAACTGTCATATAGCTTTCACTTCACTGTCACAAAGTTTGCAGATACTGCTTAGCAAGTTGGTGAGCTTTTGTAATTTTTTGTACACAAGCAAACTAAAAAGAAGGCAAGGCGAATGCCATTTTAAAAAGTGTTTTGGAGAAATCTTGATGAAAAAATTGCTTCTAGCAGCTGCTGTTGCGGCAATGGGTGTAAGCGCAGCACAAGCGGCACCAACTTTGTACGGTAAACTGAATGTTTCTATAGATCAAGCAGATAACTATGATTTTAAAGGTAATGACATTAGTGAAGTAAACTCAAATGCATCACGTATTGGTGTAAAAGGTGAAGAGAAGCTTACTGAAAAACTTTCTGCTGTTTACCAAGCAGAATGGGGTTTTGCCACTGATGGTTCTGGTTCAGACTCTGAATGGAGTGCTCGTAACCGTTTCCTAGGTCTTAAATGGGCTGGTATTGGTACTTTAAAAGCCGGTCAATATGATTCTTACTTCAAAACAGCTGCTGGCAGTGCACAAGACATTTTTAACGACCACACTCGTCTTGACATGACCAAAGTATTACACGGTGAAGAGCGTCTTAAAAACGTAATCGGTTTTGAAACTGACAAAAACCTTCTTGGTGGTGTGCAATTCAACATCATGGCTATCCAAGGTGAAGACAATACTCCTGCTACCACATCTGGTACATATACAACTGAAACAAATGATGGTTTTGGTGATGCAGTTTCAGCTTCTCTAAGCTATGAAAACAAAGATCTTGGTCTTGCTTTGGCTCTTGCTGGCAATATGGGGGTACAAGGTGATTTTAATGCTTTAGATATCTCTAATGCTGAATCTGATGCTTACCGTGTAACTGGTTCTTATAACTTTAAAGCTGCTGGTTTGTCTGGTTTAACTTTGGGTGCTTTATGGCAACAAGCTGAATTGTCTGATGCTCCAGCAAACAAAGCATTAACTGAAGGTACTGCCCCTAACATTACTACTGTTACAAACAACGTTGACTCTATTGAAGAGAAAGCAATGGGTATCACCGCAGCTTATAAATTTGCTAATACTCCATGGACAGTTAAGGCTGAATACATTACAGCTGAAACTACCGCTGATCTTATGAAAGACCGCACAATTGACCAATATGGTCTTGGCGTAGATTACCAATTCAACAAACAAGCTCGTATGTACGGTGTAGTTGCTTCTCAAGAACGTGACTGGAAAACTAAAGCTGGTGAAGACGATACTATGACAGTATTCGGGCTAGGTATGGAATATAACTTCTAAGCACTCTTCATTTACTTAGAAAGCTATTAAAAAAGACCACATTCGTGTGGTCTTTTTTTTGAGGAAAGAATTTTAACTTCTTCTCTCATCCCTCTTGCATTTTAAGTCAAGGTGTTTAATTGGATTTATATAAAACATATTAAATGGAATTTTAAACAAGAATAATTATCAATTAATTATTTATATCCCCTAAAAAGATACAAGTGTTTTAGTTGGAGTTAAAAGTATATATAAGTATTTTAGTCAGAATTAAAAATTAAATACGCAGTGTTTTAGTCAACTTAATAATCGCAAAAAATCAGTATATTTTTTATCACAACCTTAACATAAATTATTGTTTTAAAAAACAAATATAATATATTTTTATTTTAATTGTTTCATCTATTTATTTTTAGTTATTTTTTGTTTAATAATATAGATCAAGTTTAAAAAAATAGGCTTATTTGTATGAGCTTAATACCGAAAGATTACAATCAACGTTTAGTTCGAGAGATCGCAATCATATTAATAATCAAGGTTGCTCTCCTACTGACGATTAAACACATCTGGTTCGATGCCCCTACTATTCCTCAAAATTTTGACACTCAAGTTGCCGAGCATATTGCTGGCAGCCCTTCCCAAATCAAGGAGACACGTTGATGATTTCTGAAAGCGTGGTCGATCTTTCGCGGTTCCAATTTGCAATGACCGCGTTGTATCACTTTATATTTGTACCTCTTACACTTGGTCTGGCTTTTATTCTTGCCATTATGGAAACCACCTATGTGATTTCCGGTAAAGAAATTTATAAGGACATGACCAAATTCTGGGGAAAACTTTTTGGTATTAACTTTGCCTTAGGTGTTACCACAGGTTTAACCATGGAGTTCCAGTTTGGTACAAACTGGGCGTACTATTCGCATTATGTCGGTGACATTTTTGGTGCGCCACTCGCTATTGAAGGATTAATGGCATTTTTCTTGGAATCGACTTTTATTGGTCTATTCTTCTTCGGCTGGGACCGGCTTTCCAAAGTTCAGCATTTAGGCGTGACTTGGCTGGTTGCACTGGGTTCCAACATGTCGGCACTTTGGATTTTAGTCGCCAATGGCTGGATGCAAAACCCTGTGGGCGCAGAGTTCAACTTTGAAACCATGCGTATGGAGCTGGTTGACTTCGGCGCACTGATTTTCAACCCGGTGGCTCAGGTTAAATTTGTCCATACAGTATCTTCAGGTTATGTCACTGGTGCCGTTTTCGTTTTAGCGATTTCCAGTTTCTACATGCTGAAAAAACGTGATTTACCTTTCGCGCGCCGTTCTTTCGCTATTGCGGCAATCTTTGGTTTAGCCTCTACATTCTCAGTTATTTTACTGGGTGATGAATCAGGTTATGAACTGGGTGATGTACAAAAAACCAAATTGGCTGCAATTGAAGCAGAATGGGAAACTCACCCAGCACCTGCTCCATTTACATTGTTTGGTATTCCAAATCGGGAAGAACAACGCACTGACTACGCCATCAAAATTCCATATGTGATGGGTATCATTGCAACACGTTCGCTTAATAAAGAAGTAACTGGCCTGAAAGACCTGATGGTTCAACATGAGCTTCGTATCCGTAATGGTATGACTGCATATGCCGAACTTGAAAAACTTCGTGCAGGCGACCGCTCACCAGCGCTGATGGCTTCGTTCAAAGAAAATCAGAAAGACTTGGGCTATGGCTTACTTCTTAAAAAATACACACCAAATGTAGTAGATGCTTCTGAAGAGCAAATCAAAGCAGCAACCAAAGATACTGTTCCTAACGTAACTGCCCTGTTCTTCTCGTTCCGTGCCATGGTGGCTTCTGGTTTCTTGATGCTGCTTCTGTTTATCCTTGCAACTTTTGCAGTCGCTAAACGCAACGCAGAAAGCAAACCTTGGTTACTTAAATTTGCGCTTTACGGCTTACCATTACCATGGATTGCTACACAAACTGGCTGGTATGTAGCTGAAGGTGGTCGTCAACCATGGACAATTGGTGAGGTTCTACCTACACATCTCTCTGCTTCAAGCTTAAGCACTGGTGATATTTGGGGTTCAATCCTGGCACTTGCAGCGTTCTATACAGTACTTCTAATTATCGAAATGTACTTGATGATCAAATTCGCTCGCTTAGGTCCAAGTTCTTTACATACTGGTAAATACCATTTTGAAAAAGGCGCTGATCAAAACCACGCTGCTGCGGAGGCTCAATCATGATCGAATATGAATTACTCAAAATTATCTGGTGGGTTTTGGTAGGTGTACTACTGATTGGCTTTGCCCTCACCGATGGCTTCGATATGGGCTCCATGGCAATCATGCCATTCGTGGGCAAAAACGATGAAGAGCGTCGTGCGGCAATCAATACCATTGCCCCGCACTGGGACGGTAACCAGGTTTGGTTCATTACAGCTGGTGGCGCACTGTTTGCTGCATGGCCAATGGTTTATGCAACTGCATTCTCCGGCATGTACTGGGCACTATTACTGGTGCTGTTTGCCCTGTTCTTAAGACCTGTAGGTTTTGACTACCGCTCTAAACTTGAGAACAAAAAATGGCGTAACTCTTGGGACTGGGGTTTGGCTGTTGGTGGTGCAGTTCCTGCTTTAGTCTTCGGTGTTGCCTTCGGTAATATGTTCCTGGGTGTACCGTTTACTTTAGATGAAACCGTACGTTCAACTTATACTGGTAGCTTCTTTGCCCTGCTCAACCCATTTGCCTTGGTTTGTGGTATTGTCAGCCTATCCATGCTGAGTGCGCATGGTGGTGCGTGGTTGATGCTTCGTACCGATGGCGACTTACATGCACGTTCTGCCAAAGCAACTCAATTGATGGGTGTGGTATTCTTGGTTTGCTTCCTGGGCGCTGGAGCATGGTTATACTTCGGTAACATTGAAGGTTATACTTTAGCGAAACCATTTGATACCAATGGGGTTGCAAACCCTCTTGCCAAAGAAGTCATTACCAATGGCAACCATGGCTGGATGAATAACTACTCGACTTACCCAATCACTATGATTGCACCGATCATGGCAATCTTGGGAAGCCTGATTGTAATTGCCGCTGCTGCGAAAGCCAAAGCAGGTTTAAGCTTCCTGGGTACATCGCTGATGGTAATTGGGGCAATTTTAACAGCTGGTTTTGCATTGTTCCCATTCCTTATGCCTTCAAGCATCAACCCTGTTGCCAGCTTGACCATGTGGGATGCCGTATCAAGTAAAAACACACTGACTGTAATGACTGTTGCTGCCTGTATTTTTGTTCCAATTATTTTGAGTTACACCACTTGGTGTTACTATAAAATGTGGGGCGTAATTACCAAAAAACATATTCAAGAGAATTCACACAGCCTGTACTAAGGCTGTGTTTTAGGAGATAAAATTATGTGGTATTTCGCATGGATTCTCGGGATTTTAATGGCGTGCTTTGCAGGCGTATTAAGTGCCCTTTATATCGAACATCATCAAGATTTGGATGAGGAATAAACAATGACAGAGATCGCAATGACAGCAGAAGGAAGCAAGCCAAATAAATTTGTAATGGCCATTTCATTTTTGATGGCATTGCCTCTTGCTACGGTGTTGCTAATTCACCCAGCCCTCATGCTCGATGCCAATGGTCACTATAATCATAGAGCCTTGATGATGATCATGATTGGCATTTCAGGTGGATTTATTTACGGCGTAGGATTTCTGCCTAAGTTTTGGCTGTGGAAATGGCTATTTAGTCCATATATCGCATGGCCACTGATGATCTGGGGTTATTACACCTGGTTCCTCACCTAATTCTTTAAACGTTCTAAAAAGCCCACATTTGTGGGCTTTTTTACATCTACTTATAACGCGCTAAAATCTTTTCCCGCTCTTCTTTCGATATATCCTCAGGCAACATAAAACATTCACGATACTTTTGAAGAAAAATCTGAATAAGCTTTTGACAATCAGGCAAAGTATGTTTTAAATAAATCTGTGCACTCATCATTGTTAAATTGTTAGATTGCTTAATAATCAGTTTTTTGTGTTCATCACCCAAACCAAAGGTGTGACGCAAAAATGTTTGCTTCCCACTATGTACAATTGAATTAAGATAATCCAAAGAGAATAACTTCAACTCTTCGAGTTGAGCGACAATATGCTTGATTTCCTGAATTTCCTTCAAAGCTTCAATCATCGGCGTTGCAGTAAAACGGCTAATACTTTTATGTTTCCTTTAAAGTAAGCTGCTCTATTGAATCCAGCACGCCCAACTCACACACTTGCTCATCCGTTGCTACAAATAATATCCAATAAGCACGCACTAAAGATTCAAATTGTGTACGAAACAACGCAAGAGCCGATATAAACAGTTCAGTTTCTAATAATGTTTTAACCGCTAATCCATGTTCAATCGATATGTCACAACACTGATATACTAAATCTAGATGTAGCCCGCCATCTACAAATTCAGACTGCGATAATTCTTGATTTAATTCATTAACCATCGTCATTGATTGTTCAAATAAATCCATTTATTTTCCCCCAAAAATAAAAAAGCCAGATCAAATCTAGCTTTTCAGTATTAATATCAACATCAACGATGGGTATGGATCGACATCACAATCCCCATACTCGCCAGTAACGAAATTACTGCCGAGCCACCATAACTCATCAGTGGCAGAGGGTCCCCAGTTACAGGTAAAATTCCGCTGGCCATTCCTGAGTTTAAAAATACAAAGAAAAAGAACGTCAGCCCGATAGCACCCGCATATAAGCGTCCAAAATTATGAAAACTGTTCAAGCCGATCATCAGGCAACGAATAATAATCGCAGCAAACAGGCTGAATAATAAAAACACCCCGACAAAGCCATATTCTTCAGCATAGGCCGACATAATGAAGTCGGTATGATGTTCAGGCAAGTAACCTAAATGCGACTGAGTACCGGTCAAATATCCTTTCCCGGTTAACCCCCCAGAACCAATGGCAATTTTGGACTGGATGATGTTCCAGCCAGCACCCAATGCATCGGACTCAGGATCAAATAAGGTCAAGATACGTTTCTTTTGATAGGTTTGCAGTACAAACATCCATAAAACCGGTGCTGCAACAGCCAAAGCCGTTAGAGCTCCCAAAATCAAACGCCAAGACATACCGCATAGAAACAAGACAAAAACACCGGGAATAATCAGACCAATGTTCAAGTCAGGTTGTAGTGCCACCAGTACAAACGGAATCATCATCAGGATGAGCCCAGTCACGATCTGCAAAAACGTAGGTGGAAATACACGACGTGAAAAATACCATGCCATCATCAGCGGCATGGCAAATTTCATGATTTCACTGGGCTGCATACTGCCAATGCCCGGAACCGTCAGCCAACGCTTTGCCCCCAAACGCGTATCACCAATCACCAGAACCAGCACCAGTAGCACCATGCCCAGCATATAAAAATAAGGACTGACCGCCTGATAAACTTTTGGCGGAACCTGGGCACATAAAAACATGAGGATGAAACCGACACCAAAACTGGTCGCCTGACGAATCACCATACTGCTATCTTGCAAGGTTGCACTATAGACCACCATCAATCCCAATATTGAATTCAATACCAGAAAAGAAAGCAGCCATGGATCCAAGTGTAATTTGGCCCATCTGGATGAGTCATGTTTAATGCTTCTACCATCACGTAAAGAGTGACGTAAAAAACGATACTGGGGGGATGGTATCATTTGAAATATTTGAACAAGCTAGAGACAGCGCAAATTATAAGTTTAAAGTGTTTAAATAACATCATTAAGTCCCATATTTCTGCATTTTTATCTTGTAGACTTTAAACTGCTTGCTGGGAGGCTAAGATTAAACGTGCCAACTCCAGATCATCGGCATAGGTAATTTTAATATTATCTGATCGACCCTGTACCACTTTTACTGGTTCACCCACATACTCCAGAGCACTGGCTTCATCGGTAATGGTCATGTCATCCTGCAATGCTTTTTCAATTGCATGTTTTAAGATACCTAATCTTGAGATTTGGGGTGTCTGAGCTTGCCATAAATGGTCGCGACTAACTGTCTTGGCAATTGCATTTGCCTGTGCAACATATTTTAAGGTGTCACGTACGGGAATCGCCAAAATCGCACTGCAATTTTCCTGAATAGCCGTATTCACTAAACTCTGCAAACAGTCTTGGGTCACACAAGGACGCGCAGCATCATGTACCAATACCCAATCCTCTTCAGCTGCAAATGCTTCAAGATAGCTTAAGGCATTCAGAACCGAATTCACCCGTTCTGCGCCACCCGGACAAAAATGAGCCTTTTCAGGATTGGATAAAGCTAAGGTTTTTGCGACATCATCCTGTGTACCAATAGCCAGAACATAACCTGCCAAAGGCAACTGATTCAGACGTGCAACGGTATGCTCAAGTACGGTTAGATCTTGAATCTGTTGATATTGTTTAAGTTCAGTTTTAGAAAAACGACTTCCGGAACCAGCAGCAGGAATAACTGCCCAAATTTTATGGTGCACTTTCTACGGGTGCTCCAGTTTCATTTTCATTGGTTCTTAAATCTGCTTTGGCATTTGGATCAATATAAATAGGCTTATAGTTTGTACTAATAGTACTCATTTGTACAAAAGTTTCATGCGGCTTGATCAAGCCCAAGTCTAAACGCGCATGCTCTTCAATGGCTTCAATACCATTTTTCAAGTCATAAACTTCAGCAGCGAGAACTCGGTTACGTTCTTTAAGTTCCGTATTTAATTCTGTTTGTTGTTGAATTTTTTCAGCCAGTTTTTGATGGTCATGGTAACCACCTTCACCAAACCAGAATAAGTACTGAAACCCTGCGATCAAAATGATCGCAAGGCCCAATAATGCTTTACTCACTTTGGAGTCAAATACATTGAATAGAGATAGCATGATATGTGCTTAGTTCAAACCTTTGAACTCAGCTTTACCGCGATATGCAGCTTTAGTCAATTCTTCGATACGAAGTAATTGGTTATATTTTGCTACACGGTCAGAACGGCAAAGTGAACCTGTCTTGATTTGACCCGCTGCTGTACCTACTGCAAGATCAGCAATAGTCGAATCTTCAGTTTCGCCTGAACGGTGAGAAATTACTGTAGAGTAACCATTTGCTTTCGCAAGATAGATAGCATCTAGAGTTTCAGTCAAGGTACCGATCTGGTTGTATTTGATCAAGATAGAGTTAGCAACTTTCTCATTGATACCGCGTTGAAGGATTTTTGGATTGGTTACGAACAGGTCATCACCCACCAACTGGATCTTGTCGCCAAGGATAGAAGTCAGGTAAGACCAGCCTTCCCAGTCAGACTCATCCAGGCCATCTTCAATCGAGATGATTGGGTATTGGTTTACAAGACCCGCAAGGTAGTCAGAGAACTGGTTGCTTGTGAATGCTTTGTTGCCTTCGCCAGCAAGAATGTACTGACCATCTTTGTAGAATTCTGAAGATGCGCAGTCAAGTGCAAGCATGATGTCAGAACCCGCTTTATAACCCGTTTGCTCAATCGCAGAAAGGATTACAGTAATCGCTTCTTCATTTGAACGTAAGTTTGGTGCAAAACCACCTTCATCACCCACCGCAGTATTCAAACCTTGTTTCTTTAAAACTGATTTTAAAGAATGGAAGATTTCAGCACCCGCACGTAACGCTTCAGAGAATGAAGTAAAGCCCACTGGCTCAATCATAAACTCTTGAATGTCAACGTTGTTATCTGCGTGTGAACCACCGTTCAAGATGTTCATCATTGGAACGGGCATAGTTAAAATGCTGTTGTTACGAAGGTCTGCGATGTATTGGAAAAGAGGAATTTTCTTTTCGTCAGCAGCAGCACGTGCAGCAGCCAAAGATACCGCTAGAGTTGCGTTCGCACCTAGTTTTTCTTTGTTTTCTGTACCGTCAAGCGCGATCATTGTGTTATCAATATCTTTTTGTTCAAAGACTGATTTACCCAACAATGCGTCACGAATTACTGTGTTAACGTTGTTAACTGCAGTTTTAACGCCTTTACCCAAGTAACGTGCTTTATCGCCGTCACGAAGTTCTAAAGCTTCACGAGAACCAGTTGAAGCACCAGATGGTGCACATGCACGGCCAACTACGCCAGATGCCAAGATTACGTCTGCTTCGATGGTTGGGTTACCACGAGAGTCCAAAATTTCACGTGCACGAATGTCAACGATTTGACTCATGAACAATTCCTCAGTTGATGAATAACGCGATGCTTTAGAAGGCATCAAGGTGTATATGATTTAGTGTGTATCTAACTTTTTGAAACCTTTAACCAAGGTATCCAATTCTTTCAGCTGCGCCAAGAATGGCTCCAGTTGCGACATACGAAGTGCACAAGGACCATCACATTTAGCATGTTCAGGATCTGGATGAGCTTCCAAGAATAAACCCGCCAGACCAGTGGCCATACCCGCACGAGCCAAAGTGGTAATTTGCGCACGGCGACCGCCCGCAGAATCTGCACGCCCACCTGGAGTTTGCAGCGCGTGGGTGACATCAAAGAATACAGGCACATTCATTTCTTTCATGATGTCGAAGCCCAGCATATCTACAACCAGGTTGTTATAGCCAAAGGCCGAACCACGTTCACAAAGAATTAGCTTGTCATTTCCGGCTTCCAGACACTTATGCAAAATATGGCGCATTTCGTGTGGCGCAAGGAATTGTGCTTTTTTGATATTGATGATGGCATCGGTTTTTGCCATAGCTTCAACCAGATCAGTCTGACGGCTCAAGAATGCTGGAAGCTGGATAATATCCGCCACTTCAGCAACAGGTGCAGCCTGATAAGGTTCATGTACATCAGTAATGATGGGTACATTGAAGTGTTTTTTAATGTCTGCTAACCACTCGATCCCTTTTTCCAAGCCTGGGCCACGGAAAGAGTTCAAGCTTGAACGGTTGGCTTTATCAAAACTTGCTTTAAACACGTAAGGAATTTCCAGACGTTTGCAGATATCAACATAAGTTTCTGCAATTTCAAAAGCAAGGTCTTTTGACTCAAGTACATTCATTCCGCCGAATAATACAAATGGCAAGTGATTTGCCATTTGTATATCGCCTAAACGTACAATTTCTTGTGGTTTTAATTGCGACATTTAAACTTTCCTAGTTTAGTCTTGCCCAGCCATTATTTGGTTTTTTGGTACTGTTTTTTCGCAGCATCAATAAAGCTGGCAAATAATGGATGCCCATCACGTGGTGAACTTGTAAATTCCGGGTGGAATTGTACAGCAATAAACCAAGGATGTTGAGGAATTTCAACTGTTTCTACCAAATGTTGTACTGGTGAATAACCTGAAATCTTCAGACCTTTCTCTTCTAGCGCAGGAATGAAACGGTTGTTCATTTCGTAACGGTGACGGTGACGTTCGATAATTTCATTCGAACCATACACTTCTGCAGTTTTTGTACCTGCAACCAGTTCAGATTTTTGTGCACCTAAGCGCATGGTTCCGCCAAGATCAGAATCTACAGAACGCTGTTGAACTTCACCACGCTCATCCAGCCATTCAGTGATCAGACCAATCAATGGTGATTTGGTTGAACGGTTGAATTCTGTGGAAGACGCATCAGTGATACCCGCCACGTTACGCGCGTATTCGATCACTGCCAACTGCATACCTAAACAGATACCCAGGAATGGCACACCGTTTTCACGTGCATATTTGATTGCCAGCATTTTGCCTTCAGTGCCACGCTCACCAAAACCGCCCGGAACCAGAATGGCATCTGCATCTTTAAGCGCTTCATTCACATCTTGGCTTTCAAGATCTTCAGCATTGACATAGTCAATTTGGACTTTGACACGGTTTTTGATACCAGCATGTAAAAGTGCTTCGTTTACAGATTTATATGCATCTGGAAGCTCAACATATTTACCCACCATGGCAACACGAACTGTGTATTCAGGGTTTAATAAAGCTTCTACGACATTGTCCCAGTCTGAAAGATCCGCTTCAGGCAGGTCGTTATAACCAAAACGTTCACAAATTAAATCGTCAACATCCTGTTCATAGAAAGTACGTGGAATTTGATAAATAGTACGTGCATCTTTACAGACCACAACCGCACGCGCTTCCACGTTAGTGAATAGTGCAATTTTGCGGGTTGTATCAGCATCAACATCATGCTCGGTACGGCAGATTAAAATATCTGGTTGAATACCAATCGATAACAACTCTTTCACAGAGTGCTGAGTCGGTTTGGTTTTCAGTTCTGCTGCTGATTTGATGTATGGAAGTAAAGTCAAGTGCATCAACATGGTACGTTTATGACCAAGCTCTACCATTAACTGACGTACAGATTCCATGAACGGGAGAGATTCGATGTCACCTACTGTTCCGCCAATTTCCACAATTGCGACGTCATAGCCTTCGCCAGCGCGAAGCACACGTTCTTTAATATTATCGGTAATATGTGGAATAACCTGAACAGTACCACCCAGATAGTCACCACGGCGTTCTTTATTTAAAACATCCTGATAAACACGACCTGATGTGAAGTTGTTCAGTTTGGTCATTTTCGCACGACGTAAGAAACGTTCGTAATAACCCAAGTCTAAGTCAGTTTCAGCACCATCCTCTGTGACAAAAACTTCACCGTGTTGGAACGGACTCATCGTTCCTGGATCGACATTAATGTATGGATCCATTTTGACCATGGTCACTTTTAAACCACGGGCTTCTAAAAGCGCAGCCACAGATGCAGCTGAAATACCTTTACCTAGTGATGATACAACACCACCAGTAACGAAAATAAAATGGGTCATTAAGTTTCTCGTACAATGGAGCCTAAATTGGCCTACAATGTTGTGCGATTTTACTTTACTCTGTACCAATAAAGCAAAGTCATTCCGCATCAATTCATAGAACAATAAACAATTGGTTATTCTATCAGCATTTCCGATAAAAAATTAGGGTAAGCTGATAGGATTTTTATATTTGTATTTGCTGTTATAATAGCAACATCCAATTAATGCTTTATTTTGTGCGATTATGAATAATAAACTTTTACTTTGTGGTGCTATTGCAGCAAGTTTACTTTTAACAGCATGTGTAAAAAAAGAAACTCCAAAAGAAGATGAGCAAGAACAGGTTGAAACAACCGAGCAAACTGAACAAATGAATCAGCCTGCAGAAGCTGTACCTTTGGAAGCTATGGAAGATAACAACGCTCAAGCTCCAGCGCAGGTAGAAGTTGAACGTGAAGAAACGCCAAATACAACTACAGTCATTCGTCGTGAAGTGCGTGAAGCTCCTCAACAGACTACAACTGAAACTGCTCAAGCTGAAGCACCAAAAGCTCAACCAAAACCTGCTTCAGAAGCCCCAGCCAAATCAAATAATGAAGCTCAGTCTGAAGATGATGCAGTAGCTGCGGCCATTGCTGCGGCAACACCTGCATTGGATCAATAAATTCAGTCAGTTTTAAAGACCCGTCTTTATGGCGGGTTTTTTATTGTGGTTTACCAGAGATCGAAAATAATTTATAGATTCTAAATAAAATTTTTATTTAAAAACGATCGAGATAAAGTTAAGCACAAAGAACATAGATTTAAAAAACATGAACCGAAAAATGAAAAACTGATTTTTTGTCTTTCACCATATTTTTGAGTGAAGTCTACCCAAGATAAAAAATTTGAACTAAATAGTATTGA
This sequence comes from Acinetobacter sp. A1-4-2, assembly GCF_040233925.1. Classification (NCBI taxonomy): domain Bacteria; kingdom Pseudomonadati; phylum Pseudomonadota; class Gammaproteobacteria; order Moraxellales; family Moraxellaceae; genus Acinetobacter; species Acinetobacter sp. A1-4-2. The sequence goes on along the minus strand of NZ_CP157981.1, from coordinate 1,373,110 downwards.
TTTTGAGACACAAACCTATGCTAAAACAATGTTGTGATTTGCTTGAAACACATCAGTTAAAAATTGCTTTTATTGAAAGTGCCAGTTCTGGCTATCTTTCCAGTCAGTTTTCTATTTGCAAAAACAGTGGCGCAGAAATTTTACTGGGTGGGCTGGTCAGTTATGATCCCTCAATCAAGATCAATATCCTGCATATTGATGCTGAACTGATAGAAAAATACACCGCAGAATCTGCTGAAGTCACAGAAGCAATGGCAAGGCAAGGAAAAAATCTCTTTACTCAAGCCGATATTATTGTTGCTTGCACGGGTTTACTGAAACCTGGCGGTAGCGCAACAGAAAATAAACCTGAAGGCACATTTTTCACCTCAATTTTATATTTAAATAAAATACACAATTTTCAATATTTTATTGAGGGTACCCCATTAAAACGCCTTGATGTTTTAACTCAATACATTGCAGATGAAGTCACCCAACTCATTCAGGGAGTTTAAGGATGTTTAACAGTAAAACTTTCGTATTTAGTCTGATACTGCTACCCTGCACCTGTTTTGCAACTGTAGGTGGCCCTCAAAATATTGAAGTGTTGGGCTATGAAAGCAAAGAGCAAAAAGTCTATCTGCTTAAACATTATCTTGATGGTCGTGGTCGCCTACCGCAACTTTATTATTATCAATTTAAAAACACCCAACAACCGGCAAAGCTGATTCAGGTGAATTCGCTATATATTAATTCTAAAACCAAGAAAATTGATTATGACCAGGATAGTCGGCAGTTCGATAAGGAAATAGCAAAAATTAAAAAGCGGCTTAACCCTCTTGCACCACTACCTAAATCAAGCATCAAGATTCAGGTTTTAAAGAAAACCACCTCTAAAGAGAAATCCTGGTATGACCCGAAAGAATATATTCCGAAATATACTTATACATACCAACTCAGCAGTAAAAGCTTGAAAAGCCAGATCCATCAGGCGATCGATTATCGCCACGGATTAAGCATATCCCAAGCTTACAAGATTCCCCGGCAACAGAAGATTCTAGCGGTAGTTAAATACCTGGGCATCCCTTATGAAACAGGCTACAGTATTGAAGATCCGGTTTTACTGAATGCAAAAAAATAAAGCCTCCGAAGAGGCTTTATTCATGCTTTTATCTTAAGCTGCAGTACGCTCTGCAATTGGAACCACTTTACGCAGTTCAGGGCCGGTATAATCCGCGCTTGGACGGATAATACGGTTGTCTGCACGCTGTTCCATTACATGTGCTGCCCAGCCTGTTACACGGCTCATCACAAAGATTGGCGTGAACAGTTTGGTTGCAATTCCCATGAAGTGGTAAGCAGATGCATGGAAGAAGTCTGCATTACAGAACAGTTTCTTCTCGCGCCACATCACCTCTTCACAGCGTACTGATACCGGATAAAGCACGGTATCACCTACATCTTTAGCCAGACGCTCAGACCAGATCTTGATGATGCCATTACGCGGGTCATTGTCTTTATAGATAGCATGACCAAAGCCCATGATCTTTTCTTTACGCTCCAGCTTACCCAGCATTTCGCGTTCGGCTTCTTCTGGAGAGGTCCAGTTTTCAATCATTTCCATCGCTGCTTCATTGGCACCACCGTGTAATGGACCACGAAGTGAACCAATAGCACCAGTAATACATGAGTGCATATCAGACAAAGTAGATGCACACACGCGCGCAGTAAATGTAGACGCGTTGAATTCATGCTCTGCATAAAGAATCAGCGACACATTCATCACCTGTTCATGCAATTCATTCGGTTTTTCACCACGCAGTAAATGCAGGAATTGTGCACCAATTGAATCATCATCGGTATTTTCTTCAATGCGCACGCCATCATGGCTATAACGATACCAATAGCAGATGATTGCAGGTAAAGTCGCCAAAATACGGTCGGCAACATCTTGCTGCTCATCAAAAGATTTTTCAGTTTCCAAGTTGCCCAGCATGGACACACCGGTACGCATCACATCCATTGGATGTGAATCTGCCGGAATGCGCTCCAACACTTCTTTCAACGCTTGTGGAAGCTGACGTAAAGATTTCAATTTGGCCTTATAAGCCGCAAGCTGTTCAGTCGTTGGCAATTCACCAAAGAAGATAAGATAAGCCACTTCTTCAAATTGGCAATTTTCCGCCAGATCCTGCACATCATAACCACGATAGGTTAAGCCTGCGCCACTCTTACCAACAGTAGAAAGTGCGGTTTTACCTGCAACCTGTCCACGTAATCCTGCACCTGTCAGTACTTTTCCTTCAGCCATTTTTAATTCTCCATTTTGAATTATTTATTTAAAAAATTTATTTAAACAATTTATCTAAAGTGTTCTCAAACGTATGATAATCAAGAAACTCGTAAAGCTCTTTACGCTGTTGCATCTTGTCCAATACATTCACTTGCGTACCGTTTTCACGGATAGAACGCATCACTTCCAATGCCGCTTTCTGCATTGCACGTGTCGCAGACAGTGGATAAAGCACCATACGAATACCTTGTTCACCCAACTCATCTACGGTGTAATAAGGCGTATCACCAAATTCGGTAATATTTGCCAATACAGGCACACCTACAGCATCACACACTGTACGATACATGGTAATGTCAGTCATCGCTTCAGCAAAGATCGCATCCGCACCAGCTTCAACACATGCACATGCACGGTCAATCACCGCTTGTAAACCTTCTTTTTGCAAGGCATCGGTACGCGCCATCACCACAAAGTTTGAATCAGTCTTGGCATCCACCGCTGCTTTAATACGGTCAACCATTTCCTGCTGGGTCACAATTTCCTTGTTTGGACGGTGACCACAACGCTTTTGTGCAACCTGATCTTCAATATGAACGGCTGCAGCACCAGCCGCAATCATCTGTTTAACAGTACGGGCGATATTAAATGCTCCGCCCCATCCCGTATCAATATCTACAAGTAAAGGCGTGTCGACACGTTCAGTGATACGACGTACATCTTCTAGAACATTGTCCAAACTGGTCATACCCAAGTCAGGCAATCCATAAGAATAGTTGGCAACTCCTGCGCCCGATACATAAATGGCTTTATAACCCACTTCTTTCGCCATCATGGCTGCATAGGCATTCACTGTGCCGATAATTTGTAATGGCTTTTCAACTTCCAGTGCTTGTCTAAATCTTAAGCCTGCAGACATTTGTTGTGTCATCTTCCTTTCCACAGTTTCACTTTATTTATCGAAGTTTGAGTATATCCATAAACCCCTGTTTGGCCATGACTCTTTAGAATTTTTACTCTATAACTTTAGTCAAATAATTCTCAAATTTATTGCACAATAAATTTTCGTGATATTAGATATTATTTATTTTTGATAAACACAGCTTTTTTGTACGCTAAATAAGCTAATTTGAGCTATTTTCTGAAATAATGACTTTTTCAGTTCAAATCATGCCGTACGCGAGTACACTTCTACACAGCACACTGTACATATATTTGTTATAATAACAATTTCCCTCCTATTTAATTGTTAGTTTTTTATCCAATATGCATAAAATCGCCCATTTAGCTCCTTTAGGTAAAGATATACCACCAACCAAGCGTGGTCATGAGCGATGTGTGGCATTATTAGTCAGTGCAACCGACCTGTTTTTAGAACGTGGTTACGATGCAGTATCACTGGATGATATTGTGCAACATGCAGGCGGATCTAAGGCTTCAATCTATAAATACTTTGGCAATAAAGAAGGCTTATTCAAAGCAATTTGTGATTATCGTCGGGAACAGTTTTTTAAAGATATCTGCATCCCTTTTGAACACGGTAAAGATGATCTTCGTGTCTATTTAATCCAAACCCTGATAAATGTTAAGCAACACTTGATGCTTCCAGAAAATGTAGCCTTCCTTCGTTTAATTATTGAACAGACACAGCGCAGCCCACAGCTTGCTCTTTACATTCACGAACAGGGTCCAAAGCATATTCAAATCGCCATAGCCAATGCGCTAACCAAAGCCGATGAAATCGGGATTATTCACTGTAAACAACCGATTTATTCTGCTCAACTGTATTTTGGCATTATCCGCAATATTGAATGGTGCGTACTTATGGGTGTACCAATCCGTGAAAATGATCAAGAAACCATCAATTACATTACTTATTGTGTAGATCGCTTCCTGGAAGGCCATCAACCCCGTTAGATTTTTTGCAATTTTCCTCGCATATAGTATATTAGCCGATTCCGTATTTTTTTCTTAACCAACCAACAACTAATTACTGATAATTTATTTTCAGCGGTTATTGTGGAGTAAATGATGGCTCTCCGTCACTTTCTAACTTTACGTGATTTATCGACTTTAGAACTTAACCAAATTTTGCAACGCGGGATCGAACTCAAGCGTAAGCAGCATAACAATGAAGTTTTCCAACCTTTCGTTGGTAAAGTCATGGGTATGATTTTTGAAAAATCGAGTACTCGTACACGTGTTTCGTTTGAAGCTGGCATGAGTCAATTCGGTGGTAGCGCAATCTTTCTTTCTTCACGTGACTCCCAACTTGGTCGCGGTGAGCCAGTTGAAGATTCGGCACGCGTAATATCAAGCATGCTGGATATCGTAATGATCCGTACTTTCGGCCATGATATCGTTGAGCGTTTTGCTTCTTACTCAAAAGTACCTGTAATCAATGCATTAACAGATGATCACCACCCTTGCCAACTATTGGCTGACATGCAAACTTACCTTGAACACCGTGGTTCAATTGAAGGTAAAACCGTTGCCTGGATTGGTGATGGCAACAACATGTGCAACTCTTATATTGAAGCTGCACACATGTGGGGCTTTAAATTAAAAATTGCTGCGCCTAAAGGCTATGAACCACAAGAAAAATTCCTGACTGAATTTGCCCACTGTGTAGAACTTGTCGATTCAGCTGAAGATGCTGCGGTAAATGCAGATCTGATTGTGACTGATGTCTGGGCAAGCATGGGACAGGAAGAAGAGCAAAAAATCCGTGAACAAGCCTTTGCTGATTATCAGGTCAATGAACGCTTAATGGACCTTGCTCACCCAGATTGCTTATTCATGCACTGCTTGCCAGCTCACCGTGGCGAAGAAATCTCAGAAAACATGCTTGATCACAAAAATGCTGTGGTTTGGGATGAAGCTGAAAACCGCCTGCATGCACAAAAAGCACTGGTTGAATTCTTAATTAATGAAAATTTAAAGAAAGATTAAATTTTCAGCCTCAAGTTTTCTAAAAAAGTACCTTCGGGTGCTTTTTTTATGCCTATAAATTGTTTAATTTAAGTCATAAACATTTTAAGTGATTATGATCATGCTATTTAAAACAATATTTTTTTGTTTAAGCACTTTTCTTATATTTAATACCACACATGCCAAAGCCACCGAGCTCGATCAATATTTTGTTAAAAAGCAGATTCTAGATTCATCTTATAAAATTAAAGACCATAAAGCGCTGAATGAGATTTTAGATGTCATCAGTGATGAAGATTCGCGCACATTGCCTTTCCAGATCGATCAAAACATGCTGATGGAAAAATACCAAATGAGCGCGAATGGGGTAAAAATTGAAGGCATTATCACCACGCCTGATTTTACCCAGTTTGCCCAAGATGTTGGTGACAAGGAAGTCAAAAAACTGCTGAGAAAAAATATTTTGCAGAACTGCAGCTTGTTGTTTGAAAATGAATTTCAACGTGTAAATCCCTATCATGTTGAATTAAAATTGTCATCCGAAAGTAAAAACTATGACTTTAAGATTAAGAACAGTGAATGTTCTTTTTAAACAGTCGTTTGATACGTTAGGCTAACTAACGTATCAAACCTTGCGGTTGTAAAATAATAATGCTTGCCCCAATTATCACTACAATTCCACCCAGTAAATCCCAGCGACTTAATGCCACCTGATCAACAAATCTTAACCACATCAGTGCGGTAAAAATATAAATTCCACCATAGGCTGCGTAAATTCGTCCCGATGCAGCAGGATGTAGAGTGAGTAACCAGACGAATGCAGCCAATGCCAGGACCGCTGGAATCCAAAACCACTGAGTTTTTCCCTGCTTTAAAATAAGATAGGGAAAATAACACCCCAGAATTTCCATCACAGCAGTGACAAGAAATAAAAAGACCGTGTTTAAGACTTTGGTAATTTGAATGTCCATAAATTGAAGGTCACATCCGATTTCATTTTTCTAAAGATTTTAAAAATCATACTTGAGGTAAAACACAAAAAATTTAGATTGAAGCAAATAAAAACCCGTGCGAACACGGGTTTTTATGAGTTATTTTTAATTACGCAGGTTCCGCAGTCTGATCTTCAAACACTTCGAGTTTAAGGCCGACTGCTTTGCCATTCTCTTTCTTCACTGAAACTGCAACATTGCCGCCATGTTCTGCCAGTTCACCAAAGAGAATCATCTCGGCAAGCGGTTTTTTCAGGTGTTCCTGAATCAGACGCTGCATTGGACGAGCACCCATCAAACGGTCATAGCCATTTTCGGCCATCCATTCACGTGCACTTTGATCCACTTCAAGAATGACTTTTTTATCATCCAGCTGCGCCTGAAGTTCAGTCAGGAATTTATCCACGACATTTTCAATAATTGTCGTTGGCAATGCCTTGAATTGAATCACCCCATCCAGACGGTTACGGAATTCTGGAGAGAATGCACGTTTCATTGCTTCCTGATTGTCATTGCTATTATCTTGTTCTCTAAAACCAATGCTGGCACGTGAAATACTTTCTGCACCAATATTGGTGGTAAGAACCAGAATCACATTACGGAAATCTGACTTGCGACCATTATTATCTGTTAACGAGCCATGATCCATAATCTGCAATAATAAATTAAACACATCAGGATGCGCTTTTTCAATTTCATCCAACAGCAATACGCAATGTGGATTTTTATGAATGGCATCGGTGAGCAAACCGCCCTGATCAAACCCCACATAACCCGGAGGTGCGCCAATTAAACGTGAAACTGCATGACGTTCCATGTATTCCGACATATCGAAACGGACCAGTTCCACACCCAGTAATTTTGCCAACTGTTTGGTGACTTCGGTTTTACCTACCCCGGTTGGGCCTGCAAAAACAAAGCTACCCACAGGTTTCTCCGGTGATTTCAAGCCCGCACGCGACAATTTAATTGCAGAACCAAGTGCTTCAATGGCTTCATCCTGACCAAAGACCACACGTTTAAGATCACGCTCCAGATTTGAAAGCACCGTTTTATCATCTTTCGATACTGTTTTCGGTGGAATACGGGCAATCTTGGAGATGATATCTTCAATATTTTCAACCGTGATTAACGTATCGTCTTGCTCGGCTTTCAAACGGCGCTGAGCACCCGCCTCATCAATTACATCAATGGCTTTATCTGGCAAGAAACGGTCATTAATAAACTTGGCGGATAGCTCTACCGCTGAAACCAGTGCTTTATCATCATATTTGACATGATGAAAATCTTCAAATTTCGATTTTAAGCCACGTAAAATATCAATGGTTTCAGAAATTGAAGGCTCATTGACATCAATTTTCTGAAAACGACGTGACAAGGCATGATCTTTTTCAAAAACTTGGCGATACTCTTGGAACGTGGTTGAACCGATACAACGTAACGAACCATTCGACAAAGCCGGTTTGATTAAGTTTGATGCATCCATGGTACTGCCCATGCTTGAACCAGCCCCAATAATCATGTGAATTTCATCAATAAATAACACAGCTTCTGGTTTCTTTTTCAACGCATTCAAGAGTTGTTTCAAGCGTTTTTCAAAGTCACCACGGTACTTGGTTCCAGCAACCAGAGCTCCAATATCCAGACTATATATTTCTGCATGGGCTAATGGCTTCGGTGCTTTACCATTAACAATCAGCCAAGCCAGTCCTTCTGCAATCGAGGTTTTACCAACCCCTGGATCACCAACCAGCAAAGGATTGTTTTTACGGCGACGACATAAAATCTGTGCTGCACGTTCAATTTCTTTTTCACGCCCGATCAAAGGATCTGTTTTACCTTTTTGTGCTTCTGCATTCAAGTTAGTGGTATATAGATCGAGTGGGCCGGCATTTGAAGAACTCGATGTTTCTCCATCCAGCTCTTCCACTTCCTCTTCAGCAGGTACGTCTTCTTTACGTGTACCATGCGATAAATATTGAGTTAATGTTAAACGATTAATTTGATGACGTTTAAGCAAGTAAACCGCAAAAGAATCACGTTCAGAATACATCGCAACAAGAATGTCTGCACCTTCAACAGTTCGATCTCCACCACTTGATTGCACATGGAAAATTGCACGTTGCAGAATACGATCAAAGCTTTCCGTCGGATGTGGTGCCTGATCACTATGTTCGCTTAATTTAGGGGTGTGCTGCTCAACATATTCTTCCAGCTCCTTGCGAAGAACGATAATGTCCGCACCACATGCTTTTAACGCATTTACTGCAGAGTCATTATCAAGTAAAGCCAACAATAAATGTTCAACCGTGAGAAACTCATGTCTCTTTTGACGAGCCATGCTTACAGCCAAACGTAATGATACTTCTAATTGACGACTGAGCATGTAATCCCCTTAATCTTTTGGCTCAATCTGACAAAGTAATGGATGACCTTGAGACCGAGCATAATTATTGACTTGGTTCGCTTTCGTTTCCGCAATGTCTCGTGGATAAACGCCTGCAACACCTTTCCCTTCATAATGTACAGTTAGCATTACTTGGGTCGCTTGGTCAAGATTCAAAGCAAAGTATTGTTGTAAAATTTCAATTACAAAATCCATAGGGGTGTAATCGTCATTCATCAAAACAACAGCATATAAGGGGGGACGCTTTAATTCAGGGGGAGCCGTTTGTACCGCAACACCCCCGTCAGTCCCTTCAGCGTCATCCTGCGAGTCATTACTTAAGCGTGGACTAATATGCCAGTCGACATATCCCGATTGATGAAAAGAATTTTTGATGGTGTTTAAACAATAATGACGCTTATTCATTCGCATAGGATTTTTAATTCACATTTATTGTGCATTTGCTTCTGCTTGAGGAATTTCAGAAATAAATGCCGATTGACTCTCTATAGGTTTACCACGTCCCCAACTAAAACGCTTAATTAACGGTGTACTTGTTGCTCCGGTTAAACGCACCTCAATGAATTGTGGTGTAAAGCCGTTAGGCATGGTCCAGCGTCCGGTTAAACGTTCATAATCTTCAAAGTTAAAGTTTTTGTCTTCCATAGGAACCACCAAAACTTCAGTACCCTGAATTAAACGCAACTCCACAGTTCCTGAAACACCCCGTCTATTCGGACTGATTTGAACCAGATCAAGTTGATATTCATAGGCATTTTCTGGTAATGGTTTAATGCCGATATTTTGTATGGTCAGGCTTAAACCACCACGCTGACGCAACACTTCACGGTAAATTGCACTCAAACCTTCAGCCTGACTTTTATCTTCACGTGCCTGATTCAAAGCAGCAAACAAATCATTTGAATTACTGACCGCAACATCACGCTCCTGTACTGCCAGATTCAAATTTTTATTCAGCATTTCCAGGCTGGTTTTTTGCTTTTGCACTACTTCGACCAGCTGTTCGGCATCCGCTTCATAGCCAACCACAGTCAAACCTTGCCGATGCCCAACTGAATAGCCCAGCAAACCACTTCCCAGAACAAGAATGGCCGCACCAATTGCCAGCGGTAAATTACCCTTTAGAAAAGGTTTTTTACTGAGGAAATTCAGTTGTGACGGAGTATTTGAGTCAGAATTCGGCATCGTCATCTCTTATTTTGATTCATTCAAAACACACATTTAAATCCAAATCCAAATGTGTGTGAAGTCGAAAAACGTTTTTTATGGTAATAAGCCAATACCTGCAAGACCTGCATTCTCAGCAAAGCCAAACATCAGGTTCATATTTTGTACTGCCTGTCCTGCCGCACCTTTCACCAAATTGTCTTGTACAGAGAGCACAACCAGTTTTTTAGGCTGTGGTTTATACAAGGCAATTCGAAGCTGGTTGGCACCGCGTACCGAACGTGTTTCAGGTGAGCTGTTGGCAGGCATTACATCTACAAACTGTTCATTGGCATAGAATTGTTCATACAAGCTTTGCAAATCGGTAGCATCACCTGCATCAGTTAAGTCCACATACATGGTACTCAGCATACCGCGGATCATAGGAACTAAATGCGGTACAAATAAAATGTGATTAAATACATCTTTAAGACCGGAAATATTTTCCAGTGCCTCCACAATTTCAGGATGATGACGGTGACCTGCAACGCCATAAGCCTTAAAGTTATCGGCATTTTCAGAATAAATCATACCTAGGCTGGCTTTACGCCCTGCACCAGATACGCCGGATTTTGCATCAATAATAATACTTTCCGGTTTCACCAATGCTTCAGTTTGTTTAAATAACGGCGCAAGACCCAGTTGTACCGTGGTTGGATAGCAACCCGGGTTACCAATCACGTCGGCTTGTTTAATTTTTTCACGATTCAGTTCTGACAAACCGTAAACTGAATCTTTTAAAATATCTGGGCAGGCATGTTCAAGACCATACCATTTTTCAAATTGTTCCAAGTCTTGCAAACGGAAATCCGCCGCCAAGTCGATGACTTTAGTATTTGCTGCAACAAGTTCTGCTGCATGTTTCATTGCTACACCATGAGGGGTTGCAAAGAAAACCACATCGCATTTTTTCAGTTCATCAATGTCTAAATCTGAATATTCAAGATCGGTATGACCGCGCAAGCTTGGGAACATGTCATCGACACGGCGACCTTTTTCGGTACGTGATGTCAGTACATTAACCTGTACATTTGGGTGTCGTAGTAAAAGACGCAACAATTCAACGCCTGTATAACCTGTACCACCGACAATACCAACAGTAATCACGATCACTACCTCAAACCTAAAGTGTCCATTTCGTAACTGCGTAGTATGACAGGAAGTTTTGGTTTTCTGAACTGTTTTAGCTTAGATTACTTCAATTCGGATGTTTTTATCGGGTTAAGTGAAAACATATTCTCAGAAAGTATAAGGCCGACATTATAGTAAAGGTAAAATCGGCCTGCTTGCTAGCCAAAAAATACTACTTCATACTGATTTCTAATGGTATTTTCTGTCCTTTTCTCAGAATTTCAAACTTTACCGTATTTCCTTTTAAATAATTTGAACTTTCAACAAAAGCGCTAACATCTTTGATATTTTCGTCATTCATTTTTAAAATTATATCTTGCGGCATTATAACATTTTCTGCTGGAGAGTCTCGCTTAAGCACTTTAGCAACGACGCCTGATTGAATACTGTTATAAATTTTATCTCTTTCGAATAAATCAGCAGGGTAAATACCTGTTATTGAATTAAATTTATAAAAATAAATTACCCTAAACTGATCATTTAAAGATGCATATCGGACTGGCCTACTTTCTATCGTGCCTACTGGTATATTATTTAAATTATTCACATCATTTTTATTTCTGTCATTGCCTGAAATTCTTGCAGCCTCTGGCTCGCGCATCCGAGTATCGTAAATAACCTTATTGCCTTGATATTCACTGCTAAAAACAGCAATGGGAGAGCCATGAAGCAACGCTTTTTCTCGAATATCTCTCATGCTTCTGCTATAGGAATAATCAATGAACTTTTCTTTAAATATGGGTACATATCCGTCTTGCAGCATTTCAAGTGTCTTTTCTTCTAAATCATCTACTTTAAAAATTTCTGGATTCTGTCTTTGTACATTTTTTCCACTGTAATACTCTGCACGAACTATATTACCGCTACAAGCCAGCATCAAAACACCGCATAATACTAATAGCTTCATCATTATCATTTCTCTCTTATAATTTTAATTTTGCATGCAACCTAAATATATAAATGAAAAATCCTTATGGATTCAATCATTATTAGATGAAAAGGAACTTTTTATTTAAAAGCAAATACTGTGCATAAATGCTAAAAGTTTAGTCTTTATACATTCCACCACCACGGCATCGGACTGCTTTTTAAAATTTTCCGATGCTGCTGATAATTGGCATCATGTTTTTGTACTTCTGCCCAAAAATGCGGACTATGATCAAAATGCTTGGTATGTGCTAATTCATGCACACAGACATAACGAGTAGTCTTTTCAGGAAATAGAACCAAGCCGCTATTCAACATAATGTCATGCTTCGATGTACAACTTCCCCATCGTGTTTTAGGCTGCCGAATCGCACATTTGCCAAAACTCAAATTACTTTCTTGGCTCACATCCCCCAAATAAAGCGGAAGATGCTGCTTTGCATAGGCGATTACAAACGCTTTTAAATATTGTTCAGGCTGACGATCACTGATCAAAAGTTGATTTCTGAGCTCATCATATATAAAAGAATTTTTTTGGCTTTGATAAGCAATCTGTAAAGGTTGACCTAAATTAAAAAGTTTAAGTTCGGTGGGTAAGCTTTTATCAATCTGTCCCGCTTTTTCCTGCTGCTTCTGCCATGTTTCAATCATCCATTGTTCTGATTGTTTTAAGAAGTCTTGAACTTGGCGCTGTGTGCAAAACTGCGGCACAGTTAATTTAATTTGCATCGGCTCTACGCGCAGCCTCAAGCGTGTTGCGCGTAATTTTCGAGTGATTTGAATTTCTGGTAAGTTTGAGGTCATTTATCTATAATTTTATAATTTGAATCCCCCTCCTAACGGAAGTTCACATCTCACATTTTCATAAGAAAATGTTTTAAAGGGATTCTAAATATTCAATAATGGTTGTGAAATTAATATTGAAAAGTCCCTTCTCCCTCAGGGAGAAGGTTAGGATGAGGGGATTCTTCATATAAATCCTCTCCCTAACCCTCTCCTTTAAAAGGAGAGGGAAATTTCATATAGATTAAACCGCAGTACGCTCTTCAATACCGTTATCAGTTGCAACCACAGCAATATCAGCTTTATTCAAGGCAAAGATACCGTTACACACCACACCCGGAATGTTGTTAATGGTTTTTTCAAGCTCAAGCGCATTTAGAATATTCAGGTTATGCACATCTAAAATCACGTTGCCGTTATCAGTCACAACACCTTCACGATAAACCGGATCGCCACCCAAGCTTACAATTTTACGTGCTACCGCAGAACGCGCCATTGGAATGACTTCTACAGGCAGCGGGAAATCACGACCCAATTGCTCTACCCATTTCGAATCATCCACGATACAGACAAATTTCTTTGCAATTGAAGCGACGATTTTTTCACGAGTCAATGCAGCACCGCCCCCTTTGATCATGTGCATATGACGGTCAATTTCGTCCGCACCATCGACATAAGCATCCAAGCCGCCTACAGAGTTCATGTCGACCACTTCAATGCCTAATTTTTTCAAACGCTGGGCAGTCGCTTCAGAACTGGCAACCGCAGCTTCCAGTTGCAATTCTGGCAATAATTCAATGAGGAAGTTCACAGTACTTCCTGTACCTACCCCCAAAATCCCGCCTTTAGGCAAGTGTTTTAAAGCAGCTTTCGCAGCAGCTTGTTTCTTTTCATCCTGGGTAGCATACAGACTCATAACTTGGCTCAACTATTTTTTGACATTTGTTGCTGATTAAACAGCCCAAATGTACAGGGGTTTGTTACAATAAAGGCCTATTTTAAACTGTTAGATGGAAAATTAACATGCTGTCTCGTTTGGTTCGACAAATATTACAGGCAACGGTCTATGACGTTGCAATCGAAACTCCACTCGAAGCAGCGCCACGAATTAGTGAAAAGCTAAATAATAACATTCGCTTTAAACGCGAAGATTTACAACCTGTCTTTTCCTTCAAGCTACGCGGTGCCTACAACCGTATTAGTCAATTACCGAAATCTCAGTTGGAACGTGGCGTTATTACGGCTTCAGCAGGTAACCATGCACAAGGTGTGGCCCTATCTGGTAAAAAACTGGGAATTCGCGCCATTATTGTCATGCCGAAAACCACGCCTGACATTAAAGTTCAGGCAGTAAAACGTTTGGGTGGAGAGGTCGTCTTGTATGGCGATTCTTTTGATGTTGCCAACAGATATGCCATTCAACGTGCTACCGAAGATGGCATGACCTTTATTCCACCTTATGACGATGAACTGGTGATGGCCGGTCAAGGCACAATTGCCAATGAAATTTTGCGTCAATGGCGTGATGTGGAATATGTATTTGTTGCTGTTGGCGGTGGTGGTTTGATTGCCGGTGTTGCTGCTTACCTTGGTGATGTTGCACCACATGTAAAAGTCATTCCGGTGGAATATGATGAATCTGCCTGCTTAAAAGCGGCTTTTGAAGCCAATGAACGTGTAATTCTACCTTCTGTAGGTTTATTTGCTGACGGTACTGCGGTTGCACAAATTGGTGAAAAACCGTTTGATGTGATTCGCCTGCAAAAATCAGACAACTCGGGCCCAATTGTTGAACCGGATGTTGTACTGGTGAACACAGACGAGATCTGTGCAGCAATTAAAGATACCTATGACGAATGCCGCAGCATTGTTGAACCTTCCGGTGCCATGGCACTTGCCGGGATCAAGAAATATGTGGCAGAACATGGTCTGGAAAATAAAAATATGGTGTCGATTGTTTGTGGTGCCAACATGAACTTCGACCGTCTGCGCTATATTGCCGAACGTACAGAGCTCGGTGAACGCAAAGAAGCCATTTTTGCCGTGACCATTCCAGAAGAGAAAGGTTCATTCCTGAATTTCTGCCGTGCCCTGCAAGGCCGTAATATCACGGAATTCAACTACCGCGCCAGCTCTTCTAGTGCTGCTCAAGTATTTGTCGGCATCAGCTTGAAAGGTGGCGAAAAAGAACGTCACGACATTTATGACACCTTGACGACGCAATATGATGTTGATGATTTGTCTGATGATGAAGTGGCAAAACTGCATATCCGTTATCTGGTCGGTGGTCATGCAGATATTGAAAATGAGCGTCTATTCCGTGTCGAGTTCCCGGAACGTCCAGGTGCATTACTGACTTTTCTGGAACGTCTGGGTCCAACGCACAACATTACCCTATTCCACTACCGCAACCACGGCGCAGCGGAAGGTCGTGTACTGGTTGGCTTAGAAGCAAGCGATGCGAAACAAAATCCGGATGGTTTAATTGAAACATTGGAAAATATTACTTATCCATATGCAGAAATTACCAACAATTTGGGGTATCAACGATTCTTGAAATAATTTTTTAGCATGACTTGAAATAGCCTGTATGAATACAGGCTATTTTTTTGCATTTAACTCTCGTTATTAAAAAAATAGTTAGACAAATCACATCAATCAAAAGCTGCACATGGGCTGTTTTATAATTTTGAGCTAATCATTTCCTGTTTAGAATTCAGTTGAATGACGTTATTCAATACTTAAGCTAAAGTTTAACACGCAAACTCTAAAATTTAGTGGCATCATAGTCGTTGAAATATGATGTAAAAATTGAAAACAAATTAGGATTAAAAACACATGGCACAGTTTGCAGTGATTGGTTTGGGTAGTTTTGGTGCAACCGTCGCAACCAAATTAGCCATGTTAAACCATGATGTGATTGGTATAGACAGCAATAAAAAATATGTAGAAACCTTTTCTGATCAGCTGACTCATGCAGTCATTGCCGATGCCACAGATGAACATGTACTCAAAGAACTGAATATTCAAAACTGTGAAGCCGTGGTGGTGGCTATTGGCGAAGATATAGAAGCCAGCATCTTATGTGTCCTACATCTAAAAAATATGGGTATTAAAAAAATTTGGGCTAAGGCCAAATCACAAGCCCATCACATGATTTTGACTCATCTTGGCGTGAATAAAATCATTCATCCTGAAGAAGATATGGGTAACCGGGTTGCCCAGTCATTAAGCTACCCGATGGTCAGTCGTTATATGGGTTTAGAAGACAATCATTTCATCGTTAAAATTGAAATTAAAAAGAGTCAGCAGGGCGAACGTTTTCATCAGCTTATGAGTCATGTTCCTGAAATTAAAACGATTCTGCACAAACGCGGCAAAGAGGTTTCATATAACATTGATCCTAATTTAATTATGCAAGAAGGTGATATCTTAGTCGTGGAAGGTGAAATTGAACCCTTAAGAAAACTTTCTGCCCGGTTTAAATAAAATATGAATCAAGCGCAAAACAAAAACCCCAATACGGTCAATCTAAGCCCACCCAGTTTACTGGCACTGGGTTTTTTGAGCTTTATCGTTGTCGGAACTTTATTGCTCAAACTCCCGATTTCACATCATGGTGAATTAAGCTGGCTCAATGCCCTATTTACTTCAACGTCTGCCGTGACCATTACCGGGCTGTCTGTGGTCAATGTCGGAGAAGCCTATACCACCTTTGGCAAGATCGTCATTATGCTGTTATTGCAAAGCGGCGGCCTGGGTTTTATGACCTTTGCCATACTGGCTGCACTGAGTCTTTCCTCCAATATCAGGCTCAAACAGCAAATGATGGCGCAGGAAACCATTGGTCAAACCAGCCTGGCCAAAGTGTCATTCACCATTAAAGGGGTGCTGTTATATTCCCTGTTTTTTGAAGCGATTGGCACATTGATTTTAACTATTGCCTGGATGCCAGAATACGATTTTTCCCGCGCCTTTTTTTACGCGGCTTTTTATAGTGTTTCGGCTTTTAATAACGGTGGTTTTTCCCTATTTCCCAATAGTTTGATGAGTTTTGCAGACCATTACTTTATTACCTTTACCATTAGTATGCTCTATATTATTGGTGGAATTGGCTTTGTCGTGCTGATGGATATCCAGCGCACTCGTCGCTGGAAAAAATTAAGTGCCAATAGCAAATTAATTCTCTCTACCATTGCAGGTTTAAACCTATTTGCCTTTATCGTAATTTGGGCACTGGAAGCCAACAATCCCCTAACCCTGGCGAATATGAGCCTGGGTGATCAAGCCCTAAACGCCTGGTTCCATGCCACCGTTCCGCGCTCATCCGGTTTTAACAGCCTGGAGATGGCAAACATGACCGATGCTTCCACCTTAGTCACCATGATCCTGATGTTTATTGGTGGCGGTTCACTCAGCACGGCTGGCGGTATTAAGGTGGGTACTTTTATTATTGTGGTCTTAAGTGTGATCACTTTTTTACGACGCTCGGAAGAATTAACCGTATTCAATCACTCAGTTTCTAAAACCACCTCATTTAAAGCCTTAGCCGTGGTTTCCATTACTGCCATACTGATATTCTTAGGATTATTTACGCTTCTTATTCTGGAGCCTAGCAAAAACTTCCTGGATTTACTCTTCGAAGCAGTTTCTGCCACCTGTACGGTAGGATTATCACGTGGCATTACCAGTGAATTACAGCCTGCAAGTCTGTTTGCGTTAATCTTACTGATGTTTGCGGGTCGTTTGGGGCCACTGACTCTGGCCTACCTGATTGCCACCCCGAAAAAAAGCCGTTTAAAACATCCACCGGCAGATATTCAAATTGGTTAAACCCGATTCAATAAAAAACCACTCATACAGAGTGGTTTTTTATCATTCATGGATAAATTTTAATACCAATTCATTAAGGATACACCTAAACCGACATAAGTGGCTCGATGATTATAATCAATCAGGCTTTCACCATAGCCATCAAACAATTGAAAATGACCACGCAATTTACCGCTAATCGGGAATGCCCAATCAAACTGCATAGCCCCATGTGCATCATCGCCACCTTTGAGCGAATGACGTAGCATCAGGGAAAATTCATGATCATTCTTGCGGTAGAATGCAGTTAAATCACCACGACCAATATAGTTTTTAATATCCGGGTTGTTATCATCTTTTGCATCTTCTTCAATGCGATACCAAGGACGTAGCATCAATGCAAAGTTGTCGCGTTCTAAACCGACATTAAAAATAATACGGTTCCAGCTACGTGATAAAGGATCGGCACGGCCATTGGACTGATGGTTAAAGGTCACACCTAGTAAACGTGCATTTAAGCCCAAAATTTCATAATTGGTCCGAAAAACCAGACTGGCTTCAGGCTCATAGTTGGTTTCACGGAAAGGACGCGAGGCATCTGCATTATAAACCTGCCAGTGTGATGACTGGGTATAACCCAGCCAGAGATCGCCATTATCACCAAACAGGTTTTCAACTGCTTTAGTTTTTAAAGACAACTGGAATTTCGCTTCCATCGATTTCAGGTTTTGCTCATCACCTAACTGTACCGTATTATTTTCATTCGGACTAGAAGGACGTTCATTTTTATCCGAAGTCCAGAATCCTGGAAGCAGATAAACCGGTTGATGCGCACGAATATTCCAGGTTCCAAGTTTACTTTCAGAAGACAACTCCCAACGCTTGTCCAGCAAAGACGTATTGGGATCAATTTTTGGCCCCTCAACTGCAAAGACATTACTCATCCCATGACTGATTTTTTCTTTGATCGTTTCTGGCTCAGTCGGTGCAGGTGCAATTTGATTGGCTGCCTGACGTTCAGACACCAGTGCCGTTTTTTCTGTTTCAGGCACCTTGAACAAAGTGTCATAACAGGCCAGACGATCCGCATTGGACTCTAATGCCACGCATGCTTCCGGACTTGCGGGTGTAATGAGAGATTCTGGTTTTTGTGCATGAATACTCGCCGCATACAAAGAACTGAGCATGATCATGCTCAGTTGCAATGTAGTGCGTTCAAGCGTTTTGAACGCCATAGGGTTTTACCTCAAATGATATCTTTAGTTCACTTGCTTAATATCAAAACCAAGTTCAAGCAGCGCTTCACGCTTAGCTACGGGTGCAACCACAGCCTTGACTGGTTTTTGCTGAACCAAATATTGTTCTGCAACCCGTTTTAAATCATCAAGAGTTACAGCAAGTAAACGTGCACGTAATTGCTTGCGCACTGCAGGTGTACGTGCATGCAATAATGCATAGCAGGCAGTAATGGCTTCCTCGGCAGGAGAACCCGGTTTATCCATGCTTGCAATTAAGCCCAAGATTGCTTCTTCCAGTTGATGCGGTTTGTGTTCGCTATTCAGCAACCATTGGATACTGGCATCAAAGTCTTTAAAAGTCTCTGCCAGGCGCGGATCGCGGTAGCTATAGAAACGGAAAGAACAGGCATTGCCATCGTAGCTTGCTCCACCACCGTACGCCCCGCCTTTTTCACGAATCGCACTGTGCAGGAAACCATTACGCAAATAAGCAGCCAATACCATGAGAGGTGCAGCATCTGGATGAGAAACCTCTACTGCAGCATAAGCAGCAGCACAGAATTGAACATTGGCTTGAATCAGCCAAGCTTCGTCATTATTGCTATTTTCTGTGATGATTTGAGTTAATTCTACCGGACTTTTATCAACAGCTAACTTGTCCCAAACGTCTTGCACTTCTTCAATCAAACGATCGGACTGATGTTCTTCACACACCAGCAAGAATTGTTTTGGTGCCTGTAAAAGTAAACGATGAATGGCTTTTAATTCTGCAATTAATGCATTATAAGCAGTTTCATCACTTTCAATTTTACTTACCAAATTACCTAACCAGTTCAGTGCTCCCAAACCGGTATTTTGATAGTCACGTTGTGCCAAGGCACTATGGTTACGTCCAGCAATTTGCATGGCATAGCTATGACCCGAACCGGAAATACGTGAAGTCCAACGTGTTTTACGTTGTTGCAATAATTCGATAATACGATCTTTCTCATCAAAACGCAGTTGTTCAAATGCCAGTTTCAACAGGCGGATGGCTTCAAAATTATTCACCAGAGATTTGGTGGTCAACGTAAGCCATGCGCTAATCTTGTTTTTATCATCATATTTTGAACGTAGAGATGCACCCATCCCCACGCCACCACTCACCGCAGTTTGCAGTTGTTGCAGTTCCAGATAGTCGTATTCACCCGCACCGACTTCACCCAGCAAAATTGAAAGTAAATTGAAATATGGCGACTGAACTACCTGATCTGGAATTTTTACCAACACCTGTTGATAGTAAATGCCATTGGTTCCGGCATGATACAGATTCAAAGGCGTGTCTAAATTATTGCTGATAATTTCACGCAATTGACCTTGTACGATGTGCAAGTCCGCAGGAACGTCTTCCAGACCGACTTTCGGTAACAGGTTCAAATCATCCGGCGTGTCCTGACGGACTTTTAAAGCTTCGGTTTGCTTGATGATTTCCGCTTTTTGCTCATCGGTCAGTTGGGCTCCAATGGCTGCCAGACGCGCTTTTTCCGCTTCAGCTTCCTTAGCAGATTTGGTTGCATCAGGCACCAAAGTCATCTGTACACGATGCTGATTATCCAGCAGATATTCTTTAATCAGGTTGGACAACCACATTGGGTCTTTGAGTTCTTCTTTCACCTGTTCAATCGCCGTGTCTACATCCCAGACCTGAATCGGATCGCTGTGATGAATCACACTGCTTAATCCATTTAAAATCAGGCTTAGACCATATGGCATGCCATCGCCATTGATTTCACGCTGATGCAATTCAATCTGATGCAAAATGGCATCCACCATTTCGGCATCAACCGGTTTAGAAGCAACTTCTTCAAGAACCTTAAACACACCATCTTTAAATTCCTGGGCATGTTCAGGATTTGAACCCTGTACGCCACAGAAGAAAGTCATTTCAAAGTTGGAATCATCCACACCCATAATTGGGCCGGTAGACTGGGCATAACCACAGGTTTCCAGATAATGACGTAATGGCGAAGCTGAATCTTCCAGCAAAACACCTTCAACCAGACGCATCCCCAAGCGTAATTTAATATCACTGGCTTGCGGCAACAGCCATGAAATCACGTGATAGGTTTTATCCTTCAGATCTTCTGCATCTACAGCATAACTTTCTGTGACTTCAAGCGGTGCAGTTAAACGGGTTTCGGGTGTTGAATGTAAGGTTTGACCTTTTTCAAATTTAGACAAGGCTAAAGTTTCAAATTGTTCCTGCAAGTAATAAGCCGATTCATTGCCAAAAGTCATAAATACAGCATTACTTGGATGATAATGTGACTTATAGAAATCAACCAACTCAGGGTAAGTTAAATCCGGAATATTCTTAGGATCGCCACCGGAATTGTAATGATAGGTAGTATGCGGGAATAAATGATGCGCCAATTGATGATAAAGCTGATCTGAAGGAGAACTCATTGCTCCTTTCATTTCATTAAAGACCACACCTTTATAAACCGGTTCGCCATTTTCAAGCTCAATGCGAATACCTTCCTGAGCAAAATCAAGTTCGTTTAAATTGGCAGCAAAAGCAGCATCCAGATACACTTCCAGCAGGTTCTGGAAGTCTTTTTTGTTTTGCGTGGCAAAAGGATAGGCGGTCCAGTCTGCTGAAGTAAACGCATTCATAAAGGTATTGAGCGAACGACGAATCATCAGGAAAAATGGGTCACGGACCGGAAATTTTTCCGAACCACAAAGCGCAGTATGTTCTAAAATATGCGCCTCACCTTTTGAATCCATCGGTTGAGTACGAAATGCCACCAGAAAGACATTTTCATCCAGATCACTGGCCAGATGATAATGTATAGCACCCGTGGCTTTATGCTTATATTCAGACACCCGAATATCTAGGGCTTCAACATGGTGTTGACGGATCAACTGAAACGCAGGATGAACAGTTTGAGAAATGGTTTCAGTGACATCTACAGTCATGTGATCTCCAACATTTAAATATTTATAAGATGGTTTTGATTATACCTGAATATTGCACTATTTGGATTTGTACAGTTACCAAATTCCAAGCATTTTGGTCCATTTTAAATCACGGAATATTTCAATCAGATTTCGGAATTTTTTAATGTAACTTTATCAAAAATGAATTCAAGATGAGGGTCAGACAGGTATTCAAAACATAGTGGAAAACAAAGCGATGAATGCAATAAACAAGAGATTAAGTTGAAATAATTTTTAATTATCAATTTAGACTGATATCTGAGTAGTGAATAGCATTTAAAAATAACTTCATTATGACACCATCAAGCCTACTCAGACTTAACGGTGTCACAAGTGAAAATAAAAACTAGATCAAATATTTGAAATAACTATAGTTAGGATGATTTTCTACAAACACATAGTTTTGCTTTTGATAGAAATGCGCTGCATTTTTAGTATCTGTATTCAGGCACAATGCTGAAAAGTTGGCACGTGCCTCTTTTTCCAGCTGTTGTAACAGTTGCTTGCCCACACCATGCTTGCGGTATTTCGGTAATACATAAAAACGACGCACCCGCCCAATACGCGCATCAATTTCATTTTCATTCCACTGCTGGTTTAAACCGCCACAAGCCACAAGCTTGTCATCATCATAGCCCAACAGCAGAAATTCACCAGGTTGATCAAACCGGTTCTTGCCACTTTCGAACTCTTCAATCAATCGATCAACAAACTGAAATCCTTCTTTCTGTGCCTGCTTGGCTAATTCCTTGATTTGTTCAGGTAATTGCTCAGCTTTATCAATCGTGATATTCATCTAACCTTCCTTATTCTGTCCTATATAGTATTTTGAACGAATAAATTGACTCTATATTGAATTTTATTCATCAATCTACAGCAATCATGAGCATTGGTGTAAACTTAACGTTTTAATTTAAATGTGAATGAAAGACATGACAACTGTTGATCTTTTTGCAATTGGTAATGCATTAATCGACCAAGAATTTAAAGTCTCTGACGATTTCCTGATTCAACAAAATTTGCAAAAAGGCACTATGCAGTTGACTGATGGTGAAACGCAAGCAAATTTATATAATAATTTAAAAGAAACGCAAGTATACAAAGGTCAAGCATCAGGTGGATCTGCTGCAAATACCACCGTTGCATTTAGTGCTTTAGGCAGCACAGCCTTTTATGCTTGCCGCGTGGGTAACGACGAACTTGGTCAAATTTACCTGAAAGGCTTAAATGATGCCGGCATTCAAACTGCAGAACAATCCGTCAGTGAAGGTGTGACCGGAACCTGTATGGTTCTGGTGAGTCCAGATTCTGAACGTACCATGCAAACTTACCTTGGTATTACCGCTGAACTGAGTGAAGCACAAATCGATTTTGAACCCTTAAAAACTGCAAAATGGCTGTATATTGAAGGTTATTTGTCCACTAGCAACACTGCAAGACAAGCGGTTAAACAAGCCCGTGAAATTGCAAAAGCACATGGGGTAAAAATTGCTTTGACCCTTTCTGACCCAGCAATGGTGCAATATGCGCGTCAAGGGCTAGATGAGCTTTTGGATGATGGTGTCGATTTATTGCTGTGTAATTATCATGAAGCTTTAATGTATACGGAAACTGATTCAATTGAAGCAGCATTGGCTAAATTGCAATTAAAAAGCAAATACACTGTCATTACATTATCAGCCGAAGGTGCTTTAATTTCCGATTCTGAGCAAACCCTGAAAGTTCCTGGTCGTAAGGTGACTGCGATAGATGCCAATGGCGCTGGTGATGCCTTTGCAGGTGCGTTCCTGTATGCACTCAATGCAGGTTTAAGCCTTAAAGTGGCTGCTGAATTATCAATCTTGATTTCAAGTGAAGTGGTTTCACAATTTGGACCACGCCTGAGTGTAGAAAGTTATGCAGAATTATTAAATAACTTCCACAAGGAATGCGCATAATGATTAAAATTGCCATGATGGAAGAGATTCCTGAACGTGAAGCACGTTCATACGAAACGCCAAATGGTGACACGATTTTCATTACCCAGCGTGATGGTTCATTCCATGCCTATCAGAATCTCTGCCCTCACTTACAGGTCGAACTGGAATTTCTGGAAAACCAGTTTTTAGACCGTGATCAGGAATATATTGAATGCTCCACTCATGGAGCCCTGTTTCTGGTTGAAACCGGTGAATGTATTTCTGGTCCCTGCTTAGGACAATCACTTGAAAAAGTAAAGATTAATGTGCATTCTGATGGTGGAATTTACCTGAAAGAAGAATAAAACTTATGGAATTTGCCATGCTAGAGTTTCTACAAAACTATAACTTAATCCCGTTTCATTTAAGTTTACTGGCTTTAATTTTACTCAGCATGGCAGAAACCATTGGCTATTACTTTAATATTCGTCCGACTGAGTTTCTAAAAACCCTTTATCCAAAGAAACTTACCGACTCCCCTCTACTCAATGTCAAATTCTCCAAAACACTGATTGTGGTGTTTTTACTGATGAACTTCAGTTTCGCAGGCTATTTTCTGCAACTTTGTGTATTTGCACAGCAGAAGGCATTCTTGCCTGCTTATTATCTGATGATCCCGGCACTGATCATTGCGGTGTTTTTCACTGTATTTATGATTCATTGTCTTGACCAGGTCATCAAGCCAACGCTTACTAAACAACAGGTCAGTCTGCTGGGACGTTTGGCGACCATTTCCAGTGGCAATGCGCGTCCGGGATTTTCCGCACAAGCACGGGTACGGGACAGTTTTGGTCAATTACATTACGTCCAGGTCGAGCCTGAATTTGGCGAACTGGAATTCCAATCGCAGATTATTTTAATCCGCCTCAAAAAGTCCCACTATATTGCTAAAAAAATTTCCAAATCCAATAATTTATTTAGTATGGAAAATTCACAAGAATCTTGCCTTACCCTACCATCAAATTGAACATTAAATCATTAGAATGCACTCATAACGACTGACTCTCTCCTCCTACTGTTAAAATTTGCAAGGATAAAAGTCCATACATTACCAGCGAAATTTATTCCAGTTTTCAGGGTTTGCCCAGAATTTGGAGTTAAACCAGTCAGGCACATGCTTATACGTTAAAATATTGAATTGCCACAAT
Organism: Acinetobacter sp. A1-4-2; assembly: GCF_040233925.1. NCBI lineage: Bacteria > Pseudomonadati > Pseudomonadota > Gammaproteobacteria > Moraxellales > Moraxellaceae > Acinetobacter > Acinetobacter sp. A1-4-2. The sequence continues at coordinate 1,348,323 of NZ_CP157981.1, read as the reverse complement.
GCAAAATCGCTATCATGACGGGTTTTATCAATGAGCTGGGTAAAGCCCAAAGCGCGCAATAATTTTTCATCTTGCAACCGGCTCACCACAACAATTCTTTTTGCCATCAGGTCTCGCAATCTCACTAACAGCTGAGACTTCTGCACATCAGAAAGTACAGCCAGCTCTTGTGAATCCATCACTACAAAACCCAGATCATATCGCCGGGTAAAAGGCAGATTTAAAAACTCAGTTACGTTAAAATAGTGCCATTGAATTGATTGATTATTGTCGTATTGCGCAAGATTTTGACCAATACATAATGCAGTTTGGATAGGCTGTTCGTTGGATAAATCGTCTAGCATTGAAGTGATGACATTTTGTTCAGCCATAACTGCATCCTTATTATTGAAGAGAGTATTTTGTATGGAACTACAAGGCATTTGCCATAAAATGCATGCAGGCCTCAAGGACCTTAGTGTAACTGATCGACATACACACAAGGCAAATGTTGAATATAAATTTATTCTAGATCGTTCAGAAGTTGATCTACCATTCAATTTAGCCCAAGAAATTGAGATTGAATGGACAGGTAATATCTATTGTGTATCTTGTGGTAGTAAAACCAGCAAATCCTTTTCGCAGGGTCATTGCTTTAAATGTTTCAAAACCAAAGCGTCTTGTGACATGTGTATTATGAAACCGGAAACCTGTCATTATCACCTCGGGACTTGCCGTGAAGACAGCTTTGCCAAAGAGGTCTGTTTCCAGCCCCATATTGTTTATCTGGCCAATTCAAGCGCATTAAAAGTCGGCATTACCCGTCTTGGACAAATGCCAACGCGCTGGCTGGATCAGGGTGCAACACAGGCATTACCCATTATGAAAGTTGGTTCGCGCCGTCTCTCAGGCCAACTGGAAATTATGTTTGGAACACAGGTGGCGGACAAAACCGATTGGCGTAAACTGCTCAAAGGCGAAGCTGAACCGCTCAATTTAATTGAAGTCCGTGAACAGCTACTGGAAGAATTTGCACCGAAAATTCAGACCATTCGTGATGAATTTAATCAGAATCTCGAGTTCAATGAAACGATTGAAATCATGGAAGATGAGCTGCCACGCGAGTTTGTCTATCCAGTCGAGCAATATCCTGAAAAAATCAAGTCGCATAATCTGGATAAAACACCGATTATTCGTGGCAAATTACTGGGCATTAAAGGACAATATCTAATCTTGGATACCGGTGTCATTAATATCCGCAAATATTCAGGCTATGAACTAAAAATCCGTGCTGAATAAGTTTGAATTCAACCATAAAAAAACCTGCATTAACGCAGGTTTTTTATTTCACTTAAGGTTACTTAATCTTCGCATGTGATTTTAGATATTGCGTGTAATCATCCAGTTCCTGCTGACCGCGAAGCTGTTGATACAGCTTGGACAATTCACCCAATTGTTCATTGGTTAAGGCATTCGACGTGGTCTTGTTCACATTTGACACAGCCACTACCACCAACTCATCTGGCAATGAAGCAGTTGTCACTGACCACATGCCTGCTTTCGGTGCCGGAACACTGAATGCCGCACGTTCAATCTCACGTTTCAAGCCTTGAGAACGTGCAAATACACCGGCACTTTCAAAAGCAATCTGACTTTGTGCCAAAGCGCTAGCAGCCGGTTGCGATTTAAAGTTATTCAATGCTGTCTGGATTTTCGCTTTAGCTGCATCAACTGCTTTTTGTTCAATCAGTTTGGCTTTTACACGTGGCGTTGCTTCAGCCAAAGTCTGTACTCCAGCTGCATGATAGTTACGCACTTTCACCCAAACGGTATTACCATTTGCCATTTGAATGCTGCTAGAAGCATTGCGATCACCATTTTTCACATCATCATTAAACAGCTTAACTTTGACATTGGCATCACTCAGTACAGGATGCTGTGTAGAGAGGGTCATACCTTTCACAGATTGAACTGTCACACCCTTAACTTCCTGAGCCACCACATCCAGCGCATCACTACCTACAACCAACTCATTCAGGCTATTTACAGCATCTGAAAATGAATTCGCAGTTTTGTTCTTTTGCAACTCTGCTAACAGGCGTGGTTTTTCAGTTTCAAATGAAGGTAACTTCAAAGCGGCTGCTTCTGTTTCAATTAAATGATAACCATACTGGGTTTTAACCGGTGCTGAAACTTGTGCTGGTTTTAAAGAAGCAACAGTTAGATCGAATGCATCACCAAACACACCTTTGGCATAAGCTTCTACCACACCACCCTTGGTCTTCGATTCAGTATCATCAGAATACTGTGCCGCTGCTTGGGCAAAAGACATACCTGCTTTAATTTTCGCAGCGACTTCAGTGGCCAATTTTTTCGCTTCAGCATCTGAACGCGTATCTACGGTAATTAAAATATGTTTTACCAATGGCTGAGCATTTTTCTTTTGTGCATCAACAAATGCACTATAAGCTTGCTGCAATTCAGCATCTGTCACTTGAGTATTCGCTGGTGCAACATTGGCTGGTGTGAGCACAACATAATCAACGTCCACACTAGCTACCTGCTTAAATGCATTTTGATGCTTGTTGTAGTAAGCAGCAATATCTTGAGGTGTGACTTTGATATTTTTCTTGTATTCATCCAGTTTAATGCTGGCAAGATGCAAGGTGCGTTGTTCAGTTTGCAAATTAGCAATTTGTTGAATATCAAGCTTGCTCACCAATGCATAATCCATAAATGTTGACGTCACCATTTTTAAGGCATGGTCTTTACGCAAGTTTGCAATCAGAGCCTGACTGGTCATACCCACTGAACGTAAATAGTTTGAATATAAGGCTTCAGAAAACTTACCGCTTTCCTGAAAGCTCGGTTGCTGGGCAATCATTTGTTCAATTTGTGCATCACTCAAAGAAATACCCAACTCTTCCGCTTGTTGTAATAACAAGGTACGAGCAATCAGACTCTCCATCGCCTTATTTTCGATAAAAGATTGATTCAGTAAAGTTTCGTCACCATTGACATAAGCCAGGTATTGTTCTTTAAATGTTTTGCTCAGCGATTCTAATTCTTTTTTAGAAATTTCTTGGCCATTGACCAATTTTGCCGTGTCTTCAGATTTTCCACCGCTAAAATATCCTTCAATACCTACAAGTGCTAAAGGGGTCAAAAACAAAATGAGCAAAGCTTTGCCCAACCAACCTTTAATAACTTTACGAAAAGATTCCATAAGTATTCCAATATTTTATTTGTGGGCGATTTTACCCGAAAACCTGCTTTGAATGAATGCGTTCAGACTGTAAATCGGCATTATTAATAAAAAACGCGCCATATAGGGCGCGTTGATAGGCTTTCAAAAAGATTAAGCTACAGAATCTTTTAAACCTTTACCTGCTTTAAAGCTTGGTACTTTGCTTGCTTTAATTTCTAAAGCTGCACCAGTTTGCGGGTTACGACCTGTACGTGCCGCACGTTCTTTGACGTTAAATGTACCAAAACCAACAAGTGTAACAGTATCACCAGATTTAAGTGCTTCAGTAATTGAAGCAATAGTTGCATCTAAGGCTTTACCTGCATCAGTCTTAGACAATCCCCCTTTCTCTGCAATTGCATCGATTAATTCTGATTTATTCATGAAGATTACGTCCTCTTAATATCGTTTATTTAAGGTCTAAGGATTCCATAACACCTTTATATCAATGCTTTGGGGCAAAACGCAATACTCTGAATAGGCTTTTCTACAAAATAATTGCGAAAAAAATTGTTGAAAAATGCAGAAAAAGCCAAAAAGTTTCATTTTTTTAATATTTGTGCCTTGAGTATTTTATTTTCTTCAATAAGACAATCGACCTTGTTATGTAATTGTAATATGAGACTTTCTAAATGTTGAATATCTTTTACGGTGACCAAACCAATTCTGTTTAAAGAATGGTTAACACTATGGTCGAGCAATTTTTCCACCTTATCTTTGGTATCATTGACCGATTCTTTGGCTTTTCCCGAGACTTTTTCTACGGTTTGATCGGCAATTTCAGTGGTCTTAGATTCCAGCTCCTCCCCCACCTTGACTAAAGAGTCAAAGAGTTTGTTTCCTTCCTCTTCTGCACGTGAAAAAGCACCCAAACCCGCAAGCCATATTTGTTGAGTATATTTACGAAAATCCAGACCCGACTTACGACCTGAACGTAATTTATTCTTTGTTTTATCAGGATTTTCATTTTTTAGTTGATCAATCTCTTGATCTGTTTTTGATTTATCCATACCCGCCATCTCCTAGCCTATTTTCTATACAACTTGAATATAATTACTCAAAAAATACAGCTATAATAGCAAATTAAATACTTGATCGATTTGCTAAACTGTTCTACAAAGCAAGATTAATATATTTGTTATAAGTCCTGAAACACATTTTCGAGCATAGGATGCTCCTTTCAGGTAAGGATTAAGTTTTATGAGTGAATCGCAACAAGGTCAGAATCAACCGCATTTGTTGCTCACAATGACCATGATTGTTTTAGAAACAATCTTTACCTTCATCTTAAAACATGATCGGGTCGTTGGCTTGCAGGCTAAAAAATTTATAGACCAAAAAATCACCATTAAAATTAACAGCTATTTGCCTTATTTCGATTTTTATGTTGTTTTCACTGAACAAGGCATACTCTTTGACAGCAAAGCTCCCGAGAAAGTAGTCGATCTGGATATCCGCACTACCCTCATGGATTTAATTAAAGTATTTGTCTTTGCCAATCGCCGCAGTATTAAAAAAATGCGTATTGATGGTGACAGCACCTTAAAAGATGAGTTTCGAGATTTAAGCTTGCTGTTCAGCTTTCCAAAAGTTTTATCCGACTGGAAACAGTGGCTCAGCCAACCCGCTGATGAACAGGAAGTTATTTCTTCCAAAAAGCGTATTGCTCCCCTATTGGAAAAAATTGACCAGCAACGTTCAAAGATCAATACCTTAGAGGTAGAAGTCAAACAATATAAGAATCGCATTCGACGTATGCAACAAAAACAAAAAAGAGTGAATGTCACTTTTAGTCTAATTATCGTGCTATTAGTTGCGTTATTAGTATATAATTACTGGATTGTATAAACATATAATTTTCCTATAAAACAAAATAATTTAAAGACCAATAAAAAAACTTGACTATTTTAGTCAGGATTCATAAAATCAATTCATCTAGTCTTAATATGTGTATCGAATCATGCGTCTTACTACTCGCGGTCGTTACGCAGTGACTGCTCTACTTGATTTAGCTTTGCAGCCAACTGAACAAACGATTACGCTTGCTGAAATTGCAGCTCGTCAAAGTATTTCTGTTGCTTATCTTGAGCAGTTATTTGCGAAATTAAAGCGCCACGGCTTAGTTTCTAGTGTTCGTGGGGCCAACGGTGGTTATCACCTGGCTCGTAGCGCTGAAGAAATCACAGTATTAGAAATTATTGAAGCTGTAAATGAAGCAGTTGATGCAACACGTTGTGATCATAAAGGTAATTGCCAGAATGGTGCAATGTGCTTGACTCATGATTTATGGCAAGAACTCTCCCACCACATTGCCGATTATTTAGCAAAAATCACCCTTGCTGACCTGGTCGCACGAGATAACGTTCAAACCGTTTCCATTCGCCAAAATACAGCATCATTTGATTCAGCCCTTTTATCGGTTACAGGTATTTGACATGAAACGTCCGATTTATCTTGATTATGCAGCAACCACTCCTGTAGACCCTCAAGTTGCAGAACGCATGATGGAGTGCTTAACTTTCGACGGTACTTTCGGTAATGCTGCATCTCGTTCTCATGCTTACGGTTGGCAGGCTGAAGAAAAAGTAGAATATGCACGTGAACAAGTTGCGAACTTGGTCAAAGCAGATCCACGCGAGATTGTTTGGACTTCAGGTGCCACAGAATCTGATAACCTGGCACTCAAAGGTGTGGCTCAGTTTTACGCGTCTAAAGGCAAACACATCATCACCAGTAAAATTGAACACAAAGCAATTTTAGATACTTGCCGTGAATTAGAAGAAGAAGGTTTTGAAATCACCTATCTTGAGCCACAACCACAAACAGGTTTAATTACCCCTGAAATGGTTGAAGCCGCTATTCGTCCAGATACCATTCTTGTTTCCCTGATGATGGTCAACAACGAAATTGGTACCATCACTGACATTGCAGCTATCGGTGAAATTACCCGTGCCAAGAAAATTTTCTTCCACGTTGATGCGGCTCAAGCTGCAGGTAAAGTAGAGATTGATCTTTCAACTTTAAAAGTTGATTTAATGAGTTTCTCTGCTCACAAAATTTATGGCCCTAAAGGTATCGGTGCGTTATTCGTTCGTCGCTCACCACGTGTACGCCTTAAAGCACAAATGCATGGTGGCGGTCATGAACGCGGTATGCGTTCAGGTACACTTGCAACCCACCAAATCGTAGGTATGGGTGAAGCGTTTGAACTTGCAGGCAAAAATCTGGAAGCTGAACAAGCCCGTTTACGTATCCTCCGTGATAAATTATGGAACGGTTTACAAGGTCTGGAACAAGTATTCTTAAACGGTCATCCTACTTACAACGTTGCAAACTATCTGAATGTCAGCTTTAACTTTGTTGAAGGCGAATCATTGATGATGGCATTGAAAGATGCAGCTGTATCTTCTGGTTCAGCATGTACTTCTGCAACGCTTGAACCGTCTTACGTACTTCGTGCGCTCGGTCTTTCTGACGAACTTGCTCACAGTTCAATCCGTTTCAGCTTCGGTAAATACACTACTGAAGAAGATATCGATCACGTTCTTGAAATCACTAAAGCTGCTGTTGAGAAATTACGTGAACTTTCTCCGCTTTGGGATATGTATAAAGAAGGTATCGACCTTTCCACTGTTGAATGGGCTGAACACTGATTCATGATCTGGAGATAGCTTTAAAATTTAAAGCTATCTCATTGATAAACGTAATTTCACCCCCATATTAATCTTAAGGCTGACCCCGAGGTTTGGAGAAGCATCATGGCTTATAGCGAAAAAGTAATTGATCATTACGAAAACCCTCGTAATGTTGGCGTCTTAGACAAAAATGCTGAAAATGTTGGTACAGGTATGGTAGGTGCACCGGCTTGTGGTGATGTAATGCGTCTTCAGATTCAGGTGAATGATGACGGTGTGATTGAAGAAGCACGCTTTAAAACTTATGGTTGTGGTTCTGCGATTGCATCTAGCTCGCTAGTAACTGAATGGCTAAAAGGTAAAACCCTGGATGAAGCTCAGGCGATCAAAAATATTGATATTGCAACTGAACTAGCTTTACCTCCAGTAAAAGTACACTGTTCTGTACTGGCTGAAGATGCGATTAAAGCTGCTGTTGAAGACTATCGCAGCAAAAAAACAAAAGCTTAAGTGTTTCAAGTTTTTGATCAAAGATTAACGGAGTTTTCATGATCCATTTAACTGAAAATGCTGCAACTCATATCAGCAATTACCTAAAGAATCGTGGTAAGGGTGAAGGCATTCGCGTTGGTGTGAAAACTTCAGGCTGCTCTGGTTTGGCTTATGTACTCGAATTTGTCGATGAAGTCGATACCCATGACCAAATGTTTGAGCAGTTTGGTGTTAAAGTTTTTGTTGATCCTAAAAGCCTAGTTTATCTTGAAGGCATGGAGATGGACTACGTGAAAAACGGTCTCAATGAAGGCTTCGAATTTAACAACCCGAATAAAAAAGGCGAATGTGGCTGTGGTGAATCTTTCACCGTTTAACCACCCCACGCTCTCTCTTTTGATGATTAAAACAGTGTAAAATGCACTGTTTTAATTACATTTATAGCAGTCACTTTTGCATATCTATCGCGGATACAATCTCCCATGAATCATTTTGAGCTGTTCAACCTCCCTGTAGCACTCGATATTGATTTGGCAGCGTTAAAAACTGAATTTTTAAAGTTGCAGCAACAATATCATCCTGATAAAGCCGAAGACAAAGATCAAGCGCTGATTAAATCGAGCGAGATCAACCAAGCATTTAAGGCTTTATCCAATGTTGATAGCCGCGCTGCTTATCTCTTGAGTCTTAAAAAACAAGATTATCATCTGGATCAATCGATTGGGGATTTCGAGTTTTTACAGTCTGCACTGGAAATTCGTGAACAGCTGGATGAAGCTGCATCAGCTGACGAACTGACTTCATTAAAGCATGAAGTTCAGCAATGGATTGACGGTTTAGTCCGTGAATTCAAAATCGACTATGAAGATGAAGACTGGGGCGAAGCTCGCGATACCGTTCGCAAATTGCGTTTCTTTGTTAAAGTCATGGCTGACATCGACAAGGCTGAAGATCGTTTTCTGGATGATGACAGCTTTGATTTAGATGATGATTTTTAATTCGCTTTAATTTTATTTTTTAATTTTTAGTTCTAAGGATGTAACACAATGGCTCTCTTGCAAATTGCAGAACCCGGTCAATCAAGTGCACCGCATGAACACCGCATTGCAATTGGTATCGACTTAGGTACTACGCATTCATTGGTTGCCACAGTACTTTCCGGTAAAGCTAAAGTTCTGAACGACGAACAAGGTCGCGTGTTACTTCCGTCCATTGTTCACTATAGCCATAACACCACCCATTATGGTGATCAAGCTAAGCCTTTTATTACCACAGATCCTAAAAATACCATTGTCTCCGTGAAACGTTTTATGGGACGTTCCAAAGCAGACATCAAATTCCAGCACCCTTACAATTTGGTGGGTGAAAACAATCAGATGCCTGCTTTTGAAACTGCACAAGGCCGTAAAACCCCTGTCGAGATTTCAGCAGAAATTTTGAAACAGTTAAAAGACCGTGCTGAAGACAGTTTAAAAAATGAAGTGAATGGTGCTGTAATCACTGTTCCAGCCTATTTTGATGAGGCACAACGTCAGGCAACACGTGATGCTGCCCAACTGGCCGGTTTAAATGTTTTACGTCTACTCAATGAGCCTACTGCTGCGGCTGTGGCTTATGGCCTAGACCAAGAAACCAATCTCGCTCACGATCAAAATTATGTGATTTATGACCTGGGTGGTGGTACTTTTGACGTATCTATCCTGCGTTTCTCGCAAGGTGTATTCGAAGTTTTAGCGACTGGCGGACATACTGCTTTAGGTGGTGATGACCTGGATCGCCTGATTGTAAAATGGGCTAAAAAACAACTGAATATTGAAACCTTAGATGATGCCGAATATGCACATTTTATTGTTTCTGCACGTAAAGCCAAAGAAGCCTTGTCAGATGCCGAGTCAGTTGAACTGAAAGTTTTAGATCAGGCTCTGACTTTAGACCGTGCTACATTTGAAGACATCATTAAAGTTGCTTTAGACAAAACCATCAGCGTATGTAAACGCGTGATGCGTGATGCCAAACTTGAGCTAGATGACATTAAAAATGTCGTGCTTGTAGGTGGTTCTACCCGCTCTTATGCGGTGCAAAAGGCTGTTCGTGAAGTCTTCAATCAGGAACCACTATGCACCATCAACCCGGACGAGGTGGTCGCAATTGGTGCCTCTATTACAGCAAATCAGCTGATTGGCAACTCTAAAGATGGCTCATTGTTATTAGACGTGACTCCACTCTCACTGGGTCTGGAAACCATGGGGGGGTTAGTGGAGCGCTTAATTTCGCGTAATACAGCCATTCCAGTCGCGCGTCGTCAGGAATTCACTACTTATCAGGATGGCCAGACCGCCATGTTGATTCATGTGGTACAAGGTGAACGTGATCTGGTGGAACACTGCCGTAGTTTGGGTCGCTTTGTCTTGCATGGCATTCCGCCAATGACTGCCGGTCAGGCACGTATTGAAGTGACTTTCCAGGTTGATGCCGATGGCCTGTTAACTGTTGCTGCCAAGGAAACCACGTCTGGTGTACATGCACAAATCGACATTAAACCTTCTTATGGTTTATCGGATGCCGATACCGAACGCTTACTGATTGATGGCTTCAAATATGCGGAAGAAGATAAACATCTTCGTCATTTGCAAGAAACCAAGGTTGAAGCAAAACGTGAACTGGAAGCACTGGAACAAGCCCTGAAAGTGGATGCACAGCTATTAACTGCTGAACAGTTAGCATCGTTAAATCAAGCCAAAGCTCAACTTGAGGCTCAACTCGAAACCGCCGATATCAAAGCGATTGAACAAGCTGTAGAACAGCTTAAAATACACAGTGATGCTTTTGCTGCTGCACGCATGAACCAACATATTGATGCAGCGCTAAAAGGCACTAAACTTGATGACTGGTCAAACTCGGACCAATAAACAGGAAAAAATTATGCCACGTATTAAAGTTCTTCCACATGCGCAAATTTGCCCTAATGGTGCCGAGTTCGAAGTTGAACAGGATGCCAACCTGTGCGAAAGCCTGTTAAAAAACGGTATCAAGATTGAACATGCATGTGATATGTCTTGTGCTTGTACCACCTGTCATGTGGTAGTTCGCAAAGGTTTTGACAGCCTCGAAGAAATGACAGATGTAGAAGCAGATTTACTAGATCGTGCCTGGGGTCTGGAACCGGATTCACGCCTTTCATGCCAAGTGAAAATTGTCGATGAAGATTTGGAAGTCGAAATTCCTAAATACACCATCAACCACGCCTCAGAAAATCATTAAGATTTTCGCTCATAAAAAACCACGCAATCGCGTGGTTTTTTATCTGTAAACATCATCTCAATCATGATTTTTAGTGGTACTGCTCGTTTTTCTCATCTTCAATCACATCTTCCAGATTGAGTCGAACAATACCTTCTGAGTTGGTCAATTTTTGCTGTTTTTGAATCCGCTTAATCATCTTTTCCAAAACTTGGATCAACTCTGGATATTCATAATTTTGAACCTCATCCAGATTCAGCAACAAATGGAAACCCTTGTACTCATAATCAAACCAGCGCTGATAATCCAATTTACGCGAGGTATATTTTTCCATAACTTGCCAGGTCTTTACCGGACCGTGAATCCCTTTAAGCGTAATAGGTTTTTTCGGCGCACATAAATAGTCATTTTTAATTAAATTATAGGTTTCATCTGAAATCAGGATTTCATCGACTGCTGCCGCACTTTGCAGTCGTGCTGCCAGATTGGCATCACGTCCAACAATGGTATATGCCATACGATGTGCTGCGCCATAGTTGCCTACGTGACAGTAACCAGTACTAATTCCCATACGGATATGCAAAGCCGGATAGCCCATCTTGATCCAGCGTTCACGCAGCAGTTTCATTTGCTGACGCATATCAATTGCCATATCCAGACAAGTTTTGGCATCTTGTTCCACCCCTTGCGAGATTGGATCACCAAAGAAAATCAGGATGGCATCCCCCATAAACTTGTCGACAGTCGCTTCGTACTGCTTGGCAATTTCAGTCATATGACTTAAATAGTCATTGAGCAGAAAGGCCAAATCATCAGGAATTAATGTTTCTGAAAGTTCGGTAAAACCTTGAATATCCGAAAAGAAAATGGTCATTTTCTTACGTTTGTATTCAATTTTGGCTTCCGATTCTCCCTTCATGATCGATTGCCACAACTGTACAGGTGCATATCGGCTCAGCTGATTTGCGAACTCCATATAACGATTCATTTGATCGTAATAATAGGTTCGACGATTACTGATATGTTGAATCTGGCTGCTTTGATAGAAACTGCCCACACCAAAAAAAGTAATTAAACAGATAAAACCTAAAACGGTTAACTCACCAGTGGTTTGTTCAAAATACTCACCAAAACCAAAAATCAGAATATTACACAGATAAAAATTTGCGATTCCAATCAGGCTTGCCAATGACACAGCTAAAAAAGAAATCTTATTGGTAATTGCGGTATATAAAATGACAAACAGTGAAATGAAAGTCAGAACCAGGTTTAAATGAATAGCAGATAAAATAACCGAAATAACAACTACATCGGTAATAAACAAGACACTGCGTTTTATATTGGAATTATAACGATACTGCAGCCAGGTCGATAATCTCGGCGTAATCAGAAAAATGAACAACAGGAAAAAAGGAATATAAATCTGGTATTGGGTGTCAGAAGCCGTGTAATGGTAGACAGTAACGAGTAAAGACAACATCATATATCCCATCAAACGATGGAAATATTCAAATTGTCTGGGTTCTTTTCTAATCCAGTCGTCTAATGACACTCAATCACTCCTGATTCGAGTCTTGACACCATAAATTCCATACTATGGCTTTCAATGGCTTGGAATTAATCCATACGCCAGTCAAATGGCATATCACCCTGACCACGCAATGCGAGCATCAAGGTTTGACGCATATGTGCAAGAACTTCATTGGTATAAGGAATAGCTGGAGTACCCCATACTGGTTTTGGCCAAGCCACGTCATTTTGATAGCGCACGACATGATGAAAATGCAATTGTGGAACCATATTCCCAAGAGCGGCCACATTCATTTTGTCTGCGCGGAATACGCGTGCAAGCTGACTCGATAACCAGCTCGATTCACGCAGGAACTGTTCCTGGTCAGCCTGACTTAATTCATATAATTCGCTCACGCCCGGCACGCGTGGAATTAATATGAGCCACGGAAATTGCATATCATTCATTAAACGACATGTTGACAGTGGAAAGTCGCCTACAAAAAAAGTATCTTGAGCAAGTTGTGGATGCAAACTAAACATATCTTTATAAATTATGCAAAATTAGAATGATGGCTAATACTATCACATCCAATGGGGCGTGAATATTCTATGCAATGTGTTTCATTACAAATAAACCACTATTTGCAATCAATGCATGAACATTCACGAATTTAATAAATTTCTTTAAAAAATCAAGCGCTTCATCTCACGATTTTTTAAAATCTGCACAAATTGCAAAGCGAGTGCATAAATCTTATGCACTCCCTGTCAAATCAATGAATTTCTTTCAATAAACTGTCCAATAAATCGATAATAAACTGGATACGTTTTTGATAATCTTCCAGCATGACCATGACTTTCAGGCGTTGCCCGCCATCCATGCGGAAAAAGGTCGGATGTTTTTGCATCATTTGAATAATACTGATGGCCTGTACTGGTGTTTCTGGTGAAAATTCAATATGACCACCGTTAGCACTGATATCAATTTTGGTAATGCCCAGCTGCTCCGCTTTCAAACGAATCTGATGCACAGCAAATAACTGCTTCACTGGCTGCGGTGGCACACCAAACCGGTCAATCAGCTCTATACGGATATTATCGAGTTTTTCCTGAGTATCGGTATTACTGATGCGTTTATAGAACAATAGGCGCTGATGCACATCTCCCAGATATTCATCTGGGATCAAGGCTGGCATATGCAGGTTGATTTCAGCAATGAGGGACAATGGTGCATCAAAATTCGGGGTTTTGCCTTTTTGGATGGCTTTAGTAGCCTTTTCCAGCATTTCCATATACAGGCTATAACCAATCGCTTGCATGGAGCCACTTTGTTGCTCACCTAAAAGCTCGCCCGCTCCACGGATTTCCAAATCTTCCGTCGCCAGCATGAAACCGGCCCCTAAATTCGATGCGCGCTGAATCGCATCCAGACGCTTTTCAGCATCTCCCTTTAACCCCTTGATTGAAGGTACCAGCAAGTAGGCATAAGCTTGATGGTGTGAACGTCCGACACGGCCCCGTAATTGGTGCAACTGGGCAAGTCCCAGCTTATCAGCGCGTTCAATTAAAATGGTATTGGCATTGGGAACGTCAATCCCGGTTTCAATAATGGTTGAACAGACCAGCACATTGTATTCTTTATGATAGAACTGCTGCATCACCTGCTCCAGTTCACGTTCCCGCATTTGGCCATGAGCAACCGCCACCCGGGCCTCAGGCACCAGTTCACGAATATTTTCAGCAGTGCGCTCAATGGTATCCACTTCATTATGCAGGAAATATACCTGTCCACCGCGCAGCAATTCACGCAAAATTGCTTCTTTAATGGATTCACTGGTCTGTTCCTGTACAAAGGTTTTCACAGCCAGACGACGTGCAGGCGGTGTAGCGATAATCGAAAGGTCGCGCATCCCGCTAAAGGCCATATTTAAAGTTCGTGGAATTGGCGTCGCGGTGAGAGTCAGCATATCAACATCTGCACGCATGGCTTTAATACGTTCTTTATCACGTACCCCAAAACGATGCTCTTCATCGACAATCATCAGGCCCAGATTTTTAAACTGGATATTCTGCTGCAAAATTTTATGCGTACCAATCACAATATCGACTTTACCGTCAGCCAGGTCTTCAATGGTTTTACTATGTGATTTACTTGAACCAAACCGTGACAGCACTTCAATACGGATCGGCCAGTCAGCAAAACGGTCTTTAAACGATTCATAATGCTGCTGTGCCAGCAAGGTGGTGGGAACCAAAACAGCCACCTGCTTGTTGTTCTGTACCGCAACAAATGCTGCCCGCATCGCCACTTCAGTTTTACCAAAACCGACATCACCACACACTAGACGATCCATCGGTTTGGCCAGCTGCATGTCGTGCAAAGTTGCTTCAATGGCATTGGCCTGATCCAAGGTTTCTTCATAGGCAAAGCCGCTGGCAAACTGCATATATGGACTTTGTTCCAGTTCAAAGCTAAAACCGGGTTTAGAGTGACGGCGTGCCTGAATATGCAGCAGTTCAGCAGCAACATCATGAATTTGCTCCAGCGCTTTACGTTTTGCCTTGCTCCAGGCATCGGTGCCCAGTTTATGCAAGGGGGCCAAGTCCGGATCGCCGCCGCTATAACGGCTGATTAAATGCAGATTGGTGACCGGAACATAGACCTTGGCAGCATCAGCATAATCCAGCTGTAAAAATTCATGTTCCTGGTCGTCAATACTTAAAGTGACCAGGCCAGCATAACGTCCGACCCCATGATCGATATGCACCACAGGTGCACCAATACTCAGTTCAGTTAAACTGCGAATCAGGAATTCTTCGGATACTTCTTGCTGACGCTTGCGGCGGCGCTGCACCACCCGATGTTCATAGAGCTGGTTTTCCGAGATGATGGTAAGCTGATCAGGAATGACCAGACCCCGATCCAGAGGTGCACTGGTAATGGCTATAGCATGTAAAGAGCTTGTGAATTGTGCATAATTTTCAACATTGGGGATATCTCCCAGCGCTGGACGCAAGGCATCCTTGAGTGTTTCACGACGGCCAGCACTTTCAGCCACCAGCAGGACCGGATGATTGGCAGCATCAATATATTTTTTAACCGCAGAAAACGGTTTTTCCTGTTTTGGATCTACCGGTAAGCGCGGTGGAGTTTCCGTATTGAAATTAATCACACCGCTTTTTTCAGCGAATGTTTCTGTTGAGGCAATAATTCTGGCGAACTGGTTCAACTGCTCCAACACCTGATTCGGCTGCAAAAAGATGTCTTCTGGCGGCAAAATAGGCTGCTCGACATTATGACGGCGGTCTTCATAACGATGCAGCACATCTTTCCAGAAACTGGTTAACCCTTCCTCCAGCTGCTTATCTGTAATGACAATGCCATTCTTAGGTAAGTACGCCATAAGGGTACTTTGCGTTTGCATCGCTTCTTTACTAAAGAATAAGGGGAAATAAAACTCCAGTCCTGGTGAGGCAATACCTTCTAATGCATCTTGATAGATTGGATTTTTCTTCGGATTTGCTGTGGGAAATTTTTCCGCATAACGGTCACGGAAAGTGGCGCGTCCTTCTTTAAGCGGAAACTCCTTGGCAGGTAATACAGAAAACTGTTGTAGCGTTTGGGTTGTTCTTTGAGTTTCAGGATCAAAAAACTTTAAGCTTTCAATTTCATCATCAAACAGATCAATACGAATGGGTGCACTTTGACCGGACGCGTAAATATCCATAATGCTGCCACGCACAGCAAATTCACCATGATCATAAACGGTATCGACCAGATGATAACCGGCCTGGATTAAACGCAGTTTCTGTTGTTCCAGTTCAAATTTCTGTCCCACTTGAATATCAAAATGTTCACCCAATACCCATGAAGCCGGTGCAACACGCTGTGCCAAAGTTGATGCAGATAAAAGCAGCACGCCCTGCTTCGGCATATTGGATAAAATGGAAAGCCGCTCTGACACAATATCCTGATGGGGAGATAAACGGTCATAAGGCAAAATTTCCCAATCCGGGAAAATAGTCGGCTTGATCCCATAAAATTCCAGTTCACTTTCCAACTGTCCCAAATGCTGATTATTTTTGGCCACTAGAATAAATAATTGCTTGCTTTGTGTGGCAATTTCTTTGAACAGTAAAGCGGCAGATGAGCCTTGTAAATTACCGACCCAGCGTTTTTCGCCTGCTTTTAACTGTTGCAGATGGAGTTGAGAAATTTCTTGTTGGAACATGTATATAGCTTTTGGTCTAAATGACATGGACGGTATATTAACATGGGTTTTTTCTTGGTTGAGTTATTTTTATATACAGCAAATGATCGCATCTAAATCCATTTAGATGCAGAGCACATAAGTCTTTGTCCAATTATTTTTCGCGCAGGAAATTACGATAGTAATCATTTAGTTTCTGAATGATCTGCTTGAACTGTAACAGGTTTTCTTCAGTATTACCCAAACGTGCAACAAAACGTTGACTGGCAATTTCCAGATCAATTTTTTCATTAATCAGAATGGCAGTAAAATACAGGGTTTTTAAATCATCAAAGTTGTTCAATTTGCGATTGGAAAAATAAGCCAAACGTTCAGACAGCTGATTGACCACGATTCCGTCGACAATATAGCCCTGTTCTGGATCAAACTGGATATTGTTTTCTTGAAGATACAGCTGTTCAGGAGAAGGTTTTGAACTTTTAAGCAGTCCTGAACCTGTAAATAGTCCGGCAAGTTTATTCAGCATGAGCATGACATATAGAAAAAATCCCAGCTATTTTAACCCTGAGCTGCATTATCTTCATCCCTATTTTTTCATAAAAAAGATCGCTGTTTAAATTGCGACCTTTTTTATTCGAATCATCATTAAATTTTTGTAGCCAGCAATTAGCCGACCTGTGCCAAAGGTTCATGCTGTAAGCTTACTTCTGAAACCAGATTACTAAAAGCAAAAATTTCATCTAGCTGTGCTTGAGTCAGTAATTCCCTTTCCAAAACCACCTGCTGAATAGTTTTATTTTCAGCAATGCACTGTTTCCCAATTTCATCACATTTGGCATGTCCTAAAATCGGATCCAGCAAAGTGACAATGCCGACACTGCGCATTACAGCGTCATAACAGACCTGCTCATTGGCCTGAATACCTTGAATACATTTACGGTCAAGACTGACCACCGCCTGGGTGAGAAGGTCAATCGACTCATTAATTGCAACAGCAATCACCGGTTCCATGACATTGAGTTGTAATTGCCCGGCTTCTGCTGCCAGAGTCACAGTTAAATCATTACCAATGACTTTATAGGCAATCTGGTTCACTACTTCAGGAATCACAGGGTTAATCTTGGCTGGCATAATCGATGAACCCGCCTGTAATTCGGGTAAACGAATTTCACCCAGTCCGGCACGCGGTCCCGAACTTAATAGGCGTAAATCATTACAAATTTTTGAAAGTTTCACCGCCAGACGTTTAAGCGTACTGGATAAAATAATAAATACCCCGCAATCGCTGGTGGCTTCGACATAATCTTCTGCACCAACCAGATTCAAGCCGGTAATTTTGTTTAAGGATTGAATCGCTGCATGGGCATAACCTTTAGGGGTATTCACTCCTGTTCCAATAGCTGTGGCCCCCAGATTCACTTCCAGTAAAAGCTCACGGGTACGTTGAATCAGACGTATATCTTCCTTTAACAAGGTTGCAAATGCACGAAACTCTTGCCCCAAAGTCATCGGTACGGCATCTTGCAGCTGGGTACGTCCCATTTTTACCACAAATTGAAACTCTGTCGCCTTGATATATAAGCTATCAACTATTTTTTGAATCTGAAGCAACAAATTGTCCAGACTATAATAAGTCGCTAAACGTAAGGCTGTAGGATAGACATCATTGGTGGATTGCGATTTATTTACATGATCATTCGGATGAATGTGTTCATATTGCCCCTTATGAAAACCCAAATGCTCCAAGGCAATATTGGCCAACACTTCATTGGTGTTCATATTAATGGAAGTTCCTGCACCCCCCTGATAAATATCTAAAGGAAAAGCTTCACTCCATTGTTCAGGTGCTTCGATCAATACATTACAGGCAAATTGTATGGCCTGACTAACCTGTTCTGAAATTTTGCCAAATTCTAAATTGGCTTGGGCAGAGGCTTTTTTAACTTGTGCCAAAGCACGGATAAAGTGAAGCTGACTTCCCACCTTCTGATTAGAAATCTGGAAATTCTCCAGAGCCCTTACCGTATGAATGCCATAATAACACTCGGCGGGAACTTCTTTTGCTCCCAATAAATCACGCTCTATTCTTGTATTGTCGGGTTGAACTGTTGTCACTTTAAATATACTCACATGTATGCACTAGAATTGTGCAATTGAAAAAATATTAATGCTTTACGCTATTTTAAATATTGTAAAAAGATATTTATTTGGCAATGCTCTTTAACCAAATACATGGACTCTGTAGCGAATGTAAGCATTTGTAACTACCTTAGCGCTTCCAATTTTCATCCTTAAAAAATCAGGCGCAAAAATTTTTGAGCGTTATTTCTAATTCACAGTAGATAATTATTCGCACAAGATGAATGACATTAAGTTACACAATTATAAGTTATTTATTTTATTAAATTTTTATCAATTGTATCTAAAAATACATTCCGCTACATAACACGTGATTAAATCCCTTAGAAATGTTACAGAAAGTAATTTCAATTTTATGATTGAATCAGCGCCTGAGTGAACCTGCACAAAAAATCATCTTGGAAAGATGTTATTCATAAGGACATAAGGATGCGCCCATGAGTCAACTTAACCCCACCCTCATCACATTTATTTTTTATATTATTGCCATGGTTGGTATAGGACTGTATGCCTATAAATCCACCTCCGACTTTTCAGATTACATTCTCGGAGGACGCAGTCTGGGCAGCGTGGTCACCGCCCTTTCTGCAGGGGCTTCCGATATGAGTGGCTGGTTGCTCATGGGTTTACCCGGTGCGATCTATCTTTCAGGTTTGTCGGAAGCCTGGATTGCGATTGGCCTGATTATTGGCGCATGGCTAAACTGGCTGTTAGTCGCTGGTCGCTTACGTGTCCATACCGAAGTGCAAAACAATGCATTAACCCTGCCGGACTATTTCACCAGTCGTTTTGGTGACCGTAAACGTGTGTTACGGATGATCTCGGCTCTGGTAATTCTGGTATTTTTCTCCATTTACTGTGCGTCAGGCATGGTGGCAGGTGCACGACTATTCGAAAGTATTTTTGGCATATCTTACACGACAGCGCTCTGGATCAGTGCAATCGCCACCATCAGCTATGTATGCATTGGTGGTTTTCTAGCAATTAGCTGGACCGATACCTTTCAAGCAGGACTGATGATTTTCGCGCTGCTGCTTACACCGATTATGGCTTACATGGCCATCGGTGATCATAGCCAGCAGTTGGTCACAGTGATTGAAACAGCTCGTCCGCATGCCACCAATATGCTTTCAGGATTAAGTACCGTCGCCATTTTATCATCTATGGCTTGGGGCTTAGGCTATTTTGGACAGCCACATATTCTGGTGCGTTTTATGGCAGCAGATTCGGTCAAGACCATTCCGGCGGCACGTCGTATTGGCATGAGCTGGATGATTCTATGTTTAGGGGGTGCAGTCGGTGCCGGTTTCATTGGCATTGCTTACTTCCAGCAGCATGCAGAACTTGCCGGCGTGGTTTCCCAGAATCCTGAAACCATTTTTATGGAACTGACCAAAATCCTGTTTAATCCCTGGATTGCTGGCGTGATTTTGGCGGCAATTTTAGCGGCTGTGATGAGCACCCTGAGCTGTCAGCTTTTGGTCTGCTCCAGTACCCTAACGGAAGATTTGTATAAAGCGTTCTTACGCAAAAATGCTTCGCAAAAAGAACTGGTCTGGGTTGGACGCTTGATGGTACTGGCAATTGCAGTGCTTGCCATTATTCTGGCAAGCAATCCAAACAGTAAGGTTCTAGGTCTGGTTGCCTATGCCTGGGCCGGTTTCGGTGCTGCATTTGGCCCGCTGATTATCCTGTCCTTGTTCTGGAAACGCATGACCTTAAACGGCGCGATTATGGGAATTATTGTCGGTGCGGTAACCGTTATTTTATGGAAAAACACCATGGCCAGTACTGGTTTATATGAAATTATTCCCGGTTTTATTCTGTCATTTGTGAGCATTGTCGTGGTCAGCCTATTAGAAAAAGCTCCGTCACACGAAGTACTTCAGCGTTTCGAGCAGGCAGACGAATTGTACAAGAAAGAAATGGCAGAACTGCAAAAGGGGCTACCCGCCCAATCTGAGAATGCAGGATAAAGCTTTGAGGATATTTTCTTTCACCAGATAAACTTCAAGGGGCATTAAGCCCCTTATTTTATTTTTATCCTTTGTTTTTCAGATAAATTTTAGAACTTTCCTTAATCACTTCCATCACCGGATAACTTCGTGTCTCTTTAATTCCGGGAAGACGCCACAGGACCTGCCCTGAAATTTTCCGAAATTCTTCCATATTGGCACAGCGGATTTTCACAACAAAATCAAATCCGCCACTGATCATATGACATTCCACAATTTCAGGATATTGCATGATCGCATCAGAAAATTCCTCCAAAACATTGGGGGTAGTTTTATCCAGTAAAATCTCGACAAACACCACGAAACTGGCATTGAGCATGTCAGGATTCAGCTTGGCTTCATAGCCCAGAATAAACCCATCCTTGGTCAGTTTCTGTACCCTTGCCAAAGCCGCGGTCGGGGATAAATTTACTGCTTCGGCCAGTTTTATATTCGAAATCCGGCCATCATTTTGCAGAATATCTAAAATTTTGATATCTGTTCGGTCCAGGGTAAAAATCGGGCTGTGCATCAGAATTATTCTCTAAAATAAACCAAAATTATAGTGAGTTATTCAGCATTCTTTCTGTAATCATAAATTATATAAAGCATTTTACTCAACAAAAATTTGGCAGTCACAGGATGTTGGCATGAATATAATGGACACTGAAACCCGCTTTGACCAGACAAAACCTCACTTTGGATATATTACCGAATTCAAAGAAAAAAATGATTATGAAGTTGAGGTAAATACTGCCTGGCGCCGTGCTGAACCCGAGTGTGTTGAAAACCTGCTTGAATATAGCCAGATTTCTGAACAACTGAATCAGCGCATTTATGATCTGGCATTCGATCTTGCCCATAGCTTACGGGAACGTAAAAGCTCGAACGGTAAAGCCGGGATCGTACAGGGATTATTGCAAGAGTTTTCAATTTCCTCTCAGGAAGGTATTGCCCTGATGTGTCTGGCTGAAGCCTTGCTGCGAATTCCGGACAGCGCGACACGGGACTTGCTGATTCGCGACAAAATCAATCAGGGGAACTGGAAAGAACATGTGGGGCAAAGCAGCCTGATGTTTGTCAATGCGGCTGCCTGGGGGCTCATGCTGACCGGAAAACTGATGGAAACCCCAAAACAAAAGACTTTATCCAGCGTGCTCACAGGGCTTTTAGCCCGTAGTGGTCGCGGGATTATCCGTAAAGCTGTGGATGTCGCCATGCGTATGATGGGCGAGCAGTTTGTTACGGGTGAAACCATTCAGGAAGCACTAGAACATGCAGAACCGCTAGAAGATAAAGGTTTCCGTTATTCATATGACATGCTCGGTGAAGCCGCGCTGACCGAACATGATGCTGAACGCTATTTCCATGATTATAGCAATGCCATCCATGCCATTGGTCAGGCCTCCAAAGACAAAGATGTCTATGACGGCCCGGGTATTTCCATCAAGCTTTCCGCCCTGCACCCACGTTATCAACGTGCACAGATTGACCGTGTGCATGACGAGCTGTATCCAAAAGTGCTGCAATTGGCAGAACTGGCAAAACGCTACAATATTGGCCTGAACATTGATGCCGAAGAATCCGAACGTCTGGAAATTTCTTTAGAGCTATTAGAGCGTTTATGTTTTGAGCCGGGCCTTGCCGACTGGAAAGGCATTGGCTTTGTGATTCAGGCATATCAGAAACGCTGCTTCTACGTAGTGGACTATGTTGTAGACTTAGCCAAACGCAGTCAAAAACGTCTGATGATCCGTCTGGTTAAAGGCGCTTACTGGGACAGTGAAATCAAGAAGGCCCAAATTGAAGGCATGACGGACTACCCGGTGTTTACCCGTAAAGTGCATACCGACCTGTCTTATATTGCCTGTGCGAAAAAACTGTTGGCTGCGCCAGAGCAGATTTACCCGCAGTTCGCGACACATAATGCCCAGACTCTTGCAACCATTTATCATCTGGCCGATCCGAACCAATACTACAGTGGCCAATATGAATTCCAGTGCCTGCATGGCATGGGTGAACCACTGTATGAACAGGTGGTGGGCAATAAAACAGATAACAAACTGGGTGTGCCGTGCCGTATCTATGCCCCTGTAGGAAATCATGAAACCTTACTGGCTTATCTGGTAAGACGTTTACTGGAAAATGGTGCCAATACCTCTTTCGTCAACCGCATTGCAGATAAAAGCCTAAAAATTAAAGATCTGATTGAAAATCCGCATGCAGAGATTTTGAAAAATGCAGCCAAAGAATCACAGGTGGGTCAAAAGCACCCTGCTATTCCATTAGCACCTGATTTGTACGGTGATATTCGTCCAAACTCTATGGGTCTAGACCTAGCCAATGATCACGAGTTAATACTGCTGAATCAAACTGCACAAGAGTTCAGTCAGCATCAATGGCAGGCTCAAGTCTTGGGTAAAAACCTCGGTCTTGAAAATGACTCAAATGATGCAACTTCACAATCACTTCTTATTGTGAATCCTGCCGATCATCTAGATGTCGTGGGTCATGTACAGGAAGCAAGTGCTGATCAGGTCAATCAGGCCTTGGATCATGCCGTGAATGCACAAGCTGAATGGAGCAATACAGCTAAAGATACACGTGCCTCTTGCCTACAGCGTGCAGCGGATATCATGCAATCGCGTTTGCAGGAATTGATGATTTTACTCTGTCGTGAAAGTGGTAAAACCTATGCCAATGCGATTGCAGAGATTCGTGAAGCAGTCGACTTCCTGCGTTATTACGCAGCGCAAATGATCGATCTGGATCGAGATGCCGTGATTCAACCCTTGGGTACGGTATTATGTATCAGTCCGTGGAATTTCCCTTTGGCGATTTTTACTGGACAAATTTCAGCGGCATTGGTGGCGGGCAATACCGTGATTGCCAAACCGGCTGAACAAACGCCACTGATTGCAGCGCAAGCGATCCAGATTTTGTGGGAAGCCGGCATTCCTCAAGATGTGCTACAGCTTCTTCCGGGTCAAGGTGAAACAGTCGGTGCGCAATTAAGCAGTGATGCGCGTATTCAAGGCATCATGTTTACCGGTTCAACAGAAGTCGCCAAAATTTTGCAAAAGACCCTAGCGCAAAGACTGAGTCCATCAGGTCATCCTATTCCACTGATTGCGGAAACAGGTGGGCAAAATGCCATGATTGTCGACTCGTCGGCATTGACCGAACAGGTCATTCTGGATGTAATCAGTTCAGCCTATGACAGTGCCGGCCAGCGCTGTTCTGCCCTACGGGTGCTCTGCGTTCAGAAAGACAATGCCGATAGTGTTATCCATATGCTAAAAGGTGCGATGCAACAACTGCGTGTCGGTAATCCGTTTCTGTTAAAAACCGATATCGGCCCGGTAATTGATCTTGAAGCACAAAGCAATATTCAAAAACATATTGATCAAATGCGCTCTAAAGGTCATACGGTGCATCAACTCATGCTAAATACTGCACAAGATCAGGTTTTAAGCCAAGGCACCTTTATTCCACCAACCCTGATTGAACTGCCAAATCTGGACGATTTACAGCGTGAAGTATTTGGTCCGGTGCTGCATGTCATTCGCTACAAATATGGTCAACTAGAACAGCTGCTTGAGCAGATCAATGCCAAAGGTTATGGCCTGACCATGGGACTGCATACTCGTATTGATGAGACCATTCAGACCGTGATTGGCCATGCAGAAGTCGGCAATTTGTATATCAACCGCAATATTGTCGGTGCGGTGGTCGGTGTTCAGCCCTTTGGCGGTGAAGGCCTATCCGGTACAGGTCCTAAAGCTGGCGGCCCGATTTATCTGTACCGTTTGATGCAGCGCTGCTCTGCAAAAAAACTGGCTCGACCATTTGCAACTCAAGCACAAGCCACACAGCTAGCGCATCAGCCTTCATATGAAGTGTTTTATCAATGGGCAGAAAAAACCTTCCCGCAATATCAATTGCAACCGTGCCCTGCATTCTGTGCTGGCCATCATTATGAATTGCGAGGCCCGACCGGTGAAAGCAATCAATATGTGGTGTTGCCAAGAAAACGTGTACTGTCTTTGGCAGAACAAGAACAGGATCAGATTCAGCAATTGGCGGCAATTTTTGCGGTTGGCAGCCAGCCTGTGGTTCTGGCTGAAAATACCTTTGTGCTCAAATATCTTTCCAGAATGCCCAAAGAAATTGCACAGTGTTTTGCTGTGATCCTGGACATCGAAAGCGGTGATTTTGATGCCGTGCTGCATCACGGCAGTAAAGCGCAACTGCAATACTTGCAAACTCAAATTGCTGCCCGTTCCGGGGCGATTATTGGCATCACGCATTTAAAACCGCTGGATCATAATATTCCTTTAGAACGATTGGTGATTGAGCATGCCATCAGTATCAATACCGCAGCTGCAGGAGGTAATGCCAGCCTGATGACCTTAAATTAAAACCTTAACCTCAACCCAAACTTAAAAATATACGTCAGCGCTTAACCCTATAACGACGTATCGTTTCCTCTTTGCCAAGTCAACTTCTCCCTGGTCTGGTTGACTTGGTTTCTTTTTTGTTCCGAAACCATTCCAACGACCCTCTTTTTTTCCTTTGAATAAAAATCTGCCTTTATCATTCTTAATATCAAAAAAGCGCATTTGAATTTGAGCTCAATCTGTATATTTCTGCTGCTTATTGGGGAATAAGTTTAGTCATCTTAGGCAAACTTTGTTACCATCCCTGTTTTCAATGTGTTTGTGATTTTTACTGCATATGACTTCAGCTTATCAGTTACAACTTGATGCCAAGATTGCACGTATTTCTGCTCAATTTGCCGAGTTTAATCCCCCTTCTTTAGAAGTATTTCAGTCGCCTGAACAAAACTTCCGTATGCGCGCAGAATTCCGGATTTGGCATACTGACGACGATATGTTTTATGCAATGTTTGAACGCAGTGAAGATAATCAAAAACAGGTGATTCGCATTGATGAATTTCCAATTGCAGATAAAAGCATTAACGATTTAATGCCTGTTCTGTTAAAAGAACTGAAAGCGACAGAAATTCTATCTAAGCGTTTATTTGAAGTTCATTTTCTAGCAACATTAAAAGGTGAAATGCTGGTTTCACTGGTTTACCGTTGCCCCCTCAATGCAGAATGGGAAGTTGCAGCAAAAGCACTGTCTGATAAGCTCAACATTAAAATTTATGGTCGTAGCCGTGGTCAACGTGTCATTTTGACAGATGATTATGTGGTGGAAGAGTTAAAAGTATTCGATCGTACTTATCAATATAAGCAAATCGAAAGCAGCTTTACCCAGCCGAATGCACAAGTCTGCCAAAAAATGCTGGAATGGGCATGCAATGCGGCCAAACAGTCAGATAAAGATTTGCTCGAATTGTACTGTGGCAATGGCAACTTTACCCTGCCGCTGTCCACCAAGTTCAATCGCGTGTTGGCAACCGAATTGGCTAAATCATCAGTCTATGCGGCGCAGTGGAATATTGAACAAAACCAGATTGATAATATCCAGGTGGCTCGTTTATCGGCTGAAGAATTTACCGAGGCCTATAATGGTGAACGTGAATTCCGTCGCTTGCAGGAAGCAGAAATCGACATTACCAGCTATGACTTTGATACGGTATTTGTTGATCCGCCACGTGCAGGTATTGATGATGAAACATTAAAACTGCTACAGCGTTTTGAACGGATCATTTATATCTCATGTAATCCGGACACTTTACAGAACAATTTAAAGACTTTATCGAGTACGCATAAAGTGACCAAATTTGCCTTGTTTGATCAGTTCCCTTATACCCATCACGTCGAATCGGGTGTGTTACTGGAAAAAATTTAAACAATTTATTTCTTTGTTAAGTTTGTAAATATCTTTACATCAATGAAGCTCAATTGAGCTTCATTTTTATTTCATTGAAAATAAATCATTTATAAATAATTCTGAATAGTAAATCTCATAATATCGTTAAATTGTTCAATTACTATCGGAAAAATAAAGGTTCAATTGATTCTTTTATAGCTTTGGTAGACTTGTATTCCTCAAAAAACTGGATATATTTCGATCTATGTTAGGTTGTGTATGAAGGCTCTATGAGTTTTTGGCAAAAGCTGTTTTCTGCTCATCAACAGCAAAACGAACACAAGAATCAAATCTCGTGTGTTGAAAATGATTGCTCTTGCAAATCAAATGAACAATTGATCGAAGCTTTAACTCAAACAACAGATGAAAAAGTCATCATTGGAATTAAGAAAGTTTTAATTTCAAGAGGTTATAGCCGTAAAGAGTTAAATGAATTACAGCATCTACCACTGCGACAATAGAGTCTAAACCCTCTATATGAAGGCATTTAGTCAACTAAATGCCTTTTTATTTGTCCCCCGAAAATTGTTATATAGCCCGTTATGGCCAAATTTTAATACTTCGAAACATAGTTCCCATCATTTTTTCCAGAATCTGCTATGCCACACAATGTAAAAGTGCTCTACTAGAATAAGAATTTTAACAAACCGATATAACAGCTAAACAAGTAAGAATAAAAGCAAGCAAGAATACAAGATAAAAAACAACAAGAGCAAAAAATAAAAATAAGCCTAAAAAGGAAAATATATGAAACGGTATTATCCTAGACTGGCAATATTATGCAGCCTAATCTCAAGTCATAGTCTGGCGGCAGCCATGGATCAATCAGGACAATCCGTGTTGCCTTTTCTGGAATCAGGGCATTACTTTGAAGCCTCTATTACCGCTGCCGATCCTGAAGTGTCCGGGCATACCTTAGGTTCACGTCCAGATCTGGTTAATCCTGACAGTGCTGATAATACAACCGATAATATTGCCCAGAATTTTCAGTACCAGAGTGCCGCGCTGAAACTGCAATTCGTTCCAAATTTCTCTTTTGGCATTCTCTATGATCAGCCCTTTGGTTCAGATTTACACTATCCATTAAAAGACAATGGCAGTTTCTCCGATACCGCAATTAGCCAGCAAGGTACTCAGGTCAATGTCGACAGCCAAAACCTGAGTTTTATTTTAGGTTATCAACCTGTCAAAAATATTAACCTGTATGCCGGTCCTGCCTATCAAACTGTGGAAGGTCATGTCGCGCTACGTGGGCTGGTATATGCCCAATTTAATGGTTATAACGCCAAATTTAAACAAAATTCCGGCCTCGGCTGGAAAGCAGGTCTTGCCTATCAAGTTCCCGAACTTGAATTAAAGGCTGCGTTGACTTATCAATCGAAAATAAATCATAAAATCAATGTGGAAGAAAACATTTTGGGCATGCCAATCCTGCTTGTAGATAATGCCAAAACCAAAATTTCTACCCCACAATCGGTCAATCTGAATTTCCAGACCAGTATCATGAGCGGAACTTTACTGTACTCGAACATACGATGGGTCAACTGGAAAGATTTTGTGATACGTCCTACCCAGTTCGGTGCATTATCGGCACTTTCCACCACCACACTCAGTAATGGCAGTTATAGCGCAGGCTTTAATCTGGATGATTATCAAAAGGATCAATGGAGTGTAACTTTAGGCATTGCACAACAATTGAGCACGAAATGGTCCGCTGCATTTGATCTCGGTTGGGATTCAGGCACGGGGAATCCCACATCGATTTTGAATCCTACTAAAGGCTACAGCAGTGTAGGTTTGGGATTACAGTTTAATCCTGAATCCAACTATTTTATTTCAGGGGGTATCAAATACTATTGGCTCGGTGATGCCACCGCACAAGATGGCACCTATTATCTTCCCCTTCCCGGTGTATCTGAAGCATCCCAAGTCGGTGAGTTTAATCATAACCATGCGATAGGCTATGGTTTAAAAATTGGCTACAAATTTTAATTATTGATGATTTAATTCATTGAGCAGAACAGTTACGTTGCTCGATATAGGCAACTATTGGTCCTAAATTAAACAGAGAGTCTGAGCGCTTTAATTGCGGAATATAGGCACTTGAGATTGAACCGTCCAGATACAAGGCATTTTGTACTTTAAGCTGTTGTTGAAAAAATTGTGCAAACTGATAAAAACTCACCGCATTTCGACTGATCACAAAATATAAGCTTTGATCTTTTATTCCTACGCCATTACGGATTTTAAATGAGTCTGAATCTTTTAGAAAATTGGGATTAATCTGCCCGTCAATCACCAGCATAGGCCCCGATTGCGTCGCGTATTCGGCATTAAAATTGAGCTTTTGATAATCTTCGGTCTTTGCGATCAGGCTATGATGCCGATTCCAGGCCAATACACCATTGGGTTGCAGATGAAAATTGCCATATGCCTGTTTGACCGTGTTCAGTTTTTTCTGTTGCCGAGATGCTTCAATATATAACCCGGCCGGAGAATAGTCTGCATGATACATCCCGGCATTCATTGCAAAGAGCAGCTTTTCACATGCTTTCAGCTGTTTTGCCACAGCTTTGAATTTACCTAAGGGTTGATGGGTCTGGCGATCATTTAAATACAGGCGCAAGTTTTGTGGCTGATCTATTTTTACAATATCAACATCTACGGTATCACTTTGCCAACGTTGGGTATAAAGCTCTGCATAAGTGACGTAGTTCAAACCGATTAAGGTGATAACTGCACATTTTATTAACAATATTTTCTTCATGCTGCTATGGCTCATGAGGTATGCTGAATCCTGAAATTTTTAATGCGCTGTAGTGTCTATATAAAAGCTAGTCAACTCAGTGAAATAGTCGATTCTTTTATAAAGAAGCAGTAAACTAAGTCACTAAAATATATTTGTAACTTTATTGGTTAAACGTCTACATGCAACAGCAGAAAATACGATTTCCTTTAGGGGCGCATCTTATCGTTAAACATTTTGGATATTCTCATCACGGCATTTATGCAGGTCGTGGCCGGGTTATTCATTATTCAGGTTTTGCCCATTTATTTAAGAAACGTCCCATTGAGATTACCTCACTGGAAAAATTCAGCTTTGGCAAAACCATTATTATCCAGCAATATAACAATCCTAAATTTCGCGGCCGCAAAGTGGTACGGCGTATGCGTTCACGCATGAACGAAAACCAATATCATCTGATTATTAACAATTGCGAACACTTGTGTACCTGGGCCATTACCGGTGTGGAAAGCAGCCCTCAAGTCATCCGCATGATGAACCGTTTAACCACTATTGGTTATGTCAGCTCTCTCATGAGTTTTATGAACAGCATGCTGCTGACCCTCACCACCACCTGTTTTGCATTGGTGTTGTACATCAAGAAAAAGTTACGTGATAAGGCAAAAAAACAGATTCCGCATTATTTATGGTTAAAAGAACAGAATCCCAAGCAGTGATCGAACCGGTCTGTCTTTTCCATTGCAGCCATAAAATTCCAAGTGACCTCACCCAGAATGGGAGATGTTTTAGTGAGCTGCAGGATGACGCTTTTTCTATCTGCAGGTCCTAGGTTTACCTCCTGATCCATGACAGTTTATATTCAGGTTTAAATCACCCCCATTTCGACAAATGGCGGAAACTTGTCATTGACCAGATTTAACTGCGCTCCATATTCCAGGTAAGCCTTACAGCCATCCAGCACAGTGGTGAAACCACCTGTTTGCTCAATCACAAAAGCAATTAAGTCTGAGCCTTCCAGAGAGATATCATAATTGCGAATGCGAAGATAAGTCTCTTGTGCTGTTAACTTCTCAAAAATAAAATCTACCGTGCTCTTGGGTTCTCCCCAAGTAAACTGGATCAGTTCATTATGAATCAGCTGTTCGACATAAACACTGCGGGTCACTTCATATTTTTCCCAATACCAATCTACCATTCTGTTTTCTATCAAGTGTCCGGTAGATGAAGTAAACCAGAACTTGCTGGTGATTTCGGGGTCAATAAAGGCATTAAACACCTCTGCAACCGGTTTGCGAATTAACATCTGGGTTTCTATGACTACGCTCATTGCGTTCTTCCTTTTTATTTTTCTTCTTAGTGATAGCACACATCTGAAATTCATGGCTATCACTGAATTGTTAAAGACTTAAACGGTGGCGTGTAGAGGCAAAAATGATTTTTCTAAACTTAACTTAAATTACCTTTATAGCTTGAAAGTACTGGCGGAATTTCAGCCCCTAATGAACTTAACATTTCCCGTTCAATATTTCGCACAATCGAATTGAGGGGTAAATCATTTTCCTGAAGTCCAAATGGTTCTTCCAACTCTGCACTGAGCGCATCCAAACCTAAAAACAAATAGGCAATTAATGCCACAATTACAGGTGTCCAAATACCGAAACTCGCTTCAATACTGAAGGGCAAAATTAAACAGAATGAATAAACTGCCCGATGCAATAAAACTGAATAAGAAAATGGCAATGGCGTAGTCATAATACGATCACAGCCTGCATGAATATCGCCCATGGCAACCGTATGTCGCGTCAAGGTGCTATAGATAATGTCGCTGATTTGACCTTGCTTATAAAACAGCACCAAATCTTTCTGGATGATCTCAAGTAAATACTGCGGCGCATTGATATGTTCAGCACATTGCTGCCATTGCCCATCGCTTAAATTGACAGCATTTCGGAAATGTTGAATATCTGTTGCTTGATGACGTAACCGGTCGCGTAGCAGGTAACAAAATAACATAACCCGATACATCAAAATCTGACGTTGAGAATCTTCCAGCACATGACTATCACGAATAATATGCCGTGTATTGGCAATCAGTGCGCCCCAAAGTTTGCGCCCTTCCCACCAGCGGTCATAACAGGCCGTATTCCTAAAACTTAAGAAAATCGAAAGAATCACACCGAAGATGGTAAAGCCAATGGCAGGAACTTCTGGCGTAGTCAGGAAATGTGCTGCACTTAAATACACCAACAATGCCGATAAACTAACTACAACCGCTAGAGCTGGCATCACTTTAGGTAAAATTGTGCCATGCCATGCAAATAACAGCATAAAGCTATTATTTTTATCTCGAATAATCACAAATTTCCCCTCATGAAACCTAGTCGCTTCAATATTTATAAAATAGCTGTCATGAAAAAGCCCAACCGAAGTTGAGCTTGATCTAAACATTTTTGACTCAACAGTGAATCATCCTAGAGCATAAACAATGTTATTTTCCAGGCTTAAAGCTGTCTTTTAAGTCCAGAATACGGTTAAACACTGGTTTTTCTGCCGTGTGATCATATTGATCTGCAACGAAATAACCTTCACGTTCAAACTGGAAGCGGTCTTCAGGCTTCGCTTCAGCTAAAGCCGGTTCAATCACCGCTTGAACCACTTTGAGTGATTCCGGATTTAAGTTGGCAAGGAAGTCATCGCCCACTTCCGGATCAGATTCAGTGAATAAACGGTCGTAGATACGTACTTCAGCAGGTACACCTTGAGTTGCAGATACCCAGTGAATAACGCCTTTCACTTTACGGCCTTCCGGATTTTTGCCTAAAGTTTCCGGATCGATTGAACATTTCAGTTCAACCACTTCACCATTGGCATCTTTAATCACTTCATCGCACTTGATCACATAAGCATGACGTAAACGCACTTCACCACCTGGAATTAAACGCTTAAAGCCTTTTGGTGGTTCTTCTTCAAAGTCTTTACGGTCGATATAAATTTCAGACGTTAATGGAATGATACGATCACCCATATCAACGTTCGGATGACGTGCATGACTCAGGTTCAT
Organism: Acinetobacter sp. A1-4-2; assembly: GCF_040233925.1. Classification (NCBI taxonomy): domain Bacteria; kingdom Pseudomonadati; phylum Pseudomonadota; class Gammaproteobacteria; order Moraxellales; family Moraxellaceae; genus Acinetobacter; species Acinetobacter sp. A1-4-2. The sequence continues at coordinate 1,316,226 of NZ_CP157981.1, read as the reverse complement.
TGCTTCAGGCAGGTTAGTCAAAGTCACTTTCAATGGATTCAACACCGCCATGCCACGTGCAGCGGTATTTTCCAAAGACTGACGGATACAGTATTCCAGCATGGCTACATCGACAATACCGTCAGACTTGGACACACCCACGCGTTTACAGAAATCACGCAAACCTTCAGGCGTGAAACCGCGGCGGCGCATCCCTACAACGGTTGGCATACGCGGGTCATCCCAACCTTGTACAAAGCCACCTTCTACCAGTTTACGCAACTTACGTTTAGAGGTAATAGTGTAATCGACATTTAAACGGCTAGATTCATACTGACGTGGAACAGCTGGAGATTTAACTTTCTCGATAACCCAGTCATAAAACGGACGGTGATCCTGGAATTCCAAAGTACATAAAGAGTGAGTCACACCTTCAATGGCATCAGATAATGGATGCGCATAGTCGTACATTGGATAGATTTTCCATTTATCGCCAGTCTGGTGATGAGCAGAATGCAGAATTCGATACAGGATTGGATCACGCATATGCACGTTTGGAGAAGCCATATCAATCTTGGCACGCAGTACAGCCTGACCTTCACCCAGCTCGCCATTACGCATTTGTTCAAAGCGCGCCAGGTTTTCTTCTACAGTCGCGTCACGGAATGGAGAGTTTTTACCTGGTTCTACAAATGAACCACGGTTTAACTTGATTTCTTCAGGTGTTTGTAAATCTACATAAGCATCACCCTGTTCAATCAGTTGTACTGCCCATGTGTACAGTTGATCAAAATAGTTAGATGCATAGCGAGGTTCACCGTTCCAGTTAAAACCGAGCCATTTTACGTCGTTGGCAATCCCATCCACATATTCTTGTTCTTCTGCGTCCGGATTGGTATCGTCAAAACGCAGGTTACATAAACCGTCAAATTCTTGTGCAATACCAAAGTTCAAACAAATCGCTTTCACGTGACCAATGTGTAAATAACCATTCGGTTCTGGTGGAAAACGCGTGATCACTTGCTGTGTAAGGCCTGCTGCCAAATCGTCAGTAATGACCTGGCGTACAAAATCTAAGCCAGGCTGTTGTTCTTGCTGCGCAGCATCGACAGGTTGAGTACTTGTTGTCGGGTTATTTGGCAGGGATGAAACAACATCATTCGGCTTCATAGTTGATAAATCACTTCTATAAGATAAAATAGGATAATTAAAACGCTTTTCTGGTTTTTTTAACAAAGAAAATAACGTTTTCGCTTGCCTTGTAGTTTACAGTTTGCTTATGCTTCTCTCAACCAAAAACCCATGGCTTTTTTGTCCATGATCAGGAGATTATAGAATGAGTTTTCCTCAAGTCGAATTAAACACCAATAAAGGACGTATTGTTCTTGAACTTAATTCAGAAAAAGCACCTAAAACTGTAGCTAACTTCCTGGAATATGTTCGTGATGGTTTTTATGATGGCGTAATTTTCCACCGTGTAATTGACGGTTTCATGATCCAGGGCGGTGGCATGGATGAAAATTTCAAAGAAAAAGCAACTCGCGATTCAATTGAAAACGAAGCAGACAACGGTTTAAGCAATGATGAAGGTACCATCGCAATGGCGCGTACACAAGCTCCTCATTCAGCTTCAGCTCAGTTCTTCATTAACGTGAAAAACAACTCTTTCCTTAACCACACTGGTAAAACAGCTCAAGGTTGGGGTTATGCCGTATTTGGTAAAGTAGTTGAAGGTATGGACGTTGTTGCTGATATCAAAGGCGTTCGTACAGGTAACCGTGGCTACCACGCTGACGTTCCTCTAGAGAACGTTGTAATTGAATCTGCAAAAATCATTGCTGAATAAAAAACGTCCTCTCCGTCTTTAATGAGTTTTAAAGCGCTGCTTTAAAACGGAATAATGTTAAGGATATAGTTCCTCTATCCAATAGACGGACTTTGAGAGGAAGTATTAAGGAAAATTCGTGACCTATCTGTTTATCTCTGATTTACATTTGTCACCTGAACACCCTCGACTCGTTCGGGGGTTTTTGGATTTATTAGACAGTTATAAAGATAGAAATACCCAACTCTATATTTTGGGGGACTGGTTTAATGCCTGGATTGGCGATGACTACACCGCCCCTTGGCTAGATGAAATTGTCCATGCTCTGCAAAAGTTTCATCACGCTGGTAATCATGTTTATTTTCAGGCCGGCAACCGTGATTTTGCTTTAGGCAAAAAATTCTTAAAACAATTTAATGGCACATTACTGTCTGAACCAGCCATTTTAAAAATATCCGAAACCACATACCGTTTAGAACATGGTGACTTGCTCTGTACAGATGATGTGTCTTACCAAAAGTTCCGTAAAATCATTCGTAATCCATTACTTTTAGGTTTTTTAAAATGCATGCCTTTAAGTTTTCGGCAGCAACTGGCCAATGGTTTTCGTAAAAAAAGTGCAGAAACCAAGCAAGTGAAGTCTTATGACATCATGGATGTGAACCAGCAGGCAGTGAAAATTGGATTAAGTGATGTCGATATCCTGATTCATGGTCATACACATCGCCCTACGATACATGATATACAGGGTAAAAAAAGGATTGTGCTTGGAGACTGGCGTGAACATTCTGCACAAATTTTAGAGATTGACTCTGAGCAAAAAAATGTAAAATTAGAGTTAAAGACTTGGGCTTATTAACTATAAATTTTTATTGCTGAGCTTCTATCATTACAGCTAAAGTCATTCAGACTCCATGATACTTAATATAGAAGCTCATATTAGAGATTAATAACCACCTTCAGTTTTTACCACTTCCGCATCACTTTTATATTTTGCCAAAAGTTCGCGTAGTGAGTTCATCAAGACACTGGTATCCACCCCTACAGCAACAAACTCTGCACCCAAATCGATATATTTTTGAGTCACCTCATGCGCAGTCGATAAAATCCCCGCTGCTTTACCTGATGCACGTATACGTTGAATGGCATCAACAACCGCTTTTTGTACTTCCGGGTGATTCGGATTACCCTGATATCCCATGGTCGCAGACAAATCTACAGCACCAATAAATACACCATCAATTCCCTCCACTTTTAAAATATCATCCAGATTTTCCAGTCCTGTCACCGATTCAATCTGAATCAGCAGACAAATATTTTCATGGGCTGTTGCATAATAATCCGGGATACTGTTCCAGCGCGTTGCACGTGCCAGTGCCGCACCTACACCACGAATCCCTTCTGGCGGATAACGTACCGCTTTCACCATCAGCTCAGCCTGCTCAACTGTTTCCACCATGGGAATCAATAAAGTTTGTGCCCCAATATCCAAAAGTTGCTTAATCAGCTGCACACTGCCTATAGGTGGACGAACCACAGCTTGTGATGGATACGCTGCGATACTTTGCAATTGAGAGAGTGTGGTTCTTAAATCGCTCGGTGCATGTTCCCCATCAATGAGTAACCAGTCATAGCCTGCATTGGCCGCAATTTCAGTGCCGTAAGCATCTGCCAGCCCCACCCATAACCCAATCTGCTGTTGGGTTTTTAATCGTCTTTTAAAATGGTTTGTATCATCTATCATTGTCTGACTCGGTCTACAGGCGATGTAATTATTCGATTAAACGTGATTTAACAAAAAGTACCAATATAGATTTCGTATTTCGTCATTGTATATTGCTATTAATTATACATTTTATTAAGTTTTTTACTTTTATTCACCATAAAAATTCACACGCTTGATGCCAAAATATAAGCTATCCCAGAATTCTTCCAAGCCATTTCAGCAAGGAATCAGGTAAAATCATTAAAAATTTAATAGTGGAAATGTCACTCATGGATTTATTAAACGTTTCAAAATCACGCTACACAACGAAAGCATATGATCCCAGTAAAAAAATTCCTCAACAGCAGTTTGAACGTTTATTAGAAATCCTGCGTCTCACGCCATCCTCCATCAATATTCAGCCTTGGCATTTTTTTATTGCCGAAGATCAAGCCGCCAAAGAGCGTATTGCGAAAGCACTGGTTGGGAAATATGCCTACAATGCACCTAAAGTTCTAGATTCTTCTCATACCATTCTGTTCTGTACCAAAGCGGATATTTCAGAACAGCACCTTGATACCCTGCTCAAGCAAGATGATCTTAGTGGCCGTTTTAAAGATGAAAAAGCCAAACAGGGCCAAAAAGACAGCCGTAGCGGTTATGTGGATTATTACCGTAATGAAAAAGGGGATATTCAGCGCTGGGCAGAAAATCAGACTTTTATTGCGCTCGGTCAAATGCTACTGGCTGCAGGTATTGAAGGAGTTGATGCTACCCCTATTGGCGGATTTGATGAACAGATCATTCGCCAGGAATTGGAATTAGATGAAAAAGGGTTAATTCCATCAGTCATTATGACGCTAGGTTACCGCAGCGAAAATGATTTCAATGCTCAGTTACCCAAGTCACGCCTGAGTCGTGAAGAAATTTTCACCAAGCTGTGATTAAAAAAAATTACAATAAAAGGGGCAAATATGCCCCTTTCATGTCATTTCAGGACTTATTTTTGTAACAGGACTCAGGTATATTGGCAAAAAAAATAAACGGTAGTCCCTACTATGCTTCCAGCTATCAAAATGCCGATAAAATTTGAATGTCCATCTTGCCAAACGGTTTACATGCAGAAATATAGCGCAGATGCTATTTTGACGTCTTATCCTAAATGCCCTCATTGTCAGCAACCCGGTCAACTTCAGGGCACGATTGAAATGCAGGATCTATTCAAACATCCTATTATTATGGCTAACTACTATTGGAAAGATACATTACAACGCTTTCAACGCTCATAATTGAGCCAATGTCCTTATTCTATAAGGCTTGAACACTACAAATACAGTGCATTTAAATGCGCTGTATTTGTAATTGCAATTCTTGCATTGCCAGCAATATTATCTTCAGCTTTATCAACAAGAAAATCATCACTATTCTGCCCGCCCTGTCTGCCATCAAAATGGCTTATTATTGGATCTGGCAGAAAAGGAAGATTCTGCAGCATCCTTTCATTTTTGTATTGAGCTATATCAGACAGACATGGCATAGGCTAAGCAAATAACACTAGCTAAGCCTAAAGCAAGACCGCATGCAGTTGCAGGTTTTAATTTTTCTTTAAATAGCATTAAACCACTTAAAGCACCTAAGATCACCACCAGAATATTCATGCCTGCAAACACAATTGCAGGTGTGTCTTTTAATAATATGTGTGCCTTGACATACAGGGCTATATTGGCAAAATTTAAAATTCCCAGCCCCAATCCAGCCAGAATATTTCGACTACTGCCTGCTGTTTTCGTGGTCATGCCAATATAAGCCAACGACAAGATGAAGGCACAGATAAACATCAAGTTTAGTGCTACAGCAAACTGCACACCCAAGCCAGTGGTGTACTTGAGCAATACATCAATCAGGGCATAGCCACACCAGACCAATGCCAGATAAAGCAAGCCTTGCTTTGAAAATGGCTGCCCTTGCGCTGCTGCTTGATGTGAAAATAAAATACTGAGTACGGCGGAAATCCCTAATCCGATTCCAATTATTTTTAAGGTATTAAACTGTTCCTGAAAAATAAAGAATGCTGCCAACAGTGATAAAACCACAGATAAACGCTGGGCAATTTCAGTTTTGATAATACCGGCATATTGCAGTGATTTCGCCAAGCACAGGAAAATACTCGGTAGCAACACCCCTAGCGCCACAATCAGCCACCACGGCGTATTGATGACTGATATATGCTGTAAATCGGGCTTAAACCATAAAAAACAGAGTACACTTGCAGAGGCATAGTTCCAGACAATCATCTGCAAGACATCAAAACCTTTGGCCTTGCATAATTTCAACAAAATTGAGATAACGACACTACAGCATGCTGCAGCCAATATAAGTTCCATCTTTTGCCTTATTTCCCCTATTTATCATGCTTTAGGAATGAGATACAGAAAAGCCCACAATAGATGTGGGCTTTTGATTATAGATAATCTTTATTGATTATTTATAACGATTCACCATTTTCTCTAAAGAAATTGGACGAATCTTGTCTGCATGACCTGCAGTATCAAACGCTGTATAACGATCTACACAAATTTGTTTCATTGCAACAATAGTTTCCGCAAAGAATTTACGTGGATCAAATTCGCTTGGTTTTTCCGCCATCATACGGCGCATTGCACCAGTTGATGCCAAACGCAAGTCCGTGTCGATATTGATTTTACGCACACCGTGTTTGATTGCTTCAACCAGTTGTTCAACAGGTACACCATAAGTTTCCTTGATGTCGCCGCCAAATTCATTGATTACAGCCAACCATTCTTGAGGTACAGAGCTTGAACCGTGCATGACAAGGTGGGTATTTGGTAATGCCGCATGAATTTCTTTAATACGGTCAATTGCCAGGATGTCGCCTGTAGGTGGACGCGTGAATTTGTACGCACCGTGTGAAGTACCTACGGCAATCGCCAAGGCATCTACATCGGTATCAGCAACAAACGAACGTGCTTCTTCAACTGAAGTAAGCAGTTGAGAATGGTCTAGCACACCTTCAGCGCCCACACCATCTTCTTCACCCGCCATACCGGTTTCAAGACTACCCAGGCAACCAATTTCACCTTCAACTGAAACACCACAAGCGTGCGCCATTTGAACAGTACGGCGAGTCACGTCTACGTTGTATTCGTATGAAGTTGGTGTTTTACCATCTTCACCCAAAGAACCATCCATCATTACTGATGAGAAGCCCAACTGGATAGAACGCTGACATACGTCAGGGCTGGTACCGTGGTCTTGATGCATTACCACTGGAATGTGTGGCCATTCTTCAATTGCAGCTAAAATCAGGTGACGTAAGAATGGAGCACCTGCATATTTACGAGCACCCGCAGATGCCTGCACAATGACAGGTGAATTTGTTTCGTCTGCGGCCAACATAATTGCACGCATTTGTTCTAAGTTGTTTACATTGAACGCTGGTACGCCGTAGTTGTGTTCTGCAGCGTGATCCAAGAGCTGGCGCATCGAGATTAGAGCCATAATATCCTCCCAGGTGATGCGCCATATTCTACATGCTGAATCATTTCAATTCAGCAACAAAACACACTATTTCAAAAAAAATCCCTGCTTATGCAGGGACTTTTAAATAAAAAACTACAAACTTATTGAGCAGTTGCTGTAGAGGCAGCATCATCGGTAGCAGCAGTCGCTTCATCTGCTGGTGCATTTGCCATTTCAGCAGGTACATCAGTATTTTTTTCATCCAGGACAGGCTTATCCAGTGCATCAATCGCTTTTTGCTGTTCTGGAGTCGTTTGCTCCTCTACTGCTGCTGAAGCGGCAGTTTCAGTTTTAGGTGCTTCATCTTTCTTGGCACAGGCAGTCAAAGCCAAAGGTAAAATCACAAGTGCTGCAAGTGTTAATTTCAGGTTCATCACATTTTCCTACGACAGGAGATTTAATGACCGAAATTTTATTGCAGATATATTGCATTTTTATGACCAAAAAATGAATCACTCAAATGAAAAAGCAATGAAAAAAGGCTGACCGAAGTCAACCTTTGATACTTTTAAAAGAATGTATTAAGCACGTTCTAAAAGCACAGCAACCGCTGGAAGGGTTTTGCCCTCAACAAATTCAAGGAATGCACCACCACCAGTAGAGATATAACCGATCTTGTCTGCAACGTCGTATTTATCAATCGCAGCTAAAGTATCACCACCACCTGCAATAGAGAAACCATCAGATTCTGCAATTGCTAAAGAGAGTGCTTTAGTACCTTCACCGAACTGATCTACTTCAAATACGCCAACAGGACCATTCCAGAGAATCGTTTTTGATGTTTTCAGGATTTCAGCAAATGCTTTCGCAGTTTCTGGCCCCACATCCAAAATCATGTCGTTGTCTGCAACATCTTCAACTTTTTTCACTACAGCTTTAGCCGCAGCCAATGAACCGAGGAAATCATCAAAGTTAATTTCAGCAGCATCTGCAACCACAACGTCAGTTGGAAGCGGTACAGAAACTTTTGCTGCAATCGCTTTTGCAGTATCGATCAAGTCATTTTCGCAAAGTGATTTACCCACGTTGTAACCAGCCGAAGCCAGGAAGGTATTGGCAATACCGCCACCTACGATAATTTGATCGCAAATATCTGAAAGTGAAGTGAGTACATCAAGCTTAGTTGATACTTTAGAACCCGCAACAATCGCAACCATTGGTTTTTCAGGGGTTTTAAGTGCACGACCCAAAGCATCCAGTTCGGCTGCAAGTAAAGGACCCGCAGCCGCTACTTTTGCAAAACGCGCCACGCCTTCAGTTGACGCTTCTGCACGGTGTGCAGTACCGAACGCATCCATCACAAATACATCGCAAAGTGCTGCATATTTTTGTGCCAGTTCAGGGTTGTTTTTCTTTTCCCCAACATTGAAACGGCAGTTTTCAAGAAGTACCACTTGACCAGCTGCAACTTCAACACCATCTAAATAATCAGTGAAAAGTTTGACTTCCTGGCCCAAAGCTTCAGTTAAGTACGCTGCAACTGGCGCCAAAGATTGTTCAGGTTTTGGCTCACCTTCAACTGGACGACCAAGGTGTGAATAAACCATGACTGCTGCACCTTTTTCCAAAGCCGCTTTAATGGTTGGCAATGCTGCGCGTAAACGTGCATCACTGGTAATTACACCGTTTTTAACAGGAACGTTTAAATCTTCACGAATTAGTACACGCTTACCTGCCAAATCCAGGTCAGTCATACGCTGAAAGTTCATGTATAGCTCACTTTATAGATATAAAAAACGCCCCGATTTTAAATGATTACGTAGAAAAAGGTTAGCATCTTTTGCAGAAAAGCTGTCGAAAGGCAAAGTTTTGATTATTATAGTCAAAAGCCACATCATGATTTAGAGCTTATGTCTATTCACCCAGATCCAAATATCAATCGTTTAAATGTTTTAGGCGAACCCTTGGCAAGCTGTTGCTACTCTCCTATTACCGGTTATTTTCGTAACGGCTTTTGTCATACGGCGACCACAGATCTAGGTCAGCATACGATGTGTGCACAAATGACCGCTGAGTTTCTTAATTTTTCGCAAAAAGTAGGTAATGACCTGATCACACCTCTTCCAGAAGTCGATTTCCCTGGTCTAGAACCGGGTGATTTCTGGTGCATTTGTGTGACCCGTTGGGTTGAAGCATATCAGGCTGGTATTGCTCCGCCTATTAAAATACAAGCTTGCCATCAAGCTGTGCTCTCATATGTTCCGCTTGATGTGCTCATGGAATATGCCGTGTAATGAATACTCCCAACATTATTTTGGCTTCAAGCAGTCAAACCCGTAAAGACCTGATGAATCGTCTCCGTATCGACTATCAGAGCTTGGTACCAGATATCGATGAATCCCCACGGGGCGAAGACCATGCAGATGAACTGGCGAAACGGCTGGCTTTTGAAAAGGCCAACGTTATTGCCGAACAATATCCCGATGCTATTGTGATTGGTTCCGATCAGGTGGCGTGGCGTGAAGGGGCACCCGATATTTTTATTGGCAAACCTTTGACTGTGGAAAAAGCCATCAAACAGTTACAGGCCAATTCGGACAAAATCGTTTATTTCAGTACCGCCCTCAGCGTACAGCAAAAATCGACGGGATTTGAACAGACCCTGGTTGAACATTATAAAGTGAAATTCCGCAAACTGGGTTTGTCCGAAATTGAACGTTATATTGAAGTCGATCAACCTTTAATGTGTGCAGGCAGTTTTAAGTGTGAAAGTCTCGGCATTAGTCTGTTTGAACAAATGACCGGGCAAGATCAAACCACTTTGATGGGTATGCCGATGATTCAGCTTTGTCATATCCTGCGTCAGTTGAATGTGTTAGTGCCCTAGCTCAAATTCTGCTTAAGCCAATCCTTCCATGTTGAATGGTTGGCTTATTTGAGGGTTCCACCCTCCTTGTTCAAGCTTTTCCTGTCCATGATTCATGGCTAGCATTGCGCTATTATCAATTTCAAAACTTCCCACACTACTTCACTCCCATAACGCAGACTAAGGAATCTCCCCCAACTGATTTACAACTTGCTCTCACCTGCAACTCCATAGACAATAAGCATAAATTTATAGGTGCTTTATCTTATGTCCCAGCCTCTAGACGTGCTTGGCGGAATTACCGCCGAACAATTCCTTGCCGAATACTGGCAAAAAAAACCATTACTGGTTCGTAACGCTCTCCCTGAAATTGCAGGCCTTTTAGAACCTCATGATGTTATGGAACTGGCGCTAGATGAAAATGTCACTGCTCGTTTAATCAAGCAAAAAGATAAAGACCCAAATCAATGGTCAGTGAAGTCTTCACCTTTGATTAAAGCAGACTTTCAGAAGATGCCTAAGCTTTGGACTCTACTGGTTCAGGCGGTAGACCATTATTCATTTGATCTGGCTGAACTATGGAAGAAATTTCCCTTCATTCCGCTGTGGCGTCGTGATGACATCATGGTATCTTATGCACCTAAAGGTGGCTCTGTTGGTAAACATTTCGACTTTTATGACGTATTTTTGGTCCAAGGCTATGGTCATCGCCGCTGGCAATTGGGACAAATGTGTGATGCCGACACTGACTTCGTTGCAGGGCAACCCTTAAAATTACTGCCAGACATGGAAATCAATTTTGATGAGGTGCTTGCTCCCGGTGATCTACTATATGTACCGCCTGGTTTATCACACTACGGCGTAGCAGAAGATGACTGCCTGACCTTCTCTTTCGGTTTCCGCATGCCGAACGTGGCAGAAATGATGGATCGCGTCAGTGACAAATTCGCAGACGATCAGTTACTTAAAAATCCATTAAAAGACACTCTGCGTGACAAGATCAGCCCGATTGGTCAAATTACCCAAAATGAGCTGGAGTATTTAAAAACTGAACTTTTGGCACAATTGCAAAATCCGGCTGTACTTGAGGATGCCCTGATGAGCCTGATGTCAGAAGCGAAATATCCGGAAAATATTCCAGAGGCGGAAGCCATTGGTACAGGTGATCTGGAAGAAGCTTTGGATCAGGGCTATTCACTCATGCTCGAGCCGGCATCTCGCCTGCTTTATACTGAAGCTGAAGGTGAGTTGCTATTTTGGGCAAATGGTGAAGGCATTTGTATCTCCGAAGTTTTTGCCCCAATTTTAAAACAATTGGCTGACGGCGGTTCGGTATTACTCGATGACAATTTATATGATCCAGATATTCTCGAAGACATTGTGAATTTGCTCAATGAATCTATTCTGATGCTGTTACCTGCAGAAGATGAAGAATAAATAAAGCTACAAAATGGGGAAAATAATATTTTCCCCATTTTTATATTTTAAAAAATTTATATTTATTTCTTCTCAAGATCAGCAGAAAAAATAATTCACTCATTTTAATTTCTTCCAATTTTATAAAATGATGAAATAGCAACCGACATTTAAAAAGCAAAAAAATTTAATTGCTTATTTCAGCTGAACAATCGCCTGAATGATGGTGCAACCCGGTTCAGAAGATAATTTAAACTCGCCGCCCATACGCTCCAAACGCATTTTCATACTGCGCATGCCAATACTTAATCCCTGTTGCACTACACTATCTGCATCAAAACCGACACCGTCATCTTCTATACTCAAAATAAACTGGTTTTCTCGAATATAGACCATCGCTATTTTTACCTGCCTGGCCTGACTATGTTTAATAATATTGGTCAGGCTTTCTTCCAGTACCCGAATCAAGGTGAGACACTGCAAAGCACTCGGCACGGCTTGCCATTCCTGCAGAAAAATCCATTTAGAACGAATATCCAGTTCATCCATAAGCTGACTAAAACGATGCCTAACGGGTGCCACCCACAGTATGGGATTAACTGGAATTTTATTATCTGCAGATGAACCACTATCGATAATTTGTCGGAGATCATCCCTTAATAATTTAAGCATCGATAAAAATTGCTTGTTGGAAATATCATGCGTGCTTTGATCCACTAAAATCATCGAGCGAACCAATGATGCGCCCAAACCATCATGTAAATCATGGGATAAATTGATTCTTTCTTGTAGCTTGACATTTTTAAGCTCTAATTGATGTTTTTCATTCAAACTGGAGCTTAAATCATTACTGACCTGCTGAACTTTCATTTCTAGCTGGGCATTAAATGTTTCAATTTTTTTAACATTACGTGCCAATCTTGAACCTAATATAATCACCATAAAAAAGGTGATAATCGGTCCGGTATAGGGAGATAATGGTCGAACATCCTTTACAACCACCTCTCCCGATAATAATAAAAGGTCGAATATCATAAAAATGACTATAGCGCTTAGGCAAATGGCTAAAAAGATATAATCTGTTCTTTTAGATTGAATTGCGTAATAACAAGCATATAGATAACCGATAATAAACAGTCCAACATAGATTAAAAATATCAGTGCAAAAACCCAATAAGCAGACTGCTGCGGGGTTAGAAAAATACCTGCAATAATCAGTCCCGTAATTCCCCAAACAACTGTCTCAACTTTAATAAAGCGCTTTTGGATAAACCTGAATGAATAAATACAGAAACTTACGACATAAAGAACAAAAAAAGCCAAATTGGCCTGTGCTGCAATTAGTGTATTTGGATAGGGAAATGTTTCTGTAGTCAGCATATTGGAAATAAATAGCACCCATAACAAGGAACTTAAGGCAAACCATCCAAAAGTGCTTTCTTTTCGCCGCGATAGCCATATAACAGAACAGACCACTCCAAAGGTAAGGGATACAATAAGATTAATTTGAAATAAAGTCCGGCGATTCCATACCTGACTTTGATATGACTCATAATTGTTTTGTATATTATTAAAAGAAATTTGACCAATACCCGGAGACTGGTAAGCAAAGCCCTTCACATAAATTAAAATTTCATTTTTGCCGCTGTTTAATCCCGATATCGGTAAAATCCAGTAACGCGGCATATTCCAGCTTTTTGACAGCGGCTCCTGTAAATGCTTGTCTCTCCAGAGTAAATCGCCATTTAAAAACACTGCGCCAGCAGAATTAATATAATCAATTGCAAAAGCAATCGGTTCTGCAAGTCTGGCCTGATTCTGACATGAGCAGCTCCACTGAATTTTATACCATGCTGCTCCATTATAATTTTTCCAGCGCTTTTGCCACTGATCCGGCAAATTTACAGATTGCCAGCCCTGTCGGGGTAAAACTGTAAATGAACTGGTTTTAACGGTATCAACAGAATGAATGTGCACTGCACATTGTGCATTGATATTTTCAATTATTTCAGCATAACTAAATTGACTCAGCAGGCTAAGAACAAAAATAAAAAAATAATGCCCAATCAACTGCTTCATAAAATCCCTAAGGATCGTGCTGCACTCACGGCCTTTGTTCTTTTGCTTACCGACAATTTCCGGTAAATATGCTTAATATGACTTTCAACCGTATATTTAGAAACAAAGAGTTGTTCGGCGATTTCCCGGTTACTCATGCCTTGAGCGACCAGATTTAGAATCTCAGTTTCCCGGCTGGTTAACAGCTCCATATCTGCATCTATGATTTTCTGATCAGCCACTGCCGGTATAACCACAGCTGATATCTGTTTCAAAATTTCTTGAGCAATAAAAGGGTCTATCGGCGCACCGCCACGTAAAATGCTGCGAATGGATAACTTAACTTCAACATCATCACGTTCTTTCAGAACATAACCTGTCGCGCCTGCCTTGATTGCTGAAAATAAACTTTCCTGAGTACTCCAGGCTGAAATCACCAAGATCATGGCATTGCTATCCTGTGCACGAAGCTTTTCAATCAGCTCTATGCCGTTACCGTCAGGCAGTCCCAAATCAACCAAAGCTAAGGAAACAGGTTGCTGCTCTATTTCTACAAAAGCCTGTTGCAAGTTTTTAGCAAAAATAAGCATATCTTCCCTATAGCCCAGTTCTGCCAATATCTTTTTTAATCGTTCTTGGATAAAAGTTTCATCTTCAACAATTAAAACTGGAACGGGTAAAATCGTTGCTAATTCTGACACACAGTACCCCCTATTATAACCGCCTACTATAGCGAAAAATACAAGCTAAACAATATCCCTAAAATCAGGTAATTTAATAACTTTTATATTAATAAACGATCAATTTTATTTACTATTGCATTGTAATCAGCCATCGTTAAGACCATAAAATACAAATTTTAAAGTTTTAATCGATGATTTAGCCATCAGTTATCCATTCAATATTCTGACTATCATACAGAGTATAACTTACTTTAGTTTTCGCTTAAATTAATCAGATATAGGCCAAAAAAAAACCGCTGTTTTAGCGGTTTCTTGCTTCGGATGAGATTAGTGGCCATATTGCTGGTTTAAGTATTTCACAATCTGTGCAGACTCAAACATTTTCACTCCGGTATTCGGATCAATCAAATAAGGAACCTGAATATCTCGCCCCATAATTTCAACGGTCTTTTCACGTTTACCGCCCGCTAAGGGTTGATATTTTCCAGGTTTTAAACGCAATATTGCCGGCCCCATATCCTGCCAGCGCTCTTTAGCCACGTTATGATAAATATACGGTAGCTCAAGCTCGGTTAACATCGCTCGTACCACACGGGTAAAAGGACTGGCTTCAAAACCCCATAACGCCAAAAGTTGCTCTGGTGCTGCACGATCTTTAATTTTCCGGTTAATCCAGACGCCGCGTGCACCATTCACGATGGTGCCAGCTAAAGCCACGACAGGGATTTTGGGATAATGGGCAAATTTTTTCGGTGTGGTTCCCGTTCGGCCATAATGTTTAAATAAATGATTAATAATGGCTTGTGATTCATATATTTCTGTACCGGTATTTTCATCTACGAAAAATGGAAACTGTTTTTTTCCACCTTTTTCTTTGACAATTTTCCGGTATTTCTGGCCACCCTTAGGGCAAGGATAAACCTCATAATCCAGATTTAACAAGGTTAAAACCTCACGCACACGGCGACAAAATGGCGAACCCTCAAACTCATAAAGTTTCAGTGATTTTTCAGGCTGCTTGGGAAAAGCTGTACCGCTCACACCTCGTCCGCCTTCAGTCAAAGATGAAGCCAGCGCTTGTATCACTTTAATTTGATGATTCACCATTTTTATCCTTGTATCTCTGTCTTTATAAATCGACTAATTTTTCTTTTGCCACCACAATGCCGTTGTTATCGGCATAGATATAATCGCTAGAACTGATGCTTACACCACCAAAATACAAAGTTAAATCCACTTCGCCTATGCCCTTGCGATTACTTTTTTGCGGAATTGCAGCCAATGCATGTACACCCAGGTCCAGTTCGGCAATGGCATCGACATCACGTACACACCCGTAAATAATTACCCCATTCCAGTGATTTTTCACCGCTGATTCAGCAATCATATCGCCCATCAAGGCACAGCGCATAGATGCTCCACCATCCACCACAAGCACTTTACCAGTACCATCGGTTGCGAGCAGTTCTTTGACACGTGAATTATCTTCAAAACACTTTACAGTGACTGCCTGACCACCAAAACTTTTACGTGCACCATAGCTTTTAAAGAATTTTCCATCCATTGATGGGGTGACCACCTGAATTTCTTTTTCTGGATTGTCATCAAGTAAGTCACAGGTTACGAATGCTGGATTAGACACTTTTTATTTCCCTCGTTTGGAATTTTGTATGCGTAAATTATCATAAATTTCAAACTTTTCAGTCTGAGTTTGTGCAGCCTCGACCATAGTATGAGCCACTTGCGCTGCTGTCACAGGCTTATATTTAAATGTATCAGGAACCCAATGCGAGAATTTTTGATACAATTTTTGCGCCATATCTTCTAAGGTGCGTTGTTCTGGTCGTTCACCGATTAATAGTGACGGGCGCAGAACAGATACATATTCCAGATTTAAGCCTTGGATATGCTGTTCCAGTTCACCTTTGACTTTATTGTAAAAAATTCTGGATTGTGCGTTTGCGCCCATGGCACTAATTAATAAATAGTGGGTCTGGGTCGATTCAAATAAATCAGCAAAATGTGCATTGATTTCATAATCAATATTATAAAAATTCTGTTTTGAACCGGCCTTTTTTAGTGTCGTGCCTAAACAGCTGAAGGCATGACTATAACCATTTACATCTTCATCGTTCAGTAACAGAAAATCCTGCAAGATAAATTGTTGTACTTTTTCCAGACTTTTAATCTGCTGATCTTCATGCCGAACCACAGCCGTTATTTTCTCACAGCTTTCAAGCTCGTTGAGCTGTTTCAGCAATTCACGTCCCACTAGACCTGTTGCACCAATCACAATTACACTTTTAATTGATTTAGTCATTTTTTAATCGATCTCTATAGGTTTTACTAACGTAACAGTTTTTTTATACTTTTTATGCATCTAAAATGTTGCAGAATCAAGTCAAGACTTGACTTAACGCCATAGTTTAATCACAATATGGCACTTGTTTACGGGCTGGTGATAATTCTTCTGATGAAGGTTTTCAGTTGTAATTTCAGCCCGCCCAGACCAATCTAATTCAAGGAGTGCACGAGTGGCAAACTCTGCTCAAGCTAAAAAACGTGCTCGTCAAAACGTTAAAGCACGTAAACACAACGCAAGCTTACGTTCTATGGTTCGTACTTATCTTAAACGTACAGTAGCTGCTATCGCTGCTGGTGATTATGCTGCTGCTACAGAAGCATACAAAACTGCGGTTCCTGTAATTGACCGTATGGCTGATAAAGGTATCATCCATAAAAACAAAGCTGCTCGTCATAAGAGCCGTTTAAATGCACAAGTTAAAGCTTTAGCTAACTAAGTTGTTGCATTAAAAAAAGCCCTTTTAGGGCTTTTTTTACGTCTATAAAAAATTATTAGGTCTAAAAATAGCACCTTATAAAAACATAAGGCACTTCAAAACTTTTATTAAAAATTGTTTTTTAAGATTACCTTCTTCAGAAAGAAGATCAAGATAGCATTTTTTAAAAGCAATGCTGTTTTATTTTATTTTTTCGAGGTTCTGAAACTCGCGAATCGACAACTCGTTCACTTGACCACGCCAAATCCATTTCAGTTTGGATTCTAAAAACACATCACCTTCAAACCAGACAAACAGCCCTTCCATCATTTTTGGCCAGTCTTCATGACTAACGGTATTACGCCCGGAAATCACAGCAATAATGGCTGCCAAAATAGTATCGTGACTCACAGCCAGACTTAAACCAAAATGATCTTGCGGATGGGTGTTATAAATCAGCTCCAGTACATCGACCACACCAGTAATCGGATGTTTCATTCCAGGCAAGGCATTATTGACAAAACTGTTAATAAAACCCAAAGCACCTTGTTTCTGAAAATAAGGCCCCGCCTGTTTAATATCGAGCACAAAACTTCCCGGCTCAACCAGTAAACCTTGCTGGACAATTTCAATATGATGGGTATTTTGTGCCAGCGTACTCGAATCGGCACCCTGTATCATTAAAGCAGCTGTATCAACACAGCGTTGAATCGGACTTGAAATACAGTGCTGGATGCTACGATCCGTATTATCAATTAAATAGTTACCCCATGCCTGGGCAAGCTCACGGCCTTGTTCAGTTAACTGCAAATCATAGCCTGCCAAACCCTGCCCTGTAACGACCTCGCGAATAGAATGGCGGGTAAACAGAGTGACAGGTGTTTTAGCATCAGGCAATAAATCAATCGCCTTCAGCATACTTATAGGGAGTAAATCTAACGCCATGAAGCAGCCAAAATTAAACATGGGTACATAGCATACTATAGCATGTTAATGCATCAGCTCAATGTATGTTCGCCATAAGTCCTAGGGCCTGGAATGCCAAATTTTTCATCTCGATATTACGAAATGCGATAAAACCACCATTCAGCAAACTCTCGCGCTGATTATATACAAAGGGTCTGCCTTTAAAATCTACCAGCCCGCCACCGATGCGTTCAATCAGACATTGCCCTGCACTAGTATCCCACTCGCTGGTCGGATGAAAGCGTGGGTAAATATCCACTTTACCTTCCAGCATCATGCAGAACTTATAGGCACTGCCCGCCCTAAATTCTACAATATCCACCTGCTGTTTCAGGATGTCCAGATATTCAGCATATTTGGGCTTGTTCTGGCTACTTTGACTTAAACCAACCTGAACAGTTTCAGACGGCAGATCATCAACATATTGCAACCATTGCCCCGTTGCAATTTCTAATTTTAAAGGCAGGCCATGTTTGGGACAAAAATATATCGTTTGTTCACCCGGGATGGCCAATACGGCGAAGGTGGTATGCGCCCCCTCAACCAGACTCAAATTAATGGTAAATTCAGGACGTTTATGCAGAAATTCCTTGGTACCATCCAAAGGGTCAAGCAACCAGAAGTTTTGCCATTGCTTACGATGGGTATTGTCACCTTCTTCCGACAATAAAGGGATCAGGGGGAAAGTCTGTTTTAATACACGGGTAATAAATTCATTGACCCGATAATCTGCCTGGGTTACCGGTGACTGATCGCTTTTATGCTCGACACCAAAATTTTCTCCTGCACAATAGGCCTGATATTCTGCTCGCAAAATTTCACACGCCTGTGTCACAATGGGAACCAACTGTAAAATCAAGGCATCTTGCGGTGCCGTAGTTGCTTTAAACATAGAATACCTTCATATGCCGAATTATTCAGAAAAACCCACCATCATCTTCGACATGGATGGTACGCTTCTTGATCTTGCTTATGATGATTTCATCTGGAATCATCAGCTTCCTATTCGCTATGCAGAAAAGCATAACTGCACACTCGAACAGAGCACCCAGGCGCTGTTCCAGTTTTACCAGCAACACAATCATACCTTAAATTGGTATTCCACACGCTTCTGGAGTGCAAAAGTAGGTGTTGATACATTGGCGTTGCAACAGGAATTTCAACACAAGGTGGCTTTACGCCCAGGCTGTATTGAATTACTGGAATATCTTAAAGCTCAGTGCTATACCTGCTGGATTGCAACCAATGCAGATTGTGAAAGCTTAAAATTTAAACTCGAACAAACCCAGATTGCACATTACTTTGATGTCATAATCAGTAGTGAAGTGATTGGTCACGCCAAAGAAAATATCGAATTTTGGCAGAAACTCCATTCACTGCACCCCTTTCAGGTCGAACATAGCTATTTCATTGATGACACTGAAAAAGTCCTTAAAGGTGCAGAAAAATTTGGTATCCGGCATTTAATTAGCATTGCCCAGCCCTCATCTCAAAAAGAAATAAGGACTGAGAGTTCTTATCCGATTTTAC
The DNA here is from genome assembly GCF_040233925.1 of Acinetobacter sp. A1-4-2. NCBI lineage: Bacteria > Pseudomonadati > Pseudomonadota > Gammaproteobacteria > Moraxellales > Moraxellaceae > Acinetobacter > Acinetobacter sp. A1-4-2. The sequence continues at coordinate 1,296,938 of NZ_CP157981.1, read as the reverse complement.
AAGATTTGACTGATTTAATAGTGATCTTAGAACAAGCTGAGGATCTGAAAAAATATGCCTAATTCTTCTCAACAGAACCATGTTGAAAGTATGCGTGTTGATAAATGGTTGTGGGCAGCACGTTTTTTTAAAACACGTTCGATATCCAAAGCTGCCATTGAAGGCGGTAAAGTCCATCATAACGGTGAACGGGTTAAAGTTTCCAAAGAAGTTCGTGTCGGTATGGAACTCAGCGTCCAGCAGGGTTTTGACCGTAAAACCGTTGTCATCAAGGCCTTATCCGCCGTTCGCGGTGCAGCACCGATTGCCCAGCAACTTTATGAAGAAACCGAAGTGAGTGTTGCAAGACGAGAGTTGATTGCCACCCAAAGAAAGTTGCATAATCTAGCCCGACCTGAACATCGGCCGAGTAAAAAAGATCGAAGACAAATCAGTAAATTCAAACAAGATAATGATCAGCAGTTCGATCAGCACTGGTCATATCATGATTAGAAGCTGTTGATATTTAAGCGTCACATTCTGTCGCATTCGACTGAATTGATATAGTACATAAGGAATGAATCTGTCACTATACTTGGGTGGAACACGTTTGAAAGCAACACATCCACTTAAGTGAATATTTTTGTGACATCGTTTTGAGGTTGTGAGATGGATGATAATAAAAGCAAGGCGCTGAATGCTGCCCTAAGCCAGATTGAAAAACAGTTTGGTAAAAATACAGTAATGCGCCTTGGTGACAATACTGTACAGGCCGTTGAAGCGGTCTCTACAGGCTCTTTAACCCTGGATATTGCTCTGGGTATTGGTGGTTTACCTAAAGGCCGTATCGTTGAAATTTACGGCCCTGAATCTTCAGGTAAAACCACCATGACTTTGCAAGCTATTGCAGAATGTCAAAAAGCGGGTGGTACATGTGCGTTCATTGATGCTGAACATGCACTTGATCCGCAATATGCCCGCAAGTTAGGTGTAGACATTGACAATCTTCTGGTGTCACAACCGGACAATGGTGAACAGGCTCTTGAAATTGCCGACATGCTGGTACGCTCTGGCGCCATTGACCTGATCGTGGTCGACTCCGTTGCAGCCCTAACCCCACGTGCGGAAATTGAAGGTGAAATGGGCGACTCTCACATGGGTCTGCAAGCCCGTTTGATGAGCCAGGCACTGCGTAAAATCACCGGTAATGCAAAACGTTCTAACTGTATGGTGATCTTCATTAACCAGATTCGTATGAAGATTGGTGTGATGTTCGGTAGCCCTGAAACTACAACGGGTGGTAATGCGCTTAAATTCTACGCTTCTGTACGTCTCGATATCCGCCGTATCGGTCAGGTAAAAGAAGGTGATGAAATCATCGGTTCGGAAACCCGCGTAAAAGTCGTGAAGAACAAGATGGCGCCTCCATTTAAAGAAGCAGTATTCCAGATTCTGTATGGTAAAGGTGTCAACCATTTAGGTGAATTGATTGACCTCGCCGTACAGCAAGAGATCATCCAAAAAGCTGGCGCATGGTATTCTTATCAGGGCGATAAAATTGGCCAAGGTAAAAACAACGTGATTCGCCATCTGGAAGAAAATCCACAAATTGCAGTGGAAGTGGAAAAACTGATTCGTGAACAGCTCCTCACTACAGGTACAGCACCAGTAGAAGATAAAGACGAAGCAGAACCAGACTTTTTAGATGCTTAATTTCCGGCATAATAAAAGTTAAACTGTAAAACGCCCTACGGGGCGTTTTTTATTCGATGTGATCCAACCTTATGAGCAATCCAAAATTCCCCAATATGCTTGATTACCAAGCACTCAAGCAACAGTTTGATGAATCAGCTGACGAATCCGCATGCTCAAATGTATCTCCAGATTCAAATGCCTTACATTTTGCAGATCAGCCTGAACCCCAACCCCAAGGCTTGACTGGCACACGCTTACGTTCCTACGCTTTTGCAGTATTGACACGTAAGGAATACTCAAAAGCGGATCTGATCGAGAAACTTGCACTTTATGCCGTGGATCGTGATGAAGTCATTAAACTGGTGGATGAACTGGCGAGTGAAAATTATCAGAGTGATCAGCGTGTAGCTGAAATGATGCTGTCGAGCCAAAAACGTAAAGGTAAAGGTCCAAACCGCATCAAGATGGCATTAAAATCAAAAAAAATTGATAGCAGTCTAATTCAGGATGAATTAAAAGAAACAGACTGGAATGAACAAGCCTATCAACTGAAAGTAAAAAAATTCGGTCTTGATGTTGAAAAAGAGCCAAAACTGAAAGCCAAACAAATACGCTTTTTGATGTATCGTGGATTTGAAATGGATGCAATTATGAAAGCAATTAGCAAAAAAGCAGATGAAATATAAATGTAGGGAAATATGAATTATTATAAAAATTGGTGGCAACCCTACCAGCAAACCTTCGGCACATCATAGTTCTACTACCGTTGCTACCTTCCGGTCCTGGCGGGGTTCGTAGAGTACAATTGCGAAGTAACCGGCAGGGCTACCATTGCAAGAACAGAGTATAGAGATTTTTAATTAACTTGCAAGTACTCCAACCTGTTTTCTAGCAACATTGCTTTTATTTGCTTATTAAAAAAACAATCTTGATTAAAAACAGCATTCTTGAATGTTTTTATCTGCACAATCAATTACTTTAAAACTATGACAAGATTGTAAACGCATATTGCATTTCATGGGCCAGACGTTTTTAATGTCGTCATGTCTTTTAAATGGTCACACTCTAAAATCTTGTATTTAGAACGGACCGAAAAATACAAAATGGATGTTTTTTATGATGCTCAAACAGCATGCCTTATGCGTACTCACCTTCTTGGGTTCGGCTTCACTTTACGCCAATGTCCCGATTGAATCACGTGGCTTGAGTCAAAACAACAGTATTGACCTCAGTGCTAACAATGTGGCTATGAATCCAGGTGCAACAGTTGCCAATGTGCCAACCAATTTAAATTGGCAAATCATGCAAAAAAACCAGCAATTAGAAAATGACATTCGCATATTACGCGGCAAAATTGAAGAACAGGACAATGAAATTGAACAGCTTAAACACGAATTGACCAATCGCTATACCGACTTGGACCAACGTCTGGAACTTCTGCAACAGAAAGTAGATCCAGAAAGTACAGCTCCAGAGGAGGATAACCAACAGGATACCTCTCCCAGCAGCTCAAACAGCCCCGCCACAGTAGCATCTCATATATCCGCTAAAGAAGTGGCTCCAGCAACAGCCAAGCAAGCAGTTCCCGCCAATGCTCAGCCCTCTTCAACTGAACTTGATAAAGCAGCCTATACTGTAGCACTGGATGCTTATAAACAAGGTGGTGCAAAAAAAGCCATTGCTCCAATGCAAAACTTTATCAAGAATAATCCCAATAGTGTCTACATTAGTAATGCTTATTTCTGGCTCGCTGAATTTAATCTGGCCGTGGAACCGACCAATTATGCAGAAGCTAAAAAGAACTATAATATTGTGGTCAATCAATACTCCAATTCTGCCAAGGCATCACGTTCCCTATATCAACTCTACAATATAGCCAAAGATGTCGATCATAATACGACTCTCGCCAATCAGTTAAAAATAAAATTACAAAAAAATTATCCCAAATCTGAAGAAGCTGGATATCTAAAGAAATAAAAGACAAAAAAAGACACCTTAATAGGTGTCTTTTTTATAGCAGTATATTCGATTAACGAACAATACCACGCTTGGATTGCTCTAATGAATCAATCAATAACTGTACTTCAGGAGCTTCAGGCAACAGGTCAGTGCGAATCTGCTGTATGGCCTGCTCAGTGGTTAAAGCTTCTTTATAAATCAATTTAAAGGCTTGACGTAAGGCCTGGATCACATCTTTAGACCAACCCTTACGACGCATACCTTCAACATTCATGGCAAAGGCATGCGCTGGATTACCGGAAACCATGACATAAGCAGGTACATCTTTTAAGATTAAGGAAGCACCACCGATCATGCTGTAAGAATCAATTTTGCAGAATTGATGAATACCTGAGTTTCCACCCACGACCACATAATCTCCAACCTGAACATGTCCGGCAACACCAACATTATTGGCAAAAATATTATGATCGCCCACCACACAGTCATGTGCAATATGTGTATTGACCATCAATAAATTATGACTACCGATTTTGGTAAGACCTTGATCTTGAACCGTACCACGATGCAAGCTGCAATGCTCACGAATAGAGTTATGATCACCAATTTCAAGCCAGGTCTCTTCGCCAGCATATTTTAAATCCTGACAAACTTCACCCACACTCGCGAACTGGAATATTTCGTTGTTTTTCCCAATACGAGTATAACCACCAACCACTACATGTGCATGTAGCTTGGTGCCCTCACCAATGGTGACCTGTGGCCCAATAATACAATAAGGGCCAATTTGTACATCTGCAGCAATGACTGCAGATGAGTCTATAATGGCGGTTGGGTGAATTAAATCGTTATTACTCATGCCTGCTCTATTTTCTGATGCGAAACCGTAATTTCCGCGGTTGTTGCTACAACGCCATCCACTGTGGCGATACAATTATATTTGTAAATTCCACGTTTGTGCATAACCAATTCTGATTTTAATACCAATTGGTCACCAGCAACGACCTGTTTTTTAAAACGGACTTTTTCAACACCCGCAAAAAGAAACAATGATCCTGGACCAGGTTTTTCATTATTCATGATAAAACCAAGTATACCAGAGACTTGAGCTAATGCCTCAACAATCAAAACGCCTGGCATAATCGGGTAGCCCGGGAAGTGCCCCTGTAAAAACTCTTCGTTGATTGAAACATTCTTATAGCCCACAATGCCATTGTCAGTCACATCTACAATGCGATCGACCAATAAGAATGGATAGCGGTGAGGTAAATATTCACGAATTTGTTGAATGTGCATTGGCAATTCAGGTTTCGTAAATGCAGGAGTATTCGACTCAGTCATCATATCTATTTACGCTTAAAAGTTGATTCAAGGGACTCGATTTGAGCCTGTATATGATCAAGCCGTTTAAGTAACTGGGTCAATGGCACATCTGCTAATTGTTTAAAGCGTACTGCAGCCCGTTTCCAGTGCAAACTTTCCAGCATTGGTGTGCCAGAAGAATAGCTTCCTGCCTCAGAAATACTTTTTGTGACCATTGACATACCGGTAATTGTGACATTGTCGGCAATATTAATGTGACCTACCACCCCCACTGCTCCAGCCAGTACACAGTTTTTGCCAATTGTTGTGCTACCTGCTATACCACATTTCGCAGCAAGTGCTGTATTTGCACCAATTTTCACGTTATGGGCAATTTGCACAAGATTATCAATAATGACACCATCTTCCAGAATAGTGTCATCAAGTGCACCACGGTCAATGCTGCAATTTGATCCAATTCTGACGTCATTTCCGATTTTAACTGAACCTAATTGTGCAATACGATGCCATTTACCTTGGTAAGGAGCAAAACCAAAGCCTTCCCCCCCAATCACGGTATTGGCATGAATACGGACACGATCCCCAATTTTTGTGTCACCAGTTAATGTGACATGTGAATCGATAAAGCATTGCTGACCAATTTCGACATCATCATCAATTTTAACGTGTGACTGAATGACGGTATCATCACCCACCACACAATGCTCCCCAATAACAACATAATGTCCAATATAGGCACTATCAGCAATTATGGCAGAAGGGTGAATTTGAGCTGTACTTTCTATCCCCTGATGCTGATTTTTCTTTTCAAATACATGCGTCAGAATGGCAAAAGCCAGATAAGGATTGTCAACTACAATAAAATTATTGTGCGTATCTAACTGATTTTTTAGAGAGGAAGTAACGATCAATGCACCCGCTTTTGAAGCGCGTGCCTGATCCAGATATTTATCAGCATTTACAAATGCAATATGTTTCGCTTGAGCTGCATCCAAGCTAGCCAATCCTTCTAATATTAAATCAGATTGACCTACGTGCTCGCCCTGTACCAGACGGGCAAGATCTTCTAAGCGAAATTGTCTAGGATTCATTGATTACTTAATAACGTTAACCTTTTGAATCATTTTATCAGTTAAATCATATTTAGGGTCATAAGCAAGTGCTGAATTTTTATTCAAAACAACATCCAAGTTATTTTCTTTACGCAATTGTTCTGCCACTTGCTTAACTCGAGCCCCTAAAGTCTTGTTCATCATCTGAATCGTAGACTGAACGGTTGACTGTACACTTTGCTGCAGCGTATTAAATTCTTTTAGCTGAGTCTGAAATTGCACAGACATTTTTTGCTTTTCAGCATCAGATAAATTAGGCGTTTGCTGAGCACGTTGCTGTAGAGCTTCGAGTTCTTTAGCTAACTGTTCCAGTTTAGTGGTTTGCGGCTTGACTTTTTGCTGCAAAGAAACATTCTGCTGTTTTAAATAAGTGCTATTTTCTACCACTTTTTCCAGATCAACAACCCCATAACCAGCGGCATGTACTATCGACGTACTCGCCAAACCAGCAAAAACAAGGCTCATTAATATTTTCTTCATACACATATCCTCTTTAAACCCATTGAGGGTCGCACTTAGAAAGTACGACCAATTTCAAATTGGATATTTTTAGTATTATCACCGTCTTTTTCATTTAACGGATAAGCATAGCTGAGAGATAGTGGCCCAATCATGGTAATCCAGGTAAAACCTGCACCTATGCTATAACGCATATTACCTGCATCAAAGCCGAAGTTATCTTCGCAATATTGTTTCGCATTGACTTGAGTATTAGTCGAATCCAGATATAAGTTTCCTTTTGGAATATCACACTGAGTATCAAACACTTGTGCACCTTCAGCAAACAGTACTGGGCGAACTTGGCGTGTCCAATCCCCTTTAAATGGTAAAGGTAGTGCCAGTTCGGTACCAAATTGTACTAAAGCATTACCACCGACTTCTTCCGGATTATAATCTTTAGTTCCTGACTCATTATAAGTAACACCAGGATATCTAGGACCTAATGTACTGTTGTCATAACCACGTACTGAACCAAAACCACCGGCATAGAAATTTTTATAGAATGGCAAGTCGTTACCATAACCCAACTTACCATAACCACGTAATACAAAGCCCTTACCTAAAGGCTGGAAGGCTTGGGCATCATAAGTAATTTTTTGATATTCCACATCACTGCCTGGTAATGCAATTTCACCATTCACACGATGTGACATACCTGATGTCGGGAAAACAGGACGGTTCAAAGTATTATAAGACCAACCTAAATTAAGGTTATAGGTTAGGAAATCACCATTAAACTTATTATCAAAAGTTACTTCCTGGCCTGTTGGGCAGTTATATAGGCCTGTAGACGGATCAAGAACAGTATCTACATTACACTTTGTATCCGAACCAGTGGCTTTACCACCATTCGCTAGCAAATAGTCACGAACATAAGTAGATACATAAGGACCGGTAGTCACTTCTGTTTGGTCAATATTTAGACCTGCACTGATACTCTGGTTCTCATCAATTGGATAACCGAAGTTGATACCACCACCAAAACTGTCGGTTACATAGTTATTGACGTTATAGTTATTATCCAGCTTGGTTTTACGGTAATACATGTTATAACCGCGACGGACACCATCAATGGTGAAGTATGGATCAGTCACGCTTAAATTATAATAATCTTGTGTTTCTGAACGCGACAAGTCAATTGATACCGCATTACCTGTACCCAAGAAGTTGGTTTGACTTAAGCCCGCCTGGAAGGTTACACCACCACTTTGCGAGAAACCGACTGCCAGTGTACTGGTACCTGAATGCTGTTCTTCAACATTGACATTCAAATCAACCTGGTCAGGTACATTCGGAATACGTGCCGGTTTAATATCGACTGTTTTAAAGAAACCTGTACGTTCTAGACGAACTTTAGATAAATCAATTTTTTCATTGCTGGCTAATGCACCTTCCATCTGCCGCATTTCGCGACGTAATACCTCATCGGCTGTTTTGCTATTACCGGTAAAGTTGATACGACGCACAGTGACTTGCTGCCCTGGATTAATATAATAGTTTAAATCAACCAGTTTGGTTTCTTTATTGATTTCAGGAACGACATTCACTTCAGCATAGTAATAACCGGCATTACCATACTTACGCAGTAAAAGCTGCTTGACCGCATTGACTTTTTCTTGAGAATAAATGTCACCATCTTTATAAATTTGCAGTGCTTTTAATTCTTCAGGTTTGTAAAGTGCATCGCCCAGGAACTTGCTTTGTCCAAATTTAAATTGTTCGCCTTCATCTACAGCAACTTCGACAAAGATATTCTTTTTATCTTCACTCAAGTTCAAACTTGAGTTGGTGATATTGAAATTGATATAACCCTTGTTTAAATATAAAGCACGCAAAGCTTCAAGGCTGGCAGCCATCTTTTCACGTGCATAGCGATCGTTACGGGTAACAATCGAACTCCAACCACTTTCTTTCACAGCAAAAGCTTGCTTGATATCGCTTTCTTTAAAAACGGTATTGCCAATAATATTGATATCAACAACTTTAGCTACCTTACCTTCAACAAAGTCAACAGTTAAATCAACACGATTATTGGGTTTGGCAGTCGTGATGACCTTAACATCGGCATCATAACGCCCTTGCTGCATATACTGCTGTTCAAGCTCGGTTTCAATGGTTTGCAAAGCAGATTTTTTCAAAACCTCGCCTTCTGCAATCCCCATTTTTTTCAGCCCTTCTTCCAGGGCTTCTTTAGGGATAAGTTTATTTCCCTTAAACTCAACCTTTGAAATAACCGGGCGTTCTACCACGCTAAAAACAAGCGTATCTGCTTGTTGAGATGCCTTGATATCATCAAACAGGCCAGTGGCATACAAGGCACGAATCGCATTTGCAATGATCGCATCATTAACCCGATCGCCAGCATTGACAGGCAACACTCCATAAACATTTTCTGGCGTTAAGCGAACAAGTCCATCAATTTTGATATCGCGAACAATGAATTCATCTGCTGCATATACTTGTTGTACTGCTGCCATTGCACTAACGAGTGCCAAAGGCATAAATAAATGTGTGTGCTGCATGCCAGTCTTTTCCGATGTTAATTTATTACATATTTACGTTGTTATAAACGCATGAAGTCATTGAATAGTGCAAGGAGCATCATGCTACCGAGCAGTACCATACCAATTTTTAAACCAAACAATTGTATTTGTTCAGAAACAGGTTTACCACGAATTAGCTCAATAACATAGTAAACCAAGTGTCCACCATCAAGCATTGGTATAGGCAATAAATTTAAAATACCTAAACTCACGCTCATTAAGGCCATAAATGAGATAAAGGTTTGCCAACCCATTTCCGCACTTTGCCCTGCTACCTTGGCAATGGTGATCGGTCCAGATAAATTATCCAGCCCAATTAAACCACGGACCATTTTAACCATCGAGTTCAAAATCATACCTGAAATTTGGCCGGTTTTATCAACAGCCATCACCAGTGCTTCAGTCGGGCTGTATTGAATGGTTTGCTTATATTCTTCGGGAATGGTTATTTTTCCAGAGGTACTTTGTACACCAAGCATACCTGAAACATTACCCATGCTATCACGCTTGGCTTGTGGCATCACCTGTAAATGTAGCAGCTGATTTTGACGTAATACATCTATTTTTAATAATTTTTCTGGAGAAGCCTGAACAACTTGAACAACATCGAACCAGTCATTCATTTTCACGCCATCAATGGCCACAATTTTGTCGCCTTCTTTCATCCCCTGACGAATAGCTGCACCACCTTCACTCAGCTTGCTGACCACGGGAGCAATATATGGACGATATGGCATAAAGCCCAAACTATCCAATGCAGACTGGTCTTGATTTTTTAAGAAGTTCTGGATAGGCAAGTAAAAGGTTTGCAACTGACCGTGACGGTCTGCCTGAATTTCAATAGAACCGGTTTCACCAACACGATCCACCAAGGCAAAATTTAACTTTTCCCAGGTTGTGACTTGCGTTCCATCGACTGTTGTAATTTTGTCACCAACCTGCATTTGAGCTATAGCAGCCGGGGTATTTGGCAACACTTTACCTACACGGGTGTTCAATTGTTCTTGCGATGGAATAAACAAAACCCAGAACAATAACACGGCAAAAACCAGATTGATTAACGGCCCGGCAGCAACAATTGCAATCCGTTTCCAGGGATGCTGACGGTTGAATGCCTTAGGTAAATCCTCTTCAGCAACGCTGCCTTCCCGTTCATCAAGCATTTTGACATAGCCACCTAACGGCAATGCTGAAAGCTGATATTGAATGCCCGATTTTTTAGAGGTCCACTTGACTAAGGTCGGCCCAAAGCCAATCGAATAAACTAAAACTTTAACACCCAGTTTACGCGCAACAATATAATGTCCAAACTCATGAATCGCAATGAGCGGTCCAAGAAGTAAAATTGCTGCCACAATCATAAACAAGGCACTCATGTTTTAGCTTCCTTTATTGATGACAATTTGCTGGGCAGCAGATCGAGCCATTTGATCGACTTGTAAAATACGCTCAATCGACTCTGCAGCGCCCCCTTCAACCTGATTTAAAGTCTGTTCGACTACCTGAGGAATTTCTGTAAAGCCAATGGCACTTTTCAAAAAGGCAGCAACAGCAATCTCATTGGCAGCATTTAGAATCGCAGGTGCCAAACCACCCGTTTGCATGACCTGACGTGCAAGTTTTAATGCTGGAAAACGCAGTGTATCAGGTTCCTGAAAATCGAGTTGCTGATTGACAAACAGGTCGAGTGCAGGAACATGGGTTTGAATACGCTCTGGCCATGCAAGTGCATGCGCGATTGGCGTACACATATCAGGATTGCCCATTTGTGCCAAAGTCGACCCATCCACATATTGAACCATAGAATGAATGATACTCTGTGGATGTACCACCACTGTTACAAACTGTTCTGAAATTGCAAAGAGATGACAAGCTTCAATCAACTCTAAACCTTTATTCATTAAAGTTGCTGAATCTACAGAGATTTTTTGCCCCATCGACCAGTTAGGATGTTTGCAGGCTTGTGCAGGTGTCACATTCTGTAATTGTTCGAGACTATGATTGAGAAATGGCCCGCCAGAAGCTGTAAGTAAAATACGGGAGACGCCCTGTTTAGGCTGACCGTTGCGCTCTGTTTGGAAATAATTCGAAGGTAAGCACTGGAAAATAGCATTATGCTCAGAGTCGACCGGAAGCAATTCGGCCTGATAATCACGTGCAGCCTGCATCATGATATCACCCGACATCACCAGCGCTTCTTTATTGGCCAGAAGGACACGCTTACCTGCTTTAACAGCAGCCAAGGTCGGCAATAAACCCGCAGCACCCACAATGGCTGCCATCACCACATCGACATCTGCATGTTCGGCAACAGCGATCAAGCCCGCCTCATCAGTCAAGATTTCAATATCTGTTAAAGACTGTTCATGAAAATATTGCTGTAATTCTTTAACTCGACTGGAAGGAACAACCACAATTTTTGGTCGATATTGTTTGCATATTGCAACGAGTTCCAAAATTCTGCTATGCGCCGTGACTGCAAAAACAGAATACTTTTCAGGATGCTGTTGCAGAACTTTTAAGGTACTTTGACCGATTGAACCCGTTACACCTAATATACAAACAGATTGTGACATCTATAAATCTACACCAATAAGTTTTAAAACATACATGCCTACAGCAAAAATTGGAGCAGCAGCAAGCAATGAATCAATGCGGTCAAGTACGCCACCATGTCCTGGCAGAATACGACCTGAATCTTTAATTCCAGCGCGTCGTTTAATCATGGACTCAAACAAGTCACCAAGAACCGAACTAAATACGGTAATCACAGATAAAATTAGAAATAAGATATGCTGTGCCAGAGTTAAATCCAAATAAAGGATTTCTACCGCGACCACAATCAGCATGGCAGTAAAAATACCACCATATAAACCCTCTACTGATTTATTTGGACTAACATCTGGAGCAAGTTTTTTCTTGCCAAGTTTACGCCCAACAAAATAAGCACCGCTATCTGCACCCCATACCAGTAAAAACAGGTACATAAGCCACCATGGCGAGCTATGCCATACAGAGAAAATTGCGGTGACTGCAGCAGAAACTAAAATAAATCCGATAATCTTTAAGCTGGAATTGTACCATCCATCATAGTCTGGATACGATTTAACCCAAAAAATACTGCAGATCCAGCAAATAATGGAAGCTGCCCAAAGTAGCAGAGCAATATCATTAAAATATAATGCTAAAGTTGCTAAAGCGGCAGTAGCAAATCCATAAACCCAAGCTAAAGGCTTAATAAGATTTTTATTCTTTCTTGGCATAAGCTTAAACCACTCATACCCTGCAACCCCTGCTGCAACAATCATCAGCATAAACATTGGATACTGAGACTGTGTAGCAAACATACAACTCAGTACAACTGCTACCAATACCAATGCGGTTATAATCCGCTCTAACATTTATTAATTCTCAAGTTTCTCTTGTTGGATTTGCTCTGAAGTTTTACCAAAACGACGTTCACGTCCAGCAAAGACCGCGAATGCATCATCTAATTCTTCTACAGTAAATTCAGGCCACAAGGTTGGGGTAAAATATAGCTCAGCATACGCGGCTTGCCAAAGTAAAAAATTTGACAAACGATAATCACCCCCTGTACGAATGAGTAAATCTACAGCAGGCAAATCGGCCATGCAGACGTGTTGCCCAAAAAGCTCCACGTCAATATCTTCAACCGCAACTTTTTTCGCCAGCACATCTGCTGCAATCTGTTTTGCAGCCTGAGCCATATCCCACATACCACCATAACTGATGGCAATAGTTAAAGTCATGCTGTCGAACTTAGCAGTCCTTTGTTCAGCTTGCAACATTAACTCGCGCAAACGGTCGGACAAACGTGAACGGTCACCAATAAAACGTAAGGCAATATTGAATTTTTCCATCCGTGGCAATTGCTCATGAATGGTTTCTTCCAACAGTAGCATGAGCAAATCAACCTCAAACTGAGGGCGATTCCAGTTTTCACTGGAAAATGCAAAAACGGTTAGCGCTTGAATCTGATTTTTTCTACAGTGTTCAACAATCGGATCCAGGACATTTTTTCCTTCACGATGTCCTGCACCTTTTTGCATTTGCTTTTTTTTTGCAAAACGATTGTTGCCATCCATGATGATGGCAACATGTTTTGGAAGAAGCATATTATCTTCTGATACGGTCATTCAATCTTAGACCTTCATCAATTCAGCTTCTTTAGCAGCCAGACGTTTTTCAACTTCAGCAACAAATTTATCAGTGATTTTCTGAATGTCATCACCTGCACGACGCTCATCATCTTCAGAAATTTCTTTTTCTTTCAATAATGCCTTGATGTCACCCAACACATCACGACGAATGTTACGAATGGCAACTTTGGCATTTTCAGCCTCATTACGTGCAACTTTCTGCATATCACGACGTGTTTCTTCAGTCAGTGCCGCCATCGGTACACGAATCGCGTCAGCCGTAATTGGGTTCAAGCCCAAGTCTGATTCACGGATCGCTTTATCAATTGCAGAGACCATTGAACGTTCAAATGGCTGAACAAGCAATGTACGCGAGTCTTCAACCCCCACGTTCGCCACCTGGTTTAATGGCACATCCGAGCCATAGTAAGGAACCATAACACCGTTCAGGATGGATGGATGCGCGCGTCCTGTACGAACCTTGGCAAAACCATGCTCCAAAGACTCAAGCGTCTTGTTCATACGGTCTTCAGCGTCTTTTTTAAGATCGTTAATCATGTGATCTTCCTTACTTAATTCTAAGAGATGTAATAACTAAATAGCGTGTAGTATAAAGAGCTTTCAGGCTCACGTACATTAATTCGTAACGTGAGTACCCTCTTTTTCACCCATCACCACTGAAAGCAATGAACCAGCTTTGTTCATGTCGAATACTTGAAGTGGCACGTTATGGTCACGACATAGGCAAATCGCGGTTAAATCCATCACACCTAATTTTTCATCAAGTACCTGATCGAAAGTCAGTGCTTCGTATTTCACAGCATCATCGTATTTGCTTGGGTCTTTATTATAAACACCGTCCACTTTAGTCGCTTTCAAGATCAGGTTGGCTTCAATTTCGATACCACGTAAGCAAGCTGCCGTATCTGTGGTAAAGAATGGATTACCTGTACCAGCAACAAATACGCATACTTCGCCTTGAGTTAAATGACGAATCGCATCACGGCTTGAATAAGATTCAACCACAGCACCAATTGGCAGTGCTGACATTAAGCGGGTTTTAATGTTACGGCGCACTAAAGCATCGCGTAATGCTAGACCATTCATTACTGTAGCCAACATACCCATCTGGTCACCGGTTACACGGCCAACCAGACCATCTTTTTGCAATTGGCTACCGCGGTACAGGTTACCACCGCCCACTACGATACCCACTTGTACGCCTAAACCGACCAAGTGCGCAATCGCTAGGGACATTTGATCAAGCACAGTGGCATCAATACCCATATCTTTGTTTCCGGCAAGTGCTTCACCAGAAAGTTTCAATAAAATACGTGCATAACGGGGCTTTTTTGAGTCCAACATCAGGAAATCTCCAAATCTTCCAATATCTAAAATTTTATTCGTCTATTTTTATGACAGATCAAGCTGATTTAATGCGAATCAACTTTGCATACAAGTCATATTCATCGGCATCAGTAATTTCCACTTCCAGCAAATCACCCGCTTTAATCTGACTTTTATCAATATCTTCTACAAAGACATTACCGTCAATTTCAGGCGCATCGGCATAAGAACGCGCAACCGCAACCGGAAATTCATCTTCCAAATCATCGACCAGCACAGTCATGGTTTGGCCAATACGTTTTTGCAGTTTGGCTGCAGAAATTTCCTGCTGCACTTGCATGAAACGTTCATAACGCTCTTGCTTGATTTCTTCCGGTACATGGTCTGGCAAATCGTTGGCAGTTGCACCTTCAACTGGTGAGTAAGTAAAGCAACCTACGCGATCAAGCTGAGCTTCTTTGAGCCATTCCAATAGCATTTGGAAGTCTTCTTCTGTTTCGCCAGGGAAACCCACCACAAAAGTTGAACGAATCACCAAATCTGGACATTTTTCACGCCACAATTTTAAACGCTCTAATGTATTTTCACTGTGCGCTGGACGTTTCATCAGTTTCAGGATTTTAGGGCTAGCATGCTGGAAAGGAATATCCAGATAAGGTAGGATTTTACCTTGTGCCATCAAATCAATGACTGCATCCACATGCGGATATGGATAGACATAATGTAAACGTACCCAGATGCCTAATTGACCCAATGCCTCACACATATCGTAAAACTTGGTTTTAACCGGCTGGCCATTCCAGAAATCGAGTTTGTACTTCGTATCTACACCATAAGCGGAAGTATCCTGAGAAATCACCAGTACTTCTTTCACGCCTGCACGCTTGAGCGCTGCTGCTTCTTCAAGTACAGAACCGACCTGACGTGATACCAGGTCACCGCGCATGCTTGGAATAATGCAGAAGGTACAACGATGATTACAGCCTTCTGATATTTTTAGATAGGCATAATGTTTAGGGGTTAAACGAATACCCTGCTCCGGAACAAGGTCAATAAATGGATTATGTTTTGGTGGTTCAGGCACGTACTGGTGTACGGCTTCCATCACTTCTTGATATGCTGCAGCACCCGTCACTTTAAGGACATTGGGGTGCATCTGGCGAATTTTTTCTTCATCTTTACCCAAGCAGCCGGTCACAATCACACGACCATTTGCACTCATGGCTTCGCCAATTGCATCTAAAGATTCTTGTACTGCAGATTCAATAAAACCACAGGTATTAACAACTACTAAATCAGCACCATCGTAATCCGATGCTACATCATAACCTTCAGTCTTCAACTGAGTTAAAATTCGTTCGGAATCTACCAATGCCTTAGGACAACCTAAAGAAACAAAACCGACTTTGGGGGATTTCATGAATCTGCGCTCCACTATAATGCGCGTATTGTATGTCTTTTCCAATCATAAAAACAGGTGGAATCCCGACTCTTTGTATTACGCACCAAAATACGGCTATATTTTTAGCAAATAATTCAAACGCACCATTTTGGTTCACTAATAATTATATTTCTATTACTATGAAATTGGAATTCTGTTATCAAAAACAAAAAAGCACAGTTTTATAGCGGCAGAATTTATATTTACCCCCATGCTCAAAGTTGGCGTGCATTTTGCTTTATTTCGACCACGTTTAACTCGTTGAATGTCCCATAACAGGGAGAAATGAAAAGAAGTGCAGATGCCATTGCGCTATTTTAATACAGGATGCTTTCGCAAATGGATCAACCCGTCGCTATCGACTATCGCCTTTTAGTGGATAATTTAACCACTGCAGTTTTATTGGTCGACAGTAACCTGAATATTTTTTATTTAAATTCTTCTTGCGAATCCTTGTTCGACATCAGTTTACTGCGGGCGGCGGGACAGCCGGTGTTAAATTTGCTGCATATGCCGGATGATGAGTTCAATACTAAAGAAGCCTTACTCAATACTTTTACAACCGGACAGCCCTATACCCGTCGTGAAGCCACGATTAGTGTCAATTTTAAAGATATTCATGTCGATTACACCGTATCTCTGATTAATTCACAGAAACCCTATCATCCTCTCCTCTTGATTGAGCTGAATCAAATTGACCGGATGCTGAAAATATCCAAAGAAGAAAACCTGATTCAGCAGCATCAGGTAGCACGACAACTGATTCGTGGTGTCGCCCATGAAATCAAAAACCCCTTAGGCGGCATTCGTGGCGCTACCCAATTACTGGCGCGCAGCCTGAATGACCCGCAATACAAAGAATTTACCGACATTATTATTAGTGAAGTAGACCGTTTGCGCAATCTGGCCGACACCATGCTCGGCTCCCGCCAGCTACCAAGTTATGAACTGGTCAATGTGCATGAGCCTCTGGAACGTGTACGTTCACTGATTACCAACCAGACCAAAAAGAAAATCAAAATTACCCGCGACTATGATTTGTCCTTGCCTGAAGTAATGGCAGATCGCGACCAGCTGATTCAGGTCATGCTCAATATCAGTGTCAATGCCGTACAGGCCATGATGGAAAACAGAGAATTCTTTGTTGATCATCAACCGGAACTGATTTTAAGAACCCGGATTCAGCGTCTGGTCACCATTAATGGGGTGTTAAAGCGTTCTGCGGTCCGTATTGATATTGAAGACAACGGTCCAGGCGTTCCAGAAGAAATTTTAGAATCGGTATTTTATCCACTGGTCACAGGACGTGCTAAAGGCACCGGACTGGGCCTGAGCATTGCACAGAATATTATGCACCAACATAACGGAATGATTGAATGCCAATCCGTTCCAGGAAAAACAGTATTTAGCTTATATTTACCTTGGGAGTCTAACCATGTCGCGAAATAAAATATGGGTCATTGATGATGATCGTGCCATGCGCTGGGTTTTGGAAAAAACCTTCAAAGAAGAAGGCTTTGACGTGACCAGTTTTGAAGAGGCACAGTCTGCACTGGATCAGCTCAGCATAGATGCACCTGATGTTATTTTAACTGACATTCGTATGCCTGGCATCGATGGTCTGACTTTCCTGGGCAAAGTCAAAGGCACCCATCCTGATTTACCGGTCATTATCATGACCGCGCATTCAGATCTGGAATCTGCAGTATCCAGCTATCAAACCGGTGCTTTTGAATATCTGCCAAAACCCTTTGATATTGATGAAGCACTGGCACTGGTCAACCGTGCCATCCTGCATATTGCCAAATTACAGCAGCAAGAATCTGCCAAAGTCACCCCAGCCATTCAATCGACTGAAATTATTGGTGAATCTCCTGCTATGCAGGAAGTGTTTCGTGCAATTGGCCGTTTATCCCAATCGCACATTACCGTATTGATCAATGGTGAGTCAGGGACTGGTAAAGAGCTGGTCGCGCATGCGCTACACCGCCATTCGCCACGCAGCAGCAAACCTTTTATTGCCTTGAATATGGCAGCCATTCCTAAAGACCTGATTGAAACCGAACTTTTCGGTCATGAAAAAGGTGCTTTTACCGGTGCCAACTCACAGCGCCAAGGCCGTTTCGAGCAAGCCAATGGTGGCACACTGTTTCTAGATGAAATTGGTGACATGCCATTTGAAACCCAAACTCGTTTACTGCGTGTTCTGGCAGATGGCGAGTTCTATCGTGTCGGTGGACATATCCCGGTGAAGGTCGATGTACGTATTGTTGCAGCAACCCATCAGGATCTGGAAAAACTGGTGCATGACGGACGCTTCCGTGAAGACTTGTATCACCGTCTGAATGTGATCCGCATTCATATTCCAAAACTGGCCCATCGTCGCGAAGACATTCCTATGCTGGCGCAGCACTTCTTGGCTCGTGCGGGTAAAGAATTGGGTGTCAATCCTAAAATCTTGCGCCCTGAAACCCAGGAATATATGCAACAGCTACCCTGGCAAGGCAACGTGCGTCAGTTAGAAAATACCTGTCGCTGGCTGACTGTCATGATTACCGGACGTGAAGTTTATCCTGAAGACCTGCCTTCAGAACTGAAACAGATTCCAATTCAGCGCTCAGCTGAAGACGCACAACCACACAACACCTTTGACCGTATTTCCCTTCATCATTGGGATGAATTATTGGGTCAATGGGCCATCCAGAAACTAAAAAATGGTGAAATGAAAATTCTGGACATTGCTACACCAATGTTTGAACGCACGCTAATTACTGCCGCTTTGCAGCAAACCCGCGGGCGTAAACGTCATGCAGCTGAATTACTAGGCTGGGGACGCAATACCCTAACCCGCAAATTAAAAGAGCTAGGCATGGACACTGCTGATGATGATGTAGAAGAAGAAATCGAAAGCTAAACTTTTCCACCCATAAAAAAGCGCCTAAAGGCGCTTTTTTATTATTGTATTTTCACCTAGTAAATACTTACGCAGTAAAACCCACATAACGAAAATATCCTTCAGCCCCCAGATCAGATTTAAAAATCAGATAATCGGGATACGTAGCTTGAATAATTTCGGCCCACATATTCACCTGGTCATCATGGGCATGTAGATCATCTACAGAGCGCAGCATGGTATGCTCGAATTCATCCGTGATATATTCAAAGCCAATATCCATAGCGATAAACAAGACATGTTCACAGGGTTGTATATATTGTTCTTCAGCCCAATTGATCACGTGCTGCTGACAGTGTGGACATTGGATATTATCTGTGGCTTGAATATCGAGTTCGATCAGTTGATAGCTCATAACATTTTAAATTCAGTTTTGTATCCGACTATATTAACAAACTCAAGTAAAGTGAATGCTTAAAATACTTAACAAAAAAAGGGAATCCTCAAAATTCCCTTTTTTATAGCCTTATGCTTTTATTTATGCGCTGCTTTATAACGTGAGAGTGCAGTCACCGCTACTGCCGAGATAGCCACAGCAGGTAAACTGGCCATTAAAATCCCTGTTGTTCCCAAGCCGATCGCCAAAATTTTTCCTGTCAGTAATGGTCCTGTCATTGCACCTAATCGGCCCAAAGAAATCGCACTGCCCACGCCTGTGACTTTACCTGTACCCGAATAGAAAATCGGTGAAATGCCATACAGAATCGATTGTCCGCCTGTCGAGAAAATCCCGCCCATAAAGCCTGCCAAAACAAGTACTGGAATAGAGCTAGATGTAAATAACAGTACAAGGGCAATAAATAAACCACTATAGATAATCACCGCCATCTGCCACAGTTTTAAACGGTCCAGCAAATAACCCAAAGCCAGAGTACCAATTACAGCACCTATCTGGAATACCAGCATCACCATGAAAGCCTGTGGTTTTTCCAAGCCTTGCTCCATAAGCAAATTAGGTAACCAGCTAATCAAAATATAATTGATCATCAGGGTAAAGAAGAAACCCACCCAAAGCGGCATCGTATATTTATATTGCTGTTTTTTAAATAGCACCTCAACCATACCCGGAACAGCTTCATCTGCAGCTTGCTCAACAGCGACTTTCTTAGGCTTGTCTTTAAGAATAATCGCCATAAATGGCAGCAGAACTAAAGGGGTTAAGCCACCAATCAAAAATAGAGTATGCCAAGAAATATCTTTAAATAAGATAGCCAAGCCCGCAACAAAGATTGCGCCTACCGGTAATCCGCAATACATCAAGCTATTCAGCTTGCCGCGATTGGCTTCAGTCGCCTCATCACCCACCACGGAAATCATGGTTGGCATCGCAGCACCCAAGCCTAAGCCGGTAAAAAAGCGCGCTGCATATAAAATTTCAATACTCGGCGCGATCGCAGTAAGCGACATAAATAGGCCGAAAATTGCAATTGAAAGCATTAAAACTTTCTTCTGACCTAAATAGTCAGCAACACGTCCACCAAAGAACGCGCCAAACAACATACCAAAAACACCTAAACTAAATACATAGCCCATTTGCACCTGGTCTAGAGCAAATGTTTCAGCAATTCCTTTTGCGGCAATACCGGGAGCCTGAAGGTCAAAACCTTCAAAAAATGCGACCCAAAAACACAAAAATACTGTTAAGAATTTCTGCATTTTACCTGTTTGTATTTGTGCCATGATTGAACTCCGTCCATATTAAGCAAATTAACCCACAGCAATTTGCTTCACTATTTTCAGATCAATCTGTTGAAATAAATACCACTACAATGGTCGGGTTTAATGTGCGCCACCTCAAAGAAAATCATTCAAATTAGACATAAAAGATTAAACAAATAGACATAATATATCTTAATTTTATTTATTATTTTATATTTTCAGATACTTATAATTTTGGTAGTTATTTATGATCAAACCATAGTCAAAAGTAATAGTTTAAAATTAAATGATAAAAAGCCCGCGTTTAGCGGGCTTTTTATCAACTTAACTCACATTGTATCAAGCAGTTTTTTTCGCTTGATTGTTCTTACGAATAGTAATCATCACCAGTTGAACCGCTGCAGGTGTTACCCCGGGAATACGACTTGCCTGAGCAAGGGTCTCAGGACGAACGTCTTTCAATTTTAATGTAATTTCACGCGACAAGCCTGAAACCACATCATAATCAAAGTCTGCTGGAATGCGTGTTTCTTCCAGACGCTTCATTTGTGCTACATCTTCTTGCTGACGGTTGATGTAACCTTCGTATTTCACCGCAATTTCAATTTGCTCACCAACAAATGCAGAAACTTCTGAACCTGTGAGTTCCGCAATTTGAGCAAAGCTGATATTAGGACGTTTCAACAAATCAATAGCAGAACATTCTTTAGACAGATCTGCACCGGTCATTTCAACGAATTTTTTACCCATCGGATTGTTTGGCGCAGCCCAAAGGTGTTGCAAACGACCTTTTTCTGTTTCTACCGCTTCCATTTTTTCACAGTAAGATGCCCAACGCTCATCATCCACCAACCCCATTTCACGACCAATTGGCGTTAAACGTTGATCCGCATTGTCTTCGCGCAGCATCAAACGATATTCCGCACGTGAAGTAAACATGCGGTACGGCTCTTTAGTCCCTAAAGTAATCAGGTCATCTACCAGTACCCCCATGTACGCTTCATCACGTTTCGGTGTCCATTGTTCCTGATCCCATGCACGGCGTGCCGCATTCAAGCCTGCCAACAAACCTTGCGCCCCTGCTTCTTCATAACCGGTTGTACCATTAATTTGACCTGCAAAGTACAGGTTATTGATGGCCTTGGTTTCCAAAGAGAATTTCAACGCTTGCGGGTTAAAATAGTCATATTCAATGGCATAACCCGGACGAAGAATATGCGCATTTTCCATACCACGGATTGAGCGCACCAGTTCAAACTGCACATCAAATGGAAGAGATGTAGAAATACCGTTTGGATAAAGCTCATGGGTATCCAGGCCTTCAGGCTCAAGGAATACCTGGTGCGAATCTTTATCAGCAAATTTGTGAATTTTATCTTCAATCGATGGGCAGTAACGTGGACCTATGCCTTCAATCACACCGGTATACATTGGTGAACGGTCAAGTCCTCCACGAATAATGTCATGCGTACGCTCATTGGTATGGGTGATATAGCAGTTGATCTGTTCCGGATGCATGGATGCATCACCCATAAATGACATGGTCGGAGACGGGAAATCACCCGGTTGCGGAGTCATGACAGAAAAATCTACTGAACGTGCATCAATACGCGGTGGCGTACCTGTTTTTAAACGACCTACAGGCAAGTTTAATTCACGTAAGCGTGCAGCCAATGCAATAGATGGAGGATCACCGGCACGACCACCAGAGGCATTGTTTAAGCCGATGTGAATCACACCACCCAAGAAAGTACCGGTCGTCAAGACTACTGTTTTCGCATCAAAGCGGATGCCCATTTGGGTTACAACACCTTTAACGGTATCGCCTTCAACAATCAGGTCATCTGCCGCTTGCTGGAAAATATCCAGATTCGCCTGATTTTCCAGAGTATGACGAATTGCAGCTTTAAAACGTACACGGTCAGCCTGGGCACGTGTTGCACGTACTGCAGCACCTTTACGTGAATTCAGGATACGGAACTGAATACCACCTTTATCGGCAGCCAATGCCATTGCACCGCCCAAAGCATCAATTTCACGAACCAGATGTGATTTACCAATACCACCAATGGCCGGGTTACAGCTCATCTGCCCTAAAGTCTCAATGTTGTGAGTCAAGAGCAGAGTCTGTCGACCCATACGCGCTGCAGCAAGGGCTGCTTCGGTACCTGCGTGACCGCCACCGATAACAATGACATCGTAAACTTTAGGATAATGCATAATGGTTTGAGAGATTAAAAATGATGACGGAGCATTATATCAAAACTGAGCAAAATAAGTTGACAAAATGAGTCGAATTTCTTGATGAAGATTGAAGAGATTTTTAACCTTTTAATGTTGCAATGTAATCCTGCTTTTCAAACTCGCTATAGAAATTAAACATTTAAGCAATTTTTTTTACTTGATTAGCATTGTTTAAATTTGATTACTTTTTAATCTATAGATTGGATACATTACGAACAAAGGTATAAAAGATGAATAAGAATATTTTCCTCTCATCCATACTCTGTGGTTTATGTCTTGCGCCATTTGCAGCTTCAGCAAATGATAAGATCGAAAAGGTATATGATACTCAAAGGTACCAAAAGGCGTGTAAAGGTAAAAGTCAGGGTGCACAGGTGAGTTTTGCATATCGAGGTATTATCTGGAATGGTACCTGTGAACCTCAATTCTTTCCTTCAGCAAAAAACTCCTCCATCGCAGGGGATGAACCTGAGTTAACCAGTGCATGTAGCGGAGATACCGGTGCAACAACTGTAAACATCAACGGGACTGAAGTTAAAGGTAAATGTGCTTTAGGTTTTATGGCTCCTCGTCCTTCTTCTCAACCCCAAATGCAGATGCAACAATCTCAGCCACAAATGCACATGCAGCATGCTCAACCAGAAATGCAAACCCAGCCTCAAATACAGCCGCAACCTGAGATGCAACCACAATAATTTCCATAAAATGTTAATTTTATTAAAATTATTAACGGGTAAAATACCTAGGTTTTACCCGTTTCATATATTGCTTATTTAAAAATCTTGTTTAAACTCTACGGATATCAAAGGATAAAAACAATAAAGGATATTCCATGGATTCAGGTCTCTTCACCCTTTTTTTACCTCTTATACTTGCTTTTATGATGATTGGTTTAGGGCTTGAACTCACAGTTAAAGATTTTCTTCGTATCCGTCATCACCCTAAAGCTATTTTTTTAGCTTTATTTTCGCAACAGGTCATTTTGGTTGGCGTGGCATTTTTTATCTGTATTTTATTTAAGCCTTCTCCACTTTTAGCGATTGGCTTCATGTTGCTTGCTGCTTCTCCTGGTGGCCCTACAGCCAATTTGATTAGCTATATTTTCAAGGGAGATGTGGCATTAAACCTTACCCTTACAGCCCTTAATTCTATTATCTGTACCTTTACCCTGCCGTTTATTGTCAATTTATCCATGCATTATTTTTTAGGTGAGTCGCAAAGCGTTGCCATGCCTATTGAAAAAATCACCCAAGTCTTTTTAATTATTTTTGTTCCGGTTTGTTTGGGTATGTTGATTCGTTCACTTGCCCCCAACACTGCATTGCAACTCAACAAACCCATGCGATTATTTTCAGTAATTTTTTTATTTTCGATTTTCCTGTATGCCCTTTATAAAGAACGATTCAATGTCACCGAATACTTTTCCGAGATTGGGGTTGCCATCGCGCTGTTTTGCCTCATCAGTTTTTTAGTGGGTTATCTGGTTCCACATTTATCTGGAATTTCCGACAAACAGGCACGCGCATGTACATTTGAAGTAGGAATTCACAACACAGGCATGGCGCTTACTATTGCACTTTCCGTGTTATCAAATACCACCATTGCCATTCCCGCAGGAATTTACACTATTTTTATGTATATTTTTGCCACATTATTCGGCATGTTATTAAATAAATTCGCAGCTCATCCAGCGGCTATAACGCCCTGATTTCGCTTCTGTAAATAAAGAGTGCAAACTGCTTCTTTTGCTTTTTCAAGATAGTTTTCACCAATATATAGTGGTTTCAGCCTGAGTTCCGTTACAATGGCATTTTTAAAAACACAAATTTAGGTTATCTCCGTGAAGTGGTTACAAATTCATATTACTGTTGAGCAGGCTCAAGTCGATTTTACTGAAACATTATTAAGTTCATTGGGTGCAGTGAGCGTAACTTTAGACGATGCTGAAAATCAGGACTTGCTTGAACCACTTCCAGGTGAAACACCTCTGTGGAATAAAGTCATTGTAACCGGTATCTATGCGCAGGAAGATGATGAAGAAATTGATGTAGATGCCCTCATTACCTTTATTACTGCACAGATGCCTGAAGCGCCATTACGTTACGAGTTTCTTGAAGACCAAGAATGGGAACGTACCTGGATGGATGCCTATGAGCCTATTCAAATTGGCGAGAAATACTGGATTGTACCTGAATGGATGGAAGCTCCTGAAGCCGATGCAGTAAATATCAAGCTTGACCCGGGTCTGGCTTTTGGTACCGGTAACCATGCCTCAACTTTCCTTTGCCTGCAATGGCTCGGCAAAGTCGATCTCAAAGATAAAATTGTCATCGATTATGGTTGTGGTTCAGGCATTTTAGGGGTTGCCGCTTTATTACTGGGTGCGAAAAAAGTCTATGCCACCGATATTGACCCACAAGCTGTACTGGCAACCAAACAAAATGCAGAATTGAATGGTGTACTTGAAAATCTGTATGTAGGGCTACCAGACGAGTTCAATGAAGAGCTGAAAAACCAGAAAGCCGATGTGTTTGTTGCCAACATTCTGGCAGGCCCATTAATGGCTCTTGCGCCTGAATTCGCAACTTTGGTTAAATCTGAGGGGGAGTTCGCACTTGCCGGCATATTAGAAGAGCAAGTTGCTGATGTTTCTAGTGTTTATTCTGAATTTTTTGATATACTGCAAGTCGAAAAACGTGACGAACATTGGTGTCGAATTTCGGGTAAACGCAAAAATACCCCTGCTAATCATGAATAGACTATGAGCGAAAAACAAACCTGCTGCCC
Organism: Acinetobacter sp. A1-4-2; assembly: GCF_040233925.1. Taxonomy (NCBI): domain Bacteria; kingdom Pseudomonadati; phylum Pseudomonadota; class Gammaproteobacteria; order Moraxellales; family Moraxellaceae; genus Acinetobacter; species Acinetobacter sp. A1-4-2. Next base: position 1,271,235 of record NZ_CP157981.1, on the reverse strand, counting down.
TAACTGTTTTACCAAGTACAAAGTCTCTGTGGCTCAACTTACAGTTGCTCGCGGCATGGTTTGTTGTGCCAAATGCTCAACCAACTTTAATGCATTGAGCCATCTGGTCGTAGAGAAAGAAGAGGCTTTTTCTCTTCCTCAAGCAACTCCCTCTTTAGATCCAGCCAAACAAACTTCTTTATCCAATACATTCATTAAAGAACAGTTCATTACAGAACAGAAACCGGTAAAACATTTATTGGATATTTTCGATCGTAAAGTTGAAAACTCGAATATCGATTTAAAAACCTATCTCAATAACTTGAATTATTTTAGTACAGAACCGATTGGCAACTACCCCATACTAAACTGGTCAGAAAAAGCTGAACAAGAGAAAAAATATGGTGCGCGGCATTATGTTTTATGGGGAACAATCAACTTATGTTTAGTCAGCTTGCTTGTTTTTCAGTTTTTCTGGTTTAATCCGAAAATTTTAAACAATAGCCCGGTATTCAGTGCTTTGTTTAATACAGCATGTCAGGCACTTAAATGTTCGGTTATGGAAGAAAATTATCGACTACTCTCTACCAACAAGTTAAAGGTTAAACAGATTTCCAAACAAGAAACCCAGTTTAGCGGAGAACTAATTAACTATCATACTCAAAGCCTAGCTCTTCCAATGATCAGGGTGGATCTGAAAGCAAATGGAGAAACCATCTCGACCTATTCCTTTAAGCCTTCTGAATATCTGATTACGAGTCTGCAAGGAATTCAACGAATTCCCCAGAATAGTCCTTTTAAATTCAAATTTAGCGTTCCTATGCCACGCAAAAGCTTTGACACTTATAGTTTAGAAATAATTCACCCGTAACATTGAAAAAAACTATTAAAAAATACAAAAAAATGTAAAAAAAAATGTAGTTTTCTTGCTCACTTTTTCTTAGACAATGCTATCATACGCGCCACGAAAGCTTAGTGCTGCAAACTCCTCGAAAATTTTTACAACAAAATCGTCTAACTGAAATGCGCTTTATTAAATATAGCGTATTGAGTAGATTTTTTTGTTTTGATTTTGGGTGGTAACAAATATTAATCTATTGTTACGCTTAAATTTCGATCAAAAACGTCGAGTTGTGGCAAGCTAAATGATCAAGTTTTAGAACTTCCGTTTTAGGATCTAAAACGGGGTTCATTGAATTTCTATAGACCACTTTTATATATCTCTTTACCCAAGTGATATTTGATTTTTCGGATTAATTCGCATGAATAGCAAGTCTCCTATTTTTACTGCACAATCTGATGTCGCTCTTCGTATTCACGTAGATCGCGCAGTTCGCCATTACTTTGCACAATTGCAAGGCGAGCAACCCTCTCAGGTGTATGACATGGTGCTGGCAGAAATGGAGAAACCTCTTTTATCTGTTGTTTTAGAATACACTCGCGGCAACCAAACCCGCGCTGCTGAAATTCTAGGCCTTAACCGTGGTACTTTGCGCAAAAAGTTAAAAGCTCACGGTTTAATGAGTGAATAAGTGATAAAATGCTTGCGGTTTCCGCAGGCATTTTTTTTGGCCTGCTATTTAGCTTTTTGATTTAATTCTTGATAACTGTGACGACATCATGACTATTAAACGCGCTTTAATCTCTGTTTCTGACAAAACCGGCATTGTCGAATTTGCACAAGACCTTGCTGCTCTTGGGGTAGAAATTTTATCTACTGGCGGTACTTACAAACTTTTAAAAGACAACAATATCGCTGTAGTTGAAGTTTCAGAGCACACCGGTTTCCCAGAGATGATGGACGGACGTGTAAAAACACTTCACCCGAAAATCCATGGTGGTATCCTGGCTCGTCGTGGTCTAGACGAAGCTGTAATGGCTGAACACAACATCGATGCAATCGATCTGGTTGTTGTTAACCTATATCCTTTCGCTGCAACTGTAGCAAAACCGAACTGTTCACTGGCTGATGCAATCGAAAACATCGACATCGGTGGTCCAACAATGGTTCGTGCAGCTGCGAAAAACCATGCATCTGTAGGTATTGTTGTAAATGCTGCTGACTATGCGACTGTAGTTACCGAGCTTAAAGCTGAAGGTGCATTGTCTTATGCAACTCGCTTCGACTTAGCAGTTAAAGCATTTGAACACACTGCGCAATACGACGGCATGATTGCTTCTTACCTTGGCGCTCGCGTAGGTAAAGAAGAAGGTCAAGCAGACAAATTTGCACGTACTTTCAATACTCAATTGAATAAAGCCCAAGACCTTCGTTACGGTGAAAACCCACATCAAGCTGCTGCTTTCTATGTAGAAGCTAATGCAACAGAAGCTTCTGTTTCAACTGCGAAACAGTTACAAGGTAAAGAACTCTCTTACAACAACATTGCAGACACTGACGCTGCACTTGAATGTGTGAAATCATTTGCGAAGCCTGCTTGTGTGATTGTAAAACATGCGAACCCGTGTGGCGTTGCAGTATCGCTTGACGGTATTAAAGTTGCTTATGATCTTGCTTATGCAACTGACCCTGAATCTGCATTCGGTGGCATCATTGCATTCAACCGTGAATTAGACGTTGCAACTGCGCAAGCGATTGTTGACCGTCAATTCGTTGAAGTGATCATTGCACCAAGCGTAGCTGAAGGCGTACTTGAAATCACTGGTGCAAAGAAAAACGTCCGTGTTCTTGTATGTGGTGAATTGCCAGCAATTGATGAGCGTAAAGCACAGCTTGACTACAAACGTGTAAACGGTGGTTTACTGGTTCAAGATCAAGACTTGGGTATGATCACCAAAGATGATCTTAAAGTTGTGACTAAACGTGCACCGACTGAGCAAGAAATTGACGACATGATCTTTGCCTGGAAAGTTGCGAAATACGTCAAGTCTAACGCGATTGTTTATGCGAAAAATCGTCAAACCATTGGTGTCGGCGCAGGTCAAATGAGTCGTGTAAACTCTGCTCGTATTGCTGCAATCAAAGCTGAACATGCTGGCTTAGTGGTTGAAGGTGCTGTAATGGCGTCTGATGCATTCTTCCCATTCCGTGATGGTATTGATAACGCTGCGAAAGCAGGTATCAAATGTATTATCCAACCGGGTGGTTCTATGCGTGATGAAGAAACAATTGCTGCTGCTGACGAAGCTGGTATTGCAATGGTCTTCACTGGCATGCGTCACTTCCGTCACTAAGTGATTGGATATTAATGTAATGACAAAGTCATCTACATTTAGACAAATAGATTTCTAATCTTGCATAAAGTCCTCTCCTATTTTTAGGTTGAGGACTTTATGTCATTTTCGATTCATGGAGTATGAACCGATGAATATTTTAGTTTTGGGTAATGGCGGTCGTGAACATGCTTTGGCATGGAAAATCGCGCAAGATGACAAAGTCGCAAAAGTATTTGTAGCACCGGGTAATGCAGGTACTGCAACAGAAAATAAATGCGAAAATGTTGCCTTAAATATTTTAGACAATGCTGCAATTATCGACTTTGCTAAAAACAATGCGGTTGATTTAATTGTCGTTGGTCCTGAAGCACCGCTTGTAAACGGTGTTGTAGATGCTTGTCGCGCAGCTGATCTTAAAATCTGGGGTCCAACTCAATTTGCTGCACAGCTTGAAGGCTCTAAAGCATTTGCCAAGCACTTCTTAAAACGTCACAACATCCCTACTGCTTTCTATGACGTATTTACTGAAGTAGATGCAGCCAAAGCATTTGTTGAAAAAAATGGTGCACCAATCGTGATCAAGGCCGATGGTCTTGCTGCTGGTAAAGGCGTGATCGTTGCCATGACCAATCAAGAAGCATTTGCTGCAATCGACGACATGCTGGCTGGTAACAAATTTGGTGATGCTGGTTCTCGCGTTGTGATCGAAGAGTTCCTTGCAGGTGAAGAAGCATCTTTCATTTGTATGATTGATGGCAACAACATCTTGCCAATGGCAACCTCTCAAGATCACAAACGTATCTTCGAAGGTGACCAAGGCCCGAACACTGGCGGTATGGGTGCTTACTCTCCAGCTCCGGTTGTGACAGCTGACGTATTCGACAAAGTCATGAAAGAAGTTATGCGTCCAACCGTTGATGGCATGAAAGCAGATGGTCACGTTTATACAGGTTTCTTATATGCTGGTTTGATGATTGATGAACAAGGTCAACCTAAAGTGATCGAATTCAACTGCCGTTTCGGTGATCCTGAAACTCAACCTATCATGATGCGTTTAAAATCATCTTTAGTTGATTTGGTTGAAGCTGGTATTGCGGGTAACTTATCTGCGGAAGCTGAATGGGATGAGCGTAAAACTGTAGGCATCGTACTTGCATCGAAAGGCTACCCTGAAACTTCAAGCAATGGTGACGTGATTTCAGGCTTAAATACTGAAATGGCTGATGCGAAAGTATTCCACGCAGGTACAAAAGCCAATGAAAAAGGTGAAATTGTGACTGCTGGTGGTCGTGTACTTTGCGTAACTGCACTCGGCAATACCATCGGTGAAGCACAAGCCAAAGCTTTGGAACTTTGCCAAAAAGTGACTTTTGATGGTGTTCAATACCGTAAGGATATTGGTTACCGTGCAATTGCACGTGAAAATGCTTGATTGATTTAATTCAGCAAAAAGACCCGCCTAGTGCGGGTTTCTTTACTTGCTGTACTCAATATTGTTTAGAAGCTTTAGGATTTATACTTCAAACACAACAGAATATAGAAAAAGCCTTACTTCTATCGAGTAAACAATATAATGAAGAGGTATCAAACTGTAGGACGCTTGTTCACTCACATTTTTACAGCATATAGAAATGAACGCGCCCACGGAGAAATCAATAAACACTACAAAATGCAAATACGCGAATTTATGCTAATTAATGAACTTTATCTTTTAGAGAATGAATCAATACCAAACAATTAGTATTTTTATCAATATCCATTTTTTAGCTTTGTATTTTCAAAAAATTTATATAGAAACAAAATTCTTTAATTATCGGTTTTACTCATTTCAATAAATTTAATCTATTGTTTTATGAATTAATTTATAAAAACGTCTCACTTTTTTTATGCTAAATTAAGCTAAATATCAGATTTATAATCACTATTATGCATAAAAAAAAATTGTTATGATGTATCCAATTTTTAGGAATAAGTCATCATGAAAATTGTTTGATTACAGCAATTTGCTTTTTTCAAACAAAAAACATCTCTCCATGATGCTACCGATATCCAATTGCGTTGATGAATGAGACATTTTAAAGTTATCTGCATCAATCAATTGATCTGATTCACACTTGATTTAATCTCTCCAATGACATATTCGTAAATTTATCGCCAAATTAAATTTACTAGGACATATACATGAAAAAGCTCCTTGGTCTTGTTTTAGGTCTTTCAGTTGGCTTGTCTGGCTGTGGTAAGCAAGAAGCGCCTGCAAATGATGCAGCTCAAACAAAAGACACGAATGGTCTGCAAACGGTCACTATGGCTTCTACAGGTTCGGATGCAGAAGTTTGGCGTTATATTGCCACCCTTCCGGAAACCAAAACTGCTGGTATTAATCTAGAAGTGAAAAACTTCACTGACTATGTGTCTATGAACACAGCAGTAGCCAATAAAGAAATTGATGTAAATGCCTTCCAGTCTTATGCCTACCTGGTTGCTTTTAACGAATCTAATAAAGACAAGATTGCTCCGCTTTCTACCACTTACCTGGAACCAATGGGTATTTATTCAAGTAAAGTGAAGAAACTGGATGAATTCAAAACAGGTGCAACGATTGCCATTCCTAACGATGGTGCAAATGAATCACGTGCATTATTGTTACTTCAATCTGCCGGTTTGGTTAAATTAAAAGCTAATTTTGACAACGTAAAAGGCACCCCTGCCGATGTTGTTGAAAACAACAAAAAAATTGTGATCAAACCAATTCAGATGGCAACTGCTGTACGTGTAAAAGACGAAGTCGATGCCATTGTTTTGGGTAATACACTGGCAATGGAAGGTGGCTTAAATGTGCTGAAAGACTCTATTTATTATGAGCCAATCGACCAAAGCACCAAAATGAATGTCAATATTCTTGCTGTTGCAGAAGGTCGTCAAAATGACCCAGTATTGCAAAAAGTAGGTGCGCTTTACCACTCTGAAGCCGTGAAAAAATTTGTGCAACAGAAATTTGGCGGTACCAAAGTTGACGTAAATAAACCGATTAGCTATCTCACTGACTCGAAATAGTAATATAATTGGTTTATCTAAACAGGCAAAGTTTCTTTGCCTGTTTTTCTTTTTATAGATAGTTTTTGACCATATGATTGAATTTAAAAATATTTCAAAACATTATCAGCTTAAAGGTCAAACAATTCGTGCCTTGGATCAAATTAATTTACAGATTCCAGATGGCAGTATTTTTGGCATTATTGGCTATAGTGGTGCGGGTAAAAGTACCTTAATCCGTCTGATTAATTTGCTGGAACGACCAAATGATGGTCAAGTCATCATTAATCAAAAAGATTTTACCGCATTGGATGCACGTTCATTACGTCAGGAACGTGCCAACATCGGTATGATCTTTCAGCATTTCAATTTGTTGCAGAGTAAAACTGTCGCAGCCAATATCGAAATGCCAATGAAACTGTTGGGCTGGAGCAAAGCCGAGCGTGAAAAACGTTTGGCGGAATTGCTCGAGTTTATTGATCTTAAGCATAAAAAAGATGCTTATCCGGATGAACTGTCTGGCGGGCAAAAACAGCGTGTCGGTATTGCCCGTGCCCTCGCCAATCATCCTAAAATTTTACTCTGTGATGAAGCGACTTCGGCACTGGATCCGCAAACCACCAAATCTGTTTTAGATTTGCTTAAAAAGATTAATAAAGAACAAGGCATTACCATTGTTATGGTGACCCATGAAATGGATGTGATTGAATCTGTTTGTGATTATGTTGCGGTGATGGAACAGGGTAAAGTGATCGAAACCGGTTCGACGCTGGAAATTTTTAGTCAGCCACAGCATCCTACCACCAAAAGTTTTATTCAAACTGTGCTGCAACAACAGTTACCGGTGAATATTTTAAATAGCCTGGAAAACAAAAATCATAACAGCATTTATAGCCTGCAATTTTTGGGTACATCTGCGCAAGAAACCGTGGTACAGGCAGCGATTAAACAGTTTGATATCAGCTTGAATATTCTGTTTGCCAATATGACTGAAATTAACGGCTCTGTGATTGGACAAATGTTTGTCCAGCTGCTAGGTGATCCTGCTGTGATTGAGCAAGCTGTTGCATTTTTCCAGCAAAATGGGGTCAAAGTTGAACAGTCTGGAGTCAGCGCATGAGAGATTTAATTGTTCAATGGCTGACTGAAATTACGGCACCTTACTGGAAAAGCTCACTTTCGATTGACCAGTTTGTTACCGCACTGCAAGAAACCTTGCACATGGTGTTTTTTGCCATGCTGTTCGGTTGTATCTGGGGCTTTATCCAGGCCATCATTTTGCTGGTGACCCGTCCGGCAGGCATTTTGCCAAACCGGGTGATTTATCATGGCTTAAACCCGATTGTAAATGCACTGCGTTCCTTACCCTTTATTATCTTGCTGATTGCCTTTATTCCGCTGACTAAATTGCTGGTGGGAACATCGATTGGTACATGGGCCGCAATTGTGCCGCTGACCATTTATATTGGTCCATATATGGGTCGATTGATTGAAACTTCATTGCTTGAAGTGAATGAAGGTATTATCGAATCGGCACAAGCCATGGGCGCTTCGCCCCTGCAAATTATTTTCAAGTTTATTTTGCCTGAAGCACGCAGTTCACTGATTTTAAACCTGACTACAGCCACCATTAGCCTGATTGGTGCAACGGCGATGGCGGGTGCCGTGGGTGCCGGTGGTATTGGTGATCTGGCCATTTCCTACGGTTACCAGCGTTTTGATACCAGTGTGGTCATTTTGACCGTGATTGTCCTGTTATTGCTGGTGCAATTTGTACAGACCTTTGGTGAATGGCTGTCACGATTAAGATAAAATACCATTATTGAATGCCCTCTCGATTGAGGGCTTTTTTATATTCAGAATTAAGTTTAAGTACAGCTTCACTTCCAATCAATACTAGGAGGACTCAAATTCGTTTAACCTACTGGTATGATTTTAATTACCTATTCATCACACTTAAAAAGTCAATTTTGAACTTGAATTAGCTAAATAATAATCCATGACTTTTCTTATAGCATGCTAAACTATCCAGTGGTTTTTGCAGGGACTCATTTATGCACTTTGTTCATCTTGGTATACATACAGAATTTTCCATTACAGAATCTATCGTACGTATATCTGATCTAATTAAAGCTGCTGCAAATGATGAAATGCCAGCACTGGCCATTACCGACCTGTCCAACCTGCATGCTGCGGTAAAATTCTATAAAAAATGTCTGGATAAAGGCATTAAACCTATTTTAGGTTCAGAAATCCGCCTGAATGATGCTGAACATCGTGTGACATTATTGTCCATGACCAATAAAGGCTGGCGCAGTCTGACCGAACTGGTTTCTCAAGGTTTTATTTCAGGTCAGCAACTCGATATTCCTTGTGTGCAAAAAGACTGGATTTTAGATCAGCATCAAGACCTGATTGTGCTATTGGGCATGCAATCTGATGTCGGCAAAATGCTGATCACATCAAATCCAGATAAAGCTGAACCCCTCCTTCAAGAATGGATTGAAAAATTCGGTAATCGGGTTTATTTGGCTTTGACTCGTACCAATCGCCCTGATGAAGATGCCTTTATTGAAGAAGCCGTCAAACTTGCAAAAAAATACAATATTGGCGTGGTCGCCCATAACGACGTACACTTCATTACACGTGATGATTTTGAAGCGCATGAAGCCCGGGTCTGTATTGCCGATGGTTATGTATTAGGTGATAACCGCCGTCCTAAAACCTATAGCCCTGAACAGTACTTTAAAACTGCTGTGGAAATGACTGAACTATTTTCAGATATTCCAACAGCCATTGAAAATACCTACCACATTGCCAAGCGTTGTAATGTGACTTTACGCTTAGGTTTTAATGACTTGCCAGACTACCCGATTCCGGAAGGTCATACCATTGATACCTACTTTGCACATTTATCTGAAGAAGGTCTGGAAGAACGTTTAAATTTCCTTTATCCGCCCGAAAAGCGCGGTGAAGACTGGCCGGAAATTCGCAAACCCTATGATGAGCGTTTAGCCTTCGAAGTGAAGATTATTCTCGACATGGGTTTCCCCGGTTACTTCCTGATCGTGATGGACTTTATTCAATGGTCCAAAGGTAACGGTGTACCTGTCGGCCCGGGCCGTGGTTCAGGTGCCGGTTCACTGGTGGCGTATAGCTTAAAAATTACCGATCTGGATCCACTGCGTTACGACCTGCTGTTCGAACGTTTCTTGAACCCGGAACGTGTGTCGATGCCCGACTTTGACGTCGATTTCTGTATTGCCGGTCGTGACCGCGTAATTGACTATGTGGCACGTACTTATGGCCGAGATGCGGTATCACAGATTGCCACTTTCGGGACCATGGCGGCCAAAGGTGCAATTCGGGACGTGGCGCGTGTTTTAGGTAAATCCTATGGTCTGGCGGACCGTATTTCCAAAATGATTCCAACCAAGCCCTTGGGTTTGAGTCTGGAAGAATCGCTGGAAGCTGAGCCGCAGCTCAAGGATATTGTCACCAATCCGTCCAACCCGGACAATGACGATGCCGCTGAAATCTGGGAAATGGCACTCAAACTTGAAGGCATTACCCGAAATACCGGTAAGCATGCCGGTGGTGTGGTAATTGCACCGACCAAGCTGACCGACTACTCAGCTGTAATGTGTGATGCCGATGGAACGAACCGTGTTGCCCAGTTCGATAAGGACGATGTCGAAGCAGCCGGTCTGGTCAAATTCGACTTCCTGGGTCTGCGTAACCTGACCGTGATTGAAGATGCAATTAAGCATATCAATGCGCGCCCGGATGTGACTGAACCGGTCAATATTTCCTATATTCCACTGGACGATAAACCGGCCTACGAAATCTTTGCCAACGCCAATACCACTGCAGTATTCCAGTTTGAATCCGTCGGCATGAAAAAGATGCTGAAAGAGGCACGCCCAAGTAAATTTGAAGAAATTATTGCCTTCGTATCCTTGTACCGTCCGGGTCCAATGGATCTGATTCCAGACTTTATTCATCGTATGCATGGCGGTGAGTTTGAATACCTGCATCCATTACTGGAAAAAGTTCTGGAACCGACCTACGGGATCATGGTGTATCAGGAACAGGTAATGCAGGCGGCACAGTTCTGTGCCGGTTACAGTCTGGGTGGTGCGGATTTGCTGCGCCGTGCCATGGGTAAGAAAAAACCTGAGGAAATGGTCAAACAGCGCCAGATCTTTATTAAAGGTGCTGCTGAAAAAGATATTGATGAAGCGACCGCCAACCATATCTTCGACTATATGGAAAAATTTGCCGGTTATGGTTTCAACAAATCGCATGCTGCTGCCTATGCCCTGGTTGCTTATCAGACCGCCTGGCTAAAAGCGCATTATCCTGCAGAATTCATGTCCGCGGTGATGACCTCGGAAATGCAGAACACCGACAACATCGTGTTCCTGATTGATGACTGCCGTATCAATGGTTTAGAGGTTCTTCCCCCATCTATCAATATGTCCTTATATAACTTCCATGCCAGCAGTCCGAATACCATTGTCTATGGTTTAGGTGCAATTAAAGGCGTGGGTGAAGCTGCAATGCAGTCGGTGATTGATTCACGCATACAGGATGGTCCTTATAAAGATTTGTTTGATTTCTGCCACCGTGTAGATTTGAAAAAAATCAATAAACGTACCCTTGAAGCACTCATCCGTGCAGGTGCGATGGACTGTTTGGGCATTGAACGTGCTGACCTCATGGCTCAACTTCCTGAAGCAGTTCAAGCTGCAGAGCAGGCTCGCTCTAACCGTGAAACCGGTATGATGGACCTGTTTGGTGAAGTTGAGGAAGTTCAGCGCAAACCAGCCAAACCGGTCAAACCGTGGTCAGATGAAGTCCGCCTCAAAGGTGAAAAAGACACCTTGGGACTGTACTTGACCGGACATCCGATTGATGTGTATCGTCCGGAACTTAAATCCTTTATTCCTGCACGTATTAATGAACTCACCCCTACACGCCGTGGTGTGACTACCGTATTTGCCGGTCTGGTGGTCGATGTCGCCAACTTCCCGAACCGTATGATGGTCACTCTGGATGATGGCACTGCACGTATAGAAGTCTCGGCTAATCATGAACGTTTCCAGCGCTTTAAAGACATTATTCAAAATGAAAAAGTGGTGGTGATTGAAGGCGAAATTTATGAACGTGAAGGTTTTGACCGCCCTATGGGACGCCTGACCAAAGCCTTTAGCCTGAATGAAATCCGTCAAAAACGTGCCAACAGTATTCAAATCAAGCTGAACGCGGAACATCTAAACCCTTCACTCAGTCAAGATTTACGCAAAATCTTAACGCCATTCTGTAATGTCGATATGTGCAATCATATCCCGATGCAATTACACATTGATTATTCCTATGCCTCTGCTGATATCAACCTGGGCCTGAACTGGAAGGTGGCTCCACTAGATGAGTTACTGACGAAATTACGTGACTATTTTGGTAAAGACGTAATTCATATTGAATATCAGGTCAAATCCAAGGCAGCCAAAGCTGTGAGTTATGAGCAGGCCATGCCTGCGAATGTCCCGCCGCCTCCAGCCAATGTGAGCATGGATGAAGCGATGGATATGTATCAGGCTGAAGCCACTCAATATTCTTAATTTTTAAATATTTAAATTCAAATCGGACACCTTATGAGTCAAGTTGACAATGCTGTGGTTTCCGCACATCTCTCTCATGTGCGTATTGTCATGGTCAATACTACCTTGCCTGCCAATATCGGCAGCGCCTTACGTGCCATGAAAACCATGGGCCTATCCAAACTGGTACTGGTAGAGCCTAAAATCTATCCGCATCCTGATATTGATGCACTGGCCGCAGGCGCAACCGATCTGATTAAACAGATTGAAATTGTGCCGACTTTGCAAGAAGCGATTAAGGATTGTCATCTGGTCTTTGGTACCAGTGCACGTAACCGCACCATTCCCTGGCCTTTACTCGATGCCCGCCCGGCTGCGGAAAAATCATTGCAGGCTGTGGTACAGGACAAACAGGAAATCGCGATTGTATTTGGTCGTGAAGATCGCGGCTTAACCAATGAAGAACTGGCTATGGCCAATTATCATGTCACCATTCCGGTCAATAGTGATTATGGCGTACTGAATGTTGCTCAAGCCATTCAGGTGATTTGCTATGAAATGCGTATGGCTGCCATGGCATTGACCGAACAGGCGGAAGACCCTAAAGCCACCATGCATGTCACCGATGACATTGACATGCAGTGGGATGAGCCTTTGGTCACCCATGAACAGATGGAACAGTTTTACCCGCATATTGAAAAAATGCTGGCCGAAATTGAATTTATGGACCCGAAAAACCCACGATTATTGCCTTTACGCTTGCGTCGTTTATTTGGACGTATACAATTAGATCGTATGGAATATCATTTACTGCGTGGCATCTTTAGCCGTGTACAGGCATTGAACAATGGTACATGGAAAAAATCTACAGACAAAACAACCGATTCTTCAGAGGATCAATCCAATGCTTAAACAGCTCAAAGAAGACATCCAAGCTGTATTCGCGCGCGATCCTGCAGCACGAAATACTTTAGAAGTTCTCACTACCTATCCGGGCATTCATGCACTAATCATGCACCGTATTGCCCATGAACTTTGGCAAAAAGAGTGTAAAGGCTCTGCCCGCCTGCTGTCTTCTTTTAGCCGTTTTGCCACCGGCATTGAAATCCATCCGGGTGCCAAAATCGGTCGCCGTTTCTTTATCGATCATGGCATGGGTGTGGTAATTGGTGAAACGGCTGAAATTGGAGATGATGTTACGCTTTATCACGGCGTCACTTTGGGCGGTACCACCTGGAACAAGGGCAAACGTCATCCTACGCTGGAAGATGGCGTGGTGGTTGGTGCGGGTGCCAAAATTCTGGGCCCTTTTACCGTGGGTAAAAATGCCAAAGTCGGTTCCAATGCCGTGGTAACCAAGGCTGTTCCACCGAATACGACTGCTGTAGGAAACCCGGCGCGCTTTATTACTAAAGATAAGCCTAAAGACGCAGAAGAAGCCCGCCGTCGTGATTATGCAGAAAGTATTGGCTTTCAGCCTTATGCAGCCACACAGGACCAGTCTGACCCGATTCTGGATGGCATGCGCGTACTGCTGGACCGGATTCAGCTTAATGAAAAACGTATGAATACCCTATGTCAGCGTTTATCAGTGATTGATCCTTCATTTAAAAAGCAGCAGCAGAATGAACAACCTTTTAGTGCAGAAGAATTAAAAATTATGGAGGACGTTCGCCGTGAATGCGAAGCGCAAAGCAGTCAATCCAAAGCCTGAACGGCTGTCTTGAATATTAACAAGCCCTGACTTGTATGTTCCTGAAAGTTTTTTTAGACTGAGGAACATACCTACTAATTAATTTTAAAATTAAATGAACGGATGACCCCTATGACCCTTAAGCCCTTGGCATGTACATTGATTGCTGTTTCTTTACTCTCAGCCTGTAGCTCGACACCAACAAAAGATAAAAATTCCAATGCACCGATCGTTTTCACTGAACCTGAATTGACTGCACCATTCTATGCACTAAATCCATTTAACTATGATGCACCACCTCCATTTGAAATTGCCTTACAAAAAGCTGCTACACAGCCGGTAACCAAAATGGAAGTCACACTGCCGGGTGATCCAAAGAAAAAAGTGATGCTTGATGTCAACAAGCTGATTATTCCTACCGTGAACAGCAAGCAACGTAATGTAAAATATGCGGTTGTGGCGGGTGACAATGAAGTAGATATCACCGAAGTTGATGACTTCTTGCAGCTGGTAGAAGGCAAAGCACGCCATTATCCGCCTCGTTTTACTGAACGTCAGGAACGTAAAGGCTTTGAAGCCAAACTGAAACAAGTGACTCAACAGCTCGATACCCTGGCATCTAAAGACAATGCCTCTTTTGATGTGTTGATTCGTGCATTTAAAGCCAGTGTTATGGCACGTAACCTGGACCTAGGTTCAGTCTATACCACCAAGTCTTTAACCTATGCACAGCGCATTTTAAAAATTAACAAAGAAGATGCTGAAGCAAACTTCTGGTTCGGTTTTGGCTTATCTGAAGGTGGTGGTCAACGTGAAGCCATTCCTTATTTAGACAAGGCGATGAAGGCAGGTGTGCAGGAAGCCTATTTATCTGCGGCAAACAATTACATTGCCATGGAACAAAAGAAAAATGCGATTCAGGTCTTGAAAAATTACAAAGTGAAATATCCGCAAGAAGCTGAAGTGGCTGACCGTTTAATTGCAGAAATTGAAAAGCAAGGTCGCTGGAATGTATGGCAAGTACTTAATCCGGCTAAAACGTCTTAATTTTTCTTTGTCCATTCACCTTTCAGATAGACCGTTCAAAACGGTCTATTTTTATATGTACGAATTGAAAATTAGAAGAATCATCGTATGATGAACAAAACTCAAATAAATACTGAACGTAGACATACTTTATGCCAAAACAAATATATCAGCTTTTATTTGCCTCGCTGCTGAGTAGTTATCTGCTTACAGGTTGTCAAATTGTCAGCGTCAAAAGCCAGGGCATTAATGTCACCATTGCCAATGAACGTGAAAGTATCCTTACCCGAAATAAATTGAGTGAAGCCAGTTTAAATGTGCTGTCCATGACCGGTCGTGAAGCTAAAATCTGTTCCGACCAACCCGACCAGTGTATTCAGGAACTGCAACAGATTCCGCAAATTCAGGACGAACAGCTGCTCTCTACCTCCAGCGAAATTTACCTGGCCAAAGCATTGGAATTTGAAAATTCTTCTGACTGTAAAACCAGTACTTTAGCCAGTACCCGATCCGAAGAAAAACAGAAACAGCAACAAGAAACCTATGATCAATGTCTGGATCAGCAACTGTATATGCTGGATAAAAGTATCCGCTACAGCTATGCCTACATGTTTAAGACCAAACGACAGCCCAAAGACCGCATTTTTGACAACCGGCAGGTGCAAATACGTGACTTTTATAATTTAGCACTGGCTAAACTGGTAACTGCTTATGCCTTGCGTCATAAACCTACTGTAGTTGAGCCACAGGTCAAGGTGGGTAAAAGTATTTATCAGATCAACTTTGATTACTATCCACAGCTCAAAAATCAGAAAATCGAGCAGCTGCTTTCCAGTTACAACCTGAATTTTTCAGGCTTACGTTCCATTAACCGTCGCGATGGTTTTGGCTCAGAATTTGTCCTGGTTCTACCGCAGGTCAAGGATGGTATTAGCGAAGGGAAAAATAAATATATTATTAACCCAATAAATTTCAGTTACAAAAACGGGGTCAATCCCAATATTCATCAGGCCCGCTATTTAGCGGCAACCCTGACTGCCCAGCCTAAAGCGGCCAGCAGTGTAGAAGACATTTTAAACAATGCAGAATTTGAAATAAAAGCCTTTGATCCGTACAAATATGATCAGGTCAATATGGCCGGCAAGACCTATCCGCTGGCTGGAAACTTTTCTACGCCTTATGGCTTATGGCTGGCACAAAACAATCTCGGCCGGGCAGCCTATTTAACCCTGATTGACCGTGATGATCATCTCACCATGCCGCATTTATATATGCTGGAACCTTATAATCCGAATAAAAAAGTGATTGTCTTAATCCATGGTCTGGCCAGCAGCCCTGAAGCATGGATTCGTCTCACCAACGATATTATGGGGGACACGGTACTACGGGAAAATTTTCAGGTCTGGCAGGTGTTTTATTCAACCAATATGCCGATTATGGAAAGCCGTTTCCAGATTTATGCCCTATTGACTCAGGCCTTTGCCCAGGTCGATGCTAATGCCCCGGCCAAAAAAGATGCGGTACTGGTTGGACATAGCATGGGTGGTATTATTGCCCGGCTTTTGGTCAGTGATGCAGATGTGACCAAAAAAGCCTTATCCATGATGAATAATCGCCAGTTAAACAAGTTTCAGAAATTACCGATTATTTCGCAGCGCCTTGTTATCAAGGACATTCCTAATTTTTCTCGGGCGATTTTTCTGGCCACCCCGCATCGGGGAACCGATTATGCAGATCGCTGGTTTACCAAGGCAGCACGTAAAATCATCCGTATTCCCGGTGCTTTCCTCTCCGCGATTAGCGATAGCATACAAACTCAGGATCTGGATTTGAAAGAGCTGTTACAACAAATTGATCATGGCCTGATTCAAAATGGACCGAGTGATTTAAGTTATCAGTCCAAGTTTATTGAACTGACCAAAGACATTAACCCGCGTAAAGGATTGATCTTTCATTCCATTATTGGCAACATCACTAATAGTAATGACATCCATGTGATCACTGATGACGTAGTGCCCTATAAGAGTGCCCATCTGGAGGGTGCTATTTCGGAAAAAATTATTAAAGGCGGTCATTCCATTCAGGAAACACCAGAAGCTGTTTTAGAATTGCGTCGTATCTTGCGTCTACATCTAACCAAGCTCAGTCTGCATCAGCCCTAATGTCCGCTTGAGTTCTCCAGTTTCGTATCAACCGGCAATATCATTTCACTTGCCGGTACGATCAGCACTACGATAAAACTCGTCAAACTGTTCTCCTAATTTTTATCCATTTACTGCAAAGCATTTTTCGCAATTCATGCAAATTTGATAAGATGTCTGAGCAAATGAAATAGCGTTTTTCCATAGCTCGGGTTGGCTTGAAAATCACAATAAGAACAAAGCCAGAGTCTAGGATTTAACGCATATCGTTTCATGCATAAATTTGAAATTGGTGAGACAGCCAAATTTTAACGATGAGATGTATTTAAATATTTAAGGATTTTACCTCAATGAGTTACCCGGAAATCATGGCTGATCTTTCCACTTTAACGCCGATGATGCAGCAGTACATGAGCGTCAAAATGCAGCACCCGCACTCCCTGATGTTTTATCGCATGGGTGACTTTTATGAACTGTTTTTTGACGATGCCCATAAAGCCGCCAAATTATTGGGAATTACCTTAACCCACCGCGGTAAGGCCAATGGCGAACCGATTCCCATGGCAGGCGTTCCCTATCATGCCGCTGAAGGCTATTTGGCACGTCTGGTCAAAAAAGGCGAAACCGTGGTCATTTGCGAACAGCTGGGTGAGGGCGAGAGTGCAGGCTCTCGCGGAAAGGCACCTATGGAGCGCGGTGTGGTGCGGATCATCACTCCGGGCACCCTGACCGATGATGCGCTATTGAACAGTCATCAGTCTTCCAATCTGGTTGCGCTTTGCCTGCAGCAAGGCCAGATTGGTATTGCATTGCTGGATTTAAGTGCCGGTATTTTCAAGGTACAGCAACAGGAGTTTCATCATGAACAACTGGCAATTGAACTTTCCCGCTTAATGCCAAGCGAGATTGTGGTGGATGAAGACATTGTTGATCCCAATATTATCGAGCAGATCAAAAAACAGCTCGACTGCCCTGTGACCCGTCGTCCGAATGTCGATTTCAACCTGAATAATGCGCAAAAAACCTTATGTGACCAGTTCGCGGTCGCTACCCTTTCTGGTTTTGGGATTGATCATTTACCGCTGGCCAAGGCAGCGGCAGCGGCATTGATTCATTATGCCAAAGAAACCCAGAAAACTGCTTTACCACATATCCGCTCGATTCAGCTGGAACAAAGCAGTGACTTTATTGCTTTAGATCCGGTCACGCGTCGCAATCTGGAACTGGTTGAACCTCTATTTGAACATGGTACATCCCTGTTCCAGCTGATCAATGATTGCCAGACCGCCATGGGCAGTCGACTGCTCAGCCGTACACTAATGCAGCCTTTACGCGACACCAAAATACTGGATGCCCGTTTGGATGCCATTACCGCTATGTTGAGCGGTTATCATGAAACACCAATTCGTCTGGTCCTGAAAGAAATTAGCGATATTGAACGTGTACTGAGCCGTATCGCTTTAGGCAGTGCACGTCCTCGTGATCTGGTACAGCTACGTCAGGCCTGTGCGCAAATTCCTTTTTTACGCCATGCCCTACAACCAATGACGCAGACTAAGCAATCCGTTCTGATTCAGCAACTGACAGATGAGCTGGGTGATTTTAATGGCCTGCATCAACGCCTGATGTCTGCGATTGTCGAAAATCCACCAGTATTACTCCGTGATGGCAATGTCATTGCAGAAGGCTTTGACAGTGAACTGGATGAGCTGCGTAAAATCCGTGATCATGCGGGCCAGTTCCTGATTGATCTGGAAACTCAAGAGCGTGCCAACACCGGTATTTCAACCCTGAAAATTGGCTATAACCGTGTCAGTGGCTACTATATTGAACTGACCCGCGCTCAAGCCGAGCAAGCACCGGATCATTACATCCGTCGCCAGACCTTAAAAAATGCCGAGCGTTATATCACGCCAGAACTGAAATCTTTTGAAGATAAAGTCCTGTCGAGCGAATCACGTGCCCTCGCGCGTGAAAAAATGCTGTTTGAAATGCTGCTGGATGAATTACGTCAAGACATTGGCAATTTACAAATGATGAGCAGTGCTATTGCCCAGATTGACATGCTGGCCAATTTTGCCCATCAGGCACGTTTACGCAACTGGTCTCGTCCAGAATTCAGCCCTGAAATTGGGGTTAAAATTGTTGCAGGACGACATCCTGTGGTAGAAGCCTTAAGTAAAACCGCTTTTACGCCGAACGATACCACGCTGGACTTTAACCACCGTATGGCTATTGTGACCGGTCCGAATATGGGCGGTAAATCCACCTTTATGCGTCAAACCGCACTGATCAGTTTACTGGCCTATTGCGGTTCCTATGTGCCTGCAAAGTCCGCAGTATTAGGTCCGATTGATCGCGTGTTTACCCGTATCGGTTCGGCAGATGACTTATCGACCGGTAAATCGACTTTTATGGTGGAGATGACCGAAACTTCGCAAATTCTGCATCATGCCACCAACCAGTCTTTGGTACTGATGGATGAAGTCGGACGCGGAACCAGTACCTATGATGGTTTGTCTCTAGCTTGGGCTTGTGTGATTGACCTGAGCAAACGGATTAAATGTCTGTGTTTGTTTGCGACTCATTATTTCGAGTTGACCGAACTGGGCAAGGAATCAGGAATTGATAACTATCATGTCACAGCCAAGGAGCTGAACGGTAATTTAATCCTGCTACACAAGGTTCAGCACGGCCCTGCCAGTCAAAGCCATGGCTTACAGGTAGCAAAACTGGCCGGTATTCCTGCCAGCGTGATCAAAGAAGCGCAAAACCGCTTGAAGATTCTGGAAAAACAGCAACATCAACAGGTCAATAAGGTAGTACAAAATGACTTGTTTAGTGCGATCGATGAACCGGCTGTAGAAATTATTGAACGTGTAGTGGAAATTGAAAAAGATGGCCCTGCACTAAGGTTGTTAAGATCGCTGGATGTAGACAATCTTTCTCCCCGGGAAGCCTTGCAACAGATTTATGCTTTAAAAGATGCCCTGGAAAGCTAATTTAAATCTGTGCCAGAAAAAGACTTCTAAATAGAAGTCTTTTTCATTTACTACATATATTTAATGAAATATTCAATTTTTACTAAAATTAACAGCCTTATATATAATAAATATCAATAAAAGCAATTGTTACTTAGCAGCATTTTTGCCTAAAATACAGCAAGAGTAACTAGAACCATATTTTTTAGGTAGCTGTCGCCATGACCTTTGTTGTCACTGAAAATTGTATTAAATGTAAATACCAAGACTGCGTAGAAGTTTGTCCGGTAGATTGTTTCTACGAAGGTCCAAATTTCCTCGTGATTAATCCAGATGAATGTATTGACTGCGCATTATGCGAACCTGAATGCCCGGCAAATGCTATTTTCTCGGAAGATGAGTTGCCTGAAGGTCAGGAAGTCTTTATTGAACTGAATGCTGAGCTTTCACAAAAATGGCCAAACATCACTCAAATTGGTGACCAGCCTGCCGATCGCGAAGAATGGAACGGTAAAGCCGACAAGTTAAAATACTTGGAAAAATAAGACTGTTTCTGAGCCTGAAAAAGATCAGCCTATGCTGATCTTTTTTTATACTTAAAAAAACATTTGATTGCAATATTTTCAAATTTTATCCTTCAAATTAGATTAAAATAGCATGTATTTATAAATATCTGATTTCTATAATGAAGCATGTTTTAAAGGGCTTACTGGGCTTGAGCTTGGTCCCACTTGTCATGATTGGATGTAGCACATCTCTTCAGAAACAAGGGCAAATGCCCCATGGAAAACGGATCTTCATTCCTCAAGAACGCATTAGCCTTGAACGCCCAATTCCACCGAAAACAGTACCTTATGTTTATAATTCATGGATTGCCATCGGTGATAATTTACATCGTGTCCGTGAATATGAAAATTTTCTGGAACGTAATGGTGTCGGCAATATTATCCCAAGTTTCGAATTGTTGCGTTCTGCCCGTGACTGGCAAAAATGCGGCCGTCCCCAATATATGATTCCTAACCGTGAATTGTGGAACAATCAAATTGCAACTTTGCGAGTCTTTAAATACCTGGTTGCTGCCAAAGTACTTACTGACTTTGAAGTGACCTCCGTTTACCGGGATTTGTCACTTAACCAGTGTGCCGGTGGCGCAAATTCATCACGCCACTTATTTAATTCGGCGATCGATTTCCGTATTGGGCCTGAAGTGCCCCAAGCAGAAGATTATGCATTTATTGAAAATAGTAAATTTAAATTATGTCAATTCTGGGTGCAGTACGGACAAAGCCTGAATATGGGACTTGGGCTATATGCTTCTGGTCAAATCCATATTGATACTCAAGGTTACCGCACCTGGGGTCCAGACCACTCACGCCACAGCTCGATGTGTAATTTTTAAAATCGTGTAGTGCAGTAAAAAAAAAGAGATCCTGCTGATCTCTTTTTTATTGCCCTATTTTCAATAAATCAAAACGATAAATTGCACTCTGAATGGAAAAGTTTAAAATGCATGCATCGCAACACAGGTGACCAGACTATGCAACAAATGTGGACAGAGATTGATGCTTACATCGATTCACATTTAATTCCAGAAGACCCCATTCTGCTACAGACATTAAAAAATACTGAAGATAAAGGTTTTCCAGATCACCTCGCCGTCGCGCCCAATCAGGGCATGCTGCTGCAAATGCTGATTCAGATGAACAAGTGCAAACGTGTACTGGAACTGGGTACCTTTGCTGCCTACAGTACAATGTGGTTGGCTCGTGCGCTACCAGAAGATGGCTACATTCTGACCATTGAGGGTCGTGATACTCATGCAGCTTTGGGTCAGGAAAATATCGATAATGCCAAACTTCCGCAGACCATTGAGCTTAAAGTGGGGCGTGCAGCAGATGTATTAAAGGCATTGCCTGCAGATTTTGAACCATTTGACTTTGTGTTTATTGATGCCGACAAACAGAGTTATCCAGAGTATCTAGAACTCAGCTTAAACTTGTCCCATTCAGGGACTATTATTGTGCTGGATAACGTGATTCGTGCTGGCGAGATCATTAATCCTGCAAACCACAAACCTAGTATTGAAGGTATTCGCGATATGTTTGTAGCCTTGCAAGACCATCCTCGAATTTTGTCCTGTACTGCATTACAAACAGTTGGTAGCAAAGGACATGATGGCTTTGCACTTGCCATAGTGAAATAATATGACACAAAGGTTAAAAAACAATCTTTTTATTTTTTTTGTTTTTTATTAATAATTTACAGATACTGTCCATATAGTTATCCACAACTTATGCGGATAACTATGGGTAATTATTAATCAAACCTGTTAGGTGTTGACTCAGTTATTTCACCACCAGTAAGGGTACGGTTGAGTTTCGGAAGATACTGGTTGCCACACTTCCCAAAAAGAATTGGCGAATCTTGCTGTGACTAAATGCACCCAGTAATATCAGTTGTATGCCATGTTCACTTTGGTATTCCAGTATATTTTCAGAAACATCGCCATAACGGTATTCAGTCACCACATCCATCCCGGCATCACGTAAATACTGCGAAGGTTCATTCAGTATTTCCGGATGATCACCTACATATAACAGATGGCACTGTAAGAGTCTTAATAAATCACTTTGTGCGACACGTTTCATCAGATTAACGCAGGTTGGTGAATATTCATAGGCAAAAATGAATCGTGTGGGTGGCTTAAACTGTTCCCCGACGGTCATGACGGTACATTTTGCACCACGAATAAAATTTTCTACATTACTGCCTATTGGTTTGTTTCGTTCCGCAGAACGCTCTCCGACCCGGCCAATAATGGCGATGTCATCTTCTTTAAGCACATGAAAACTCTGTTCCAGGAAATCGCCTTTTTCTTGCAGATGTGAGGCGCTAATCTGATACTTCTGCTGAATCATGTCAGAAATATGGGTTAAAAGATTATTGCTGTAATCCAGTGCCAGTTCACTTTGTTTTTGTTCAAGTTCTGCCAGTTCTTTCAGTAACATTGCATTACTTTCAAACCCGATCACCCCACTAATTTCCCCCAAATGATAACTAGCCGGGTAATAATCTAAAACCTGTAATAATACCAATTCACGTTGTGTCTGCTTTGCAACCCATGCCGCAGCTTCAGCCACTGCATTTACACATGGAGAAGAATCAATACAAGCGATTACACGTTTCATTTTCGCCTCGCTTTTCGCCCATACAGGCTTTAAGTCTAATTGTTATTTTAACTTAGCATAACTCTTCACCGCTGTGCAGGCTTTTATGTAATTAAACTTACTCCCTGATTCATCTTCATTTTCTTGGATTTTTTAATCCCGATGACGAATAAACCTGGCCGGATTACCTGCAACAATAGTTGCCTTTTCAACATTCTTTGTGACCATACTGTTCATGCCGACAATGGCATGAGCATCAATTTTAACACCATCTTTGACCCCCACATGCGCGCCCAGCCATACATCTTGCCCAATCTCGATGCCCTGAGAACGTACCGCTTGCTGGTAAATGGGCTGTGCAAGTTCAATCCCGTGGTCAAAAGCATATAAATGGCAATATGCAGCTATACGGACCTGATCATGTAGCTTGATCCCCATGCGCCCACCATCGAGAATACAGTGATGGTTAATGGCCACTTCATTGCCAATTTCTAAAGGACCATGCAAGGTACAGTCTGCGGCAATGAAAGTATTATCACCAATACTAATCTTACGGCCCGGCTCGGCAAAAATATGGGCCAGCGGTGAAATAAAACAGTTTTCACCAATTTCGACAGTTTCCATTTCCATCAAATAAGCCTGATATTCTTTTTGCCACTGTTCTGCCCAGCCACGATTTTTCGGTTTTAATGACCAGTACAGCCACGGCATGTAATTCAAACGATGCTTGTGCTGTTCACGATATTTTAATAGCGGATCCTGTTCAGTCATGGTTCGGCTCTTCTACAATTTTCAGTTGTTCACGTCCGCGAGTCACATCCTGAATTTTCAGTGCCAAAGGCTGAATTTGATGAACTTGTAACAAGGCTTCGATCTGTACACCTGTGGCGGTATATTGTTCTTGAAATTCGATGTTTTGGTGGTTCAACTCATACTGAAAAATGGCCCATTCATTAAACTGGCAGGCAAAGCTGACTTTCTTTTTTTCAATCAGTTCAATTTTTTCCGCCAGTACCAGGCACTGCCCTGCACAACCACCATAGGCCCGAACTAGCCCGCCCGTTCCGAGTTTAATACCGCCAAACCAGCGATTGACCAAAACAATGATATTGGTTAATTCATTGCCTTCAATAGTTGCCAAAATCGGGCGTCCAGCAGTACCTGATGGTTCACCATCATCATTAAAACGAACATTATGGCCAATTTTCCATGCCCAGCACTGATGTGTGGTGGTGATATCTTTATGGAACTCTAAAAAGTTTTTGACATCCTGTTCATTTTCTACTGGTGCAGCAATCGCCTGAAAGCGACTTTTTTTAATGTCTTCTTCGAAAGTAACGGATGAGGCAATTGTAAATGGCATAAATCTGGAATAAATAACAATACAGCAGCAGTATAGCCTGTTTTGAACCGCTTGCAGATACAAAAAAACCTCCTATAAAAGAAGGTTTCTTAAGAATTAAAAATATTTAAACTTAAATGATACCGTAATTTATAAGATTAAATCATTCTGATTAAACTTTAATTAAACAGTAAAATCTTCACCCAAATAGACTTTGCGCACAGTGTCATTTTCAAGCACTTCTTGCGGTGTACCTTCTGCAATTACCGCACCTTCACTGACAATATAGGCATGCTCACAAATCGCCAATGTATCACGTACGTTATGATCGGTAATCAGTACACCAATTCCGCGGTCTTTAAGTTCACGGATAATATCCTTGATGTCCGCTACAGAAATAGGATCGACCCCCGCGAAAGGTTCATCCAGCAGCATAAACTTAGGATCAGCAGCCAAAGCACGGGCAATTTCAGCACGACGGCGCTCACCACCAGACACACTCATCCCCAGTGAATCCTTAATATGCGTGATTTTAAAATCTGCCAATAGTTCATTTAAACGCTGTTGACGCTGTTGCTTGTTCAAATCCTTACGGGTTTCAAGAATCGCCATAATGTTTTCAGAAATCGTCAGTTTTCTAAAAATTGAGGCTTCTTGCGGCAAATAACCAATACCTTTACGGGCACGTTCATGCATGGCCAAGTCTGACAAATCAAGATCATCCAAATGAATCTCGCCTTTGTCCATCCGAACTAAACCCACCACCATATAAAAACTTGTGGTTTTACCCGCACCGTTTGGACCAAGTAAGCCTACAATCTGTCCACTCTGCATCTGAAAAGAGACATCTTTCACAACCCATCTTTTACTATAGTTTTTTGCCAGATGTTTAATACACAATGTTTGGGGCTGATTTAGCGGTTGATCCATTAATCACGTGCTCCTGGGAACGTTTTTGAGCTAGATGGTGGAATAATAATTTGTACGCGACCTGAAGATGAGCCAGTATTGTTCGGTGTACCTGTCGCTTCAACATCACCTTTATTCATGCTGTATTTCAAAGTATTACCGCGAATACTTGCCCCATCCTGCTGTAAAAATGCATTGCCGGACAAGGTGATAATGCCTGTTTGGGCATTATAAAGAATCTTCTGAGCCTGACCTTTCGCCAAGCCTTTATTGACCTCGGTTTGCTGTTGAAAACGTGCAGGACCGCCTGTCGCTGTAATGCTACTAATCTGTTTTTGACTGTTGAGATTGGCAACAATAGAGTTGGCTTGCAATCTCATGGTGCCCTGTTCGATGATGACATTCCCGCTATAGGTGGTCACCCCGGTTTTTTCATTATAGGTTGCACGGTCTGCAACCAATGAAATAGGCTGATTTCGGTCAGATGGAATGGCAAATGCAGCTGCCGACGAGAATACAACCAAACCGGCTAAAGCTGCTTGTTTAAGCAAGGTTTTAGGCAATGTAAGCTTAAGATTGTGGTTCATATTTTCCTCGAATATTAAAAAATTCGTATTGACCGTCATTTAAATTGGCTTTCAGCCCCTGGCTTACAAATTCAGCTTGCGGAGATTGCACAATGACCTGTTTATCTGTCTCTATTTCCCGAGTGTCAGGATATCCGGTTAATTCCTGAGTCTGAAACTGCATTTTGCCCTGTTGCATCAACTTGGTCGCCACCACATTTCCTGACAGAATCACCTTTTGATTATCATCATAACTGTTCGCCACTTTGGCATAAAAAGTAGCATCAACTGCGCCATTCTTATACAGGGAAGCATTCAGGTTTTCGAGTTTGGCCGTTTCTTTTTGCATGTCCTGTTCCATACGATCGACCTGAGCACGGGCATACAAATTACCGTTGTCATCGGTTTGAGTCAGGTTAATTTTTTCAGCGGAATAGGTCATGCTTCTGGCTGAGTCAACCTCGAGCTTGTTGCCCTTACCACTGTAATAGTAGTAACCACCACTTATAGCTGCAATTGCTATAGCAGTTAGGTATAAAACTTTTGTATCCATAAGTGTGGTACTTAACTCAAATTCAATGAATGGTTTAACAATTAATGTGGGGCAGCGGTATAGGTTTCAAGTAGCTGTTCATAAGCTCCTTTGGCCATTAGAATCATGTCACAGATTTCACGCACTGCACCACGACCACCCATGGCCTGGGTTACAAGGTCAGCACGGCGTCGAACTTCGACATGACCATTGGGAACAGTCACTTTCATACCTGCAATTGCAAATGCCGAAAGATCAGGCCAGTCATCACCCATATATAAACAGTCTTCCGGAGCAACATTCAATTGAGCACAGGCTTCGCGTAATGCAGTGCCTTTGTCTTCACGGCCCTGGAAAACCAAGTCTACGCCTAAGTCAGACATGCGCTTTTCCACAATATTACTTTTACGTCCAGTAATAATAATGACTTTTACACCGGCTTTCTGTACGAGTTTCATACCTAAACCATCACGGATATCAAAGGACTTGATTTCATCCCCGGTATTGGTCAGGGTGACAAAACCATCACTCAGAATCCCGTCGACATCAAGAACCAAGGCTTCAACATAACGTGCCTGTTCCAATAAAATATAAGATGCCATTTATTAATTTACCCCGGCTTGAATCAGGTCATGCATGCTAATCACACCAATGACCTTATGTACATCATCTACAACAACAAATTGATTGATTTTCTTTTCGTTCATGCGCTCTAAAGCTTCAACCGCACGCGCATCTTGCGAAATGGTCAATGGATTTTTAGTCATGACCTCAGAAACCGGCAATTTCACATCAAAGCCTTGTTGCTTATCAATTAAACGACGTAAATCACCGTCGGTAAAAATCCCGAGCAGTACGTCATTTTGGTCCACAATGGTGGTTAAACCCAGGCGTTTGTTTGAAATTTCGTATAAAACCTGATTCATTGGTGTATCTGGAGACACTTTTGGCAATTCTGTACCTGTGTGCATGAGGTGTTCGACATGTAACAACAAGCGTTTACCTAATGCACCGGCTGGATGAGATAAAGCAAAATCATCAGCAGTAAAACCACGTGCATCCAGTAAGGCAACTGCCAAGGCATCACCTAAAGCCAGAGTTGCCGTGGTGCTTGAAGTCGGAGCCAGACCCAGTGGGCAGGCTTCCTGGATATTTCCCAAGGTTAAAGCGACATCGGCATTTTGCGGCATAGGGCCTTTGTCATCACCACTAATGGTAATTAGAGGAATTTCCAGACGCTTGATCAAAGGCATCAGCATCATGATTTCATCACTCTTGCCCGAGTTAGAAATGGCAATCAGCACATCGCCAGGAACCAGCATGCCTAAATCACCATGCCCCGCTTCTCCCGGATGCATAAAGAATGATGGCGTACCTGTAGAAGCAAACGTTGCCGCCATTTTACGGCCGATATGCCCTGATTTTCCCATACCAGTAATGACTAAACGTCCCCGGCACTGCAAAATGGTTTCGCAGGCACGATTAAAACGATCATCAATTTGCGTTGCCAATATTTCCAGGGCTTGTTCTTCTATACGCAAAGTTTCTAGTGCAACTTTTTGAAAGTCTATTTGATTTGGCATATTTGAGGGGTTCAAAATAGGTTTACCTTTACTCTATACAGAGCTGATTCAATCAAGCAAAAAATAATTTTCGCAATTTTATCATATCTATGCAAATGTCACGTTTCTAAATGTACAAGATTCCACGAATTGTGTAGAAATGATGGTCATGAACTTCCCTAATTTCCTAGCGAACCTCAGCTTCCCTAACCTCATGTTTGGCCAGTATCCTATAGCAATCTTAAGATATTGAATTGATATACATTCTTATTTGTATGAACTCATGTTATTCCAGCTGCAAACAGCCACTTGATGCGTAGGTGTTGTGTTTCATTCATCCTGCTTCATTTATACCAAGCTGAGTTATATTATTAGACATGGTTTTATTATTTAATTCTAATATGAAAAATACACTTTCTGATCACGAGCAAATTGGCGTGGTTTCCACTTTTCCTGAACTGGTCAATTCGAAGTTTCAAGTAAATATGAATGCCCTTTGCTGGTATAGAAATCTGGCTGGGGATTTTAAAGAAATTGTTACCAAACTTGAATTAAAAGAGAATATTACCGAAGTTTCTGTTGAAGATCTTTTAGCATTGCAACTTTCCGAACACGGTCATCTGGCTCGGGAAATGATCTTAAGGGATATACAGCTATTAACTGATTTTGGAGCATCCCCTTCTCTTAATTTACTTAAAAGTTATGAACGGGATGAAGAGCTGGATTTCATTTCAACAGATGTGTATTCCTATCATGTTGACCGCTCACCTATAGAAACAGATACTTTTTTATGTACTTATTATGGTTGTGCCAGTGATATTTTGCCAAACAATCAGGTTGAACAAAAGATTCTGATTCCAGAAATAAGAGCAAAGCTTAAAGACTTATATGACGGTCCAGAAGCCGAGTTCAAAAATTTCTTGGAAGAATATTTCTTTGATTTACATTATGCACCCAAAGCGGATGCAACCCCGATCAATTTAGGTCAAGGACATCTTTGGCGCCTGGCAGTCGATCATCCAACACAGCCTGTTTTACCTTGTGTGCATAGAGCGCCTCATGAAGCAGGTGAATATAGACTTCTCTTGATCTGTTAAATATTGATGAAATATATAGTGTTCACTTGATCTATAAAATCTGGAGATTACATCTGCCTATTTTTAAAAGGCTCTGGTCTTAAATGCTCCAGAAAAACAGGGACAGATCCGGCAGCCCTCACTGATGATTTTATTTGTAATAAAGCATTGCGCATCATCAGTCATGGCACTCAACATTTATACATCCATATATCCCTAAAAAATTCCTGCTTTTTTTCGTTTTAACTTTATGAAAAAAAATGCTTAGGTTAAGATGAGCCATCTTTTGGTAGAAACAATTTGAAGACCTATGCAACCTTTTGTTCTATATAACTCAGAGCAACGTAAAAAAGTAGAATTCGTACCTCGTAAAGAAGGTCATATCGACATGTATGTTTGCGGTATGACCGTGTATGACTACTGTCATATTGGTCATGCTCGAGTTATGGTTGCATTTGACTATATTATTCGTTTTCTGCGCAGTCAGGGCTGGAAGGTAAAATACGTACGTAACATTACCGATATTGATGACAAAATTATTGCCCGTGCCAATGAAAATGGGGAAAGCATTACTGCGCTAACCGATCGTTTTATCAAAGCAATGAACGAAGATGCTGAAAACTTGGGCTGTCTGCATCCAGATGAAGCTCCACGTGCGACTGATTACATCGACCAGATGCAAAACATGATTGGCAATCTGGTCAATAAAGGCACGGCCTATCCTTCTGCAAATGGCGATGTCTATTTTGAAGTAGAAAAATTTGCCAAATACGGCCGTTTGTCTGGCCGTAAACTGGAAGATATGCAAGCCGGTGCCTCTGAACGTGTCGATGTGGAAGTAGAAAAGAAACATCCGTTTGACTTTGTGCTGTGGAAACATGCCAAAGAAAATGAACCTTCATGGGCTTCACCTTGGGGTAATGGACGCCCGGGCTGGCATATTGAATGTTCAGCGATGTCCACCTGCTGTCTGGGCAACCATTTTGATATTCATGGAGGCGGTTCAGATTTAACCTTCCCACATCATGAAAATGAAATTGCCCAATCAGAAGCATCAACTGGCGAACAGTATGTGAATTACTGGATGCATGTCGGCTTTATTAATGTCGATGGCGAAAAAATGTCGAAGTCTTTAGGTAACTTTTTCACCATTCGCGATGTGATGGATAAATTCCATCCGGAAGTGATCCGTTTCTTTATTGTTTCTTCGCATTACCGCAGCCCGGTGAACTTCTCTGACACGGCACTTAAAGAAGCAAAGAACACCCTTTCCCGTTTCTATCACTCATTTAAGGCATATCAACAAGCCTATGGTGAAAAAACTGTAGAAATTCTAGATGAAGCCTTGGTTGAACGTTTTAATGCTGCTATGCGCGATGACTTCAATACCGCTGAAGCCATTGCCGTATTGTTTGAAGTCAACAAAGAACTCAACCGTGCAGTGAAAGATGAAAATGCTGAACAGGCTGCAGTGTATTATTCGACTTTACGTCACTTGACCAATATCTTAGGTTTGGTACAGCACAATGTAGACGACTTTTTGAAATCAGATATTGGTCAGGAAGCATTAGGCTTGTCGGAAGAGCAGATTGAAGACCTGATTCAGCAACGTAAAGATGCGAAAAAGGCCAAGGAATTTGCCAAAGCCGATGAAATTCGCCAGAATTTACTCGATCAAGGTGTGGTACTGGAAGATACCCGTCAAGGCACCATCTGGCGTCGTGCTGATTAATTAAACATTTGGAAGCACAAAGAGTTGACAGTTGAAAGAAACTCTCTATAATGCACTTCCATATTGCGGGAATAGCTCAGTTGGTAGAGCATAACCTTGCCAAGGTTGGGGTCGGGAGTTCGAGTCTCCTTTCCCGCTCCAGAATACGAAAAAGCCCTGATCGAAAGATTGGGGCTTTTTTTATAAGCTAATTTTTATCGTTCTATCTTCCAATCTTTTTATTAAAAGCTTAAACAAAAACAGATCAATTCCAAACCAATCGATAATATCAACATGGATAGATAAGCAAGTCTACAGTAAGCTACTATTAGCCATCTAACAGCTTTCTAAAAAATTCACAATCTTTTTGATTGGATAAAAAATCCCAAGAAGCCCACAGGTGTTCAAAACCATGCATAATGCTGGCAACTATGTCATCTCTTTAGGCAAAGGGGTGCGCTAGTTAGCTACCAAAGCCAAGAGCTGGAAATGTCGATCCTCTCAGGCTTTACTACTGAAATCTCTATCATTAAAAATAGGTTTGATATTTACTCTTATAAATCAAAAGATAATTTTCAAATTTAATGAATATTTTGGTGACTTAAATATAAAAGATACATTTTTACCTTTTTTCCTTCCAGCATTCTAACTATGTTAAGCTTTGAACAAATAATAAATATTGAAACAAGAGGATAACATCATGGGTTACCAGCACATCTTAGTTTCTGTGGATGATTCCCCTACCTCTCTCGCTGCCGCTGACCAAGCGATGATGTTGGCTAAAGCTATAGGAAGTAAAGTGACTATAGTCAGTGTGGTGATTATCGACCCTTTAACCAGTGTCAGTTTTTATAAAAATGTACCTGGAGTCACAGATTATTTTATGGAGGCCCAAGCTCACGCTAAAAATATATTAGCGGAGCTAGGTGCCAGATTTTCTGAAGCAGGCATTGCCGCAGAGACTAAACTTGTGGCCAAACAATCCCCCAGTGAGGCCATTGCTGAACTAGCCGATGAATTAAAGGCTGATTTGATTGTGGTTGGATCGCATGGGCGTACCGGTTTGAAAAAAGCTTTTATTGGCAGTATTGCCCAGGATATTCTGACCGCCAGCCATGTTCCCGTTCTGGTGGTTAAACATACTCAATAATCCTTTTAAGATGCTTTGTTGATTTTTATAGAAATAGTTTAAGCAATTTAGGATTTAAATTGCTTAGGCTATTTTTCAAACTATATCATTTAACGATGCTCAATTTAATTATGTTGTAATTGACCGTGGTTTAACTGCAAAGTATCAGCCTCTAAATATTCCAGTTCCTCCAGATGATGAGTGACATAAATCATCGGCACATTCAGTTCATCTTTCATTCGTTTAAAAAAGGGTAAAATTTGCTGTTTTAACTGTACATCTAATCCGGTTAATGGTTCATCCAATAACAGCAAATTGGGAGAAGACAATAAGGCACGTCCAATCGATACCCGCTGTGCTTCCCCGCCTGAAAGCTGCCGGGCTTTACGCTGAATCAGGCCATTCAAGTCCAGCAAATCTACAATGTCATCAAACTGGAATTTTCGTTCCGAGGGTGCCAGCCATTTTTCTGCATAACATAAATTCTGTTTGACATTCAGATGCGGAAACAGCAAAGCCTGCTGGAAAATTAAAGTAATTTTGCGTCGATGCATGGGCAAATGAATGTTTTGCCGGGTATCCACCAAAATGTGTTGATTAAACTGGATATACCCCTGATCGGGTTTTAACAGTCCTACAATATTTTTTAACAAGGTGCTCTTGCCACTCCCAGAAACGCCCACAATGCCCAAAAGTGACTGCTGCATCTCCAGTTCAACATTCAAGCTAAAATCAGCATGTTGATATTGAAAATCACATTTCAACATTTCAGGCTCCCAATTTGCGTTGATAGTTTTGCAAAATAAAATAATTGGCAATTAAGGCGCTAAAAGCCAAAAATAAGGATAAGGCCACCAAACGCATTGCCATATCTTCACCATTGGGTTGTTGCAGCAAGGAATAAATCGCGATGGGAATGGTACGGGTTTCATCAGGAATGTTACCGACAAAAGTAATGGTGGCGCCAAACTCCCCCAGGCTACGACTAAGACATAAAATGCTGCCCATCACGATGCCAGGAATAGCCAAAGGCAAGTTGATACTGAAAAAGACTCTCCACGGCGCAGCCCCCAATGAACCGGCAATCTGTTCCAGTTGCTGGTTCATCAACTGAAAGGACAGCCGAATCGGTTGCACCATCAGGGGAAATGCCACAATCATTGAGGCCAATACAGCCCCTTTCCAGTTAAAGGCCAGCTGTATGCCCAGTGTGTGCAGATATTTCCCAATGATGCCCTGATTGCCAAACAGTACCAGCAGCAAATAGCCCAATACGACTGGAGGCAAAACCATCGGCAACTGTAAACATGCTTCCACAATAAATTTCAGCCGAAATTCATGTCGTGCTAGTACCCAAGCCAAGCCGATGGCAAAAGGTAAGCAGAACAAGGTAGCAAAACCGGCTACTTTGGCAGATAAATACAGGGCACTCAGCTCTTCTGGACTTAACATCGTTGATTTATCTCCCAAGGGATTGCTTAGGATTTCAGGCTAAAACCGTATTTTTTAAAGATTGCTTTGGCCTGAGCGCTTTTTTCCACAAACTGTGCAAACTGTACTGCCTGTTTATTCTGTTCTCCCTGCTTGGTTAAAGCCAGCGGATACGCAATCGGGCTATGTGAGTTTGCGGGAAAAGTACCGATGATTTTGACTTTCTGGCTAATCAGGGCATCCGTTTTATAAACAATACCTACCTCACATTCGCCACGCTCAACAAAAGCCAAAGCCGAGCGCACATCATCCGTTCCTACAATCCGACCTTTTAAATGATCTAGCCAGTTCAGTTTAATCAGGCTCTGTTTGGCATATTTACCCGCTGGCACAGATTCCATCTGTCCCGTACAAAGATGTCCTTTAAATGCTTGAGCAAAATTAAAAGTAGACTGTGGCTTAAATGCAATATTTAAATTTTTTGAACTGATGGCCACCATCTGGTTAAACAATAAGGGCCTGGTTCTGTTTTGATTAATCAGGTTCTTTTTGATCAGGTAATTCATCCAGTCCAGATCAGCCGAAAAAAAGATATCACTGCTTGCCCCTGCTTCAACCTGTTTTGCAAGCGCTGATGAAGCTCCATATACCGATACAAGATTGGTTTTCGGATGTTGCTTTGCATAAATTTTTTCAATGTCGCTCATGGCATTGGTCAGGCTGGCAGCAGCATAAATTTTGACTGTTTCAGCATGTGCAACTGAAAGTGAAACCGGTAGACATACTGAGAAAAACAGAGATTTTTTCATGATTCTTTTGCCCCTTAATGAATAAATAAGCCCTGGACAATATCCTCTTCAAGCAGGCTTTGCCCTGCGGGAATACGCACCAGACAATTGGCCTGCATTAAATTGCTGAGCATATGTGATTGCTGTTTAGACAAACTTTTAACCTTTAATATTCCCTGATCGAAACTGGCTGACATTCTTAAAAAACGTTCTCGGCTGTCGATTTTTAAATCATGGCTGAGTACTGCACTAAACCAGTCCGGCCGCTGTTTTTGCCCCTGCAATACATTTAATAAGGTCGCGGTATAAATTTGCATGCCCACATACACGGCCGCGGGATTGCCCGGCAAACCCAACAGATAACAATGCGAACAATCACTGCGGGTTAATTCTGCAAAGAACATCCGCTTGCCCGGTTTCTGTTTCACTTTCCAGAACAGCTGTTCAAAGCCTAAATCCAGTGCCACTGGCCGAATAAAATCATAATCTCCCACCGAGACACCGCCGGTGCTTAAAACCACATCATAGCTGTCCGATAATTGCTGAATTAATGCTTTCACTGCATCTTCGCTATCGGCCACATGGAAAATTTCAACCTGCTGTCCTGCATTTTGAAACCAGGCCTGAATCAGCGGCGCATTGGCATCAAAAATCTTACCTGCTACAAAATCTTCAATGCTGCTCGCGACTTCATCTCCAGTAATGACCACTGCAACTTTGGGATATTGAACAACTTCAACGCTGTGAATGCCCGCCATACTTAAGCTGGCAATTGCCCCCACAGACAGCTGTTGGCCTTTACTGGCTAGCAACTGTCCAGTGGTAATTTCTTCCCCCATATCACGAATGTCAGCATGAGCATACAGGTTTTCGACTATTGCGATTTTGCCTGAATCGATGAGCTTGACGATTTCCTGACGTGCCACCGTGGTGGTTCCAAACGGAATTTTGGCGCCAGTAAAAATCCGAACCGCTTGTCCGGCTTTCAGTTGCAGCTCATCCTGTTGTCCGGCCCGGATTTCACCGATCAGTTCAAATTCGCTATGTGGCTCAATTACGGACTGAGCACACAGTGCATAACCATCTACCGCACTTTGCGAAAATAAGGGCAGATTGATGGCAGCATACACATCTTGCGCCAAATAGCGGTTTAAAGCCTGATTAAGCTCAAGGCGTTCAGTTGCTAACACCTGAGTATGCTGCAAGATTAAATCCAGTGCTTGATCCACCGTAATCAGGCCGTGTTCAGCACCACATCCTGACATTAGACTATTCATTGGTAACCCCCTGAATGGGGAATATTTTTTTGCACATCAAATAAATGTACCAATGCTGGCAGAACTGCAATCAACGATTCTTTCGCTCCTTGCCGGCTGCCGGGTAAGGTCATCACCAGACTGTTCTCGATATATCCGGCCACACCGCGACTTAAGGCGGCATAAGGCGTGCGTTTTTGCCCAAAACTGCGTGAAGCTTCCATCAGCCCGGGAATTTCCCGTTTTAATAACGGCTGGATGGTTTCCACGGTTAAGTCTTTCAGCCCCAACCCTGTCCCCCCTACGGTTAAAATCAGGGGATAGTCATTTTTCTGCTGTTCAATCAATGCCAGTAACTGTTCCGGACTATCTGGAATAACATGGTAAGCAATATTGTCAAAATTGGCTTCCTGTAAAATTTCCAGTACATTCTGCCCTGCCGTATCCGGTTTTTTGCCTGCAGCCACGGTATCCGACAGCACAATAATAGAGGCAGGCATTACTTCTTTTAAGGCACGGGTAAAGTGTGATTTACCGCCTTTTTTCTTTTGTAATTTGACCTGATCCAGACATAGGTCTTCCGGTTCACAATGCGGTTTCAGCATGTCATACAATGTTAAACCGGCCAGACTGACTGCGGTCAAAGCTTCCATTTCCACCCCGGTCGGCCCAATGGTTTCCACCGTGGCAATAATTTCCACATGTGCATCAAACAGTTCATATTCCACATCGGCACGGTAAATCGGTAGCGGATGGCATAGCGGAATCAGTTCATCGGTACGTTTGGCTGCTAAAATCCCTGCAATTCGTGCCGTCTTCAGCGCATCGCCTTTTTCGGTATTGCCCTCACGTAACAATTCAATGCAATGTGCTGGGGCATGCAGAATCCCTGTGGCCACTGCAGTACGATAACTCTCGGCTTTCATCCCGACATTTTTCATTGCATCTTTCCTGAATTCATTTTTACTTTAAATAATGCTTTTGGCTGACATCTACTCAGATTCAATGAGTAGCTTAATCTGCTTTTAATGATGACAATGGGCATGATCACTGTATGCGGATTGTTTATCTGCATGATGATGTGCAGGCCCCTGCTCCGCTGTATCTTTACGGATACAGCAACCTTCTACATATTGACTGCTGCCATCCAGGTAAAATTCTTCTTTCCACACCGGTACTTCGTGCTTGACCCGTTCTACCGCTTCTTCACAGGCAGCAAAGGCTTCGCGGCGATGTGCAGCATAGGCCATGGCAATAATGGCTTTTTCACCAATCGCCAAAGCACCAATCCGGTGAATGACCCGTACATAGGACACGCCATATTTAGTCTGAATCTCCTGCTCGATCTGGCGAATCATTTTTTCCGCCACTGGCGCATACGCGGTATATTTCAGTGCCTTAACCGCTTTGCCTTCATGATGATTACGCACGATTCCGATAAATACCCCTATGCCACCGCATTCAGGAAACTGCTCAATCTGATTAAAGCTGTCTAAAGTTAAGGCTGTCTCCTGAATTCTGCAAAATGTTTTCAATAACGTCATTTCAGCCTCCTGCCACTGGTGACAACAGCACCAGCGTACTGTCTGCATCAAGCCGGGTTTGTCGGGGAATGATGTCCTCACCGATGGCGCAGGCACAACGTTCAAGCATGGCAAAAGCTGCCGGATAATCCTGTCCGAGTTGTAGCAAAACCTCGGCAACAGTGCTCCGAGCACTGCATAACAGGGCTAAATTTGCAGGTAACTGTCGTTCTACTGCACCGAAGGCTTCAATTTTGATCTTGATTTGTGGCATTTCAACCTCCAATCATATGCATGCTGATTTTACGGGATGGCTCATTTTTCAAGCGCTGTTGAATGGCATGAAAGCCCTGCTCTTTATTCCAGATATAATTTGATACAGTGCGATGCAAGCCCAGTTCACTCAAAGGTATAGATGCAGCCAGGGCTTTAATTTCAGCTTTAAGATTCAAGCCCTTGGGGGCAAACAGGCAGTTATAAAATTCACCCTGCGCGGTTAAACGTACTCGATCACAAGTTCCACAAAATGAATGGGTAATGGTGGAAATAATACCAATTGGATGACCATCCATCAGATATTGTCGTGCCGGATCTGAGCTTGACTGAGCTGCATCATTTAGCTGGTGAGTGACTGCAAATTCAGTGGCTAGAGTGTCTAAAATCTGCTGTTCACTGACCACATGTGCGCTCGACCATTTGCGCTCACCATCCAGCGGCATAAACTCAATAAAGCGTAAATTGATTTTTTCCTTAACTGACCAGCGAGCCAACGGCAAAATCTGGTTGTCATTGATGCCGTTCATCAATACGCTATTGATCTTAATCGGCAGTCCAACGTCTTGTGCAGTGCGGATTCCATCCAGTACCGGGGCCAGCTCTTTTTGGGTCAATTGTTTAAATTGATTGGCATCCAGGCTGTCCAGACTGATATTTAAATCATCCAGTCCGGCCTGTTTTAAAGCCTGTGCATATTGCCCAAGATAATGCGCATTGGTAGTCATGGAAATGCGTTTTAAACCCAGCTTTTTTAGCTGTTGCAGTTGTGCAATAAAATGTACCACGCCTTGACGCATTAAAGGTTCACCACCGGTAATGCGAATAGATTCGATGCCACGACGCACCATAAAATCACAAAAATGATAAAGCTGTTCAAAACTGAGCAAATCGTGTTTTTTCATCCATTCAGGGTGTTCCGGCATGCAATACAAACACTTGAAATTACAGCGATCGGTCACTGAAATTCGTAATTTTCGCTTGCTGCGACCAAACTGATCGACAAAGCGCGCTTCGGTTTCAAGTTCTGTCATCATATTCATGTTGAACATCCATCTTCGAGCAACTTCCTGTTACCGCACAGCGATTGTGCGCAAGATTTAAAGTGCCCAATCTTGTTATTGTTAGAATTGCAATAAGTGTTCCAACTTTGTGCCAAAGGCAAAAGATTCAGTTTTAATGTAGAAATTTAAGTTGTTGATGCTGCTGTAGCTCATCCAGTGAATTAATGCTGTGAAAAAACAGGGCACGATTTTTAAAACTTGCCACTTGAGCGTGCAAGTCGGCAAAACAGTGTTTTAGACTGCGCTGTTTTTGTTCGAGATGACTGATGAAGGTAGGTAGACTACTGCGTTTAAGCAGACAAAATGGATAGAGTGCCTTGCCGTTTATTTCCACATAAGCCACCTCTGCCAGACTGTTTTTGGCCAAAGCTTGATGCAACTTGAGTAGAATTCGTGAAGGGATATAGGTCACATCACAAGGGACAAATAGCACATAGTCGGCCTGTACATGTGCCCAGGCGCTTTTCATACCCATCAGTGGACCTAAAAAGCCGCTTTCATCATCCTGATAGCAATGAATGCTGGGAATAATTTTCTGGTAAATCGAATCATCCCGGTGGCTGTTAATCCAGACATGTGCCACATCGGATTTTAGCTGTTGATGGATTTTGATCAGTTGAATCTGGTCATCAAATTTCTGCAACAGCTTATTGATGCCATTCATGCGCCGTGCCTGCCCCCCGGCTAAAATCACCAGATCGGTGCTCGGATAAACAGCATTTTTTAAGGTTTTTCTCATTCTACCGCCTCCATTTGACAGGCTTTAATCAGGCCACGAATTTCAGGCAGACATGAACCGCAATTACCGCCCGCTTTTAAACAGGCAGTGACCTGTTTTTCATTGGTTATATTTTTTTCTTTAATTGTTTCAATAATGCGGTTTTTACCCACCTTAAAACAGCTACATACCAATGGACCTTCATTATTTGCCATCGACATCGGTTGTCCGGCAAGTAATGCCTTACGGTGCATGGCACTTAAACGTTCACGTTTAAACAGGCTGGCGACCCAGTCACGATCCGGTAATAACGCTTTCGGTGCAATATATAGGCTAGCAATCAAATGCCCATCTTTCAGCACCACACTGTGACTGATATGGGCAGTCTGATCTTCAATGTTCAGCCATTCAAAACTTTCATCCTGAAACGGTAACAGCTCTTTTAACTGTTCTGTGGTCTGGGTAAATTTTTTACGGTCGGCCAGTTCATAACGTACAGCTTTGGGGGTGATAATTTTGGTCCACCACACCGTATTCTGAATGGACGATTGCACGATCTTTTCAAAGCCCTGACGTACATAAAACACGCCTTGCCACTGACTATAAAAGGGATGGATGATGACCGGGGTATGCTTAAACTCAGGTTCACCAGAAATGGCATCCACCACCGGATTGACCACCTTGCCAATCCGTGCATCGGACGCGACCTGGTCATTCCAGTGAATAGGAGCAAACACCTGTCCACGACGGATGTTGTCACTGACCGTCGCGCGTAATATACAACTCCCCCATTTCGATTTGACTTCTACCAGTTCGCCATCTTTGATGCCGTATTTCAGGGCATCATGTGGATGGATTTCACAATACGGTTCTGCACGGTGGCTACTTAAACTGGCGGATAAACCGGTACGGCTCATGGTGTGCCACTGGTCACGAATGCGCCCAGTATTCAGCATCAAAGGAAATTCGCTACACACCTCATTGGCCGGATTAACTGCGCTAATGGCAATAAATTGGGCTTTGCCATCTGCATGACTAAACTGACCTTTGGAATACAACCGAGCGACAGCATCTTCTTTTTGATGTTTAGTCCAGACCGGCCACTGCACCGGTTTTAGGTCATCATATTGATTAAAGGTTAAATCCGTTAAGCCGTTTAAATTAAAATATCGGAAATGTGGCGTTATATCGTGCTGGCTTAAGTCTGCATTTTGATGTGCCGATAAACGGACATGTTCCAGAAAAATGTCATGGCTATTGTTAAAATCAAAACCATCAAAGCCCATTTTTTTAGCGACCTGACTGATCGCCCACCAGTCGGCTTTAGCCTGTTCTGGCTCTTCTAAAAATGCACGCTGTCTGGAAATACGGCGTTCAGAATTGGTGACGGTACCGTCTTTTTCACCCCAGCCTAAAGCCGGTAACAGCACATCGGCATATTGTGTGGTGTCTGTGTCCTGGCAAATGTCAGACACCACCACAAATTCACACTTATCTAAGGCACGTTTGACCTGATCGGCATCGGGTAAACTCACCACCGGATTGGTGGCCATAATCCAGATGGCTTTAATTTTGCCACTTTCTACCGCATGGAATAGATCAACGGCCTTGAAGCCCGCCTGCTTGGCGATATAAGGACTTTGCCAGAAGTTTTGCACCAGTTGCTGATGGCTTTCATTTTCCAGCTCCAGATGGGCTGCCAGCATATTGGCCAATCCACCGACCTCACGACCACCCATCGCATTCGGCTGCCCGGTCATGGAAAAAGGCGCCGTACCCAGTTTGCCAATTTTTCCGGTGAATAAATGACAGTTGGTTATGCTATTGGCTTTATTCACGCCTTGAGAAGACTGATTCACCCCCATGGAAAAAAGGGTCATCACTTTTTCAGTTTGAGCGAATTGCTCATAAAAAACTTGCAGTTTTTCCAGTGAAATACCGGTACGTACAGCGACATCTTCAATGGACGATTCAGTTTGACTGTATGTTAAAGCTTGTTCTAAGCCTTGGGTATGTGCAGCAATAAAATCTGGATCAGCATGACCATTTTGCGATAAATATTGTAATAAGCCATTAAATAACGCGACATCTTGACCCGGTAAAATCGGTAAATGCAAGTCTGCCGCTTCACAGGTGCTGGTAAAGCGCGGATCAATCACCACCACAAACAGATCACGCTGTTCTTTGGCTTTCATGATGCGTTGATATAAAACCGGATGACACCATGCCGTATTTGAACCAACCAGCACCACCATGTCGGTATGTTCAAAATCTTCATAGCTCGCCGGAACAATATCTTCACCGAAAGCGCGCTTATGTGCTGCCACTGCCGATGACATACAGAGTCGTGAATTGGTATCAATATTGGCTGTACCGAGGTAACCTTTGACGAACTTATTCACTACATAATAGTCTTCAGTCAGCAATTGCCCCGACACATAGAAAGCAATGCTGTCACGCCCGTATTGATCAATACATTGCTGAAATTTAGTAGCAATTAAATCCGTTGCGGTATCCCAGTCGGTCTTTTCACGCTGATTTTTTCTGCCAAGCATGGGATAAAGAACACGTGTTTCAAGACCAAGGGTATCGGCCAAATTACTGCCTTTAATGCACAGTTTCCCGTAGTTAGATGGATGATTGACATCCCCTGCAACCGACACTTTTTGCCCTAAAGCAGTATCCTGCACAGTCGCAGTGACACCACAACCTACCCCACAATAGGGACAGGTGGTATTGGTGATTTTGGTATTTATTTCTGTGGAGCTATGCAGTTCCATAACGGGAATACTATTCATGGATGCTCCTTTCTATCGAATAAATTCACTTGAACTTGAATAATTTCTTCTATTTTCCAAGCTATCTAAATCTTTAGAGTTCACGTAAGCATGTATTCTGTCGAGGTGGCATGGATGCCACCGTTTCCCATCATTACAGGACGTAATGTATGGGAAACGAAGATTTTTGTTACTTTTGATCTTTCAAAAGTAAGATCATGCCTACGCAATTACTCTTTACTTATTAGTACAAAGTGTGGCTGTGCAAATATTTAAAATTGAACAAATACCACTTATGTGATTAGCCTGCTTTCTTTAATGCAAAATCTTTACCAAAAAGCAATTTATTACGAATATTACTGATTGGCGTTTGATCAGAAATCAGTTCTGCATACCAGGCACCATCTTCAGTATCACCAAACAACACGGCACCAATGACTTTATCTTTTTGAATAATAATGCGTTTATAGATCTGGCGTTTTTCATCATTCAAGATAATGTCTTCGTAATCGTCCTGGGGTTCACCATTTTCTAAATCAATTCGCCCCGCTGAAAATACGTCACAGCCACTCACCTTTAATTGCGTCGGAACCGTCGGTGCTTTGAACACCAGGCTGCCGTATTCTGCCAGATGTGAGGCACAAATACAGGCTTGGCCCCAAAGTGGTTCAACCAGACCAAAAGTTTGACCCCGATGTTCAATACACTCACCCACCGCATAAATACTTGGGTCAAAGGTTTGCATGGTGTCATTCACGATCACACCACGGTTACAACGTAAGCCGGCACTTTGCGCCAAGGCCATATTCGGACGGATGCCCACAGCAAAAACCACCAGATCAGCATCCAGCACCGTGCCATCTTTCAGCTGGATTTGCTTCACATGATCATCTTCGCCAAGTAATTGTTCTGTATTGGCTTGAGTGATGATATTAATGCCCTTGGCTTCAATACTTTGTTTTAACAGGCTGCTGGCACGACTATCCAATTGACGTTCCATAATCCGGTCCATCAAATGCAAAACTGTCACATTCATACCACGTTGTTTCAGACCATAAGCCGCTTCAAGTCCCAACAGACCACCACCAATCACTACTGCATTTTGTTTAGATTTGCAGTAGTCCAGCATGGTATTGACGTCATAGATATCTCGGAAACTGATCACGCCCTTTAAGTCCGAACCGGGAATTGGCGGAACAAAGGGTTTAGAACCTGTTGCCAGAATTAGACGGTCATAATCCACCACCAAGCCTTTTTCGGTATAGACCTGCTTACGGGGACGGTCAATTGTCACCGCAGCATCACCGGCAATAAAGCGGATGTTTTTGTCGCTATACCAGGTATGCGGATGCAGCATAATGTCATCAATGCTTTTATCGCCCGACAATACGGGTGAAAGCATGATGCGGTTATAGTTGCCCCACGGTTCTTCACCAATCACGGTCACTTCATAACGTTCAGGCGCCATATCCAGCAAATCTTCCAGACAGCGCATACCTGCCAGGCCATTGCCCACCAACACCAGTTTCATTTTTTCCTGAGAAGTGCCGTTATTGGTGATATAGGTTTTTTGCGGTGTCGGGCTGACCCAGACCTTGCCATTTTCAATCTTGCTTGGAAATACCAGCAGTTTCTGGTCTTTATCTTCCAGACAGCGTCCAGTGGCCAAACTGAAATGCTGCTTGTAGATTGGAGATGCAACCACACGTTCACCCTGCAAATCGCCAATAATGCCGCGCGACATCACAAACGCCTGACTAAACGGGTCTTGATTACTTAAGGCATAGACGCGTTTTTCATTACCAATACGGAACAGCGCAATTTGCTGATCTTCTACCAATGCCGCCACGCCCGTATTTGGCGTGATGTCTTCAAGTGCACAGACTTCTACCCAATTCAGTTCATTCATATTTTTTAAAATAGTCATATTCTTTTTTCCTTATAC
Source organism: Acinetobacter sp. A1-4-2 (assembly GCF_040233925.1). Lineage (NCBI taxonomy): Bacteria > Pseudomonadati > Pseudomonadota > Gammaproteobacteria > Moraxellales > Moraxellaceae > Acinetobacter > Acinetobacter sp. A1-4-2. The sequence goes on along the minus strand of NZ_CP157981.1, from coordinate 1,227,833 downwards.
TTTAAATCAGGCTTCAACCACCGGAATACGGCTGGCATCACGTTCCGCTGCATTTTTTGGACGGATTTGCCCGCGCACCTCGGCGAATTGAATATGCGGATCGTTTTGCTGTTCAGGTTTGGCATTGATAAAGGTTACGAAGCGTTTACGTACTTCCGGATCTTCCACCGCAGTACGCCATTCATCCTGATAAGTACCGACCACATGCTGCATACAGCGTTCCAGTTCGGCTGCCAAACCAAGCGAGTCATTCACGACTACATCTTTTAAATAATCCAGACCGCCTTCCAGGTTGTCACGCCATACCGAGGTACGTTGCAAACGGTCTGCGGTCTGGATATAGAACATGAAGAAACGGTCGATATATCTGATTAAGGCTTGGGTATCCAGATCCGATGCCAGTAGTTCTGCATGGCGTGGTTTCATGCCGCCATTCCCGCAAACGTATAAGTTCCAGCCCTTTTCAGTGGCAATCACCCCGACATCTTTACTTTGTGCTTCGGCACATTCACGGGTACAGCCTGACACCGCCATTTTCAACTTATGTGGTGAACGCAGGCCTTTGTAGCGATTTTCCAGGAAGATGGCCAAACCAACAGAATCATCCACCCCATAACGGCACCAGGTACTGCCAACACAGGATTTAACAGTACGTAAAGATTTACCGTAAGCATGGCCTGACTCAAAACCGGCATTGATCAGTTTTTCCCAGATTTCAGGCAGCTGATGCACTTGTGCCCCAAACATGTCGACCCGTTGTCCACCAGTGAGTTTGGTATACAAACCATATTCTTTGGCAATCTGACCAATGGCAATCAGACCCTCTGGAGTGACCTCACCACCTGCCATACGCGGTACAACCGAGTAAGAGCCATCTTTTTGAATGTTACCGAGGTAATAATCATTACTGTCTTGCAGACCGGCATGACTTGGCTTCAGCACAAAGTCATTCCAGCAAGAGGCTAAAATATTGGCTGCAGTCGGTTTACAGATATCACAGCCGATCCCATGACCATGTTGTTGAATCAAATCATCAAAAGTCTTGATTTCATTGACCCGAACCAGGTGATACAGCTCTTGGCGTGAATAAGCAAAGTGTTCACACAGGTGATTGTTTACCGTTACGCCTTGGCGTTGCAGTTCAGACTTCAATACTTGGGTAACAAGTGGTGCACAGCCGCCACAGGCCGTTGCAGCTTGGGTACATTTTTTCAAGGCACCCAGTGAGGTTGAACCCCCAGCAATCGCACTACAAATATCAGCCTTAGACACGTTATTACATGAACAGATGGTGGCACTGTCTGGCAGCAGATCTACACCGCTGCCTCCTGCTTTGGCTGTTGATTGTGTATAGCCCGGCATGATCAGGCTTTCCGGATTTTCCGGTATCGCCAAGCCATTCAACATCATTTGCAGCAGCTCATTATATTCTTTGGCACAGCCCACCAGCACAGCCCCGAGTAGCTTGGTTTTTTCGCTATTCACCACAATCTTTTTGTAGATCATGGCATCTTCATCGGCATAGAAATAGCTGAGCGCATTTGGCGTCATGGCATGGGCATCCCCCACCGAGGCCACATCGACACCCATCAGTTTCAGCTTGGTACTCATGTCTGCACCAGCAAATTCATTGCAGGCCTGATCCATCACATGCTTGGCGGCAATACGCGCCATGTCGTAGCCTGGCGCAACCAGGCCAAAAATTTTGTTTTGCCACAGTGCACATTCACCAATCGCGTAAACATCGGCATCGGAAGTCTGGCAATAGTCATTAATCACGATCCCGCCACGCTCGCCAATGGCGAGTCCACTTTGACGCGCCAATTCATCCCGTGGACGAATCCCCGCAGAGAACAAGATGATATCGGTTTCAAGTTCTGAACCATCGCCAAACTTCATCACATGCTTAGCATTCACACCGTCTTCAATTGCAGAAGTGGCTTTTTGGGTATGGACTTTTACCCCCAGATTTTCAATTTTTGCCCGTAAAACCTTGCCACCCAGATCATCAATTTGCACCGCCATTAAACGTGGGGCAAATTCCACCACATGGGTTTCAAGGTTTAAATCACTTAGGGCTTTGGCCGCTTCCAAACCGAGTAAACCACCACCAATCACCACGCCAGATTTTGCATTCAGGCTGGCAGCGCGGATGGCATCTAAATCTTCAATGGTCCGGTAAACAAAACAGTTTTCACGGTCATTGCCGGGAATAGGCGGTACAAAAGCGTAAGAACCTGTGGCCAGCACCAACTTGTCATAACTAATGACATCCCCCTGATTGGTGCTAACCGTTTTATTTAAAGTGTCGATGGCAGTGGCTTTGGTATTTAAGCGCAGATCAATTCCGTAGGCATCGGCAAAATCTGAACGACACAGGGTTAAGTCTTTAGCAGATTTTCCAGTGAAATATTCAGTTAGATGTACGCGGTCATAGGCCAAGCGCGGCTCTTCTGCCAAAATGGTCATTTCAACCTCATCACCTGCATATTCTAAAACCGATTCGATAAATTTGTGGCCCACCATGCCATGGCCAATCATGAGCAGTTTCATCGTATTTATCCTCAATTCTTTAAAAACTTCTTTCAATTTATTAATTTAAGCTCTGGATCTAAGCGTATTGATCCGAGGAATTTTATTGCTGGGCTTCAGCCAGACTGTTGCGTTCCAGCATGGCCTGTTCATAAAGCTGCTGTTCTTTTTCTTTATGCTCGACCGAGAAGCGAATCATCAGCACACAACTAGCGGCAATCACCACCAAGCCACCCAACACCATTAACGTGGTTTGAATATCCAGCATACCTTTGAGCAGGAAACCTGCAGCCACGGCACCTACATTACCGCCTGCACCAATAATGCCGGCCACACCGCCTAAAGCATCACGGTCAATGAAAGGCACCAGGGCATAGGTCGCACCACAGGCCATATGGGTAAAAAGTGCAAAAACTGTCATGGTCATGATGGCCAGAACTGCGGTGTTCATTTGCGAAAATAAGATCAGGAATAAGCCTTCCATCAGAATCATGCCGAATAGCACTTTGGTACGCCCATCCAGACCTTTTCTAATCGCCACTTTGTCAGAGATGATGCCACCCAAGGCACGGGCAAATAGAGCAAGCAGACCGAAAATCCCTGCGGCCATGCCGGCTTCTTTTAAGCCAAACTGGAAATTGTTGACAAAATACAAAGCGATAATGTTATGAATGAAAATCTCGATCCCAAAGCAGGCGGCATAGGCACCAAATAAAATCCAGACCCGGTAGTTGCGTGCTGCATGCATCAGAATCGCCAGACCGCCTTTTTTATCGCTGCCTACTTGCACGCCTTGTGCCCGCAGTTCCTTAAAATTTCCTTGCGGGCAGTCTTGGGTGAATTTCCAGTACAGTGCACCTACAATCAGCATCAGTACCCCCGGGACAAGCAGGGCAATTCTCCAGCCCATGGTCTGTTCAACTCCGAACATCACCAAGGCAGCAAGTAATAAAGGCATCAGGGCTTGAGTTGCACCGCCACCGGCATTTCCCCAACCTGCTGATGCAGCATTGGCGGTTCCTACCACATTCGGTGCAAACATGATGCTGGTGTGATATTGGGTAATCACAAAGCTGGCACCAATGGCACCAATCAATAAGCGGAAGAAAAGAAAGGATTCGTAACTGTTGGCAGAAGCCACACCAAACACCGGAATACTGCCGATCATCAATAATGCAGTATAGGTTTTGCGTGGCCCGTATTTATCACATAAAGGTCCCACAATTAGGCGAACCAAAATGGTGATGGCTACAGCGGCAATATTAATATTGGCAATCTGGTCTTTAGTTAAATGGAACTCACCGGCAATAACAGGCATGAGTGGGGCACAGGCAAACCAAGCAAAGAAACAGACAAAAAATGCGAGCCAACTCATATGGAAGGCCCGCATTGCTGCGCTACTGAAATTGAAAAGACTTATTTTTGTTGCTTTTTTAGCATTTAAATTTGAAGACATAGCCCTCTCCTTCCTGAACTGAACGTATGGTTTTATCTGCCATGCGGATAGCTGCACAGCAGATTCGATCAGAACGGACGTCTTTGGCCGTCTTACAATTTTTTAGAGTCGTCTTTGACTCACAAGAGATACAGCAATGCGCGTGCCAATAACTCAGAGAAAACTATAAGTTTATATTTTTTATCATTTTTAATTTTTATTTATAATTTTTCAATGCCAGTAATGGTCTGCTTCATCTTTAACTATGACCTCCTGACTCAGCTCAACAATGATTATGCTTCCTTGTAGCGCATTTTTGCATTAAGACAGTGCACCCTTTGCTCATCGTTCATTGGTTCAGTGAACTTTTATTGAAATCATAATGATTTAACTTATTTGGCATTTTAATTGCTTTAAATGAATTACGACTTTTTCTTTCAGGCATGGCCTGATGATATTTAGCCCATATGCCAAAACTCAAAATTGCACTGATTGATGACGATCAAGACCGTGCCAATTACATTCAAGCCTCCCTAATTGAACACAATTTCGAGGTGGTGGCCTGCCTCAGCGCGGATCATTTAAGCATGTTCCGCCTCGAACAGTTGCATGCCGACGTAATTTTGCTGGATATGGATCATCCCCATCGTGACATCATTGAAAGCTGTGTCAGCCAGTTCGATCTGCCAACAGTACTGTTTACTAAAAACAGCCACAAAGACACCATCAAAAACGCCATTGATGCTGGGGTTACGGCGTATATTGTCGATGGCATTGACCCATCCAAACTGGACAGCATTTTAGAAATCTCGATTGAACAGTTTAAAAAACATAAAAAATTGCTCGGCGATCTGGAAGACACCAAAACCAAGCTGGCCGACCGTAAAGATGTGGAGAAAGCCAAAGTATTGATGATGCAATTACACCATCTTACTGAAGATCAAGCCTTTCAGTTACTGCGTAAAAATGCCATGAGCCACCGTATGACCATTGGTGAAATGGCACGGCGTTTACTGGATGCACAGCAACTACTACAAAGCCAATTGAAGGATTAAGCCATGCCAGATTTAGAAAAAACTCAAATCCAGATCGGCTATATTCCTCTGCTGGATTGTGTGGCCATTCTTTGGGCCAAGCAGCGTGGTTTTTTTGAGGAAGCGGGTTTAGAGGTCACGCTGGTGAAGGAAGCGTCCTGGGCCAGCTTAAGAGACCGGTTGGCTTTTGGTTTTTTAGATGCTGCACATTGCCTGTCTGCCATGCTGCCTGCCGCGGCACTCGGTGAAGACCAGCTCGGTATTCCACTCCAGACTGCCCTGGTATTAAGTTATAACCGCGCCTTTATTAGTCTGAGTCAGAAACTGTGCTTTGAGCTGAACATTTCCAGTCAGGACAGTGCACAACAATCGGCACAAAAAGTTGTCTCTGCCCTACAGGCACAGCAACCGATTCAGCTGGCACATGTGTTTAAGCAGTCGATTCATCATTATTGCCTTAGAGAATGGCTCGCCATTGCCAATCCTGAAATTGCACGAAATATAAAACTGGCCACGCTTCCCCCACCCTATATGGTGCAGGCATTAGCCAATCAGGTCATTGATGGTTTTTGTGTCGGTGAACCCTGGAACAGCCAGGCTGAACTACTGGGAATCGGTCAAATTATCGCTTCCAGTCAGGACATTATTCCCCAAGTAGCAGATAAGGTTTTGGCAGTCACCTGTGATTGGGCAATGCAACATCCAAACACGCATCAGGCTTTAACGCAGGCCATTCAAAAAGCCCAGCAAGAACTGAAAGATTTACAGGACTATGCCGACGTTTGGCAAATGCTGACCGAGTTCAATATTGTGCAATTTCAATGCTCAGACAGCATTCACGTACAAAAATTCCACTCCATTCAAAATATTATCCGCAATTTTGTCGATGAGACATCTGTGCCAAAGGTAGAAGATTTTAAATGGCTGACCCAGCAAATGCTGAAATGGGATAATCCAATTCACTTGAATGATGCGGTGATTGAAAACATCAGCCAAAACTGTATTTTATCTTTGACGAAATAAGGCAGCATCCGCATTGCCCCAGCCACAAAAAAATAATCAGAATGCTGGGGTTAAGCCATTCATTTTGATTATTTTATCGCTGTAATCCAGTTTTATGGTTTATTTTCATTTCTGCTGTTTCCCACAAATTTTCTCCATATTTTTACGTTATCTTACGCAAAATTACATAGGGAACATCGAATAATGAAACGCATACAACCGCGTTGGCAATGGAGCACCCTGAGTTGTGCACTGTTTAGTTTTATCTCCCCAAGCTGGGCGGCTGACACGATTAGCAATGCCACAACAAACAGCACGGTTGTTCAAACAGACCCGGTACAGACACTGGCAACCCTAAAATTTCAAGCAACGCCCGCCCAAGCCAAAGACCCGGATATCAGTGCGGTGGCGAAAACTATTGTCACACGTGAAGAAATGCTGCAATTTGGTGATCAATCCGTGAATGATGCCTTACGCCGTGCCGCCGGTTTTCAGATGCCCACACCGGGACAAGGTCCACGTGGGGGTGGCGGTGCTTCAGCTATGCATTTTCGTGGCGGTGGTGCCCCGGTATTTTTAATCAATGGTGAACCGGTTCAAGGTGGCCCACGCGGTGGCATGTCGGTTGTTGACAGCATCATGCCAGACATGATCGAACGGATTGAAATTACCAAACAGCCAAGTGTCGCTCAGGCTTCTGTGGCATCTTCCGCCGTCATCAATATTATTCTGAAACACCCCCTGGATCATGCCCGCATCAGCGGAACTATCCGTGCAGGATATGGTTTGGCAAAATCTGACCAGAAAGAAGAGGAACGTAAAAATATCAGTGTTCAGGCTGATGGTCGGGATAATGCATGGTTATACAGCCTGTCTGCCAACCAGATGTGGAATGATACCATCTCGATCACCCAGACTCAAAACAGCAGCCAAACCCACGAACAAAAGCGTATTATCGAACGCAAGTCGCAAATGCTGGCACCCCGTGTTGAATATGAACTGGATGACCAGCAGAAACTGGTTGCCGAATTGTTCTATCGCAACAATGAAAGTGACGGCAGCCGTGGCGATCAGACGCAAAATGACAAGAATGACAGCATTCGTTTAAATACCCGTTATGAACGTAAAGACAAGGATAATTCCGACAAAATTCGTCTTTCAGTCGAACAGCAGAACGAAACCGAATCGACCCGGTCACCGCTCTTCAGCAGCTATACCGATGAAACCATCCATGAGTATGGTGTGGCTTATGATGGTGTGCGTAAATTTGATAACATCCGACAACTGAAGTTTGGTACGGATATTCGCTCGAGTGAACTTGAGAGTAATATTACCGATACACTCGATGAACAGCGTTATGCGCTCTATACCGAAGGCAGCTGGAAGTTTACAGACCGGCAAACCGTGACTTTAGGTGCCCGTCAAGAATGGATTCATCGTTCAGGACTTGTGGATTATAGTGACAGTCACTTAAGTCCAGTCTTGGCACATCGTTTTGACTTTGATGATCACTGGTCATTACAAAGCAATATCAGCCAGGCATTCCGCAGTCCTAAAACCGACCAGCTGTTACCTACGGTTTCTGTTTCTACCGATAGCGATGCCGGTAGCCTGAACAATCCGGATCGTGGCGGAAACCCTAATTTACGTCCGGAAAAAATAACCGCCTTTGAATCCACTTTGGGGTATAACACCCCGTCAGGTGGCGTCAACATCACGGCATACCAACGTGAAATTGAAGATTACATTGAGAAAGTGATTCGTCAGGAAGGCTCGCGTTTTGTAGAACGCCCACAAAACCAGGACAATGCCACCACCTATGGGGTTGAAATTGCTGCTCGTTATGCCTTAAAGCAAACTGAAAATGGGCATGCATTGATGTTGAATGGTCAACTGTCGACGGTACGTGCAAAAATTGAAGAGACCAATCATCAGCAACGTTTAGCCAGTGATGTAGCACCTTATACAGCCAGTGCCGGTTTATCTTATAACTATCAGCCCTGGCGTCTTTCTAGCAGTGTCAATCTGAACTATGTTCCTGAATTTACCAGGGCCCTGGATAACCTGCCCTATGACCGTACCAGCAATGAACGGGTCAATGTCGATATCAGTGTGAGCAAACGCTTTGATGATGGCTGGGCAACGACCCTGAGTGCACGCAATATCTTGAGTACAGATTATAAAGAGCGTTTAACCAATCAATCTGATGGCAGCCTGTATGAATCCCGGGTCAATCAGGCCATTCCAAGTGTACTCCTGAGTGTAGAAAAAAAATTCTAACAGGAAAGATAAAAACCGGTGCCAGGCACCGGTTTTTTATATCCAGATAAGGGTTGCATTTATGCCCAGCGGAAAAATTTAATCTTCTGGCCGTTGCCAATTTTCTATGATTTCTCAACCAGTCAGGATTTTTAGCTTTACCCTATCGCCGCCCTCGAAACTGGTATTCGGGCTTAAATATCAATCTGATTCTTAGGGCTTTTTAATGGTTGATCACCTGAATATGATTCAAACATGCTAAAGTTTAAGAACCTTTCATACATGGCTTGCAAGATAGCCTTGATATGAGTAAACGATGCATCAAAAATAGATAACCGGGCAATATTAATAAAAAAATTATAAAATTCAAAAACTTAAAATGGTAGGTGTTTGGTAGGTAGGTTTTTTTTCAGCTTCATTCGATACTCCAATTACGGTGAGAGTCACCGATAATATAATGAATGGTAGAAGGAATCGCACCATGGCTTTTAAAAATATTGCAGATCAAACCAACGGTTTTTATATTCCCTGTGTTTCACTTTTCGGCCCAGGCTGTGCCAAAGAAATTGGAACAAAAGCGCAAAATCTAGGTGCCAAGAAGGCCTTGATTGTAACTGATGCAGGTTTATTCAAATTTGGTGTCGCAGATACTATCTCAAACTATTTAAAAGATGCTGGCGTTGACAGTCATATTTTCCCGGGTGCAGAACCAAACCCAACCGACATTAACGTACATAACGGCGTTCAAGCCTATAATGAACAGGGTTGTGATTTTATTGTTTCTTTAGGCGGTGGTTCATCACATGACTGTGCTAAAGGTATCGGCCTGGTGACAGCGGGTGGCGGTCATATTCGTGACTACGAAGGGATCGATAAAAGCACTGTACCGATGACACCGCTGATTGCGATCAATACCACGGCAGGTACGGCTTCAGAAATGACCCGTTTCTGTATTATTACCAATACCGATACCCATGTAAAAATGGCCATTGTTGACTGGCGTTGTACCCCACTGATTGCCATCGACGATCCTAAACTGATGATTGCCAAACCAGCCAGCTTAACTGCGGCAACCGGTATGGATGCATTGACTCATGCTGTTGAAGCCTATGTATCAACTGCAGCCAATCCAATCACCGATGCCTGTGCCGAAAAAGCAATTACCATGATTAGCGAATGGCTTAGCCCGGCTGTTGCCAATGGTGAAAATCTTGAAGCACGTGATGCCATGAGCTATGCACAGTATCTTGCAGGTATGGCTTTTAACAATGCATCTTTAGGTTATGTTCATGCCATGGCGCATCAGCTGGGCGGTTTCTATAATCTGCCACACGGTGTTTGTAATGCCATTCTGCTTCCGCATGTATCTGAATTTAACCTGATCGCCTGCCCGGATCGCTATGCGAAAATTGCACAGTTAATGGGAGTCAACACTGAAGGCCTAACGGTAACTGAAGCTGCATTTGAAGCCATCAATGCCATTCGTCAACTTTCTGCTTCTATTGGTATTCCATCTGGTTTGGCTGAACTGGGTGTCAAAGAAGCTGATCTTGCTATCATGGCAGAAAATGCGCAAAAAGATGCCTGCATGCTGACCAACCCACGTAAAGCTAACCATGCTCAAGTGGTCGATATCTTTAAGGCAGCATTGAAACCTAATGCATCGGTAGTCGATTTTAAAGCAGCAATGTAATACCTCCCTGTAAGTCTTCTATCCAATTCTTTGACTTACACTTTTAGCAACCCATGTTCGCACTTCGTCAAGAAGTGCGCCAAGAAAAGAAACCATTTCCCTTTTCCTGGCTGATCCTGTGTCCTTGATGACAGGATAAGAACTGTGGTTGCTTTTTTTTATGAAAATAATTCAATTTGACAAATTACCACTCATCATGAAGGATAAGAGAAAACAAATTCTTCTCTATGAGTATAAAAATGAGCAATGGCAACACCGCCCCACTTTATCAACGCGATATCTTAGGCCCAAGTTATGAACAGGCCACTTTAAATTTCCCGGATGATTATGAAGGTCAGGTTACGGCGACCTTAGTCAGAAAAAAAGCCGACCAAACCACATCCAAAGCTGTGTTATATATTCATGGCTTTATTGATTATTTCTTCCAGACGGAAATGGCCGAACAGTTCAACCAGCATGGTTTTGACTTTTATGCACTCGATTTACGTAAATATGGCCGCTCCATTCTGCCGCATCAAAAATATTATAATGTGCGTGAAATTGCCGAATACGATGCCGAAATTACCGAAGCCTTAAACATTATAGGCGCAGAAGGCCATGATGCCATTTTACTCAGTGGCCATTCTACCGGTGGCTTAACCACCACACTGTATGCGGCACATCATCCAGAGCATCCTTTAATTAAGGCACTCTGGGTCAATAGTCCGTTTTATGATTTCAATATGAACCCGATCAAGAAAAAATTGGGCATTCCCAATTTAAGCCGGGTGGGTAAAGTTTGCCCGGATTTAAAATTTCCCAGTGAGCTGAACAAATGGTATGTTCCCAGTCTGCATAAAAATCTGCATGGCGAATGGGACTTTAATCTGGACTGGAAACCGCAGTCTTACCCTCTGGTTCGCTTGAGTTTTGTTCGGGCCATTTTTGAAGCACAGAAAGAAATCCATCAGGGAGTCAGCTTAACGGTACCCGCTTTGGTAATGCATTCAGATCAAAGCAAAAATCCAAAAAAATGGCATCAATATGCGCAAAGCAGTGACGTGATTCTAGATGTCAAACATATCGACAAATATGCCAGAAAAATCAAAGGTGATGTCACCATTGCTAAAATCAAGAATGGCTTACATGATCTGGTCTTGTCGGAAAAATCGGTACGCCAGAATGTCTATCTGCGGCTGTTTGAATGGCTAGAAATTAAAGGGCTGTAAATCTATCTTACAGCTCTCAAGCATCCTTATATTTCAGCAGGGTTTGATGCACAGGGTGCGTTTTGGGCATCAGCTCAATCAGGCGCTCCACCGCATCAATCGCCTCAGGGAATCGAGCCACGTGTTTTAGCAACACATCAGTTTCATTGGCTTTAAAGATGGCATCACTTAAACGTGATTCCAGACAATCGCGCCAGGCACATAAAAAAGGACTTTCGGTTTTGGCTAAAAATACACCAGTACACAGTTTTAAGGCCGAATCGATATAGCCGGCATCCAAAGACTGTTCTGTCAATAAAAAGTCAGCCTCTACATGTGCCAATAAACGATAAGGTCTGGAACCCAGCATACCGCCCAGTACATCACGCAACTGCGACATTTCTGCTTTTAAGGTGCCTATACTGACTTTTCGTTCCCCGTATAGAGCCTGATGCAGGGTATCCAGGCTTAAACCTTGCGGACATAACGCCAAGATGGTCAAAATTTCAATTTGGCGGGGGGTCAGAACCAGCACCTTGCCATTAAACAAAACCTGAGGCACGGAAAAAGCCCGAATAAACAGGCGCTGCTTTTGGTATTCCAGCAAAGCCGATTGAATAATCGAAGCACAGCGTTCCGCTGCAAGTAGTCCCAAACTGTTATGCTTTTGCCAGGTAGTCGACAGGTCAATCACCCCTAACACCTGCTTGGAATAAGGATCAATAATCGGGGCAGCATAACAGACCCAATCATGAATGGAAGGCATATAATGTTCATTGGAAAACACACAACTCGATTGCTGGGTTTTTAATGACAGTGCCAAGGCATTGGTTCCAACCAGTTCCTCGCGCCATTGCCCGCCTTCAATAAAATGCACACTTTCTGCTGCACGCTGCATTTGTGGGCTGGAAGCTGACCAGATAATGGTGCTACCGATATCCCCGACTGCAATTACCATCGAAGACTGTTCGGCAATATGCTTTAAATCCTGTGCGCAATGTTGCAAGGCATTTGCCAAAGCCGAAGGATAGGTTTCTTTTTGTAAGTGAACCAGTGGGGCAGCCAAGCGATCCTTGGGAATTTCGGCCGAGGATGAACGTTGCCAGGAACTCGCAATACTTTGACCCAGCTGTTCCGCATGTAAGGCAGATAAACTGCTACTTTGCCTAAACTGATCAATTTTATGCCTTTTTTGCATCAAATTTTGTTTTGTCATCATTCCTTATTCTCACAACAATTCATGATTTACATCCACTGTAATCGCTATTTTTTATGCTGGATTGAAAAGATTGTAAACCTTCTTGTATCCAACCTTTCTCCAACCTTATTCAGGTTATGCTAATCATATAATGTACACAAGTACCTTATATACCAAAGCTGTAGATACGGTTTTAAGACACTAAAATAAGCAAAGGAAATACATATGCGTTACGTCGATCCTAATCAACCTGGTTCAAAAGTTCAGTTTAAAGCCCAATATGAAAACTTCATTGGTGGACAATGGGTAGCGCCTGTCAAAGGAGAGTACTTTGACAATATTTCACCTGTAGATGGTAAAGCTTTCACCAAAGTTCCGCGTTCTAGCGTTGAAGATATTGAGCTTGCTCTTGATGCTGCACATAAAGCCAAAGCACAATGGAACAAGTCATCGCCAACGACCCGTTCCAATATCCTGTTAAAAATTGCCGACCGTTTAGAAGCCAATCTGGAACTTTTGGCAGTTGCTGAAACTTGGGATAATGGTAAGCCGATTCGTGAAACCCTGGCTGCCGATATTCCTTTGGCAATTGATCATTTCCGCTATTTTGCCGGCTGTATCCGTGCACAAGAAGGCGGCATTTCAGAAATCGATGAAGATACTATTGCTTACCATTTCCATGAACCTTTAGGTGTAGTCGGACAAATCATTCCGTGGAACTTCCCGATTTTAATGGCAACCTGGAAACTGGCACCAGCTTTGGCTGCAGGTAACTGTATTGTTTTAAAACCGGCTGAACAAACACCGGTCAGTATTCTGGTACTGGTTGAACTGATTCAGGACCTGTTGCCTGCAGGTGTATTAAACATTGTAAATGGTTATGGCGTTGAAGTGGGCCGCCCATTGGCTACCAACCCACGTATTGCCAAAATTGCATTTACTGGCTCAACAGCTGTCGGTCAGCAGATCATGCAATATGCCACCGAAAATATTATTCCGGTAACCTTAGAGCTAGGTGGTAAATCACCAAACATTTTCTTTGAAGATGTCATGGCGCAACAAGATGACTACCTAGAAAAAGCGCTAGAAGGCTTTACCATGTTTGCCCTGAACCAAGGGGAAATCTGTACCTGTCCATCACGTGCTTTGGTTCAGGAAAGTATTGCAGACCAGTTCCTGGAACTCGCAGTAGAACGTGTGAAACGCATTAAAACCGGTCATCCACTGGATACTGAGACCATGATTGGTGCACAGGCTTCTCAAGAACAGCAAGACAAGATTCTGGGATGTATCGCAACCGGCCGTGGAGAAGGTGCTCAACTATTGACAGGTGGTGAAGCACGCCATGAAGTTGGCCAAGGTTTCTACATTGAACCGACCATTTTCAAAGGCACCAATGACATGAGAACGTTCCAGGAAGAAATTTTTGGACCAGTACTCGCAGTGACCACCTTTAAAGATTTTGATGATGCCATCAAAATTGCCAACGATACCATTTATGGTTTAGGTGCTGGTGTCTGGTCACGTTCAGCGCATACGTCATATCGTGCAGGCCGTGCGATTGAAGCAGGTCGTGTATGGACCAACTGTTATCATATCTACCCTGCACATGCTGCATTCGGTGGTTATAAAAAATCAGGTATTGGACGTGAAAACCACAAGATGATGCTGGATCATTACCAGCAAACCAAAAACTTGCTGGTGAGCTATGCCACCAAGCCAATGGGCTTCTTCTAAACAGAACGTTGTATCAAGTATCTCAAAAGCGAACTTCGGTTCGCTTTTTTGCTTTAAATTGCAAACGATCAACAGAGAAATCTTCATTTTTCTGACTATTCAGGCTAAATTGCTATGATTCCTTCTCCATGAAAACAAAAGCATGATAACTATTCCTTCAGACTTTCCTGACACCATTTATGCCATTCAACATCTTGCCTTTGAAGACCTGGGGGCATTTGAAGATGTCTTTTATCAACTCGGTTTTCGGGTGCGTTATTTTGAAGCTGGTGTAGATGATTTAACCAAAGCATTTCAGCATAAAGGTTTGACCATTATTTTAGGTGGACCAATTGGAGTGTATGAAACAGATGACTACCCTTTCTTACAACAAGAAATAGACTTACTTAAAGTTCGCCTAAAAGAAAACTTGCCAACTTTAGGCATCTGTCTGGGTGCTCAACTGATTGCTCATGCCCTGGGTGCCAAAGTGTATGCAGGCCATCAAAAAGAAATTGGCTGGAGCCAACTCAGCATTACAGATACTGCAAATAATCTGCTTGAGCCATTAACTGGAACTGCTGTATTACACTGGCATGGCGATACTTTCGATTTACCTGAACAGGCTACATTATTAGCAGGTTCAGAGATTTATCCTCATCAGGCATTTTCTGTGGGGAAAAATATTCTGGCCTTACAATTTCATCTTGAAGTGGCCCCAGAAAGTCTGGAAAAATGGCTGATTGGCCATACCTGCGAATTAAGAAAAGCTAACGTTAATATTCCGGCTTTGCGAGCCGACAATCAACGCTATGCCACTGCATTAGCATTGCAGGCACAGGCTGTATTGCAGGCATATCTCAAACAGATTTCAGCAATTTAAAGTAAAATTTCAACCAATAAAAAAGCACCCTCTCAAGGGTGCTTTTTTATTAGCCAATTCAGGCTTATTTTTTCGCAGGAACAGAAGCTTCAGTGGTAATGTTTACCGTGATTTTATCACCCACATTTGGTATATAAGCCCCTACGCCAAATGCTGAACGGTTGAATGAAGTCGTGGCATTGAAACCAATAGCCTCTGCTTTAGTCATTGGATGTACACCCTGCTTATTTAATACTGCATCCAAAACTACCGGCTTAGTTACATCTTTCACGGTCAGGTTACCCGTGATTTTGTATTTGTTTTTACCTAAAGCTTGAACCTTGGTACTTTTAAAAGTGATGTTAGGATATTTGGCTGCATCAAAAAAATCTGCTGTTTTTAAATGCTCATCCAATGCTTTTACATTGGTATTTAAACTCGATAAAGGAATGGTCACATTCACAGATGAATTTGCAGGTTTTGCATTATCGACGTTAATGGTACCTTGAATGTCACTAAAGTTTGCAGATGGGGTAGAAAAACCAAAATGGTTCCAAGTAAATACAGTAGCTGTATGGGTTGGATCAATTTGGTAAGCCACAGGTTTTGCCAAAGACAATGTTGCTACCGATGCAACCGCCAAACCTAAAGTTATTGCTTTGAAATTCATGTGTCATTATCTCGCTTTGGAATGGTTATTAGTCTATACCTTTCTTATCTTAATTCACCGATATAGATAAAACGATATGTTGCAAGAATAGAACAATTACCGGTTATCTAGCTCCATAAATGAAATGATGTGGTCACCTCATCTTAATATATTGATCATCATCATCATTTATTTTAAACCCTGATTCACAATTTTATGTCTTTATCACTTGTTTCTGTTTTTATTAAATATTTAATACAAAAATATACAGTTTATAAAAATTATGATCAATGAATGAAAAGTACAGTCCGTCTACTCTTAACTATTGACATTTTTAAATGTCCAAAATAATAAAAGCCCCATCAGGGGCTTTTTAAAGATGTTTCATCTTTATAACTTTTCAACCAAAATACGGTCGATTTGCTTTAAACCGGTATGCTTTTCATGATTCTTACGGCGGATCTTGATCACCTTGTCTTCCTGCAAGTCTTGCAGCATGAGTTCCACAGCAACCATAGCATCAAGTTCAAGGTCTGCACCAATCCATTTCTGTTCACCAGCATCCATCAGGACAATTTCATCATTAATCTGATCATAAAGGCTCATATTTTCCTCACTTGGGGCAATCATGCACCCCGGGCTGAATACTGTATGAATGAATTAATTTTAAACCTAGACGTTTAAATCATTCGTTACAAATCGTTATTTCTGCAATGAAAAACGCCCCTTTTGCTGGGGCGTCTTTTTAACCGGTTAATCAGATTGATTAAGCGGTAATGTCTTTTACTGCTGCAACAACCGCTTCAGTGGTAATACCGAAATATTGATACAAGTCTTTCGCAGGTGCAGATTCACCGTATGTGGTCATACCGATCACGCGACCGTCCAGACCTACAAATTTCCACCAGTAATCGACATGCGCAGCTTCAACCGCTACACGCGCCCGAATGTTTGAAGGAAGAACTGCCTCACGGTAAGCCGCATCCTGTTTTACAAATTCTTCAGCACATGGCATAGACACTACACGTACACCTTCAAGTTGTGCATACGCTTCCATTGCCAATGAAACTTCAGAACCAGTCGCAATAATAATAGCTTTTAATTCACCTTTTTCTTCAGCCAGAACATAACCACCTTTAGCGACGTTCTCAATTTGTGCTTGAGTACGCGTTTGGAATGGTAAGTTTTGACGAGAGAAGATCAACGCTGTAGGACCTTCACTACGTAACAATGCAGATTTCCATGAAATAGAAGCTTCTACAGTGTCACATGGACGCCAGGTATTTAAGTTTGGTGTGCCACGTAAAGAGGCAATTTGTTCTACCGGTTGATGCGTAGGACCATCTTCACCCAGACCGATTGAGTCATGGGTATAGACATGAATCACACGCTGTTTCATCAGTGCAGACATACGGACTGCATTACGTGCGTATTCCATGAACATCAGGAATGTTGCAACGTAAGGGATGAAACCACCATGCAATGCAACGCCGTTGGCAATTGCAGTCATACCAAATTCACGTACGCCGTAATGAACATAGTTACCCGCCGGATTGTCTTGTACGCCTTGCGCACCTTTCCACAAGGTCAGGTTTGAACCTGCCAAGTCAGCAGAACCACCCAAAACTTCTGGCAACAATGGTACAAGTGCTTGAAGTGCATTTTGACTTGCTTTACGCGTTGCAATGGTTTCAGCTTTTGCATTCACTTCAGCAATATAAGCATCTGCTTTAGCGACAAAATCAGCCGGTAATTCACCGCTTAAACGACGTTTAAGTTCAGCCGCTTCAGTTGGGTATTTTGCAGCATATGCAGCAAAAGTTTCATTCCATACAGATTCAGATTGAGCACCTTTGTCTTTGGCATCCCAAGCTGCATAAACGTCAGCAGGAATTTCGAATGGACCTTCAGTCCAACCCAAAGCTTCACGCGTCAAGGCGATTTCGTCATTACCCAGTGGTGCACCATGACAATCTTCTTTACCTTGTTTGTTTGGTGAACCTAAACCAATAATTGTTTTACAGATAATTAAAGTCGGTTTAGCCGTTTCAGCTTTTGCTGCAACAGTTGCTTGACGGATCGCATCGCTATCGTGACCATCCACTTTAATCACTTGCCAACCATAAGCGTGGAAACGTTGTTCTGTATCGTCAGAGAACCAGCCTTCTACTTCACCATCAATAGAAATGCCATTGTCATCGTAATAAACGACAAGTTTACCCAGACCCAAAGTACCTGCAAGTGAACATGCTTCATGAGAAACACCTTCCATCAAGCAACCATCACCCAGGAAACAGTAAGTGAAGTGGTCAACCACTTTGATGTCGTCTTTGTTAAATTGAGCAGCTAAAGTTTTTTCAGCCAGCGCAAAACCAACCGCATTGGCAATACCCTGACCCAATGGACCAGTCGTGGTTTCAATCCCTGGTGCATAACCTAATTCAGGGTGACCTGGGGTTTTAGAATGTAACTGGCGGAAAGATTTTAAATCTTCAATAGAAAGATCATAACCGGTCAAATGCAATAATGCATATTGCAACATAGAGCCATGGCCGTTAGACAATACAAAACGGTCACGGTTGGCCCATTGCGGGTTTTGCGGGTTATGATTTAAAAATTCACGCCAAACGACATCAGCGATGTCTGCCATCCCCATCGGAGCACCTGGATGTCCTGAATTTGCTTTTTGCACAGCATCCATTGCCAATACACGAATTGCGTTTGCAATACGACGTTCGTTAAGCGGGGTTGTCATAGGTCAGAGTCCAACTAAATCGTTTAAAGAATATGATGAATAGGAAAATTCAAAGCTGGCTATATTGTCTTAAAAAAACAGCAAAGGGTAAAGTCTAATAGCCAACATTTCGGCATTTATTCACCACTGGACATACTTTAATGCAGGCAGAGCTCAATTTCACATCATTTGCAGCGACTTAGCGCATGATTAAATACCTTGGCTTATTTAATCTAAAATTTATATATGACACTTTAACCATTATTAATTGCATGAGCGTTGTTTCACCAGTTGCTTTTATTTCTTTATGTGAGAAAAGATAAAGAGTATCCAACAATGATAAAAAAACCTTTACTTTGGCTATTGAATATAGCCTTTAAAGCTTTTCCTCATTTACAGAATCATTTTATTGTTTATGCTTTGATAAATGCCCGCTACAAAATTACAGGGTAAATTAGATTTTTGGCCTTACCCAATTGATGAATAAACACTCAAAAGCTTAAAAAATGAATTTGATTCACTTTAAACAAAACTAACTGAAAAATTTAATTCCTCTTAACTGTATCGCTTCACTTTTATAAAGTTTCATCCCGTCAGGCTTTTTTCAAAATGATTTTTTGTCGAAGTTAATATATAACAATAATATATATAAATTTTTAAATGATTAAATATATTTATAATCGTTTTTGATTAAATAGAAATGCTTTTGAAGCAAGGATTAAATATTTGCTTAAGCAAATTTTTGTTATAAGCAAAATACTATTTCAGGCTCATTTTTAACGACTTATCAGTTTTTTAGATGCCCATATCAATTAAAAAGTCATTGAATTGAAATAAATTCATCCATTTTTATCGTCTAGAACTGGTCCAAAAGTCCAACTCGATGTAACATATCGCGTCTTTTGAATTAACTGTGATAGGACTTATGCGCGAGTACGCTGTATTTACCTCGGAATCTGTAAGCGAAGGCCATCCGGATAAAATGGCTGACCAAATCAGTGATGCTATTTTGGATGCAATCTTAAAAGAAGACCCTTATGCACGGGTTGCTTGTGAAACGCTTGTAAAAACGGGTGCGGTAGTACTTGCCGGTGAAATCACAACAACTGCTAACGTCGACTTTGAAGCAATCGTACGTCAAACCGTAAATGGTATTGGCTATCATCATTCTGACCTCGGTTTCGATGGTTCAACCTGTGCCGTGATCAACATGATCGGTAAACAGTCTCCTGAAATTGCTCAGGGTGTAGACCGCCAAAAACCTGAAGATCAGGGTGCCGGTGACCAGGGCTTGATGTTTGGTTATGCCAGCCGTGAAACTGACGTGTTAATGCCAGCTCCTATTTCATATGCACACCGCTTAATGGAAAAACAGGCTGAGTTACGTCGTAATGGTTCATTACCATGGTTACGTCCAGATGCGAAAAGTCAGGTGACTTTTGCCTATGAAAATGGCGTGCCTGTCCGTTTGGATGCTGTGGTACTTTCTACCCAGCACGATCCTGAAATTTCACAAGCCAACTTAAAAGAAGCTGTGATTGAAGAAATCGTGAAGAAAATCATTCCTGCCGAAATGTTCCATGCAGACACCAAATTCCACATCAACCCGACCGGGATGTTTGTGATTGGCGGTCCTGTAGGTGACTGTGGTTTAACTGGCCGTAAAATCATTGTCGATACTTACGGTGGTATGGCTCGTCACGGCGGCGGTGCTTTCTCTGGTAAAGACCCATCTAAAGTTGACCGTTCAGCAGCTTATGCGGGCCGTTATGTAGCGAAAAATATTGTAGCAGCTGGCCTGGCAGATAAATGTGAAATCCAGGTGTCGTATGCCATTGGTGTGGCAGAGCCTACCTCTATTTCAATCAATACATTTAACACAGCCAAAGTGCCTGAAGAATTCATTATTCAATTGGTTCGTCAACACTTTGACTTGCGTCCATATGGCATTACTCGCATGTTGGATCTGATTCAACCGATGTATAAGCAAACTGCTGCTTATGGTCACTTTGGCCGCCAAGGTTCAGATACTGCATTTACCTGGGAAAAAACCGATAAAGTGGAAGCACTTAAAGCCTCTGCCGGACTGTAATTTTTTCATCAAAAAGCCCACATTGTTGTGGGCTTTTTTATTTCTGCTTTAAAATAATATAGCAAAGCCTACAATGTTATGATCAATCATCGTTTTATGGCATAGGATAAAAATATGGCTGTTATTCTTCAAGTTGACTTCCCTTCTCAAGGTCCATTTGGCGAGGAAATGAGTCAAGCTTATCAACAACTTGCAGAAATCATTAATCAGGAAGATGGCTTGCTATGGAAAATATGGACAGAAAATAGTGCTACCCAAGAAGCGGGCGGTATCTATTTATTTGACAGCCAAGACCATGCAGAAAAATACTTACGCATGCACACTGCACGTCTGCAAAGTTTTGGCATCGATAATATTCGTGGAAAAATTTTTGAAGTGAATAAGCCTCTGTCTACCATCAATCAGGCAGACTTTTTAAATCCATAAAATCTAAAAGTTGCTCAACAAAAAAATCCTGACGGTCAAAAATCAGGATTTTTTCAATCAATCAAACTGAATTCTATTATTGTCTGGTACTAATCACTTCCAGTACAGAAGGTTGCAGAGGAACATCTTGATGATCCTGTAAATAAACATGGCTAATTTTAAAAAGAATAACGGCTGCCAGACAGGTTAAAATACACAAAATCCAGAAACCATAAGGACTTCTTATATTATGTGAACCGCAACTACTACATTCCTTTTCAGTCGATTCAACAACTTTGTTACAACAGGCACAATGATATTGATATAGCATAGCTATGCTCCTACCATTTTTGTTTTTATTTTCCATCTTTTAACACTGATGGACCGGAGTTTCAATAAAATATTAAGCCAGTCTTTTTGGGAATACAAGCTTATTGATCTACAAGTAAAGTCACCCAAGTAAAAATAGTTCCAGCACAAATTCAAGACACTAATTTTTATAGAAAAATAAAAACCTCAAAATAAAGAGACCCTATTTGGAACACAAAACATCACCCTTAAATCTGTATTTTAATCTTCTCCCTACAGGCTCGTATTTTGAGTAAAATAGCCCTGAATAACTTGAAAGAGAGGATCTTATGGTTCAACTGATTAAAAAAGGCGGCTTACGCGAACGTGCCAACCGTAGTCGCAGCTATAAAGGTTCAGAAAATACAGAAGCAACCTTAAAGCCTAATCGCTACGTACAACCTCAAAAAAATGAGCAAGTCACATCCCCTGCGGTCCTATCCATACCAGTTACCGATGAAACTGCTTCCAATAGTTAAAACATGGCAAGTACGTCATACCATAACCAGATGGCGAAAATCAGAAATAACCCGCCCGAAATCACATCAATATAACTGCCAGAATGCTGATAGGCCGTTTTAATTTTTGGCCTAGACAAAATCAGCATGAGCAAAGTAAAGACCAAAAAAGTTTGGATTGGGATAATAATGGCCAGCTGTGTTTTTAAATAGCTCGAAGCTGAAGAACTTAAGGCCAAAGAAAAGACACTACTAAAATAAATCAGCGTTTTAGGGTTGGAGAGATTGGTCAACAATCCCGATAAAAAATAATTTTGCGCATCTGCTGTTGCAACTTGCTGACCATCCGTCTCTATGCCGGTGTGCTGTTTAAGGGTTTTTAAACCGCCATTCAGCATGGCCCAGCCCATCCGTGCCAGAAATAGGCCACCGACCAGCATTAAAATCTGTTGTATCCATGGAAATTGTTCAACCAGCACAGTAAAGCCCAGCAAGGTCAGTACCACCCAAACCAGAATGCCGACTGAAATACCCAGAATAATCTTTAATGTATTGGCTCTTGAGGTCGATGCCGAACTTCTGGCAATCAATAAAACATCAGGTCCCGGGCTAAGCTGTGCAACAAAATGCAGTGCACAAATGGTCAAAAGCAGTGACATAGAAATAGTGGAGATTTTTAAAAAACGTATTATATCGTTTGTTTAATCTTTTGCATGATTGCAGCTTTAAATAATTTAGATAAAAATTCAAAACATAAAAAAGCCGAAGCATGATGATTCGGCTTAAAAAATATCATTTTAAAAATTATTTTTTCACACCTTTCAATTCAATTTTTTTCGCTTCAGGTGTTACTTCACGTGCTTCACCATCAATGATGCTGGAATCGCGATGCTGTGAACCGCCTTGCTGCATGCCTTGCATTTGACGCATTAAATCCGCAAATGGGTTTTGCCCTTGAGCATCACCGCCCATGCCATTCATATTACCCATCATGCCACCCATCATTTTATCCATCATGGCTTGCTGACGTTTGGCCATGGTTTTCATCATGACATTTTTAAAGGCATTCTGAACGCCCGGAATCAAAATTAACAATGCCAGAACATCGGTAATTAAACCTGGAATCAGCAGGAAAAAACCGGCCAGAATTTTAGGCAAATTATTGGTCAATGCAGGATCACCACTCATTTGCCCCATTTGCATTTGCTGCATTTGTGGCATCAAACCTACTGAATATTTACGAATCAGGTTCATCCCGATAAAGAAGGCTGCAACAAACCAGAAAAATACGTACCACATGCTGCCGACGAGGTCACCCACGCCAATCCAGACAAAAACTTCCAGGATTAAGCCAACCAGTACAATAAGAAATAATTTCATGAAAATTAATCTAATCTCAACAAAATGAATAAGGTGTAGTCATTAACTGCTTAATCACTATCAAGCTTTTTTGCTACGCTTATGTAACAATATGGGCATTATTTTATTTTTAAAGGCTTTGCATGTCATTAATTATCGGTATTGACCCCGGTTCACGCTTAACAGGTTATGGCATTATCGAAAAAGATGGGCAAAAATTAACATTTGTAGATGCAGGAACCATTCGTACCGAAACCCCGGAAATGCCTGAACGCTTGAAACGGATTTTTGCAGGTGTGGAACGGATTGTTAAATTTCATGGCCCTACCGAAGCTGCAGTTGAACAGGTCTTTATGGCACAAAACCCGGACTCTGCTTTAAAACTGGGACAAGCTCGTGGTGCAGCCATTGCCGCCTTGGTGAATCTGGATTTGCAGGTGGCTGAATATACTGCCCGTCAAATCAAGCAGTCTGTAGTCGGTTATGGTGCAGCGGATAAAGAACAGGTACAGATGATGGTGATGCGGATTTTAAATTTAAGCATCAAACCACAGCAGGATGCTGCCGATGCCTTGGCTGCCGCCATTTGTCATGCCCATGCCTCAGGCAGTATGAGTAAAATGGCGGTACTGAATGCCTTGGGTGGCATGGCCCGTGGGCGTAGCCGTTACAGTGGCAGAAGACGTTAAGCACGTTTAAAGATAAGGTGCAAAATCCTGACGCATTTCCCGGACCGAGGGTTGTTTACTATAAGTAAAGGTCACTCTCCGTCCAAAATTTCGTATATTCTTTTTCTGATTTTGGTCAATTCGAATCATGATTCGCTCTTCAAACTGGTCATGAGTATTGTACTCACCGATAACAATCACACCATTTCTTTCAATGACTTTATATGGGCTAAATTCTTTTTGTACAATGTCTTTAAATGATTTTTTAGCCGAACCAGAATCTGCACGTTGCGTATAAATCACCAGAACAATACAAGCAATTACAACAATAGCGACCACCAGATATTTATCCATCTTTTCCTTTAACTCATTATTCTTATCGTTTCTTATTTAATACAGGATTTTAAATTCTTTAAGATAAGCATCGGGCTGGACTGGTGTTTGAATAATTCCTGAAACTTCTGCCCGACTCGGCCCTAGCCAACTTCACTGCAAAAGCTCTTCAATGATCAGTGCATCGCCTGCAACCAAGGCCTCCACTTCACCCGTAGTCAAATTTTTCAATAACCTTTTAACTCTAATTCTTCAGCCTGCTGGGCAAACCAGCGACGATAACTGACGCCTTGAACCTTACCCTGAATAATCAGTTTAACCATCCTATTCATTTGCCATTTCCCTGATTCACTACATGATAAATTGCTGCATGCATATGCTGCGCCTGCAAACCACGCATGCCTTGCTCTGCCAGCCAGTCCCCCGCCAAGGCATGCAAAGTTACAATTTCATGCAGCTGGATTTTCCCGGCAAATTGCGCCTTTAAACTGGCAGCCATACCCGCCAAGACATCGCCCATACCGCCAGTTCCCATACCGGCATTTCCGGCGGTACAAATCCACAGCTGATCTTGCAGAATTAAACTGCCTGAACCTTTCAGTACCCATTGTCCGGCATATTTTTCCTGAAGGGCATGTATCGCTGCGACTCGATCATTTTCAACATCTTTGACTGAACACCCCAACAATTTTGCTGCCTCACCCGAATGAGGTGTGGCATAACTATTTGCTTTTAATATGTCGGGATGCTCCGCTAAGAACCACAATGCATCAGCATCCAGCACCACATGTAAATGGTCAACTGAATTTAACTTCGGAAACCATTTAAAATAGTGCTGTTCTGACCATGCATCACGGCCAAGTCCCATGCCAAAACTGACAGCATCAACATGATCTAATAATTGCTGAATCTCGACTTTGGTCAAGACATTAATATCTCGCAGCATGATATTGGGTGAACGTGCCAAAATTGCAGTGTGATGTTTTTCATGACAGACAATGGTGACTTTGCCCGCCCCGGCACTAAACGCAGATTCAGCCGCCATCATTACTGCACCACCCATATTTTCATGGCCACCAACGACCAACACATGACCATAACTACCTTTATGACCAAAAGCTTGGCGTTGCGGTAAATGAATACTCTGCGATGAAAGCTGGGCAATGGGCTTTAATTCAGCATCGGTAGGAATCAGGGAAATCACCTCCACCTGTCCGGCAAACTCTTTGCCTTGTCCGGTAAAGAGTCCAGCTTTCAAGCCCAAAGCTGTATAGGTATAATCTGCCTTAATGGCGCAGGGTAAGGGCTGACCACTATTTGCTTGTAAGCCGCTTGGAATATCAATGGCGATTTTCAGGCCTGTTTCAGCATTGATACTTTGAATGATCTGTTGCCAGTCTGCCCCCAGTTCCCGGTTTAAGCCGATGCCAAATAGTGCATCAATATAACCATCATATTTTTTTTGAAATGCAAACCCTGCATAAATGTTGATTTCAGTACTTACTGCCTCCTGATAGGCAGTGTTCAAATCTTTGGATGCACCCAATTCAGCAGCATAAATATCTACATCAAAACCATATTGTTTTAAATATTTAGCCGTCAGATAACCATCTCCGGCATTATTGCCCTGTCCACAGCAGACCGCAATATTTCGGATATTTTGTCGCTGAAAAATGGGAACTAAGCGCTGCGCAATCATCCAGGCCACTTGCTGCATTAAGCCATAAGAACTGTTTTGCTTGGCAAACCAGCGTTGCTCCCAAGCTTGAATACTTTGGCTATGATAAACAGGGCTATGGTAAACTTGCTGAGGCATTGTTCTTCCTTTTTTATATCATTATGGCTTCATCCGCAGCATCACAAAAAATTCCTTTAGATCAAACCGATCCTGAAGCGCTGAAAGCGTGGATTAAAGCACAGGCGTTGCAATTAGGTTTTAGTGATTGTGTCATTGCCAAACCGGATGCTCAAGAAGAATTACCACGTTTTCAAGAATATTTGAAACGTGGCTACCATGGCGACATGAAATTTCTAGAAGAAAACCTGGAAAAACGGGCTGATCCGACTTTACTAGTGCCGGGGACCAAAAGCATTATCTGTGTCCGGATGAACTACTTGGTGGAAACACCCAAGCCACGTTATGTCCCGGATGAACCAAATGCCGCCATCATTGCACGTTATGCGCGTGGTCGAGATTATCATAAAACTATGCGTGGCCGTCTCAAAACATTAGCCAGCAAAATTCGGGAAAAAGTGGGAGATTTTGAATCTCGTCCCTTTGCCGACTCTGCTCCCATCTTTGAAAAATCTTTGGCTGAAAATGCCGGCATGGGCTGGACCGGAAAACACACCTTACTGATCCATAAAAAATCAGGTTCATTTTTTGTTTTAGGTGAATTGTTCACCTCGCTGGATTTGCCTTTTGATGCTCCAGCCAGCAAACACTGTGGCTCGTGTACAGCGTGTATTGATATTTGCCCAACCCAAGCCATTGTTGAACCCTATATGCTCGATGCATGTAAATGTATTGCCTATTTGACCATTGAATATCAAGGCATTATTCCTGAAGAATTACGCCGTGGCATCGGTAACCGCGTGTTTGGCTGTGATGATTGCCAGCTGATCTGTCCCTGGAACAGCTTTGCCAAGAAAGCCACTATTGAAGATTTTAATCCGCGACATGGTTTAGATCAGGTGAGTTTACTGGACTTATGGCATTGGGATGAACAGACTTTTTTAGCCCATACCGAAGGCAGCCCACTACGGCGCACTGGTTACCAAAGCTTTATGCGTAATATTGCCATTGGTTTGGGCAATGCACCTTTTTCCACAGAAATTATGGAAACTTTAAAGCAAACTCGCGACCAGCATGATGAGATTGTGCAAGTCCATATTGACTGGGCAATTCAAGAACATCTGGCCAAATCCAGTTCCATACTGAGCCAAAATTAACAGCTATTGCTCCAGTTTTTTAATTTCAAGATACTGACAAAGTTTTACCTTAATAAAAAACATAAACTCCAGATCAGGACAAAATTATAAAAACAATAAAAAAACTTTGCAGTGATATTTATAGTAAATAGCTTCAATTTGCTACTAAATATACAATCTTACAATTACTATAAACTTTAAAAATCAATCGTTAGATGCTATTAAATTTGGTCGTTTATGCCTTTGGATTTGGCATAAATTATGTATGATAAAAGTAATAATGAAGATATTTATGGAATTTCACTAATGAATGTACGTAATGACTGGACACGAGAAGAAATTCAGGATTTATATAACCAGCCTTTTTTAGATCTGGTTTTTGAAGCACAGCGCATTCATCGTGAACATTTTGCTGCAAATACCATTCAGGTCAGTACACTACTTTCGATCAAAACAGGTAAATGCCCGGAAGACTGTAAGTATTGTTCACAATCGGCGCATTATGATTCGAAACTTGAAGCCGAAAAACGTATTGCCGTGGATAAAGTGATTCAGGAAGCCAAAGAAGCGCTTGCTTCTGGTTCATCTCGTTTCTGCATGGGTGCAGCATGGCGTAATCCACATGAACGCGATATGCCTTATGTACTGGAAATGGTACGGGAAGTAAAATCCTTGGGTCTGGAAACCTGCATGACTTTAGGCATGCTCAACCAGTCGCAAGCAGAACGTTTAAAAGATGCAGGGCTAGACTATTACAACCACAATCTAGATACCTCACGTGAATATTATTCCAATGTGATCAGTACCCGTACCTTTGATGACCGCTTAAATACTCTGGATTTTGTCCGTCAAGCCGGCATGAAAGTGTGTAGTGGCGGAATTGTCGGTTTGGGTGAAAGCAGCCAGGACCGTATTGGTTTATTGCATGAGTTAGCGACTTTAGCGATTCATCCTGAATCAGTACCCATCAATATGCTAGTGCCAATTGAAGGTACGCCACTGGCTGATGTGGAAAAACTAGATGTGACTGAATGGATTCGTACCATTGCGGTTGCCCGGATTATTATGCCTAAAAGCTATATTCGCCTGTCTGCAGGGCGAGAGTCTTTGTCCGATTCTGATCAGGCACTGGCTTTTATGGCAGGTGCCAACTCACTTTTCTCGGGTGAGAAACTCTTGACCACACCGAATGCCGGTGAAGGTAAGGACAGACAGTTATTTAACAAGTTAGGTTTAATCGCAGAAAAAGCCAAACCAACAGTCAAAGAACTCTCCGTAGATGCCATGACCAGTTAAACTGAGCAAATTCTAAAAAAAGCCCTTTTAGGGCTTTTTTTATTTAACCCGAGGTAATTAACATGCCATAACGTGCATTTAAATAATTTCCCCGACGAATGATATCTGCTCCATTGGCATGGTAAACCACCAACTCCTGAGTAAAAGTGTCATAACTGAACGAATCAAAACAATCCTGATGATGACTTAACCAGACCAAAGTGTCTGCTAATTGATCAGTGACAATGTAAGTATCTGCAGTAAAATCAATGCTCATGACTACAATTTCAAATAGGTCTAAATTGGTAGTTTAATCTTTTTTTCAATTATTTCTAAGAATTAAAAAGTGAGCCCGAAGCTCACTTTTTAATGATCCCCATAGTTTCATTTAAAGTGGTTTATTGATGCCGCACTTTCTGCATTCTTTATGTTCTCCGATCTCTTCCATATGCTCATACTCATACACATGTAAGCAAAATAATTTCATAAGTAATTGAAGCATTTTCTAAACTCCATCATTGTTTATTTTTTAAGTTCAGCTTCTATAATCTGATATTTCATCCTGAAACACCAAAGTGATCAAAAAAAGATCACAGTTATTTATTATCATATTTTTATGATAATTCAAATAACTTAACTCTAATTTTTAAGAAAATTACAAAATAAAATTCACTTAAGTGCTAAAGAGGCGAGACTATCTTCAAAGGCAAGAAATTTTAATCAATCAATAATTTTAGTTTCTATAAAAACATTAATAAAGCAATCTAAAACAATAGGTTATTAAAAATAAAGACTATAATATGAATATCTAAGTTTTGACTATCTAAGAAATAAAAGCTTCTTAATGAGACTTTTTTATTGCCTACCCTGCTTACACCATTTATTTTTGACTGCTTACATAGGATTTAGAATTGAAAAAGCACTCAAGAGAATAGCTCTTAAGTGCTTGATTTATTTGGTGGGCCCAGACAGACTTGAACTGTCGACCAACGGATTATGAGTCCGCTGCTCTAACCAACTGAGCTATAGGCCCTATATGATAGCAAAACTATTGTATTCAATAGCTTGGCTGTGCAGTAATACTATCTAACATTTGCTTATTGGGCAAGTATTTTTTACTTGTAGACCCATAGTAGACGCTAGAAATTATTGTGCTATATTGCAAAGTATTGCAATTGATAGCGATTCTAGCGATGTCATCATCAAGAGTAAAGCTCACAAAGACATTTATTGATCAACTCGAAATGACTCCTGCCATTTTTCGTGACAGTGAGATCATTGGTTTTGCTATTCGTGTAAATTCTACTTGTAAGACCTATATTGTCGAAAAGAAAGTCTTAGGTAAAACAGTACGGTCTACAATTGGTCTACATGGGAATTTAACCCTTGCTCAGGCCAGAGACATCGCCAGAGATAAACTTGCTCAAATGTCGCAAGGCATCAATCCTAATAATGAAAAGAAAAAAGCGATTGCTGCAGAAAAAGCAAAATCGGATTTATCTAAAAGCAAGCCGACATTAAAACAGGCCTTTGATAATTACCTCTTCCACAAAACTTTAAAGCCGCGAAGCGTGAAAGATTATACGATTGTGGTGGATGATTATTTAAAGGAATGGCAAGACATTAAGCTTGATGATATTTCGCGATCCATGATACAAGCTAAGCACTCGGAACTATCACAACGAAGTAAAGCGCAGGCTAATATGGCCATGCGTGTTTTTCGCGCCATTTATAATTATTCAGTTGAGCATTACCTGGATGAAAATGATAAGCCTATTCTGGATGCTCACAACCCTATCAAAACATTAAATGCTAAAAATGCATGGAATAAAATAAGACGACGTAAGACCTATATTAATGAAGACCAATTACCAGATTGGATTAAAGCTGTATTTCAATATCAAGATCGTGGTCAACAATTAGAAACCAATCGAGACTTTTTGCTGACTTTGATTTTAACTGGTTTTAGACGTGATGAGTGTGAATCTCTCCCATGGTCCAGTATTGACTTGAAATATGGCCGCATTACTTCGGTAGATCCAAAGAATGGAGAACCTCACACATTACCAATGGGTGAATTTCTTTTTGCTTTAATGAAAAAACGTCATTCTCAAGCAAAAACAGAATGGGTATTCCCTTCTGCAAAATCTGAATCTGGTCATATTGTTAATATTTCAAAAGTCCGCCAAAAAATTAATGATTCATGTGGCGTAAAATTTAGTTTTCATGATTTAAGAAGAACATTTGGCTCTATTGCTGAAAATCTCGACTATGGAAAATACACCATTAAAAGATTGCTCAACCATAAAGAAGATGATGATCGTGATGTAACAGCAGGTTATGTTCAAGTCAGCGATAAGAAATTAAGAGAAGCAATGAATGCTATTGAGGACATTGTATTGGGTGAATATAAAACAGCTATAAAAGAAGAAAAAATATGAAAACACTAGAATATTTCCATATTGAGCATTGCATGAAATTTTCCAAGCCCTGGAGTAAAAAATCAGGTTGGGCAGTGTGGCATAGTTGTTTTGATTATGAGCATGGGTGTGCGTTTGTAGTTTTGAGTTGGATTAGAAGTTAAAATTTTATATCAAGCTTCCGACTAAGTTAAAATAAGTTGTCTTGTATGAACTGGATTAATAATAGGTGAAATCAGTGATAATAAAAATTGTGACCACCTGCATAATTTGGTTGTTCACTCTACCCTTTTTTTATATAGCATTAACTGGGATGGGACCTCATAACAATATTGATAGGTTCTTTGAGTATCTAAGCCATTCACCCGCTTTATTCACCCTCACGGCTGTCCAATTTCTTGAAGTGATTCTATTTCCATTTTCTGTCTTGATTGCCATAGTTATTTTACTCGCAATGAATATTGGTTGGTTAATGAATAAAAAAATTCATCCATATCTTGTTTATTTTGGTTCATTTTTTGGAATAGTCAATTCAATATTTGCTCTTGCTGTTTCCTTGTGGTTTGGTTTTGGTTTGCTTTTAATTCCCGGTATTTGGTTTGCCTGTTACCTGGTACGTTGGCATTTGAGAGCTGAGCCAACACCCACGGATACTTTGATTAAATATAAGGCTAACTTATAAAAGCCCTCACTTGAGGGCTTTATCTTCTGGCCAAACGTTACTTAATCTTTCGACATCAATTGCGTGGCCATCTGCTTTTTCTGCCATACTTCGATATTCTGCTGTGCAAGCTTCGAGTAACTCATTGTTGGTAACGGTGTACTCAATAATGGTTTCTTTGGGAGCTGTGGGCAAACGTTTGTTGGCTTCACTGAGCTGCTTTGACAACCCACTAGCAGCCAGGTCAGCACTACGAGCAGCAGCATTTGCATCTTGTATTTTTTTAATCGCATTTTGTTCTACCTCAATATATTTATCTGACCAGGCTTTTTCAGTAATGGCTTTTTGTTCCCGGGCTTTTACTATCGAATCTTGATAAGGCTTAATTGCTTTGGCTACACGCGAATCGCATTCAGTTTCAGCATCTTTAAGCTTTCCGCTTAAATGATTGGTGTAAGCAATTTGCCCTACCCATAAAAAGAAAAAGACCGCAATTGCGATCCAGTATTTGAATTTCCATAAGATGGTGAGTATTGGCATTTATTTACTCCATTTCTTGTAAGCATTACCTAGCTTCACGTCATAACTATTCTTGGCATAAGCAGCACCGTTATAACCACGTGCAAAGGATTTCCAGTCTTTGTTTTTTAGCGCATCAACCAGGTTATTTACCTTGATGTACCGGCACATTGCATCAAGCTGGGAGGCTTCATCCTTGTACATGGCATTAATGAAGGCTTGCAATGATTGGTAGCCCAGAGCTTTCCAGTGATAGCCCATGACTTGGCCAAGGCCCCATGATGCAGATTCAAGTGCAGAATTACGATGGTATTGAGCTGCAGCATTTAAACGGCCATGCTGAGCTGAGTACAGGCCATAAGCACCAGTAGACTTACTACATAGATCTGGTCGTTCAGCACTAATTAGACTCAGATCGATATCACGTTTGTTTGCGATCAAACGCTGACGCATGACATGTCGTTCAAATAAAATAACCGGCGTTCCATCTGCATTAAATCCTGAACCTTTACACTCAACTTCAATCACCGCACGGAGTGCTGCAACTTCAATCCCCAATGCTTTGGCCTGTGCTGCAATTTGTGCTTCATTAAGTTTCTTACTCATTTCTTATACTCACCTCTAATTTCACGAATAATTTCAATCAGCGTTCGACCTTCACGCTGATCAATAAAATTAAATACCCAGCGGACCAGTGCCCACCCTGGCAATCCACATGCAAAGAAGAATCCACCTAAAGCAATCATCCCCCAAATGTCTGTCACCCATTGATGCAAACTAAATTTGACAATAATCAATGCCCCACCTGCCAAACTTGAAACTACAGTACAGATCAAGCCAGTGACCCATTCTTGTGGTGAGCGAGGCATACGCATCATCAGTACAACAGTTGCAACCATGATGATAGCTAATGTTGTTACTATCACCATTCCATAGAACTTGAGAAATGCGGCTAATCCGCTTGTAGAGACTGGCTCCATTTATTTAATTACTCCAATTCGTATAATAAAAAACCCCGATCCAAATAAATTGGTCGGGGTGAAATGTTTTAATGAATATCTAAATCATTTAACTTTGATTTCTTTAATATCTTTATATTCCACAATCTTAAAAGATTGGAGATCAATACTATTAATTAATAGTGCTTTATCTCCATTCATTTCCAGTAACAACCAATTATGTTTATCTGAATGAAGCTCAATCAGGTTTAACCTTGTTTTTTTTGAAATTATTTCAGTGGCTTCTGCTTGTCCATATAAATATGGTGAATAACATATAGAAAAAATACTAAAAACCAAAGAAATCAGCATAAATGATTTCATTAAAACAGTGATTTTATTGTGAATGACATTTACATCAGGGAGGGTAAATATATTACTCAGAGCTTGAATGGACTCAATCATGAGCATGGTTATAAATAATATAAATATTAAAATAATTGCTATAAATGGGATATGCAAGCCTAGCTTAATTGCAATTAACCCACCAAATACAAAGATAAGATAAAGCGCTTGACCACCAATACTATTCATGAATTCTTTATATTTTATGCTTAAAAAAACCCCTAGAAAAATACTTAAAAAAATAGGTAATACCAACCCTAATGAAGACATAAATATATATTGTGGTGATAGATTATTTAAATACCAATCAATTCCCAACTTTGAATAAAAGCCATTTTTATATATCAAAGATATGCCAACACTTATAAAAAAGGCTATTGTTGCCACCTCTAAAGGCCCCAAGCTTAATAGTTTGTTAAAATTTGTTTCATTATCTTGCACCATAAAGCCACCCATAAAACTTGATTG
Organism: Acinetobacter sp. A1-4-2; assembly: GCF_040233925.1. Classification (NCBI taxonomy): domain Bacteria; kingdom Pseudomonadati; phylum Pseudomonadota; class Gammaproteobacteria; order Moraxellales; family Moraxellaceae; genus Acinetobacter; species Acinetobacter sp. A1-4-2. The sequence goes on along the minus strand of NZ_CP157981.1, from coordinate 1,194,252 downwards.
AATTGAAAAATTATTTATTAAGTTAGTGAGAATTCACAGTATTTATAATTACACACTAATAAAATAATAACCTTACTACTACTCTATATCTGTCACTGTTGCTTTCGATCCTAAAGCTGCTGCAGATGTTTCCGCTACTGCTGCGGTGGTTTCAGACATTTCGCCCCCTAATTTTTAGCAATAAAAAAGCACCCGGTTGGGTGCCATTGGTCTGTTTTACTTAAACTTCAATTTCTGAATGTGACCCGCTGGGCGCAGGTCGCAAGATAACTTGATTTGCAATAAATACCCGGGCACCTAAATTGTAAGCTGTACCCGATGTGCACAACACTGGACCGGATCCACCATCAACCTGCACCCGGTATTCAGGGTGATTAGTTGAAGTGACGGTTCCAATGTATTCAGCATGAGTTGGGTTAAGAAGCTTTCGTAATTCAAATAAAGGATTAGTCACGACCGATACGCTCCACGGTAATGGTTTCATTGACCTTCTCATGTGAAAAATGGCCACTCACCCCATCAATGACACCCCACCACTTACCATTAAAAGCAATCGTTTTTCCTGGTAGCATTTCGCCAATTTCTTGGCTTACAGGAAGGTCTGCAAAGGTGTGTAGTTCCTGAATGTTTGCTTTTATTAAGTTTGCCTTACCAAAACTGGCACCCGATACCACGTTAAACAATGGCCCTGTGACTGCTTCCAGTGGCACATCGCCTGAGGTGCCACGCTGCAGTACTTTTAGGCTTTCCCCGCTTCGGCTATTCACCACCGTAATGGCATTGAAATCAGCAATATATTCATCATTCTTTTTGATGTTTTGCTGTATCACCACGCTTTCAGGGAGCAGAATGTCATAATCACCTACTGTAAGCGAATCCCAGTAGCCTTTCTGATATCGTGGCAAAATAGTGAGTTTATTGCCGGATTTTTGACTGTAGATAAAGCCACCACCGGCATCAACGACCTGTTTAATTGCATCGATTGGCGCAAGTTCTGCATAGCTCAAGCTTTCAACCGGTACGATCCAGCCCAGCTCATCAATCAGTTTCCAATCCAGGGTAGTATTAGATTGAGCCCGATTAATTTCAGCCTGCACTAGTTGAACAGAGGTACGTTCATTATCCTGGATAAATGAGCGTTTTGGTCCGTACTTATCCGAGTTCAAAGCCGTCACACTCCGGCCCGGGTAAGTGTATAGCACATTGGCAAAGCGCCGAGTTTCTTCAGGATCTTCAAGCAAGATGTGATGCTCAAAGCCATTGATCATGACTTTCAGAATCACCGGCTGGCCATTAATTGGTTGAAGCTTTTCTTTTTCGGTGGGTGCTACAGTAACGGAATAGGTCCAGCACCATTGTGATCGGCTGGTACTGTAGGTGCCATCAATCACTTTAATCTTCTCGCCGGTATCTAATCGCTCGGCTGTTAATGTATTCACGATATACCACCAGTTTCTGTTCGGCAGTGCTGGAATACAGTCATCTGCACCAAAATTTAAAACAACATTGTGTGAATCAACATCATGACATGAGCAGATAAAGTTGAAGTCTGTACTGCCCTGATATGGCTTATGTTCCGGCTCTGGCCAAGGTTGAACCGGATGTTTGCGATAATGAATCGCTTTGGCCTTATCCCATGGCAAATCAGACCTGGTAACAATCTCAAGGCCCTTATCCCACTCGAATGAAAATCGATGTTCAAAGACTCGCGCCACTTCATGTGAATAAGTCAAAGTCTTACGCCGGCGAATCATTTCCTGCCAAACGGTTTCCCGGTTATGACGCAACTTAATTGTTTCTTCATGCACATATTTTTGGTGGATGAAGCGCTTATCTCCTTCCTCCCAGACAACATAAGCATCAGAGCTTAATCCAGTGGCTTTCTCATGTAGTGATCTAATTGCACGATTTAATGATCCAGCTTGCTCATGCCAAAAATCTACCTGATTCGAAATCACCAAGCCTTGGTCATAAAAAAGAGTCTCATTCGAGACTCTTAAAATTGGCTTAGCCCAAGGTATTTCTGTAGTACTCAAGGCTGCGATGGCTTTCTGATAGCGCATATCAAAACCATAGGACACACCTACCAGATGATTGATATCAAATAGTGTTTCAAACTTGGCATTAAGTCCGGTTTGAATCACTGCATCTACCACACAATATTGATCAATTCTGACTGCAGCTAATTCAGCCATAAAACCTGTTTGCAGCTGTACATCTAGCTGAGCAAACTGACCTGTAACAGCATTAAATTCAGCATGAAAGCCCGTATTAATCTGGGCATCCAATACGTCGTTACCATCACTAAGTGCATTAAGCTCGGCGATAATCCGTGTATTAACTACAATATCTAGAGAAGCAAGGTTTTGACCGTTACTACCAAAGTTAAGATCGGTAGATCCTGTCACCAAGTCTTTAAAATCAAGGTTTACCTGGTGGCCATCTGGTGGAATATAGTTCGACACATGTCCACCTCATTTATGTTGATGGTCGTAGAATCAGTGAGTTCATCATAAGGGTACTGCCCAACACCAGATCAGGGTTGGCCAATGCGATATCAGATCCCACTGTAAAGTCAGCCACTGCTTTCCCTTCACCGTTAAATAAACGTGCCCAAATCGCGGCACCTGATTTTATAACTGTAGCTGCATCTGTCTGGTTTAGTTCTATATGATCAGTATTTACCTGTTTAATTGATGGCTTAGGCAGCATCAATGTCACCAGTCTGGAGCTGTTGTTTGCTGCTACGGCTACATCAGCAGGCTTTTCATCATCATAAAAAACAAAGGTAGCATTCGCACTACCTTGATCTAAAAAGTTGGCCAGGGCCTGTAATTGAGCCAGCCCAGCAGCTAAAGAGGTTTGAATCATTTTGCAACCACCTTGTCAGAAATTACAGCGTTAAACTTATCATTTGGGTCAAAAGCCACAATGAAGCACTCCAGATCTTTTGCAATATTACGAAACTTATAAGTACCATCTGGTTTTGATGTAGTCTCCCAAAGCAATAGCCTGTTATCCCTTCTAAAAACACAAACTGGCACAGGTGAATAATTCATCCCTATCTTTTTAGTTGTACCTTCAATTCTTCCAAGTCCTTGGTTTGCATTTATGATCGTTGTAATTGGGCGCGGCAACCCAAGAGCCACAAACCCCAACTGAGTCAGTTTTGAGTAATTGGGGGTATATCCACCGAAGAATGTTCTTAAAACTTTAACTCGCAATTTTCACCTCCTCAACCGGGGCACAAAACCATAAAACAGAAGTTGTACTCTCTGCATTGTTGGATACATGGATTTTTAACAGGTGCTCCAGATCAATGTCCATTGATGTGGATGGGGATTCTAGTCGTGAAGATGGTGGGCTAGTATTATATAGAGCTTCAAAACGATATAAACCAGCTGCAATAAATCCCAGATGTTGTTTGCTTGGTTTATCAAAAATACTTACAGGATAGGCAAGTGAGGTATTAAAACTATCAATATTAGTAGATACAAATGAAGAGGTCACTCTACCAGCACTTTGTTCAGCAATAAGATTGGCATTGCTTGATGGGTTGATCGCTGCATGAATACTACCCACATAAATGGATGAGTTATTAACAATATAATTAAATTGATTAACTGATCCACTTAAAGTCAAAGCATTTGCGTTGTATATACCGATCACAACCGGGTAGTCTAAAACTTCATACTTTTGTAGAACTGTTGGTAGAATCCCATATGTACATCCAGCATATCCCCCTGTATGTCCATTATTTATCATTAAAGCGATATGATATTGACTACCAACAACACACGCTCGCCCAAAGATACTTGAGCCTTGAGAATAATTGTAATTGTCATAAGTTGCGCTAGCCAGATAACATAACTGCCATTCAAATCCAGCCAAAACATTTAAATTATCACGGAATTGAGGGAGTGAATTTAGATCAGTAATCACCCCTGTTGTTACATTTGCTGTTTTGCCAACACAAACATTTATAGAGCCACGTGTTGCACCGATGCTTGGAAAAACTAGACGAACATATAGATTCCGTTCATCCAGATATTTCATTTTATAAAGCTGAACCCGCCCTGATTCATATTCAAGTGCCCAGCCAAGTGATGCAATTCGGGTACTAAAACCGTTTGCTATTGAAGATGGAATATTATCAAGCGTAAATGTCACTGTATTTATAGTTACAGAGTCAATCCAGAACTCACCGTTATTAATTAATGATAGATCACCTGAATCAACTTTTAACACGCGATCCGCAACATATCCGTGTGCCCCACCATAAGTTAACGTTACTTGATCGCCTACAATTGTCACACCAGTTACAGTTTGAACGTTATAGCCAAGCGCAAGCATCTTCTTAAAACGATCTGGGAATAATGCTTTTGACCCGGCGCAGAAATCCAATCCAGCATCCGAAAAATCAAATAATTTAGTTTGTGTCTGCTTCATTACCATTTTTATTCACTCATAAAAAAGACCGCATAAAGCGGTCATATTCGATTTTAATTTTAAACAACGCGGTCAATATCACCGCGTAGCATGATTTGAAATTGGTCTGATAGAACAGATGGTTCTGATTGTTTTACTGTGCGAATCACCCAGATAGGGAAGTTTGCAGCGACCGTATTAAAGCGCAATACATTACCATTTGCCCAACCTACACCCCAGCCTTCTTTTTTAATCGTGAAGTATGGTGCGCCAGTCACCGGATTAAGTGGCGCATAGTCAGTATTGGTCGATCCTGCAAGAGTCAATCGTCCTGTGTACTCGCCTACACAATAGAATGCTTCAGCACCGGTGAAAACAATTGCCCATCGCTCCTGAGTCGCACCTTTATTTGTTACCTGAATTGGGTAGAGGGAATCATTGTAATTCGCTGAAATTCCTGTGCCAGTTGGCTCATCATTCCAAACACTATTCCAAGCTTGTTGCACAAACTTACGTGTGTAACGTGCTTGTATGTCACCAATAACCAAAGCAGACCCAACAATGGTATCGACTGCATCATAGTTATGCGTCAGTGGCTTAGTGAAGGTCAGCTGACCATTGATCTGCACATCACGAATCAAACCCATATCTTGATAGCGGTATTTGACTGTCAGTGGTGCAACAAGATTACCCATTGTAAAGTCACCGCCAAGCGTCACACGACCATAATCATAATCGACCGTGTACAGATCAAATGGTACTTTCATTCCGTTTGCATCTTCCAATTCTGCCCAAGAAATGCGCTGATCATTCAGATTATAGGTTGTTCTAGCAATTGTACTTGGTAATGCTTGAGACTTACTTGAACTAACAATAACAATGCCACCAACACGGAAAATCGGAATTTCCCCATCAATCGGTAACCGAGTGGCAGACAATCCAAGAATTTCAGAATCCAGTGGAATGTAGGTATAAGCCACAGCGTTATAGTGAACAGATGAGGCATCCACCCAAACTGGGACATTGATATAAGTGTCCACTCCTTCCTGATATTCCAGCAACGGGTCATACCAGTCATTCGCTTCAATATCTGCTCGGTTGGCTTCGGTGATTTTGGTTTTGGTGTAGAAGTAAATCGTGACAAAGCCATTGTCCCAGTTTACTTGGCCATGTGCCTGACTGGTCTCGATTACTCCGTTTTCATCAGCTGTTAAAGTCAGTTGCCCGTGTGCAATAGTCCCTACCACCACAGTTAAGGATTGTGGCCGGATTGGCATGATCGGTGTTCTAAAACTGATTTTGTTTACCGGTAGTAGATCAGTTGTTGTAGTCAAGGATTCCAGAGTAATGTTGTTATCAACATTCGGTGTCCAGGAATCAATTTCGACCTTACCGGTACCATACTGAATGACACCAGATGAGATACCACTATTATTAGAAGGATCAACATTGCGATAAAGCGTACCCGTACGATCCAAGAAGGTATCAACACCGACTTTAAAACGCGCTGAACCGGTAAGAATCTGCTCATCAAAACCTGATGATAAATCCAATCGTAATTTATCACCGATCACAATTTTAGAATTGGAATTCAATCCCGAGGTATCTCGATATTTCACAGCAATGTCAGTTGATTGATACGCCTTTAGCGTAACGTCTTGACCTTCAATATTAGAAGTCTGGGGTAAATAAAAAGACATACAACCTCCTTAAGCCGTTCCGTAAACAGTTGTTGTTGTGTAAACCTGCTTAAATTGTTTGGTAATTAAAATAGGCGTCACTTCAACTGCACCGGTGGTGTAGTCAATTGTTCCCTGTATCTCACCGGTATTGGTGACAAGGTTGCCGATAGTGCTATTAATCGGCACATCGATGACCTTGGCAGTACCAGTGTTCTGGCCGAGTTGATCGGAAACCGGGATGCTTAACTCAACACTGTTCGGTTGAATTGCAGCACCGGTGCCGATGGTAAAACTGAGTTTTTGATTGCTATCGGGTGCAATAGCTGACTTGGTTTGAGTGAGCTGAACACCAAAGTTATAAACTATCGTGAATTGAGTATTTTTCTGCGGAAGTTTATTTGGAATAATCTTGCCAGTACCATTGGTGTAGTTTATTTCACCTATCGCATCACCTGTAAATTTACCTTGTGCGTTGCTTATCGCAGACTTACTTTCCCCCTCCAGAAGCCAATTAATTGTCACGCCAGGTGGAATACTGGTATGACCCAAATCAAACTCAAAAGCAGCTTTTTCCACACTTAGATTAGATCGAATAAATGTGACAATCGGTGTGCCCCAATTCAGCAGAATCGGTGTATCCACATCCGGCAAAGCACCTGTGGTCAACAACCAAGACCCCGTTTCATAATCAATCCGGCCTGAACCAAATGAAGTACTTGAACCTTTAAGCTGCCCTGACCCATCATCCTTCAATTCATAAAATTTGCCTTGTGACATGTACGAAATTGAAAGACTACCCGGGGCTGGGATCGGGACCAATACCCCGGTCCAGTTGGTGCTTTGGTTGTTCTGAGTCACCGGGCGTGCTTCAGACTGAAAATACTGATTTGGTGCAGCTGCTGGCTTGAATGTAATATTTAAACTCACAGTTCCTGCTGGTGCGGATGGTGTCCACTGGATTAGACCACGCTGATAATCAATTGTTCCGACCTGAGTTCCTTGAGTGTTTTTAAGCAAACCGCCCTGATCAGTGATCTGCTGGCCTTGTAATGTAAAAGCCACACTAGATGGAATCACAGCTGAACCAATGTAAAGATTCTGGCTGGTACCGATGGCCATATTAGGGTAGCTGGCTGTAATGGTGCCAGTGTTACCTGCTACTAGCACCACACTCTCACCGGCAGCATTCACATCAATGATCGGGGTTTCGGTCTGAGCAGACGGGATCAATTGAGCAAAGATGCTTTTGGCATTGACTGTAAACTCGCCCACGCTGGCATCAGATGACAATGCGGTAGATGAGTAATACAGCCCAGTATCGGCAACAATCGTATCGCGGATGATGGTTTTTGATGTTTGCAACTCATACCATTGTTTTGCGGATAGCCCAACAAAGTCTGTTTCCAATGAATCATTGATAGCGTAGGTTGCGATCTTATATTCAATCTCATCTTTATCAATCACCATCTTGGCAGTACGTGTATCAACTTTAGTAATACGCACATACTGCTCACGCTCTAAGGGCTTCCCTTCATCCGAAATCAATACAATCGTATCACCCACCGATGCCTCAACTTCTTGCGGCCACATCACAACCTGAAGTGATGACATGCCCTGATAATGGGTATCAAGTGGTGTGCCCGCAATCTGACCGCCTTTGGCCAAGTAGTTTTCTACCCGATTCTGAGCAGACTGACGTTCATCGGTCCAGTTCTTGGTGCTGAAAAGCAGAGCTGATACGTTTGGGTCTTTGGGAAGTTCAGAGATGAAGACTGTTGCACCCATCAATAAATCGGTGTCTTCCGTGGTCACTGCTGGAAATATCTTGCGCATGGATACATCACCCATGGTTCGATCCATTTCGGAGATATCATTGAACAGGTTATTACTGATGCCATCCTGTACTACAACACCTGAATATTTACCACCGCCATCTGAGTTGTCAGTCAAGCGTTCAGACTTGTAAATCACTAAATCCTTTGTTTCAATCGCCATCGTTTAACTCCGTAAAGCGTAGGGTTACGTTGTAATAATCATCCAGCGATACCGCAGGAATCCCTTTTACCGGTGCAGCCTCTAAAGCTCCATCCTGGTGATTAAATTTGACTGTGAATTGCCGGTTGTCATGAGGCTGCTCAAACTGGAGTTGAAACACTTCGTTCTGCACCTTGGACCACTCCAAAACAGTCCGTAATTCACGTAGCTTAATCCAGCCCATTTCCCGATCTGCTGGCTGTAAGGTGATTGGTCGACCAGACTTCTTTTTTCCTTCCTGAATTACCAAGGAGCCATCGATTGCATAGTTTTGAGTCTGCTCAATAGCCTTCCACGAGAATTCATCAGACCATAAAAAACCGTCCTCTAATGGGACGGTCTCTGATGTTGCTAAGCGAATAAGCTTCATGTTGATTTCGCCTGTGCTTTTAATTGATTAACAAGTTGATTGATTATTGGTTCCTGATCCGCAGTTCCAGATAATGAGAGCGTCTGACCACCAAAATTAATATTGTAGTTCACGTTTTTTGAAGCATCAGTTGATGGAATATTGGCTGTTGGGGTACTGATACTTGGTGCCAGACTATTGATATCTACTGAAGGTGCTTTGACGGATTGACCTGTAGAAACAAGACTGTTGCTATTCAACTGACGCAACAATTCATTAATCTTATTGGTCCCAGTTTGTGTAGTAAGACCTTTAGATGCAGCATTCTTAAACTCCTGCTGAATAAGGGTTGATAATGGTCCAAAACCACCTTTGCCCATATTTTTTAGATATGCATCTTTATCAGCTTCTAAACCTTTCGACCAGATATCGCCAGCTAACTTCTGAGCCTCTTGATCACTATAGCCCTTGCTCTTAAGCGCAGCCAAAACATCGGCTTTACTGTAAGATTGATAATCATACATAGAGCTAAGAGCCTCCCCTTGGCGCTTCATTTCATCCCTAAACTCCTTGTTCGATTTCGCCGCAGCGGCCTGCCAAGCATCACTAGCACTTTGGGCTTCTTCACGTGCAATCTGACCAGCATTGCGGTAGCCATCGCCGATTCCTCGTGCCGAATTCTCAACATCAACATTGGCTTTTACCCACTCGGATGTAGTTTGGACTACCGCTTTGCCAGTGTCGCTAATCTCTACTGTCAAGCCATGACTTGCGGCCTTGGCTTGTACTGCAGCGATCCGAGCTTTATCACCTGAAGCAATCGCAGCATCAAGCATTTGTGTATAGGCTTGCTTAATACCGTCCGCTGTAGCCTGACCACTCTTACTTACTACATCAAAGTTTCTTTTTGCAACGTCTGCTGCTTCATTTAGTTGGTCTTTGGTTTTAATCCCAAGAGCATTAAATGCTGCAATAGCAGGGTTTAATGCAGCTGGTAATTGTTGTGCTTTCTGCTCAATAAGACTCAAACCAAGAGCAGCTTGCTCACCAGTAATTAAGCCTTGTTTTTCAAGCTCAATTAGTTTGGCTTTTGCATAATCCAATTCAGCACGGGTTTGAGCTGTATCAATCGCTTTATTTAGATTGGCAGATAAGGCTAATCCCGTATCAATACCCTTAGCTTTGTAGGCATCAAGATTATTAACCACCGTCTGCACATCGTTATTTGCAGACTGAAATGCCAATGAAAACTTACCTTGCAGCTGTTCTGTACTTAAACCTGTACGCTCTAAAGCTGCCCTCATTACTGCTTCAGTTAATTGGGCGGTTTTCTCTGCTTCTTTTGATGTACCAGCAAACGCTGCACGAGCATTAGCCTCGAATACAACTAAATCTTTACCGTCAAGCGCCTTACCTAAGCTCTGCTGAAGTTGATCACCTGTAATTTTTCCTTGGTTTTTTAGCAGAATTAAAGCAGTAATCGAATCATTAATTCCTTTGGTAGAGTCAAACTTCATTGCATCAGATATTTTTTCCAATGCTTCTTTGGCTGATTCACCTTTTTTAACTAGCTCATTAAATTGAGCTAAAAGTTTCTTTGATTCTTCGGTTAGCTGGTAGGTTTTATCACGTGCTTTTTCTGCTGCAACCGCGAATGCCTGCTTCATCTCAGCTGCTACTTTGGTTTGCGCTTGTTCGAGCAGCATTTGCTGATCTAGTTTTTCCAATGACTTAGCAAGCTGACCATTATTAAATACATAATCTTCTGTTTTTGCTATTGCCTCGCCCAACCACGTTCCTACCGGTTGAAATACTGTAGGGATTAGAACACCAACTGCTGTAACCGCAACACCTAAAGCACCAAGACGCCCTATTAAAGTCATAATTGAGCCGCTTGTAGCGACTGATGCAGTAGTCGCTGCTGCGGAGTTAGTTGCCAGCTGAGTTTTAGCAACAGCTGCTGTGCGTGTAGCGGTTGCATTAGCTAGTTGCGCCTGCGTATTAGCAACAACTGATGCTGTTTCTTGTGTAATGGCTACCGATGCTGCACGAACACCTGCGGCTTTATCCAAAAATACACCAGCAATATTAAGTGCCTTATAAGCAATGAATGCTTGTGCTGCAAGTGTTAGTGTTGAGACGATAGAATCCAGATTATCAGCAACATATTTAATCGCTTCAGCAACTTTTGTACTTGCACCAGATGCCGCATCAGCCTCCCCGATATATGTGGTCCATGCTGTTTTTAGGTTTTCAATTGAAGCGCCAATAGTTGCTGGGAACTTTGCAAATTCAGCACTAATTTTTTCCGATTGGCTTAGCAATGCCTTTGTTACAACATCAGTTGTCAATTTCCCTGCTTCAGCCATTTCGCGCAGCTTGCCAATCGTCACACCCAGTCCATCAGCCATTGCTTGTGTTAAGCGAGGTGATTGCTCAACCATTGAATTGAATTCATCACCACGAAGCACACCCGAACCAAGCGCTTGGTTTAATTGGGTTATAGCGGCCTCATTTGATGCAGCCGAACCACCACCAACCTGAATTGCTTTATTAATCGTTTCAGTGAGTGCAAGCGCCTGTTCTTGTGGCCACTTCATCTCCTGACCAATCTTGGTTAGTCGGGCATACAAGTCACCTGTAGCGGTTAAGTTTGAATTTGTAGCAATGGCAACATTTCTGACATCATCCATCGCTTTTTTTAGATTTCCGTGCTCACCTATAGCAATAGTAAGGCGGCCAGATAGATTCTTGTACTCATCAGCTGTTTGAGCAATTTCCATTGCTGATGTGCCGATACCTAAAGCTGCTAAAGCCCCAGATAATGCAGTAAATCCAGTTTTTAACCCTTGAATTTCACTAGACGCTCGCTGAGTAAAGGATTCTGCTTGTTGTAATTCTTTATTTGTTTCTGCAAGCTCTTGATCAAGTTTATTAATTTGAGTTGCTGTTTCTTGCGCTTGAGTTCCAAGGTTATCTACCTCCTTAGTGGCCTTACTTGTGTCCCCAACAATATTTGCAGAGCCTTCTTTTATTGCATTCAGTGCCTCTCTGGCTGCTTTTTCAGATTGGTTCATATTGGTAACAAATGCCTTGGTATCAGCATCCATCACCAGTTTAAAAGTTAAATCCTTAGCCATGATTTTCTCCAGGCATTAAAAAACCCGCACATAGCGGGTTAATATTTGAGTATTGAAAATATTTTATGCTTGCAAAGGTTTACAGCTGGATTTTTCACGCTCTGCTAATTCAAGTTGTTTTTTATAATCCAACATTAAAGTCATAGCGTCTAACTCATATTCCTTGCCCTTCATGAATTCAAGATAAGCATTAACATTTGTAGTCATTGCATCAACATATAACAAGCGTGTCGACTCTGCACAACCTTGATATTTTTTTGCGGACAAATTGCGTTTAATTTCCTGCATTTTTGCCACTGGCTGAGATAGCGCAATTCTACTAGTAGATCCTGCTACCGTTGCAGCATCTACCCACTCTAATATAATTTTATTTAATTCTAGAGCTTGTTGTGGTGTAATTTCAGGGTTTTCGGTTAATTTGGCATCAACTACTTGCTTAATGGTTTCTTTTTTAATTGCTGTACCGCCTAATTGCTTATCCAGTTCCGCAGCTTTTTCTGCTTCCAACTTTTGCTGATAAGCAATCTCAGCCTGCTTAATCCTTTCCCTATCCTCTTTATTGCTTTCATTAATGAAGTAAAAGAGAGCTGCAATTATGGTCAGCGCACCAATTGAAATATATTTCAGATTCACAATCAGCGCTCCCAATTAATTTTATATATCTGCCCATCCACAACTGTAATCGTATATTTTTCGCCATCAACATGATAAATATAAGATGTTGCCTTATGTGGCCATCCATTGCGATCATGAATAACATGATTGTATGAAGATTCTGGATTGCCTAGTACATCAAGCATTTGACTATATGATGATCCTCGCTCTACAAAACTAGTGCTACCACGAACCGAGTTTGTATCTACAGCATACGCAGATGAACATACCGCCAACATAATCACTAAAAATATATTTTTCATGAATTTTACCCTTTGTTTTTACAAAGAATATCTAATCATTTGGTAAAAGTCACCCGAATATTATTCCCTCAATTCTTCAAAGAACTTCTTAAATTCTTTGGCATTGGCATGATGTGCTGACCGGATCACACTCGATAAATACTGTAATTGACTTCTTTGGTTTTTCTGAACTGATTTCAAATATTGCTCAAATGCCCCATAAGTCATTTCCATGATTTCACTATGTTGATGGCCCATTGATACCATGAACTGAAATGAATCAAACCAGGTGGATTCATCTGCCTGGGCTTTCGTTGCGCCACGTTTTAGTTTTTCAGGTTTGAAGTAGGCTTGATTGACTATCAGCACTGTTTTAAGCAGTTCCTTAAACCTTTGCTCATCTGAAGCAAGTTTAAAGAGTGATTGATTGTCCAGATCAGTGACACATGTAATAGCTGAAATGACCTGCACACCATGAGCTGCAAATAACTCTGTCAAAACCTCATCTGAATGATTTTTATCTTTTAGAAATTGTTTGATTGGTTCGGCATGTGTAGCCCAGGTATCAAAGTCTTTCATTTGAATCTGACGAACTTCGATTTCATTAACCTTGATGCTACGATTCGTTGCTAAGAAAAAATCATTCATGATGGAATCTCGGGTATAAATTTAGGTATAAAAAAACCACTCCGAAGAGTGGTTTTTCATTTTCTAAATGATTTAATTAAACATTTGCCCAAATTGGTGAATAACCAGCATGAGCATTAGAGCTGAAGATGATGTTACCAATACTTCTATTGCTGTCATTCCTTTCCCTCTGATTTTAATTGTTCTTTTTTTATACAGTTAAATAAGAATATTCTCAACAATAAATTCAACCAATAGGTAAAAAATTATGACCGTATTCAATATAAAAAAGAGACTGAATAGCCATCGATTTTTCAGCTTTCATTAATTAGTTGATTGCCTCATTAAGATGAACTTTCGTGTTTTTAGCATCTTTGCATTTAGAACAATAGGTTATTACTTCAATCACCTGATTCACCAATGCTTATAATTCTACCTAAATTATAATATTGACAAAATGCTATAATACTTAGAACAATATTAGATGGTGCTTTAAATGTCACAGTGGCTTATCAAAAAAACCTACAAGGGTCATACTGCTGTTGCTCACACTGATGGCCCTGCCTTTACCTTCAATCCAGATGAAAAAATCGACTCGGTTCTCATTACCAACTCTCCATCTGAAGATATCCCTTTAGATGTTCAGCAATACTTTGATTCCTTTATTGGTCAATCCGCACAATCTTGGATGAAATAACAGGCACAAAAAAAGACGCTTATGCGCCTGTGGAATTCTTTGTGCCTGTGTGAGTTATGCAGCTGCTGGAATCGCCACAACATGGCCATATAAGCCTAATGTTGGATCTGTACCTTTGGTTGTATCAGATAGAGCCTTGCCTGAAATATCGTACTGCCCCAATTCTTCATGAATTAATGGGAATTTTGTTTCAGGAGACTTTTTAGTGCGCCATAGACGTACTGCCATATTTTCACCATTCGCTGTATTAATCCCTTTAAAGAACAGTTCATATTCTTTATCGAAATCACTGGCAATAGTGGTGTGTTTTACAGCACCAGTGGTATAGGTTGCTGTCACAGGTTCAGCTACCGCTTCATTGAATACCACAGTACCAAACACAGCATCCAGCGTGTATTTAGATGCATCAATTATTGTGGATCCTACTTTAAATGAAACCTGAGTTAATGCATAGCCACCTAACTTGATTTCCTGACCAACAACTACTGTGCCCAAAGATTCATCAGTTACTGTTTTGGTAGCTACATTACTCTGCATACCTGACAAAATGTATTTGAGATTTTCCTCATCCACTTCTTCAAGCTTTCCGCTGAATTCAACTGCTGTGGTTTTGGTAAGCACAAAATCAGTCGTACGGTCACCAGAATGACTTTCTTGATGTTCAATCTGATCCGCACTAATTGCCAACTCAAATTCAGGGACGTTGCCAATGTAACGCATAGCCCCAGCCACACCATTGGCAATTTCAGACAAATAAAATTTACCCTGCAGTGAAATATATTGTTTAGCCATCTACTTTGACCTCTTTTGCTGTTTTGGTTTGTACAGCAGGCTTTGTCTCAGAAAGCTCTTTTACTTCTTCAACCACACCACGCTGCAGTAAGTCTTGGATCTGTGCAGTGGTCAATCCACCTACAATATCCCCAGAACGAAAACGCCCGACAGGTTGCCGGGCTTTATATTGTTTTGCCATGAGTGGCTCCTAAGTAATAAGTTTTGATTCAAATACCAGAGTGATGTAGACACACGTTGGTGAATAATCTTCCTCAACTGCCACCATATTTAATGGTCGAATGCTTGAGTCGGGCGTCCAACCAGATAAGAGTTTTAAAACTTTCATTGTTAAAATACCCACTCGATCAAGTACAGCAGATCCATCATTGAGCTGTGAGGCTGCATTCCGTTCGCATATCGTAACTTCCCATTGCTGGTTCAGCATATTTGCTGAAGAACGTCCAGCATCATCGGACTTACGAACACGGCGATAGTAGACTTGTGCATTTGGAGTCACCTGGGAAAGCTCGGTAACTTTTGCAGAATTGGCTGGTGTGTAGATTTTTTTAAAATCTACAATCTCTTTCAGCTTTTCTGCAATTTCACTGCGGACCGCAAAGAAATTTTCATTCTCAGTCATCTGTTAAATGCTCCACAATTAGGTTTAATACTTCCTGCTCATCACTTTCAGTTAACCCAAGGAATGGGCGACGAGGCATATTGATCTTGTAGGCTTTACCCATACTTTCCTGCATGAAATTGGAACGGGCTTTACGCACGAACTTGTTACCCACTAAACCTGTCCGCTGGTTCTGTCTGAAGTAAGTGCGGCGCATACGTGCTTCATAGTGGATTTCTCCACCAAAGTGATGAATCGCACCATAAACAACATCGGTACCAATTTCGACTCCATCAGCAAGTACATTGTGAGTAATAGAGTTCATTAGTCGTGATGTTTTTCGCAGCGTCGTACCACCCTCGCGCTGCACTCTCCCAGATAACCGCCATTTACCTTCTAGACCTTCGCCACGCTCCCATCGATTGCGAATATTGCTAACAACAGCATTACCAATTTTTCCAAATAATTCGGACTTACTTTGATCAAAAGCAGATAGGTTTCCTAATGCCTGCATAACAGCAGATTCACCATCAGCCTCAATCGATATCGCTACACCAGACATACGGACCTCACTTAATGCTTGGCATCATATTCAAAACATCGTCACCAAATACACCGCCTGTATAGGTGGTACCGATTGGCATGGTGGAAGGTTTATTTTTTGGTTGTTCTTCAGTGACTTCATTTTGAGGATTCAAGATGTTGAGAGTCGCCTTACCATCAGCAACCCGTTTCAGAAAATCAATTTCCGCCTTATAACGGTTTTCAACTTCTTCGGTCGGTTGCTGAAAGTAAAGTCGGTAACGTGCGATATTGCACGCTATCCGCTTTAAGGTGCTGGGAATACTCGGCAAAGGCAGGACATACTTCACAGCAATATAGCTATCGATTTCCTCAGAAGCATCCTGTAGGGCTTCTTCTATCGAATTGCCCACAGTTTGCATTATTTCCAGTTGCTGAAGCTCACCCTCACCAAAACGCGCCTCCAAGTCATTTCGAGTAGCGTACATGGTTCACCTACTTAGTTTCGTCAGCTGGCTTGTCACTGGCTTTAGGTTTAGCGACAGTCTTCACCTTTTCAAGTTCAGCGACCTTAGCCTTAAGCTCGGCATTTTCCTTTTCAAGCTCAGCCAACCGTGTGGCGGCACCATCTGCTTTAGGCTCTGCTGGCTCTTGATATTCTTCAATAGCCCCAGATGCTAAAAGGGCCTGAAGTTGGTTAGCTTCAAGCCCCTTAATTTCCTGACCTGGACGAAAATGTCCGATCGATTGTTTTGCAATGTACTTTGGCATTTAGTTCTCCTTAAACAATAAATCCTGTACCGCCACATACACCATTTTTGTTTGATGGCACTGCAAGTGGAGCTGATTCAGTCATTAGGAAAATCCCGCTTGGATCTTCGTTGTACCATTGGCGATCAAAGTACTTTTGAACAGCGCCATTCGCCAACATATTTTTGATTTTGCACTGTGCAATAGAGCCATTAAGATCTGAAATTGCCCCAAAATAATCATCAGGGATGAAACGCTTAACACCTGACGTTAATCGATATGTTGCATCAAATACCCATAACTCTTTCTCATCCAAGTAACCTTTGAATGATGCACCTTCCTGAACATTCAAACTTGGTTTATAAGGCACAGCAATACCAGCATAAGGCTTGACAAAGCGCTCTTTGAATTCATCATTAGATGAAAGAGCAACCCACACTTTTCCTGACATCAAATACGCTTTTGAGCTACCACCATTAGCATCTAAGAGTAGTTTCTCAATAGTTTCAATATCAGTGACTGGCTTAGCACCCGCCTGGTTCCATGGTGTTAATGGTGCAAATGTAAGTGAAGCATCACGCTCATAATCAACCAAGTTGTATTCATAGTCATCTGACTGGAGCACATACTTGCCGTTAAGCAAAAGTTCAGTCGCCATAAGCAATACTGAGTTATCAATCGCATCATGGTTACGCTTCATTACTGCAATCTGAGCAATCATCATTTTTTCTTGATCAGACAACTGCTGACTGCCTGTAGAGATAATCCCTGCTGTACGCAAGCGCTCCATTAATGACTCATCAAAAGCAGTTGCTGGCGTTACCATGTTTTTTGGCTTGTAATAAGCGGGCTGTACAAATTCCACTTTGGCAGCGCGCTTAGTATCAAATGGTTTACCAGGTTGATGCGATGCCACTAAAGGTGCTAAATCATGCACTGTACTGATTTCCGCCAATGGCACTTCATCACGATCAAATGATGGACGGTTTGGAAAAAATTTATCTAAAAGCCAGGTATCCATTGGCTTATGGTTTGAATGAATTAAGGCTAACTCACCAACATCTAGCAATTCGAGTGGTGCACCATTAACTGTAAATGACTGAGGCATATTAGAAATCCTTATACTTTAGAGAACTCAATGTTGTTTAGAGTGGCTTTGGCTCGTGCTGCGTCATACTTCAAAGGATCAAGATACACACCAGCAAGGCAAACTGCCTCAATGCTAAATACACCACCAAAATAGACTGGAATTTCAACTCCATCTGATGCCATTTGGGTTGCCTGCACGGCAGTGACATCCTGCCCACAAACCACATTCCATGTTTTTTCATCTACTGCATGATCAACCACATTGGCATCGGACAGGGTGAGCAAATCGCCTGCTTTATAGGCTTTTGCTGCTGTAACTTTTGCATTAGCACGACGCAGCTTAGTCACATCAAGATTGAATGGACGTGTTTCACGGGTCACGCTCCCTAAATAGGTTTTATTGCTCATGGATTATTTCCCCTTGCTTTGTGCTGCAAAAGCTTGTGCACCTGAAGTGAATTTGTGGGTTTCAGTATTATTTGATTGCCCACCTTGACCACCAGTTGCCTGATGATTAAACAAGTGGGCAAATGCTGGATTAACACTTGGTGCCGGCGTTTGTTGTTGCTGTCCAGTTGGTGGTTGTTGGTTGCCTGCTGCAAATTGCTTAAGTGTTCCAGCCATCAGATCAAATGCATCGTCTGGCATTGCAGCAAACTTGGATTTTTCATCAGCACTAAACTCTTTATTCAAAGCTTTGGCCAAAGCATCAATCTCAGCATTACGCTTATCTGTAGCAAATTTTTTAACCTGATCCTGCAAACCTGAAATAGTTTGCTCATGTTCTTTAATTTTTGCTTTCGCTTGTTCTAGGTCCACGTCTGTGTCCTCTGGTTGATTAAAGTTTTTTGGAGAGTGGCTTGCTGCCACTGCGCTTGTGTTGTCATCCGCACCCAAAGCACAGAAAGACACTTCACGAATACGACCACCGCGGAATACAGTAATTGGTCCTTGGTGTGTTTTACCGTTTACAAAAACCGTTTTGTCTGCGGCAATTTCTTCCACTGAACTTGGTTCAATGCGAACTGACATCTGCCATGGAAAGCCGTCGTCAGAGTCTTGAGCAACCTGAGTGCCGTACTCGTTACTCATCAAGTCACCAGAAATCACCAAGCCTTGCTCGTAGTTAATGCTATGACTGTTAATGGCGCCGGCACGTTGCTTTGAACAGTGTTCAAGTAGTGCAGGAATGCGACCTTTAATTTGCATAGAATCCAAATCAAAGATGATTCGATCCCAATACCAGTGGTCGACGATCGGTTCACCACTGTAAGCCACACCTGTGAAGGTGCGCTTTTTCTTCCCCTCTACGGGCTGTTCAACTGCAAACGTACCAAGCTCAAAGCAAAACTGATCCTTTGGCTTTTCATTTGGATCTGGCATTTTTCATGCTCCAATAAAAAAGCACCCGAAGGTGCTTAAAGTTAAATTTGTTTATGTTTTTTTTGGTGGACTAGATAGTGCATGACACAATGCATTCACTAGCATTTTCATAGTTGGCTTTTGAGCACCAATCACAGCTACTTTGTTACAGCCACAAGGCGAATAGCCATTCCCATTGCGACCATTAAAGCCACGGCGGCATGATTCGCATTTTTCAGTCATCTAATTCACCAATGCCTTTAACGTATAAACCATTCTCCCGTCAGCCGCTTCAATCGAAACAACTTCAAACGACAGCCCAATTGGAAACAGAACACCGTTCCCAGCATTCAGCATATCTAGATCGATACCCAAACCTGCAGCATTCTCAATCTTGATCACGATGTCGGAAACTGTATCAGTCATCAGTAACGGCGCATTCAGCTGGACCGTCTGCCCGACCTGATACGTAGCTACTTGCTGAAGAGTTGCAGTACCAATCACGGTTGAAGCTGTATTGCTTGCCACAGCCTTAATAGATGCCATATCAGTTCCTATCCATCGCTTAAGCACATCATCAGCCAGTGAGCTTGTAGATGAGTTTAAATAGCTGGTCAGTGCCGCATCATTGCCCTGCACATAGTCTAAGAAAGTACGAATCGCGCTTGGCCGGATGCTCGGATCAAGAGGAATCACCGTATTGGCTACCGTATCAAACAGATCCCGAGTCTTGTCATCCATTGGAGAAAATAGACTGATCAGCTTTTTAGATGCATTCCATTCAGCTTTGATGACTTCTTTCTGCTCAAGGAGATATTCTTTATCTAAGCTTGAAGTACTGATCTTCTTATCAACCAGTGATTCTAGGTCGCCAAACTGCAATGGATGGGATGACCAGTCCAAAGCCTCAGCCACTTCTGGCAACTTGTCATCTGGTGTAATGCCATATTTCAATGCCTGTTTCTCGGTCAAAGCAATCACCGTGCACCTGCAGCGGAAGCCCAACGGCGGGTAATGTGTAAGCCAAAACGGATGATCGATCGGCAATACAATTCTATTCAAGGCCAAATGTGCAGGACGCACACGACTATCATTGATAGCCGAATACATCAGATACGGACGTTTAGCCTTATTCCGCTGCTGTTGTTGCCACCGGCCATGACCATAAGCATTCTGGATATTGGTACGGAATACATTGTCCAAGTAATGCTTTGGCAGGATGATTTCAGATTCAGCAATCAGCTTTTGAAAGTCATTAAATGTCCCACCATCTGCAATCGATTTATTCACAGCCTTGATGACGGTTTCAATCTGCTCAAGACTTGATAAGAAGCTGACTGTCGTTGCCATCTGCCTAGTCTTAAGGTCCATTGAATAGAATTCATCAGGCAGCACAATCTTTTTGCTGTGAGCGTACTGAAGCGCCTCAAGGAATGTGACTGGTTGCATCGTTATTCACCCTTACTTGAGATTGCATACCCCAGCACATCAGCCGCATACAAAGCCTGATCTAAATTAGCCGTAAATTGCGACTTAGTTGCACCAGGTATTAATTTCGACAAATTAAATATCAAATCTTCTGGTGTCTCAGACTCAGCTGCTAATTGCTGTATCTGCTCATTGGTCAATAACTGCAAATCACCTTGGCCATCCGTCAGCTCTTCAACTTCCTGCTGCGCTGCAGATAACTTATTGGCAGATGCCTTAAAGCTGAATACTTGCTTCGGCAAGGCGGTGAACGTTGGTGACACCTTAGTATCACTTTGAGGTGCCACTTCAGCAAGATCACCATCCTGCAATCCATATTCACGCTGAAAGTACCGCGGTGTCAGGTTGGCCCCGGCATTTTTAAGATTAGCATCACGCTCTGCCTGTTCTTTGTTGAGTGGCTTTGGCTTCTCACCCAGCATGACCTCATATTCACCCCAGTCATTTAATGCACAAAGGGCATTAACCACGGCCTGTAAAGTTGGTGTTACCAGGCGAATATCCGACTTAAGCTTATCTGCTCGTACATTCTCATGTACTTGACCTAGTGCATAACTCCCCTTGCCATCTGTACCACTGGTGAGCGTCTGCCCCAATACAACCTTTTGAATCTGGCGAATCAGTTGATTATTAAAAGACTCAAATGCGGATCCAGCAGTACCACTCGCACCAGAAGTCCCTAAAACGGAAACATCATCCTCGGCATCAATTGATAAAACACTCTGAGCATGAGCAGCCAATAATGCCTTACTCATATCTTCAGTTTCGGTGTCTTTACATTTACCGAGCAGGATTGGAGTGCCGAAACGCTCCAGGAATTTAGCCCAAAACTTAAAGCCGTTTTGCTTAAAGAAGAATAACCAATACAGTGTGGCCAGCAATGCTTTACCATAAGGCTGCTCGTATGTGGCTTTACGGCGTGTTAAGAAGAACTTAAATACCTGATCAACTTCACTCTCTGTGTTATGACCGTCTTGCCGATAAATTAAACGACCATCGTTCTTAGGCTCAAACCATTGCATCGGCTTCTCACCGATCCATTGAATACCTATATAGCCTTCCGGCTTCAGTTCATATACAGCCTCCTGGACAGAGTAACCAAAGAACAATGCGCTCAGGGCACCGGTAGCGATTTCATGAAACCATTCTTTCAGTACTAAATTCAGCATCTCAGCTTCTTTGCTATCACTTGGTTCAATACGTAACGGCGTGGCCAGAAGAGCATCTAGACGTGTTTCAACCGCCTGTGCAATCTCGTCATCATCCAGCAACACACGCAATCTATGGCGTGCAATCCCTGCTTTACGAAGCACTTCATCCGTATCTGGTTGCTTCCCAAAATTCACCAAAAACTGAGTGACTGCTTCTTGAGTGTATAAGTTGCCATAAGACAAAGCCTTCTTTGACGCTTTGTCCTTTTTAGACTTTGCCATGTGTTTTCCTTATCAATAAGTTCGAGTACCTGCACCTGCAGGTTTTTTACTGCTTCTGCCTTTGATCAATGGTTGCAAGCCATACCGTATACCATCCATGTGATGGTTATTGAGATCCAAAATATCCGGTAGAACATCACCAGCACGGTTGACCTTGTATGAATACAGTTTGAACTCTCTTGCTGTTTCAGGGCAGTCAGGATGAACGACAATCTGCTTAAATTTCTTCATGAAGGTCACACCATCTTCAACTGACCCAGGCCATTTATCAGCAGCCTCAATTTTGAAACCTTGGCGCTTCATGTAGCTGATGGTTTCAGGTCGGGAATTATCCGCTCTAATTTTATGTGTACGTGCACCTGGCACCTCATCAAATAGCTGAGGCAAATGATCAATTTCACAGCCAACCTGATGTGCTTCATTTCGGATGTACAGCACATCGTTATGAATAAACATGCGGTTCAATGTAGTCGGATCTTGTGAGAACCCCCAGTCAGATCCATAGAACACTTCAGTCCAGTCATCTTCAGGCTCAAACTCATCAACAACGTAACGGCCAGAGAAAATAATCGCCTGGCTAAACTCAAGATAAGCTCCATGCCAAACATGCTCAAACATAGGCCATGCATTTTCATCGCCTGCCGCTTGCATTCGAATTGCCCGCTTACGATCCTCTTCGTACTCATCTAATAAGGTTTTAGGTGCAAACGGGTTATTGTTGACGTTAATTTCAATAACAATTGAATCTTCAGGTGCAAATTCACCGCGAAGAAACTCATCAATCGGATCATCCTTCGATTCGGGGTTCCATGTGGCCCAAATCTGAGAACCCTCAGCACGCATAGTAGGACGCAGTAAACGTAAGGATTTAGCTGAAAGTCGGTTGGCCTCTTCAATCCACGCGATTTTGAACCCTTCAAGCGATTTTATTGAATCCGCAGTATGATCCTGCATGCCTTGAAATAGGATAACCCCATCCCCGCCTTTACGCTTAATCAGGTCGCGTTGTACTTCAAATAGATGAGATACACCCAATGCTTTGATCTTGTCTTCAATCAACTGTTTGCTGGAATACTTAATTGATTTCTGAATCTCTCGGATACATACAGCGCGAAGATCTTTATCTATCACGCATTCTTCAACCAGCTGCTCACCTACAAAATGAGACTTACCTGATCCACGCCCGCCATGAGCGCCTTTATAGCGTGCATGCTTAAACCATGGCTTCGACCAGCGTGGAGTTTTGATTCTGAGCTCCACATCAGTCACCTCTAATCAATAAACTCTCGAATAATTTTAATTTCCAGATCAGCACCATCTTTACCTGTGATTTCCTGTTTAGTCACACGACCATCTGTTTCTTGAAAGGCTTGTTTTAAAAGGCCTTGTTTGGTTTTTTTGTTTTTACCCGCATCGTCGTACATCTTTTGAATTTCTTTCAAACGGTAGTACTTATTGGCAATCGGAATATCAATTAGCCCTGCATCGAACTTTTCACGGGTCTCTTCAAATAGCAAGACATATTTCTTACTAAGATTTTTCCCACGACGTTTAGTGGGATCGTATAAAGCGACCTGAGATCGATCAATAATCAAGTCAAATTCTTGCTTCACAAGATCCGCAACTTCTTGAGGGGTGTCACGACAAGCAAGAGACTGAATTATAAATATTTTTACAGGCTCTTTTAGTGTTGCCATAAACACCTCTTTGTGTCGCTACGTGTCGCAAGATAGGCAAAAAAAAGAGCCCTTAGGCTCAATTAATTACACAGTTCCCACAACACGCAGCAATATTAGTTTCAGATACAAACGGCGCATTCTTGGCGATTTCCAAAAGTCGTTTTACTGACTCATCAGCACCCCATCGTTTTGTTTCACCGAAGAACACTTCAACGTCATGGCCAGCAAGGTAGTGTTTAGGTAGACCAGTCATATCACTATAGATGATCTCGCCATCTTCATCACGTTCAACGCCAATGTGATATAGCTCATGCTCAATAAGACGACAAAATTCACGATCGGAAGCTTGCTCACAAAATGCAGCATCAACCGTAATCAAATATTGAGGCACAAAACCGAACCAGTCCCGCATCTGCTGTTCCTGGCGTGCCTTCTTCCATCCGCCTTGGTTAAACATCACTTTTTCACATTGACCCAGCACCATACGCTTTTTAGCCACGGCGGCCGATGATGCCCAGGCAAATGCTAGGAATGTTTCATCATCATGCAGCAGCTCTGCAATATGATCATGATCCGGGTTATGGAGTTCACCACCAATGGTCAGCCAATTTTTAACAACCCATTCTTTTAATTCTACGGCTGGTGCCAACCGGATCGCTTCTTCTTCCTCAGCCTGATCAATCAGATTCGACGGCGGGAATGGTCTGAACTGGTCCATTGAATGACTCTCTCTTTAAATTCTTCAACCATTGTGATGCGAATTGAGCTTCAATCTGTAATGGTCCAAATTCATCAATCTTGTATCTATTAGCTGACTCTAATCGAACAACAGTAAAACCCATCTCATTAGCATGATCATAACGATCCATACTCCAGGCTTTATTCGCTAATTTGCCTTTACGGCCACCTGACCAAGGACCACCTGAAATCTCGACTAAAATTCTGTGTTCAATTAAATGGAAATCAAAACGCCAATGTTTGGTCGATTTAAACTGAAATTTCTTTTCGTACTTGATGCCCAAGATATTTAAAGCATGCTCGAATTCTTCTTCCGCTTCTAAATATGCATCTTTGGCTTTGGGCAGAGGCTTAGCACGTGGTTTTGTTTTATGTGGGCGTTTTTTGGTTTTCCAAAAGTAGTCATTTACACCCATAAACACCTCAACCCGACGAAAAATCATTTAAACTTAAAGCTTTAATTATGTACGCTCATCGTTAAAACCATATATTATTCAACTCTAATAAAAACCATTCAATTGAAAGGGGAAAGGTATGTCAATTGGTGCAATATTCAAAACTATTGCCGTTTTTCTTATGCAGTTTTGGTCAAAAATTCCGCCAGAAGCTAAAGATAAAATATTTGAAGAAATTCTGAAGCAATTGGAAAAAATTCTCAGAGCTTTCTACAAAAAATTCAAAGATAAACAATCTTCTAAATAATCAGGAAATAAAAATGACTACAAATCAATACACCCTTTTCCAATTTATTCAAGAGGAAGAAAAAAATGCTCCTCAATATCTACTTCCATCTAGCTTGATAGAAAAAGGAGTTTCCAACGCCATTGGGTCTGTTC
This sequence comes from Acinetobacter sp. A1-4-2, assembly GCF_040233925.1. Classification (NCBI taxonomy): domain Bacteria; kingdom Pseudomonadati; phylum Pseudomonadota; class Gammaproteobacteria; order Moraxellales; family Moraxellaceae; genus Acinetobacter; species Acinetobacter sp. A1-4-2. Next base: position 1,169,109 of record NZ_CP157981.1, on the reverse strand, counting down.
CCTTAGCCAATCTATTGGGCTCAAACAAGAAGGTGGAAGAATTCAAAAAAGAGTTAACTTCAGACTTACAATCTAAAGAAACTTTAAATGAAATTAGCAGGATTGTGGGCACACCTCTTGATGGTGAAAGTGAAGACGATTTTGTAAATCGCTCTTTAGGCAAACTTAGAGTATTTTTAAATCAAAAGTACAAATAATCTAAAAGCTGTAATTCATGTAGTTGTAAGTGAGTTACAGCTTTGCATCACGCATACAACGCTTCACGCAAATTCTTAATACGCTCTTTCAGCTTAATCATGATGCCGTCAATTGCCAGTAACTCATTTCGAGTCAACCCGGCCCGACTGAGATTCTGATACTTAGACAGCTCAGCACTGCAAAATTCTAAGTCTTGTTTCGCTTGTACTTTATCTGTCATGAGTACCTCAAAATAAAAAACCCAGCACTCAGGCTGGGTCTGTAATATTGTTTATTTTACTGATGCAATGCCATTTCCGCGCTTTTGGCTAAAAATGCCGAACGGCTTAAGTGTTGTTTTTTGGCCACAGCATCAATACGCTTCACCAAAGCTTCCGGCATACTGATATTAATACGAACAGACTTGGTATTTACCTTTGTCGTATCAATATCAACTAACAGCCAAAAACCACCTTCAAATCTCTCATCACCTAACCATTGCTCTGGGCTTGATGGTACAGGTAACGGAATATCTTCACCATCAAAGTGAACCTCAACCGCTTCCTGCGCCATGCGCTGGATGTCTTGCATTTCATCCGCAGCACTGAAACACCCTTCAAAGTCAGGGAAAGTTAAACCGTATGCAGTATCTTCATCTTTATGAACATATACTGGATATAACATATTTACCTCCATTCCCAACCAGCCTGTTTATATATATTGCGTAGAGTACCTATCGGCATATCTTTACGTGGATGTGGCACCACAACATGACCGGGTTTATCGGGATGCTTATACTTTTCATGGTCGCCTTTACCTCCAACCTTGTACCAGCCTTCCTGCTCCAGACGCTTAATAATGTCTTTGCTGTTCATTGTGTAATTATACACAACATTATTTCAATAAGGAATAGAAAAAGAAACCCCGCCAATATCTAGTATGTAGCGGGGTCTTATGTGCCGTAATACGTCCGGCAAATGTCACCAAAGTGACAAGGGTCTATTTAACTTCTTTCAAACAATCCCGGCACACTTTGATTTCTTCATCATCAACCGTGTAATCGATTTCAGTTGCACCATGCAGGCCAAATAAACACATTAAGAAGCGGAGCATTAATTTTCTCCATGCAAAAAAAAGCCCACTCAAGGAAAGTGAGGTGGGCTTATAAACAATGACTTTGGAGGGTCATTCAGAAACTTACAGCAGTTTCTATTGGCTATTTTCTACACCATTCAAGTATTTTTCAGTGGCGAAATATACCAAAAATTAAAATAGTGATAATTAAATCAAAATATTAGAAAAACTTAATTAATGATGTATCAAATATTAAAAAAGCCCGCTTAACCGGGGATGGTATTAAGCGGGCTAATATGGGGTGTCATCTTTTTTATTTTTATTGCACTTTCTCTTTGGAGCAAAAAAAATATACCACTCTACTCTGATTAACAGAGTATAGAGAATGCACAGGAACTGTTTTCACTTGTCTACTTTGGGTTATTTTTCTTTTTAAGGTATGGCAATTTTGATTTAAAGATGACTTCACCTCTTGTCACTCTAAACTCTTTTTTTGTTCCAGGATGAATAAAAGTGTTTTCATCATCTAAACTAATCACATTTTCATTAATCACTATTTGAGGTAAAGGCACACATATAGGGTTTCTTCCATATTCATTGAAAACCTTTTCAAATACCTGCTCTACCACTATCTTCATACCGCAACGACTTATAGCTTTTACTTCTTTTAATATAAAAATTTTAGACATTTCCAATAACTCTTTTTATTTTTTTCCAAAGAATTATAGAAGTGCCATCTTTATGTGTTGTTAATTTTTTATATAAATTTGTGATCAAAAAAATCTGGATGCCCTGATATTGCTTACACATGACATTTCTCAGGGCATTAAAAGGGCATACAAATCATGTACACCCTTGCCTTAGATTACGATATTGACCAGCTCGGCAACTGATCTACCGCTACTCACAATCACACAAACCTAACATGCACGGTCTGCTTTACTTGTTTTCAATCCTCTTTAGGTCGGGGTGCCAAACCCCAACTGGAATTGCCTAAAACATCTAGGCATTTACTCAAGGCATGTTCTGCAAGCTGGCACACTCACAGGATATGTTTGGCATATTTCAGGCAACAAAAAGCCTGATCAATTAGTCAGGCCTTTTTTATTTATTACAGATAGATATGATTAAATTCCCAACAATGCAATCGCCAATGCAGACTTCCAATTCAGCTTTGCTGTGTTAACGCATATTGTTGAACGTTGGTCGCGGAATAGCACATCAATCCATGTATTGAAATATGCTGTGAAAAATCCAACACCAAAGTTCTTTGCTGTATTTTCAATAAATGCAAAGTCTTTAGAGCGCATCAAACTATCTACGACTTCAGATCCAATTGACTGGCCAGCATTAATTAGTCCTTCTACTACACCATTCACAATAGAAGTGAACATTGTAAGGTTGACAGAGCACATGCGTATTTCATATAGAATCTTTTCAACGATTTCACGCACCTCATCCGAGATCATGCTTTCATCAACATACATGGTAGTACCATATAGTTTTTTGATGATTTTTACATACTCTGCATTGCTAACTAATGCCATTACTTTTCTCCTGACATAAAAAAACCGCCTTTCGGCGGTTTGGGTTGAGTCTATCTGTATTGATAGACTTAAAAAAATTTACTTTTTAAATAAATCAAATATCGAGGGCTTTGGTTTTGCTTCCTCTATGCATGCAGCAATTTTTTCTTCTTTGGGTCTAAAATCATTTGGATTCTTCACACAATCACAGTAACTATCTAGCTTATTTTTTTCCAAGTTCTCAGGGACTGGAACACTAGAGCAATCCTTTATATAGCCAACTTGAGGCGAAACCTTTATACCCTTGTACATAAGGTATGGAATAGATAAAACAATTAAAACTAAAAGAATTATTGGAAGATTATTATATATTTTACTCAGCATTCTTTTTCTCAATCATCACTAATACAAAAAAAGCCCACCATTTGGCAAGCTTTTAAATTAACTTAGTGCATCACATACACTTTGGTCACTATAACACAAACATACCAATTCAGGATTTAAATGTCAATTTTTAATATTGAGCTGTTTTTTATAATTGTGAATATGATCATTGGCTGCTGACTTTGCTTCTACAAGCATTAGTTTGACTCCATCGCCATAATGCTTCCAATTATTTTGATACGTTTTTACATCCATAACACTCAATAGGCCAGCCATACGTAATCTTCCCTGCAATTTATAATCATCTTCGAGAAAGTCATATAAAAAGAAAAATAGCTCCATGCGTGCAATCATTCGGCAAATTTTTGGCAACTCATCTTTTTTATATTTTTTCTCAACATCAGCTACTGAAAAAATTGATTTAAACAAATGCTCTTCGATACGCTTATGCTCGACTGTAGTGTCGGAAAAGTCACCATTAGCCAAAAGATAAGCAATGTCTTTTTGCAACTCATCATCCATCTTTCCAAATACTCCAATTTTTTCGTCCCAGCTAGGTGGACGCTCACCAGTTGCAGCAACACTTACTTCATAGCAAGCTGTTTTTGCACGCATTTCACGACCTAACCACTCAAAATTTGTTGCTACTGCATTCATCCTAAATCCCTACCATCTTCTCTATTTGCTGAACCGCCAAACCTGACTTCACTTGCTCTGTACTAAACCGTATTACCTGGTAACCCATCATTACTGCAGCGTTGTACTTTTCCATATCTCCAATGTATCCCTTACCTCTCGTATGCCTGCCACCACTCCAAATCCCACCTTCAACTTCAACCAATATCTTTTTTCCTACCAGGTGGAAATCAGCTCTCCATTTCCGTTTTGGGTGAAACTGATATTCCTGTTCAAACTCAATTTTTAAGGCTTTCAAGTCTCTGGCCAGTTTGGCCTCTCCTTCACTTTGTACCTTTTCCCCTTTAACCTTTGGACGCTTGGAACCCCGTTTAGGTTTTGAAGCTCCAATCATTTTCTTGTATTCAGCAATTGAGTAGCTGGCCATCAATCACATCCGTTAGCCAGATTGTGGAAAAGCACCTTTGCGTTGTCCGTCAGAATAAATCCTTGTGGTGTTTCACCATCCTTGTCCACCAATCCCCAGTGAGCCAGACCATTCAAATATCGCTGCAGACTACGCACTGAAATCCCCATATTTGGCTCTATCGCCTGGTGAATTTGTTTCACAGATACTCGGCCTTTGCTTGATGACATAATCTGGAAGATCATCAGGTTCATGTAAGTTCGGTCTGCATGGGTCATGCTGCAGCTCCTGGGAGTGATCCATTGAACCCAACCTGTTTCAAATACGGTTCCCATTTCTTCGCCTGTGCTGGATCTTCCAGTTTCACGGCGATACGTGCAGCAAGTTTTTCATAGGACTCACCCGGTTCAGAGAACTTGCTTGAGAACTCGGGATGTTGTGAAAGTTTTTGAGCGAAGGTATGAATCTGTTTTTCAGAAAGCTGCTGAGATTTACTGCCGGTACCTGCAGGTTTTCCAAAAACTGGATTTTGAGTATTCGAATACTTGGTTCTGTACGCGTTAATCAACCAGTCAGCAAAGTGATAAATCATCAGATCATCACTCATGGGTTTTTCAGCGTTGTAATTCTCGAATGCTCGTTTTTCACGTTCAGCCCATTTCGAATTCATGATGGATTCAAAATCGATGCTGTCATCAGCCAGATAAATTTCTTCACGAAGTTTTTTAAAACAAAACCAGTCTTTTTTATTTTTAGATTCTATTGAAAGATTCATTGGGAGATTCTGTGTCCCAAAATTGGTACTGGTCTCGGTACCGTTTTTGGTACTGGTTCCCGTTCCATTTTCGGTACTAGTACCAATATTGGAACCTGTACCTAAATTGGAACCAGTTCCACTTTTGGAACTAGTACCTTTTTTGGAATCAGTTAATTGATCCTCTCGTCCCTTAACACCAATCAAGCGATATACTTTTACGCCATTACCTTTGATCTCGCCGGTGAACTTGATCAACCCCTTTTGTTCAAGTTCATCCAACATTTTGATGATTGTTTTACGATTGAGCTTTGTGTCTACCACCAAGCGTTTTAAGCTTGGGTAACATGTATGCTCATCACTTGTGCGATCTGCAAGCGAGAGCAATATTAAACGCTGAGATGAAGACTCAATATTGACTCTCCATGCCCAGTTTGTTGCATCTAAGCTCATATTAAACCTCAAGTGCTTTTGGCTTCACGTATCCACCAAATGATTCAACTGCATTCGACTTAACCAGGCTTGATACGATCTGATCAGCCAGATAAATTGTGATGCGAAATCTCCGCGTTATTAACTGGGATAACTCAATTTTGGTAACGGCGGCATTATTTTCGTCATAGCCTTTTTTGCGAAGACTTAATTTTTTCTGTTCATGGATTTCATTCAGCACACGTAAAGCAGGCTCAAACCATGATTGAATGCCCTGCACCTGTTTATGCTCAGGCATTTTCTTAATTACCTTGTTGGAGATCATGGAACCTCCGCCAAAGCTTGCTCAGTCAACGTAAGACGTCTTTTAGCACCCAACTCCGCCACGTTTGCATGACGGATCATGTGGATTAATGCAAAGCTTCTGTTCCCGTCCAGCAATACGCCATTACCTTCAACCTTGTGCACAGTCATCAAATGACCTGGCTTGGATTCATTGATAAAAACAACGGTATCGCCGGCAATAAAATCTGATTCTGAAATCAGGCAATGTCCGCACTGCTCTTCTTTGAAATTCGTGCACTTGTTAGCACATGGGTGTTGTGTTAAATTCGTTTCCATTCTTGGGTTCCTAAATTCTTGAATACTAAAAGCCTGACATTGCGCGTCAGGCTTTTTCTATTTGTAGTGCTGATAAATACTTTGCACACTCGCCTTTCATGGCTTTACGCAAAGACTGGATCTTGTGTTCCATTTCTTCCAGGATGCGGTCCGTCTCATCCATTTCCGCTGGTGTCACCACGCCATCTTCCAGTGCACCCAAAACCTGCTTATTCGCCTGACCAGCACCAATATTCATGCCGAGTAATGATTCCAGTACGCTCAACTGGTGCTCTTTGCCGTCAATATCACCTAATGGCATAAGCACTAGGCCTAACTTGTGCGCCCAGGACTTTAAAACGACTGGATTTTGCGTATACGTCAACATTGCTTCAAAAGCCTTAAGGCTTGGCAGATGCTGATCCATATTCGGATTGGCGTAATTCAAAGCAGTTTTGTGTGATACACCCAAAACATCTGCAATATCTTTTGGTGTCACACCTTCAGAGTGATGAATCATCTTATGCAGTGCAGTTTTTGTTTCTTTTGAAATTTCCATATGTGAATCCAATAGTTAAGTTCACGTTTCTTTAAAACATTGACCGAGGGATAATTGGGTTAAGCCACTTTTTGATGTGGGATGCTTGGATCTACTGCTAAAAGCTTGAATGCTGATTTCTCAGGAACCAATTCACCCCACTGATAAACAGCTTGGCGGGTAATTTTTAATGTTTGAGCTACTTTAGGTGCGTTAAATCGAGCCAAAACATCACTTGTTTTCATCTCAATTCGCATATTCGATTCCGTTAAGTTTACTTAATTAAGTTAAGAATACTTTACTTTAAAAACACAAGCAAACTTTACTTTAGAAAAGTTAAGCTAACTTTACAAAAAATAATAGGATTTATTTATGAGCACCCTTCAGGAAAGAATGGCCCAGGCAAAAGCACACTACGAAAGTGTGACTGGTAAAAAATTCAAAAATACTGAATTAGCCAACTTCGTGGGTGTAAGTAAGGTTAATGTTGGTTTGTGGTTAAACGGTCCAACCCAGGAACTTGAGGGGTCAAATCTCTTAAAGGCAGCAACATATTTGAAAGTTAACTCAAGGTGGTTGGCTGGCGAAAAAGCTCCAATGATTTTGGAAAACCATAAGCTTGATAACAATGTAGACCTATCGCAAAAAATTAGCCTAGAAGGCCGCCCTATTCCTGTTATTTCTTGGGTGCAGGCTGGATCGTGGACTACAGTTGAATCAATTCCTGCAGATACCCAGTTTGAAGAGTGGCTTCCACCTAATAAGGATTGTGGAAAAAATGGCTACGGTCTTGTTGTTAGAGGTGTTTCTATGTCACCACGGTTTGAACCAGAAGACCGTATCTATGTAAATCCAGATATACAAACTTTTGATCTACAAACAGATGATTTAGTTATTATTTCTTGTACTGGTGAAACAGAAGCTACTTTTAAAAAACTGATTATTGAAGGTGGTGAGAAGTATTTACAGCCACTTAACCCTAATTGGCCAGAACAAATTATCAAACTCACTGAAGACTGCCGTTTGGTTGGTAAAGTTGTTGGCTTATATAGAAAAATTTAAAAGGTAAGTCACCGGTGACTTGGGGTGTTATGAATGCAAACAATTGAAATAAATTCCCGCAAGATCAGCCATGTGCTTTATCAGCACTACTTATTGACAGTGGTGCTTAAGACCGGTGAAAGGTTTCTTTACCGCCTTCTTGAATCAAGTACGTTTACTAAATTTATAGAAGCAGCGGATAGAGACAAATTTTATAAAACTGAAATTGAAGCGAATAAAAAGTTTAAGCGTATTCAGCTATTTATTTAGTTAAGTAGAAATTGAATGGGTAAGGTTATTGGGTTGTATAGAGATGTATAAACATAATTAAGGTAACCATCATAATGAGTGATATTTTTTTTAATTTTGACGGTACAAAGTGGGAAAAATTTTGTGAAAAAATGATGAGACATCATTATACACAACCTTATTTTACTGCTGTTCCAGCAGATGACCGCGGCGATTGTGGGTTAGAATTTTTTACTAAAGATGGAAGCATTTTCCAATGTTATTTCCCAGATCCTCAATATTCAATGGCTGAGTATAAAAAGCATGTTCAAGCCAAAATACGAACAGATATAAATAAATTAAAAATATACGAATCAGAGATTAAAAAATTTTTAGATGATATTGTTATAAAACAATGGGTTTTATTGCTGCCTGAAAACAGAACAAAAGAACTCATATCATATTGTAATACCTATAAGAAAAAGGTTTTAGAAGCCAATATTAGTTATATACACCCTGCTGATTTTACAGTGAAAATTGAAACAGCAGATAGTTACCCAGCATCAAAAACATATGCTTTAAAATATGGTGATGAGTTAATTAACCTTCCATTTAAAAAAATTGAAGAAATTGAACTAAATACCTTTAAAGATTCTTCTTTTGAAAGAAATATATCTAGAAAATCTGGCTTCATTTCAGATAAACCTGAAAACTTTGCAAATAGCATGACAAGTAAATATTTAAAAATTACGAGTTACTTGGAGGATCTCAGATTTAATTATCCAGATACATACCAAGATATTGAAGAGTGCGGTCGTATGCTTTTAGGAAAAATGAAAGATTTAATTGATATTGAAGGTATGGATCCAGACGTAAAATTCATTAAAGCTGTCCGCGATCAAAATGAAAGAGAAATAACTGAAATTTTTAGTTCGATTATCTCAAAATTTAATAGAAGTGAACTATCATACGGCTATATAGCTAAGTGGATTGCAGAATGCAATATGGATTTTGAATAATGAATAAATCACTAAAGATAAAAATTAATAATAAACCCTATCCTGTACCTGTCGAGATGCGACCATTATGGCGAATTAGTCTTGTAGTTATTATTGTTAAAACTATGATAATAAAAAATAAGACTATTGATTTAAAAAAGTTAAATGTCATGCTTTGGATGCTAATTAGGAATCAAGAATGGGAGAAATTTAAAAAATTTTTAATTGAAAAAGATCAACCTGCACCATTCATCTCATCAGACCAAGCAAATTATATAGCTATTGAACTCACTTTTAAGAAAGATTTAATAAAATTTAATCAAGAGAAAATTGAAACTACTTATTTAGCTGATAATTTCTACGTGCATATATTAGAACATGGTTTATTTAGTGCTGAAATTAATTTCATAGAAAATTATTTATCTAAGATTTCCTTTGATAAAATAGAGAAAATGTTAGGAAAAAAGTAAAATGCTTGCTTTACAAATTATAGAATTAACCATAATTGTCAAGACTATACAAAACAAAGTATTTTCTACAAAAATCCCCTTTAAAAAAGGTCTTAATGTCATTCGTGCTGATAATACTTCTGGTAAATCAACATGCGTAAATGCCATTGCATATGCTCTAGGTTTAGAATCTATTCTTGGACCACTAAAGAGTAAACCATTTCCAAAATCATTATATGAAACCATTAATGATAGTAAGTTTGAAGGCTCAAGTTATAATGTCACTCATTCATATGTAGAATTAAAATTTCAAAATAATAATAACGAAATTGCTACTGTTAAACGATTAATAAAGGATCATAATAATATTATAACAGTATACAATAATCATGAATCACAGGATTATTTTTTAAAATCATATGGTAGTTTAGGATCCTCAAAATCTGAGTATGGCTTCCATAATTGGTTAGAAAATTTTATGGGTTGGGATTTACCTTTAGTTCCACATTTAAATGGAGATAAAGTTAAACTATATCTTGAAGCAGTTTTTCCACTATTTTTTATAGAGCAAAAAAGAGGATGGTCTGAGATACAAGCTAATGTCCCTGTTAATTATGGAATTAAAAATGTAAAGAAAACTGCTATTGAATATGTTTTAGATATTTCAAACTTTGAGATTGAAAATAAAATTAATACTTTAAGGAAAAAGTTAGATCATTGTGAAGATCAATGGAAATTTTTATCTAATTCTATTGAGTCTCTCTGTAATATTTCTAATTTCTATTTTTCTGAAATTTCATCGATTGGAAGCCAATTATTTCCTATTGAATATTACATTAATGGCGTAAATGCAGATATTCCATTACATACAGCTAAACTCTCTCTCATAAAGGAATTACAATCAGAAAGTGAAAATATCCCTAAGGATAATGAACTTATAGAAAAAATCGAACACCAAAAGGAAATTTTGAGAAGTTTATATGAAAGCCTCTCTTATTTAGAACGCTCTAAAGAGCAATTACAAATTGCTCAATTTGAGTCAACAAAAAAGTCCAAAATTCTTTATAATGATCTTCAGAGATATAAACAGTTAGCTTTATTAACAAAATTGGGGGCTGAAAATAATTTTTCAGTAGATTTGGAAGAATGCCCTATATGCCATAACGAACTTTCAGATTTTTTACATATCTCTCATAAAGAAACACCCGTTGCTCCAATGACACTAGAACAGAATATATTATTCATTAAAGAACAATATGATTTCATGAATAATATAAGTAAAAAACATTCTGAAGAAATTCTTGATATCAATCATAAATTACAAAGAAAACATATTCTTTTAAAAGATGAAGAAGCTAAACTAAAAAATCTTGAAGAAGATTATTCTGAGTTATTTGGTGATGTTCATTTTAGAATAAGAAGAAAAATTGAACTTGAAAGGAAAATTGAAGATATAAATAGTTTTTTAATAAAAGCCAATGACTTTGAGAGCAGTTTAAAAAAATTGCAATTAAATTGGCAAACAACATATGAAAGTTACTCATTATTGAAAAAGCAACTTGGAGACTCTTCTGGTTCAAAAACAATTTTTAACTTAGAAAGTTTAATGCAGAAAAATTTAAACTTATTTGGTTTTTCAACTTCTGAAATAGATAAAATTACTATTTCACGTAATACTTTACGACCTGAGCAGAACGGTTATGACATTATTGCTGAAACCTCAGCGAGTGATTATATTCGTACAATCTGGGCCTTTACTCTAGCATTACTAGAATTAGCTACTAACGACAAACTTAACATTAAACACGGAGGCTTTGTTATTTTTGACGAACCCCGTCAACATGAAACAAGAACCCAAAGCTTAGATGATTTAATTAAATATACTTCTCAGATATTTGAAAATACAGGACAAGCTATTTTCACAACAAGCTTTGAGAATTTAGAGTTATTAAGTAGTGATTTTAAAAAAGCTAATATTATTTATTATGATGATTACATATTACAACCATTAAACTAAAAGTAGTTTTAATCTCATAAACAAGAAAAGAGCACCCTGCCTTCGAGCTAATGGGTGCTTGATGGGTTTATAATTGTGGATAGATCAAGATAAAATCGACTACAAGGTTTTCTTTTCTAGATTTCTGCTTATAATCCTCATACCAATAACAACAAAGCCAAACCATGAAAACAAAAATATTCACTACCCTACTTCTAACTTTAGCTATCACCGGCTGCCAAAAGGAACCTAGTCAATCAGCATCTGCCAACACAACTGATCCTGTAGCAAAGGTACAATTCGAGAAGTCAGATACAATCATAAATACCTACTTGGACAAACTGGATAATCCTGAGACCCCAAAAGCGGAAAGAATTCATATACTCTGTAAGGACTACCCAGCAGAATACAAAACCAATTACATGCCAGCATTACTCAGACTGTCACCAGCTGAATATACGCGGGCAAAACTCTTGAAAGATCTGGACATAGCATTGGACTACTATAAGAAAAAAGACAATATTCAATGTTAAAATTAAGAACAACATGAGCTGCAGGTGAGCCATCATGGAAAGAGCTGTTATTACGGTAGTTATAGTTATTATCCTGGTATTGTTGATCATGCTTTATCTAAAGAAAAAATAGTCGACATGATCACATATCAAGCATATCTAAACAATAGTGTCATCTTATGAGCCTATCTTCACACCCTAATACTACGGATAGTATTCGATCGCACAGACCCACTTCGGTGGGTTTCTTATTTCTGAAACACTCACTGGTTATTCTTTACTCAAGATCTCATACGAAGACGGGATCTGTAATGACTAAGTAAGACCTATCTCGAACCCACTATCTGTGGGTTTTCTTTTATATAAGCATTTAAATCTAAACACATTTCCTCTGATATTATGGAGTTAAGACTTTGTGCCAACATTGATCTTAATTACCCATAAATACCGGAGAAAAATATGAAAGCTTTAATTGTTATCAGTGGTGAGAATATATCTGACGAAAAAATGAGTTACTTGGCCGATGGAGATGCATTAGCATCAATTCAAAGAATTGCCCCAAACTCATTTCTTTTTGACCTTACTAAATCCGCGCATGTTTTAGCAGCATTGCAAGGTTATGTAGATAAAATCACCAATACCTACCATATCTTTTACTTTAAGGATGAAGTGGATGTATTTAAGCTTCCCGCAAAGCGTTAAAGCTTTCTCTTGTTTTCTTTTGATCTTTTAGTAGCTCAGTGATTAAGAAATCATAAAGCTTGTTTGTTGTGCTGATAATTCGATCAGCATCCGTAAGACCTTGATGCATTAAACGCTCAACCATATCTCTACGCCAGTTTGATAAAGATCTTTCATCTGGCGTAGATTTATCAAATAAGCTATTTTCTCCAATAAAGCCTAATAACTTATCAGTAATGCTAATCAATACTTCAGCATCTGTGACACCATTAAAGATTAAACGATTAACCATGTGAGAGCGTGGATCATGAAGCAGACTTTCTATTGTTAAGTGATTTGGCTTATCCATAATAAACTCCATCCAACCCATCCCTGTGATGGGTTTTCTTTTGTCTATTAAAACACAAAAATTAAGTTTAATTTACTTTTAATGGTAAAGACTTCTTTACAACAATAATAAAGTAAAGTAATCTTTACTCATTAAGTAAACAAAAGCCCCGGAATATCTTGGCGGATGCGGGGCTTACTCAAAGAGTGAGATAAGTATGAACCAAACACCTTCCCATAGTCAAACCCCAGAGTTTGGCCATATCCCGCAAACCGGGATTCTTTACCAGCAGCCGCCTTCAAGTGAGCAGATTGCTAAGGCGAATAAACGCAACAAGCGCAATGCTCGCATTAAGGAATTTTTAGCTGCTTCTTTAATTGGCATCACTGTTGTTTCAACTCTAGCTACTGTTCGTAGCTGTTCAGATGATGCAGATCGTCAGGCAGTACAGGCTGTTAAGTTTCAGATGGAGGTGAGCAAATGACTACTTCTACTCAAAAATTCTCTGAATACCTTGGCAACGATGAGCAAGGCAACATGCGTCTTCGCCTTGGTACAAAGTTCGCCGCTATCTATGTCGAAAAAGGCAAAGATATTTTTAAAGAAACTGCAAATGGTCTTGTGAAACTGCCTCTTGAGGAATTGGTTTCTAAACCGTGGATTCGTGAAAACTTTGATCGTGAACGTGCTTTTCAACGTCGTAAGGCTTTGGCCATTGGCTTGCAAAGTTCGCATATTCCATTGCGTGAACGTCGTGCTTTCAAAAAACGCATGGGCTGGGTTGGGGCTTAAGGGGAAATATTATGGGAATTCATGTATTCACACCGGAAAATACGTTGCTTATAGAAAGCATTAAATGCTACCTGTATACCGATCCAGGTATGGGTAAAAGTACAATTGCGCATACTGCAGAAAAGCCTGTCATTTTTGACTTTGATAAAGGTCAACATCGTGTATCAGCTGAACTTCGCCGCGGTGCAATTGTCCGTATTGATAGCTGGCTTGATCTTGAAAATCTGAAAGATGATTTCTACGCGCCTTATAAAACTATTGTTGCGGATACTGTAGGTGCAATGCTGGATGCCATCAAAGATCATCTTGCCAAAAATAATGACAATCTGCAGCGTGATAAATCTTTAACTCTTAAAGCGCAGGGTTTGGCTGGAAATCTATTTATGAAGATGGTTCGTAAATGGGAAAACCTAGGTAAAGACATTGTGTTTATTGCTCATGCTGTCGAACAAGAAGCCGGTAAGGATAAGGTTAAAATAGTTCGACCTGATCTTGCAGGTAAAAACAGCGCAATACTTTATCGCATGTCAGACATTATGGGGTATTTGCATTCCTCTCCTGATGAAAACGGTGATGATCAACGTACGATCTACTTCAACCCATCTAATACCCACCACGGCAAAAACTCAGGTCGTTTGGGTCGTATTGTGACCAATAGTCAAGGTGTAGAGGTCTGCACAGGTCAAGTCAACGTTCCTGAATTATCAAGCTCCCCTACGTTCCTAGCAGATCTGCTGAAACAGGCTAAAGACCACATCAACACGTTGACACCAGCTCAAGCTGCAGAAATGAAGAACATTGCTGACTTGAGCCACTGTAAACAAGTTTGTACTGAAGCTAATCACGCTGGCGATCTCAATCAACTCACTGAATCACTTATTCCTGATCACAAGTACGTTAAGGAAATGTGGTATGCGATTCAAATTCGTGCCAAAGAAATGAAATGCTCCTACGACAAAGAGAAAAAGCGTTGGTTTAATCCACCTGAATTTAAAGGCTTAACAGATCAGAAATTATCTGAACTTCAGGACTTTATTGATGAGCGTGGACTAGATGCAAAAACAGTATGTGAACATTTAGGGTTGGATGCTCTCAATCAGATAGAGGATTCTAAATTTGAAGCTGTGAAAGATGAAATAGAGAAATTAGCGAAGGAAGGAATCGCAGCATGAGTGCAATTATTTTAGACACAGAAACGCACACGATTGATGGTTACCCAATCGAAATTTCACATTCACCTTGCTCTTTTGAGCAGGGTGTCTTGAAGGTTGATCATAGTCATAACTTTGATCAGTACTTTTCATGCCCAGAGCCTATTTCATTTGGTGCTATGGCTGTCCACCACATCATTGAATCTGATTTGGTTGATTGCCCAAGTTATGACGAGTTCCGCTTACCTGCAGGTGTGACTCATATTATTGGCCACAATATTGATTATGACATTCGTGCAATTCAAAAATGCGATTCATCTATTCGAGTGAAAGCTATTTGCACCCTTGCCCTATCTCGAATGGTTTGGCCAGATGAGTCTCATACTCTAAGTGCTTTGTACTACTTCATTATGGAAGACAAAGCCCTGGCTCGTACCCATTTGCGTAAAGCGCATAACGCTAAATGGGACATCTATTTTACCGGAGTTGTGCTTAAAGCAATTGTTGAAAAGTTGGCTATTAAGGATATGCAGTCTTTATTCCTTTTTTCAGAACAAGCTCGCATTCCAACAAAAATCACTTTTGGGAAACACAAGGGTTTAGCAATTAAAGACCTCCCTTCTGATTATGTTGTCTGGCTATTAAAACAACCTGACTTAGATCCGTATTTGGTTAAAGCATTAAAAGGATAAGAACATGAATATTTTAAATGGTACTGAAGCTTTCGCAGCACTGGCTGCAGGTCAACAAATTGAATGTCGTCATATCGATGCTGGTGAATTCGATGATATTCGCAACTTCCCTGCTACTGTCTACATCAATCCGGAGTATGAATTCCGTATTGCGATTAAGTTTTTCACCATTGGTGAAATGCAGGTGCCGGAGCCAATAAAAGAGTCACCAGCAAAAGGTGTGCAGTGCTTTGTACCTTCAATTTTGACTGAAGAATTAAGCAAGTCATTTAAATGGAAAAATTCAGCATCTGACTTAGCTTTAATGCAACGTGGCCAAGTTCACTTAATCAAAGAACATGCTATCACTCATGCCTTGGCTTTGATCGCTGTAAGCGGTGGATCCTTAGAAGCACCAACTGCAAATGACCAAAATTCAACATCAAATGATGTAGAAAAAAAGACATTTGAAAGCCAGTCAAATATTCAGATTGCTGAGCAAGGTCCAGCTGCTGCAGAAGACAGTTTGACGGAGGAAATTGAAACTGATGCTGTGAAATTGGTTGAGAAATTTACCTCTCAACTCAATGCCGCTGAAACTGTGGATGCTGTTATGCAGATCCGCTATCAATTAAGTGCAAATGGCCATATGGTTCGCGGACAGATCATTGAGCTAAATAAGCTGGGTGAAAAACGTATTGAAGAGCTTACTACGCCTCCATCTGAGTCAAAGGATTTGTCAGTTGATGAACTAAAGCGACTGCAGGAAGATGCTGAAAGTCTCATTCAATCTAAAAAAGATGAATCTTCGGAACAACCTATTCAAGTTGATGAAGATGCTGTTTATAAGGAGCTGCTGGCTGATCTGCTTGATCGAGTGGCCAATGCTACCACTCCTGCAGAAGTGAATGCCCAGATCAAATATACAAAGTCGTGGACCGAAGAACAGCGCAAACCATTAATTGATGCAATCAATAAGCGCCTGGTCGAACTTAATCCACCTAAGGCCCAATCTTCCCTCGCGGTTCGTATTCAAAAAGCTGAAGACCTGACTGAATTGGATGCGCTGGAAATCGATGTATCAGCATGTGATGAAGAAATTCAACCACGCTTAATGGAAATGGTTGAGAAACGTCGACTTGAATTAGATCCGTTTACTGCGGCAATTGGTGAGCCTTGATGAGCTACCGGTACTCATCCATAACCCGCGTGCTGTTAATTCAGCACAACGGCCGGGTTAAGACATACAAGAACATCAATCTTTTCGGTATTGAAGATTGTATTCAGGATTTTGTGAATAGTTGGGGGTATCGATGAAAACAATCCCTAAAAACCTACAAGATGCATTTTTCATATTCTTATCGGTGATCGGCTATCAAGCAAAGATGAATTCTGATAATTCGATGGTTTGCATCAATCCAAGAGCGCCTAAAGAACGTAGACAAATCGTGATTTGGCGCGATGGAAAAATGAATAAAGCATGCCAGTTGGTCTGGACTGATTTTTTAAATCATTGGCTATTGATAGGTAGAGAATTTATTGAGGCATTGAAGGAAAAGGTGGCGTGATGGAAGATCTATTAAATACTACTGCAAATGAAGTTGTAGAAATGAAAATTAACGGTAAAAGCTTTTTTGGTCGAAATCTAATTGTCTCAAAAAACTCGATTGTTATTGATGGCGGCACAACAATTGAAAATACACCAGATATTAGAATTGAAATCCTAGGTGGTTGCGACTCTGTTTCAACCATATCTGGTGATGTTGTTGTTCATGGGGCTGCACAAGTAATTAAAACAACATCTGGTGATGTGGAGTGTGAAAACGTGATTGGCAGTGTGTCAACTATGTCTGGTGATGTGAAGTGTGGTGATGTTCAGGGACCTATTTCCACCATGTCCGGTGATATTCGCTGTAAGAGTAAAAGTTGAGGTGGCGTGATGGATATTCAGAAAGAAAGAGAAGCGTTTGAGAGTTGGTGGGAAGGGTTTCATAACGGCCGTCAAATAGCATGTGATTATATTGAAGAAGATAATTCTTACTCGGTCGGATATGCAAATGCTCAGTGGGTGGCATGGCAAGCCAAAGCCCAAGCGGTGCATGAACAAGTTCTTGATGCTCCTGCATGTGTTGGAGGTGGTACATTCCAAAAAGGTGTTAAGTGGTCAACCGTGATTGCTGCTGCTCAACGTCACTTTAAATATACACAAAATGCTAAAAAAGCCCCATCGTTGGACATAGACCAGGTTAAAAAATTGGTGAGTGGCGATTTTGTTTTGGTGCCTAAAGAACGTCTAGCAAAAGCAGTTGATGGCATAGAGGAATTGTTTGAAGAAGATAGCCTTTTAGCCCTAGGTGAATTACTGCCGATTCAGCAGGATCTTAAGGCCATGATCGAAGCACAGGAGCCAGCCGATGACTAACGAAGAAATGGTTGAAGTCGCCAAGGATCTAACCGAAGCATTAGCGCCTCATGTCATCAGTGGCACTGGTGCAAAGATGGAACTTAATTCTGAAAGTATCAATGTTATCTATCACAGCCTTGTTGGTTTCACGAGACGCAATGAACAGCCGAACATAGATATGAAATTACCTTTTAGTGTTTTGCAAAGTTTGCGGGAGGTGTCTTAAATGGGCCGTCTAACTAAAATTGATAAAATGTCTGAATGTCAAAAAAAGGCATTGATCAAAGATTTTCGCAATGCTCCTCTGGAGGCTGAATTTACTCCAGAAACGATTGCCTTGGTTTACCATTTATCACTGGCATGGTTGCAGAAGAAAAGATGTGAAGGTGGTGGGATTCCATTCACAAAACCCACAGCAAAAACTGTTCTGTATAAAAAGGAAGATGTTTTAGAGTTTATGGACAATAATCGACTTCAACATACTGCCTAATAAAAAGCCCTCAAATGAGGGCTTTATTTTTGGATAAATTTATAAAATTCTTCAAGTCTACTTAAAGTCTACAAATCGGGTCTACAAGTAGACTCATAGTAGACGCTAGGATTATTTCGATAGACTGTGAGAAAGTTCCAAATATTGCAATGTATTGTATATATAAGGTTTTGATCGATTTAATAGAAGTGAGATATTGCGAAATATTGTAGAGAATTGCGAATTTTGAAGGAGAAATTAGAATTATGAGTCCGCTGCTCTAACCAACTGAGCTATAGGCCCTGATAAGCTGAATTTGTTATATTTCAACAAGTTCAAGCGAGGCAATACTAACGAAGATTTTTTCAAAAAACAAGCATTTTTGCTGTTACTTGCACAGTAACACAACAATTCCTAGGCATATTTTAAAAAGCGATTATTTTTACCCTAAACTCAGTTTCACCCTACTACGCACAAATTGTAAATTTTATAGCTAAAGGCCTTTATAGCAAGTGTTTGGAACAATCAAACGAGCTATGACAATATCCATATTTCACCCTAATAAATTAAGAAAAATGAACAATATTTGAGAAAATATAAAACTTTAAAAAGAGAATAATCAAGCTGCCAGTCTACACAGGCAACCTTTTAAATGAATCATGATTGAATCTTAATTTTTTTTGAAATTTAAATCATGTGAAAAAGATGAAAATCTTATACCTAAAAAGTATTACTTTAATTTTTATTTAGATTGTGAAGAAATATTTTTTTAAATCCAACTATAAAGATTTTTCCAGCTTCGACTGCAAATCACCGCTAAAGACTGCGTTCTTTTTGCTCTTCAATGCGAATTTCGATTAAAGACCATACAACAACCAGCATAAACAAACAAAATGCTAATAGAAAAGTCGAAACATACATCATTCTTTTCAATCCTCATTAAACCTAGGCCACATCGCGCCCTGTGTTTAAAAAATTTTATCTTCGACAAAAGTCTAATAGGTATTTTTTCATCTGAATAGTCACTATTTAGTCTTATTTTATATAAATTAATACATATTATATCTTTATGTTTGAAATTTAATATATAAAAGCAATTAATACACATATTTCATCCACCATATAGTGCGTATCCATTTGGTGATTTTTAATTCATTAACACTTGACTACATACAAGAACTGGCAGAAATTAGCCCACTTTCATATAGTCAAATATCCCCTACATTCATGTTAAAAAAATTTATCGGTGAATCTGCATTTAAGCTTGCAGGATGGAAATATCATGTTGAACCAGATGTACTTGAAGATAAGCAGGTTATTGTTGGATTTGAACATACATCCATGATGGATGCCGTGCTTTCACTGGCACTATTCCAGATTTATGATATAAAAATTCATACCCTGATTAAAAAAGAATTATTTAAAGGTCCCATGAAGCCTTTATTAGAAGCTATTGGGGGAATTTCTGTTGATCGAAAAGCAAATCAGGATATTGTTTCACTTATGGTTGAGCATTTTCAGCAGAATGAAAAATTCAATCTGGTGATTGCACCTGAAGCGACCCGTGCCAAAACGGGTGAATCCAGAAAGCCCATCCGTACAGGTTTTTGGTATATTGCCAAAGCTGCTGGTGTGCCTATTGTTTTAATGTATGCCAATTCGCAAACCAAAGAAGGTGGTATTTTAGGCAAGATTTATCCAACAGAAATTAATCACGACCTGGCTTTGTTAAAACAGCTTTACAGAGAAAAAGTTGGACTGGATATTGTGATCCCTGAACCTAAGAACTAGTTGCTATTTGTTTAAAAACTCAAAATCTAGCTCTTTCTAAGAAAAAAGGGCTTATGGTAGAATTTGCACAATCTGATAGGCATAAGGCCAATCTACAAGGAGCATATTTCGCATGGCGGGTCATTCCAAGTGGGCTAACACAAAGCATCGTAAAGCAAAACAAGATGCAAGCCGCGCTAAAGTATTCACAAAATTCATTCGTGAAATTGTTACAGCTGCCCGTTTAGGCGGTGGTGATGTTGCGTCTAACCCACGTTTACGTGCTGTCGTTGAAAAAGCATTAGTCGCAAATATGACACGTGATACCATCAACCGTGCAATCCAGCGCGGTGTTGGCGGTGAAGAAAATGCCGATTTAAAAGAAATCACTTATGAAGGTTATGGTGTAGGAGGTGTTGCGGTTATTATTGAAACAATGACTGATAACTTAAACCGTACTGTGCCTGATGTTCGTCACTGTTTCTCTAAAACTGATGGTAACTTAGGTACTGCTGGCTCAGTTGCTTATATGTTTACTAAACGCGGTGAGATTACTTTTGAAGATGTTTCTTTAGAAGATCAAATCATGGATGTGGCTTTAGAAGCAGGTGCTGAAGATATTGAAGTTGATGAAGATGAAATCTTGGTCATTACCACTCCGGAAAGTTTTGGTACAGTTCAAGATGCTTTAGCCGCTGCCGGTCTTAAATCTGACAATGCTGAAGTTGTAATGAACCCTTCAACTAAAGCCTTAATTTCAGATATCGATCAAGCGAAAAAAATCGTAAAAATGATTGATATGTTTGAAGATCTGGATGATGTTCAAAACGTTTATACCAACGTTGAATTCACAGAAGAAGTGTTAGCTCAATTAGATGATTAATTCTTTTTCCACATAAAAAAACGCACCTGATGGTGCGTTTTTTTATGTGCTTTAAAGGCATTTTTATATAAAACTGCTACCTAAACTATAATTTCAAACCCGGTTCAGTAAGCCACTACAATTCAATACCTTGTATTCCTTAATCACAAAACTGGAATGTAATGCAACCACATGCTCAATTTTACCGATGCGTTTTAACAGAATTTCACTATAATTTTCCATATCTTTAGCCACCACTTCAACAATAAAGTCAGCGGATTGCCCGGTCACCAAGAAAGCCTTAATCACTTCTGGAATACTTTCCAGTTCTTCTAAAAACTTGGCAAAAGTATCCGTATCATGTTTATTTAAAGACACCTGCAAGAGCACATGTAAACTGAAACCCAGCTTGGCATAGTTAATATCACGCTTTAAATGGGTCATGATATTGGCCTCAATCAGATGCTTGATCCGTCGATGAACCGAACTCACTGAGAGGTTAATACGCTCAGAAAGCTCATTCAAATTGACATCTTCATGACTCAATATTTCAAGAATCTGTTTATCAAAACGATCTAGTTCCATTTTGTACTCTTTTCAATGATCGATAGCTACGCAAAATATTACATTAGCTTTGTGATATAGCAATTATTTATTTTTCACAAAATTTTAAGATTATGAAAATATTTTCCATAAGCCTTTCCAGCTCATAAAGAAAGATCTTGATGCCTGCTTAAAGTACCCTGAGCCACTCAAAAATAAAAAAAACTCAATGGTAATTTTAATTATATACTAAAGACTTATATCGAATTTAACCCTCATCCAGTCAAGTGTCCTGCTCCGGATCATCACTCATCTTTTATATTTGAATAGAAATAGATTAAAAGGAAGATGTTCGACCAAAACCAAAAAATACAGTCATTTGATTTGCAATAATACGCGCTATAGAGTGCGTATTTTTATCGCTGGCTTTTAAACTCCACGCCAATCGACCCGTGCATTCCGTTCAGTGTGATAGATACGCAGCACATATTGTCCCAAGGGTAATGCCATTAAATGTTCTTTATACTGTCGAAATTCTTCAGATAAAGTTTCGCCCTGTTCTTTTTCCCAAGGTGTCCCGGGAATTTCCAGAATTGGTGCAAGCATCGAACAGACCGCAATATCAGCAAGGCCAAGACGTTCACCGACAAAATAACGCCCATAACTCTCTATCAATCTTGCATTTAAATTCTGGATGATATTATCCATCTGCTGTTTAGATTCGGCCACTTTGTCTGCATTTAGTTGATAGCCTTTGGAAAGTAAGGCTTTGATAAGAGGTTTGGAATATTTTTCAAACTGGCGTAAATATCCCTTTTCACCAATTAAAATATCTAAGGATTCTTCACTTTCCGACAAGGTATGGGCAAGCCCCCAACGGCGTACATGCCTACCCAGTTCGTTGGCAAGCCCATTGATTTCCAAAGCAAAGTGACGTTGTTGTAGATCGGCACGCAATAAAGAGTGTTCCGGATATACTTCATCCAGATATAAAGCTATTTCAGTCGAGTCGGCAATCCAAAGATCTTGATCACGTAAAATAGGCAATTTATTTTGCCCTGTTTTTAGCTGTGCAAAAGCACGATGTACACCTGGCACCAAATTTTGTGCGACATAATCCAATTCTTTATGATCGAGCAACCAGCGCGCTTTTTCACAAAAATGAGATAAAGGAAACTGGTATAAAATTCGCATAAAAACTCCGCTTTTATTTTTTTAGTTCTGCCAAGTCAAAACCATCTAATTCAGTCGGATACTTTAGTCACCCTATCCGGGAATTACAATGCGCTTTTTATCCAAAATATCATCTTGGTGCTAACAGTCATACGTTTTTTATTTTTATACATTTTTTTGTCTTGATTATCTTTAAAGCTGATATAAACCCGCCAGCCTCAGAAAATAAATGTTTAAAAAAATTCAAATCATGTTGTTTTTTAAACACTTAATATATGCAAAATAAATAAAAATCTAGCAGTTTTTATCTTAAACAGGATTTTTCATAAGCTTTGCAAAAGCAATTGCTTAATTTTGAATTCAATTACTTGTAGCGTTCTGATATCGATTTAAGGTGTCATTATGTCTCGTTTAATTTCTGAAAATGTTCATGTAATTGAAAACGATTTTGAAGCTATTCATGCTGCGTATCATGTCGCAGATTTTGCTTTGGAAGGTCGCAATGAACGTGATCAACAGCGTTTATTACCTTTTGCTGAAATTGATCTGTTCAGCCAGAAAGGCTTAGGTGGTATTCGTATTCCAAAGCAATTTGGTGGTGCTTTCGTTTCCAATAAAACATTGGCACATGTATTCCGCATTCTGAATAAGGCCGATTCCAGTGTGGGACAAATCCCACAAAATCAGATTGCGCTGCTGAATATGATCCAAATGATGGGTACAGAGCAGCAAAAACAGTTTATTTATCAAGAAATTTTACAAGGTAAACGCCTGTCCAATGGTGGACCGGAACGTAATACCAAAGATACCAAAACCCTGGCGACTACATTAACGTTTGAAAATGGGCGTTATTTTGTCGATGGCGAAAAATTCTATTCAACGGGCAGTAGTTTTGCGCACTGGCTCGCGATTAAAGCTATTCATCCCGAAGGTCATGTAGTACTGACTATCGTCAATGCTCAGGCTGAAGGCGTGAATGTGATTGATAACTGGAATGGTTTTGGACAGCGCACCACTTCAAGTGGCACAGTCAGACTTGAGCATGTTGAAGTTGATCCACTGCTAATTTTTGATGAACGCCTGCTTTCCAGTCAGCCCAATTACCGCGGCGCGTATTCACAGTTATTACAAGTTGCCATTGATGTCGGTATTGCTGAAGCGGCCTTTGCTGATACCGTGACGGCGGTGCATAAAGCACGCCCGATTGTCGATGCACAAGTGGAAAAAGCCAGCTTTGAACACTATACCTTGCAGGAAGTCGGCAAGTCTGCGGTGCTATTGGATGCTGCCATTTTGCTGCTTGATGAAGCAGCTGAATATCTGGATGAACTGGATCAGCTGCAATCAGTCACTGATGAACAGGCGGCCAAAGCCTCTATTTTAGTCGCTGAAGCGAAGATTTATGCCAATGATGCTGCACTGCACATTTCTGAAAAATTACTGGAACTTGGCGGTAGCCGTTCCAGTCTGAGTCAGCACAACCTGGACCAGCACTGGCGCAATGCGCGTGTACATACCCTGCATGATCCGGTGCGCTGGAAGCTACATGCGCTTGGGGATTACTACCTCAATCATACACTCCCTGCCCGCCACGCCTGGATTTAAGGATATTTGTCATGACTTCATATCAAAACATTATTTCATTTCATCCCGAACAGTTGGCGCATGCACATGTTATTCAGTCCGATGCAGAAGCGCTAGAAATTGCACGCAATCTAGCGCAACAGTTCAAAGCTGGAGCCATTCAGCGCGATGCTGAGCGCATCTTGCCTTTTGAAGAAATCGAAGCCTATAGCCAGTCTGGACTCTGGGCCATTACCGTCCCAAAACAGTATGGCGGTGCAGAAGTATCCAGTTATACCGTAGCGCAAGTGATTGCACTAATGAGTGGTATAGATGGTTCCATTGGCCAGATTCCGCAAAACCATTTTTATGGATTGGAGATTCTGCGCAATAGCGGCACCAAAGAGCAAAAACAGAAACTCTATGCTGAAGTGCTAAAAGGTGCCCGTTTTGGCAATGCTCTGGCCGAGTTTAAAACCAAAACCGCTGCACAACGCCAAACCGCGATACGCAAAACTGATCAGGGCTATGTGATTAATGGCGAAAAGTTTTATTGCACCGGCAGTTTATTTGCTCATCGCATTCCAACACTGGTGGTCGATGAACAGGATCAGCAGTTCCTGGCTTTTGTGCCGCGTGATAGCCAAGGTCTGACTTTAATCGATGACTGGAGTGGTTTCGGGCAACGTACCACAGGCAGCGGTACAGTGAAATTCAATAATGTGCAGGTGCTGGCTGAAGATGTAGTGCCGTTTGATATTGCCTATTCAGAGCCAACCATCTCCGGTCCGTTTGCTCAATTGCTGCATGCCTCTATTGAAACCGGTATTGCCCGTGCCGCCTTTGAAGAAACTTTAAACCGTGTGCGTCAGGCCCGTCCGTGGATTGATTCTGGCGTAGATCAAGCCACAGATGACCCACTGACAAAGTTCGAACTGGGACGGATTATCGCCGATGTACGTGCCTCTGAAGTGTTACTGAAACAGGCCGCCCGTTCAATTGATGCCGCCAGACCTGCACCGACCGCAGAAAATGTCGCCAAAGCATCGTTAGATGTGGCCAAAGTACGTGCACACAGTACCGAAACTGCCTTAAAAGCATCATCCAAACTGATTGAACTGGCCGGTAGCCGTGGCAGCCAGCGTGAAGATGGTCTGGACCGCTTCTGGCGCAATGCACGCGTGCACACGCTGCATGATGCTTCGCGCTGGAAATATTATTTCATAGCCAATCATATTTTAAATGGCGTATTGCCACCGCGTCGGGGGACATTGTAATGACAAAAGCATCACAATCCATATCCAAAAAAATCTTGCTAAATGCTTTTGACATGAACTGTGTCGGCCATATCAATCACGGATTATGGACCCATCCACGTGATGAATCGCAGCGTTTTAATGAGCTGAGCTACTGGACAGATTTAGCCCAGACCCTGGAACAAGGCCTGTTTGACGGCCTGTTTATTGCCGATATTACCGGGGTGTATGATGTCTATCAAAACAATATTGACCTGACTTTAAAAGAATCGATTCAATTACCAAGTCATGATCCAAGCACGCTGGTGTCTGCCATGGCAGCGGTGACGAAAAACCTAGGGTTCGGTATTACCGTCAATTTAAGTTATGAGTCTCCTTATCAGTTTGCGCGATGTTTTGCCAGTCTGGATCACCTGACCCAGGGCCGTATTGGCTGGAATATTGTCACCGGTTATCTGGACAGCGCACAGCGATTAATTGGTGAAAAAGGTCTTAAAGACCATGACCTGCGCTATGAGCAGGCCGAAGAGTTTGTACAACTTTGCTATAAATTCTGGGAAGGTTCCTGGGAAGATGATGCCGTTGTAAAAGACAAGAAAAACCGGATATTTACCGATCCTGCCAAAGTCCATCCCGTTCAGCATGATGGTCAATTTTACCAAAGCCAGGGCGTATTTCAAGTTTCCCCTTCCATTCAGCGCACCCCGGTATTATTTCAGGCAGGTGCTTCACCGCGTGGAATGGCATTTGCCACCCAGCATGCGGAAGGCATGTTTATTGGCGGTGATCAGCCTGCAAAAATCAAAAAGCAGGTCGATCAGATTCGTCAGCAAGCTACCGATCAAGGACGTCATCCTGAAGATATTAAAATCTTTGTCGGCATTACCGTGGTCACTGCGGAAACTGATGAACTGGCACAGCAAAAGCTGGATGAATATCGCTCTTATGCCAGCCCTGAAGCGGGTTTGGCCCATTTTTCCAGTTCTGTCGGCATTGACCTGTCCAAATTTGCCGATGATGAAGCGATCCCTTACCAGAAGACCAACAGTATTGCATCAGTCAACAATAAATTTAAAGAACAGCGCATCAGCAAAAATGATTTAAAAGCTCAGCATGTATTAGGTGGTCGTTATCCCCTGATTGTCGGGAGTGGTGCAACTGTAGCTGAAAAACTGATTCAGCTGATCGATGAAACCGGTATTGATGGCTTTAACCTGACCCGCACCGTTGCCCCTGAGTCACACCATGACTTTATTCGTCTGGTGATTCCTGAATTACAGCAGCGCGGCCGTTATAAAACAGCCTACGAACATGGCAGTTTAAGACACAAACTGTTTAATCAAGGCAACCGACTGTCGACCTCACACCCAGTTCAGCAATTTCGATGTCCAAGCTCCGCCTCAACTTCGAACTCCAACTTAAAGCAAAAACAATCCGCATAAATTTTGAGGTGCAACATGGCACAAACAACAAAAACCAAACTGACCATTATCGGGGTGATTATTGCCACAGTCATTATTGGACTGGTGGTCTGGAATCAACAAAAGAAATCAGCTTCTGATGAACTGGTGATTGGTATTAGTCCTTCATTTGCCAAGCCTTTACAGGTGGCAGCAGTCGAGGCCAAACAGCAAGGTCTGAATGTCAAACTGGTGGAATTTTCCGACTGGAATACCCCCAACATTACCCTGAATCACGGCGATATTGATGCCAACTTCTTCCAGCATCAACCCTTTTTAGACAATGCCAAAAAAGAAACTGACTTTAAAATCAAAGCCTTTGCCAAAGGTGCAGCCACGCATGTGGGTTTGTATTCCAAGAAAATCAAAAGCTTTAATGAGTTAAAAGATGGCGCGAAGGTCGTGGTTCCAAACGACCCTGTAAACCAAGGCCGTGCTCTACTTTTATTGCAACAGGCAAAACTGATTACCCTGAAGAATCCTGAAAATCATTTATCCAGCCTGAAAGACATCGCAAGCAATCCGAAAAAATTGCAGTTTGTTGAAGTGGAAGGTCCGCAAACCGCGCGTGCAATTGATGAGGTCGATCTGGCTTTTGGCTATCCGCACTATTTACGTCTGGCGAAAACAGCTGATCCTGAACAGGCGCTGTTATTTGACTCTAACAAGGATAACCGTTATGCCATCTTGTTTGCCGTGCGTGAGGATTACCAAGATAAAAATGACAAGCTGAAAAAATTTGTCGAGATCTATCAAAACTCGCCAAAAGTGAAACAGGCTTTGGATGCAGATTTCGGTGCCAAACTCTGGTTCCCGGGCTGGAAATAAGGGTTTAAATTATGTCTCAAGTTTCCAAACTGAATCTTAAAAAACTGCTGATTGGCCTCACTGTCGTTGTCATCATTGCAGGATTAATAACCTATCGTTATGTGCAAAACCAGCAACAGGATAATGTCCTGACGATTGGTATTAGTCCACCTTATGCGGAACTATTACAAACGGTTGCAAAAGAAGTAGAGAAAGATGGCATTCATGTCAAACTGGTAGAGTTTTCAGACTGGCAAGCACCCAATGTTGCCGTACAAAATGGCGATATTGATGCCAACTTTTTCCAGCAAAGCGTGTTTTTAAAGAATGCGGTTCAACAAACCCATTATGACCTGCATGCTTTCGGCATAGGCAGTGGCAGCCATGTCGGTTTGTATTCCAAGCAATATAAATCCTTAGATGCCTTGCCAAAAAATGCACGTGTGGTGATTCCCAGTGATCCTGTAAACTCGGCTCGTGCATTGATTTTGCTGCATCGTGCAGGCCTAATTCAAATCAAAGATATCCATAATGAGCTGTCAACCCTGCAAGATATTGTGGCCAATCCAAAACAGCTTAAATTTTTAGAAGTGGAAGGTCCGCAAACGGCTCTTGCCTATGACGATGCAGATTTGATTTTTGGTTTTCCGCATTATTTAAATATGGCGAAAAAAGCCGATCCTCACAGTGCCTTGTTTTTAGATCCGGTGGATAAGAAATATGCCATTCTTTTTGTGACCAGAAAAGATTATGTCGATCACGATAAAAAACTCGAAACCTTTGTCAAAGCTTTCCAGAATTCTGCAAAAGTAAAAACAATTTTAGACCGGGATTTTGGTACGGGCATGTGGTTTGAAGGCTGGAAATAAGGAGAATAAAATGGTGAGTTTTGGTTCACAGGTGGACTTCTCTGTTCCCCATATCAAGATCAGAAACCTGAACAAATATTATGAAGTACAGGGTCAATCGGTACATGCCTTGAAGAACATCAACCTGGATATTCCGGAAGGCAAAATTTTTGGCATTATCGGCAAAAGTGGTGCAGGTAAATCTTCATTGCTGCGTACTTTAAATGGTCTGGAGCAGATTAGTGAAGGACATATTCACATTCACCAGCAGGATCTGGCTGAACTGAAACATGCTGAACTGATTCGGTTGCGTCAGCGCATTGGCATGATCTTCCAGCACTTTAATTTAATGTCGGCCAAGACCGTTTGGGAAAATGTTGCCCTGCCGCTAAAAGTCGCCAACTATAACAAACACGAGATTGAAGCGCGGGTCAATGAAGTCCTGCAACTGGTCGGTTTGAGTGACAAGGCACACAACTATCCGTCCCAGTTATCCGGCGGACAAAAGCAGCGCGTCGGGATTGCCCGGGCGCTGGTGCATCATCCGGAAATTTTGCTGTGTGACGAAGCCACCTCTGCCCTGGACCCGGAAAGTACTTCTATGGTGCTGTCTCTGCTCAAGGAAATCAATCAGAAACTCGGCATCACCATTGTGCTGATTACTCATGAAATGCAGGTCATTCGTGAAATTTGCGATCAGGTGGTGGTGATTGAACACGGTGAAATTGTTGAAGCGGGTGAAGTCTGGTCGGTCTTTTCTAATCCACAGCAGCAGATCACTCAGGAATTGCTGAATCTGGAACAGCTGGAATTGCCTTTTGCGCTAACGCCAGAGATTATTGCCGACAGTTCACATAGCATTTTAAAACTACGTTATGCCTCTAGTGTTCAGTATTCACCAGATTTGAAAGTAATTTTTGAGCAGTTCGATCATCCAGTTCATCTCTATCAGAGTCATATCGATAGCATCCAGAACCATCTGGTCGGCAGTTTTATTGTGGCAATCCCCGATCTACATATAGATACCACACTACTCCAGCAGAAATTAAAACAGTATATTGCACAGATTGAGGTCATTGGCTATGCACGACCAGCTCATTGATTTATTACTTAGCGGCACCATTGACACCTTATTGATGGTGGGAGTATCTGCTCTAGTGGCCTTTTTTACTGGCTTGCCTATCGCTGTCATTTTAGTCAGTACTGCCGAACATGGCATCTATCCTTCCAAAAGCATCAATCAGGCTTTAGGCTGGGTGGTCAACATTACCCGTTCAGTACCGTTTTTAATTTTAATGGTGGCGCTCATTCCACTCACTCGCTGGATTGTCGGCACCAGTTATGGGGTCTGGGCCGCGGTAGTGCCTTTAACCTTGGCAGCCACACCTTTCTTTGCCCGTATTGCAGAAGTCAGTTTACGCGAGGTCGATCAGGGTTTGATTGAAGCCGCCCAAGCGATTGGTTGTAACCGCAAGCAGATTATCTGGCATGTGCTGCTACCTGAAGCGCTGCCCGGGATTGTGGCAGGCTTTACCGTGACTTTGGTGACCATGATCAACTCATCGGCAATTGCCGGTGCCATTGGTGCAGGTGGTTTAGGCGATATTGCCTACCGATATGGTTATCAGCGTTTTGACATGCAGATTATGCTGGCCGTGATTGTCGTGCTGGTGATTCTGGTCATGCTGGTGCAGGCCACGGGCGATTCCATCTCTAGCCAGCTGGATAAACGTAAAATTTAAATCCCTATCCATTTTATGAGTTTTCAACAAAGCATCCAGCCATGACCTGACTTTGTCATGGCTTTCATGTAAAATCAGCGGCAATTTTTAAATAACACGTTGTGAGTCATTTCATGGGTTTTAATTGCGGTATTGTCGGCTTGCCGAACGTTGGTAAATCTACACTTTTCAATGCATTGACTAAAGCTGCTATTGCTGCAGAAAATTTCCCGTTCTGTACCATCGAACCAAACACCGGTATCGTGCCTGTACCTGACCTGCGCATGGACAAACTTGCGGAAATCGTTAAACCACAACGCGTGCTTCCAACCACGATGGAATTCGTGGATATTGCCGGTCTGGTTGCCGGTGCATCTAAAGGTGAAGGTTTGGGTAACCAGTTCCTCGCCAACATCCGTGAAACAGATGCCATTGCACACGTGGTTCGCTGTTTTGAAGATGAAAACGTCATTCACGTGAACGGCAAAATTGATCCACTGGATGATATTGCAACCATCAATACCGAACTTGCACTGGCTGATCTGGAAACTGTGACCAAAGCGGTTACGCGTTTGGCTAAATCTGCAAAAGGTGGAGACAAAGATGCTGTTGCCACTAAAGCTGTTTTAGACAAAATTTTGCCTTTGCTAGATGAAGGCAAACCTGCACGT
This sequence comes from Acinetobacter sp. A1-4-2, assembly GCF_040233925.1. Taxonomy (NCBI): domain Bacteria; kingdom Pseudomonadati; phylum Pseudomonadota; class Gammaproteobacteria; order Moraxellales; family Moraxellaceae; genus Acinetobacter; species Acinetobacter sp. A1-4-2. Next base: position 1,138,188 of record NZ_CP157981.1, on the reverse strand, counting down.
GCAGCCGACCTTGATGATGATGAGCGTAAACTGGTTCGTGGTTTTGGTTTAATGACTTTAAAACCAACCATGTATATTGCCAACGTGGCTGAAGATGGTTTTGAAAACAACCCGCATCTGGAAGCGGTTAAAAAATTGGCTGCTGAAGAAAATGCCATTGTGGTTCCACTGTGCAACCAGATTGAAGCTGAAATTTCATTGCTTGAAGATGAAGACCGCGCTGAATTTTTAGAAGCAATGGGCATGGAAGAACCAGGCCTGAACATCGTGATTCGTGCCGGTTACAGCCTGCTTGGCTTACAAACTTACTTTACTGCGGGTGTGCAGGAAGTTCGTGCCTGGACCGTCAAAGTCGGTGCAACTGCTCCTCAAGCAGCGGGTGTGATTCATACTGACTTCGAAAAAGGCTTTATCCGTGCGGAATGTATTGCTTATGATGACTTCGTACAATACAACGGCGAAGCTGGCGCGAAAGAAGCAGGTAAATGGCGTTTGGAAGGCAAGACTTACGTGGTTCAGGACGGTGACGTGCTGCACTTCCGTTTTAACGTTTAAGCCATTCTGACGTTTCAAAACAGCTTAAAAAGCCAGCATGATGCTGGCTTTTTTATTTAGAGCTGTTTTCAGTTCAGATTCACGGTCTTGGCATCCATTACAGCACGTTGCTTGCGTGCTTCTGCCAGCATGCGTTGCTCCAGCTCTTTTCGAAACCCGAACATAAACACCATTTCAGCCAGGACAAATAAAGGGCCGATCGCCAGACCAATCACATCATCCATAAAAGCCGGTTTTTTCTTTTCATAAAAATGACCCACAAACTGGAATATCCATCCCACCACAAAAATGCCAATGCTCACGCTTAACCAGACAGTCATATCCAGCTGTGCAATCCTGTAAGCAAATGGATAAGCAAGCGCGTAGATAAGCAACATAATCAGGCCAAAGATGCGGTCCAGACTGAGATAATACACTGTACTTGCCAGTAGTAATGCTAAAGCCAAAGTCAGCTCGACACCTGAAGTGACCACACCGGCACGTGCAGTCAGACACATGATTGAAAATACAATCAATGGAATACCCACAAAATGGGTATAAATATTTTTCTGGTCCAGATGGTATGCGGCATACTGGCTCAGTAATTGTTCTAATTTGGTCATGACCGTCTTCCTTGTTAGACTTATATTTTCATTTCACTATATAAAAAAATATCAGGACAAGTTGTCAGCTAGCCGACAACTCAGATTAAAAAGGAATAAAAATGCTCGAACCCATTTATATTAAACATTTAGAGCAGAATATCTGGTTTGCACAATTGCCTGCGCTATTTAAGGATTTTATTGTGAACTGTGCTGTGCAGCAGCGTTTTGACAAGGAACAAAGCATCTTCCATTCAGGAGATATATTTAATGGGATCTATGCTGTTTTAGAGGGTGCCGTTCGCCTGGGTTATATTGATATTGAAGGTAAAGAATCCGTAGCTGCAATTGTTGAACCGGTTATGTGGTTTGGTGAAATTTCGCTGGTGGATGCCCAGCCCCGTTCCCATGATGCGATTGCAATTCGAAAAAGCCTGATCTTACATATACCGAGTACAGCCCTGCAATCACTGCTACAACAACATCCGGTTTTTTGGTATCACATCGCACAACTGACCAGTCAAAAATTGCGCTTTGCTTTTTTGGAACTGATTTCCATTCAAACGCAAAGCCTCAGCCAGCGTTTGGCACAACGCCTGATGTTTATTTTAAATGGCTATGGCAATCATTTAAGTATTGAAAAGAATGTCATTCATTTATCCCAGGAACAACTGGCACAAATGCTGACCTGCTCCCGACAGACCATCAATCAGGAACTACAAGCGTTGGAACAGCAAAATATTTTGTGCGTATCTTTTAAGAAAATTGAAATTTTGGATGTAGCGGAACTGCATCGCATTGCGCATGCCTTTCCCAATATTTAAATCGGAAGATGAATGAAATTTTAAACCATGAAAATAATTCAGAGATGTATACCGTTGCAGGATAAGCCATTTTATGGCCAAGCATGACAAGTGAATAACTTGCCTGATGATGCATCTATTTTACACATTGTACTTATGAACGTAATTGACACACATTGACATCATCAAAACCATTGGTGCATGGCGCAACTTCATATTCATTGTCCGATGACGACTGAATGGCCTGTAACGGCTCTGCAGCTGTGGAAACACTACTCAAAGCGCTTAGAACAACCACCACACTTATTGATAAAAACACTTTATTCAACATCATTATCACTCCTAACCGTTATTAAAGTTAAATAAATTTTGAATTAAATTGAATTTTTCATCATAAAAACACACATTATTATACATATTTTATCATTTTAAGATAATTCTATATATTTATCAGATTATCGTTTTATTCTCTTACTCATTCTTTAAAACTATAACCAAAAGAAAACACCATGACATTTAAGGCATAAAAAACGAGGCCTTTGCCCCGTTTTTATTTTCTTTAAACCCCAACCTTTTTCGGATCGGTATTGCCCAGCTGTGGATGCTCAATCGCATCTTTACATTGCTGTTTATCACGTTCGTAATCGGCCTGCTTCTGGGCCACTGAGCTGGATTGATCCATCGTCTCACGCGCCCAGATTTCCAGACTGGTCAAGGCTTTACGACAGAGTGCATATTTACCTTCAGTCACGGAATCAGTCATTTTGACATTAATGCGCCAATCCGTGCTGAGCTTGCGTGCAGGTTTACGGACCTGTTCTTCCAATACATCCAGTTTTTTGGCATAGACCAAACCATCCACCTGATTAATGAATTTCCAGGCTTCGTTGGCATAAGTGGTGGCATCATTGGTCAGCTTGGGTGCCGGCTTAATTTCAGGTTTTTCAGTATTCTTGCTGTCATTTCCACAAGCCTGTAGCAAAACACTACTGCATAATAAAGAAACAATCAGCATTCCACGCGTCTTCAACATCCTCATATCAGGCTCGCTTAGATAAACAATTCGGCACTATGCTAGTGAATTCGAGTACAATACTCAATCATCATTTGACCTGTTGTTCAACTCTCCCGCAAAGGTGTGTCGTGTCTGAGCACAAAATCCCTCCAGTTCAAGCTGCCGGCTTTTGGCAAGGTGCTAAAGACAGCCAAGCCATTATTTTTACTTATCTTCCTGTTTCATTTGCTTTTGGTGTTTCGGCCAGCCAGTTCGGTTTTAGCTCTTGGGAAGCACTATTTCTATCCTGCTCCATGTATGCCGGTGCCAGCCAGTTTCTGGTCGTGGCTTTACTGGGTAGTGGTACATCCATCTGGATGACTGCCCTCACTGTGATTGCTTTAGATATTCGTCATGTACTTTACGGTCCGGCCCTACAAAACCTGATTCAGGACAAGCTGAATTTAAAGAAAACTGCCGTCTGGGCTTGGGGCCTGACCGATGAAGTGTTTGCCTCGGGCATGATTAAACTCTCGCAACGACGTCAGGAATGGTCAGAGTCCTGGATGCTGGGCTTAAGCCTGTTTAGCTGGATGTCCTGGGCTTTAGGTTCATTTTTAGGCGGCCTGTTTGCCGACCAGGTCAGTGCCTTACCGCAGTTTTTACAAGCCGCGCTGGATTTCTTGCTGCCGGCCTTATTCCTCAGCTTCCTGCTCGCTGCCTTTGAAAAGAAACATACCTTTATTGTCACGGTCTGTTTAATTGTTTCCGCGATTGCCTGCTATTTCATTAATTTGTCAGCAGCCATTTTTATTGGCATCTTATCCGGTATTCTGGCAGGTTTATTTAAACATTATGTTTTAAAACAGCATGATGATGTATTGGGAGAAACCCATGAATCTTGAAATTATTCTGGTCGGGATCATTGTCGGCATTGCCAATTTTGCTTCGCGTTTTGGTCCTTTTTATGTCATTCAAAAACATCAGCAAAATTCTCAAAAGCGTGGCTCAGTCTGGATCAGAATAGCTTTAGGCAGTATTGGCATCGCCGCGATCAGTTCCATGCTGGTGGTGGCAACTCTTCCCCCCTTGATGGAAAGCCCCAATAAAAGCTTCGCCATGCTTGTAGGTTTCCTGACCTTAACCGGGCTATATTTTAAGTTTAAGAAGATTGTCCCGGCGACTTTAACCGCCGCCTTGACCTATGGTTTGATTTACACCTATATGCCCGTTTCCTTCTAAGTGTTTTAAAAATCTCCTCTTTTTAAAGGGGAGATTTTGAAGGGATTAAAATTAAAGCTAGAGATCACTTTATAAATAAAATTGTTGGACAATATCATTATTTTATGTGAATCCGGGCTTAATTCACCAATCAGTTCTGCTATGCTAAAAGTCCATAAAATCAAGCATGGATGATTTACATGAGCGTGACTATTGGTACTCCCCTTCAAGCTTCTGCCTTTAAAGTTTTGTTATTAGGTTCAGGAGAGCTAGGTAAAGAAGTGGTGATTTCTCTGCAACGTTTAGGTGTAGAAGTTCATGCAGCAGACCGTTATGACCATGCTCCTGCGATGCAAGTTGCGCATTATGCTTATACCTTGAATATGGCAGATGCCGAAGAACTCAAACAACTGATTGACAAAATCAAACCCAATCTGATTGTGCCCGAAATTGAAGCCATCGCAACTCAGGTTCTGGTTGAAATCGAACAACAAAATATTGCCACCGTGATTCCTTCAGCAAAAGCCGTCAACCTGACCATGAACCGTGAAGGCATTCGCCGTCTGGCAGCAGAAGAACTGGGCTTGCCGACCTCAGCTTACCGTTTTGCCGACTCGATTGAATCATTCCGTGCCGCCTGTGATGACATTGGCTATCCCAACTTTGTTAAACCGGTAATGTCTTCTTCCGGTAAGGGACAATCACGAGTTAAGAGCTTTGATGAAGTCGATGCGGCCTGGGAATATGCGCAAACCGGTGGCAGGGTCAATCAGGGTAAAGTGATTGTGGAATCACAAATCGATTTCGACTTTGAAATTACCTTGCTCACAGTTCGTGCCAAAAATGCTGAAACAGGCGAAATTGAAACCCAATACTGCGACGCGATTGGACACCGTCAGGACTCTGGCGATTATGTCGAGAGCTGGCAACCTCAGGCCATGACTCCGGTGGCTTTAGAAGAAGCTAAGCGCATTGCACATAAGGTCACGGCTGCTTTAGGGGGCTGCGGTATTTTCGGCGTGGAACTGTTTGTCAAAGGCGATAAAGTATGGTTTAGTGAAGTATCTCCACGTCCGCATGACACAGGGCTTGTTACCCTTGCATCGCAATTCCAGAGCGAATTTGAATTACATGCACGTGCCATTTTAGGTCTGCCAGTAAGTACATCTCGTCATAGTGTTGCAGCCAGTGCCGTCATTTATGCAGGCGTTGATGATCGCAATTTGTCTTTTTCTGGCTTAAATCTTGCTTTAGCCAACCCAAACACCGATTTACGCCTTTTTGGTAAACCCGAAGGTTTTAAACGTCGTCGTATGGGGGTCGCAACTGCACGTGCTGAAACAACAGATCAGGCACGTAAACTTGCACTAGAGACGGCGTCTCAAGTCAGTGTTCAACAAAACTAAACTTGTAACCTTATTAACGGACCACTGTTCATGATCAATACTTCTCCACTGCTGAATTACGTTAAAAGTAACCATGACATTCAGGCGATCAATCAATGGCGCACCGATGTTGAAAATCAGCTTCAGGAAAGTTTTGAAAATGGACAGTCCATCCGGGAAATTATCCTGGCCCGCTCCCATTTGATTGATGAAGCCCTTGAGTTTCTCTGGAGACATGCTGAACTTGACCAGACCGATCTGGGTCTGTTTGCCGTGGGTGGTTATGGTCGTCGGGAAATGTTGCCTTATTCCGATGTCGATATCATGATTTTATCGGAAGATGATATTACTGCCGAGCAGGAAAAACTGATTTCTACTTTTATCTCCTCGCTTTGGGATGTCGGTAATTTCAAACCCGGTATTAGTGTACGCACCATTTACGAATGTGTGGAACAGGCCACTAATGATTTGACCGTCGCGACTGCGCTGATTGAATCGCGTTTAATTAGTGGTAACCGGCATTTGGCGAAATGGCCACGCCGTATTGTTTCACAAACCTGGACCGATAAAACCTTTTTTGATGCCAAAATGGATGAGCAGGCAAAGCGCTATGCTCAGCATAACAATACCGAAAGCAATCTGGAACCGGACATTAAAAATGCGCCGGGAGGCATCCGCGATATCAACCAGATTGGCTGGATTGCCAAACGTCACTTCCGGGTCAACCGTATTTATGACCTGGTACATTTAGGCTTTATTTCAGAGTTCGAACTGGGTGTGCTAGAAGAAGCTGAAAGCTTTCTATGGGAAATCCGTCATCATCTGCACCGCCTTACCAAACGCGATGAAAACCGCTTGTTATTCGATTATCAGCGTGATATTGCGGCCCTGTTTGGCTATACACGTGAAGAAGATAAATCACCGAATTATCCGATTGAACAATTCATGAAACGTTATTATCGTAGCGCACAGCAGGTATCCACATTAAATGAAATGCTGCTGGCTTACTTTAATGAATCTGTGATTACCCCACGTTTGCCCAACTACGAACGTAAAATTGAAGAAATTAACGAAAATTTCAAACTGGTCGATGGCAAACTGGCGGTACAGCATCATAAAATTTTCTCGGAACGTCCCAGTGCAATCCTGGAAATCTTCTATTTATTGGCAAATCGCCCTGAAATTGAAGGCATCCGTGCCCGCACTTTACGTCTGCTCACCCTTGCAGCCAAACGCATCAATCAAGATTATCGCGATAACTCCGAACACCAAGCCCTGTTTATGGCGATCATCCGTTCACCGCATCGCCTGTATGATACGCTGGTGGCGATGAAACGTTATGGCGTGCTCGGCAATTACATTCCAGCCTTTGGGCAAATTATGGGACTGATGCAATATGATCTGTTCCACATCTATACCGTAGATGCTCATACCCTGTTATTGCTGCGTAATTTAAACCGCTTTAAAGAACCTGAATTTGCCAAAGATTTCCCGGTGGTCAGTTCAGTGTTCCAACGCCTTCGCCGTCGCGACATTGTTTATCTGGCAGCCCTGTTCCATGACATCGCCAAAGGCCGTGGCGGTGATCATAGTGAACTGGGTGCAGAAGATGCGATTGCATTCTGCCGGAAACATGGTTTTACCGAACGTGAATGTAATTTGGTGGCCTGGCTGATTCAAAGTCATTTACTGATGTCCATGACTGCACAGAAAAAAGATATTTCCGATCCGGATGTAGTTCAAGATTTTGCTGAAAAACTCGGTGATATGGAGCATCTGGATTATCTGTATACCTTAACTGTTGCAGATATTAACGCGACCAATCCCAAACTCTGGAATACCTGGCGTGCTTCCTTAATGCGTCAACTTTATACCCATGCACGTGATGTGATTCGTACCGGTCTTGGACATCCGGTGGATTATCAAATGCTGATTGAAGACACCAAATTTGCTGCCAGTGAATTATTGGTCAATGACTTCTCTCTGGCCGATGTCGAAAAAGTCTGGCAAGAACTGGGCGATGAATATTTTATTAAAGAATCAGCCGATGAAATTGCCTGGCATACCCGTGCCATATTGCAGCATGGCAACAACACCGAACCTCTGGTCTTGATGCGTGCCCATCGCCAGTCGGCACAAGATGCGGTACAGATCTTTATTTACACTCAGGATCAACCGAATCTATTTGCCACCACCGTTGCCATTTTGGACCGGATGAATCTGGACGTTCAGGATGCACGGATTATCACCGCATCAACGGCCTTTAGTCTGGACACCTATGTGGTTTTAGATCGTTTTGGTACCTTGCTGACCGACCCTGAGCGTGAACAGACGGTTATTGATGCTTTGGTCAAGGCGTTAAGCGAGTCAGATAAATACCCGGGCTTAATGCAACGTCGTATTCCACGCCAATTACGCCATTTTGATATTGAAAATACCGTGGATATCACCCTGAATGCCGCTTTACAGCAAAACATGGTTGAAATTGCAACGCTCGACCATCCGGGTTTACTTGCTAAAGTAGGTGGTTTATTTATGATGCAGGGTTTAGATATTCATTCTGCTAGAATTGCTACCTTGGGTGAGCGTGCAGAAGATATTTTCTTTGTCACCAAAAAAGATGGTAAGCCAATGACTGATTCAGAAGCTGAAATTTTTGCTGCCCAATTGAAGTCAGCTCTGGATGAAGCCTCAAGTCTAGTCTCTGGTCACCACTAACTTAAATTTACGCGGTATCGATTTCATGAACTCAAGTTTGTCATTATTGCATCCTTATCCTTTTGAAAAGTTAAATAAGCTTTTTCAGGATATCCAAACTGCAGATTTACCCCTTATTGCCTTATCAATTGGTGAGCCAAAGCATCCGGCACCCGAGTTTGTAAAACAGGCCATTATTGACAACTTCCAGCATTTATCGACTTACCCGAACAGCAAAGGCTTACCTGAATTACGTCAAAGCATTGCCAACTGGCTCACACGTCGCTTCAAGCTCAATAGCATCAGTGCAGAGAGCAATGTATTGCCAGTTTCTGGAACTCGTGAAGCCATTTTTTCTTTTGTTCAGGCTTTAGTGAACCGTGAAGATGCGCCTTATGTGGTGATGCCAAATCCTTTCTATCAAATTTATGAAGGTGCAACCTTGCTTGCCGGTGCCAAACCTTACTTCATTAATTGCACAGAAGAAAATAACTATCTGGGTAATTTTGATGCGGTTCCTGCAGAAGTGTGGGAAAAAACTGCATTGCTATTTGTCTGTACCCCAGGCAACCCGACTGGTGCAGTATTGTCAAAAGAGCAATTTAAAAAACTGATCGCACTTTCAGACCAATATAATTTTGTCATTGCCTCAGATGAATGCTATTCGGAACTGTGGTTTGATCAAGCCCCTGTCGGTTTACTGGAAGTCTGTGCCGAAATCGGCCGTGATGATTACAAAAACTGTGTCGTGTTCCATTCCCTTTCAAAGCGTTCAAACCTGCCGGGTATGCGTTCAGGTTTCGTAGCAGGTGATGCCACTTTACTGAAACCATATTTGCAATACCGTACCTATCACGGCGCTGCCATGCCGGTTCAGCACCAGCTGGCATCAATCGCGGCATGGGATGATGAAGTGCATGTAGAAGAAAACCGTAAGTTGTACCGTGCCAAATTTGAATTATTCCAAAATGAACTGGGGCATTTACTACCACTGAAAAAACCGGATGCAGGTTTCTATTACTGGTTAAAAGTAGACAATGATGAAACTTTTGCCAAAATGCTGATGGAAAAAGCCCATATTAAAGTCCTGCCTGGCCGTTATCTGTCACGTGATACCGAACAAGGCAATCCGGGTGAAAATCATGTCCGTATGGCATTGGTCGCCGATATCGCACAATGTGAACAAGCCATTCAGCGTCTTAAAGCCATTCTTTAATGAATTAAAGAGACAATAAGATCAAGCATCATCCACTGTTTCACCAGTGGATGATTGGCTTGTGGATTAAATGACCTGTTGATTGCATTTGTGAAAATGAAATAGATTTCTAAGCCTGTAAAATAAAATAGGGCGATTCATGAATCGCCCTATTTTATTTATTTTCTATTATTCCAGCTTACTGCGCTAAAGCTGCTTCAATTTCACTTTCCAGCTCTTCAGGTTTAGTGGTGGGTGCGAAACGATTTAGCACCTTGCCATCTTTGCCAATCAAGAATTTGGTAAAATTCCATTTAATGCCATTGCCTAAAATTCCCTTGCTGTTATTGGTCAAATAGCGGAATAAAATGTGGGCTTCAGGCCCTTTTACATCCACTTTGGCAAACATCGGGAAACTCACGCCGTAATTTTTTTGGCAGAATGCACCAATCTGTTCATTGGAACCCGGATCTTGCCCACCAAACTGGTTACAGGGAAAGCCCAATACATCAAACCCCTGATCCTTGTATTTTTCATACAACTTTTCAAGACCTGCAAACTGGGGAGTAAAACCGCATTTACTTGCGGTATTTACAATTAATAAAACTTTACCTTGATAATCGGCAAATGATTTATTTTTTCCATCTAACAACTCAGCCTCAAACTGATAAATGTTGGTCATGGATAGGTTTCCTCGTCACTTTTTTCTTGTGTTTTTAATTCTAAAGAAGCTGAATTTACGCAATAGCGCAATCCTGTAGGTTGTGGACCATCTTCAAAAACATGGCCTAAATGTGCGCCACAATGATGGCAAACAATTTCGGTTCTGACCATACCATGTGTCGAATCCTGATGCTCCTCAATGACCGAACTATTTACAGGGCGATAAAAACTTGGCCAGCCACTACCACTGTCATATTTAGTTTCAGAAGAGAATAATTCTGTCCCACAGCAACGGCAAAGATAAGTCCCTGCCTGCTTGGTATTCCAGTACTTACCGGTAAATGCTGGCTCCGTCCCCTTTTGTCGCGTAATGCGAAACTCTTCTGGTGATAACTCTCTTTGCCATTCTCTTTCTGTTTTATTGAGTTTTCCCATGATGACGTCCCTTTATATCGTGCTATTTAAAATAGGATAATCGTATATTTACGTCATTCAATCTTAAATTTCTAGTCTTTATTCAACAATTTACAAAATCAATATAATGACTCAAAAAGCAAAAAGTAAGCAAATATAAAATTATGGTAAGCAATTCTGAAAATTAAATGCTTTTTTGTAAGCAAATTTAGTGTTAGGCTTAGTCCTACTCTTGCTCAGGATTAAAAAATGTCGCAGAAAAAGAGCGTAATTTTTAAAAATCTGCTGCCTGTGATTAAACAATATCAACAGACAGGTTTTACGCATGAAAAAATTGTTGCTTTACTCAGAGATGAACATCATCTCGATCTGGTAACAACCGAGACATTTAAAAGCTATTTATACCGTTATGCAAAAGTGACCTCCACTCTTTCCGAGAACATAAAAATGCCGAACACTTTCCACACCCCACGCGAAATTAAAAAATCGTCTAAGCTCGAGCATGTATGCTACGACATTCGCGGACCTGTGTTACGAGCGGCCAACGAAATGGAAGAAGCCGGGCATAAGATTATTAAACTGAATATCGGTAACCCTGCCCCATTCGGTTTCGAAGCGCCGCAAGAAATTATTAATGATGTCGCTTTAAACCTGCCCAATGCGGTAGGTTATACCGATTCAAAAGGGATTTTCCCTGCGCGTAAGGCAATCTGCCAGTATTACCAGCAAAAAGGCATTCTCAACATGCATGTGAATGACGTGTATGTAGGTAATGGGGTGTCTGAACTGATCGTAATGGCGATGCAGGGCTTGCTGGATGACGGCGATGAAATGCTGGTGCCTATGCCGGATTATCCATTATGGACAGCTGCCGTAAACCTGTCTGGTGGTACTGCCATTCATTATAAATGTGATGAAGAAAACTTCTGGTATCCAGACATTGCGGATATGGAAAATAAAATCACACCAAATACCCGTGGTATTGTGATTATCAATCCAAACAATCCGACCGGTGCGGTATACCCACGTCATGTATTGCAACAAATTGTTGATCTGGCAAAAAAATATGACCTGATTTTGTTCGCTGACGAAATTTATGACAAAATTATTTATGATGGCATTGAGCATGTTGCTGTTGCTGCACTTGCCGGTGACCAGCTCTGCATCTCGTTTAATGGTCTGTCTAAAGCGTATCGTATTGCAGGTTTCCGTTCAGGCTGGATGGCCATTACCGGTGATAAATCACGGGCCTTAGACTATATTGAAGGCTTGGACATGTTGGCATCGATGCGCCTATGTGCCAACCATCAGGCGCAATATGCCATTCAAACTGCTTTAGGCGGTTATCAGTCAATTAATGACTTGATCCGTCCGGGTGGCCGTTTATATGAGCAACGCAATATTGCCTGGGAAATGTTAAATGACATTCCGGGTGTCTCTTGCGTAAAACCTGAAGGTGCCATGTACTGTTTTCCTAAACTGGATCCGGAAATTTACCCAATTGAGGATGATGAAAAATTCATGCTCGACTTATTGCGTGCGGAAAAAGTGTTACTGGTTCAAGGAACCGGCTTTAACTGGCCGACTCCAGACCATTTCCGCGTGGTATTCTTGCCGGCCGAAAATGAATTACGTGAAGCAATTACCCGTTTAGGTCGCTTCCTGTCAAAAATGCGCTAATGTCCTGATTTCGGAGATTGCTAAAAAACCGCGTTTGATCACGCGGTTTTTTTATGCCTGCTACTAACCTTTGTTAGTCTTCAAGCGGATTGCCAAACTGTTTTAAATATTCAGTACCTAATTCTCTAGAACCCTGATTATTAATATGATTACTGTCTTTATTCCGATATAAAGGCACCTGATTAATCATAATTTTACACGCCTGCTGATCACACATTGCCTTGGTTGGATCAATAATTTTCAGGTCAGGGTATTGCCGTTTTGCCTCTGCAACAATTCGGTTAAATTGTAGTAACTGTGCCTCATAATTCTTTCTGGACACAGTACATGGCGCATGAGTATGTAAAATTTCATTGCGCAAATTACAATCTGCCGGCACCCCATCTTGATCTAAGCGCGGTACATCATTCAGCAGAATCACCTGATCACTGGACTGAGAAGCAATCCTCAAAGCTTTCATAAAACCGATTTTAAATATTTCTGTATTGGAATGATGAACACCATCTTGCAGCTTCACTTCATCACCAAAATATGGCACATAAGAACCGGCTAAAATAATGGTGGGATAATGTGTTTTCACAAGATGGGCAGTAATCGCATCATTTCTTAATTTAAATTCGCTCAGCTCTTCCCAGCGATTAAAATTAGATTCAAAACGCCGCACTCCGGGTAAATAGAAGGTTGAACTTTGTGTGACATCATAACCGCGTAAATTGGCATCTTTGGCCCAGACATCCAGCATTGCGCTATAAGCGTTAGCATGCGAATCACCAATCAACAAAAAATCGATAGCCGCTTTCCGCTTGCCCAAGACACAGTCCTCCTGATGCGGTAACGCTTTCGGGTCTTCAATATCCATGCATTTATTTCGGATCACATGCGCATAAGAAAGCATTGCTTCCTGCTTACTATAAACAGATTGCGGAAACCGGTCTGGAAAACCCTCATTGAGATTGACGGTCTTGGCAATGGCAATAAAACTCAGGGCTGGCAGCAGAAAACCAATGATTATCACCTTGTAATTCGCCGCCATCACAAAACGTTTGCTCGGTTTTTCGATGAGCTGATAGGTCAAAAATGCCAACAGGATGGACAATAATACAATCACCACCTGATTTTCGACATTTAATGGCTGCATATAAATGCCGAATAACACGATAATCGGCCAGTGCCATAAATACAAGGGATAAGAAATTCTTCCTATCCAGGTACTTAAACGATTGCTCAGTAACACATTACTTGAGGGTGAACATTGCCCGAGATAAATGATGAATGCAGTTGCCAAACACGGGATCAGTGCCATTGCGCCAGGAAAAGGTGTCTGTTGATCAAAATTTACTGCCGCCGCAAATAAAACGATCAAACTGATCCAAACCAGACTTTGTCGTAATTTTTCCGGAATTTTGAGCTGAGGCAGAAAGCCAATTAATGCACCAATCAGCAACTCAAAGGCACGTACCGGCATACTGTAATAGGCCTTCTCTGCATTTTGCGTTAACGTGTGCTGGGCATAAAACAGTAAAGTCACGATTAATGTCGTGATAATGGCCCAGGTATATTTACGCGACACCTTTCCAACAAACAGCAATAACAATAACGGCCAGAAAATATAAAATTGCTCTTCTACCCCAAGCGACCATAAGTGCAATAAAGGAATACCTTCGGCATCCTGGCTGAAGTAATCTCCCACCTCATTGCGCATATAGATATTCGCCATGAGCAGAGTGGCATACATTACACTGTCAAAATATTGCGTCAGATCCCCAGGTAGCATCACCTGCCAGGCAATAATACTGACAACGCTGAGTACGGTAAAATAAGCAGGTGCCAGGCGTACCACACGTTTCTTGTAAAACCGTGCAATAGAAAACCGTTTGCACTGAATATCGTGGGTTAAAATGAGGGTAATTAAATAACCTGAAATGACAAAAAAGATATCCACACCAATATATCCTCCTGAAAAAAAAGATAATCCGACATGGTTAAAAATCACCAATAAAACGGCGATTGCCCTTAAGCCATCGATATCAGCACGATAGGAGAAATTCATCATTTCACAAAGTATAATCAAGAAGCAAAATTGTATGCCTTTATTCAGAAAACTCAATTTACAAAATAAAAGATTTATATCTTGGCTAATTTTATAGAACCACTCTTAAAGATTACTTAATCACGTATGCACGCATGTTTTTATAGTGTTTATTTGTTCTGATCCTGTTTATTGTTCGGTACACATGCTATTTATATGATGAATGAATAATAAATACTGTGAGTACATGGATGTCCTCAACCAATATCAAGCTTAGTCTTTTTTTATGCCTCAGTATGTGCTTGGGGATTGGTATTTTACGTTTCTCCTATACCGCCTTGTTACCCAGCACGCGTGAAGCGTTTGATTGGTCAACAGGTTTTGCCAGTCTTTTAGGCAGTGCCAATTTACTCGGTTATCTGATGGGGGCTTTTGCAGCCATGCGACTACCTCAAAACAAAAGCATGACCCTATATATTCAGATGGCTGCAATTGCCGGAATGTTCAGTTTAATGTGCTGTGCATTTTCCGGTTTTCCGCAAGCCTGGTATATTTTTTGGCGTGTGATTTCGGGAATCAGTGGCGGCCTGCTGATGATTTTATCCCCGAGTGTAGTGGCACAATGCTGTGAGATTCAGGACCGTTTTAAAATCAATTTTATTGGTTTTAGCGGAATTGGTCTGGGGGTTTTATTGGCGACCCTGTTCCTGCCTTATCTGGACCAGATTTCCATACAGACCGCCTGGCTGATTTTATGTGGCTTCGCGCTGATTATTTGTGCCTGCTTAAGTGTTTTACTGCAACAATTTAAGCATCATCTGTCTGCACAAACAGTGCCGGCTCAATCTAAAACTCCACTCAACACAATCTTTTATAGCTTGCTGGTTGTATATGCCTGCAGTGCATTTGCCTATATTCCCCATTCATTATTCTGGATTGACTACCTGAGCCATGAACTGGGGCTGAACCTGTTCTGGATCAATTTCAACTGGATTCTGTATGGCTTAGGAAGTGCTTTCGGGGCTTTTACTGCCTATTCACTGGCAAGAAAATTTGGCAATTTTTTCGCCCTGAAAATTCTTTACAGTCTGTATATAGTAGCCATTTTTATTGCAACCTTAAACACCAGTCCAGTGCTGACTTTTGCTTCTTCCTTTTTTACCGGCATGCTCAATCCGGCAGTGGTGTTTTTAACCTCCTATACCATCCTGCAACTCTATGGTCTGGCGTATAAAAAGCTCTGGAGTATTGCCACACTATGCTTTGCATCTGTGCAGCTGATTGGCGGATTAAGTTTTAGCACTCTGCAACATTTTGGCGTGACTTATCATCAACAGTTTGTCTTGGCTGCGATAGTTTTATTATCGGGAACATTACAACTGGTCTGGCATACCCGTACAGCTAAATTCAAAACCAGTGAGCCAGCATAACCTGTTTCGATTCAGGCAGATGGCATAACGTATGCCTGCTGCACCACCAGATACCGGGACTGACCTCCAAAAATGAGCATAACGGTCGCAATAAGACGCATACTGACTATCTTGCTCGCGTTTGTTCGATGCTAGAACATACCGCTTAACTATTCATGCTATTGTGCAGATTGCATGATAAATTTCGCTCCTGATCTATAAAACATCGTGTGCCGTAACCATAAAAAAACCCGCGATATGCGCAGGTTTTTTTCATACAGATTCAGGTCAAATGACTTATTCCATGTTGTTAATGACCGCCTGACCAAATTCCGAACAGCGTAGCAAAGTCGCGTCCGGCATTAAGCGTTCAAAATCATAGGTCACAGTTTTATTGGCAATTGCACCAGAAATACCCTTGATGATCAAGTCAGCCGCTTCAGTCCAGCCCATGTCACGCAGCATCATTTCAGCAGAAAGAATAATTGAACCCGGATTGACTTTGTCTTGACCGGCATATTTAGGAGCAGTCCCATGAGTCGCTTCGTACATCTGGATTGCACCACCGATGTTGGCACCAGGAGCAATCCCGATACCGCCCACTTCGGCAGCAAGCGCGTCAGAAATATAGTCACCGTTTAGGTTCAGCGTTGCGATGACTGAATAATCAGCAGGACGCATCAAAATTTGTTGCAGGAAGGCATCCGCAATCACATCTTTAATAATGATGTCTTTACCGGTTTTAGGGTTTCTGATTTTAACCCATGGCCCACCATCCAGAAGTTCGCCACCAAAACGCTCAAGCGCAACTTCATAGCCCCATTCCTTGAATGCACCTTCGGTGTACTTCATGATGTTGCCTTTGTGGACCAGCGTCACGCTTGGCTTGTCATTATCGATGGCAAACTGGATCGCTTTACGAACCAGACGCTGAGTCCCTTCTTTAGACACCGGTTTAATCCCGATCCCACAGTTATCTTCAAAACGGATTTTAGTCACACCCATTTCTTCTTTCAGGAATCGGATGATTTTTTTGGCTTCTGGTGAATCTGCTTTCCATTCAATACCTGCATAGATATCTTCAGAGTTTTCACGGAAAATCACCATGTCCGTCAGTTCAGGATGTTGAACCGGAGAAGGTACGCCTTCAAACCAGCGCACTGGACGTACACATACGTAAAGATCTAATTCCTGACGTAATGCAACGTTTAGAGAACGGATACCGCCGCCAACCGGGGTTGTTAACGGGCCTTTAATAGAAACAACAAATTCACGAAGAGCTTCAAAGGTTTCTTCCGGCATGTAAGTGCCATAGATTTTGTCTGCTTTTTCGCCGCAGTATACTTCCATCCACTCGATCGAACGTTTACCAGCGTAAGCTTTTAGAACCGCAGCATCAACCACTGCTTTCATGGCCGGTGTAATATCTACACCAATACCGTCACCTTCAATAAAAGGAATAATAGGATTGTTTGGAACATTGAGTGACAAGTCTGCATTTACGGTAATTTTGCTACCATCCGCAGGAACAACGATCTTCTGATAACCCATTGTCTAGGTTCTCCCTTTGTATCTAGCGATATCTAAAAATAATTGCCGATTAGGCAATACTTTCGTCCTTTCTTAACGCATAATAGTTTAATTGAATTCCATTGTGTTTAAGATTTATACGGGAAATAACAACATTTCCCCATTGAATAAAACTTAACCTTTTTAGTCTTATGTAATTAAAGAAGTTATTTGCTATGAAAATCGTCATTCTCAATAAACCTTATGACGTCCTCTCCCAATTCCGTAAAGACGAAGCACACATGACCATGGCTGACTTCGTAGACGATCCGACTTTGCGTTTGGCGGGTCGCTTAGATATGGACTCTGAAGGTTTAGTTTTTTTAACCGACCACGGCGGTTTAAACCAATTTATTACCAACCCGGCCAACAAGAAGTTTAAAACCTATCTGGTACAGGTTGAAGGTGATGTCACTGAAGAAGCGCTTGAACAGCTGCGTAAAGGGGTTGAACTGAAAGATGGTATAACCCTTCCGGGCAAAGCCATTAAAGTGCAACAGCCAGAATGGTTATGGGACCGTGATCCACCAGTTCGTTTCCGTGCATCTGTGCCCACCTCTTGGATTGAAATTTCAATTTGTGAAGGTCGTAACCGCCAAGTTCGCCGTATGACTGCTGCGGTAGGTTTTCCAACTTTACGTTTAATTCGTACGAAAATTGGTTCTATTGATCTTGTTCAATTGGGTTTACAACCAGGTGAAACCAAAGAAATTGAACCTTTACTATACCCGGACTTTAAAGATGTCCCTGCGGAAGAACCTTACCGTTCACGTTCTTATGTGAAAAAACCGGGTGGTACAGGCGGTAAGCCAATGGTTCGCAAGAACAAAGATGGTTCCGTGAAGAAGTCATCTGGTACGAAACGTATCTGGCAAATGGATGAAAGCGAGAAACCACGTCGCAAGACCAATGGTACAACGCGTCCGAACACTAAAGCACCACGTGGTCGTGGGCGTGGTCGCGGTTAATTTTTAGTATTCAAATTAAAGCCCACATAAGTGGGCTTTTTTTCTTTAATAAGTATCATAGATTTAACTTGTCATATGCTTCATCAACTTGGCTCAATGTATAATAGTACGTCTTAATCTGATACCAATTATTTTCTTCCTTGAAAAATCCTGCAAAATAACTGGTTCTTCTCTTTTTATTGATTTTTCTTTAGATAAATAAAAAACCGACGCCTAAGCATCGGTTTTACATAAAGTTTAAAGAGTATACAAATTAAGCCTTTAACCACTTCTCAGCTTTGGCCTGATCTTCAACTTTGAGTTCAACTTCAGTCAATTCAGAACCACCAGCCTGAACTTCAAAAGTCATTAACTCATCACGGCGGAAAGCATGAACAGTATACATTCCCTCTTGTTTTGCATACTTCTCAACAAGTTTAGTCGTCGCTTTCAAATCATCAATCGCGATAATAACATCTTGCGCAGAAAGGCCTGCTTTCGCCCCTGCCCCCTCTCGACGCGCTTGTTGAATCAACACACCTTCAGGTTTATCGGCAAGCTTTAAGCCAAATGGCAAAGACTTGTCATTTTTAACGTCAAAACTTAAACCAAATTCGGGAAGCAACTGATCTAATGGTAACTCATCGGTGGTATTGATCAAATGATTGATCTGTTCAAGCCAGTTATCGCCTGTCAACTCATTACACAACTCGAAGATGGTACGCTCATTAACTTGAACACCATTTTGCGCATTTTTATACAATTTACGCATTAAGGCATCTAGGCTTGAACCGCGTAAACGCAAGCCCAAGTCCAGACACAGCGCCACCAAACAACCCTTGTTGTAGTAGCTGGTGCCGGCGTTATTGGAGTTTTCATCCTGACGGTAGAATTTCACCCAGGCATCAAAACTTGAATCTGCAACGGTTTGAATCGCGCGTCCCGGATTTTGCAAATAGCGGTCAATCTGTGTTTTTAATAATTTCAGATAAGATTCTTGAGAAATCACACCACTACGCAGCAAAATCAGGTCGTCATAATAAGAAGTGAAACCTTCAAAAATCCATAACAATGAAGTGTAGCCTTCTTTGTTTAAATCATAATTGACGAAATTTTCAGGACGAATAAATTTTACCAACCAGGAATGGAAATATTCATGACTGCATAAACCCAGGAAACGCTGATAATCCGCAGAGGGTTCAGCAGGTTCATCGGCTTTAGGCAAATCGTCACGTGGGGTAATCAGACTGGTACTGTTCGGATGCTCCAAGCCTCCATAGCTATTGCCTGTCGCCATGGTAATAAAGGTATAGTCACTAAATGGTGCAGAACCAAACATTGAAATTTCAGTGGCACAGATTTTTTCAATATCTTGCTGCATGCGCGCGGCATTCATGGCATGTTTGCCAGACACCACAAATTCATGGGGAATACCATTGGCTTCAAAGCTAAAACGTGTTTGTTCTGCCAGCTCAAAAGGTGAATCAATCAACTGGGCATAGTTATCCGCCTTTAAGGTATAACGACCTTTAACCAGACTTTTAGCCATTAGACCTGTTGCCAGCTGGAAATGTTTCAGTTCATCTGGAAGGAATACTTCAACTTCAACCGCTTTATTTTCCTGTCCTTCTAGCCCCAAACATGCACAGGCCGGATTCACATAGAGACGGGTTTGGTCCACATAGGCACCGCGTACAGACAAGTCATAGGCATAGACATCATATTCCACCGTAATCAGTTCATGATCGGTATTAAATAAACGCCATTTATTCTTCTCAAATTTCTGAATTTGTAAAATGCGCCCATCTTCATCATAAGCACGAACCGACTCAATATGCTTTGAAAATTCGCGAATCAGATAGCTACCCGGAATCCAGGTCGGTAGAGAAAGGACTTGAGTTGGATCAGCTAAAAAGCGAACTGTCACGTGAATAAGATGCTGACGATAATCGTCAAATTCGATTTGATAATGCAACATAATGGGCAATATAAAATATAAAAAAGTTAACTTAACAATTAGCTTAGCATTTTTTGTCCGGCAATGCTGAACTGTCGCAATTGTCTGCAATTCCGACTAGCCATTCTTAAAAAAAAGGCATAGCATTCCTCATATTTTTTGCATTTCTACCACCAATGGATTGGTAAATAAGGAAGATCATTGAAAGCTGTCATCTACCTCCTCGCATCCTTAAGTTTATTGTGTTCCACGATAGTCAATGCTGCATTACTCAACCTTGTTCCTGAAAGCGTTGAAGCCCAGGCATGGACCATTCTTGATACCCAATCAGGTCAGGTCATTGCAGAGCACAATAGTCATGAGCAACGTGCACCGGCATCCATGACCAAAATGATGGTTGCGTATATTGCATTGAAAGAAATTGAAGCCGGTCGTTTAAAAAAGGATGAAGTCATCACGGCGACACCGGTGGTAAAAATGGTGCAGTGGGATGAGTCGCAAATGTATCTTAAACAAGGGGATCAGATTACTGTGGATCAGCTTCTGGCAGGTTTGATCGTGATGTCAGCCAATGATGCAGCGGTGACTTTGGCAGAACGTATTTCAGGTACTGTACCGGCTTTCATTGAACGCATGAATAAAGAAGCCAAAGCCTTAGGGATGAAGGATACGCATTTTGCCAATGCACCAGGCGTGACCATGCCAGATCATTACTCATCTGCTCATGACATGGCCCTGCTGGGTCAAGCACTGACCGTTCAGACGCCTGAATATCTGCATTATTCAGTCATGCCAAGTTTCAGCTATAACCAGCGTTTTCACCGCGCAACCAATCTGGCACTCAAGTTTGACCCAAGTGTGGATGGTTTAAAAACTGGTTTCACTAAAGCGGCTGGTTATAACCTGGCTTTGACTGCACATCGCCCTACTGGTAATCCTGCACTACCTGAACGTCGCCTGATTGTGGTGGTGATGGGTACAAAAAATGCCTTAAAACGTGCGGAAGTTGCCCACACCCTGATGGATATGGCCTATACCTATACCCGTAATGAGGTCGCGATTAAAGATAAACAGCTGATTGCTGAATTGCCGGTGGTGAAATCTACTTTAAAAATGTTTAAACTGGAAACCAGCAAACCGCAAATTGTCACCACGTCTTTATATGACCAGCCCTATGCGATTGATCTGCAAACGTATGATACGGTCAATCAGCGTGTTATGCTGAATACAGGCAATGGTACGATTCAAGCCATTGAGCCCTTACAAGAAACCAAGACCCACTTAAATGTTGAAATCACGGAAAAATACCTGACTGCTCCTTTAGCCAAAGTTATGCAACTGGCCACCGTGCAGGTTTATCAAAATAACCAGTTGATCCGCACCATTGCCATTGAAAATGATGTGCAAATTGAAGAAGCCAATTTCTTCCAGAAAATTGCCCTCTGGTTTAAACAGCTTTTTAGTTTTTTCTCAAGTGATGACATTCGGGTCAAAATTTATCCTCTACGCTAAAGGATGAATAGTTTTGACTTGAGTCAGATGACAGAACAATCCTATTCATAAAATAATCATTTGGATAAAAGTAATAAAAAGAAGATGGTAGGTATATATCATCTTCTTTTTACTGACCAATAATGACTCCTAAATGCCTGACAGCTCAAATTCAACTTTCCTCCCTGTCCCAGTATAGTATGCTCAAATTTCCCACTCAAAGTCTTGCCGTGTTGTTAAACCATTATCAAACTACTGGCGTATGACTGTACAAATCAAGAGCTCTGGATTTTGTCACAAGAAAAACAGCTAAAAAGATTAAAATTTCATTGAAATTAAAAAAACCATCCCCACTATTAAAAAAACACCATAAGAGTGGGAAAAATGCAGATTTTTGCTAAATCTAGTCTACAAAACCTACTTTTCACTTTATGATGTACCCTTAAAAAATTGAATGGATCAATAACATGACTGCTATTGCAAATGACCTCGTGGTTTCTTTCCACTACACGTTGACTAACGCAGAGGGCGAAACTCTCGACCAATCACAAGGTGAGCCACTTGCATATTTGCACGGTGCGGGCAACATCATCCCTGGTTTAGAAAACGCTTTAGAAGGCAAAACTGTTGGTGAAAAATTCACTGTAAATGTTCCTGCTGCTGAAGGTTATGGTGAATACAACCCTGACCTCGTACAAGAAGTTCCAGCTCAAATGTTCCAAGGTGTAGACAACATCCAACCGGGTATGCAGTTCCAAGCTCAAACTGATGACGGCGTTCAAATCGTGACTGTTAAAGCAGTTGAAGGCGACAACGTTGTTGTAGACGCTAACTTCCCACTTGCTGGCCAAGATTTAACTTTCGAAGTTGAAATCGTTGAAATTCGTGCAGCTTCTGCTGAAGAATTAGAACACGGTCACGTACACGGTGCTGGTGGTCATCACCACTAAGATCGCCCGCGATCATAAAAGGCAAAGTTTTGACTTTGCCTTTTTTATTGCCTTGAATTTTTTATCCCATTCAATTATCCGCGATCATTTCAGTTAGCCGGGCAATTTTTCAACCATCTCTTTAGAACTGGCTAAGCTGTTTTAGGCGCTGCAGATCGATAATCCTAATCTGGCTATAATTCCACTCTACAATGTGTTGCTGGATAAAATATTGTAGTTGCTTGTTTAAGGTTTGCCGGGACACATGCAGTAATTCGGCAAATTCCTGCTGGCTCATTTTAAATTGAATGGTTGATTTTTCCTGACCTACTGGTCTTGCCTGTTGACCCAAGGTTATTAAATGACGCGCAATTTTTTGCGTCATACTCGCAGTTTGCAGATAACGGTTTTTCTCCATCAAACTATACATCCGTTCACTCAGTAATTGAATGATCTGCCACATGGCTTGCGGCTGCTGTTGTAATTGTTCCAGAAAAACCTGACCTGAAATTACAGCCACTTCAACTACTTCTACGGCATAAAAATCAAAATTCAGCGGTTTTTGCTGTAAAAATGGCACCAGATTAAATACCGAATACATTTTCACATAATCACTGACTTTAAACTCGCCATCACTGAGCAGCCAGCCAATCTGCATCCGTCCGGACAACAGTACATAGATATCGTCCATTTTTTGCTGATAATGCAAGATCTGTTGCTGTGGTAAAAAACGCAGATATTTCACATGCTGCAATAAGGTTTGATGGGATTGTGTATTGAATGCAGAAAACACAGCATCCTGCCCAAAAATCTGCTGTAATTTTTCTGCGCGACTGAGCATATGAAATTGATGATCTCATTCAAAATAAAAAACCTAATATATAAATACTAGGTTTTTTATATGCTTAAACCAACCAACTTTTAGCGCTATGTATATCTCGAATTCAGATCCCTACAAGTCCATACAGCCTAAATCAATGCATCTAACCATTAAGATGCTTTTTCTAAAATTTGACCATTTTCAAAGGTAAAATTAGAAATGTCCTGTTTCACCACTTTCTTCAGGTTCACACTTGGGCGACCATCTACACCAACTGGAATATCCCCTTCAATGGTGACACGGCGCACAACACGCAGCTCATCCCCATAGTCATTAATTGCACGGTGCTGGGTAGCACGGTTATCCCAGATGGCAACATCACCTACACTCCAGCGCCAGCGCACGATGTTTTCTAAATTCACGGCATAGTCCTGGAATAAATCAAACAGGCGGCGTGAATCCTGGCTGTTATAACCCACAAAACGTTTAAAGAAGTGACCCAATAACAGGGTCTTTTCCCCACTTTCCGGATGCACGCGCACCAATGGATGCTCTGTTTCATATTCGGTTGAATTAAATAGCGCACGATATTTTTCTGCATCGATACGCGGGCTTGTGGTTACTTTAGAGGCATAGTCATAATCATTGCTATGCACTGCCCGTAAACGATCTGCCAATGCTTTCAGTTCTTCTGGTAAATCATTATAAGCCGCTGTGGTATTTGCCCAAACGGTATCACCGCCAGCTGCAGGCGCAACTATACTGCGTAAAATGGAAGCTTTTGGATAATCTTCAATAAAGCTGATATCAGTATGCCAGGTATCTGCCCGTCCACCACGTGAATCCAGCTCAAGCACATGTGCTGTGCCACTTTTGACCGGAACGGTTGGATGATTCAAGGGCTTGCCCAATAAAGCGGCAAAGCCTTCCTGTTCATCATCAGTTAAATGTTGTTGGTTTTTAAAGAAAATGGTCTTGTACTTGATGAGAGCATGGTTAATTTCATGGACCGTGTCTTGATTTAGAATTGAAGACAATTTAACCCCTTCAATTTCCGCACCAATACGCCCGGTAATCGGTTTTACCTGAATATGTTGATATTGATAGTTCGGATCATAGGGTTTGGTTTGAGTTTGGCTCATGGCGATTCCTTATATTTCAATTTTTATTGCAACGTTATGTTGTTGAAATACAGTCTGCCCTGAATAGGCCATAAACACTGTCAAAGCGTTGACAGTGATCAGCATAATACCTGCTGAAGTTTTGAACTTTCCTGATTTAGAATTTTGAGATTAGATTTCTCAACCCTGAAATTATTCAGACAATTAAAAAATACAAGCAATTAAAAAACATAAAAATGTCAAATTTTTAAAGCGATTTATTGATGATCAAGTCAAAACATCAAGAAAATAATCTGGGGAATAACATGCACCAGAGCTTTGTCGTTTCAGCATTGATGATGTGTTGTCTCGATAAAATCATTAAGCATTAATTATTTTTATCTGTACATCAAAATAGCCCCTAAATGGGGGGGCTATTTATTTGAAAAAGTTATAGATAATTGCCTACACGTTCTGGCTGATACAATACTTTTTCAATTTTCACTTTCATTAAGTGACCATCTGGCTGCGGCCATTCAATTTCCTGACCTTCAGCCAGTCCCAGAATTGCTGCACCGATTGGTGCAAGTACATTCACCTGTCCTTTCTCACCCAGAAAATCATGTGGGTAAACCAGGGTTATCGTAGTTGGTTCATTCGCAGGGGCAATGGTAATTGATACCCGTGCATTCATTGTCACCACATTTGCCGGCATATCCTGCGGGGCAACCACTTGGGCACGTGCAAGCTCATCTTCCAGATGCTGCATGGTTGGCGTCAGTTTAGACTGATGCTCAAGCATCGTTTCTAAACGTTCCAGATCTTGTTGTGAAATAATAATAGTGGGTTTAGCCATTTATCTGATTCCTTTGGACGAAAAATGTCATTACAGCAACAGCAAAATATTTATAGCTTTTATAGGGGGATTTATTCTGTTATAGCAGAAATACCAGCTTTGAAAAATATGACTTTTAATATATATAAAAAAAGCCCCCTTGAGGGGGCTTTTCTCAAGTCAGAACTTATTTTGCGTAAACAGGGAATTTAGCGCATACAGTTTCAACTTTCGCTTTTACAGCGTTAATTACAGCTTCGTCGCCTTTACTGTCCAGGATGTCTGCGATCCAGCCAGCAAGTTCACGTACTTCAGTTTCACCGAAACCACGAGTTGTAACAGCTGGGGTACCGATACGAATACCAGAAGTCACGAATGGAGAACGTGGGTCGTTAGGTACAGAGTTTTTGTTCACAGTGATGTGAGCAGCACCTAACCAAGCGTCAGCGTCTTTACCAGTGATGTCTTGCTTGATTAAAGATAACAAGAACAAGTGGTTTTTAGTACCGCCAGAAACTACGTCATAACCACGAGCGATTAATACTTCAGCCATTGCTTGAGCGTTCTTAACCACTTGTTGTTGGTAAGTTTTGTATTCAGGAGCCATTGCTTCTTTAAAGCAGATTGCTTTCGCTGCAACAGCGTGAACAAGTGGACCACCCTGGTTACCCGGGAATACAGCTGACTGTAATTTTTTCTCGATTTCTTCGTTTGCTTTAGCAAGGATTAAACCTGAACGCGGACCACGAAGTGTTTTATGCGTAGTCGTAGTCGTTACGTCAGCAATTTGCACTGGGCTTGGGTAAACACCAGCAGCAACCAGACCAGCTACGTGAGCCATGTCTACGAAAAGGTAAGCGCCAACTTTGTCCGCGATGTCACGGAAACGCTGCCAGTCTACAACTTGGCTATAAGCAGAGAAACCAGCCACGATCATACGTGGTTTGTGTTCTACAGCTAAACGTTCAACTTCTTCGTAATCGATTTCGCCAGTTTCCGGGTTTAAACCGTATTGAACTGCATTATAAGTTTTACCAGAGAAGCTTACTTTTGCACCGTGAGTCAAGTGACCACCGTGAGCCAAGCTCATACCCAAAACTGTGTCGCCCGGATTAAGAAGAGCTAAGTAAACAGCTGAGTTTGCTTGAGAACCAGCATGCGGTTGAACGTTAGCATAATCAGCACCAAAAAGTTCTTTAGCACGGTCAATTGCCAATTGTTCAATAACGTCTACATATTCACAACCGCCATAATAGCGTTTGCCTGGGTAGCCTTCTGCATATTTGTTAGTGAGTTTTGATCCTTGCGCTTCCATTACTGCTGGTGAGCAATAGTTTTCAGAAGCAATCAACTCGATGTGCGCTTCTTGGCGAGCATCTTCATTAGCGATTGCCTGAGCGATTTCTGGATCAAATTCGGCAATAGAGATATTGGCAAACATTAGCGAGGTCCTATTAAATTAGGGCTTTTAAGCCGTGCTAAGATTGGCACGTATTGTAGCATGAAGTTTGTAAATGTTGAGAATGAACTTTACTCAGTTTTAAATAAAAAAATGCTCATGATTAAAAAACATGAGCATATATAGTCAAAACAAATTACTGAATTGGCATCAGAGATTTTACATCTGTAATAATATTAGGAATATTTAAAGCATAGACCGTTCCATGATCCCATTTCGTTGCAGCTGATTCATCGGTCAAATAACGGATATTGGTGTTTTGTTGTATCGCTGAAGAATAAAGTACGTCAGTCACTTGTTTCGGAACGGTAGGGTCCAGTGATCCCTGATAAATAATCACGGGCGTTGAGACTTTAACCTGAAGTGGCTGCGAATCTTTTTCCAAAAAGGTTTTAACTACAGGAATACCCATAAAATTCATTTGAGTACGCGGGTAATTATTTATATTGACTGAACCCTCTGTTGCCACGTAATCATCCATCCCTTTAACAAATTCCTGCTCTAACAGATCATAGCAATCAACTTCTGCATTTTTCGCAATATTATCCGTAGGCGACTTAAAAACCTGACTATATTGCAAATCAGGATGAGGATTACGCAGTCCTGCTGTAATTAATGCAGTAAATGCATCCAAAGATGACAACGTTTTAATTTTTTTATTCAGGTCGGTTTCTTTTCCTGCAGCATTTTCCCCAGCTGTCAAAATAAGCGCAAGGTTAGAAGCTGGAGCGAGGGCCACTGTTCCTTTATAGACCAAGTTAGAAGCGCGTGAAGCATATTGGGCCGCACCTAAGGCGGCTTGTCCACCTTGTGAATGTCCTACTGCCATCCATTGGTTGGATGCTTTTGTCCCCAAATAATGGCGCGCAGCGACAACCGCATCCGTAATAGAATAGGCCTCGCTTTTTACATTCAAGAAAGGATGGAGCTCATTACCATTTGGTTCTCCCAAACCTTCATAATCAGGAGCAACCACCACATAACCCGCAGTTAAAAGTTGAGCAATCATTGCTTGAATATAGATATTCAATGCATTTCGACTCGGTGCACATTGGTCTGCCACGCCCGTTGTACCATGCGCCCAAATCACAATTGGCCAACCTTTTGCAGGCACAGCCGTTTTCGGCGTAAAGACCAATGCAGTTGCCTGAACTTGTTTAGCATTAACCCCCAACATTTTATAAGTCATCACTACGCTTTCACCCGCCACGCTAGTCATATTTGTTTTGTTATAAACTGTGGGGGTAGAAACGACCGGGTTCTGAATATCATTGACCGGAATTCCATTATTTGGACTATTGAAGACCGAATCACCATTTCCACTTCCACACGCTGTTAAAAGGATGACCGAACTACTGATAAACACCGTTAATAATGTTTTTTTCATTTTTGCATTTCCTTATATCTTTTTATTTTGATGATTTAAGTAATCATGAATACAAACTATTACCTTTATTTAATATTTGAACAATGCGATTTAACATCAAATAAAAAATTTAAAAAGAGACCGAATTATTATCAATACAAATCAATGATTTTTATAAATTTTATTTTTTTACTTTTACAAATATCAAACACTATTAATTTAACAAAATATGTCTGCTTTTATTTGTCTGATTCCAGGCTTGCGTGGAGTTAGGCTATAGAAGTATTAAAAAAATCGTGAACAAAGTGGTCACTTCTTATGCGGCACCGATGACTAATCAACAAAACTGACCTATAAAAGCCGTCATCTAAGCGATAGCGTACAGATTAGTGAATTCATTAAACAGAAACCCAAAGGTATGCTTACGATTTATCAAATAAGCATTGATCAACATGACTGGCTATCCTGGTATCCATCTAAAGCGCGTATTTCGAGTGATGCTTTCGAAGCAGTGTATTTAACCAGCAGTCCGGTACAGAAATCAGCATGAACAGGGAAAAGAGCCTATTTTCAGTTTGTATCGGTATCTTTGAAAATGTTAAATTGACTCAAACAATCGCAACGGTTATGGACCTGTCATGCAAGCAATTATTCTCGATACCGAAACCCATACTTTAAATGGACAGCCGATTGAGATTGCTTATGCACCGATCCAAATTCATGACAGCAAACTTTCCTTAGACAAGAGCGAAATTTTCGACCAGCTTTATAGTGTCGATGAACCGATTTCGTATGCAGCCATGGCAGTACATCATATTCTGGAATCTGAGCTGGTGGGTCAGCCTCACTACACAACTTTCAGCCTTCCACAGGAAACCACGTACATTATTGGTCACAATATTGATTATGATATTCGTGCCATTGAGAAATGCGGTGTAGATACCAGCAAGATCAAAGCCATTTGTACCCTTGCCCTGGCACATTTAGTCTGGCCGGATGCTGAAGCGCACAATATTTCTGCCCTTATTTATATGATTAGCAAAGGCAGTGAAAAAGCCCGTGAAATGATTAAAAAAGCACATCGTGCCGATATGGATATTATCTTAACCGCCAATATTTTAATGCATGAAATCCATCATTTAAACATTCAAAATATTGAAGAGCTTTATCTCGCATCGGAAGACGCGCGTATTCCTCGGACCATTAATTTTGGCAAGCACCGAGGCACAGCAATAGCAGATTTACCTGCAGACTATATGCAATGGCTGCTGCGTCAGGAAGATCTGGACCCTTATTTGCGCAAGGCTCTAGAGAAAACCAGTATTGTTACCCTGTAATATAATGATTTGTAATATTATTTAATATTCCTGTCATGATTCCCCCCTACAATCAGCTTTAATTTATTGCAACGTAAATTAAAGCATGACTCAATTTCATAAAACTGATTTAGGCATTGAAAGTTTAAAACAGCGTTCAATGAATCTGAATGCTCGTCAGCGCAGACTGTTACTATTGATTGGCACCGATGATTTTGATCTGCTTTCTGAACAATTCAGGCATCGTATCGCGCCACCCGAATTACTCGAACAGTTGCTGGAAATGGGACTGATCAGCCGTGCGGCTAACCCGTCCATTGAAACACCCTTGACATCCGACAACCTAGATACAGAAATTAAAACCAGCCCTGCGCTGCACAGCACTCAACTTAAGGATCACTCTGCCGAAGAGATCTTTGTTCCCAGCATTTCCCCATCTTCAATCACGGATGAAAAAGCTGAGCAGGCATCCTGTCAAAATGAAGTGCAAACAACGCTAGAAATCCTGGATTTTGAACAGGTCAAGCAATTCATGGCTGAACTGCTGCAACGTCATTGCGGTTTAATGGCAAAACAGCTGATTAGCCGTATTCTGTCTGCTGACGATTTACGCAGTTTAAAACAGTGCCAGATGCAATGGATTACCACCTTACAGGAAAGCCGCATCACTCCACAGGAATTAAACCGCTACCTCAATCAGATCAATTTTTCTCTACAGAAGCTTCCAAGCTGATCAAGCTTAAGAGCTTTTTTATGTTTCATTATTTATTTAAGGTCTTAGCTATCTAAGACATATTTATTTTTATACTTATAAAACAATAAGATTGGATTTATTACACAATAACTAGATTAAATAAGAACCCATGGCGTGATTCTAAATACGACCTTAGCTGAATGGTAAATCATTGTTAAAAACCGCATATATTAACTATTTCAGGGGAATTCACGATGACATCCTTACATTATTTAGAATTTCATCCGGCAGACCATCCCGTATACTTAAAAAAAATAGGTAATTGGGTAATAACATTTTTGAGTCCTAGAGAAGATCTGACCCATATCCAACTTGCGATTACCAGTGTGTTGCCGCGCCAGGTCAGTGAAAACCTGCAACCTGTTCGAATCATTATTGATCAAACAGAAATTGAAAATCGCTGGTTAATCCAGCAAATCATCTGTTATAACAGTGCTCAAGGTAAGGATGAAATATTCAGTTGTAGTGATGCGATTGGAATCAAAGTCATTGAAAACCTGATAGAAGAGTTTAATAAATATGACGTCGAACTTAGTTTGATTTAAATATTGCTCTGTAACGCCATGTATTAATTATTTTTAATCATTTTTTTACTTTTTATAAAAACTCACCTTTAATAGTGAGTTTTTATCATACTTTCATTATTCAATAATACGGTAAATACTCGTGGAAATACGGCTTTCAAAAAGCAGTTCAATACTTGGACGAATAATTTCACCTTTGACCACGATATGTTCGATCTTTTGAAATAATGAGAGTTTATGCAAAGCTGAATTTTCCGGAATTGTCTGTAATAATGCCTGTACTGCATGAATATTGCTAAATTGGTCTTTAACCTTTATTTCTATTAATTGGCTCATATTATTCCCTGCTCTCTTTATTTAAATAAACTTTTTATAGCATAAATTTTATTTATTCATAATTTAGAGATGTTAGATTTTTTGGCAATGTAATTTTTTATAAACAAATAAATGATATTTCTCTTAAACATGTTATTTAGAAAACGCTTAATTTTTATAATAAATCACCTCGATCAATTTCTTCAATTATCTAAAATAAATTCTAGAATATTGGTTCATTGGAAATTTTTTTTAGCCCTAAAAATAAGAAAGCCCGCATTACTGCGGGCTTTTATGTTGGAAGGCTAGTGCTGATTTTTTGCTTCAACCCGAAGGTTGCAAGCTCAACAAGCTGTCATTGATCCGTCCAACCACTTTGTAGCGTCTCTCGACCTACTGTATTTTTAATATAAAACTCGAAAATGAAATAGGCAACCCTGCTCAACATTTATACACAACAATTCAAAGAAACTATTATTGTATATTTTATAAATACATGGATAATAGATGCTGTTTTAATATTAGCTTTTATTTAATAGTTTATCTCTGCCATTTTTAGCCCAATGACAGTAAATATGCTCACAGCAACGGATTCTGGGAATCACAATGACGTCTTGTCCTTCAGAATATTTCGGATGTCCAAGCACAATAGTAAAGTCTGTAGAATCAATAAATATAAAATTTCCGGCTTTTCACTTTTAAAATTTCATCTAAATTTTCCCCATATTTCTTAGATTTGATTGGTCAAATTCATACAAAAATGGGTTAAATCATTCCGTATAAAGTACCTAGCAATCCTGCCTACTATTTTGTGAAATTATTTTTTTTCAGCACATTTCGTCCTTGTTTCAGCAAGTCAAATTTCAGTCTGGCTGTTCAATGATTCTTAATGGCTCAACACCAAGTTATCTCAATCCTAGTAAGACAACTGCGTCTCAGACAATCATTCTAGCTATTGCAAAAATACAGAAGCCCATATTCCATGGGCTTTTTCATCATACTGAAGAATGAATATGTTTCAACGCAGTCCTTTAAAAAGGAAAAAACATCCAATGATAAACAGCAATATGGCAAAACATTTTTTCAGCATTTGTGGTGATAATGCATGTGCTGCTTTTGCACCAAATTTTACTGTAAAGAAACTCATCAGGCTAATGCCTAAAAAGGCATAAATATGTACAAAGCCAATACTATTGGGCACAGCGGCGTGGGCATTCATACCAAAAATCATAAATCCCAAAGCACCAGCAATCGCAATGGGTAAACCACATGCAGCTGAGGTTCCAACCGCTTTTTGCATGACTACACCATAATGATTTAAATAAGGCACAGTTAAGCTGCCACCGCCGATACCGAAAATTGCAGAAGCTACACCAATTCCAGCGCCTGCACCTAATTGTTTAGGCGATGAAGGCAATACTTTATGGGTATCTACCACGTGTCTGGCACCGCTAAACATGGTGTAAGCCACCCAAAGCAAAAATACACCAACAATCAGCTGAAGATGAATTCCAGAAAGTAATCCTGCAATTCCGGCCCCGACAAAGCCTCCTATCACCATTCCTGGTGCGAGATTTTTAAATACAGGCCATATGACTGCGCCATTCTTATGGTGAGCCATCAATGAGCTGATCGAGGTAACCACAATGGTTGCCAAAGAAGTGCCTAAAGCCAAATGCATAATGACGTCAGCACTGTAACCCATTTGGGTAAAGACAATAAATAAGAGTGGGACAATAATTGTTCCACCACCCACACCAAAGAGCCCTGCTGCAAATCCGGCAAGCGCCCCAATGGCTAAAAAAATAATAAGTTCCACGATATGCTGACTTTTAAAGAATGGAGTATTAAAGCAATGGACGGTTAAGCCGTTTCTAATTGACCGACTTGATGATAAGCGCGGTTAAAATAGACCAGGCTTTCCTCTTGCTGACTTTGTTTAATTGCTAAGACACGACATAAGAAAATGCTATGTGTACCGACGTTTTGAATATCTTCAATCTGACAATCAAAACTCACCAAAGCATCTTCTAACACAGGTGATCCTGTTTCGAGTGTGGTCCAATCACCAAGTTTGAAGCGATCTTCAGAATTGAATTTGCTTGAGGCAAATGCATTAGAGATGTGTTCATGCTGTATGCTGAGCACATTGACTGATAGCACTTTATTTTCAATAAAATGTGCATGTGAGCGAGAGGATTGATTCATACAGACCAGCAATGAGGGCGGTGTATCGGTCACACTGCATACGGCTGATGCAGTAAAACCATGCATCCCTGCCGTACCTTGTGTTGTAATTACATTCACAGCAGTCGTCAACAAGGACATTGCATTTCTAAAGTCAGTTGCTTCAATCATCTCTTCTATCTCAAATGTATTTATGACGTACCTAGACTCAAGTATGGCAAATGATTTAGGGATCATTCACCCTGCTCTGATTTAGCCACACTTCGTGTTAAGCACCAAGCTCTTGACGAACAATCGCAGCACCTGCGCTTAATGCTTCAAGTTTGCCGCGAGCGACTTGACGAGATAAAGGTGTCATACCGCAGTTGGTTGAAGGATACAGCTTGTCTGCATCAACAAATTGCAATGCTTTACGTAAAGTGTTTGCCACTTCTTCAGGTGTTTCAATCTGATTAGTTGCAACATCAATCGCACCGACCATCACTTTTTTACCGCGAATCAGTTCAATCAGATCCATCGGCACACGTGAGTTTTGGCATTCAAGTGATACGATATCAATTTTAGACTGTTGTAATTTCGGGAAAATTTCTTCGTATTGACGCCATTCTGAACCTAAAGTCTTTTTCCAATCGGTATTGGCTTTAATGCCGTAACCGTAGCAAATGTGTACCGCAGTTTCACATTGCAACCCTTCAAGTGCACGCTCCAAAGTTGCAATGCCCCAATCATTCACTTCATCAAAGAACACATTAAAAGCAGGTTCATCAAACTGGATGATATCGACACCTGCAGCTTCTAATTCCAAAGCTTCTTGATTAAGAATTTTGGCAAATTCCCAAGCCAGTTTTTCACGGCTTTTATAGTTCCCATCATACAGCGTATCAATCATGGTCATTGGACCAGGTAACGCCCATTTAATCGGCTGATGGGTTTGACTGCGTAAAAACTTTGCATCTTCCACGAACACCGGTTTTTTACGTGATACTGCACCCACCACTGAAGGTACGCTTGCATCATAACGATTACGGATTCGAACCGTTTCACGTTTCTCAAAATCGACACCTTCAAGATGTTCAATAAACGTGGTCACAAAGTGCTGGCGGGTTTGTTCACCATCGCTGACAATATCAATGCCTGCTTGCAGTTGTTCATGCAACGATAAACTTAAAGCATCTCGCTTTGCTTCAAGCAGTTGTTCACCTTCCAGTTTCCAGGGTGACCAAAGTTTTTCAGGTTCTGCCAGCCAAGAGGGTTTCGGTAAGCTGCCCGCTGTTGAAGTCGGTAATAAAATTTTCATAATCAGTAATCGTCTATATTGAATAAATTAAGCAGCTTGGCTTTCAACGGCATAGCTTGCAGCCCATTGCTCAAGAATGTCTTTATAAGGCTTGATAAAGTTTTCTTCAGTCCATTGACCTTGTTTGACTGCCAGTTGACCGCGCTCAACACGGTCATAGACAATTTGCGTCAATGAATAATCCTGATAGTTCAAACTTGGCTGATAGACTAAACCTGCGTTCGAGTTGGCATTGTAAATTTCAGGACGGTAAATCTTTTGGAAAGTTTCCATGGTGCTAATCGCACTGATGAGCTCAAAATCGGTGTAGTCACGCAGTAAATCACCGCTAAAGTAAAACGCCAAGGGTGCAACTGCATGAGCAGGCATGAAATAACGCACTCGCAAGCCCATTTTTTTGAAATAGTCATCTGTGCGTGAATATTCATCATTTTTATATTCCACCCCTAATACGGGGTGCACATTCGCAGTACGGTAATAGGTTTTAGTAGTTGAAACACTGAGGCAAATCACAGGCTGTTTTTTAAACTCTGCTTTAAAGACCTCTGAATTGACTAAGTGTTGATAAAGCTTGCCATGCAAATCACCAAAGTTCTCTGGCTTCTCATCTGTTTTACAGCCCAATGCCGGTAATACAACGCTAAAGTCATAATCACGTACATAAGATGAAAAACTGTTACCAATCATGCCCTCAATACGTTCATGGGTTTTATGGTCGGTAATCGTACTTTTCAGCATTTCAATGAATGGAAAAGTCTTGCCGTTGCCTTCAACGTCTAGTTCTGCAGAGATGATATCGATTTCAAGTGAATAGCGATCTCCTTTCGGATTATCAATAGCTGCCAAGCTATTAAAACGGTTATTGATCATCACTAAAGTTCTGCGCAGATTCTCTTGACGGCTTTCACCGCGTGCTAAATTGGCAAAATTCGTAGTCAGACGTGTGCTGTCTGCTGGCTGATAGTTTTCGTCAAAACGAATGCGTTTAATTGAACATGCAAACTCTTTACTCATGGTGATCCGCTACCCTAATTTTTGAGATAAAACCAAAATTTCTGAATGGAATAATTTATACGCGAATCATTAGATGAATAAAAATGATTTAGTTTAATCAAAAGATGAATAAAATTCATTTTTATATATTCTTTACCCGTCTTTAGTTTGATGAGGATGAACCTGCTCTACTTTATCCTTTAAAAAATTGAGTATTCTTAATCTAATAAATCTATAAATAATAAATACTTATTTATTTTTATTATTAAATTTTTGAGTAGAAATGCTGAATGAGATGCAAAAAATCTCCAAAACCAAATATGATATAAAATATGTCTTCCAAACGTTATGTGAATTTATCTCATCTTAAAATTAGAAAATATCAAGATATTCACTTTACCTAATGCTATCTAAATAGCTGGATAAAAGGGTCAGATACTCACCCTATCGCTATATCAAACAAACTTGGATATCAAAAACTGACTCCCGCAAAAAGTTATGAACAAGATGCAACACCATTAATTTCAAAGCTTAAACAGTTAACTATCGAATATTAGGCTGATTAAGCCATCTTCATCGTCGAAAATTTTGGTTCAGTGAGTAAGTTCATAAAACTTATGAAGTGGGCTTTAGCTGAACATGTGTTAAATCGCATATCCAAGACTGTGACCTATATAGACTTTACCCCAGGAATCCCAGCCCTCCTTGTTCCGCCGTTCCATTCAGCATAATTATGCCGATTTGCTGAAA
This sequence comes from Acinetobacter sp. A1-4-2, assembly GCF_040233925.1. Classification (NCBI taxonomy): domain Bacteria; kingdom Pseudomonadati; phylum Pseudomonadota; class Gammaproteobacteria; order Moraxellales; family Moraxellaceae; genus Acinetobacter; species Acinetobacter sp. A1-4-2. The sequence continues at coordinate 1,101,953 of NZ_CP157981.1, read as the reverse complement.
ATTGCGGATGATTCCGGCATGGCAATAGGCTTGACCGACCATCAGGGTACCTTGTTATGGACATGGAGCAGTTCGGCCATGCTCTCTTCGGCTGAACAGGTTCACTTTGTCGAAGGCGGACATTGGTCCACTCAGGCCGTTGGAACCAATGCCATCGGGCTGACATTAAACAGCCATACCTCCAGCTGTGTTTACTCGCATGAAAATCAAATGGATAGCGTCCGTGACTGGGTATGCTATGCAGCCCCCATTTTAGATCCGTACTCTGGCCAGTTTCATGGCATTATTAACCTTTCAACCAAATATAAAAAACATACGCCGCTTGGCTTGCTTGCGGTAGAGCGCTGTGCAGATTTGGTACAGCGTGCCATCCAGTTTGAACAAACAAATGTCTTGTATATTCAAGCGCTGGGCACGCCGTGGATTCAGTTTAATCAGCATGTTTTAAGCCTGACTCACCGGCAGATTGAGATTCTGTGTATTTTGGTCTTGATCCATACGGCATCAATCTAGACGAACTGCATTATGCCTTGTATGGCGAACGTGATGTCAGTATCAAGGCCCTTAAAGCTGAACTTTCCCAACTGCGTAACCTGCTGCCAAACTGTATTGAACTGCGTATTTATAAATTGAATTGTGAAATTCAATGCGACTTTTTACGGGCAGAACAATCGTTGAATGCGGGTCTTCTTGCCAGTACTTTCAATTTGTATAAAGGAAGTTTTTTAAGCAAATCCGAAAGTCCATTTTTAACTATCTGGCGCAATAGTTTTGATGCGCGACTGAGCCGGTTAATTTATCAAATGCAGGATATTGATCAGCTGCTGCGGATTATTGGTCGTGCCCCTGAGCGGATAGATGCCGTGCAGCGCCTGCTAGAACTGTTGCCGCAAGATAGTCCACATCGAAACCTGTTTTTAAAGTTTCTTTAGTCTGTGTATTTAATTATTAATGGAAAGTAAAACCGGCATCAGTGACTTTATTGCATATCCCCTGAAGCTGAATGATTTTATGACTCACTGATGTCGAGATACCATTCAAAGATGATATCTTCCTGATTTGATCTAATAATTCAGTGCGACAACAGCAAAGCCAGCTTTGAAAGCTGTATAATCAAACCTTTCACATTAATGATAGATTTTTATTATAAATTTAAATACACTTGTGAATTATCTAAAAATCTTTATTTTGAAAAATAATATAGAGTAATAACTAAATAAGTATTTTTAATTCAATAACTTAATTACGGATTAAAATCATTTTATGTCCATTAAATATTCATAAAAACCATAATAAGTAAATCTTTAATTACAAAAATTATGGATAAATAACTTTATATTTAATACATTTTTCATATATAAAAAAGCATACTAAATTTATGGTTTTAAAACCGTTTGCACATCATATTAATTAAACGAGGGGCTAATAATGCAAAATAACAAACGTTATGGGTTAGATGCACAGCAATCCCATCTTTGGATTATCGGGGGCGGTATTGCTGGTATGGCAGCAGCGGCCTTTGCAATCCGTGATGCGAAAATACCTGCAAAAAATATTCATATTTTGGAAGAGCTGGATATTTCAGGTGGATCAATGGACGGCGGCCCTACTCCCAATGCTGCACAGGCTTGGGTCACACGGGGTGGACGCATGCTGACCGATGAAACCTATTTATGCCTTTGGGATTTATTTTCCAGTATTCCCTCTTTGGAAAACCCTGAAATTTCCGTACGCGAAGAATGCCGTGAGTTTAATGAACAGGTGAAAACACATGCCCAAGCGCGTTTAATTGATGCGCAGCATGTCATTGCCGATGCCGAAAAATTAGGCCTCAATACCCTGCACCGTGCGCAAATGCTGCGCTTGTTGGCGTCTAAAGAAGAGAAAATCGGTAGTCGCCGTATTGATGAATTTTTTGATGAGACATTTTTTGAAACCAACTTCTGGCGCATGTGGCGCACGACATTCGCCTTTCAAAAATGGCATAGCGCCGCCGAACTACGCCGCTATTTTTTGCGCTTCATTCAAGAGCTGCCGCGCATTCATACACTCGCAGGGGTAAAGCGCACCAAATACAATCAGTATGATTCGATGATTCTGCCACTACAGCGCTGGCTGGTGGCGCAAGGTGTCGATGTGCGCTTTGGCAATTATGTGACCGATGCCGACTTCATAACCGATGCAGACACGCAAGAGCGCCGTGCTACACGCCTGTATGTCAAACTACCTGAAGGCACGGAGCAGATTGAGCTGAAAGCGCATGACTTGGCCATTTTCACCCTAGGTTCGATTACTGCAGATTCTCGCTATGGCGGCAAGGATGATGTACCTGCATTAATTCGTGACCGTTTGGATCATGGCTGGACATTGTGGGATACATTGGCTAAAAAATCACCGGATTTTGGCCGTCCCATGACCTTTTATGGCAATGTCGATGAACATAAGTGGGAGTCATTTACCCTGACCATGAAAGATGAGGTATTGTTAAAACGCATCATTGACTATACCGGTAATGAGCCAGGTACAGGCGCACTGATGACTTGGTTTGAGTCTGGCTGGCATTTATCTATTGTTGTTCCAGCACAGCCACACTTTGCCGATTTGCCTGAAGGCATGTACACCCTTTGGGGCTACGGTTTCCAAATTGACCATATGGGCGATTACATCAAAAAACCCATGTCACAAGCGACGGGCAAAGAGATTTTAACTGAACTGGTCAAGCAGCTCGGTTTTGATGACATTTTAGACCATGTGCTGCAAAGCACCGACATTACCACGGCCATGATGCCCTATGCGTCTGCCTTGTTCGCCTGCCGTAAACCTGGCGATCGTCCTTTAGTCATTCCTCAAGGCTCGCAAAACTTTGCATTCTTAGGCCAGTTTGTGGAAATTGAAGAGGATGTGGTGTTTACCGTGGAATATTCAGTACGTGGTGCCATGATTGCCATTTACGAGTTTTTTGGCGTAGAACGTGAAATCCCTGACATTTATAATGGCCTGCTTGACCCTAAAGTTGGCTTAAAGGCGTTGGAAACCGTTTTTCATTAATGTTCCATTCATTCTAAATGTGTGCGGAAGCATGCAGGATAAGAGCACTTTCGGGTGCTCTTTTTTGCTCCAGATAAGTCATCAACATTCCGCTATTAGCTGCTGTATGTAGGCTTATCATGGTTTTGATGCTCCCCTTCCTGAACTGTTTGCCTTGCTGATTGAACTCGTGCAGGCAGATGCCAATTTACCCCTGCATTGCATGTGCATTTGGGCTTTACTGAAGATCTGCTGCTGAGCCAGAATGAGGCTTTTAAAGCGTTATGGCTGCAACGTATCGGCAAAGGTGAAACAGTTGGCAGTGCCTGGTCGGAAGGCGGTAAAGAGTCCATTGAACAATTCAGCACGCATCTTGCACAATGGAAAAACGGGACTGTGGTGCTGAATGGCAAAAAATACTATACCTTCGGCAGCTTATATGCTGACTGGATAGGTGTCGGAATTACCGCTCTGAATGGCCACTCAGCCTGCATACTGATTCCGCGTGATGCTGCAGGTGTAACCATCATTGATGACTGGAACGGCTTTGGTCAGGTTTAATTCTGGAAACCAAGATAGAAAATAAGATTTAAAAATATCTGAAATACATGAATTAAAATAAAGCTGAGATTATATTTTTCGAGCCTCTCAATAGAGTAAAACCGCATTGATATGCGGTTTTACTTAAATCTTTTAAATCATATTTATGCTGCAATTTCATGCTTTTTAGCTGCCGGACTGTTGCCGATCTGCCAAACATAGGGCAAAGGTGCCTGATTCACTACCCAATCACCAATGACTTTCTGTTTATAGATCAGTGGATTATGAGAAGACACAACACGGGCATTGCGCCAGAAGCGGTCCAGCTGCTTTTCGGTAGTGCTGGCAGAGGCCCCCAGTGCATTGAACAGCTCTGTAGTCAAATTCAGTACCAACTCTGAAATGACCACCTGCCCTTGTGAAGACTCCAGTTCAGCACGCTCATTTGCCTGCTGATCAGCCGCCGCATCATTCTGAAAATGACTGATATAGGCACTATCCAGTGCTTCAGCAGTACGCAAAGCAATCGCTTCAGCCGCATAAGCCTGTGCAGACGCTTTACCAATCACTTGCAGGATTTGTGCATCGTCGCGGACCAAATCCGCATTGCCATGACTGAAAATACGGGTGCGCTTGCGGACTTCTTGAGTAAATGCTTCTACAGCACTTTGTGCAATACCGGCCAAGGTTGCTAAATGCACCACTTGATAGAAGGCAGTTTGGTATTTAAAGCGTTCTTCAAATGGCAAAATATGATCACGGCTGATGTCAACCTGCTGAATGGTCAAAGTACCACTGCCTGTGGTTTTTTGGCCAAAACCGTTCCAGTCATCCACCACTTGAATGCCTGGCACTTGAGTCGGTACCGCAGCAATCACATGCTGATTCGTGGTTTCATCCCAGGCAAACAAGTCGATCCAATCGGCAAAGATGGTTCCAGTGGAATAGTATTTCTGACCATTCACCACCAACTGGCCCTGTGGATTTTCAGTGACGCGGGTCACCACATCGCCAATTTCAACTTTGCCGATTTCCGTCCAGGCATTTCCAACGATTTCACCCTGTACAAAGCGCTGAAACCAGAGGTCTTGAGATTGAGTTTTACGGGCAGTTAAGCGATCTTCGACAAAGGCAAAATGGCCGCGTAATGCTTGAGCCACATTGGAGTCGGCTTTTGCCAGTTCAATCAGCAATTGAAACAGCTGTTTCTGCGATACACCGTCACCGCCAAAAGCAGTGGGTACGCGAATCGCACCAAAACCGGCTTGCTTCAGCCATTGAATTGGCTCATACGGGAGTGTACGGGTCTTTTCACGCTCCAGCGCACCGTCTGCAATTCGTTGAAAAATCGGGCGGAATTTAGCAGCAACCTGTTGGTAATCTGCACCCAGAGATAAGTTTTGATTGGCTTGAAGAGTCATAATATTTTTCCTTTTAGCTCCATGCGTGACGCGGTGGCGGAACATCGTTCAGGTAATAATTCCCGACGATATTAAACTTCCAGCGTACAGGGTCATGTAAAGTATGTGTGCGTGCATTGCGCCAGTGACGGTCTAGGTTCAATTCAGAAAGTGTTGAGCGTGTGCCAGACAGTTCAAACAGCTTATTGGCAGCCAACAGGGCAATTTCAGTGGTCAGTACCTTCGATTCGGCCGTAATTAACGTTGCTTCAGATACTGTCTCTTCCGTCGGGTTTTCCAAAGCATGGTCAATCGCTTCACCGGCTAAAGCCAGAACTGCTTCGGCCGCACGCAGCTTGATTTTTAATTCACCGATATTGGCAATGGTGTACGGGTCTTGCACGGCCTGTTCCAGACCAGAGTCAATCCACGGACGTGCATGCTGGCGTACATAAGCAATGGTTTCATCAATTGCACCGCGCGCAATACCCGCATCAATAGCAGACTGGATAAATTGTGAAATCGCCCCTGCTGCCGTAGGACGTTCAAATGCCTGATAGATCGGCACAACATATTTCAGATCGACTTGTACATTGTCTAGAAGTACTGAACCGCTCACAGTGGTACGCTGGCCAAAACCACTCCAGTCATTCACAATGGTTAAACCCGGTGTATGCTGTGGCACCAGTGCTGCAAATGGCTTGCCTTCATCACTGACCGCAACCACGGGAATCCAATGCGCCAGCAGTGCACCAGTAGCAAAGAATTTCTGACCATTAATCACCGCATGGTCATCCTTGAACTCGATTTTGGTGCTCAGATCTGCCACTGTTTTTGAGCCTTTTTCTGAGAAGGCATTGCCAAAACGCTGTCCTTTTAGCACCTGGTCAAAAAAGAATGCCTGCTGTTCTGGACTGGCATCCAGACGGATATGTTCCAAAAAGGCCCAATGGTTCTGTGCAATTTGCCCCAATGAGGAATCTGCACTGGAAATGATTTTTACCACTTCTGCTAGGGTTTTATAGCTAACCCCGGCACCACCGAACTGCTTGGGAATCGTAATTCCCCACAGGCCTGAAGCTGAGTACTGCTGTATTTCCTGCAAAGGCAGAAGGCGTTCATGATCACGTTTGGACGCCTCTTTGGCAAAAACAGCCGCCAGCTGCTGCGCCACTTCAATTGCTTCTTCATCTGACTGTATAACATGTGCCAATTGGTCATGTTGATAAAAATCTTTTGGAATATTGTCTGCATGTTTCAGATTTATTTCAATTTTGGATGTCATTATAAAATGCTCTAGTTACCCTATATATAATGGATAAAAGCTAACATTATTTTTAAAGACTATTTATAATTTAATAAGCGAAGCAAATCATTTTAATTAAAATGTTATGTAGTATTTATTCTTAGAATTTCATATTTTTATATAAAGGGTAAAAAGAAAAAATAGACTTCTTTAATGGATCATTTTTTACTCAGTTTCATGTTGTAAATTCCAGCGATTAAATTAAATCTAAAACTGAGTATTTTCCCTTTATTTCGATAACGTTCAGCAAAGATAGAGAAGAATCTGATGGTCTAAGCTTCACTTGGGTGATCTGCCTTCAGACGGGGTAGGCTTCTGTAATTGATCAAGTATTAAATAAAAAGCTAACCAGGAGATAACCGTGTATCGCTTGAACTGAGGGTCAGAAAAATTTTTATATCCATATATATCATCTATAGATAATGTATAAATCCTGCAAGATTTTCGGTACAGATAATTACCCAAAAGTTGTATGTTTTGGTTTATTAAAGAGATACCGTCTGAAACGTCAAGAAAATTATTGAAAATTCATGCTCAATAATCTGCTTGATAAGGTTGTTGGTGTTTGAGTACACTATAATAAAGATGAACCAACTTCCTCATTGCAGCTCCAATCGCTATCATTTTAGTTTTACCATTCGCCAATAATCTTTCATTCATCCCTTTAATATGATGATTATGCCGAATGGCGACAATGGCTGCCATATATAAACCGGCACGTATTTTGGAAGAGCCCGCTTTGGATAAACGGCTTCTGCCATGAATGGTGCTACCTGATTGCTTTTGAGTGGGGACCAAGCCAACAAATGCGGCCGCTTGACTAGCCCTTTCAAAAGTATGGCTACGCAAGAAACTGAGCATTAATAAACTGGTTCGATCTGCAATGGCTGGAATACTGCTAAGCAGTTCTTTATCATTTTTTAAATCAGGATTCTGATCAATGTGATCATCAATTTGCTGGTCGATACCCTTAATGTGTTTGTTTAACTGTTCAATACTCTTGTGGATAGACTGAAGTACAGGTTCCATCGTGAATGGTAAACTGAATAGCCACCAAAATTCTAGACACACATAACCATCTTTTGATGGGCCTTTTCATAATCTAATGGAGAACGCTGACCATTGGAACCATGTCTGCGTTTTGAATTGTAGAACATCTCAATATATTCAAAAATATCCGATCTGGCTTCAGTTCTTGATGCATAGATTTTCTTCTTAATTCGTTCCCGCTTTAATAGCTGAAAGAAGCTTTCTGCAACAGCATTGTCATGGCAATTCCCTCTACGACTCATACTACTTTCAAGATTATGATGCTTGAGAAATGTCTGCCATTCATGGCTGGTGTATTGGCTGCCTTGGTCAGAATGGATTAGGACTTTGTTCTTTGGGTTTCTTCGCCATAAAGCCATCAATAATGCATCTAAAACCAGGTCTGTCGTGATTCTGGATTTCATCGACCAGCCAACAACAAGACGTGAAAACAGGTCAATCACAACTGCGAGATATAGCCACCCTTCATGAGTACGGATATAGGTAATATCTGTCACCCATATTTGGTTGGGATAAGTTGGATTAAATTGGCGGTCTAAAGTGTTTGCGGCAACGATAGCTGGATTACCAGCGTGAGCTCTAGGTTTACGATAGCCACGCTGTGATTTGAGACCATTCGCCTTCATGAGCCGATGTACTCGATTAATCCCGCAACTTTCACCAACATCTTTTAAATCACAGTGAATCTTGCGATAGCCGTAGATACCACCAGATTCCAGCCAGAACTGTTTAATCAATCCTGAAAGCTGTTGCCGTTTCCTCGCAGTTTTACTGGTGGGTTGCTTTAACCATGCGTAATAACCACTGTGATGAACATCCAGAGCTGAACATAAACGACGGACAGGCCATATGTGCTGATTGTCCTGAATAAAGGCGTACCTCATTTGGACTGGCTTGCGAAGTACACCGCGGCCTTTTTTAATATGTCTCTTTCTTCAGTGACCCTTTGCAGCTCTTTTTTTAACTTTGCCAATTCTGCACTTGGATCAGTAGATTCTGTTGTCTTGGGTTGCTGTGGATCATAACGTTTAATCCAGGCATATAAACTATGTGTGGTGGTTCCTAAACGTGCAGCAACTTCGGTCACACTATGACCTTTCTCAGTGACTTGTTTTACTGCTTCAATTTTGAATTCTTCAGGATATCGTTTACTGCTCATAAGCACCTCGTTAATTAGCCATTTTATCTAACTAAAAGGTGTCTACAAAATCGGTGGCTATTCAAACTCTTCTACAGATGTTAAGCGAATTGCATTTGATGATGCTTTTATCTCTAAAGGTTTATCTAGCAATATAGTTCTTAGATGAATAACCCTACACCTAAAATCTATCGTACAACGAATTGGTCTTCTTATAACCTTGCCTTGATTATCCTTCCTGAATAAATTCAATTAATTAGGTAGACCTTACACCCGATTTATCTTAAGTGTTGATGGTTTGGGCAAACCTCAGCTTTTGAGTGTTTGTGCAACAAAGCCCATTTCACCTAAACTATTAGATTTTGCAGTTTTAACTGCACGTCGGCCCAGTAAATTTTTTTAGCTAGATCGTTAGAAATGGATTTTAAAAATAAGGTCTGGATTATTCCCCAAGAACGGTTGAAAGCAGATAAAGAACATCGTGTCTATTTGGGGAAAACAACCCGACTTATACACTTATTGGCTCTTCAATATTGGTCTGAATGTTTCATTCAATAGTCAGCCAAGAGATTCAAGAAGCATCTATAGTCTATTTATTTGCGACAATAGAAAAATTAGTATTTGTATATTTTAGAAACTAATAGGGTTATTTTAATTACCGAAAAACTAATACAGAGATTGCGCAAGTTTTTTAATATTTGCTTGTATTTCATCAGGAGTATGCGCTGCATAACCAAACAGTACGGCTGGTCTTTGGGATGCAATTTGACAATATCTTGATAAAGGCTGTACAGCTAAACCCACTTTTTCACATTCAATAAGAAATTCTTTTTCAGTCCAACCGTTCTTAAGCCAACATACCAAATGAATTCCTGAATCGGTAGGCTGTACAATTAGTACATCTGAAAGATAGGTTTCAATTGCTACAATTAAAGCCTGTTGACGTTCGTAACAGGCTTTACGCAATTTACGCACATGCCGTGCATAATGACCATCTTTAATAAATGCAGCCAGTGCCACTTGTTCCAGATAGGAACTACGCGTGTCGGTATAATATTTTGCCAGACTAAAAACCTCAATTAAGGCTTCAGGAACGACCATAAACCCAAGTCGGAATTCAGGAAACATCATCTTAGAAAATGTGCCTGCATAAATCACGCGTTGCTGTTCATCTAAACCTTGTAATGCTTGTATTGGGTGTGTTCCATAACGAAATTCGCTGTTGTAGTCGTCTTCAAAGATCCATTTTTGATGTTGGGTAGCCCAGTCCAATAAAGCAAATCGTCGAGCAAGGCTCAGGGTGTCACCAAGTGGAAATTGATGTGAGGGAGCTGTGTAAATGAGTTTGCTTGCAGCATGGTCATGAATAATTTCTTCAACTCTCATCCCCTCCTCATCACTAGTAATAGGATTTACTATGGCAGCAAAACTACGGAATATATTTAAGGCTGCGTCATAACCAGGCTCATCTAAACACACTTGGTCATTTGGCTGTAACAGCGCATACGCAGCCAAATGAATCGCCTGTTGTGTTCCATTCACAATCAGAATTTGCTCTTCCTTACAGTTTAATCCTCGTGTTGACTTAACATAATGACAAATTGCCTGACGTAAAGGCAGATAGCCTCGGGGATCATGAAATTGGCCTAATTGATAATAAGATTGTCGCCATGCACGCCCTAATAATTTACCCCAAAGTTCATGTGGAAATAAGTCGACACAGCCTACACCCACATGAAATATTTTCTTTTCTTGACTTGATAATGTCTGCTTATTCCAATGACGCAACAAATTGGTGAAATGTGGATTAATGTTGATGCTTTGCGTAGGTTGAGATTTTGTCTGGGTTATATTATTTTGAATTTGAATTAATTGGTCTGGAATGACAGCAGCAACATAAGTTCCTGAACTTGGTTTAGTGACTAAATAACCTTCATCGAGCAAACGTTCTAATCCCGCCAATACAGAATTACGGGAAATGGACATCATCTCTGCCAAATTGCGACTTGAGGGCAGTTTTGTCCCCCCAGATAGACGGCCTTCTAAAATTGCATCTCGTAAAACACAATATAAACCATCTTTTATGGGTTGCCCTTTAGGCAAAATTAAATGTGGAAAATAAGCAGAAGATGACGTTGTCATAGTGAACTGGTACTTCTAAAAACACCAAAACTGTATCTTATGACAATACCATGATTAAAAATACACTCAACGCTTTCATGGTTAAAGTTTTCAGAGGTTGGCGTTATGTCGGTTCGACTCGCAGTTTTTCACCGTTATTCCAAGGATTTACTCCCTCCTATTTTGGCAGGATTAATTTCGGTAATTGTCAATTATGGGAGTACATTCATTTTAATCTTCCAAGCAGCACAAATGGCAGGACTTAGCCCAGAGCTTACAGCTTCATGGGTATGGTCGATTTCTATTGGTGTTGGTATCACTGGAATATTATTAAGTTGGTACACTCGAGAACCCATCATTACGGCATGGTCTACCCCTGCTGCAGCATTTCTCATTACTGCTCTTGCGACTATTCCCTATGCTGAAGCGATTGGAGCATATTTACTTTCTGCCTTAGCCTTCGTAATTTTAGGAATTACTGGTTATTTTGAAAAACTGATTCGCCTGATTCCAGTAAGCATTGCGTCAGGTTTGTTGGCAGGGATTTTATTACAATTTGGTATTACTGCCTTTACCAACACGATAATCGACCCACTTCTGACCCTGTCATTATTTCTGATTTATCTGGTTATCAAACGTTTTTCTGCACGATATGCCATCGTCAGTGTTTTAGTTTTTGGTTTTATTTTTTTAATCTTTCAGTCTCGAATTGATTTTGCAGGATTTGAATTGAAATTAGCCTCACCGATTCTTACTGCTCCTGATTTTTCCATCAATTCCTCATTAAGTATTGCCGTACCTTTATTTTTAATCACATTGACAGGGCAATATATGCCAGGTTTACTGGTATTAAAAAATGATGGATTTAAAACCAATGCCAAACCCATTCTTATTGTCACAGGTTTAGGTTCTTTCATCATGGCACCCTTTGGTGCTCACGCATTTAATCTTGCAGCAATTACTGCTGCAATCTGTACAGGTAAGGAATCTCATGAAGATCCATCTAAACGCTGGATAGCAGGAATTGCCGCGGGGATATTTTATATTTTGGTTGGGATTTTTGGCGTCACACTTGCTGCAATATTTACAGCATTTCCAATAACTTTTATTAGTACGCTGGCAGGTCTTGCCTTGTTAGGCACTATTACTGGAAGTCTAACCAATGCTATGAGTGATGGTGAAAGCCGTGAAGCAGCTTTAATTACCTTTCTTGCCAGTGCTGCCAATATTACATTATTTGGGATTGGCGGAGCATTTTGGGGATTGATTTTAGGCTTAATCGCTTATTTTGTCTTGAATGGCAAATTTAAACGATTTGTTTTCGGATGATGTTATAAAAAACGGCGAATGATTAGAAATCTTCAATATTCTGTTGGAAGTATTTTTTTCACGGTGTCGCGTATAAAAATCTTCAACTGGTACTGTAAAAAATACGAAAACCGTATCTTAAAACAGTACCATATCAAGATTATGCTTTACCCATCAATTTTTAATCACCAAAAATGATGGGAACATCACTATGCAAAAGCAAAATATTCAAGTAACACCAGCACAGTGTCAAGACTACCAACACTGGCTACCATATTGGCTTGCCTATCAGGAATTTTATAAAGTTAATTTATCGAATGAAGTCACACAAACCACATGGCACCGCTTTTTTGATGACGCTGAGCCTGTGTACTGTGCTGTTGCCAAACAAGGCGACAAAGTTTTAGGCTTTGTCCATTATGTCATTCACCGCTCAACTTGGGCAGAAGCAAACTATTGTTATTTAGAGGACTTATATGTATCGCCTGAAGCACGTGGACAACACATCGGGAAACATTTAATAGAATATGTCCAAAAGCAAGCGCATACTCAAAAATGTGATCGTTTATATTGGCATACTCAAGAGACAAATCTGACTGCACAGAAACTTTATGACTGGATCGCTGAAAAACCTGGAATTATTGAGTATCGTATGCCTTTATAATTAGGTTATGTATCAAAGCCAAAGTCCACAAGATTTTGGCTTTTATATTTATTAACTTACAATTCAGTCATGAAAATTTGATGTAATGTTTGAATAATCTTGGTTATTTCAGTTTCATTCAGTGAAGCAAAGCCAAAACGTATGTGAAAATATTCTAAGCTGGTATTTTCTACACGAGAACCAAAGCAATATTCAGAATCAATCTGCAAATGACTTAAAGCTTCAGTATAGTGAGTTTGATAATCTAGATTAAACCGCACCCATAATGCCATTCCCCCTGCTGGTGCAGTAATCTCAACGTTGTCCTGAAAAAATTGCTGAAAAGTCATCACGGCAAAATCTCGACGGTTTTGATAAATTTTGCGCATCTTCCGTGTATGCCGCTTGATTTCACCTTGTTGCATCAACTCTGCAATCGCCAGTTCTGTAATGGCATTGCCCTGCTTATCAATGAGTAAAATATCCTGTTTCATGGCTTGGATAATTTCCAAATCAGCAACCACATAACCCACCCTTAAACTTGGTGAAAATACTTTGGACAATGAACCGATATGAATCACTTTTTCAGCAGCAGGTAAACTGATTAAAGGAGGGATAGGACGACTGTCATAGTGAAATTCGTGATCATAATCATCTTCAATAATATAAAAATCAAAAGTTTTAGATAGTTCCAAAAGCTTTAGTCGCCGATCCATCGACATGGAAACAGTCGTTGGATATTGATGATGTGGCGTAGTATAGACTGCTGCAACCAAATGATTTTTTAGTATTTCTGTTAAGTGTTCGGTATCTAGACCATGTTGATCTAATCTGACCCGCACAATTTGAAAATGGTTGGATAAGAAAGTTTCCACTGCTGGTGGATAAGACCACTGCTCCACTACAATGACCTGACCTTGTACTTGTAGCTTGGCAAGCACTCGAGCTGCAAGGAATATCCCCATTTGGCTTCCGCGAACCACACAAATATGCTGTATTGTGGTCTGAATAAATCGCTCCATTGACAACATATTTAATAAAGCTTGACGTAATTCCAGCACCCCTTGCGGGTCACCATACCCCATAATTTGCTGCCTCGTCACCTTAATCAAGGCATGACGATAAGCACGCGAAAATAACTCATATGGAATCAATCGAGTATCAGGAATCCCATCATTTCTAATCGCCGCTTCCTGTGGAGTAGATAATTCAGTAGAAGTTTGAGCTGATGTCATTAGAGCTAATGTTGAGTCAAGTTTGAGATCGGGTAAGTGTTCAGAAATAAACGTCCCTTGTCTTGGCTTTGAGACTAACCAGCCCTGAGCTTCTAAATCTTCATAAACGGATTGTACTGTTTTCCGATTAATCCCCAACTCATCCGCTAAGGTCCGCGAACCTTGCAAACGTGTGCCCTGCTTTAATCGCCCAGACAAGATTTCCTGAATAATCTGGTTTGTGAGTTTGAGAAAAATGGTTTTTTCTTTACGTTCAGCAAGATGTAGTCGCATTTCCCACGATTGTTGCATGATTATCTGGACCATATAAGTTTTAAAAACTGGATATTTTCTACCATCCACAAGTTTCTTATTCTGCCCATGTCCAAATGACAAATCAACCGAATAGGAGGTCTTATGGAAACTGCACTACTTGATAAACAGCAGATCATGCACAACGCTCAACAAAGTATGCAACAACATTTTCAAGATGAAGACTACACCGATCAACAAAAACTGGCCTTAACTTGCCGTATCTTATTTGATCATGGTCATGATGCTGGACTTGCTGGACAAATCACCAGCCGAACGGAAAAAGGTAATACCTTTATTACTCAACGTTTTGGTTTAGGCTTTGATGAAATCACTGCGGCCAACTTATTAGAAGTTGATCAAGACCTTAATCCTTTAAATGGCGAAGGCATGGCAAATCCAGCCAACCGTTTCCATACTTGGATTTATAAAGAGCATCCCGAAGTGAATTGTATTATTCACACCCATCCAACGCATGTCGCTGCGTTGTCTATGCTCCGTGTGCCTCTCGTTATCTCACATATGGATACCTGTGCTTTGTACGAAGATTGTTCTTTCGTAGGAGATTGGCCTGGTGTTCCTGTTGGCAATGAAGAAGGGATCTTTATTTCTTCAGCATTGGGTAAAAATCGTGCTGTTTTATTGTCTCACCATGGACAGTTGGTCACAGGAAAAACCATCGAGGAAGCTTGCAATCTCGCTATATTGATTGAACGTACGGCACGCTTACAACTTTTGGCCATGGCAGCAGGTCAAATTCAACAGATTCCACACGAATTAGCCAAAGAAGCACACGACTGGGTGTCTACAGATAAACGCAACAAAATCAATTTCGCTTATTACGCTCGTAAAGCTTTGAAAAATCACTCTGATTGCATTGAAGGAGAATAACCATGAAATTAGAAGGCATTATTGCTTACCCAATTACTCCTTTTAAAGCTGAAACACAGGAAGTTGATTTTGATGCATTGACGATTACGTTAAATGCTCTACTCGAGCATCAATGTGATGCAATTGCACCACTTGGCAGTGCTGGAGAAAGTGCATATCTATCTTGGCAAGAATGGCAACAAGTCGCTCAAAAAAGTATTGAAGTTGTTAATCATCGTGTACCTGTCATTCTAGGTATTTCTGAACTCACGACCTCAATGGCAATTCAAAAAGCTAAAAAGGCTGAAGAGTTAGGTGCTGATGTGGTTATGGTCATTCCCGTCTCCTACTGGAAACTGACGGATCAGGAGGTTTATGAATATTACCAGCAAATTGCAGCAGCGACTAAACTCCCTATTATGGTCTATAACAACCCTGCAACGAGTGGTTTAGATATGTCACCTGAGCTAATTGTCAAAATGTTTGAAGAGATTGAAAACATTTCTATGGTAAAAGACAGTACAGGTGATATTCAACGTATGCATAAATTCCATGAGCTCACACAAGGGAAATTGCCTTTTTATAATGGCTGTAATCCTCTAGCACTTGAGGCATTTTGTGCTGGCGCAAGTGGTTGGTGTACCGTTGCTCCAAACCTCTTGGGTAAACTGCCGAACCAACTATACCGAGCAGTAAAAGATGGTGATTTAGCTCAGGCACAAAACCTTTTTTATAAGCAACTCCCTTTATTACGTTTCATCGTGCAATGTGGTTTACCGAAAACAGTGAAAGCGGGCCTGAATGAACTTGGGTTCAATGTCGGTGACCCTAGAAAACCTTTACAAAAGGCAAGCTTAGCTGAGACAAATCAATTAATAGGTTTTATCAAGCAAGCAACTCATATTTAACTTTATAGGTTTCTTAGCACTGTATTTGACTCTTTAAAGTTAAGTTTTGATGGACTTTTTTTTCGCCTTATCTAAAAATTGAAGATCGAATCGTAAAATGCAAATTCATATCATATCGATCTTCATCTAAATTAAAAAATGGATATTGGAGTAATATCCATTTTTTAGCTAACCTGAATCGCAGATAAGAAAATGACTTGAAAAATAAGAGGACTAGAGCCATCAGTTGAGTTACCACACAAAACCTAAAGCCCTAGTCCTGATGTTCAATAGTACCGAATTATTCTGCGTAATTGATGATTTCTTTCTGAAATTTGAAGCAACTTATTGGAAATTTCTCAAACAAAGCCGTCATTCGTTAAGAGTCAGAACTGCACAACTTAAACTTTCTGAAATTTGCTTTATTGCCATTTGGTATAACTGCTCCCACTTCATTAATTTCAAAGCATTCTTCTCATGGTTGAAGCAGGATAAAAGTCATTTATTTAAAAGCTTACCCTGTTACCAAAGGATGATTCACCTGATCAATATGCACTACATGCTTTACATGTAGCTGTAATGAAAGGTCAATATAAACAATATTTATGGATTGATTCAACGACTCTACCAGTCTGTAAAAATCAACGTATTCAACGTCATAAATCATTAGCCAAAATTGCATCCCGTGGTAAAAGCTCAATGGGCTGGTTCTATGGCTGTAAGTTACATGTTGTTATGAATCTTTTTTTTAGCAGCTTAAAGAAGGAAAGAATTAAAAAGAGGATCTATAAAACACGAGAAATGGCACGAGCAGATGTATTTGATTACATCAAGATGTTTTACAATCGGATTAGGCGCCATTCGTATCTCGACGGAATGAGCCCAGAAGCATTTGAGGCAGCTTCAAAATGAGGCTGTCTCGTGTCTAGGATACTGGGAGCAGTCCAGACATATTTAACAGTTGCGTAAATTGATCACGATAAGCAAATTGTGAAGCTAAGATAGCGGTATTGATGCGACCATCATCTAGTAATAAATTAGGTGCATTATTTTTCATAAAAAATGCATAATTATCTGTTGAAATCAATAATTCTGATGCTTTAAAAGTTACTGTAAATCCAGATTGTGTAGATTTGGTTGAGTAGTTTAATGATACATCACTACATGAACGACTACTGTTTTTACCAGGATATCTATTATCAGAACTCATTAAATGGCATAAATTTAATTTACCAAGTGAGCTATGAAGATTTCTAAATGTACTATAGAAATAATGTTTAATATGCCAATTTGTATCAGTCATTTGATAAAAATCATTACTTCCGACTAATCCTTTTGTTGGCTTATAGGCATTATATTCAGATTCAGGCACAATAATTGAAAACACATTATCATTGGAAACAAAAGAATAGCTTTTAGTATCTACACCTGTTGCAAATGAACCGCCTAGTATTTTTTGATAAAGACCTGTTTTTTCTCCTGTTACTTGGCATCCAGTAAGAAGTACAGCGTTACTTCAGAAAACTGTATAAAGTAATTTATTCATACTGATTACTCAAAGTTGTAACTTACATCAGAAGCTGTATTTGGTGATGGGTATTGGAAAATACGTTCATTTTCATGGTCGAAATATACTTTCCATGAGTTAGAGGGCTTCTTACACTGAAACAGCCCATAATAACTTTGTAAATTTGGAGAGCTTAAAACTTCAGCACCTCTATATGGAACAAGTGGCATAGGATGTTTTTTTAGCTGAATGAATTCACCCTTTTCTCTGTCACAGTATTGTTTTGCTCTATCCCACATAATGGTGCCTGCACCATATGAAACATTGTTCATTGTTATAGTTCGTTTTTTGTCAAATCTATGTTCGAAATATTCTTGAGCTGTCGGATAAGCGGCGTAATCTTTTTCACTGATTTATCCGATAGAATTCCATTTATCTACAAGTTTATTTAAAAAACCTGCATTAGTAGATGTAACCATTGTTGCTGTACACAATGTGAATAATCCGTATAGTGCAATAGATTTTGATTGCATAAAATATGTATCTTTAGTAGCGTCTTAATTAAACTTAATATTATCAATTTATTATCATTTTGTGTGATATATATCACAAAATTTTGAGAAATATGAAATTTAAAAAAATTTTCATATTGATATAATTAAAGCACAAAAGAACAGGAAGTTCTAAATGACTAGTTTTAGGATGGATCTAGTCGACAGCAACCTTAGCATACAGTTTCTGAATCAGCAGTAATGCCTGTCCAGCGACCTGACTTTTCCTGGTCACATGCAGTTCATGGAATTTACGACGTGCATTGTGCCATGCAGCCCACTTCAATGATCTGGCCTGATTTAAAGCGTGCTTTATAACCACTGTAATCATCACAGACCAGATTCATGCTCTTCTGTTTTTCAAGTTAATTTCTTATCCGCGATTCGCGGTTATTACTAAAGTTATTAATAAACATATTCCTTAAGAGCAAGGTTGATGTTTCATTCTCAAATTAGGCTGCATATTTATCTAGTTACCGTTATGAGATATCAGCAGCTCCTTCATAGAGTTTATTAAATAGGAGAAATACAATTTTAAAGATTTCTAAAAATCACTCATGTATTCTAAAATCTGCTGAATATATTCATTATTATCTATACTTCGATAAGCCAATGTAATTGGGCTATACGCTTCCTCATCTAGGATAGGAAGAAACTTTAAATTTTTTATACCAATAGCGCTTGCACTTTTTGGAATTATACATACACCCTCACTGGATGAAACTAGTCCAAGTGCCATATGAATTTCCCTTACTTCAGTTAAACTTTGAGGTATTAGATCTAATTCAGAGAAAATATTTTGAATAAAAGTTGAAAAATTTGGCTTCGGGGTATTTGGATATATATATATGATTTCACTTAATATTTGTGATAAATAAATCCCTTCATTATGATAATAGCCTAATGCATGATCATTATGTACGGCAAGTAAAAGTCTCTCATGTTCTAGAATTGTTCTTTTTATTGAAGGATCACTAATTCCTAGTCGTCCAAACCCAATATCAATTTTTCCAAGTTTTAAAGCTTCAACTTGCTCTCTAGTCCCACACTCAACCAACTCAACTTTAATACCATTAATATTTCTTCTCAGATAATCAATTAACTCTGGTAATTTCCAGTAAAATAATGAGCTTACATAACCTATTCGTACTGTAGTATCTGTTACTTTATATCTATTTACCATTGATTTGGCATGTGCAGACAAGGTCAATATCTGAACAGCATATTGATAAAAATATTGTCCTACTTCTGTTGTTTTTACGGGACGTGTACCTCGCTCAAATAAAGTTACCCCCAGTTGAGACTCTAAATTTTTAATTTGTCGTGTTAAAGGGGGTTGTGCCATACACAATTTCGAAGCAGCCTTAGTTATGCTTTTTTCTTCTACTACTGTTACAAAATACTTTAAAGTTTTTAATTCCATTGAATCGCCCCATTAAATACCTTTTAAGTATATTAAAATACTATTTATACCCTATTTTCGCAAAAAAAATTCAAATAAGGTATTCTATATTCAATAATAGATTATACAGCGATATGTACAGATCAATAGAAACGTTACTTGTCGAAATCCCAACTATCCGCCCTCACAAGATGGCGGTCGCGACAATGCAGACCCAGACATTGGTACTGATCAAAATTGAGACCCAGGACGGATTTACTGGCTGGGGTGAGGCAACCACAATTGGTGGACTGGGCTATGGTGAAGAAAGCCCAGAAAGCATCAAAATCAATATTGATACCTACTTCAGCCCATTGTTGAAGTCACTCAATCTACAAAACGTTGCGCAGACCATGCAAGTTCTGAAAAAAAATATCAATGGCAACCGCTTTGCTAAATGCGCAATCCAGACTGCTCTATTGGACATTCAAGCACAACGTCTAGGCTTACCGCTTTCCGAACTGTTGGGTGGTCGCCTGCGTGACAGCGTACCAGTGCTGTGGGTACTGGCTTCTGGTGATACTGAAAAAGACATTGCTGAAGCTCAGAAAATGCTGGCAGCAAAACGCCATAATTTCTTCAAGCTGAAAATTGGTTCACGTGCCGTCGAAGCTGATGTGGAGCATGTGCTGGCAATCAAGAAAGCACTCGGCAATGAAGTTTCGATCCGTGTTGATGTCAACCGTGCCTGGTCAGAACTGGAAGCCATTAAAGGTATTACCCTACTGCAAGAAGGTGGTGTGGATCTGATTGAACAACCATGTGCCATCGATAATATTGATGCCATGCAGCGCCTGACCCGACGTTTTGATATTGCCATCATGGCAGATGAATCACTGATGGGTCCAAGCAGTGCCTACAAGCTGGCTCGTACCAATGCAGCATCAGTATTTGCAGTTAAAGTAGCTCAATCCGGCGGTTTGCTAGAAGGTCGTGATGTGGCAACTATTGCCAATCTTGCAGGGATCGACCTGTATGGTGGCACCATGCTGGAAGGTTCTGTAGGAACAATCGCCTCTGCTCACCTGTTCTCGACCTTTGAAAATTTGGCATTTGGTACCGAACTTTTTGGTCCTCTGCTGCTCACTGAAGAAATTCTGAAAACACCATTGCAATACCAGAACTTTGCACTGCACCTGCCTCAAGGTGCAGGACTCTGCATTGAAATGGATGAAGATAAAATCGATAACCTTCGCCGCAAATAAGCGACACCATAACGGATCAAGGAGTGGAACATGCTGTTTCATGTACGAATGGATGTGAATATTCCGCTGGATATGCCAGCTGAAAAAGCCAATGAGATTAAGGCTATTGAAAAAGCTTATTCACAGGAATTACAGCAGCGAGGCAAATGGCGCCATATCTGGCGGATCACGGGCCAGTATTCAAACATCAGCATTTTTGATGTGGAAAGCAATGAAGAGCTGCACATGATTTTGCAAGGCTTGCCGCTTTTTCCCTATATGAACATCGAAGTGATGGCTTTAAACCGTCACCCATCTTCAATTCGTGAAGATGACCGTTAAGCAAATTCAGGCTAGACCTGGAAATCTCCGGGTCGGCCAAGTCTGAACACATCCAATCAGGATATTCAGAGGGTAATTAACAAGGATAGTGGCAGCCAGGTTTCAATCATGATGAGTGAAACACCAGCCACCAAATAAATAAGCATACTTAAGGAGCATTAGTATGAACCGTCAAGCAATCGACGCTTTAGTAAAAAAAATGAACGTGGACACTGCATCTGGTCCAGTGGATGAACGCGTTCAACAAGTGGTAGTACGTTTGGTCGCTGACCTGTTCCAGGCGATTGAAGACCTTGATCTGTCTCAATCTGAAGTATGGAAAGGTCTGGAATACCTCACAGATGCAGGTCAAGCCAACGAATTAGGCTTGTTAGCTGCTGGTCTGGGTCTGGAACACTTTCTGGATTTACGTGCAGATGAAAAAGATGCACAGGCAGGCATTTCAGGTGGTACACCACGTACCATCGAAGGTCCACTATACGTAGCAGGTGCACCTGAATCAGTCGGCTTTGCCCGTATGGATGACGGTTCTGAATCAGACAAAGTCGATACCCTGTTTATTGAAGGTATCGTGACAGATACTGATGGCAACATCATCGAAGGCGCAAAAGTTGAAGTTTGGCATGCCAACAGCCTGGGCAACTATTCATTTTTCGACAAGTCACAGTCTGACTTTAACCTGCGTCGTACCATTTTCTCTGATCAAGATGGCCGTTATGTGGCTCAAACCACGATGCCAGTGGGTTATGGTTGCCCACCGGAAGGTACAACTCAGTTCGTTCTAGACAAGTTAGGCCGTCATGGGAATCGTCCTTCACACGTGCATTACTTTGTGTCTGCACCAGGCTACCGTAAGCTAACCACTCAGTTCAATATTGAAGGTGACAAATACCTCTGGGATGACTTTGCATTCGCGACCCGTGAAGGTCTCGTAGCAACTGCAGTTGATATAACTGATGAAGCTGAAATTGCCCGTCGTGGTGTAAATAAACCATTCAAACACATTCAG
Source organism: Acinetobacter sp. A1-4-2 (assembly GCF_040233925.1). Classification (NCBI taxonomy): domain Bacteria; kingdom Pseudomonadati; phylum Pseudomonadota; class Gammaproteobacteria; order Moraxellales; family Moraxellaceae; genus Acinetobacter; species Acinetobacter sp. A1-4-2. Next base: position 1,080,103 of record NZ_CP157981.1, on the reverse strand, counting down.
TTCAACGTTGAGCTTGTGAAAGAAACAAAGACTGCTCCTTCTACTGAAATTGAACGTCGCCGCGCAAGCGCTTAATACATTCTAGAGAATGGATAGGACGAACCTATCCATTCTCTATTAACTGTAAAATGAATAAAGTTGTTATGGATTATAATTTTACAACACATTGATCAATAACAACTTTATTTTTAATTATATATCTATTATTCAGGCACCCTCATGATCGATAAAAGTTCTACTTCACTGATTGAAGCACTTTCCCAGATTAAGGATGGTTCGACCATCATGATTGGCGGTTTTGGTACAGCGGGTCAGCCGGCAGAGCTGATTGATGGCCTGATTGAGCTTGGCATCAAGGATCTGGTTATTGTGAATAACAACGCTGGTAATGGCGATTACGGTCTGGCCAAACTTTTAAAGACGGGTGCTGTGCGCAAGATCATCTGTTCTTTCCCGCGTCAGTCTGACTCTTGGGTGTTTGATGAACTATATCGTGCCGGCAAAATCGAACTGGAACTGGTTCCTCAAGGTAACCTGGCTTGCCGGATTCAGGCTGCTGGTATGGGTTTGGGTCCAATCTACACACCTACAGGTTTTGGAACATTTCTGGCTGAAGGCAAACCGACCCTAAACTATGAAGGTAAAGACTTCGTTTTAGAAAACCCGATCAAGGCGGATTTTGCCTTAATCAAGGCGCATAAAGGCGACCGTTGGGGCAACCTGGTGTACCGTAAATCTGCGCGTAACTTCGGTCCGATTATGGCGATGGCAGCAGACGTGACCATTGCTCAGGTATCTGAAGTGGTTGAACTGGGTGCACTGGATCCTGAACACATCATCACCCCGGGAATTTTTGTTCAACACGTTGTTCAAGTTAAACCTGCACAATAATCGGTATCGGAGAGAAACAATGAGCTATAGCAAACTGACCCGTGACCAGATCGCTGAACGTGTGGCACAAGATATTCCTGATGGCGCCTATGTTAACCTCGGCATTGGCTTACCCACCAAAATTTCCAGCTACCTGCCTTCAGACAAAGACGTATTCTTGCACTCTGAAAATGGCCTGTTGGCTTTCGGTCCTCCTCCTGCTGAAGAAGACCGTGATCCTGAGCTGATCAATGCCGGTAAAGAATTTGTGACCTTACTTGAAGGTGGTGCCTTCTTCCACCACGGTGATTCATTCGCCATGATGCGTGGTGGTCACCTGGACATCGCGGTATTGGGTGCGTTCCAGGTCGCTGAAAATGGTGACTTGGCTAACTGGCATACTGGTGCACCGGATGCGATTCCTGCGGTTGGAGGTGCAATGGACTTAGCCGTTGGTGCGAAAAAAGTATTCATTACCACCGATCACGTGACCAAGAAAGGCGAGCCAAAAATCGTGGCTGAGCTATCTTATCCTGCGACTGGCCTGAAATGTGTTGACCGAATCTATACAGACCTGTGTGTGATTGACGTGACACCTGAAGGCATGAAAGTGATTGAAAAAGTTGAAGGTCTGTCATTTGAAGAATTGCAGTCAATGACCGGTGCCAAACTGATTGATGCAACTCAATCAAATTAAGGGGAAGTCCCTTCTTTATTAAAGGAGGGATTTAGGGAGGATTTGAGGAATAAAACTACTTCATTAAATCCCTCCCTTGCGAAGCAATGCTTCTCACCCTTTAAAAAAGGGAGGAGTTTTCTTCTTTTAAATATGTGAGAAATACACAATGAAAAATGCATATATCGTAGATGCCATCCGTACCCCATTTGGCCGTTATGCCGGTGGCCTTGCTCCTGTTCGTACCGATGATCTTGGTGCACTTCCAATCAAAGCCTTAATGGAACGCAATCCATCAGTCAATTGGGAACAGGTTGATGACGTGATTTATGGCTGTGCCAACCAGGCCGGTGAAGATAACCGTAACGTGGGGCGTATGTCATCCCTGCTTGCAGGCCTGCCTTACCAAGTTCCAGCAACGACAATTAACCGTCTTTGTGGTTCATCACTGGATGCTATTGCCATTGCAGCACGTACCATCAAAGCAGGAGAAGCTGAACTGATTATTGCTGGTGGTGTCGAGTCAATGAGCCGTGCGCCATTTGTGATGGGTAAATCTGAATCTGCCTATGGTCGTAGGCAAAAAATTGAAGACACCACCATGGACTGGCGTTTCATTAACCCGAAACTGAAAGAAATGTACGGCGTAGAAACCATGCCGCAAACAGCTGAAAACCTGGCGGAACAGTTCAACATCAACCGTGCAGATCAAGATTTGTTTGCTTTAACCAGCCAGCAACGTACAGCGGCAGCACAAGCACGTGGTTTCTTTGATAAAGAAATTATTCCTGTGGTGATCCCGCAGCGTAAAGGCGATGCTGTTGTAGTGGATAAAGACGAACACCCACGTGCAACAACACCAGAAGCTTTGGCAAAACTGAAACCAGTCGTAAAAGCAGAGGGTACCGTAACTGCAGGTAATGCATCCGGTATTAATGATGGTGCAGCAGCACTGTTGATTGCATCTGACGAAGCAGTTGCTCAACATGGCTTAAAACCGCGTGCCAAAATTATCGGTTCAACAGTAGTCGGCGTTGAGCCACGCATTATGGGCTTTGGTCCGGCACCTGCCATCAAGAAATTATTGGCACAAACAGGTTTGACCATTGAACAGATGGACGTGATTGAACTGAACGAAGCCTTTGCAGCACAAGCTTTAGCATGTACTCGTGACTTAGGCATTGAAGATGGTTCAGAGAAAGTCAATCCAAATGGTGGTGCAATTGCTTTAGGTCATCCACTTGGTGCATCTGGCGCGCGTCTTGTAACGACTGCACTCAACCAGCTTGAACAGACTGGCGGTAAATACGGTCTGTGTTCAATGTGTATTGGTGTCGGTCAAGGCATCGCTTTGATTATTGAACGTGTCTAACAGACTATTAAAAATATAAACCTCCTCCCTGAATGTAGATTCAAAGTACTGCTTTGAATCAAATGCAAGAAAGGGAGGTCGGGAGGGATTTTAATGCCAACTTTTACATCGAATGATGCACAGATTAATTATCAAACCTTTGGTGATGCATCTAAGCCAGCCTTGATTTTTTCTAATTCACTCGGCACCAATTATGGGATGTGGCAAAAACAATTTAATCACTTCAAACAGGATTATTTTGTGATTTGCTATGACACCCGTGGTCATGGGGCTTCATCTGCGCCACAAGGTCCTTATAGCCTTGATCAACTGGGTCAAGATGTGGTGAATCTGCTTGATCATTTAAAAATTGAAAAAGCTGCATTCTGCGGTATTTCAATGGGTGGTTTAACCGGTCAATGGCTCGCTATTCATTATCCACAACGCTTTAGCCACGTGATTGTCTGCAACACCGCAGCCAAAATTGGTCAGGAACAGGCCTGGAATGAGCGTGCCGCATTGGTACGTGAACAAGGCCTTCAACCAATCGCTTCTACCGCAGCATCACGCTGGTTTACCGAACCCTTTATCCAAAGCAACCCAACAGTAGTTGAAAATCTTCAAAACGACTTGGAAGCTGGCAGCAGCGAAGGTTATGCAAGCTGTTGTGAAGCTTTGGCTAAAGCGGATTTACGTGAACAGCTGAAAGATATTCCTGTGCCGGTACTGGTAATAGCAGGTCAGCAAGATCCGGTAACTACAGTGGCTGATGGTCAGTTCATGCAAGAACGTATTGCCCATAGTCAGCTGTTTGAAATCAATGCCTCGCATATTTCCAATGTAGAGCAACCTGAAGCCTTTAATCAGGCGGTGCAAAAATTTATTGCAGCTTAAAAAAGCACAGAGCAAGAGTAAAAAAGCCACTTTTCGAAGTGGCTTTTTATCTTTTCCATCTTTTTCTCGCATCAGGCCCAGATCACTAAAATTGCCGCAATTACTACCAGCACCAATCCCCAATGCTCCGCACGGGCCAGTTTTTCTTTAAAGAAATAAGCGGAAATCAGCATACTAAACAGAATCTCGATTTGGCCTAAGGTTTTGACCACCGGTACACTCATCATGCTCATGGCAGTGAACCAGCCGAGCGATGCCATAAAGCTGCACACACTTACCTTAAAGGTTAGGCCCAAACGTTGCCACATGGCAATTAAAGTATGGCGACTAAACAGCCCCAGATAAAGCAGCATACTGATACACTGGAAACTGATCACCAGCAGTAATACCCATGCTGCACGGTGCAAGTTCGGTAAGTTGGTGAGTTCCAGACTGGCTTCTCGTACCAGTAGCGAAGTAATGGCAAAACTTAAACCGCTTCCGATGCCAATAGCCAGTGTTTTGGCTGAGAACCCGGCCATCTGCTGGCCTTTACTCAGCAAAAATACCGCATAACCACCCAGTGCCACCCCAATCCAGGCCAGAAAGGACAAATGGTCAGCCAGAAAAGTTACGCCAATAATCGCGGCCAGTATCGCTTCACTTTTAGCCAGCCCTACCCCAATCGCGTAATTTTTTTGCTTAAACAGCTGTACCATCAATGCAGTGGCTAAAATCTGGCTGGAAGCTGCAATCACAATGTAGACCCAGAACTTTGGCGTGAAGTGGACGATACTTTTAATCGGCTTGAAATAATACAGACTGCTGAGGTAAAGAGCAGCAAATGGCAATCCAAAAATAAACCGGGCCAGAGTGACTCCCCAGACATCTACCGTGGTACTCAGCTGCTTTTGAAAGGCATTACGCCAGGCCTGCATAAATGCAGCCATCAAGGTAAAGAAAATCCAGCTGATTGCCATGAATTTTGCGCCAGTGCATTAAAAGTCAATTAATTTTATGCCAGTGATAGTTAAATGACTAATTAAAAAAGGAATGCCTTTTAATAGCTTAAAGTTTTCCTTTCTACCTGAAATGATAAAAATTAATTGAACCCAATTGTCGATTTTTTATGTTAATTTGGCACCATAATTGCTTGATAAATGCGGTGAAGATAGGCACCCAAGTTCGCATTTCTATCTGTTTAAAGTATGTAATTAAACCTCAAGTCTAATTGCATTACCCAGCAGTTTACTGCAATATGAAATGCAATAACTACAAGTGTTTATCAGTGAAGATCGGACACACCTCTACCAGATAGCCGGACGCCATCCAGGGTAAGGAACAGAATGACCAGCTTAAATTATTATCAAACCATCTTTGATAAGGCGGGTGATGCTATTTTTGTGCATGATATCGGCAGTGTTGAGTTCATGGACGTCAATGAAGCAGCTGAAAACCTCACCGGTTACAGCAAATCCGAATTAACAAAAATGAGTGTGGAAAAAATCAGTGCGCATAGCCACGGTTTTAATTTTAACCATGCCTTAAAAAAGGTTCAACAAGCCGCCAGCCATGAAGCGATTACGTTCGAATGGATGATTCAAGCGCAGAATCAACAGCAGATTCCTGTTGAAGTTTGCCTGAAAACCGTTGAAATTGAACATCAGCCCAAACTGTTGGCTTTGGTTCGTAATATTAGCGAAATCAAGAAATATCAGTATCAGCTGCAGTCTAAAGATCAGTATTTCAAGATGCTGCTGGAAAACTCGGGTGATGGCATCGCGATTCTGGATCTGCAAGGCAAACTGCTGTATGCCAGCCCTTCTCTGCAACATATTTTGGGTTATCGTGACCGCTTTGTTTTAAATAAAAATGTCTTGAGTGTCATTCATCCGGATGACCGTATCAAAGTCCGGCAACTGTTATTTAAAAAACCAGATGAACAGTCCATTGGAGTGCTGCATTATAAAATTTTGCACCATAATGGTAAATGGCGGCACCATGAAGCAACCTATCGCAACCTGCTCGACCATCCGGATATTCAGGGAATTCTGATCAATTACCGCGACATTACAGAACGGCTTGAAGCGGAAGAAATGGCGCGGGCGCGGGAACGCCAGCTGGGCCATATGTCACGCTGTAAAACCATGGGCGAACTTGCGACAGCACTGGCGCATGAACTGAACCAGCCTCTCGCTGCACTCAATAATTATGTAGGTGGCAGCATTATCCGTATTCAAAATGGTCTGGCCAATACCACTGAAACGCTGGATGCCATGAATGCCGCACTGGATCAAACCAAACGGGTCAACCAGATTATTCACAGTATGCGCAGCTTTTTGCGCAAAGGCGAAGCCAATTTTCAGGTTTATTCGCTAAATAAACTGATTCAGGATCTACATCCCCTGGTTGGACTGAAAGCTGATCAGGGTGGCTGTACCATTCATTATGAACTGAGTGTGACACCAGTTTCTATCTCTGCTGATGAAACCCTGTTTAGCCAGGTCATCATTAATCTGGTCTTTAATGCGGTAGATGCGTTGCAACGTAATCCTGAAGGTCAGCGTGATATCTATATCCGGACCTGGCAGCATAACCAGCATGCCCGGATTGCGATTGCTGACAATGGTCCGGGACTGCAAGGACAAAATCCGGAACAGCTGTTCGAGTCTTTTTATTCGAGCAAGAAAGACAGCATGGGTATCGGACTGACTTTATCGCGTAGCATCATTGAAAACCATCAGGGTTATTTATGGGTCTGCCAAGGTGAATCCGGCGCGATTTTTAATATTTCATTGTCTGCACAGGAGCGTGCTAAATGTATTTAAATAATTCTCATGTTCCCGAGCCCATTGTCTATGTGATTGATGATGATCAGGATATCCGGAATTCATTGACCTGGTTGTTAGACTCTGTTCAGCTAGAAACCAAAGCATTTAGCAATGCGACCGAATTTTTAAATTACCCGCGGCCAAATACCCCAACCTGTTTAATTCTGGATATCCGCATGCGTGGCATGAGTGGTCTGCAGTTACAGCAACAGCTTAATCAGCAGAAAGCCTACATTCCGATCATTTTCATGACTGGTCATGGGGACATTCCAATGTCGGTAAATGCCATGAAAGCCGGTGCTTTTGATTTTCTGGAAAAACCCTTTAATCCGCAGCATATGCTGAACCAGATTCAGGCCTGCCTGCAACAGGCAGAACAGGACTTTGTCGCAGCTGAAAATCGCAAACAGCAATTGTTGAAACTGCAATCCTTGTCACCACGGGAAAACGAAATTATCAATTTGCTGGTGGATGGTCTGTCCAGCAAACATATCGCACAGATGCTGAATATTAGCCATAAAACTGTCGAGATTCATCGCACCCATATCCGTCAGAAACTGGGCACTGAGTCGATCGCACAGATTGTGAATATGGTGCTGATGTGCCGGGACAAAACTATACAGGCGATGGGTTAACCATCGCCTGTATAGTTTCATTCAAATTAAGTTAGAAAAAGCGGTCAAAGTGAATCTGTTGTTGTGGAATACCTGCCTGATGCGCCATCTGTTCAATGGATTTCACCATCGGCGGTGGCCCTGCACAGTAAATCTCATGTTCAAGTAATTGCTCGCCCAGCACATCATTGATTACATCATGAATGAAACCGGAACGGATGCCGTCTATCAGTTCTGAAGACGTGGCAGGCACGTAATTGAGACGTTCACCCAATTCGGTCCAGTCCCTGAGCTGATTTTCGGTCAACAAATCGCGTTGTTCACGTCCACCGTGGAAGAACCAGACCTTGTGATGTTGCAGATGCGGATTGACTGCAACCCCACGGGCAATGGCCAACATGGGTGCAAGACCCGAGCCACCAGCCACGCAAACAATCGGACGTGGCTGTTCCTGCAAATGCGCCAGACCATAAGGTCCGTCAATCTGAATCACAGCATGTTGTCGTTGTTGCTCATCAAACAGTAAATTGGTCATCTTGCCATCCGGCACACGGCGAATCTGGAAGACCCACAGTCCTTCATCATTCGGCAAGTTCGACATTGAATAGGCACGCAGTAATTCCTGATTCACCCAGAGCAATGCATATTGCCCTGGAATAAATTGGGCTGGTTCATCCGACTGCAAATGAATTTCTAAAATATCATGGGTAATCGGCTGGACATGCTTGAGCTTGACGGCTTGCTGTTTTGGCAAAATTTTAGGCGTGCATTGTTCGTCTAAACGAACCTTGATCACACAGTCCGATTTAGGCCGGCACTGGCAAGCCAATACACGTCGCTTACGTTTATCGCGATCAGACAATCCGGGTGCGTCTTCCCACAGATTTTCCACCTCACCTGACAACACTTCAATTTTACAGGTTCCGCAGCCACCGGCATTGCATTCATAAGGCAAGCCTAAACCTTCACGCAAACCGCCGCGCAGCAGAACATCGTCTGCTGCGCATTGAAATTGCCCCTGTCCTTCAATCTGGATTTTATACATAGCGCGTTACTCCACCAAATACACCTGACCATCACGTACAAATGAGGTGTAGGTTTTAAGCGGAATACTGCAAGGTGCACCACACGGCTCACCGGTTTTAATATCGAAAGCGCCAGCATGGAACGGACATTCCACTTCGCAGCCATCAACTTCACCATCAGCCAAAGATGCATCGCCATGGGTACAGGTATCATCGGTGACATAAAATTCACCATCTTCCAGATGAAAAACCGCCAGTGGTGGATAACCCTCAATAATCACCTGTAAACCTTCGCCTTCTTCAATATCCGAAGTGAGGCAAAGAAATTTTTCAGCAATATTGTTCACTTGAATATTCATGCACTCAACTCCTCAATCGGTGAATCTGTCGCTTCAGGCCCCAGAGTGTGATAGCCCCCATCGGCATGGATGGTGCTACCAGTGAGTAATTTGGCTTTTGGACTGCAGAGTAGGCTTAAAGCTTCTGCCACTTCTTCTGCATCGGCAATACGACCCAGTACATGGAAACGGCCGGCAACACGATCGGTTTTAGGGCGGTCATCGCCTGAAATCATCTGCATCGGGACAGACCAGGTCCAGCCCAAAGACAAGGCATGGACACGAATGCCATCACTGGCGAGATCTAACGCCATACTTTTGGTCAGCTGTTCTAAAGTGGCTTTAGATGCCGGATAAACCCAACGCTCTTTTTGAGCAATGCGGGCGCTGACACTACTAATATTGATTACAGCCCCATCATTGCTGGCCTGCAGCATTGGTCTACATGCCTGTACCAATGCTGCATGACCAAACACGGTCACATTAAAGGTATTTTGCCAATCTTGACGTGTCGACTGAGATCCATGATCTTCATACAGACAGGCCAGATTCACCAAAATATCCAGTTGTGTAAGTTTTTCACTTAATGTCTGAATGCTGTCATCGTTTGCCAGATCCAGATATTCATACGTCGCATTGGTGTTAGTCGCAACTTGCTGCCCCAAGGTTTCATTAATATCAGCAATGATGACTTCGGCACCTAAGCTCTTTAATTCTTTGACTACAGCCTGGCCAATGTGAGTCGCTCCCCCCGTGACCAGCACCACTTTATTCTTGAGATCAGTCATGAAACCTCCTTGTACTGCGGCCACTCATTGAATTGTCCTTTACAGAACAGCAATGGACGTTGGTTGCTGTGACGGCATTGCTCAATTTTTCCGAGGAAAATTTGATGATCCCCTGCTTCAATCTGCTTTTCATTTTTGCAAACGAACTGCACTACACAACCTTCTAGTACTGGTGCTTTAGACTGTTCAATATTCCACACGCCATGCTGAAATTTATCGGCAATCGGCTTGGCAAAGTTTAGACCAATCTCTTGCTGATCTACTCCCAGAATATTGATGGCAAAATATTCTGCTGTTTCAAAAATAGTGCGACTTGGGGAGTGATTCACCAGACTCCACAATACCAGTGCTGGATCTAAAGACACTGAACTAAATGAATTAATGGTTAACCCTACAGGCTGTTGCTGCTTATCCAAACAGGTCACGATGGCGACACCTGTGGCAAAGCCCCCGAATGCCTGCCGAAGCGATTTCGCTTCAGCAAGATCAACATCCTGCCATAACACTTCAGGCAGCTGCATGATTAAACTCCTTGCGTGACAGGTATTCTTTTGCTCCTTCTGCACCATCAACCGCTGGCCAGAAACCACGTGGATGGTTGAAGTGCCCCATAAAGTCATCAGCAATGACACTGTTTTGTGCTGCTGCACCCAGAACCTGAAGCAGGCTTTCGCTTGGTGGATTCAGCAACAGGTTGGTAAATTCAGTGGTATAGCGGCCTGAATATTCCCAGAAGTCATCAAAGACTTGTGTCATCCATTCAGCAGTAAAGGCTTCTTCACCATGCGCCAGAATGGCCTGTAAATAATGCTCCACCATACGAGTGGCATTATTTGCTCCCTGTCCGGCAATTGGGTCATTGACCATCACTGTGTCGCCGATGCCCCAAATTGCAGCGCCATTTTCCAAAGTTGCGACTGGATAACGGACTTCCGGACGGAATGCCCCTTTCAGCCAGGCATTCGGATCACTCAGTTCGATATTGTCCACCATGCGGAAGCTCTGGTCTGGAGTCACTTTGGCTACTGCTTCTTTCATGCGTTGCAGCATTTCGTCACCGCTGGTCACGTCATCAAAGATATCCATCGGGCCATTTGGTACGCATTCGAACAGGAAGCTACGGCATGGACCATGGGTATGGCTGTAAAACGGCATGCTGAAATATTCACCCGCGCCGGCAATAAAGTTAAAGTGCAAGGTTTGCGACGGCTGCCCCTGCCAGCTGTCTGGACCGCAAAGGTCATCACCCACCACCAAAGCAGCAGCCAGTTTACGTGGCGGAGCCTGATGTACTGAGCGGGATTCATTGCGCTTGAACAGGCTGGTGATATTGCCCTTGCCGGCAGCCAGAATCGTCAGATCATTTTCGGCAGAAATCATTTCCAGATCCTCTGGTGACACATTCTGGATTACCAGCTTGCCGCCACGACGTGGATATTCTTCTAGCCAGCGGTGGTATTTGGTGCGCTGGTCCATGGCAATGCCTTTATTTTCATGCAGAAAACCAGTCAAAGGCAGTGCAACCGTACCGTCTGGCGCACGGAAGTCGACATGAATCGCCTCTCCATGATGTGCCTTACCATCCCAGAAATTCAGGCCCAGTTTGCGTTCCACTTCCAGGGTATTGGCGAAGAACATGGTGGTGCTGACCATACGGCCATGTAGCAGTTCATCTGCTGGACGGTCGACATATAAAGTGACGTCATATTTGTGTTCGAGTAATGAGAATGCCAGTAATAAACCTGCCTGCCCACCACCAATAATTGCGATTTTTCTCATCTCTTGAATTCCTCTTTGCGCCGTGTCTGATGCAGCAGCTGTTTTTATGTGTGCGCTCAAGTTGTCGGATACGGCTGATTAAACGTCAGGTTCAGTTCCACGCGGTCAAATTTCCAGAGCCCGTCTTCGTCTTGACGGACACTGGAAGTATAAAATCCTCCCAGACAGCTGGTGGTGGCTTGCATGCCTTTCTCGGCAAGGTTGCAGACTTCCCAAAGCATCCAGCTGACATTGGCATGCTGATGATCCAGCACTTCGATATCTGGCATGGCCATAATGTGCAGGCTCCATAGCACCTGAGCTTCGGCAATCCCAGACAGCGCATCCAGAATGTTTTGCCGGCCCTGATATTCGCCAAAACCTTTGGCACACCAGACCGCATCTTCATGAAACAGATGCTGCATAATGACTGGATTGTTGCGCTGGTCCGCTGCGGTTGCGTAACGGCCGACTAGGCTGCGAATGGCTTCGCAGCTTTCCAGATAATGCAAACGCGCTTCCAGATTGTGCTGGTTCATCTTCATTTCCTTTTAAACGTTGACCACGTCACCGCTTTCATAGACAAAGCGGGTTTCTTCAAAGGCATATGGCACACCGACTGAACCTTTATACAGTTCGATATGCGGTGCAATTTCTGCAAAGCTCAGGCTGAGCCAGTACAGCTTATGCAGCTCTTCCGGCAATGAGCCCAATGGATATTGGTCTAATGCCGCCAGCAGGTTACGCATTTCCGGAAGAATCGCATCATAGAATGCCTGCAGCTCTTCCTTGGTTGAGTTCAGACGGGTCATATGACGCTGTTTAGCTGTTTCCAGTGCCCACTTCGCTACAAAAGGTTCCAGAGCAGCAAAGTCAGCCGGCAGTTGTGAAATGATGTTTGACATGTGCATTCTCCTTATGCGCGATTCAGGTATTGTTCAAGAACGTGGTAACCGTGACGGATCAGGATTTCTTCATCCTGTAAATGCATGACTTTCTTGGCTTTAGATTCCAGGGCTTCTTGGGTATCTTCCATGGTTGCGGTATCTTCTAACCAGGCATTACGCTGCAGTACCTGAGCAAATTCTTGTGCCCAGCGCTCTGAATAGGTTTTCGCTTTAGGCAGGTAATAACGGCCTTCCCAACGGGTTTTGTTATGACCGACTGGCCAGAACTGGTGGGTAAACCATACGCCTTCTGTCACATGCACCAGAATGTTCGGGAAAATGACGGAAAGCTCGAATGAAAAATCATCACGGTCATTTGGATTCACTGACTTCGGTAACTGCGTACGTTCGTAGTGATTGACCAGTGATGCTCCGGTAATTTCTCCGGAAAGCGCCGCAGCTGGTTTCGGATTGGCATTTTTGGTGAGGCAGACCGCACAGGTACGATGATCGCCAAACAGTTGTACTTCTTGCAGGCCAGATGCAAAGACATTCGGGAATGAACCAGCATGGATGGTGGCTACGTGATAAGCCTCCGCAAAAGCATCATGCGCGACTTTCCAGTTACAGTTCAGCACCGTGTTATAGGCAAAACATTCTTCCATTTCATGGAAGGGATAACCGCCCAGGTGCTCCCCCATACCGCCCAGGAATTCTTCTACACTTTGAGTACCTTCATTATCCAGGTTTACGAAAATAAAGCCTTCCCAGACTTCAGTACGGACTGGTGCCAGACCGTTATGGCCTTTGTCAAAGCAGGAAGTGAACTTTTCCTCTTCTGGTACGCTGACCAGATCACCTTTGGCATCATAGACCCAGCCGTGGAAACGGCAGGTCACAACCGCAGCTTTGTTTGAACCGAAAGTTTCGTTGTCAGTTTCCACCACAACCTTGTTGCCTCGATGCGAACAGATGTTGTGAAAGCCACGGATCTCGCCGTCTTTGCCATGCATAAGAATCACGGAAGTTTTAGCAAAATCCAGACGTTTGACCTTGTAATCACCTTTCTTTGGAATTTCTTCAACACGACCGACTTTCAGCCAGACTTTAGAAAATACCTTGTCGATTTCTTCCTGATAGATTTCCGGTGAAATACATGGCTCGGTTGGAATAGGCTCAATACCGAGTTCAGGATAAAGTTCGCCCCAACGGAGTTTAGAATTACTGTTCATATAACATTCCTGTTCAAGTTTCTAAGTTCTTTACTTTTAATAGGCAGTGGCGTGGCACCACTGCAGCTGTTGTTAAATACAGTTTTGATTAAAGTTGATAGTGTTCGCGCACCAGATCTGCGATGCCGAGTTTTTCCAGAATTGGCATTGGACACAGGAACGTGGCTCGTACCATACCCGGCAGACGGCTGATTTCAATCGAACCGGTAATGGTGCAGCGGTTCATGACTTCGTCATAGCTCAAACCCGTAGTTTTAGCCGCGCGATTCAGTGCATTTTCAGTCGCATCATTCAGGTTTTTACCGGTACCCATAAAGGTGATTGGACCGCTTTCTTCGATTTCGGTCTGGCCCCAGCGTTCGCCGAGTGCTTTCACTTTCTCTTTTTCTTCTTTGGTAAATGGACGGGCCATCGGTGGAAGATCATCTGGTGCCTGTAGCAGGATTGGACCATCAATGGTCAGACCTTTAATCACTTCGACTTGCAGTTCTGTTTCACCAGATACATCTGTGGCATGACCGGCAATTTCGCCATTGCCTTGCTGTGCATGCATGTCGCCCATGTACACACCGGCTCCTGGCACCTTAACCGGACAGATCAAGATACAACCCGGACGGATTGAGTTAGTGTCCATATGACCATCGGTTTTTGCTGCAACAAGCTCATCTTCTGTCATGCCAAATTTATGCGGTGCATTAATAAGGTACTGACCAAAGTCATGACAGTTATGTGAGTCTGGTAAGTCACGTGAAGGTGTTGTACCAATATTGCCTAGGAACGGACGCATATGTGCTGCTACACCCGGCATGTCAGCACGTGCCAGTGACAGGATCGAATGTTGTGCTGCATGTTCAGGCAGTGCAGATAATTCATTCGCATTGCCAGCCAGCTTATTAGCAATTTCCTGGTTTACAGTCAGACTCACTTTGTTTTCTTCATCCAGCACGATCACATAGCCATGTGAAAACTCAAAAGCACTGACTTCTGCATCACAGTTTTTGCAACGGATGGCATCTTCACCAATGCCTTCAACATAGCTTGCCGGTTGTTCTGTACCACATGCACTACAATATTTCGCCACAAACGGGTCGCCATGGTAGCGTCCTTCAACAAAGCTCATGACACCTGAAGACGTCGCAATCGAAGTCACTTTCATTTTCTTGATTTTAAGTGCAACCGCATCACCCACTTCTGCACCTTCAATAAACACAGGCAATGTCACTTCATGACCGCCCTGGAATGCAGGCGTAATCATCGGACCCCAACAGCCTGGAGGTGTACCGGTTTTTAAAGTTCCGCCATTTTTTAGTGGGCCTAGCATGCGTTGGCTAGGACCGACTATCCCGCCTGAATATTCATTCACAATTAAATAGTCCACTGCATTGGCACTGCCTGCTGCAAAATCCTGGTTATCGAGTTTCATATGCGTTCCCCTAATTCAATGTCTTGGTCTTAAAATGGAATGGTGATATCAAGTGCGAATTTCTGACCTTCAGGTCGGTTTTCCACATCAAATTCTTTCTGGTATTTGGCGGCGACAGCGACACCTTTTGGAAATTGATAACGTACTTGTGGACCAATGCTGGCTGCCTTTGCCTTGAAATCGCCTAGCACGGCTCCTTCACCGGAGTCACCTTCAAGTTGGCGATGCACATAACCGCCTAGACCGACTGCCACAGGTCCCATGTGCTTGGCGACGAGGTAATCTACATGTAAGGCATTACCCGACTCATAATTGGTATCTTTGTTTTCAAAGTTGATGTCATACATCCACTTGGTGCTGACTTCGATGCCTTGCTGGTTCAGATAAGTTGCAGAAACAATCGGTTGAATGGTGTAGTAGTTACGGCCGATATTGGCTAGGCGGTTTTTATTGTAGGAACCAACTGGGATATAGAAATCGACACCCGTTGCCACATGCCAGTCACCTTTGTGCCAGCCCAGCAGGAATGGATCGAGAATCACATCACCCAGTGCAGTTTTTTCATCCTGTCCACCGCCCAAAGTGATGTCGGCATTGGCATACACTAAAAACGCATGCATGCCCCAGGTTGCACCTAGAAAGGTTTTGTCACTGACATACACACCACGCGCGACTGTGGCAAAGGTATCGAGTTTGAAATCATCAAATACCGGATGATCATTTTTGAATTTGTCTGCTGAATAAAACTGGTTGTAGCTCACCAGATAAGTGCCTGGTGGTGGCATCGCACCACCCAGGAAACTTTCAGTACCGTCCGGATAGGCACTACCGCCATTTTCAGCTGCAAATGCGAATGGTGCACAGCTGATCAGGCTTGTGGTCAATGCCACTGATTTCAGATATTTGCTTAGCATTTACAGCTTTCCCCTAATTCTCTAAGTCTTTATTTGCAGAGCTTTCGAAGCCTCAAGCACATGACTTAATCTAGACCTGAAACATGGCAGGGAAATATAAGGACGAATCTGTGCTTTTATCAGGAAAAAGCTAAGGACTGATAGTCAAAATCGTGTAATGCAATAAGGAAAATACCGACAGAATCTATAAAAATACCTATTTGTATAGGTAGATATACCTATGAACAGCAATTAATAACTGAACTACACCTGATTTTTCCGAGACCATTTTTCCTAAGAAAATGTCCCGATGAAACCGAAAACCATCTTTAAAATTTTACTCATTTCTTGAAAAAAAATTTTTAATCTTCGTCTTTACTTAAATAATGATTTTTTTAAAAGCCATTGAAATATAAGTTTTTGTTTTTAATTGCTTTATATAAGTGGTATGACCCTTGCAATATTCCTTATGTTCTAAAGAGTTGGAACATTGAATATTTAAAGGAATAAACCCGATGAAAAAAAACCTATATGTCAGCCTTTGTTTAACTGTATTAGCTCAAATTTAACCTGACAGGCACAATAAAAAATGGGTAACTGTCAGATCAGGTTTGAGCTAGTACATATAAACAGTTTTGCTTATAAGCTCTTAAATCTGATAGGCATATCTGAATAGCCACCGATTTTGTAGACACCTTTTAGTTAGATAAAATGGCTAATTAACGAGGTGCTTATGAGCAGTAAACGATATCCTGAAGAATTCAAAATTGAAGCAGTAAAACAAGTCACTGAGAAAGGTCATAGTGTGACCGAAGTTGCTGCACGTTTAGGAACCACCACACATAGTTTATATGCCTGGATTAAACGTTATGATCCACAGCAACCCAAGACAACAGAATCTACTGATCCAAGTGCAGAATTGGCAAAGTTAAAAAAAGAGCTGCAAAGGGTCACTGAAGAAAGAGACATATTAAAAAAGGCCGCGGTGTACTTCGCAAGCCAGTCCAAATGAGGTACGCCTTTATTCAGGACAATCAGCACATATGGCCTGTCCGTCGTTTATGTTCAGCTCTGGATGTTCATCACAGTGGTTATTACGCATGGTTAAAGCAACCCACCAGTAAAACTGCGAGGAAACGGCAACAGCTTTCAGGATTGATTAAACAGTTCTGGCTGGAATCTGGTGGTATCTACGGCTATCGCAAGATTCACTGTGATTTAAAAGATGTTGGTGAAAGTTGCGGGATTAATCGAGTACATCGGCTCATGAAGGCGAATGGTCTCAAATCACAGCGTGGCTATCGTAAACCTAGAGCTCACGCTGGTAATCCAGCTATCGTTGCCGCAAACACTTTAGACCGCCAATTTAATCCAACTTATCCCAACCAAATATGGGTGACAGATATTACCTATATCCGTACTCATGAAGGGTGGCTATATCTCGCAGTTGTGATTGACCTGTTTTCACGTCTTGTTGTTGGCTGGTCGATGAAATCCAGAATCACGACAGACCTGGTTTTAGATGCATTATTGATGGCTTTATGGCGAAGAAACCCAAAGAACAAAGTCCTAATCCATTCTGACCAAGGCAGCCAATACACCAGCCATGAATGGCAGACATTTCTCAAGCATCATAATCTTGAAAGTAGTATGAGTCGTAGAGGGAATTGCCATGACAATGCTGTTGCAGAAAGCTTCTTTCAGCTATTAAAGCGGGAACGAATTAAGAAGAAAATCTATGCATCAAGAACTGAAGCCAGATCGGATATTTTTGAATATATTGAGATGTTCTACAATTCAAAACGCAGACATGGTTCCAATGGTCAGCGTTCTCCATTAGATTATGAAAAGGCCCATCAAAAGATGGTTATGTGTGTCTAGAATTTTGGTGGCTATTCAATCCCCATACAAACTAGAACTTCTACAATGTCAACATATTTGTCTAGCATTTTCTTAGCTACATGGAAAAGTTAAAATGACTTTTAACTAAAGATTACTACTGTAATCTTTAGTTCGTATATTTAAGACTTAAATTAGTTTAAAAATTTTTCAATTAATTTGTGATGGCGTCCGCCTAACTGCATCAAACTATTAGGCTATAAATTAAAGGTGCTTTCCTAATCAGGTGAATGAGATTCATCCACGTATAGCAGTGCTTGTATTAGTTCAGACTCGATCGGACATAGCTCTATTTTAAAGAAGCCAATATCATCCCATTTTTTTGAAAAGACCAAGCTCTTATCGTGTCATTATTACCACCATTGCCAACTATTATTGCTAAAGGACATGGTAATAATTCAATATTCTTCCCAGAAAACTCAAGAAAGCTTTTACTATCTTGTAGAGACAGATTGGGTATTAACTCTGAGTGGGTATGCCAATATCCTACCAAAACTAACCCTTGATTTTGATGCTCCAGAACTTCCTGCTTACACCTATTGACATCTAGTTCCAACCATGTTGGACCAGAACGATCAGCATTATGTGGAGGTGTAGCTACTACAAGCCATAAACCATCCGACATACTTGTATCAATAAATAACTGCCCGCCTTTCTCATCTTCTTTTGATTTTTGTTGATGAGTAAAGAATATGTCTACCACCTGTGTGGACACTTTTAATTCTACACCAAGCGATTCCCATCGCCATTCCCAAGCTAGATCATAGCTCATAGTACACTACTCCTCTGGCCACTCTCTGGAAATGACAATTTGCTTGTAACCTTCAGGTACATTCGGTCCTACGTATGTACCGTTCAATTCACGTATCTTTTTAATGTCACCTATACTAGTAACCCATGTCTCAGATTCTATTTTTCCAGTAAGTACATCAAATACCGATTGAGCTGTTATTGTCGCTATTGTATTAATTCCAATAGGGCCACCAGGTATAAAAGCCTCTCCACAACCTGGAAGTGGGATGACCCCATTATCCTTCCATTCTGAATGTCGGTGTAAAAAGCTTCCATGCTCATCAAATAAGTAACGTCCATCAGTCATACTATTTGGTCTAGTTATCAACACATGCCCTATGATTGCATGAGGCTCAGCCCAAGCTTGAATTAAAGCCCACTTAGGTTGCCTAACTTCATGTAATAACCATATAAACTCTTCTGAATTCCAATCAGCGGTTGTAATTACCACTATATCCATTTCATCAAGCAGGCCAATATTATTAATACATTCATACTGAATATATTCGGGAATTGATGTGATGGTAATATGGGACAAATCTTTTTGGATTCGCTCTTTTAATGCTTGGGTCTTATATTTACCTAAGTCATCTACGCCTAAAATATGTCTTCCTAAATTTGCACTTTCAAACCTATCAGGATCAACAATGGTGATGTCAGTAATACCTGCCCTCACTAGATGCATAACGACCGAACTACCTAAAGAACCTGCACCAATCACTGCTACTTTTTTACCAAATATATCATTATTTGCTAGCTCTATATTTCTTGAGTGGATTACATTATTTGCCAACAAATGTACTGAACTAAGCTCCAAATTTGTTAATTTTACATTGCTATCCTGTTGAACTCTTAATCGACGTCCAGCCCTTTTACCATAAATTTGTCTGCTATAACTTTTAATCCCTCTGTGTTTAAGAGTTATCGCTTTAATAATTGGTGGATCAGTATTCGGAAGCTCTAATAACAACCATCTAATAGGATAGCTATGGTTTCTTTTATCCCATTCTATTAACTTCCAATAATCCTCGGAAGATATATGATCTTCAATCCATTCAAAAACTTGATGAGAATTAGGAGTTTGAACAGTTGGATAAGAATTTAAACGAATAAAATATGCTACAGATGCTAAAACTGATACCTTCTCTACTCTGTTTAATATTTTAGAAAGATGCTTTTCTATCGTTGGTTGCTGTGATGCTAACCATACAACTTGATGACGTTTTATTCCTCCCCTTTGATCAGTGAGTCCAAAAAGTTCGCCATTAGTTGAGGGATGTTCCAATACAACAAGCTGGTGGTTATTAATTTTTAATTGTAGTCCCCAATAAGAAGCTAACTCTCTATAAAATTCCTCATTTCTATTACTTTCAATAGAAGAAGGTAATACAAGCTCTAATATCTTTGATAACCTCTTCAATGCATCATTTACTACACTTGCAGCAGAGTTTGCGGCTGGATGCTCCCCAAACCCATACAAACATAAAGATTGTGGCATTGCATGAGGCCATAAAAGCCAAGGTGAAGGGCTTATTTGTAGGCGCAAGCCAACTGTTGGAAAGCCTTCACAAAAGCTAATCCTGAGTATTCGTGAAACACCTAAAAAGTCCTCAGGTAAAGGAAATTCATATGCCAGTACCTCCTTTTCTTTAGGATCTGTTTCTTTAAGCAAAGACATAGCATCTTCACCTAAATATTGGTGTAAAAATGCTATGCCTTGTCTTATTTCTGGAGTGACTTTTTCCATCTTAACCAAGTCGACCTACTGGTTCATTTGAAGTATGAATTGATGCTGTAGATGAAGAGGATCCGGTTAAGGCATTTAATGCTAGAGCATTAAGCGTTATTTGAGAGCTTCTACCAGGTAATGTCCATGATTTATCAGGAACATTTATAATTTGCTCTTGGATGAATGCTCTTTGGACTCCAAAACTTTCAATAAGCTTATTTTCAAATGATGCTGAATTACCTAAGTCATTAAGTCCTATTAATACACTTTCTAAAGCTTGTGAATGCCATGCAAAAAACGCTTCTCGATAAGATTCACCCTCACCATTTGGACGATTCCATTTTTCAGCAAAGTTTTCACCTGAATCTTTAGGGTTCAATACAGCAAAGCCTTCATCAACTTGGGTTATAAACTGTGGCATATATGCAATGATTTTTACAATTGCCTCAATTGGCCTTAGAGCCTGAGCCTGTGATTGTTTATAAACTTTCTCATATGCTTTGGCAGCTAGAGTTGTTATCACTGCAGAAATCGGTCGATACTCAGGATTTTCTGCATTTAATGCCCACTGATCACGATGTCTTTTTAGTAATTTAATAGTTGCTCTTAATGGATTATGTTCAGCGTAGTCTTCATATAAAGGCAAAGGATCTTGAGTTGCACTATCCATAAGAACTTTGTCGCCAGCCATTTTTCGAATAATTTGGATTTCCAGCTTAGCCAAATTTTCTAGCCACAGTGAATAATCACGAGGTGTACTGCACTTCCAACCAGTCTCTCTATCTGGGACCTCTAAATTTCCATAACCGGCTGATTGATCATTACCTTGTGCATTTCGTGCAGGTGTAACATCTATGTGGAACCCTGGATTTTCATCTGCATAAACAATTCTAATGCCTCTACGCAAAGGTTTAATGGGGGTACTAGTTCTAGTCCCTTCTTCGAAACGCCTTGTTAGTACATCTAATACTTCTTTTGAATCTACATTTTGTGCGTTAGGAAGTAAGACAATAGCATCAGCATCAACATTGGCCATATCCCCTTCTGCTTCAGGAGATGGCTTGATTGTTGTCTTTAATCCAATCGAACCTTGCACAAAAATATGAGCATCTTTTAATATTTCATCGTCAGCTACATTTAAAATTGCTTGTAGATTACTATATCTATCTGTTATTAAATCGTATTGAGCATGGGTTAATGAAATTTTTTGAACAATATTCATTAAAACCACTTCCCAACTATCTATTTGTGTTGGATGCTGCGCTTGTGTTAACAAATTCATATCTTATCCCCATTTTTTTCTTTTAAAATTAAATTAAAAAGCTCTGCTTGAAATATAGAATCCTGCAAAGCATTGTGATTACTAGTTAGTTTCGCCTTCAGCCGTTCAACTATTTTACTAGATTTAGTATCAGTCCAATTGACATCAAAACAGCCAAAATACATAGATTTAATATCTATGGAGGTATAGCCGAAAGGATTACTTCCTAGATATTTATGGAAGTAATAATTTATAAACGACCAGTCAAATCCAACGTTAAACCCTACAAATATAGGTATTTCATTCGCTTTAATATTTTGATCAATCCACTTAGAGCATTCTGTCATAGCCACATTAGCCAATAGACCTGTACTTAAAAGAGTATCTAAGTTAAACCCTGTCACTGATAATGCCTCAGGGTCATACTTGTTTGAGGTTGGCTTTAACTCACAATAAAAATTGACTGATGGTTTATCAACCAAACACATACCAATTGACAATAGATCATAGTCACCAGGTATAGGACCCGATGTTTCTATATCCACTGAGATAAATACTTCTTTTTTCTTAGCTGTCATATTAATAGTTCAAAAAATGCATATTAATTAAAATTTAGGAAATATTTATTTCCTGACCAGTCGCAACCAAGCTAACTTTTTCTGCACCAATTTGGATAGTAGATTCAAATGGACCTTTGTTGCCAGTACCAGGTTTTCGTTCATACAAGATAAAATCAGCATGATGGCGAGCCTGCATTTTTTGACCTAATCGTACACATGCAGTCGTTGGTGCAACCATAATTAAGTGAACTTTCTGAAGTCTCCATTCATCTTGAATCTTTTTATAAGCACTATCAATCGCTTCACCTAAATGCTCTAAATCTTTAGGGTGAGTGATAGCATTAAAAGAACACTCATCAAGTGTTATTTCTATAGTTGGCAAGATAAATTCGTTATTGAATAAATGTTCGGGCAATTCAGATCCAGGGATTTTGGCAGTTATATTAACCAATAAAAGAGCTTCGCTTTCCCCATCAAGTTTCTCTTTCTGTGTTAGTACATTGAACTTATTTTCTTGTGGCTCAGCTACTTCAGGCCATGCCCATTGTTTGCCCTTACCAAAGACTTTTTGTCTATGAAACTGAAATAAAGCAATACTTGAAGCATCGCCTATAATTCTCCCACTCAAAATTAAAACCGACATTCCATGTAATGGAAAGATTGCTAGTATCTTTGGTCTATAATCATTTGCAGCTTTATGCAAGATTTTTTTTAAAATTGGAAAATCTTCCGTTTTAAATAACTCAAATATATTCACCCAATAATTTGGGTTATTGGATGCACTAAAATAATCTGGGTTCTTTAAAATTCGGTGCGGCTGAGAAAAGCTTTTCATTTCTTCTCGCCACATAGCCTCCTCAGCATTTTGACTATTAAAAATAAAAGGTTGCCCCTCAATTTTTCCACCAATAACTATCATTTCCGCTTCTGGAAATTTCAAACAATCTAATAATCTCTTTACTTCATTTACACTTTTTTCCCTCATTTCACGCAGAATTTCAACACTGTAGTTATGAGGCTCAATTTTATCTATTAAACGATGACATTTATCGCATAAAAGCATGATATTAGTTGGTTCATCAGCGAATTTTTCAGAATCACTATTACCTCTTGGTCCATCCTCAGAAGATGCAACGATATGAGCATAATAGCTATAGTTCCCACTCATACTAGAAGTTAAATGTTCTCTTAAATCAATTCCACAACCTGAGAATTGACATCTCCAAGCTGCATCATACATAACTTTATTTTTCGTTTGAGACGATACTTCTCCCTTTCTCCCACCTGAAGTCAAATTAATTGAAACCTTGATCCATTCATCAAGTATGTTTAGAGTTGAGAGAATTTTAGCTTCTTCAAACTTAGGATTATCTAATGTCAGATCTTTAGAAGTAGACTCAAGTATTAATACTCTTTTAGTCTTTATCAGTGATTTTAGAAAAGCACGAGTTTCTTTTCCTAACTCCCCATACCCCAACTCAATCCAATCATTATTTTCGTTATTTAAATAAATTTTGGTGTAAAACTTATTCACAAACAGCAACACCTTCAAGGAAGTATTAGAAACCTTCTCCTTTAAAACGGTTGCAAATTCAGCATCATCAAATGGGTGTGACATTATGTCTTTATCTCATTTTTACTTATATTCCAATATTTTAACTTTAATATAGAATATTAAGAAGTGAGTCTAACTTTAAGCACGACAAGTCTTGTCGTGTAAACAACTACCTTTGATTAAAAGTGATAAGAAAATTATAAAAAAGCCTCCGACTTCATATATAAAACACAAAAAAGGTATATTTAATAGAAACTTATACTCAACTTCTAAATTTTGAGATTTGGCTTAATAAAACTTAAATAAAATCTTTTGTCTTGCTCTCAAATATCCAATAACAAATAAACCTAATGTCCCTAATATCAAATACCGACTCACCATTTTCCCACGAATTTTATCGTAAAAATTCACAATGAATTGATCCATAAAAGGCGTCATCTGCGTCACGCTTCGTGTCTCAAAATAATGACCGAGTTGACTATTAAGCCATGCCATAACAGCTATACAAAATAGAAAAAAGACACAAGGAAGAATCCAAACTTTAGGATAACGCCCGAGCACCATCAAGAATGTATAGAACTCTCCTTGTATCCAATTCCACATCGTAAATTTTCCTTATCTCATGACACCCTGTTGCAAGCTATATTTCCATGACATTCTAAAAGCCGTATCTTTTGAATAGTGCTTATACATATCCATATCGATTTTTCTTTGACGAAGCATGATTTCATTCATAATCTTGTCAAAAGCTAGGTCTTTGGTATGCGGATCAGGATTATTCAGATACTTGCTTTCAAAATCAGCATGTTCCTTGATCTGTTTTAAGATATTAACAAACTTCACTTTTTGCTCTTCAGGTGTTGCAGCCCAACCGCCAAACCAGCGCTCATTAAATGTTTTAATGATTTCATCTAATGGATCTTCTTCCGTTTCACCTCCATGAGCCCCACGTGGATTCGGATTTGTCGGATCTAGAACTGTTTCTTCAGCATCTAATTCAATCTGTTCATTGAGTTTTTTACGTTGTAGTCCATACGAATTTAAATCGACTGAGTTGAGTAACTCATCCAAGGCATCTGCTTCAGGATCTTCGATTTTAAGTTTCGGAATTAAGAATTTTAAGAACCAATACAACTTTTCCCAAGCCGGAACTTCATACGGTAAAATTGATGCCATCTGACCATAAATCTTCACAAACTGTTTTGCTTTGATTTTGAAATCTGCTTTGTCCTCAGCACTCAATTCTAATTCTGAGTCAAAACGTGAAACGGCGATATCAATAATCGGACTCAGTTTTTCTGCATCGACTGAATCAAAGTATTTTGTGGCAAAGTCTTCCACTTCCGATGATTCATATACCCCAACACCATCTAATTCATCTTTTAGTTCGTTGAGTACATTAATATCAGTCGCTTGTGATAATGTGGTCGAGGTATAGAAACGATCAAAAGATTGCTTGATGTCTTCTATTTCATTAAAAAAATCTAGAACAAATAGATCTTCAGTTCGCTTGCCTAATTTTGGTGCAGAACGGTTTAAACGAGAGAGTGCTTGCACACACAACACGTCAGCAAGTTTCTTATCGACATACATCGTGCAAAGCTTCGGTTGATCGAAGCCTGTTAAATATTTATTGGCAACAATGAGCAATCGATACTGATCTTCATTCACCCCTGCAGGCTTTTTATCACCAACATAGCCTCGATCGAACATGTCTTTGGTGTCATTGTCAGAGAACCCATTGAGAATAGCTTCTGTATACTCAATACCATCCACTTTCTTCTCACCAGAGAATGCAATGATTGCTTTAAATGGATAGCCTGCTTGCTCTAAGAGTCGATCAATCGCTTTGTAATATCGGATCGCGGACTCAATATTTTGAGTCACTATCATTCCTTTAGCTTTGCCTTTTAATTTCTTAGTGTTTACAACATGCTGAATGAAATGATCCAACATTACTTCAGCTTTGATATCAATGGTCTGCTGGGTTTTCTCTACATAACTTCTTAATGTTTTCTGGGCTTTTTTCGTGTCAAACAACGGATTATCTAGAATCGATTTTTCAATTTCATAAAAGCTCTTATAAGTCGTATAGTTCGACAACACATCTAAAATAAACCCTTCTTCAATCGCCTGTTTCATCGAATACAGATCAAAAGGCTTAAAAGAGCCATCTATTTGTTTTTCACCAAACTTTTCTAAAGTCGTGTTTTTTGGCGTTGCTGTAAACGCAAAATAGGATGCATTCCCTTTCATTTTACGTGCCAGCATGGCATTTAAGATTTTGTCTTGAGCATCGACACTGTCACTATCTTCGTTGGCCTTACCCATAACTTCATTCATTTTGTCATGTGCAACACCTGATTGAGAACTATGCGCCTCATCAATGATGACGGCAAAACGTTTATCACTTAAATCTGCAATACCATCAATAATGAATGGGAATTTTTGAATCGTGGTAATGATAATTTTTTTGCCATTTTCTAAAGCAGATTTCAGCCCTGAGGATTTATGGGCATGTGCCATAATATTCTTGACCTCAGAAAACTCCTTGATATTTTCTTTAAGCTGTTTGTCGAGAATACGGCGATCTGTCACCACAATCACTGAATCAAATAATGGATGTTCAAGTCCTCTACTTCCAGCAACTGATTCCTTTTCAGGGTAAGCCTCTATCAACTGAAATGCTGCCCAAGTAATCGAATTCGACTTACCTGAACCTGCGGAATGCTGAATAAGATAAGTCTGTCCTACACCATTGATTGATACATCATGAATAAGACGGCGTACCACACTGAGTTGATGATAGCGTGGGAAATAGAGATTCCTTTTATCTAGTAAAGTTTTTTCGTCACCATCAAGTCGCACAAAGTGCTGAATGATATTTGCCAGACTTTCTTTTGAAAGTAGCTCTTGCCATACATATGCAGTTTTATGTCCCTCTGCATTTGGCGGATTTCCTGCACCTGCATTATGCCCCTTATTAAATGGCAAGAAGAAGGTATTCGCACCTGCTAGCTTCGTGGTCATATAGACTTCATCGGTATCTACAGCCATATGCACGATACAGCGTGCAAAGTTGAGTAATGGCTGAGTGATATCTCGATCTTGTTTATATTGCTTTTGCCCATGATGACGAGCATTCTGCCCTGTCCATTCATTCTTTAATTCAAAAGTAATGATTGGAATACCATTTACAAACACCACCATGTCAATTTCTTGTAGTGGGTTGGGTTTTGAATAGCGTAATTGGCGAGTCACACTGAAAATATTCTGTTTGAATCGGTCTTTAATCTTCTGAGAACTACTTGCCAACGGCGTTGGGTACATCAACTGAAAATGTGCTTGATCTACGGCGAGACCTTTTTTAAGTAAATGAACCACCCCATGCTTACGGATCATTCGATCAAAGCGTTCGTAGATTTTTCTTTGCCAATCGTGTGGGTTAAATTTCTGAATCTTTGCGAGTTCATCGGCTTGTGTTTGCTCTAAAAACTGCCAGAAATATTGAGTATCTAGGGCATACAGCATGTCAAAATTTGAGGGTGAACCCGATACAAACCCATGATGAGGTTGAGCAATGTCGGTTAAACCTGATTTGATATTCTCAAGGCATGTTCCAGTCAGTGCTTTTTCAATTGCCATTTCTAAAGCACGTTCGTTGGTTAAACTGACCATTAGGCAACCTCTGTTATTTCTTGATGTTTAATTTCATCTAGTACTTGCTGTTGTGCTTTGATGATATTTTTAAACTCTTGCATTTCTTCATTTGTAGCCAATCTAGAAGATTCACCAGTTTCTAAATTTTGATCAATAATTTCATTAACAAATTCCCCACTTTTGAACGTTATTTGCAGTCGATTTTTAACTCTTAAACTTGGCATCGTATCCCCATTAGAAACAGGTGAATAATGCAGGTCTGTTTTTGCTAAACCGTATGCAGGTGACATCAAAGTGAAATATAAAATATAACTTCTTAATTCAGCATGTGTTCCATTAAGCTTTAATTTTTTTAGCAAATAGATCAGATCATCACTTTCCTTTCTAATCTGAGCATATGAACAATAGCTAAATATTCTAGCATCAAGGATAAAATATCTTTCCCAACCATAGATTTGAGTCAACTTGTTATTTCTAATCAATTCAAGCTTCGCAAAGCTGACATCATCAGCTAATAAATCTAATAATGCTTTAAGTTGAGGTGTTTTATTTTGTTCAGATACTCTATTGTTATCGAATACTAATCGCCAATTTTCAGCTCTATCACGATAAGAATTGTAGGTACTTGAACAAAAGCTTAGATTTCTTCCGTGTTTAACGAAATAGTTCCCTAAGCTTAAGAAAGACCGATGTAATCGATATTCTTTATCTTTGATAAATTCATCTGTAAATAGCTTTGCCGCAATTTCAGCATAATAAGCAAACTTTTCCATGCAAATGCTCTGATCATCTGCCTTTGCATAATCAAGTAAGAAATCAACTCGCCCATAGAAATAGTTATGCTCTTCGTATTTCTTTAATAATTCTTTCCACGCTTGATCTTGAAGAATGAGTTTGGCTTTTTCAATTTCATGCTCAATATGTGATTTTTCAAAAGCAGTTTTACTACAAAGTTCTATAATGTTTTGCTGTTGGTGCAAAGTACTAATTTTATACAGGATGCTTTCATGACCAATATACATCGCTAATTGTTCAAGTGCTTCGAGTACTGAAAGCATCAACTTTTCAGAGTTATAATAACCCTTAGCATTTTTCACCAACCAACCACTAATTCTTTTCCAATCCTCTAATTGGTCAATATTTTTGATGTACTTAATAAAATAGTAAGCCGTTGCGAAACTTGCTTGCTCTTCATAGGAAGGCTTATCAGTACTTAATATGTTGAAGATATTGTGTTGGCTTTGATGCTCTACAGCAAAATCTAACAGCTCTGTTAAGTTATCAATCGTATTATTGGCATCATTTGAGAATAAATCCATATATTCAGTTTGAGAAATAAATAAGTTGAGTCTCAAACGACTGACTAAACTTTCAATATCTTTTTCGTCCGTATAATCAGATTTTTGATTTTTGGATAAATATTTTTGATGCTCACATAGCAAACAAATTTTAAAGAAATGAATAAAACTCGCATCAAAAGATTTATTCCAGTCTTTACTAGCAGTCCAAATTAAATCGGTCCACTTTGTGTCAATACTTTGAAAAAAAGGGATGGATTTGCTTGTATCAATTTTATTTTCAAGAAAACCCTGGAGCCATGCTTTAAAGTTTTCAAACTCAGTGAGTTGAACGCCTCTGGCATTCATTTTGATATATAGCTCATCTGTTAATGAAAATTCATTCATTGGTAACAGATAAAAATTCAAAATCGAATGGCTACTCAACCTCACCCATAATTCATCAAACTCATCCGTATGTTTAGATCCAAGCAATGTCTCTAATTCATCCAACATCGTTAATATTGAAATAATGGTTGGGTCTTTACTCCATACAGCTAAAAACCATGCTTCATTTTCAATCGATACGGAAGGCTTATCGCCCCATTCCATGTCGACTAACTTCTCAACCAATTGAGAAATGAACATCTTAGAGCTTGTGCGCGTTTGATAACTGAATTTCTGCAACCTTTCTTTAATTAAATCAATCTCTTTTATATTCACCTTATTTTTATTTACTAGATAACAATGTAAAAGAAACAAAGTCGTTAGACGTTGCTGCCCATCCAACAATTCAAGGTTTTTTTGATTTAAAGACCCATAGACAAAATCAAGTTCAAGCTCATGATGTTCAGTCAAACTTTGTACTAAAGCCTGCAAAAATGTTTTTCTAATTTGCGCAATCTTTGGATCATTCTTTCGACCCTGTGCGTAATCACGCTGAATTGTTGGAATTACAATATGATATTGTTCCAATGCTTTCCACAATGTCAATTTAGCCATTTTTAATCACCCTTCATTTTCATCGTGAAATTCAATACCATATTGTTTAAAGCAGTCTAACAATGCTTTTTTATAGTTTTTCCTGTCTGCTGTATCCCACTTCAGCATGTGATTTACATCGTCACTAAAATATTTAGAGAATACCTGCTGCGATGCCAAAGGAATAAAGTTCGCCTTGTTAGTTTTACCTTGTTCATACAGCTCTTTTTCTGCTTGAAGAACCTTCTGTCTTTTTATAAAAAACGGATCATTTCCTATAGAGCGGTTGTCTCTTTCTGGTAAAAGACACAAATTATCAAGTGTCTGAATATTTTCTGAGAAACTACCGATCAGTGTCTCTAAAATTTCATTATATTGATTATACAAATGCTCTCTTTGCGTAGGATCTGAGACTCTCTCATATTGAGTTAATATTTCTCCAAGCTTTTCTTTAGAAATACTGTCTGTTATTTCCCCTAACAATGCCTTTTGCTCAGATACCCAAACCTTGATTTGATCATCCTTGTTGGACAGTTCCTCACTTTGCTGGGCATGGATATGCTCAATATCCCACTTTACTTGGTTATAACGTTTAAAAGAAAAACGTGTGTTGTGTCGCTCATATCTAAAAATATTAAATAATACGAGAATAGATTTAATTTTTGGTCGACATGAAGTGTCATCTACATCATAGAAGACATGATCAAAATCTAATTCTTTGGCATTCTTATCTTTCTTAAAAAGATTACTTAATTCGAGTTGGATAAAGTTTATTAACTTAGCCTCAAATTCATCTCGTTTACAGCCCTGAGCTGCTAACCAAATCTCTTGGATTGTTTTATATTTCTGACCGATTAGATATCCAATCAGATGATATAAACGATCATTTTCATACCACTCATTTAAATACTGAAATCCTGTTAAAACCTTTAGCCACTCTGTTTCGATTAAATTTTTCACATCTTGGGCTGATTTAAACTTATTTGCGTAATGTATAAAAGTTTGGTGATCTTCTTTCAGTTTTAATGCTTTTTTATCAGTCGACTTATCTGCAATTAGATCAAAAACCAGTTCAATACGCGTGTGTTTATTGGTCTGTTGCGTTGGACTCAAAAATGCCCAAAACTCCTCATTTTGTAGCGCTTGCTCTATAGCATCCCATTGGTTCGCCATTTCAGTTTGCTTCTGAACTGCAAGATGATTATGCCCATAAGCTTTCGCAATTTTTTGTAAGAATAATGCCTTGATCAACTCTGCATCTGTTAATGGAATCTTGCCCTGATTCAGTCGACTAAAGATTTCAATGGATTGCTTTTTAGAATCTTGCTGCCGATCCACACGTACAGCGTACCAAATGACTTTTGTATGATGCAGAAGCTTATTTTTCCAATGTTGTCTGTTAAATTCTGTTCCCTTTTCCTCAAACCATTTTTTTACAGCTTGGTAAGCTGTATAGAAATAATGTGCATCAATCGTCGGCAAACTATCTTTCGTTAATTCAGCTAACTGATTTAGATATTCTGTACTAGATTCTCTGGTGTCATAACGAAGAGAGAAATAGTGTTCATTTGTTAAGTAGGTCAAAATAATAAAAATTGTGGTCATCCGTTGCTGACCGTCAATGAGCTCCCAATAGTATTGAGCACCTACAGTCTTTCTTTTGACGACCACAGGTTGCAAGCAATAAAAATCGGTTTTCTGCTTTGGCTCAAACTCATCAATATCATCCAGCAGTTCCGTAACCTGTTGTTCTTTCCATTTATAGCCTCGCTGATAACTATCTACGAAAAAATAAGCATTCTGTAATTCACTGATGGATTTCAATTCCAATGAATTTTCTTTTTGCTCTAAATAAGAAATAAGTTGCCCTAATCGATTATCTGCAATTTCAGATAAATCCGGCTTATCCTCTAAAAGCTGGCTAATCTGTGCCAATAAATTTGCTGTATTCACCCAATACCCCAACTTTTTAAATCTTTATGTCTTACTTAATCACTTGATACGCATCTTTCATATACGGCTTAAACACCTGTTCAAACTTTTGCACATGTTCAAAATGCCATTGAATATACTCTGGCCATTTTTCTTTGTTGTATCCATCAACAGCCGTACTGATTACAATCTTAGAGAGCTTTTGATTTTCCAACTTCAACCAATGCAAATGTAGACCGCAACTTTGCTCAATTTCTGCTTTACGTGCATAGAAGAAATCAAAGAGCTTTTTATTATGTTCCGTACTGCTTGTTGCAAACTCAAGTTCTACACGGAGTTCTTTTTGGGCAAAAATCAAGTTGTAGTTACATTGTGCAATCGTTGCCCCTGCACTACGCCAGCCTGCTCCCGCAGGATTTACATTGCGAAAAAGGTCGAAATTTCTATTTTGAAAATCTTCTAACAACTGTGTCCAATAAGCTACTCTCATTTGAGCAAGTGAACTCTCTCTTTCTTTGAGTGTTTTCACTTCAGCATCTTTTCTGCTTAAACGAACCATATACTCCGATGCCTCAGGCACAGGAATAATCTGTTGTATGTCTACTAGTAATTGCCCATGTAGTACGTACGGCGTAACTTTGACGCACTTTACTTGTATATTACGTTCAAGCAGCCAAAGCGCTGTATTGGTCACTTCTTTCCTGAACTCTCCTGCAACTAAAATGATGCGTTGAGTTGCTTTAGGATTCAGCATGGTCATCCAGTCCATATCTGAATTTCCACCTAAGAAACGTTCAATCAATGAACTTGCTGTACTTTCTATATGATCGGGTTCATAAGCATCGTCATCCAGATCAGGATCACTTGGTCGATACTTACTCAGGTAACTTATATAGACATTAATAATATCTTCTGAAGTAAACGGCGCTACATAAGACGCATATTTCAGTGCTTGCCATACGGCATCACGTCCACTGTCATCTCGTTTGTTTTCAATGAGTACAAGCTGCCCTTGGGTATCTAAAGCCAAAAGGTCTAGGCGTTCACCTGTTCCATCAAAGCCATCAAATTCTTTTTGGATAATCAGCAGTTTTTCACCTAGTGCTTCAGGATGGCTGACGAGCCATTCTTGCAAGTCATCTCGTTCTCTAAGGTTCTGCTCTTTAAGTGGTGTAATACCTAATGGCTCTAATATTTTATTCGTTGTGTCTACTGTATATAAACTCATATTCCCCCCGAAATATTAAAAAACCTAGCCAACCGAAGTTCGCTAGGTTTTATTTTTTATGCCACTTTAATTTTGCCTGTGACAGCATCATTAATGAGTGTGGTCTTATATTCTTTAAGTTTTTCGATTTGTTGATTTAATAACTCTAGATGCTTTTCAAAATCACCTAGCTGACTTTTAATGTATTCCACAATCTGTTTTTGCTCAGATAACGGAACAATAAATAAATCAACCTGCGAGAAATTTCCAAAATTTAGATCCTGTCCATCACGGATAAAATTAGAAGTATTTTGCAAAGCTTTGATATACATTGGTGTCTTAAAAAGATACCCATAATAGTCTGGATCAATAGGCTTTAGAGGCTTCAAAACAACATATGACGATCGGATACATCCCTCTGCCCATGCTCGTTCTAGACCACCCTGAAAGCTTCTCATACTAATAACAAAGTCATTAAGATGAACTCTCTTTCTTTTATCAAGATGTAATGAAATCTTAACTACCGACTTTCCAGTTCTCTTTTCATATTCTTCCTGAGGAATTACACCATATGCTTGAGTAGCAGATAGCTGAACATCGTCTTTTTTAGAATTCTCCTTGCGCTGAGTAAATAGAAACTTACTTCTAATTATTTCCCAATGCTCAGGAATTTGCCCAATCCATTCCACACCTGAGTCTTTCATTGGTACATTTGGATCTAAACCTTGAGTAACCGCTTTTTGAATGACGATTTGCTTACGCTCATTGAGTAAAACAATTTGCTGTTCTTTAATCGCAATCGCTTGGTCGATTTGAGATGTTTTTTGATCTAGAAAATTTACAATTATTTCCTGCTCATTTTCTGATGGCAAACATACTTTAAAGCTTTTGTATTTGCTCACAGAAATACTTGGGACAGTTCCAGGATTAACAAACCATTCAAAATCGATAACTTTATGTAAATAGTAACTAAAGTTATAGTTGATTTTTACCGCTTCTATGCCAATACAATTATTATCGATAATGGAGTCCTCTAACAAAATTTTTCTATGATTTTTCCGAAGAGCCTCTCCAATCTTTCCTGTGACAATTGAGTTTTTGGGAACTAAATTCCATTTGTTTCTTCTTCTAATTTTATCTGTAACATAGTTCGAAGACTTAATAATTGATTTAAACTCCCCACTAATGTCACTTACTTTTAAGAATGGAATGCTTCCATCTTCACTTCCTTGTAATTCAATAGGAAAGCCATTACCGGAATGCTCTTTAACTACTCGCTTTAATTTAACAATACTCCAATGATTAGGGATTTCACCTAACCACTCCACATCCGAATCTTTATAAGCATCATATTTTTCAAACATCATGCTTCCCCTTAAAGACCCAAAATCTGAGAAATCAAACCATCCGCTTGCTTCTCAAGACTTAAAATATCCTGAGCAACATCTTCTAAAGAACGTAACGGCTTATGCTGGTAGAAGTACTTATTAAAGCTAATCTCATAACCAATTTTCACAGAATCAAGGTTAATCCACGCTTCAGCCACATGCGGTTTCACTTCATCTAAGAAATACTGATGAATCTGCTGTTTTAACGGTACAGATTCACTATCACGTAGATCGCTGTTACTTTCATAAGTCGTAAACTCACCTTTCTTCGCCGTAGCATAATAGCCAAAGTCAGCTAAATCAGTTTCAGTACAACCTAAGTGTGTAAGCAATTCAGCAAGCTCATCTTCATTGAACTTCACAACTTTTTTCACAACTTTTTCTGCTGTTTCGTCATACCAACTCACAGCATTTAAAATATTGTTCTTTTCAGAATTCGACAGCTTAATCTTTAACGCTTTGATTGCTTCATCTACTTTTTTCTTGAATAGATTAAAATCAGAAAACTCATCTGTGCTGACCTGCTTCATAATGCTTAAAGCATTGTCCAAAGCAGTTTTTAAAGTATGCCAATGCTTCACATCAAACAGCTTGGCTTGAGCTTTATTGTTCAGGGTAATCTCTTGCGCTTCACACCATACCAATACTTCTTTTTTCACAGCATCGAGCTTCGCTTCGGTATAGATATCATCGCCATAGGTGCTATACATATATTCCATCGGCTCAGACAAAGACTTATCAAAACGTAAGCCTTGCAAACGCTCTGAACTAAACTGTGCTCTACGGCGGTCTGGACGCTCAATATTGACTTTGTAATAACCAAAATCTTGGTTATCAAAGACCTTACTTGCCATGCCGACAGGATCATTTTGCCCGTCAAGCTGACGTTCTACGTCTTGACCTACAAGATAAGTCTGCATAATTTCAGCAATATGTTCAGGGGCAAACTCACAGTTTTTATTGCCTAAGTTTTTGCGTAACTTTCGGAACATTAAACTTGCATCAATCAGTTGCACTTTGCCTTTGCGCTGTTCAGGTTTGTTGTTGGATAACAACCAAATATACGTGGTGATACCAGTGTTATAGAACAAATTGTTTGGCAACTGCACAATCGCATTCAGTAAGTCATTTTCGATGATATAACGACGAATGTTACTTTCACCGCCACCTGCATCACCTGTAAATAAGCTTGAACCGTTATGAACTGAGGCAATACGACCACCAATGCCATTATGCTCAGGCGATTTCATCTTATTGACCATTTCCATTAGGAATAGAAGCTGACCATCGCTTGAACGTGGTGTTGCATCGCAACTTTCTTCATTGCCCCAATAGTCTTTTAGCTTTACCACAAAACGCGGATCAACCACATCTGAACCGTCTTTAATGTACTTTTGCTCAGATGCCCAGCTCTTACCATACGGCGGGTTTGACAGCATAAAGTCGAACTTAGTGCCGACAAATTCATCTGTGGTCAGTGTTGAACCAACACGAATATTTTCAGGGTTATTGCCCTTAATCATCATGTCTGACTTACAGATTGCATAAGTCTCGTCATTGATCTCTTTACCATACAAAATCACGTCACGGTTGCCATTTTCCACGGCGTAACGCTCTTCAATAAAGTTTTGTGCTTCGGTCAGCATCCCGCCCGAACCGCATGCAGGATCGTATACCGTAATGGTTAAAGGTAACTTTTCTTGGATTGGGTCAAAGACAAAATGCGTCATTAACTCAATCACTTCACGTGGGGTAAAGTGCTCACCAGCCTCTTCGTTATTTTCTTCGTTAAATTTACGAATTAACTCTTCAAAGACATAACCCATGCCTAAGTTGGTCAATGCAGGCAAACGGTAGCCATCTGGGTCTACTGCATCTTCAGGGGTTAAGTTGATGTATGGTGATAAGAACTTCTCGACCACATCTAACAGCACGTTTTTATGTGACATGTGGCGAATTTGAGTATAAAGGTTAAAACATTGAATAATTTCTTTAACGTTGTCGCTAAAGCCTTCTAGATATTCTTCAAAGTTAGCCAATAAAATTTCAGGGTTATTCGATGCTGCGGTATACAGCGAACGTAATGTCCATTTAGAGGTGTTGTAGAACACATAGCCTGATGCTTCTTTCAGTGGTTCATCATCGAACTCGGTAAGTTCCATTTCGACTTGTTGGTAGCGTACTTCTTCGAGTACTGCATCTTTAGTAGGCTCTAATAAAGTGTCCAAACGGCGTAATACCACCATTGGCAAAATCACATCACGATATTTACCACGTACATAGACATCTCGAAGACAGTCATCAGCGATAGACCAGATAAATGAAACCAATTTGTTATGTACTGAATGATCCATAAGAACCCAAATAAAGCATTAAATTTTAATGTCCGTATTTAACACTATTTTAAAGTCTTGTGGCAGTGTATATATGGATGACTTAAGGATAATACGCCAAAGCTTGTCGCTTAGATTACTGCTTAATTCAAAGGTATTTCATGGATTTAACACAATTTAATTTTTCAATTTTGACGAAATTTGATCGAAAACTTGGTAATGATTTAGAACAGGTGGTTAAAAAAGCGAGTCAGATTGAAGAACTTTCACCTATCGAATTAAAGAGCATGCTGTCTGAAGCATTAGGGCTTAATGTATTAGATACTTACACCAATCAAATTGCAGATCAAACTGAAGAATTCAAACTCAGTTTTGCCTATATCCTCAAATGCTTATCACTCTACCCATTGAAAAACGAGCTCTATAAAAATTGGAATAAGCATGTTGAACTATTCGACCAGGCTGAATTGACTAGTTTTTCAGAAGCAAGTATCACTGAGTTGCATCAATTTATTCAGAGCATTGTCACCACAGGACATAACCATACATATCTATCTCTTGAGAAAATGAAACAACCAATTCATCTCATTATGCTGCTCTTAATTCATCTTGATACGATCCTTACCTTAGACAGTAAAATGGAACCACTGTGCTTTAATCAGTTATTTAAATTTAGATTGAAGAAAAAGAAGCCCTATGGTCCATCAAGTAGCTTTTCCGATTTAATCATCTATTTATTGGCCTCACATGCAAATAAGGAACCATTAAAAAGCCTCCCCTCGATTAGTTCATTTGATAAATATCTAAATACGGAATTACTTGGTAATGAATTTGATAATAACGACGATGTAGATCACCCACGTATCAAAACAATGCGTCAACTACTGAAAAAAATGAGAGCTGAAGATCGCTTTTGCTACTTAACCGATATAGACCAGTTTTTTACGACACCATTTGATCAAGTTAAACTGATTTTTGATGATCTATATGAAAAAATCACTGAATCTAATGCTCGTTTTCTACTTTCACGAACCATCAACGATGATGATTTCGTTGTCTTCAATGAGATGAATGCACTGTGGCTCATTTACTACTTCCAATTCCTTGTCTACGAAGGACAGAAAATGAATCCTCCTGAGGTTTTACAAGGACTCAGCTCTACTCGTGAGTTTATGGATTTATGGAAAATGTTCTATGTACCCAATGAACAAAAGGCCACCTTTCAGTGGCCTGCCCAGTTTAATGATGTAGCTAAGATCACTTAAACATTATTGTAACGACCTGAACCTGAGGGGTTGCCTGTTTTACTCGGCCAACCACCTCCAAAGCGGATCTCCTCAAAGAAATCTACCGCATCTTCATAATCGATCTTCGACCACAGAGGATAGTCCACATGCGACTTTCTAATCTGTCGCCAAGCATTATCTTCAAACGCACGACCAGTACTTGGGTTAAATTTCTGTTCAGGACGAATGATAAAACTCCAATCATCCTTTTCTGTACCAATCTCAAGCCCAATATTTAAAGCTTGAACTGTTCTAAACACATTGATAACGCAACCCAGCCCCAATGAATAAATTGGCTCTTTCAAAAGAACAACCGCTGCTCCCAA
This sequence comes from Acinetobacter sp. A1-4-2, assembly GCF_040233925.1. NCBI lineage: Bacteria > Pseudomonadati > Pseudomonadota > Gammaproteobacteria > Moraxellales > Moraxellaceae > Acinetobacter > Acinetobacter sp. A1-4-2. Next base: position 1,042,358 of record NZ_CP157981.1, on the reverse strand, counting down.
GATATGTTCAGCTTCAGATACAGTTTTAGGCTCGTACAAATATTTGCCATTTACTTCAGAGACCAATAATTTAATTTTCATGTTGATCTCTCATTTCTTAGGTGGATTATTATCACGACCACTGCCTGAAGGATTCCCTGTGGTACTCGGCCAACCTGCTACTTTTGAAATTTCATTAAAGAACTCTACAGCATCCTCATAATCGATTTGAGACCATCTAGGGAAAGTTTCATAACTACGTCTGATTCTCCAAAGTGCTTCATTTTTATAAATTTTTAATATTGACCTATCAAAAGACTTATAGGGTAATAATAGAAAGTCCCATGAATCATCCTTATCGCCAATATCTAAATGCATATTCAGCGACTGTGCCGTCTTAAAGACATTCACAATACCACCAAGTCCCAACTTCGAATGTGGTTCTTTTAATACAACAACTTTATGTCCTAACATTGATTCCAATTCATCAATTGTTTCTGGAGAAAAAAGCCCTACACCTTTTGGGCCTGAAACCTGCAACCTTAAATGCATACGTAGTACTCCTTACTTACGTGGTGGATTATTATCACGACCACCACCTGAAGGGTTTCCTGTGGTACTCGGCCAGCCAGCTTTACTCATTATATTCTCTCCTTCATTCATATAGATTCAGCTTCATATCGAGCTGATACATCAATTATGGAGAAGTTGTTTCTTCGATTTTGCCGGAAACAAAACAATTTGGGTTGAAAATTAAACACACTTCGTTTTATTTTAATTTTTCCTAAGCAAGTCTATACCAATCACATTCAGCTGCTTGATTTGAGTTACATGCCATTTTTTTAGCTTTACAGTAAATTGGCTGATTCTCTACATAGTTATAGTTGTCACCGCTATATTTACACAAGAAACAGCTTTTCACGGGAACTTTATTTTCTACCGCTAGTTTCAATTGAGCTATAAATATATCTCCATGAGCATAACCCATTAAGGATGAAGAATTTTCAAATTCAAGATCTGTTTCAATGATGTTGGTATATAAAATTTTGTCCTGATATTTTTTCATTTTAGTCTGTATATCTGCTAAATATTCCAAACCTAGCCAAGACTTACCAGAATCCCATACATGAAAAGCGAAGTATTTCTTCCTTTGGCATTTACATTCAGCATCTACAATTGGTTCACTTTCCTGATTAAAACCGAGAAATAAGGCATCACTCTGCTGTAAATCTGCTTTATAAATTTTTTCCACATCCTCTTCTGAATTTAGAGGAATTTCTATAATTCTCTTACCTGAATTTTCTTTCTTTTCACTCAAAAAATGCGTGACTGCTATTTCAATGTAAATACTATCTTCAGGATTTGTCTGTCGAGTCAATAACAGATCTGGAATAAAACTATCATGTCTTTTTTCTACTTCAATGTGTGAATAGTAGGCTGTCAAATCAAAGCTTTTCTGTACATATCCTAAATCACAATGCTTACGAATAGTTCCTTTATATTTTTGACATTTTTTTGGCGCGTTGAATGTAATGTAAAAAGGTTCATTTTCTGTTAGGCACTTTTGATAAGTCTCATAAAACACCTCTTTTCCTAATCGATGCAAATACGTTTCACCGTTGCACTCTTGAATTACTTTATGAGCAAAATGCGGTTTCTTTATTTGCCATTGACCTTTGCAACCAATGGATTTTCACAACCAAGACAAATATATTCACTTGATATTTGCACTCCAATGAGATCAGTCGCTTTTACCGTATTGCCTTGCTCATCTTTTGCATATTGATAACGTGCCATATTTTTTAACCTGCTTGGCTATCCATTCCACTTTATGTAATTATTTTCATTAGCTTGTGCATAAGCCCACTCAGCCACCTTATGCGACCGCTCTTTATCCGTTAAAAAACCCAACACAGCTATCCGATCTACAATAATCAAATCCTGCTCTTTATTCCGCTTTCGCCACTTATGTAAAAACTCATCTGAAGCAAGTAAGTTACTCTTTTTAGAATTACAGTTTGAATCTGCCAACACGAAGTTGTGACCTGTGTCTGATGGATACATGGACCAAGGGATAAAATGATCGACTGCATAATTGCCTTTACGTATCGGCTTATTGCAGTAGAAGCATTTACACTCTTGTAGTTCTACCAACACACAGGCTACAGCATTCAGTTGGTTACGACTCGGTTCAAACATGAATTGTTCAAGATTCGGTAACTTATTCAGAATTGGTGCATTAGTACTGTTCTTACGGATATAGTCAATCCAATGTTTTTGACAAAGTTCTTCAATAATCTCACTGAACTGTCGCAAGCAAAACATAACTTGAGGAAGAAGAGTGAGTTGCTTTCCGCATTGATCAAGCTGATACAAAAACTCAAAATTTTGACCATTGAGGTTTTGCAAATATCGAACTGGCATCTCTTTTACTGTTCTTGCAACATCTTTGAGCAACTTCAACCATACCAGTGAATCTCGTCTTAATAACCCAAGGGATGAATATATTTTCCGAAGCTCAATAATTCGATTCACAATGGCTGCCTGCTTGCCATTGTTTTGATTTAAGATCAGCTGTCCTTGATCATTAAAGGTATATGGCACAGCTTGTTTCCAATATAGTTCTATGAACTTCTCAGCGATATCTATGTATTCAAGTGCTAAACTTTCGCCTGAGTCCTGTCCTTTCTCAATAGCCAATCTGCTAAGACTAATCAGTAACGCAAATTTATAAGTACTGCTAAAACTACCTGACTGTAAAATCAGTTGAATATTTTTAAGGAATTTAAGCTGTTTTTGAGCAGTAGGAATCAAATCAGGCATGTTTTTTCCAAATCAGATTGAGCCATTTTTCTTGTCGTTCAGGTCGCTGATCTACTGTAATCCATTGTTGAATCTGCTGAACATGGTCAAACTGTCCAAACAGAGCCTGTGCCTGTACCTCATCTAAATCAGTAAATTGACGTCCGTCCTTTTCTCGATCACTGTCGCCATACTTAAATGACATATACAGCACACCATTCGGCTTCAACGCGGATATTAATTTTCCAATGACTTCATCTAATCGATGCCGCTCACAATGTAATAATGATGCGCATGCCCAAATACCATCAAACTTGGACTGATCATACAAATCATAGAAACTCTCTAATCGCACGTGCTGGCCCGTCTGTTGGCTTGCAAGTACGACTAATTCTTTCGAATAATCTAGTGCTTCTACCCGATACCCTTTTCGCTTGAATGCTAAAGTATCTCGACCTGAGCCACAGCCCAGATCGAGTATGAGTGCATCCTGAGGTAAATACTGTATAAAGGCTTGATATAAGCTTTCCATATCAACATTAAATGTCGTATTAAAAAATTCAGTAGCATTTTGATTGTAATAATTAAGCGTTTTATTCATTTGCTGCTTTCATTCTACTTTGAATGCAGTCTAGTCTACTAAAAAACAAAAAAATAAGGGAACCGAAGTTCCCTACTTATTCTCGACTCGCTAACTTGTCTTCAATCCACTGATTGATTTCCCAAGCTGACCAGCCAATTCGATTTTGTGTAATTTTAACTTTCTTTGGAAATGTAGGGTCATAATACGGTGAGTTTTCATCCATCATTTCATAGATCGTTGAACGACAGACCCCAACAAACAGTACAACTTGCTTAATATTCAATAATTGATTCATCTGAAAAGTCTGACCTGTAAACGCATTCATGATGTTTTGCTCCTAATCATTGATGCGAGCGGCAATTCGCTCAGATCATAGGCACACTCCTTATTTTTTTATGTCAGCATGGAGAGTCAGGCTTTTCCTACTGCCCTGACACTCTGCTGTAAGCCCTGCTGAATATCCCGAGCTTGCGTTAAGTCATGAACTTGTTTCCGATCCTGTCGTTGTGAGCTTTCAGTATAAAATTCATCAATAATCTCAACTCCCTCCTCTCCATCCACTTCAAATCTGGCATTGGCGAAACCCTGCAAGGCTGTTTGATCCAAAGCAGCTTGGTTAAAACCACACAACTGACTTTTCTGGTCAATCTCCTTGGCTGTTTGAATCGCCTCTTGTAAATGAACACCATCACGTAAAGTCAAATCCACGTAATACACAGGAGTACGATAGCTTTGTGTAGTGGACTTGCCTCTAAGTGTTAGCTGTAATGGAAGACATGAGAGCAAGCCATTCGATGCTGCATAGTAATAACTTAAGCGTGCTGCCAAAGTCCGAATACTATTAAAGCCCGTGGTTCTAAAGATGAATGTCCCGAGTTCATCAGATTCATCTAAATTGACATGCAAACGCCCATAAGGTTTACAGTGACCTCCTTGTGCCAATGGACATAAATCAGGGGATGGGCATGGATGTTGTTCTACACCTTGATTAGTCAGTCGTTGGCAGGTTTCACCATTACCCACACAAACGGGACGTCCTGTCTGACGATCAAATAAACTGTATTCCGCTCTTAGATTCAGTTCAGGATCATTAAAGATCATCCGTACTGGAATAGAACGGAGTTTTTGATTCGGTGCTTTAGAACGTAGTTGCTCATCCAATGGATGTTTCACCCAACCACTATCCTTATTTTGGATTTGGCTGGTAATGGTGAATTGGTCATCCTTTTCAGGGATGCGCTTGCCATTCTTTTCCACCACCTTACCGATACTGATCCGCCCAAGAATTGGCGGTGTAATGGCTAAACCTTTAATCATGGTGTTTTCCTCTTCTGCTTAAATGTGTAGATATGCTTGGTTAAAAATGAAATGGGCATAAAAAATCCCATGCGCTGAGGCATGGGATTTTTGAGTAGAGCTTGAGGTGCTACTTGTGAATTGCACTTAGGCTAAAGCGACTTCAATCATCCTTGCTGTATATATTGAAACGTCGTGAACCTTGCTTAGTTTGTGGGAATTGATTGAGATATTCAGGATGTGATTTGAGTAAAGCCTTGCTATCTAAGCTGATCGAATCCTTCGACTTTTTCCACGTCACTGAGCCTACTTTAAAGGTGGCACGTTCAGCCTCCTGCATTTTGGCTTGAAGTTGATGCTTCAGCAGATCGAACTGCTCCTGATGCTTGTCAATTTGACTCCGAGCTTGAAGCAGTTGCTCAAACTGTTGATTGGCCTGCTTATCCTCAGATAGATCCGTGGTACTGAGAGGCACATGTTCTGGATAAAGTAACTGCAAGGCTTTGGCTGCCGATTCACTGGCATCCGCTTCAGGTGGGGTATCCTTTTCCACACATTCCCAGAAGTAACGCTCCGCATTGATGATGTGCTGAATCACTGATTCTGAACGAGTCACTTTAAAAATGCGGGTTTCGTGCCCACAAATTAAGACACAGATATGGGCTGCCTTTTTGCCCGTCACTGCCAATTGATGTTGCACCTGACAGAGTACGTATAACGGTACACCATCTCGCCACAGCTTGGCCCCATACTCCCCTGCGGTTTTACACTCCAGTATTTGTACATCTGCATCCCCAACCACCGAATAATCCAAGTTAGCCAACATAAAATGCTTATCTGGATCAGGGTGTTGTAATACGGCATTGACCCGACGTACTTTGTAGTTGGTATGCATGCTGTAGTATTCAGCAACTAAGGGTTCAAGTCGTTTGCCCCAGTACAAGGGTGCATGGCCTTCACTTTCCTCTTCAATATTTTGTTGAATCCGTCCGGTCTTGATCATCCATAGCTCGAGCATCGACATATAAGGATTCAGCCCGCAGGCAGCGGCACAGTCACTACTGCCAATGCCTTGGCGACGCACTTCTAGCCATTCGGCTTGACTTAGGTTTTTGGTCTCTACAAAGCGTTTTGGATGGCTGAGTTTAGGGCGGTGCGCATGGATATTTGCTCGAGTAGGATGAGGTTGAATTAAAGCTGAGTTCATATAGATGTCCTCTGATTATTAAATTTTAGACATAAAAAAAGCCACATCTGGAGATGTGGCAAAGAGGTATTTGAGTTCAAGGAGATTTACAGGATCATGTTGATCTGATGTGATTATCTTAAATCCGAAATCTAAATCTAAACTTAAATAATCAAGCGTAAAGCTTGTTCCAGTCCACGTTGTTTTAAGCCTGCTCCTGCACCGAACCAAGCAGAATCCAGACGATGATCTTGACTCATCGCTCGACGTTCATGGTCTGCAAACTCAGTGATACTGCATAACAAGCCATAAGCAGTATCTTTGGCTGAACTGAGTCCTGCTCCACGACCATGTCCATTAAACATGCTCATGACTTTAGACATGGCACGTCCATTCGGTTCAGTCTTGTTGTCAGCTTTATTGGATTGACTCCCTTGCGTTGCCACATTGCGATAGAACTGAATAATACTGTCATCCTGCTCGGTTGGACTCAGACTGGTATTGTTAAACACCGCATCAAAATAAGCCGCAGCTTCAGTCTGTGTAACTTTACGCTGACTGAGCTGTTTCATTTCATACATGTGCTCGTTCCATGCTCGCACTGAAATACCCAATTGCTGTTTGATCTTCTGGGCATCGAACTTGGTACTGTGTGGCACTTTGACCACACCTGCACTCGCGCTCTGACCTTTGAGGGCAATGGCTAGAGTATTGTTACACACCACGCGAATACTGGTGAATTGCGCTGTAGTTGCCAGTGTACCGTCACACGCCGTAGCCAAGAGAATATAACCATTGCTGACATCTTTGCCTTTTAAAGCAGAAGTCTGCCCTGTTTTGGCTAAAGCCCAGAATTTCTTACCACCTTTTAGTACCCCTGCGGTTTCCAGTTCAAAGCCCGATTGTTCAGTCAAATCTTTGTAGAAATGTAGAATCTCTTTAGGTTGCACTTCCTGATAGCGTTGGCTGACCACAGACAACGGTGCATGGGTATCGGAACGGTATAACACCCGTTGTTCTTCATAAGGCATGATGATGCTTTGCCCTCGTTCATTCTGTGCCATATAGCTGACATTGGAACTTTCAATCTGCCAGTCCATGCCTGCCTGTTTGGCCCAGACTTCAATCGGTTGATTGGGTGTGAGTGGGTTGCCTAAACCATGCCAAGGGGTTTGACCGACATAAGCCATTTGTTCAATTTGATGTGCCATTGTGAATATTCCTAAAATGAAAATGTAAAGATGTGGTGTAAGGTTTTAAACAATGAAGAATGGGTTCATGTAAATGTAGATAGTGATGTAACTATTGCTTCACCCATGCAAAGGGTTGTTGGCAATCCAAGCAGACATACTGCTCGGCGTTGCTGTAATACTTTTCAAAGTAGTACTGACTCACCACCACCAGTACGCCTCCGATCACCACCCCGACGGCTGCACCGAAGAGCGGTGAAAAGCCTGACTTTCGTGCGACCTGCATGCCAAACATCGCCATCTGTGTCGGTGAGATACAGCGTTGTAACTGTTCGAAATAGTTGGCGTGGGCGTTGCCTGAATCGGTCTGTCTGACATGGGTAGACTGACAGTAGGGGCATTGAATAAAGGACATTGATATTCCTTGTTAAATGAATTCAGTACGAAGAGCTGAATTGAGGGCATAAAAAAACCGCGCCCATTGCGGACACGGTTTGATTTAGTTTTTGCTTTGTCGTGGAGAGTCGAAGGCCATTATTGGAAGCTATAGCTTGCAGTACCCTTCTCCGTCTCCACATCAACACGCACTACGTTGTCATAGCCACAGCCTGTTAATTTTAGTCTTAAACGCAGACCCATTTTAAAATGCTGTGGATATTCCAAAGATCGACGATAGCCTTCATAACTGCATTCACCGTTGTTGATCAGCACATTGGTGACATCAATCGGATCTGCACTGTTGGAACGGATGGTCAATACCGTAGCGGATTGATTTTGCGCATACCAGTTACTGGTATCTTTCACATCTAGTTCTACCGTAAATGTATTTGGATCAAGGCCAGAACTGCATCCACTTAATAACATTCCTGTCGTTACAGTTACTGCGAGTAGGATCGGTTTAAAAAATTGCTTCATAAAATTCATCCCTAGCAGTAGTTATAGCTCACGCCATAATCGCCCGTGTTTAAATCAATACTAACCAGATGGATTTCACAGTCTGTGCCATTATCAAATTTATAGACGTAGTAACGATTACCCGCCTGCTCCGATTCCAGTGCTCCGTGTTCCTGCAAACTGAAGTCTTTCACTGATTTGCCTGTATCTTTTGCGGCTTTGGCGAAGACATAGCGTTGATACTTGTCTATATTGTTCTGCTCAAACTGAGGCAGTTCGTCATAAGGCAGCATCGATAGTAAGGTATCAACAGACTTTAGGTTTTTATCAAACTCAAAACTCAGCAGCTCAGGTTCATGGTCTGATGGACTCAGACTCTTGCTTCCCGTGGTCAATTCTTTGACATCGATTCCATCCACTTCTGCCGCTGCAATCTCGGTTGAGGCTGCTTCTGAACTGACGGATTCCAAAGGCTGTGCAGAGCTGGCCTCAGAAGTACTAGCCGCTTGAACAGTTTTTTCAGTTGCATGTTTAGGGCTAAAGAAATAGAAGCCTGCAATGCTGATCAGGGTCAGGGCTAAAATCGCAGCCAAGCCCAATATAGTTTTTTGGTTCATCTCAAATGCTCCCCGTCTTTAGTTGGGTACAGTGACTTGACCGTTCTGAGCATTAAAGTGAACGAAGCGTGGACAACCACCCTGAAAGTTCACCGTAAAATTACGCCAACCACGGTTACCCGGATTGGTTTTATACATGCACTGATAGACCCCGCCACCCAAATTGCGGGCCTTAACAAAATAGGCTTCACTGGCTTGCGCAAACCAGCCTGCCTGCGTCAATGATGCGCCTGTAAGCAGTGATGAAATAAGGGCAGTTTTTAGGAAGGTTTTAAACATAATCATTTTCTCTTTTTATAGGCATCACTGGTCTTGGTCTTAATCAGACGCAGTGCTCCCCATGCATGAATGTTGGAATGAATATCTATGTTTTTTTGACGTGTTATAGACGATAAAGCACACGGATCTATGACCCTCAAAACAGCATGAGAGATTCATCTTCATATCGGTAATATGTACTTAAAAAAGTTTTATTCTTAGAAAGTCATCGACACGGCTATGCATTGACTGCACAGCATCAGGTCTAATCAGCAATCGGCATAAACATGTAAAAAGAGAAATATAAAAGACGGTCTTGATGTAAGCGCATGGCGTACTCCTTTGTTTTAAAAGAATCCTGCCAAATCACTGCTAATATGATGGTGGCAGAACGAAGGAGGGTTAGCAGACTGGTAACAAAGAAACCAGCACGCGCAAGCGCGTCCCCCCTCCGCCCTACCGCAAAGAAAGGGGGACGAACGGGTCCACAACATGCAAAATGAGATTTCACATATTGTCTTTGTTAATGGGTCTGCTAAAACCCGCTGACGATGTAGGTCAGCAGGCTAAGGATAATCTGCACGTTATAGAGCGTCAAGCAAGTACAGGAATGTAATATGAATTTTTAACGTCTTACGGGTGCACCGCGAAACCATCTAAATCCTTGAGGATAAACACAGATTCTATTGGCTAAACCTTCGATACTGGTTTCTCGATCAGGCATCTCGTCTAGGGCACTTAAAGGATCTAAAGCTTGATCCTGAGCATTCCTCTGGATAATCAGTTGATACTCATCTTCATGTTGATACTGCTGAAAATCTAACAGTGGACAAAACGAAATCCCCCTATTTTGAGTTACTCTTTTCCACCAAATATCTATTTCTCGACTATACGCTGAAGGTTCAGCACACAATAAGGGATCAAGGGTCAGAAAGAATTTCACAACATAGCGTTGATCAACCCGAACAATCTGATAAAACGTAAATACGACTTGGGCGTTATACCAAGAGAGTTGTTTGAGCTGCTTTTGAAAGTGATATAGCAACTTACTCCACGCAGAGATATCAACCCATTGATTGTGCAATCCTTCTAGACTCAGTTCAAATTTCAAATCAACGGCATTGGGATATATTTCACTCACCGTACAATAAGATTCACGAATTTTGTCGATCTGCTTCACGTAATGCTGATTATGCTGCTGAAGTTGTTCTAAAAAGCTTGCACTTTTAAATAACATATTCAGTCGCTTCAAAATTTTATCAATATGTGCAGATGCTTGATCATTGTAATGAGAAGCTGTGGTAGCACCCTCCATTGTAAAATAGGGAGCACCTGATTCCAGTAACACACTGCTATAAGCACGATAAAAAGCATCCACCCAAAATGAAAACCCGTACTGCCCTCCATAAGCCACCATCAGAATACGCCAATCGTCCAAGTAGCTCATCAATGCTTGTTTTAACTCCTGATTTAAAGCACTTTGATAATCTTTGAACTCGACACCTTCTGGAACCCGCTCAAATTTGAGTCTTTTGTAATGCTCAATCATGTTTTGTTCTAAGCGTACAGCTGTAAACTCTAATGCTAAATTACTCATGTGTTGTCCTATGAATGAATTGATTTCATAGAACTGGCACATTCATATTTTTTTAAACCAAACCTCCTCTTCCAGTTCTGCTAAAGCAGTCTGCGCATCCCATTCTTTAATTCTTCTATTTTCCTCAGTGTCAGGTATAGGGCGACCATGATGCTGATAATCCCCTTTATAAAAGGTTCTACGTCCTCGTGGTTTAACCAATAACGTCTGCCTGTATTTTTCAGGGTCACTAAGATATGCAACGGTTTTTAAAGCATTATTGCCTTGATCAGGCTCTGTACGACGAATCATCCCAATCCCTAAAGTACCTTGATCGCAATAATTCTTTTTGTTTTCTGTCGTATTGTTATTCCATCCATACCCTTTTCCAAGCGTGATCTCCTGCCATTTTTCAATCACCCATTTAGCAATATTATAATCGTTGCGATATTTGGACTCATTAATAACGAATGCCAGATGCACATGAAAGCCTTTGGTTATTCCATGCTCCAGCGAAATCGCATAGGTCAAAAGTGCATCAAAATATCCATTCTTATCAGTAATCAAATCACGTAGTTTTCCGATATGCTGATAGAAGTCATGTATGGTAATTTCGATCAGACGATCTTTGGAATAGTATAAATCTACCCTGATCACCAATACTTCATGATAGGCTTTAATTACACTTTCGAACTCCTCAAGTAACGCCACTCGATTCAATTCTTTCTGTCTTGTAAAGCTTTTGATCTCCTCACGTATCAGCCCTCGATGCGCATGTAGGATTCGTCTTAATACCTTAATTTCGCCTATAGACAACCCTGATAGATATTCACCAAAGCTAAGCATGCCACGCTGGCTATTGACGTGCTCAGTGACTGCAATAAACGCCCTAATCGATGCTGCGTACTCAATCCCTTCTTGTTTAAACGCTTCAAATGCACACCATAAGTGTTCTAGGTTGAAAATGAACGCTTCATTTGGCATATCAAAATTAAGACATACATCCACAAAGGTATGAATGGCATACATCACCCCTGCCTGATGATCTAAATCCAATGGGAACACGTTGAACTTCCTTAACTATGATTAACGTCATAGTTAAGCAATCGACTTATTTTTTTAAATGGCGTCCTTATCTAGAGTAAGGACCAGTCATCCACTATCCACATATACCGAATAGTACCCTCATCCTGCACGGCCTATGATCAATAGCATCATCCATATTGGGATATCTATTCAGATCTGTAGGACATATCTCGTGGTTCTTGTTATATGCATAAGTGATTGTATTGATATATTTAGTATTTATAGTTCTATTATCTATCTTAGTATCTATAGTAATAATATATATTACCGTCTTAATCCAAGAACAATAATAATAGCCCAGCCGAGCAGTACGATTTCCAAACCTTCGGCTAAGCTAGGCTTTTTATATATTTTAGCGTTACGATAGTTAGGTCAGAAAATCAGTTTTTATTCCTATTTTTTACCCTGCGTTTACTTTTTCGGATCCCCTTAATGTTTTTTTTATCCGCAATTGGGGTTAAAACAAAATACTGAAAATAACGACTGACTTCATAAAACCATGACTGTAATATTTCTTTAAGTTTTTTTTGATCTTCTTCCAGTGTTTGAAAGGCAACGTCATCCAACCTAGATTGTGAAATATCAATCGACAGGTGATCCGCGCCATTAGTTTTCTCATCATTGTATTTATCAAATAACATTCTTAATTTAGCGAGAAACAATGCTTTAAAACACCTTCCCAACTCGCCAGTCTGCTCATCATAATCGGTATAATTACTATCGATCGAAAACAACAGGGTTAATTTATAAGTGGGTTGAGCTGATTGACACTGAATGATGGTCCAATGACCAAGATATGCATAGATTTCTGGTTGACCCACTTTTTGTAATCGATCTATTGCCTTTCGAATTGTAGAATCAATTATCGTAAAATGTTCAATAAAATTGTCGCAGCCGATCAGCAAGGTTACCAATACATGTGTTCCCTGATAAGCCTGCATTTCATCCCAGTAGTTTAAATAAGTTCTATATTCTTTTTTACTTTGTCTACTTTGTGAATTTAACCATTGCACTACAGACTGTCCTTGGTGTTGCTCATTTTCCCTTACTGTGCTCAGCGCTTTCTTTTTAAGTGTATGGTTGATATAGCTGAATCTGCTTAAGACTGATACACCGATCTGATCTAAGGCTTTCCCATAATCATATAATTCATCCAATGTTCCTGCTAATAAAGAACGGATATTTTCAACAAATATGTGCTTAATTTCATTTGGACGCATCACCTGCATATGGAACTTAGCCTGCTTTTCTTCTATCAGCTGCAATGCCAAAAAACCAACCAGAACTCTTGTGCTAAAAATACAGCCATACTCCTCAAGCAATCTTTTCAGCGATGTATAAATATCTCTAAAGCTCACTCCAGCAAAGAAATGCTCATAAATTTGGTTGAGATCCGTTGCCCAAATAGGACGATTAACCATCAAAGGTTGATACAATGATTGCTTCCACTCTCCAGCCAAGTAGACAAACATTTCAATTTTAACTAGCCATTGAAAATCTGTATAAAGATTGAAGGGATAAGCTATTTCGAATTTTCGTATTAAAAAATTATAGCAATGTTGAATTTCTGCAAGTTGCCCAGCAACAGATCTGGAAAGTTTACTTTTTTTGAGTAAATCTGCATATATTTTTTGATGAGCAGAATAAGGTTTATGAACGGTATTTCGTTTTTGCTTCACTGCTGTTTTAGCAAGTACTGGCTGATCTTTGGCTGTTTCGAATTCTGAATAGTATCCAGCCTCTAATGTGTGGCCTGCGATATTTACAGTAAAAAGCTCGGTTTGGTTGGCAAAATAATTCAGCGTTGTTCGAACAAACTTTTTATATTTTACCGAGTCTTTTTTTAGGATTCCATCCGTCTCAAAATCATCCCACTGATAATTTTGCACCCTCACGCAATAAGGCTTGGTTTGCAATTCTAAACCAGGAACCAAAGTACAACGTTCAAATTCCGTCAAATCATAAAACGTACTTTCCCAGACCCGCCGAATTTTTTCTTCGATTGATGCGATCGTTTCTGAACGTGTATTTTTAAAACAGAAAACAGCAAAAATATTAAAACAGTAATTGATACCAAATTCAATTTTATCAAAATGTGTCAGCAATCCTTCAATATCGCGTATTTCCGCTCTAAAAAATTGCAGGTGCTTTTGACAGCGTTCTTTAGCATGATTTAGATTATTGGAGTCAGCCGATACATTGTATATGGGATCGATATACAACAATTTTAGGCTGATAAATTTAATGGATTGGCTGTGCTTGAAGCAAGTATCGAGTTTTGCTTGAAATGGAATAATTCGACGATCCATCTCATCGATGAATTGATCAGGAATGGTGAGTTGCTGATCAAAAAAACTTAATGTCTTTAGATCGATATTACCTTTCGGAAAATCGATTTTGATGAAGGGAATCGTATGCTGATCGACAGCCTTAGCAAATAATGCGGGATATTCGATTTGAGCATCAATCAAGCGCATTTCAGTGTAAAATGGGAATGCTGAAGCTTGTTTAAGCTTTACAGAGATTAGAGACGCTGAAAGATGATGATATTGCTTTTTTTTATCTTCTAGAACGCGATGGAAAGATGCCAAGATTTGATCTCTAAAAAAATCAGAATTGTCTTCTCCATATGCTTTAGATAGGTTAAACTCATACAGCTTAGAAAGAAAATCTAACCCGATTTTTTGTGCTTTATTCGGTTGTTGCCGTACTCCTCCAGCATGATCAAAATAATAATTAAACTGAACAAGTCTCATCCAAAAGAGAATTATTCCTGAAATTTCCTTCCCCCTTTGTTTATAACTAATTTGCTCCAACACCACCCTATATCCCTCATTTAATGACATTGTTTAAATACTATAGAAACATGCTTATTTTTAATTTAAGACCCTATCTTCACACTATCAAAATTTAAATATAAAACACACTCTAACCTTCTATATTTTTAAAAAATTTCGGAGTTTTAACTCATTTAATATTTCTTACGCACAAAAAAGCCGGGCACTTTCTGCCCGGCTTTTTATTTCTAGATTGGCTTTTTTAAAGCCATCCTTTCACCTGCTCCCCATACCACTCCATCATTCGCACACGCTCATCCCAATATTGCGCACGGTTATAAGCTGAACAAATACGATTTTGGGGTACATGAGCAAGTTGCCTCTCAATAGCATCGACACTAAATAAGTTAGATTCATTTAGCACAGTACTAAATAAAGCGCGAAAACCATGCGTCGTCATCCGACCGGCATAACCACAACGTTTTATCACCTGTAGAATAGTTTCACTCCGCATAGGTTCTTTATTATTTAGACGATGAGGGAAAAGCAATTCCTGATTATGGGTAAGTCTTAAAGCTTGCAGTTCTTCAATCATCATGTCCGTCAACGGTACACGGTGCGGAAGACGATTCTTCATACGTTCTTCAGGGATATCCCATTTACGGCCTTCTAAGTCGAATTCATCCCATTGTGCTTGTAATAACTCACTGACACGTACGCCTGTCATCATAATCGCATGCTGAGTTTGAGCATCACATGGATACCCACGAATCTTTCTGAGAAACTCAGGCATTTCTGACGCAGGTAAAGAAGCTAAATTAGTGACCTTTTTCGACTTCAACGCGTACACTAAATCCCCTGCTGGATTGTCATAGCGATAGCCATGTGCAATCGAATATTTCATCACCATGCCACAACGTGACAATGTTCGTTTCGCTACCTCTAAAGAACCACGTGCTTCGATTTTTTTGATGATTTTTAATATTTCAGGGGCTGTAATGTGATTGATTCTTTTATCTCCTAAACATACATAAAGCTCATCCAGAGATGCTCGAACATTCAAAATATGTTTATGCGACCACGTATCCTTTTGGTTATTAAACCAATCTTCACCTGCTTCACGAAATAAGGGTTTAAGCTCATCCAATTTTTCAGCTTTAGAATATTTATATTTAAGTTCATAAGCCAACTCACGGGCTTTCTTTAGACTTACTTCAGGGTACTTTCCTAGCGATTCAGATTTACGCTGCCCTTGAACTGAAATTCGAATATTCCAATATTTGTTTCCATTCGGATCAATTCTTAACGAAAGTCCATTGCTATCTGAAAGACGATATTGTTTGTCTCGTGGTTGAGACTTTTTACATTCAGTATCTGTGAGTGCCATAACTTTAACCAGAATATTAAGTGTTATTTTCTGGGTCAAATTGTCCCAATTTTGACCCCCAAAAAGCAAAAATAGGGTCAAACAGCTTTGGACAGAATCGGACAAACAAGGCAATAAAAAAGCCTTTAAACATTGAGTTTAAAGGCTTTTTTACATTCAGTCGAACAGCTCTGAATTGAATTTTGGTGGAGGTGGCGGCAACTTAACTGAAACTACAACTCACTAATATGTATTAAATTAATTACTCTGCATTTTTATGCGTTAATTGATCCAAATAATCAGACCATGCTTGCATCATTACCGTCCGCTCTTCCAAATATTTTGTACGGTTGTATGCTCGACCATGCATATCACGCACCTGATGAGCTAACTGCTGCTCGATACGTTCGATAGGAAACTTTAAAACTTCATCCAATAAGGTTCTGGCAGTTGCTCGGAATCCGTGCCCAGTCGTCTCTCCATTTTCAAAGCCATATTGTTTCAATCGCTTATTAATAGTCGATTCACTGATAGTTTTAGTCTTATCGCGCATAGATACAAAACAATATTCTGCACGTCCGGTAATGCAATATAGTTCTTGAAACATCTTTAACACTTGATCAGACAAAGGAACGATATGTTGTAAAGCGGTCTGATTCTTTGTTTTTGGGGGTGTATAGCTCCATGTTTTATTTTCAAAATCGATATCAGCCCATTTTGCTGCTCGCAATTCTCCAGGACGCACAAACACATGGGGTAATATTTTCACAGCGTAATCAATAGCAATATCACCACGCCCTACATTTTCATTTATATTGTTGAGTAGCTGCCCTAACTGTTGTTCGTCCGTGATAGCAGCTCTGTGCTTAGTTTTGCCTACCTTCAAAATACCACTAATTTGATCAGCGACATTGAATTGACACAAACCTAAAGAAATTGCATAACGAAAGACTTGAGATGCTTTGCTTCTCATTCGCTTTGCTGAATCTGTTTTACCTTGTCTCTCATATAGACGACACACTTCTAATATTTGTGATGGTGTAATATCGTTTATTGGATGATCCCCAATTGCCGCATATAACTTATCCCAAACAAATTCATTTCTTCTTTGTGTACTCGGCTCTAACTCTTCAGTTTTACGATACTCATCAGCAACATAATGAAATGTATTGTTCCGTATGAAGCACTCCTGTTCGTGTTCTCGTTGCTTTTGAATTCCAGGATCAATACTTTGTGCAAGCAACTCTCTATATTCAACACGTTTTACACGGGCAGCAGCCAGACTCACTGTAGGATAAATACCAATCGCGATAGTTGCTCTTTTCTTAGTAGCTGGGCGTACATAATCAAAGCGCCAATATGCACCACCTTTTTTATCTAATAACAAATAAAGGCCACCACCATCTGAAAGCTTAATATTTTTTTCAAATGATTTCTTTTGCATTGATATTAGTGATTTAATTTTTGAGTCTGTAAGACTGACAACTAATTTAGGCATCTTTTTTACGGTATATTTTTTCAAGAAACAGGATGTACCGTAAAAAATACCGTAAAAACTTACGGTATCCTAAAACGCCTTCGGACATTATCGGACAATAGATATATATAAGTTATTAATTTTTAATAATATTAGTATTAAGTCGGATGTGATCAAACAAGGAAATGGTGCGCTCAGCGGGACTCGAACCCAAGACAATTTTCAAGTTTTACTCATATAATTTAATGATTTAGAGAAATGCGTGTTCTGAAATGTGCTTGATATGGGAATGAAATGCATAAAATCTCGTTTTTATGCATATTCTGGCTATCTGCTTCAACGGTGGGGTTTTAAGGTCATTTCTATTGTTCTGGGCTATGTAATTGAATGGAGTAATAAAGTAAGGCACAAAAAAAAGTGCTTAAACAATTAAGCACTTAAATCAGAATAACGATGTAATAAATGGAGTAATAATAAAGTAATGAAAATTACTGGTTAATGTAATTATTGATCTTGGTCAAGTAGTCCGGAATATCTTCAGCGATAAGCTTCCCGTAATGCTTATAGATCATTGATGTATCACTATGGCCAAGCTGGTCAGCGATCCATTCCGGAGGTACCTGGCCAGACGATAATAACTGGCTAGCAAAGGTATGTCGGCCCTGGTTAACTCCACGGTACCGAACACTAGCTTTTTTTAAATGCCTTCTCCAGATATAGCGCAGTTCATAGTAATTGAATGGCTCATCGTATTCCTGGTTAATCCAGACAAAATGCAATTTTTCCTGTTTGTGGGTTCGGTTATCACGTTGCAATACACTGACCACCTGGCTGTAACGGTTACCAGTGACGGCATATTGTCTCCGAAGAGCCTGAATTGCTGGCTGCAGCAGCTTGATTTCACGCTTTCTACGTCTGTTTTTGGTGACTTTATACACTCCTTTGACAAAGTTCCTGTTGATCTGAATGGTACCTTTTTCGAGATCTATATCTTCCCAGGCAATGGCGATCTGTTCTGAAATTGAAAGCCCTGTCCAGAACACGCATGGCAGTAAATTTTGAATATCTGAGCTGGATACAGTACCTAAAATTAAAGAAATCTCTGTTTTGGTAAACGGATCTGGTTCCAGGTTATCCAGCTGCTTCACCACGATGGTTTCAAAAGGGTTATATGGGACTTTATTTTCCTGTCGCCATAAATCATGAATAGAAGCCAAACGTGTGACCAATTCACGAATAGTTTTTGGTCCCAGGTATTCATGCAGTTCATTGACCCATTTTTTAACTGCAGCTGTATCAATCTCTTTTGGATGGGTTTTGGCCCAACGTGGGTATACATGCTTTTTAATATGGCTGTTATAGCCGTCATAAGTACTTGGAGCGACTTCCCAGCGGATCATCTCTTTATATTGAGTGATGTAATATGACATTTGGTTCTTTTTCAAATGCTTTGAATGCGGGAAATGTTTAGACAGGTTAAATTGATCCAGTTCAATTTCAAGTTTGATCAGACCAGCCAGTTTTTTAGCTTTTTCTACATTTTCAGGCGTAAAGGACCAGTTCAATGTTTCTTTGATTGGTGGTTCAGTAGAGATGGGTTTCATCCAGATCCGCATGCTGTTACCACGGATTTCAAGTCCTGCAGACATAGTTCATCCTACATTTAAGTATTTTAAGATATTGAAAGATATTTTAAAGAAATGCACCTCCGGAGGGAGGTGCATTAGAGGTGCGCTTAAATAAATGGAAGTTTTTCAGGTTTATGGAAAATATCCTGCTCTGGTCTTTGAGCTATCATTAAACGTTTATTCATTTTAATTTCATCTTGAGTTGCAGGACGAATCATTACAGCGATACAACTACGAGAACCCTTATTAAAAGATACCCATCCATCAACTATAGAAGTGATGGTTTCAACTGTATCAGGCATAAAATCATCAATATAAACAACTTGTTGACTGGTTCGAAAATCACTCATGCGTTTTCACCAAGCATCAAAATTAGGGAAAACATCAGGCAAGAAAAGACCATGTTCAGGAACAAGGCATTTTTAAAGTTAAAGTTCATAAGTTCACGCTCCTAAAACTGCATTACTTGGAATGTTTGCCAATATAGCCAGCTGACGAATAGACCAACATTTACGGTGTTCAACGTCATAATTTGAAAGCGGTATCGAATGCTTAAAATTCGATGGACGTTTAAACTGAGCATGCGGATGTGTTTTTTTCATTTTGAAAAAATTAGGGTGGATCTGATCCGGTGTAAGTACAGCATTTGAAACAGAAGTTTCAGACTGAACGTTTTGTGGGTTAGAATCGTGTTGCATTGTTTCGTTCTCCAACGACTTGATGTAAAGCACAGCTTTGAGTTGCAGCTCTTAGCTGTGCGCTGGTAAAAAATTAATCCCGTGAAGCTGATGGTTTTTCAAAAATCCAGCAGCGTTTTGTTGTACTGGTGATTTTGCTTTGAATGGCCTTATTGGCTTCGACAAAGCGGTAATGCAGGCTGTGACGTAATGCATTTTGCAGTTCATTGACGTCCGGCAATGAATATCGATAATCCGCTGCGACCTTGTATAAATGTGCAAAATTGATGGCAAACAAGTCTGATTTGGCCGAGTGATTGACCACGCTGTCATGGTGTTCAGGATTGCGAATTGAATCCTCCATTTCTTCAACCGTGTTCCAGAAATTCTGAACAATGACTGAATCTGATTTCAGTATCTTGTCGCGGGTTTGAGCCATGGCCAGCAATTCTGTATGAACCTGTTTTTGAACCTGTACCGGTACTGCAACAATGTGCTGACACATGGCATCGAATAAAGCCATAAGCTGTGCATGGTTATGCACCACACGTGAACTTTGGATGTTGAATTGTTCCTGGTGTAAAAACGCATCATGCTTTTGCAGATTGAGGTTATAGCTCTCCAGTACAGCTTTTTCTTTGTTTAAACACTGCAAAATAAACTGGCTCACATGCTCATGTTCATACTTTGAAAGTCTGCGTGATGCATACAGGCTGTCTTTAGTGAGCTGATCCTTTACAAATCCAACATGAACAATACGTCCCATGATGGCTTCTGATGCCAGAACCGGTGCATTCTGGCTAATGATCAATGTCCCCATAAAAGGCGGTTCATACGTTTCATTACCGCCATTTTTTACCCCTTGCGCCCCCAGTGAACCACCGTCATACAAGGTTTTGCACATATCCCAGTTGAACTGTTTCGATGCGCTTTCGCCCTGACGATCTGATTCAATTAAAATCACCGGCAAGTTGGAAACCTGTCTGAATGTACGAGTCAAACCTGCCTTAGATGTTTTGGTCGGGTCTACCCCTTCATAGTTGATACGGCCAAAAAGTTTCCATAAAAACTGCAGCAAGGTTGATTTACCGGTACCCGGTTCCCCGACAATTTCAATAAATGGAAATGACTTGTGTACCTGGCGGATCTGCTGGGCATACAGGCTGCCGAAAAATGCGGTGAGCGCGATTAAACCTTTGACACCGTAGGCATCAATTAAATCTGTGCTCCATGCATTCTGGTATTCAGCCTGATTTGCATTGATATCCAGCGTGAATGGTGCACGGCTTTTCAGGTTGATGTTTTTAGGCAGTTCAAAATAGTCTTCATTGTTAATTTTGAACTGTTTCCCGGTTTGATAGGCCAATTCACCCAGCACATAAGTTTTCAGTTCACTGTGATAGCCCACATAGTTGATGAGCTGAACCCGTTTAATGTCCTCGATCCAGCGTTCAAGTAAACGGTCGAGCTGGGTACCATTTCCGGTATAAACCACACCAGGTGCAACTGCCAGCAAACGTTTTTTAAACTCTGATGCTGCAGCAAGCTGTGAACCGGTAAAGGTATTTTTTACTGACTTCTGGTTACGTGGAAAGTCGATGTTGAAGTAATACCAGGCTTCGTCAGTTTCGTCGCTGTACTGGTAATACAATGCAGTCGGCTTGCAGTTAATGATTTTGGTGACATTGGCTGCAGCATGCAGAGCTTTATCACGACGATCTGCCTGTGCTTTTTCCTTTTCTTCCTCTAACCAGTCTTCATTGGCATCTTCAAAGTTGATATCTTTCATGTACTCGTCGTACTTGTCGTTATCTAGCTTGAACCAGAACACCTGATTATTAAAATCGAAAGGAAACGTTTTGGTACCGTGACGCTTGTAGATAAGTAACGCTTTATCCACAGGTTTTTCTGCTATAAGCAAGGCACCATAGTATTTATAGGTTTCAAGGTCACTGAACTTGAGACGATCCTGTTTATACAGGTCATTCCAGTCGTTCTTTTTACGGCCAGCTGGCGGTAACGCTGCTTCACACTCAAAACCATCGGCAATGGCCTTTTCGATATTATGAAAAATACCGTCATGACCTGCCTTGTCATTGTCAAATGCCCAGACCAGCTTGGGTAAAGGCAAATTACCTTCTGCACATTTCTGTTTGATGTGGTTTAAAAATATGAAAGGGTAATAACCAGGACCTGCAGATAAGCAGCTGAAACTGGTAATACCGGATAGCCATAAAGCGAGGGTGTCAAAAATACCTTCAGTGATCCAGATTTCTTTAGATTCAATATAGTTGGTATTGGGTGTTAGCC
Organism: Acinetobacter sp. A1-4-2; assembly: GCF_040233925.1. NCBI lineage: Bacteria > Pseudomonadati > Pseudomonadota > Gammaproteobacteria > Moraxellales > Moraxellaceae > Acinetobacter > Acinetobacter sp. A1-4-2. The sequence goes on along the minus strand of NZ_CP157981.1, from coordinate 1,020,656 downwards.
AGGAATGACCTTGTGACTTCCAGCCTTTCTTGAACATGGTTTTAGGCAATACACCCTGTTCATCCAGGATACGTTGCCACCAGCCATGGTTGCCTTCTTCATCGGTAATAGGAAAACGTAAAGTCGTTGAGCCGACCTGAAGTTCAAAGTCTTTATAATATTCCTGAGAATAAAGACCCTTTAGCTGGTCAATCGGTAAACCACGACCTTCCACTAGATATGCATCCACAGTTTTGGTCGGATTTTCAGGGGTTGGAGTAAAGCGTTTTTCCCATTTTTCAAACAGATCCGGATACAGGTCGCGGATATATGTTGTTTCGCCACATTTGTTATTGCGTGGGCAATGAATCACCCAAGGTGATTCAAGGCTGGTCCACGCTTCCTTTTGAGAACATGAAGGGCATTTGCCTAAACGTAACTTATCGCCACGTTCTTTAAATTCAAACTCTTGTTTTAAGCGTTCGACAACTAAAGTTTGAGTTTCAGGAAACATCATTTAATTTAACTGCCTTATAACAAATGCCGATAGTTTCTTTTGAGTTCTTGACCTGCTAACTTCGCAAGCATTTCCTGAATGCGTTGTCTTGCCAAAAATTCAATTGTTTCTTCGATAGTTTCTAAGCCTAAGGCTTGTTGAACTTCTTTTACGACTTGCAGCTCTTGGTCTGACAGCGTAATTTCCTGTGTGGGCATGTTCAGCTCCTAGAAAGGTGGTCTGCTGCGCCTTTTCTCAAATAGTGCTCTAAATTAAATTCTTCCTGAATGTCTTCAGCAATTAGGGTTGCTAATGCTTGCTTCATGAGTAGCTGTCGAAGAATTACACCTGGTGTAACCCCTGTGAGCTTGGCCACGATTTCAAAAAGTTGAGATTCGTCATCAGTTAAGTTGACGTTGTAACGGTTATCTCGTTTTTGCTTTCTTAAATTCATTGGTTTAATCCTCATTTGTTTCTGTTTGGTTTTTTCCTTGGAAGTAAAACTTCGCAATGACACTTGATTGGCTCTGCTGAGATTTTTTTGCCAAAGTATTGATGTGATCCGCCTCTTCTTTGGGAAGATAGACCACACAACGAACACGACCACCGTCCAATTTGATTGAACGTGTCGTATTAAAAGGTGAATTTGATGTGCTCATACAGTATCCTAGGACATAGTGGTATGCTAAGGCACACTTTAGCACATTATTTTGTCCTTTCAATAGTTAAAGGTGATATTTATGTCCGAAAATTATGATGAGCTGTCCGCCATCATTTCTGATCGCTTTAAATCGGAACTAGAAAAAAATAAATTGCGAGCAAAATCACTGAGCCGTGAAATTGGGGCACATGAAAATACACTGGGCAATTACGTGCGGAATAAAGTTCCCGATCAGTGGGTGTACTTGGCTAAACTGCATGAGCAAGGCATCGATATTCGCTATGTATTACTTGGGATTGACCCTGAGTTCTCTGGGCTAACTAGCGAGGAAAGTGTGTTGTTAAAGGCTTATCGTCAGTTAAGCCCTGAAGCGCAGGAAGCCTTGCTTGGATTAAGTAAAGTCATGGCCAAAGAATCTGAAAAATAAAAATGACAGCAAAAAAAAGCCCACTTTTCAGTGGGCTTTTTTGTTAATCCTCTATTTCACTTTGGACGAGCTCTAATTTTTGCTCCAGATCCATCAGCTTATTAATAAGGTCGTTATTAAGATAAATCACTTCTCTATCATTCCCCGCAGCTTCTAAAGATTGTCTCCAGATACGTAGAGTGGACAAGGATTGGTCTAAAAGTAATTCTTTATCAATTGTTTGCATGTGGTTAGCCTTCTCAATTTGATTTAATTGAAATTGCCAAACACGGATTTCCGTATTGTTCCAGATAGGACTGGAAACACTATGTTCCCCCTTAAACATAGGATAAATCAGGTCAGGAAGCGATGCTTTTAGCACTTCGATATCGATCGTTTTATCCGACTGTTCACTTTTTGCCATTTCATTGAGCAGGTCATTAATCTGGTCTGGACTAATGGACAGGCGTCCTTTTGCCGTATCGTGATTAAAAGATAATTGAGCTTGTACACATCGGTCGATTAACTCGAAAAGCTTTTCACAAAGGAGCTGACTCTTAGGATTAGTTGCCTGAACACGCGGTGCAATAGGCACATAAGGGATAATGTTCTGGTTGATTTGTTCTAAGTTTTGCATAGCTTAGCCCCCCATAAACAGAATTGGGGAAACAAATAACACTGCACAGCAGAAAGTCAGGGTTTGGATAAGGTTTTTACGGAATCTGGCGAATTTTAGTTTTTGCTGTTGCTTAAAATAAGCATCCAGGTCGTAAATTGGAGTGTGCTCGAGGACTTGAGCAGGATTTGAATGTGCGCGGGCACGGGCTTGAATCTGTCTTTTCATGACTAGAATTCCTTTGAGTAGGTTTAAAACCTACCACCATTCTTTCCACGGAATGGTGGCAGACCGACAGGGGTGGAAATACCGCACTCAAAGAAACGGCCAGCCTTACGACTGCCCTGCCGATCTACCATAACGAAGTCTAGCAGATACGACTTTTTTTTAAGCAAAAAAATCCGCTTAGAGCGGTTGTTTATTGCCCTTTGAGTATTTAAACAGGTTTCCACGCCTGTACGCAGATTTTGCTGCGTTTTTTTATATTGCCGATAGTGTGCTGCTATGTCAATAGTGAATTGCTATGATATAGTAAGGCCTAGTAAGTTCAGATTTAAACGGTATAGTCATGCTGCAGTGGTAAAGTTAAAAAAAAAATCATCCACTTTCTATCAAACTCTCGCTATAGGCTATTTTTTAAATATATGAAAATCGAATCATTTTACGTTGAAGGATTATTCGGGTGCCGTGAATCTATCAATATAGATTTCAATAAAAACATACATGTTATTTCCGGTAAAAATGGTGCTGGTAAAACAACCATTCTAAAACTATTATGGTATTTTATTAGTGGGAACTTAGAAAAAGCATTAATTGAAGTTCCTTTTAAAAAAGCTATATTAAAAACAGATTTATATTCTTTCGAAGTCAATGTAAATAATGAGACTAGTGCGCCTTTTTCTACTAAAATTGATTATGTAAATACCAACTTAATTAATCCTGAAATAGCTAACATAAATCCTCAAGATATAAATGAGAATTTAAAATATACCCTTACTAGTTTTATTGGCAGCTCATTTTTCTTTCCAACATTTAGAATTATTGAAGGCGGATTTACTACTGAAAAATACAGTTTCAAAAATGAAATGTTTAAGAGTATTTTTATCACAAAAAACAAAGAATTATCTGAATCACATGATTTAAAGAAGGATTTAAATAGTATTTCTAAAAAATTGTCTGAACATGATCATCAATTTGTTACATCTGTTTCCTCTTCTCATATTAATGAGTTTTTAATCAGCAAATATGCTGAAATCATGTCGCGTTTACAACCTTACCAAGCTAAAAGAAAAGAGCTCACTGATAAGTTTCTCAAATCATATACTTTAAAAACAGATAAAAATGGACAACTAGAAGTCACTTTCACTGATAAAGAACTAGCAGTCCAATTAAAAAGAAGTATTGATGATATTGAAGATGAAAGTGACAATATACGAAAGCCTCTAAAACGTTTTCATGACTCAATTCGTTTTTTCTTAAAAGACTATAAATTTCATTTTAGTAATGAAGTTAAGTTTTCTAAAGTTTCTGAATATCCAGATGAAGAAACATTTAAACTTGATAATGGTATTTTAATTAATACAAGTGAAAATCTACCTACTCAATTTGATATTAGTTTGCTCTCCGCTGGTGAAAAACAAATTTTAACGCTTATTAGCTATAATTCTTTTATAGATAATACCATCTTCTTTATTGATGAACCTGAAATTAGTTTACATGCTGATTGGCAGCGTATTTTATTCAGAATCCTAATGAAGCAAAATCCAACGAATCAATTTATTATTACGACTCAATCTCCTTTTATCTATAGTAAATATCCTAAAAATGAAATTTGCGTAGATCCAACTTCTGATCGTGGTGATTCAGAGGAATAAAAGATGAGTAAGAATAAGCAAGAAGAAGATAAAGTAGATGTTGATGCGCTGATTGCAAACATTAAAGATGGTGACTTGTTTAACATCATTATTGAAGGTAAAGATGATAAGTTGGTTTATGATGAATTTGAAGAGATTTATGGTTTAACTGAACCGCTTGTGTCTGTTCTGGAAGTTGGTGGACGCAATAATGTTTTAGAAATTTTTAAAGCTCTCAAAGATACACCTCATATCAATAAGGCTGTGTTTATTGTAGACCAAGATCACTGGGTATTGACTGGTATCGATCCACAATATGATCATCCAAATATCATTCGTACACATGGTTATTCTTTCGAGAACGATGTTTTTATTGATGGAAACTTAGAAGCAGAACTCATAAAAAGATGTAACGGTGAACACCTTTCAAGTCTACCAACTTTATTAAAATGGTATGCCTTAGAGGTTGATAGAATTATTAATGGTCGGGCAACACAGCGTTTAGATATGTCACCTGAACATCTTTTTAATCCACCATGTACACATGACTTAATTACTCCTCAAGAAGGAGAAACTTTAAATCATACAATTCTTGAAGAATTAAAAACGACTTATCCTAAATTACTTAGAGGAAAAACTTTACTTAAGTATTACGTTTATCTCTTAAATAAACGTGAAGGATTGAGTGGAGCACATTCAACTAGAGCAACTATTGATAATGTAGCCAGCAATAAGGGCGCTTGTTTAAATCGAATTTTTGCTGAAGTCGACCATCTTTATAAAAGTTTAACTGCCTAGCTAAAAAGCCACTTTAACAGTGGCTTTTTTATTTATTTTTAAATTATTAATAGAAAACATCCTCCTCCCCTGGATAACAATTGTCTATAGTGTGCTGTTATGTCAAGATAACGGCACTTTATTTTTTATAAATTATTATTTTAAGTCGGATTTTGGGTGATGGAACTGAGTGATAAATTATTAGAACAGTATATGGAAACGGCAATCAATGATAAGGAAGTAAATGTATTCCTTGGGTTTATTGAGGGGCTGATTTTAGATGACAGTATCAATAACGAGGAAATAGCCAGCTTACAGCACTGGATGGAAAGTAATGCTGAAGTTTACTGTAACTACCCATTCGATTTCATTGTTAAAAGCATGACACAGCTGCTGAACTCGAATGGCGATGTGATTGCGGAAAATAAGTCTAATTTTTTACAAGTTCTACAATTATTTCTTTCAAAAAAATTCTATAAAAGAAATACCAGTGATATTCAACGTTTGCATGGGTTGCTTGCCGGTACTGTTTGCGATCAAACCCTCAGCCATGTTGAATTGAAGGCACTGAACCAGTGGCTTAAAGATCATGATTATTTAGAAGATGATATTTTCTTTCAGGAAATTTTTACCACACTGCGCCCTGTCCGCACTAAGCCAGAATTAAATGATCATGACATTTCGAGCATTTTCAAACAAATTCAAAAGTATGTGAATGTTGAACAGCATGGTACTTTAAAAACAAACCTAGATAGCAACAACAATCCTGATTTCTATAAGGGTGAGTTAAATTTAGATAAAGCTCTTTATTGCTTTACTGGTACATCAGACCGCTTTAAAAAGAAAGACTGGAAGAATCTGGTTGAAAATAATGGTGCACAGTTTATTGATGATATGACGACTTCGGTCAATTATCTGGTGATCTGCAACAAAGGTAATAAGGCCTGGGCGCATGTAAGCTATGGTCGTAAGTTTGAGCAGGCAAAGAAATGGCAAAGTCAGGGTCACAATATCAAAATTATTACTGAAGATGATTTTGTCAAAGCGATTGGACTAGATGAAGCTTAATCCATGATTGCTGATAATGTGCTGTTATGGCAATATAGTGGTGTGCTATTTTTGTTTTAGAAAGGTACATTTATGAAAAAAAACAGACCTGTTTTTACTGTTGAAAAAGTGAGACGTTTAAATCAGCTAATGCGTGATAAGCCGGGCATTACAGCTGAAGATATCCCATTGTCTGATGAAGGCCGTAGAATTGTACGTAACTTTAAACCAGATATGGCTGCGATTAATGCTGCATTTAACAGGGCAATGCAAGGGTTATGAGCGAGACTCGTGACCCTAAATATAGCTGGGTTTTTCAAAAATTAACTGAAAATGATCAAGGGCAATTTAATCTGGAAAGTATTGTTGCCTATACAATTTATAAAAAACATAAAATTGATTTCATTGATGACATCAAGATTAAGAAAGGTCGTGAACCCAATAAAGTTGAGTGGGAAACCTTTCATACAACCTGCGAATCCGATGCTTCATTAGCTACATTTAGAAGCCATGCCAGTACTATTGTTGCTCAATTATTAGACCTAGCCCTGAGTGAAGAAATTTCAAACTTAGAAGATCTAGCCTTACTCGACTCTAAAGTGAAAGCTGAATTAGCTGTTGTTAATACAAAGTTGACTACCATTGATAGCTATATCAATGATAAGCAAGGTGTAAGCTGGTGGTTTAGTGAAGTGGGGAAAAACTTTCTTGTAAATATTCTGACCATTTTTTCAATTGGTGGTTTTGCCACATTTGTAGTGAATTTCGATAAAGTTTCAAACTGGTTTAAAAGTTTCTTCTAATATTTCATTTTAATAAGTTGATAAAAATTATGATTTTGCATGGTTATCAGTTTTTCGTAATTGATCACTTATGGGAGCTTGCTCCTACTGTCGATCAATTCTTTAAAAGTTTAGTCGATATTTATCCGCCAAAGTCCAATTTTGATGAATTCCAAGACATGCTATCTATAGCAACTGCCAAATGGAAATATGCACAACAGTTAGCGGATGAACTAGGTTGGGAAGGTGACTTTGTAGGTGAACCTAGAGTTTTTTGCTTGCCGGACCCTAAGGGAATGACAATCGATTACGGTTTTGTATTTAAACAATATAACAATGGAATGACTTATGTTATATCTCCAATTTATTTGGACTACATTGCTGAATTTGAGAATGTTCAGTATAAAAGATTAATCACTGACTGAATTTTTTTAAGAATATTAACTATTAAAAAGGTCACTCAATGTGACCTTTTTTATTCTTGATTATTTTCTTTCAATCCCTGCTTATAGCCTGCCAGCCACATTTGAGGTGCTTCTGCCCAGCTTTCTAAATCTCTAGACTCTCGAATACCATAAAAAGCCTTCATGAATCGTTCATGCCAAAATCTATACACTCCTTCACTATTATGTCCTCCAATAAAATATGGATTCATCTTTTCATTAATACTTTGATAGAAAAGTTTAAATAGCTGTTCAGGATTATTATTCATTATTTTCATCATTAGCTGCTTTTCGTTCTGTTAGTTCCTTTATGGTTTGTAGTCTTATTTCTGGGTTTGGTCTGGCACTGGGTGATATTTCATGAGTAATTTCTAATATTCCCCCGGCCGAAAAACTGCATTGATAATTGCTGCATTGCAAAAAAATATTCCGCAGTAAGGCATGAACAGACCTGCTATTTCTTATTGTCATACCACAACTGCAATGGGGGCATTGATAACTTGCTTTTCTTCCCATAAAAAACGTCCAAAGAACATATATTTATTCATTATATTTATTTCGGTTAAATATTTGTTATTTATTTTTAATTTTTATAACATTCAGTTGACCTTTAGTTTTAGAAAGAACCTATGCAAAACTTAAAGTGCCGCTGTTGCTTTAAACTTCTCGCAAAAGTTGGGATGTTTAATGAAATAGAAATAAAGTGCCCCCGCTGTAAAACGATAAATGAATTCCAGAGCACCCTGAGTGCCTTACCTGAACGCCAAGAGCGTCACATCGAAACAGGTAAGATCGATGAAAAACACTTCTGTAACTCCACAATACAATCCTAAAGGCCATAGCTTCAGTGGCTGGCTTGGCGGGAAATCGCAACTTGCACGTACCATTGTCGAACTGATGCCAGAACATAAAACTTATGTTGAAGTGTTTGGCGGTGCTGGATGGGTCCTCTTTAAAAAGACCCCTTCCCGTGCTGAAGGTCATTAACGATGTCAATGATGACCTGATTAATCTGTACCGGATTTTAAAGTTTCACTTTGATGCCTTCCTGGCTGAATTTGAGCATCAATTATTCTCACGTACCCTTTTTAATGAAATGAGAAAGAATGAACGTGGACTGACTGATATTCAGCGTGCTGCCAATTTTTATTATTTATTGCGATCTGCTTTTAGTTGCCAGCTGGATGGCAGCTTTTCATATAGTCGTGACCGTAAAACCAGTTTAAAGCTAGGTGATGAACTAAAGGAACACCTGAGATATATCCATGAACGTCTGCAAAATGTCGTGATTGAAAATGCCAGTTATGATTATGTGATTAAGCGTATGGATGGCCCGGACACATTGTTCTATCTGGATCCACCCTATTGGGACTGTGAAAATGATTATGGAGATGGAATCTGGTCTAAAGAGGATTTTTATAACTTAAAAGCACACCTGGACAAGATTCAAGGCAAGTTTATTTTAAGCCTGAACGATAAGCCTGAAGTCCGGGAGCTGTTTAAAGATTATCAGCTGCAGCATAGAAAAATACGCTGGTCTGTCAATAGCAGAGCAGCGCATGCAAATCACAATGGCAATGAGCTGATCATTACCAATTTTTAGTCGGCATTTTTGACCTGTTGAATCATATCCTTTTTGGCATTCAGTCGTGGCATTTCACGGCTGAGTGCTTTTTCAGCTGCCAGTTTTGATTTATAGACATGGTTCAGAATTTTCGGATTGGACTGATCACCTTTGGTCAACCAGTGACGGTTTTTTTCTTTGCCGACGGTATATTGCGTTTTTAGCCCGGTATAGGGTTTGATTTCCAGCTCATTATGGGCAGAAAATTTACCTGTTTCCTGATCCAGCAAGGCAAACTCACGGTCAAGTCTGGCTTGAGCTGCTTCTTTACTGACGTACAAATAAGTGAAATGCTTCGGATTGGACTGGTCGCCTTTGGTCAGTGCCACGGCTTTATCCCCTGACTGGTAATACACCACGACTCCGGTCCATTTTTTGTCTTTTTCCGTTTCAAACTGATCTTCAAACAGTTCTGCCACATCATCTGCATCCGGAAAGAAAACTTCCAGCTCAATGGCTGTCGTAAAGCCATTATCTGCATCTAGCGTATGAACAAGTCTGGTACCCAGCCAGTAAATATCATCAATCTGTTCTTTTAAGCCATCAAACAAAAATGTCATTTCCGGAATGAGCTCAGGCTTTGCCAGGGCAAGGCTATAATTGAATGTGACTGCAGTACGTTTGAGTTCTGCCAGTTTGGCCTTTGCTGCCAAGGTAGCGGACTGTTTGTCCTGGTGAATGTGGCGGAGTTCCTTAATATTCTGGTTACTGGCATCGCCATAAACCACTTCAAGTTTTTTTGCCTTTTCAGCATCATAATACCAGGCCCGAACTGCGGTAATTTCTTCCCCACCGTCGGTATCACGATAGCTATGGTTATCCCCCTGCTTTCTGGTAATGAGGAAAGTCGGCAAGCTTTGTCCGGATACCGTTTGTGCAGCCCCTTTAGGCATAAATAACAAGCTGCCATTTTTAACCGATGCTATGGCATCATGCTCATCTGCCAGCCGGGTGAGCAGATTGGCATTGGACTCATTTTGCACCAGGTTAATAATTTTGTGCTGGCCAAGTGATTCATGCACATTTAAGTCCAGTTCATGTTCAAAGGCAATGATCTGAAGGACTTCTGCAAGTGTGACATTGTTAAAACTGCGTTCTTTTTTCTGCTTGAGACCAGACTTCAGGTCGGCACTGGTGGCGCGAATGGTCAGTACATCCGGTGCACCGCTATGCTCCACCTCTTTAACGGTATATTGGCCTTTATAAACCAGACCTTCATTACTCCAGCCGAGCCATACATCAATGACCACTCCTTTGCGTGGAAGATAAAGGATGCCGTCATGGTCTGAAAACTGTAATTCAAGTGAATCCGCTTCCAGACCACGGTTATCTGTAATGACTATACTCTTGAGCCGTTCGACGGCTTCCTGGCGAATATCACGACCTGAAGTTTTTAGCTTGAAAATGGCATGCGGATAGCTGTCATCCAGTTTATCAGTAATTGCAGAGACAATATTCATTAGAACAAGCTCTCCGCTACTGCACCCAATACCCCGGTAATGAGTGAACCTGCAGACTTGTTTTTACTCAGTTTCAGGCTGAATTCGACTTTTCGGGGTTTACCATTTTTAAAAAAGTAGGTCTGGGTTTCATCGACTGAATCGAGTTTCCATAGTCCGTAAATTTTTCCATTACCGGCAATGAGCGGAAAGGACTTGCCAGTATTGCCCATTAAACGCAATGCAGTCAGGGACAGTTGAGACCCAAACTCTGGAACAATGGATCCATCCAGGGTGATGGTGTCTTCACCCGGGCCAAGGTACTGATATGCTGGAGCTTGTCCAACGCGAGAATTGCTGGCATGTCGCCAGCTGGTACTACGTTGCAGGCTTTGATATGTAGCTGTTGGTATTGAAAATACGAACATGCCGAAGATCATCATCATTATGTATTTTCCTTATTCCGAGTCGTGATAACTGTCGCGTACACGTTGCATTTTTTGACGCTGACGCTGATCCAGCATATTGGCGACGACCTGTGCGATCTGCTGTACGGACTGTCCAGGCTGGGCATGAATGTGCATGGTGATGGTGTCGCCCTGGATAATGACTTCACCACGGCCAGCTGCTGCAGGTTGAGCATGTGAAGTTTTGATTTTGGCCAGTGCCGGTGCAACGTTAATTTTTTGCATCAAGCCTGAAATATTCGGGTTGAAGATACCAAGCACGTCGGCAAACTTGGTTTTAAGATCCGGGTAACCATTTTGCAGGCCTACGCCCAAGCCACTCATAATGTGACCGCCCAGCCCTGCCATGACGCGGGATGGGCTTCTAATTTTTTGTTCCGCTTTGAAATAAGAAGGGATATAGCTTGTTACTTCTGCCCAGATTGTTTTGAGTTTGTTAAAACGTGATTTGATACCATTGACCAAGCCATCAATGATCATGCCGCCAAAGCCGGTAAATTTAGACGGTAGCTCAATGCCAAACCAGCTCATGACTTTGGCAAATGCTGCATAAAACAGTCCGATTGGGGACCAGTTAATAATGAGTGCTGATACGCCTTTAATCCCGCCATTAAATGCAGTTTTGATGGTATTCCATACACCAATAAAGAAACCCTTCACCGGTTCCCAGTACTTATAAAGCAGAAAAGCAGCCACAGCGATGGCTGTGATGGTCAGACCGATTGGATTCATCAGGAACAGGCGTGCTACAAACATGAAGGCTTGTCCAAGTCCCAGGAATGCGGCTTTGGCAATGCCAAAAACGGTCGGTAAGGCTTTAAATACGGTCATAGACATACGTCCGCTTAGAATCAGCGATGACAGACCAAAGCGCAGGCTGGCTATGCCCAATATCAGAGGTGAAAACACAACTAATGCACCACCAATCACCACCAGACTGGCAGCAATACCCAATAAACCCACACCCAGCATTTTGGCCAGTGTTGGATTTCGTTCCATCCAGCCATTAAAACCTTGAAGTGCAACAGTCGCAGTTTCAATAGCCTTGGTATAGATAGGCAAAATGGTGGTACCAAACTTGAGATAAGCATCATGCAGTTTGGCTTTGGCCTCAATTTCCTTACCAGTAGTGGTAGTTTTTGCCCTTTCGCTTAACTGATCAATATTTTCTGCACCGGCATTCAACTTGGCATTTTTATGAATTTGCTCACGTTGATCGTACATTGTTGAAAATAGGCTTGATGCTGTACGGTTTGTGAAAATACTGCCAATAGCATCATGTATTTGACCTCTCTCAGTAATACCTTTTTTTGCCAATTCAGGCAGTAGCACTTTTTCCATCCATGCGAACTGGTCTTTCTTAAAAAGATCAGCCCCTTTAATTGCGCCAACATCCAGGAAGGAGATCTGGCCAGCCTTGTCATGCTTTAACTTGCTTGGATCTGCGATTAAGCCAAGGCGTTCCATGTTATTTGCAGCACGTTTGGTGGTTCGACCTTGATAAATATTTTGATATGCCGACATCGCAGCTGTACCGAATCTATGTCCCCCCAGTTCCTGAACAATAGGTTCCATTTTGTAATAAAAGGCTTCATCAGTAAGACCTTTAACCGCAATGCCGCCTGTTTTAATCGCATTTAACCATTCAGGTGCTTGAACACGTCCACCGGTTGCAGTAACGACTTGTTGAATAATATTGGCCTGTTTATTGAAGGCTGCTTCACTTTTTAAACCATTACGAAGCTCAATAACTTTGAGCATATCCATGAATAAACGTTCATTTTCTGCTCCCTGTTCTGCACCAAACATGGCTTCATTACCGAATTTCATTTTTGCTAAAGTCGGTGCCACCATTTTGGCATGATGTACGTCGGCAAATGCAGTTACTCCATCTAGCATTAAACTCATGTTATCTAATGTAGATGTACCATATGTTTTCATTGCACGAGCATATTGAGTCGCTTCTTTGGTTGCATCCTTACCTAAACCTAAAGCACCAATACGATTTTCTGTAATATCCATACGCTTGGTTTCATCAATCGGCTTGCGCATGGAGTACATGACACCGACACCGGTGGCAGCTGCACCGGCACCATAAGCGGCAGCCGTTCTGGCATTGGATGCAATTTTTTGATGACTTTGCTGCATGCGGTTTAAGTTCTGCAGGTTCTTTTTCTGCTTGTCGATTTCAGTATTGGTGCCCTGAATTTTATTTTTCAGATTCTCCTGGTGCTGTGCCAAATCTGTCGACTTTAAACCGGCCTGGTTCAGCTCCTGGCGCAATGCCATCAGCTTGGGCTTCCCTTCAGTGATGACCTTGTTTAAACGACGTGCTTCAGTCTCGGCTTTTTTAAGTTCAGCCGATAACTGCGAATTTGGATTGCGGGATAGCTGGTCTTTTAGGGATGAAATTTTTTTATTGGTTTTATCCAGTTCCTGGGTAGCCTGTTTCACATCCTCCTTGAGCTTTCTAAAGGTTGCGATTTTATTTTGCTGGCGTTCCAGGTCTTTTAACTGGTCATTGGTTTTTTTTAAAGCCTTGCTGGCAGCATTACTGCTGCCGACAATGACCTTTAAAGCGGGGCTAAGCTTGTTTTTTGCCCCAAAAATGACTTCAAGTTTTAACGCTTTCATTCGGCATCTGATCCATTTCGTTCAATGGCTTTTTGATGCCATTGCATCAGTTCTGTGAGAGACATGTCGTCATAGGTTTGCGGTGGCCATCGGAAGGCCACCGCAATATTGGCAATGGCGTCTTCTACTGTTGGAGTGACAGTTCCGCACGCACTGATTTCGGTTGCAAAAAATAGATCACCGCTGCACCGAGCTGAACGATATCTGCAGGTTCAACTGCACCACTATTCAGCAGGCTTTGTGAAAGTGTTGGTGTGGTACATAGTGGCAAGATGGTACAGATGGAGTTCACGTCACCATTCAGGATTTCGGAAATACGGATTTTTCGCAGTGCCGGTACGCTTGGTTTACGCACTTCGATTTGAGTAAATTCTGTATTGCCAATTTTGATCGGTTCATCCAGGTCTACAATCTGAATGTCCGGGTTTTGGGTAATGAGTTTCTGGTTCTCAATTTGATCCGGAGTAGGTTGCTGAGCCTGATTTTGTTCTGGAGTTTGCATGTGATGTTCCTTAAAAAGTTTCAAATAAAAAAACCTTCTGCAGTACGAAACCACAGAAGGGCAGGAAAATTAGTGGCCAATATTGGCGCGGTGCTTCTCTAACAGATCCACACCGTTGACGATTTCAATCATGTTCGGAATATCAATTTCGACTTTTACGACGCCATCGATACTGAGCTTGTAAGCTGACCAGATGGTTTTAATAGAAGTTTCGGTGTCATCTCCGGCTTTCTGGTTGCCGAAATCGATTTCTTCATGACGACCACGAACAATAATTTCGACTGCAGAGGTTTCGCCTGTGTCATCACGCTGGTATGAACCGGCAAAACGCAGCATGTGTTCGCCTACCGTTGCAGCACCAAACTGTTCAATTACCAAGGCATCGATACCGCCAAGCTTCCAGTTGAACTCGGTAATGTCATCGCCCAGGCCTAAATCGACTTTGACGTTTCCGTTCATGCCACCACCACGCCAGTCTTCAAACTTGCGGACCAGTTTTGGAATGGTGACTTCACCTGTCTGACCAAGGTAAGAATTACCCTCGTTAAACAGGTCCATCAGTTTTAATTTTTTAGGTAAAGCCATGTGCTGTTTTCCTTATGTTTTCTATGCTGTCATACGTGCAGCAAAGTCACCTAGGTAACGATCTGTAATGCGTGAACGTAGGGTTAAATCTTCAAGTGGCGGTACTGGCGTAAAGTCATAATCCAGCAGTAATCGACCTGATTTGAGTGACTCTTTTGAGTTTGCAGAAGGATCGAACCAGCATTGGGCATCGATGATGTAGCCCTGGCCTTTCAGGTCACGGAATTTGGCATTGATGCCTTCGACGATGTCGCGTGCCAGGCTTGGATGAAGTGGTTTATCGACTGCCCACATATGCCCTTCTGCCATGGTGTCTGCCAGAATCTGAGCAGTACGGGTATAGTTTTCAAAGGCAAATAAAGGATCGGCAGAACAGGTACGGGAACCCCAGAAGCGGAAGCCGTCACGCTGAATTAAGGTGGTGATTTCGTTCGAGTTGAGGTAACCGGCATCAGTTTCCATGCTTTGCAGCTGCCAGAACACATCTTTTGAAATACCGGTAACACCATTGACTGCAACGTTGGAAAGGGTTTTATGCCAGCCGGTGTCATTGTCGATTTTGGCACGTAGGCCCAATGCTCGAGCAGTAGCTTCAAAGGTCGTGGTAGATGAGGTTACAGTGTCCCAGCCCAGGAAGTCTGGCCAGATGATCATGGTTTCGCGGGAACCAATTGCATCACGATAAGCAGCTGCTTCTTCTTTGGTTTCACAGCCATTTGCCGAAACGTAAACAAAGGAACGTAGTTTTTCTGCAATACCGCCAAAAGCTGCGGCAACTGCTGCAGTATCCAGCCCTGGTGCACCTAAAATACGTGGTTTCACTTTGAGGTTTTGTTCAGCCGTCAGCAAAGCTTTCATGCCGGTGTATTTGCCGTTGACCTGCCCACCAATGACTGCGGTGGTTTGCTCTGCTTCCGTTTCTTTGCTTGCCACACGCACGACAACGACTACTGCATTGGTCTGGTCTGCAATGGCCTGTAATGAACGTGCCAAGGTACCTTGAGTCCCTGCTTTTTCAACTGAGCCTTGTACGTCAGTTAAAAGTACTGCTGTGTCTAATGGAAATACCAAGGGATCTGCATCTTCTGCAGTTGCGACCATGCCAATGACTGCGGTGGAGACCGTGCGGATGGGACGGATGCCTTCATTGAGTTCTAGAACCCGGACACCGTGGAAATATAAATCTGTAGCCATAAAATTAGCCTGTGATCTGTTGTTTTATATACAGATGACAGGCTTACAAAATGGCTTTTTAATTGCGATGGGATACTGTTGTATTTCGGCTTTTTACAACAATATCAGTTTTTATTGATGAGCTTTAACACGTCCGGATTTTGCGCCAAAAATTCTGCCAGTTTTTCTTCTGGTGTCGTTTCCTGATGAACCTGTGGCTTTTGGATGAGTTCCCATTTGAAGCCATTCCAACGTGGCCACTGATCTTCTGGCCATTCAGTTGGCGGTGCAGTTTCGACACAGCCAGCCGGCAATGGAAAAACACCTGGTTCAAGCGGTGATTCGTCTGCCACTGTTTCACCGACAAACAGCCCAGAATAATTGGTTTGATACACTGTAATCTGATTCATGGTTTACTCCTTAGTAGCGAATGCAGGCAAGTTCAGCAATGTTACGTGGCCGTGTTTCTGATCCATAACTATTTTTAGTGTATGCATCTTGAATAATTCCATTCCAAGCACCATCACCTCCTGCGACTCTATACATAGAACCATTGTAGTTTGTCGCATCAAATGCTGTTTCAATTGCATGATTGTGTGATTGTATGTCTTGACCTTGTTTTGAACCTACTTGTCGTCCAGGATCAATACCGCGACCATCGTCTGCATAGCGCGGAAACTCACCACGTGCTTCTGGAACGTTGAACGTGCTTACTCCATCCCCAGCACCATAAATCGTGCCAATGGCTGCAAAAAGATCTGCATAAACAGCACGTGAATATGCAGCCCCATTACATTTTAACAAGCGATAGCCTGGAGGAATATTCGGTGATGCAAGCCCAATAATCGTACCTGGGGGACAGCTATTGTATTTAGCTTCATCAAAACTCATGACACCCAGGTTTTGACGTGCTAAGGGTTTATCTGGTACATCGGACAAATTATTTTTTTGCGCCAATGGGTAAGGCGCAGCACCAAGCGGTTCATTTTGAACAATCAGGATTTTTGCATCTGGATAGGCTTTGCCTAATGTGATGCGTGTGTCTGACGTTGCCAACCATCCATCTGCACCGGCTTTTTTAGTAATGCGTTCGCCATTAATATAAACCGCTGCACCGTGGGTGGTAGTAGTGCTGAGATCGACAATGAGCTGATCTGCCACCAGTGACTGTTCTTCTTCAATGGTATTGACGAAAACATCTGCCGTTCCAGCTTCATCCCAGAATGTATCGCCATCTTCATTAGATTTTTTCTTTAATACCTGGCCTATGGTACCGCCTGGGAACATGGTCGCAGGGGTCAATGTATTCATGATCCATTGATGCGTTGCAATGATCACGTTCGGGTCAAAATTCAGTGAAAGGACTTCAGGGTTAGAAATCACAAATGGAATTCGATAAACCGAATCCTGCACTACACCTTGCGCCAGTGTTGGTTTATACACTTCTGGCGTGCTTCCAACGATGATCATATTACCGTTGCGGTCAAACAAAGCAATTTCGCGAACTACAAAGCCTTCAACCGAGACCGGAATGATCATTTCAGCGGTGTATTTATTTTGGTTTTCTGGATCCTGATAGATACGGTTGACTGTAGCTCGGTATTTTTCACGTATTAACTGAGTCATAGACTCCGTTGGTGTCATTTTATTACCACCACCATCACCCACGGCAAAGTGGGTGATTTCGATGGTACGTTGCTGGCTGACTGCCTGGGAGACGAGAGCAAGTCCAGTGGCTGTGTAGATTGTTTTATACATTTCTTAACTCTTAGAATTTACTGTAATTAACTGAAATATTTTTTTAATCCTTATAATACTAATATAATTTTCTACCAAGTATCTAGCTATTTTAGAAGTGTGTTTAATTTACTCACAACACATAAATGATTGTTACATCAAGTTTTTTTGTGCAATAATTTAACACAACATCAAAATATGATTTATGTTTATGGGAAAATCTCGCAATCAATCACTTGATATTTTAAAAATAATACTTGCTGTATCAGTTGTATTTTTACACTGCCACTTCCTCAAAGATATTTCTATTATTGGATATTATTCAACAGTAGAAGGTATCTTTAGATTAGCTGTTCCGACTTTTTTGATTATTAGTGGTTTTTATTTTTTTCATATTAAAGATTTTAAGGATCTAAAGAAGTGGGTAGTTAGACTAGGTTCTCTTTATCTAATATGGATGATAATTTATTCACCATTGTGGTTTAGTTTAAATAACTTACCAAAAACATTATTTACATTGTTTAATGGCTACTATGTTTTATGGTACTTAATAGGTGCTCTATTCAGTGGAATAATTGTTTACTTCATTAGAAATTTATCAAGAAACGTTCATATTTTGCTAATACTATTTTCGTTTGCGCTCGGCTGTATCATTCAGCTTGTTGGAAATTTACATGTTTTCAATGGAATTATAGATAAAGTTCTTAATTTCAATGCCATTCATAGAAACTTCTTATTTTTCTGCCTTCCATTTTTCTTGTTAGGATATTTGATAAATAAGTATGAAATTTTCAATAAAATCAAAATTAGTCTAACTGTACTTTTGATGCTTTTAGCACTAGTTGTTTTAGAGTCAAATATAAATAGGATTCTGGTAAGCTCCACCGAAAACCTAGATCAAATATTTTCACTTATAATAGCTTCTCCGGCCTTATTTCTATACTTTAAGAGTAAAAACTTACAAGGTAAAACTAAAGATCTAGCTAATTTATCAACAGCTATTTATCTAATTCACCCTATGATTTTAATTGCTCTTGCATACTACTTAACTCTAAATGAAACGGTAATTTCTTTTATAGTATTGGGATTGGCTACTATAGCTGGAGTCCTCTTGGTTCATCTAAATAAAAAACTTAAATACATCCTTTAGAAAAAAAGGGTCTCTTTTGAGACCCTTTTTTTATTATTGAGCTAATTCAATTTCTACTGCGAAAGATAACGAGGATTGTCCAGATGTTAGTGATTCTGTCTCTATTTTCAAATTTATTGTATCGCCAGGGTTTAACAAATATTGTCCAGGTTGATAATGTATTATTCTAGTTTTAGAAAGATTATCCGCTGTAAAAACATTGGCCATTAATAGACTACCATTTTTATATAACCTTGCTGTAGCAGTTCCTGAAATTGTTAATTGTTGAACTGCTAATCTAAATGATTTAATGAACACTTCTCTATTAACGTAAGACAGCAGATTTCCACCAGCAAAACTCATATCAGTAGAGGTATTGGTTCCTGTAGTCATACTAGGCAAACTAAATAGGAGTTTATTTAGAGTTTCTCCTACATATTGATTAGACAAGCCATCAGCACTATCAATTTTAGTTTGAATACCTTCGAACTCAGTTTTTGAAACTAAATTTCTTATGCACCCAGCTCCCATCTGTACACCGATTTTCATTAATGGTGTTGATCGATCATCAATAATATTATTTCCAATTAATTTGTTATCAGTACTATAATATGTAACATTATCAATATCTTTATAACTGAAAAGCCCTATCGCACCAACTGATGCAGTTCCAGATCCTATAACATTATAAACGGTGTTTGAGTGAACATCATTTTTCGCACAGCCATAAAACATAATCCCTCGATTGCGACCGCCACGACAAGTATTATTTGAAATTTTGGTACGGTATGTTCTATAAAACATCATATGATGATCTGTTACCAAAGGATCTGTTACAGCCAAATCCCAATCATTTCCAGACACATCAGAATCATATAATTCACAGCCATTTCCTTGACCATAGAATCCAGCTCCAAATAAATTATGTCCTCGATTCCCCTTGAGTCTTAATCCTCTATACTTATAAGCTGATCCAGATGGAGGTTGAGCTAAAACAACTGCATGTATGCGTACACCCTCAACCCCAATAAAATCATTATCATCAATATTGTTTTGTGCGGTACCCCTCTGTGCAATGCCCTCTAGTGCACTCAAATAAATAGTATTACCCCTAATATCATTGTTAGTTGCACCTGAAATATATACAGAATGTCGACTAGTCGGTTTTGATGTAATGCCGTGAACTTTACAAAAAGTTGGTTTTGGACTGCTTACTAAACCTTCAATAACAATAGAAGAACCAATAGTACTTTCAAAATTAATATTGCGATATTTTTGACGAGTTGCCCCACCACGTGTAGCGAGTGATGCTGTGTTGTTGCGTCGACCGCCTGTATGTTTAACTGTTAAATCTTTAACCCCGCCTCCGACTGTTTCAGTGCCAGAAAATTGCACAAGATCCCACCATACAGATGTTGTAGGTTGGTCATCAATTGGGGTTATTTCATGAAGGATAGTGTCATCACCACGTCCAGCTAAAGTCACTTTCCCTGGCATTTTTAAGCATGGTCCATCATTAACTGGTTTAATAACAAACTCTCCAATTGATAAATCTACCGAGCCACCTCCCGTTGAAGCTCTTTTATTGGCAAGTTTTAAAATTGCTGCTTGATCAATCGAAAAGTCTTTATCGGTTACAAACGGATAATCAGCTTGTACATCTGCCAATCCATTGTATTTAGGATTGTAATAATTTGATGCTGCTGTATACCACTCTTCTACAGTGTGAAATATACCGTCGCCAATCGCACCATAATCATAAATAGTTTCATTATCACGTATTACTTTCTTATTAGATGCTTTTTCACTTTTTAAAAGTTCTGTTCGTGCAGCTAATGCTTTGGCTTGCTCATTCATGTTCCCATTAACACCGCCCCATGCCAACTCTTCATTTTCAAGCTGACGTACAGCTGGCCAGCCTGGTTGTACTTCTAAATTTGCCATTACATATCTACTCCATTTAATTTTTTGGTACCGTCTAATTTCCAAGTGCCATCCAGATGAAGACCACCGGCACATTTCGTAAATTCAGTGTCATGACCAGCGTGAGTTGCTGCATTGAGTTGCAAATTTGATGGGCTTTCTAGAACAACTGTGGTGTCGATTAGATGAGAACGTAAATTTTTATAAGCATGGACGACTTTTAATAATTCTTTGTAATCGGTGACAGATACGCTGTCCTGGCTGGTTTGAATAAAAATTTTAAAGGTATATGGTTTTCCCATTGGCACCATCTGGAACCATTCCTGAACAATGACAGGAAAACCCAGCGAATTAAGAGCAACTTCAAGTGCCCCCACAGTTCCCTTGATGCTGTGGTTATAGAGTGAGGTCTTAATTACCTGGCGTTTCTGTGCTTCAGTCCAGTTTTTGTTCCAGATATCGACCGAGCGTTCCCAGGCTAACCATGGCAGTACTTCTGCTGGTGCATTTAGTGGATCGTTAAAGCTACGGATATTCAGTTCTACATTTGAGACACGCGCAAAAGCATTCTCAAACTTCATTTCAAATTTTGTGGCATTCGGTGGCAGCAGTTGACTCATACACTAACCCTCGAAATGTTGATACCGGTGCAATAGGCAACCTGACCAATTGAAGTATCAATATTCCCTGCAGGGGAAATTAAATTGACTCGGCTAACACCTGGTTGATGCAGTGCCTGGTAAATTCCTGAAAGGGAAACTCCACCATTAAATGCATGAGATTTTTTGCTGTATTCATCGGCTGCTTTATAACAACTGTTTAGAACGATATTTTCATCTGGACCTTCATCGATAAAGATTTCTGCTTCAATGCTGTAATTCAAAATAGATGCCGAATAGATGATTGGCCGGTCAGTCAAAGGCCGAATGGATTTGGCATTCAATGCTGCAGTCACGATATTTAAAAGGTCTTCTGATGCTGTACCATCACCTTCTGTTGAAAGCACATAAACATTGCAGATACCTGTTGGATTACCAGTTTCATCCAATGGAGCATAGGGATAAATATCTTTGACCCGTGGATCTGCATTGAGACCGTGAAAAATATATGAACCTTCACTGCCGGCTGTGGTTTGGCCTTCCGGTGCCAGCTGGACACGTCTACGCAAGGACTCATTTGATTCTTTAACTTCCGGTGTAGTATCTGTAGCTGGACTGATAATCCGTCGTGAAAGATTGCGTTCAGCTGCTTTGTGGTCGAGATCTGCACCTTCAGCATAAGCAAGCAAAACTGCACGCGCCTGGTTATTGGCATCTTGGCGGACCAACATTTCACGATAGGCAAAGGCTTGTGCCAGCTTCATTGCTGGATCCGACTCAAGCAGGTCGGGAAACTCTGGATCGACTTCACGCATTTTCTGATAAAAATCTTCCAGACCTTCTCTTAAAATAATTTCGAAATCGATCTGTTTCACCACATCGGGTGGTGCAAGTAAGGATAGGTCGATGGCTGTAGATGAGTTAATGCTCATGTTAAAGCTCCAACGAGTAAAGGTATGTTCATATTTAAGCTTTGACCGGATTGGACGATTGTTCCTTCAAGATTGAGGACCGTTTGCCCTTGATTTACTTCGCTGATATAAAGCTGGCTGATCTGGATACGTGGTTCCCAGCGCAAAATTGCTGAATAAATAGTGCTGTAACATTTGAGATACAGTGCTTCACTGGTAGGTTGATCCAGTAAATTTGCGACTTGTGTTCCATACTCACGACGCATGAGTCGTGAGCCAATTGGCGTACCGATAAGGTCTTCTAGTGACTGACGAATGTGGTCTAATTCGCTCAGTTCATTCCCACTATGACGTGACATCATTACTGCGGTCCTCCGGTCGAACTTGGACCTGGTTCAACGCCAGAATGTGTATGTTCTTTTAGGCTGATAGATCCAGCGGTGACATTGGCTTCAGTGCTGAAATGATCTGTTGAATGACTGCTGCCCTGGACAAGTTGACTGCCACCAACGGTATTGTTTCCGGTCATTGCAATACTGCCATTGACCTGGACATTGCCATTGATAGTGGTATCTCCGTTTACCGTTACACCACCTGGTGCAGTAAGAATGGCTTTACCGCCTGCAGGTAAGATTGCGGTCAACTCATGACTGGAAACGTCATAAGTAAAAATGCAGCCATCTTCAAAAATACGGATAGTTTGATTCAGGTCATCTGAAGGAGACGGATTATCTGCATTATTAAATCCGGCAATGGCTACACCCATTTCCAGCACACCGGATGGACTCAGCACCATGACTTCCTCACCAATACTTGGTGGATCCCATGTTTTGGTTTTCCCTGCCCTTAAAGAAAGAAAACGAAGTTTTGCAGTCGTAATCTCGCCAATGGTGACGGTGACTGTCGTAAATGGTTTAGCCGAATAAATGGCCTTGATTGTTCCGAAGCGAATCAGGTTTTCAAGGCGTCGATGTAGTTCTGCGCTCATGCTGCAATCGTGTTGCAGTCATTTCGTTATTGCATGTGGTTGCTGTTGTATTTAGGCTTTTTACAACTCATTTTATGGCTTGACTGACAGGTAATCTAAGACATCGTTTTCAATCATTTTTATTTCTTCATCGGTAAAACCTAGCAGTTCCCGGCTGTCATATTTTATGGTTGGACCATCACGGTCGACCTTGTCCCTTAAACCGAACTGGTGAACCCGGGCAATAAAGGCCACCCGACCGGCAAAGCCAATGGCTATGCCCTGAGCTGTTCTTTCCATACGCATGTATTTGGCACTTTTGATGACATTGAACATTTTATTTTTGATTTTGTTTTTTTTGTCACGCAGGCGGTTTTTCCGTGGCACATATGTACTGCCATCCGGATTTTTCTGTTTGGTAATACGCGACTTTTGTGATGCCCGAAGTTTACGACCAATATACATTTCCAGCTTACGTCGTTCAGCATCACTGAGCTGATGTAACATTGCGCCCAGGTGTTCTGTCAGTAATTCTAAATCTGCCATAGCTTCACCAATTTTATGGGCCAGGTGAAGCTGAAGTCCAGGATGCTAGTACTTCACCAGTCGCGTTGTCGATAAGCTGCATCGGCTGTGAATCCAAAGGTGTTTCATACTTAGGTTCAGCCGGGAAACTGACATTTAATGTTCCATCAGGCTGGCGTTTTACAATGACGCGTTCAGTCACAGGAAAAGTCAGCGATAGATCTACGGTATCATTGTTTAAAATTACCGTTTCAAATTTGAAAGCTTCTTTGTTTTTGTCCAGGTTCATGAGCAGTTCAGACTGGTTGACACGTACCCAGTCCAGTAGCGGAATCATGACAGCATCCAAATCTCCGGCATATTCAGTCAAAATGAAATTAAGGTCATAGACATATTCGAAAGAAAGACCGCTCGCACCGGTGCAACGGACATTGCCTTTGTCGGTAAAAATCAGCATACGTTCTGGATCCCGCTGCAGTTCTTTGACTGCAGCAAGGATATGACTACGAAGGCTATCGGGCTTTTTCATTTTGTTGTTCCTGAATCTTGATGACTGAGTCAACTTTTGCAGCGCAAAGTGCCCTGGCCAGTTCTGTGGTTTCTAATGCAAAAATTAAGTCTTCATTGGTTTGAATATTTAATAAAGGCTTATTGCACCTGGTCAGAACCGGATAAAGCGGAGTGGACCACGTTTGTTGTACCGGTGTTGTTGAACAAGCTACGAATAGCATCGGGCACAGGCTGACTAGCCCAAGTTTTAGCATCCTGGTCATGGTTTAAAATCTCTTTAATCGTGATTTTTCGTTGTTCTGAATTCAGCTGCAGTTCATCCTGAAATTCTTGCAGGTCGGAAATAGCTTGAGCCTGGCTAGTGATCTGCTCCCTGATATCGGCAATGTTCCTATTTTGAGCATCAATAATATCCTGCTTTTCAGTTAGCGTAGTTTCTAACTGGCCAACTTTTTGCTGCAGGTGGATATAATGCTGAAATGCGAAATACAGACATAAAAAACAGAGCAAAGCTAAGATCGGCTTTACAAATGGTTTGAGGATAACTAAGGCATTCATGCTGCTTTTTGCTCCCCATAAATCGGTTCCAGATGATCCCATTCTTTCTGGAACTTCGCCTGATAGCCTAGTTTTTTATAGCTTGGTCCGTTGTACAGGGTGAATACTGCTTCCCAGTTTTCTGCACGCAGCGCATCAAGAAGTGCAACTTTTTTACCATTTACGGTACCTGTTTTCCATTCAATAAAACGAATAAAGGCTTCCAGCTGCAGGGATTCATTGGCCTGCATCTGTTCTACAAATTCAAATACCGAGCTATAACCGAGTTCTTTCCAGTTTTCGCCCATGATCTGGAATTGACCCCAGCTGCATGACATTAAAGCTGCTTCCGGACAGATATTCTTTGCCAGACTTAAACGTGTGTATTCAGCTTCATTGCCTTTATAGCCACCTGTTGCAGTATTCACCAGATTCGGGAATTGCTTCATTTGGGCATTGGCAAAGGTTTTGCTTTTTAACTGAACCAGATAGTGATACATGCGGTGGCGTTCAAACAGGATTTTGGCCTTGCCATTTTTCAGGAAACCGACACCACGACCTTCAGTTGCACCAAATACCCGGATGGCCAATTCAGAAACGTTTAGGCGTTTTGCAGCTGCTGTGTAGTCACTGTCTTTTAAAAATTTAGAAACGTTTTGGCCAGCCAGTGCTGTCCGTGTTTTATCCCCGACTTTGCCGTCGGCCAGAATTCCGACACTTTTCTGAAACTGCAGTACTGCATATTCAGTATTGGTACCAAAGTCGCCATCCGGCTTTAAGGCCTTGCCATCTTTGGCGTTGAACCCCAGGCTGATGAGTTGCTTTTGTATACTGACGACAGCATCACCACGGGCACCAAATTTAATAATCATGCCGGACTCCAGATCAGTTTGGCCACATTGCCTTTGGTTTTATAGATAAGTACAGCCAGCAGAGCAGCAAAGAATGCGTCCCAGATGGTGACCGGATCTTTAAAAAACAGGATATGTACGGTTTGCCCCATACATGCAGCAATGAGCATGGCAGCAAGCCATGCATAGCCACGGTGAAAGTCTGATCCGTTGCGGTTATAGCAAATGATACGAAATGCACAGAAAAGATATGCAATCAGGGCAATAAACTGGAATAGATGTTCAATCATGAGGATCCCCCATTTCTAAATGCTTTCCACATTTCAGAAAGCTTGGTTTTCTTCACCCAGTCCACGGCTTTAACCAAGATAAAAAGTGAAAATGTTGATGTAATTAAGGCAGCCGTTGCATCACTGGTAATCATGGTTCGGCTGGTAATTTCTGGTGCAAGCAGATATCCAATCCCGGTTGATAAGAGCATGGTACGAAGACGCTGCCAGCCATTTAAGTCTTTTTCATAAGTAGCAATGAAAGCTGCTCCGAGCACCGCCCCAAGCATCGCGTCCCCATTAATAAAAGGGAGGAATGCGATTACACTTAATCCAGCAACTGTTGCTGTTGTAGTTGGTTCTGCCATATTTTTATTAATCCCATAGCTGGATGGTTTGTTTAATTTGTTGTGATGTTTCGATATCTGGCAGAAAGACTTCAGTGCCCATTGGAAGAAAAGGTCCAAGCGCAGCAAGTTCTGGATTGGCTTCAAGTACTTTTTCCACCACTCCGGAACTTCTGCCATATTCTCTCCAGCAGATCGCATCGACGGTGTCGTATTGCAGGGCATTGATAGTTTTGGCCATAAGTCATCTATTCCTTACAATCCAAGCTTTCTTCAATTCTGATTTCGCACTCATATAATGTCGGATTAATACCTTGTGAATTTGGTACGATTCTAGATTCCGCTTTTAAGCAACTGTGGGTCAGATCAAGACCTAGTTCTGTTGCTACTTTTTCAAGTGCAAGTCGCTCTAATTCACGTTGTTCAAATCTGTAGGTATGCGTACACTTATGAGTCTCGACCGATGAAATTTTCATTTTCATATCAATTCCACCACGGTATGGTTTTCACCCAGTAATTGCTGAATGGCCCATTGCTTATTTCGTCTGTAATCGTCGACTGTGCATTCCGCCTGTTCGGCCTTTTTTGCTCCTGAATTTGAACTGTCATAATTACGGTAGTTCTCGTTCACTTTGGCTGCGACACCATTGGCCACTGCAGACAGATACAGATAATCGGTTTCTGGTTGATCGTTAATTTGAGTCGTTGATAAATCGGATAGTTGAGCTGCCTGGTCTTTTAAACTTTTGAGCAGTCGATTGACGTCGATGACTTCTTCAATGATGACTTGCTGGAGCCTGGCATCTGTGACTGCCCCATCGATTCTGACGACTTCACGGATGTGATCCAGAACAACATCCGGATAAAACGGGTCACTCTTGATGATGACCTGGCTTGGTGTGTTATTGCCATTTGCGACAAACCCCATGATGTCCCCTGCCGTTGTTTTTATTGAATATTTAGTGCACGGGTGGGAACAATGGTTTTAATGAGTATTACAATGTAATGACATCACCATTGTTCGCCCATGCGGTGCGTGGGCACTCGGTTAATCCGCTTTTTGATCCGTTTCGTTTTGATCATTTGCGGGTTGTGAACTATCAGCATTCGCTGATGATTCAGTTTGTTCGACTTGCTGCGGTACAAACTTTTTCAACAATGTTTCCACTGTTTTTAAATCCTGTTTACCACCACATTTTTCATCTAGTTCAATTGCCCGTTCAAGATAAGCCTGGGCATCTTGAGCGAATGTAAGATCGGACTGACTAGGTTCATCTTTAGTTTTGATCAATTTAATTTTGGCTTTACCCAGCGCGACAAAAAGTTTTGCTTTGACCTGGTCTGGCATATCCAAAACTTTGGCATCGATATCCGTTCGAATAACAATTTTTTCGAGCTGCTGAAGTACTGCGAGATCAACTTCTGCATTGGTCTTGAGCTGTTTCAAAAATGCATTGGCGATTTCTTCCGTCACCAAAGTTGCAGTTTTACGTTCAAAGCGGTCCGGCATGATCATGTTATGCACAAGTGCAAACTCAGCCATTTCTATAGCTTTGCCATAATTTTCAACATCGATACACCAGACCAGAACGGTCATAAACACGACGTCTTGAACAGATTTATTGGCTTCAATAATTCCGTCTATATACGGTAAATATGTTGGTACCAATGCTTTTTTAAGCTGGATTTTCGCTTCAGTAGATTGAATCTGCTTTAAGCGATGGCGGTCATTGTTGAGCTGGGCAAGTTGCAATTCATAAAATGACTGCTCTTGCATGGTGCCGAATTCAGCAGCCGTTTCGGCTGCTGCTTTAGCACTATGTTTCATGAAATGTTGACGTGCTAATGACATAGGCTTACACCGATTCGATGTTTTCTGCTAATGCAGCAAGGCCTAGATCTTCAATGTAGTAATCTTCATTTGAAGATTCATAGTTTTCGATCTGGTCACGTTTCGGGTTGTCGATGACAGTACGACGACGAGCACCTTCCTGAACATAAATCGATAAATTGTCGAAAGTCGTTACAAGGATGGCACCTTCAGGGAAGAATGGCACTGCATAAACAGGCAGGTTACCCATACGTTTCTGGCTGATAATCATATCCGCTGCCAGTTTTTCAGAATTGTCCTGTTCTTTGTTGACCAGTGGGAAGTACTTGTCTGAAACTGTTTTACGGTTACACAGTACAACCAGATCTGGATTGTCCTGGTGAACTTCATCAATCAGTTCACTGACCATATCCATGACCAAGGCATCGACATTGTGATAGTCACCAGTTGCGCCAATGGTAATTTTTCCTACTGTTGCACCAGATGACATGACACGCGCAGCATTTTCTTCACGCATTTTTTGCAGCCAGCCTTTGTTGACGTCCTGCAATTTAGGATTGGCCACAATATCTGTTGTGGTTGCAATAGAAGTACCGTTGAAGCCGATCATGATACGGTCAAGACCTTGACGTTTTTGGATTTGACCAGAAAAACGCGCATAGAAGTCTTTGAACTTCGCCCATTGGTCCAATTTTGCATATTTGATGGCTGTATCGAAATCTGTTTTACGGCAGAAATAGAAACGCTCATCCATTGATGACGGATCTGTTGCTTGACGGTCAGTGGTACCTGTATTGGTACGTGAAGCAATTGGACGGCTAATGCCAAGGCCTACTGCAGCACCTGACTGTTCTTCTACCAAGAAAATATTAATTTTTTGTAAGAAGGCAGAAGATAACTGAATTTTATCTTCCAGTTTTTGTTGGACTGATGGCTCAACATTGAACTTTTGAGAAACTTTTTCAACGTTGTTCAGTTTAGCCAGTTGTTTCATGGCTGCGTTATATTTAAAACGTGTTTCGATACGCATGATGTTTACTCTTTTTAATTCTGGAATGGGTTAGCAATCGACAACTTCAGTGAAATTCGAATTGCCAGACTTAGGACGCGGATCTGAATCAGGTTCGCTATCGAGTTTGGTTTTTAATTCGTTGAAGTCGTTTTGCAGCTGTTCATGTGCTGTATTCAAGTTATTAAAATCAGTCTCAAGTTTTGAAACGGCTTGACCTTGATTTGCTGTTTCTTGAGCGATTTCAACAATGGCTTGTTCTTGTTCAGAAAAAGATTCCGCAGACTTTTTCTCAGTTTGTTCTTGTTTTGAGAATAATTTTTTGACTTTGTCGAGTAAGCCTGCGGAATAGGATTGCGACTCTTTCACTTCTTCAAATTCGAGAGTGACTTCTTGAGCAGCAGTAAACAGGTTTTCTGGACGCTGTTTTTTGTCAGCCAATGGATTTACTTTTGCACCGGCTGCGAACTGAAGCATTTCGGTACCCAATGATGCCGGGCTGTCAGTTACGGCAAGACCAATAAGATATGCTGAACCTTTATTGGCAAAATTTTCATCAACTTCGATTGATGTATAGACTTTTTGTTTTTTCTTATTCAGTTCGATCAGACTTTGCGTCGGTTCGATCTGTGCAAACAGTGCATCTTTTTCTTCACCATCGATAGTGACTTTTTCAGTTTTCAATGCCAGGACATCACCATAAGCACCAAAAATACCGTCAGGAAAAACGCTACGGAAATGCTCAATATTGATACGAGCACCATAGGTGTCTGGATTATAGTTTTGCGCCATTTGGATAATCCAATCGGCTTGAATTTCACGACCGTCGGTCGTGTCACCCGCTACAGCAATACGAAACCATTTCGATTTGTATTTCTTGTCTTTGTTGTCTTTGCTCATTTGCAAACCTATTCGTTAATTATGAACGGATAAAAATCACGATTTTGAATAGGTGCAGAATGGGCAATGATGAGTAATACAGGCAATTGGAAGCTGTTGTATTAAGGCTTTTTACAACTTGGTCAGACTGATAATTAAGCCTTGTACTGCCAATGTTTGCACATTAAAGCAAACAGCAAATGGCAATGAATGACCTATCCCCTATAGCAAATTTGCATCTGATTATGGACAATAAACTTAAAGCCAAGTTCTTGTATTGGCTTGGGTGGAAGATTGTCGATATTGCAGAAGTACTCAATGAAAATGAACGTACAGTTCAGGCATGGAAAACACGTGAAGATTGGGAAAAAGAGAAACCCGAAAATCGTGTCGAAAATGCCCTGTCTCTACGTTTAATGATGCTAATTCTTAAAAATAAAAAGACATCTGGCGACATTAAAGAAATTGATGTGTTGATGCGGGCTTATAAAGAATTTGCCCGAATTGAAAAATATCGCAACGATGGTACCGAAGCTGATCTGAACCCCGAGATCCGCAAGCGCAATACAGCACCACGTAAAAAAGTTCCCAATTCATTTACTGAAGAAGACATTGAAAATCTAGTCATTGCCTTTGAAGAAGGTCTATTTGAGTACCAATGGAATTGGTACCGAGCCATTGATCAACGTTCACGTGTAATTTTAAAAAGCCGGCAGATTGGTGCTACTTATTACTTTGCCAGGGAAGCTCTGATTGATGCCTTAAAAACTGGACGAAATCAGATTTTCCTATCTGCTTCAAAAGCCCAGGCACATATTTTCAAACATTACATTAAAGCCTTTGCAGCAGATGTTTGCGGTGTTGAACTGACTGGGGATCCGATTGTTCTTCCGAATGGTGCTGAACTTTTATTCCTGGGAACAAACTATCGTACCGCCCAGGGGCATCACGGTAATTTCTATTTCGATGAATTTTTCTGGACTCATGGATTCAATGAACTGGAAAAAGTTGCATCAGCAATGGCTCTGCATAAAAAGTGGCGTAAAACCTACTTTTCTACTCCTTCTACAATTACCCATGAAGCATACAGTTTCTGGACTGGTGCGAGATTTAATAAAGGTCGACCAAAGGATAAACAAGTCAAAATTGATGTATCGCATGATTCATTAAAAAAAGGCCGGATCTGCGAAGACAAAATCTGGCGTCAGATTGTCACTATCCTGGATGCTGAAGAAGGCGGATGTGATTTATTTAATATTGATGACCTTCGTTTTGAATACTCTGCAGAAGACTTCCAGAACTTATTGATGTGCGAGTTTGTGGATGATGGCCAATCTATGTTCCCACTCAATATGCTGATGCATTGCATGGTCGACAGTTTGGAACTTTGGTCAGATTTCAAAATATGGCATACACGTCCATTTGCAAACAAGCCTGTCTGGGTTGGATATGATCCGGCTTTAAGTGGGGACAATGCCGGGCTAGTCGTACTTGCTCCGCCAGCCGTTGCCGGTGGTAAGTTCCGAGTCCTGGAACGTCATCAGTTTAAAGGCGATGACTTTGCTCAACAGGCTGAACATATTCGCAGCATCACTAAACGTTACAACGTCACATATATCGGGATTGATACGACAGGCATGGGGGTTGGTGTTGCAGAGCTGGTTCGACAATTCTTCCCTGCAGTTCATGCCTTTAAGTATTCACCAGAAGTTAAGGCCCAGCTCGTCTATAAAACCTTAGATGTCATCCGCAATGGACGACTTGAATATGATGCAGGCGATAAAGACCTGACCCAGTCATTAATGAGCATAAAAAAAACAATGACAGCTAGTCAAACACAAATCACTTTCACTGCCGGACGTTCAGAAGAAATTGGTCATGCGGATCTCGCATGGGCACTGATGCATGCAATTTATAACGAACCACTGGCCGGTATAACAGAAACAAATACTTCCGTATTGGAGATTTATTCATGAACCCTTTTTCAACAGCTAAAAGTTTAATGAACACAGCCTTAAACTTTTTACCTCAACCTTTGCAGCAAGCCATTCCACAAAAGACTGAAGCATTTTCATTTGGTGATGCTGTTCCAGTTCTAGATGGCCATGATTTATCAAATTATATGGAATGCTGGTTCAATGGCCGTTGGTATGAACCGCAAGTGAGCCTAGAAGGATTATCCAAAAGCTGGAAGTCCACGCCATATTTGAGTAGTGGAATCATTTTTAAGCGTAACTTCCTGGCCAATTTGTTTAAGCCCCATCCCCGCATGAGCCGGCAGTCATTTGAACAAGTCGCATTGGATTTTATCTGGTGTGGAAATACTTACGTTGAAGATGTACGTTCACGACTTGGGAATACAATTGAATTTAAACCGGCATTGGCAAAGTACACTCGTGCTGGAGAACATAAAGGACAATACTTTTATTTAGATCAAGGTCATCGTGGGTATACAGAATATGAGTTCCCTCAAGACCGTATTTGTCAGATCCGAGAGACAGATATTGATCAGGAAATTTATGGTACACCAGAATATATTTCGGCCTTACAAAGTGCCTGGCTAAATGAATCAGCGACACTATTCCGTCGCAAGTATTACAACAACGGATCTCATGCTGGTTTTATCTTATATGTGAATGATCCAGCCAGTGATCCCAATGACATCACTGCCCTACGAACTGCACTAAAAGAAAGTAAAGGTCCGGGGAACTTCCGTAATCTTTTCTATTACAGTCCGAATGGTAAAAAGGATGGTATCCAGGTTATTCCGACTTCAGAAATTGCTGCTAAGGATGACTTCACCAATATTAAATCCATTACCCGTGATGACACACTTGCTGCACTACGGATCCCACCGCAGCTGATGGGAATTGTACCGAGCAATGCCGGTGGATTCGGTGATATTAAATCTGCGACTGAAGTTTTTTATCATAATGAAATTGTTCCGCTTCAATCACGCTTGCTGCAGTTCAATGAATGGGCCGGAGATGAAGTGATTAAGTTCAAAGAGTATGGATTAATTCAATCTAAATAATCCCATATATGGATATGAGAGAGATTATCATTAGATGAGCTATTCGGAAATTCCGGATAGTTCAAACATATGAATATCCTTATATGTGGAGCTCTATGTGTGGAGCTAAGCAAGTTCAAATCAAGCAAATCATAAATAAAAATGTCAGGCACAATGTCAAAGCATTTCATACTCTTATCAATGTCTTACATAATAATTAAGTGAAATCATGTCAGTAATTATGTCGAACTAAGAAAGATTCATTCCTAGTTAAGCAAGCAACCATCAAGCATTTCGTTATTATCAACAATATGGTGCCTTCATTTGTGAAGGTACCATCCATAGAAGCCTGCGATTGCAGGCTTTTTTATTATCTTAAGCATAAATGAGAAGTATTCCCAACTGTACTGACCGTACCCTAGCCCCGCGCAGTTGCCCCACCCCACCTGCCCGCTCTAAATGTGTCTGATTTACTGCGGAGCCAAGCAAAGTTGAAATCAAAGTCAAGGCAGGCCGTTACTACTATCTTTCAAGGCTTAGGCTAATTTTTTAATACTGCATTTCACTACGAAATATGATCTTTCAGAAAAGACAAAACAAATATTTCACCGACCTTATTTCGAGCACATCAATGGATACTTTCAAAACCTATAAGGACATAAAAATGTATTTTTATAGATAGTGGACATCGATTGAAGTAATAAAGTAATAAATGTTTTTAAGTGATTGAATTTAAATAATTAAATACATTACTTTTAAAGGTAATTTTTTGTAATTTTTGAAGTAATATTTTTTAAGTTATTGATTTTATTGAAGTGAAATATTTATAAATATCACCTTTTTTCACAGTAATAAATTACTTAAATATTACCTCTAAATTACTTTTTAAAAACTCTATAAGTTATTGTATTAAATATGATTATATAAAAATATTACTTTATTACTTCAAAAAAACGATAGCCCCTAAATATTTTTTAATTTCTATAAATGAGGGGTTTTATATGTTTTTCACTCGATTCTTTTCATTTTCATGGGAATGAGTTGGGAATTAATCAGTCATTCACTCGTACATTAATGTGATCATTAAATAAGGGATTTATAAGCCTTCCCTTTGAAAATCAATTAATTACTTGCTACTGATCTTCTTTATACATTCGAGAATTTGGTGCGCCCAGCGGGACTCGAACCCACGCCACAGGCTTCGGAGACCTGTACTCTATCCAGTTGAGCTATGAGCGCGCGATGCACATC
Organism: Acinetobacter sp. A1-4-2; assembly: GCF_040233925.1. Lineage (NCBI taxonomy): Bacteria > Pseudomonadati > Pseudomonadota > Gammaproteobacteria > Moraxellales > Moraxellaceae > Acinetobacter > Acinetobacter sp. A1-4-2. Next base: position 986,884 of record NZ_CP157981.1, on the reverse strand, counting down.
ATAACAAAAAAAACCGTAAGGTAAAGCAACTATATATAAGTCATCAATTTTTGTGCTTATACTTTGAGCAATGTTCCATTATTGCAACAGACAATTCCTGCTTATTTACTTGGTTTATTCAGCAAGATCACTCACAATACTCATACTATTCACCAAGTGAGAATTTCATGACTGATGCATTGACCTTGAGGGACGTATCCAAAACCTATCGTAACGGTTTTCAAGCACTAAAAGGAATCAACCTAACGGTACCTGAAGGTGAGTTTTATGCCCTCCTTGGTCCAAATGGTGCGGGTAAATCAACCACCATCAGCATCATTAGCTCACTGACAAAAAAAACCTCCGGTACAGTGGAAATTTTTGGTCATAATCTGGATACCCACCCTTCAGAAGCCAAACAATGCCTGGGTGTCGTACCGCAAGAATTCAACTTTGGTCAGTTTGAAAAAACCTTTGATATTTTGGTGACTCAAGCCGGCTATTACGGTATTCCTAAAAAAATTGCAGAAAGCCGGGCTGAAGAATATTTAGAAAAATTAGGCTTATGGGAAAAACGTGGTATACAGGCACGCATGCTCTCTGGCGGAATGAAACGCCGTTTGATGATCGCCCGTGCCATGATGCATCAACCTAGGCTGCTCATTTTAGATGAACCGACTGCCGGTGTAGATATTGAATTACGCCGTTCAATGTGGGATTTTCTCACCGAAATGAACGAAAAAGGTACATCAATTATTCTGACTACGCATTATCTAGAAGAAGCTGAAATGCTATGCCGTCGCATTGCCATTATCGACCGCGGCGTGATTAAGGAAGATACCAGCATGAAATCTTTCTTAAACCAGCTCAGTGAAGAATCCTTTATTTTTGATCTGGTCGAACCGATTCAACCGCTGCATCTTGAAATTATCGGCGTTCGTTTTAATTTAATTGATCCAGTGACCTTAGAAGTGACCATGGACAAGGCACATACCTTGAATGAACTGTTCCAACTGCTGGAAGCACAAGGCATTCAAGTACGCAGTATGCGTAACAAGTCGAACCGTCTGGAAGAAATCTTTGTAAAAATGGTGGAAAAAAATCTTGAAGGAGCCGCGCAATGAACTTCAATCAACTCAGTGTTGCGCTGTATACCCTGGTACATAAAGAAGTGCGTCGCTTCATGCGCATCTGGCCGCAAACCTTATTGCCGCCCGCCATTACCATGAGTTTGTATTTCGTGATTTTTGGTAATCTGGTCGGTTCACGGATTGGCACAATGGGTGGCTTTAGCTACATGCAGTTTATTGTACCCGGCCTGATTATGATGGCGGTGATCACCAACAGTTATGCCAATGTCTCCTCCAGTTTCTTTAGTGCTAAATTTCAAAAAAGCATTGAAGAACTGATTATGAGTCCTGTGCCTCTGCACATGATTTTGTGGGGCTATGTAATTGGTGGTGTTTGCCGTGGTGCCTTGGTCGGTATTATTGTGACCGCAATGAGCCTGTTTTTTACCGACTTATATATCACCAACTGGTTCGTCACTATATATACCGTGCTGATTACGTCATTTTTATTTTCATTAGGCGGTTTTATTAATGCTGTTTATGCAAAATCATTTGATGATATTTCGATTATCCCCACTTTTGTACTGACTCCACTGACTTATTTAGGTGGTGTATTCTATGCCATTAGTGCTTTAAGTCCATTTTGGCAAAATCTCTCTTTAATTAACCCGATCGTATATATGGTCAATGCCTTTCGTTTCGGCATTTTAGGTCATAGTGATGTTAATGTTTCCATTTCATTGACTGTGATTACCTTATGTTGTGCTGTGCTATATGGCATAGCGTACTATTTACTTTCTCGTGGTTCAGGAATGCGTGAATAATGAGTGTAGAACATTCTCTATTAGGTAAAGACACCAATTATCCAACAGAATATCAACCCGATATTCTGTTTCCAATTTCACGTGCCACTGCACGTGAAAAATACGCCCATGTTGAAGGTATTCAGCAAGGTCAAGACTGGTGGCATGTTTTTGAAATTTCCTGGCTCAATGCTGCAGGCATTCCTCAAGTCGCGATTGGCCGTATAACTCTACCGGCATCTTCACCTAACCTGATCGAATCAAAATCGCTCAAGCTCTACTTTAATAGTATGAACTTTACCCAATTTGATTCAAAAGAAGCATTTATTGCGACGGTCGAAGAAGATTTATCTGCTGCAGCAGGTGCACCGGTCACGCTGACTTTATTTCAGGTAGATGATCTTGATATTTCCAAACCTGAAGGAACCTGTATTGATGATTTAAGCCCTGAACGCCTGGAAAACCATCCAGATGCGAGTTTATTAAAATTAGACACAGAAAATAGTGAAGCAGTTGAAGTACAACTTTATTCACATTTATTACGCAGTAACTGTCCAGTCACCGGCCAACCGGACTGGGGCACAGTTTTTATACGTTATCAGGGCAAAAAACCTTGTTATCGCAGCATTTTAGCTTATATTATTTCTTACCGTCAGCATAACGGTTTCCACGAACAATGCGTGGAACAGATGTTTGCCGACATCTGGCAAAACCTTGCGCCGGAAAAACTGATGGTATATGCAACTTATACACGTCGTGGTGGATTAGACATCAACCCTTGCCGTGTATCCGATGCGACATGGATGCCTCGCCCCATTCGTTTGGCGCGACAATAAAATGAAGAATATTGAGGTTGTTTAACATGCCATTTTTTGGTTTTATTCCTTCTGCAGAATTATTAACAAGTATTCAAACAGGTCAGGAAAAGAAAAATTCCAGCGAACCGCTATACCCTTTACGTGACAAGACTGCATTGCTGATTAATGAAGAAATCATTGATGCTATTTTGACCGAGCTTGTGCGTCGTTTCCCAGCCAGTGATAAACGTAATACCGCTGAAAAACTGGCCGGTTATGTCAAATCAACCGTTGCAGTTTTATTGAAACAGTTGTTGAGCAAATCCTCCAATGATGTAGTAAAACAGTCAATTGAGTTTTCACAAAAAAGCCTGTTTAAAGATGCAGATGGCAATTTCCGTGTAGGTGAACCATTAGATGCCAGTCTGGTGACTAATCTTAAAAATAGTTATGCGGAAATTAAAGCAGGCAATGAGGTAAATAAAGCAGTCTTAACTGAACTTTATAAGCAGTTTGCTGAAGCGACCGTGCGTCATTTCATGAATGACTTTAATAAGACCCTAGATTTGGGCATGATCAAGCGTAAAGCTGCCGATCTGGGTTCTGCTGCAGTGATTAAAGCCGTACATATTGCTGTGGAAAAAATCATTCCGCATCTAACCAAAGGTGAGCTGTTAGTGCTGGCTGAATATCACGATACCTTATTTCATGCTTGAGCAGATTTAACATGATCTAAAACCTGGTAATCGCCAGGTTTTTTTATTGCAAAATTTTATTCGTAGAAATAAGTGTAGCACTATTGTCTTTGTGGGTATTTGTCTTGATCAAATTTATAGATGTACTGGGTATTATATAAATTTCAGAAAAGGCTTTATGATCTCTGCCTCAATCATTTATACAAATAATTTCAATATAAAGTGTTGATCAAAATCAAACCCTGATTAATTCACTTTTTATACTATTTTAGGGCTTAAATTTTTATCTCTCTCACGTTTTTTATAGCAACAATCATCAAGAAAAATTTCAATTTATGAACTTGTAAGATGGTTGTCTAGCAAGCAGATTTTCGCATGCTTGAATAAGAGATAAAAAAGCAGGAATTCTTCTAAATTTTGTTTTCAAATAGACTTTTTTAGCGATCTGATACAAAGAAGCCATAACAGAACATATTTTTACCTCACCGGTAAATATTAGATGATTTATTACAATTAAGCATCCATCCAACCAGATACAATGTTCTGATGTTTTTTCAGACAAACACTTCCTGATAATGCAAAATCACTACTAAATTTCATATTCTGGGCTTATATAAAACGTATCATTGCAAACAATATAAAGAACCGGGCTGGATCAGCTCAAGCAGACTGAACTTTAATTTGCAGTTCTTCTGCTGAGTATACACAGTACAGTTCAAAGAACTGGCATCAAATACATGGATTTATGCAACAAATAACGTTCTTTGTCTTTTTTTGTATATGGACTTGTAGATAGAGCCCTGGTCAATGCTATCTTAACCACTTGAAAAATTCCGTTATCTTTCATGAAATGGATTTTTGGTCACTATATTTGTAATACCGTCTTTTAGCGTCGTGATGTCAATTTACACACACTGATTATGTTTTTGGAACTTTGAGTAATATGTTAAGTATCAACTTTTATAACAGCATTAAACGTCTTCCTTTACTTCTCGGTGCACTTTCCATCACCAGTTTCTGTCAAGCTAACGATTTTTATAATCACCCCGCATATAACAGCTTTAAACAAAAGACCATGCAAACTTATAGCTTGAGTGCAGAACAGGTCGATTGGGCCATGAATGGCTCAAAAAACCTGCCTAATATCATCAATATCATGAACCTCCCTGGTGAAAGTAAACCCTGGTATGAATATAAAACCAATTTTATGGCGGAAAGCACCATTCAGCGTGGGGTACGTTTCAAAACTCAATATGCCGACACTTTAAACCGCGCTGAACAGCAGTTTGGTGTACCGCAATCGATCATTTTAGGGATTTTAGGGGTAGAAACCGGTTTTGGTGCCAATAAGGGTAATTTCATTACCCGTGATGCCCTGGCAACCTTAGGCTTCGGCTATGAGCGACGTGCCCAGTATTTCCAGGATGAGCTCGCGGCACTGATTGCATGGACCTATAAAGATGGAGTACCTGCCAGCTCAGTCGTTGGCTCTTATGCTGGAGCGATTGGTTATCCTCAATTCATGCCGAGCAACATTAGCAAAATGGGCGTGGACTATGATGGCAATGGACATATTGACTTAAGAAATTCTGCCGTAGATGCTATTGGTTCTATTGCCAACTACTTGGCACAACATGGATGGCAACGCAATCAACCCATCGGCTTTGCTGCCCGCTATACAGGGAATAATCCAGACTCAATTATTGCAAAAGATTTGGAACAGCCAACACCATATGGCGCTTTAAAAAATCAAGGCATCACCCCGATCAATCCGATTGTACAAATTGATGATCTGGATATGGTAAATATTATTCAACTTCAAGATAGTTATGGCCCGATTTATTATATTACCTATCCAAATTTTCAGGTCATTACGACCTACAATAAGAGTCGCATGTATGCTACAGCGGTATGGCAATTAGGTAACGAAATCATCAGTCGTTAAGACTGATTTTTACCAAACAATAATAAAGTCAAGATTTATTTTTACCAAATTGTTCATAAAATGAACATTTTAAATATTATGTTACAATATTGATTAAATTTTAATCTAAAAACGATGCTTTTCTGTGCTTTTTGTAATTATTTTAATTAAAAAGTAGACAGCTTTAGCTTGGCATGAATATTATCCATCTCGTCAAATGTAGTTGCAAAAGAGAATTAACAGACTTGATCGCTTTTATTTCAATCGCTTAATTGAGATAAAAGAGCAGTCTTTAGGAGTTTAATAATGCATTCCTCGATAAAGTATATTTTAGCCTTAACCACCACCTTTGCCCTGAGTCAGTCTCAAGCAGAATTGGTGCAGTCATCATTTAATACCGATAGTGACAACTCCCGCTTGGCCACGCGTGTATTAAATAAAGATGCTCAAAATTTTAATTCCCACTTTTCAAATTTAAATAGTCTTTCAATCGCTGAACGTTCTGGTGATAAAATTCGTCGTCAAACGATTGCTGCAAAAATTGAAATCCCTGCAGACGAGCCTTCAGTGATTGAAAAGCTAAATACTGTTGCATCGAATACAGTACGTAAATTTAGCCAAACTGGTGCAGCTTCTTGGTACGGTCGTCAGTTCCATGGCCGTAAAACTGCAAGTGGTGAAACTTTCGATATGAATGGTTTAACTGCAGCTCACCGTAGCCTGCCATTGAACTGCTATATTCGCGTAACCAATAAAAACAATGGTAAGAGCGTAGTGGTAAAAGTGAACGACCGTGGTCCATTCCATGGTAACCGTGTTCTAGACTTATCTTATGGTGCTGCAAAACAACTTGGTATTACCAATGCAGGTACTGCAAAAGTAAACATCGAACGTGTGGATGGTCCAAATTCATAAGAGCTTGCCAGACTCCTGATACATTTGACACAAAAGCCACTTCTCGTGGCTTTTTTAATGCTTGACCAAAAGTACCCATCTCCTCAATCTTGTTCACTACACCCCAACATCACCCATCCTTTACAAACAAATATTACTAAGCCGCTCATGTGAGGACTGCTGTCTGGTTTATATTTTATCTTTATAAGAATAAAGTATGGATTGATGGATATTCATCAATAAAAAGCCGGAGTAAACAAGGGAAGCTATAACAGAATAGCTGAATGGATATAGAGAAAACCATCAGAACAAAATTAACAAAGTCATTCACTGAGCTTATGTGCTCGCTATTTTATTTTCGATCATTGCTCTTGCTCATTTCAGTGCGTTAATCACGGCCTTAATTTTGGTTTTAAGCTTGGTCTTTTTGCATGACTAAACTTAGTCCTTGCTGTCGCAATGGCTGCTCTCATTCTAATCATGGCGTGGCTGATTTTTATTTTGCCTCTAGGAACAAGATTTTATATTGCGCTTTTCATTTTAGCCTGAATCGGGCAACTTTATAGCCATAAAGTCGAGAGAAAAAAGCCTTCCGTGTTTAAATATCTCCAGTTCCTCCTGATTGGCCGCGTATGGTGCATGAATGGCTACACAATAAAACCACCACAAAAAATTTAAACCCGCCAAAAATCGCAAAACAACGTAATTTAAGAGCACTTATCGTTTTAGCCTTCTGAAGAACCTTTATTGATAGGTTCTCCCTTTCTATTTCAACCATACTTCCGCATATCATTATTGTTGAGCATGAGTAATCCAGTGAATTAACCCACCTTTTTCAGAGTACTCATATTCTTCATAGAACCCGACCGTATCTCCTTTTTGCAATCCATCAATGTGGGGATTTAAATCGATATTATGAGCCACTAACACGGTTAGGCCATTCTGCAATTGTAGAATAAACTTTTGATGACGTGAGCCGTTGTTATCATCCACTAAAACCACTTTGACTGTTCCGCTTGACTGGAGCTGTATATTGTTTTTTTGTGTTTGAAAGGCCTGTTGATTTTTTGCATCATCATTTGGAATTTGAAAATTTGATGATTTCGAATCTAGAGAGGCTTTCTGAAATTGTGATTTCGATAAAATTTCAGTATGTGCTTTTGAATTGCGGAGCAATTGATTTAAAGGATTTTGCCGTTGTTGTAAATCAATACCAAAATAGACAGCAACTAAAATAAGAATAATGGCATCGATGCCCATCTGGGCTTTGTTCACCATCTTTATTGCTCTCTCATAATTCTAAACTCTGCATAAAAAAAGCCCCAAACGGGGCTTTTTTTGCAAATAATCAGAGATTATTTTGCAGCAGCTTGAGCAGCAGCAACTTCTTCAGCGAAAGAAAGTTCAGCTTTTTTCTCAATACCTTCACCCACTTCAAAGCGAACGAATTGAGCAACTGTAGTAGCAGTTGATTTAAGAACGTCAGCAACTTTCTTGTCGTTGTCGATTACGTACATTTGACGCTCAAGAACAACTTCGTTCAAGTATTTTTCAACTGAACCAGTTACCATTTTTTCAACGATGTTTGCAGGTTTACCTGATTCCAATGCTTTCGCTTCAGCAATTTCTTTTTCTTTAGCGATAAGATCAGCAGATACGCCTTCCGCAGTTACAGCAACCGGGTTGAACGCAGCAACGTGCATCGCAATACCTTTACCAGTCGCAGCATCACCATTGTAAGATACAACAACACCAATTTTTAAACCGTGTTTGTAAACTGCAAGGTTTTCGCCTTCAACAATTTTTGCACGACGTACTTGGATGTTTTCACCGATTTTTTGAACAAGAGCAATACGCGCTTCTTCAACAGTTGAACCATCTTCAAGTTTCAATTCAGCAATTTTAGCAGCATCAGTTTCGTTTGCAGCAAGCGCAGCAGCAGCAACTTTAGTCGAGAAACCAGCAAAGTTTTCGTCTTTAGCAACGAAGTCAGTTTGGCAGTTTACTTCTACAAGAATAGCTTTATTGCCTTCTTGAACGATAGTGATTGCACCATCAGCAGCAATGTTGCCAGCTTTTTTAGCTGCTTTTGCTTGACCAGATTTACGAAGGTTATCAATCGCTAATTCGATGTCACCGTTCGCTTCTGTTAATGCTTTTTTACATTCCATCATTGCTAAACCAGTACGGTCACGCAATTCTTTTACCATGCTCGCAGTAACTGCAGTCATGTTATTCTCCTAAATACGGTAGAAAAATGAATCTGTTCAACAAAAACGGCCCAAAGTGTTCTCTGGACCGTTTCGCTTTCTTGACGCTTAATTTGCCACGGTTACATGTCGCAAAAATGACAATTCTGCGTCAAAACGCATTAAGCCTCTGGAGCTTCTTTAGCAGCTTCTTCGCCTTTAGCTTGAGCATTTGCTTGTGATTGAGCGTACTCTTTACCAGCAAGGATAGCATCAGCCATAGCAGAAGCGTAAAGTGTAACCGCACGGATCGCATCGTCGTTACCAGGAATAACGTAATCTACGTTGTCTGGGTTAGAGTTTGTATCAACGATACCGATTACAGGAATACCCAAGTTTTTAGCTTCTTTAATCGCGATTGATTCGTGGTCAACGTCAATTACGAATAATGCGTCAGGTAAACCACCCATGTTTTTAACGCCGCCTAAAGCACGTTCAAGTTTTTCCATTTCACGAGTACGTTCTAAAGCTTCACGTTTAGTAAGTTTAGCGAAAGTACCGTCAGTAGATTGAGTTTGAAGATCTTTTAAACGGTTGATAGATTGGCGAAGTGTTTTCCAGTTCGTCAACATACCACCTAACCAGCGGTGGTCTACGTATGGTTGACCAGCGCGTTGAGCTTGTTCACGAATGATGTTAGAAGCAGCACGTTTAGTACCAACAAACAATACTTTGTTCTTTTTGCTTGCAAGATTGTTAACAAAGTTCAAAGCATCATTTAACGCAGGAACAGTGTGCTCAAGGTTGATGATGTGAATTTTGTTACGCGCACCAAAGATGTATTCGCGCATCTTTGGGTTCCAGAAACGAGTTTGGTGACCGAAGTGAGCGCCTGCTTGAAGAAGGTCGCGCATGCTTACGTTGTAATCTGCCATTTTCTTTACCTTAAAGTTTGGGTTAGGCCTCCATATATCCGCATTCTCCACTCTTGCGAGCACCCAGAGAAATGTGTCGATATATGTGCGGATTTTATTGCCCCATCGCACAAAGCCCGTGAAATTTATTCACGAAAAAGCATTTGATAAAATGGGCGGCTATTTATACCATAGTCACACACAAATTTCCAAAAGTTTTTAAAGATCATGAACAGTACTTACGAAGCTCCCCGTCGACTCATTAAAACCCCTGAAGAAATTGAAAAAATGCGTGTGGCGGGTCGACTGGCGGCTGAAGTTTTGGATATGATCAAACCGCATATCAAACCGGGGGTCTCTACACTCGAACTGGATACCATCTGCCACGATTATATCGTCAATAAACAGGATGCCATTCCTGCCTGTCTTGGTTATGGTGCAGCACCTGGCCGCCCGGCATTCCAGCATGTCATTTGTACTTCCGTCAACCACGTAGTGTGTCACGGCATTCCATCTGCAAGCAAAATCCTGAAAAAAGGCGATATTCTGAATATTGATGTCACTGTCATTAAAGACGGCTATCACGGCGACACCAATATGATGTATATCGTCGGCAGTGAAACTTCAATTCTTGCCGATCGTTTATGCAAAGTGGCGCAAGAAGCCATGTACCTCGGTATTGCGACGGTAAAACCAGGTTCTACCATTGGTGATATTGGCAATGCCATCCAGAAATATGTTGAATCAGAACGCTTTGGCGTAGTCCGTGAATATTGTGGTCATGGTATTGGCACCGTATTCCACGACGAACCGCAAGTTTTGCATTATGGTCAACCCAATACCGGTATGGTGCTTGAAGAAGGCATGACCTTTACCATTGAACCGATGGTAAACGCTGGCGACTGGAAAACCAAAATCTTAGGTGACAAATGGACGGTGGTGACCAAAGATCATAGCTTGTCCGCACAATATGAACACACCCTTTTAGTGACAAAAACTGGTGTTGAAGTATTGACTGCCCGTCCTGAAGAAGACCTGTCCCGCTTTAATCAATAAGTTCATTTCAAATTGATTTAAATGGCTACCTCTTATTGTAGCCATTTTTATTTGAAGTCCTCTTCAGTTAAACGTTTTGCTGAAAATCTGTACCACACTCAATTGATTTTCGCTTTATTTCCCACATACCGTAGTACAGTTCAATTTAACACAGGGATTTTTCATGTCCGATTTTAGCAATGTCACTGTAACCCAAAATGATGATGACACCGTTTCACTACTGATTGATCACAAGCCTATCTCTGAACGTTACGGCATGAAATTTAGTGCCAGCATTGTGGATGAACTCAAAGCTTTGGCTGATGGTCAAAACATGAAACTGTTTGATCAGTTTGTATTTTCACATACCGATTTAAACTTTGAGCATAGCTATCATTATGTGACTTGCATCCTCAAAGAAGAAGCTGGTTTCAAAGTGACGCGTAATTTTGTCTACACCATTACTGCTCAAGGTCAACAACCGATTGAACATGTCATCACCAAACAGGGGCAACCAATGACCACTGCTGATGTACATGAGTTCATTAATACCCATCTGCAAAAATCCTTAAATGATTATACCGATCTGAATTATGCTTATTGATGTTTAGTTTTTGTGATAACTTGCTAACACTACACACACTACAATTAAATAGTGCACTATTTAATTGTAGTGTTCTTTTTCACTTAGTCATTCACATTTAATTATCACTTTTAGCGCCATTTTTTAGTCATTCTTAGCCCTTTTATTCAGACTAAATATTTAATTATTAATTGTTAATGCTCAGCTGATTCAACCGGATTAAATACTTTTTTCCAATATTGCTATATTCGACCTCCCCTTTTTGGCGCAATTTAAGATAAGATAGTGTGCTTTTTTATTTTTTAATCCCTATAAGAAGGAATACTGCCGTGGACGTACGTCTCTCTGATCGTGTAAATGCCATCAAACCGTCCCCTACACTTGCTGTTACCAACAAAGCTGCCGAACTTAAAGCTGCTGGTAAAAACGTAATTGGTTTGGGTGCAGGTGAACCAGATTTTGACACCCCACAACACATCAAAGATGCAGCAATTGCAGCTATTAACAACGGTTTTACCAAATACACCGCTGTTGACGGTACTCCAGGTCTTAAAAAAGCAATTATTGCGAAATTAAAACGTGATAATAATCTTGACTATGCAGCAAACCAGATTCTGGTTTCTTGCGGTGGTAAACAGTCATTCTTTAACTTGGCACTTGCTTTGTTAAATAAAGGTGATGAAGTGATCATCCCTGCGCCATACTGGGTAAGCTATCCAGACATGGTACTCATTGCTGAAGGCGTGCCTGTTGTAGTGAAATGTGGTGAAGAACAACGTTTCAAAATCACACCTGCTCAATTAGAAGCTGCTATCACTGACAAAACCCGTTTAGTGGTATTGAACAGCCCATCTAACCCGACTGGTATGATCTACACTAAAGCTGAACTTGAAGCTTTGGCTGAAGTACTTCGCAAATACCCAGAAGTTCTCGTGGCTTCTGATGACATGTACGAACCAATCCGTTGGGACGACGAATTCTACAACATCGCCACTATTGCTCCAGACCTTTACGACCGCGTAATTGTACTGAACGGTGTATCTAAAGCCTATGCAATGACTGGCTGGCGTATCGGCTATGCAGCGGGCCCTGCCAAACTGATTGGCGCGATGAAAAAAATCCAGTCTCAATCCACTTCTAACCCGACTTCTATTTCACAAGTTGCTGCTGAAGCTGCATTGAACGGTCCTCAAGACGTTCTTGAGCCAATGGTTGAAGCTTTCAAACGTCGTCACGACCTGGTTGTGAAAGGCTTGAATGACATCAACGGTATTACTTGTTTACCTGCGGATGGTGCATTCTATGCATATGCAAACATCCGTCCGTTAATTCGTGCCAAAGGCTTAAAATCTTGCACAGAATTCTCTGCATGGTTATTGGAAGAAACTGGTGTTGCCGTTGTTCCTGGTGATGCATTCGGTCTAGGCGGTTACATGCGTATTTCTTATGCGACTGCTGACGAAGTACTGGTAGATGCGCTTGCACGTATCAAGAAAGCTGCTGATTCAATCGAAGGCGTTGACGCTGCGATTGCTTCAATTGCTGCTGAAAAATAATCTGCTTTTTCTAAAGTAAGATTTAAAAAAAACCCGCGAAATTCGCGGGTTTTTAAATCTCAGGATTTATCTTTTAAAACTTAAAAAATATCCAGATTAATTCTGCTTTAAACATATTTTAATTATTTCAATGTACTTGGCGCATGCGTCTGATCAGGTATGGTTCTAATTACCAATGCTATTCCCACTAGAACAATGATGGCAGACATAATAATCCGCCAGCTAAGCACCTCTCCAATAAACAGCGCACCGCCCATTATCGCTAAACACGGCACAGAGAGCTGCACACTGCTGGCTGTGACATGGTCAATCTGTTTCACAATGACATACCACAGCACATAGGCACCGCTTGAGGCCAAACCGCCTGACAGCACCGCCAAAAGCATACCTTGAGGCAATGCAAAACTTTTTGTGTAAAACACAGCATAAGCCAGCAGTACAAAAGGAATCGCCATAACAAAATTGGCCAAGGTACTTGCCAACGGGTTTTGCATCTTCTTACCCGCAATGCTGTACATAGCCCAACCTATTCCTGAAAGCACCATAATGGCCGCATAAACTAAATTTGGTGCAGCTGCGCCTGGCAGTAAGAGAATTAAAATACCGATAATGGCAATACACAATCCAGCACCTCGGCGCATATTGATTTTTTCACCATGACATAGACCATAGCCAACCATGCTTAGCTGTACCGTGCCAAATAACAGCAATGCCCCGACACCTGCATCAAGATGCAAATAGGCCAATGAGAAAGCGACTATATACAGCGCCAGAAAAAATCCGTTTTTAACACTCCATTCAATTTTGGTTTTTTGTGCAGAAAATAGGTAAAGCACCAATAAAACGACCGCGCCACTACATACACGAATCAAACTGAAACTCATCGGGTCAATTTGCTGGCCTGCAAGTGCCAGACGACACAGGACAGAATTGGCAGCAAAGGCCAACATTGCGATTCCTATTTTAATCAGCAGCACACAACAATCCTTATTTGGCTACAACTGAATAAAAATCACGTTAGCACACTTTTTTTATTTTTCTGATTGAATGCATAAAAATAAAAAAATTATCTTTATTTATCATTTAAACATGAGACTACTCAGTATTTGAACTTCAATAAATTGGTATTTTAATCTGCAATAAATAAGACCATATTCAGTCAGGAAAGGAAGATGAAAATCAGCGAAAGATAGAACTACAACTATTATAGGTCATGTGTACAGGAAAAATTCCAGCTAGAAGTATCAGTGAAACCATGCCGATGCAACTCTATCAGGTCAACAAAGGAAATATTCACTTTAAAGTAAAAGCAGACTATCGTCATTTAAACCCATTGAGTGGCGTACATGCCGATTTTATAGCAACCATACTGAATCCGTCATCGGGTGTGCCGTTCACAGTATTATGGAAGCAGCAGATTATGGCACCATCAATTTAAATATAAAAATGTGCTGCCCTATTCCTCAAGATCAACAACTGCTTGCCACAAGAACCGTCATCAATATCCATAAAACCTGGGTATTTCTGAAGGTGAAATTATCGATGAAGATGGTAAACTTTATGCCCATGCCACCGCGACATGTATGATTATCCGTTAATACGCAATATGCTGCATTTAGAGCTTAAGTCATTTCCTAAACTCTTATTCTAGTGCAAGATTAAACGGCCGATTTAAATGATTTTGTTAGAGCAGATAAAGCCACTTCTGGACGTGAAGTGCCTTTATAAATACATAAATATTTAAATACGCTATCGAGTGATATAGAGAGTTTCTTCTGTTCCGACACCGACCATACTTTAGAATTGTTGCGTCCAGATAAAGCGCTGCCATTCAACTGATACAAATACAGATCATGATCACGTTGCAAAGGTTGCTTGCGACCATTCGAATAACTATCCAGCAGCAATTGACAAGGTGAATTAATCAACCATTTATCGCTAAACCAAAGCTGCAACAAGTCACCCAAATATAAGACTTGAGTTCCGACAGGCCACACCTGGATGTAAGCATCCTCAACAGCGGTCTGATAGCGCTGCGGGTCTTGAATAATAGAAAGGTAGTTGTCTTGATAAAAAGATAAATTTGAAAAAATTTCGGCAATCGTCAGCGTATGCATTCGCTTTCTCCTGTTTAGCCATTTTAGTGCTGGCAAGTTGGTTTAAATCCACACTGTTTGAACTTACATTCAAACGCTCTGTTATGTATTTAATCTAACAATCCAGTTTTGGCTGTGCAAGTTTTTTTAGGATTTTTAATTGAGTTGTTTAAATAAAAAGCATACAGCATAAAAATTAAGGAATCATGACACTTTTAGCTTGACCCCCTATAAAATCTGCTTATAATCGCATGCAGATTCTCCAATAGCTCAGTCGGTAGAGCGACGGACTGTTAATCCGCAGGTCCCTGGTTCGAGCCCAGGTTGGAGAGCCAAATACGAAAAAGCCCGCAGCACTAAAGCGGGCTTTTTTATTACCTAAATAATCTATAATTATCTAATCATCAGATAAATCCTAAGCCAGGCCATAAAAAAAAGCGCATCGAAATGCGCTTTTTCTATGCTCACTCACCTCAACGTGGATCAATAGCAGGATTGTTTTTATTGTTGAGGTAAAGGAATATATTGTGAATTATTATTCTGTGCTTTACGTTCAGTCACCACCACATTCAGGGTTAATGGCTGCTCATCTCGCACCACTTCAACTTTAATGGTGCTATTCGGTGCTTGCAAGGCTACATAATTAATCAAATGGGAAGCAGAAGTGATCGGTTCACCATTGACCTGGATAATTTTATCACCCTTTTTAATTCCCGCCTTGGCTGCAGGACCACGAGGAAGTACGTCAGCAACGACTACGCCAGTTTGCTTAGGTTCAAGAATATTGTCCTGTTGCACTGGCATGAGGCTAATGCCCAACCAGCCGCGAACTACACGACCATCTTTCAGAATTGAATTGAGAATTTGCTGACACACTTTCGCAGGAATGGCAAAACCAATCCCCAGTGAACCACCAGATTGCGAGAAAATAGCCGTATTCACACCAATCAGATTACCCGCCACATCAATCAGTGCCCCACCCGAGTTCCCCGGATTAATCGCCGCATCAGTTTGAATGAAGTCTTCATAAGTATTAATGCCTAAATCTGAGCGGTTGGTGGCGGAAATAATCCCTTGAGTGACCGTTTGTCCCACACCGAATGGGTTACCAATGGCAAGCACCACATCCCCAACTTCATTGCCGCTGAGTTTAAAAGGCAAAACCGGCAGCTTGTCGAGTTCAATCTTAATTACCGCCAGATCGGAATCCGGGTCTGTGCCAATCACTTTAGCGACCGCACGGCGTCCATCATTCAGACCCACCACAATCTGTTCAGCCTGAGCAATTACATGATTGTTGGTCAAGATATAGCCATCTGAACGTACAATAACACCCGACCCCAGACTGTTTTCATTTTGCTCCTGATCAAACTGTTCAGGGACCTGATCACCAAAAAACTCGCGAAATGCAGGGTCATTTAACAAAGGGTGCTCTGCTTTATTCACTTTCTGGGTAGTGAAAATATTTACCACCGCAGGAGCCGCCACTTTCACGGCATTACTGTAAGATTCGACTGCACCCGCCCTGTTGGTATTAACTAAAGGCTCGACTTTTTCTCTTGGCATTTTTATACCGTCAGATGCAACAGGGGCTTGCGGCTTCTGAGAATGTTGCCAGACAAGAAAACCGAGAGTGACTAAAACAAGTAAAACCCAAGGTAACCATGAAAAGGTGCGGCGCACGGTAATTTCCTCTAACAATATTTTAATTCGTTGATGACTAAGTAATTTATCGGCCATTGTAAAATGAAATACAGCAGGAAACTTAAAAATAATTCAGAGTTTTGTGCTGCTTTAGTTACAATTCAAAATATCTTTTGATGATATTCAATATTAAGGCTTTTGAGAAATTTATGGCAAAGCTCAGCGAGATTATTCAGTGGTGTGATCAAACCCTGAAATCACACGAATTTAAAGACTATGCACCAAATGGCCTGCAAATAGAAGGCAAACCGGAGATTAGTAGAATTTTGTGTGCTGTTACGGCATCTCAGGATGCGATTGAAGCTGCAATTGAACGAGGTGCCGACTTACTGCTGGTGCATCATGGCTATTTCTGGAAAGGTGAACCCTACCCGATTACAGGTATGCGTGGTAAACGTATTAAAAGCCTGATTCAGCATGATATCTCACTGGTCGGCTATCACTTACCTTTAGATAGTCACCCTACTTTAGGTAATAATGCCGCGATTGCCGAGATGTTAGCATTAGAAAATATTGAAGCTTTAGATCCAGCTGAACGCAACCCGATTGGCAATATTGGTTATTTAAAAAACGCCATGTCTGCTGAAGACTTTAAACAGTATGTCTCTGAACGTTTAAATTTTAATGCTATCCATCTTCCCGCAGAAAAAACCAGCATTCAGAAAGTGGCTTATTGTACCGGTGGCGCGCAAGATTTTATTGACAAAGCTGCTGCGCAAAATTGTGATGCCTACATTTCCGGTGAGGTCAGTGAACGGACTTTTTATGAGGCCAAAGAACTGAATGTGCACTACTATGCCTGCGGGCATCATGCCACCGAACGTTATGGAGTACAACGTCTGGCAAAAGCTATTTCAGAACAGTTCGATATTGAGTATAGTTACTTTGAATTAAACAATCCGATTTAATTTAATGACGGTTTAACATTTTCTTTATACGTATAAATTGAGGCTTTATTCTGTATTGTTATTTATAAGCAATGCGCAATTTTCCTCAAGAATCTATTACAATAAAGCGACTTAATGTTAAAACCCAGCAAAATGCAAGGAATTGAAGACATGACAACGATTACTTTACCGGCACTTCCATACGGTTATGAAGATCTTGCTCCGCACATCAGCAAAGAAACTTTAGAATACCATCACGACAAACACCACAACACTTACGTTGTAAACTTGAATAACCTGATCAAAGGCACAGACCTTGAAGGTAAAACTTTAGAAGAAATCATTAAAGCATCTGCTGGTGATGCTGCTAAAGTTGGCGTGTTCAACAACGCGGCTCAAGTTTGGAACCATACATTCTACTGGAACTGTATGGCTAAAAATGGTGGTGGTAAAGCGACTGGTGCTTTAGCGGCTAAAATTGATGAAGCTTTCGGTTCTTATGAAAAATTTGCTGAAGAATTCGCTGCTGCTGCAACCACTCAATTCGGTTCAGGCTGGGCTTGGTTAGTTGCTGATGAAGTAAATGGTAACTTATCTATCCTTAAAACTTCAAATGCTGACACTCCACTTGCTCATGGTAAAGTTGCGGTGTTGACTATTGATGTTTGGGAACATGCTTACTACATCGACTTCCGCAATGCACGTCCTGCTTACATCAAAACTTTCCTAGAAAGCTTGGTAAACTGGGATTACGCAAATGCTAAATATGCTGGTCAAGCTGCTGGCGTTGAAAAATAAGAAATAAAATATTTTTTATTTTTTGCTTAAAAAATCACCCTTTATGGGTGATTTTTTTATTTTCAGGACCCAAACGCATATTAATAAAGCAAATAATTCGTTTCTTTACATTATCTTGTTGACGACTTTAGTTTTCATCCCTAAAATGCGCATCAGATTCTCCAATAGCTCAGTCGGTAGAGCGACGGACTGTTAATCCGCAGGTCCCTGGTTCGAGCCCAGGTTGGAGAGCCATCTATTCTTTCATAGCTCAGTCGGTAGAGCGACGGACTGTTAATCCGCAGGTCCCTGGTTCGAGCCCAGGTGGAAGAGCCAAGATTCTAGAAAGCCCACTCATTGCGAAGTGGGCTTTTTTTATTCAGCAGATTTACATTTCCTGCAATCTGCACTTTTACAATCTCTACTTTTGAGTCATCACTTTTTCTTAAAATTGTAGATCATTCTCCTATCTCTTGTTCGCTGATTAAAATTTGGTTATGTTCATTCTAATAACAATATTCTAATAAACTGCTATGAATGCCACCTGGTTAAAATCTCTAATTTTCTGGATTATTTTGATTGTTGTCATGTTCGCCGTTTTTCAATGTAGTCAAAATTCTGAAAATAAAAAACAGGCTTCTGCGCTCATGTATGAACGCCTGTTTCATTGCACCCGTAATTTAGTCCAAAAGAACCCGGAGGTTTTAAAACACATTCAGCAGCAACTCAAACCTGAGCTTACCCAAGCTGAAGTGATGAAATTGCTGGACGAATGCCGTCAAGCTCACCCATTACAAAGCAAAGAAAACTATATAGACCTAATAAAATCACTTAAATAACCAGCAATAAGTTTATTTTTAAAACATTCAATTCATTTTCATGGCTTTTTTAACACTAAACCCTTGACCCTGTAAGCTGAGATACATAGAATGCGTACCAGATTCTCCAATAGCTCAGTCGGTAGAGCGACGGACTGTTAATCCGCAGGTCCCTGGTTCGAGCCCAGGTTGGAGAGCCAAATTCTAAAAACCCACTCAACAGAGTGGGTTTTTTCTTATATCAAGATTTTATTGTGTTCAATTCAAGTCAACTTACTTTTTTTATTATTGGTTGCATTGCCACTCTTGCTTTGCTGACGCTTGTTTTTCAGCAACTGTTCAAACCACAGCAGAATTTTTTCCCTAAACGTGTGATCACGCCTTTTGAAAGCAAAATGTTTATCCGGCTGAAAGAAGCTTTTCCACAGCATCATATTCTGGCTCAAGTTGCTTTTAGCGCATTAATCACCAATGACAACTTTAAGATACGCAACAAGTTTAACCGTAAAGTCACCGACTTCGTTTTACTGAATCAAAAGCTCGAAGTGGTCGCGATTATTGAACTGGATGATCCCAGCCATATAGGTAAGGAACAGGAAGATGCCGAGCGTGATGCCATGCTGAACGAAGCAGGCTATCAGGTCTATCGCTATACCGATATTCCAAGTACCCACAACTTAAAAAAAGACATTTTAAATTAATTCCATTTCGACATAAAAAAAGCCACCGTATGATGCGGTGGCTGAATTCAGTATCAATCTCAATTATTTGCTGGCTTGCTGTTCAGACAGCTCTACAGTGGGCTTAGAAGCAGCCTGTTCAGCTGCTTCACGGGCTTTGATCCGCTCCAGCATTTCAGCCTGCTGCTGTTGATATTTTTGCTGGTTTTTCTCGTCGCTACTGACTGCCAGATAGGCCATAGAGACCAGAAAAATCGGGATAAGTAAACCAAGGCTCATCAGAATAATCATCTTCTTGGGGTGTGGCTTCGCGCCTGACTGCGACATAATCAATACCTGTCAATCTATATACACACTAAATTTGCCTGTCCAATATAACAAAACCCTGTGCTGTCTCAACAGATCATTCACCTACTTTGTAAACCCGCATCAAAAAGCCGGTCGAAACCGGCTTTTTATCTCTACAGTCAGACAGCAAGCTGAATTTGCTGCAATACCTCTTGCAAGGTTTTAAGATAATCAAAGTCTGCTTCAGGCTTGTCTTGCATTCGCCAAGCCACATAACCATCCGGACGTACCAGTACCGCACCCGCTTCATGGATTTCAGATTTCTGGTTCCAGGTTCCGTAAACATCGCGGTATTCGCGGGAACCAATCTGAATCACATCCAGATAAGGTAAATTCATAGCATGCACCGCATTTTTCCAGCCTGTACCAGACAGCCCAGTCAACAAGGTAAAGCGGCCCTGTCCTACGATATCTAAGGTCGATTGCTTCTGTCCTTTGGCATTAATCAGCCAGGTATGCGGCACTTTTGCCCCCGGGCGTGTCGTTGCCTGCAAGTAAAGCTGCGAATCTTGCATAAAGGTTTCCGCTGTCGCCTCGGCAATCACAGCATTTGAATCATAACGCTGATTCAGCTCTACCCCTTGGGCATTAAATTCGAAATGCTTAATCTCGAGCGCCTGGAATAATTTTTGACGAATCTCGGCACCCGCGTCATCTTCAGCGAAAATTCGCTGCAACATTTCTGCCTGTGTCGTTACACCATGATCAAAACCAAAGACATCTTTCAAATGCTTATAGTCAAAGCGGGATTGATTGGCACGGGCCACAATTTGCTTGCCCACAGGTGCACGCTCACGAGTATAAGAATCCAGCAAGCTTTCTTTGGCCCAGCCTTTCACTGCATAGGCCAGTTTCCAGCCGAGGTTAAAGGCATCCTGCATGCAGGTATTAGAGCCTAAACCACTGGATGGTGGATGACGGTGTACGGCATCTCCGCCGCAGAACACACGACCTTTGGAATACTCTGTCGCCCAGGTCTGATTTACATACCAATAGGACAGTTTTTGGATTTCTACTTCTTCAACTTCAGTCCCAACAAAGGCATTCAGGCGAGCACGAACCTGTTCCTCAGTCACCTGCGGCTCACCTTTGGAAATATCAAAGCCCCAACCCATAATCCACTCATTCCATGGGGTAATAGCGCGCAGCAGCCCCATACCCAAGTCACCAAAGCTGGCTTCAGGATTGACAATCCATTGCAGGATTGCTGGACGATGCTGCACATATTGGCTTAAATCCGCCCTGAAGGTCACATACACAGTACCAGCACGCGCCATGACGCCTTCCAACGGCAGATTTAACTGCTCAACAATTTTAGAACGTGCACCATCCATACCCACCAGATATTTGGCACGCAAGCTAAACTCAGTATTGGTAATCCGGTTTAAAAAGGTTGCCGTCACACCGTATTCATCCTGAGTATGAGACAGGTATTCGGTATTAAAGTTATAAATGGCACCGCGTTCGGCGGCATTCTTTGCTAACAATGCTTCCATTTTCGGCTGAATCAAATCCACCAATGGACATGGACTGCCTTTAATATAATCGCCATGTCGTTCATCGCCGGTACCCCAGGCGCTAAGACGGGCAATTTCTTCCCCGACCAGACTGGTGGTAATCAGGCTTTCCCCCATCTGTTCCCAGGGCGTGGCAATCTGCTTAACCTGTTCTTCTACGCCGAGATCGCGCAACACTTCCATGGCCCGCTGATTGGTAATATGTGCACGTGGACTGTTGGCCAGCCAGCTAAACTGGGTAAAAAGCTGGACTTTAATACCATAATTGGCCAATGCCAGCCCCAAGGTTGACCCTGCAGGACCTGTTCCTACTACCAGCACATCCGTATCAAATTGCTCAGACATCACCTACTCCTTTTCAATGTCACCCTTCAGCTGTCTGATCTCAGTGTATGCAACCGCGTTATTTTGCAGAACACCCATAGACTTAAACTATGGTTGCATAGTTTTTAGGTCTGCCACATTTCATAATCTGATTTGCAGCATCAGCTCAGAAAGAGACTGTGCAATCGGGTTTATAGGTCTGGTGAGTTATGGAATTACGTCATTTAAGGTATTTTGTCAGCGTGGTTCAGCAAGGCAGTTTCACCAAGGCGGCCGAAAAGATGTTCACCGCACAGCCGTCATTAAGCCAGCAAATTAAAGACCTGGAAGAAGAAGTCGGCGTGTTACTGTTTGACCGCTCTGCTAAAAAAATCCGTCTGACCGATGAAGGTGAAGCCTTTTTACCTTATGCACAGAATGCACTGGAAAATGCCCAGCTCGCTATCTCCGCTGCACGTCAAGTTGCCTACAATAAAAACAACCAGATTTATATTGGCTTTTTAAATGTGGCAGAATTGAAGGTCATGCCATTAATTCTAGACAAACTCAAGCAGCAAATTCCGGATCTGCACATTCATGTGCAAAGCCTGACCTGCCTTGAGCAGATTCAGCGCCTAAAAAATGCTGAGCTAGACCTGACCTTTACTCGTTACGCCGTTCAGCATGATGATTATGAAAACCTGTGCTTACTGACTGAAAAAATCTATGTTGTAGCAGCAGAAAAATTACATCCCTCTAAACATCAGATCAACCGTGAGTACCTGAGAAAACAGAACATCATCATGTGTGAGCAAAGTGCTTCGCCGGTATTTTATGAAAAAATTAATCAGCAATTGCAGCTTAAACATCTACCGCATCATCAGATGCTCTGGGTGACTAATGTTCTGCAACATATCAACATGATCAATATGGGATTGGGCTTTAGTTTCGTTCCGGAATATCTGCTCAAATTTCTAGGTGATCATGTGCAAGTGATTGCGACCGAATTCGAACTTCCTACCCTGCAGCTGTATGCCAGTTTTAGAAAAAATTCAAAAAATGCAGCACTGCAGTTCATTACTCAGGAACTAAAGATACAAACTCAGTTGAGCTGATGTCGCAGCCTACATTTAACCCATAATAAAAGTATCCATACGGATACTTTTTTATGACAATTTTTACTTCAAATAATTACTAAAACAAAGCGAGAAAAATTCCGGCAAAAATCATAACACCTACCCAGCGATTATGACGGAATGCCCAAAAACAGCGCTGCGGATCACGGTCATGGGTTTTGCTCCATTGGTAGATAAAATCTGCAGCAACGCATAGCAATGCGATTAAACCCAATGGCATCAACAGACTTTCCAAATACAGGGCACTGCCAATCAATATAAGGCTGATGACTTGCAATAAAGAAATAATTTCAATGTCATATTTGCCAAATAAAATCGCTGTGGATTTCACACCAATCTTTAAATCATACTCACGGTCGGTAATGGCATATTGAGTATCATAAGCCACGGTCCAGGCCAGATTACCAAAGTACAGAAGCCAGCAGGTTAAATCCGGTGTCTGTCCAACTGCGGTATAGGCCATTGGAATGGACCATGAAAATGCCGCGCCAAGAAAGAC
Source organism: Acinetobacter sp. A1-4-2 (assembly GCF_040233925.1). NCBI lineage: Bacteria > Pseudomonadati > Pseudomonadota > Gammaproteobacteria > Moraxellales > Moraxellaceae > Acinetobacter > Acinetobacter sp. A1-4-2. The sequence goes on along the minus strand of NZ_CP157981.1, from coordinate 963,680 downwards.
TTGTGGCAAGTGGGTATAGCGTTTCATAAACGGATAGATAAATGCCAGAAACAACGCCCCAAATGACCAGTAAAAGGTTTCAATCGGCAAAAGGAACAACATACAGGCACTAGCAGCAACCAGAGCTAAAAATACATATATTGCTTCTTGAGCACTGATAATTCCGGTCGCCAGTGGACGGGTTTTAGTCCGTTCCACATGTGCATCTACTTTCCGGTCAGCAAAATCATTAATGGCACAGCCTGCCGCACGCATAAAGATGGTGCCCAAAATCATGGGAATCAAAATGCTGATGGATGGCATACCCTGATTGGCAATCCATAACGCCCACATGGTTGGCCAAAACACCAGTTCCGTACCAATCGGCTTATCAAAACGACAGAGATAATAATAAGCTTCCAAGCGTTCACGCCAGGTAATTTGATGCGCAGTTGCCATGACCATCCTTAACCAGATTACTGTTTAATTTTTTGTTGAATAAATTGCTCAAATGCAGGTAAAAAAGTTTCCTGCACAATAAATTTACAACCATGCCAAGTATAGCAACTTTGCCGTGTCCAGCCATCTTCCAGCAGAATGACACGACGCTGACATATAGGGTTTGTGCGTTGAAATAAAAACCATCCGATCGGTTTTTTACCAATATGCTTAAAAAGTCGTGCCCGACGCTGCAAGCTTAGGATTGGAAAAATGCTTTTCGCTTTGACCCACGGCTCTGCATCACAGCCATATAAATAGCTTTCACGTACCCAAGATGTATGCTGATGCGGCATATTCATCCATTGTGCATCGGCACGTAGAAGCCGCTGATAGTGCTCTTCAATAGGCTGGACCTTGAATACCCCACCCGCAAAATCGGTTAATTGTTGTGTCAGTGAACCTGAAGCATATAACCACGATTTTAATGCAGGTAAAATAGTTGAATTTTGATTTGCGTATGCACGCGGTTCACGCATAACCATAAAGCTCTTAAAAATATGAAAATTTATACACAGTTTAAATGATATTCAGAAGACTGGAGCTTACTTGTTATCATTTAATTTAAAATGAAATTTTGGTTTAACTGTTGTCTGTTTTGGCGATGACTTCAAATTTCCCCTGCGGAGTCTTAATTAAAATCATGCCTTCGGCAGTTAAATAAAAACTTTTAGGATAAGCATAATCCAGAGCCAATTCAGGATTTTTCAGAGCGACGAATTCAGCTTGCTTATAGCCTTCCACTGTTCGCCCAACCTCAATATAAGTCACTTCTGAAAAGTTCAGTTTAAATCCTTTTTCATGATCCTTTGGATCAATCCAAGGAAAGAAACCGGTGTGCTTTTTACGCTGCGCCATAGTCGTGTACATACTTCAAGTAATTGAATAGATCATACAAAAAAAACCCGCGACAAGCGCGGGTTTTTCTTGAACCTAAATTCGAATATGAATTACAGGCTGTAATACATATCAAATTCAACTGGGTGAGTAGTCGTGTTCAGACGACGTACTTCTTCAGTTTTAAGTTCGATATAGGCTTCAAGCATTTCTTTAGTGAACACGCCACCTTTAAGCAGGTAATCATGATCTGCTGCAAGAGCTTCAAGCGCCATATCCAGGCTGTGAGCCACTGTAGGGATTTTAGCTTCTTCTTCAGGAGGAAGGTCATACAAGTTCTTGTCAGCAGCTTCACCTGGGTGAATCTTGTTTTGAATACCGTCAAGACCAGCCATCAACAATGCAGCGAAACCTAAGTACGGGTTCATCATTGGATCTGGGAAACGTGCTTCAATACGCTTGCCTTTAGGGCTAGAAACGTAAGGAATACGGATAGAAGCAGAACGGTTACGTGCTGAGTAAGCAAGCATGATCGGCGCTTCGAAATGCGGAACTAAACGTTTGTACGAGTTAGTAGATGGGTTAGTGATCGCATTCAATGAACGAGCATGTTTGATCACACCACCGATGAAGTACAATGCCATTTCAGAAAGGCCTGCATATTCATCACCAGCAAACAGGTTCTTGCCATCTTTAGAGATTGACATATGCACGTGCATACCAGAACCGTTGTCACCTACCATTGGTTTAGGCATGAAAGTCGCAGTTTTAGCATATTGGTGTGCAACGTTCCAAACTGCATATTTAAACTGTTGAACTTCGTCAGCTTTACGCACCATAGTATTGAAGCTCACACCAATTTCTAACTGGCAAGACGCAACTTCATGGTGATGTACTTCTACACGACCTGGACCCATGATGTCTTCAATACGGGCACACATATCAGCACGCATATCTTGTGAAGAATCTACAGGAGGAACCGGGAAGTAACCGCCTTTAACACGTGGACGGTGACCAGAGTTACCAGCTTCGTAATCTTTACCAGTAGACCAAGCAGCTTCTTCAGCGATCAATGTGTGGCGCGCGCCAGACATGTCGATGTCCCATTTTACTTCGTCAAAAACGAAGAATTCTGGTTCTGGACCGAAGAATGCAGTATCACCGATACCTGTTGATTTTAAGTATTCTTCTGCACGGCGAGCGATAGAGCGTGGGTCACGTTCATAACCTTGACCAGTAGATGGCTCGATTACGTCACAAGTTACCACAACTGTAGCTTCAGCGAAGAACGGGTCAAGGAAACATGTTTCAGCGTCTGGACGCAAGATCATGTCAGATGCTTCAATGCCTTTCCAACCAGCAATTGAAGAACCGTCAAACATTTTACCGTCTTCAAAAGTATCTTCGTCGATTGTATCTGCAGGGTAAGTTACGTGCTGCTCTTTACCCTTAGTATCAGTAAAGCGAAAATCGACCCATTTTGCGCCACTTTCTTGGATGAGTTGAAGGACCTTGTTCGCCATGCTCATTTTGCTCCGATGATTTTTTGTTGCACCTGCTAAGTGCGTGTTAGTAGTTGGTGTCTATAAAGCAATTCTCGTACCAACTTTTAAAAAGCAAAGCTAAAATATTGAATTCTTTATCAGAATAGAAGATTTGAGCCTTTTGCTTTGTTGCTATTATACTGTGTGTAAATCTAAATGCACCATATTCAAACACTCATAATCACATTTACTTGAAAAGTAGCTTTTAGTGTATCAAATTGGTGCATATTTATTTTTCCCTTTTATAAGAGTCCTATTTTTCTTGCGATTTGCCTGAATATCCATCAGTTCAGCTTAAAATAAATTCTTAATAATTTATTTTCTGTCATGTTAATGATTTCATTATTGAATATTTTCAGCATTTTCTATTTCAAACTAAAACTCACCTAAAGCATAAATACAAGCTATCTTATTATTATAGATATGTTTTTTATTTTTGGCCCTTAAATTGCAGATATTTCAAACAGTCGAAAGCGTGAAATACTCTGCGCCATTTTGGTGACAAGCTGCCAATCTGATTGCAACAGTTTTATGAACCTTTATGAAGCCAAACTTCAATCACATTAATTTAACTAGCGCCATACTTACTTAAAAATAGTTTATTACTAATACAAACTAAGTATCTTATATTAAGCTTTTAAATGGAGGTGGTACTTGTAGCATATTTTCAAAATAACATAAGATGATTAACCTCATCTTCGATGAATTTTCTTCCACATAAAATGCAAATAAATCAGCTTATTCTCATGTAGTGATTTCTATAAAATCATTATCATGGAAATAGTTCAGCCGAAAATGTTTATTTTTTGCTATGATGATTCGCACTCCATTTTTTTAGCCGTTTTACTGCCTTTAGTTTCAGTTGGACCAGGCAGTGAAAATCTGAATCATGCGAGTATTCTTGGACTATTCGAGCACATATATGTGCGCAAATTTCAATAGGTTAGCTCATGCTTTTAATGATCGACAACTATGACTCTTTTACCTACAACATCGTGCAGTATTTTGGCGAGTTAAATCAGGAAGTAAAAGTAGTCCGTAATGATGCCGTGACATTGGAAGATATCGAGCGATGGCAACCGAAGTATATCGTCATTGGTCCTGGCCCTTGTTCTCCTTCCGAAGCTGGTATTTCCATTCCAGCAATCCAGCACTTTGCCGGTAAAATCCCCCTATTGGGCGTATGCCTGGGACATCAAAGTATTGGACAAGCTTTTGGTGGAAATGTGATTCGGGCTAAAAAAGTCATGCATGGCCGTTTATCGGACATGTATCACAGCAATAAAGGGATTTTCAGTAATCTCCCTTCCCCATTTTCTGCAACGCGCTATCACTCACTGGTGATTGATCAGGCGACATTGCCAGAATGCCTGGAAGTGACCTGCTGGACCAATGAAGAAGATGGCTCTATGGAAGAGATCATGGGTGTGAAACATAAGACATTGCCGGTCGAAGGCGTGCAGTTCCATCCTGAATCCATTCTGAGTGAGCACGGTCATCAGATCTTTAAAAACTTTTTAGAAATTTACGCATAATGAGCGCTACAAAGATTATGAATATTCAACAAGCTTTAAATAACATCACTAAAAATATCGAACTCACTCAACCGCAAATGGAAGACGTGATGCGTACCATCATGAATGGTCAGGCCACTGATGCCCAGATTGGTGCCTTGATGATGGGACTGCGCTTAAAAGGCGAAAGTATTGATGAAATTACTGCCGCTGCACGTGTCATGCGTGAATTTGCAATTAAAATTGATGTCAGCGATCTTCCACATTTAGTTGATATTGTGGGTACAGGGGGTGACGGCCAAAACCTGTTTAACGTATCGACTGCATCAAGCTTTGTCATTGCAGCTGCTGGTGCCACCATTGCCAAACATGGTGGCCGTGGTGTGTCATCCAAATCAGGTTCTTCTGATTTGCTTGAACAGGCAGGAATTAATCTTGACCTGAACATGCAACAAACTGAACGCTGCATCCGTGAAATGGGGGTTGGCTTCCTGTTTGCACCGAATCACCATAAAGCGATGAAATATGCTGCTGGTCCGCGTAAAGAACTCGGCTTTCGCAGTATTTTCAACCTGCTTGGCCCGCTCACCAATCCGGCCGGTGTGAAACGCTTTGTGATTGGCGTATTTTCCACTGAACTTTGTCTCCCAATGGCTGAAGTATTGAAACAGCTGGGCGCAGAACATGCCATGGTAGTGCATTCTAAAGATGGCTTAGATGAAATCAGTCTTGCCTCTTCAACTTATGTGGCTGAACTGAAAGATGGTGAAATCACGGAATGGGAAATTCAGCCTGAAGCAGTCGACATTGAATCGCAAACTTTAACCGGCCTTTCTGTAGACAGTGCAGCTGAAAGCCTGGCTTTAATTAAAGATGCTTTAGGCAAGAAAAAATCTGCAATCGGTGAAAAGGCGGCAAATATGATTGCACTCAATGCCGGTGCAGGTATCTACGTTTCAGGCTTGACCCATAGCTATAAGCAAGGTGTCGCTTTGGCACATGACATTATCTATGGCGGCCAAGCTTTAGAAAAAATGGGCATTTTGTCTGAATTCACCAAAACTTTAAAAGAATACGAAGCTTAAGACGGTAGGACAAAGATCATGGTAGATATCGCAAATACAATTTTAGGCAAAATTGTCGACCGTAAGCAGGAAGAATTTGCTGTCCGTCTTAAGCAACGCAGCTATAAAGATGTGGAAGAACTGGCACAAGCAGCAACGCCTGTGCGTGGTTTTGCACAGTCTTTACAACACAAGCGCCCAGGTGTGATTGCAGAAATCAAAAAAGCATCTCCATCTAAAGGCGTGATTCGTGAGAACTTTAATCCTGCTGAAATTGCCCAGCAGTATGAGCAAGCTGGCGCAGCCTGCCTGTCTGTACTGACAGATGTGGACTTTTTTCAGGGTGCCGACGAAAATATCCAGATTGCCCGTTCGCACTGTGCCCTGCCGGCATTACGCAAGGATTTCCTGATTGACCCTTATGGCGTGATTGAAGCCCGTGCCCTGCATGCAGACTGTATTCTTTTAATTGTGGCATGTCTGTCTGACCAGCAACTGGAAGAAATGTCTAAAACCGCATTCGAACATGATCTGGATGTACTGGTTGAAGTACATGATGAAAATGAGCTGGAACGTGCACTGAAACTTTCAGAACGTTGCTTGCTGGGTGTAAACAACCGCAATTTAAAAACCTTTGATGTCGATTTAAATACATCGCTGCGTTTGAAAAAATTGCTCGAACCCTCACGTTTATTGGTGACTGAAAGCGGCATTGCCACACCAGATGATGTCCACATGATGCAAGAACATGATATTCATGCCTTCCTTGTGGGTGAAAGTTTTATGAAACAGCCTCGTCCAGATCATGCCTTTACGGCATTATTTGGTCAGCCTGAAACTGTTTGATGAATAATTAAGATTATGAGTAAGCATGATTCTTCGCTTTCGAAAGATCAGTACAATTTACTGAAATCTTTTAAAAAGCAAATCACTAATCCGCATTCCTCGAAGATTACGAAGCAGCCTGAGCCTGTGCAAAAGACTGCTGAACAAGAGCAGGAAGATGACTTCGCGCTTTTTCAAAAGCAAATGCAAGGTGTCAAAAAGATGGACACTAGCAATATTGCAAAACTTGAAAAAGCGTCAAAGAAAAAACCGGATGCACAAACTTTAGCGAAACGTGCAGCTGCGACCGGCCCGATGCAAACCGATCAGGCAGAGTTGTCTGATACACAGGCCATACTCAATCCGGTAGCCAGCCAGGCGACATTAAGCTATCGCATTGCAACTTTGCAGCATAAAGTATTTGAAGATTTAAAAGCAGGTAACCTGCGCTGGTTTGAAGCGGTTGATTTGCATGGCTGTACGGTGGAAGAAGCCCGTGTTGCGGTGCTCCAGATTATTCAAATGGCCAAAGATGAAAATCAGAATGTCATTAAAATTGTGCACGGCAAAGGTCCTGAAGCCATTTTAAAGACCTATGTCAATGGCTGGCTGCGTCAGCACCGTGATGTTTTAGCCTTTGTCAGTGCACCTGAAAAGCAAGGTGGTACCGGTGCTGTTCTGGTTCTGCTAAAACGTGCAGAAAAAAACCCAAAATTCAAACAGTAATCGGAATTTTTCTCTAAAACAGGGCATTGTAGCGGTTTTCTGCTACAATGCCGTCCTTGTTCAATATCAGTGTAAGTGAACACGTCTTATGTCTATGCAGCAATCCTACGCCAACATTTTAACTGCCGTTGGTGAAGATCTTAATCGTCCTGGTCTTAAAGATACGCCAATGCGTGCTGCTAAAGCTTTTTCGTATTTAACGTCTGGATATAGCAAAACTTTGGAAGAAGTGACCAATAATGCGGTCTTCCCTTCTGACAACCGTGAAATGGTCCTGGTCAAAAATATTGAATTCTATTCACTTTGCGAACATCATTTATTACCGTTCTATGGCCGTGTGCATATTGCCTATTTACCTGAAGGGCAGGTTTTGGGTTTATCCAAATTTGCCCGTATTACTGAAATGTTTGCACGCCGTTTGCAAATTCAGGAAAATCTGACCCAACAAATTGCTGAGGCGGTGGCTGAAGTGACTCAAGCACGTGGTGTTGCAGTAATGATTGATTCTGCGCATATGTGCATGATGATGCGCGGTGTAGGCAAACAGGAATCGACTACCCGTACTGTGTCTTTTGTGGGTGATTTCAAAACCAATAAAGATGAACGTCGTGAATTTTTGGCTGCCTTGCCTGAAAGCTATTAATTTAATTCTAAAAAAAAAGCCTCAATCGCTATTGAGTCTTTTTTTGTGTGTGGTTAAATAACACCGTACAAAAATTGATATCTCCTGATTGAAGCACATATATCAAGGACCGATCATGTCGCAAATTCTGTTAGCTGGACAAGGTTTAACGCACGCTGAAAAATCAATTGATTACCCCCGCCCTGACCGTTTGATTCAAGGCAATCCTCAACGTGAAACGTATAGCCTGTATGAACATCCCAATATGGACTGTGGCATCTGGCATTGTGAAGTCGGTTGCTGGAATATTCAGTTTGCCGACAACAAACAGGAGTTCTTTCAGGTGATTGAAGGTGTAGTTCGCATCCACGACCAAGCGACCGGAACTTATATTGAAGTGACTGCTGGAAATGCTGGGATTATTCCGCCCGGCTTTAAGGGAAGCTTTGAAGTGCTTGAAGCTGTGAAAAAATACTACGTGATTGTCGAAGCCTAACTTTTAAAAATATAACTCACCATAAATTTTCAAATAAAAAACTCCCTGAATATGAGGAGTTTTTTATTCATCGATTTGATTTTTCCAGATTAAGAACTCGCAACTTGCTTGGTGACTTGAATGCAGTTTCGGCCATTATTTTTTGCTGCATAGAGTGCTGCATCTGCTGCATCCAGAAAACGCTGATAGTCTGGATGACCATCATATAATGCACAGCCGATACTGACTGTAAAATTAAAACTGATGCCTATGCTGGTACGAATAGTGGTTTCCTGAATCCGGCTACGGACCTTTTCTGCAATTTCTTGTGCCCGAACCAAATCGCTGTCTACCAGCAGCAATAAAAACTCTTCCCCACCTGCACGGAATGCATAATCACTGCCCTTAATGGAACCGAGCAGCACTTCACCAATAAACTTTAAAGCTGAATCACCCGCTGCATGGCCGAATTTGTCATTAATCCGTTTAAAGTAATCGGCATCTATGGCCAGTAAAGACAAGGGGGCATTATTTTTACGGGAAAAATTAATTTCACGCGAAACAATGGTATGTAAATAGCGCCGATTCAGCAGTTGAGTGAGGGAATCACTGCCCGAGTCGATATAGTCAGCCACCTGAAACAGCTGATCGACCAGATGCTGAATCTCCCTGTTGTTTTCACGAATATGCTGGATCAGCTGAATGGCCTGCTCTCTTTCATTGGCATTTAAAACTTGCTGGCTCAGCAGATCAATCTGGTGAATACAGTCAATAATGGTCGAGACCTGCTCAGTCCCGGTAAATGCATAAGCAGCTTTATGGATAAACCATAAGCCAAATTCAGATTTTGACAGCAAGGGATGTGTAAATTTCGGCTCATCCGAAAATACCTTAAACATCAGTTCATTTTCCCAGTCTAATAATGAACTGCGTTGCTTGTCCTTTTGTGCCGACACATCCTGCATGGCAGAAAATAAACGATAGGTATGTTTTGTGTCATTATTTTTTTCCAGATTGACTTCATAGGAGCGACACATAATTTCCGAAGCAAAACTCAGTATTTGCACAATATACGCTGCAATGGTCAGACGGTTTTCTTGCGTCTGCTCGGTCTGAAGCAAAAAGACTTTCTTTTCAATTTCACCGATACCCCGCATAATTAACCAGGATGGAATGCCGATACGCGCATGGACTTTACCCACCATCAGCTGCTTTTCGACAATCTCGATAAAGTTCTGCTGCAAGGGCACATTAAAGCAATCGATTAACCATTGATTCAGCGTGATTTTTAAGCGGTTCTGAACCATATCATCGGATAAGAAATAGGATGCTTCCTTTTCCTGCATGATATCTTTATAAAACTCATCGACTAGGGTCTGGGAATGTGCTTGAATAAATTGAAAAGTGTCATTTAAATCAGTTGTTGAAAAGTCCTGGCAAACCGACTTCCATTGTGCGGCAAGCACAGCAATACTTTCAGTATTCATACAATTGATTCCAACAGCTTTTGAATATGAGGGAGATGTTTAGATGACTAATATAACAAATTTTAATAAAAATAACTTTGTGAACTATTCGATGTTTTTTCATAAGTAATGAGAAAAAATAAATTTATTTTTATAAAGTATTAAAAAAAACGTACATAGCCCAGACTGGTTTTCATCCAGTCCTTATGGTCTTGTTGCTGGTATTGCCAATTAAAACGAATGACATTTTGCGGATTCAGGACATATTGCCACTGGGTGTTCAGTTTAAGTTGCCATTGCTTGGAATCTCCCCAATAGGGTAATTCCAGCTGTAGCAGACTATTGATGTGATCTGACCAGATATTTTGACAACCTATAGTCGGTCCCATCCCGACACGCCAGCCCTGATCTAAAGCCTTGCCGGCCTGTATATGATTTTGCAGTTGCATATAGCACAAATGTTCACGTGCCGGGTTTGCATAGCTATAGCCCATCTGAACCTGTAAATTGGCAATCCCGTGCTGTTCCTGCTCACTAAACTGACCATTTTGTTCCAAAGCTTCCTGCTTCCAGCCCAAATTAAAACCCCAACTCAGTGGTGTTTTAAACGGCGTAATCGGATTATAGGAATTCACCGAAAGAAAGTCGAAATGATTCAGCTTTAACTTATCTTCACGATATTGAATTGAACCCTCCCAAAACAATAACTGGGTGCCAGTTCGGAAGCCACCTTGCGGATCAATCAGGTCATGATAAGCCTGACGATGTCCCAGCTCGACAAACTTCTCCCCCTGCACTTTCCCCATAGTGAGCGAAAAATGACGGGCATCATGCGCCTGTGTCGGATCCATTTTCGGGCGTTGTGGTTGCTGGCGTTGTTTTTCCAGATCTATTTCACTGCGCATACTCAATAGCTGGCGCAAGCGTGGCTGGGCAAAACCTGGTTCAACTTTACGTCCAATCAAATGCAAGTATAAATCGTCATAGGCCATTTCCAGAATTTTTCCGCGATCCATATCCTGATACTTTTCCAGAATTCTTGGCATGTCCTGAATTTCAGCAAAAGCGACTTGATGCGCCACTTTAGCCAGGCGTTTACCATGCTGTCTGACTTGTGATAGCAACTGGGTTTCTAAGGCAGGCCGGTATATCGTTTCCTTGACCAGACCTTGCTGCTCAATGGCTTTAATGGTTTCAACCGGAATGGCGGCCACTTTAAATTGCTGTTTTAAATCCAGCTGTGGACGAACCAGATCAATCAGCCCCAATAAACGATAGGCACAGTTATCACTAACAAAGTAATAAGGGAAACTCACATGTTTCATTTCCCAAATGTGCTGCACTAAAAATCGGGTTTCGTCAGGAGTTAAGCTAAGTTCATATTCCCACAAATCCCGACTTTCCAGATCCCCATATTCCTTGACCTTACGGTAATAAGGCATTAAGGAATATTCCCCCGGATACTGCCCGGTGAGACCATTCCATGCAAAAGACCAGCCATCTCCCCCGGCGACTGTGGCCGCATAATTCACGGCGTAGGATACCAAATTCAGCTGTTTCTGATCTTGGGGATCCAGGCGCAGCAAGGTATGCCCAAACATCGAACTGGGATTACCCATAAAGTCGGTTGCATAAATCAGTGTGGCTTTATAAGGCTTGATCTGACCAATCCAGTCGTCCAGTTCCGGGCAAGCGACCTCAGGTAATTGTTGCTCTGAAATATTGAGTTGTTGCATTAACCACTGACTGCGTGCCGGAAAGCGGCAACGTACTGACTGATTCGGCTCTGCGGGTTGAAATAAGGCCTGAATATTGGCTTGTAATTCCTGTTTTAAATCAACTTGACCATTTGGCGATAAGAAATAACCTGCATAGCTGACTTCACTTTGTCCTTGTTTATCGGCATACATGAGTCTGCGCCAGATGATGTCTTGGTCTAGTTTTTGTTGTGCTGCACGTTCTATGTAGGGCTGAGCGATATGAGCTTCAATGCTTTCAACAGCTGTTGCCGAGTAGGTCATTGTAGAAAAGGTTAAAGCAAAAACGAACGCAAGTGATTTCATGCAAATTGGGTATTTATCTTTTGTTCAAGAAGAAAGGTAAAATAAGAAAAAACCCCGTCAGAATGACAGGGTTTTTTCTTTATCTATTATACGTAGGCTTTCAACACTTCATCTTTAGCCATCACCGCTTGCAAAGAAGCAAGTACCTGAAGTGAATCGTGATTTTCTGCAGCATAAATTTTAGAGAAGTTTTGTTTAGAAACCGCAAAAAAACGGGGTTTGTCTTGTGCTTTGATATTTAAAAGTTCAGCCAGTACATTTAGGCTTTCCCCTTCTCCAACGGCCATATCACGTGCTAAAGATTCGGCATTTTCATTGGTAAAAGTCACTGCTTGAGCAGTCACTGTACCTGTACCGCTACAACCTAGCGTACCAAAAGTAATACCGAATAACTGGTTGGCAAAAAGTCCATTGGTTGTTGCAGCAAGAATTTTAGGTACTTTACCGGATTGACCTGCCCAGACTTGAGAACCGATACCACAACCTGCATCTCGATCCGCAAATGCTGCTGTAGAACCGAGGGCTACAACTGCAGCTAAAGCTAATTTTTTCAACATGGTTATTCTCCAAAATTTATTATTCAAGTGTTCTAATTCTTCACCATTGTGTAAATTTTATTACACCTCTGTAAGATAGCGGCAACTTTCTTATAAGGCAAAACAATTTACACCAAAGTCATCACCCACCACATAAAACATTGAAGTTATTTGTTTTTTAAAGTCCAGACCCCGTCTTTGCTGCGATTACCCAATATTTTTAACACCAACACCAAACTCAAAAGCAGCAATAAATACCAGGAACCCATCTTGCCCCAGCCGACCATATGCCAGGCATCGACCTGACTGGGGTACAGCCAGATTCTGTAAAAAGTACTGATATTTTCTGCAATCCAAATGATGAACGCTAAAACAATCAGTACGGGCAACATCGGGAGTTGTAGCTGATGCTGTTGCAACTGGAAGCGAATTCTGGTTTTCCAGAAAATGATCACACTCCAGGTGAAGAGAAACAGGCGGATATCGGGAACAAAAAATTTACTCATGAAATTGATATAGGAAAAAACCGCCAGAACCAGCATGTTCGGAAAGCTTGGCAATTTATCAAAGGACACCTGATACAGTCTGAGTGAGCGTGCAAAAAAACTACCCACTGCCGAATACATAAATCCGGCAAATAAGGGGACAGTCAGTATTTTAAACACTGCCGGCTGTGGATATTGCCAGGATGCAATCTGTGGATGGGTCAGAAAAATTTCCATGCCCATGGCCATGATATGGAACAAGGCAATGACTTTGGCTTCGGCCCACGATTCTAATTTTAAATACAGCAAACAGGCCTGAATAATCAGAGCATAGAACAACAGATAGTCATAACGGAACAAGCCGTAAAACTCCTGACTCCCCATAGAGGCGGTCAGTGCAAAAGCAATCAGCAGTAATATCCCAAATAAGGCAGCCGAAGCTGCCTTAAATGAGAACTCAAAACATGATTTAAAAAAACTGATCAAGGTTGAATCCTAATAATGAATTAACTCATACAGATTTAAAGATATTTAGCGCTGTATTCATGCACCGTATCAATAAACACTTTAGGATTAGCAGGATCAACCCACTGGGTAATACCATGGCCCAAATTGGCCACATAACCTGTTTTTTCACCACCCGCATAAGCATCATCCAGCATGGCTTTGGTGGCTTTTTCAATCGATGCAGCATTACCATATAAAGTGGCCGGATCGAGGTTGCCCTGTAATGCAGCACGGCCATTCACGGTTTGACGTGCCACGTTCAAAGGTGTAGTCCAGTCCAGTCCAAAGGCATCAGCACCAGTTGCCACCATAGGCTCTAGCCACTGACCGCCGCCTTTGGTAAATAAAATCACAGGAACTTTACGTCCGTCTTTTTCACGTTTTAAACCAGCAACAATTTTTTGCATGTAATTCAGTGAAAATTCGATATATTCACGATGTGCCAGCGCACCACCCCAGCTGTCAAAAATCTGTATCGCCTGTGCTCCAGCATCAATTTGCGCATTTAAATAATCAATCACAGCAATCGCCAAACGGTCCAGCAAAGCATGTAACACTTCAGGCTGTGCATACATCATCTGTTTGGTATAGCGAAATTCCTTGCTGGAACCACCTTCCACCATATAAGTGGCCAATGTCCATGGGCTACCCGAGAAACCGATTAACGGCACTTGACCACCCAAGGCTGAACGGATGGTGCTGACAGCATTCATCACATAATCAAGATCGGATTTGGCATTAAAATTGGGTAAATTCGCCACATCTTGCTCGGTACGGATAGTCTTATGGAATTTTGGACCTTCTCCCGCTTCAAAATACAAACCCAACCCCAAAGCATCTGGGACTGTTAAAATATCTGAAAATAGAATGGCAGCGTCCAAGTCATAACGACGCAAAGGCTGTAAGGTCACTTCGCAGGCAAAATCATTATTTTTGCACAGGGAAAGGAAATCACCTGCTTTGGCACGTGTTTCACGATATTCAGGCAAATAACGTCCTGCTTGACGCATCATCCAAACTGGTGTGGTATCTACCGGCTCACGCAATAAGGCCCGCAGAAAACGATCGTTTTTTAGCGTCGTCATTTACTTTCCCATCTCATTTTTAATCTTCGAACCATCATAACAAAAAGGTCGAAAATTTAGTAACTTCTCTTGCAGCTAAAAATCGATCACGTTAAATGTAAATTTTTTTTACACAAAACAAATACTGCATCTCCTCATTTTTTCTGCAATACTTGCCTAGTTTTGTCACATAGTTAATGAATAATTCTTAAGGTTGAATTACATGTACGTTCGCACATTACTCGCCATGAGTTTAAGTTGCATTTTTGCGGGTACAGCGTTTGCCGCATCTACTGCTGAACAACCATTAAATCCTCAAAAGATTGCGAATACGGCGGTTCAAGATCCGATTGATCCACTGGCAACCGATGCCGCATCTGGTGCTGCAAGCACTGCGAATGCACAGATTACCCCACAAGAACAAAATGACCTGAACAAGGCCTCGCAAACCCTGCAAGATCTTCAAAATACTGAAGATAATAATGCTGCGATTGGTGCTGCACCGACTACAAAAACACTAAGCACGCCAACTACTACCCCTGCTGCTGCGAAAGCCTCTTGGACCTTAGAAGGTTTAAATAACGCTACATGGTATGACAATATTGGTAAAGGCCAATTCCCTGTTTATGCACGCGCTCATGTGATGCTCAACAATGCCCATGCTTCTCCGGGTGCAATTGATGGTGCAAGTGGTAAAAACACCCTCAAAGCCATTGCATCCTTCCAGCAAATCAACGGCATTAAACCGACAGGTATTTTAACTCAGGAAACTTGGGATGCTTTGATTGCTCGCCAAGGTGCTAAGCCTGCATTTATTGAATATACGATTACCGATGCAGACCTGAAAGGTCCTTATGCACAAACCATTCCGCACGATTATGCCCTGCAAGCCAAAATGAAAGGCCTGTATTACACACGCGTAACCGAAATGCTGGGTGAAAAATTCCATATGGATGAAGACTTTTTGAAAAAGTTAAATCCTAAGGCAACCTTCAAAAAAGCCGGTGAAAAAATTATCGTGGCCAATATCCGCAATGAAGTTCCAGAAGATATTCATCTGATCGTTGCGCATAAAGGTGCGAAACAACTGTACTTATTTAATAGTCGTAACCAGATGATTGGCTCATTCCCTGCCACAATTGGTAGTTCAGATACACCATCCCCTACAGGTACTTATAAAATTACTGGTGTAGCGCAAAACCCATGGTACAGCTATTCACCAAGTAACTTTATTCAAGGCAATAATACAAAACCGCTTTCTTTACCACCAGGTCCAAATGCTCCTGTCGGAAACATTTGGATCGGTTTAAGTAAAAAATCATTTGGTATCCACGGTACACCAAATCCATCTGCCATTTCTAAAACTGCATCGCATGGCTGTATCCGTTTGACCAACTGGGATGCTAATGATTTAGGTAAAAAAGTCAAATCGGGTGTCACAGTTAAATTCCTGGAATAATCCCTGCACCCTGTATCAAGAAAAGCCTGCATCTGTTGCAGGCTTTTTTATAAACTACTGCCTCAACAATATAAACATCATCGTTTCAAAAACAGGATGACTTGTTGCCGTTTTATGATTTCTATGTCATTTTCAAACCATTAAAATAAGCTCATGTTTAAAATATAATGATAGGAGCATCAATATGAATGCTTTTTTACACCCCAGTGACAACCGCGGTCATGTAAAAATGGGCTGGCTTGAGTCTAAACACAGCTTCTCCTTTGGTAGCTGGTATAATCCAAAACTCATGGGTATCAGCGCCTTGCGTGTAATTAATGATGACTTGATCGCAGCGCATAATGGTTTTGGCACCCATCCCCATGACAATATGGAAATCTTGACCTGTGTGCTTAAGGGAACGATTTCTCATAAAGACAGCATGGGGAATGAAGGTGGAATTTCTGCCGGTGAATGGCAGCTGATGAGCGCAGGTACAGGTGTTCAGCACAGTGAAATTAACCAAGGTGATGAGCCGGTTCATTTATTACAGATCTGGATTATTCCAAATGAACGCAATGCAGAACCAAACTATCAACAAATCAAATGTGACCCACGTGAACAGCCGAATCAATGGCATTTGATTGTTGGTCCTAATGAAAATGCACCGATGCATATTCGTCAGCAAGCCGAAGTTAAAACTGCAGTGATTAACCAGGGTCAAAGCCTAAACATTGAAGCGACCCAATATATTAATTATGTGCATGTTATTTCGGGTTCAATCAAGATTGCAGAGCATACTGTAGAAGCTGGCGGTGCCATTGCCTTTTTAGAGGCAAGTCAGATTGAAGCTTTGCAAGATGCTCAAGTCATCTGGTTTGATTTGCCTGAACTGCAAGATTAAAGTCATTTTATACCTCCAAGTTCGAGATGATTACTGTCAGGTAGTCATCTCAAACTATTTAAATAAAATAATAAAATGAATAATTTATTCAAATTTAATTGTTGTCTATAGCCTGTCTTATCGATCTATACAAAAATATAAATCTAACCAATCAGCAGCACTTTTTTACCCAAATCAACTGCTTTTTAGGCGAAAATCAAGCCTATCTTTTCTATGCAATTACCCGATAAAAAGCCCTTTAATCAATCAGGACTCGTCTGGTCACACCCCGTTTCAAAAGCTTAAATAAGATCCAAAACATCGGAATTGGTTTTTAATAATCAGAAGAGAGCATCCATATGAACCAAATTTTGAATGTCGATACCGCTCAACAACAGGCTTTGCTTTTTTTATTAGATTTCTTAAAACAACGACACTATCAGTTTACCACCATTACCCCACTTTCCCATCAACGTATTCTGAGCCGAAAAAGACAAGAAAAGAACACCATAATTACGCTTCGAGATATATTTGGCTGGAATTTGGCATTTGCCGAAACTGATCTTGATCCGGCACTTTTTGAAATTCTAAAAGAAAATCGGCTCATCCATTTTCAGGATGATCATCAATGGCTGAGTGATGTACGTGTCGCTTCGCTTGATCGTGAATTATTTATTCATTCAAGTTTCCCAACCCTTCAACACGATTCGGTATTTTTTGGTCCCGATACTTACCGCTTTGCATACCATCTTAAACAATATTTAGCAGCTCGTCCCCATTCATTTAAACGTGCTGTGGAATTGTGCTGTGGCAGTTCGGCTGCTGCGATTAGTCTGGCTAAACATTATCCAGACTTTAGTGAAATAACCGTGTCAGATCTTAATCCGAAAGCATTGTTGTATAGTCAAATCAATGCCAGCTTTGCAGGTTTAAATAATATCACTCCGGTTTACAGTAATTTATTTACTTATCTTGCAGGACAGTTCGATCTTATTTTTGCCAATCCTCCTTATTTAATGGATGCCGATCAGCGTCAATATCGTCATGGTGGAAATCAACTCGATGGTAATGAACTCGCCTTCAATATTGTAAAAGAAGGTATTCAGCGGCTTAATCCTCAAGGATGTTTATTTTTATATACGGGTGTAGCTATTCGTCCAGACGGTAACCCTTTTTTACAACAGCTTGAAAAATTAATGCTGTCTCAACCGAATATCCGCTGGTGTTATGAAGAAATTGATCCTGATGTTTTTGGTGAAGAACTGGATCAGCCTGCTTATCAGCAGATTGAAAGGATTGCTTTGGTTTTGGTGAAGGCTGAATTGATGGATTAAAAGTGGCTGCAATATTAAAAAACTTTAAAAGGCGTTTAGCCAAAATCGAAACTATTAAAAAATAAAGCGACTACAGTTAAATCAGTCGCCGCTTTTCCACCTATTCTGTTTTAGGATGAATTATGAAGCTATAGCTGAACCATATCAATGACAGTCGGCTCTGCAATATCATCGACACGTTTTTTTAAATTGGGACCCGGCGGGACTTATTCATCAGCGCATCGTCAAATTAACTCCAAAATATCAGCCTGTCGAGCCTGCTGTATCAGCCAGTCTTTAAATGCACTCAGCTTGAGTAAAGTCCGGCATTCTTCTCTTTAAACAACATAATAGGCCAAGGTGCAAGGACATTTTATTTCTGGATACAGGCGGACCAGACGCCCTGCTCTTAAATCATCATAGACCATGACACTTCTCGCGAGTGCTACTCCTTGACCATTAATT
This sequence comes from Acinetobacter sp. A1-4-2, assembly GCF_040233925.1. Lineage (NCBI taxonomy): Bacteria > Pseudomonadati > Pseudomonadota > Gammaproteobacteria > Moraxellales > Moraxellaceae > Acinetobacter > Acinetobacter sp. A1-4-2. The sequence continues at coordinate 945,376 of NZ_CP157981.1, read as the reverse complement.
GCAGCCTGTAATACCGCAGCTGAATTATTGATTTTGAGACCCCGTGGATTATCCTCATTAGTGATCTGATGAAAATGCAGCCATGTATCCCAAGTCGTGAAACCAGAGTGATGATCCATTGAGAGATCATGAATTAGAGGTAAATTTAACAATCCTTCAGGAGACTTTAATTGTTCTAAATGTGCTTGATAAAAGGTGGGTAAACAGACGGGAAACGTTTCTTCTCCCATTAATTTTTCAGCGACAAGTCCAGACCAGCTTCCACTCCCATTGTCGGGTTAGCCTGTTCTTTCAGTGCTGGAGCTTTATTGGATATTTGGGGATGGCAAATCATGAATATTGCTCGCCTACCTTGGATTATTCTATCGGCCTTATCTCTGTTATGGCTGCATAAAAAAGATGCAAAAGCAATTTAACTGCTGGAAGGAAAAAATATACCCCTTCATATTTTATGAGGTCTGTGAATATAGAAACTTCTACATGACAAAAACAGTTTGAAATTTACATCTAAACTGCAATTTACGATTTTCAGCGTAATTCCGATAAGATTGGAATAGCTTTTATGTTAAGACCCTGATGAGTTCTAGCGAACAAGGATTGCTTTTATTGTTGGGCTTTTTAGTATCCTTCAAACTCTTTGTAAATACTTTTCACTACTAGAATATCACCAGCATTATCCACAACTATTTGAATCAGATGATGTTCTGTCTGTTACCGAGTATAATTCCTGTTCATCACTGACCATACATGGACTGGGATAAAGCACGATACATCAGAAAGAAAAAACCAACTCAACTGATGCATCGTTCACGAAATTAGTATTCGTAGTTATTATCGATAGACCATTCCTGTAACTTTCCAAACAAGATCTGGTCATTAAAGAGCAAGTCATTTTTTGCAAGTACTTTACTCTCATCTGTTGGACAGAAACCATCATCACAGTCTGAATCGACGACCCAACAACCACGGACAAACAGGATTTCATTTCCTTCTTGCTCCAGCTGTTTTTCCACCCGTTGAATTGCTTCATCGATGTTTTTTGCGCCTAAATAAGCTGTCACATACGCATAAGATTCCGATGGATCTGATGCTTTTTTAAATTCAATGCCTACACAAAAAAGATATTTTTTCATTATCGACTCCTGATTGATATGAATTGTCTGATTCAATTGGTTCAATTCCATGAACAGCTTCATGATTAACATACCGTATCTTGATTCAGCAGACCAGTGAGAACTCCCACTGATCTGTGTTTAAAACTTAATACGCCAATTTCAACAGCAATCTAAATAGCCCTGCAACCAAGGCCAAGCTTAAAAAACCAGCCAGCCATAAGCCAATAAACCATTTCAATTCAGAAATTTTCATTCAGCCTCCTTAATGATAACCTTCATCACCCACACGCACTTTATCCCTGAAAACCCAATACGATAATCCGGTATAAATAAGAATGATCGGAATTAAGATCAGTGCGCCAATAAGGGCAAATAATTGACTACTGGCAGGTGCTGCAGCCTCCCAGATGGTGATGGATGGTGGAATGACATAAGGCCATAAACTAATCAGAAAACCGCTATAAGCGAGAATTACCAAAGCCAAAGTATAAATGAATGGCAGGAACTCCTTGCGCTGCTTACAGGCTTTGATTGCCAGGAAAGTAAACAGCAGAACCAGTACAGGAACCGGGCTAAAATAAAAGAGTTGCGGTTGACTGAACCAGCGCGCTGCGATTTCATGATGAAGCAAAGGCGTATAAATACTGACACAGGCAAAAATCAGCAATAATGCGATGAGCAGTTTTGGCATCAGTTCAAACATGCGATTCTGCAGCATTTTTTCGGTTTTAAAGATCAACCAGCCACATCCCAGGGTTGCATACAGTACAACCACACTTAAACCAGTAAACAGGGAAAAAGGTGTTAACCAGTCCAGACCACCGCCAGTATAGATGCCATTCGTAGTTTTAATGCCCTGAATGTAGGCACCCAAAATCACGCCCTGAAAAAAAGAACTGAAGATCGATCCCCAAATAAAAGCTTGATCCCAAAGAGATTTGGTTTTATTGGCCTTAAACCGGAATTCGAAGGCAACTCCCCGGAAAATCAGCGCGATCAGCATCAGAATAATGGGTATATACAAAGCCGATAACACAGTGGAATACACCAAGGGAAATGCAGCAAATAATCCTGCACCACCCAGTACCATCCAGGTTTCATTACCATCCCAGACGGGTGCGACGGTATTCATCATAACATCACGTTCCTGGCGATCGGAAATAAAAGGAAACAGGATACCGATACCAAGGTCAAAACCATCCAGCACGACATAGATCAGCACTCCTAATCCAATAATTAGAATCCAAATTAATGATAAATCGATCATTTTTGATTCTCCTGAGATTGTGTAGAACTTACTTGATCCAGATCGTTTTCCTCATCAATCGTACTTAAAGGACGCTTTGATGCCTGTATGACCGCCTGCTCACTATGTGGTGGCGAATGTATAAACTCCGGACCTTTACGCATCAGTTTCAGCATGTAGAAAATGCCAACACCAAACACAATAAAGTAGACCATTACAAAAATGATCAGGGTTAAACCCACCTGCTCTGCTGAAACGGGAGAAAGAGTATTTTTGGTCCGTAAAATGCCATAAACCACCCAGGGTTGACGACCGACTTCAGTGGTAAACCAACCGGCGAGTAAAGCGATAAATCCAGATAAACCCATGTATAAGGAAAATTTATGGAACCATGGTGTTTCATAAAATTTTCCGGTTTTTCTTAACCATAAACCGATGATGGCCATCAGCATCATCAGTACCCCCAGTCCGACCATAATCCGGAAACTCCAGAATATGACCAGTGAGTTTGGACGGTCTACAGGGGCAAATTCCTTTAAGCCTTTGACTTCACCATTTAAGCTATGCGTCATAATCAGACTGCCCAGATTCGGAATACCGATCGCATACTTGGTTTCTTCAGCCTGCATATCGGGAATACCAAATAGATATAAAGGCATGCCATGATCTTTATTGGTTTCCCAGTGTCCTTCTATAGCTGCCAGTTTGGCCGGTTGATGTTCAAGCGTATTCAGGCCATGCATATCTCCCACAAACATTTGTAGAGGTGCCAATGCCACAATCATCCACATGGCCATGGAAAATGATTTTTTTACCAAGGCATCACGACGGCTTTTTAATAAATGAAATGCGGCTGTGGCAGCGACAAGCAAAGCAGAAACCAGAAAAGAGGCCATTGCCATATGTGCTAATCGATAGGGGAAAGATGGATTAAAGACAATGGCAAACCAGTCTTGCGGGACAATAATGCCATTTTCTATAGTAAAGCCCTGAGGGGTTTGCATCCAGCTATTCGAGGACAGAATCCAGAACATTGAAATACAGGTACCTATAGCCACCATCAGTGTTGCGAAAAAATGGGTTTTCGGTCCCACTCGCCCCCAACCAAATAGCATAATCCCCAGAAAACCGGCTTCAAGGAAAAACGCACTTAAAACCTCATAAGCGAGTAATGGTCCTGTGACACTGCCGGAAATCCGTGCAAATTCACTCCAGTTGGTGCCAAATTGATAGCTCATCACCACACCGGATACTACGCCCATACCAAAGGACAGGGCAAAAACCTTGATCCAGAACTTGAATAAGTCCCGGTATACCGGATCATTGGTTTTAAGCCAACGCCATTCCAGAACGGCCAGAAAACTGGCTAAACCAATAGAAATAGCAGGGAAAATAATATGAAATGATACGGTAAATGCAAATTGGATACGCGCCAGTTCCAGCGCGGTTAGCCCTAAATTCATGCTGCCTCCTACTGATCAATTGAATACAGGGAGGACATCAACGGCGCTGATTGATGCAGTGAAACTGACACACCTTGCCGGACATTGATCCTCTGGTATAGAGATGCAACCCGTATACTGGATACGCTATAGACTTTTTTGAGGGCGAACGAAACCATTACGCTGTTAGCGAACAGCGAAAACTGAATTTTCATGATTAAAACTCTTTAAGATGTTGTGTAGTGCAAACAAAAACAACTGTTTGACGTGACCAATCGTGTCCTAAAAAGTCAGAGGTGGCGCTCTGCCCTGTGGCAGCAAATACAGCTTCTGCAAGCTGAAATAAACATGCCGGAAGAACGACTGATAGAAATTTAGTCGAACCTGAATCCGGTCCAGAACTTCATCAATTCCCAGTTTAAATGGCAGTACCAAATCACCATAGACAGTGCAGTATTGGCACTGATGATTATGCTGACTGTGATCTTGGGAGTGTTGAGGAATCAAATCCTTGAGCAGCTCATGATGAGCCGAGTGGGCATGATGATCAGCAGACGAAAGAAGATTGTGGGTAATCGACATACAGACCGGAGCAATGTGAAATTTTTCCGGCAGCAGAGGCTGTAAATATACTGCGATTTGCAGAAGTAAGACTGCAAATGCAATAAAAAATCCACTTCGCTTCAGCAAACTTTCTCTCGACTGGAATCGAATTAAGAGGGATACATTGAATAAAAACATGAAATTTAAAGATAAATCCCTACGTATTTACTCAACTTTTCACTTTATAAATATATAACATATAGCCAGTTTTGAAAAGCAAAAAAATTAAACGAAAGGTGAATTAAATTAAAGACTTAAAATAAAAAATAAACTTGCTCTGTATAAACTGCCGAATAAGTTTATTTATTGACTAAAGAGTGTCCACAAAAAAATTTACTGAATTGAAATGCATGAAAGGAAATTTTAAATAAGAGAGGCTATTTTGTTCTAGCCAGAAAAAGCGTTATGCATTCCTAATAGATGTATTTGAGGATTAAAAAATCTTGCCCCCTCGGACCAGCCAAACTTGTTTTATTTATTTAAATAAAACATCTCTTACTGCAGATTTAGCCTTTAGTTTTCGATACACGGCAAATCATTTTTCCACCAGGATTTCATGCCACCTTTTAACTGTGAGACTGAATACCCCATCTTGGCCAGTTTACGTGTCGCAGGAATGCTCCGGTGTGCTGATAAACAGATCGTTACAACAGGTTGATCTGTTTTGAGACCTAATGAGCATATTGCAGATTCTGTAAACCGGGTAATCGGCAAATTGACGGCACCTTCTATATGGCTGTGTTTAAATTCTTGCTCAGTTCGAACATCCACAATTTGTACATTTCCTCGTTGCTCCCATAATTTCTTTGCCGGGGTTTCAGGCACCTTGCCCCAAGGGACATACATCAGAATGTTAAACATGATTTCCCTCTATCAAAACAATTCTTATCTATAATTTATAAGAATATAGAATAAAAATAACGATTAAAATCACTATAAATCAATATTGGTTTGAACTCTAAGTTTATGCTTAAAAATAGATGATGCCTTCAAATCCAGCAGAAAAATAAAACTATGTTTAATAACAGATTAGAATTAATGTAATAGCTTATTTTTTTCAGTTCTAAATTTCATATTTTGTTATATTATAATTCATGCAATATCCATAAAAGCGTAGTGAAGTGCTCATAATGTTGGGAAGATTGTTGGGATTATCCGCAATCTTGTTACAGATCGCTGTGTTCCTGCAGCCTTTATTGCCAGAAAAGCACAGTGTTTTTTCGGTATGTAAAACTGTTGCCGTTGCATTAGATCTGCAAGTTAATAGCACTCACAAAACTCTTAATTTTCCAACATCCCATCCACACGTCCATCACACCAGTGCAGCAGATCAGAACGATGTACAGGTCGTCACCGACGTGCAGGATCAGCATGCACCACACCAACAGCAGAATGATTCACACACCACTCATGACTGCCAGTTCTGTCTGGTGCACAGCTATACCCTACCGCTACTGGACACCAAGCTCAGACCAGTACTGGTCAAAACTCAGACCCTACTTCTGTTCTTCAGTGCCTCTGTCCCGCATGTACTGACCCCACCCGCTCCCTGGTTCCTGATTCCTCAGGGCCGTGCTCCTCCTTTAACACTCACCCACTAAATCAACAGATGTGGTATCGCTGAGTAGTCTGCCTACGTTTGAATATCGATGCAGTATGGCCCTATCTATCGCATAGGCATCTCGTAACCCACATCTTCAGCCACAGTGGTCCAATCCGTAATAGGTGATCATGACGTTTAGTTTAACTGTGCTCAAACCTGCTTGGAGTTCAGTTGATACTGTCTAATTACCTTTGGATTTTTTTTAAGTGTTATTACAACTTTTTGATGTATCAATAAGGAGGAGATAATGATGAATCTACTTCAGCATGATCATGCACACTCGCAAAAAAATGATTTTAATAGCGGCTGTTGTCTGGATTTGGCGCAACAGATTGTCCGGATCAGACATGCTCTTAATATTTCACAGACAGAACTGGCGGCCAAACTGTGTATTTCTGCCCGCACCTTGGAGAGCTGGGAACGCGGAGTGCGTCATCCCTCAAGTTCGGCACAGGCTTTGATCAAACTATTTATAAAGTCGCCTCAATTTGTACTGGAAAATCTAGCTTGATGATAATCGGGAATAATTTAAACCCTTATGATTATCATCAATTTAAATCAATATTGGTTTGGAAGACACTCCATGTTAATTGTAATTACATCCCAGAACCGGCGTCACATTACTCCACATGCTGGAAAATGTCGAAAATTCTGGAAATATGAATTAAAAGATGAAAAAGTGACTGACAAACAGCTTATTGAAGTGGAAAAAGAAGATTCTTTTTCCCAGTCTGGGGAAGTACTCGAAAAACTTTTGCCTATGGACATATTTGTGACCACAGGAATCGGAGATCGATTACGAGAAAAGCTCAGAAATATTGGTGTACATGTCATCTTGACTACAGAAATTGAACCAGAACAATTTATCTGTAGTTTGGCTTCAACTAAATAAACAATTTAGATTCATATCATCTTAACTTAAATAAAAGACCCTGCATCAGCAGGGTCTTTTATTTAAATTTTTAATTATTGAGTAGTATACGAACTATCATCTGACTTAAATCGCCTAGCTCTAACCACTCTATTCCAATGTAATTTTTTTAACTGGTTCAGTTCCAACATGCACACCCATGCGTACACCCAAAATAGTTGGAATATCAGACATTTATTACCATTAAATACTTGTAATTTATACCAATCAGAATATTTTAAATAAGGGTAAAATTGAATAAAGCTATTTTGTGGGTATCATTTCTGAATTTAAAAAATTTAATACTGATCTTAAGAATCCGAACTGGTCGGTATCTTCAATTAGCTCTAACAATGAGCTAATTGTTAGTTTATGGGGGCATAAACCTTTATTGTCTAAACACCCAACTGAAAGAAAACAGGTCTATCGTGACCGTATTGATAGATGGTCGGGCAATGGACGTAATGAGTTTAAGAGAAATCTTGATCTTGCTTTGGAAGAAAACTTAAAAATTAGACCAATTATAGCAATGCTCAATAACAGTTCTGATTTTCAAAATATTTTAGAGGGTAAAGATGGCAGCCAATACCCGAAAAGATTTAATGCAAAAACAAATTGGATTGGTGAATTAACTGTTTGGGACGGTACTCAATTTGAAATTGTATTTAGGCTTGATCAATAACTTGAACTTAAGCTAGGTTTTTATTCTGCTTATTATCGACTTACCTTGCATAACCCTAAAAACAACAAAGCCCCAGTCAATGACCAGGGCTTTGTCTTAAATTTGGCGGAAGCGGTGTCCGTCTAACAGTAGTCCTAAGCAATCCCAATCAATATAATAAATACATATATTTCAATTGTTTAATATTTTTATTATCTTAGCACATCTTGTCTCATCCTACCATTTCCAGTATTTTATGAGGGGTAGGTTGTGGGGTAAAAAGAACATGCCAAAGAAATCTAAAGAGTTATCTGCTCTGAGTGTAGCAAAAATTAAGGCGACTGGGCGACATTCTGTAGGGGGTGTTGATGGCCTTTGCCTGAATGTCGAAGGTAACTCTCGTGTCTGGATTTTACGTGCAGTAGTGGGAAAACGTCTGGATAAAAACGGGAAGTTAAAACCACATCGCCGTGATATTGGAATCGGTCCCTACCCTGAAGTTTCTTTAGCTGAAGCCCGTGCCAAAGCAACTGAATTAAGATTACAAATACGAAGTGGCATTGATCCAATTGCTCATAAACAAGAACAACTAGAAAAGCTGTATGTTCAGAAACTTCATGACAAAACATTCCTTGAGTGTGCAAAAGTCGTTATAGCAAATAAAACCCGTGAACTGAAAAATGAAAAGCATATTGGACAGTGGACTTCTACATTAGAAACCTATATTTACCCAACTTTAGGTGATATCAGTATTGGTACAATTACTAAAGTCGATATTGCCGAAGTTCTTAGACCTATCTGGACTGAGAAGAACGAAACAGCTAAACGTATTCGTGGTCGTATAGAAACCATTTTTGATTATGCTAAGGCCATGGGATATTTTGTTGGTGATAATCCTGCTGAATGGAAAGGTAATCTTGAGCCAATCTTAGGCAACTTAAAGCAGGAATCGCGCCCTCACCCATCGTTACCTTATGATCAGGTCTCTGAATTTATTCACCACCTGAGACAGAAAAAAGGAATTTCACCTAAAGCGCTGGAATTTACAATTTTAACTGCCTGTCGGTCTGGTGAGGTTTTTGGAGCTAAATGGCAGGAAATCGATTTTAAGAATAAGGTCTGGATTATTCCTAAAGAACGCATGAAAGCGGAAAAGGAACATCGTGTTCCATTATCTCGAGAAGCGATCAATTTGCTTGAATCAATTCGAGAGTTTTCCCAACCTCAAGATTTCATATTCCCTGCTCCTCGCGGCAGTATGCTTTCTGACATGTCATTAACGACTCTTATCAAACGTATGCATGAACAAAAAATAAAAGAAAATAACTTAGGCTATATTGATCCCAAACAAAATCGAGTAGTTACAACGCATGGTTTCCGCTCTACGTTTCGTGACTGGTCTGCTGATAAGACTGACTACCCACGTGAGGTGTGTGAACATGTACTTGCTCATAAGCTGCCTGATGAAGTCGAAGCTGCTTACCTACGTGGGGCTTATCTTGAAAAACGTAAAGGATTAATGGCTAATTGGGCTAATTATTGTCAGAATAATATAGATTAGGTCTAAAATCCGATACCCTATAATTTCAAATGCAGACATCATTTTAAAGGATCAGGATTCTCTATTTGATTATAGAAAGGCCAATTAAAAGATAGTTATATTGTATTTCTATTTTGCATACTTATAAAAGGGATCTTAAGGTAAATGAGACTACAAGTTTTTGATCGTTGTATTCATCTGGATGATAACTGGGATAATCTCAGAGCTTACTATGTAAATCGCATAACAGAAAATGAAATATTAATAGGTACAGAACTAATTTCAGAAAAAAATAGCAGAGTAGTTTCATTAAACGAATTTGACAAACTACAAATTTTCCCATTCTCATTTTCAGTTGATAACAAACATACAAAACTTAATATATTTATGAGGCGTGTCGGCAATTTTATTTGTGCTTTTTTAAATAAATCAGGCTCCTTGACGCTCACAGATTTAACTCAATTACTAATGAAACACCAAACAAAATTTAAATTAAAATTTAAAAAATTAGAAATTGAGTGGATACTCCGCTGTCTGACGGTAGCAAAAATGATTATTGCCACTTACGATAAAGAAATAGTTTCCTTTTCAATTTCACCAGCATTTATTGCGATAGAAAATGAACGAAAATTCTCTGCTGCCATTGCTGGAGAATTGGAAGCTCTTAGCCAACGAGTTAGATTCATTATTAATCACGCCCCAACCGTGGGAACCTATCGAGAGAATCTTCTTCAAAATTCTCTTAAAAAGCATTTACCCGAACGTTACCATGTCGCAACAGGTTTTATTTATGGTGTAAAGAAACAAATAGACATATTAATTTATGATAGAATTGACTATGCTCCCATTTTTCGTGAAGCTGATCTAGTAATTGTACCTCCAGAATCAGTGCGTGCAGTCATTGAGGTTAAAACTAAAATTACGCCTAATAATCTTCAGTCAGCGTTGGAATTATTAGATCTAACAACTCATGTAGACGATAACATCCCCCCTTTTTTCAAAGGAATATTTGCTTTCGAGGCCTCAATTACAGAAGAGTCATTATATCAGAAGATTGCTGATTTTTACTCAAACATTGGTGCTATGTCACAAGGTGCTCCAGGAGTACTTATTTGTCAACCATTCCAACATTTAAGTTGTATTTGCGTTCACAACAAAGCTTTTGCTTATATAAGATATGATAGAAATAAAAATAACAGATTAGTTCCTTTTTTACACTCCAAGTGTAGCGCTACTGGACTTTCTAGCCAGTCTAGTTTTTTTATACAAAATCTTTTAGCTCATTTAAAATTTGGAGGTATAAAGCCATACAAAATTGATTATTTTAACAGGATGTTAGGTGAAGATTCACTTGATACAAGAATACAAAACTTGCGTGAAGAAGATGATAGTTGGGGAGCATACTTCCAAGTTGATTATGACGATGAAGAAGAAGTTGTGATTGAAGAGATGGAAACATTAATTCTTTCTACTCAAAGATGGATAGATGGAGAAGACAATTTTTAAATTACAAAGACAATTTGAAAATAAGTTTACAGTAACAAATAATGAAATTCATTCTCTATTACTTAATAGTCCGATGATAATGAGCCTCAACTTCAATACACTTACACTACGGAACAACTCAATCAATTAGGTATCGTCTGTTTACATGTTGTAGAAGGTGCTACAGGGGTCCTCGTGATATTGCTCCATTTGATTATCAAGCTCTGCGTAGGAGATTTAACCAAACATACTTAGCGAATAATGGTTATGATTTAGAACTCGCAAATGAACAATTACAGTCTAATACAGCTGATCTATTTTTTTTGAGAAATTATTCATAAGTAATCCTGATTTCGTTGAACGACTTAAAAATGGATTTCCATTAGCTAAGCTGAACCCAGCGACTTTGTATGGAGGAGGATCTAATGGATACATTGATTATCCAAATGATGAGAAAACAATTAAATAGATTGAAGATAGGTGATTACTCAACGCATAACATTTCATTAAACTAAACAAGTTTCAGTTATTTACACTCCAACACCTGAATATCTAAAACATTATTTTTTTACAGGCTTATTCATTACATTAAAGTAGTGCACAAGCCTAGCTATTGAATTACCAAAAAATATCAAGATAATTATTAAAACATTACTCACATGAATTTAAACATAACTTAACAACATGAATGAAAACCCTATAAAAAATTTAAACGAGATTGCTTTAAATTAAGTATTTTTACTTCATTATTATGCTGATATTTATAAGAGAAATAACTAGATGTCCTTCTTTCATGCGTAGAAATTACTAATTGATAGTCTGAAAACTCATTTCTAAGTAGTTGAACAAATGAAGCTAAGTTTATTTCATCCATTGTTTGTACAGGATCATCAATAAGTAAAGTATTAAACTTAGATGGATATACTTTGTTCATAGCTAAAGTAAAAGATAAAATCAACCCCGAAAGTTGACCAGAACTCATTGTATTCCATGCATCATGATCATCTGTTAAATTTGAGACAAAACGGAAAAATCCAACTTCTTGTGCATTTTTTGCAGATTGTAAAAATACACCATTACCGTCAGGTCTAGTTTGCAATAACTTACTGCTATAAACATGAAATGGAATAGAAATTTGTTTAGCTACACTTAGTTCATATTTTTTTATCGAAATATTATAGGCGCTACAAATTGACTGTAATTCGCTAAACTTTGAAGTTATAGCATTAAGCTTACTCTCTTTATCACTGATTTCTTTTGTTTTTCTTCGTAAATCTTCAGATTTAGATTTTAAATCATAATAGGATAAAAATAACAAATCTTTTTCAAGATCAGCAAGCTCAATAATATTATTATCGACATCAAAGATAATACCCTGATTTTCTGACAGATTATAATACTTTAAAACACCATATAAATCTGAATAATTCTTACTTTCTCCGATTGGTAAAATTAATTTTCTTAAGAAAGACACAAGTTCATTCATTTTAGTAGTAAGAGAATTACCAATTAAGTCAGAACTTTTAACACAAATGTAATTACCAATATCTATATCTGCTTCTTCAAACCAAGTTCTAAGTTTTTCCATACTTTTCCATTGATCTTTTAGTGATAATTTTTCATTTAATGAAGGTAGAATATCAAGATATTTCTTATATTTTGAAACGATATAGTCAGACTTAGACCTACATTCTAAGAAGAACGATTCCTTTAACTTCTTTTCCAAATGACTAAGTTCAATTGAATTTACATCCTTTAACTCTTCAAAGTATTGTGACTGTTTATCAAATTCTTCCCAAAGTTCTACAATTGTATTTTTATAATCCCCACAAAAAGGACAAGAAATTTTAGAGCTTTCTGATGAAATATGCATCTCATAATGTTGCTTTAAACTATTTCTACTTGTTACTATTTTATTAATAGTTGCTTGAGAAGTCCCAACTCTACCTTTTAAATCCTTTAAATTTTTAATTTCAATAGTATATTTTTCTGATAAAATAGGATGAATTTTAGAAAATAAATTAATAGTTTCCAATTCAAGTACATTATTATCAACATTTAATACACTTTCATGAATTTCAATTATATTCGAAAGTTTTTCAATCCAATCAATATGTTTCTCAATCCTTTCGAATTCATTATAATCCTTTAAATGACCTATCTTAACAACATTCTCGAGTTCACTTTTTCGATTAGAAATAATATAATTTATACTAAAATTAAATTTCAATATTTTAAAATTTTCTTTATTATTTAAAATCCAAATTAAATTACCAATATTTTCAACATGCTGATTTAATTCAGATATCAAATTATCATTATTCACCAGCTTATTAATTTTATTACTTGGATGTATATCAGAAACATTATTTGAGTTAAGATTTAAACCCAGCTGATTTTCTAAATTTTTCTTTTCCCCATACAGAACACCTAATTCTTCAGTCAAGTTATTTTTCTTTTTTTCAAGCAAACCTTTTATAAAGATAAAGTGATCTTTTTGATTCACTTCCTTACTAGTTCCAAATAGATAACTAATTTTATCATGCCTTTCACTTTCTTTATTTTTCAAAAAATGAAAAGTTTCTTCCTGTTGAATGTAATTAAAAATATCAAAAGTACTTTTAAAGTTTGAATTATCTAATATTCTTTCCAAAGAAAAATCTACTAAATAATCTAAATCAGAAATATTTCTAATATCATCAGGCCATTTACTTAAGAAATTAATATCAATTCCATGATTTCTAATCTTATTTTGTTCTACTGTAGTATCTTTAGGGATCGAAGCATGGATAACCAAAATTGTTTCATGATCTTTCACTAATTCAAGGAAAATATTAGTTGGTTTATCTAAAATATTTTTAAGAAAATGTGTGTTTTTTTTCTTATTATCAGTACTGAATACTCTACCAATTCTTCCTGTAAGACAAACTTCAATTGCATCAAAGATAGTTGTTTTACCAAAGCCATTCGGCCCATCTAAGACAAATAAATCAACCTTTCTAAAGTCAACTTCATATAAGTCACTAAATGATTTGAAATTCTCAAAACTCAATCTCCCTAAATTTATCAATTGCTTACCCCCAACGACTCAATCCATTCATTAATTAATTTTTCATTAGATAAGCTCAAAAGCTTTGGAATGAGTTCTAAATTTTTTTTGCTTAATTTGTCATTAATCATTTGATTAAGATTCAACAACTCATTTTCTGTAATCTTTAACTTTAAGAATGGAAATTTCTCAAACATTTTAATAGCAAAGCTATATTCAACATCATTATTTTCAATATAGCTATTATATCTTTCAATATTAGAAACAACAGAATTAAAATAATCAGAATAATTTACGTCAAAATCATTAACTTTAATTTCACTTAGTTCTTCATCAAAATAATAAAAAATTTGTTTTTTAAAAAAATATGGATCCTCTTCAACATGAGATATCTTCTTGAACAAAGCATTAATATTTGTATTTTTTGGATATTTTGTTGCAATAATCAAATAAGTATTTTTTTCAAAATAATGAGATATTTCAAAAGGAACATCAATTTCTTGCAAATATCTCTTAAATTTTGTAGCCAAGTTTATTTGGATATCACTTTCTATCAAACCTAAATATTCATAATCAATTTCAAAGTAAATAAAATAATCAAAGGAGTTCTTATTTACAATAGTAACATTAACACTTAATCCATCTGATATTGGATAGTCATTAACAACAAAAAATTCAAATCCATGCTCTGAGACAAGTGTTCTAAATAGATCAGTAATACTATCCATTATTTATTTCCTTTAACGCATCAAATTCAGATATAAATTTAACTTCACTTAAATTTATTATTGATTGTTTTTCTTTCACATTTTTCTCTTTTACAATTGATTCCACCAAACTATCTAAAACAATAGGTGTATTTGTTATATTTTGACCATAACCAGTCGCAGCTATTAAATGAGTAGCTTCAAATAGAGACTGATGATTATTTTCTTTTATATGACGCTGATACTGTTTTAAACAATAATCCCAATCTTCTTCAGTTACAGCAGAAAATGAGATCGTCGAAGGATGTATTTTTAAATCATTAATTGTTTTAACAATAAAAGTATAGCTGTTATTTTCAATACATTGAATCAGTTTTAGAAAAGTACTTCTTATTGATTCTTTATTAGCAATCTGACTATAAAAAACATCAAAATAATTACTCCCTTTGATATGCGGTGAAAGCCTTATTAACAATTCAGAATATTTTAATGATTTTCCACCTATAAACTTTGACTTAAACAACTCTAGTTTAATTTTTTTTTGTTGATTAGCCTCTGCTGAATAGTCATCTCTAATGTAAGCTTCCAATTTATCAATTTCATCTAGATAAGCCTCTTCAAAAGTCCTCATACAGAAACTTTCCCAATACTGTTGGTCTTCTTTTCTAATAATTTCTTTAAGAGGTGTAAAAAAATTCTTAAACTTAATTACTTCTCTTCTTTGCAAATAACCATCACCAGTATTGAGTTTTTCTCTTATATTCTTATGTCTTTGTATAACATGATTATCTATCTCTTTTAATAAAATTGCTCGATATATTATTATCTGATCTTTAGTAAAATTTTCACTTATAAAGTTTATTTTTAAAATTTCATAAATTAAAACATCTATCTTTTCTAAAGTTTCTTCATCACTTAATTCTAGGCTATATTCACATTGATTATCAAACCCCATAAAAATATTTAATGATGAGAGTGTTTTTAATCCATTAATAGATGCATGATGATAAATGGGCATATCTTTATATTTTTGCAACTCCTTATGTGGTTTATTAACTTTTTCAGAAGTATGGAAATAGACTTTTGCTCTAGAAAAAGTATTCATAGAAAAATATTCAAAATCATTTAATAATTTCAATAGGGCATCACGTTCTATATTAGGTATTTCTACATTAACTTTATCCCAATCTTTCGCTAAGCTATATTTTTCATCTAAGTATCCTGCACATTTCATCTCTTCCATTTTAGCTTGTATTTGTTCATATTTTTTTTTGCTTTTTTCTTCATTACTTTCACAATCTTCATAGTTATAGTCTAATTCTATGTACTTTATGAAATCCGTTTCTGACAATCTACAAAGTTTTCTATTTAATATCGTCACGACTGCACTTAAATGACTACTAAAGTCTGACCCATCTTTATGCTTTACTTGATGCAATGAAACATATGTTTCATTTTTTTTTATTGAGAAATCTTCGATCCACTCATACTCAATTGAATATGATTCAATAAATTCATTGAACTTTTCAGAAGTTGAACCATTTTCATTTAATTGATCTAAAATATTTTTCAGGCAGACATACAAACCTATTTTGCCTTGATAATTGAAGCCATTCCAACTTGGAACAGCATCATGTAAAGAACTTTTTATATCTTCAGCCATTGAATTATCACTTTATCAACTTAATGTTACAGCCAATATTAATATTGTTAAAAATTACATAGTCTACAAAATAATTACAAAAAAATGAAACAATTTCACAAACATGTATATTCAATCTTAATTTTAACTTCTAGATTAAGATTTATCTTTATAGAAGCCTCTTTAACTTCCTAAGCCCCATACAAAATACCAAAAAATTGGCTTTTCAATGATTCAAAATGAGTATTTACTGACTATCAAGTTCCCATTTAATAAAATTAAAACATTACGACACATATTGTCGCAGTTCAAGTAACAACCCATTCTTTCACTCATTTCCCTCAAGCATAATAAGTTCCATAAAGGTATCTTTAAGGAATAAGTAATTTTGACCACCCCAAATACAGTAGATGAATTGAACAAGCTAGCAGAAAATTTTTCAAGATACCTATCCCTCTTGTTTAAGCTAGGCACATTTTTAGGAGCACTTTGCTTCACACTCTA
Organism: Acinetobacter sp. A1-4-2; assembly: GCF_040233925.1. Taxonomy (NCBI): domain Bacteria; kingdom Pseudomonadati; phylum Pseudomonadota; class Gammaproteobacteria; order Moraxellales; family Moraxellaceae; genus Acinetobacter; species Acinetobacter sp. A1-4-2. The sequence continues at coordinate 928,869 of NZ_CP157981.1, read as the reverse complement.
TTGTCACAACTTAAATTATTTCCCTATGGGAGTAACCATCAGCGACAGCCTGCTTTTTATCATTTTTGCTGGAAGCTTTTGTTTAATCTATGGTTTCATGATCATGTGCTTACTATCACTTGGTGTATGTGTTACTTATGTTTTGAAACCACTATTTAAACTTATCCACAAATATTATAAACAGTATAAATTGAACAAAGGCGTCCTAGAAGTTTCTGATCCTATTGAGTTTGTTAAACCTGAAATGATTCATATTCTGTTAGCCGTCTTAGGTGTCTTGTTTATTTATTTCATGCACAAAACTAATTCTGATCCGACTGTTCTATTGAATTTATTAGCAACTACGTTTTTTCTTTCGGTTATATGGGCGGGTTATCATGATAATCGCTTAAAACCAAACAACATGACTCAAGAAGAGAATACTAAAAAAACCAAATGGACATTATTGCTACTTATTCTGATTATCCCTATAATTTTCAGTGGTGTATCAGGTAGAGTTCTGGATGCAGGAATGCGGTTTTCTAATCTAAATATTGGAATATCATCAGTATTAGTTAAACCACCTTATGACAAAGCCATACCTGAAAAATATAAAGATCAGCGTCCTCTATATACTGAAGAGGGATTCATAGCATTTAAAGACATTGATGTTAAGCTATCAGGTATAGGTCAAAAAACTGTTATTCAATTTATGCCTCTAGCTGCAACAAAGCCCCAAAACTTAGCAATCCCAAATGATAAAATTATCGTTCTTCCACCAGCACCACAATAATTATGATTCAATGGAGGCACTAAACCTCCATTGAAACTCTAATTCAAAGCTTGAACAGACCTCTGTAAACCTTGCTGAATATCCTGCATAAAACCCTCACTCGAATTCGACTTAGGCATTGCTATCGTTGTGGTTTCAACTTGAACTTGCTCAGTTTTAGCCTCTTGGTTTTCATCGTTATAAAACTCCTCAACCAAATCAAACCCCTCCTCTGCATACACTTCAAACTGAGCATTAGCGAAACCCTTCCTTGCAGTCTGATCTAGCACATTTTGATTAAATCCACTCTGCTTACCTTGTTGGTCAATGTCTTGCGCCGTCTGTATGGCTTGTTGCAAATTGATGCCATCTCTCAAAGTTAAATCCACGTAATACACAGGCGTTCGATAGCTTTGGGTCGTGGACTTGCCTCTGAGTGTCAGTTGTAAAGGTAAACATGACAACAAACCATTCGATGCTGCGTGGTAATAACTCAGTCTTGCTGCCAAAGTCCGAATACTATTAAAGCCTGTGGTTCTAAAGATGAATGTGCCAAGTTCATCAGACTCATCCAAATTCACATACAAACGACCATACGGTTTACACAGCCCACCTTGTGCCAATGGACATAAGTTAGGTGATGGACAGGGATGATGCTCTACACCTTGATTGGTCAGTCGCTGGCAAGTTTCACCATTACCCACACATACGGGTCTACCCGTTTGACGATCAAATAAACTGTACTCAGCACGTAAGTTCAGTTCAGGATCATTAAAGATCATACGGACTGGGATACTTCGGAGTTTTTGATTGGGTGCTTTAGCTCGAAGCTGTTCATCCAATGGATGCTTCACCCAGCCCTCTTTATTTTGGATTTGGGAGGTCAAGGTAAATTGATCATCCTTTTCAGGCAGCCTTTTACCATTCTTTTCAACAACCTTGCCGATACTAATTCTGCCGAGTATCGGGGGTGTAATTGCTAAACCTTTAATCATGCTGATTTCCTCTTTTGTATAAATTGAATAGGCATAAAAAAGCCCATGATGTGGGCATGGGCTGATATGAGCTTGCTTGTTGGTATTTCGCGTGATGCTGATGTGGATAAAATCTGAGTTATCCACCAAAGGCATAAATCTGAAAGCGCCGTGTCCCTTGCTTGGCTTGTGGAAACAGGTTTAAGTATTCAGGATGTGATTTGAGTAAAGCTTTACTGTCTAAACTGACCGTGTCTTTAGCCTTTTTCCATGTCACTGAACCTGCCTTGAAAGTCGCGCGTTCAGCTTCTTGCATCTTGGCTTGAAGTTGATGTTTAAGCAGGTCAAATTGCTCTTGGTGCTTTTCAACCTGATTGCGTACTTGAATCAGTTGCTCAAACTGTTGATTGGCTTGCTCATCTTCAGATAAGTCCGTGGTACTGAGTGGCACATGTTCGGGATAAAGCAACTGTAGTGCTTTGGCTGCCGACTCACTGGCATCAGCTTCAGGTGGGGTATCCTTTTCCACACAATCCCAAAAGTAACGTTCCGCATTAATGATGTGTTGTATCACCGATTCAGAACGAGTGACTTTAAAGATTCGGGTTTTATGTCCACAGATCAATACGCAAATATGGGCTGCCTTTTTACCTGTCACTGCCAATTGATGTTGCACCTGACATAAGACATATAAAGGCACGCCATCGCGCCACAGCTTGGCCCCATATTCCCCTGCAGTTTTACATTCTAGGATTTGCACCTCATCGTTACCCACAACGGAATAATCTAAGTTGGCTAACATAAAATGCTTGTCTGGATCAGGGTGCTGTAATACGGCATTGACCCGACGGACTTTGTAGTTGGTATGCATGCTGTAGTATTCCGCAACGAGTGGCTCTAGCCGCTTTCCCCAGTACAGCGGTGCATGACCTTCACTTTCATCTTCAATGTTTTGTTGAATGCGTCCTGTCTTGATCATCCACAGTTCCAACATCGACATATAAGGGTTTAGACCACAAGCTGCGGCACAGTCACTGCTGCCAATGCCCTTGCGTCGTACTTCTAGCCATTCGGCTTGCGTCATATTTTTAGTCTCGACGAAACGTTTTGCAGTAAACAGTTTTGGGCGATTGGTGTGGATATTCAGTGTGGCGTTGTTTGGATGAATTACGGCTGAGTTCATAGCAATTTCCTGTCATTGTTGAATTTTGGGCATAAAAAAAGCCGTGTCCGTAGACACAGCTTTTAAATAAAAAGAGTTAAGTTATTTGTAAGATTGAGCGTTTAAGTATGGTGATATGGCGATGAATCTGCTTAGGCTAATCAATAGAAGCTTTGAAATTAGGCCAACATGCGTAAAGCTTGTTCGAGTCCACGTTGTTTAAGGCCTGCCCCTGCACCAAACCATGCAGAATCCAGACGATGATCCTGACTCATGGCACGACGTTCGTGATCGGCAAATTCTGTAATGGAACACAACAAACCATAAGCTGTATCTTTGGCTGCGCTGAGTTCTGCCCCACGACCCTGCCCATTAAACATGGTCATGACTTTAGACATGGCACGTCCATTCGGTTCAGTTTTGTTTTCAGCTTTCGTGGCTTGCGTAGCGACATTACGGTAAAACTGAATAATGCCTTCGTCCTGCTCCACGGGACTTAAACTGGTATTGTTAAACACTGCATCAAAATAAGCTGCCGCCTCAAACTGTGTGACTTTACGTTGACTGAGTTGTTTCATTTCATACATGTGTTCATCCCATGTACGCACTGAAATACCCAGTTGCTGTTTAATCTTCTGGGCATCGAACTTGGTACTATGTGGCACTTTGACCACACCTGCACTACTGTTCTGACCTTTCAGTGCAATGGCTAAAGTGTTATTACACACCACACGAATACTGGTAAATTGAGCGGTGGTGGCAAGAGTACCGTCACACGCCGTAGCCAAGAGGATGTAGCCATTACTGACATCTTTGCCCTTTAAAGCCGAAGTTTGTCCTGTACGTGCCAAGGCCCAGAATTTCTTCCCACCTTTGAGCACACCTGCGGTCTCTAACTCAAAGCCTGATTGTTCAGTGAGGTCTCGGTAAAACTCCAAGATTTGTTTCGGTTGCACTTCCTGATAACGTTGGCTGACCACGGATAAAGGTGCATGTGTGTCTGAACGATATAAAACCCGCTGTTCCTCATACGGCATGATGATACTTTGTCCTCGATCATTTTTAGCCATATAACTGACATTAGAGGATTCAATCCTCCAGTCCATGCCTGCCTGCTGTGCCCAGACCTCAATCGGTTGATTTTGGGTGAGTTGGTTGCCTAAGCCATGCCAAGGGGTTGCACCGACATAAGCCATGTTTTCAATTAAATGAGCCATGATTTTAATTCCTATAAAAAGTTGAATTGCTGTAAAAGGTAATTAGATAAATTCATTTAAAAATTAGTTACGGATGCTCGGACTAAAATCGCGGTCACAGTCATTGCAGTAATAATGTCGGCTATAAACAGGATGCGATTTACTTTGAATGTCATCCTCCGTGATCAACATCCAAATGCCACCGATCAGCACCCCGACGAGGGCACCTGCAATCGGGGGAATGTTTAAACTTTTAGAAACACTGATGCCCAACGTCGCCAGTGCCAGAGGTGACATCACATTGTTTTGCGCTGAAGGTGAATTGCTGTTGATGACTAGATGTTGTGGGGATTCCAGCAGTACCGTGTCTCGGGACTGACAATAAGGACATGGCAGACTCATCTGACTAATTCCTGTAATAAAAATGAGCGAAATAAAAAAGCCTGCTTTGGAGGGAAAGCAGGCAAAACGTGAATCGGGTTATTGCATAGCGCTGTTTTGAAGCAGCCACATACTTCTCATTCAGATGATATGTATCTGTATTTTTTTAGAATGTGTTTTTAATCGATGCTTTTTTAGATCAATTTTAATGATTGAATACAGGGATCAATTGACCTGATTTTTATCAGCGATTATGATGCAAGGGCTGGCCTACATTGCCAGTCGGTTTTAGCAGACCGCAGATCCAGCACGGTATATGAAAGTAATTTTGTATGTCGTGGAACCCTCGTGTCCCCCTGTTGTTGCGGTAGGACGGGAGGGGGACGCCTTGTGCGTGCTGGTTCCTTGGATCCCAGTCTGCTAACCCCCTTTCGTTCTGCCACCATTATTTAGCAGTAATTTGGTAGAACTTCTTATAATTCCAAGGAGTCATCTATCATGATTCAATTTACTGTGCTTTCTTCCCCTGCACTCGCTTCATTTATACCTACTCCTCGACTTCGGTATTGCATTCCGATTCCAACTTTATTGTCTTGCCCTGTGCACTGATTCATTTCACCGCACTGTTCAACCACTGAATTTTTAATTCAGGGGCTGCTTTGTGCTGGAAAAACCTTATGAAATTGATCGCACAGCTCATTTTAATTGTCGTCGTGGTGGCGATGCTAGGCCCCTTTGTTTTTGTGCTTGGCGGACTATGGCTGCTGATTTATCTAGCAGGCTTGCATAAATAAACCCATCCGTATGACTTTAGAACAATAGATAACAATGATTTGGAACAGAAATGAAATATCAAACTTGGTTTGGGGTAATCACCATTGCCTTCAGTAGCACCCTGCTGACTGCCTGTGACAGCAAGATCAAACGTGACTTTAAAGCAGGCTGTCAGGCAGGTGGTTTAGACCGCTCTACCTGTGGCTGTATTTACGACAAAGTCGAAGCGCATTACTCACCTGAATTCATGCAACAAATGGCGGATGTCACGGTTCGAGAAACTATGCAGCCACCTGAAGATTTTAACGTGGTGATGGCAAACGCTGTTCAGCAATGTCAGTCATAAATTCAAGCATCAGGGGGAACACATGAAAAACTATTTAATTATCGGCTATGTGCTGATCGCACTGATTTGCTCAGTGTATTTCAAGAATTGCAGCAGTACCGCACATTACAGCTATGCCTACAATCTCGGTAAAGCCGTGGTTTGGCCTGTGACCATTTTTAAGAACTAAACTATAGGAATAACAAAATGAAAAAACTCATCTTGACCTGTGGCCTCAGTCTGATCTGCACCTCTCTGTTTGCACAATCCCATTCAGCAACTGTGATTGTTAAAAAGATCGAAGGCTTTAGTGAATCAGGCGATGCCTTTAGTTTTAAAACCACCACTGGCAAACGTTACCAAGTTTATAACGCAGGTGGTGCTAATCCGATTCAGGGCGAAGAACTGATTTCCAGTTCAATCAAAAGTAAGAAAGCCATTTGCCTACGTCTAGATGCAGATAAAACCGAACCGCGTTTGGTGCAATCGGTTCACAAAGGTAAATGCAAATAACTAAGCAGAACAATCAACGACTTTATTCATAGATGAAATAAGTATTTTTTAGGAATTCAGCCATGAAACTGATTCATCCGATTCTTTTATCCAGTTTATTAGTACTGGGCTTAACCGCATGTAGTCCATCCAAAGAATCTCAAGCTACAGTAGAACCCAAAGCAACATCAGATCAAAATACAGCCTCTACCGCGAATAACGCTTCTGATCAGTCTGAGATGACCAATCAATCCGAGGATGATTTTGTCGTTGATAAATCGTTTTTAGAAAATGGTGCTGATGCTGAGCAAATGACAGAACTGTCACAGGAACCACCTTTACAGGAAGAGTTCGAAGTTCGTGTTCGTCGTGATGAATCACAATATTCCATGACAGGTTATGTTGATAAACTCAATATCATGTCACTGAATAATGATCCCACTAGCCTGACCAATGTTTCAATCAACCGCGGTAATTGTAGAACCAAAGGTTTTTATGATTATCAAAATATGCGCTATGGCTCAGTAGCACAGGTGTATTTAGGTTGTGCTGCTGAGAATGTGCGTGAGGTGACCCTCACTACCAATAGCGGATTGACTTATACCTATAATTTTTAGGCATTCAAAACACCAAATTCTGATACGTTTGGTGACGCGAAATTTGATGTTATACTGGACGAAACTGCTGACCGATTCCAGTCAGCAGTGCAGCTAATTTGGCGCTAAAAACCGCAATTTAGGCAGCTTGAGCACATGTAAGGATGAGTCCTTATCTTAGAAAAATAACGTTTTTTTTACGTTTTAACTTTTTTTAATTAGTCGTAAAAACCTCATGGCTACGCTCTAGTTTTTTCCGTAACGCTCCAGCCGATATTTCATATAAAAAGCCTTTCGGAAGTAGATTTGGCTTATTGAGTGAAAACTTAATCGGATGTATTTCCCGATCAATTTTTGTGATCTTTTTTATCAGTTTGATTTTTATCTTTGCTTTGTCTTTTTTAGTCAATTTTTTAATTTTTTTATCCAAAGTCCATTTTTTAGTTTTTGTGCTATATGACCATTTTTTTGAATTTGTAAAATTATTCTCAATAACGCGAGTAGACTTAGTTTCCAACAATACAATTAATTCTTTTAGAAATTCCAATACATCATATTCATTCTCACGCTCATATGACCACTTCAAATACAAGACCTCAACCACAGCTATATTCAAATCTGTCTCATCTATTGACTTTAGCGTTGTATGGAACATACTTTGGAATTGGCGTTGAAATGCGTTTACTTCAATTGCCCGCTTTTGAAAACTAAAATTATCTTCAGCATATTTGGCAAAATAGTAATTCAATGCATGCAAATACTCATTGACTACAGCCTCAATTGGAACCTCACTCCGTACTGGCAAATCTAAGGTTAAACACAAATCCTCGAATTCCTGATTGTTCTGGTGATGAGCATCGAGTGCTAGATTAAGATGTCTGTGGTATACACGCGGAAGCAAGTTCAAGGAATCAACATTACTCGAAAAATGGCGCAATTGTCTCAATAACGTACTTTCCATATCTCCAAAAGTATTTAATCCTGTTCTTTTTATTTTGATTAAAAATTGACTGTAATCCCACCAATCAAGAAAAAAGGTTTCAATATCTGGTGTACACATAAAACCATGTAAATCAAATTGCTGAATAAAATCAATAAACCTCTGTTTAAGTAGATCATTTTTATCTAGCTGTTTATAAAATGAATCAACAATTTCATTTATTCTTGTATTGCCCTTGTCGAAATCAATGTCTGACACTTCAGAAGTGAGGAACAACTCATAACTACCATATTGAATCGTATGATAAATCTTTTTCATAAACTCAAAATGCTCAGCTGCAAGCAAACCATCATCATCTGGTCCACCATAAAGATATAACTGAGCGCCGTCCTTAAGTAAATCCTTGCTTAAACAGGGTTCTACACTCCATTGATGGAATTTTCTTAACCAAACATATAAATCAGCCCATTCTGGACTTCGTTGCATCAGTAATATGGTTTTTAAAGTCGTTATTTTTTTATCTACTTGCTTAATTATTGATTTTCTAAAAATTTCTTCCGTTTGTGTTTTTTCTTTTACGATGGTCTTTTTTATTGTTTCTTCCACCTTCTTCTCAATTTTTGCCATCCCTTTTAAGTTTTGCTTTTTTAAATACTTACGGTATAGCGGATCGCTTAATAGTTTTTCAACTCTAAATTCATCTAATTGAGAGTCTGTCAAGTAAATAAATTTCTTTTTCATGATCTCTTATCCTATATCCACGTTTTAGGACACAAATTTTCGTCTGTCTGTCCTAAAGAATACAAGAGAAAATTAACTTGAAAAAACACGACTAAACAAGAGTTAAAACATGAAACACCAAGAATCCCAGTCTATAACAGTTATTAGAATGGACGAATTACCCCAAGTAAGTGGGTTATCTCGGTCGACGATATATGAAAAGCTTAACCCAAAATCCCCACGCTACGACCCTAGCTTTCCAACGCGTGTTCACATTGGAGTCTCAGCTGTAGGCTGGCTTCGGCACGAAATTGAGGCGTGGTTGATTTCGAAAAAAGCATAAGCCTGAAGTGCTTATCTTTTCAATCACGCTGAACAACAATTCATCGATATGTCAGATAGGGGCTTGATCTCAAGTGCCCTTGTTAACCGTTGTTGCCTCTAATTTTAGAGTGTTGGTTTTTATATGATTAAGATATATACAATATTAATATACCTACATGATTAATATGGTTATTTATATAATCTACTAATCTATATATTTATACATAAGATAAATAATAGATTCGATATCAATTCAATGGATACAAACCATTCAGTTTGTACCTATAACTTATTGAATTCAATATCTTATAGATTAGAAATCATATTCAGACTCTATACATACTATAGGTTAGATGGCAGCAATATGTATTTTATTACAGATTGGAGCTATATCTATGAGCTTTATAGAAATGGATCATTTACCACCTAACTTCTTTGAAGTGGCGCGTAAACTTGAGCCCATGCAAACAGTACCTCCTCCAGAAGAGCTGGAGCCATCAACTGAGGTTGAAGTTGAGACCGAAGAAGCATTATCGAAACAAGTTGATGAGGTTGGGATCAATGTTGAGCAAGACCATGCTTACTCAACTAATGTAGACAACAATGCTGAATTACGAAACTTACTGACAAATAACCTGCTGTTTAAACAACAGTTAGACCCGCAAATTGTTTCATGCATATATGCCATTCTCTTATGCAATGAAATTAAAAAACAACGAGCAACTTATCTTTATCGTTGGATTCAGTCTAAGCAAAAGGACTTAGTTCCAGATCATTGGGAGTTGGTTTATCCCGAACTATCTGAATTAAGTCAAAGTTTTTTATTAGCGACAAAAAAGTTAAATACACCAATGCAATTGAAGTGTGAAGAGTTTGGTTTAGTAACAGCAACGTTCAATCAAGTAATTCCAAATGATCCATATATTTTATTTGATTTAGTTAAGTTTCCGAATTTTCCACTCAATGTAATAGATGCAAATGGAATACAGACAGATCATGAAAAGTCTGTAGCTGTGATTAGTAATTCTATTATTGAAGGAATTTTTAAAGGCTTAAAAGATCCAAAATTTGTACAACAGGTGAATGACCGTCGAAAAATGGCGAGAAGGCGTGAAAAGAATGTCCTTATATACATCGATAAACTACGTAAAAAATACTCACGTTTATTGGGTATTCGTGTTGACTTTTATCTACCCGCAGATAAGAAGCACCTAACCCATAAAGAAATCGTAGCGCATTTCCATACGATTTTACAGAAACTACGTCGCAGTAAATCTATGCTTTTAAAAGGCTACGTTTGGAAGCTTGAGCAAGGCGTAGATCAGGCGTTGCATGTTCATGGATTTTTCTTTTTTTGTGGTAGCAAGCATCGTGAAGACATTAGCTTAGGTCGGATGATTGGTGAAATGTGGGATAAGCAAATTGATGGTAAGCATAGCTATTTTAACTGCAATACCAGTAAAAATCGCAAGAAGTACAAATACGATGCTTTAGGCGTAATAAATCGTGCTGATCAGACCAAATACGACAACATCGTAAAGGTGATTCACTACTTTGCCAAGTTTGAACAGTACGTCTTACATAGCAGCCTAGAACGTGTCAAAACACTAAATACTGGCGTTTCACCTCATTTACGTGACCGAATGGGTCGTCCGAACCTGACCAAGCATTATTGATCTATTTAACCCTATTACAGAGATTTTCAACATGAATAACGTATTTGTACCAAACGCACAGCCTTTATTTGTTAATCATACTCAAACACCACCAAATGTTTATCCAAGTGGAAATGGTTGCTTTACTTCAAATGTCACAATAGCTCGCCCTGCTTTTGGTGATATTCTATTTAGTCAAGCCGCACTCGGTGTGATCAACGTCACGAAGCAGTTAGAACAAGACAAAATTAAAGTCTATGCTAAACCAACAGCAGCGTGCCCATACCCTGCTATGAACCCACTATTTGCTTGGGCACTTCAGCAAGCACTGCTATTTGCTCATTTCATTGATCTATTTGAAGGTTTTGAACCCCATCCTCACTTAAAAGCCTTTCATCAATTTTCACTGCAAAATATTGGTGTGGTGACCTCACCGCAGCCTGTTCCAAACTATATATTTGAAAATAACTTTGATTTTTTTCGTGGTCAGTTATACGTCGCTAAAGCAAAGCTCCAAGCGAATAAATATGAAGCACAAGTGCAAAAACTTCGTAATGAACAGAAAACCGTCTTCAGACGCGTGATGCAAACTCAAGACCAAGCCAATTGCATTTTCTTAGAGTTACCATTGATTACGCAGACTGACCCGCCTCATTACCAGACACAGGAAGAAGCAGAGAAAGATTCAGTCAAAGTACTGAGGAAATACTTCCAGTGGCTACATGGGGCTAAACAGCTCAGCGGTATACTTTCTGATATTCAATGGCGGATCGTCAAAGGACTGGATCATAAGCTAACAGTACAAGCATTCATTTACATCCTCGGCGATGAAATCGATTATTTACCGTTGCTCAAAGAACAATGGGAATTAACTTGCTCTGATTATCAGCTTCAAGGGATTTTTCCAGAACCCAAACACACCCATTGTTATGATGGGCAAGGCATTGTTCAAAAGGCATGGCTACAACTGATTGAACGCGTACATGAGCCACTTGGTTTTTATCGTTATAAGGGCAATGGTATTACTTATGTTTGGAAAGAATACACAGGCAATGTTTAGTTGTCATCCATAATCGGAAAAGCACTCAAATTCAAAGTAGCCTACTTTTATAGGCTACTTTGAATAATCATCTAAAAACAGTATTTAGTTATTCATCATCAAAATTAGCCCAAACATCATGAATCATATGCTTGTTATTAACTTCAAATAGCATACAGACAAGTAATCGATATTTATCGATTTTTAAGGCCTCATTCACTGCATCTTCAGCCGTTTCGTAAATTTGCGCTAAATCAGGTATTTTTACATAAACTCGGTTAATCGATAATGCAGTTTCTTCAACTTTACCTACAAATTCATCTTGATCGTATAAGTGAATGACATAACCTATAAACTCAGCACTATTAGGTAACTCTAAGCGTCTTTTAGCCTCTTCAATAGTAACCTTCTCACCTTCAAGGATTTCTTGCTGTGCCTGTGCGATTCTCTCTTCTAAAGAACCTCTTTGTTTTGCTTGTCCCAATTCTAACTCCCCTTCACTGAATTGTAGTTGTAGCGCCTTCTACATATTTTGGAAAATGTTTTTGTAAATGTTCAACCCCATCAATTGCCTTTGCTTTGTATTTAAGCCTTTCTTGGAAAAATTGAAGTTTAGCTTTACATTCATCAAAAATTTCAGCCCATGTTTTGACTAAAATAATATAATTATCTTTCTCTGCAATAACACCATTCTCAAGGTCAATATAACGGGAATCTAATTTCATATCTCTATCTAAACTAATAGCGATAAAGGTCCATTTAGCTTTTGTTTTACTAAACCTTGAGTCTAGCCTTATAGCATCAGCATAATCTTGGATTTGAGAAATTTCATCTCGCCCGATTTTTACTCTTGGACGTTTCAGCTCAATAATTAAGTGATGGGCTGTATTTGGTTTATTATTTCGTGTTGTTTTAGAAAGCATAAGATCAACTATGCCCCTTTCTTTTGTCGGATGTTCAACAGCCTCTAAAATATCAACATCTTTACTTAGCAATTTTGAATGTTGCTTTAAACATTCTGTGAGTGACTGATCATCAACGGAAATAAAAAACTCCTCGCCAAAAACCCAACAATTTTCCGCTAACATACGGTGCAATTGCGTCCTTTCCTTTAAATTCTTCTTTCCGTCTTTTGAATTAATTATACTTTCAAGGCCATTAATAAATTTCAATCGATCCGTTACAACTTTAGATGCACTAATAATTGATGAGAGTGATACATCTCTAAGCAATTCAGCCAGATCATCTTGTTCCTCAGGCTTAAGATTCAAAACCTCATTAATAATAGTTTGAAGACTATTAGGATTCGTTTCCAGAGCCTGTTTCAATAATCTAAACTGAAATTTTCGATTCTCTTTACTAGTTTTTTCAAATTTATCAATATTATGAGATACCGTAGAAGCTACTATGTCAAATACTTGCCTTTCCACCTGCTCAACAATATTTGTTGTTTCAGAAGGATATGGATAAATATTTTCTTCTTTCCACTGTTCTACTAATGTGGCTGCTTTTTCAGCTTCTTGGGCTCTAAAGTGCCCTTTTATTATTTCTTTTGCTAAGCCTAAATTTTTTTGAACTGATGCATTGGAAGGGGCAAAATCCAAACCATGCATATTGACCATTTCTATAATGGCTTCACTTTCAATATAAGCGGTATATTTTTTATTTGGATAATTCCACCCCATATCTAACTTTAGATATGGAATACCATGATTACAGCTTAAATATGTTGAAGTCGTTTGTTTTGAACTTACCCATTCTGTAAGTCTCAAAGTAGATGAATAATCTTTTCCTTCGTAATTAATAAAATCAAGGTTGAAAGGGGTTACAGCCAAGATTATTTTTTTAGGATCTATTTTTTCACCATCAATTTCTAAGTTTATATTTTTATAATCGTAAAGATAAAATGCAAATGTTTCCAAAATTTTAGTCTTTGCTGAGTCGTTCAATTTTCTTATTTTTTTAGGTACATCATAAGCTTCAAGAATAACACCTGACTTTAAATTTTCATCTGATTCCACAGGATCTGAAATCTTTACATCAGATGGGTTATTTAAATGCATGGCTACTTTGTAGGTAAATAATTTATCTAAACTTTCATCTTTGTATGTAATTGACCAATTTACTGTTGCACCTAAAGAAAATGCTTTGAGACGGCCTTTGCCTTCTTTTCCATGTAAAAAACGGCCATATACATCACTTTTAAGTTTATTTTTCTTTTTAGACCCACCTAAATTTTTAAAAATATTTTTTGCTTCTGAAAAATGAATACCAACACCATCATCAATAATTTTTATTGAGTTCAATGAGTCTAAACCATTATCTTCAAAAACCACTCTGACATTTAAAGCATCAGCATCTAATGCATTCCAAATTAACTCAATCAATGCATCAACAAGACTCGTTTTACCAAGCTTACTAATAAGGTCATTTTGTATTGTTAATTGTACTGAATGAGCATAGTTCATAAAATTTCAAATGATGGTCTAAATTTTAGAAATTCGAGTATAAAATATTCTTTTTCAATATACTTAGTTATGAAATAAAAAATCTTAAAAAGAGTTTAGAATTATTATTGTTTTTTAAACCTATTTCCCATCCCATCCAAAATCATCCGATTAATACTTTTTACATCCAAAATTTGATGAGGGGTAGGTTGTGGGGTAAAACCACAGACAAGAAAAAAGCCCTTGCAAATACAAGGGCTTAATTCAAAATTTGGCGGAAGCGGTGAGATTCGAACTCACGGAGGACTCACACCCTCGTCGGTTTTCAAGACCGGTGCATTAAACCGCTCTGCCACGCTTCCAATGGCGGCTATAATATAAATAAAATCCCATCTTGGCAAATACTTTTCTATATTTTTCTTACCAACCGCTTAAAATAAAAACAAAATTTGTTAATCTGCTGAATTTTCAGGCTTTTCATAACGAATTTCATTCACATACCAGAGTTTTTCACCCGATGGCGTCAGCACCTTTACTTCATCATCTACCTGCTTGCCCAGTAAAGCCCGTGCCATGGGTGAATCAATGGAAATATGCTGTGGATGATGATCATAAATTTCATCTACACCAACGATGCGCAAGGTTTTTTGCTCACCGTCCTCGTTTTCAATATCCACCCAAGCACCAAAATATACTTTGCCGTCTTGCTCAGGTGAAAAATCAATAATTTTGAGCTCTTCTAAACGCTTGCCCAAGTAACGGACACGACGGTCAATCTTGCGTAAAATTTGCTTGTTGTATTGGTAATCCGCGTTTTCCGATCTATCGCCTAGACTCGCTGCCCAGTTCACTTTCCGGGTAATTTCTGGTCGCTCTTCGTGCCACAAGTGTTGTAATTCTGCGACTAATTTGTCATGTCCAGCACGTGTAATTAAGTTAGATTTCATGATGTTTTTTGAAGTTTTGCTTACAATTTCTTTACAAGAATGAGCTATTCTATCCCGTATTTACACATAACTAAAGTTTATAAAATTAATTCTTCAATAAAATTAATTTGTTATGCTACATTTTTCTAAAAATTTTCGTACAAAATTTGACAAGTATATTTTTCAGCCTTATTATGCGCCCATGTTTTTAGTTTGCTTACTTTTTAATCTATGTAGAAATTCTACATGATTCTCCTTTTAATCCTATGTCATTTTGAATGACGTCATGACTGCCCAACCCTTATTGAATTTATCAAACTTGTAAAAGTCTGAGGCCTGTTTGCCTTTGCTTTTAGGGCATAAATTACTTGTAGCGGAGACAACATGCACAGTAGTTCAACTTCTGGGGCGAGGCTTTGCCTTAAACCTTTAACTTCTTCTCTCTCGTTAAAAATTCTTGCATTTAGCACAGTGTTATTTCCATTCCATAGTATCAATGCAAGTAAGTCATTCCAGTACGATGCTGTGGTCAGCGGTAAACAGCTCACCGTGGTTTCAGTTGAAAACCCAACTACAGTATTTAAAGATGGCTCGCACCAGCATGGTTTTGGTTATGACCTGGCACGTAACTATGCCAACAGCTTGAATGTCAAGTTGGTGTTTAAAACTGTACCTGATAATGCCACAGCACTGAAATGGGTTTCACAAGGTAAAGCCAACTTTGCCATGACCACTGCAAATATCAGTGAAATTGAACAAAAGCGTTTAACCTCTTTTTCAGCAACCTGTGGTGATATAAGCAGCCTGCAACAGAATGGTCTAAATACCAGCCTAAACTGGGTCTTTAAACATGCAAATGATCCACTTGCCCAAACTGCAAGTGGCTTTGTCTGTCAGGGCAAACAGTCTGGTGCAATTCGCCAATTGGCATCGTTCTATAATCAGAATGTGGTACAAGAACATTCATGGGATAGTATCCAACGTGACTTAAATCAGCGCATGCCGATTTATAAAGCCAGCTTTAAAAATACCGCAGCAAAATATGATTTAGATTGGCATTTGCTGGCAGCAATTGGTTATCAGGAATCGTATTTAAAACCGAATTCCGTTTCCCCTACTGGTGTTCGCGGATTGATGATGCTGACCAATAGCACTGCCAAAGCCATGGGGGTCAGTAACCGAACCGATCCGGCACAAAGTATTGAAGGCGGTGCGAAATATTACGACCAGATGTTAAGTCGATTTTCAGATGTTCCTTTGCCTGACCGTAACTGGTACGCGCTGGTTGCCTATAATATGGGGCCGGGGGCAGTCGAGCAGATTCAAAACCGCATTCAGGCTCAAGATAAAAATCCGAACAACTGGGTTAACTTATATAGTTATTTAGAGCGTAACAAGGCCAGCAATGGCCGTTACCGTCAAGCGGTACAATATGTAACCCGGATTCGTGCGTATTTAGAACATATTAAAACTTCAGAGTTAGTAAATATTTAATATTTTTTAATATCTTCCAGATAAAAAAAGCTTACCCTAGGGTAAGCTTTTTTGTGCTTAAAATAAGTTAAGCGATAGTTCTGAAGCAAAAAGCCCTTAAACTGTTTGCTCAAGCACTTTTTTGAATAAATCTTTTTGCTCTTGGCTTGGCTTGGCTGTTTGTAAAGCCATCAATTGTGACATATCACCTTGAACTTTGATTTTACCAGTCATGAAGGCTTGCATTGCAGCAGCCATATCAAATTCAAGGAACACTTTACGCAGAGTTTCCCCATCCATGTTCAACGTGGTTTTCGCATTTGAAGATAGACCTTTTTTGATTGCACCACCATCAAGAGACAATTCTGTATTGCCTTGAGCATCAGACACCACCAGGTTGATGGCTAAATTTGCAAGTGCAGGTGGCAAGTTTAAATCACCAGCTTGCGCAGTTAATGTTTCTACAGTTGAAAACCAATCATCAGTTAAAAAGGCAGGCATGATCTTTCCTCAATTTATTTGTGCATTTGTGTCGCCTATCCAGACAACATCTTTGTGAAGCTATTTTGCTTGAAGCTTGTTATAGCATGTAAAATTGTTTTCTGCTTAACGTTTTTTGTACGATGCGTTCAATTTTTAAGTTTTTAATATATTTATTAAATAAATCAGATATATAAAGTTATATAAATTAGACACCAATGCTAAAATTGGTGTCTAAAAATGCGCTTAGTCCGCAACAAAACCTAAATTAACCATATTGATCCGTTTGTTTTGCCCTTCTTCTTCAGTTGAACAGCTGCCAGTGAAATCAATTTCACGCTGTGCATCTAAAGCTTCAAAGTCAAACAGTTCACGGTCAGCCAATTGTGAAGGCGATACATTCTGCATAGCACCAAAAATACTGTGTAAACGTTTTGGATACTGCTTATCCCATTCACGCAGCATGTCATTAATCATGGCACGCTGTAAATTTTCCTGTGAACCACACAAGTTACAAGGAATAATCGGGAACTGGCGCATTTCTGCATATTTGATGATGTCTTTTTCTTCCACATAAGCCAGCGGACGAATCAGGATATTTTTCTTGTCAGATGACAACAGTTTCGGTGGCATGGCCTTTAAGCTGCCACCATGGAACAGGTTCAAGAAGAAAGTTGCCATAATGTCATCACGGTGATGACCCAAAGCGACTTTGGTCGCACCAATTTCCTGCGCAAAGCCATACAATGAACCACGACGTAGACGTGAACACACTGCACAATAGGTTTTACCTTCAGGCGTCAGTTTTTTGGTAATACTATAAGTGTCTTTTTCCAGAATATAATAAGGAATTTTATTTTCCTCTAAATAACGGGGCAAGACATCTTCAGGGAAACCCGGCTGCTTTTGATCCAGGTTGACTGCAACCACATCAAAGTTGATCGGTGCAATGCGTTTAAATTGCAACAAAATATCCAGCAAGGTATAACTGTCTTTACCCCCAGAAATACAGACCATTACCTTGTCGCCATCTTCGATCATTTTAAAATCACGAATGGCATGACCGACTTGACGGCGAAGCTTTTTCAACAAACGGTAATATGCCGAACTAGTGGGCAGTTCTGGTTTGAAATTAAATCCTTGTTCGGACTCAACTGGCGAGTACATAGACGAGATTTACCCATAAATAAAAATACCGCGCAATTTTATCCGATTCAGTCTGAACACGCACCAAAAGAATGTAATTTCTGCAAATTGTTTATTACTACCCTTTTCATCTAAAACTCTCACGTTTATTTTGACCTGATGAGTTCAAGTTTTAGCCACAATGCTTGCCATTTGTACTTTTCCACAGTTGTCCACAAAACCTGTGGATAACTTTGTGGATTTTAAAACACTTGACAAGGTGTCAGACCTGTTATTTAAGGCTTCTATTTAAATTGATCATTTTTTGATCAATTTAAATGTTAATTAAAATCAACTATTTATATGTGTCAAGTTATCCTGATTAAAAAAAAATTAATATTTTTTTTGATTACTATCTCAACAAACGGTACTTGATTTTTACAAACTATTGGTAAAATTAATGGAGTAATACTTTCCATCTTGTTTTTTTTTGTTAAACTCCACTTGTACTGTTTGGAACACATGTTTTCTATTTATAAAAATGAAAAATAACTTTGTAAAAATTGGACTTTATTTTTTGGGGTGTGTAGCAGTTCAATCTGTTGCAACGACCAGTCATGCCGGCCAGACCATTTATCAATTAAAAGATTCGAATGGTACGACCTTGCTCACCAACAAGAAAAATCGTTACAACCATCTCAAAGTCGAGAAAAAAACGTATTATCCAGACAGCAATATCCATAGTTATAGTAACTGGGGTTCATCCGAAGCTTCGGTACTGCCGAGTTATAGCCGCAATAAAAATGCTTTCGATTCCATTATTAAACAGGCCGCGTCTCAACATGGCATATCTGAAGGTCTGATTAAAGCAGTCATGCATACTGAATCAGGCTTTAATGTCAATGCACGCTCACCTGTCGGTGCCCAGGGCCTGATGCAGCTTATGCCTGCGACGGCAAGACGTTTTAATGTTTCAAATGCCTTTGATCCCTATCAAAATATTATGGGTGGAGCAAAATATTTATCCTGGTTAATGAAACGCTTTAATGGCAATACCTCACTGGTTCTGGCTAGTTACAATGCAGGTGAAGGCAATGTCGCCAAATACGGCGGCATTCCCCCTTTCAGAGAAACCCAGGACTATGTCAGACGTGTAAGCAGCCGTTTCAGCAACTTATATGCCAATGGCTTGGGTCATAGTTCGAACTCAACAAAATCTGCTTCCGATACCGGCAAAATTGTTGCCCAGTCCAACAATGATAAATCCGCTTCATCACATGCAGCCCGTCGTTATAGTTCACAACGTCAAATTATCATGGCATCCGATGGCAGTTTCACCGATGCCCCCGGCTCGTATGCCACGGCCCATGCGACGGCTTCCGCAAGAATTTCAATTGCTGACAATTAAATTGTTTTAGAAACTGTAGCATTATAGAGTTTTATTAATTTTTTCTTGAATTTTTAAGACTTACACCTCATATTTAGAAAGATGATTTTTGATTTATAAATCAGATTATTTTTTTATTATAAGAGGATTTTCCCAATGATGCGGATTGGTTTGTTCTTGCTAACCAACCTCGCGGTACTGGTAGTAGCTGGCATTATCTTGTCACTCTTCGGTGTCGGTAGTTACCATGGCGCGGGTGGCTTAAATCTAGGCAACCTGATGGTCATCTGTTTTGTCTTTGGTATGGTTGGCTCTCTCATTTCGTTGTTTATGTCGAAATGGATGGCAAAAAAATCTACCGGGACAGAGTTGATCGACCCCAATGCTCCGCGTAACCAGGCTGAAGCATGGTTATTACAAGAAATTGCGCAATTATCGCAACGTGCCGGCATTAACATGCCAGAAGTGGGTATTTTCCCATCTTATCAGTCGAATGCTTTCGCTACAGGCTGGAATAAAAACGATGCATTGGTTGCCGTTTCAACAGGCTTGCTCGAACGCATGAATAAAGACGAACTTCGTGCGGTGCTTGCGCACGAAATTGGTCACGTTGCCAATGGTGATATGGTCACGCTTGCCTTGATTCAAGGTGTAGTCAACGCCTTTGTCATGTTCTTTGCACGTGTGGTCGGTGACTTTATTGACCGTAATGTATTTGGTCGCGAAGATGGTGAAGCACCAGGCCTGGCTTATTTTGCCATTACCATGGTACTGGATATCGTGTTTGGTATTCTGGCCTCAGCGATTGTCATGTGGTTCTCTCGTCACCGTGAATACCGTGCTGATGAAGCGGGTGCACGTTTAGCCGGTAAACAGGCGATGATTTCTGCATTACTGCGTTTACAGGCAGAATCAGAATTGCCAGATCAAATGCCGAAAGAAATGAAAGCTTTCTCTATTGCAGAAGGCAAAGAACAGGGTTTCAGCTTGGCCGCCTTGTTCCAGACCCACCCTAGTATTGAACAACGTGTGGCTGCATTACAACAGTTGAATTGCCCATAATCTGTTTAGACTGAATCTGCTTAGATAGACGGGATATAAAAAGCCTCCACGATGGAGGCTTTTTTGTGACTAAATCCGCTAATAGACGGTCATTGAAATCAATTATGCACACCACTCATACACACGATATCGAGAGCAAAATCATCGATTGATTGATCTTGCATGACCTTAAATATTCAGTGATTGCCACCATTGCCATAACCAGCCAAGTCCCAGCCACATGGCCATAATTAATAAAATGATAAAAACAACGCCCAGTAAATCAGGAAGATGCAGCCAGATCCAGGCCACGACAGGGTTACGCCAAAATACAGAAGACTGCTGCTTCTGTTCCAGACGTTCATGCAAAAAGGGATGGGTGACATGTGACTCACTACGAATCTGATATTCCTCACGAATATGATCATGCACAATGGTTAAGGCTTTGCGACTAGGACGAATAAAAACGTCAAAAATCGTTCCAGCAACGGGAATAAAACCAACCACAGCATCCATCATGGCCAATCTCAGCACTGGAGTCAGCTTGTTTTGCGGTACACCAATTTGCTTGGCCTTATAGATGGCATAACAGGTCAATGCAAAACCGGCAACATCGCCAGCCACAGGAATGGTACTTAAGGCAGCATCTGCCCCGACACCTTGTTTGGTGAATGGAATCCGTACCACCGAATCCATCATATTGGCGAACTTGGCCAAATCCCGTTCCAAACGTATGACTTCTTGCTGGCTGAGTTTTGCTTGTTCAGACATTGCCTGTTCCAGAGAAATAATTGATCTAACGACTTGAGATTACAGTATATCTACGCGGCTTGAAGTGTAATGATGTAATGAAGCCAGGTGAGTGAAGCACAATAGCCCATCCCTCATATGCGGGATGGGCTAAAGCATTAATAAGGTATATCAACTGCCGATTCACCCTAGACCATCTACCGAAACACTCAATAGACTTGCAGCAAAAGGAGCCTATTGAGTGGTTGAATTGAATTCAGCTTATACTTGGGTTTTGGTTTTCAACAGCGTACGAATCAGCACATACATAAAGGGAATAAAAATCAGCACCAAAACGGTGGCAAAAATTACCCCACCCAACACACTCACCCCAATTTCCTGACGGCTGACAGCACCCGCACCAAAGGCAAATACCAGCGGAATTACCCCTGCACCAAAGGCCAGAGAAGTCATCAGAATCGGGCGTAAACGCAGACTGGCCCCTGCCAGTGCAGCCTCAATCACACTGCGACCTTGCTGCTCGGCAAGTGAAGCAAACTCGACAATTAAAATGGCATTTTTACAGGACAAACCCATTGTGGTGAGTAAGGCAATCTGGAAATAAATGTCGTTTGGAAAACCGGCAAAATAACTGAACAGGATATTGCCGCCAATCCCCAAAGGAATGGCAGTTAATACTGCCGTAGGAATAGACCAGCTTTCATACAGTGCTGCCAGACACAGGAAAATAAAGCCGATTGACAGCACATACAGAAATAAAGCCTGATTACTGGACTGTTTTTCTTCATAGGACAAACCGCTCCATGCCACGTCTATCCCCGGGTGCTGTGCCACCAGTTGCTCAACATCCCCCATTGCCACACCCGAGCTGACATCCTTGGCAGTATCCGCTTCCATTTGTAGGGCGGTATAGCCCATATAACGGTTTACCACATCTGGCCCGCCACTCCAGCTGACCGTGGCAAAATTGCTAAAAGACACCATCTGGTTCAAGTCATTGCGCACATACCAGTATTGCAGGTCTTCAGGTTTAGAACGGAATTCGGCATCGCCCTGCATCATCACCCGTTTAATCCGGCCGCGATCAATAAAATCATTGATATAGCTGCCGCCCCATGCACTCGACAAGGTACTGTTAATGGCGGTTTGTGACAGTCCATTGGCCATCGCCAGTTTCTGGTCAATATTGACCTTCAAACCGGCTTTATCAGGATTTGAACGCTTATCCAGATTTTCAAAACTGCTGTATTGTTTTGCCTGCTGCTGCAATTGCTTAAACTGGCTATCCAGATAGGCACGACCTTGACCATTGATATCACGAATCCAGAAATCCAGCCCGTCAGTCTGGCCTAAACCACTGACCGAAGCCGGCATCGTCACATTAATCTGTGCATTCGGATTCTTTTTAAAATGCTTTAAGGCGCGTTCCCGAATCGCTTGGGCTGAATTTTCTTTGCCTGAACGTTCATCCCAGGGTTTTAAGGCAATAAAACCCTGACCCAGATTTTGTCCCGTTCCCGCCATATTACGACCATAACGCACCATCACCAGATTTACATTCTGTTTTTCATTTTGCAAAAAATACTGTCTAATCTGCTCACCAATTTCGGTACTTTTCGACATCGGTGCACCATCTGCCAGCTTAAACTGCACATTGAGAATGCCCTGATCTTCACTAGGAATAAAACTGGTCGGCAAGGCCCGATAAAACAAGGCAAAAACACTGATCAGTGCAGCAAACAGCAGCAAACAAATGGCTTTATATTGCAGGGTTAAGGTAGATAATTGAAGATAGCGCCGTTTTAAGCCATCCAGCTTTTGGTTAAACCAGAGCGCCCACTGGGCAGGCTGTGGATTAGGCTTTAAAATCAGGGCACATAAAGCTGGAGTTAAAATGAGCGCAACAACCAGAGATAAAGCCATAGCGACAACTAAAGTAATGGAAAACTGGCGGTAAATTACCCCGGTTGAACCACCAAAAAAGGCCATCGGAATAAACACCGCTGTCAGTACCAGCGTGATCCCCACCAATGCCCCACTAATTTCCTGCATGGATTCAAGTGATGCCTGCTGAGCCGTCAGGTTTTTCTCATGCATCAGCCGCTCAATATTTTCTACCACCACAATCGCATCATCGACCAGCAGCCCGATCGCCAAAACCAAGGCAAACAGGGTTAATGTATTGATACTTAAACCAAACACATACAATATCGCCATCGTGCCCAGCAGGACCACTGGTACGGTAATTGCCGGAATCAGCGTCGCGCGCCAGTTTTGCAGGAACAGGAACATCACCACAATCACCAGCAACACGGCCTCCACTAGGGTTTTCACCACTTCTTTAATGGATTCTTTGACAAATGGCGTATTATCACGCGGATAAACCAGCTTATAGCCTTCAGGAAGCTGGTTCGAAATCTGCTCCACTTCAGCCTGAATCAGTGCTGAAGTCGCCAGGGCATTGGCACCGGAAGCCAGCGAAATACCCATCCCGGCAGAAGGAAAGCCGTTGATGGTATTCATGGATTGATAATTTTCTGCCCCCAGTTCAATTCGGGCGACATCTTTTAAATAGATAAAGCTGCCATCACGCGCAGATTTGACAATGATATTTTCAAATTCTGGCACTGTTTTTAAACGAGAACCTGAAGTGACTTTGGCATTTAAATACTGGTCTGCTACTGTCGGTAAATCACCCACCGCCCCTGCTGCAACCTGGGTATTTTGCGCTTCAATAGCGGCGCGGATATCACTCGGCATTAAATTGTATTGTTTTAATTTTAACGGGTTTAGCCAGATGCGCATGGCATATTGCGAACCAAAGACATCAACCTCCCCCACACCATCTATACGTGCCAGATCTTCTTCCAGGTGGGTCTGCATGTAGTCGGATAAGGCAATGCTGTCACTTTTTCCCAAAGCATCATATAAGCCAATGACCATGTGCGTGTCACCCAGTGACTTGAATACATTCACTCCCTGACGTTGCACTTCATCCGGTAAACGGTTCAGCACGCCATTAATGGCATTTTGTACCTGGACTTGTGCAGTATCGGGATCAGTGCCATTTTCAAAACTGATGTTAATGCGGCTGCGTCCGGATGAATCACTGCTGGAACTAAAATACAGCAGATGATCAATGCCTTTAATTTGCTGTTCCAGCACCTGAGTGACACTTTCTTCCACCGTTTCTGCTGAAGCACCATTGTAGCTGGCACTGACGCTAATCCGTGGCGGGGCGATGTCAGGAAAGCGCTCTACCGGTAAATTCAGCGTTGCAAAAACCCCAAAAGCCATCAAGATAATGGCTAAAACACCTGCAAAAATCGGTCGATGAATAAAAAATCTAGACAGCATATATCCTGGTCACTTAAGTGCTAAGGGATAAAAAATTCAACTCGATCATTGAATAACTAAAATGATTGATCTGATATTGATCATCAATGACAAAACTATAAAAGCCAATCATATTTAACAGAAAAATAAGACTTTGCCTTAAATAAGGAGAAAATGTGAAGGAATTTTTATTCAATGATGACTTCTTGCCAATCTTGCTTATGTCCCCTATTTTTACAGTTTTTTATTACAATCGATGTCTTTGTTCAGTTGATTATACTTCACTATAGGGAAGAAACTTAAAAAGGGGGGCAGCAATGATAAAGAACCGGAATATTTTAATTGGGTTTATTGAATTAATTTTTAATTAAGCAAAATCGAATAGGATGGTGCAAATTATTGAATATTTAAGTGCAATGAACTCTTATTCCCCTTTTAAAGGCAAAACCGGTGTTAAGCGTGTATTGAATGCAACCCAGTATTCTCTTGCTGGTTTTAAGTCTGCATTTATCCATGAAGCCGCTTTTCGTCAAATCGTCCTGATCAATGTCGTACTCATTCCGGGCAGTTTTTTTCTTGATGTGACCGCGGTTGAACAGGCGCTCATGGTTGCTGTCTGCTTACTGGCTTTGATTGTGGAATTATTGAATTCAGCGATTGAAGCCGTGGTCGATCGTATTTCTTTGGACAAACATCCACTTTCAAAAAATGCCAAAGACATGGGCAGTGCTGCACAGTTTGTAGCCCTTGGCATCATCTTCTTTGTCTGGCTGATTATTTTAATCAAGTAATCATTTTACGGCTTTCATCTTTATCAATTTTCAAAAAGCACCTTTTATCAGGTGCTTTTTTTATATCTCATTCTAAACTTTCTTTAAGACATAAAAAAACCCGGCTTGTGCCGGGTTTTTTGAATCAGTTCAGTGCTTAGTGAGCAGAGAATTGGTTCATAGTGTTTTTAGAGTCATCACCAGCTTTAAGTGCATTGTCACCAGCGAAGATTTCTTTGTGGTCGTCACCGATGTCAGAACCCGCCATTGCTTGGTGTTTCACACAAGCGATGGTACCGCGGATTTCTTTACGTTGTACGCCAGCAACATAAGCCAACATACCTTCAGAACCGAAGTAACCTTGTGCAAGCTCGTGAGTAGAAAGAGCAGCTGTGTGGTAAGTCGGAAGTGTAATCAAGTGGTGGAACACACCTGCTTCACGAGAAGCATCTGCCTGGAATGTACGAACTTTTTCGTCAGCTTCAGCAGCTAATTCAGTAGCATCGTACTCAGCGCTCATTAATTTAGCACGGTCGTAAGCAGAAACGTCTTTACCTTCAGCAACCCAACGGTCATAAGCTTGTTGACGGAAGTTTAAAGTCCAGTTGAACGATGGTGAGTTGTTATAAACAAGTTTCGCATTTGGAACAACTTCTTTAACACGGTTCACCATGTGAGCGATTTCGTCAACGTTTGGAGTTGCAGTTTCGATCCAAAGCAGGTCAGCACCGTTTTGTAGGCTAGTTACACAGTCAAGTACAACGCGGTCGATTTGAGTGCCTTCGCGGAACTGGTACAAACCAGATGCTAAACGTTTAGGACGGTGAAGTTTACCATCACGTTTGATCAGGATTTCGTCTTCTTGCGCTTCTGAAATGTCAATTTCAGTTGTGTCTAAGTAGCTGATGTATTGAGAAGCGATGTCGCCTGGCTCTTTAACCACTGGGATTTTTTGAGTCAAGTCAGCGCCTTCAGAGTCAGTACGTGCAACGATGATACCGTCGTCAAGACCCATTTCTAAGAATGCATAGCGAAGTGCGTGGATTTTCGCGATGAAGTCTTCGTGTGGAACTGTTACTTTACCAGCTTGGTGACCACATTGTTTCGCATCAGAAACCTGGTTTTCGATTTGTAGTGCACAAGCACCCGCTTCGATCATTTTCTTAGCAAGTAAGTAAGTCGCTTCTTCGTTACCGAAACCAGCATCGATGTCCGCAATAATTGGCACAACGTGAGTTTGGAAACCGTCGATTTGAGCAGTGATTTCAGCAGCTTTAGCAGTGTCACCAGCGTCTTGTGCTTTTTTAAGTGCACGGAACAAATCGTTTAATTCTTTCGCGTCAGCTTGACGTAAGAATGTATAGATTTCTTCGATCAATGCAGGAACAGAAGTTTTTTCGTGCATAGATTGGTCAGGAAGTGGACCGAATTCTGAACGAAGAGCTGCAACCATCCAGCCAGAAAGGTAGATATAACGGCGTTCAGTCGTACCGAAGTATTTTTTGTTCGCAATCATTTTTTGTTGTGCGATGAAACCGTGCCAGCAACCTAATGATTGAGTATATTTGCTAGAGTCAGCATCATAAGCAGCCATATCACGACGCATAATCGCAGCTGTATATTTAGCAATGTCTAAACCAGTTTTGAAACGGTTTTGCATTTGCATACGTGCAGCGTCTTCAGCACTGATGTCTGCCCAAGTGTTGCCGAATTTCGCTTTTAATTCGCGGATTGCATCAATCGCTGTTTGGTATGTAGTCATGATATTTTCCTGTAATAATATTAGGATTTCATCAAGCGAAGGCTAAAATCACACTCATATTATTTGTTCAGATTTAGAGCGCTTCGTTAAGATGAACACAGATTAGATTGAGTTAAAAAATTAATCCAATATTCTCGATTAATTCCCAGTATTTATTTAAAAAATATGTAGATCAAAGTCTTATTATATTTATGTTTCAAAATTTTAAATTATTGTTTTAATTAACTTTATTTTAATTACTCAAAATCATTTTTTGCTTACAAAGTGTTCGCAATGCCGCTTTTTTCTTCATTAGACTTAAGTCGTGCTCTGAAAGAAAAAAGCTTGACCAGCTACTTTTTTAGTCATTTATGTAAATTTTTAATCAAAATCATCAAAATATGACTGTATTTTATTTCTTCTATTTTCTTTTTATAGCTCACTCAATAAAGGCTTTTATCTGGTATTAAAATCCCCGATTTTTTCTCTCTGATTCATTTAACTTTACTTCAATAAGCGTGACGGTTACCCTCGTTAATTCATTCATTAATTCATTTTATCTATATAAAATTCCACGATTATCCCGTCTCTTTTTTCATCAATATTCCTACACAAGCCTTGTCGCTTATGGCATAATCGAAATAATTTCATGAGCTTATTTTCGGTATTTCTTGTATGAATCTGGAGCGGGTCGATCTCAATCTATTAATATATCTTGATGTACTGCTTCGCGAAAAAAATGTCACGCGTGCTGCAGAACAATTGGGTGTAACCCAACCTGCCATGAGTAACATTTTGCGTCGTTTACGCAATTTATTTAATGATCCGCTGTTAATTCGTTCTTCTGAAGGAATGACCCCCACAGAACGTGCTTTGGAATTACAGCCGCGTATCCGTGATGCCTTGTCTGATCTTTCAATGATTCTGGAACCGCGTACCGAGTTCCGTCCTTATACATCGAATCGTGTTTTCCGCATTATGACCTCGGACTATGCTGAAGCGACTTTAGTACCACGTTTGGTTAAAGCCTTACGCTCCGAAGCACCCAATGTGGTACTGGACTTTTTAACCCCCAGTGACGTGTCCTACCGTGACATGGAACAAGGCAAAGTCGATCTGGCGATTAACCGTTTCAATGAAATTCCGCAAAGTTTCCACCAGGTCCTGGTCTGGCGAGACAGCTTTTCCTGTCTACTCAATAGCAAGCATCCTGCCGCGGGGAATTTAAACCTTAAAAGTTATTTAGATGCACAGCATATCTGGGTCTCTAAAACAGGTATGGGAGTGGGCTTTGGGGTCAATCCGGAAAAACAGGCGGGTTTGGGCTGGATTGATCAGGCTTTGGAACGTATTGGTCAAAAGCGTAAAATTTCGGTCTTTACCCGTCACTATCAAATGCCCGGGTTATTGGCTGCCAATGTTGACCTCGTTGCGACTTTGCCAACACGCATTGCACGTTTACAGGCTAAAAACCAGAACCTGCTGATGAAAGACCCTCCCTTCTATATTCCCGAGTTTGAATTGAAGATGGCATGGTGTCCGTTATTGCATCATCACCCGGCACATCGCTGGTTACGCCAGCTGATTCTGTATGTGGCT
Source organism: Acinetobacter sp. A1-4-2 (assembly GCF_040233925.1). Taxonomy (NCBI): domain Bacteria; kingdom Pseudomonadati; phylum Pseudomonadota; class Gammaproteobacteria; order Moraxellales; family Moraxellaceae; genus Acinetobacter; species Acinetobacter sp. A1-4-2. The sequence continues at coordinate 900,465 of NZ_CP157981.1, read as the reverse complement.
CGCCAAATGATTGAAGAAGAAAATCGTGAATTTTTAATGAATAATTCGCAATTTTCACATTATTAAGCGCAATTTTTCTTAAATTCTTCTTTTTTAAGCTTATACTGTATTTAGTCAGGTAGTTATTTCATTATTACCTGACCTTCTTTTATGTTAAAAATATTCATAATAATGATGATCCACAGGTGGATTTGTGAGCCTCTTTCAAAATATCGTCATCATCATCATCCTCATTGCGGGTGCGGGATTCTTATCGCTCACCGAAATTGCCCTAGCGGGTGCACGTAAAGTTAAACTAAAAATACTGGCTGAATCAGGGGATGAACGTGCTCAGCAAGTGTTGGATTTACAGGAAAATTCAGCAGACTTTTTTGCAGCTTCACAAATCGGTTTAAATGCTGTTGCTATTCTTGGCGGTATTTTAGGTGAAGGTGCTTTCCGTCCTTATTTTCTCGAGCTAGTTTCACGTTTCTATACGGGTGCGTGGGCTGAAACGATCGGTTTTGCCTTGTCTTTTACTTTAGTCACGTCATTATTCATTCTGTTTGCAGACTTGATGCCAAAACGTCTGGCCATGATTGCACCGGAAAAAATTGCTGTGTCTGTGATCAATCCGATTCAAATTTTTATTAGCGTATGTCGTCCACTGGCCTGGTTCATCAATGCCATTGCCAATCTGTTATTTCGCCTGTTCAAGGTCAATACCACCCGTGAAGACAACATCACCTTTGATGATATTTCTGCTGTCATGGATGCAGGTGCGCAGGCAGGCGTATTACAGAAACAGGAACATCACTTTATTGAAAACGTGTTTGAGCTTGAAGAACGTAATGTTCCTTCGAGTATGACAACTCGTGAAAATGTCATCTATTTCACCTTGAAAGAATCTGAAGCCAGTATCCGGCAAAAACTGGCTGAATATCCTTATTCCAAGTTTCTGGTGTGTAGTGAAAATATTGATGATGTGATTGGTTATGTTGATGCTAAGGATATTCTGGTGCGGATTCTGAATAACCAGTCTTTACTGCAACTCAATGAAAGTACCATTCGCAATGTATTAACCATCCCCGATACTTTGACTTTATCTGAATTACTGGACCGTTTCCGTTCAACCAAAGAAAAGTTTGCGGTGGTAATTAACGAATATGCCTTGGTAGTTGGCGTGATTACCTTGTCTGATATTATGATTACCGTCATGGGTGACTGGGTCACGCCAATTGAAGCAGATCAGCAAATTATTAAGCGCGATAACAATTCCTGGCTGATTGATGGCAGCACGCCAATTGAGGACCTGAAACATGCCCTTGAAATTGATGAAATGCCGGATGAAGAAAATTATGAAACGCTTGCCGGTTTCATGATGTACCGTCTACGCAAAATTCCACGCCCTGCCGATACCGTGATCTATGGTAACTATAAATTTGAAGTGGTGGATGTTGACCATTTTAAAATTGACCAGCTCCTGGTCACACGACTTCTAAAGGAAGCAGAAAATAATCATCCTGAAGAATCAGAATAATCTGATTCTTCTTTTTTAAACTTATAATAATAAAAAGGTACACTGATGAATTTATCTGCTTTGCTGGCCTGTCTCAGTTTTTATTCGGGAATTTATCTACTCTATTTCTTTTTTGCTCGGCAACAAAATTCAGTTTTGTTACTGACAGGAATGGGTTTGCTGCTACTAAGTGTTATTTTAATTCCCTATCCGCATGAACGCAGACGACGCGGCTTTGACTCTACCTTGACTTGGGGTCAGTATTTTTTCTGGCCACTCCTGAGCTGGTGAAGAGTGTTTATTCTTCCAATCAGCTGGCTGCTCTCTCTCATTTACCGGGATTAAAAAAGCACCTCATGGATGCTTTTTTAACGAAATACTTAGTACTTGCTGATCAGCTCATCCAGTACAGCCTGATAGTGAATAGTAATGTCATCTTCCAGAATCTTGTAAGCATTGTCGAACTGCACCATTGGCCAGCCTTCTTTCCAGAATGGAAAAATATTATGCAAGTCGTGAGTCACAGTCGCATCTTCACGGGTAATGGCCTGTGCAATTTGTGATAAAACCTGTGCTGTTTCGGCACCATCAATAGCTAAGTAATCAATGCCGTGCGCTTTTAAAATACGAATACGGTCTTTTTTATAACGAATTTTTTTACTTTGCGCTTCATTTAAATGTAGGGCCAAAGTGACAGCTTCAACAAACTTGCTTTCAAAACTGGCATTTAAAGCAACTAGGGCATTTTTATGTGCCTCTTGACGACCAGCTTTACCACCATTACGGATCATCTCATTCGCTTCACTATTTAGCACATCGCTTTTCATGGACTGTAAAATGTCTAAAATTTCGATATCGCTTAAAGATTCAGGAGATTGATCAGTCATGAACTGTCCTTGGACAAAAATAAGAAAGGGCTATTTTCGCATAATTCCTCACTGAATACAGGAATAAAATTAAGCTCCCGAGTCGATTCATCATTTAGCGGTTTAAAACATGACCCTAAGATTAAGTAAATTGGCGCAATACATCTCAGCCATTATGAATATGCTAAAAACTCATGCCTGCATGTGAAATAAATAGAGCTTAGCCTTGAAATAAGGAATCTGTAATTTTCTGATTTTTCTCTGTTAAATGCTTTCAAATCCTTTATATTAGCTCTAATTTTTATGTTTCTTTAATTCTTATGATCAGTAATAAACAAACGGCAATTTTTTTAAATCAATTGCGGGAACAGTACCCGGCAGCATTTAAAAGAAATTATTTGTTTTACAGCATGATCAAAACTAAAGGAATTTTAGATGAACTGAAGGAGCTAATTCCCTGGGTTCTGGCCGCAATGATTTTTATCTCGCTTTCGATGAGTTTGGGTCATTTCATTGCTAGCCAATTTCCGCAATTCAATGCTTTTCGTGCCCAAGGCATTGCTGTGTTAGCCATTATGTTGTTGTTTATGCTTTATACGCCCGTGGTCATCAAACAGATCAAACATAGCTCTACTTCTTTATATCAGCAACTTCGCCATACTCCGGTTAAACTTGCGGTACTCATTGTGCTACAAGCCATCAATATCGCTTATATTGAAAGTACAGTTTTACAAATTATTCTTTTTTTCTTTGCCTTGAGTTTTGGTTTTGTTCGTTTTTATAAAGAAAATATGTTCCGTGAAGGTACACAAAACGAACAATATTTTTATCTGCAAGAAACCCGCCGCATTTGTTTTTGGGCCTATAAGCAGGTGTTAAAAATTCAGTTCAAAAGCCTATTTGTTAGCAAGAAATCAGCTGCACTGCACACGCTGCGACAACAAGAAAAACAGTTTATCGATCTGCACATACAACTGATTCGTTATGAAAATGAATTGTGTAAAACACATAAGCATATAGATGTCGAAACCTATCTGGATAGCTTGATGTAACTTTAAAAAATCAGCCTCGCTTAGTTTTACAATAGGTTTGTCACGACAAAAAATGGTCAAAACACTATTTTACAGTGATAAACACATGAATTGATTGAAAAGAAAGCAAATACACGGAAAGATACTTGCCAAGTTTTATTCCGTCCACTATTATTGCGCACATGCCCGAGTGGTGAAATCGGTAGACACAGGGGATTTAAAATCCCCCGCCCACAAAGCGTGCCAGTTCGAGTCTGGCCTCGGGCACCATTTTAATACTTTTAAAATGGTGCAATAAAAGACCCAGCAATAAGCTGGTTTTTTTATGCCTAAATAATTCAACAATAGTAAACTAATAAAAAAGACAAAATAAAAATGAAGCGATTTAAAACGTATTTCCTGCTGTATGCCAGCCTGTTGATATGGATGAGCACAAACCTGACTCATGCAGTACAAGCAATGGGAAAACCGCAACCCGCAAAGGTTTATGATTTATTTTCTGGTACCGTTCACGAAGAGCATGGACAACTTGTTTTAACTCATTGCACTTTATCTAAGTATGCCTATCCCCTGCACTTTAATCATCCAGAAGATGAAAAGCAGATTAAAAGCTTGCTGCGGAAAGCCCCGAACTTTTGGCTCAATTTAAGAGCACAGGCTTATACTGAAAACGAGAGATTTCATTTAATCTTAGATGAGATAGCCGAAATTCATCTTCAGGCCAGTTGGCATCTAAGCGATCTTTTGCCTAGTCAGGCCAAACTTTAAATATACAAAACTAACAAATAGAGAGTGACTTACCACTCTCTATTCGATACCAGTTCTTCCATTTCAATATCTATATAACCGTTATCTTGCACCACCATCATCATGGCTTCAGCAATATAATCGGCTGCCGTATCATCCAAGGAAGAATCCAAATCCTCAAATTGCGGTTTCATCTTATTGATCAAAGCCACTGTTTCAGCAGCAAAATGATAAATTTCAGCTTCAGATAAATCAGGCTTAGCCACTTTCTTTGCAAACTGTTTTATGGCCTGCTTGACTTCAGCCACAAGAATATCGGGATAATATTCATCATCAAACATCGGGAGAAGTAAATCTTCAAACATACAACACTCAAAAAAGACATGCATTAACGCGAGCTTGTATAACACAAAGCAACAAAATTACCAAACGCTACAATAAAAAAGGTGATTTCCCCCATTTTTATTGACATGTCTTTGAAGTAATTAAATATGAGTCAACAATTACACCTTAAACTAAAAAAGCTCGATACCTTATCGAGCTTTTTTATATACCTAGGTTATACACCCAGATTATTCATCGCCTGCCATACTTTAATGGCATCACTCATTGCCTTGACGTCATGTGCTCGTACCATGCAGGCCCCCTGTTGAATACTAAATAAATGAGCAGCAACAGAACCCATCGCACGATTTTGAGCATCCGCCCCACCCAGAGCTTCACCAATAAAGCGCTTCCGGGAAAGTGCCGATAGAATTGGATAACCCATATCATTCAATTTATAAAATTCATTTAACAGCTTCAAATTTTGCTGTGCATTTTTAGCAAAACCAAAGCCCGGATCAATCACAATATTTTCAGGTTTTACCCCAGCCTGTATTGCATCATCTACTCTCTGCTGTAGCTCTTTAATCACATCAGTGGTTACATCATCATACTGGTCTAAATTATTCATGGTGGTGGGTTCGCCACGCATATGCATAATAATCACAGGAATATTCAGTTCAGCAGCGGTTAGCAAGGCATGAGGACGGGTTAATGCACGCACATCATTCCAGATATGTGCCCCTGCTTGAACAGCAGCTTTTATCACTTCGGGTTGTGAGGTATCAATTGAAATAATGACATCATGCTTAGCCAATTCTTCAACTACAGGCACTACACGGCGTATTTCATCATCCACCTCCACCACAGAAGCACCGGGACGAGTTGATTCCCCCCCAACATCAATTATGCTTGCACCATCCTCTATCATCTGCAAGGCATACGCTATGGCTTGGTCTTTGGTATTATGCTTTCCGCCATCACTAAAAGAATCTGGAGTGACATTCAGAATCCCCATCACGTGGGGCTGAGACAAGTCCAACTTCATTTGACCACATTGCAGCATTCGATTAGGTAATGGCATCAATTGCATTATATTTCTCCTTCAAGCAATCCGGCTATTCTAACAACTCTACAATTTTACAGTCTGAAATCTTTTCAGACACCATTGCCTTATCCATAAAAAAAGAGCCTCATTTGAGACTCTTTTTTCTAACCATCCAACTTAGCTTGCTGGTAATGGTGGAGGAGTTGCAGGACCATCTGTTGGTGTTACATCAATCACCGGATTTTCAGCAACATATACTTTAGGTGGTTGTGGTTCACGACCTTCCATGATGTCACGGATTTGGTCACGATCAATGGTTTCCCACTCCATCAAAGCTTTCACCATGGCATGCGCAATCTCTTTGTGGTTTTCCAGAACCTCACGAGCAACTTTATACTGTTCATCCAGAATGCGGCGAACTTCGGCATCTACCTGCTGTTGCGTTGCTTCAGAAATGGTACGACTACCGACATTTCCAAAGAAACCGTTTTGGTTTTCATCTTCATAAACCATCACACCCATTCGGTCAGACATACCGTATTTAGTGACCATTGCACGTGCCATTTTAGTGGCACGTTCAAAGTCATTTGACGCACCTGTCGACATCTGATTAATAAACACTTCTTCGGCAATACGGCCACCAAATAAAATTGAAATTTCATTCAGCATTTTGTCTTTATAATGACTGATTGCATCTTGTTCCGGCAATTGCCAGGTCACGCCTAATGCCCAGCCTCGTGGCATAATGGTGACTTTATGTACAGGGTCAGTACCCGGCAAGATTTCTGCAACAATCGCATGACCCGCTTCATGGTAAGCAGTAGCACGACGTTCTTCTTCACGAATCACCATCGACTTACGTTCAGGACCCATATAGATCTTGTCTTTAGCATCTTCAAAGTCATGCATGTCGACTGTGTTCTTGTTACGACGGGCAGCAAATAACGCTGCTTCGTTTACAAGGTTCGCCAATTGTGCACCAGAGAAACCTGGTGTACCACGTGCCAGCACTCTGACATCCACACCCGTGTGTGAAGGCAATTTTTTCAAATGTACATTCAGAATCTGTTCACGGCCTTTAATGTCTGGAAGGCCTACCATCACCTGACGGTCAAAACGGCCAGGACGAAGCAAGGCTTTATCCAGTACATCGGCACGGTTGGTTGCAGCGATGACGATAATGCCTTCATTACCTTCAAAACCATCCATTTCTACCAGCATCTGGTTCAGTGTCTGTTCACGTTCATCGTGACCACCACCAGTACCTGAACCACGGTGACGACCGACTGCATCAATCTCATCAATAAAGATAATGCATGGGGCATGGCGTTTTGCCTGTTCAAACATGTCACGTACACGTGATGCACCGACACCCACGAACATTTCGACAAAGTCAGAACCTGAAATACTGAAGAACGGAACTTTTGCTTCACCTGCAATCGCTTTGGCAAGCAAGGTTTTACCGGTACCCGGAGGACCAACCATCAATACGCCTTTAGGAATACTTGCGCCCAGACGTTTAAATTTAGATGGATCTTTCAAGAAATCTACAATTTCAACAACTTCTTGTTTAGCTTCATCACAGCCAGCAACATCGCTAAAGGTGACTTTAATCTGGTCTTCAGAGAGCATTTTGGCTTTCGATTTACCAAAACTCATTGGACCGCTTTTACCACCTGCTCCACCACCCATGTTGCGCATAAAGAACATGAATAACAAAATGATCAAAAGTACAGGGAAGCTAGCGATAAGAAGTTGCATCAACAAACCTTGACGTTGCGGTGCAGTCCCTTCTACAACAACATTATGTTTGATGAGGTTTGGCATCAGTTCCGGGTCTTGAACCGCAGGACGAATACTTTCAAACTCTGAACCGTTTGTTTTTTCACCACGGATTCTTTCGCCATCAATGGTGACTTGCTTAATTTGACCAGCATTCACCGCTGAAACAAACTCTGAATAATTCATTGCTGTCGGTTGATTGCGGTCACTGATGTTACTGAAAATCAGAATCAGCACACCCAGTATAACCAGCCACAATACGGCATTCTTGAAGAGATCGCTCAAAGCTTTATTCCCATATCAATCTAATTTGATCATGCCCAAAAATGGGTGACCTTAATTTAAGCTGAAGATCAGCTTTGCAATATTTTAAAAATGTACAAAATGCACAATTTTTAACGTCTTGGCAAGTAAACTTTATGTAGAGGCCTTCTTACGACCTTGCCCGATTAAAAATACTTCTTTAGAACGGGCACGTGAAGCGGCAGGTTTTGCCGTCTTCAATACATCAAAACTATCTACAACTTGTTTACGGAATTCGTCAAATCCAGTGCCCTGGAAAACCTTGACGATAAATTGGCCTTTCGGTCCTAAAACCTTGTTGGCAAAATCTAAAGCCAGTTCACACAAGTAAATTTGACGCGGTTGATCTACAGCCTTATTACCTGATGTATTGGGGGCCATATCCGAAATTACAACGTCTACAGTCCGTCCGTTTAAAATATTTAACAATTTTTCAAAAACTTCTTCCTCACGGAAGTCACCTTGCAGGAAGGTCACATCCGGCAAGGCATCCATAGGTAAAATGTCGGAGGCAATCAACAAGCCTTTGTCACCGACTAATTTACCTGCAATTTGTGACCAACTGCCGGGTGCCGCACCCAAGTCAACCACAGTCATGCCCGGTTTAATAATTTTGTATTTTTCTTGAATTTCAAGAAGCTTATAAGCAGCACGCGCACGATAACCTTCCTTTTGTGCTCTCTTAACAAAAGGATCATCCAAATGCTCGCGCATCCACTCTCGACTACTTTTTGACAACTTCTGGTTGGTAATGCGTGTCGCCATAACTCTCTAAATAATAAAAAACTTCTAATAGGTGATTGTACGTGAAAAACATAGGCCTTGCAGTATACATCTGTATCTAAATCCAATCTTTGAAAGGTTTTTTTCAATAATTGAAATCGATTATTTCAACAGAATATAAAGCGTTTAAACTTGGCATTTGTTATACTAAGCCGTTTTTAAAATTAGGTTATCTTTATGGCGGCTTTATCTATTCAGGAACGTAAACGTTTACGTCAAATCGGACATGCATTAAACCCGGTGGTTATGCTAGGCGATAAAGGTTTGACTGAAGCTGTAGTCGAAGAATTAAACCGCGCTTTAAACGATCACGAATTGATTAAAGTGAAAATCGTAGCGGAAGATCGTGAAGAACGCGCATCTTTAATCGAAGATCTTTCAGCTCAAACTGGTGCTGAAGTTGTTCAAAAAATTGGTAAAATTGCGCTGATTTATAAAAAAGCGGCCAAACAGAATGCCAAATTATCCAACTTGGTTCGTCACGCTCATTTGTCTAACTAAGCAGATTTTATGGCAAGTTACGAACTTAGCGCCTTTGATCGTCGCTTTCAATCGATCTCCCTGGTTGCTGCGATTGAACAACAAAGCCCATATAGCTTAAATGTGGGCTACTGGTTACGCGACCCCAACCAGTTCATACAATGGCCTGAACTGGTTCAAGACTACCCTCGTCAAGATTTCTTATGGGAACACACCTGTTTTGAAATTTTTATTGGTGTACAGGGTGAGGATTTCTATCGCGAAATCAATCTGTCGCCTTCCCAAGCGTGGCAGGTCTATCAGTTTGAGGAATATCGCTATCCGGAAGATATGCCGCCTCAAGCCGCCGATGACATCGAACTGAACCAGCTTAAACGCACACATTATGGTTTAAATGTGAGCCTTGATTTAACCGAGTTTATGTTAAAGCACAAATTGCAATGGTCGGATTTGTTTCTGGGCTTAAGCGCTGTACTCAAAACCTCGCAAGGCGAACAATATTATGCCATGCAACACAGCAGTCCAAATGCGGACTTTCACAACAAGCGTGATTGGCTACATCAGTTCTAGAGCATAGCAGCAATATTCAAACAGTAAAAAAGTGAGGCAAAGTACCTCACTTTTTTATGTCTTCAATGTGTACCTAAAGAAAACTAGCATAGGGTCCTTCCTCGCCAGTATAAGTAGACATGTCTACTTATATGTCAGCTTTTTAAAGTAGGTTCGTCATCCGATTTCACTGACACCTTTTTCCACACATCTAAAGTATGTTCTTTAGAACGTTTTAAGGTTTCAGCCAGATGATCCTTATGTTTGACTGAAATTTGACTGACATCCTCTTTTAACTCTTTGCCAAGTTTCGATAAGTCTTCAATCACCGCATTAAATTCAGCTTTTACGAACTCTTTCAATTCTGCCAAATCTTTCTGTGAAAAATTGAGTTGCTTTTTAATGGTTTCAATACGCTGAAAAAGGTCTTGTTTTAAACTTTGAATCTGCTCTTGAACATTTGCCTGTACCTCCTTTGCTTCTGCTTTTACATTCTCAGTAGATTCTGTCACCGCTTCTGTCACTTTTTGCTGTGCTTCTTTAGATGCCTGTTCCAACTTGTCCGCACCTTCTGCAACCACTTCCTTTAAAGTAGTTTTTGCTTTTGTTGGCTTGTGTTCTAAGGTCATGATCTTTTTTCCTATAGTTATTACATGAGAGCTCTAGCGTATTCCGTTTTGATAAAATTTAAGTTTTGATTTGTTAGACAATTCTAATTTGCTTACATTTTACATACATAGATGCAGAAACAGACTTTAAGCCAAAAAGCAAGGGATTTATCTCATACTTTTGCTGTAAAGCCGTTGGACTTAAAGGCTATTTCTGCGTATAATGCCGTGTTAAGTTCAAGCGAGCAGACAAGGAGGATAGGTTTTATAATAGCCTTCCTTTTTTTTCGTCTACTCGCTTTTTTACAGCCTAAATTTCAGGAGCTTTGGTTTGAGCACCCCAGCAATTTTAGCCCTTGCCGATGGTACTATTTTTAAAGGTACTTCAATTGGCGCATCGGGTAGTACGACTGGTGAAGTCGTTTTCAACACTGCCATGACTGGCTATCAAGAAATTTTGACTGACCCTAGTTATGCACAACAACTTGTCACCCTAACTTATCCGCATATTGGTAATACAGGTTGTAATGATGAAGACGCTGAGTCAGGTCGAATTCATAAAGTATGGGCAAACGGATTGATCATTCGTGACCTGCCTTTATTGCATAGCAACTTCCGTTCAACTCAATCTCTAGGCGAATACTTACAACAGCACAATGTTGTGGCAATTGCTGACATCGATACGCGTAAACTCACTCGTATTTTACGTGATAAAGGCGCGCAGAATGGATGTATCCTTGCTGGCGAAAATATCACAGAAGAAGAAGCTTTAGAAAAAGCACGTGCGTTCGGTGGTCTTAACGGTTTAGACCTTGCAAAAGAATGCTGTGACCCTGAAGGTTTCGAATGGACTGAAGGCTCTTGGACACTTGGAAAAGGTTTCTCCCAACCTGAACTTAAATTCCATGTTGTTGCATACGATTACGGTGTCAAAACCAACATCTTACGTATGCTTGCAGACCGCGGTTGTAAACTGACTGTTGTTCCTGCACAAACTCCTGCTGCTGACGTGTTAGCGTTGAATCCAGATGGCGTGTTCTTATCAAACGGCCCTGGCGATCCAGCTGCATGTGACTATGCAATTGAAGCTGTAAAAACAATTGTAGAAACGACTGAAATTCCAGTATTTGGTATTTGTTTAGGTCACCAGATTCTTGCACTTGCCTCAGGTGCAAAAACTGTGAAAATGCCTCACGGTCACCACGGTGCCAACCATCCTGTACAAAATCTTGAAGATGGTACAGTGATGATTACTTCTCAAAACCACGGCTTCGCAGTAGATACAGATACGCTACCGGCTAACTTGAAAGCAACGCACAAATCACTGTTCGACCAAACCTTGCAAGGTATGCATCGCACAGACAAACCTGCGTTCAGCTTCCAGGGTCACCCTGAAGCAAGCCCTGGTCCACATGACTGCGCACCATTGTTCGATCATTTCATCGAACTTATCGAAGCATCTAAGAAGTAATTAAGGAAGCATCATGGCTAAACGTACAGACATTAAAAGCATCTTAATTATCGGTGCAGGTCCGATTGTGATCGGTCAGGCATGTGAGTTTGACTATTCAGGCGCGCAAGCGTGTAAAGCACTTCGTGAAGAAGGCTACCGTGTTATTTTGGTCAACTCTAACCCAGCGACCATCATGACTGACCCTTCTATGGCAGATGCAACGTACATCGAGCCAATTACCTGGCAAACTGTAGCTGCAATCATTGAGAAAGAACGCCCAGATGCAGTTCTTCCGACAATGGGTGGTCAAACTGCATTGAACTGTGCCCTTGCCCTGGACGAGCACGGCATTTTAGAAAAATACAATGTTGAATTGATCGGTGCGACCAAAGAAGCGATCGAAAAAGCTGAAGACCGTAAACTCTTCGACCAGGCAATGCGTAAAATTGGTCTTGAATGTCCAAAAGCTGACGTTGCTGAGTCAATGGAACACGCACTTGAAATTCAAGCCCGCTTCGGCTTCCCGGTCATTATCCGTCCATCATTCACCATGGGTGGTTCTGGTGGCGGTATCGCGTATAACCGTGAAGAATTCATTGAAATCTGTGAACGCGGTTTCGATCTTTCTCCAACGAAACAGTTATTGATTGATGAATCACTCATTGGCTGGAAAGAGTACGAGATGGAAGTTGTTCGTGACAAAAACGACAACTGTATCATCGTATGTACAATCGAAAACTTTGACCCAATGGGCGTGCACACAGGTGACTCCATCACTGTTGCTCCTGCTCAAACGCTTACAGACAAAGAATTCCAGTTACTGCGTAACGCTTCTTTAGCTGTACTTCGTGAAATTGGTGTTGAAACTGGTGGTTCGAACGTTCAGTTCGGTATTAACCCGAAAGACGGCCGTATGGTTGTGATCGAGATGAACCCTCGTGTTTCTCGTTCATCTGCATTGGCATCTAAAGCAACTGGTTTCCCGATTGCGAAAATTGCTGCGAAACTGGCTGTGGGTTACACCCTTGATGAGTTGAAAAACGACATCACTGGTGGTACAACACCTGCATCATTCGAACCTGCAATTGATTACGTTGTTACCAAGATTCCTCGTTTCAACTTCGAGAAATTCCCACAAGCGGACGCAACTTTAACCACGCAGATGAAATCTGTAGGTGAAGTGATGGCGATTGGTCGTAACTTCCAAGAGTCTATGCAAAAAGCACTTCGTGGTCTTGAAGTGGGTGCTTGCGGCTTTGATGAAAAAATCGAAGTGGGTACTGAAGGCGCGAAAGAAAAGATCCTGCAAGAACTTAAAGTTCCAGGTCCTGAGCGTATCTGGTACGTAGGCGATGCATTCCGTCACGGTTTCACCCTAGACGAAGTATTTGCTGCAACAAATATTGACCGCTGGTTCTTGATCCAGATCGAAGACATCATCAAAACTGAAAACCAAATCAAAACTTTAGGTTTTGGTGACTTAAATGCCGACAATATCCGTGCATTTAAACGCAAAGGTTTGTCAGATCTTCGTATCGCTGGCTTGATGGGCATTTCACAAAAACAATTCCGTAAACATCGTTGGAACCTGGGTGTGACTCCAGTTTACAAACGTGTAGATACCTGTGCCGCTGAATTCGAATCTGATACAGCGTACATGTACTCAACTTACGATGAAGAATGTGAAGCGAATCCTTCAACTCGCGACAAGATCATGGTCATCGGTGGCGGCCCTAACCGTATTGGTCAAGGTATCGAGTTCGATTACTGCTGTGTACACGCTGCCCTTGCCATGCGTGAAGACGGTTATGAAACCATCATGGTGAACTGTAACCCTGAAACGGTTTCTACAGATTACGACACTTCTGATCGTTTGTACTTCGAACCAATTACGTTGGAAGATGTACTTGAAATCGTGCGTGTCGAGAAGCCTAAAGGCATTATCGTACAATACGGTGGTCAAACACCTTTGAAATTGGCTCGTGCTTTGGAAGAAGCTGGTGCGCCAATTATTGGTACATCACCTGATGCGATTGACCGTGCAGAAGACCGTGAACGTTTCCAGCAAATGATTCAACGTCTGCAACTTCGTCAGCCGAACAACAGCATCGTAAAATCTGCTGAAGAAGGTATGGCTGAAGCGGCGAAAGTTGGCTACCCACTGGTGGTGCGTCCTTCTTACGTTCTTGGTGGTCGTGCGATGGAAATCGTCTACAATGATGACGAATTGAAACGCTACCTACGTGATGCGGTTCAGGCATCGAACGAAGCGCCTGTTCTTCTTGACCACTTCCTTGATGATGCCATCGAAGTTGACGTGGACTGCGTATCTGACGGTAAAGACGTTGTGATCGGCGGTATCATGCAGCACATTGAACAAGCCGGTATTCACTCAGGTGACTCTGCATGTTCGATTCCTCCTTACTCTTTATCTCAAGAAGTACAGGACGAAATGCGTCGTCAAACGATTGCCATGGCGAAAGAGCTTGGCGTAATCGGTTTGATGAACGTTCAGTTTGCGGTTAAAGGCACTGATGTTTACATTCTTGAAGTGAACCCACGTGCGTCTCGTACTGTACCGTTCGTTTCTAAGTGTATCGGTGAATCTTTAGCGAAAGTTGCTGCACGTTGTATGGCGGGTCAATCTCTAGAATCTCAAGGATTCACTTCAGAGATTATTCCTGAACACTTCTCTGTAAAAGAAGCGGTGTTCCCATTCAACAAATTCCCGGGTGTTGACCCAATCCTTGGCCCTGAGATGAAATCGACTGGCGAAGTGATGGGTGTAGGTAAAACATTCGGCGAAGCATTCTACAAAGCTGTACTAGGCGCGAATGAACGCTTACCTGGCCTTCCAACCGAAGGTGAAGTGAAGCATGCATTCATCTCTGTACGTGATTCTGACAAGCCTCGTGCTGTTGGTATTGCGAAGCAGCTAGCTGGTTTCGGCTTCAAAATTCTTGCGACTGGCGGCACGTATGACGTGATTAAAGCAGCAGGTATTGAATGTGAACGTGTGAATAAAGTAACTGAAGGCCGTCCAAATATTGTTGACCGCTTGAAAAATGGCGAGATTCACCTCATTATCAATACAACTGAAGGCAAACAAGCTCAGCAGGATTCATTCTCGATCCGCCGCTCTGCTCTTCAAGGTAAGGTGTATCACACAACAACTTTGAATGGCGCAGACGCTGTATGTCAGGCTTTAGCAATTAAATTGCCGATGGATGTTTACCGCTTGCAAGACCTTACCAAAGGTTAATTAAGTTACCGAGAAGTCCCGCTACCTCTCGGTGGCGGGCTTTTTTTATTTATAAACCAGCTGTATTTTTTTTAATTTAACTTAGAGGGACAACAATGCAACGTTATCCTATGACTCCTGAAGGCAAAATTGCCCTAGAGAAAGAATTACACCAACTAAAAAGTATTGACCGTCCACGTATTACTGCAGCGATTGCTGAAGCACGTGAACATGGGGACTTGAAAGAAAATGCAGAGTACCACGCAGCGCGTGAACAGCAAGGCTTTTGTGAAGGTCGTATTCAGGACATCGAAGGTAAACTCGGTGCGTGCCAAGTCATTGATGTAAAAACGCTTGAGCAAAATGGCCGTGTGGTTTTTGGTGTAACGGTAACGATTGAAAATATCGACACAGAAGAACAGAAGACTTACAAAATTGTTGGCGATGACGAAGCGGACTTTAAGATCAACAAGATCTCAGTAAACTCTCCGATCGCACGTGGCCTGTTGGGTAAAAACGAAGGCGACGAAGTGAAAATCGTTACTCCGCAAGGCGAAGTTGAATACGAAATTGTGAAAGTTGAATATATCTAAGTTTTAAATAGATATTTTAAGCTGTAAAACCCCCTCGGATGAGGGGGTTTTTTATATTCAGTGCATATTCAGCCTTCTGCTACAGAAAGCTGAGTTCCAGCTTATTTTAAAAGTCCCGATGCAAATAACTGAAATGCATGTAATGCCTCAGGCAGGACCTTGTCAGGATGCTCACTTGAGGCGACCCACAGTGCCGCATTCATGGCAGCACCATTTAAAAATACGGCCGCTGCAATTAAATCGGAAGATTTACTCTTTGTCTCTGGACAAGTTGGTAGCCGCGAAGATGGTAGCCCTGAACCTGATTTTGAAAAACAGCTAGAGTTAGCCTTTAGCAATCTCAGCAATACACTGGCTGCAGCAAGTTGCAGCTTCGATAATATTGTTGATATCACCACCTTTCATACCGATCCTGAACAGCAATTTAAAACCATTATGAAAGTTAAACACTAGATTTTTACACAAAAGCCTTACCCGAACTGGACGGCGGTTGGCGTGACCTGACTCGCTGGCTTTGACTTCGAAATCAAAGTGATCGCTCGTATTCCTTCACAAGCCATTAAAATTAACCTCTAAGCTTTTATCTCCTGACTTTTAACACGACTACAACCCTGCCCGATTGCAGTCCAATTGGGTATAATTCCTTGTCCTTTTAACCTATGATTCTTTTATGTCTGAAAAGTTAATTAATTCCCCTGTGAATCACTGGTGCGAATTCGAATTCATCTCGAAAACGGTGAAGAATCCAAACATTCATATCAAGGGCAATTACAGCTATTACTCAGCCTATTGGGATCAGGGATTTGAGCGTTGTGTGGTGCGTTACCTGCATGACAAGGCCGCTACATCAGAAAAGCCTATCGATCAGCTTTATATCGGCAACTTTGTCTGTTTTGGCGCAGAGTGCGTGATCATGATGGGTGGCAACCAGTTGCACCGTACCGACTGGATTTCAGCCTTTCCATTCGATACCCGTAGTTTTGTGCCTGCGGGTGACACCGTGATTGGTGATGGTTGCTGGATTGGCTCTCGTGCCATGATTATGCAAGGCGTGAAGCTGGGTGAAGGTGCTGTGGTTGCTACAGGTGCAGTGGTCACCAAAGACGTACCACCTTATGCTGTGGTCGGTGGCGTGCCTGCAAAAATTATTAAATACCGTTTTCCTTCTGATGCTATAGAAAAACTGCTTTCCCTTAAGCTCTATGACATGGATGAAAAGCTGTTTTTAAAAATGCGTGAGCAGTTGCAGACGGATGAGGTTGATTCTATTGTTAAATTTTTTCAACCTAATAATTAATCATCCGTATCAAAATTCGTTTTTAAATAATTTAGGTATTGAGATAAAAATAGATGATCATCCATATTATTTACAGGTGATAAAGCATATTTGTTCAAGAATTCTGCTCTTCTTTCAACGTAATTATGGATATGATACTGGGTTTTACTGACCATCAACTCTTTAATTTCTGAATAAAAATCAACTACGACCTTTAATTCAATTTTGTAATGTTCATTAACTATCAATCTAAATTTTTCAATATCATAATTTTGTTCAGGAACAGCTGAAATATTTTGATTCCCACTTTCTAATTTTACAACTCTTACATATATTTCACTCAACTTCCTTAAAAGATCCCGCTTATTACTAGCAATAGCTAACGCTAAAAATATATTTTTTTCTATCGATTTCGTTTTCAATAATGCATAAATATTAATTTTCCGCTTTAATTCTCTATTATTTAAATTTTCAACCACCGCTTGGTGAAAAATAAAGTGAATATCAGAACAATCCTCTCCTATTGATATAAAATTTTTTGCAACAATCTCATAAGCATTTTTCGTGCTTTCCTGAATACTCTTATTTGAAATCAGTGGAATTTCAAAATCTACAAACTTTTCCAAATATATTGTTGATTCATCCTCACCATAACCATAAATATGCCTTATACCACTAACAAACTGAGGCTTATTCACCACTAAAATAAAAACAATTTTTGGAATATCAAAAAAATGCTTAATCCTTTCAATTAAACGAATTGAAAAATCAGGACGACAACGATCAAGCTCATCAATAATGAATACTAATGGTTTATCTAAATCTTCAGCTAGTTGAGATAGTTGCTGTTTAAATGCTAATAAAGTATTTTTATCTGCTTCATGTGCTTCTATTTTTTCTTCAATGCTTTCTTTTATTTTATCGCCTATTTCATCAGTTGCAGACTCAACAACTTTCTCTCCAACCTTATAAGCCTCTTGTACAGCTGTACCTAAAACTCCACCACTAATTAAATTCAATCCTAAAGTTAATAGAACCTTAGGTAAACTAGGTAACAATGCGTGATATGCAGCTGCAGCTTTTCCTTTAAAAGCATCTATATGTTTTTGGTCAAGATCACAATCTTTAGATAAACAACTTGTGATCTCAGAACTAATCACTAAAAAAGGATCATCTAAATAATCATTTGCAAAAGCATCTAAATAAATAACATTATGCTTTTCATCTTCCAAATGCTTTTTCCAGTGCCTTACAAACCATGTTTTACCTTCCCCCCAACGTGCATCTAATGCCAAAACAGCACCACATTGCAAACGATCTACATAGTTAGTCAGTTGTTCCCCTAAACGTTTCCGATCCCATAAATCCCCTTCCCAAGCTTCATTAATATTTTCAAAATTGTCACGTTGCCAATTTAATTGATCTTTTTCATGCATTTTTTAATTCATTATTAATAAGTTACTACATTTATGATATGACAATTTTAAACAACTGTTCACATCTATTTTTACAGATAGTTGCAAATAAAAAATCTGCTTACAATTTCCTCAGACTTTAGTTTTAAGCCCGCTAGTTTTTAAACAAAATCATGATAGATTAAATTATAAAATTGTTTTAGGGAATAAATTATCCCCATGAAATTACTAGGTTTTATTTTAATAGAAATACAGCTAGTATCAAATTTCAAACGTTTTTATTGAACAAGAAGTTCTAGTCTTAATACGATACATTTTAGTAAGGATTATAAGGAGAAATACACATGGCTTATCAAAATATCTTAGTACCAGTTGACGGTTCAGAAACAGCTTATGCAGCAGTGGCTAAAGCAGCTGAGTTTGCTAAAGCATTTGGCAGCAAAATTACAGTAGTTCAAGTTTTAGCACTTGATCCGTATATCGCAGCAGAATACATTTCTGCTAGCCAAACCAATGACTTGATTGAACGTGCTCGTAATGCGATTGTTGATTCGCTAGCAGCAGCAAAGGCAAAATTCAATGAACAAGGCCTTGAAGTAGAAACTAAACTTCTTGAAGGACAAGTGATTCACCGTGAAATTGTGAGAGCTGCTGAAGATAGCCATGCTGATTTGATCATCATTGGTTCACATGGCCGTACAGGTCTGAAAAAATTGTTCTTGGGTAGCGTTGCTCAAAGCGTACTCGGAGAATCTCATATTCCGGTGCTGATTGTTCGCCAATAATATTCCCTTATATTTCCCATCTTTAACTAAAGGTGGGAAAATTTTATTCTGATCATCTACAGTTTCTATCAACTATTCATCCACTGATATTGTTTTAAATTAATTTTATCTCCAATCACCATTACCCCTTCTGCCACTAATTTTAATCGTTGAATATTTTCTCCGCTTTCATTTAATTTGCTTAGGCTAATTTTTCCTTGAGAATTGATAACCCTATGCCAGGGAATTTCCGCCTCTGCATCCAGATGTTTTAATACATAACCGACTAAACGCGCATGTTTGGGCAAACCTGCCATACGGGCAATCTGTCCATAACTGGCCACTTTAGCATATGGAATTAAGGCAACCACTTGCAGAATTTGACGCGCCAACTCATCACTGGAGCGACCTGAATGTTCTGGCATATAAGCTCCTTAAATCATCACATTTAAACTTTCAAGCTATAAAAAAAGCCCGTTATGAGCTTCTTTTATTTGTGTTTTACACTTAGAAATTATCCGGACTTTCCAAACGTTTCACGACTTGCACCTTCTCTGGATTATGCATGACTGCAACACCATCTTCGGCTTTTTTATCAATTAAGGCATCCGGGTTATATACGGTAATAGTTTCATTACCGTTGGCATCTTCACCAACAATATACTGAAAGCCTTTGCGGTTCATTTTATGACACAAGCGTTGATACCAGCCCTTAAAACCCGTGGTTTCTTCATTGGGGTTATAATAAAAGGCATTCATGACCGCAGGTAAACCCAGTCCACAGACTACGCCGGAAAGTAAAACGGCAATAAAGGTATAGCCTACCAGGATACTGCTGTACTCACTGAGTTCAGGAATATTCGCCACCGCCAGAATCAAGGCAAGCGAGATTCCGCCACGCACCCCGCCCCATGATAAAATTGCCAAACTGCCGTTATAGCTTTTGTTTCTAAAGTTCGGGAAAAATGCAAATGACAGATAGTTGGCAGCAAAGCGCGAAGCATGCAGAATAAGGAATGCGACAATACCGCCCAGAATTAAACTAATGCTTAAATCCAGAATAAACAGTTCCAGACCAATCAAGGTGAACAAGAAGGAATTGATGATTCCTTCAACCGTATGCCAGAAATGGTTGACTTCACGAATTTCACGTTCCTGTAAAATTTCTTTCCACTTGTTCCCGACCACCAAACCACCAATCACACAGGCAATTGGTGCAGAGGCATGAGCGAATAAAGCCACCAAATATGAACCACAAGCCAGTAATGCCGTGGTTAAAATCAGAGATTCCATTTCGTGTTTGCCACGAAGCAATCTTAAAATGCCCAGACCAAAACCCCAGCCAATAATTATGGCCACCACAATCTCGTAAAGCAAAGTTTGCAAAGTACCTATAATGGTAAAATGTTCACCCTGCAATACATATAATAAAGTCATGAATACGGCGATACACATGGCATCATTAAACAGTGATTCACCTTCCAGTTTAACCATCAGGTGATGCGGTGCACGTACCGAACTGAGTACACCTTTAATTCCGATCGGGTCGGTCGCACCCAATGCAGCGCCTAACAGTAAAAGCACCAGTAAATCGACATGCTTGCCAATCAGGAATTGATAGCCATATAAAGTGACACCAAAAAACACCGCACACAGCACCAATGCAATACTGGCCAAAATACTGATCGGCTTCCAGTGGCTTTTTAAATCGGACACTTTAAATTTTAAAGCGGAAGAGGTCAGGATAAAACAGATCACACCATTGATTAAAAAATCATAGAAATCAATATGACGAACTGCTTCTTCAATATTGTGAATATTAATGGTGATGAACTTGTTGCCACTGAGTAAACTAGCACCCCATTGTAAAATAAAGACGAAAATTGCCGAAACAATGGGTACACCTATCGCCTGTGGGAAACCTAAAATACGCTTATTAAAAATAGTTGTTGCAATTGAAAGCGCAAAAATAACTGTAAAGACCTGAAGAAAAAAGAAATTTCCCATTAAAGTTCCAATTTGAGCGATTGATTGGAATAAAGCGAACGCATCCCACCATTTCCAAATAAATATTTAATTCAATACTATTTATTCACCGAATCAGTTTAACCATTTTTTCTTTGACCCACAAAATAGTTAAGTTTTTTTACATATTTTTAGCAATGATTTAACATAGCCCAAGATCCATTTATTTAGTATCTCCTCGTTTCTTTCATTTCTCTCTACATTAAGTTGAATTTAACCATGCATCAAACAGTTAAAACCATATTTCGGCTTTTTTTTGCAGGGATCATTTTTCTTATTACCTTGACTTTATTTTTGAGTATTTTTTCAAAAAGCCAAGAAATTATAAAAGCAGATCAAGCTTTTCAGTACGCCACGCAGATTTCCTTAAAATCTACACCTGACAAACAACTGGTGCTGGTCTCGAATAATCAACGTCCGGATCAGGCCATTTATATTGTGATCGCACAGAATGGTTATATTGCCAAATTAAACTGCCAGCATTATCTGCAAGATATTTGTACAGATGAATATAACCAATCCCATACCCGACAAATCCAGCAATTAGAGCTATTAAAAGTAGGTCAGCAGCATTATATCCAGCAGGTTAGTTATCAAGATAGTCGTACCCAAAAGCAGCAGCAATGGTCTTATTCCAAGCCGCAAATTCAGCAATTTTATCAGGCTGATATTTCAGATTTAAAATATCATCTGTTTAGTATGGCACTGTTTGCATTGGCAGCACTGTATGTATCGATTCGAATCATCCGAAACTTTAAACAGTTTATTCATGGTTAACAAAAAAGAGGATTTAATATCCTCTTTTTTAATGCTTCATTTCTATTTAAATGGCTTGATTAAAAGTATCACAATCGTTGATATTCCCCGATTTCAACCCGGTTTCAAACCATTTCATGCGCTGCTGGCTGCTGCCATGGGTAAAACTATCGGGTACCACCTGCCCGGTCGCACGTTTCTGTAAATAGTCATCACCAATCTTATGCGCTGCATCCATGGCTTCTTCAATATCGCCCTGCTCCAAGAACTGGGTACGTTGCTGGTTATGATGCGCCCAGATGCCGGCAAAACAGTCTGCCTGTAATTCCTGACGTACAGAAAGCTGATTGCCTTGTACTTCACTCGATTGGGCACGGGCTTTTTGCACTTGTGCTGAAATACCTAACAGCGTTTGCAGATGATGTCCCACTTCATGAGCCACCACATAAGCCTGGGCAAAATCACCGGCCTGATCCTGGCGGGACAATTCCGTGCTGTTTTGCTCACCGGATATGCCCATTTGCTGACGCATATCTTTAAAGAAAGCCGTATCGATATACACTTTCTGATCCGAAGGACAATAGAAAGGCCCCATGGCAGATTGTGCGGTGCCACAGCCCGAATCCACGATGCCATTAAACATCACCAGTTTCGGTGCGGCATACTGCGCATTAAGCTGCTGCTGGAACACTTGGCTCCAGGTATCTTCGGTATCTGCCAATACGGTACCGACAAAATCCATGGCTTCCTGCTGTTCCGGGCTTGGATTCTCCAGACTTTTGGTTTCGGTCGACTGTGATTGTGAAGTGACCTGTTTGGTGGCCTGATAGGCTTGTTGAGGATCAACTCCAAAAAACTTCCAGGCCACGAATGCGACGATCAGCCCCAAGATACTGATCCCGCCTGCTTTAGCTCTGCCACCACCACGACGGTCTTCTACATTGCTACTGATTCGACGTCCTTTCCAGCGCATAGTGCTTTTCCTTAGAATTAGCTCAATCTATTTTAGTGAGCTTTTTCATCATTAAGCCTGTTTTGACTTGGACTTCATCTTCTGAATAACGCTAACCATAACTAAAACCAACAATCCAGCAACAAAACCAATCCCCAGATTAATTAAGGTGGGAGTCACTGCGCCAATAATATTGCCCATTGTAGGAAGGTGTTGTACATAATCGACAGAGTCTTCGGTCACATGATGAAATAATGGAATGGTATGGGTAATAATTCCGCCCCCAACCAAGAACATGGCAAGAGTGCCAACAATGGTCAAAGTTTTCATCAGTTTTGGAGCAAACGCCAGCAATCCACGTCCAATCGCCTGTTTGAAGCTTGAAGCCTGCTCGGTTAAGTACAAGCCCAAATCATCAATTTTGACAATCATGGCGACAAAACCATATACCCCAATGGTCATGATAATTGCAATCGCTGAAAGCACCATAACCTTAGTACCAAAAGCAGCTGTTGCAACGGTACCCAATGAAATCACTACAATTTCAGCAGACAAAATAAAGTCGGTACGAATCGCCCCTTTGATTTTTTCTTTCTCGAACTTGGCCAAATCGGTTTCAATGGCATTGAATTCTGCTTCAGCTGCTTCTTCCGTCGTGGCTTTTTTATGCTGCAAACTGTGCAGCACTTTTTCTACCCCTTCATAACACAGGAACAGACCACCAACCATCAATAACGGATTGATGAGCCACGGCGCGATCACACTAATCAGTAACGCCAAAGGCACCAGAATCAGCTTATTCACAAAAGAGCCTTTGGCTACCCCCCAAACCACAGGCAGCTCACGCTCTGCACGCACGCCACTCACCTGTTGGGCATTGAGTGCCAGATCATCACCCAATACGCCTGCGGTTTTTTTTGCCGCCATTTTACTCATGACAGCAACGTCGTCTAAAACAGTTGCAATATCATCTAATAATATTAATAAACTACTCGCCATTCCTGTTATCCCTAAAGGTTCTATCGGCTATTTTAAAGAGAAAGATTCAAAAAAACTGTATCCACATCATTAAATTGTTCTTATTTTTTCAATGATCTGTTTTTATAGTGCCTGACATTCAAAAACATTATGCCGTACAATAAGGCAATACATCAGCATATAAGTATGTAGTGTTCACTACTTTGGAATAGAGAGATAATGAGTAATCAAGACAATCGTCCTGTTATTTTGACTGGCGACCGCCCAACCGGACAACTTCATTTAGGTCATTTTGTAGGTTCTTTACGTTCACGCGTAGGTTTACAGGATTCTCACCATCAACATCTCCTTCTTGCTGATGCCCAAGCTTTAACCGACAACGCCGATAACTTTGAAAAAGTACGCCGTAATATTATTGAAGTGGCAACAGATTATTTGGCTGTAGGTATTGACCCGAGCAAAACTACTATCTGTGTTCAGTCCTGCTTGCCAGCACTGAATGAACTGACCATGTTGTATTTAAACTTTGTCACTGTATCTCGTTTAGAGCGCAATCCGACCATTAAATCTGAAATTCAGATGCGCGGTTTTGAGCGCGATATTCCGGCAGGTTTCCTGTGTTACCCTGTAGCACAAGCCGCTGACATTACAGCATTTAAAGCCACTGTCGTACCTGTGGGCGAAGACCAGATTCCAATGATCGAACAGACCAACGAAATCGTGCGTCGTTTAAACCGTCAGATTGGTCATGAAATTTTACCTGAATGTAAGGCACTGCTTTCTAATGTGGGTCGTCTACCTGGTTTCGACGGTAAAGCAAAAATGTCGAAGTCGTTGGGCAATACCATTGTGCTGGATGCTTCTGACAAGGACATCAAAAAAGCTGTGAATGCCATGTATACCGATCCAAATCATTTGCGTATTGAAGATCCGGGTCAGGTGGAAGGCAACGTGGTATTTACTTATTTAGATGCTTTCGATACCAATAAAGAAGAGCTGGAAGAGTTAAAAGCACATTATCGTCGTGGCGGTTTGGGCGATGGTACGGTGAAAAAACGTCTTGAAGGCATTTTGAAAGAACTGATTGGCCCTATTCGTGAACGCCGTATGGAATTACAGAAAGATCCTGACTACATCATGGATATTCTAAAAACCGGGACTGACAAGTGCCGTGATATTACCCAGCAAACGCTTGATGAAGTGAAAGCAGGACTTGGCGTTTTCCACTTTTAAACACTGTATATTTTTTAAAAGCCCTTCTTTTTCAGAGGGGCTTTTTTATAGCTAAAAATGAGCAATCAATCACACTAACCCAGAGTGATTAACCTGAATTAACACAACTTAACTGAAAGCATCATGAAATGACTCAGCCTTCATTTTAAGATGTCTTAAATGCTTAGAGCTACCCCTAGTTCTAACATTCTCCTTAACCGAACTGTGCAAACAGATTCGTTGTTCTACGCAATGATCACCCCAATCATTGCGTATTTTTTTGCCTGATTTTCAAGCCATCATAAGTTTCAGGCAATAAAAAACCCGCATGAAGCGGGTTTTTAATCTTCACCACTTATGCATGTTTATGACGCATATGCGGGAACAAAATCACGTCACGGATACTTGGTGCATTGGCAAAAATCATCACCAAACGGTCAATACCAATACCCTCGCCTGCTGTAGGAGGAAGACCGTATTCAAGTGCTTCAATAAAGTCTGCATCGAAGTGCATTGCTTCATCATCGCCGGCATCTTTTTCAGCAACCTGTGCCTGGAATCGCTCTGCCTGGTCAATCGGGTCATTCAATTCCGAGAAACCATTCGCCAGCTCACGACCACCAATAAAGAATTCAAAACGGTCAGTAATGTGCGGATTTTCATCATTACGGCGTGCCAATGGGGAAGTTTCCGCTGGATATTCGGTAATGAATGTCGGTTGACGCAGTTTGGTTTCCACTGTTTCTTCAAATACGATAGTTTGAAGTTTACCCAAGCCAAAACCAGGTTTCACCTGTTCTTTCAATTCTTCCTGAACAAATTTAGCCAGGAATTCACGGTCATTGACATTTTCAGGAGTAAATTGCGGGTTGTGTTCCAAAATGGCATCAAACATCGAAATTTTCTTGAATGGACCCTTGAAGCTATACACTTCTTCACCGTAAGGAACGTCTGTCGTACCCAGGATATCTAGCGCCAGTTTCTCAAGCATATTTTCAGTTAAAGCCATCAAGTCTTTATAGTCTGCATAAGCCTGATAGAATTCAATCATGGTGAATTCTGGGTTATGACGGGTTGAAACCCCTTCGTTACGGAAGTTACGGTTAATCTCGAATACACGTTCAAAACCACCAACCACCAAGCGCTTCAAGTAAAGCTCAGGCGCAATACGCAAGAACAAAGGCATGTCCAAGGCATTGTGATGCGTTTCAAATGGACGCGCAGAAGCACCACCTGGAATCACATGCATCATCGGTGTTTCCACTTCCATGAAGCGTTCATTGCTTAAGTAGTTACGAATTCCTGCAACCACTTTGGCACGAATTTCAAAGGTTTTACGGGTTTCTTCGTTTACGATTAAATCTAGGTAACGTTTACGATATTTAACTTCGGTATCGGTTAAACCATGGAATTTGTCTGGAAGTGGACGCAGTGACTTGGTTAAAAGTTCAAATTGCTCGATGTGTACATACAGGTCACCTTTACCTGAACGGCCAATATAACCTTCAACGGCAATGATGTCACCAAGATCTAAGCTCTTGATGGTTTCCAGTACTTCAGGTGCAAGTTCTTTGCGTGCAACATAAAGCTGAATACGGCCAGTCATGTCCTGGATCACGATGAATGAACCGCGGTTCAACATCACACGACCCGCTACTTTTACATAAAATTTTTCGCCAGCTTCAATTTCTTCTTTAGATTTTTCAGCGAATTGGTCTTGTAAATCCTGTGCATAGTGCTCACGCTTAAACGCGTTCGGCCATGGGCTAATACCAGTTTCTTTTGCGTGGTCTTGAATCTGCTTTAACTTGGCATGACGCTGTGCAATTAAATCGTTTTCGGAAATGTGTTGTTCAGAAGTCGATTGAGCGTTATGTTGCGTCATCTCTGCCTCAAATATATGTAAAAAACGGAAGGTGCATAGCATAGCAGATTTAGTGCAAATTTCGAATGTCTAATTGCCATACAAATGCACGGATTTGCTAAAAACAGCATTCTTTACTTTATCAGGCTAAGCTTCAGCGAACTGTTTAACACTCTCATAACCCTTTTAAACCCGTTTTCCATCATTTCCCGATAGTCTTTAGACCTATCTACATTCACCCTGAGTATGTTTTTTCCATCTATCTGCTCCAGAACATATTTCTTTAAAGCACCCTTCCATTTTTTAACTTCTTCACCTTCCAAATCTTTAATACTCTCTCAAACCCTACCTAAATGTTTAAAGATCACCAATTTCAACTCTTCCAAACGCTCAATCGTAGCAACCATACCCGTTGCCGTAGGTCCATTAGCTATAGCTAAGGAGGCCATATACCTGCCGTACTTTTAAGGTAAAGGCTGCAAGTAAAATTGCATAACTTAATGTTTCCATAGCGTGGCCAACTCTCCAAAACATGCTGTCCATAAAAGTAGAGAAACCATTTTTTACATCATAGCTACATTTTGTTATTGAATACTGAGTTGAACAATCAATAACACCAAGTATTTATTTTTAATAAATAATTTATCTTTAAATTAAATTTATTAGATTGATCTGAAATACACCTTAGACCAAAAGCTAACTTCTTTGTTCAGCCAAGTCACTTACAATAGATTCAAGAAAAATAGTTGAAAAGTAATCTATTCAACTGTGTCTATCTTTGTGAATAAAGAAAGTATGAACTAAAAAAATGACGACATGCCCTTTAAAAATCCTATTTTTGCATGGACTCGATTCTTCGCGTGAATCAGCCAGATTCCATGCTATTAACGCCGATCATAAATATTGTATCGATGTAGATTATCGCAACCTAAATTTTCAAACCGTCGCTAATTTTTACCGGGAAATTATTGCCAAAATTCAACCGGAAATTCTGATTGGCCATAGTTTGGGGGCTTACTGGGCCTTGAAAATGTCAGTCCTATACAAAATTCCGGCGATTATTGCCAATCCCAGCTTAAGCCCAGACTTTCGTGCTGATTATCCACCTATTAGCGAAGATGATCTGGAACATGATATTGCACAAATTGCCTATCTGGAATTAGGCGATGAAGAACTGGATATGTATGCTGTACAACAGCAACTTGAACCCTATATGCAGGTTCAGGCCGTCGAAGGTGGGCATCATCGTTTAGCCAGTCCAGAAAATATCAATGGCCTGCTTCTGCATATGCAGACATATTTTCTGAAAAAATAAAAAAGCCTTGGAATAACCAAGGCTTTTTTCACATGCTTTAATCAAGCAACGGCTTGTTCTGGTTGCGATTTTTCATCTAATACCGACCAAATATCTAAGCCCAGGTCATTATGCAAATCTGGCAAATCCAGAAAAACACTTGCCCCTAAAACTTCATGCTCGCATTTATTCACTAACTGTTTAACTGCTTTTAGCGTACCGCCAGTGGCTAACACATCATCTACGATAATGATTTTTTGCGCTTGAACATCAGCCGACATTTCCAGACGGTCCATGCCATATTCCAGGCTATAACCGACACCAACCACTGGTGGTGGTAATTTTCCTGCTTTACGAACCAGCAATAAA
This sequence comes from Acinetobacter sp. A1-4-2, assembly GCF_040233925.1. Taxonomy (NCBI): domain Bacteria; kingdom Pseudomonadati; phylum Pseudomonadota; class Gammaproteobacteria; order Moraxellales; family Moraxellaceae; genus Acinetobacter; species Acinetobacter sp. A1-4-2. Next base: position 872,254 of record NZ_CP157981.1, on the reverse strand, counting down.
CCTTTGCCCAAACGTTGCGCCAATAAACTTGCAAGTACAAAACCACGCGCTTCAACTGCGACAAAACTGTCGACTTCTGCCAATTTTTCAGCAGGAATACTGGCAACTAAAGCATCGGTTAATAACTCAATGTTTCCCATAAATAATGGAGTCAAGTCATAAAAACAAATACCTGGTTTAGGGAAATCCTGGACCGTACGAATGTTAGACCACAAAGTTGTAGACAGATTGCTCATGGGAGAAAAGTATTTTAAAAGAGAATATATGAATTTTAACGCTTTATTAGGCCTATGACCAGTCAGCGCTTACTTTTAAACCATAATAAAAATAATCACAAAATTATAACTTACTGATTTAGTTATTTAATTTTTTAAATAAATAATAGGTATAGATTTATCCAATCATAGAATAACAAATACGTGTTTTTTTTCTGCACGACCTTAGTCTATAAAGACCCTCATCAACTTTAACTACGCTGGGAGCCAAAATTTTGTTTGTCGCACTGTTTAAAAAGGAAAGCTAATTTATATTGCTCCACTTCTGACTATTTTCATGCTTTAAAGACCAGTTTTGTCCTGCTCAGCAATTCTGGTTTCAATTTCTGTCCTTAAACTCCGATATTTGCTTTACATTGTAGACAGAACTGCGTAAAAATTTGCTTGAATGTGTACATTGAAAGTCATATCAATAGAGTCACACAGTATATGGAATATTACTGACCGCATATTTTTGAAAAGTCAGTGTTTTGGAGAGTCAAATGAAGAAATATCAATGCATCGTTTGTGGATGGATTTATGACGAAGCTGAAGGTTGGCCACAAGATGGGATTGTCGCAGGGACCAAATGGGAAGACATCCCGGATGACTGGACCTGCCCGGACTGTGGTGTATCAAAAGTTGATTTCGAAATGGTAGAAGTCTGATTATTGATACAAAAGACCATAGTGAATGGTCTTTTTTTATGTCTTATTAAAGAAAAACAGTCTGGAGAATAATATGCATCCTATCGTCATCATTGGTTCTGGTATGGCCGGCTATACCGCAGCACGTGAATTTCGCAAGCTTAATCCCGAGCATGAGCTGGTCATGATCTGTGCAGATGATGCGGTAAACTATGCCAAACCGACACTTTCCAATGCTTTAGCTGGGAACAAGGCACCTGAACAAATTGCTTTAGGCGATGCAGCTAAAATGGCAACGCAACTGAATATGCGTATTGAAGCACATACCTGGGTCAAAGAAATTCAAGCAGCCCAACATCAGCTTATTTTAGAAAAAGATGGTCAGCAAAGTACTCAGCCTTATGCCAAACTGGTTCTTGCAGTGGGTGCTCATCCTGTTCGCGTAGCGATTGCAGGCGATGGCAGTGATGATATTCATGTCGTCAATAATTTAGAGGACTACAAGGCATTCCGTAAAAATCTGGATCAACATCATGATAAACGTGTGGTGATTTTAGGTGCTGGTCTGATTGGCTGTGAATTTGCCAATGACTTGCAAAACACAGACCATCAAGTGACTGTGATTGATTTGGCTCCTCAACCTTTGGGCCGCCTATTACCCGCCCATGTTGCAACGTCTTTCCAGGAAAAACTTGAGGATACCGGTATTCACTTTGTTCTGGGCACCACGGTTGAAAAAGTCATCAAAGTAGAAAAAGGCGATTATCAAATCACGTTAGCCAATGGTCAGTCTGTGGTTGCTGACATTGTGCTTTCTGCGATTGGTTTACACCCGAATCTGGAGTTAGCAAAAGCTGCTGATATTCATTGCAGTCGCGGTATTTTGACCAATAGCCATCTGGAAACCAACCAGGCAGATATTTATGCCATTGGGGACTGCGCCGAAGTCAATGGTTTGCTGTTGCCGTATGTCATGCCAATTATGCAACAGGCACGTGCCTTAGCCAAAACCTTAAATGGTGAAAAAACCCATGTGCATTACCCAGCAATGCCGGTTGCGGTCAAAACACCTGCGGCACCTCTTACAGTACTTCCTGCACCTGTGGACGTTGATGTAAACTGGGAAACAGAAGAACTCGAAGATGGCATGATTGCTAAAGCCATCGATAGTGAAAATACATTACGTGGTTTTGTCTTGTTGGGACCAAGTGCTGCCAAACAGCGTTTGATTCTCACCAAACTGGTGCCGGACTTGATTCCTGCTGCAGTTTAAGATTTTAATACCAAGGACATTTTTTCAGCAAAATGTCCTTTTTTAGGAAAATAACAATGGATAGCGCACTCAGTTTTACGGGTTCTCCCTATACATCTTTTATGCATGAAACCAAAGTCAATTTAGGTAATGGCGTTGAACTTCATGTGGAAATGGGTGGAAATCCGGAACATCCTGCCATCATACTGATTATGGGTTTAGGTGCGCAAATGTTGTTTTGGCCTGATTTTTTCTGCAAATCCCTGATTGACCAAGGTTATCGCGTAATTCGTTTTGACAACCGCGATATTGGCTTGTCTTCCAAAATCCGTCATTCTGGTCCACGTCTCAACACATTGAAATTGATGGGACGTTTTGCCTTAGGCTTACAAAATCAAGGTGCGCCCTATAACTTATATGATATGGCAGAAGATGCAGCACTACTAATTGATCGTTTGGGTCTGCAACAAGTCTCGGTCATTGGCGCTTCCATGGGAGGCATGATTGCACAAATTCTGGCAGCAAAACATCCACAAAAAGTCAGTAATCTGGGCCTGATGTTTACTAGTAACAATCAGCCGCTGTTACCGCCGCCTTTTCCCAAACAGCTGTTTGGCCTGATTGGCAGACCAGAATCGACTGATGAAGAAGGCATTGTGAACCATAGCGTGAAGGTATTTAACATTATTGGCTCACCTGGATATATCAATCAACTGGAAATTATTCAGACAGCACGCAAATTATATCAACGAAGTTACTATCCAGCGGGTGTACTTCAACAGTTTTTAGCAATATTATGTACAGGTTCTTTGCTACAATTGGGTAAGCAAATTCAGCAACCTACCCTCGTGGTACATGGCTCTCGTGATCGTTTATTGCCACCGAGTCATGGCAAAGCAGTTGCAAAGGCAATTACTGATGCTAAGTTTGAATTAATTGAGGGAATGGGGCATGATATCCCACCGCATTTTATTCCATATCTAAGCGGATTATTTGCTGATCACTTTAAATCAAAACATTAGGACACTATGGCTGCATTACCCTCTTTAAGACAGCTGTCATACCTCGTTACACTGTCTGAAACGCTGCATTTTACTGAAGCTGCGCGCCGTTCATTTGTGACCCAGTCAACCTTGTCTGGCGGGATCATGGAGTTAGAGCGCTTGCTAGGTGGAGTACTTGTTGAACGCGATCGCCAAAATGTACGTTTAACTCCGCTTGGCGAACAGGTTGTTGCACGAGCCCGTGTTCTTTTGGCAGACGCCCAAGACCTGATGCGTTTAAGTCGTGAAATGAGCGAACCTTTAACAGGTGATCTACATTTAGGGATTATTCCCACAATTGCACCTTTTATTCTGTCGCAACTGCTAGATGAAGTGCATAAACAACTTCCTAAAATTCAGTTGCACTTGCACGAAGCACAAAGTGAAAAAATTGTCGAAAAACTCGAACATGGTAATTTGGACATGATCGTGTTGGCATTGCCTTTTGACACACGTGGCTTAAAAGTTGCAGAAATTGCAAAAGAAAATCTGTATCTGGTTTATCATAAAGCAGATCAGAATGCGCAGAATGCCCGCAGTTTGGATGATCTGGATTTATCGCGCTTGGTATTACTTGAAGAAGGTCATTGTTTACGCAACCATGTGTTAAGTGCCTGTCCAATTGGTGAACGCAAAAATGATCATCGCTTAAAAGCAAGTTCATTGCCGACACTGATAGAAATGGTTTGTTCAGACTTGGGCTTTACCCTGCTTCCTGAAATTGCGATTCATACCCATATGATTAAAGCCAATTCAGACTTGGTAGTGAAACCTATAGAGGCAGCGCCAAGCCGTACCCTTGCCCTGGTGACACGTAAAAGTACCCCATTGCAAAGCGAGTTTGATGTCCTGTTACAAATCTTGCAAAAAATCACCCAAAGTCTTCATTAAAAGATTCAATCTATTAAAAGGAGCAACGGCTCCTTTTTTTATGCTTAATGTAAAGTATGCAGGCTCATTTTTTTAATCAAATGCCTTATTTTTTTTATAAAAAAATGCTTAGCACTCCGGATAAACCTTAATTAAAACAAATGGACAACTTCTCATACATAGGAATAAATAGAGAAAACTACATTCAAGAAATTACTCACTTCTGAATTGCAAACACCATCAAAAGTGAGCAATTCCAGGCAACCATTCAACTACTTTATATACTTGATAATAGGTATTTTATGTTTCATTTAAAAATGAAAGGTAAAAAAATAGCTTATCCACCCAGATAAGCCATGTAAGGTAAAATATTTCCATTACTCTGATTGTAATAGAAATATTGTAGCCCTTGGAGTTGAAACAGTATTGTTGAGTCAACCCAAACAAAAAGCACTGTTATGCTATAAGCTAAATATCACTTCTAATATCCCTATAATTGGGTATTTTTCATCATTTATAAGAATGCCTGTACTTTGCACAAGAAAATAACCCAACAACAAGCAAGTCAAAATAAAATAAAATAAAATAAAATAATTTATATATAAATATCCTTTACTTTACATATATTTAAATTTACTTTTATTTTATAAATTCACCAGTTTCAAGGGTAGCAGTTTTGTTTAGTTTTATAACAAAGTAATTCGATAAAATATACAACCATTGTGAATACAAGCTTGTTAGTGAACTACTATTAACCGTTTCTATCATGATGATAGAAGATCAACCCTTTTTTAATCATCCATTAGAAAAACAATATTAAAAATATCTACAGAAAAATTGCCAGCGTAGAACCTTCATTTTTTAAGTTGAGGATGATTTATTGGGAATAATTTATGAATAAATCAATCAAATCAAGGAATCCAAAGACTCCTTGATTTGAGATGGGGACACTATTGTGGATTATTTAATCATCTCTAATAATATACGCTGTGCATTATGTGCTGCTTCTCCTTCGGCAACCTGTGCACGTAACCATGTACCATCACTTTGCAGTAACCACGCTTGCTGATTATCCTTTAAATAATTCAGTAAACCTTGCTGATAAATGCGTTTTTTCAATACCGCATCTTCAATCGGGAAACAGGCTTCCACACGATTGAACAGGTTTCGATCCATCCAGTCTGCACTTGAACAGTAAATCCGGCTATCTCCTCCGTTCAAGAAGTAATAGACACGGGTATGCTCAAGGAAACGGCCAACGATGGAGCGTACCCGAATATTTTCAGACAGGTCAGGCAAACCGGGACGCAGGCAGCAGATTGAACGGATAATCAGATCAATTTGTACACCGGCTTGCGATGCTTCATATAATTTATTGATCAGTTGCATTTCCGTTAAGGCATTCACCTTGACAATAATTTGTGCAGGCTTACCGGCTTTGGCATTGGCAATTTCATCATCAATAAAATTAATCAGCTGAGCATGCAAGGTAAAAGGAGCATGCAATAACTTTTTCAGTTTTGCCATTTTCCCCATACCGGTTAATTCCTGGAAAATGCGGTGCACATCTTCACAAAGCTCTTTGTCTGTGGTCAGCAAACCATAGTCGGTATAAATACGGGCATTGCCGGCATGGTAGTTACCTGTACCTAAATGTACATAACGCACCAGCTTATTGTTTTCACGGCGCACCACCAGAATCATTTTGGCATGGGTTTTATAACCCACAATGCCATACACGACGACTGCTCCAGCTTCTTGCAGTACATTCGCCACTTCAATATTGGATTCTTCATCGAAACGGGCACGGAGTTCAATGACTGCCGTCACTTCCTTGCCATTACGTGCTGCTTCCGCCAAGACCTGAACAATTTCAGAATCCGGACCACTGCGATATAGCGTTTGCTTGATGGCTAAAACTTGTGGATCACGTGCTGCTTCACGTAACAAGTTAATGACTGGTGCAAAAGATTCAAACGGATGATGGAGTAAAATATCCTGTTTCTGCATAGCAGAAAAAATATTTTCAGATTTTCTCAGCACTTTCGGAATAATAGGCGTATGTGAATCATAGCGTAAATGTGGACGCTTAAAATTGGACAATAATCGCGCCAAGTTAACTGGGCCATCAACCTTATACAGTTGCTCTTCTTCCAGATCAAACTCATCCAGCAAATAGTCATAGATATGTTTCGGGCAGTTATGAGTCACTTCCAAACGTACCGCACGGCCAAAACGACGCGAATTTAACTCCCCTTTTAGGGCTTTGGCCAAGTCTTCTACATCTTCGTTTAAGGCTAAATCGGCATTTCGGGTGACACGGAACTGGTAACAACCCGTTGCCGTCATGCCCGGGAACAGGTCTGAAACATGCTCATGAATAATCGCAGACAGCATCACATGATGCTCTTTCCCCCCAGTAAGTTCATCCGGCAAGCGCACGACACGTGGCAATGAACGCGGTGCAGGTACTACAGCCAGATCAATCTGACGGCCAAAAGCATCTTTACCTTCTAGGGTCACAATAAAGTTGAGACTTTTGTTAACCAGACGTGGAAATGGATGTGCAGGATCCAGACTAATCGGGGTCAGAACGGGGGCTACCTGTTCCTGAAAATATTTTTTGATCCAAGCCGACTGTGCCGGGGTTAATTCACCGCGACGCAAGAAACAGATGTCTTCTTCACGCAGTTTAGGCAAAATTTGTTCATTTAAAATACGGTATTGACGGTCAATTGCCTCATGCGTGGTTTTGGAAATGATATCCAGCACCTGTTTAGGGGTTAAACCATCCGGACTACGGCTTTCATTACCCAAGTCCAGTTGCTCCATCACCCCAGCAACGCGAATTTCAAAAAATTCGTCCAGATTACGCGAGAAAATCAGCAGGAAATTCATCCGGTCAAGCAAAGGATGCAAAGGATCGACCGCTTGCTCCAATACCCGCAAATGGAAGTCGAGAATAGAAAGCTCACGATTAATGTAGCGATCATTATATGTATATTCTATTTGCGCCGGAGTCGTATTAGCAGCCGTATTCATACCCTAACCTATGATTATTCGAAAGTAGTCCGTATCTTCATAAGTATGCTTCAAATTTATGACAATTTCATAAAAAAAAGCCCAAATCACTGGGCTTTTTGAAAATAAATCCTAAATTAGGGAATATGGCTATAACGCATATATTTTTGAATCATGCGTTTACGATATTGTAATTTTTTATCATGTTGATGATCTTGATAATATTTAGGGTTAGGTAAAATGGCTGCTAAAAATGCCGCCTGTTCACGACTCAGGCTACGCGCACTTTTGCCAAAATAATGCTGGGTGGCCGCTTCTATGCCATAAATATTGTCGCCAAATTCTACCGAGTTGAGATAGACTTCCAAAATGCGCTGTTTTGACCACATGCGTTCCATCATCCAGGTGGCAACCGCTTCCTGTCCTTTACGCAGGAAGGAACGCTTATTGTATAAAAACAGGTTTTTGGCCAGTTGCTGGGAAATGGTTGAACCGCCGGCTACCACCTTACCCTTGTCTTTGTTGCGTTCCAAGGCGAATTGCATGCCTTCCCAGTCGAAACCTTTATGCTGCAAAAACTTTCCATCTTCCGCAGCAACCACGGCATGTTTCATATAATCACTGATTTGATCATAATCACGCCACTCATGTTTAATCGGTTTCGAAGGTTCGGACCAATAATCCAGACGCATCATCATGGTGGTATCAACCGGATGGGTGCGCCACCACAGCAAACTTGAAAAAATCCACAGTTGAACCAAAAGCACCAGACTGACAAGTATTAACAAACTACGAACAATAAAAGCTTTCATGTCAGTGAGTTACTCCAAAAATCTGTTTTTTTCGTGCTAAGCTGGATGCTGAATATAGCAAAGATTATAAAAGAATAGCATGGCCGAACTTTCTCCCCCTCCCATTCGAACTAAACCCGAGGTTCATCTTTGGTGGCTGACGGCAGTTTTTATTGCCATCAATGTCGGTTTATTTCTCTGGCAAGTCCTGAGTGGAGTCAATATTACGACTCCAAGTCTGGTCGATGCGATTCATTGGGGTGCTGATTATGCACCTTTAACCTTTTTAGAGGAACCCACTCGCCTGTTTACAAGCATGTTTTTTCATTTTGGCCTGATCCATTTAATGCTGAACATGTGGGCACTGTATATTTTTGGCAGTGTGGCTGAACAGCTGTTAGGCCGGTTTTATTATCTGGGACTTTATATTCTTGCCGGTCTGATGGGCAGTTTACTCAGCGGTTTCATCGATATTCAGAATACCTTTGCACTCTTGCAAAGCAATGACCCTACACTTCTTCCCACCGTCAGTGCCGGTGCATCGGGTGCCGTGATGGGTATTGGCAGTGCATTGACAGTTTTATCCTTATTTCCCATGTTACCGAAGCAGCGATTTATTTTAGATAAAAAAACCTTGCTGATGATTATGGGCATCAATTTGTTGATTGGCTTTACCATCGCCGGAATTAACAATGCCGCACATATTGGCGGCATGTTGATGGGTGCGCTGCTCACAATAATCTGGTATGTGGGACAAAGAATACATAAACCCAATTTGGCTTTTGTAGTAGGCATGGCAGTAGGCATCATCAGTTGTTATTTGCTGTATGCTTACTGCATGCAGCAAGTGCAGATTCTGGAACCAGTCTGGCGGCAAATATTGGCTGCTATGCGGGCACAACTGCATTTTTAATGCCCATAATTTTGTCTACTGAAGATGAATCTGCTATTGATTCATCTCACGTAAACTTTGCAGTGGCGGAATATCACACAGATAACTCAAACGATAACGTCCAATCAGCGCGCACAGTAGCGTCATCAGTATGGGTAAAATCAGCCAGATTTGCCAATGGGGCTGAATCAGCAGATTCATTTTATAACTGGCAATGGCACTGATGACTTCGGCAAACAGGCAAGATACGATTCCTGCCATGAATCCCATAAAACCAATTTCTAGGGTCATCATCTGCTTGAGCTTTTGTTTGGAACTGCCAAATGAACGTAGTAAAGCCACTTCACGTTTACGCTCATCCATCAACAGGTTTAAACAGGCTATTAACACCAGAATACCCGAAACACTGACCAACAGTGCCAGAATGGTAACAATTTGTACCAGCACATTCACCAGACGTTTGACCTCATCCAGAATCAGACTGACATCAATAAACACGGTGTTAGAGAATTGCTGAATCAGCGCAACAATCTGGTTTTTATCCTGTTCCGGTACATAAAAACTGCCTAAATAGCTACCCGCATTTTCATCCATAGTTTTGGGGGCAAAAATAAAGAAAAAATTCGGACTAAAGCTTTCCCATTCCACACTGCGCAAGTTCACTACTTTGGCCTGAATCAATCCTTCTGGCAGGCTGAAAGTCAACTGATCGCCGATTTTGATGCCCAATTCCTCTGCAATTTTGGCTTCAACTGACACCTCACCGGGATGTTTCAAGGCTACCGCACCCTGCACGATGATATTGTCAGCCGGATATTCGGTGGTTTGGGTTAAATTCAGTTCACGGCGTAAAGAATTGTTGCTTTTGACCAGATCTGCTGCAAAGGGCTGATCATTCTTCGCCACCAATCGGCCACGAATATTGGGATATAAAGGCGTACTTGGCCAGCCATGTTGCTTAATCTGAGCTTTGAAGGCTGGCATATCAAACGGCGGCAGACCATACACAAACTGATTCGGTGTGCCTGCAGGCAATTGCTGCTGCCAACGTTCCAGCAAATCTGTCCGCAACACGGTTAACACGGTCATCAGACTCAGGCCAAGTGCCAAGGCTGTAATTTGAAAAGCGGTTTGATACGGCACCCGCACATAGGCTGAAATTACCCCTTTCAGGTTTTTGATGAATTTTAAACAGCCCCAGATCAACACATAGAGCAGTGTACACAGCAATACAATTGCTCCCATTACCCAGGCAGTGAGCACGATATTTTCAGTCAGCACAATACTGAATAATGCCAAGCTGGCTGTGCCCATGATTAACATCCACAGCATGGATTGTACTGACTTTTCCTGCTGGCGAATGACCCGAATCGGCGGGGTATTGAGCAATTGCCATAAGCTGGGTACAATGAATCCCAATAGCACCACTGCGCTGGTCAGCATAGCAATCGGTAATGGTCCCAGCAGCATCTCTCCTGCTGAAAATGCAATCTGTAAATTTGGAATCAGTTGCAGCATCAATTGCAGCAAACCGTAACCCAAAGCTACCCCAGCCAAACTACCAATCAGCATGGCGACCAGCAAAACCACGGCTAGCAAGGTAAGATAGGCATTGAGAATCTGGCCTCGTGTCGCACCGATACAACGCATCAATGCAATATTGTCCTGATTTTGTTGCACATAGCGCTGGCTGGTCAGGGCAATCGCAATCCCGCACAGCAAAATGGTCAAGATATTGCTCAGTTGCAGGAAGGTATCCAAATTGGCAATCGGTTTCATTAAACGGGTATTGCCTTCGCTGGCATTTCTTAACCTAAGGCTATTTTGCTCATCCTGCGTTGGTGCATCATGTGCTGCTTTCGGCAAGGTCGCGTGCTGCTGTTGCTTAAAATCTTGTTCAAACTGCTTGGTTTGCTCGGGATCACCCGCCATTAACAAACGATACTCGGCACGGCTACCGACCTGGATGGCATTGGTTTTGGCGACGTCGTTACGGGAAATCATTACCGTCGGTGAAAAACCGGAAAAGCCCAGTTCCTGATTGGAATCATGTACAATTTTTGCCGTGATCTTAAACTGGCCATCTGCAATATTGATTTGGTCACCCAATTTAACATGCAATAAATCCATAGCACGTGGGCTCATCCAGACCTCACCGGACTGGATGGTTTTGACCTGGGGCAGCACCCGAAGCTCGCCGCGTAAGGGAAATGCCTGATCGATGGCTTTGACATTGACCATGACAAATTGATCATCGGTACGCGCCATTGAACTGAAAGCGGTGACTTGAGATAGTTGCAGTTTTAATTGTCTGGCCTGATTCTGCCACTTTTGTTCCAGCGGCTGATTGTCGCTCAGCACCAGGTCAGCTGCCAGCATTTCTGCGGCCTGTAAGGCTACGGCATTCTGAATCTGTTCATTGCTAAATTTCAGTGCAGTGGTGGCACTAATCGCCAGGGTCAAGGCAATGATCAGCAGATAAACCCCCGTACTTTTAAAACTCTGGGTCAACAAGGGCCGAAATAATCGATTCATTTCAGTTCTCTCCCGAGCCATGTTCGATCAAATGGCCATCACGCAACTCAAAATGACGCTGGCATTGCTGGGCCAATGTTGAATCATGAGTGACCAGCACCAGCGTGGTACCAAACTCACGATTCAGCTGAAACAACAGTTGTTCAATTTCCTTGGCGGTTTGCGCATCCAGATTACCGGTCGGTTCATCGGCAAAAATAATTTGTGGATCGCTGATTAAGGCACGGGCAATCGCTACCCTTTGCTGCTCACCACCAGACAAGACTTTGGGAGTTTGCATGGCCTGACGTTCCAGGCCGACTTTTTTCAGCAAGGCCAAAGCCTTTTTTTCCGCTGCAGCAAAGTTAAAATTTTGCTGTAAGCGTAGCGGCAACATAACATTTTCAACCGCCGTTAAGTGCGGTAGCAGCTGAAAGGACTGAAACACAAAACCGATATTTTTTAAGCGCACCAATGCACGCTGTTCTTCATTCAATTCACCAATCGATTGCCCGCATACCTGCAATGTTCCTGAACTGGCCTGATCCAGCGTGGCCAGAATACCCAGCAAGGTCGATTTACCCGAGCCGGATCTTCCGGTAATCGCTACCTGTTCACCACGATAAATATCAAAGCTTAGATTTTCAAAAATGCTGAGCTCTTTTTGGGCAAATTTGATCTTTTGGCTAAGCTGCTGTGCAGAGATAATCACTTGTGGCATGATGGAATGGTCGCTATTAACGTAGGTCATAAAATTCCTATATGCAAAATCGCAATCTGAAAACTCTTGTATGGACTTGCCTGGCCATGCTCAGTCTGGGTCTTAGCCCGGTCATGGCATCTGCGAAAACCATTATGATTGTGGGTGACAGTATTAGTGCAGGTTATGGCCTACAGGCAGGGCAAGGCTGGGTAGCATTATTACAGAAACGTCTAGACCAACAGTATCCGAAACAGCATAAAGTGGTCAATGCCAGTGTCAGCGGTGAAACCACTAGTGGTGCTGTGGCGCGTTTACCGAAATTGCTGCAAACACATAAGCCACATATTGTGGTGATTGAACTGGGCGGAAATGATGGTTTGCGCGGTCAGCCACCGCTGTTGATTCAAAAAAATCTGGCAACTTTAGTGCAGCAAAGTCAAAAGGCAAAAGCAAAAGTGATTGTTTTTGGAATGAAAATCCCGCCCAATTACGGCACAGCTTATAGCAAGGCCTTTGAGAAAAATTATAAGATTGTCAGTCAACAATATAAGGTAAAATTGTTGCCGTTCTTTTTAGAAGGGGTTGCTGGCAAAAAAGACCTGATGCAAACCGATCTGGTTCATCCCAATGCATCTGCCCAAAGCATCTTGTTGAACAATGCTTATCCCTATATAAAAGGCGCTTTATAAAGCGCCTTTTATGAATCATGCTTTTTACTTAAAAATCAAAGAAAACCACTTCACCCGTTTCAAGTGAATACTCTGCACCTACTACTTTTAATTTGCCTTGGACAATTAGATTTTCCAATACCGCAGACCCGTGACGCAACTGATTCACAGATGCAAAAACGTTGGAACGTACTGCATGTTTAGACAGTTTATCCAGATCATCTTTAAGTTCAGTCTGCATTAAAATTTCAACTGAAGGACGTACGCGGTTGACAATCGACATCAAGTTTGCTGATGGTGGAGCTGCTGGATTGGTCAAGGCATCAATGGTCGAATGAATGGCACCACAGTGGGTATGACCCAATACGATCACTACGGGGCAATGAAAGCTTTCTGCTGCAAATTCGACACTTCCCACTTGAGATGGCGCAACAATATTACCCGCGACACGAATAACAAATAAATCACCCAGCCCCTGATCAAATACCATTTCAGCCGGTACGCGGGAATCTGAACAGCCTAAAACAATCGCAAATGGGTCTTGGCTTTCGGCCATTTCTGCGCGCTGTTGGTGAGTCAAAAGCTTCAAATGGGTTGTTTCACCGTTTACAAAACGCTGGTTCCCTTTTTTTAAACGATCCAAAGCTTCTTCTGCTGTTAGCATGCTGGTCTTCCAATGTTTTAAGTTGCAATATTTTAATGCCATCAAAACCGAAAGTCACTTGCAAAAAACATAGCTCTACAGTTTATAATGACCTGAGAAAATATTTTTATTTAGCTTCAAAAAATGACCCGGTTCACATTTTTAAAGCTTTCAGGTTACCGAGTTCAAAAAACAATTCAGTGACATTTCTTTAATAATACTTACAATAAACTACAGACATTTTAAAAAAATTAAATGCTGTCTGAAATTAAATATTTTTATTCCCGATTTATAAATATTATCGTCATGAGTCTTCAAGGATGATCGTCAATGACACAGCCTGCTTCAAATTTTGCTCGATTTGTACGCAACCTCTGTTTGGTGAGTGCCTGCTGTTTTACAGGCATGGTTATGGCTCAAAACAATAAAGTGAATATAGAAAAAATAAATTTACAAAACTATCTGATCCAGGAGCGCAGTGAAGCGGGTTTAAAAGCTAAAACCATTAAAGTCGGTGAGATTAGCTGGGCCTATAATGAAGGGGGTTCACGGCAAAAACCGACCATTCTGCTCATTCATGGTTTAGCCGGAAATCGGGACAACTGGAATCGGGTGGCTCATTTTTTAACGCCTTACTATCATGTGGTGATTCCCGACTTACCTAATAATGGTGAAACCAGAACACCTGAAAATTTTGATGCTTCTGTACCCAATGTAACAGAAAACTTGCGTCGTTTTGTCGAAGCCATTGATGTCGAAGATAAGTTGAATGTGGCCGGACATTCCCTGGGTGGATCGATTGCCACTGTGTATGCATCACAATATCCGTTTGATACGCAAAGCCTGTTTTTGCTTAATAGCGCCGGTATTTATACCCAAGCCAATACCCGTTATTCTAAAGATCCACTGACCCTGAAACAGCTGATTGTGTCCAAACCTGGAGATCTGGAACAGGTGATGCATCGGGTCATGCAAAATCCACCCAGCTTACCTAAGGCTGTAAAATCTGCCCAAGAGAACTACCTGATTACTCAGGCAGCAAAGAATGGCAAACTGATTGATCAGCTGGTGGCACTAAGCCGCATTTATACGCCAGAATCCTTTGCCCGCCTTACTCGAACGGTGGAAGCACCTACCCTGATTCTTTGGGGTAAACAGGACAAGATTATTAATGTTGAAGTGGCAAATGAATTAAAATCGTTATTGAAACGCGCTGAAGCTCCTGTCATTCTTAACAATGTGGGACATATGCCAATTTTGGAAGCAGAACAGGAAGTAGCAGCACATTATTTACCTTTTCTTGCCAAAACCCAGAAGATGAAAAACCCGCTTGCGGATAAACTTATTCCATTAAATTAATTTTTTCGAGACAGTATGCAAAAACATCCGATGATTGAGCAGTTAATTGAAGCTCATCTTGACTTTTTAGAACAAGAGTTTTCACATACTGCCACGATTGAAACTGAATTCCTGAATTTTTATCAATGGTTTAGAAAACAGCCACTGCAACAGATCTGGTCCTTTGAGCAAATTAATGCACTTTTGCAAAAGCAGATTTTAGCCACGCCAGCGAGTAGCTTTTTGATTGAACAAATCGCTGAGCATCTGCGTTTTGCCTTGGTTCATCCGCTTAATAAAGATACTAAAATAGCGGATGTCATTCCGGTTTTAACCATCGACAAAATTGCCCAATATGTCGCGGGCAAAAGTGATCACCGTCAACGCTTGATTAAAAAGGTGGTCAATAATCCTGCTTTTTCCGCCATGATTACCCAGCTCATTCAGCACTCCATTCAAGACTATATGGATAATTCAGTCATGGCCAAACGGGTGCCTGGCGTGTCGCGTTTTATGAAAATGGGCAAATCGGTGTTAGAAACCGTGACCGATTCAAATCTGGATGAAACCATTGCACATTATTTGCAAAAGAATATTTTAAAACTGAGCCAAATGAGTGAGCATGTTCTGAATCAGCACTTTGATAATGAAAAGCTCTATCATTTCCAAGCCAACCTTTGGCATAAAATCAAGGATATGCCTTTAACGGTACTGAAAAATTATATTGAAGTTCAGGATCTCGGTAACACGGTGAATTTAGGCCATGAAATCTGGGATCACATCCGTCAAACGGATTACCTGAAACAGCAGGTTCATGATGGTGTCTATGCTTGGTATATCCGCAATCAGGAACGCCCTTTTGATTTATTACTGCGAGACCTGAATATTGATGAAGCCCTGATTCAACACGCATTGCAGCAGTTGCTAGCACCTGTCGTGCAAAAACTGGTTTCATCTGCCTATCTACGTGAACGTGCCAGAGCCTATTTAGAGAAATTCTATTATGCCGAAAGCGCACAGAAAATTTTAAATCTTGATGCTTAATAAGAACTATATAAATAAAAAAGTCGCATGATGTAGCTTTCTTACCCCCCATATAAAAAATAACCTCCATTCTGGAGGTTATTTTTTGAAATTATTCGGTCTTATTTGAAATAAGCACCTTCGGTGTTGCTGTGGTCGGTTTGGTCAACCACACGCATCAATTCAGGAACATGCTGTTTCAAGGTGGTTTCTACACCCTGTTTCAACGTTAAATCAATCGATGAACAGCCCTGGCAACCACCACCAAATTTCAGTACTGCAGTTAAACCGTGCTCTTCATCTTCAACCACTTCAACCAGTGCACAGTTACCACCATGTCCTGCAAGTCCCGGGTTAATTTCGGACTGAAGTACATAAGTGATACGTTCTTCTACCGATGCATCCGGACCGACACGTGGTACTTTTGAATTAGGTGCACGGAAGGTTAATTGACCGCCAAAACGGTCTTTATTGTAATCAATTACAGCATCCAGCAAATACGGAATTGACGGGGTATCAATAAATGCCGGGAAATCCGGGTAATCCTGTTTATAGTCGGTTGGCACAACTTCATCAGGTGCACTATATGCCATGCAACATTCAGCACGTGGCGTACCAGGATTTTCCACAAAAACACGCACCCCAATGCCAGGTGTGTTTTGCTTTTCTAACAAATCCTTTAAATACTCTTGAGCAGTCGGAGTAATCAATAAGTTTGGAATCTCTTCTACAACTGCAGTGCTGGTGTTCTCAGTCGACATAACAATTTTTCCTCAAGCTGAAGTGTCCATTTTAACTGAAGATGCGGGGTAATTTCATAAATTCAACTAAAATTGTCGGATTTATTGTGAAAGTTCCACTTAAGCTGCCATTTAATGGCATTATGAACGATAAATTTTGAAATGTAGAACTTGCTTTTATGTTGGATTTACCTTTTAACCATACCGTTACACTGATTCTTATTACCGTTATTATCTCGCTGATTGCGTTTTCAAACCAGAAAGTCATGAGCCGACTCATTTTCTGGCCACCCGCGATGCAGCGTGGACAATATGATCGTTTTATTACCCATGGTTTTGTGCATGCAGATGGGACTCACCTGTTATTCAACATGATTACCCTGTTCTTTTTTGGCAGCGTGATTGAAAGTTTTTATCGGCAATATATGTACGATCTAGGCTTTGTGCTGTTTTATTTGGGCGGGCTGATTGCAGCAATTATTCCAAGTTATTTAGAACATAAAAATGATCATCGCTGGGCCAGCTTGGGTGCCTCCGGGGCAGTGTCTGCTGTCCTGTTTGCCTATATTCTGTTTGAACCGTGGAAATTGATCTTTGTGTTTTTTATTCCCGTACCGGCGATTATTTTTGCCGTGCTGTATGTCGCTTATAGCATCTGGTCGGGTAAACGCGGCAATTCCAATATCAACCATAGTGCACATTTATGGGGCGCGGCTTATGGAGTAATCATGACCATCATTATTGAACCACGGCTGATTGGCCACTTTTTGAATAAATTGATGCAATTTCCTTTTTAAGGATACTGAGAAGGATAGAATCACCCTACATATATTCTTAAAAAATTGCAGGTTTGCTCAATAAGGCGTATTGCTGACATTTAACTATTTAGGAGCGCAATGCTCCTTTTTTATTGTTTATTGCTAAAAGAATATTTACATAATTTTGTCATTAAATGCTACCCCTCAAATCAATTTGGCATAGATAATGTAGACATCTGTATATTAATGCGCAAAAAAAAGAGATCTTTTGCATGTCCACTTCATTAAATGGTCTTCAATTCCCGATTAATCCCACCAGCAAAAAGGCCAGTACCTCACAAACAGGCAAAGAAATTATTGCTGAAGCCCTGTCTATAGTCGACAACAAGTCATCGATGTATGCACTTGCCGAAAAAAATTGGCGCAAGAACTATCCGATTTACTTCAAGGCCTTGGTGGAACAAGGCATTCACACCATCAACAACTCTATTACTATTGCCAAACAAGGCTTGCATAAAGCCCATCATAGCTTTGACTTTTATCGTGATGGTCAACGCTATTTATTGAAAGACATCATGAAAGATGTCGATACCGCCACCTTGTATACCATTCAGCTCAAAGGTGAAAGTGATGCTGCACCGGAATGGTATGTCCCTTATAAAGGGCAAAAATTACAAGGCCAGGCTTTACTGGATCAAATCCAGATCTGGCAAGATGCAGGCATTATCGAATGCAGCCATGCAGATGCCTTGCGTACAGCACAGGCACATCCGGAATGGTTTGATCTTTCTGACCGTACCATGGTGCTATTTGGTGCAGGGTCTGAAGCGGGTCCGCTGACCTGGCTGGCACGCTGGAAAGCCAATATTGTCGCGGTAGATTTACCCAATACCCGGGTATGGGACAGAATCCTCAACACCATTCAGCAAGGCAACGCCACACTTTATGCACCTTGCACGGAAAAACTGGCAGAAGATACCTCAAGCACAGTGCTGAAAGAAAAATTAGGTGCAGATTTGCTCACCCAAACTCCTGAAATTGCCCATTGGTTAAGCCAAAGTGAACGTCAGCTTGACCTGGCTGCCATTGCCTATCTCGATGGTGAAAAGCATGTCCGTGTTGCCATGGCCATGGACAGCATCATGGAATATGTCAGTGAGCAAAAATCGGATACCAGTTTGATGTTCATGTGCACGCCAACCGATGTCTATGCCATTCCGAAGGAAGTCGTTGAAGCATCTTATGACAAGTTCCAATGTCGTTCCAAAGTCCGGCAGCTTATGAGTAAAGGCATTTCAGCCGTTACCGCCAAGCGCTTTTTCCAGCAGAATCTACATATGCTCATTCCTTCCGACAATGGTCAGGAATATGGCATTGCGGACTGTCTGGTGGTCGAGCAAGGCCCAAACTATGCTTTGGCCAAACGGATCCAGCAGTGGCGTGCAACACTGGCGCGTCATTATGGACAACGGGTCAGTATCAATATTGCGCCGTCTACTACAACCCATTCAGTGACCAAAAATCCGTTATTGAAAGCGGCCTTCAATGGTGCAAGCCTGTTCGATGTGGAATCGTTTAGCCCTGAAACCACCAATGCTTTAATGGCTGCCTTATGGATTTATGACCTGCGTCATCCAGAGTCGGTTGCCAATCCAGAAACCCATCTGGATCATCCGCTGGAACTGATGATGAAAGGCGCCAACCATGGCGGATTGTGGCGTGTGCCTTATTTGGCCCGCACTGCTCTGCCTTTTGCCGCACTGTATGGCTTTGCCAACGAAAAATTTCCGATTAAGCGAGTGTTAGGCAAATTTAAGAAATAAGGGTAGATTTTTCTCTCTTGATGAATATTTTTATTGTCCTCTCGTTTTAGTCCATCTCCTTCTAAGATGAGAGTATCCTGAGAATATATTCTGAGTACGCAAGAGAGAAGTCATTTTTTACTGTACTAAAAGGTACATATATTAATAAAACCCTCCACCTCTTACGGAATATATTCCTCATCCCAAAGGGATGAGGAATTTCTCTCTTTTTAAAAGATGATTAGTTCTGCTCATCCAGAAAGAGTTTATTTTTTTAAAAACCAAGTATTCATTAGAAACAAAAAACGCTGCAATTGCAGCGTTTTTTGTTTCTAACAGAAGTCTTAAACGAACTGTAAGAATAGCCAGTACAAACCACCAGATAAACAGATGGTCGCTGGTAAAGTGAAGACCCATGCCGATAAAATCGTACGCACCATTTGCAAATTCAAACCTGATTTATTGGCTACCATGGTACCTGCAACTGCACTGTTCAAAACGTGTGTTGTCGATACAGGCATACCAAAACCATCTGCTGCAGCAATAGTAGTCATCGCAACAAGTTCGGCTGACATGCCTTGACCATAAGTCATATGGTTTTTACCAATACGTTCACCTACAGTGACCACAATACGTTTCCAGCCCACCATCGTACCCAGACCTAATGCCAAGGCAACAGCCACTTTCACCCAAGTTGGAATATACTGAAGGAATGAATCCAAATTTTTACGATATTCTTTAACTAACTTGCTTTGATCTTTTGACATTTCAGGAAGCTGCTCAGCTTTATCTAAACGCTTAAATGCAGTCGTGCTGAGATACATATCATTGCGGATCGCAGAAACTTCAGCCTCTGGAATAGTGTGAATATCATCATATTTGGCAACACGTTCGCCCAAATGATTTGTCAAGCTTGCTAAAGCAGGAACCACTTCAGGGTTCACTTCTTTGGTTTGAATATATTTGGTAATGACAGCACGTGCCTGAGCATCCGTAATATTTTCATGCTGCGGATAAATAGCAGTAGCCGTTTGCTGAGACAATTGCTCAAAAGACTGAATATGTGCACTGTCTAAATTCTTATTTAAAGAATAAGCCAAGGGCACACAACCAATCAAAATCAGCATAATCAAGCCCATGCCCTTTTGACCGTCATTTGAACCATGCGCGAAACTCACACCAGTACAGGTGAAAATCAAAATTGCACGAATTAAAGGTGGCGGCGGCTTGTTACCTTCAGGCGGATGAAAGAGCTCTAACTGTTTACGGAAGATTTTTTTCACCAGTAAAAACAGGACAGCAGCAAAAGCAAAACCGATCAGCGGAGAAAACAGCAGTGCTTTGCCTACTTTCATCACCTGTTCCATATCTATGCCGCTTGCGCCAGCACCTGAATGAAGCAGGTAGTTCATAATACCCACACCTAAAATCGAACCGATCAGGGTATGTGAGCTTGATGCCGGAATACCCATGAACCAGGTACCCAAATTCCAGAGAATCGCAGCAATCAGCATGGCAAAAACCATGGCAAAGCCTGCGCCAGAACCGACATTCATAATCAGTTCTACAGGTAATAAAGCAATAATGCCGTAAGCGACAGCACCACTTGCCACCATTACCCCTAGGAAGTTACAGAAGCCTGCCCACATGACAGCTACAGGTGCAGATAAGGCATTGGTATAAATAACAGTTGCGACTGCGTTGGCCGTGTCATGAAAACCATTAACAAATTCAAAGCCTAAAGCAATTAATAAAGCAGTCGCCAAAAGAATAACGGAATATAAACTTAATGCTGGCACATGCGCCAAATCGGTCGAAAGCTGAAAACCGATATACACTAAAGTTGAAATAATAACCGTGAGAAACACCGGCATAAAAAATTTCGGTGTAGCAACATGCACATTCGTCGATTTCGCTGGTGCTGATGGCACCTGATCTTGGACGGGAGGAATATTAGAATTCATGCAGACGGTTCAAAGGGATAATAAAATCCCCTTATTGTTCAATTTAATTGTGACAATTATATGACAAAGAGCTGTCATATAAAGCAGTTTTTCATACTTTATTTACTGTTATGCACTCACCAAAACCTATCAAATTATTTCACTTTAATAAAATAAATCAATTGGTTAGAATACATAATTCACTGTTATTTATTTTGAAAATCAATGTTTCAGCTTATCTGATATAAATTCATATTTATTGTCATATTTGCTCCTGCCTATTGCCCATTTTCCATCATGCCTGATTAATATGACAAATTCGTTAAGCATTCCAAGCATTTATATTAGGATCTGTTGACAATTCGTCTATGTTTGCGACTACGAGTATTTTTTAGAGGATACGAGGCGTGAAATACGGAATTTAGTCATTCTAAATGCGCGTAGTTCACAATGACGTAGCATCAAAAAATACTCTAGTTCCCAGCTGCGCCTTGCGCTGCAAACAAAGCAGTGCTTTGTTCTGGCTCAGGTTGTGGCTAAAATTATCTCAGACTTCGTCATGAAATTTAAAAATGGAACCACCATTCTTTGCATTTCATTCCTTGTCTGCTCAATTTTAGCCTACAACGCAAGCCATTTATGAAATGTCAACAGACCCTCATTATACTTGGCAACAAATATGTCTAATTATTCAACAACCTAATATATAGTGCGTGCCCCTGGCCTGCGAATATCAATAAAACTGGATTGAATTCTGTTAATATATTTGCCGATTTTATATTCCACCGGATTGGGGTTATTTATGTCCACGCTTGCCACCCTAAAAGAGCTGCTCGCTCAACGGATTCTGATTATCGACGGTGCGATGGGCACCATGATTCAGCGTCACAAACTCGAAGAAGCTGACTACCGTGGTGAGCGTTTTGCTGACTGGGCATCTGACCTGAAAGGCAACAATGACCTTTTGGTGTTGACCCAGCCGCACATTATCCAGGGTATTCACGAAGCTTATCTGGAAGCGGGTGCCGACATTATTGAAACCAACAGTTTCAACGGTACACGTGTTTCTATGTCGGATTACCACATGGAAGATCTGGTTCCGGAAATTAACCGTGAAGCGGCACGTATTGCCAAAGAAGCCTGCCAAAAATATTCAACCCCAGACAAACCGCGTTTTGTTGCCGGTGTACTTGGGCCGACATCGCGTACCTGTTCGATTTCACCGAATGTAAATGACCCTGCTTTCCGTAACATCACCTTTGATGAATTAAAAGAAAACTATATCGAAGCGGCGCATGCGCTGATTGAAGGCGGTGCAGATATTCTGCTGATTGAAACCGTATTCGATACCTTGAACTGTAAAGCGGCGATCTTTGCAGTAAAAGAAGTCTTTAACCAGATTGGCTATGAATTGCCATTGATGATTTCAGGAACGATTACCGATGCTTCAGGCCGTACATTAACAGGCCAAACCGCAGAAGCGTTCTGGAACTCGGTTCGTCACGGTGACTTGTTATCAATTGGCTTTAACTGTGCTCTTGGTGCAGATGCCATGCGTCCACACGTAAAAACGGTGTCTGACGTTGCCGATGTATTCGTATCTGCCCATCCAAACGCAGGCTTGCCAAATGCCTTCGGTGGTTATGATGAGACTCCGGAACAAACTGCTGCCTTCCTGAAAGAATTTGCCGAAAGCGGTTTAATCAACATTACTGGCGGTTGCTGTGGTACCACACCGGATCATATCCGCGCCATTGCCAATGCGGTAAAAGACATCAAGCCACGTCAGGTTCCTGAAACCAAACCAGCTTGCCGTTTAAGCGGTTTAGAACCATTTAACATCACAGAAGAATCCTTATTCGTCAACGTCGGTGAACGTACCAACGTCACCGGTTCGAAAAAATTCCTGCGTTTGATTCGTGAAGAAAACTTTGCTGAAGCATTAGAAGTCGCACAGCAGCAGGTTGAAGCCGGTGCGCAAATCATCGACATCAACATGGATGAAGGCATGCTCGATTCACAGGGTGCAATGGTGCACTTCCTGAATCTGGTCGCCTCTGAACCGGAAATTTCACGTGTACCCATCATGATTGACTCATCTAAATGGGAAATCATTGAAGCGGGCTTGAAATGCGTACAAGGCAAACCGGTCGTCAACTCGATTTCCCTGAAAGAAGGTTATGACGAGTTTGTCCATAAAGCACGCCTTTGCCGTCAGTACGGTGCAGCCGTGATCGTGATGGCTTTTGACGAAGATGGTCAGGCCGATACTGCCGCACGTAAACGTGAAATCTGTAAGCGTTCATACGATGTTTTGGTCAATGAAGTCGGCTTCCCGGCTGAAGACATCATCTTTGACCCGAACGTGTTTGCTGTGGCAACTGGTATTGAAGAACACAATAACTATGCGGTGGACTTTATTGAAGCGACCGGCTGGATTAAACAGAACCTTCCGCATGCCATGATTTCCGGTGGCGTGTCCAACGTATCGTTCTCATTCCGTGGTAACGAGCCTGTTCGTGAAGCCATTCACTCGGTATTCCTTTACCATGCCATCAAGCAAGGCATGACCATGGGGATCGTAAACGCTGGTCAAATGGCAATTTACGATGACATCCCTGCCGAATTGAAAGCTGCGGTTGAAGATGTGATCCTGAACCAGAACCAGGGTGAAAGCGGTCAGGAAGCGACTGAAAAATTGCTTGAAGTGGCTGAACAATATCGCGGTCAGGCCGGTGCACAAAAAGCCGTTGAAAACCTTGAATGGCGTAACGAGTCAGTTGAAAAACGCCTTGAATATGCTTTGGTCAAAGGTATTACCACCTTTATTGATGAAGATACCGAAGAAGCGCGTTTAAAATCAAAACGTCCGCTGGATGTGATTGAAGGTCCACTGATGGACGGCATGAACGTGGTCGGCGATCTGTTCGGTTCAGGCAAAATGTTCCTGCCGCAAGTAGTGAAATCTGCCCGCGTGATGAAACAAGCCGTAGCTTGGCTGAATCCGTACATCGAAGCAGAAAAATCAGGCGGTGAGTCTAAAGGTAAAGTGTTGATGGCGACCGTAAAAGGCGATGTGCACGATATCGGCAAGAACATTGTTGGCGTGGTATTGGGCTGTAACGGTTATGACATCATCGACCTTGGCGTGATGGTACCGTGCGAGAAGATTCTGCAAACGGCTATTGACGAGAAGGTTGATATCATCGGTCTTTCTGGCCTGATTACCCCGTCTTTGGATGAAATGGTCTTCGTTGCCAAAGAAATGCAGCGTAAAGGCTTTAATGTACCGCTGATGATTGGCGGTGCAACCACATCGAAAGCGCATACTGCGGTGAAAATTGATCCGCAATATTCAAATGATGCAGTGATTTACGTTGCCGATGCATCTCGTGCGGTGGGTGTAGCAACCACCCTGCTATCTAAAGAGATGAAACCTGCCTTTGTGGCAGAAACCCGTGCTGAATATGAAAAAGTGCGTGAACGTATTGCCAACAAACAGCCGAAAGCAGCCAAACTGTCTTATGCAGAATCGGTGGAAAATGGCTTGAAAATTGACTTTGCAGCCCATACACCTGTGAAACCAAACTTCATTGGTACGCAAACACTGACCAATTATCCTCTGGAAACTTTGGTTAAATACTTTGACTGGACACCAT
This sequence comes from Acinetobacter sp. A1-4-2, assembly GCF_040233925.1. NCBI lineage: Bacteria > Pseudomonadati > Pseudomonadota > Gammaproteobacteria > Moraxellales > Moraxellaceae > Acinetobacter > Acinetobacter sp. A1-4-2. Next base: position 847,693 of record NZ_CP157981.1, on the reverse strand, counting down.
TCTTTATTTCCTGGAGCTTGGCAGGTAAGTTCCCTGCCATCCTGAAAGATGAAGTGGTGGGTGAAGCAGCGACTGACTTGTATGAACAAGCGCAGAAAATGCTGAAAGACATCATCGACAATAAACGTTTTGATGCACGTGCTGTGTTTGGTATTTACCCTGCCAACCGTTCAGCTGCTGATTCGGTTGAAGTGTATAGCGAAGATGGTCAATCGGTAACACATACTTTCCATCACATTCGTCAGCAGTCTGACAAAGTGACTGGCAAGCCGAACTTGTCATTGGCTGACTTTGTTGCGCCTAAAGGCGTGGCGGAAGATTACTTGGGCGGTTTCACTGTATCGATCTTCGGTGCCGAAGAAATGGCGAACGAGTACAAAGCCAAAGGCGATGATTACTCTGCGATTCTAGTTCAATCTTTAGGTGACCGTTTTGCTGAAGCTTTTGCGGAACATTTGCACGAGCGTATTCGTAAAGAGTTCTGGGGTAACCAAGCATCTGAATCTTTAAGCAATGAAGAGTTGATTAAAGAAAAGTATGTCGGTATCCGCCCAGCACCGGGCTACCCTGCATGCCCTGAACACTCTGAAAAAGCGCCATTGTTTGACTGGTTGGGTTCTACTGACAAAATTGGTACATTCTTAACTTCAAGTTTTGCAATGTGGCCACCTTCATCAGTGAGCGGTTTCTACTATGCGAACCCTGAGTCGCAATACTTTAACGTGGGTAAAATCGCAGGCGATCAGCTTGAGGATTATGCGAAACGTAAAGGCTGGACTTTGGATGAGGCAAAACGCTGGTTAGCGCCGAATTTGGATGATTCAGTTCAGTAATTAGTTTAAAGTCAATAAAAATCCCCTCTAGTGAGGGGATTTTTTTGTTTTATATTTACTCATTTTTTTCAGAATTATACATAATATCTTTTTTATCGGATCTAAAAGGATTATCAGATACCCTTACTTGTGGGAGTTTACCTTTAGCATCAACTATCTTCTTAATAAGATGCGTATGGTTTAGTCGACTTTTTTGCCCCAAATATATGTTTTTTAAATATTTATTACAATCCAGTTTATACTCAATAAAGCTTTTATTAGCTTTAATATCAAACATTACTTCAGAGTTCGAAATGTCCTCAACTTTCATCACTCTACACTCTTGTTCCTCTTGGAATGCAAAATGCTTCATCAAGAAATGTAGGGGTTTTAAAATATTATTAATAATTTTAATTATTTCTATGTTTTTCTCATTGTAAATATCATCTAAAATATTTTTAATATTATTAAAATATATATTTATATCATGCTCAATATTATTAATTTTCTTATAGTATTTATTCCATTTTCTTTCTGCTGTTCTTTTATCCTTAAACTCCTGATAAAAAGTAAATCTATTCCTTCTAGCTATTTCAAAAAATCCCGTAAATGGATCTAAGTAAATACATCTAAATAATGGTAACTTATCATAAATATCATTTTCAGTTCTAATAGAATCAAAGCCATTTGAAAAGAAATTCATATCAAAAACTAAACTCATGCCGGAACACTCTACACTTTCAGTATTCCCATATAATCTAAACTGATTGAGCGAATTATGATTAAATGTAAAACATGATAAAAAAGTATTTATATGCGGATTATCATCAAATCCACTTTTTAAATTTAAAAACTCGCCTAATATCTTTCCTTCCTTAGGATCATTCATAAAATCTATTGAATTCAATCTAATCATAGTTGAATTAGTTGCTAATTTTGTTCCTATATCTAGTGTGGTGTAATGGGCAACTTTTCGCTCTAATTGATCATTTCGTACAACCAATTTACTTAAAGTTAAAATCAATAAAATTTGTAATTTTAAAATTTCTATTTTTTCACTTTCACTAATATTAATATTGTGTTTGAGATCTAAATTTAGAGCTTCATCGGAAAGTACAAGCGTAGTTAAAAAGACATCAAAATTGAAAAGATCATTAACTAATTTAGCAGGTAATTCGAAAGTCTTTTCATAGTTTTTCAAAATGATTACTTTATAAAAAATTTTCAAAAAAATATTATTAGACTCTACAACTTCTTTATTTATCTCTTGAAAAACCTTTTTATTTATTTCTTTTGATTCAATTTGAGTTACAGAATATATAAGAATTGAAAAAAGGCGTAAATTCTCAAAAAACCTTTGTTCATTAGTAATTTTTTTAATTTTTCTTTCAAAAATCTCTTTCTTCAAATTTTTACTAGTACACTTTTCATCAATCGCATAATCCTGATATTCGTTCTCTAATCTAATAAGGTTTGATTTAATTTCATTAATTATCTCAACACTTTTTTGATCTAAATCAAGAAATCCCCTTTCAAAAAAATCCTCTCCCATAAAGCTACTTTTATTTTGTTTTTTATTATAAATTCTGTCAAATTCATATAAGTACATAAAAAAAAGTGAACTTAGCTCTAAATACTTCTCTTTCATTTATAAAAATCTTTTTAATGTTACTAACTTATTTAAAGTATATACAAAAAAATCAATAAGTAATCTGCTCTTAATTAGAAATAATCTCTATGAGTTCCATATCTACAACTTTGATAACCCCATTCCACTACATTATTCAACTGCCCTATCACCTGCCCATTATCAAATCTCAATACTATTAATCCCAACTGTGCCAAAACTTCACCTCTCAGTCGATCTACTTCTAATGCTTCATTGGTAAAGTGCTGACTGCCATCACACTCAATCACTAAATTTGCAGTAGGACAGTAAAAATTGCCCTCCCCCCAACCCTCTCCCACGGGGAGAGGGAGCGTCATCCGATTGAATAATTACTTGGCTTTCATAATAAGATTCCCTCTCCTTTTAGGAGAGGGTTAGGGAGAGGTGCCTTGAAAATAATCCTTTCCCCATAAAAGAATCGAATATATTCAGTTCTTTCTTCAGACCAAACCGGGTGCAGGTATTCTTTCAACAAGATTTCAGCTTTATCTCCACCACATTCAAATAATGCCTCATCGCCCTTAAAAAAACGAAGTACGCAAACAACCGAGAAACAGAACCTTAAACAGCAGGCTTTAAGTTTAACTCTAAATAATTCCGCACCTGATTGCGCCCCTTCTGTTTAGCCAGATATAAGGCCCGGTCTGCCATACGAATGATGTATTCTTTTTTGGCATTTTCCTGAGAAAGGGCTACCCCAAAACTGGCACTGGTTTTTAAAATTTTCCCGGTTTCCAGCTCAAATTCTTCCTGTTCAATAATTTTGCGACAACGTTCTGCAATCTCGATTGCCTGCTGCAAATTTTGATCTTTTAAAATCAGGATAAACTCTTCACCACCAAAACGCCCCACCACATCCTGTATTCGCGTTGTGGTACATAAAATGGTGGCTACACGCTGCAAAACAGCATCTCCGGTTTCATGACCATAATCATCATTAATTTTTTTAAAATAGTCCAAATCCAGCAACACCACGGCGTAAGTCGCTTTTTTCTTGCTTTCCAAGGTGCTGAGCTGTTCCCCAATATAACGACGATTAAATACATTGGTCAGCGCATCGGTCTGGCTCATTTTCTTAATCTTCATTTCACGACGACGCCACTGCGAGAGCAAAATTTCAAAAAATAAAATTGAAGTGAGCAAGATAGGGAGATAGACCTCAGCCATACTTTTGATCCAGAACGGATTATGATAAAACTCGCTATGCGTCAGGGTATCACTGAACACAGGTGCATAGCGAATGTCCCCATTAAAAGTTAAATAGCTGATAATAACAGTAAAAATAGAAGCAAAAAGGGCGATGCCATAGATCATTTTACGTGAATAATAGACCAGGCCAATCAGCACAATATTGACAAAACCGGCAATGGTTGCAGGACTAAACATACCCACGGTATAGCCTGCATAAATCATCACGGCACCAAAAAACACCGGTGAAAAATAGGCAATGAATTGACGGAATTTTGCATTGTGTTTATATCTGTGACTAAGCACAATCATGCCGATAAAAACAATTAAGGTGGCGACTACCGTACTAATACGGACGAAAAAAAAGTCATGATTAATCCAGACCCGATTTTCTTCTGAATAGCAACTAAACAGATACCATTTAATCGCGCTGACTTGGCAAAACGCTCCAAAAAAGCAGAGCAATATGCCCTTGTCAAAATTGGACCAGTTAATAATTAAATTATCGGATTCAAATAAATGAAACTTGGCTCTGCCCCAGGAATGAAAAGTCAGCCTGAATATTTTTCTAAAAAATTTCATGTTCGTTATTGTATCTTTATAATTTATAGATTTTTTATTAGCTCAAAATTATACCAAAAGTACAAAAAACAAACAATATATGCTTATATCCTGTCGATAAACAGCACTCCATCCAAATGGTCCACTTCATGTTGCACAATTCGGGCAGGAAAACCACTCAAGGTCGTTTCTACCACTGTACCCTCTAAAGTGCAATAACGCAGCTTAATGCTTTCAGCACGAGCGACTTGCTCACGTTCATCCGGTACACTTAAACAGCCCTCTTCGCCCCAAACCGTCAACTCAGATTTTTCTAGAATTTCAGGATTTACCATCACCAGCGCATCCATTTCAGGTGCATCGGGATAACGCGGGTTCGGACGTGAAGCCACAATAATGACCCGTTTTGACACATAGACCTGAGGGGCTGCAATCCCTACCCCGTTGCGTGCCAACATGGTGGCATGCATGGCTTCTGCAAGTTCTTTTAGCCAAGGACTATTCAACTCAGTCTTTGCCACTTCTGCCGCTGTTAACGTCAAAATGCTTTCACCACGCTGTGCCACAGGTAAAATGGTGCTCATCTATTTTTTCCTTACCCAGCGATAACGCCAGAATCACTATCTTTTTCAATTCAAAATTCTATAGAAATATTAACCCCAAAATGTGCTGGGTGATATTCAGTTTTAAACTTTCTATTGCACATTTATGAATGATTTATGCTGTTCGAAATGCTCAAACTTTTAAGCCCCTTTTAATTTTTCCTGATTATTATTTGCCAAATTTCTTTATCAATAAAAAATATGACAACTGCCCAACTCCTGCTCGGTGTGCTTTTTAGTTCTATAGGCTTAGGCTATTTTTTGTATGGGAAAAAGCAAAAAGCGGTCATGCCCTGGATCTGTGGCTTGGTTCTGATGATTTTCCCTTATTTTATAGAAAGTACTGGTCTATTGACCACAATCGGTGTTGTTCTATCTATTGCCCCCTATTTTATCCGGCTTTAATGAGCGATAAATCATGTTTATTTACAAAATGAAAATGCCGTGAGTTTTGAGCGTCCCGATGCGTTTAATATATAAAGACAGCTATCATCATGCAAAGGCTTGATTCGTATTATTACAAGATGATTGGCAGACTGCGTGAGAACATGAAAAGTGATTTTATTGAGTTATCTGGTTAAAGATTAAGTACAAAAAAGCCCTTCAGTTGAAGGGCTTTTTATGGATTAAGCGACTAAACTTTTCTTTAACTCATCTTCAACGATCTGGATTTCCAGCTGGCTGAATTTACGAATTTCTGTTTCGGCATGTTTTTCCAGCATAGCTGAAATCAAAGGGACTTTTACTTTGACATGCCAATTCAGACTAATGTGAATTTTCTGCTCATCTCCTGTTACCAGACGTTCGCAATTCGCTTCTAAAGGCATATTTGCGCCCAAGGTAATATTTGAAGTTAATGCAGCTAAATCGGTAACATCAGTACGTTTGACTCGAAATGCATCTTTAAGGAATTTTTTCGCTATGTCTGGAATGTTGACATCCAGATTATAGGCACGGCGTAAAGTGTAAATATCACCGCTTGTTTTCGATTCAATAATTTCCAGTTTTTCCCCGGGAATACGTCGGCATACTGCCTCGTGTAAGGCTGTATTTGCTACAAGTCGTTTGAACTGATCGATTGAAACACCCTGAATTGTAGAATTCACAGTAAAACGATGTGCCATATTTTCTAATCCTTTGTTTTTCTAGTGGTTGTTTTAAATTTTTCTAAACCATTCGATCATCACTGATCTAGCCTATTTTTATAGCTCTTTATTTAATTAAATCTTAAAGCTGTTGTCATTGACCCTCTATACCAAACTATTCAGCACCTATGCCACAATGAATGACTATTTTCTCGGCACAGCAAATACTGAGAAAATGCCCACGATATTCAATGATGACATCAAACTGTTCGGCACCATCATCCAGACCTGTGGCAGTCCAGGTTGTACCTTGAGGAAAATCCTGCAACCAGGCCGCTTTATAAAAGTCAGAAACAGAATCAAAGTTGAGATATTTTTCCGGCTCGGCTTGAATTCGGGCTGCCAGTTCGTCAAACCTGCGCAACTGATATTGAGTAAAGTCGATCAGCATGCATCACTCCTCAGGGTTTAAACAGCTTTGAACTGAGTCAAAGCCTGTTTCTTTTTCACCTGCTCCCACTGCCACCAGCCAAAAGCTGCCAGACCAACAAAAGCCGCATACAAAGCAGCAGTTAAAAATAGGTCTTTATAAATAAACATGCCGACATAAACAATATCGACAAAAACCCACAATACCCAGGTGGCAATATGTTTACGGCTGGTCCAATAGGTGGCCAGCAGGCTAAATGCAGCCAGTTGTGAATCCAGCATAGGCACAGCAGCGTCGGTAAAATGCTTTAGCGTTAAACCGAAAATTAAACCGCCAATCGCGGCCAGCAACATTTGGAAAATCACTATTTTTGTGGCGATCGGCTCAATCCGAATTTCATGATCTTGCTGCTTGCCTTTCAGCCAATGATAGAATCCATAAAAGTTCACCACGATGAAAAAGAACTGCAATACGGTTTCGCCATAGAGCTTGAATTGATAAAAAAGATAGGCATACAGTACAAAAGCTGCAAAGTTAAACCACCAGCACCACATATTGCGTTTAACGGTGAGTGTCACCCCAATCAGACTAATAATAACTGCAACAATTTCTAAAGGTGACATGGCAATAATCAAACAGCGAACAGGTGTTGCTATTATGAAAAAAAAAGCCCTGAACGCAAGTTAAATTATCCCTATTTTGTCCCATTGCTCGCCCATCACCACAGGTTTTTTATCTTCAGATTGTGCAATTTCAACAGCATTCAAAAATTGGAGTGCACAGGTTTGACAGTTTTCTAACCATCGTTTAAAAACTTAGAAAACAGTCTATCTGGAAGAATAACAATGTCACAACAACAAGGAAAAGTCAGCTGGGAAATCCGTGGGTCTCTGTTGCTGATTGGTCTGGATCGTGCTGCCAAAAGAAATGCCTTTGATAGCCATATGATTCATGACCTGTCACTGGCCTTAACTGAATATGAAGATGACCCGGAATTGCGTTGTGCAGTCATTTTTGCCCATGGTGATCATTTCACTGCCGGGCTGGATCTGGTCGAGTTACAACCCAAACTGGAAACAGGTGTATTTGATTTTGATCCTGAACAAATTAATCCCTGGGGCACGACCTCAAGAGCACGCAAGAAACCGGTGATTGTGGCGGTACAAGGTATTTGCTATACAGCAGGCATCGAGTTGATGCTGAATGCCGATATCGTCATTGCGCAGGACAATTGCCAGTTCGCGCAAATGGAAGTGCAGCGTGGCATTTTACCCTTTGGCGGTGCAACCGTCCGTTTTGTACAGGCTGCGGGCTGGTCTAAGGCCATGCGCTATTTACTGACCGGCGATTATTTTGATGCAGCAACCGCACTGAATTTAAACCTGATTACTGAAATAAGCACTGAACCGCCACTGCAACGTGCCATCGAACTGGCTGAACATATTGCCCAGGCTGCCCCGCTGGCTGTACAAGCCACACTGGCTTCTGCCAAAGAAGCTGCTGAACAAGGGGCAGAAACAGCATTTTCCAATTTACAGCAACACCTTACCCCACTGCTAAAAACCCAAGATGTACAAGAAGGTGTCATGGCCATGCTGCAACGCCGCGCCCCTGAATTTAAAGGCCGATAATTAAATAGCCAAGTGTCGTTCTGACTCCAGTCACAACACGAGTTTGCCATGCCAAATTACAAGCAGTGATAAAGCAGTCATTTTAATCTCAGTCCAGCTGCCTGTTCAGCAATATCAGCAGCAGTATAAGAGGCCTAGTTTCAGTCAGGCACGACTATGCTGCTCCTTGAATTCACACTTATGCTCACAACCAAAACGGTCAATATGGGTATAGAACACCCCATAACGTCCGACATAATATTCTAAAGACTGGTCATAGAAAGTCCAGTAAATCGACCATTCGCCCAAGTCCAGCTTACGAATCCGGGTTTGGGCTTTGGCGGGCAATTTTCTTAAAATACCTTCTTGAACCACAATAGCCTGACTTAAATTACGTTCGGTCAGATGACGTTCAAAAAACATCTGGCAGACATCATCAAACAGCTGTTGTTCATATTCTTCCACCTCATCTACCCGCGCTTGTGCTGTGGATAAGGGCTGTGCAGAGGTCGCATCGGGTTTGATTAAATCGGCGAGCTGCTTAATTCTAAATTGCTGTAAATGTTGATTGATCTGAATTTTTAAAAATATTTTCCAAAGGACAATCAGTCCAATGCAAACACATAGCCCCAAGAGTATTTTCACCATAGCGTCACTCTCATGAATAAATAATTATTATCTTTATATTACATAAACAATTTGAATAAAAATTATACGATTTTTAAAATTTTATGTTATAAAAAAGAATGCCAAGGAATTTTACTCATGTTCCCTATTTCTTCATCTGCTCAATATACGCTTGTCACTTGCCTCGCTTGGGATCTTCAGGTCAACCAGGCCGGTTCACGACGTGTGGAGTTTTTACATGAGGTGCCTTGGAAACTGTACCCTGATGATGATTTAGAATAAATCACTAAGTAAAAAATACCCCAAGGCCGCCTCAATAGCGGCCTTTTTTATTGCCTGAAAACAAGGAAAAAGCTGATGAATAATCCAATCAATAAAAATGGATTCCCCACACCACTGTCCAAACCGGTTGTAGCCCCTTTTAGCCAAAACTCACGCTTTGCTACAGCCGGTCAATTTATTACTGTTGTGCTGATTTGGTCACTCACTCCGCTTTCAGCCGTCTGGACAGTGCATGAAATTCATTGGGCGTGGGGTTTATTTATCCGGTTTAGCTTGGCCATACCGATTGCACTAGCCTGTCAGGCCTACTTCAAGGTCAAAATACCGGTGCACCCGCAAGCTTTGCTCAGCTATGCCGCGGGTGCTCTAGGCCTGTTTGCCTCCATGGCCTTCTGCTATATGGGCGCATCCAGGGTACCTTCCACGGTGATTTCAATCATTTATGGTAGTGCTCCCTTTGTCTCTGGTTTAGTGGCCATTTATATTTTTCGCAGTGAAAAGTTTAGTGCCTATCAATGGCTGGGCTTGCTATTGGGTATGTTGGGCTTATATTTCGCACTGGGCTTAAACGCGCAAAACCTGTTATTAGATAGATTTGGCATTGGTTTGGAAATCGTGGCCATGCTTTTGTATGTACTTTCTGCATTTGCTGTGCGTGCGGTTGCTGCAAATATCCATCCGGTCAGTCAGATGACCGGTGCTACTATCATGTCATGGCTGGGTTATTGTAGCTTGCTGCCCTTTTTCTCCTCCGACATGCCAGATGAGCTGCCGTCGTTAGATACCGCTATCGCAATTGTCTATAGCGCAGTATTTTCATCTGTACTGGCAATGATTTTTTATTATCAGCTGCTGAACAAAGTCAAGCCCACTACACTGATGCTGATGAACATCATTTGCCCCGTACTGGCCACGCTGTGGGGCACATGGCTTAATCATGAACTGCTCAGCTCACATTTCATCCTAGGGCTGCTGTTACTGTGTATGGGTTTAGCCTGCTATGCGTTGCGCGTACCGGGCAAATAGCCGATAAAATAAAATAGAAAAATCCCGGGCTTGATATCAATCCGGGATTTTCTTGGTTCTGGATACAGATAAAAATCTGTTATTCAATGTGAATGATTTTGCCGTGTTCATCATGATGAACCACGCTGACCTTTTGCTGGCGTCCCTGTTCGATTTCTTCAAGAGCCAAACCAAAATGTTGTCCATAATCGGCAATATTTTTGGCAGAGCTTGTCTTTACTGTTTTTGCAGGAACAAAATTTGCCCATAGCAGCAAGCCCACAGCACAGGCCAATAATGCACTCACGCCATGTTCAATGCCCAAGCCAAAGGCAGAAAAAAGCTGATGCAACACATGCTGTTTTTGCAGGCTGACAATCCCCAGCACAATCAACAACGGTCGCCATAACAACAGCCATACCGCCCACATCATGGCGGTAGAGGTATGTGATGCATAACGTTTATGCCACGGCAAGCAATGACGTAAATCAATAATTAAAGGATTATTTTTCATGGATGACTTCTTCATTATTGAGTTTGGAATTACGCATCCCGCGGTCTGGACTGACCCAGCGTGCGCGCTGGCCATTACCGCGTAACAATACTTTAGGAAATGCCACGATACTGGCCGTCAGGGTGATCAGCCAAAATACAAAGGGATACCAGATCATCCAGAAGTAATTTTTGCCTAGCGAAGGTTCATAACGGCTGTCCATCCATTTACTGATCGCAAACTGCAATAGGCAGGTCACGCCCAAAAGCATGCCGGTGCCATAGGGTAAAAATGGTGAACTAATGCCCGATATGCCCAATGGAACCACAAAATGGATTAACCAGAGGACGGCCATAAACAGCATCAAATAAGACCATACCAAAGTCAGAACCAGTTCACACAGCAGCGGCCATAAAAAATTCAGTTTCGGTTGAAACAGCACATCTATATTTTTAATCAGCACCTGTGCCCCGCCCATGGCCCATCGTAGCCGCTGTTTCCACAAGCCCTTAAAGGTTTCTGGCATCAAAATCCAGACCAAGGCATTCGGTTCGAAGTGAATATTCCAGCCTGCACGTTGCAGCTTCCAGGTAATGTCGATATCTTCGGTCAGCATGTCGGGTGACCAGTAGCCGACCTCATGCACCGCACTTTTACGAAAGGCAGTAATCACGCCAGAAACGGTAAACAGCCGACCAAAGCTGCGTTGTGCCCGTTTAATCATGCCAACAATGGAGGAAAATTCTCCCACCTGAATACGTCCAATCAAAGTCGAACGGGTACGAATTCGTGGATTACCGGTGACCGCAGCCACAGTTTCATCCTTTAGAAAATGCCGTAACATCCAGGTCGCCGCATGCGGATCAAGCAAGGCATCACCATCAATGCCAAGCAAATATTCAGCATCAGTGAGCAAGCTTCCCGCCTGCAGTGCCATGGCTTTGCCCTGATTCTGTGCCAAATGCACTACACGCAATTTTTCATACCGGTCTGCCAAACGGTTTAACACGGCTGCGGTGTTATCGGAACTGCCATCATTGATCGCAATGACCTCAAAATTTGGATAATCCAGCGCCAGTGCATGACCCAATGTTTCTTCGGCATTATCACCTTCGTTAAAACAAGGTACCAGTACAGCCACCTTAGGATAATCAGGTAATGCCTCAGGCTGCTGATACGGCGGATCCTGTCGTTCTTTCCAGTAGAAAATCAGTGCACCGATCATCCATAAATACGACATAAATAATGGATAATAAAAAACAAAGTGCAATGCAGAATGCCAAAAATGCTGCAGCGTTGACATATGGAATTCCTTTAAGGAATAAGTTTGCTGGATTTCATATCAAAGGCTTTGCGTAACACGCCTGTATCAGGATAGTCCTGAATCGGATCATCCGGATAATACGCTTCATGCATCACCCCTTGGGTATATAAAGACTCAATGGTTCTGGCTATTTCATCGGAAGGAACACGTTGATTGGTTCGCCAGTTCACTGACTGCAATTCAAACACCGTTTTCTTCATGCCATTGGGATATTGCTTCACGCGATTAACGATGTCCCGGTAAAAAGCATCGCTATCTGCGGCCTGCTCCATATAGGGCATTGCCATAATCGCAGTGAAGTCATAACGGTTGATCGACTGTTCCAGAGACTGTGAATACCAGTTTTCCGCATAAGGACGCAGGGCAACCTGGGCATATAAATTGCGCGCAGTCAGCAAGAATGGATGATACTGACGGACTTCTTGCGCCAGTTGCATGGCAAAGTCATCAATGTATCTGGTTTTAAAGCCGGTCCATTTTTCCAGCTCGGCATCGTTATTACGGATTTTGGCCAGATCGGTCGGTAAGCCTATCGCAGCATAGGCTTTTAAAGCATCAGGGCTGGCATCTTCATAGTCCGATAAAGTGGTGTCATCGTGGAATAAAATGCCGTTAAATGGCACTGATTTGGCCAGATCCTGATAAATACCGGCAATGGTTTTACGCGCATCGGCAGAAAAAGGACTTAAACGGTGATAGCCCATATTCAGATGGTTGGAATCATCGGCTTGCTGGGTCACCACCACATCTTTGGACACCGGGTTATCTTTTGGTAATTCCCAGGCCAGTAATGGCATCCAGGCATAGACCCGGCTGACTTGGGTGCGGGTTTGAATTTGCCAGGCAGCACGGTTAAACAGGTCGGCACGCATGGGCAAATAATGGTTCGGGAAATACACCATATCCGCAGAACCATTGGCATCCGGATCGGAAAAGGCTTGCAGATACACGGTATTGACTTTCATCGCCACAATCCGGTCAAGCAGGTGATCCAGATTACGTTCCTGCTGAATAGGATCTTTGTCGTAAATGTAATCCAGATCGATATGCATGATTTTTTGCGGACGGTTATTGTCGCCTAAATGTTGCTGGCGATTTTGAATTTCCTGAGCCAAATCTGCCGTGGTCATATTGCCTTCAATCAGAATACGGTTGAGCTGCCCCAATGAATCTTTAGCCGAATCTGCACCATCGTCCAGACTAATGGCTACCGGCATACCTAACTGTTTGGCAATTTTTACGGTTTGCATATTATAGTGACCATAGGGCCAAACCATCACACGAGGTGATTTCAAACCATGTGCAGTCAATAACTGGTTATTCTGCTTTAAGTCACCTGTAATCCGTTGCTGATAATGACGTTCGGTTTCATAGCTGGCAGATTTAGGATCATATAGGCGTGTCACTGCCGCCGGTTCCATATTGCCCTGCGGATTGCCCAAGATGCCGCGATGCAGGTTATAGCTATGACTGGCAATTTCGACCAGACCACTGTCCTGCATCTCTTTCAATTCAGTCCAGGACAACATTTGACTACGCTGAATTTTCTCACCTGAAAAGTCAACGCTTTGACCTGCTTTAGGCTCTAGCCATGAACCCACGACCGCCAGCACCACGGGAATTTTATTGGCTTTGGTCACCGGATAGGCACTTTTATAAAATGATGCATAGCCATCATCCACCGTTAATAAAACCGGTTTGCTCGGCAAGCGATATTTCCCTTCGTGCGCTTTAATCAGCTGATCAACATTAATAAAATGAAAACCGTTATTTTTAAGCCAGCTAATATGTTGCTGAAACTGCTGCGTCGTTACCGAATAGTCAGGAATCAATGCCGATTGTCTATCGGTAATTTCATGGTAGCCAATCACCGTGAGGGTGGGATTGCTGGATGGTAGTGTTTTACTCCAGGCTAAATGAGGCATCTGACATAAAACGGCGGAAAGAGAAGCAGAAAGCAAGGTGGACAGCAAGCGAGTCTTCATTGAATGGTGCTCAAAAAACATTTTATGCTCTGAACACGTAGCATCATTGATCAATAGAAAACTACCCTTTTCATGATTTACGACGTTCAGAACTCTGAATCTGTCTTTTTATCCAATCAAGCTGAAATGAAGCTTAAAAAATAATAATTTTTTTGAAAATTAAATGTTTAAAAATAGAGGAACTGTGATCAAGATCATCATACTTTAACTGGCATACCTACTTTTTATTTTAGTCAAAAGAGCTAAAAAAAGGTTAAATATCCACAAAATTTAAACTAAGTTCCAGAGGGCTGATATTGATCCCGTCCGGCATCCTTGGCTGCATAAAGCTGGATATCGGCAGCTTTCATCAGTTCATGAATATCACTATAGGGATGATTTCGATCCATCCATGCCACCCCCATACTTAAAGTCACATACTGTTTTTGATCAGGCCGGTTTAAATGTTCAAATTGAGCATCTCTGACTGCATTTAAAACCTGCTGCAACATATTCAAGACCACTTGACTCGGAATATTATGCAAAATAATGGCAAACTCTTCCCCACCGTAGCGGGCAACATAAGCAGATTCAGGCAAGGCCTGCTGGATCAGCTTGACCAAATCTTGCAAAATTACATCCCCCTTCAAATGCCCATAGTAATCATTATAGTTTTTAAAATAATCCACATCTAACATGGCAAATGCCAGACTATAATGGGTATGATTTTGTGTCAGGGTAAATAATCGCTGAATTTCAGCATTTAAAGCCCGCCGGTTAAAAGCCCCGGTTAATGCATCTATTTGAATTTGTCGCTCTAGCTTCTGGTTCAGTTGATGTAACTGTGAAGTGCGCTCCTGTACTTTATGATCCAGAGAACTATTCAGCTCAAGTAAGCTATTATTCAATTGCTCAATATGCGAGGTATGCTGTGCATAGTTTTTTGACTGCTGAAACATAATCAGCAAGGCATAGAAACTGGTTGAAATAAATGAAAGATTAAATGAATCGAGTAAATTTAAGGTCAACAAGAAATCATGAAAAAAGGTCACACATAATAAAATTATCGCCCATACATTGACACTGGAATATTGCTCTTTTGATTTCAGGGTCAGATAAAAACCGTAGCCAAAATTTACAATGACAATCGGGCTGATGACCCAACTATAAAAGGCAAAACGCTGAAACACTTCAGGCACAGTAAACAAGGTCACCATCATATCCATGATCAGTACGCACATGGCCACACTGTAAACAATCGGATGCAGATAACGCCGACTGAGTAAAAACATATAACTGATAAAAAAAGTGACTGCCAGATAAGTAAACAGATATTCTAAACGCGCTCCCCATAACCAGCTGATATTGGTAAAGGTAGTATAGGCATAAGGGGCTGAAAATAAATTATGTAAGGCCAGAAACAGAATAAAAACACCAAACACAAAAACCCGGATACTGCTGCGATTAATCACCCCCTGGAATACTGAAAACATTAAGGTAAACATTCCAATACCCAAGACTGCTCCACACACCAGGCCAATACTCATCATCATCTGCTGGAACTGGCGACCAATGGTTGTGCCTATGCCTATCCGCATCGGATTTTCAAGACCACCATGCTGAGGATCAAAATTGGATGCCTGAATGGTGATGGTGAAATACTCTTTTTCCACCACAAAAAAGGCAATTTTAGGTGCATTTTCCGTTTGATGATGGCTTGGGTCTTTTCCGACTTCTCCTAAACGCAGTATAAAATCACCATTCAAGAACATTTTATAAGCCCCATATTGATTGGGAATAAAAATGGCTATACGGCGCCCTACAAATTGCTTAGGTATTTTAAAATGGCCAATAAATGTGCCATAAGTCTGGTTAGTTCCAGTGATTTCTTTAAAAGAGACTGGCAAAGTTACGCTAGTCGATTTTAAAACTGAACTGGGTTGGGTGATGAATTGCTCAGGATAATACTGCCATGTCCCCTTAAAAGGCGTAGAGCTATCTTCAGTAAACTGAACATCATTCAAGAATTTTTGATGTAAATAATAAGATTCAGGCGCGGCTTCATAAAGTGCCCAGACCTGCTTCTGCCCCAGACCTATGCATAGACATATTGCTAGAAAAAGTTTAAAAAAATGAATTAATTTCTGAATTTTATACAAAAAGCGAATCATCCTTAAATACGCTTAGCTATTTCTTAATGTAGCGGTAAAAAAATAAAATTCAAACTATTTTTCACCTATCTGCAAGATTCATCCTTGCCTCTTGCAGAATATTTTTTAACCGATAATCAAGGCGCACTTAATCACGTGTTTTTACATCAAACAACTCTATTTCAAAAATAAGATTGGAGTTTGCAGGAATGATTTTACCCATTTTACGTTCACCATAAGCCAGGTGTGCAGGCACCATTAATTTACGTTTACCACCGACTTTCATGCCAATAATGCCCTGATCCCAGCCTTTAATCACACGACCAGTACCAATCACGGTTTCAAAGTAGTTACCACGGTCAATGGATGAATCGAATTTGGTTCCATCTTCCAGCCAGCCGGTGTAATGGGTCGTAATCAGTGCACCTTTCACCGCTTCTTTACCTTCACCTACTTTTAAATCGATAATCTCTAATTCATTTATCATGGTCATTTACCTAAACTGAGCAGCAATTTTTCAATGCCTAGTATAACCGGATTTAGCTGCATGCTTTAGAATTTAAGGAGATCGGTATTTCTATACTTAAAAGCAGAGTTCCTGGATATTCGAATCATTCACTAAATAAGCCGTCAATTTTTTATGATTTTCATCCTTAAAAATCACCCCTGCCCGGACAAATCCAGCCCGGTCAGAATATTGGCAGGAACTCAGACTGACCATAATCATAGTTCAAAGGCCGGCCGATTTGCTGCGATATTCTCGCTCTGCACCAATAATTGCCTCAATGCCGAGGGCAATCAGCAAACGATAGAGATCCGGATACATATATTTTCCCTTTATTCATTTTTATTGTTTTCAGGTATAGGCAATTTTGTGATCAGGATGCAAGCTTAAGCCTGCAACCTGCATCTATTTATTGTAAGCGTTCCCATTCCACCACGACTTGAGCATGGTCGCCAATTAAGGTCCATTCGCCATCCATGACATTTAACTGCAATTGCATGGTGCGCTCACATAATTGTGGCAATGCCTCTGTGGTTGCGGTAGAGAGTTTCCACACTTCTACATTGCTTAAGGTTTTGAGTTTGCTGTTGCGTTTGTACCACTCATCCACAGCTGAACCATAAGTAACGACAGCCACCTGTTTGCAACGCGCACTGGCCTTTTTCACCTTATCTTCATCCGGACTGCCCACTTCAATCCATTTAATCAGTTGGCCGGTCAGGTCTTTTTGCCATAACGCCGGCTCATTAGTTTCAAACAGATCTTTGGTAAATTCCAGAGCTTCATCGGCAAAACGTGCATAAGCCAAAATACGTACCATCAAGCGTTCAATGGTTTCTGAAGGATGCAAAGCCATAGTGAGTTGATAATCACCGTATTGATGGTCATCCATATTGGCAATATTCAAATCTGCCTTATAAATTGTTGCTTTTAGCGCCATAAAAGAGTCCTCAAATTTGGCGCCTAGCATATAAGATTTGCGGCTATTTTGCTGAAATGTTTTTAATCCTGATCTGAATGGATCTGACACTGAAATAGTTGCTGTTCAAATAACTGCCAGTCATGCGGATGCTGCACAATAATTTCAATACGGTTATCCACGCCTTCTTCTGCAGACTGATAGTTAAACTGCTCGGGATTAAAATTGAAGGTTTTCCAGCCCTGGTTGGTATTAAAAATCCCTTTAATCCGCAGCCACTGTTGCTGTTCACACAGTAAATCCAGCAAGGCATAAAAGTCGAATTGCCAGCGCTTGGGCAATTTCCATCCCGCTACACTATAGCCTTGTGCAGTTTCAACATAGTGATAAGGCAACTGTTTAATTTCTGGTAGAGGCTGTCCAGCTGAAAATGTTTTTTGGATTTTCAATAAAGGCTGAATGTTACGTCTGGTTCCCACATAAGGCAGGTCAATTTGTTGCAGAGGAATTTTATCTTGCCCGCTCATCAGCCAGGTTTGCTGATAAGCCTGATATTCATGCTTTAATGCCTGCAAAGCCTGATCATCTGCAAAACTCATAGTATCCGCATGGGACACCACAATGATTTGTGCTGCTTTTAACTGATCGGCATATAAATTCTGCTTGCTCCAATCACCATCATGCAAACGCGAACCATCAACTACAGTTACCAGTGCCCGCATGGCAATACTTGGCTGCCAGTGCGGTTCGGTCAGCTGTTCCAGCAATTGTGCAGGATGCCCCAAACCTGTGGGCTCGATAAACAACCGGTCCGGTTTGCTTTCTGACAATAAACGCGATAAGGCAATCTGCATCGGTAACTGGCTGCTACAGCAAAGACAACCGCCCAACAGCTCTTTCACTTCATAGCCTTGAGTTTGCGGTAACAGCTGCTGATCGACCCCAATTTGCCCAAACTCGTTCATCAACACCGCCCAGACCTCATTTTCTGGCTTCTGACTGAGCAAATGTTGAAGCAAGGTGGTTTTTCCAGCCCCTAAAAAACCAGAAATAATATGAGTCGGTACCGCTTGAGTAGGAGAAATCAGTTTCAAAATCAACTCGCTTTCAGATAGATATAATCAGTTCACCAGTAAGCACAACTCACCAACCCATACGGATCATGAGGATGCTCACTTTCATTTTTTCCGTACTGCATAGTAAAGCATCCAGTTTATTTTGAATCCTTCATCATTCAATTTTATTTTTTGACGTTTTTAAAATCTAACTGCAAATCATTCACTCCATGCTGTTGTATCCAAAGCAGGATTAAGTCAAAAAGCGGAATGAGGTAAACCCTTGCGCTTTTTATGTTTAGCAAATATTTATATATGATAGAAAAAAATGATCATTAAGCCCAAAAACCATATAGTAGACAATTTAAATAAATATTTATTTTCAATATCTTAGATAATCATATGTATTTCCGCTGTTTTGTTTTCATTCAACATATCTACTATGGCATAGCTTGTTTAGACCCTCAAATTCACCGTTAATACGCTTAAATGTGAATTGATTGAATGGGCATTCGCTATGAGCAACAAAACAAATTACACCACTGAAGTGGCAATCTTGGGCGCAGGCCCTGTGGGTTTGACTATTGCGAACTATCTAAGTAAACAAGGCATTCAGGTCACTGTAATCGAACAACTGGACAGTTTGATTGATTACCCGCGTGCGATTGGTATTGATGATGAAGCATTGCGTACTATTCAGTCACTTGGCTTAGTGAATCAAGTTTTACCGCATACCACACCAAATCATGCCATGCGTTTCTTGACGCCTAAAGGTCGTTGCTTTGCCGACATTCAGCCATTGACTCGTGAATTCGGTTTCTCACGCCGCAATGCCTTTATTCAGCCTCAGGTCG
This sequence comes from Acinetobacter sp. A1-4-2, assembly GCF_040233925.1. Taxonomy (NCBI): domain Bacteria; kingdom Pseudomonadati; phylum Pseudomonadota; class Gammaproteobacteria; order Moraxellales; family Moraxellaceae; genus Acinetobacter; species Acinetobacter sp. A1-4-2. The sequence goes on along the minus strand of NZ_CP157981.1, from coordinate 828,558 downwards.
ATAATGTCTTACTGCAAGGTTTGAACCAGTATGAAAACACTCAAGTCCTGTTTTCACGTCAACTGAGCGAATTTAGCCAAGATGCCAACGGCGTAACGCTTAAGATTCAAGATAAAAACCAGAAAGAAGAAATTATTCAAGCAAAATATTTAATTGCATGTGATGGCGGTAACTCAATTGTACGTCGTACTTTAAATATTGGTTTTGATGGTAAAACCGCACCAAACCAATGGATCGTGATTGACATTGAAAATGATCCTTTGGCAACACCGCATATTTATCTATGCTGCGACCCGGTACGTCCGTATGTATCTGCTGCCCTGCCTCATGGTATTCGCCGTTTCGAATTCATGGTGATGCCAGGTGAAACTCAAGAAGAGTTAAGCAAACCGGAAAATATTGCCAAATTGCTGTCTAAAGTATTGCCGAATGCTGAAAATATCGAAGTGATCCGTCAGCGTGTTTATACACATAATGCGCGTATTGCCGATAAATTCCGTGTTGACCGCATCCTACTTGCCGGTGATGCCGCACATATTATGCCAGTATGGCAAGGTCAGGGTTATAACAGCGGTATGCGCGATGCCTTTAACCTGGCCTGGAAAGTGGCATTGGTTGTTCAGGGCAAGGCGACTCCAGACCTGTTGGATTCTTACCAGATTGAACGTAAAGACCATGCTAAAGCCATGATTGATCTTTCAGTGATGGCAGGTCATGTACTTGCGCCACCGAAAAAATGGCAAGGTTTCGTGCGTGACGGTATTGCCTATGCATTGAATTACATCAAGCCAATTAAACAGTATTTGCTTGAAATGCGTTTTAAACCGATGCCGAAATATCATGACGGTGCCTTGCTGGCAGACGGCAAGAAAGAATCTCCGGTCGGCAAGATGTTTATTCAGCCGCAAGTAAAACTTGAGTCGGGTGAACAAGTTTTACTGGATGAAGTGATTGGCAACGACTTTGCTATTATTGCCTGGGGAGTCGATCCTCAATGGGGCATCTCGGATACCACCATGCAAGTCTGGAAAAAATTAGGCGTCAAATTTATTCAGGTCATTCCTGAAGTTCAGTTTGGCAATGAAAATCGCAAGAACGTTGATGGCGTGATTACCATTGGCGATATCGGAACCGATATTCGCAGCTGGTTTGGTAAAACTTCAGAATCGGTGGTAATTCTACGTCCTGACCGTTTTGTGGCGGCCTTGGCGATTCCACAAACTCTGGATCACGTGAGCCAACAGCTGTTTAAAAAGCTGCATGTAAAATAATACGGATATAAAAATACATTTACTGAATCATATTCAGAGGCCTGACCACGCGAAAGCGTGGTCTTTTTTTTATTTTTCACTCATATAAATCTTTAAATTTAATGTCAATTATTAGACTTCTTCCATACATCATTTTAGAAACTAAAAATTGTTCGTAAAACCAAAATTAAAAAATAGATTTTAGTCAATATCAGATTCATGAGTGTGGCATGGATGCCCAACGTTTCCCATCCCTTGCGCTACATTTTAAAGCAGTGCTTAAAACTGGCTCAGGATGTCGTGTATGGGAAATAAAAGGTTTTTCCTGCGGACTCACAATACATTTTGAGATCCTCATTTTGACCTTTCAAAAGTAGAGAGATGGCCTACGAGAAGGTAAAAAAATTAAATCAATCAAATGAGACAGTGCTGATTTAAAAAAATCAAATATTGAACATTTTTTGATTTATGCAAGAGAACTTCCAAATAAATCTATTCCTTTAACTCTTCAAAATCAGCTCAATCACTTTAATATCTTTAGCAATTTCAATTAAAAATTAACAGTAAAAATATTAAGCATTAATCTTCTGCAACCATGGCACACCTTTCATTGAATCACGCTGGGCCAGAAGCTGAACAAACGGCTTGAATTCATCCAGATAAGGCAATATTTTGAGAGAGATGGCAAAAATCACCCAGTACCCCAGAAATAGATCTGCTGCTGAAATTTTATCACCCAGCAAATATGGATTTGCTTCTTGCATACCCTTTTTTAGCAATGCCAATACGCTCTCTTCATGACCAAAAGTCAGGCTTCGTTTTCTTTGCTCAATTTGCTCGTCCGATACGCCTAGCCCTTTTAAATCCATAAACTCAGTCAAAGGACCATGCGCAAAGAACATCCATTTCAGATAGGCACCACGCTTGGGGTCATCCAGGGCAGGCGCCAAACCTTTTTCCATATATTTATCTGCCAGATAAGTAAATATGGCCGCAACTTCAGAAATCACTACGCCCTGATCGACCAGACAGGGGACTTTTCCCATGGGATTAATAGTTAAATATTCGGCCTGATGCATATTTTCATAGGGCACGTTTATCTCTTCAATCTGGTCTTCTATACCCAGCTCTTTTAATAAAAGCATCACGGTCATGCCACGCGACTGGGCATTGTTATACAGCTTCATCATTTTAATTCGACCTCTGTTGTTATTTTAGTTTTTAAATATAAAGCGCTTTGATTATTTGATGGTGATTATGTGATACATGCACTCTCGTTAACGATGCTTTTTATCGCTTTAAAAGCATCGTGTGATATCAAACAGTTATTTTAAAAAAAGCCCATATAAAACTGTTCTTTCAAAATTTTTAAAATCAGTTCAATCAGCTCATTTTTTTGCCCTTTACGATAACTGGCATACAGGTTAATCATCGGTAAGGGCTCAATAGTATTTTTCACGATAATTTTATCGCCCAATAGCGGGATCACATAAGCCGGTACCAGGCTCCAGCCCACCCCCATGCCGACTAAATTGACATTTAACAGAATATTAGTCGAGTGCTGTACGACGTTGACATCCAGTTTAGATTGCTTAAAGAAATCGGTAATAATCTTGTACAACTGCGGTGAGGCATCTTCGTCACTAATGACAAAATCCTGATGATTAAAACTCTTGATACTAATATGACGCTGCTCGGCAATCGGTGAATCCTTCGGCACGATTAAAGCCAGAGGCTCACTAAAAATCTGTACATGCTCCAGTTCATCCGATTCATCAACATAGCGGGTAAAGGCAATGTCAATATCACCTTTTTTTAAGGCTTTAAGCTGGTTGGCATCGGTCAGGCTATGAAAGTTGATTTTGATGTCGGGAAAATGAGCCCGTATATTCGGCATGATATAGGGAAAAATTTTCATTTCTGCCACAGGGACAAAGCCAATATTCAACTGGTCTTTGCTCAGGTTGGCAATTTTCCGCGCAGCATCAATCGCCTTTTCTGCATGCTCCAAACTCAGCAGCGCTTCTTTCAGAAATACTTTTCCCGCTTCAGTCAACTCAACTTTACGGTTGGATCGAACCAATAACTGAACACCCACCTCATGTTCCAGATCTTTAATCTGCTGGCTCAAAGATGGTTGCACCGTACACATGCGCTGTGCCGCCTTGGTAAAATTCAGTTCTTGTGCAACTGCAACAAAATAGCGTAAATGACGTAATTCCACGTGCCGGACCTCTCTTTATTTAGGTTGCTTCAGTGATGCCGAAACTGTGTATTTATAAACAAATAAAGTCAGCACAGTAATTACAGCACAGAATAAATAACTCAGTTGATAACCATAATAGGCAATCATCAATCCCAAAATGACTGAGCCGATTGCCATACCCAAATCAAACAGGGTAAAGAATGTGGAAATTGCATGCCCCATACGCTGTTTTGGCACAGACTGAATAGCAATGGTTTGAAAACATGGAAACAGGGAGCCATAACCAATGCCAATAAATATAGCAGATAACCAGAGCAGCCATTGATTGGAGATAAAACTGACCACGACCAGGCCTATGGCAAAGAAAATAAAGGAAGGATAAATGACTGCACTGGCACCTTTACGATCGTAAATTTTGCCTACCCACGGCCGGACTACAATCATGGAAATGGCGAAGACAATAAAAAACAGGCTGGTATACGCGAGCAGAGCTTTAGATTCGCTATAAGCGGTAATGAAACTCATAATGCTGGAATAAGCAAATGCAGTCAGCAAGGCAACAAAGCCAATCGGTATAGCACGTGTTTCAATAATGTCATGCCAACCCAAACATTTTTTTTCTTGAGTCTCAGCCGTAAAGGCAACCTTGTCCTGCTGTTGTACCGGAATGATTAAACAAAAAATAAAACCCAGGCTGATCACAGCAGTTAATAGCGCAAATAGCATCTTAAAATCAGTAAACTGCAACACGGTCAAGGCAATTAAAGGCCCAAATACCACGGCAAGATTGGTCGACATGACAAAATAGCCCATGCCCTCACCCTTACGCCGATCTGAAATAAAATCATTTGCTATGGGCACGGTGACCGTAGTTAATATGCTAAACCAGATACCATGAATAAAACGGATCAACAATAAAGCCCACATACTGTCGGCAAATAAATAGCTAAAAGCAAACAGTACAAACAGCAATTCCGAGCCGCGAAAGGCAATTTTTTTGCCTAATTTTTCCACAATCAGTCCGGAAAATGGACGAACCGCAATTGAAGAAACCAGAAATAGGGTCAGTGCCAAACCTGCTTCCTTCACCGTCCCGCCTAAATCCTTCATGATATAAATCGGCAAGACGGTTAATAAGGCATAATAATAGGTAAATAAAAACAGGTTATTGCATAGACACAATATAAACGAGCGATTCCACAGGCGCTCAGTGTTTGTCGCAGACATAATGACCAACTTAGCTGTAGCTATTGCTACTTTTGAACCAGAACAGGTTGCATCACCAAACGTACAAGATTGTGTATGTAAGTTTCATCTGGCATGCAATTAAAGAAAATAATCTGATAATGAATCGGCCCATACAGCGTATCCAGCATCAGTTCAAATGGATAATCGGCAATAATTTCATTACGCTCTATGGCAAGTTGAATCAACTTGCGTGTTTGCTCACGACGCGGTAATAAATACAGCCTGAAAAACTCACCGGCTGCTTCACGATGCTCGGCCATCACCACCAATAAAGCTCGCCCTAACGGATGATTTAGCGCGAGTGACAATTTTAACAGCTGCTGGTTCAGATTAACTTCCAGGCTCTGCTCGAAATCCAGATCAAAGACCGAAGCGGTGTGCTCTTTAAAGGCATCAAAGACCAGATCAGATTTATGCTTCCACCAGCGATAAATGGTCGACTTTCCTACCCCTGCCCGTGCAGCAATATCTTCAACAGTTAAATGACTGTAATCCTCATCTTCCAATGCAGCAGTCACTGCCTGCAAAATACATTGCTTACGACGCGAAGTTTTTTCTAGCTCAGTCATTCACCACCAAAACGAAACGATACGTATCGTTCTATATTAGGCTAATTTTTGCTTGCTGTATAGCTCTGATCTTCCCGTTAAAATCAAAAAAGACCGCTTTAAAGCAGTCTTTTTAACATCAGCGTTCCGTCTGTGTTAATACAACATTAGCATTGCGAGGTTTTTTTATAAATACTGCATGAAGGATGATGGCTTTCTTGCAAGCGCGCCACTTTACGATGTTCAGCAGCCTCAAAACGGCAACGTTTCCAGTCATTGTCCAGCTTCAATGGCGGAATCTGTTTCGGTTGACCATTTTCATCTACAGCTACCATAGTGAAGTAACAACTATTGGTATGACGTACGGTACGTTTTTGAATGTTCTGCGCTTCTACGCGAATCCCGATTTCCATTGAGGTACGGCCGACATGGTTGACACTGGCAAGAAAAGTAACGAGTTCACCCACATGAATCGGTTCTTTGAAATTTACTTTATCCACCGACAAAGTCACCACATAACTGCCTGAATAACGGCTAGCACATGCGTATGCGACCTGATCCAGTAATTTTAAAATTGTTCCGCCATGAACATTTCCTGAAAAGTTCGCCATATCAGGAGTCATTAAAACTGTCATGGTTAATTCAGACTGGTCATCTAATGCTGGAGCAATTTGATCTAATGGGGACATCGCGTTCTCTAGACTCTTTTACAGACAATAGTATAAGGAATGATTATATCGTTTTTCTATGAAATAAAATGTCGAAATTGCCAATAAACCCATCATTATTATTTATAGTGATTTTGGTATCATTCAAAAAAATATATATCAATTTTACCAACTCACTGAGATATAAACATTTTTCTTATAGCATGATTTTAATAGAATATTTGTTCTAAAAATTAAATTACAAAAAGATGGCTATGTATTTTAAAACATATCGTGTGATTATTACTTGAATACCCATGAATCAAACAAAATTTAAATCCATTTGGGCACACTGCTAGTCTCTAACGTGTCATATCAGACCAGTCAAATCTCAGCTTAAACTAATATCAAGGTGTTACATTGCGTAGCATTTCTTTGGAAATATTGCCATAGCTCAATACATTTTGCTGGTCAAGCTGGGTCTCAACACTATAGGTACCATCAGTATTTTCTGAAATCACGGTAAATACCAGATTTTCCATACTCGCCATTTTAACTTTTTGACCTATGGCAAATTTTTCTATGTTCATACTACTGTTATGCATTTAACCATCCTTACAGAAATATGCTTTTATGACTTTAATAAACTCCAGTGTAGAGAATTTTTATTTACTGGTAAACTTAAATCATTGAACAAACACATATTATATAAAAATTGTATAATACAAAAGCTTTCATCACTTAGTTGATTTTATTGAATAATATCAATTAATTAGTTTATCTTTACAGTTGAATTCCATTCATTTTGATTGATTATCCCTCAAAACCTAAATAACGACAGACTAAAACCTAACAGCATTGCAATAATGAATCTGAGACCCTTAAGGATTCGGTTTCATCATTGCAATTAATTGAAGGACTTAATCCTGTGCGCTTAATTGCTGAATGGTATGACCAAATGGATAATGCTTCTGTTTCAATAAAGTGGTAATTTCATTTAACTGACTTTCTGTTGCATCTATTCCGGCTTGCATGGTCATTGCACGACCTTTTACATCAAATATATGCCCTTTTTCCCTTAAATCTGGCTGAATCACAATATCTGCATGCTTTAACTCTTCTTCAGCTAAACGGCTTTGCATGATATTAATATTTTGATTGAACATTCCCCAAACATTACTGGTTTCGGTATGCATGGGTTGCGCCAAAATATCTACAGCAATCACAATATCCGCCCCCAAATCACGTGCCACGCCCACAGGCACCGGGCTCACCAGACCGCCATCCACATATTCATCCGCACCAATTTTGGTCGGAATAAACATGCTGGGAATAGACACGGAAGCGCGTACCGCCTGTCCGGTATTACCATAGTTAAAAACGACTTTTTTACCTTGTTTTAATTCCGTTGCGACCACATACATCGGGATTTTTAATGCCTCTAAAGGCGTATTGTTGACTTGTTGATTGACATAATTTTCAACTTTTTGGCCATCGAAAAAGCCTTTCATATCCAGCTTTACATCACGCACATCATTGGCTTTCATGCTTAAAGCAATATCACGCAGCTCTTCTGCTGTTTTACCACTGGCATAAATGGAACCCACAATACTGCCCGCACTGGTGCCTACAATCAAATCCGGGTGTATCCCTTGCTGCTCCAGTACCTGAATGACCCCGATATGAGCATAGCCACGAGCACCACCACTGCCCAGTACCAAGGCAACAATAGGACGGTTTTCCTGCTGTTTGAGTTTTTTAAAATTAATACGCTCTGCCCGAACTTGAGCATCTGCAGCAGGTGGCTCTGATAGTCCTGTCGAACCAACAGTAAGCTTAGGTTGGGCAACCGTTTGACAGCCTCCCAACCCCAATACTGCCAAAACAATAAAACTAAATTTGATATTGCTCATGAACCACCTAAAGATAAATAAAGCTGTTCGCAAAAAGGCGTATATTTTAAGAACGATCTATGTGTAACACTGTATTCTTTCGTAAAGTTATCCTTAAAAGCTCTCAGTTTTTAAAAGATCAGGGCTCATATATTTGCCGCCTTCCTCTTGATATTATCTCATCTTTTGACCTTTTTTATAGCAGGCTTTTGCCCATACGACTGGCGCTGATGATTCTCATACGAATGAGATCACTGAGGTATTAACTGGAGATGAAAAATAATTTTTCAAATAAAAAAAGAGGCGAACCAGTCGCCTCTTTTTTAAATTTCCAGTTTTGAATTAGAAATTATATTTAGCCATCAAACCTACACGGTTATCTTTGAATGACTGACCAGCAAATGTTTCACGCTTACCATTGATATATTCCACACCTAAATCAATTGGTGCAGCTGGTGAATAGATAATGTTCATCCAAGCTTGTTGCACTTTTTCATTCGCTGTTTTATTGAGGCGGGCATAGTCAGTACCATCGTCAGCAAACGATGCACCATAAGCCAATGTTGAACGCAAGTTAGGTAAAATCTTATAAGTTGCGCCGACTTGAACTGCATTAAACTCATTCTGCTCAATACTGTTATTTGCCGGATCTACAACATAAGCTGAATTGCTGCCATATAAATAGTTGCTGTTACCCACTACATGCGAAACATCAGCAGACACTTTTAAAGGATCAACAACTTGATAATTAACCCCTGCCGCTACACCCCAGCCAGTTTTATTATCATCAGCTGCTGTTGATTTATAATTTTCAACCAAAGCACGTGCAGATACGGAACCTTTACCCTCCGCAAAACCTTGCACTAATTTCGCAGTTAAATTAGGTAAACGATATTTAATAGTATCCCCTGTAGCCGAACTATCTGCTTCTTCTGCAGACAAGAATAATTGGGTAGCAGGAGCCAGTTTAAGACCATAGCGTACTTGAGGAACACGCAGTGTACCTCCACCCACGTTCGTTGCAAGGTCAATCATTTCTGGCGCATGATTCGACAGGAAGTTTGAAGTGGTTTGACCGAATAACCAGTCATTATAGGTTAAGTAAGCATGACGAATACGCAATGCTTCATTGGTTCCTGCAAAATCAACTTCAACTTTACCACCAACTTTTGCATCACCCACTGGCGTATTAAAATCTAAGCCTAAACGGGTCATTTTTCCGGTAGCACGAAGCTTGTCATTAACTAATGCAGTTGCTCCACCAGATTTGTGTACTGCGTTAAAGTCGTCATCTGCACCTTCAATAATATAGTTAGCATCACCACGAACAAAACCGTATAGGTTTACACTGGCGCCCGCTTTAGTTTTAAAGCCAGTTAATGCTGATTCAGACTTCGCTGCAGGTGCTGCTGCAAGTTGAACAGGCTGTGCCTTGACTTGCTCAATTTGAGTTTGTTGCTGTTGCTGCACTTGCTGTTGTTGTTGAATTAAAGATTTTAATGCTTCAACTTCTTGACGTAATTGTTGAATTTGTTTTTGTTCAGCTGTGCCGGCATGTGCTGTACTAACCATGACTGCTGTAACTGCCAATGCTAAACCTTTAGCAATAAATTTACCGTTACGTAATTGACTCATTCTTAAAATCTCCGATTTGTTAAATTTCGCATTCCATGCATTCAGTGATTTTTTAAAAACCCAATAAATCTATGAAAAAATACCCTTCAAAAATTAATAAGCTTAAAAAACCATTGCATTTTCAGCTTCTGAGTACAGTAAAAAACTTAAAATATTATAATATTACAAATATGTGACATCCACATATCGTGCTAAATCTAGCAATTTTCAGACTTTATTAAAATCAGTTTTCCCGAACAGTGATTGAAAAATCATCTCATTTTCAGATCTAATAAAAAAATAATGTGGATATTCTTAGACTTAGAAAAATTCATCCTAAAGCCGAACAACCAGACATTCGACTAATGTATATAACTACCCAGCGCTAAAAAACTCATTTCAAAAGACATTTTTATAAATTTACAGCTCATTTCAGCATGTAAACGATGCCATAACTGCCCGCCATGCGGTACGAGCTTTTTGTATCAGACAGGTGATCCATAAATCATTAAAACATTTTAACCGTGGCAAGCTGGGCACCCTTAAGAAAACCTTTGCCTAGTTATCCGGAAAAATGGATATTGCCGCGTTTATGGATAAATAAATAAATAGCTTTAACTCAAACAGACCTTTAGCACGAATAAGTTTAAAGGTCTGTTTTGCTATGCAGATATTTAAATATTTAAACTTTTATCCTGCAATTGTCTGCTGAACTGCAGAATTGCAAGCAAAGTCACAGCCACGAAGATCAACATCAGAATTCCCATATTGAGCAGTGAATCCCACATCAGAAAATTTAAAATCACGCCACCGAGCAAACCACAGGCAAACTGCATACTTCCCATAATGGCACTGGCTGTTCCCGCTTGCGCACCCTGTTGCGACATGGCCAAAGCCATCGCATTGGGACCAGTAAAACCAATTCCTGCCACTGCCCAGAACATGCCAATCAATACCAGCCATAAGGGACTATGACCGATTAAACCTGCACTGAATAAAATGCAGACCCCAAGCAACTGGATGATGCCGCCTATTTTCAGGCGACTCAGTACCGAAAATTGCTGGCCAAGTCTTTTATTGAGCGCAGATAACAGCATGATACCAAAGGCATTCAGCCCAAAAGCATAAGCAAATTGCTGTTGCGCTAATCCATAATGATCCATCAGCACAGCAGCAGATGAACTGATATAACAAAATAAAATGCCGCCAGAAAAACAACCAGCCAGCATTGGCCATTTAAAACTCGGGTCTTTAAAAATACTACCGTACAGCTGGATAATCTGGGCGACATTCAGCTTTAAACGGCGTTCAGGCGGCAAACTCTCTTTAAAGAAAAAGTGCACACAGAATAAACAGATCAGTCCGATCAAGGTTAAAAAGACAAAGACTGCATGCCAGCTAAAGAACGTCAATACCATTGCCCCGACACTCGGCGCGACAATCGGTGCAATCCCCATCACAATCATCATGCTGGCAAAGGCCTGTGCAGAAGCCTGCATATCCAGACGGTCACGAATGGCAGCCCGAGCAATCACCACCCCTACGCAGCCTCCAACAGCCTGTAAAATCCTTGCAGCAATTAAGCTCCATTCATTGCTGGCAAAAATACACAGCAGGCTTGCAACAACATACAGGGTTAATCCAAAATACAGTGGCGTTTTGCGCCCAATCCGGTCACTCAAAGGTCCATAGATCAGCTGCCCTAAAGCCAGTCCCAAAAAATAAGCCGGTAAAGTATTGGCTACCATTTGCGTACTGACGCCAAAATCCTGTGCCATTTGCGGCAAGGCTGGCAGGTACATATCAATAGAAAGTGGACCAAGTGAGGTCAATAAAGCCAGCAGCATGATCCATGCTGTGGAATACTGCCGTGTAGATTGCTGTACAGACATAACGATATTCAATTTTTAAATGGGGGCTTTAAAGACAAGCTTACACTGTACATAGTATTATTTTAAGGATTGAAAATGAAATTTCACATAATTTCATTCCCTGATGCATACATCCTTTAGTGATTAGGACATAACTTGAAATCTTGGCTGACGCGTCTTAAACAAGCGACTTACAACACCACCTTCATGTATAACCTGCGCATGATTATTGCATTTGCAGGTACTGCCTTTGTGCCCTATTTTATGGGACAACAGCTTGCCACCATTCCCTTGACCTTAGGGGTGGTGGCTGCCGGTTTAAGTGATATTGATGACCGCTTTTCAGTGCGGATCATGAACCTGATTTATACTTACATCGGTTTCTTTATTACCGCCGCCTCGATTTATTTTTTATTTCCTCATCCCGTTTTATTTGCCATAGGGCTGATTGTGTCCTGCATTGGCTGGATTCTGCTCGGCTCATTAGGACGGCGTTATGCGACCATTTCCTATGGCTGTCTGGTCATTTCTGTATATTCGATGCTGGGCGTTTCTCTCTTTGATCAATGGTATATGCAGGCTGGGCTGCTGGTTGCCGGTGCGATGTGGTATGGCCTGCTTTCTACCATCAGTTTTCTGTTATTTCCGGTTCGGCAGGTTCAGGACAAACTGTCCCAATGCTATTCATCACTGGGGGACTTTCTGTTTGCAAAATCGAACCTGTTTGATGTTGACATGACGCCAGAAAGTTATCAGCAAAGCATGATTGAGCTGTCGCTGGAAAATGGCAAATTGGTCGGTATTTTCAATGAAATGAAAACTGCCCTGTTAACCCGATTAAAAGGTGACCGTGGACAAAAAGATACCCGTCGCAGCCTGCAATATTATTTTGTGGCTCAGGATATCCATGAACGTGCAGATTCAGCACATATTGATTATCAAAAACTGGTCAAAGTTTTTGAACATAGTGACATTTTATTTCGCTTTCAACGCATTCTTTCTATTCAGGGTAAGGCCTGTAAAGACTTGGGTCACAGTATTTTAAATCGTGAAACCTATCAGCATAACAAGCGCTTTAAACATGCCTTTGCCAACTTAAAAATATCCTTGGAAAAACTCCGTGCCGAGCAGCAATACGATCAGGTTTGGGTCAATGCCTTATTTTCTCTTTATCAAAATTTAAAGTCGATTGATGCCCAGCTTCGTAACGTAGAAACAGAGCGGCATATCAAGTTCGATAAAAGCAAACATATTGAAAACCAGCTGAAAGATGATGATTTAAAAGGCTGGGATGATATTGTGATCCGGATCAAGCAGCATTTAACCCCGGAGTCGGTGCTGTTTAGACACGCAATTCGTGTCTCCATCGTTTTGCTTATTGGCTATATTTTTGTTCAAGTGACCAATATTGAATATGGCTACTGGATTTTATTAACTGCTCTTTTCGTCAGCCAGCCCAACTTTAACGCCACCAAACGCCGCCTGCGTTTACGGATTGTCGGCACCTTGGTCGGTATTATTCTCGGTTATGCCGTTTTGTATTTTATTCCTTCTATCGAAGGTCAATTATTACTGCTGATTTTAAGTGGTGTGCTGTTCTTCGAATTACGCAGTAAGCAATATGCCCAGGCCACCGCCTTTATCACTATTTTGGCGCTGATTAACTTTAACCTTGATGGTATGGGTTTTGCCGCAGCCCTGCCCCGTATGATTGATACCCTAATTGGCTGTGCCTTGGCCTGGTTTGGGGTGAGCTTTATCTTCCCGGACTGGAAATTCCGCCGTTTACCCCGCACGATCCGACGTTCACTCACTGCTCAATGTGAATATTTAGCCGAAGTCATTGAACAGTACAAAAATGGCCGTAATAACGGTTTGAAATATCGAGTGGTACGTCGTGCTGCGCATAATAACGATGCAGATGTGGCCTCACTGATTTCGACCCTGGCCACAGAACCTGATTTTGACCCGACACAAAAAAGCCAGGCTTTTGAATTCTTGTGCTTGAATCACACCCTGCTCAGCTATATTGCTGCACTGGGCGCACATCGTGAAAAAATTGCAGATCAGGAAGTCTTGCAGCTCCTCGATCAAGCGCTGGACGACATTCAAGGGGCATTGCTAAAAGATGAAGTGCCCGACCTGACGGCACAAAATATGCTGAATACCATACGCCAACGCTTAAGCCAAAATAATGAAGAGGATCAAAAATCTCTGATTGTGTTGCAGCAATTATCGTTGATGCTCAGTATTCTGAATCAGCTCAGTCGTTTAAAGCAAAGTCTAAGCCATGACCGTGATGAAAAAGCCACCGAATTAGCCTCATTATAAATAGGATGATTTTGGAACAATATACTCACTGAATTGGTATAAATAATGCTAAACTTTTTACAGTTCTAAATTTGTTATTTTCATTATGACCGCGAAAAATTTATACGCTTATACCCTGCAGCCTGTGAACTATGAAATTTCTGAGGCTGAACAACGTCAAGCGCAACTTGCCATCTGGCGTAGCACCAATAAAATCGGCACCAAAGCCTGGATCATCATGGCAGCTGTTGCCCTACTTTCCATTGTCGGTATCATCTTGCTGAAAAACTATTCCACCATTTTCTGCTGGGTGGCTTTGGTCTGTGTGCTTGCATATTTCCTGATCCGTAAATTCGGCTTGGAATGGTATGTAAAACGCAAGATGAATGAATTTCCGGTACAGGAAATTAAAGGTATCCGTTTGGGCGTACAGCCGCACGGCATTATCATGCGTCAGCAAATGGGTGCACAGGAAGGTGTCGGTGCCATTGGCTGGAAAGATATTTATGAGTGGTATAATACCCCTGACTTTATGTTGATTAACTTCAAGGTTAAAGGTCAACAAGGTGCTTATATCTTGCCAAAGCGTATGGATTCAAAGAATTTTTCTTTCAAGACTATCCGCAAGCACTTGAATGAAACTGTGGGCGAAGCAAAACAGATTTAAATGCTCCTGCAAGCTAGACATTAAAAAAACCTCCAGACTGGGGGTTTTTTAATTCCGAAAAAATTAAATGATAATGAGAATAAATATTACCTACAAAATCGATATCATTTTGGAAAAGTTCAGCTATAATTCAGGTTAATTCTGTTTCTCACCCTGTTTTTTCGGCTATGTTAAAAAAAATCTTTTTCCAGATTCACTGGTTTCTTGGTATTACTGCCGGTTTAATCCTCTCCATTATGGGAATAACTGGTGCCATTTATTCATATGAACAGCCTATCCAGAAATGGTTCAATCCGGCTAGCTATACCGTCCAGGTGGAAAAACAAGATAAATTAACCCCTGCCGAACTGTATCAGCATTTTCAAAAAACTGATCCGGAAATGAAAATTAACAGCATCACCATAGCCATAGATCCGACAGCATCTTCAAGCATTAATATTGTCAAAGAAGGTGCACGTAAAGGCTATACCATGATGATTAACCCTTACACAGCCGAAGTGTTACCTGAGATTAAAGGACGAGAATTTTTCAAGTTTATCGAACAGTTGCATCGCAATTTAACCGTTGGACCCGTCGGCAAGCAGATCACCGGGGCCTGTACCCTCATGCTGATCTTTTTTGTACTCAGTGGTCTATATCTGCGCTGGCCGAAAAAGCATTCTGTTAAACAGTGGTTCATGCTTAAGCCACAACTGAAAGGTCGTAATTTCCTTTGGGACTTACATGCGGTTGTGGGTACCTGGGTGGTGATTTTCTTCCTGATTATCGCCTGTACCGGTTTAACCTGGTCTTATGGCTGGTGGCGTAGCGGCTTGTATACCGTGATGGGTGTTGAACAACCGCAAGCCAAGGGTGAAGCTGAAGCGCCAAAAGGTGGTGAAGCACGCGGTAACCGTGAGGGTTCGAGCGAAGCATTACCTAATACAGCTACAAGCAACCCTGAAAAAGCCGCTAAACCTCAGCGTGGTGAAAAACGCGAGAAAAAAGGCTTAAGCCCGGAACAGATCCATCTGGCTCTTAGTCAAAGCTGGAACGGCTTTAATGCTCAAGTGGACCGTGATTATTCAAGCATTACCCTGAATATCCCGAAAAAAGCCAATGGTGAACTTGAAATTAGCTTTGTCGATGCCATTCCGCAAAACGAACGTGCACGCAACAAAGCCATATTTGATTATCAAGCATCTAGCATTAAAGAGATGGAACTTTACGAAAATAAAAAACTCAATGAAAAAATCATGAGTAGCATGCTGCCAGTGCACCGTGGTAGCTTCTTTGGTCCGGTTTACCAGTTCTTGGCTATGCTGGCTGCTCTGAGTATGCCATTGTTCTTTGTTACAGGCTGGATGCTCTACCTGAAACGTCGCAAACAGAAGAAACTGACTCAAACTGCACGTCATGGATTAACCGCGGTCAATATTGATACCAGTGCAAAACCCTGGCTGATTGTCTATGCGTCACAAACTGGTACGGCAGAACAGCTGGCATGGCGTACAGCAACCAGCCTGCAACAGGCTCATCAGCCTGTGAGCGTGAAATCTGTACAACATTTGAATCTGGATGATTTAAAAAATACCGAACAGGTTTTATTTGTAGCAAGTACTTACGGTACTGGTGAAGCACCTGATTTAGCATCAGGTTTTGCCAAAAAAATACTGCGCAAAAAAGCTGATTTAAGCCATCTGCACTATGCAGTATTGGCCTTGGGTTCTCACGAATATGCCGACACTTTCTGTCATTTTGGCCATGCAATTGATGACTGGTTAAAACAGAATGGTGCGCAGCAGTTGTTTAATATCATTGAAGTGGATAATACCAATCAAGAGCAGATTCAGGCATGGAATACGGCTTTAGCAAAAGTAACCCAGCTTGAATTGCAAGCCATGAATATTGAAAAAACCTTCGATCGCTGGACTTTAACCCAACGTGATCTGCTCAACCCGAACAGCCTCGGTGCCGCGGCCTTTAATATCGAGTTAAAGCCGGATCATGAAGTGAGCTGGCAAGCCGGTGATATCGCCGAGATTCAACCCGGTAACAGTGCTGAACGTATTGCCCAATTTATGCAAAAGCATCAAATTCAGCCGAATGCCTCTGTAGATTCCTTAAATATAAATATTGAGCAGGCCTTATGGAACAAAGATTTGACTGTTGAAGTTGAACCTTTTGCCAATATGGATCATTTACTGGAGCAACTTCCAACGCTGCCTTCACGTGAATATTCCATTGCCAACATTCCTTCACAGCAAGTTCTGCGTTTAGTGGTGCGCCAACAGTCCGATGCTCAAGGTCAATTGGGCCTGGGTTCAGGCTGGCTGACTCGGCATGCCCCGTTAAATAGCGAGATTGCACTGCGCATCCGTAACAATGAATCTTTCCACCTGATTGATGACAACCGTCCTATCATTTGTATTGGTAACGGTACCGGTCTGGCAGGCTTAATGAGCTTGCTACATGCACGTACCCGTCAGGACTATACGCAAAACTGGCTGATCTTTGGTGAACGCCAGCGTGAACATGACTTCTTCTATCAGAGCACGATTGAAGCCTGGCAAACCACCGGCATGCTGCAACGTCTGGATTTGGCTTTCTCACGCGATCAGGCAGAAAAAGTCTATGTGCATCATAAACTGCGTGAACAGGCACAGGAACTAAAAGCCTGGATTGACAATCGTGCAGTGATTTATGTGTGCGGCAGTATCAACGGTATGGCCAGCGATGTCGATCAGGCTTTAACCGACATTCTGGGTGAAGCTGTAGTTGATCAGCTACGTCAAGATGGTCGTTATCGTCGTGATGTCTACTAATCATTGAAGTCAATAAAAAAACCGGGTCTCAGAATCCGGTTTTTTTATACTTAAAGTATCCAATTTGTTTAAACTAGCAACAACATTCACCCAGATTAATTTTATGTCCAGCAGCTTCAAACGTCACCTGAGCTTGATCATCGGCAGTATATTGACTCTCGATGGCTTATGGTTACTATCACTGGATAAAATTCATCTCGGCATTATTCTTCCATTGATCATTGGTATAGGACTGATGCTCTATGCCCCGTTTTTTAACCGGATTCAAAACTTTATTCAGCACCCCCCCTTAAGACAGACTTTATGGCACTGTGCATGGGCCGGATTTTTTCTCTGGCTCGGTACATTGGTGATATTTTTCAGTTATTTGCAATATAACATTCAGCGGTCCAATACCGTTCAGCCCGCTGCTGCCGTCATCATACTGGGCAGTGGTATTGAAAAGGGGCGTCCCTCTCCCACCTTAAAACAGCGCTTAGATGTTGGTGCTGCCTATGCCAAACGTTACCCGGAAACCCTGCTGGTCGTGACCGGAGGTTTAGGATTTAAAGAACAAATTGCTGAAGCAGCCGTGATGTCTGAATATCTGCAACAACAACATCATATTGATCCATCACGTATTTTATTAGAAGCAAAAAGTACCAGCACTACAGAAAACCTGCGTAATGTACAGCCTTTGCTGGCACAGCAGCATATTTCCCTAAAACAGCCTGTTGTCATCGTCACCAGTGATTTTCATATTTTACGTGCCAAAGCCATTGCCAAACATCAAGGTTATCAACAGATATTTACCCTTAGCGCCCCAACACCACTTTATATTCGCTATAACTCCTGGTTACGCGAGTATTTTGCTTTCATTAGTGGCTGGCTGTTACAGGAATACTAAAATCAGTTCAAACGAATGCTACGGGGTAAAGGCAGTTTTTCATCTTTAAACAATTCAGGTTTTTGCAGGTAAATCTGATACAAATAATTTTTTATATCCAATAATAATTTTTCTGGTGCCACCAGCACATTTTGCCCTTCCGGAGTTAAATCCATCGACACACAGGTATTTTCCTGACGTAAAAAAGGAATGACTTTTTCAACAAAATCTTTAAGTGAAATATCCTCAACGTGATAATTTGCCCAATTGTCTTTCAATAGCAATTTTGCCAGCCCTTTGCTTTGCCAAATAGCAAATGCACGCTGACCGGTAGGTGTTGCACATAATGCCCAACCATCATCATACAGGGCATGGACATAACCTTGAGCTACAATCATTTCAACAAATTTTTTATAGATTTCTTGGGCATTATAAGTATTATTTTGGGTCTTAGACGCAGCCTTGCGTTGATATGGATTTCTCATGATTTTTCAATAGTTAAAATTATTATTAACTAAGGATTTTAGGAGAAAAATAGAATTTGATCAAGGAGAATATATGGTGGGCGCTGACGGGATCGAACCGCCGACATTCTGCTTGTAAGGCAGACGCTCTACCAACTGAGCTAAGCGCCCTGAGAATTAAAAAATAACATCGTTATTTTTTATGACGCAAGACAAGCGAAGTACGTAGTCTTGGTATTGATATCTTAAACTCAGGGATTTAAGACATTTTAAAAATGGCGCAGCGGACGGGACTCGAACCCGCGACCCCCGGCGTGACAGGCCGGTATTCTAACCAACTGAACTACCGCTGCATCACGATACTTATTTCTAAGTAGTTATATCTAAGAAAGAAGATATCTTTAAAAGATATGGTGGGCGCTGACGGGATCGAACCGCCGACATTCTGCTTGTAAGGCAGACGCTCTACCAACTGAGCTAAGCGCCCTCAAAGGGTCTTGCATTTTTGATTCTAAGGATGGCGCAGCGGACGGGACTCGAACCCGCGACCCCCGGCGTGACAGGCCGGTATTCTAACCAACTGAACTACCGCTGCATCGCAAAAAATCTGGTGGGCGCTGACGGGATCGAACCGCCGACATTCTGCTTGTAAGGCAGACGCTCTACCAACTGAGCTAAGCGCCCTCAAAAGGTCTATCATGTAAATGGCGCAGCGGACGGGACTCGAACCCGCGACCCCCGGCGTGACAGGCCGGTATTCTAACCAACTGAACTACCGCTGCACTTACACAATGTCGCTATTGTGGCAAACGAATATTAAGAACTGAAGTGGCGCAGCGGACGGGACTCGAACCCGCGACCCCCGGCGTGACAGGCCGGTATTCTAACCAACTGAACTACCGCTGCACTAAAGTGTCTTAACGTTAAGAGCTTGGTGGGCGCTGACGGGATCGAACCGCCGACATTCTGCTTGTAAGGCAGACGCTCTACCAACTGAGCTAAGCGCCCTTTAAACGTCTTCATCGTTTGATGAGGTGCATTATAGAGAATCCTGACAGACTGTCAAACGCTTTTCTGACTGTTTTTGGTTTTTTACGTTTGAGTGATTAAAAAATAGGTTGTTTGCTATAAAAACAAACAATTTCGATAACTTATTTACTATTTTCTGTAAAAACCCAAAAATCACCGAGTCATTTTTAAGCAAAATATTGCAATATTTTTTGAACTGCTGGCGAATACCGCCGTTTTTCATCCACTATATATTCAGCAGAACGTTAAGCTTTTAATGCTTTATCACATTATTAATCGGCGATTGCCTGTGTACCATCCTTCAAATTCAAACGCTGTTCTGAAATAAACACCAAAGCATCCTCAGCGATCAGTTCGAATAATTCAATCACATCTTGATTACGCATCCGGATGCAGCCATGTGACAATGGAATCCCCATGGGTTCTGTATCGGGGGTGCCATGAATATAGATATAACGCTGAAAGGTATCACAGCCCTCACCCTGATTAAAATTTTCTTCCAGACCGCTTAACCAGAGGATACGCGATAAAATCCAGTCGCGTTCAGGATATTGTGCAGCCAATGCTGCATCATAGACTTCACCAGTTTGTTGCCGTGCTTTAAATACCGCATTTGGGGGAGCGGCATGTCCGAATTTTAGTGCTACTTTATGCCAGCCTCGTGGTGTCTTGCCGGAATTTTCCTGCTCGCCAATCCCATTTTTGCCTGTAGAGATGACATAAGATTTGTTATGTTTGGGCAAGGTCAGGTGTTGCCCGATCAAATCAATCCATATATCCGCCTGTTCTAAAGAATATGCCATAACAAAATCACTCACCATCTTTGATTGGTTCTGCTGAAGGTTCAGGACGTAGCCATAACCAGATGGCCACTGTCAGCATGGTCAGATCAGTGAAGATTTTCACCAAAAGCGGTGCATTGGTAAATAACATGATGATTCCACTGATCATCATCATGATAGTAGCGAACCATTTTGCCTTGCGTGGTACGGTGCCATTTTCACGCCATGCCCTTAAGGTCGCCCCATATTTAGGATGATTCAGCAACCAGGCATCCATTTGCGGCCAGCCTTTCGAAGCCGACCAGGCAGCTAAAATCAGAAATACTGTTGTTGGCATACCCGGTAAAAGTACCCCGATAAAGCCCAGGATGACAAAAATCATCACTAAACTTCGCCAAAACAACATTTTCATAGCACTACCCTATACAACTAATTGCGGTAGTATAAAGTGTTTTTGCATATTATCCGTTGTCATTCTGCACTTTTTAATTTATCGCCCGGGGTTGCTATGTTTGCTTTAAATCAAGTCTCTCATATTGAAGAACCGTGGCTGCAATTTAAAAATTTACTGGTTCGGCAACTGGCCTTTTGTGTATGCAGTCCAAATATTTTATCCCACATCCCGTCCGAAATGGTACTCAAGCATGCTTTTCAATTTCATGATGATGCTGTATGGCGTAGCCATTTTCAGAATTATCACTCCAGATTGCTTTATTTAGACCAGCATCCACAAGAATTAGAAAACTTTTTACAACAACTCAAAAGCACGCGCTTAGGGCTGCGTTTTGAAATGCTGGTCTGGTTCTGGCTGCTCGATCAAGACTATCACCCTTATCAATTACTCGGTCATAGCATTCAGAAAATTGCGGGACCTAAAACCCTGGGTGAACTCGATTTTCTGTTATTGAATACAGAAACCCAAGCCATTGAACACTGGGAAGTGGCTTTAAAATATTATCTGGCAGAACTGGATTGTTCTTTGCCCTACTGGTATGGCTTAAACCGCAGCGATACTTTATTGCGAAAATTAAATCACTTTAGCCAAAAGCAGTTTCAGTTTGAGGATGCACTAGAACACAACATTGAGCAGCGTTTCGCAGTACTTAAAGGGCAACTTTATCTTTCTGTTGGAAGCACAGTGAGTACCCTTCCCAACTGGGTCAATAAACAACGACGTTTAGGCTGTTGGGGAAGCGATATTCCTCCGCAAAGTGCTCAATTTTACCGCTTACAGCGACTCGAATGGATCTGTCCAGAACAGCATATCAGTAGCGATACCGCACAGTGGTGGAGTAACGGCTTATATCTGCAAAAAGATCAAAATAATTTCTATATGTACCGCAATCCACCTTTACTCTCTCAAGCAATACATCGCCAATTTTATGAGAATTGTCTATTTTTATAACAAATGTTTACTTTTCTACCATCAAAAAACCCTATTGTTTAGACTGTGCATTAATTAACCTGAATTCACATCAAAATAATGAATGACTTGGAGATGATGATGAAAAAAATTCTTGCTGCTTCCCTCATTATTGCGTTTGCTTTAACTGGCTGTAATACGTTTAAAGGTATGGGTAAAGATGTATCTAAAGCTGGAGAGGCTGTAACCGATACTGCAGAAAAAACTTCTGAGGAAATCCGCAAAAACTAGTTTGTCTTCAGCGTACAGAACCCTATCCAAGATAGGGTTTTTTTATACCAATTTTAGGGCAGCCATTCACATTCAAGGACATATTCGCCTATTATAGTGCAGACAAATTTATCGACTTATGAAAATCGCATGACCTCTTCCGCTACCCTTGATTTAAGCCTGCAACTGCTACGTCAGCCTTCTGTAACACCAATCGATCATAACTGCCAAAATATCATGGCGGAACGTCTGGAAAAAATCGGCTTCAATATTGAACCGATGCGTTTTGAAGACGTGGACAATCTATGGGCACGTAAAGGTACTGAAGCACCTGTTTTATGTTTTGCAGGCCATACCGATGTGGTACCTACTGGGAGTTTAGATGCTTGGAATTCGGACCCTTTTGTACCGGAAATTCGCGATGGTAAACTGTATGGACGTGGCAGTGCCGACATGAAGACAGCACTGGCAGCGATGGTAGTGGCTTCAGAGCGTTTTGTGGCAAAACACCCAGACCATAAAGGTTCTATCGCATTTCTCATTACTTCCGATGAAGAAGGCCCATCCATTAACGGTACCGTGAAAGTTGTGGAAGCTTTAGAAGCCCGTAATGAAAAAATGACCTGGTGTTTGGTTGGTGAACCATCCAGTACCAAACAGTTGGGTGACGTGGTCAAAAATGGTCGTCGTGGTTCATTGAATGCCAAATTAACCGTGAAAGGTAAACAGGGACATGTGGCTTATCCTCACCTTGCCATCAACCCGATTCATACTGCCTCTAAAGCCCTGGCTGAACTGTGCGATACGGTGTGGGACAATGGCAATGAATATTTTCCTGCAACATCTTTCCAAATTTCCAATATCAATGCAGGTACCGGTGCAACTAACGTGGTTCCGGGCAGTATGAATCTTTTATTTAACTTCCGTTATTCAACTGAAGTGACTGCTGAACAGTTAAAAGAACGTACCTTAGAAATTCTAGACCGTCATAATCTTGATTATGATATTGAATGGACATTATCTGGCTTGCCATTCCTTACCCCAGTAGGCGAATTGGTCAATGCTGCTAAAAATGCCATTCGTAATGTCACCGGTATTGAAACTGAACTTTCTACCAGTGGCGGTACTTCCGACGGTCGTTTTATTGCCCCTACAGGTGCACAGGTGCTGGAACTCGGTGTATTAAATGCCAGCATCCATCAAATTGACGAACATGTAAATGTTGCTGACCTGGAACCGCTTGCTGAAATTTACGAACAAATTCTAGAAGGCTTATTAGCTCGCTAAAACAGTAACCACATAAAATAAAAAAGGAACTGAACAGTTCCTTTTTTATTACCCACCTTTTATAAATGCTTCAACATTACAATCCTAAAGAAGACTGAATGTGTTCGAGATTAGGCACATAAAACACCTGATCTCCCATCCGTACATACTGGAATACATCAGGGTCTGTTGCCGTGCGTTCTTCATCTACCACTTCGGAAATACGCAGACGAATCGTTTTTGGCATCTCATTACACATCAGGGCAAAACGCTGACTGACATCATCGCCTTCAATGACCAATGCTACACCCGTTTTGCGCTCCGGATCATTCACAGCATACACTGGCAGCTTCAATTCATGCCATTCCACAAAAGGCACCTGTGTAGCGCTATCCAGCGCAGACAAGACAATGTTTTGCGGAAGAATCATCGCTTCCTTACCATAACAATCGATAATATAGGTATCGATAAATCCGGTAGATACCGTAATAAGGTGGTGTAACTCCTGTTGTGAAATTCGGTCAACAGCAGAGTTTGAAACACTATTTTGGCTCATTGAGTTATCCCTGACTGATTTCTAACAAACTTTCCACATTTTCCAGCAATTCCGCTTCCTGGAACGGTTTGCCCATATAGTGCGTTACCCCAAGACTGAATGCACGTTCACGGTGCTTCTCGCCTGTTCTCGACGTAATCATAATAATAGGCAAGTTTTGATGCACGTCATGGTGACGAACCAGATTCGTGACTTCAAAACCGTCCATACGCGGCATTTCAATATCCAGCAACATCAAGTCTGGTTTGACATTTTCCAGCTGCTCCATGGCATCAATACCATCTTTGGCCGTCACCACATCAAAGCCTTGACGTTCAAGTAAACGTGAAGTCACCTTACGTACTGTCACCGAGTCATCCACAATCATGATCAGGCGGCGTGCATTACTGTAACGCGAATGCTCACGTTGATCAGACACATGTTTAAGACGTTGAGTGTTCTGAATTTGTCGGGCAATATTCTGACCATCCAGAATCAGACAGACTTGACCATCACCTAGAATAGTCGCTCCGGCAACAGCGCCAACACTTGAGAATTGCTGACCGATCGGTTTCACCACAATTTGTGCACGCGAACCAATCAGCTGATCCACAAGTAGTGCAATAGTTTGACCACTATTGCCTTTAATCAGCAATACAGGTAAAGAATGTGCAACATTACTTAAACGTGGTAAAGGCTGATTGGACACAAATTCGGATAAATAACGCAGTTTGTAACTGGTGTTATCAATTTTAAAGAAATCTTCTTTACTATTGAAATACTGTTCAAGCGCTGATGGTGCAATACGTACAATACGGTCAATTTGTGCCAGTGAAATCGCAAACTGCTGGTCGCCTGATTTGACCATCAAGGCGTCACTTACAGCCACCGTAGTCGGTACGCGAATGGTAAAGGTGGTCCCTTTACCCAATTCAGAATCGATGGAAATATGCCCACCCAGTGCCTTAATTTCGCTTTGCACCACGTCCAGACCTACACCGCGTCCGGAAATTTGCGTCACTTCTTTGGCAGTAGTAAATCCAGGATGGAAAATTAATTGCAGGATTTCCTGCTTATCAATGGATTGATCGGCTTTAATTAAACCCAAGCTGAGTGCTTTTTCTTTAATTTTTGTTTCATCAATCCCTTTACCGTCATCACTGAATGACACCAGTACATCTGTACCTTGACGGCTAATATTGAGAATAATTTTCCCGACTTCAGGCTTCTGTAGCTCATGTCGTACGTGAGTATCTTCCAGACCATGGTCAATCGCATTACGCAGCATGTGCTCGAACGGTGTAACCAGACGCTCTAGAATGTTACGGTCCAATTCACCTTCGGTGTTTTGCACCACCAGCTCGGCCGGACGGTTCAGAGTCGATGAGGTTTGACGCACAATCCGTTGTAAACGTGGTAATAAACGATCAAATGGTACCAGACGGGTACGCATCAGGCTTTCTTGAATCTCAGCTTGAATACGGGATTGTTGTAACAGTAAACCTTCCGTATCACGAATTTTTTCTGACAGGGTCGTCTTGAAATCGACCAAGTCAGATGCAGATTCCGCCAGCGATTTTGACAACTGGTTTAATGATGAATATTGGTCCATCTCTAGAGGATCAAAATCGGCATAACGTGAATTATCACCATGTTTGGCAATAATTTGAGACTCGAGCTCACCTTCCATTCGACGTAACTGGTCAGCCAGACGCTTGATCGCCAGTTCCATTTCGTTCAGGGTATTACTAAACTGTCCCAAGTCCATTTCAATACGTGAACGGTTAATCGCATTTTCACCAGACAAGTCGATCATTTTCTCGACCAGATCGGCAGAAATACGGATCATTTCATTGCTGTTGTCCTGTTGATTACTTGTATCCCACTCACCCATCATTGCTGGAGGTTCGGTACCATCACCCTGAACAAATTCAAAGACTTTAGCCGTAGACAGCGTATCAGATTCGGCCACGCGCTTAGGTAACTGCGCAATGACATCAACAAATTCAATCGACTCTAAACTTAATTTGACGCTGTCAAAATTACTGTAATCATGCTCGAAAATGGCCTGCTTTAACCATGCCAAAGTCGTTTGCAATAACAGGTCATAAACATTGGAGTTGAACTGATGCACCGCAAAGCGTTCGAAGGTGGTTTCCAGCTGGTAAGCAATTGCCCCTACCGGTTCATTTTCCACCATACGTGCGCCACCTTTCAAACTGTGGGCTGCACGCTGTAATTGAAGCAGCAAGCTACGGTCACTACGCTGCTCAAACCACTGTTTCAACAGGCTATCTGTAGACTCCAGAATTTCTTCTGCTTCTTCCCAGAAGGTTTCTTCTGCAATTAAACGGATACTGTCATCTGGCTCTTCAACATGGTCTGGAGTTGCCAAGGCAACTTCAGCAGCTGTTTCAGCTTCGGCTTTAGCTTCCACTTCAGTTTCAAGCTGAATCTCAGGTTCAATTTCTGTTTCTACTGTCGTTGCAGTTTCAAGTTCTTCAATTTCAGCTGCAACTTCAGGTTCAGCCTGAACTTCGACTTCCGCAACTGCGGTGCTTACAGCCACACTACCTTGAGCGATAGCCTGAATATTACGCAAAATTTCAATCGATTCAGTACCAGAATAATCAATCTGCTCATCGCGAATGACTTGAATACGGTCTGATACATCATCTTGTACTAAGCGAATAATACTGATGAGTTGCGGATTGACCTCAATTTGATGACGGATCACGCGTTCATAAATGCTTTCCAATTCATGCGCAATTAAGCCAATATGAGTCGCCTGAATCATATTGGCACCCCCTTTAAGGGTATGCAAATAACGCATTAAATTATTCAGTGCCGCAGTATCGGACGGATCTTTCGACCAGGTATTCAAGTCTTGATCGATCCCGCCCAGTAATTCTTCTGCTTCTTCCAGGAAGATATCCAACAAATCTTCATCAAAATCACGATTTGCATCATCAGCATGCATGTGTTCACGGTCTGAACCAATTTTTTGTGAAATCTGTGCCAGATCTACAATACCTGAAGCAGCAGTTGGTGAGGCTTCAACTTGAGTTGCAGGATTCGGTTCCTGAACTTCGAACTGTTCAAGATCCTGCTGAACAAAGGCTGCCAGATCATTCAGAACTTTCTGGATATCTTCCGTTAAAATAACGCGCTGACCTGCCGCCAGGGTATCGAACAGATGAATGAACTCTTGATGTGCCTGCCCAAACAGATCATATGCATAGTCGATATTGAGCAGTTCCGGTTTTAATACCAGCGCTTCATAGCCAGACTTCAATTCATGGGTAAATTGATAGATGCCCATCGCAGCACGATTATCAGTATTATCCAATAATTGCTGTGCCTGCTGGCTTAAGGCCTGAATGTATTCCGGATATTCTACTTTGGCACGTTTTTCAAATTCGAATTCGGCATCCAGAAGTAAATCAATATTCAATTCGACCAGTTTGGACACCAGACCTTGCGGATTGACATCCTCATCCACTTCTGCAGAACTGAAACCATAGTCGTCCCATGCCGAATTAAAGGTGGCATATATGGCATCAAGTTTCTGGGTCTGACCCTGTCTTAAAGTATGTAAATAATCACGGACAAATTCAGCATATTGAATTAGCAACGCAGTCTGGCTGGAGGTAGAAACAATTTCTTCTTGTAAAAGTGTTTTAAATAAGTTTTCAACCTTGGTACTGGCTGCAAAAATCTGATCAATATGCGCCATAGAAGAGCTGCCACGCAAGGTATGCAAGGCACGGATCAGGCCATTATAATCCTGATGTTGTTCCTGTTCATTTTTCAGGAACTGATCAATCGTAAACAGATGTTCTTCTGCTTCTTCAATAAAGATCGCGACCGTTTCTTCAATATCATTGTTGTCGTCTGCTGCAACTGGGGTTGCTGTAGCAGTAGTTTCGATTGCCATTTCAGGCGCTGCTTCACTAAATGATTGATCCTGCAATTCCAGACCAGTGAGACTATTGACACTGGTCAGTGTGCTAGACAGTTCAAGCAATTCTTCTAGTGCAGGTTCCAAACTGACCTGCTGCTGAATTTGCTGCCCCAATAATACTAAAGGTCTTAAGTCGATATCAGCATTTTGAACAGTTTTAAAAATTGGGTATAACTTGTATTGATAAATATTAAATACAGTTTGGGCAAATCGTTGAACTGTGCTGTCCAAAGGTACTGTGCCGGAAATAACCCGATTTAAAGTATCTTCAACCGCCCATGCCAACTCACCCGCAGATTTTGCTCCAACCATACGGCCAGAACCTTTAAGGGTATGAAAATGACGGCGAATGGTCGTTAAAGTTTCTTGGTCATTCGGATTTTCCAACCAAGTTGTAAATAAAGTACTTAATTCAACGAAGATTTCTTCTATTTCTTCAACAAAAATTTCTAGAATTTCTGCATCTTGATCAAGATAACTATCTTCAGGAAGCGTAGTCGTTTCAACTAAATTTTTTAATATTTCTTTCATAGCTTAGGCTTCTTACGTTTATCTGCCACCAAGAAGGTTGCTCAAACTTAATTGTCACCATCACGCGAGACCTAACTTTGAAGTTAAGTTCATCTTGTCGATGCTTGATCTGTGTCTTATGGATATCCCCTGCCCAAAAGCAGGGAATATCACTGCAACGCTTTTTAATTAACTTAGTCAGGTAATTTAAAGTCGGTTACAGATTCACGTAATGATTCGGCCATATTTGCCAGTTCCGATACCGAACGTGCTGTATCGAAGGTTGCTGTTGTGGTTTGCGAGGTAATTTCTTGTACGACATTCATCGTTGTCGCAATGTGACCAGCAGAAGCAGACTGAAGTTTTGCAGCATCCGAAATGTTGGCAATCAATCGCGCCAGGTTGGTCGATACGTTTTGAATTTCATCCAGTGCCACACCGGCATCTTTGGTTAAGCTTGCACCACGAACAACCTCGGAAGTGGTTTGCTCCATCGAAATTACGGCTTCGTTGGTATCTGTCTGAATGGTTTTTACCAAGCCTTCAATCTGTTTGGTTGCAGAGGCTGAACGTTCCGCAAGACGTTGTACCTCATCGGCTACCACGGCGAAACCACGACCAGCCTCACCCGCCATAGATGCCTGAATTGCAGCGTTCAATGCCAGAATGTTGGTTTGGTCGGCAATATCGTTAATCAGGGCAACGATGTTACCAATTTCCTGAGAAGATTCACCCAGACGTTTAATACGTTTAGATGTTTCCTGGATCTGCTCACGGATGGTGTCCATACCTTCAATAGAACGGTTTACAACCTCTGCACCATTGGCAGCAATTTGTACCGAACGCTCCGCAACCACTGCAGATTCTTCCGCGTTTGCAGATACCTGGTCAATAGACATCGCCATTTCGTTAATCGCGGCAGATGCACCGGCAATCTCTTGTGCCTGGTGTTCAGATGCTTCAGCAAGCTGGTGGGTAATGCCCTGGGTATTCGCTGTATATTGCGCAACTTCTTGAGACGTTTCAGTAATACGTGATACCAAGTCACGTAACTGGTCAATCGCGAAGTTAATGGAGTCGGCAATTGCTCCGGTAAAATCTTCCGATACCGTTGCATATGAACGCAAGTCACCATCCGCCAAGTCGGCAATTTCATCCAGTAAACGTAAAATCGCATTCTGGTTACGGTCATATTCTTCTTGCAGGTTTGCCACACGCTGTTTATCTGACTGGCCACGTAATGCAAGCAACTTGAATACAGAAAACAGGAAAGCAACCAGACACAGGATTAAAAGCAAGGCAGGAAGCGCAATAGCCAAGCTCGAACCACCAGATAGCTTATTCAGGTTGGCTAACAATTCATCCGATTGGGCAAAAATTGCAGCAGAAGCTTGACGTACTTTTACAATTTGCGCCGAGTTTGAAAGAATTGTTGCAGAAGCTGATTTTAGTACATCATCATATTCGCTTTTAATGCCTGTCAGTGATTCACGCAATGCCGGATCATCAATACGTTCTACACCCAGTTCTGCACTACCATTGAGCTGTGCATTGAGGTAAGCACCGAAAGTTTCAGTATCGGCACTGAAGTCATCCGCAGATTCACGCGAGTTATCGTTACCTGTAAGTACCGAACTAATTGAACGTAAGATACGTTCTGCAATGAATACCTGGTTTTTGGCAATAACCACCTGGTTAGATGGCATGTTTTGACGCGCCATTTGGTCAACCATCAGGTTATATTCTGCCTGAATTCCCGGAATCGACTCACCAATTGCAATATTGGTATCGTACAGCTTGTTAATCATTTTCTGTTGAGACGAAATTAAATCAATCCCTTCTGATAGCGATTTCCACTGCTTTTCCACCTCAACCAATGCAGCTGTATGTGGATGAATATCTTTAACCGTTTCCAGGTTTTCAGCAAATTCTTTTTGCGATTTAATTAATTTATCAATCGACTCTTTGGTTCCTGAAGCAGTTGCATCAGTTGCCTGACGTGAAATGGTTTGTGACAATAGACGCAAATCACCCACACTACGTGTCAATTCATTGTTACGCGGTACACTATAGAATAAGTACAATAACAGGAAGAGTGCTACGACCAGAGAAAATGCTGCCCCCAAAATTAATGGTTTGGACTTTTCACTGTCACCAAATACACGTGATAATTGCTCTGTTTGTGATTGAATCTTTGCGACTAAAGCATTCCCGCCATTATGGCTGGTGCCTTCACCTGTATTTTTCTTTTTAAGTTTAAAGCCCATCCAGCTTCTCCCCGAGTTGCGCTATCATTCTTTAGCTTGCGACTATTAATTTATAAATTTTATAGAGGCATTCATGTATTTTGGGTTTTGCAATAAACGACTAAATAAGAAAACATGCCAGTGCTGATTATGCTGATAAAAATAACCCTGACAATATTCTTGTAAATTGCTATCTAATTCACTGTTTTTAGAAAAGAAACTCTTCTTATTAAAGTGTTGAATCCCCAAAACCTGATCTACCACCAAACCGACATAATGGTCATTATGACTAATACACAATACTTTTTGAGTCGGTGAAAACTGACTTCGATGTCCTGAAATATAATGCGCCAAATCAGCGACGGAAAGTAAACGTCCCCGAATATTGGCCAGTCCCATCACCCATGACTGAGTATTTGGAACCGGAGTATATTTTGGTGGATATATCACTTCAGATACTTCACCCAAAGGGGCCACAAAATATTGCCCCATCATCTCAAAAGCAATGCCTGACCATCGGTTTACTTCATTTTCAGTTGTAACGTAGTTTTTGTTACCACGTTTAGCAATCCGAAGTAATTCGATAAATCCATTTGCTGCCATAGAGCTTATCCTGCATTGAGGTGTTGTTTAATCACATCAATTAATTGGTTTTCGTCTACAGGCTTGGTCAAATAATCACTTGCCCCCTGACGTTTCCCCCAAACGCGGTCAGTGGCTTGGTCCTTGGTACTGACAATCACAATCGGAATGTGTTTAGTAGTAGCACCACGGGCAATCTGACGTGTTGCCTGAAAACCGTTTACACCAGGCATGACCACATCCATGAGCACCAGATCTGGCAATTCTGCTTGTGCCATTGTGACACCATCAGCACCATTTGCTGCTTCAATCACCTCAAAGCCATGCTTGGTTAAAATCTCTCTAAAACGAAATGTTTCCGTAGGTGAATCATCAACGATAAGGATACGTGACATGCTTTTCCCCAATAAAAATAAACTTATGCTGTTACGTGATTGCGGATTGCGTTTAACAATTCATCTTTACTAAAGGGTTTAGTTAAATACTCATCCGAACCAACAACACGACCTTTTGCCTGGTCAAATAAACCATCTTTACTTGACAGCATAATGACTGGAATATTTTGATAATTCTGCGAATTTTTAATCAATGCACAAGTTTGATAACCGTCTAAACGTGGCATCATAATATCTACAAAAACAATATCCGGATTTGCTTCAGCAATTTTTGCCAAAGCCTCAAACCCGTCTACTGCGGTCACGACTTCACAACCTTCACGTTGGAGTAATGTTTCTGCTGTACGACGAATGGTTTTTGAATCATCAATCACCATCACTTTTAGATTTTGGAATTTTTCGTCCATTTAATGATCCTTCCCATTTTTAGAATGTACAAACAATTTTAGTCAAAAATTTTATTACAAGTTACAAACATTTTTAACATATCTTTACTTGCCTTTTCAACGAACATTTTCCGCACGAAGACTCATTTTAGTCTATTTCCAATAACGACTTCACACTTTCTATCGACCAATGATTTTTTTTTGACAGACAGAGGTTTTTTATTACTTATTTTGAGTCTAATATAGCTCATTTATTACTTTAAAAATAAGTAATTTAGTCAACTTTTATTCGGGGGGTTACAATGCAAAGTCAGTTTAAATACAAACTTGCTTTCATTGCACAAAAAAAAATGAACTTTAGATTCATTTTTCTTTCTTTTCTGGTTTTGCAATCGGCATTCGCATATGCTGAAAATCCGCCACCTAAAGCCACCTGGTATCGCTATTATGACAGTAAGGGTATAGCCAATATTAGCACCAATGTCACCCCCAATCATATTCGCTATGGCTACGAAGCTTTGGACCAGAACATGCAGGTCATCCGGCGTAATCGTGCCTATAATACTGAAGCCGATATTAGACAGGCACCGCAACGTGCAGCCCACGCCAAGCAGCAGGCAGCGGACTTAAAACTAAAAAAGGCTTATGGTAATAGTCAAGTTGCATTCGCAAAACGTAATGACGCATTAACCGGCATCAAAAAGCAAATTGCCTTTCAGCAAGACCAGTTAAAGCAATTACAAACTGACCGTATTTATTTTAAGCGTCAACAGATTGAACATTTACGTAAAGCTGAAGACATTCCAGCCAGCTTGAAAAATACAATCGAGAATAATCAAAAGAATATTGAAGCAAAAAAAGCAACGATTCAATCATTACAAATTAACTATCGAAATACTCAAGCAAAATACGACAATATTATCGATCGCTTAAAAGCGCTTGAATAAATTGTATTTAGGCTATGAAGCACTTAATTTAAGTCACAATAAATAAAAAGGATGAAGCTACATGCTATCTGGACAGCATATGAAAAAATCTAAATTAAGTGACCATAAGCAATATTTAACCGGCAGCGTTCTGTGTTTAATTTTATTTCTAACAGCTTGCAAAAAAAATGAAATAGAAAAACCTGTAGAAACCACAACAAAAATTGAGTTAATTGAAAAAGATCTAGTTTCAGTGAAGAATGGCACTTCTGTCGCAAAAAGTGCTTTTACCGGTACGCTTCGTGCAGTCAATCAAAGCAGCATACAGGCTCAGGTCACTGCCACTGCAACCCAAGTCTATGTCCAGGTCGGACAGTCAGTCGCTAAGGGACAGGTCTTGGTTCGCCTGAATAATCAAGATAATGCTGCACGTTTAGCGCAAGCTCAGGCCAATTTGTCAGCAGCACAAGCGCAGGCCAATCTGGCTAAAAATATGATGCAGCGCAAACAACGCTTATTGGATCAAGGTTTTATCTCCAAAGTTGAATATGAACAGGCTGCTGTCGACTATCAGGCGCAACTGGAAAATGTGCATGCGCAACAGGCCAGTGTCAATATTGCCAAAAAAGCCGAGCGTGAAGGGACTATTTATAGCCCCATTTCTGGAGTGATTACACAGCGCCAAGTCGATGCTGGTCAAACCGTTGCTGCTGGCCAGACCCTGTTTGAAATCGTGGATCCGAATCAGCTGGAAATTCAGGCCAAATTGCCAAGTGACATGCAAACCGCTTTAAAAGTGGGACAACATATTGAATACACCATTCAAGGTAATCCAGCTCAACTGACTGCTGTTTTAACACGCATCTCCCCGATTGCCGATCCTGCCAGTCGTCAGATTGAATTCTTTGCCCGACCGAATGAAACCATTAACTCACTGAGTATTGGTTCTTTCGTGGAAGGCAACATTCTTGCTTCGACTCAAGTTTCAGGTCAAATCATTCCGCTCGATGTGATCCAGAATATCAAAGATAAACCCTATGTCTGGGTGATCCGCCAAAACAAAATTGAAAAGGTCAACCTGGTGATTCTGGAACAGCGCTATCGGGACAATTTGGCTGTCGTGCAAGGACTGCAAAACGCCGACCAGATTAGCCGTATTAAATTTAATGACCAGGACATTCATCAAGCGGTCATCATCAATAAATAATAAAAAATAAGTACAGGATTGTTCTTATGTGGTTTACCCGAATTAGCGTTAAATATCCTGTTTTCACCATCATGATGATGTTGTGTTTACTGGTACTGGGGCTGGCATCTTGGCAACGCATGGGCGTAGAAGAATTTCCCGATGTCGATTTTCCATTTGTTGTAGTCTATACCTCCTATCCGGGTGCCTCCCCTGAAACCATTGAATCTGAAATTACCAAAAAAATGGAAGACCAGATCAATACCATTTCAGGTTTAAAACAGATTATTTCCCAGTCTAGTGAAGGGCTGTCGACCATTATTGTCGAATTCAATCTGGATATGTCTTCTGCGGTTGCCGCCCAGGATATTCGCGATAAGATTGCTCCTGTTACCGCCCAGTTTCGAGATGAAATTCAGGATCCTGTTGTTGAACGTTATGACCCTACTGCCAATGCGGTGATGTCGATTGTGTTTGAATCGGAGACCATGCCGTTACGTGACTTGAGTTCCTATTTAAGTCAGCAGATTGTCCCGCAACTTCGAACCGTGCCGGGCGTGGGTACAGTCAATTTACTGGGTGATGCACAGCGCCAGATTCGTATTGAAGTCGATCCGCAAAAACTGCAAAGCTTTGGTATTGGTGTAGATAAAGTCATCAATACCTTGAAAGGTGAAAATATTGAGGTTCCGGGGGGAACCTTAAAACAGCCTACCTCTGAACTGGTGGTGGAAATCAAATCCAAAGTGATTCACCCGCAATCATTTGGTGACTTGATTATTGCCAATAAAAATGGTGCTCCTATTTTTCTAAAACAGGTGGCAAGCATTGAAGATGGTCAAGCCGATCTGGAATCCAGTGCTTATTTAAATGGTAAAGCTGCGGTCGCGATTGATATTCTGCGCAATTCGGATTCCAATGTAATTGATGTGGTCAATGCCAACTATAAAGTCCTAGCAAAAATCGAGAAACAGCTCCCCGAGGGTACTGTGGCTAAAGTTGCCGTCGATAGCTCCAAAGGTATTCGTGGCAGTATTAAAGATGTGGCACGGACCATTATTGAAGGTGCGGTTCTCGCTGTTCTGATTGTTTTACTGTTCTTGGGTTCTTTTCGCTCTACCGCCATTACCGGGCTGACCTTACCGATTTCCCTGTTGGGGACATTAACCTTTATTTGGGCTTTCGGCTTCACTATTAACATGATGACCTTACTGGCATTATCCCTCAGTATTGGCCTGTTGATTGATGATGCAATTGTAGTGCGGGAAAATATTGTCCGTCATGCCGATATGGGCAAAGATGCTGTAACGGCAGCACTCGATGGCACCAAAGAAATTGGACTTGCAGTTTTAGCCACTACAATGACCATTGTTGCGGTATTTTTACCGGTTGCATTTATGGGAGGTATTATCGGTAAATTCTTCTATCAATTTGGAGTAACGGTCAGCGCTGCCGTGCTGATTTCAATGTTTGTCAGCTTTACCCTCGATCCCATGCTTTCTGCACACTGGGCTGAAAAACATAATCCAAACAAGAAACCCAGCAGAATCAAGCGCTTATTTAACTGGATATCCAACAAGCTTGATCATTTAAGCCATTACTATGAAAAACTGTTAAAACTGGCACTACACTTCCGTATTTTAACCCTGATAGTGGCCGCAGCTTCACTTTTTGGTGCATTGGGTTTATCTAAATTGATTGGTACGGAATTTGTTCCTGTTCCAGATAAAAACGAAATTCGGATTAAATTTGAAACGCCTGTAGATGCCTCACTCGAATATTCACAAGCCAAATTGTTGCAAGTAGAAAATATTCTGCGCCAGCATCCCGATGTACGTAATACCTACAGCATTATCAATGGGGTAACGGATCGTGGTAAAAACCATGTCAGCATACGGGTCAAGGTCACTCCTCGTCTGGAGCGTGATAAGACCCTGAACCAACTGAATAACGAGTTTCGCCAGCGCTTGCAAAGTGTAGCGGGTATTACCATTACCTCGGTGGCTTCGGCAGATGAAACGGTTTCAGGAGGGCAAAAACCGATCCTGATTTCCATTAAAGGCACCGACCTGAACGAACTGCAAAAAATCTCCGATCGCTTTCTGGCAGAAATTTCCAAAGTCGAAGGTATCGTCGATCTTGAAAGTTCACTTAAAGAACCTAAGCCCACCTTGGCGGTTCATATCAATCGTGTCCTTGCTAGTGATTTAGGTCTTTCTGTCAATCAAATCGCCAGTGTCATTCGTCCCTTAATTGCAGGCGACAACGTTACCACCTGGCAAGATGAAAAAGGCGAAATCTATGATGTTAATCTTCGCCTGACTGAAAACAGGCGTACCTTACCGAGCGATATTGAAAATCTTTATCTGAATTCACAAAAAACCGATGCTTCTGGCCAGCCTATTTTAGTGCCTCTAGCCAGTGTGGCAAACTTCGAAGAAAGTATGGGGGCATCGCAAATTACCCGCCGTGATTTGGCCCGTGAAGTACTGGTAGAAGCCAATACAGCAGGCCGCCCTGCAGGGGATATCGGTCAAGACATTAAAAAAATTCAAGATAACTTTGATTTACCACCCGGTTATAGCTTTGCTACGCAAGGTGCAAATAAAGACATGGCCGAATCGGCAGGTTATGCCTTAACCGCCATTACCCTTTCCATTGTGTTCATCTATATTGTACTGGGTTCACAATTTAACAGCTTCATTCATCCTGCTGCGATTATGGCTTCCCTTCCCCTCTCGCTGATTGGGGTGTTTCTGGCTTTATTCCTGTTTAATTCCACCATGAACCTGTTTTCCATTATTGGCATTATCATGCTGATGGGATTAGTGACCAAAAATGCCATCCTGTTAATTGACTTCATCAAAAAAGCCATGGATCGTGGGGTTGATCGTTATGATGCCATCATAGAAGCTGGTAAAACCCGTCTACGCCCTATTTTAATGACCACCAGTGCCATGGTGATGGGGATGATTCCTCTTGCATTGGGTCTGGGTGAAGGTGGCGAACAAAGTGCACCCATGGCCCATGCCGTGATTGGGGGCGTAATCACCTCCACCCTATTGACTCTGGTTGTGGTTCCTGTGATCTTCACCTACCTGGATGACTTGAAGAATTTTATGACGCGCCAAATCCGAAAAATCATGGCATAATAAACCCACTTGACATGAGGTGACATTCTGAAATGTTCACCTCATTTTTTATCGTATAATCTTATGCTTTAACGCTTAATTATTAGGACAGTTTCCATGCGCGCGAGTCGCTTTTTATTTGCTACGTTAAGAGAAACCCCAAATGATGCTGAAGTGATTTCACATCAGCTCATGTTACGTGCGGGGATGATTCGTAAATTGGCTTCGGGTTTATACACTTGGTTGCCGATGGGCGTACGCGTGCTAAATAAAGTTGAAGCGATTGTCCGTGAAGAAATGAACCGTGCAGGAGCGCTGGAAGTATTCATGCCAGTAACCCAGCCTTCAAGCCTTTGGGAAGAATCCGGCCGCTTTGTGCAATATGGTCCAGAACTGCTGCGCTTCAAAGACCGTCATAATAACGATTTTGTGCTTGGTCCTACACACGAAGAAGTGATCACCGATCTTGCACGAAATGAATTGAAAAGCTACAAACAGCTGCCAATCAATTTCTATCAGGTGCAAACCAAATTCCGTGATGAAGTTCGTCCACGTTTTGGTGTAATGCGTTCACGTGAATTCATCATGAAAGATGCTTATTCTTTTCATGTCGATCAAGAATCACTACAAGAAACCTATGACGTGATGTACGACACTTACTGCCGTATCTTTAGCCGCCTGGGTTTAGACTTCCGTCCAGTACAGGCAGACACTGGTTCAATTGGCGGTTCAGGTTCACATGAATTCCACGTTTTAGCATCAAGTGGCGAAGATGATATCGCCTTCTCTACCGAATCTGATTATGCTGCCAACGTTGAAATGGCTGAAGCAATTCTTGTCGGTGAGCGTGCAGCCGCAACTCAGGAATTAAAACTGGTCGATACACCAGCTCAAAAAACCATTGCCGATGTATCTGCCTTCTTAGGTACCGATGCTGCGCAGTCTGTAAAAGCACTACTCGTTCAAGGTATTGCTGAAGAAGGTAAAGCTACTCCAGTAATTGCTTTATTCTTACGTGGCGACCATGAACTGAATGAAATTAAGGCTGAAAAGCATCCGTTAATTGCTGCGCCTTTAACATTCGCAACAGAAGCTCAAATTGCTGAACTTGGCTTAACCACTGGTTTCATTGGTCCACAAGGTCTGGTTGAAAAAGGCATTACCGTGATTGTTGACCGCGCGGCATCTGTGCTTTCTGATTTTGTTGCCGGAGCTAATGAAGCCGATAAACATGCAACAGGTGTCAACTGGGAACGTGATGCAACATTTACTGAAGTTTATGACTTACGTAATGTGGTTGAAGGTGATCCATCTCCAGATGGTAAAGGAACACTGCAAATTAAGCGTGGTATTGAAGTGGGTCACATCTTCCAGCTAGGCCAAAAATACTCTGAAGCTTTAGGCTGCAAAGTGCTTGGTAAAGACGGCAAACCGACGGTTGTAACCATGGGTTGCTACGGTATTGGTGTAACGCGTGTGGTAGCCTCTGCCATTGAACAGAACTTCGATGACAAAGGGATTATCTGGCCTTCTGCAATTGCACCGTTTGAAGTTGCGATTGTTCCAATGAATGCACATAAATCACCACGTACTTTGGAAGCTGCTGAAGCACTTTATGCAGAACTGCAAGCTGCGGGTTATGACGTGATTTTGGATGACCGTGACGAGCGTCCAGGGGTAAAATTCTCTGACCTTGAAATTACCGGGATTCCACACCGTATTGTAATTGGTGAGAAAGGTTTGGATGCAGGGACTTTTGAATATAAAGGTCGCCGTGATGCTGAATCTGTCAATATTTCAAAAGAAGAATTGCTTGCTAAAATTGCAAAGTAATTCATCTTTAAAATAAAAAATCCCGCTAACTGCGGGATTTTTTATATCCTCATTAGCAGAATTTCAGCCCACCAAAGCAGTTAGACTTAAAGTTCTGTCCTTGCAAGGTTAAGTTCTGTAATGGAAAATCAATAAGTGTTGGATTTTTAATTTCACCCACAGATAATCCGGTACCTGCAACACATCCAAACAGTAAATCGCCACATGCACGCGGCTTAGAGGTTAAGTCGTGATTAATTCCTGCAATGGTTTGTTTAAGCACTTCGTCGGTAATTTTTACATTGGTTGTTGGACTGATACTCCCTAAATCCACTTCATCTTCAATTGCTAACCACCACCCTCGATTTGCAGCAACCGATGCACCTGGCCACAATATTTGCTGGGTCTGTAGTGATAATGAACTTGCGTTATTTAGATACAAAGAATGAATCAAACCTAAATTTTGATTCACTGTAATATCAGTCTTTAAACCAGTTAAATAACCATCGATTTGCTTGTTCAAAGTAAGATTTAAACCTAATGCTGAAATCTGTGCAGCTAAAGGTCCAGAAAAATCTATTTGATTTACTGTTCCTGTTCCTTTTAGGACGGCCTCTGTCATACGTGTTCCAGATACGATCGTAGATGGAATGGTAAAAGGTGCCGTTGTTGAAGATAAGTTAAATGAATAATCATTTGACTTGTAATGCAATTCTAAAGGAATACCAACCAATGTTCCCGTTACAGCACCTTCGATATATTGACCCGTTGCTGCATAATCCATAATTCGAGGATCTGTAATTGCCACCCCAGAAGATGCCTTGGTTTTCATATAACCACTAAAGGAGTTAATACCATTAGGCGTACTACTGTTTTCTGTTCCTATTGTCATTAAGCCAGCAATTTTTTCAGCACTTAAACGAAAGCCAAGAACCTCACGAGTAGAAGCAGATTTTGGATTTTTAATAGCAAACTCAACAAATGGATTGGTAATAAGGGCTGAGCTTGCCGCACGATCATCAGAGGTATAGTTTGCACCTTGCAAGCCACTTAAAGAAATATTATCAATATCAATATCACATTTGCCAATACCATTCACCCCACCACAACCTAATTGTAGCTTTTTAATATTGGCGTTGATTTCCATTTCAGCTTCCAGGCCCAATTTATAAAATCCCAGATTCGTCTGGTCTACATTTTGTCCTTTAGCATCAATAACGTTATAACCCGCGTTATATTCCATAGACAATAATGCTTGACCACTTACATCAGATAATGAATCATCATCCATAGCAACCATTGCATGACTTAAACTCGGTATTGCAATAGATGAAGTAATCAAACTTGCCAATAGTAATTTTTTCATAAAATTCTATCCCTATTCTTTTATTTATTCTCAAACAGGTTAACGTGGAGTAATACCTAAATTACTTCTAATACTTCCCCCTGTAATTGCAATATCTGCCATTTTCTGCATTTGATTCGGCATGGTAGACATCGATAATTCAGTCCTGAATACCTGATTCAAAGATTTAGCCGGATTAATATCCACTTTATTATCAAATACCACAGTATCTTTTTGCATCTTGACTTGTGATTCAAGCGCTAGGACACCTTGCAATTTATTCAAATTAATACTTGAAGTTTTCACAACCGTGTTATTCGCATCAACATCTTCGTTAATTAAACTAAAGTAGCTTCCCAAAATATTGGGGTTCAATTTATCTGTGTCTGATAATGCATTAAATTCAAAATTAGCACGGAAAGATAAGAAGTTATTTTCTGCATTATCATTCATACCGGGAATAATAAACAAATCACCTTTACCATCCAGTTTAAAGGCGATGGAAGTCAGCACATCATCTTTGCGGGCGAAATTATCAACAGGAACGACACTGCCACATTTAACAGAACCACTGGTACAGTTATAAAGCGAACCAGGTAATTGACCAATCGCCATTTCTGCACTTGCAGCGACAAGCAAATCATCGGCGCTAATGTAGATTCCTTGCTCTTCGTAACCAATCACGCCTTTGGCTTTGACAAATGCATCAATATTACGTAAACCGGCATAATAATTTACTTCTTCATTGTGCAGCCCTTTCTTTCCATCGATTAAAATTAATGATGTGGTACTCGCTGCCCCCGTTTTTGTGTCAATTCCATAACCATCGGTAGTTGCCATCACATTATAGGCAATTCCTTTTTTAGTCCCACCATCCACTTTTGATGTATATTCTGTGCCTGCAAGCGCAACATTCGCATTCAGATTATAAACAGGGATACCAATTCCCCAGCTACTAGTATCATTGGTAATTTCAGCTAAAGAGTTATCCGCAATAAACCGTGCTTTACGTGCAATCGATTGAAAATCCATACCACGTATAGCGATTAATGCAAAGTCATTACCTTTTTCAATCGATGATAATTGCTGCATCTGAACTAAATTGCTCACCCCTAAAGTCTTTTTAATTTTATCGTTAATTAAAAAAT
This sequence comes from Acinetobacter sp. A1-4-2, assembly GCF_040233925.1. Taxonomy (NCBI): domain Bacteria; kingdom Pseudomonadati; phylum Pseudomonadota; class Gammaproteobacteria; order Moraxellales; family Moraxellaceae; genus Acinetobacter; species Acinetobacter sp. A1-4-2. The sequence goes on along the minus strand of NZ_CP157981.1, from coordinate 787,296 downwards.
CTAAACTTTTTGCTTGTATCGCATTAATATAAATGTCACCAAAATCAATATAGGCATTTTTGGTATTTAAATCTGTTTTAGAACTCGAATTACGAACAGTTAAAGGTGATAAATTGGAAAATTCAATGGCATAACTTCCATTACCTGTATGACCAATCTCAAGGGTTGTTGGGGGCTGATTCGTACCTAAAAGTGCATTCCCTTCACGGGTAAAATCGGCAGAAATACCAAAATGCAGCCCGCCTAGCCCTACCGCATCATAACCTGTTAATGTCGCTGTTGAAGTACGGCCAAAATCTGTAATCCCACTTTGATTGGCATTTAAGAAAATTGTGGCATTGGTTACCGCACCCGATGCCCCCATACGAATTAAATTTCGTTGCTGATTCGGATCACTGCCATAACGCAGGTCAATATTTACCCCTGGGTTGGTTGCCTTGGTTCTTGATGAATGTACGGTATCACGACCAGGCAGTGAATTTGCACTGGCGACAGGATCGCTGTCATCTACTCGTCCCAACATTACAACATGATCCGTCGCACCATTACGACTCTTTGTAGTCAGGACAATCCCTTCATCCATGTAACTGCTTGATGTTCTTTCTTGATAAGAGTTCAGATACATATAGCCATCACCAGAAAAATTGAAGTTAAAATCTTTCAAAGTGAGCTTTTGCCCGTTTAAACCATGACTGATACTGGCATTTTGCAATTGAAAATTAAGGTGTGCCGTTTCATCTCGATTAAATAATCCTGCTTGCGTTTGAAGAAGTAAACGAAGTGGTGAACTGGTTTTGATATCGAGAGAACCCAAACTTTGTTCAGGAGTCTGACATTTAGCTGCATCAGTACACAGTAACATGAGGTTGTTAACAGCTAATTCAAATGGAGAAATATTGGCTTCTATGCGAATCCCAGCCCCTCGATCAGTTGCCCCCACATCAAAGTCAAGCGTAGAAATAATCGATTGATTATTGACACCTGACATGGTCACATCTTTCAGCCCCATCTTCATGGTATCAGGACGTAACAATGAATCGTTGGCATTACCTTTCGAAGAAGAATCAACCCAGTTGACAGCATTTATAGTTGCCTTGGAGATCTCATGTGTAATGCTGATACCATCTTGCCCGGTTACTGAGCCAAGATAATCATCGGAAAGTTGCTCAAATGCATGGCTTTGTTGTGCAATCAAAATGCTTGCCGTAAGTATTTTTAACTTTGTTATTTTTTTCATTCTTATATCCCTATCTGGCTTTATTCAATTAACAGCGCGCAGTTCCTGCACCTGTACAGTTAAAACTGAATATTTTTAAATTACCTGACATATGCAAATTGCCATGCGTATTTAAGCCCATAAAGCCTTTTTCTGTATTTTTATCAAACGTCGGTACATCTAAGCCTGCAACTGTTGTTCCATCAGATTTTTTTTCTGTATAGGTGCTATAAATCATATTATTGGCATACCCTTCAACACCTGCATCACCTGTTTCGACCGCCAAAGTATTAAAACCTAAATTCCTAATTTTCAGTGGCTTATCATCAAAAAAAGAAATTTGTAATGCAGTCTGAGGATTACCGTCACGGTTAATAATGGTCGCACCATCTAATGAAAACTGATCAATTTGTAAGGTGCCTTGAATGCCTTTAAAAACCAACCATTTTTTATTACCCGCAGCATCTTTATGATTATTCGGTGCGATCGCTAAACGGCAAAATACATTATCAGTACAACTATAAGTATAAAATGCCTCTGTTGCCTTACCTGTTGTATCAAAAACTGAAATATTTTTTAGAGATAAATCTTTAGCATAGCGATGATTTAACGATAGAGTCCAACTTAAATCTGCACCACCTTGTCCAGATATATCAGTCATCTCATCATTAGCCATACCTACTAACTGTGCATTTGCAATAGGGGTAAAAGCCAAGATAGAAATTGAACAAACCAGGTTCAGGATAGAAGTTTTAATACGTGGATACATAGCCTATTCTCCTATAAACCTGTTGTTTTTATTTTTAGGTGCTGAATGAGTACACCATCAATTGCAACTGAGCCTAAATTTGTCGCCTGGCCATTAATATTTTTAAAGACAACCCCGGTTGCATCTGCAGTTTTATTGGCGTTTAACAAATTACCTGTAGCTGACCGTTCTACCGTACCAATACTGATACTACTATGGGTTGCATTTCGACCTTGATAAGTCGTAGTTATGTTATTTGCTGTTGTGGTAATTTCAGTACCGCAACTATAAACATTGCAGGTTGAACCTTTTAAATAATCAGAAAGTTTCGTGTAGGTCACTCCATCTTTATCAATCATCGCAATATTCTGATTATTTTTATCTTTCAATACAGTTGTTGAGTCTGTGTCACTATAATAAGTATAAATTTGTGAATATATTTCTGGCACATTTGGAATACGGGTAATTTCTAAAATAATATTGTTACCTTCAGAACCTAAAATAAAAGGCTGATACATATTCCCTAATACCAAGTTAATATTGGGACTATATAAATACATCCCTTCTACATCATTAAATATAGGGGCTAATGAGCGGTCAATCGCTGGAGTGACGGCGGTACCATCATATAGATCAGGAGTGCTGTCCGGGCCTTTTTTTGCAGCAGTACTCATTCTAATTCCACGAGCATCCAGGTCGGCATCCGTTGCTTTTAGCGTGGATGGATCATCATGAGTATTTAGACGTAAAATTGCAGCCATGCCTAAAGTTTGATTGTAATTGGCATTGCTCGTTGCTGGTAATGTTTGGAATAATCGAACTTGTGACCCATTTAAATTCAAGCCATTGGCAATAAACTGGGTTCTCAAACGATAATCTTTATCTAGTCCAGAAGTGGGTGCTCCTGTTAACGAATCCACCATATTACTTGAACTTAATTGGCGTGAAAAAATATCGCTCCAGAAGCCTAATTTAAAAGTGTCACTGGTATCTGTTCCTTTTAGCTTTAACGGTGCTTCCAATGCAATATAACCGACATTGGCCTTATTGCCTTTTGCAAACTGAATCGTATCCACATTACCTGCACGAATCAGCCATGGATTTGCTGCTGTTCCCCAATTAAAACCTTGATTACTGTATCGGGTACTCAAAGACCCATCACTTTTAGAAAGAGCCAGACCATAAATAAAAACATCTGCTTTGGTTCTTAAACTTCCTACTGTAGCTTGAGCTGCTGCCAATTTTGCCAATCGAATGGCTTCAGCTTCAACCTCAGCAAGTGCAGTATTACTTGCTGTAGTGGCTACGCTTTTCGCATATTCAGCGGCTTGTTGATTAAGTACTGCTTGGGTTTTAACTTCCAGTTGATTCGCAACAGTGGTGTCGATCGTATTTTGCCTGGTTACACTTTGTGAATAGGTAGTTGTAGGTATACTTTCAGTTGAACGATTGCCATAAAGCAATTCAATCATTTCTAATGTATTTTTTGTAGCATATTGTTGGGATTTGTCTTTTAACCATAATGTAGATTCGGCAGCCCCCGGTTCAGTTGTACCATCATCTTTTACACTTAATGGCCACACATTCCCATCATAATAATCATCATAACGTTGTTGATAATATTGCTTCATCAAAGGAGAGTCGACATAACTTTGTACCACATTCCCCCGATATTCTGCTGTATAGTTATTCTTTACAGTTGTGTTAACAGTCGTATAGTTATTTGTTCTATAAGTATTATAAGCAGATTGATAAGTATTTTCGTAAACACCGTTATAATTAGCAGCCTTCCCGCTTAAGTAAGCATCCGTATAAGCTTTATTATAAATTTTAGTATAAGCGCGCTGACCAAGCAGTTCATAATTTTCACCCGTCGGAATAATTCGGATAAAGCCCGTATCATACTGTCCCGGATCGGCAATACCTTTGCCATAACTTGAAGCTTGTGAAATTTCGTTTGGACCTTGAAAGACCATCTTAAAATTTTCAAGGGCTAAAGCAACGCCTTCACCTGTAGTTTCAGAAAGATGATCATCTGACAAAGATTCAAGCGCATAAACTGATGGGCTAAGTAAAGCTGCGAGCATGCTCGCCAAACAAGATTTTTTAAATCTTGTATTATTCCAACTCTGAGTCATCACGACCTTCCTTTTTATCAGATGCTCCGCATCATTATTTTTAATTTATCCTATGCTTGGTATGTCGAATTTTTATTTATTTGTCATGATGACAATGTTCTGACCAAGTCTGTTCAACTTTTTATTATGCTGAATATTATTGCAATTGCAAAAAAAACTGGGCGAATGAACACAGTTTCCGATGAATGAAGCAAGCAAAAAATAAGCGGACCAAAATGATCCGCTTATTCAATTATTTGTAATATTTATGCTTTTGGCAAAGTCACACCGGTTTGTCCTTGATATTTACCACCCCGGTCTTTATATGAAGTTTCACATACTTCATCAGATTCAAAGAACAACATTTGCGCAACACCTTCACCTGCATAAATACGTGCTGGCAAGTTGGTGGTATTTGAAAATTCCAGTGTCACATGTCCTTCCCACTCTGGTTCAAGTGGAGTGACATTCACAATAATACCGCAGCGTGCATAAGTCGATTTACCAAGACATACAGTCAAAACATTACGCGGAATACGGAAATACTCTACGGTACGGGCCAAAGCAAATGAATTGGGCGGAATAATGCAAACATCCGATTCAATGTCGATAAAGCTTTTATCATCAAAGTTTTTTGGATCGACAATTGCTGAATGAACATTGGTAAATACTTTAAATTCGCGTGCACAACGAACATCATAACCATAGCTTGAAACACCATAAGAAATGAGTTTTTCACCAGCTTCATCATAACGTACCTGGTTTTCCGCATACGGTTCAATCATGCCGTGTTTTTCGCTCATTTCGCGAATCCAACGATCAGACTTAATTGCCATTATTTCAATCCAAAAATAGTTAATTCGATTATTGCGCTGTACTTTAACTGAAATTGGCTACAATGAAAATAATGATCAGGCGATGAGGTGTTTTTTTACAAAATGTATATTTTCATCGCCGTAATTTCAAGACTTAAAAGTTTAAAGACTCAAAATAGCAGAATAACTTAATGGAATTGAAAAACTGATTAAGATGATAGAAGCAGTCTTTTGTAAATTGGATTGATTTAACCAGCGTACTTTATTAGAAGCCAGAATTGATCCAATAAATGTCCAAAACAAAGCAATAGGCACAATCAGTAGCAGAAACATGACAATATGAACTAAATAATTATTCAGCGTTAGCCAGGCTGTGCTTGGAAAGATAGCTGAAGCAAACAGTAAGGCTTTAGGATTGAGTAAAGTTGCACAGAACAATTCGCGGGCACGGATGGTCGGCAAATTAAAACTTGCTTCAATATCAGCAGTTTTCCAAAGTTTAATGGCGAGGAAAATAATATAGAATGCACTCAGTAGCTTTAACAAGGTCGGAAGCATGGGAAATTGAGTTGAAACGCTGCCAATGATCACGCCCCAAACTGTAATCGCAATTAAATAACCAATCGCTTCGGCAGGAATTAATCGTAATGATTTACGTACACCAATCTGAATACCGGATGATGCAAGTAAGGTATTTGTTGGGCCAGGCGTCAATAGAATGCTAATGACTAGACCAATGAATAACCATGAAATCATATGCGATCTCTCTATAGAGTGCGCGAAGAGTAAATCAGTTTATTGTACTTAGCAAATCAGAAATTTTACATCTTTTAAAAACTTAGAATTTTTTTAAAAAAATATTTAAGTTTCAATAAATTAAAACTAATATCTGCAGTTTTACTCAGGAGTCATTTGTTAAAAAAAATTTCAATAAATCTTTTTTTAAGATTGATCATTTACATTTACCGAGCTTGATCTGTCCCTGAGTGAGCTATTCAGGCACAATACCCTATCATTTAAGCGACCTACTTTTATGGCAAAACAGTTCTTTCAGTCCTGGCTTCCCTCACCACAAAAAGTTGCAGGGATGAAAGTAATGAAGATTTTTGGTCAACGTACCTTAAATCCTGTACTTTGGTATGTGAACAGAAAGTCCATTTCAAAAGCTGTTTTTATTGGCACGTTTTGGGGTATGTTACCCTTACCGTTTCACAGTGTCTTGATTGTATTGACGGTATTGCTATTTGAAGTCAATTTACCTGTGAGCTTATGTCTGGCCTGGTTGACCAATCCTTTTACCCTGGTTCCGATTCTGTATCTTGGGTTCTGGTTAGGCAGCAAAATATTTCAGGTTAATATGATTGATCAGGATATGATGCTGGGTGTATTGCATCAGATCAGCCACGCTATCACCCACTTTGGGCATGGACATATCGACTTGAGTCTGGCGAAAATTTTATTATCTGGACTGGTACTCGAAGCTTTCATCTTTGCAATTGTATTGTTCGTGATTACCCGACTATTGTGGCGATGGAATATTATTCAGCACCATAAACGCCGCCGAGATTTTTAGTAATCATTGCATCTTTTAACTATATTTCACTATTTAGCCTCTTCAAATTCACTGTAACTATAAAAATGAAACTCAGCTGATTTCTCGCTGTTTCATCACATTGTTTTCATAACAACTAAAAACTAAATCTACGATATAAAAAGCCCAAACAACGTTGGGCTTTTCGAAAATGTTGCTTTAATCAAACCACAAAAAAATTAGAAAATTCTATTGTGTGGTTTTTCTGCTTTTGGCAATTGATCGGCAATTTTTTGCGCAATAGCCATATAACTCTCAGCCGCATCATCTCCCACCAGCACAGAAGGTTTACCGGCATCTGCATTTTCGCGAATTTGCACATTTAATGGTAAACGCCCAAGTAAAGGAATGTGGTATTGTTCAGCCAATTTGTCGCCACCCCCTGTACCAAAAATCTGTTCCTCATAACCACAATTAGAGCAGATATGAGTCGACATGTTTTCAATTACGCCAATCACAGGAATCTGAACTTTATTAAACAGTTCAATACCCTTCGTTGCATCCAGTAAGGCAACATTTTGCGGGGTGGTGACAATCACTGCCCCGGTCACCGGAATACGCTGCGCCAGGGTTAATTGAATATCCCCTGTTCCTGGTGGCATATCAATCATTAACACATCCAGGTCTGGCCATAAAGTCTGGTTAAATAATTGCATTAAAGCACCAGTCGCTTTGGGACCACGCCAGGCAACCGGAGTGTTGTTATCTCCGGTTAAATGACCAATGGAGAGTACAGCCATACCATAAGCATCAAGCGGAACAAAATTTTCTGCTTCAATCATAGGCGTACGTCCGGCATTGCCTAACATGGTGGGAATACTTGGCCCATAGATATCGGCATCTAGAACACCGACTTTTAAGCCCAGTTTTTGTAAGGCCAATGCGAGGTTAACCGTAGTTGTCGACTTACCCACGCCACCTTTACCTGATGAAACCAGGATCACATTTTGAATACGTGGATGCTTTGGCACATCTCTTTGCTGCGGTGCTGCTTTCTGGATCGGTGGATTATTAGGATCTTCTTCCTGTTTGCTTTCAGCTGGAGCCGTTTGTCCGGCAGCATCGACTACAGGGGGAAGTTTTTGAGCTGAAGATGCCGTTGAAGTCTGTGCATTACTTGCGCAGCTATGCCCCTGTTTGCCATGTTCAGGGTTAGAACAGCTTTCACCATGTTGATGCTTTTGCTGAATGACATGCATATTCAGTTCCTGGATGCCGCATTTTTCCAGTGCATCACCCAGATCATCATGAATTTTTTGAAGATGATCGGCTTCCTCAGGATAAGTATGAATGGTGATTTGTAATACTTGCCCTTCTACATTGACTTGTGTAATTCGGTCCTTCAAGGCATGGTTGGAATTAGGCAAGATATAGCCCTGTAACACATTCTGGATTTCTTCCTCCTTCACCTCTTGCGCGGGTGAAAAGACAGATTTAAGCGAAGAAAGCCACGACATAAGTTTACTCCAAGTACGGACATACAGCTGAATAGCATAGTTTAGCTGTAAATGCAGCGAAGGTTAAGCATAGTTCTTTATAGCTTGGTGAATGTAATGATAAATCCAAATGAATCGATAGCGTGGAATTCAGTTTTGTATTTTTATTTCTACAATGTCTTGTTCAGCTGATTGAGATAGCAAGTGCATACAACAACAAAGCAGCCTTAAGTCAGATTGATCTGCCAGATATCTGCCCATTTTTGTTAATAATTCTGCTACAGACATGCTGCTATTTTGTTCTTTATATTGGTGAATTATTCTGTTTATCATTTTATTTTGGGGATAACATGTTATTTAAGCACCTAATTCCAATTATATTTTTGTCAGCAATGTCATTTACTCACGCAGCAAATGAAACATCATCGATACGCACTCCAGCGGGTCAGTCCCTCAGTTTGGGAGATTCTTATGCCGACATGCAAAGTCGTATGCATTTATCCCCAAGCTCCATGATTACACATGAACTCCAAGAAGGTAAAAACCGTTATCTGGCGATGGACTATACCTATGAAGTTGAAAATATGCTTTACACCATTACCATTGTGAACGACCGGGTAAAAAAAATTGAATGGCTGAATACCGATCAGGACATGCAAACTAAAATTACAAAGCAATGATTCAAAATTATTAACTAAAAAATAGCTAAAATGGATATTGTTTCGCTCTGATGTCACTTGAAAGCTGAACAGTTTTAGGTTTGATTGTGTCTTACGACTGCAATTTTTTCTGTGTTTTTAACCCAATAAGCATCCAGATTTGTAAATTTTACAAAACAAACCGATTTATGCAGGTTTATAAATTAAAAAAATCTAAACCTTTTATGATGAAGTATCCTGTTTAAATCCTGACAGGGATTTGTTGCAGCGGCCGTCGAAGGCGTACCGCTGCAATTAAAGAATGCGCTGTTATCTCTAGATGATGTACCTGTTTCTATCAAATTATGAGCGCCTAGCAGCCTTCTGTGCACTCACTTAACCGGGATCATCAAGTGCTGGTATGGCGTTCCAGGCCACATCACGTAAGGTACAGCCGTATCCGGCTGGGCATGCTTCGGGTACATGTCATAAAAACTTGGTTCAGCACCAACAATCATGACGTGGGGGCCGGTCTTGATCCAGTGGTTACCAGTAGTGGGTTTTTGGGCATAGGGATCTGTATTACTGGCATCGGTTCCACCCGCCAACATGTACATAAAGCCAATTTTACCTGCAATTGGTTTTTTGTGGCCCATCCAGGCTTCCGCCCATTCCAGAGCTGCCTTGTCCATGCACATCGGGTCTGGACCGGGAGTAGTCGGATTGTCAGGCATACATGTAAAACCATTACTACCTTTGTGCAAAGTACGCATCTTGCCATCTGAGCCTATAGCCACAATGGTTGCTGCTGCGCTGACTTTTTTCGGTGCTGCGCTCATTGCGCTGGCGATAGCCTTCTGGTCAGCTGCCGGGGTACTGCCCGGTTTACCGCCTTTGGTCTCCGCTGCGAAGATGGCCGGTGCGGATAGGACAACCCATCCGGTGACAATTAATATTTTAGGGAAATTCATGGTCTGTGCTCCAAATTGGAGGTTATGTTTGTGACCCCCTAACTCAAGTTATCTGGCACATTGGCCCTATAACAAAACTAACTAAAAATGGAATGCAACATAATTATTATTTTGCTGATTATTTTTAATCATATTGAGTTATTCCATCAATATGATGTACCGCAATGCACAGATTTCATAACAAATGAAATCACTAGGACACAATAATTTACCAATATAGAAACCATGCCACTCACGGTATCCTGACCATAAAACGATCTTATTTGGACTGTCCCCAATATCCTGGAAAAATATTATCTATTCTATTTTTGAATAGGGAAAGAACATGATAAGTGATCATCACTTCAGATGTAGTGACAGCTTAAATTTTTCATTAAAAACGCAGCTTCGGCTGCTTTAACCTGTGCTAAAAATTATAGAAGGCTTTAATTTTGCAGCTTCTCATCAGGCAACTGATAAAAATTCTCGAACAAGAGTTTTCTAATAAAAGTTTTTTAATATTTGATTTGGTTTTTTAAATATGGTCCTTTTCAGCATGTTTTGAGTTGCCCCATCTAAGCAAGCGGCCACAACTTGAAGGAATTGCCGACTCCCGCCCCCATTTCAACCACGAAATGCGGCTTCTATTACAGAAATGTCAATTTTTTTCATGGTCATCATGGCATCAAATGCACGTTTGGCAGCCGCACGGTCAGGACTGGTATAAGCTTTCGTTAGGACGATTGGGGTAATCTGCCAAGAGATTCCCCATTTATCTTTACACCAACCACATTCGCTTTCCTGACCACCATTTCCGACAATCGCATTCCAGTAGCGATCCGTTTCCTCCTGATCCTCGGTGGCAACCTGAAATGAGAACGCTTCGTTGTGTTTAAATGCTGATCCGCCATTTAGTCCGATGCAGGCAACGCCTAGCACGGTAAACTCTACAGTTAAAATATCCCCTGCTTTCCCTGATGGATAATTTCCAGGTGCACAGTGCACTGCACCAATCGATGAATCTGGAAAGGTCTCGGCATAAAATCTTGCAGCGCCTTCAGCGTCATTATCGTACCAGAGGCATATGCTATTCTTTGCAATATTCATCATTTCACCTCTTTATAGAGACTAGAGTTGATGTGATTCGTCATCACTGTCCAATATTTCCAATATCGGTCTAAATATTCTATTCAACACTTTTTCTATATTTAAGCAAAAAATGGAATAGGCCTATTTCATAATTGTATTTTTATTAATCTAAACGTATTTTTTAGTGAGCAAAACCACTGGTTTTTCATAGAATTTAATGAATGATGATAAAAATTATGAGATAGGTTTGTTGTATTCCTCTATCACTAAAATATTTTCATTTTGATAGTTAACGATAATTCATGGGAGTCTGAGAGACGATCATTTTTAGGGGAGATTACCGATAATTAAATGATTACTACTTTCATTAAATGCTGATTTAGAGTTAAACATAATTTTCACAATATTTTTGGCGTCTAAATCCCTATTTTTATTCATGAAAACCGTATTAGACTTAAGTAGCAAAAGATAGAGGATATTCGTCAGGAATTGATTAATGTGGGCTTTTTGATAGTTTTTTTTGATGCTGCCATGGTTAGAAAAATAGCTAAAGTTGCTGAATTTGAACGATGGTTGATGATTTAAAAATAAACGATTTATCAAAAGAAATAAAAAACGAGCCCCTGTACCTCTCCGGAGTTCCTTCATATTCACCTAAAGGATAAAGTAGCTTTATATCCATGGCTGAAGCACACGTTCATTCATACTCAAAGACACAATATAGCCCAGCAAAATGGTACATTCTCAGCTCACCCCGATCGAGATGATAAAGGTTAGACAGGATATTATTGACCTTTTGTACAATATTGTGCCGAATGCCCTAAGCTTTTAGTAAAGTCCAAAACTGCGTTGTGCAGGGTCAAGTACCCATTTAAGGAAAATACATTTTCCTCAGCAAACTCCTCTTTAGGTTTGATACAGTATGGCTTTTCACATCAATACCTTATTCCTCATCTTTGATTTATTGACTAAGAGAAGTTCAACTCTTCAGCAACGGTCATAAAGCAATGGAGGCACCATAGTTTTATATAACTGACTCGCCAAGTAATAAAAAATCTTACACCTAACACCTAAAAAATAGGCCCACCTTAAATATAAGTATTTTAGTAGGAATTACTACTTTAATTATAATTGCAAATACAAAAATTAAAATAAAATCACACATCCAAAATATGAGTAATTTAGTAGGAATTATTCCTGAAAAACAATGAAAAAACATATCAATAAAAATAAATAATATTAAATTAAGTATTTGTAAATAAACAATAAAAAATTAAAAAAACAACATTCAAATTAAATAATATTAATTAAATTAAAAACAACACACTTTAAATACTAGTATTTTAGTATGAATTACTAAAAAATACATTTATTAAATTAAAAAACAGATTATAATCACGAGCAATTTAATAGGAATTATTACCACAATAATAATCCATTAAATATATTAATTAAAATAAATAAAATATTTCCTAAAATACGCCCGAAAATTTCATCATCGTTGAAAAGTTAAGTCTATTACTTTGTGCCAAGATTGGTCGCAGGAGCTTTTCATGAGTGGAAAAATTGATGTGCGCGAAATCGACGCTTTAGTCGATGCACAAAATGGACGTATTACTCCATCTATTTATACAGATCCAGATTTATACGAATTAGAACTTGAACGCGTGTTTGGTCGTACATGGTTATTCCTTTGCCATGAAAGCCAGATTCCTAAAGCCGGTGACTTTTTTAACACCTACATGGGTGAAGACCCGATTATCGTGGCACGTCAAAAAGACGGTTCAGTCAAAGCATTCTTAAACCAATGTCGTCACCGTGCTATGCGCGTGAGCTTTGCTGACTGTGGTAATACCCGTGCGTTTACTTGCCCATACCACGGCTGGTCATACGGTATTGACGGTTCACTGAAAGACATCCCGCTTGAAGAGCGTGCTTACCCACAAGGGGCTTGCAAAAAAGAATGGGGATTACTTGAAGTAACCCGTGTTAAATCCTACAAAGGCCTGGTATTTGGCTGCTGGGATGAAACAACGCCTGACCTAGAAGAATACATGGGCGATATGGCTTGGTATTTAGATGGTGTTCTAGATCGTCGCCCTGGTGGTACAGTGATTGTTGGTGGTGTACACAAGTGGGAAATCGAGTGTAACTGGAAATTTGCTGCTGAACAGTTCGCATCTGACCAATACCACGCATTGTTCTCTCATGCATCTGCAGTACAGGTGCTTGGTGCAAAACCGGACGATGATGCATCTAAACACCTTGGTGCAGCACAAACAGCCCGTCCAGTGTGGGAAACAGCGAAAGACGCGATCCAATTCGGTTCACGTGGCCATGGTTCAGGCTTCTTCTTCACCGAAAAACCAGATGCAAACGTTTGGGTAGACGGTGAAGTAGCAAACTATTTCCGTGAAACTTACGAAGAAGTAAAAGAACGTTTAGGTGAAACCCGTGCACTGCGTCTAGCAGGTCACAACACCATGTTCCCGACACTGTCTTGGTTAAACGGTACGGCAACACTTCGTGTATGGCACCCACGTGGTCCAAACAAAACTGAAGTTTGGGCATTCTGTATCTGTGATGCTGATGCACCACAAGACGTAAAAGATGCATTTGAACGTTCTGCAACCCGTGCTTTCGGTCCTGCTGGTTTCCTTGAGCAAGATGACTCTGAAAACTGGGTAGAAATTCAAAAAGTATTACGTGGTTACAAAGCTCGTCAAAACAAACTGATCGTTGAGATGGGTAAAGGCAGCGAAAAAGTACGTGAAGATGGTGTCCCTGGTATCACCAGCTATATTTTCTCTGAAACAGCAGCACGTGGTTTTTATCGTCGTTGGGCAGACCTGCTGATTCATAAAGAATGGGAAGATGTTGAGAAAGCAACTGAAGCATATGAGAAGGAGCTTGTGAAATGAGTCAAATCAGTGTGGAACTTCATTACGAAATCAGTCAGTTTCTTTATCGTGAAGCAAAATTGCTGGATGACTGGAAATTCCGCGAATGGCTAGATGTTATGGCAGACGACGTTTCTTACGTCCTGCGTACCACGCCAAACGCGCAAACCCGTGACCGTCGCCGTTCAGTTGAGCCACCAACAACTTGGGTGTTCAATGACAACAAACATCTGTTAGAGCGTCGTGTAGCGCGTCTGGAAACGGGTATGGCTTGGGCGGAAGAGCCTCCATCACGTACCACTCACATGGTGAGCAACGTGATTGTTGAACCAACTGAAGTTGCAGGCGAATACGACGTATACGTGACTTATCTGCTCTACCGTTCTCAAAAAGAGAAAGATATTACGATTTACTGTGGTAAACGTCACGACAAGATCCGTAAAGTTGAAGGTGGTTTAGGCTGGCAAATTTTTGACCGCAAAATCACCCTAGACCAAGTGACCTATACCTCACATAACCTGAGTGTGTTCTTCTGATGAATAAGGTTTTTATTTGTCAAGTTACAGTCTAGATATCCGTAGTTTACGTCAGCTGTATGCTAGATGCTTTGATGAATAAAAATCTAGTCTGATCAAAACGGACTTATCGGCAGCCTGTTCTTAGGCTGCCTTCCTTTTAAGGAGTCTCTTATGGCTATTAAACTTATTTGTGCATCTCATAGCCCTTTAATGGAATTTGCTTCACCTCAGGAAAAACGCAAAGAACAGGTTGTTCGTGATGCCTTTGCCAAACTGGCAGTTGAAGTAAAAGCTTATGCCCCTACCCTGATCATTACTTTTGGTCCTGACCATTTTAATGGTTTCTTCTATGACCTGATGCCAAGCTTCTGTGTCGGTGTTCGTGCCAAGGCTGCAGGTGACTGGGACTATGGTAAAGATAATGACCACCTGAATGTACCTCAAGACAAGGCACTGGCTTTGGTTCGCAGTGTACTGGATGAAGGTGTGGATGTTGCATATTCTTATCGCATGCAAGCTGACCATGGGGTAACCCAGCCTTTACACTTCCTCTGTGAAGGTCAGCTTGACCGTTATCCAACAATTCCGGTTTTTATTAATGGCGCTGCAGCACCCATGCCCACCACCAAGCGTACCATCGCTTTAGGCCGTGCTGTAGGTCAGTTTATCAAATCTTTAAACCTTGAAAATGAGCGTGTACTTGTCCTGGGTACCGGTGGTTTGTCACACGATCCACCGACTCCGCAAATGGGTTCTGTGCCACCAGAAGTGGAAGAGTTCCTGATTGCGGGCCGTAACCCGACACCTGAAGCACGTAATGCCCGTCAGGCGAACGTGATTTCTGTCGGTCAGCGTCTGGCTGCAGGCGACAAGAGCATTTCTGTGCCTCTAAACCCTGAGTGGGATCTGGCATTGCTTGAAAAATTCAAAAATGCAGATTTCGCTGCACTGGAAGCCATGACTGAAGCGGAAATCCGCCGTGACGGTGGCCGTGGTGGTCAGGAAGTTCGTGCCTGGATGGCTGCATTTGCTGCCTTGAGCGAACTGGGCGAATATGACATGACGACACATTGCTATGAAGAAATCAGTGAGTGGATCGCGGGCTTCGGCATCGTATCTGCTGAGTTAAAAGCTTAATGACATGAGCAACATCGAAACCATCCGTGGCAATAGCGTAAATAAAATCAACGCTGAAGCGCATACGGTTGAACTTCAAAATGGTGACGGTGTTGCTTATCACAAGCTTTTGCTTGCAATTGAAGGTGTAGCACGTCATCTACCAAACTTCGATACGCTGGGCAAACATATTTTACCCTACGTACTCTGGAAGAATCACCGGCACTGGTTCCCATAGTGCAGCCAAGCCGCCCAAACTTTTCAATTTGCCGAAAAAGTTGTCTGAAGGCGAAGGTATTGATTGGAATGTTGGGATTGTAGATGCCACAAAAATTCTAATCTAAAGGTCTAAAACAGAAGAAAAACTATAGTGACCAGAAAAAAACGCATTTTCAAACAGCTAAAATTTTTAACAACTGTGCAACTCCCTTAAGAGATGTATTTGAAGTGGCCGTAAAGAATAATGTTATTTCTAAAAATCCAATGAATAAAATCAAAAACCGTAAGGTTCAAGTTGAAATACCGGACCCCTTTACAAGAAAAGAAATGGAAACTCTTCTTTCATGGCTAGAATCAGAATAATTTTAGCCAATAAAGATATTTGGCAGACAATCAATTCCAGTTATTGATATAGACAAATCATGTTGCTTAAAAATATTTTTTAACTGCTGTGTGAGTTAAGTTTAAACAGTTTTTATTGTATAAAAATCAGCCCTGAATGGGCAGGGCTGATTTTTAACTGGTTGATGTAGCATTTATTATGAAGATAAATCTACACACAGATATTTCATTTCGAGATATTCATCAATACCGAATTTAGAACCTTCACGTCCTAAACCAGATTGCTTCACACCACCAAATGGCGCAACTTCATTAGAAATAGCACCGGTATTAATTCCGACCATGCCATATTCCAATGCTTCACCGACACGCCATTGACGCGCTGTACTCTGTGTAAATACATAAGTAGCCAAGCCAAACTCGGTATCATTTGCCATCGCCACCGCTTCTTCTTCCGTATGGAAGCGGAATAATGGAGCCAATGGACCAAAAGTTTCTTCTTTAGCCACTTTCATGTCCTGGGTTACTTCAGTCAGCACGGTAGGCTCAAAGAAAGTGCCGCCTAGACTTGAACGCTGGCCACCAATTTTAATCTGTGCACCTTTGCTCGCTGCATCTGCAATATGCGACTGCACCTTGGCAATTGCATCTTCATCAATTAACGGACCTTGAGTGGAACCGTCTTGACGGCCATCACCCACTTTTAAATTGGCTACAGCGGCAGTCAATTTCTCAGCCAGCGCATCATAAATGCCATCTTGCACATAAATACGGTTGGCACAGACACAGGTTTGACCGCTATTACGGAACTTGCTGACCATAATGCCCTGAACCGCCTGCTCCAGATTGGCATCATCAAAAACCAGTACTGGCGCATTGCCACCCAGCTCAAGTGACAGTTTTTTGATGGTTGGCGCACATTGCTGCATCAGAATACGGCCGACTTGAGTCGAACCGGTAAAGCTCAGCTTTTTCACTGTGTCGCTTTCGCACAAGGTTTTGCCCACTTCAATGGCATCGCCACTAATGTGCAGCAATACATCTTGTGGTAAACCTGCCTGCAAAGCCAGCACTTCCAGAGCATAGGCTGTTAATGGCGTTTGCTCAGCCGGTTTAACCAGCATAGAACAGCCGGCAGCAATTGCAGGCGCAGCCTTACGGGTAATCATGGCTGCAGGGAAATTCCACGGCGTAATTGCAGCGGTGACCCCAATTGCCTGTTTGATGACCAGCAAGCGCTGATTCGGCAGTGTTGGTGTCAGCACTTCACCGTCAATACGGCGCGCCTGTTCAGCAAACCAGCGGATAAAGGAGGCGGCATAAGCAATCTCACCGCGCGCTTCAGCTAAAGGTTTACCTTGTTCAGCAGTCAAAATCTGAGCCAATGACTCTTTATTTTCCTGCATCAAATCAAACCAGGCCCACAGCACATCAGCACGTTGTAATGCTGTTTGTGCTTTCCATGCCTTCTGTGCCGTCTGTGAACGAGCAATTGCTTGTTCTACCGATGCACGGTCATGGGATTTCACCCATGCCAGCGTGTCATGTGTTGCCGCATCTTTTACTTCGATGTAATCGCCACTTAAGGGCTGATCCAAGCAAACATCCGGATGCTGTAATAAATATTTCAAATGATCTGGAAGCATTTCAATCCCTCATTCATTCTTATGCAGTTAAAGTTGCAAATCCCTGTTCTAAAATAGCCAGACCTTCACGGAATTGCGCTGTTGGAATGGTTAAAGGATATAGGAAACGAATCACATTACCAGAACGACCGCAGGTTAAAATCAGCAGGCCATTTGCCATTGCATAGTTTTGCACCGCTTTGGCCTGTTCAGCCGTTTCCAGTTCTACTGCAACCATTGAACCCAGCGCGCGGATATCAGTAACTACATTGCTGCTGGTTTTAATGTTATTTAATACCGAAACCAGTTCCGCACCCAAGACATTGGCACGATCACACAGACCTTCACCTTCAATCACATCAATAACTGCATGTGCTGCAGCAACGGCAATCGGACTACCCGCATAAGTACCGCCTAAGCCGCCAGGATTCGGGGCATCCATAACTTCAGTACGACCAACCACGCCAGAGATCGGGAAACCACCGCCCAGGCTTTTTGCCATCGTGATCAGGTCTGCTTTGGTTTCGTAGTGATTCATGGCAAACAGTTTACCGGTACGGGCAAAGCCTGTTTGTACTTCATCTGCAATCATCAAAATACCATGCTGATCACACAATGCACGTAAACGCTTTAAAAATTCTGCCGGTACAACATTAAAACCGCCTTCACCTTGCACAGGCTCAAGTACGATTGCCGCCACATCATGTGCCGCCACATCTTCAGCAAAAATGTCTTCAATGCTTTGGATGGCATCGTCCACAGTAATGCCTTTTGACTCTACCGGATAACGTGCATGGAAAACACCCGCTGGCATTACCCCAAAGTCACGTTTGTAAGGGGCCGTTTTACCCGTCATGGCCATGGTCATAAATGAACGGCCATGGAAACCGTTACCAAAAGTCACAATGCCGTGACGGCCAGTATAGGCACGAGCAATTTTAACTGCGTTTTCTACCGCTTCAGCACCGGTAGAAAAGAATGAGGTTTTTGCAGGGCCGTCAATCGGTGCACGCTCATTGATACGCTCAGCAAGAGAGACATAACTTTCGTAAGGTACAACCTGATAGGCTGTATGGGTAAATTTTGTTAATTGTTCAGTAACAGCAGCAATAATTTTAGGGTGACGATGACCGGTATTCAGTACCGCAATACCACCTGCGAAATCGATATATTGATTGCCTTCAGCATCCCAAATTGTCGAGTTCTCTGCTTTCTCCGCGTACCATTGACACATGACACCAACACCACGAGGCGTCGCTTGCTGTTTACGTGCATTCAGTGCAGAGTGTTTACTGTCCATTTTGTATCCTCATTCTTGATTCATACAGTGTAAAATTTTGGCATCCATATCATGTGATTGATGATATGCAAATGACTGGTTGATCTTCCTCATTTTGCGCTTTTATCAGCCTGACACGAGAGCCACTTTGAATCAGATAGACAGAGCCAATTCACCCTATCCCAAGGATTTAAAAAATCAAAAAACATAATAATTAAATATAAATCATAAACTTGAAATTACACCATAAAAAAATGGCACCTTTTCACAAGGTGCCATTTTAATAACTGAAAGCAAAAATTTAGAAATTGTACATAAACAGTAAATTCAGTAGTCGGCTATGGCCTGCTGCATCTCCTTGCGCCAAAGAACCGGCATCACCGCCAATGAATACATCATTTTTACCGATGATATATTCGGCTGCCAGCGAAAACTGCTTAACATCCAGCTGAGCACCCAAAATATTGCGTGTGGATGTGGCAAAACCGGACTTGTCTTTATCAAAGACGGTATAGCTGACATAAGGCGTCAGATCGTAATCTTTGTAAAAATCAGTCATTTGATAATCTAGATTCGCCACATAATAATTGGCTTTATTGGCCACATGATACTTCGATTCAAAAGAACCTACCGTCGCATAATCTGGATTATCTACAGCCTGGGTATCTGCGCGATTCTGTCCGGCAGTCAGGGTCAGGTTTGCATTCTGGTAGTTTAAGCGACCAAACACATTCCATGCATTGCGATGCCCGGTTTGACCATTGCGGTTATTTTCCAAATCTGAATACCAGTACGAGCCGCCAACATTCAGTTTAACCGGGCTGTCCTGCAGCGGAATCTGCTGATTGATACGTGCAACCCACATGTTTTTTTCTTCGATGTCATCGGTGCTGGCATCTTCCGGCTTGACATAATTGGCTGCATAACGTGCCGCATCGTCACCAGTGCCGGCAAAACTTCCACCATCACGCACAAAATAAGCCACATTGACTTTGGTATTTGTACCTAGCTGCTGCTGCCAGTTAATACCCAGATTATGCACATCTTCCAGTCCGGCATTGTCCATTGAACTGCCGTACCAGCTGCTGCTCCAGAAGCGGCCAATACCAAAAGGCATATCTTGCAGACCCAAGGTGATGCGGCTGTCATCATTCAGCTTATAGCCCAGGTTGGCATTCACCAAGGTTGAAAAATCACACAGGGTATCATTTTGATAGCAACGGTATTCCACATCGCCGAACAATGACTTGGCATCGTATTTCAGGCTGAGCTTTGCTGCATTAAACTTTAATTTATGGTCACTGTCCGAATAATCTTTATCCTGATAATTTGCTCGTAGCCACCCCGATACGGTCAGTTTACCTAAATCGGTATCGGCATCTCCCCAAGAAAGCGAATCTGCCTGCACAGTGGCAGACATCGTAATGGCACTGGCGACAAGCGCACAGAACGAAAATGGTTTCACTAAAAAACGTTGCGACATTATAGAAGCCCCAAAAAAGAAATAATAATCTTCAAAACCAGGTCGCTGGCAAAAGCAAAATTTCTGACCAAATGGAATCAGCAAAGGCGTTAAATATGCAAACTTATGCCGGGTCAAATATTGCATCCTGCAAGAGACCCTACCCTTAACCTGGATAGATGCCGCGCTCTTGGCGAGCCATCAGAATCCGTTCACATGCCAAAATATAAGCTGCGGTACGTAAAGAACATCCGGCCTGCGTGGCTTTAAGCCAAACGTCATGCACGGCATTTTTCATGATCACGTCCATGCGCTGATTGATTTCTTCTTCTGTCCAGAAATAGCTGGCAAGGTCTTGTACCCATTCGAAATAGCTGACGGTCACGCCACCGGCATTGCAGATCACGTCCGGTACAACCATGATTTGACGCTGACTCAGGATTTCATCCGCTTCAGTGAGGGTCGGACCATTGGCCCCTTCCAAAATGATCTTGGCTTGAATGGTTTGAGCAACATGCACATCAATCACCCCTTCCAGCGCCGCAGGAATAAACACTTCTGCGGGAATTTGCCAGAATTTTGCCATCGCGATTTCGTCGCTTGCAGCAAACCCCTGAATCTTGTGATAGGTGTTTGAATATTCCATTAACTTGGGAATATCAATCCCTTGTTCCTGATATAGGGTTGCGGAGTGATCCTGTACGCAAATCACTTTGCTGCCATTTTCATGAAACAGCAAGGCGGCTTCGCTGCCGACATTACCAAACCCCTGCACACACACCCGGGCATCCTTTAAATCCAGGTCAATTTGCTGAGCCACTTCACGTCCGCTAATATACACGCCACGTCCTGTGGCTTTACTGCGGCCTAAAGAACCGCCAAGATGCACGGGTTTCCCGGTCACCACACCGGTAATGGTAGAACCGGCATTCATGGAAAATGTGTCCATCATCCAGGCCATAATTTGTGGATTTGTCCCTACATCCGGTGCCGGAATATCCTTTTGCGGCCCAATAACCAAATTGATTTCTGCGGTATAACGGCGTGTCAATCGTTCTAGTTCACGCTTGGATAACTGGCTTGGATCAACCCGTACACCGCCTTTGGCACCCCCAAAAGGTAAATTCAGTGCCGCACACTTAATCGTCATCCATGCAGACAGTGCCATCACCTCATCTAAATTGACATCAGGATGGAAGCGCACACCGCCTTTGCCCGGACCGCGGGTCAAATTATGCTGAACCCGATAACCTTCAAAATGCTGAACGCTGCCATCATCCATAATTACCGGAATATCCACAATCAGGCTTCGCTTCGGGCGTCGCAACATATCCAGTCTTTCGTTGAGTTCACCCAGATAAGGAGCCACTTTATCCAGCTGTTTCAGATAATTGTTCCAGGCCGTCGTACCGTGCTCGGTATAGGTAAGCCCCTTCATCATTGTGTTCATTGCATGATCCTGTTTTTTGTATGCAGACGCATTTCCTTGCGACCGCAAAAAGTATAAATTTATCTCTGCTTGTCGGCATTTATTGATCCAGCTCTGTAGCCAGCGTGATCTGAGCTAAAACATTCAGCTTGGATTTTTCGCTTTGGCTTTAACCAAGATATGTGTATATTGCCTGCCGTTTACAGGCCCGTATTTACATGCACTGCGCAACAACGGGATACTTTACAATTACTGCCTGACCAGATTATTTTGCACATACCGATATCGCTCTCACGAGAGCCACTTTGAATTTGTAGGAGAGAGCCAATTGCGTAGCTTGCTTGGAGACTATTTGCTGCAGCGATTACAGCAAGATATCGATGGAACATTGCAGCTGCGATTATTTCGCTGCTTACGCAATGCCATAATTGACGGCGTATTGGCACCCAAGACTCGTCTGCCGGCATCCCGCGATCTGGCCAAAGAGATCAAGGTTTCCCGCAATACGGTATTAAGCGCGTATGAACAATTACAGGCACAAGGGTATGTCGATGCCCGCACAGGACAAGGCACCTGGGTCACAGATAAACTGCCCGAATCCTTTTTAGTCAAGGCGGAAAATAGCAATGCCCCTGTTCAAGAAAAAAAATCTCAGCAAAGTTACAGCTTGTCTCAGCGTGGTTCTTACTTAATCGGCTATTCAGCAGCTTCGCCTTATCAATGGGGTGCTTTTGTTCCAGGTGCTCCGGATGTGACAGAGTTTCCGCATCACATTTTTAGCAAAATTCAGACCCGTTTGAGCCGTGAACCGGAAATTACCCGCTTGATTTACAGCAATGCAGGCGGCTGTCTGGAACTGCGCCAAGAACTTGCGGAATATCTGAAAATTGCACGTTCAGTGCAATGCGATGCCGATCAAATCATTATTACCGAAGGCACGCATCAGGCGATTGATCTAGTCTCCCGTACCTTGAGCGACATTGGCGATGAAGTCTGGATCGAAGATCCAGCCTACTGGGGCGCCCGCAACATTTTGCGCATTAACGGGGTCAATCTGCGTTCACTGCCGGTCGATCAGGAAGGCATTATTCCTGATCTTGATCCGAAAGTACCCCCCAAGCTGATCTTTGTTACACCCTCCCACCAGTATCCGCTAGGTTCACATCTAAGCCTGGAACGACGCAAACAGCTGATTGCAATTGCCCGGCAGCATAAAAGCTGGATTGTGGAAGATGATTATGACAGTGAATTCAGGTTTTCAGGCCAGCCCTATCCGTCTTTACAAGGATTGGAACCTGATTCCCCGGTCATTTATATGGGCACATTCAGCAAAACCATTTATCCTGCACTGCGTATCGGCTATCTGGTAGTTCCGAAGAAACTGTTTTCCCCGCTGCGCATTGTGGCCGCAGAACTCTATCGCGGTGGACATTTAATTGATCAGAAGGCACTGGCAGAATTTATCCGTGAAGGCCATTATGAGGCGCATATCCGACGCATGCGCTTACTCTACAGTAAACGCCATGCATTTCTGATTGATTTAATTCACCGTCATTTAGGTGAAGATTTTCTGCACGAATACAACACGGCAGCAGGCCTACACCTGATTTTAAAACTGCCAAGCAGCAGTGATGATGTCCTAATTGCATCGAATGCACTTGATCAAGGTATTAAGGTCAGAGCCCTATCGCAATACTATACCAAGCACTATTCTACCCGGCAGAAAGGATTACTGCTCGGTTTCGCCTGCGTGAGGGAACAAGAAATATTGGTGGCTTTCGGCGTACTGTTGAAATGCTTGCGCGACAATGGAATTCATACTTTAAACTAGTAAAATTCAGATTCTAATTAAAATTTTATTTTTAAAATCAATATATTATTGGCCGGTTTTTAAACAAGGAGTAAAACCTTTTATGGCCACTTCATTTTATTTAGTCTTTATTTTTCTGTAAACATTTCTTTCTGTAATTTTCGCCTTTTTAAAGCAATTGGCTCCCTTCAATAGCTAAAAAATGGCTCTCGTCACCTGACAACAAAAAAGAGAAATTAGCAGCATACATAAACAGCATGTAACAGTTTTGTAATCAAAGTGTGATTTTTCATGTGTTTATAGAAACATCGGCTTTATTAAGTTTAACTTAAAATTAATGAAGTGATTGCGAATTCGGTTACAGTTTCAAAGGATAGATAGTGTACACAAGATAGAGAGCTCTATTGCTGTTGCACTATGGATATTAAGGGAAATTATATGGCAGAACATCAACATGTCTCCACGCCCGATTCATCACACGGCTTAAAGAGTGGACTTAAGTCACGTCATCTTACAATGATCTCGATTGCCGGGGTAATTGGTGGCTCACTGTTCATTGGCTCTGGTAATGTAATCTACTCGGCAGGTCCCGCTGCAATTTTGGCCTATGCTTTTGGTGGATTGCTCATTCTATTAATCATGCGCATGCTGGGTGAGATGGCCGTTCTCAACCCGGATAGCGGTTCATTCTCAACCTATGCTGATCGTGCAATTGGCCGCTGGGCAGGTTTTACCATTGGCTGGCTGTATTGGTGTTCTTGGGCCTTACTGATGGGCTGGGAAGCGTATGTCGCAGGTAAAATTCTCAACAGCTGGTTTCCGTTTATCCCCATCTGGGGCTACATGCTCCTAGTGATTGTGTCATTGGTTGTCGTTAACTTACAAAATGTCAAAAACTATGGTGAATTTGAGTTTTGGTTTGCACTGATCAAAGTGATCGCAATTGTTATTTTCTTAGTCATTGGTAGCTTGGCCGTCATGCACTTATGGCCATGGAGCCAAGCAGGTGCGACAGGTATTACCCATTTAACCGCTGAAGGTTTCATGCCCAATGGTTTCTCTGCGGTAATCACGGCATTACTCGGGGTTATGTTTGCCTACATTGGCGCTGAAATTGTGACGGTGGCTGCTGCAGAATCACAAAACCCTGCACGTGAAATCCGTAAAGCATCGAACTCAGTGGTATGGCGTATCATGTTGTTCTATGTTGGTTCAATGCTTATTACCGTCTGCCTCATTCCACATAACAATCCACTACTCAAAGACCCAACTTGGGGAACCTATAGTGTGACCTTAACTGCACTCGGTATTCCAGAAGCAAAACACATTGTCAATTTTGTGGTTCTGACTTCAGTGTGTAGCTGTTTTAACTCTGCACTCTATACCTGTTCACGCATGCTGTTTTCATTGTCAAAACGTTGCGATGCACCGAAAAGCTTTGGTTTAATCAACCGTAATGGTAGTCCTTGGATGGGTGTTCTGGTGTCATCATCATTCGCTTTATTGGCAACCTACCTGACGGCCACTGAAAGTATGAATGTCTACGACATCTTTATGTTAGCGACAGGTACAGCGGCACTCTATGTCTATCTCACCATTGCTTTTTCTCAATTACGTATGCGTAAGAAATTAGAAGCGGAAGGACAAGTGATTGACTTTAAAATGTGGTTATTCCCTTGGCTGACTTATCTGGCAATCTTCTTTATTATTGGTGCCCTGATTACCATGCTGGTTGAAGGAACATATTTCAAAGAAGTGACTTATACCAGCTTGCTTGCACTCTTTATTGTGGGATTAGGCATCTGTGCACAAAAATTCAATTGGGGTAAAGATTCACAAAAAAAAATTTCGCAAAATAGAATAAACCTGAGCGACAATATTTAACGCTCAAGCTGATAAAATAAATCTTGGGGACAGAATCAGACCCGGCTGGTAGGTGAATCGTTAATCTAAACTTTCACCTACCAATAACAATAAAAGATCTTTTATCATTCAAAAACTGCTGTTCTTTTTATCGGATATAAATAGTAACAACGTTCTCAATAGTCGGGCATCATCTGCCTAAAATCCCTTAAATAATCTCCCATTTTATAGATCTTTTTTTCTTAGATAACATGGCGAACAAAATCAAGTTCCTGATAGTCCTTATCTTCATATTTTAGATTTTCTAATACGGTATCTGATAAAGGGCGCTTTTAATATCTGAACACTTTATTGTGTATCACAGTAGTTTCAATTACTTATCAATGATACACGATATGATACAAACTCATATACTCGGTTAAGCTCAGTTATATACAGGCATAAAAAAAGGCTTGATCCGTTAAGAATCAAGCCTTTTCGTTTTAAGACTTGGCATATTTTGCCATGTCTTGTTAGGTATTTGGTGGGGTGTCATCAATTAAATTAACAAAATAAATAATTGATTTTAATAAAGTATATTTAATTAATTAACCATACAAAATACCATACAAACCCATTTGCATATTTAGCCTATCTACTCTGGATATTCTCCAGTAAGTCATCACAAGATGCATAATAATAATTTGAATGAGTTGATTTCATAATAGCCGAATAACTGTTTCTAGGCTTGTCATTCTTCTGAAATTCAAACTTAAATTGAATAGAGTGATAAAATTGCTCATCCACATAAAGCTGCATTGGAGGATGTATACCAGCCCTTATTGCACTTTTTGCGGAACTTTCAATAGCCATAAGTTCAGCAAATGGAATACCCAAACTATTTAAACAAATATGATTTCGATTTTTCGATATATGAAGCAAAGGTTCTCCAAAATATTCGTTACTACCTTGAGTAAGTACTGCATAAATTCTCAGACCTAGAACCTCTTGATAAATACTCTCAAGCTTTTTTATTACATATAGCATTTTCTCTGGCTTATATGAATATTCTATCCCCTTATCAAAATAGCCGACATCCCAATTTGTTTTCAGAATTAAACTATCTGCGAAAGAAATAAAAGAGATATCTTTTTCCATCTCTGCCAAACTATCTATTTTATCCCTCAGCTCTATTAGCTTACTTTTTGAGAGTTCATTATTACTTATAGCATTTCGCACACCAATTGCATCAATTAATGCAAATATCGAATATCCTCTTGTATAAAGATGCTCATGCCATTCATGGTCAACAAATATGTATGGTTTCAAATCATATCGCCATCCATCCACACATTTTATTAACTTATCTCGAGGCAAACTTACTGATAACTCATGAAACCGTGTATAAGTATTGGGATACCAAGAGAGATCTAGTGAATTACTATTTACTTTTCTGACAGCTACTGGACTTACACCACCAACCTCAAAATTTACACCTATTTCCCCTTTGATCATTTTACGAAATGACTCTTCGAAGCCTTGCAAGTAAATATCGCTTACTAAATAGCAATCTCTATTAAGAGGAATATCTTCAAACAGGCATTGATCCATATCTTCTGCTTTTTCTTTAAACAATTTTCAAAACTCCAATGGCGTCAATTAAACCTACTATCTAAATATTTTAACCATACAAAATACCACACCGATAAATTTTGATAACTGAGTTAAATTGACACCATGCTCAAGTCATAGATCTATGCGATTAGATCTAAACTCTTGAGGAATAAGTCTTAGATTAATGTTTATGGTAACGACTGAATAAGTGTTTCTCTTGTTTTGTCACGATCTTTAATCGCAGACTGAATAGCCACCGATTTTGTAGACACCTTTTAGTTAGATAAAATGGCTAATTAACGAGGTGCTTATGAGCAGTAAACGATATCCTGAAGAATTCAAAATTGAAGCAGTAAAACAAGTCACTGAGAAAGGTCATAGTGTGACCGAAGTTGCTGCACGTTTAGGAACCACCACACATAGTTTATATGCCTGGATTAAACGTTATGATCCACAGCAACCCAAGACAACAGAATCTACTGATCCAAGTGCAGAATTGGCAAAGTTAAAAAAAGAGCTGCAAAGGGTCACTGAAGAAAGAGACATATTAAAAAAGGCCGCGGTGTACTTCGCAAGCCAGTCCAAATGAGGTACGCCTTTATTCAGGACAATCAGCACATATGGCCTGTCCGTCGTTTATGTTCAGCTCTGGATGTTCATCACAGTGGTTATTACGCATGGTTAAAGCAACCCACCAGTAAAACTGCGAGGAAACGGCAACAGCTTTCAGGATTGATTAAACAGTTCTGGCTGGAATCTGGTGGTATCTACGGCTATCGCAAGATTCACTGTGATTTAAAAGATGTTGGTGAAAGTTGCGGGATTAATCGAGTACATCGGCTCATGAAGGCGAATGGTCTCAAATCACAGCGTGGCTATCGTAAACCTAGAGCTCACGCTGGTAATCCAGCTATCGTTGCCGCAAACACTTTAGACCGCCAATTTAATCCAACTTATCCCAACCAAATATGGGTGACAGATATTACCTATATCCGTACTCATGAAGGGTGGCTATATCTCGCAGTTGTGATTGACCTGTTTTCACGTCTTGTTGTTGGCTGGTCGATGAAATCCAGAATCACGACAGACCTGGTTTTAGATGCATTATTGATGGCTTTATGGCGAAGAAACCCAAAGAACAAAGTCCTAATCCATTCTGACCAAGGCAGCCAATACACCAGCCATGAATGGCAGACATTTCTCAAGCATCATAATCTTGAAAGTAGTATGAGTCGTAGAGGGAATTGCCATGACAATGCTGTTGCAGAAAGCTTCTTTCAGCTATTAAAGCGGGAACGAATTAAGAAGAAAATCTATGCATCAAGAACTGAAGCCAGATCGGATATTTTTGAATATATTGAGATGTTCTACAATTCAAAACGCAGACATGGTTCCAATGGTCAGCGTTCTCCATTAGATTATGAAAAGGCCCATCAAAAGATGGTTATGTGTGTCTAGAATTTTGGTGGCTATTCAGAGATTCAAGTCATTCGTATATGTAGATAGTATTTTGACGTAGGTATAACTTATTCATTTTTATTATAGGCTTTAGGATATTATTAATTAAAAATAAACAATAAGAGCCTCCTATCAGACAGAGGCTTCTTGAGTAAATTTATTACTTCAACCAGTTTTTGATCTGCTCACCATACCACTCCATCAACCTTACACGCTCATCCCAATACTGTGCACGGTTATATGCTGAACGGATTCTATTTTGCGGCACATGTGCAAGCTGGCGTTCAATCGCATCAGGGCTAAATAGGTTTGACTCATTCAACACAGTGCTGAAAAGCGAACGAAAACCATGCGTGGTCATACGTCCTGCATATCCTGAGCGTTTAATCACCTGTAAAATCGTTTCACTATGCATTGGCTCTTTGTTATTCAAGCGATGGGGAAATAACAATTCCTGATTATGGGTCAAACGCAATGCATGAAGCTCCTGGACCATCATATCCGTCAAAGGCACTCGATGTGGTAAACGGTTCTTCATACGCTCTTCCGGAATATCCCATTTACGCCCTTCTAAATCAAACTCCTCCCATCTTGCTTGCAGCAATTCACTTACACGCACACCTGTCAGCATGATCAACATAATGGCATGTTGTGTCTGGGCATCACTTGGATAAGAACGTACTTTCACTAGAAATTGTGGCATCTCTGATGCTGGTAAAGACGCAAGATTGGTGACTTTCTTTGATTTCAGGGCATAGACCAGATCCCCTGCAGGATTATCATAGCGGTAGCCATGTGCAATCGCGTACTTTATCACCATGCCACAACGTGACAAGGTACGTTTAGCAACCTCTAATGATCCACGCACCTCAATCTTTTTAATGCTTTGCAAAATCTCAGGTGCACTAATCTGATTGATGCGTTTATCACCCAATGAAACGTACAGTTCATCTAAAGAAGCCTGCACATTTAAGATGTGTTTATGTGACCAAGTTTCTTTCTGGTTATTGAACCAATCCTCAGCCACTTCACGAAACAACGGCTTCAGCTCTTCAATTTCTTCAGCACGAGAAAATTTGTACTTAATTTCCAAGGCTAATTCGCGGGCTTTTTTAAGCCCCATGTCGGGATACTGACCGAGCGACTCAGATCTTCGCTCTCCATTTACAGTGAAACGTAAATTCCAGTATTTTTTCCCATTTGGATTTACTTGTAGCGATAAGCCATTGGAGTCTGAAAGACGATATTGTTTATCGCGCGGTTGCGCCTTCTTACATTCGATATCTGTTAAAGCCATTAGATTTCCCCCACTAGCAATAGCTATTCTGTGGGTAAAATTTTCCCTCTTTTTACCCATAAATGGCAAAAATCAGGTCAGATCGCTTCAAACACTATCGGACAATCAAGGCAATAAAAAAGCCCTTAAACATTGATTTTAAGGGCTTTTTTACATTCAGTTGGATTTCTCTGAATTGAAATTTGGTGGGGTGGCGACAATTGAACAAATTACCTAAGTAATTGTTTTATATTTATTAAATTTTATATAAAAAACCTAGTGTACATGACAGTGTACAAATTATATGTTGCTGGCCTATTTTCTTCGGGTTTAGTTGCTATATCGGGAGTCAAATTAATATAAAAATAACTCCCCTCGCACGCCCACGCCTTTTATTTTAAATATTGCCTGCACTGGTGTATCGGTTTGCTGTGTTTTTTCGCTCCCATCATTTGATTGAAGCGAAATAGAGTATTTAAAAGCTGCTCCTCTATTTAGTGGTTCAGGTACGCACTGGTACATGGTACGCATTCAGTACGCACCCAAACAGCATATTTAAAATGCGTACCCATCCACATTTGAAATGCTGAATTAACTTGACCGCCCAAGTGGTAGAGCAAGTTCCCCAGTTGGATGAATGCTCCCGATCTGCTTACTACACTTTTAAGGCAGTTAAGAGGCGTTGCTCACTTTTAAGCTTAGGTACTGGTGACTGTACGAAAGTTTCGTAGTTCGGCCAACGCAATTTTGCGCCGTCATTAATGTTGAACCTAATAAAACCTAATATTCAAAGATGCCCAGGTGATGCTCAAACGCGTTGAACCTGTCAAAACCTGACATTCGAACCTGATAAAACTTGAAATCATAACAGCGTGATTAAGCATCATTTACTGATACGTAGTGATACGGATTTGCTAGACGTAGCTAGACAAAAACGTATTTATAAATTGGCTGTATCCCTTATGTTTATTGGCTTCCACTTATGTATTGAAGCAGTATTGTCTATCAAATTTAAGATGCGCTGTATCACTAATTAATCTGATCTATTTAAGTGCTTTTACCCTTACGTACCTTTACAAGATCGGTTTTCGTCACAAACGGCGTAAACCTTTCTGTGCCTATATTTGAGCATGGTTTTGATGGTCTTTTTAATGTGGTGCTGTAAGACAAAAAATAAGGGGGAAAATTCTTTACGTAGCTGTACAAAACAAGGGGCTTTCCTTGATGAAACTTGATGGAATAGGATTTCCTCAAAATAGCGGTAAACCTTGCTGCATATAGCTTTAAGGTCATTTTAATAGTCTTTCTACTGGTGTCCTATCAAGGAAACTAAATAAACGCCGTAGAGAATAATTTAAGGGTGTTTTGTTTTACGTTGTTTTACGAAATCAAAGCCATTAAATCGCTGTATGCCTTGCTGTAACTGGCATAGGCGGTATTTCTTATAAGTACCATGTAAAACAAAAATTACTTAGATGTACTTAGATGAAATAAGCCATTTACCTTGATGTACCTTGATGAGATAGGTCATTTTTCACATTTCTTGCTTTACGTAGCTATACGGATTGAAATTAATAAAATGGCTGTATGCCTTTCTGTGCTTGGCTTACATAGCGATTTATGCAGATGGGCTGTAAAGCAAAATAAATTTACCTTGTTGTACCTTGTTGGAATGGTGGAAATGGCACGTATTACGTTGATGTACGTTGATGAAATAAGGCTTCTTCTTTGACGTACTTAGACGGAATGCAGTTTTATGAAAAGTATATAAAAGGGCTGTGTTCTATGGCTGATAAGGCTTATAGGCGATTTTATAGAATATTTACGGCGTACCTTGTCAAAGTAAATTTTAGCCAATTTAGGTTGACCTAGGTTGACGAAATAGGGTTTTCATAAAACAGCCTAAAGCCTTGCCGTATCTGCTTTTGAGTGAGTTTTTGAGTATTATTTTTAATATATGTCGTCCACCTAAAATAAGGATAATCTTGTTGGACGTAGCAGGACAAAGTCAATGTTTAGTTAAAACGCCGTATGCCTTGTATAGCTTCGGTTTGAGTGCATTTTTATAAGTGTTTTTTTGAGTACCTTGTCCAACAAATACAAAAGGTCTATCAAGGAAGAAAAGCCCCAATTAAGTGGCTAACTGATATAGCAATTGACAAGATATATGTGTTGGAGCTAATCAAAGCTAAAATTATGATAATGTTTACTCATTAATATTAATAATTTAAATGGCTTATATGATGAGTACTTCAGACGATGGTTTTATTGAATTAACTGTTAATTTTGATGAATTTATTGATTTATTGAGACCCGAAAACAAAGACAAACTAGATCCACATATTGGAGCTAAAAACACCCGTTTAATATATAGAGGGCAATATGACTCTGAACATTTGCTAGTTCCAAGTCTTTTTAGAGATACATTTAAGTATTCGAAGAAATATGAAGATTTATACCACACTCACTCTACTTACCTTCAATCATTTATTCAAGGATGTGATTTAAGTGCCGTTTTAATTCCTAATGATTCTTATGAATTGAGAGAGGCTGTTAAGGTATTTGATGACAGGGGTGTTTTTGATTCATCTATTTGGCCAAGTAAATCTATCTATGAATTATTAGCATTTTCCCAGCACTATGGTTATAGAACAGAACTACTTGATTGGTCTTACAATCCGTTGGTTGCTTTGTATTTCGCTGCTAGTGGAGCTATATGTTCCTATAAAGAAAATTACGAATCAGTGAACGAAAAATCTTTGTCTATTTGGGTTTTTGATACCGATATAAAATATAGACTCAATCAGAACAGTCAAACTAATTTAGAAATTATTGATGTACCAAGAGCAGCGAATGTAAACGTATCATCTCAACAAGGATGTTTTACGCTAATTCGACAGCAATTTCACCGCAATCAAGAATTAGAATTCAAAGAAAATCGTTTCACAAATGTTAAATTACTAAATGATCTTATGAAAGAAAAAAAACAAGAGAAGGGATTGTTGAAAATTACTATTTCTCATATAGAGGCTCTAAAAATTTTTAATTTTTGTAATGATTATTCAATTAATGCTGCAACTCTATTTAGGGGAGCAGATGGAGCAGCTAGGTATGCAAATGAATGTATTGCAAAAAGAAACTTTGAGAGAGGAACTGGGCAAAAATCTGGTGATGGCATCCCTGTTTACCTTTAAAAATTAAGTTCTATGGTTATAGGTCTTTTCTTCAGGGTCACGACCTAATACACCTCATGAGGATTACTTTGTTGACGTTTGGCATTTGGCCAATCTCTTAATCTGTTTGTACTTGTATGTGTGTCTTTTTAGGTGGACATGGTGGACAAAGTGGACAGAAGTAATTATATACATGTTTTTAAATAATTAATTTAGTCCACCTGTATGTAAATCTGCATAGTAAAAAAGTGGACATTAAAAATAGATAAGGTGGACAGAATAGATTGCGTTGAATCGTGTCCACCTTATGTCCACCTATTAAAATAGATATATTTATATAAAGTGGACATCTTAATATCTATATATAACAGTATTTTAACTAAAATAAATATCTCTATGTCCACCTTGTCCACTGCGTCCACCTTATAAATATGATTTCTAGATTTCATGATCTAGGCTCTGCATAGCTTCTGCGCTGAAATGCATCATTCGGGGCCGGGTGCCATCGGGTAGATTATTGCTGGACTTCTTCACATAGAGTTTTTTATCTCCCTCAATAAATTCTTTAATCCAACCATGCTTGATCAATGCCTTTTTAACACTGGCTTCATTCATCCCGATACACATTTCCTTCTTAAACATGGTCGGCGATACCAGGTAGGTCTTTTCTTCAGGGTCATAGTAGCCAACACGGTTATGAATACGTTGCCGGATGACTTCACCATCTGCCTGTCTGATTACAGTTAGATCCTCAAAACGGCTTGTACCATTGGCCTCAAAGAAGGCCTTGATATGCTCGAGTGTTTTGGTTTCTTCCATGTTCTCACCGTTGCCCAGGCTCCCCAGCCAAGTATTAAAACATTGTGCTATAGCCTCAAATGCACGCCCTTGCTGCCATCCTGTAATGCCTGCTTGTGTGGCCAGTTCTCCAGCTGCAGCTACAAGTGCGAAACGGCGTAAAACACGGCTGGCTTGACCATTCTTAACGTGGCTGTACTGTTCAATAAAGCTATCCAGTAGAACCTGGGCTTTCTGCATGACCGTATCTTTATCTTGGGTCAGATACTCAAGCCATTTAATGCCGGCATGACCATAATGCTGTGATGCCAGCTCATTAATGCGGTTACCAATGTCCTGCGGTGCTATACCGTAGTTAATACAGTCAAATACGCCGTATCCTTTACCTGCATCGCTGGGGATATGTGCGAAGCGCAGCAATAGGCCTGCATCCAGTTCGATATTGCCACGGCGTAAATGTTCCTCTAGGGTGACTTCACCGGTAGAGGTATACATGAGGCTGAATTGCTTGGCATCTCGGTTTTTACCTGCCTTGGTGCTTCGGGCCTTACCTTGGCCACCGGTAAGCATATAAACAATATCAGACACGGCTTTAGGCACAGCCTGGCGTAGTTCATCCAGATTTAAAAAACTGTCATTTCTTAACTCGGCTTCATTTTCTAAAGCGTTATCTGTGGTCCGCCATGACTTGGATATATGCTTTGGATTACCCCACACACTGCAGGCAGCTTTAGTAATGGTACTTTTACCATCGGTCGATGAACCATAGATGTGAAAGCCACCACTTTCAGCACCTAAAGGCAAAACCAATTGCCCGGAAAATGCACATGAGAATGCCAGTACAGCTAAAGCATGGGATTCAATCAGCCGGCTAAGATCCTGCCATTCGTCAAAGGTCCCGGATACGGTATAAGGGCTTTTGCTGTCACTGTGAAAAAGCAGTTCTTCATCTTCACTGTTGCCATAGGTTTTATTGGGTGTGGCAAAACAGTAGCCATGCCATCCGGCACGATCTACGCAGCGGAAACGCTGTTCTATCGGGTAATCTTGAATATAGTTGATGAAGACATTTTTCTTGTAGGCTTGACGTGGTGGCATCAAGCCATGATTGGCAATAATCTTTAAGGCCTCTTGGGCTTCACCCATAAAATGCTCATAAGGGATTAATAACCGGTGTAGAGTATTGTCCTTGTCATGGAACTGAATAACACGCTTCCAGTTGTCATTATTCAGGCTGCGCGCTTCGCCTAAGATAATGGCTGAATGGCAGATAAAAGTCCGGGTCTGTTTAAGCTGTCCGTCCTCATCTCTTTTTTCTTTAATCAGATATAGGCCCGTATCCAGGATATGTAGAAATGCGCCGTCATCCATTCTGAAAGGCTTGGCTAAATGACCTTTGGGCAATAGTTTATTTGCAGGCAATTGCTGAATCGCCAGCTGAATAAAAGCTTTAACCTCTTCTACATCATCATCCTTATACAGCTCAGTCAGAAATGAACTTTCGCCATATTCTATATATTGGTTTAATAATCTGACTGCCGTATTTTGCTCAAGGCTTTGGAATGCCTCCAGCTGGATATGCTCAGGGCGTACCGGCATATAAAGCTGGCTATATCCGGCATTTGACAGCTGATTAATCACAAAATGGATCTGCTCAAAATCAAACGGTTTGAGTGTTGTATGCTTAACATTACATAGCGTAGGGAGTACGACCAATACAACGGCGTAACCGGCCTGGGCAATCTTAAAGAATGCTTCCAGGCCATAGGTAATGATAATGGGCTGATCTTTCTTTAAGTCGCCATAACATGCAAAACCTTTGGCCAATCCGTCCAGCATGATTTGCACACGCTGGGCATCCTGTAATACTGCGCATTGGATCTGCTCAAGTTGACCATTCATGATAGGCAGAATCAAAGGCTGTTCATAAGTAACGCCGTTTATATCGACATTGCTTTGATCAACATAGATTGGCTGATTTGGGCTGCCAAAACGCTGTATTAATGGATGTGATGAATAAGCCTCATTAAACGATACAAGCTGCACACATTCGGATAAAATAGCTTCGGGTGTTATTAGTTCTTTGGGGTGGTCATAATCAAGCATTGTGGCTACCCCCTTTAATTTTCTCCCATTCAGCTTCGTATGCCTCAGCCTCTTTAGCATGATGATGACGGCGGTCATCTGCCAGATATTCATACATATCTAAATGCGTGATTAATTCAGAAAAATGATATTGAGAAATAACTTCACCATTTTTGGCTAAACCATGAATCCTTTTTATTTCTTTTTTAACATGAGTGATTGCCGTACTCATCCAGCCCATATCACACTCGGCCAATGCAGCTAAGTCGTGCATATCGCCAGCATCATAGGTTTTAGGTGCATTTTTAGAATTGATTTGATTCGACATGATTACACTCCCAATACTTTTTTAAGCATTGAGGAAATGCGCTGAACTAATCCCTGTTTTTGTGCAAAGTCTGCGGATTGGATGCGCTGGCGTGTAATTTGATGGATATTTTTAGGCATGAGAGTGCGCTCCTGAATTATTTAACGGAGCTTTGCCAATTACGACCAAGTAATTATGGTGGCAAAGCTGAAAGGGGTTGGTCGACCAGTAATTCAGGTAACTGGCACACTCGAGAGTGTCCCCCTCCAACTTCGCCATAGAGATATGCGAACGCATAGAGAGATTACACATACAAAAAAAGCCCACTAAGCGGACTGTATGCGCTGAATATTTATAGCCGACCAAAGCTAACTTTGAGATTTTGCTCAAAGCCTGATTAATATAACCATACTTGGGCATGTTGGCAATGTTGAATGATTTATTTTTCATGCTTTCCCCTCATTGCACCAGGTTGATATTGATATTTGAATCAACCAAAACGCCATCATTGGATAGTCCGACTTTTTCGCGGTTATCCATCATCTGCAGTAAATGCTGTTCGGCATCTTCAAAGCTAATACCGAAATGCTTGGCTATATCTTCCAGGCTGTACATAGGCTCACCGTCATCCGTATAACCGCTTACTGGTGGCAGTAGGTTTAATTCCTTAGCCTTTTGGTGCATTTCCGCTTTGATATGCTCAGGCGTGTAGTGCATTGTCAGCATGAGTGCCTGCTCTGTGATGGGGTGGTGTTCCCCATACTGGGCCAGCATTGCTTTGTAATGGTCAAAGGCTTTAAAAAACTCGGGGTTTACATGTTTATTCATGGCCTACCCCTTCAAAAGTGAACTGTAAATTTGCTTTGCATGTTTCAATACGGACGGCGTTTAAATGCTTTTCATGTTTACGGCGGTGCATACCTAAACTGTGAAATGTGCCTTTGTCCTTTGATATTTTTTCCTGCATACAAAGGCGGTTCAATTCTTCATAAGCGGTCTGCCGTGCTGAATAGCTCCCAGTTTTTCGTATAGTCGGCAGTACCTCTGCAAATACCCAGTTTTGGAAGCTCAATGCTTCTTTTTTATTAGATCGGAAAATAATGCGATAAAGATTCGGCTCATTAATAAACTTGAGCTTTTGAGTACCGCCATTTGTAAGGATGTGGCAATCTGCCATACCCTTTGAATCTAATTCACGTAATAAGCGTGATGTTCTGCTCACTGATAGGACGCTACATACGTCAGTAAGGCAAAATAAAGGCTCGTTATTCCCATCAAGGACAATACGAACGCCGTGCTCATTGAAATTAAAAATAGATGGTTTCATGCCTGCACCTCATTTAACTCGTAACGTGCATGGGTTCCTTTACCGTTAAGGTTGGGTTCGTTGTGGGTTACGATGTTGTGCCCGGCAATGCGTAAACGCTGAATGACGGCGCTCAACCGGTAGCAATCAAAGTGATAAATAGCCTCAGCCTGTGAAAGTGTTTTGCCAGTTTTAAGGTGGGCTAAAACTTGGGTTTGATGGTTTGTACTCATGCCTTACCCCCTATATTGATTCCATCCAGGAGGGTTGAAAGGTGGTGCATGGCCTGCTGTTCAGTATCGAGCATTTGTACAATATGCTTAGGTGAGATATGAACAGTTTTAAGACGCGCTGGACGGATATATTCGGCAAGGGCATCAATGCGCTTTTTGACAAGCTCTGTGTATTCCATAGGCTCATCAATACCGGCTTTCATACTGCGCTGGTACTGAGTATCCAATACGCCGTATAGATCGTTTAGCGTGGCCGAGGTGTCTTTTAACTGGTCATGATTAATGCTCGTCACTAAATCACGGTTATAAACATCCTTTGCCACGGCGTTTAATTGCCGGCAGGCATTCAAGGCAATGGCTTTAATTTGTGTTTTGGTCATGGGTTAAGCCTCCATTGCTGCAAGGCTTTGTTTTTGCTTGTTGTGCCACTCTACAAGCTCGGAATAGTCAAAATATACTGGGGCCTGTTTAGCAGTTCCCATCTTAATTGCCTTCGGAAAATCAGCGTCAGTACGCACGATATGGCGTAATGATTCACGGCTTATGTCTAATAGCTCACAAGCGGTTTTGAATTGGACGCGGATTGGATTAATAGTCATTTATGCACCTACATGGCTAAATATTGTGTAGGTATATAAAAACAAGATATGGGCATTTAAAAAATATAAATTAACCACTTAAATATATGAATTTAAAGGACTAAAATATTAATTATCCGTAAAAAATATTACTTTTCTTCACAAATTATCATTACGGCTAACGAAAATATTATTTTAATAAGATTCAATTATTATTTTGATAAAGGGAGATACTATTTTTGCTCTTGAGAAAGTATTTTGTTCATAGCTGTACTTGCTTCTTCTTTGGCTGCTGTTCTAACTTTTATTAGATTAGATAAATGCAAAACATTTGTTGGCGTATTTTGATACGAATACAAGTGCCCATATTCCTCAATACACATTTCAATTCTTTGCTGTTTTGTACCTTCAAATCTGCCAACCGTATTTAAATCATGGTGTATTCTTAAAAGTAAGGCGTATGCTGGCACGTAGTTTTGATTATTTGGATTTAATAGATAGAGATGATTAATACTCTTTTCTTGCTGGATCGGTAGCTCTTGTTCAGGCTTTTTATTGATCATACTATTTAAATAAGCGCACTGCTTTTTATAAAAATTATCATCGTATTCATAGCAGTTTTGGGCAATATAAGCATGACTATTATCAATTAAAGTATCATCAATATCTAAGCCTAACTCCTTTAAGCTCATCAATATCATGTATCTAGAAAAACCTACATAATCATTAAAAGGGTCGCAATCTTCACCATTAGCAATAAGCGAGACCGCTTCAATTGGGCAATTGTAAAAATCATTATCGTTATATTCATACTCAATCAATGTGTAGGTATTTTTGAGTACCAATTTTTTTGATCTATTTAGTATATGGATATTATTTAATAGCCATTGTGCAGACTGCTCTATGGTGATTTTTTCAAGTTTAGAAAAAAGCCCTAATAATTCATTAACTGAAATAAATTGCTTTGGAATATTATCTAAATCTTCATTAGCACCAATCAAAACCGCCTCCCACAGCATCCCCAAAATGGTGCTAAGTCAATCGGATGGGTGTCCGACTTTCGCCCCGTCAGGCTAGACTTAGCAAACTAAATATAAACGATATTTAATTATAATTGTGTATATTTGGGTAAATGGAGCGACAAGGTTTGTCACTTGGCCTTTTTAAATTGGATAATGCTTTGATCTGCAATTTCCTCTAAATGGTTTGCATACCATTGCATCATGTTTGCCCTGTCCTGTAGGTACTGGGCCTTGTTATACACTCCTGCCACTCCATCCTTTACATGAGCCAAAGCTGCCTCAATATGACGTTCATCAAAACCACGATTGTTTAACAAGGTGCTGGCAATGTGCCTAAATCCATGTGGTGTCTGTCTGCCTTCATAGCCCATGCGCCGTAGGGCCATAATAAAAACCGTGTCTGATTTTGGCTTGTTCTTGTCCGATCTGCTTGGGAATAAATACTCTGAATTGGTTTGGTAGGTCTGCAACTCTTTCAATATCGCCACCGCTTGAGTGGATAAAGGTACGACATGCTCACGGCGTTTCTTCATGCGATATTCGGGAATATTCCATAATCCTTGTTCTAAAACGAACTCCTCCCATTTAGCTTCCCTTAATTCAGTAGGTCGGCAAAACAACATAGTTAAAAGCTGTAGGCCCATTCGTACATCCAGTGATGGGTAATTATTAATAGCTCTTAATAGTGTGGGTAGCTCCTGCTCAGTCACATGAGCCATATTTTCTTTTTTGCCTTGCTGTAGGTATTTTTGGATGCCTTCTACTGGGTTGTAATCCATCCGCCCAGTCACCTTTGCAAAATCGTATATATCACGGCACATGGCACGAACTCGGTTTACTTGTTCATATATGCCCTGCTCTTGTTGAATCCCTTTTAAATGATTCATCCATTCAATCGGTTTGATTGTGGTGTACAAGCGTTTGCCAAAAATTGGGAATATGTGTTTTTCTAATGCACCTTTATTTCGGGTCATGGTATCTTGTACCCAGGTATCTACTTTGGTGTCTAACCATTCACGCGCCAATACCTCAAAGGTGGCATTGTTCTGTTCCAGTTCTTGCCGTTTACGTTCCTGCTTGGTAATGATTGGATTATCACCATGCGAAATATCCTTGATTATCTCTCGCGCTTTCTTTCTTGCCCCTGCTCCCGATAATTCAGGATAAGTGCCGATACCCAACCACGACCATTTGCCATCCGCCTTTTTATATCTAAATAACCATGCCTTTTTGCCATCAGGCTTCACACGGAAATATAAGCCTTCGCCGTCCAGTTCCCGATACTCTTTTGATTCAGGTTCTAGGTTAGCTAAAACGGTGTCTGATAATGGCCTGCGTTTGATATCGGTTCTTTTCATGAGCTTGTACACCCGTGAGTTCAATAAAATGTGCAATGTACAAGGCAGTGTACACCGTGCATGTACACTGTAGCTAGTTATATTTAGTTATGTTCAGGCAAGAAAAAAGGCTCAATCCCTTTGGAATCAAGCCTTTTCGTTTTAAGACTTGGCATATTTTGCCATGTCTTGTTAGGTATTTGGTGGAGGTGGCGGGAGTTGAACCCGCGTCCGCCAGCACTACGCTCGAGAATACTACATGCTTAGATATCGTCTATTGTTTTAACTCTTTGTGACCCGACGAACAGGGTACAAATCGCGATCCTCTAAGTTTAGTACAAAGCCCCGAGGCTTGGCTTTATACGGACTTGTGTGCGTGCGCTTCAGTCGGACTCTCTAACCACAAGTATTCGGAGAGGCGGACAAGCTGCCCTTAGGCAGCTAGAGCGTATGATTCGTCGTTTGCGACTATTAAAATGCAAATTTGATTTACGAGAGAAAATGCGCTCTCGACATGCATCTATGAGTTTCATCACCAGCGTCGAAGCCAGAAACACCCCCAAAGTAGACCGCAATCATAACATAAATGTTCAAACCCGCAGTGCGTTTTTTAAACATTTACACAAACAGATGCGATTAATTTAATAATTGCGTTAATATTTTATTTTTCAAGTCCTATAAAAGAAAAAATTATGAGCTATTTACTTGCACTCGATCAGGGAACCACCTCTAGCCGTGCGATTATCTTCAATGAACAGGGAAAAGTTCAAGCAACAGCTCAGCGTGAAATACATATCTCTACCCCACATTCAGGCTGGGTAGAACAGGATGCACAGGAAATCTGGACCACACAAATTGCAGTTGTGCAGCAGGCCCTCGCCTCGGCCCGTATTTTGGCAAAAGATATCAAAGCCATTGGACTGACCAATCAGCGTGAAACCACCGTGGTTTGGGATAAGCGCAATGGCAAGCCGCTTGCCCCTGCCATTGTCTGGCAGGACCGCCGTGCAACTGAATGGTGTAATAGGCTTCTGCAACAAAATTTACAAGACACCATCCAGCAGAAAACCGGTTTAAGAATTGACCCTTATTTCAGTGCCGGAAAACTGGTCTGGTTGCTGGAAAATATCGAAGGTCTGCGTGATCTGGCACAACAGGGACACGTGGCTTTTGGAACAGTCGATAGCTGGCTGATGTGGAATTTAACCCAAGGTGCAGAACATGTCATTGAAGCCAGCAATGCCTCCCGTACTATGCTGATGAATCTGCAAACTCAGGCCTGGGATGAAGAATTGCTACAGCTGTTTAATATCCCGCGTTCAGTTCTGCCGCAAATTATTGCTTCGGATAGCTATATGGCAGACACGGCTACAGGTTTATTGGGCGCAAATATCCCAATTATGGGAATTTTGGGTGATCAGCAATCGGCCCTGTTTGGCCAGTCCTGCTTTGAAGTGGGTAGTGCAAAAAATACCTATGGCACGGGTTGCTTCATGCTGTTCAATACGGGGCATCAGGTGCAATTTAGCCACAACAAGCTCTTGAGCACCTTAGCCTGGCAATGTCATGAAAAAACCACTTATGCACTGGAAGGTAGTGTATTTATGGCGGGTGCCATTGTGCAATGGTTACGTGATGGTTTAGGGATTATTCAAAACAGTCGTGAAGTCGAACAGCTGGCTTGTCAGGTAAAAGATACCGACGGCGTAGTTTTGGTGCCGGCTTTTACCGGACTGGGTGCTCCGCATTGGGACAGTGATGCCCGTGCCCTGCTCTGCGGCATGTCCCGTGGAACCAACAAAGCCCATATTGCCCGTGCAGCTTTGGAATCGATAGCCCTTCAGGTCTCCGATGTCCTGATGGCCATGCAATCCGATATTACCCATCCCTTAAAGGAACTGCGCGTCGATGGCGGTGCGAGTAGCAATGACATGCTGATGCAGTTTCAGGCAGATATCTTAAATGTGCCGGTATTGCGTCCTAAAATGCTGGAATCTACCGCTTGGGGTGCAGCAGCCATGGCTGGATTAAAAGCTGGCGTATTTTCCAGCATGTCGGATATTTCTGCATCATGGCAACTGGAGCGGGCTTTTGAACCCAATATGAATGAAGACCAGCGCCAATTTCATCTAAGCAAATGGCAAACTGCATTAAAGCGGGCTAAATCAGATATTTAATATCTTCATATCCAAGATAATCAAAAACCGCTTCGAAAAGCGGTTTTTGATTAATGTGCATGTCCACCACCGGTGACACCGTTTTTGGGTTTTGGACATAGCCAGATAATCAGCGCGGCAAAAACAAACACCATCGCCAGAATTAAAAATACATGGTTGGCAGATAAGGTAGATGCTTCTTTATCGACCAGACTCGAAATATAGCCCAAACTGCTTTCTGGACTCATTCCTCTTTGGATCAGCGTATTTTGCACTTCATCCATTTGCAGGCTTCCGGCCATCTCACTACGTGCCACCTTTGCATGATCATCCCAAATGGTAACGGCAATCGACGCTCCAATTGCCCCGGCCATGGTTCTGAGGAAATTCATTAACCCTGCGGCAGAAGCCATTTCTTGCGGCAATACTGAAGCCAGAGCCATATTGGAGAGTGGAATAAAGAAAAACGGTACGGCAAAACCTTGCAAGATTTGCGGCAATGCCAAGGCCATAAAGTCGGCTTCAGTAGTCCAGAAGGCCCGCATCAGGGTCACTCCACCCAGCAGACATAAACCAAAACTGGCTAAAGCCCGCTGATCATATTTGGTCGCCAGTTTGGCCACAATGGGCGACATCAGCAAACTGCCAAAACCCATGGTTGCAGTCAAATAACCTGCCCAAGTGGCGGTATAGCCAAGATTCACCTGTAACCATTGTGGAATCATGACAATACTGCCAAAAAAGGCCCCAAAACCAAAGGCTAAAGCCAAAACGGAAATGGTAAATCCACGATATTTAAAGATCTGGATATTCACTACCGGATGGCGTTCGGTGAGTTCCCAAATGGTAAAAACGATGAGCCCGATCAAGGCAATCATGGCCAAAATGACAATAAAGGGATGATTAAACCAGTCATACTCATGGCCTAAATCCAGCATTAGCTG
Source organism: Acinetobacter sp. A1-4-2 (assembly GCF_040233925.1). Lineage (NCBI taxonomy): Bacteria > Pseudomonadati > Pseudomonadota > Gammaproteobacteria > Moraxellales > Moraxellaceae > Acinetobacter > Acinetobacter sp. A1-4-2. The sequence goes on along the minus strand of NZ_CP157981.1, from coordinate 743,867 downwards.
CAATGCCCCAATCCATAAAATCAGCAGCATTAATCCGCCCATATCAATTTTGAGTGTATTGGTTGCTGTTTCAGCAGATTTCAGCAAACGCATCGCAGCAAATGCACAGCCCAACCCGACCGGGATATTGATAAAGAAAATCCAGTGCCAGGACCAGTTATCACTAATAGTCCCGCCCAGAATTGGCCCCAGAATGGGTCCCACAACCGTAGTCATGGCCCACATCCCCATCGCCTGCGACTGTTTCTCCGGTGGAAAAATACGCATCAGCAGGGTTTGACTGAGCGGCATAATCGGCCCGCCAAACAGGCCTTGTCCAATTCGGCAAAATACCAGCATTTCCAGACTGGTGGATAAACCACAAAGCACTGAAAACAGGGTAAAACCGAACAGGCTGATGACAAAAATTCGGACCGTGCCAAAGCGTCCCGCCAACCAGCCGGTTAAAGGCACACAAATGGCTTCGGCAACGGCATAGGAGGTAATCACCCATGTCCCTTGCGATGCAGAAACCGCAAGACTGCCGGTAATATGCGGAACCGAGACATTGGCAATGGTCATGTCCAGCACGACCATAAAATTGGCAAAGGCCAGTACAAATGCCGCCAGAAGCAGGCGGCCGCCAGTCAAGTTCGGTATAGGAGCGTAGTTATTCATAAATGACTACTTCGAAGACAAATCGATCTTCGCTTCCATAGACAGCCCCACCCGTAAAGGATGTTCAGCCAGTTCTTTAGGATCAAGCTTGATCCGAACCGGCAAGCGCTGAACCACCTTAATCCAGTTACCCGTCGCATTTTGTGCCGGAATCAGTGCAAAGGCGGAACCGGTTCCGCCAGAGAAGCCTTGTACTGTGCCGTGATACTCGACTGAATCTCCATACAGGTCAGAAGTTAAGATCGCTTTTTGACCGGGACGGACTTTTTCCAGCTGACTTTCTTTAAAGTTGGCATCAACATACAGTTGTGAGATTGGCACCACCATCATCAAGACAGTGCCCGGCGCCACACGCTGACCAACCTGAATATTACGACGTGTCACCACCCCATCAAAAGGAGCCTTGATTTCAGTACGCTCCAGATCTAACACAGCCTGCTTTAATTTGGCCTGTGCCACCAAAACATCAGGCGTGCTATTTTCATTGGCGCCGCGAATCAGTGCTTCATTAGCCGCCAAATTGCTTTGTGCCGCTTTTTGGCTGGATTTAGCTTGTGCCAAACCGGCTTGAGCAGATTCATAAACCGCTTTGGCGGTATTCAGTGCGCTTTGTGCCGTACTGAATTCTTCTTTAGAAATGGCGCCAGAGGCACTGAGTTTTTCACGACGGCTTAAGTCATCTTGTGCCTTATCCATTTCAGCTTTGGCCTCGGCCACTTTGGCTTCAGCACTATGAATGGCATCATCACTGACAAAAATTTGTGAATTCAGTGAGCTGCTATTAGCTTGCGTCTGTTTATATTGACGCTGTGCCTTGATCAGTTCTGCTTTGGCTGCAGCAAGAGCAATTTCTGCATCGCGCTGATCAACACGAACCAGCAACTGACCTTTTTTGACCGTTTGAGTATCACTGACCAATACCTGTTCGACTTGTCCAGTGACCATGGAAGTGATTGAGGCCGTTTCAGCTCCCACATAGGCATTATCGGTATCGACAGAATGATTGAAAAATAATGTCCAGATGGCATATAAAATCACAGCAAGGATTAAAATCAATGCCACAAATCCCAAAGCCTTTTTTCGTTTTGCTTTGAGTTGCTGGTCAGTCACCTGTTCAGACTGTTGAGCATCTGGCGGCGTAGTTTGAACATCTGTCATGCATGTTTCCTAAATCCAACAGCCCCAATCAGCAAGTAGCACTAATCTGCCACCTTAACAAGAGGCATCTAGATCGTAGCAAGCTCATCTTGATGGGGCGTTATTCTTGTAAAAATTTTTGATGCATTTTAAGAGTAAAAAATCATATTTTGAGAATAAAAATGTAACTCACCAGTTTCCAAAACAAATTCGACACCGGATTTTCATTCAATACCACATATTGACCTGACTTCTGCTTAGCTGGCTTCAAACAAATTTAATAAGCATAAGAAGCGATAGCAGTTGCAATCGCTTTGCCTTCATCATTGACTAAGGTCATGCGCATGGTGCAACCCTTACGGCCTAAACGCAAAGTCTCGGCACGTGCAGTAAAAGAATTGCCGCGACCCGGTGCAAGATAATCGACCCGCATATCAACTGTTGCCAAACGGGACACCTTCTTAATCGTCTCGGGCAAATCATCAGACGTGGCTTTCTTGTACAGCTCCCCCATCGCCACAATCCCACCAATACTGTCTAAAATGGTCGCTGCAACACCGCCATGCAAAATCTGAAATGCCACATTGCCAATCATATACGGCTGCATGTCGATATGGGCTTCAATCTGCCCATCCACTACCCGCATGTTCATGCCATTGTGCTGAAAGAAAGGAGATTTATTAAAAGCCTTGCATAACTGGTTCAGCAATACATCAATATCAACTTTCGAGCCGAAATGTATATGACCGGTCCAACTTTTTTCTGTTTCGTTTACCATTCGCTCGAATTTCCTGATTGAATAAAAATCTGTTAAACATCACCCAAAAACATATTCTAGGGCTACAATAGCCAAAGTTTAATACTGATCATTGAGATTGTTATGACCTATACGTTCAATCGTCCAGCATTTCCCGCTACCCGCATGCGCCGCATCCGTAAAAATGACCAATTACGTGCCATGGTACGCGAAACCCAGCTGACGACCGATCATCTCATTTACCCAGTATTCGTCCTTCCGGGGCAGAACCAAACCCAAGACATTCCAAGTATGCCCAATGTACAGCGTCTGTCTGCCGACCTACTGTTAAAAAAATCCGAACGTCTACTGGAATTGGGCGTTTCTAAATTAGCGCTCTTCCCTGTTACTCCACAAGAAGACAAAAGTCTGTCCGCCGAAGCTGCATGGCGTGAAGATGGTCTGGTCCAAAATACCGTTCGCCTGCTAAAAAAAGAATTGCCAGAAATGGTGCTGATCACGGATGGCGCTTTAGACCCGTATACTACGCATGGTCAGGACGGCATCATTGATGACACAGGCTATGTGCTAAATGATGAAACGGTAGAATGTCTGATTAAACAAGCCTTAAGTCATGCTGAAGCTGGTGCAGATGTGGTTGCGCCGAGTGACATGATGGATGGCCGGATTGGTGCTATTCGTAATGCGCTGGAAGCCAACGGTCATATCTATACCAATATTATGGCTTATTCAGCAAAATATGCCTCCAGTTTTTACGGTCCATTCCGTGATGCAGTCGGCTCATCGACGAATCTGAAAGGTGGCAACAAGTACAATTACCAGATGGACATCGGCAACCGTGCCGAAGCCCTACATGAAATTGCCCTGGATATTCAGGAAGGTGCAGACATGGTGATTGTCAAACCGGGTATGCCTTATCTGGATATCGTCCGTGAAGTGAAAGATACCTTTGGCGTGCCGACTTTCGTTTATCAGGTCAGCGGTGAATACGCCATGCTGGCGGGTGCCATTCAAAATGGCTGGCTGTCCGACAGCGTGATTATTGAATCACTGATGAGTTGCCGCCGTGCTGGTGCTGATGGCATCTGGACCTACTTTGCCGAAGAAGCGGCTCTTAAACTGAAAGACATGAAATAAGGATTTGTGGTCTAAGCGATGAAAATTGCCATTATTGGAGCAGGCATTAGCGGTCTGCTGTCTGCTCTAGAGCTGGTGGAACAGGGATGTTCCGTGATGATTTTCGATCAGCAGCAGGCAGGAAAAGCTGCCTCTTGGGCGGGTGGCGGAATTCTCTCCCCGATGTATCCGTGGCGCTATCCGCAAGCCGTAAATCAGCTGGCGCAATATGGCAAGTCATTGTATTTAGACTGGAATAAAAAGTTAAAGCCTGTTTCAGGCATTGATTTTGAAATTCATGAAAGCGGTATGCTGATTTTTGATGAAGCTGATTTTGAAAGCGGTCTGAATTATGCCGAGCAGTTTCAGGAACCAATGCAGCAATGTGAATATTTACAACAGGAACAGATCGAACAGCTAAATCCTTTTATTGATGCCAAATTTCAACACGCCATTTATTTTCCCCAGATTGCCAATGTCAGAAACCCGCGCTTACTGCAATCCATGGTGGCCTATTTAAAGCAGCATCCACAAGTCGAATTTATTGAGCACTGCCTGATTGAGCAGTTCAATATTGCCAATGGCCAAGTACAGTCCGTAGCTGCTAAAAATGGCAAAATTTATGATGCAGATCAGTTTGTTATCACCACCGGTGCCTGGTCGCAGCGCTGGTCTGAACAACTGGATCTTGAGATTCCAGTTCGTCCGGTTCAGGGACAGATGGTGCTGTTTAAAACCCCGGCAAACTGGTTGCCGACCATGTGCATGAATGATGTGATGTATTTAATTCCACGTCTGGACGGTCATGTGGTCTGTGGTTCCAGCATGGCGGATTGCGGTTTTGACACCACCCCAACAGTAGCAACCAAGCAGAAAATTTTAGAAGCCTGTTTCGAGATGGTGCCCGAACTGGCAGTGTTCCCTATCGAAAAACAGTGGGCCGGTTTAAGACCCGGCTCCCCAACGGGTATTCCTTACATCGGAAAAATACCCGAGATGGAGAATTTGTGGGCCAACTTTGGACATTTCCGTAACGGCTTATGTATGGGGCCCGCCTCTGCACAATTGCTCAGACAGCTGATGCTGGGCCAAACTCCTCTCGTAAACCCGGCAGCTTATAGCCCTGCGCGTCTCAAATCTGAAGCAGAGTTAATGGTTCACTAATATCTCTTCTAAAGCGCTGTTCAAGGTCGGATATTTAAACTCAAAACCGGCCTCTTGCAGGGCTATGGACGTGACATATTGACCATTTAATACCAGTTGTGACTGCTCACCCAGCATCCATAGCAAAACGAAAGCCGGTAAAAAGAACACAGGTTTACGTTTTAAAACTTGTGCCGCTGTTTTAACAAACTGCGCTTGCGAGACTTTTTCAGGTGACACGAGATTAAATATTTGTGCTTCAGTTTCATTGAGCATTAAAAATTCGATGGCACGCAGCACATCTTGCACATGGACCCAAACTACGGGTTGCTGCCCGTGTCCAATCCGCCCCACCAGATTCAGTTTAATGGGGAATAACATACGCGGCAAAATTCCGCCATTTTTCCCAAACACAATGCCAAGACGAATAATCTTGGTTTTTTGCTGCGTAAAACTGAGGGCTGCCTGCTCCCATAACTGGCACAATTCCGACATAAAAATAGACTGTGGTGCAGACTGTTCTGTATATGTTTCTAACCATTGCTCAGTCAGGTCTATACCATAGTATCCGACTGCAGAACCGGAAATAATCCGCTTTGGAAAAATCTGTCTTTTTTCCAGGTATCGATAGAGCTGCTGCGTGGTTTCTACCCGGCTCTTCATCAATTGTTGTTTTCTTTTCTCTGTCCAGCGTCCCTGTCCAATACTTTCACCAGCCAGGTTGATGACATAATCAATGCGGTCGGTTTTCAGTTCATCTAAATGCTGAATCCAGGTCAGATCCGGATGATTTGAGCGTTTATTTTTCTGGCGGGTCAGCCCCACCACGGCATAATCACGAGCCAGCAAATAAGGCAACAGATGCGAGCCGATAAAACCACTGCCGCCGGTAATCAAGACACATGCTTTTTGCATTTTAGACGTACTCATGTTTTTCTTATCTATAGATCAAGATGATATAAAACTCAAGCCTACATCAGGGTCGTTTAGCCAAACATTTTTTGCGCCATGCGCTGCGCCTGTTTACCATAAAACCAATAGGTCAAAAGATAAAGTGGAATGGCAACGAGCAAGACCATGATCAGTACCATAGTCATAAATTGCGGATTTTTGAGATATAAAAGAAAATTCTGCCAAACTTCGGGATCATTCTTGGCAAAAAGGACAATACCAAGCAATAAAAAGGCCAGGTTATAGCCCCAGAAAATCAGGCTAAATCCCAAAGTAATTTTTTTTTGTTCTTGAGCAGTTGGTGCTCGTCGTTGTTGTTTTAAAAACTTATACAGCACTAAAATCATGGCTGTTAAATAAGGCACGATGGTCAGAATTCCGCCCATGCCGGTTGGCAGTAAAGCAGCCAATACACCACAGATACAGGTAAAAATAAAACAGAAGAGAAAAAACCATAAAAAATATCGGGTTAATGACACAATGAGCCTGCATAAGCAACTTTTAGATGATCAGTATAAAAAAAAATGAGTTTTTTTTCATTTTATTGTCAACCAATCTGTAAAGCTCTGCGTTATATAAGGTATGAAGTTCATGAACCGTTAATTTGTATCGGCATCCACAATATTTTCGGTGAACTTTTCTAAAGCAATAAACTTGGTTTCAAGTTTTAGTGAGGAACAGCAGCCCAAGCTAAAACTTGCAACAGATTTTTTGACCGACGATTTCATCATCACTCGAATCGTCGGTCTTTTATTTTCTACATTCTATTTTAATCCTAACATTCAGTCTGGGAATAGATTTATACACTTCTTGCATAAATCAATCTTTTTATAAAATAACAAATGAGTAAACCATTCAAAATTGATTTTCCCATACTGTGATTTATTTCATGCCAAAGATTAACTTCAATCCCAACAGCGTCATGATGCCGCCTGCAGCCCGGTCAAAACCTGCTTTAAATTTCAAATAGACACGGCGCGGCTTTTCCGCCGACAAGGCCACTGCAACCAGTGAGCACCACCCTGCATCAATAAAAAAGCACAGAATGGGTAAAACAAAATAATAATAAGTCGGAATTTCTTTGGGTAAAAGTGCAGTAAAAATACTGGCCAGCACAATTGCAATTTTCGGATTGGAAAGCTGGGTAATCAGGCCTGTAGTAAATGCACGGCGTAAGGACATTTGGGCTTGCGAACTATGCTCAGATGCAATCGGCTCTTTGGCATGTTTAATAATTTTAAAAGCCAGACAGAGTAGATATACGCCACCGCAGATTTTTAAAGCCAGATAGGCAGATGGTACCGCCAATAAAAAGGCCTGTAATCCGAGTACGGCCAACAAGCCAAAAATGGCAGCGCCTGTGCCTGTACCTAAAGCGGTAAACACACCATGCCGACGTGAAATCGCAATTGAATTTTTAGCGACATAAATCGAAGTCGGTCCAGGACTCATTGCACCTAACATTAAAGCAAATGCAATTGAGCCCAAAATCCAAAATGATTCCACACGTCCACCTACTGAAATTAATTCCGCGGCAATTTTACAATTTAAAAGGCTGAATATCTCCCTGAATTTCACCTCTTTTTCAGAATTTCACCGAATAATTCACTAATAATCCACTTCATCCCCTACTGAATCACTAGCTCAACAAATTTAATCCTTCATTTATTTATCTATAGATAAAATCAGTTAAGCAACACTGCTATATAGCAAGCGACATTTACAGCAAGTAATAGAGAGCTCACATTGTGAAATTATCGTGAAAGTCCGAGTGAAATTAGCTAAATTACACCCATTTCAAGGTAAGACTGCAACAACAGACAGATAAAATCAGCAGGCTATTCCTGTATAAGAATCTCCAGATTCAGGCCTGTAACTGGTAGCTGAAGCTGGCTTAAAATTTGGGGTAAACCTCAGCGCAGTTTACTCTTGAGTCATAGGCTTGATTTCACGTACATTAAGTTGAGAAAGCCGATAATCCTGATCATGCACAGGTACACCGCCAATAATCATGCTACGGACTTCGGTTTTTGGCTTGTTATAATCATCTTTTGCATCGCAAGCTGTCAGCAATAATAACAAGCAAGCGCATAAACCTACGGATAGCTTCTTCATCACATATCCTCTTTTTCATCATTGTTATATTTTCTAGCTTAGCATCATTGTGTATTTTTAGATCTTTTTTTTATTATTTTAATTCAATTATTTAAGATATATTTACAAATAATCCCATAAAAATATTGGCTAAACGGCAAAGGTATTTTGAGAATTGTTTTTACCTGATTTCCTCTATTAAAGTCTGACTCAGATTTCCCTGATAAAACAGCACGCCATAGATCATCATATTTTGCGTACAATACGATTGAATATTCATGGATCATGATGAAATGTTTGATCGTATTGCACAGTCAGTGACTTACCAAAAACTTAGCCTTGATGCTCCAGTTACTGTTACCGTGAAACGTTTGGATCAGATTCATCCCCAGATTTCCGGCAACAAGTTTTTTAAACTGAAATACAATTTTCAGCAAGCTCGGCAGCAAGGGTTTAAAAAAGTCCTGACTTTTGGTGGCGCTTATTCCAATCATATTGCCGCCACCGCTTATGCAGCGCATCTATTTGGCTTTGCAAGTGTAGGCATTATTCGAGGTGAAGAACTCAAAGATAAAGCGCTCAATCCTACCCTTGCCACAGCGCAACAATCTGGTATGCAACTGCATTTTATCTCCCGACAGCAATATCGTGAAAAAACCAGTTCTGAATTTCTCGAACAATTACAACAAAGCTATCCAGAGCATTACATCATTCCCGAAGGTGGAACCAATTCTCTTGCCATTCAGGGCTGCAAGGAAATTTTAACTGCTGAAGACCGACACAATTATGATGTGATCTGCTGTGCCGTTGGAACAGGCGGAACAATTACAGGATTAATTGAAGCCAGCGCTGCTCATCAAACTGTGCTGGGTTTTTCGGCCTTAAAAGGCGATTTTTTAAAGTCGGATGTCGAGCAATGGACAACAAAGAAAAACTGGAAAATCACCGATGCCTATTGCTGTGGCGGTTATGCCAAGACCAGTTCTGAGCTATTACAGTTTATGCAGTGCTTTGAAGCCGAGCACCACATTCCTTTAGAGCAGGTTTATACTGCGAAGATGACGTACGGTCTGATGGATTTAATTGCCCAAAACCATTTTCCGGCAGGCAGCCGTATTCTGGTAATTCATACGGGTGGTCTGCAAGGTCGGCATCCAGATGCAGATCTATCCTGAAATTGAGCGCAAAATTGTCTATAATGCCCTGTTTTTATCTCCCGCGGGTTGCTCATGTCTACAAATCAGTATGATGTCATTGTTTTAGGTGCAGGTGCATCCGGTCTGATGTTGGCATTTATGGCAGCCCAGCGTGGTCGTAAAGTTGTGGTACTGGAAAAAGCCAACAAGGTGGGTAAAAAAATTCTGATGTCCGGTGGCGGTAAATGTAATTTTACCAACCTGTACGTCGAACCTGAAAACTATATTTCACATAATCCGCACTTCGTAATCTCGGCCTTAAGCCGCTATACCAACTGGGACTTTATTGGTCTGGTGTGTGAACACGGGATTGAATATGAAGAGCGCAAACACGGTCAGTTATTTACCTTAAACGGTGCCAAAGAAATTTTGGCTATGCTGCTGGCTGAATGTGACAAAACCGGTCTGGTCGACATTAAAACCAGTTGTGAAGTCAAAGCGGTAACGGCTGTAGATGAGCAAGGTTTTCAGGTTGCAACTACTTCAGGTTATTTTCAGGCTGAATCTGTAGTCGTGGCAACAGGTGGTTTGTCGATTCCAACGCTGGGGGGCTCAGGGATTGGTTATGACATTGCCAAACAGTTTGGCCATCATGTACACCCGACCCGTGCAGGCTTGGTGCCCTTTACTTTTTCCGACCAGTTTAAAGAAGTGACCACCCGTTTAAGCGGTAATGCCGTCGATGCCACCCTATCCAATGATTTAAACAGTTTTACTGAAGCCTTGCTGTTTACCCATCGTGGTTTAAGTGGTCCAAGCTCCTTACAGCTTTCTAACTACTGGAATGTCGGTCAAAGCTTTAATATCAATTTTCTGCCTTACCTCGACTTGGTAGAATTTTTTAAAGCTAAAAAATCCAGCCAGCCTAAAGTGCTGCTACGTACCCTGTTGAATGAGCATTTGCCAAAAAATGTGGTGCTGGAACTGCAAAATCTCATATGGGCAGAACTTGCCGATACAGCGATCGGTAATTTGAGCGACGATAAACTGGAACAGATTGCCAAGCATTTGCATCATTTTGAAGTGAAACCATCAGGAACTGAGGGCTACCGGACTGCGGAAGTGACTTTGGGTGGTGTAGATACCACGGAAGTATCGTCCAAGACCATGGAAAGTAAGAAACAGAAAGGCTTGTACTTTGTCGGTGAAGTTCTGGATGTGTCTGGTCATTTAGGCGGGTTTAATTTTCAATGGGCATGGGCCTCTGCACATGCCGCATCGCAATATGTTTAATCCATTGCAACTAAATTATTCTAAATAGTCCGTACGTAAAATTTCAATATACTGCTTCTGCTGCATACGCACAATTGCTTGATCCATCTTTGCAACTGCTTGTGTATGTTGGCAGTCTTGTTGAAATGCTTGCCCGACTAAACCTAAAAGTTTCTTAACTAACATCATAATTTCCCCTCAATAATTATTTATACGTCCTAGTATAGAATGATGAATATTTCAAGAATATTAAAACTAAGTCTTTATATTCTTGAAATATTACAATTATATTTAGCATAATACATGCCAACAATCGAGCATTTATTGATTATTTTTTATCTAAATTTTCTAGATATTCTGGGCTTTTCTGTTGATGTTCAACTTTAAGTTTGGCAAATATAAATTTATATGCTCTCATAAGAAACCCAACTGTTATACCTGCGATTACAATTGGTGCAAGAAACTTATTCAGTTCTCTTTTACTCATTTTTCTCTCCTGTTCAGAATTAGGGTCTGTTGACGATCCGTCCCTAATTTTGACAATGCATTTTTTTAACGGATCTCAGGCTTGTAATAGAAAATTCAGTCATTTTACTGACCGCTTCATAACAATAGAGTTGCAAAAAACATACCCATCCCTTATGCACAAACAAAGCAGCGCTTTGTTTGTGCTCATGTAGTGGATTTTTCTGGTTCTAGCGATTATTTTTTATCATCACTGGAGCCAGGATTATTTGGATCTTTGTCACTCTTAAGATCGACATCAGACTCTTTTTCCCCCGTGGATCCAAAAGGATTATTTACTGGCGGATGCTTGGGATCAACACGGACAGAATCTGGAACACTCTGATCTGAATCCGTTTTTTGTGCCTCTTGTGGTGCAGTGGTTAATGAGGCAGGAGTTGGGTTGGATAAATCAGGAGTGAGCGTTTCTTTTTGATCTGAGATTGGAAATGAACTCACAGTTACAGGTTTGTTAGAAGTAGAGGTTGCTGGTACTCCGCCATCGATTTCCAATTCAGAAGATTTATGTACTGAAATATCAGAACCTGGTCTTGAATTTTCCTGATGCGGATTAGGCCGCTTCGCCTCTTTTTTGCATTTATCAATCAAGTCGGTCAAGACACGTTGTGCCGGATCTCGCCCACCTAAACCAAAAGCCAATGCGAAGGCAACAGCGACGGCTCCCAAGGTTAAACCGAAGGCCAGATTGACGATGGAATCGGCAATACCCATTGCACGCAACCCCATAGCAATCACCAGTCCCATAATCAATATACGAACAAGATTTGCCAACCAGCGTGAACTGACATATTCACCTCGTCCAATCACTTGGGCAACCAGATTGGCAAGCCAGAAGCCAATCATCAGAATCACTGCACCGAGCAGGATATTGGCACCGAACTGGATAAACATCGAAATCAGTGCACTGATCTGCTCAAAACCAAGCCGGTTCGCTGCTTCAGATACCGCAAACAACATGGTAAAGAACACAATCAGGTAACCAATAATTGAAGATACTTTGGTCTTGCCTAAAAAGCGTTGGGCATCCATTTTGGCAGGAATTTCATCCACGCCCGTTCCAGAGACAATGTCTACCACCAGCTTAGCCACAAAGCGCGATACCACATAAGCCAGAATAAGAATCAGAGCCGCTGCAATAATATGCGGAATGGCATTCATGATTTCATACAACATGGCTGTGGCCGGTTGTGAAATTGCCTGAATGCCTAAAGCTTCGAAGGCAATAATTAGGGCGGTAATGATAATAATCGCAAAGACAAATGAGCCCAGTACCTGTGACAGATTAGAATTTTTAAACATCCCGATTTTCTGGGCATGTTGCTGGAGATTCAAACTTCCCACCAGACCTTCAACAATACCGCGTACAATTTTTGCCAGAATATAGCCGACAAATACAATCACAGCAGCAATAAAGATATTGGGCAAGAATGAAACAACTTCATTCACCATGTTCTGTACTGGAACAAGCAAGCCGGTTAAGCCTAAAATAGACAGTACAATTGGCAAGAACAATAACAAAATCAGCCAATAAACAATCTCGCTAATGTTCTGGCTAATTGGACTGACACCCACGTCAGCACTTAGCTTTTCATCCAGTTCAGTTCGGTCCAGCAGTTTTTGCAGTCCCATCTTGACCAGATTTGCTACAATCCAGCCAATAAAACCGACCGCAATAGCCGCCAAAAGTTGAGGAATAAATAACAGGAATTGCTGAATCATATTGCTAAATGGCCCACTCACGCTGGTGAGATTCAGCACATTAAAAGCACCTATAACGGCAATGATCATCACGATCCAAAAGACAATACGCGAAACAATGCTTTCAATATTGGCGCGATGTCCTGTCGCACCCGAAAGTCTTTGATTTGTTCCAAGCTTTTGTAAAACTTTTTTAATTCCTGCCGCAATAATAAGGGCAACAATCCAACCTATGATTAAAATGGCGATGGCAGCGAGAATAGGATGAAACTGATTCCAATAATACATCGCATCAAATTCACCCCCTCTAGGGCCTCCAGAAAAATACTCATTCATATTGTCATGTCCTCTTGTTATTACTTATTGAATTTCTATAGATGAATAGTGGGTTATGTTGGCTCAGTTCACCCTAAAATGATGAAGTTAAGAACACATTAGAATTCGATTATTTTTTCTTCAATACAAACCAGCATAAATACAACAAAAGCGCACATTAGATTGCAAAAAAGCCCTAATCCTTTCAAATTAGAGCTTTAAATGAATGATTTGAATCCCTACTGATTTTTGTTACTAATGCCTGTCCCAACATTATCGGCAGCCTCACCTATTGCACTTTTTTCACCTGGTTCTGTTACAGTATCGGCATCTGTAGCGACTGCTTCATCTGTTGCCGTTGCAGTACCGGTAGTGGCGGTATTATTTGGTGTGGCAGGTTGGGCACTAGGGTCAGGATGTCCTGGAGGAGCATTAGATGATTGCGGTTTAGTATAGGCAAACATGTAAACCAGTACGGCAATGAAGAATACACCCACAAGAAGGAGGATATACACTGGCAAACGTTTTTTCTGAGATCTTTCTTCTTCACTCGTAACATGAGGCGGTTTATTAAAATCATGTGTCATGTTTTTTCCCCTTTTTTTATCTCATTCCATGTATTTATATTAACCATATTTCCTGATGAGTTATGTATAAAAGCATAGTGACATGGTGAAGACTTGTAATTTTCACTTAAAAAACAGCAATTCAGAAAACAGTTGTTTAAATATTTTAAGGCAAGAAGGTTGTGTCGATTCAATTTTCAGTCAGGCTATCATTCTTTTCTATAGCTCTTTTAATATTACTGCTGCTGTTGCTTTTATTGCAGTAAAGAGGACTTTTATTCCATTTTTATATCTGGAGCAAGACACTATTATTTTACTTTAAGTCCCAGTATTTTAATTTAAGCTCCAGCAAAATTTAACCATGCAAAAGATAGGGGTTTAAGTTGCGGTTTTTAAAATAAGAAAATTAACCGATTTTTAAACCTGTCTAAGCTTTCAGATGAAACATGCTTTAGGTGCTGAAAGGCTTAAAATGAGCTATAATTATGCACCGTTTTTCATGCTGCTTAACTTTATGGCGTATCGTCAGCAATCTGTAACGCTTGATTTGGACACTGACGTCACTCATCAATGTTGTTTGCATTACACTCGTGATGAACATCTCATTGGAATTATTGAATTTAGTAAACCAAGTTATGTGCTTAAATGGGGTGATCTGGAATATTTCCGTCGTCGTACCGAAGAATTTTCTGTGATGCCGTTTCCTGAATGCATCAATGCCATGGTGATCGACATTCGCAATATTGCCCCGTTCATAGACAATGAAGTACCCATTATTCCTTGGCGCTTACTGGAAGAAGAATGTCCGATCCGTCTGGTGGTTCCCCAAGAACGACTTGAACATTATGCCGGTATATTTGAACCTACCTGGCTGACCAGCGATGTGGAAACTGCAATTCAGGAAATCCGCGAATTTATTGATATGTTTGTGCATTAAAAGATTAAAAGCTAAAAAATCCTCCTGAATGGGGGATTTTTTGTGATTAGAGAAAGTCCCCCTTAGAAGAAGGGGGATTTTTTGTGATTAGAGAAAGTCCCCCTTAGAAGAAGGGGGATTTAGGGGGATTCAATTTTCACGAGATAAATTATTCCTTTTAATCCCTCCCTTGCGAAGCAATGCTTCTCACCTTTAAAAAGGGAGGAACTCTAAATGCGATTACCAATAATTCTCGACCGCAATATTACCTTCACCACGGCGGTTCATTTTCAAGCCACGTGCTTTTAATGCTTCTTTGGTATCTTCCACCATTTGTGGGTTACCACAAAGCATCACATGACTGGTGTCTACATTGAATTGTAGCCCTACCGCTTTTTCCAGTTCACCATTTTCAATCAATACCGGTAAACGGTCATGCAACGTTGCATCGAGATTCCGGGTAATAATCGGGACAAATTTAAAGCCCGTATGACCTTCGCCAAAGGTTTCAGCTATTTCCTGAATACGCTCGACATAAGCCAGTTCGGCTTCCGTACGCACACTATAAACCAGATTGATCTTTTGATATTTCGACCAAGTTTCAAAGTCTTGTAGCATGGAAATAAATGGTGCCAAACCTGTGCCAGTCGCCAGTAGCCACAAGTCATGTGGTAAGGGGAGCTGATAACGCGCCAAGGTTAAAAAACCATAAGGAATTTTTTCCAGGTACAGCTCATCACCGACCTGTAAATGTTGCAGGTTAGATGTAAATGCACCATTTGGCACCACAATTGAAAAGAACTCCAGGGTTTCATCAAAGGGGGATGACACCACGGAATAAGCCCGAACCACCAGTTCATCGCCCACTTTTAGGCCAATACGTGCAAACTGCCCTGCAGTAAATTTAAAATGTGCAGGTCGTGTCATAGTAAAACTGAATAAGGTATTGGTCCAGCGATGTACAGATAAAACTTTTTCTAAGCTAAATTTTTCAATTGACATGATTTCAACGTGGCATGAAAGACTATGCTCATGGTAGCATGACCACATAATTTATTAATATTTTTTAAATGTTAAGGCTCTATTCATGCGCATGACCTTACGCCAGTTGGCTGTTTTTGTAGCAGTTGCACAAGAAGGCACAGTAACCAAAGCCAGCGATGCTGTCAAACTCACGCAAAGTGCTGCAAGTATGGCTTTAGCAGATTTGGAAGATGGCTTGGGTGCACCTCTATTCGACCGTCTTGGCAAGCGTCTGCAACTCAATGATTTAGGTCGTTTTCTACTTCCTCAAGCACTAGAAATTTTAGGTCGCTGCGAAGCTTTTGAACAGGCGGCCAAAGGTGAATTACAAAGTATTGACCTGCGCCTAGGGGCAACCTTAACCATTAGCGATTACCTGATGCCCGACCTGATGGCAGACTTTTTGCAAATTCAGCCGCAAGCACATTTGCAGTTGCAAGTAGGCAACACCCGTCAGATGATTGAAGCAGTCAACCAGTTCCAGCTGGATTTAGCCTTGATTGAAGGGTCCTGTCATTTGCCACAGCTGCAGTGTATACACTGGCGCGATGATGAACTGGCGGTATGCTGTTCACCAGAGCATCCATTGGCAAAACTGGACCGCGCAATTACCGCTAAAGATTTTGACCATGTCGAATGGATTTTACGTGAAGAAGGTTCAGGGACCCGTGAGGTGTTTGACAATGCCATTTTAAAAGACCTGCCAGATGCCAATATCCGCCTCACTTTAGGCCATAATGAAGCGATTTTAAAAATTGTGGCGGGAGGTATTGGGATGTCCTGTATTTCTAAACTCGCCATTGAACCTTTACGTGAAAAAGGTCAGCTGGTCATTTTAGAAACCCCTTTCTGGCAACTGACTCGTCCTTTATTCATGTTGGTGCATCGTCAGAAATATCAGGGACCTGGCCTTAAAGCCTTTATGAAATTCTGTGAAGAATAAAAAACGATTTTAAAAAAGCGCCATTTAGGCGCTTTTTTTATTACCAGCGTGAATCATTTTCACACGGTATACCGTCACCATCACCATCCATCTTATGATGTGGACAGTTTTGTACATACCACACAGCTTCTGCTCTTGAATTCATTTGACTGCAATGTTGCCGTTCATCACATTTAAATTGTGCTGTTGCTAATCTCACCCCATTTTGCTGATCAATACTGGCACTGATTTTTTCTGAGCGTGGTTTAGTGGTATTGTAAGTTTCACCTGCCAGATTACGCTGCCCCTGCTCCGACAAAACTGCTTCTGGTAAATCCCCCAGTGCTTCTCGCTGTTCTGACACAATGCGCTGTTGCTCTATAATCAACTGTTGCGCTTTCAGCTGCTCTGCCGTGCGATAATCCTGATATTGACCATAACCGATCACAGCAAGCAGTGCCAGAATGATCAAGGCAATAGCGGACAAGATTCGGCCTTTATATGAAGCCTTATTATAACGTGGTGAAGCAGTTTTCTTTTTTGCACCTGCTGGCTTAGCAGCTATACTCTCCGCTGAGGCAGACTGTAGGTCCAGTCGTACAATACGGTCGGCTTTAAACTTGCCGTCATCTTCCACAATGATAAATTTTAACTTCTCCCCGACTTTAGGTTCGATAGTGCTATTGGGCACATCTTTAATGTGAAAGAAAATATCTTTCACTTCGCCTTCCTCTACTGCAATAAATCCAAAACCGCGCTCTGCGTTATAAGTTTTGACTTTCCCCTGAACAAACATAAAACACTCTTTTTCATTTATATTTCTTCTTATTATAATAAAAAAGAGGCCCAAAAGCCTCTTTTCCAATGATTGTCAAAAGCAACCCTGAACATCATCATACTGCAATCAAAAGCAGAAGCCTCAACCTCGAAAATTCGACAACAAGGCGGATGTAATTGACTTATTATGCGTCGATACTTTTGACTTTTTCGCTTTTGCTGAATGATCTGCAACACGTTCTATACGAACGGCCTTGAACTTGTCACCATTCTTAACAGCCGCAAATTTTACCCGTTCATTACGTTTCGGTTCGCCTTCTGCCGCAGGGAAATCTGAAATATGAAAGAAAATATCCCCTTCAGCCGAACCAATAAAACCAAAGCCTTTTTCAGGGTCATACTTTTTGATTTTACCCTGATGTAATTCATCTTTCATGCTGCTGCCCTATGCTCAAAAATGCCATGTTTACAGTATATAAAAAAAGAGGCCTGAAGCCTCTTTTAATTTGTCTTCCAGGATCAGTCTTTTTGTACTGAACCGAAAATTTTATCGCCTGCATCGCCAAGACCCGGAACGATATAACCATTTTCGTTGAGACCGTCATCAATAGCTGCTGTGAAAATTGTCACGTCTGGGTGTTTTTCTTCTACTTTTTTAATGCCTTCAGGCGCAGCCACTAAAACCATGACACGAATATCTTTACAACCACTTGCCTTCAATACATCAATGGCTGCGACCAATGAAGAACCGGTTGCCAGCATCGGGTCGATAATCATCGCCAAACGGTTTTGTACATCGGGTACCAATTTTTTATAATAAGTACGTGCTTGCAAGGTTTCTTCATCACGCTCAAGACCCAATACAGAAACTTTCGCACTTGGAATCAGGTTCAAGAAACCATCTAACATGCCAATACCTGCACGCAGAATAGGCACAACGGTAATTTTTTTACCCGCAATGCGGTCTACAGTAACTTTGCCATTCCAGCCGTCAATTTCATGCTCACACATCGGCAAGTCTTTGGTGGCTTCATAAGTCAGAAGCATGGTCACTTCTTGCGCTAGTTCGCGGAAGTTTTTTGTACTGATATCTGCACGACGCAGCAAACCAAGTTTATGTCGGATAAGCGGATGACGGATTTCATGAATAGCCACGGGAGAGTACCTAAAAAAATAAGATAAAATTTCAGCTATTATAAATGTTTTTTATATCTCTTATAAACTAAAAAGCCCCCTAAGAAAGGAGGCTTTTTAGAAAAAACTTATAGTTTTTTTAGATTACTGCTGAGAAAGCATGAAATGCAATGGAGATAAAATCTCCGCTTGAAGCGCCAATTTGATGATTGGATCAGGATAAACACCAATGACCAATACAGCCAATGCCGCAGCAAGCACCATAATACCACCCACTTTCTGACCCCAATGTTTGTCGGCATCAATACGTGGTGTATCTGGCGGAGTCATGTACATCACCACCATCACACGAAGGTAATAGTACAGACCAATACCTGAACCCACTACAATCATGGCAGCAAGGAACCAGTGCTGGGTTGTTACCGCAGCCATCACCACCAGAAACTTACCAATGAAGCCTGCAGTCAATGGAATACCGGCAAGAGACAACATCATGACAGTCAAGGTCGCAGTCAATACTGGACGGCGCCAGAACAAACCACGGTAATCTGCCAGACTTTGTGCTTCATCTGCATTGTTATACGGACTAGACATCAACGCGACAACACCAAATGCACCAATCGTCGTCAATACATAAGTGATCACATAAACAGATACGTTACCCAGGCTTGCATAAGTCATGCTGATTAAACCAATCAGCAAATAACCAAAGTGGGCAATTGAAGAGTAACCCAGAATACGTTTCAGGTTGACTTGACGTACTGCAAGGAAGTTACCCACCAGAATAGAAAGCACCGCAATAATCGTGATGATGGTTACGATTGAATCTACCAGGATTGCACCCGAAGCAAGTAAATAACGTACAAACAAACCAATGGTTGCTACCTTAGCCACAGTCGCAAGGAATGTTGCAATTGGCGCTGGAGCACCTGCATACACGTCTGGCGTCCATTTATGGAATGGCGCAAGAGACAATTTAAATGCCACAGCAAACACGATTAAGCCTAGACCTAAAATCACCATTGGCTGTTTGATGGCTTGCATCAAGGCCTGAACATTGTCATAGAAAGACAATGAACCGGTATAAGCATAGATATATGCCATGCCCATCAACAACATTGCAGAAGCAGTTGCTGAAAGAACAAGGTATTTAATACCCGCTTCTAGCGATTGTGAACGTTGGTGTGTATAAGCCAAAAGACCGTATACAGGAATCGACATCAGCTCAAGGCTAATGAAGAAAGATGCATAATGAGAACTTGCCACCATCAGCATTGCGCCCACTACCGAGCACAGCATCAGGATATACAGTTCTTCACGGTTATCTTGATAGCTTTCAATATAAGCATGTGACAAGGTACAGCAAGCCAGTGCAGCAATCAGGATGACCAGTTGGTAAAGCAAGGTAAACGGGTCAAGCATAAACATGCCCATCACGTTCGCTGGTGCAAAAGCACCACCGAACATTGCAATCAGGACATAGGCTGCAGCAAGGTTCAAGCCGACTACAGAGGCTGTTGCAATTAAATTATGGTTACGTTTAATTGCAATGAGAAGCATCACTACGATCGCAGTTAAAGCCACGATCATCACAGGAGCTAATGGCATAAGCTCGGAAAATGACATTGTGAAGTTCATGGCTTATTGGATCTCCACATTTTGTTGAGATACGACCTGTTGAGTCGCATCGACAACTTCTTGAACTGGGATATAGCTGTTTGCTAACCACGCCATGCTTGAATTTGAAATATCAAGGAAGCTTTGTGGATAGATACCGAGCCATAGTAGACCAAAAGCACACACTAACAAAATAACAATCTCACGCGCATTCAAGTCTTTCAATGGGCTTGTATAATTTTGTTTTTGCTCTTCATTTGGCGTACCAAACAATGCTTTGTGAATCAGGATCAAGCCATAAAGACCTGCCAACACCAAGCTGGTCGCTGCCACAATGGTGAAGGTTGGGAATTTATTGAATGAACCCATCAAAATCAGGAATTCACCAATAAAGTTACCTAAGCCTGGAATACCGACAAGCGCAGCAATAAAGAACATCAGGAAGAAAGCTAGGTACGGGAATTGACCGCGCATACCACCCATTAAACGTAAGTCGCGCGTATGAACACGCTCGTACACTTGACCACACATAATGAACAAGGCAGCAGATGACAGGCCATGTGCCAGCATCATGATCATTAAGCCTTGGAAAGTCAGGATATTACCTGCGTAAAGTGCAAGTAATACAAAGCCCATGTGCGAAATAGAAGTATACGCCAGCAAACGTTTCATATCGGTTTGCTGGAAAGCACACCAGGCACCGTAGAACACACCGACTAAACCGAAGATGATCGCGATATCTGCAAACTGTGCAGAAGCCGCCGGGAAGAATGGCATAACAAAACGCAGCAGACCGTATGCAGCAGTCTTAATCAGGATACCTGCCAAGTCGACAGAACCGGCTGTCGGTGCTTGAGCATGGGCATCTGGTAACCAGCCATGCAATGGGAACACTGGAAGTTTTACAGCGAAACCAATGAACATACAGATCATCAAGGCATAAGCCACTGATGGCAACTGTGCATCAAGCGTATTCGCCACACCTAACAGGTAGTTGTAATCGAAGCCGATCATGCCAGTCATCATGTATCCGTAAACCACAAGGCCTAGAATACCGATCAGCATGATCAAACCTGCTACCTGAGTATAGATGAAGAACTTGGTCGCAGCATAAACACGTGACTTACCGTCTGCTCCCTTATGACCCCATAAGGCAATCAGGAAGTAGATTGGTACCAGCATCATCTCCCAGAAGAAGAAGAACAGGAACAGGTCAATCGCCAGGAATACACCGATTACCCCACCCAAAGACCATAAAAGGTTTAAGTGGAAGAAACCCACGTTCTTTTGAATCTCACCCCATGAACAGCCCACTGCAAGTACACCCAGTAATGCAGTCAAGCCGACCATAAGCAGTGAAAGACCATCCACCGCAAGGTGAATGTTAATGCCAAGGGTTGAAATCCAAGGCAGCATGAATTCGGCAGACCAAGTTGGAACTTTTGCGCCGAGTTCATAGTGATAAGTACCGGAATTCCAAAGCGCAACGGTTAAGCCCAAAGTAATGAGCATACCGAATAACGCAATGTAACGCGGTAGTTTGTCGTCGAGCTTGTCGACGATCCAGCATACAAAACCTGCAATGAACGGTACGAGGATCAGCGCGGGTAAAATCCAGTTGTTTGTGATTTCCATCTTATTTCCCCACTACCTGAATCACGATCAGGATCATCAGCAATACCACTACACCGAGTGACATACTTGATGCGTATTCACGCAATGAACCTGTTTGACGTGAGCTGGTGAAGCTATGACCACCTTTAACAATGGCAGGAAGCACTAACCACAGGCCGTCAATCGGATCACGACCTAAAATTTTCGCGATAAGCAAATATGGTTGTACAAATACGATGTTATACAACGCATCAAAACCAAGTGCATTACGGCAGATATTGGCAAGACCGGCACCCAATGAAGTACGGGCAAAACTTTTCACTGCATTATAAGCAAAGACAAATAATACGATACCTACCACAAGACCAGCCAATGCAATACCCACAGCTGTATATTCCGCACCATGTACACCAGCTTCAAGCGCTTCAGGAATAACAAAAGCTGGAATATTGGCTTTGGTTAATGCAGCTTCTACTGGTGCTTTCAAGAAGTAAGCCAAGCCAGTTGAAAGTACCGCCAAGATACCCAACGGAGCCCAATAAGTTGCACCTTTGATTTCGTGATAAAGCGTGTTTTCTTTACCAAAGAATACAACCCAGATTAAACGGAATGTATAGATTGACGTTAAGAATGCACCCGCAACACCTGTCCAGTATAAGCAATTATATATAGGAAGATTTGCAATGTGGCTTTGTGCCCAAACTGCACCAAGGATGGCATCTTTCGAGAAGAAGCCGATGGTCAAGAATGGAATGGCTGCCAATGCACCACCACCAATTGCGAAGCAGGCAAACAGGAATTTGTTATGTTTGAACAAGCCACCCATTTTGAAAATGTTTTGTTCGTGATGGTAAGCCAGAATCACCGCACCAGAAGACAAGAACAATAATGCCTTGAAGAATGCATGTGAAAGCATGTGGAACAGACCCGCTTGGTATGCTTCAGCACCTACAGCCATAAACATATAACCGAGCTGACTCATGGTTGAGTAAGCCAAGATACGTTTGATGTCGGTTTGAACCAAGGCAGCAAAACCAGCCACAATCAATGTTACCGCACCAGTGATCGAGATAAACATCATCACTTCTGGTGTCATTTCAAACACGGAGAACATACGGCAGCACAGGTAAACACCAGCAGTAACCATTGTTGCAGCATGGATCAACGCAGAAACAGGTGTAGGACCTGCCATTGCGTCTGCCAACCATGTTTGTAATGGAATTTGCGCAGATTTACCGGCAGCACCCAGGAACAACATTAACGATGTCCAGATTGCAAGTGAATGATCACCCGCTAATACTTGAGGTGCATTCGCAACGATTGTACCGATATGCAAAGTACCGAATTGTTGGAAAATCAGGAACAATGCAATCAGCAAGAATACGTCACCAATACGGGTTACGGTAAATGCCTTGATTGCTGCAAAACCATTTTCTGGGTTTTGATAGTAGTAACCAATCAGCAAGTAAGAGCAAAGACCTACGCCTTCCCAACCCAGGAACAATAACGCCAGGTTATCGCCAAGAACGAGCAGCAACATGCTGGCAACGAACAGGTTGAAGTAAGAGAAGAAACGTGCGAAGTCTTCTTCACCGCGCATGTACCATGAGGCAAAGATGTGAATCAGGAAACCTACACCGGTGATCATGCCGGTCATGAGTAATGACAGGCCGTCCAGGTGCAAGCTCATGCCAGGTGCAAAACCACCGACATTGAACCAGGTCCAAAGATGTTGAACCTGAGCTACTGAACCATTGTCTACAAAGCCCATGCCAGCAATCAGTGCAAATAAAGCAGATAAACCGACTGAACCCACACCAATAATGGCTGCCACATTTTCAGGAAGCTTATTGCGCCCCGCCGCCAAGAGGACAAAACCAATGAGCGGAAATAAAATTGTTAAATATAAATAACTCATCCGCGCATCTCACTAGCAGCATCCACATCCAAATGATGGAAGCGATGGTAGAACTGAAGGACGATCGCAAGACCAATACAAGCCTCTGCAGCTGCAAGGGTCAAGATCAGGATGAACATGATTTGTCCATCTGGCTGTAACCATGCACTACCTGCAAGAACAAACGCAAGCGCTGCTGCGTTCATCATGATTTCAAGGCTCATCAACATAAATAGTAGGTTGCGTCGCACCATTACACCGTAAAAACCCAGTGCAAAAAGAATGGTTGCAACGATTAAACCGTGTTCTAAAGGAATGTTGCCCATTATTCTTTTTCCTCTTTTGCACTTGGTTCACGTTTACCTAAGTGGAATGCTGCAACGAGGGCTGCAAGCAATAACATTGCGGCAACTTCTACCAATAGTAAGTAGTGAGTAAAGAGCGCTGTACCTACAGCTTTAGGTCCCACAACTTTAGTGCCCATCACCGGACCTGCGGTTGTGTAATCCGAACCAAGCATCCAGACAAGCACCAAGCCCATCAGGAAACTCATCAATGCTGGATATGCCCATGCAGATGAAGTCAGCCATTTACGTTCCTGTTCAACCGTATGTTGACCAAGATTCAGCATCATCACCACAAACACGAACAACACCATGATCGCGCCGGCATAAACAATAATTTCTAGTGCGCCAGCGAATGGCGCACCAACGATCATGAACATCCCTGCCACAGCAAGGAGGGATACGATCAGGCTTAATAAAGCATGCACAGGATTCGCGTTAGTCACCACACGAACCGTAGAAACAATGGCCACAAGTGCCATCAAATAAAATGGCCACATCATGGTAATAAGCTCCGTACGTCAACTGGTGCACTTTCACGTTGTGCCTGACCTTTATCTTTACCTGCCACTGCCATACCGGTTACACGGTAGAAGTTATAGTCAGGATATTTACCAGGACCTGAAATGAGCAGGTTCTCTTTTTCGTAGACCAAGTCTTGACGAACGTATTCACTTAACTCGAAATCTGGTGTCATTTGAATCGCTGTCGTTGGACACGCTTCTTCACACATACCGCAGAAAATACAACGCGAGAAGTTGATACGGAAAAACTCCGGATACCAGCGACCATCTTCTTTTTCTGCTTTCTGTAAAGAAATACAGCCAACCGGACAGGCAACCGCACACAGGTTACATGCCACGCAGCGCTCTTCACCATCTGGGTCACGTGTCAATACAATACGACCACGGAAACGCGGCGGAACAATTTGTTCAGCTGGCACTTCTGGATAAAGAATAGTGTCACGTTTACGTGTCACGTGGCTGAATACCATCCACAATGAACGTACGATTGACCCGAATCCAGCTAGAATTTTATACATTTTGTACTCCCTGCTGTCCTAGGCCTGATTCATCAGAATCACAGCACCAGTCACCAACAAGTTGACCAACGCCAATGGCAAACAAATTTTCCAACCAAAGTTCATCACCTGATCGTAACGTGGACGCATTAACGAACCACGAGCCAAGACAAACATCATCACAAAGAATGCTGTTTTGATAATGAACCAGAATACTGGTGGAATAAATGGAATTTCTAGGTTAAATGGTGCTAACCAACCGCCAAAGAATAAAGTGACGATCAATGCTGAAATAAGAACCACGTTGACATATTCCGCAACGAAGAACATACCCCATTTCATACCGCCGTATTCGACGTGATAACCTTCCGCCAATTCTTGCTCAGCTTCCGGTTGGTCAAATGGATGACGGTGCGTTACCGCAACACCTGCAACAATAAAGATAATGAAACCCAGGAATTGTGGAATCACAAACCATACATCGCGTTGTGCTTCAACAATTTCACGCATGTTGAATGAACCGGCAATTGCCACCACACCCATCAGCGAGATACCCAGGAACACTTCATAAGAAATGGTTTGAGCTGCAGAACGCAGACCACCCAATAACGCATATTTGTTATTTGAAGACCAGCCACCGAATAGCACGGCATATACTGCGATACCAGCCATTGCCATAAAGAACAACAGGCCGATGCTCATGTCTGCTACGCCCATTGTCGGACTTACAGGAATCACCATGAACGAAAGTACCGCAGTTGCCATGGCAACTGCAGGTGCTAAACGGAAAGTCAGCTTATCGGCAAACTTAGGCGTCCAGTCTTCCTTGAACATGATTTTCAGCATGTCGGCAACGATCTGGAACATTCCCCCGGGACCAACACGGTTTGGACCGTAACGGTCTTGCCATAACGCAAGTAAACGGCGTTCGATGAATGACATCAACGCAGCGACAAGCACCACTACAAGCAAGATCACAATCGCTTGAATCACAGAATAAGCGATTGGCCAGTTCTCAGCCCATAGCGGTGTTTGACGTATAATTTCTTGATTCATGAATTACACTCCTACCGCGACGGATACAGGCTCTGCAAGTGAAACCGTTGGTGCAAGACCAACTGGATAACCGATATAACCTGTCGGCAAATATTCGATCACTTGAACTGGAAGGCTGATTGTCGCCTCACCTGCTTGCACAGTAATTTTTTGACCATCTTGAATGTTCAGACGCACAGCATCCTGTTCGCCTACTGCAAACATGGCTTCAGGAATACGTGATTCCATGGCCGGAGTTTTCACCGTAAATTCACCAGAAGCGAAGATATGATGCATTGGCACTAAACGGAAGCTTTCAGCATTTGCAAGTACTGCTGCTGGAGCAACGAAAGTACGTGCAGGGCGTTTAGCCAAACGATCAAATAAACGAATACCCGAATCACCACCTTTTAGGTGACCACCCACGTGATCCTGGAATTTGTTCCAGGCTTGTGGAGAGTTCCAACCTGCAGACCATGCAAATGGAACCAGTGAAGATGGGGTTTCATTACCCACATAACCTTCCATAGAGAACGTTAATGCAGAATCGACATCGATTGGCTGTTTAGGTTCATGAACAGACAATGGTGCACGCATAGAGGTACGACCAGAGTAACGACGCGGTTCACGCGCAATCTTCAAGCCATGGACACGGTAACCTGCATCTGGTGCTACATCCTGAATAGCTTCAAGTGCCGGAACATTTTTCACTACAGATTCAATGACATCATCCAGCAAGGTCCAGGAAATCGCTTTGCCTTTTACACCGGTTTCAATGGCATGTAACCAGCGCCAAGATTCTTTGATTGCAAGTTCCGGTTTGTAGTAGCTTGGGTCATACACCTGGTAGAAACGTTGTGCACGACCTTCTTGCGATACCACAGTACCATCACCTTCCGCGAAGCTTGCAGCAGAAAGTACGATATTCGCTTTCTTCACAGTTTCGGTTTCAGAGTGATCAAGAACAATCACGTCTTTGCCTGCAAGTGCAGCGTTGACTTGTGCAGCAGGTAAACGACGGTAAAGGTCATTTTCCACAATGATAACAGTGTCATAGTCTTGCGCAAATGCTTGCTCAAGGCTGTTACCACCGAAGATTGCAAGACCCATTGAGTTCACTTCAGGAACAGTCAAGGTCAAACCAGCATTACCCAGATTCTGTGCCACTTGTGCAGCAGCTTCCATAATGGCAGCGTCTTGTAAGCTTGTACCAGAGATGATCAATGGTTTCTTCGCAGCTTTTAAAGTGTCAGCAATAGTTTGAGCAAATGCTTTGGCATCGTCATCTAAACCAGTAACCGCTTCACCTGCAACTGCCGCAGCAACCGCAAAGCCTAAACGTGCAATATCGTTTGGAGAAGCAACCACTTCGCCAGTCGCAACGTCGGCTAAACGCGTTTGAGTCGCAGCAAGAATGTAGATTGGGGATTTTACATCCTGACCAATACGTTGTACCGGTTCAGCCAACCATTCTTGGGTGCGGCGTTCTGCCGCCATTTCTTTGGCTTTGTTTTTCGCAGCCTGACGAACAGACAAGGCCATACGTGGCGCAGTTTGCGTTAAGTCTTCACCTAAAATGAGCACTGCATCATAGCTTTCGATTTCACGCATGGTCGGGTTATAAACACCCTCGGTTTGCATGATCGATGCAGCCAACTCAACCAGGTTTTGCTCTTTTTGAGCCATACCAGTTGAGTAGTTGTCTTGACCAACAAGCTCACGCAATGCGAAGTTCGTTTCAAGCGATGCACGTGGTGAACCAATACCCAGAACTTTTTTGCCCTGAATCTTTTCAATCACGGTATCCAGTGCTGTATCCACTGAAACAGTCGTTACGTTTGCACCATCACGGAATTGTGGCTGACGTGGACGGTCTGCACGGTTCACATAACCGGTACCGAAACGACCTTTGTCACACAGGAAGTATTGGTTTACATCGCCGTTGAAACGGTTTTCAACACGACGAAGTTCGCCATAACGTTCACCCGGAGAGATGTTACAGCCTGAAGAACAGCCTTGGCATACGCTTGGCGCATACTGCATGTCCCACTTACGGTTATAACGTTCAGAGTGAGTTTTGTCGGTGAACACACCTGTTGGACATACTTCAGTCAGGTTACCCGAGAATTCAGATTCTAAAGTGCCTGATTCTGGACGACCAAAGTACACACGTGATGCATTGGCATACACGCCAAAGTCAGTACCGCCCGCATAGTCTTTGTAGTAACGCACACAACGGTAACACGCGATACAACGGTTCATCTCGTGCGCAATAAACGAACCCAATTCCTGGTTGTAATGCGTACGTTTGGTGAAACGGTAACGACGGCGGTCGTGCTGAGTCATCACAGTCATATCTTGTAAATGACAGTGACCTCCTTCTTCACAGACTGGACAGTCGTGTGGATGGTTGGTCATCAAGAATTCAACAACAGATGCACGGAAATCTTTTGCTTCTTTGTCTTCAATCGAGATGTAGGTATTGTCAGCCGCTGGCGTCATACATGACATGACTAAACGACCACGCGTATCTTCAGGATTCGCGTATTGAGTCACGGCACATTGACGGCAAGAACCGACAGAACCTAAGGATGGATGCCAACAAAAGTACGGGATATCAATGCCCAAAGATAAACATGCTTGTAGCAGGTTTTCTGAGCCATTGACTTCGTACGATTTGCCATCGACATGAATTGTAGCCATAGTCGAATTCCTTAAGCTTGTTCTACGGAGCTAACTTGAGCGGCAGCATTTACGACTTTCGCTTCAAATTCGCCACGGAAATGTTTGAGTGCGCCCATAAGCGGTTCCATTGCACCTGGAGCGTGGGCACAGAAAGTCTTACCAATCCAAAGCTTACGAGTCAGTTCTTGTAAGTGATCGATATCTTCTTTCTTGCCTGTACCATCTTCCAGTGCTTTAAGCGCTTTTACCGCCCAAGGTAAACCGTCACGGCAAGGTGTACACCAGCCACATGATTCACGCGCAAAGAATTCTTCCAAATTACGAGTCGCAGACACCATACATTGAGTTTCGTCTACCACCATCAGCAAACACGTACCTAAACGTGAACCCGCTTTCATGATGCTTTCAGCATCCATCGGCAGGTCAATGTGCTCTGCTGCTAGGAAGTCAGTCGATGCACCACCTGGTAACCACGCTTTCAGTTTAAGACCGTCACGCATCCCACCCGCATGGTCTTCAATCACTTCACGCGCAGTGGTACCGAATGGAAGTTCCCAAAGACCCGGGAATTTCACCTTACCTGATGCACCGTAGATTTTGGTACCTGGATCTTTTGATTTGCCTTCAGACAAACCAACGTACCACTCAGGACCACGCAGCATAATCGCTGGTAAGTTGTTGTAGGTCTCTACGTTGTTGACAATTGTAGGACGACCCCAAGCACCTGCAACTTGCGGGAATGGCGGTTTGGTACGTGGATTGGCACGGCGACCTTCAAGCGAGTTAATCAATGCAGTTTCTTCACCGCAGATATAACGACCCGCACCGGTATGCACATGCATTTCGAAGTTCCAGCCAGAACCCAGGATATTTTCACCCAGGTAACCTTTGGCACGAATTTGCTCTAATGCTTCATTCAAGTATTGAGCGGCTTCGATATATTCACCACGGATGAAGATATAACCTTGCGTTGCTTCAAGCGTATAGCCTGCAATCAACATCCCTTCGATCAATTGATGTGGAAGTTTTTCCATCAACAAACGGTCTTTAAAGGTACCCGGTTCCATTTCGTCGGCATTACAGATCAGGTAACGAGGGCCGCCATCATTTGGCGCCATCAATGACCATTTAATCCCTGCCGGGAAACCTGCACCACCACGACCTTTTACAGTCGCAGCTTTAATGACTTCAAGCACTTCTTTCGGTTGCATGCCAAGGGCTTTTTTAAAGCCGGCATAACCTTCCAGCGCTTCGTAATCATCTGCACTACGAACGTGTTCCTGTTTGCTCAAACGCCATGTTAATGGGTGAGTTTCTGGGTTACCGTCGCCATAAATTGGTTTTGGTTCAGTATTCATACATACTTCTCCAATAACTGTTTAATTGAAGTTACTTCAACCAAACCGTGCGTGTCTTGATCAATCATCAGGGTTGGACCTTTGTCACAGTTACCCAAACAGCAGATTGGCAATAAAGTGAAACGACCATCAGCGGTGGTTTGACCAAACTGAATCCCCAATTCACGCTGGAACGCTTCTGCCAGAGTTTCCGCACCCATCAAGAAACATGCGATTGAATCACATAATAAAATTACGTGACGACCGACCGGTTGACGGTAAATACGGTTATAGAAAGTCGCAACACCTTCAAGATCTGCAACACTCATGCTAAGCATTTGAGCAATTGCATTCATTTGTGCATCGTCTACCCAACCATTACGGCGTTGTACACACTTCAGCGCATCTAAACATGCAGCACGCGGGTACGGGTAGTGACCCATGTGATGTTCAATTTCATGGATTTCTTCCGAAGTTAAAATCCCTTCAACATTCACACGTGGCTTTTTATCAGTCAAAATCATCATAATGCGTTTACCCCTTAGCGATCCACGTCAGCCATTACGACGTCAATTGTCGCTAAATAAATGATCAAGTCAGATACAAGACTGCCATTAATCACAGAAGGCATTTGCTGTAAGTGCGTGAAAGTCGGTGTACGGATACGGGTACGGTAACTCATGGTTGACTTGTCTGAAGTCAAGTAATAGTTAGACGCACCTTTTACCACTTCTGCCATCACAGATGCTTCACCTGCAGGCATTACAGGACCCCATGACACGCTCAAGAAGTGCGTAATCAAGGTTTCGATATCTTGTAGTGTCTTATCTTTCGGTGGTGGAACAGCCAGTGGATGGTCTGCTTTGTACGCACCAGACGGCATGTTATCTAGACATTGCTTGATGATTTTCAGTGACTGTTCGATTTCACGGAAGTGAACCAGAACACGTGCATAAGCATCGCCTTCGTACTCAACCGGCACATCGAAATCATAGTTTTCATAACCGCTATAAGGACGGTATTTACGTACATCGAAGTCGATACCTGTCGCACGTAGACCTGTACCAGTTACACCCCAAGCCAATGCAGATTTTGCATCGTATTGCGCAACATTACGGGTACGACCGATAAACACTGAGTTTTTCAGTGCTGCAGTGTAGTACTCGTTCATACGCTTCGGCATCCAGTCCAGGATTTCGCGAATGAGGTGTTGCCAGTTGTTTGGAAGATCGTGTGCAGTACCGCCAATACGGAACCATGCAGGGTGCATACGGTAACCAGTAATTGCTTCGATGGCGTCATAGATTTTTTGACGGTCAGCGAACATATAGAATACTGGTGTCATACCGCCGGCATCTTGAATTGCAGTACCGATATACAACAAGTGGTTATTGATACGGAACAATTCGGACATCATGACACGGATACATTGCGCACGGTCAGGAACAGTGATTCCCGCCAGTTGCTCCACACCCATTACATAAGGCATGTTTTGCGCACAACCACCCAGATAGTCAACACGGTCGGTATACGGAATGAATGAATGCCAGGTTTGACGTTCAGCCATCTTTTCCACACCACGGTGGTGATAACCGATATCAGGCACACAGTCTTTTACTTCTTCGCCGTCCAACTGCAAGATCACACGGAACGCACCGTGCGCAGATGGATGGTTAGGCCCCAGGTTCAGGAACATGAAGTCTTCATCGGCGTTACCGCGTTTTAGACCCCAGTCTTCAGGAACGAAACGAAGGTGCTCCTGTTCAAAGTCCTGCTTGGCCTGGTTCTGCATATACGGTGTATATTCAGTGGCACGTGCAGAATATTCTTTACGCAGCGGGTGACCTTCCCAGTATGTCGGCAACAAGATACGACGGAGCATTGGATGCCCTTCGAAGTTAATGCCAAACATATCGTAAGCTTCACGTTCGTACCAGTTGGCATTTGGCCAAATGTTGGTTGCTGTTGGAATGTTGAGATCACTCTCATTCAAGGCAACTTTAATACGAATGTCAGTATTACGCTCTAGCGACAACAAGTGATAGAACACAGTGAAGTCTGACGCAGGCAAACCGTCACGGTGAGTACGTAAACGCTCATCTACCGCAGACAAATCGAACAGCATCACGTAAGGACGTTCTACTTTCCGCAAGAACATTAAGACTTCTTGCACACGTGCGCGCTCAACCCAGACTGTTGGAAAGTCTTCAAAAGTCGTTTGCACAAAGAAGTTCTCACCAAATTTGGTTTTGAGCTCTTCTATAATTGCAAATGCTGGGCGTGAATCAACAGGCGTTGATTCTGGCATAGCAATGTCAGTTTCAGCCATTGGCTTGGCTTCCTATTCAATACAAATTCAGTCAACCTGAACGACAATTACACCCAGACCGGGTGCATCAATATTTTGTCGCTCGGATTATTTAATTTCATCCATAGAGCGTAAGTTTTTCACGGCAATACGTTCAGCATTCTTACGGTCACGTTCTGGCTGCATCTTTGGCTTATACACTGGCTGAAGATCATCACCAATAACCGCTGAAAGTGGACGGCGCTCTAATTGAATTTGGTCTTGTAACAACATTAATGCTTGCAATAATGCTTCAGGACGTGGCGGACAGCCCGGGATGTACACATCGACAGGGATGATTTTATCCACACCTTGTACAACCGAATAAATGTCGTACATACCGCCAGAGTTTGCACAAGCACCCATTGAAATCACCCATTTAGGCTCTAACATTTGCTCATATAAACGCTGGATTACAGGTGCCATTTTCACGAAGCAGGTCCCTGCAACGATCATTAAGTCCGCCTGACGTGGTGAAGCACGAATAACCTCGGCACCGAAACGCGACATATCATGCACACCCGTCAAAGTGGTTGCATATTCTACGTAACAGCAAGATGTACCAAAGTTAAAGGGCCATACAGAGTTTTTACGGCCCCAGTTTACAGCTGTATGCATTACATCCTCTAAACGAGTCATGAACACATTTTTATTCACTTCTTCTTCAAGCGGATCAGTAACGATTTGACGCTCTTGAAGTGGATATTGATCAGCATTCGGATTCGCACGGGTTAATGTATATTTCATTCCCGGGTTACTCCTTAGTAGATGATGTAGTCGCAGATTTTTTCACACGACCAGATGATTGAGCTGGAATTTGACCTGTAGGATCAACAACCAACTCTTCAATAGAATTGAAGCGTGTAATGTCGGCAAGGTTCATATTTGCTGAACCCACTTTCGATTTCATCACTGCCGCTTTGAGACGATCGGTTGGTGCCCAGTTTAATGCGCCTACAGCAATCGCATAAATCAAAGCAATCAATAAATCGACTACAAAAATTACAACAGTGGTAAAACCGAACCAACCTACTTCACGAACTGATGTAGCCCATGCGTAGAGATACAATGCTTCCAGGTCAAATACCACAAAGAAAATAGCAACCAAGTAGAATTTCGCAGATAAGCGGATGCGTGCTCCACCAGCACCTACCACACCTGACTCAAATTGCTCTTGCTTTGCACGGCCCCATGATTTACCCCCAAGGAGTAAAGGAACTGTGAGCATAAAGACACAAAGAAATGTAACGCCGATCACGAAGGCAATAATTGCCCAATCGTATGGAGTAATGGCACTCATGCGGGGATAACTCCTGGCAGGCCTAATTTATTAACAAAGAATGTATGTATTGGCCTTCAAATACACCAAACACAAAATTAATCCCGTCAATTGTACCTGATTTATGATTTCACTTGCTAGCTCATAAGCCTTAGTCTTTTGGATGATTTTTTCAGCATTATCGCTTTTAATTTACATCTATTCCTTTACACAACACCTTCATCGTTTTATTTAATAAAAACAGTTATTTTTATTAAATTTTCTCACATTAAGATTTTATGAGGAAATATTGCTCACTTATTTTGCAATCCAGAAATACAATTATTGTTGAATATTCTTTCGATTCTAAAAGTTCAGTTTATTTTGAGTATTTATTTAAAAAATGACAGGAATCACAAAAATTGATTAAATTTTCCTACCTATCATCACGATATTAAAAATACCGCCTTTCTGTGCTTTAGAAATTACCTTATATCTTTTGCATTAGCTGCTTTATTCTTGTGGTTTTTTTGCAACACTTTGACATGTGTTTAACAGTTTGTGATATTGGTATTTAAAATTCAAAAAGCGAATAGACAGGAGAAACTATAATGACATTAAAATATGCCCATGAATCTGAATATTTCTTCTTTGCACAACTGTTAGTTCACCATGTGGAAAGATACATCGAGAAACACCCAGATGCTCTGGATGCCATTTTTGACCTGCGTGATATCTATGACCTTTTCCGCCAAGACTTTGCTGCAACCACCACCAATCTCGAAGCTATTTTAAACGTTGCGGATGAATACAAGGTCGAAACATTAAATGGGGACCAGAAATTGATTAGCCATTATGCCATAGATCCCAAAAACAATTCTTTGTTACTAGATCTTAATGCCGATGCACTCGCTAGCTTAAAACAGGGAAAAAGCCTGATTGAACCAGATGCCACCAGTCATGAATAAGACTAAAAAGCACCGAATGCGGTGCTTTTTAGTGTTCCCTATTCTTTAAAATTCTGTCTGTATGGCACCATCAGCCTTAAGGACACCGGTTTTCTTTTTTGCTTTATTAAACCGCTGTACCGGCCACGACATGGTGAAACGAGCCCCGCCTAAAATCGGGCTTTGATCCACCTCAATTTTCCCACCAAACCAGTAAGCAATACGGCTGACAATGGACAAACCTAGACCATAGCCCCCTGAAGCACGGGTACGGCTGTCATCCAGACGGGCAAAAGCTTCAAAAATGCGCTGCCGCTCTTCTTCAGGAATACCGGCACCATCGTCTTCTACCTGAACATAAGCCTGCCCCGCGTCATTGATACCACCACTGACAAGCACTTTATGATCACAATAGCGAACCGCGTTGCCAACCAGATTTTGTACTACACGATGCAAGTAACGCCGCTCAGCATCGACCACCACACTAATAGGTGGTGCTTTGAGTTCAATTTCTTTTTGAGTTTTAAGTGCCTCGGTTTCAATCACCACCTGATCCAGCACTTCAAACAGCACGATTTTTTCAAAATCTAAAGAAGGTGTGCCCTGCTCCAGTTTTGCATAGGTCATGATTTCATCAATCAAGGTATTGAGCGCTTCAATATCTTTATCAATCTGTTCAACCTGTTGTAGGCGATACTCATAGTCATCTTCTTCGGCCAACATTTCCATACCAAAACGGATACGTGCTACAGGTGTTCGCAGTTCATGCGAAACTGCACGCATCAGCTCGCGCTGTGCTTCAATCAAACGCTGAATATGATCAGACATGCTGTTGTAATTGGTCGCCAGACTGGCCATTTCATCGGTACCATCGACCGGTAAACGCAAGGTCATGTCGCCCGATTTCATACGATGCAAGGCATAATTCACTTCACGTAAACGACGCTGCATCGGCACCAGCAACCCATACACCCCAAGGCTTAACACAAATAGACTCAGCAAGGTAATGCCCGCAGCCAACTGGAAAGGCATCCAGTTAAATAAAGGTACAGGCCCTAAAACCAGCACCTCGGAAGGTGAGCTGGGCATAGGAGAAACGATCGAGATGGTGGTACCCCGAACCGAGGCATTATCACGGTACAAAATAATACTGTGATCCAAGCGAAGCCGGCCGATTTGTTCAGAATCAAGCGGCAGGTTTTGCACTTTTTCAATGGCAATCGGATAAGAAAAATTCGATTGAATTTTGGCGAGATACTCTTTTTCTTGCCCAGGGTAATACACCAGATAATCCAGAATGAAAATAGGTAAGGCTTTCATCTGACGCTCGCCTATTTTATTCACTTTTACATACAGCAAATGCTGAGGATCATCTTTCAGACCAATAATGATATAAGCAATGGAGTTTTCTGCATCATAACGAACGGCTGCTTTACGCTCTTCAATCCGTTTTCTCTCGGTACGCGATAAATCCACCCTAGCCGCATCAACATAATAGATCGGCAGCTCCAGCAAATCGGAAGCATCAGAAATCCAGTCTTTTTTCTGCTGTTCATTCGGCTGTCGGGCAATCCCTTCACTAATGATATAAGAAATACCATCGGTCAACGACTCACGATATTCTTGCGCACGCTGATAATTGATGATTTGTACCAGCAGATAGCCAAATAAGGCAACCAAGGCCACTAAAATCACTAATCCTGCATAAATGCGCAAGAATATACTGTGTTTAAACACGTAGTTGTCCTATAAAATTAGCGAGCGGGCAGAGATTAAAGACCGGTTTCTTTAACGAACAGATAACCTTTACTGCGTACCGTTTTAATACGTTTTGGATTTTCAGGATCATCGCCAATTTTTGGACGGATACGTGAGATACGCACGTCAATTGAACGGTCCTGACCGTCATATTCAATACCGCGCAGACGCTCAAAAATGTCTTCACGGGAAAGAATACGACCCGCATTTGAAGCCAACAACCATAACAGGTCGTATTCCGCGCTGGTAAAGTCAACCAGCTCACCATTCAAGGTCACTGATCGTCCACCATTATCAATCACAAGATCATCAAATTCTATGCGTTGAGCCACTTCATCTTCAGGAGCCTTGTCGGTACGGCGCAGCAAGGCACGAATACGGGCAAGCAATACACGGGGTTGAACAGGTTTTGCGACATAGTCATCTGCCCCCATTTCCAGACCTAAAACCTGATCCATGTCTTCAGTACGTGCTGTCAGCATTAAAATCGGCTGATGATAATGTGGACGTACTTCACGACAAATGGTCAAACCATCCGCACCCGGTAACATGACATCAAGTACCACCAAATCTGGCTGTTCAGCGATGATACGGCGGATTGCACGATTACCGTCAGGTTCTACCCCAACCTCCAATCCGTTACGGATAAGGTATTCTTGAGTCAAACGCGCAAGACGTTCATCGTCTTCAACAATTAAAATTTTAGGTAACTTTTCTTCTTGGCTCATAAAATGCCCCTTTATATGGATTAAGCTATCCTTAAAAATCCGTTGGATAGGCTTTAATATCTTCAGCAATATACACACGTTTACATTGTAAACAAGATGCTGTTCACCAAACTGATACATCAAAGTAGCATTTTGTTATATTT
Source organism: Acinetobacter sp. A1-4-2 (assembly GCF_040233925.1). Taxonomy (NCBI): domain Bacteria; kingdom Pseudomonadati; phylum Pseudomonadota; class Gammaproteobacteria; order Moraxellales; family Moraxellaceae; genus Acinetobacter; species Acinetobacter sp. A1-4-2. The sequence goes on along the minus strand of NZ_CP157981.1, from coordinate 706,997 downwards.
TTTTTAAACATTGAATTTATTGAATTTTTCATATTCTAGTAATTTTTAGGCTATTTATAGAAATATTTAGCTACAAAATGTCTATTTTTTTAAACCGCCTGTCTGTTTGCACAGTTTCTGACTAGTTAGATAGCTTCTTTTAAGTTATCCACAATGTTATCTATAAGCACATTTTTTTAGCTTTGTTATGCTATGCCTTGCCTGATAAGGCTTATAGAAAAATCAATAAAAATAGCAATATTTTTACAGAGATTAATGCATGTACTAAGAAAAATATTTAGCAAAATGTCAATATTGATCTACCCTAAATTTTCCCGTATCTTGTGTTCAATTAATTTTAAAACCACTAGGTCTTGTGTTTATTCCTCAAATACTGTGGCATAAAATTTGCCCGGTTCAAACGGTCCATAAACATAAAAATAGATGACAATGGAGCTATGCTAAATGAGCGTAATCACTTCAACTCCTGGTCAACTTCAGGTGATTAAACGCACCGGTGATGTTGCCACTTTTGACGCAGAAAAAATTTCTGTAGCGATTGGTAAAGCTTTTTTGGCTGTAGAAGGCCAGCAAAGTGCAGATTCTAGCCGTATTCATGATCGTATCGAGCAACTGACTGAAATGGTAATGAATACGTTTAACCGTCGTTTACCGTCAGGCGGCACAATTCATATTGAAGAAATTCAAGACCAGGTTGAACTTGCGCTGATGCGTACTGGTGAACAAAAAGTTGCACGTGCGTATGTCATCTACCGCGAACAACGCTCTGAAGCACGCAAACAGACCGGTGCTCATCATCATCCGACGTTACAAGTGACTACTGCAAATGGTCAGCTTAAACCGCTTGACCTGGGCGCACTAGAAGCACATGTGGCAAAAGCAGCTGAAGGCCTAGAAGGTATTGACGTTAAAGCCATTGTCGATGAAACCGTGAAAAATCTGTATAACGGCGTAAAAGAATCTGACATCGCTACAACGATGATGATGGCGACACGTACCCGTATTGAACAAGAACCAAATTATACCTATGTGACTGCACGTTTACTTCGTGACAATCTGGTTGCTACAGGTTTAGAGTTCTTGGGCCTATCTACAGACACCAACGAAGGCGATGCTTTAGAGACTTTCCTTAAGAAAGGGATCGAGCTTGATCTTCTGTCACCAGAATTATTGAATTTTGACCTTGCGAAACTGGCAGCGGCGATTCAACCAGAACGCTCAAACCAGTTCACCTACTTAGGTCTGCAAACCTTATTTGATCGTTACTTCATTCATTCAAATGGCATCCGTTTTGAATTACCGCAATTGTTCTTTATGCGCGTTTCAATGGGGCTGTCGTTAAATGAAGAAAACCGTGAAGAGCGTGCAATCGAGTTCTATAACTTATTGTCTAGCTTCGACTACATGGCCTCTACGCCGACCCTGTTCAACTCTGGTACTTTGCGTCCACAGTTGTCGAGCTGCTACTTAACCACGATTGCCGATGACCTTTATAACATTTATGGCGCAATGCGTGATAATGCCATGCTGTCTAAATGGGCTGGCGGTTTAGGTAATGACTGGACACCTGTTCGTGCATTGAACTCATATATCAAAGGCACCAACGGTAAGTCGCAAGGTGTCGTACCTTTCCTTAAAGTGGCCAACGATACTGCCGTTGCGGTAAACCAGGGTGGTAAACGTAAAGGTGCGGTATGTGCATACTTAGAAACCTGGCACTTGGATATCGAAGAGTTCCTTGAACTGCGTAAGAATACCGGTGATGACCGTCGCCGTACCCATGACATGAACACAGCAAACTGGGTTCCAGACCTGTTCATGCAACGTGTATTTGAAGATGCTGAATGGACATTGTTCACGCCATCTGAAACACCAGATCTTCACGATTTAACCGGTCAGGCATTTGCAGAACGCTATGCTTATTACGAAAGCATTGCCAAAGAAACCGACATGCTGCACAAGAAAGTGCGTGCCAAAGACTTGTGGCGCAAAATGCTTTCTATGCTGTTTGAAACAGGTCACCCTTGGATCACATTCAAAGACGTATGTAACTTGCGTTCACCACAACAACACGTGGGCGTAGTGCATTCATCTAACTTGTGTACAGAAATCACGCTAAATACAAACCAAGACGAAATTGCGGTATGTAACCTGGGTTCGATCAACCTGGTACAACACGTTCAAGGTGGTGTACTAGATCGTGAAAAATTGGCGCGCACTGTAAAAACAGCTGTTCGTATGCTCGATAACGTGATCGACATCAACTACTACGCAGTTCCGCAAGCGAAAAATTCAAACTTGAAACACCGTCCGGTCGGTATGGGTATCATGGGCTTCCAGGATGCTTTATATGAAATGAAACTGGCTTACGGTTCTGACGAAGCTGTAGATTTCGCTGATGAATCTATGGAAGTAATCAGCTACTACGCTATTCAGACTTCTAGCGATCTTGCGATTGAACGTGGTACTTACGAAACATTTAAAGGATCACTTTGGGATCAAGGTATCCTGCCAATCGATTCTTTAGACATCGTTGCGAAATCACGTCCAGAACGCATGTTTGAAGTTGACCGTACACAACGTTTGGACTGGGACAGTTTACGTGCCAAAGTTCAAAAAGACGGTATGCGTAACTCGAACGTGATGGCGATTGCTCCAACTGCGACTATTTCGAACATCTGTGGTGTTTCTCAGTCTATCGAACCGACATTCCAAAACTTGTATGTGAAATCTAACCTTTCTGGTGAATTCACAGTGATTAACCCGTACCTGGTACGTGCGTTAAAAGATCGCGGTCTTTGGGATTCAGTTATGGTGAACGACCTGAAACACTTTGAAGGTTCTGTACAAAAGATTTCTCGTATTCCTGAAGAGCTTAAAGCGATCTTCGCGACTGCGTTCGAAGTTGAACCACGCTGGATTGTAGATGCTGCATCACGCCGTCAAAAATGGATCGACCAGGCTCAATCTCTTAACCTTTACATCTCTGGTGCAAACGGTAAGAAACTTGACCTGACTTACAAAATGGCATGGTTACGTGGTCTTAAGACGACTTATTACCTCCGTGCATTGGGTGCAACTTCTGCCGAGAAATCGACCATTAATACGGGTGCATTAAATGCCGTTAAACCAGCCACTGTTGCAGCACCTGTTACTGCTGCGGTAGCGCCTGAAGTGAAAGCTGAAGAAGACGGTTTTGCTCAAGCAGCACCAGTGCCAATGGCATGTTCAATCGATAATCCTGATTGTGAAGCTTGCCAGTAATCTGACAGGTTTTAAATCCTCCCCCTTGCGAAGCATTGCTTCTCACCTTTAATAAAGGAGGGAGAAAGTCCCTCTTTTTAAAGAGGGATTTAGGGAGATTAAAAATTTAGGCAATAAAAAAGCCCTCTAGCGTCCGTCAAAACTAACTAGAAGGCTTTCAATCTCGAAATGATACCAAGATGGTCATGACGAGGCTGGCATATGATAATGCGTGAGCGATTCTATCATTGAATTAGTTTATGAGCCAGTAAGAGTCATCTTGATTTTGTATCAAGGAGTACTGAGCATGGCTAATAATCAAAAAGCGGCTCGAAGTGCTATCACTGGTCAATACGTTACTTTGGAATATGCTAAAAAGCACCCAAAGACCACGGTTGTTGAAACAGTGAAGCCAGCAAAATCATCTAAAAAATGATTAAGCATGAATCCTAGTTTCGACTAGGATTCACAAACTAAAAGTAAAAGGAACCCACCATGCTCCATATGACCCATAACTACATGTTAGGACTTGCAGTACTGGTGTTTGCCTTTGTTTTCTTTTACACGCCTATGGTTTATGCGTTTTTAGCCATTCGTAAACAGCAGCGTAAGCAAAATAAGTCGTGAGGATATCTGTCCTATCGAACAAGATTAGAGCAGTGATCGGCAAAACTTAATTTTGCTTACACAATTTAAGCGTATAGTAGACATCTTCGTTTGTGAGATGTCAGATAACGGATATAAGCAACGAAGAGAGAATTGATATGTCTATCCTAAGTTGGGACGATTTCGAAGATGATTCGCAAAAACCGGCTGCACCTGAACACAAGTCTGCGCCCGTCGAACCGCAAAAAGCGGCTCATACACAGGTGGTATCTGATGCACACAACGCACCGTCGCATGTGGCAACTGCACAACCCCTTAGAGCCACTCAAAACCGAGGATCAAATCCAACCGATTCATTGGCAAGAGCATCTTCTTCCCTAGAGAACCTTGATGTTGCTCCAGGTCTGGAAGAGCTTGAAATGGGCGCTCAGCGTGTACAGGTTGATGATAAAGCCATGATCAACTGTCGTGCTGACCTGAACCAACTGGTTCCATTCAAATACGAATGGGCTTGGCAAAAGTATCTGGACGGTTGTGCCAACCACTGGATGCCGCAAGAAGTCAACATGAACCACGACATCGCGCTTTGGAAGTCTGAAAATGGCTTAACTGAAGATGAACGTACCATCGTGATGCGTTCGCTCGGTTTCTTCTCGACTGCCGATTCACTGGTTGCAAACAACCTGGTACTGGCGATTTACCGTCACATCACCAACCCTGAATGCCGTCAGTATATCTTACGTCAAGCATTTGAAGAAGCGATTCACACCCATGCTTATCAGTACTGTATCGAGTCGCTAGGTATGGATGAAGGCGAAGTCTTCAACATGTACCGCGAAGTACCGTCAGTAGCGCGTAAAGCCGCTTGGGGCCTGAAATATACCCAGTCTTTAAGTGACCCTACGTTCAAAACTGGTACTCCTGAAAACGACCAGATTTTGCTTCGCAACCTGATCGCGTTCTACTGTGTTCTTGAAGGTATTTTCTTCTACTGTGGTTTCAGCCAGATTTTGTCTATGGGCCGTCGTAACAAGATGAACGGTGTTGCCGAGCAATTCCAGTACATCCTGCGTGATGAGTCTATGCACCTGAACTTCGGTATCGATATGATCAACCAGATCAAGATCGAAAACCCAGGTTTATGGACGACTGAATTCCAGGAAGAAATCATCCAGATGATTCTTGAAGGCACCATGCTTGAAATCGAATACGCACGTGACACCATGCCACGCGGTGTACTTGGCATGAATGCTGCGATGATGGAAGAATACCTGAAGTTCATCTGTAACCGTCGTTTAGCGCAACTTGGTTTGCCTGAACAATTCGCTGGTGTGAATAACCCATTCCAGTGGATGTCGGAAATGATGGACTTGCGTAAAGAGAAGAATTTCTTCGAGACGCGTGTTACGGACTATCAGACCGGCGGTGCGTTAAGCTGGTAAGAAATATAAAAAGCCATCATGCGACACAAGGTTTGTCAAAAACGACACATTGTTTGTCATAAGACGACGCATTGTTTGTCATAAAAAACCGCCATTAATGGCGGTTTTTTTTCTAAAAGAGAAATTAAATTTATGAGATACAAGACCATCCTTATAAACTATGAAGATGGAATTTACTCCTATGATGATCAGTTAACATATCATTTGAAAACCAGCTTGGAAGATCGTTCACTAAACTCCCTTCAAGGGGTAAGTGAGGATAAAAATTTTCTACAATAAAAGCCATAAATCTTCTTAAACAGAGTGGCCCTTTTACTGGAATTCGACAATCTTCTATACTAATATGCAAATGAACATCAGGATGTTTATCCTTCCTCTCATCAGGCATATTGTCATAATCAAAACGAATAGGGCTACGATGATAGAATTTATTAAGATTGATCTCAGAATTAAGTTCAGGGCTTGTTAAGTATTCTTCCAATAAACTGCTATTAGAACTTAATGATGCATGAATTTTATATATTATGTCCTCGACATTTTGCCCTTCATCAATTTCTAGAGGAGATGGAAACCAACATAGTCGATGTCCAATAATCTCATTTCTCTTTATTTTATAAGAAATCTGTAAAATTGAGCCGTCATATAAAACCATCGTATATTGTGAGTATTTCAGCAACATTAAATATTCTGACAAGGTCGAGAAGTCATTATTCTTAAGAGCTCCCCCTTCTTCTTTCCAAGTTACTAAACTTCTCCCTTCACCATTTTGTTTAACAACGGTGCTATTGGAAGATAATACTAAACCCGCTTTCTCCCATTCAAAACACAATTTATTAATATGGTTAGCCATAGCATCTGGTCTAATAGACATTTTAACCACCAAAAATACTTCTTAAATCTTCAGGAACATCATCTATGGTCAATTCTCCATTATCCAACATTATTTTTATTTGCTTGATCGACTTAAAACTATTTTCCAACTCTTTACGTTCGTCATCTGTCTTATCGCCATATGCTTGCTCTAAATCATCAATTGACTGAATATTAGGATATGTGAATGACAACTTAAAATTATTTTGCAGTAATTGATTATATTCCTGTATTAAATCATCCATTAAAGAACCAATACCACAAAGCCTTAACCAAGCTTTAGTTCGTGTTATTGCTGTGAATAATGAATTACGCTTTTTACCTAACTCATAGCCACTTTGATAATAGTGAGAGTTCATCACATAAACCATGGCTGCTTCATTCCCTTTAGCTCTATAAATGTGAGTAATAGCAATTGAATAGCCACCAAAATTCTAGACACACATAACCATCTTTTGATGGGCCTTTTCATAATCTAATGGAGAACGCTGACCATTGGAACCATGTCTGCGTTTTGAATTGTAGAACATCTCAATATATTCAAAAATATCCGATCTGGCTTCAGTTCTTGATGCATAGATTTTCTTCTTAATTCGTTCCCGCTTTAATAGCTGAAAGAAGCTTTCTGCAACAGCATTGTCATGGCAATTCCCTCTACGACTCATACTACTTTCAAGATTATGATGCTTGAGAAATGTCTGCCATTCATGGCTGGTGTATTGGCTGCCTTGGTCAGAATGGATTAGGACTTTGTTCTTTGGGTTTCTTCGCCATAAAGCCATCAATAATGCATCTAAAACCAGGTCTGTCGTGATTCTGGATTTCATCGACCAGCCAACAACAAGACGTGAAAACAGGTCAATCACAACTGCGAGATATAGCCACCCTTCATGAGTACGGATATAGGTAATATCTGTCACCCATATTTGGTTGGGATAAGTTGGATTAAATTGGCGGTCTAAAGTGTTTGCGGCAACGATAGCTGGATTACCAGCGTGAGCTCTAGGTTTACGATAGCCACGCTGTGATTTGAGACCATTCGCCTTCATGAGCCGATGTACTCGATTAATCCCGCAACTTTCACCAACATCTTTTAAATCACAGTGAATCTTGCGATAGCCGTAGATACCACCAGATTCCAGCCAGAACTGTTTAATCAATCCTGAAAGCTGTTGCCGTTTCCTCGCAGTTTTACTGGTGGGTTGCTTTAACCATGCGTAATAACCACTGTGATGAACATCCAGAGCTGAACATAAACGACGGACAGGCCATATGTGCTGATTGTCCTGAATAAAGGCGTACCTCATTTGGACTGGCTTGCGAAGTACACCGCGGCCTTTTTTAATATGTCTCTTTCTTCAGTGACCCTTTGCAGCTCTTTTTTTAACTTTGCCAATTCTGCACTTGGATCAGTAGATTCTGTTGTCTTGGGTTGCTGTGGATCATAACGTTTAATCCAGGCATATAAACTATGTGTGGTGGTTCCTAAACGTGCAGCAACTTCGGTCACACTATGACCTTTCTCAGTGACTTGTTTTACTGCTTCAATTTTGAATTCTTCAGGATATCGTTTACTGCTCATAAGCACCTCGTTAATTAGCCATTTTATCTAACTAAAAGGTGTCTACAAAATCGGTGGCTATTCAATGCACATCAGACGAGTTCTAAGATTGGAGATGCTTTGAAGCTAGCTGGAATTGATGAAAATAGGTCTTATCTTAGACAAGGTGAACAACTTATTTCAAATTTTGGCCAGTCTATTTGGTGGATCGGTAAGTTGTTATTTGGGGAATCATAGTATTAATCTATGAAATAGCCGACGATGATTTTTTATGGTCATATTCTTCCCTACTACACATCTGAAATATAGACAATAAAAAAGCCAGACATCCTCTCTGGCTTTCTCGTATGAACTATATTGGTATGGCCCATCTCCCTGTCTTTACTTGCATTCAACTCTCTTTATATAAATTAATATAAAATTATGGCGCTGTAAGTGATGGAGGATTATTAACTGTTACTTCTGCATCAATATTAAATTGACTTAATAAATTTTTCTGTTTTTCAACTGATAAAAGCTCGCAGTTACAAGGATTATTAATTTTGGTAAAGTTATAATTATATTTTTCGGCATATTTTACAATATTAGCGAATAAAGCCTCAAAAGCATTAAGAGCTGTATCATGCATTTCTGATGATAGAGGTGATTGACTTATATCTACAATAATATCTGTTGGTAATTCTTGTGGCATCCCAGTCCATGCACTAAATTGACCACTATCGGCTTTCTTAATTTCAGTCATAATAGCGAATGGCTGATTTTTTGCGGTAGTTAAATAAAAGTGGAATTCTTGCAATGGGATCATATTTTACTCCTTCTTGAAAACACATTTTCAAAAATTGACATAGGTTGTGTCGTGTTATCCCAAAAATGACATAGGTTGCGTCATTGTTTATTGTCATTATATGTCGCAAGAATTTATAAGTGTTTGAATTTATGTATTCGATAATGACAAAGGATGAGTCGTGTGACGAAAGCGGAATCATTAGGTTCCGCTTTTTTATACGAATAAAAATAATGGTGAATAAAAATGAGTAAAGGTAAAAATCAACATGTCGTCCCACATTCTAATGGATAGGCTGTTAAAGGTGCCGGCAATAGCAAAGCAACTAAAGTAACATCTACCCAAGCTGAAGCAATTAAAATTGCTGAAAGCATTGCTCGTAATCAAGGGTCTGACACAAAAATTCATGGTACAAATGGACAAATACGTTCCGGTAACAGTTATGGTAATGATTCTTATCCACCGAAAGATACAAAATAATCCGATTCTAGATCCCGCTTCAATAGCGGGATTTTTTATCAAAAGATAAATATATTATAAAAAACAATATAAATACATAGACTTAATAATAATTAATTAGTTTAATTTTTAAACCATTCTGCTATGATGATACTAAATTTATAACGCATACTACAAAAATAGAGGCTAATAATGAAAGGAACAATTCTGGATTTTTCAATCCAAAGCAATACAGGCATTATCAGTGGTGATGACCAGAACCGCTATAATTTTACTGGTGCGGAATGGCGAGGACAGCGCCCGCCTTCACCTGGCGAACATGTCGATTTTGCGGTTGACTATGCCGGTAATGCCTCGCAGATCTATATTGCCCTCAACCGCAACAGCACCGTTCAGAACCTGTCTGAACAACTGGATAGAATTTCAAACCAGAATCAATCTGAAGAACAATTTAATATGATTGACTGGTTTGTAAAATGTCTGAAAAATTATGTCACCTTTGATGGACGTGCACGACGTAAGGAATTTTGGTTTTTTATGCTGGTTTCTTTCATTTTGGGCATTATTGTACAAATGATTGATGCCATACTCGGTACCGACAAAATGCTGAATGGACTATTAAATTTGGCATTATTCCTGCCAAGTCTAGCCGTAGGTGCCCGCCGTTTACATGACACAAATCGATCAGGTTGGTGGCAACTTCTTGTGCTGACCATTATTGGTATTATTCCTCTCATTATCTGGTGGGCTTCAGATACAAAACGGGAAAACAATCAGTGGGGACAACCTGCTAAATAAACAGATCAAAAAGGGCGATATCGCCCTTTTCTCTTATCTGAAATTCACCATCCATCAACCATATTTACGGGCAAAATCTTCATCTGAAGTACATAAGTAAATGATAAACTCAATGAAAGCGACAAGCGCAGGAATGAATGTCCAGCAGAAAATCAGATAAACAATGCCCCAGCCGATTTGCCCCAAATAAAATTTATGAATACCAAAGCCACCAAGGAAAAAAGCTAAACCTGCAGCCACAATCCTGTTTTTCTCACCCACCTGATTGGTAAATGCAAAGGCTGAACTCAGGACATAAATGTCGTTGGCCTGACCGGTTCCATCCACAGTAAAATCGACTTTCTGACCTCTGGCAGGTGGAATCTGCCCACGCCAGCTTACCCCAGTAAAGTGATAGCGGTTCTGGTCATCACCACTAATCATCCCACTATTATTTTGAATAGAAAAATCCAATATCTGACCTTTCATATATTTCCTTGTTTTTCTTTATATTCACTTTGAATAGTAAGTGCATTTGATTAAATTTAAAATAATTATCAACTCATCCCTTATGCTAAAAATATGCAAAAGCCCCAGACTTTGCTCGCCTGGGTCATGGATGCATAATTTCATCTATTAAAAATACTTATCGCAATTCGATCTGATTGATTTGTTCAAGGCTCTGCACTGCAGCAGAAAAGTCCAAGGTACTGGCCTGCTCTTTTTGAATTCGGGTAAATTGATTTTGGATTAACTGCATGCTCGGAAGCTGTAGCGATTGTTCCTGAATGAGATCAATCGCAATGCCAATGTCTTTCTGCAACAAGTCTAAAGCAAAGGTTTTATCAAAACTGCGATTCAGCACTCGCTGTGCCATAATATTTTCCGACATGCTGCTTTTACCGCTGGAATGATTGATACAGTTCAAAGCCGCAGATAAATTGACGCCTTTCGACTTCAGCACGGTTAAGCCTTCAGCCAAAGCCCATAAATGCGTTGCCATTAAGGTATTGTTAATGGCTTTGACCGCAAAGCCCGAACCACTCTCTCCTACATATTCAATCAGACCAGAAAAGGCGGCAATGATGGGTTTAACTTTTTCAAATGCATCGACATCACCACCTACCATTACAGTTAAAGTGCCTTTTTCCGCACCGATGGTTTGCCCTGAAACCGGTGCATCCAGATATGCAACACCGAGTTTTTTCAAGCTTTGCATTAAATTCTGCGCCGATTGTGGCACACCACTGGTGCAATCTATCCAGATACTGCCTGACTTGGGAGGATGTGCTGCAATCAACTGCTCAACATCAGCACTTGTCGGCAAACAGGAGAAAATAAAATCGGCCTGTACCGCCTTTTCAATCTTTACGGATTGGGTTTGAAAAGTTTCGGCATGTTGATCCGCCTTGGATCCGGTCCTATTCCAGACCCAGACTTCATGTCCCAGTTGAGGAAGGTGGGAGGCCATATGCCATCCCATTGCCCCTAGTCCAATAAATGCAATTGTATGGCTCAAAATATACTCCTATTGGTTATAACCACAGGTGTTACTGAATTTTCGCTATCGAGGCTGACTGAACCTTGTTTTTCTTCGCCACGACTCAAAAACAGGTTCAGCACAATCGCCGCCAAAGTGGCTGTACCAATACCGCCCAAATCAAATGAACCGATATGCAGACTAAAGTTCCCTGCACCCATAATCAGGCTGACGGCTGCAATAATTAAGCTGCTGTTTTTGGTGAAATCGATTTTGTTATCGACCCAGATTTTGGCACCGGCTACGGTAATCAGGCCAAACACCACAATTGATGCACCACCCAACAATGCCACAGGAATGGTACTGATTACCGCACCAAACTTTGGTGACAAACCCAGCAAAATGGCAAACAGTCCCGCCACAACAAAAATAGTGGTTGAGTAAACTTTAGTGACGGCCATGACGCCAATATTTTCCGCATAAGTGGTCATGCCTGTGCCACCCACCGAAGCCGACATGGTGGTACATACCCCATCTGCAAAAAATGCACGGCCCATATACGGTGACAGGTTTTTACCGGTCATGGCTGAAACGGCTTTAAAGTGTCCCAGATTTTCTGCGACCAGAATAATAGCAACAGGTGCAATCAATAACATCGCATTGGCATTAAAGACCGGTGTTTGGAAAGTTGGCAGACCAAACCAGGCAGCATTGGAAATGATGGAGAAATCAATCGGCTTGCCCAAACCCATGACATTGGCCAGCAGGAAATACACCAGATAAGAACTGCACAAACCAATCAACAATAGCAGACGGCGCACCATACCGCGGGTAAACACGGCGACAACACTAATACAGATAATAGTGACCACAGCCATCCAGGTATCAAAACTATTGGTGGACACGCTCTTGATGGTGACTGGCGCCAAATTCAGACCAATAATCATCACAATCGCACCGGTCACAATCGGTGGCATCAGCTTTTCAATCCAGCCGGTTCCGGTTTTCATCACAACCAAGCCTATCGCCGCATAAACCAACCCACAAGCCATGGTTCCACCCAACGCCAATCCGATATTCGGATTGGAACCTGCACCCGCATAGCCCGTTGCCGCAGCCACTGCGCCAATAAACGCAAAACTTGATCCCAGATAACTCGGCATCCGTCCGCCGGTTATCAGGAAAAATAAAATGGTGCCAATCCCGGTAATAAAGATCGTCAGATTTGGATCAAAGCCCATCAGCAAAGGTGCGAGCACTGTTGCGCCAAACATTGCAAAAGCATGTTGCAAACCCAAAACCATACTTTTGCCAGCAGGCAAATATTCATCGACCTGTACAGGCATTACATCTAGATTGCCTTGATAAGGCTTAAATTTCGGAAACCATGATTCTTTTTTTTGCATGGGTTTCCCCTCCCCTTAAATTAGGAATATTGAATCAATTCATTGGTTGCGGCTCACAATAACTACGGTTGAAATACATTAATGCATTACCGCCCTGATTCTGTTTCATGGCCTTGACCTGACAAATCAGAACGTCGTGACTACCTACCGACATGCTCTGCACCACTTCACAGTCAAATGAAACCAAGGCATCTTCTAAAACTGGTGCCTGTGTGATTAGGGTTGACCATATTCCACGCAAGAATCGTTCTGCCATAGGTGTTTTGCCACCAAAAGCATTGGATAAGTCTTTTTGATGAGCCGCCAAGGTATTTACACAAAGTACCTGATTACGCTTAAAAGTTTCAAATACAGATGCTGAACGGTTCAAACAGACCAGTAATGTCGGTGGGCTATCGGTGACACTACATACAGCCGAAGCGGTAAACCCTGCCTGACCTGCTGCACCATCGGTGGTAATCACATTCACAGCGGCACCCAAATTACTCATGCCTTGTCTAAAAGTTGCCTGATCAATTTCTGTATGTGCTTCATCATCAGCCATTTTAAAACTTTGGGCATGTTGTAATAAATCTTTTCCAGATGGAACGGACATCAGTTTACTGTTCATCACCTTCTCCATCACTGAAATCCGCTATTGATCATACAATGCAAATTTCAGTGTTGCTGTTTTTAATTACCCAATCAGCTTGATGCTTGGGTAGAAAAATAAGTAATTTATACATGGGCAACCGAAGCGATTTCCACCAGCGCATCGGGTTTGACCAGTCCTGTTTGTACGCAGTAACGTGCCGGTTTATCCCCCGGAAAATATTCGGCATACACGCTATTGATTGCCGCATAATCCGCCCAGTCCTTGACGAATACATGATTAAAGGTTACGTCATCCATTGTGCCACCGGCCGTTTCAATCACTTTCTTGATGGTTTCCAGAATATGACGGGTCTGTGCTGCCGCATCGCCGACATGCACCACATTGTTATGTTCATCAAACGCTAAAGTGCCGGAAACGTACACAATATTGTCCGCTTTGGTTGCCGGTACGTACGGTGCCAATGGTTTTCCTGTACCTGCGGGTAAAATAATTTCTTTAGGCATGTGTTTTCCCCTTTAGCGACTTAAGCTGATTTTTCTAAGATGTGTGATTTGGATTGAAACGTTTCGACGAAATTCTGCGTATCGGATACCCAGCCAAAGAAGGTTTTAATGTTATACAGGCTTGCTGCATGCGCTTCCGCCGGACCGGCCTGATAACAGGCATCTGCCAGCGCCACGCCGAAATATTCCAGAAAGAAGCCGTCTCTTAAAGTCGATTCGACACAGACATTGGTGGCAATGCCGACAAACACCAGATTCCGAATGCCTTTGCTGCGCAGCATGCTGTCTAGCGCCGTATTAAAGAAACCGCTATAACGTGGTTTTTCAATGACGATGTCTTGAGCCAAAGGTTTGAGTTCATCAATCAGTTCAAAATCCCAACCGCCTTTGGCCAGTAATTTTCCTTGTAGTTGAGGGTTTTTGCGCATGGTTTTTAAGGCATTGGATTTATGGAAATTGGGAGAATTCACTCCACCCGCTTCCACATACTGATCATCCCAGCCATTTTTAAAATAAATCACCTGAATGTTTGATGCATGCGCTGCATCAACTGCTTTTTTGATGTTCTCCACCACCGACTTGGTTTTAGACACATCAAAACCGGCTAAATCCAAATAGCCACCTTTGGAGGTATAGGCATTCTGCATGTCAATCACAATTAAAGCAGTTTGCTCAGGCGCCAGTTGGATCGCTTCAGGTTTAGCCTTTAACACTTTTCCAGTACCTGCAGCTTGGGTAAATCCTGTACAGACCACATTTTCCAAGGATTCATTTGTCATGCTGATTTCTCCAAAGTTGGGATTTGAGTCACATCAGCCTCAATGACAATATGCTCACGACATTTCATTAACGGTTGAATTTTTTGCCCGAAATCTTCTACGCCTTGAATAAAATCATCGAAGGTTAAAAGAATGCCTTCGGTTCCGTCGATTTCACCAATTTCATCCAGCATTTTTGCAACGTTTTCAAAAGAGCCGACAATGATTCCCATGTTGATATTGACTGGAGATACACTAGATGCCATTTGGCGAATATTGGTATCGGCACCGGATTTGGTATCTTTACCACCTTGGTTCATAAGCCAGTTAATCGCTTCGACATCTGCCCCATCGTTGTAGCTTTGCCATTTTGCAAAAGCTTCTGCATCGGTTTCTGCGGCAATCAGCATAAACAGCACATAGGTTTGTACATCGCGGCCGGTTTTGTCTGTATGTGCCTTTAAGCGATCATTGATATCTGCATAAGCTGTTGGTGTATTTAAACCTTTACCAAAAACAAAGTTATAGTCTGCATATTTGGCCGAGAATTCCAGTCCAGTATCAGATTGCCCTGCACAAATGATTTTCATATCTGCTTGCGGTAACGGACTGACCCGGCAATCCTCCATTTGGAAATGCTCACCCTTAAAGTCCGATTTTCCGGTTGCCCAAAGTTCACGTAAAATTTCCACATATTCAGATAAATAGTCATAACGTTTTGCGAAGTATTCATCGCCCGGCCACATACCCATCTGTTTATATTCTGGTGCTTGCCAGCCAGTCACCACATTCAGACCGAAACGTCCATTGGAAATGGAGTCAATGGTCGATGCCATACGGGCTACAATCGCAGGCGGCATCACCAAAGTTGCCGCAGTAGCATAAATTTTAATTTTGCTGGTCACCGCAGCAAGGCCTGCCATTAAGGTAAATGTTTCGAGGTTATGATCCCAAAATTCAGTTTTCCCGCCAAAGCCGCGCAGCTTGATCATGGAAAGTGCAAAGTCGAATCCATAATGCTCTGCACGCTGTACAATCTGCTTATTCATTTCAAAACTCGGTTTATATTGTGGTGCATTTTCCGAGAGCAACCAGCCATTATTCCCGATTGGACAAAAGACGCCTATTTTCATTTTCGATACCTATTTTTTACCATTTGGTTATAAATACACTTCAGGCAATCAACCTGATTTTTATAACAAGTATTTAGAAAATGCTATGCCAAATAAATTTAATTATTAATTATCATATATTTGTAATTATTTTATTTTAACAAATAGTAAAATAAACAGTTAAACAAATGCACCTTTATTAGCCACCATGGCTCCAAAAAAATGCACGGTTTGAAAAAACCGTCAAATTCAATTTACCTTATATTCAAGCTGTCTTTAATAAAATGGATAAAAAAAACCGTGATTTTAAACAATCACGGCGAGCTAGGAGGATAAGAAATTATCGAGAAATCCGTTGCTAATTTTATTAACAAGCCAGTTTCATTTACTCAAGACGTTACTTGCAAAGAGTGTTTATGCAAAAATTCAAGCATGGTTTTGTTCAGTAATTCAGGTTCTGTTTGCGTGGAAGCATGGGCTCCGGTTGCAAGAATACTTAAACATCCATGTCCAAGCCGCTGCTTTAAATCACTCGATTTGTGTACAGGAACCAAAAAGTCATCCTGATTGGCAATCAAATGCAACTGACTGTGTTGCAAGGCCTGTATATGCTGCTCATTAATTTTAAATTGCTGTGCTGCCCGAATTCGCTTGAGTACATTTTGCGGCGGCGGAAAATCCGCGAGTTGAATATCCTCCAAAGTCTTTAAATGCTGATGATGTTTTGAAATCCAGCCTGGTGGATATAAAAACAGTCCCTGCGCCCTGACATAAGCATCAGAACCCGCTGACTTTAATAAATGAATCCGTGCTTCAAAGCATTTTTGCGTATGTGGATCGAGTTCATCCCAGCAATTGATACAAGTCAGGCTGAGCACTCTCAGCTCAGATGAATTGAGCAATAACGCCAGCTCTGCACCAATAAAACTGCCAATTGCATGTCCCACAAAATGAAAATGCCGAATTTTTTCTTGCCTGATAATTTGCAGTAACTGCTGGGCCAGATCGATAATGTTGTAATCATCAGGCAAAATTGCTGAATCCGTATGACAGCCCTCCTGATCATACGTCAAAACATGAAAATATCGGGTGAATGCATCAATTTGAGGGCGCCAGAAACTGCCATGCCCACCCAAACCGGAAGAAAAAATTAAAAAATCGGCGGCCGAATTTTCTGTGCATGGATGAATTTGATAGTTCATTTTTTACTATTCATTCAAATAATTTAAAAAATAAACAGCAAGTTTTATGCCTGAAAAATTATATCAATTCAGCCTGTATGATTCTTGGAAACCTTGGCTTGCAGGGCTCATAGAAAAAGTAAAATTTTATGCAAAATAAATAAAAGAATAATTTGGCTTTAAAAATTGAATAACAGGATTTACTTTCATACTCAAATCTACAACAAAAATAGATAAACCCAAGTAAACTCAAACACTTAAAATAGATAAACACAAAAATAGATACCAGAAAATAACTTGCTAAAACAAGGATTAAAAATTTAAACGCAACTTAAGTGGAGGAAAATTTATAGCACTCATGCAATACCTGTTTCCCCTCATACAGCAGTCATTGCGAAAAAAAATAGCCATCATGGCCCTATCTCTACTTTGCTTGAAAGGTGATGATGAATGGACATACCTACTGAATATCCTCTATTTCAATGCCGTTATCTGCCCCGTTATTTAATTGGGTTAATCTTTATGCCTGCCATATTTATTGTTTTAGCGCAGCACTCCCTCAGCAACTTCAATATGATTCAAGATTTCAGTAGCCTGATTCAATACTTATTGCATCAATCCATGCCGGGTTGGTTGATGATGGCACTCTTCATCATGCTGACATTGATTGCAATCAATATGAAATTGGTCGTCACCCGCCAAAGCATATCCATACAAAGTTTTGGAATAAAGTTAAGGAATCTGGTACAGCGCAACAGGCTTTTAAAGACCCAGCTTTACTCCTCTCACAGCTCAAGGTATCGTATATATAAGCCCATCACAGCAAAAGCATTCAGCCAAGAATAACAGTGGAAAGTGAGTAGTCTCGGCTTTATTTTAAAACCTGAATTTCGCAAGCAATATAAAATGACACATATTGATCTTAATATGTTCGATAAAGACAACCGAAAAAAACTGATTCAGATTTTGGCGCAACACTATGATTTAGAACCTAAATTTTTTTTAGGTAGAGCACAACTTGCCAGACAGAAATTACAGCACAAGCTTCGATAAAAAAGCGCTCTCGGCGCTCTTTTATCAGGTTCTGCTTAAGTCGGGATACGCAGTACCTGCCCGGGAAAAATATCATCAGCATCTTTTAACAAGGGACTGTTAGCCTCAAATATTTTGTTGTATTGATTGGCGTCACCATAATATTCTTTTGAAATTTTGGACAAGGTATCACCCGATTTAACTGTATAGAATTTACTTTCCGGAGCAGGTGTTAGCACTGTCATTTGGTCATCTACTTTAGCCACATGATCGACATTCCCTACAGCCAGGACAATTTTTTCGCGGTCGGCCTGATTTTGTACCTGCCCTTTAATGGTCGCCAGATCGCTGCTGCTGTTATAACTCACCGATAAACCAGTCACTGGCAAGCCTAAAGCTTTAATATGCCCCAGAAGCTTGTTTGCGATTTCTTGTGCAGAAGGTTCTGCTGGAGGAGTTGAAGCTGCCGGAGCTGACTGAGGTTCTGCTGGTGCCGTATTTTTTTTACCAATACCTTTTACAAAATCAAAAAGACCCATCGTATTTCTCCATCATTATTATTTATGCGATTTGAAATAGCGCCCTTTTTTTATACATAAAATTTATTCACAGAAAGGTTGTCTTTGGTCCAGCAACCGTAAAGATATGTAATTATCATTTTGATGAGTAAATAAAAAAGCCACCTAAAGGTGGCTTTTTTATATTCAGCAAAGCTGAAACAACAATTAACCTAGTTTCTTAGAAACATAGTCAATAGCTGATTGAACAGTTGTGATTTCGTTAGAATCTTCATCAGGGATAGTGATGTCAAAATCATTTTCGAAAGACATAACAAGCTCAACTAAGTCCAAAGAGTCAGCACCTAAGTCATCCATGAAAGACGCTTCGTTTTTGATTTCTTCAGCTTTAAGACCAAGTTGTTCTGCAACCGCTTGTTTGATACGTAGTTCGATATCGCTCACAGGAATTCTCCTCATTGCTTGTGGCGTTTTTAATGCCGTTAGTTTAATTGAATATATAATTTTTGCAAAGTTTATACTTGAGCTTAGCTCATGTATAAACCGCCATTTACATGTAAAACAGTACCAGTGATATAGCTTGCTTTATCGCTTGCTAAAAAACTCACGGCATTTGCGATATCTTGTGGATCACCTAAACGGTTTAATGCCACTTGATCACTCATTTTTTTACGAATGTCTTCGCTTAATTGATCCGTCATTTCTGTTGCAATAAAGCCAGGTGCCACAGCATTCACGGTAATTTGGCGGCTGCCCATTTCTTTTGCAAGACTTCGACCAAACGCTTCGATGCCTGCTTTGGCAGCAGAATAGTTGGCCTGCCCCGGGTTTGCAAAGTGTGCTACAACAGAACTGATATTAATAATGCGGCCAAAACGTGCTTTAGTCATGCCCTTTAAGACACGCTTAGACAGACGGTATACGGCCTTCAAATGAATATTGAGAATATCGTCCCAATCATCTTCAGACATACGCAGTAACAAATTATCTTTGGTAATACCGGCATTATTCACTAATACAAGAACTGGACCATATTTTTGTTCAATATCTGTAACTAGTGCATCAATGGCTGCCGCATCACGTACATCCAGTACTGCACCAGCACCATTTTCAGCAAAACTTGCAGATAATTTTTCTGCGCCCGCTTCTGAAGTGGCGGTTCCCACTACAAAATAACCGTCTTGAATCAATTGCTGAGCGATGGCTGCACCAATCCCTCTGCTCGCGCCTGTCACTAATGCGACTTTGCGTTCCTGTGTCATGCAATTTTTCCTTCAGCCACTAAAATGGCGTTTAGCGCATCTTCCATACGACTGTTACTATCGAGTGGGAATGCTTTTTCGATATTTGGTAAACGCTTCGCAAGGTTAGCCAATACATTACCCGGACCACATTCAACCACATACTGCACTCCTTGATCTTGAAGGAACTGCATGGTCTTGGTCCATTGCACAGATTGATACAATTGTGCAGTCAATGCCTGACGTAATCCTGCTACATCTGTCGCGATTTCCGCGTTGACATTTTGTATTACAGGAAGGCTAGGCAGCTCAATGGCAGTATGTTCCAAAGCTTGTGCAAATTTGTCAGCCGCCGGTTTCATCAGCGAACAGTGCGATGGAACAGAAACAGGTAAGGCAATGGCTTTACCGCCATTTTCTTTTGCCAACTCCATGACCGCTTCGACCATGGTCTTATCACCTGCAATCACCACTTGGCCCTGAGCATTATAGTTGGCAGCTTCTACTGAACCACGCCCCTGAATATTGACCTGTTCGCATAATTCAATCACTTTGGCATCATCCAGACCCAGAATAGCCGCCATTGCACCTTGACCCTGTGGTACTGCATCTTGCATTAATTTGCCGCGCAAATTCACCAGCTTAACCGCATCACCCAGTGACATCGCTCCGGCAGCAACCAATGCGCTGTATTCACCCAGTGAGTGTCCTGCAAGATATTTTGGCGCCACTCCACCCAACTCTAGCCACACACGCCAAAGTGCAATACTTGCGGTGAGCAGTACCGGCTGGGTAAATTCAGTCTGATTTAAACCTTCGCCGCTTTGTGCAATGTGCCAGAGGTCAAAACCCACAGCTGCCGATGCTTCTGCAAAAGTTTCTGTCACGCTACTAAACTGTTCAGCCAATTCTGCGAGCATACCGACTTTTTGTGAGCCTTGACCCGGAAATACAAATGCTGTTTTCGTTGCTTGAGCAACTTGCTCGAGTTGTTTAGCAGACATAAAAAAATCCTGTAATGAAGTGATATTGTTATTCAACAATCGGTTAAATAACCAACATACACTTATGTAAGCTTATTTACGGAACGGAATTTAACACTTAATTTTTGTTTTGGTAATTGCCAAATACAACAAAAAGACGCCATAAAAAAAGGGAGCTTAACGCTCCCATTTTTTCTACTAAGCTTGACGCTTAATACATCATCAATTATTCAGCAGATGCTTTAGCGAATAATTGGCGACCACGGTAGATACCATCTTTAGATACGTGGTGACGACGGTGAGTCTCGCCAGTAGCTTGGTCTACAGTTAATGCATTCTCGGTTAAAGCGTCATGTGAACGGCGCATGTCACGGCGAGAGCGACTTTTACGGTTTTGCTGAACGGCCATGATGGCTCCTTACAAAGATCGAAAAAATGGATCAGAACAAATTCAGTTGTCTTATACTTAACAGTATAACACAAAAATTAGTTAAGTTTACCCTTCAAACTTGCCAAAACACCAAACGGGTTATCCCGTTTTTCTTCGACAATGTCATCAATGGCAGGTTGATGCTTATGCTCACAAACGTCATGCTTAGGAGACAAAGGCAACAACAATAACAATTCATCTTCTATCAGAGAAAGTAAATCAGCCGTCGCAGGCGCATCATAGCTGCCTTTTGTCGTTGCTTCACTCTCACCTAAGACGATGAAATCAGCATCCTCATCCAAGCGCTCTATCAGTGATTCATCATCCACAAGCGCTAAATGAAAGTCTGAAACGAGAGAAATTTCAACGGGATTCAGACAACGCTGACATTCCATTGGTACTTTCGTTTCAACATGACCATCTAACCATACGATACGATGATACGCATCCATTGATAGCTTACAGTCTATGTTAATCAATTGATCATCAATTGATCCAACAGCTTCACGGGAAATACGAACAAAGCGAGACAATGGCAGTGTACCTGACCATGTAAAGCCCTGTTCAGCCCATTTAAACGGCTCAATCTGTGCCGGAAAGGTATTTGCTGACATAATTAAGGCGGCAATTCTACAAATTCATCGGTACTCTGTCAAAGATTAAGATACAATTTTGTACTTATTTAGACAGATCAATTGGGTAATACAAGTCATGCATCAGTTGCAGCCGCAACCTGAAGTCACCACTTCATTACAGTTAACCACTTATTCAACCTCAAGTTCTGCTGTTTCTATCGACCCTGTGCAACGCTCACCCTGGGCCAGTTTACAAACTGAAGTTCAACAAGTTGATTGGCTTATACTACACTTTAATCACTGGTTTTCCCACTTAAATGTGTGTTTGATCAAAGGCGATTTTGAACCTGAATATTTTCCGGCAACCGAAGATGCGCCTGCCCGCATTCAATTTGCCCATGGTTTCTTTAATAGTGCCTTGCATGAAATCAGTCACTGGACCATTGCGGGTGAGCAAAGACGCTTGCTCCCCGACCTGGGTTACTGGTATGCCCCAGATGGTCGCACAGCAGAACAGCAGGCTTTATTTGAGCAGGTCGAAATCAAGCCTCAAGCGATTGAATGGATGTTTGCACAAGCTTTTGGTCGTAAATTCCGTGTATCTCTGGATAACCTGACCGGTGACGGCGGTGACGGCAGCACCTTTAAAGATAATGTCTTTGCTCAAGTACAACGTTATTTTTCCGGTGAAGCCAAGTTGCCGCGTGATGCTGCACATTTTATTGCCTGTATCTGTGCCTGTACCCGGGGTGGCAAAACATTACAAAGTGACGAGTTTCAACGTGACATGCTGGATTAATTTACACAAAATCATCAAAGCCTGATTGCAAGACTTTGTAAATTCAACAGATAATGACTAATAGCAAGTCAGGGGAGAATAAATATGCTGCATTTAAGAATACATCCTGATAATCCTCAACCACGTTTGATCAGCCAAGCGGTAGAACGTATTCGTGCCGGTGATGTGGTTGTTTACCCGACCGATGCTGCCTATGCCATTGGGTGCCAGATCGGAAATAAAAATGCCATGGAACGCATTGCCCAGATTCGTGGTCTCGGTCCAAAGCATCAATATGCCATTCTTTGTTGTGATCTGTCTGATATTGCGACCTATGCCAAAGTCGACAATGCCATGTATCGTCTGCTAAAAAACAATACACCGGCAATCACCACCTTTATTCTGCCGGCGACCAGTGAAGTCCCTAAACGACTGATGCATCCAAAAAAGAAAACCATTGGTTTGCGCGTACCAAGCAACCGTGTGTGCCAAATGTTGCTTAAGGAATTGGGTGAGCCATTGTTAACCAGCACCCTGATTCTTCCTGGTCAGGACGAACCTTTAGATGACCCTTATGACATTGAGCAACAGCTGGAAAAGCGTATTGATGTATTTATTGATAGCGGATTCGGCACCTTAAGCACCACCAGTGTTGTAGATTTATCCGGTGACAATCCTGAAGTGATCCGTCGCGGTATGGGTGATGTCAGCGCGTTTGAATAAGCACGGTTAAGATAAAATATTAAAGGGAATAATCAGGATCAAGGAGTAGCGCTAGAATGGATCTGTTTTATGTGCTGCTCAACTATCATGATTTTGAGGCAAATAGCCGTATTTATGCGGAAATGCCCTGGACACTTGAGTCTAAAGTCAAAATTATGAAGGCAGATGCTGAGCAAACCCCTTCTGCGATGATCGACAACACCTATGCATTTTTCCTGGAAGTTGCCGTTATTCACAAATTATCCAGCCTCGATCAAACTCAAAATTTATGCATCCGAGACAGTGCGCAACAGATCATCGAATTCGCGCTCAAGTTATCGACATCCACCGCAACAGATCATTAAGCACAGTAAAGTTAAAGAACATCACGCAAGCGCATTTTTTGTTGCCCATTCTGATCAAAATTATCTGCCTTTAACCAGGCCAGATAGGCTTTTTCCAGTTCAGGCCACTCTTGATCCAGAATTGAAAACCAGGCGGTATTGCGGTTACGACCTTTGGTAATACGGTCTTGGCGAAAAGTGCCTTCATAATGAAAGCCAAAGCGCAAGGCTGCGCGTTTAGAGGGCAGATTTAAGTCATCACACTTCCATTCCACACGGCGAAAGCCCTGTTCAAAACACGCCTTTAATAATAAATAGATAACTTCTGTCGATGCCGTAGACTGTTTCAGTTGATGTGAAAAATAAACATTTCCGATTTCAATAACATGATCGGCAGAACGCTGGTTCAGCAAGCCTACCCATCCCACAATTGCATGATTGGCTTCAACCAGATAATGGATTGAATTTTTGAAATTAAAATTATTTTCAAGTGCAGTTTGCAATTCTGCTGCATTTTCAAAACCCGAATAAGGTAAATAAGTCCAGCAGCTGCGATCAACCTCGCCATTTACACATTGCCAAACTTGCTTCAGCTGATCTTCACTCATGGCTGCTGAAGATAAGACATGCAGGGTGGCATATTTACCATAAAGGGTTTCAGCTAAAAAATGGGTCGGCAAAGGATGAGATACGGGAACTCCAATAAACTGCCCATATTCATTTTCTTGTACTTTTTCATGATCTTTCATGACACAGGGAATCTCTTTTTTATTGGCATTCATATTGCCGAAAAATTTTGCTTTATTCTATATTCAGAATCTTCTTTTACTCTATTCACAATATGGGGCCTACTGCTATGCCCCATTTTTTCATACAAATCCAAAATCCAATCGGTTCGGTCAAAAAAATTAAAACCATACTCCCCTATGCATTTCACCTCATCAAGCCAGTTAAAAACCTTACTGAATTTCAGGTTTTTTTGTATTTGTTGACTTAACTAATTTATTTGAAGTCAAATTTCCATTACACTAGCGCTTACTAATTTACGTGCTTTTTCTTTCGATGCGAGATCGAGGCAAAAGCATCATCCTGCATGCCTTTGAAAATTCGCGTGGCCTAAAACTGCAATGAATCAACCTATCCATAATCCTATGGAGCCAAGCTCACATATCCGTGTTATGGATGAGTGGCAAGATACGATTCCAGAGGATTTATATATTCCTCCTGCTGCATTTGAAATTCTACTAGAGCATTTCGAAGGTCCACTCGACTTCCTGATTTACCTGATTCAAAAAAACGGTTTCGACTTATTACAACTGGATATCGCTCCCATTGCCGCGCAGTATCTATCTTATATGGATGCCATGAAGTCGCTGAATATTGAGCTGACGGCAGATTATATGGTGATGGCTGCCTTATTGGCCGATCTTAAATCACGACTGCTACTGCCAAAGCCAAGCTCCAGCGTTATTATTGAAAAAGATCCCAAACAGCAACTGATCGACCGGCTGGAAACCTATTTACGGGTCAAACAGGCGGCAGAACGTTTAGGACACATGTCGGTACTGGAACGTGATACCTTCCCGGCCAATATTAGTCTAGGTCAGGTAGTGCAAATCAATGAAGGCTATGATGTCAGCCAGTTACGTGATGCGCTGTTTTGCGTATTCAATCGCCCAGAACCGGTTACCCATCAAATTCAGCAAGAACCGGTGTTGCTTGAAGAGCGCATCGCCTTTATTGAAAGCCGTTTACAGTCCGGTGAAGTGCTGCATTTTGAAGCCCTGCTTAAACCCAGCCAGGGACGCATGGGCATGGTGGTTACATTTATGGCCATTTTAGAACTCACACGGCAACAAAAAGTAGCTATTATTGCCAGCGGTATTGAAGCACCACTTGCAATTCAAGGAGTAGCTGCATAATGGATCATCAAGCAACATCTCTATCTGTTGCCGAGAATCAACATGAAGTGCTGATGCAACTGGAAGCCATTATTTTTGCCAGTGAAACAGCTGTTTCGCTTGCACGTTTGAAAGAAGCATTCCAAAATCAATATAATAAACAGGAATTGCGTCAGTTGTTACAACAGCTCGCCATGCTACAACATGGTAGATCGATTGAACTGGTAGAAACCGCACAAGGGTTCCGTTTCCAGGTTCGGGCTAAATATCGCAATATCATTACCCAGGTGTGGCCGGAACGACCAACTCGTTTATCACCCACCCTGCTCGAAACCCTTGCTGTGATTGCTTATCACCAACCAGTAACCCGGGCAGATATTGAACAGATTCGTGGAGTTTCAAACAATAGTCAGATCTTAAGATCATTGTTTGACTGGAACTGGATTAAAGAATCCGGCTTCAGAGAACTACCGGGAAGACCCGCGTTGTTAGTTACAACGCCACAATTTTTAAATGCTTTTGGTCTGACATCTTTAGGCCAATTGCCTCCCCTGCAGGATGCCAAGGAAGCTTTTATGGCGCTCGATGCTCACGCAGCGAAGTCGTAGATAGGTGAACTGTTGATGATAATTTCTAAGGTTATGCTGTCATGAGTGAAAAATTACAAAAGGTGCTTGCACGCGTAGGTTTGGGTTCTCGCCGTTATATGGAAGAAGTCATTGCCGCTGGTCGTGTCAGTATCAATGGACGCGTTGCCCAAGTGGGTGAACGCATTGAACCAGGTGATGAGCTTCGCATCGATGGTCGTAAAGTCCAATTCCAGATTGAAGACGAAATCCGTCGTCGCGTTCTGATTTACTACAAACCCGAAGGTGAAATTTGCTCACGCAATGATCCTGAACAACGTCCTACCGTATTTGAACAGTTACCTGCAATTGCCAATGACCGCTGGGTGATGGTCGGCCGTCTGGATATTAACTCAACCGGTCTTTTACTGTTCACAAATGATGGTGAATTAGCCAACCGTTTAATGCATCCATCAAATGAAATTGAACGTGAATATGCGGTTCGTGTGATGGGCGAAGTGACACCACAAATCAAAAACAACATGCTTCAAGGCGTGGTTTTAGATGATGGTCCGGCGAAATTCGAATCCTTCTCTGAAATTGGTGGTGACGGCATCAACCGTTGGTATCAGGTGGTGGTTAAAGAAGGTCGTAACCGCGAAGTGCGTCGTATTTTTGAATCACAAGGTCTAAAAGTCAGCCGCCTGCTGCGTACCCGTTATGGTACCGTGATTTTACCGCGTGAGCTTCGTACCGGCCGCTGGATGGAGCTGGATAAAGCCGATATCGACAACCTGACCAAATCTGTAGAGTTGAAGCCACGTCAAGGTACAGGCCTGTTTGGTATGGCAAAACGCCGTACCGAACGTATGCAAGAAAAACCAATGGCAGCACGTCGTGGCGGTTATTTGCGTCAGCAACGCCGTGATAGCGAAGAAGGTGAAAACCAAAGCCCAATGGGCTATGCACAGCGTGATCGTCGTGAAAACCAGAATGGTCATGCACAACGTCGTGACAATACTGGCAATCTTTATGCACGTCGTGACGGCAATAATGGCAGCGGTTTTGCCCAACGCGGTGAACGTCGTCAAGATGGCAATCCAAACACTTACGCTCAACGTGAACCACGTCAAGGCAACAGCTATGCACAGCGTGAAAACCGCCCTGAAAACTTTGGCAATCAAGCGACATATGGCCAGCGTGAACGTCGTGATGAAAATGCACCACGTAAACCATTTGGCAACAAAAGCTTTAAGAAGTTTTAATTTTTAAAACTTTCCTTTAAAAAGCCACTCAATAGAGTGGCTTTTTTTATATCCTTCTCTTTTAAGCAAGAGTTAGGATAAAACAGGAATATCAATCCACTGTGCATTCGGGAAATGTATCGCCAGATAGCTTTTCAAATAATCCGAAGTATCTCTGGAAATCAGCTGGTCCTGTGATTCGTCATTCAGGTTATAGGCCAAAGCATAAAGTTCCAGACCACGACTTTTCAAGACTTCCAGACTGAGCAAGGTATGATTGATACTACCCAAACGACCAGAACTAACCAGAATGACAGGGAATTTCTGTTCAGCAATATAGTCAATCGTTAACAGTTCTGTGGTTAAGGGCACCATTAAACCGCCTGCACCTTCCAGCAACACTACTTCATATTTTTCAGTTAATTGCCGGGTCGCATCGGCAATTTTCTGGAAGTCGATTTCACGGTCATCAATTTTAGTCGCCAAATGCGGTGAAGCCGGATAAGTAAAAATTTCCGGCATGGTGAGTTTGCTTTCATCTTCCGGAAACCAGCCCATCTGCATCATTTTACGGTGCTGTTCAATATCTTCAGAAATATCTGTATTGCCGGTTTGCACCAGTTTCTGGGTGATGGTTTTCTTGCCCTGCTCATTCCATAACTTCGCCAGATAGCCTGTGGTATAGGTCTTGCCAATACCAGTATCGATGCCACTGATAAAATAAACGGGGGATGTCATGGCTTACTCCGTGCAATGCAATAAATAGGATGATAGCTCAGCTGATAATGGTGCTGACCAGATTGATCCAGCTCCGAAAAT
Organism: Acinetobacter sp. A1-4-2; assembly: GCF_040233925.1. Taxonomy (NCBI): domain Bacteria; kingdom Pseudomonadati; phylum Pseudomonadota; class Gammaproteobacteria; order Moraxellales; family Moraxellaceae; genus Acinetobacter; species Acinetobacter sp. A1-4-2. Next base: position 679,087 of record NZ_CP157981.1, on the reverse strand, counting down.
TGCTGATAGTCCTGATAAAACTGCTGTAAAGACTGTTTGGTCCAACGATGCTGTGCGGCGGTTGCAGTTACCCCGGTGGCCTTTAAATGCTGCAGCACCGCTTTAGGATGGGAAAAAGTTAAGGTTTCCATGTTTTCGGAAAGATGCAGAATTTCAAAACCCTGTTTAAGCAGCTTGTGCTGAATCTCATCAAGAGTCAGATAATTCAGCCCTTGCCCAGTCAGAGCCTTAATTTCTTGCAAATTCTGCTGACCAAAAGTGGAAAAACACAAATAGCCGTTTTCGATAAGCGCCGCTGCACTTTTTTTAAAGACCGAATCGATATCACCCACCCATTGCAAAGCCGAACTGGAAGCGATCAGGTCAAGGGATTGCGGAAAATCTAGTTGTTCCACATCGCCAATCAGCCACTCCAAATTTTCCTTAGCTTGAAAATGCTGCTGAACTTCAAGATACAGGTCATTTAAAAACACATGCTTTATTTCCAAATTTTGCATCAGCAAATGGCTTAAATTGCCTGAGCCACAGCCGATTTCAAAAACACGGTTCAAGCTGGTACTGGGCAAATATTGCTGCATCAATTGCAGCAGCTGTTGGCAAATCTGTTTTTGCACGATGGCATGTGCGGCATAGCTTTGTCCTGCCTTGGCAAAACGCTGTGCAACTTGAGACTTATCAATATTCACGGCAACAACTCACAGCAACGCCACCAGCTGCTCAAGGTCAGCCTGATTGACTTGAGAAGTCAGTGAAATACGCAATCTTGAACTGTGTTTCGGTACTGTAGGTGGACGCACCGGCATGATATAAAATCCGGCCTGTTGTAGCTGCCGGGCTTTTTCCACCGTCTTTTGTGACTCGCCAATAATTACCGGCACAATATGTGAAGTCGAAGGACAATCAAAACCTTTGGCCTGTACCGACTGTTGCAGATTTTGACTGATCTGTTGCAGATGCTGACGTTGCTGTTGTAAGCCTAAAACTTTCTGGAAAATAAAATCAGTCCACGCCATACACATGGGTGGCTGTGCGGTACTGAAAATCAGCGGACGCATGGAATTAATCAGATATTCACGAATGATCGGATGGCAAATCAGATAACCACCGACCGATGCCAGTGCTTTCCCGAAAGTCCCAACCAGCAGATCAATCTCATCAATCACCGCATACTGTTCTGCACAGCCCAAGCCTTGCTCGCCGCGCACACCAATGGCATGTGCTTCATCAACATACAGCATCACTTTAGCAAATTGTTGTTTGATACGAACCAGTTCAGCCAGATCGGTTTCGTCGCCATCCATGCTGAAAATGGATTCCGTGACCACAATAATGCGCTCAAAAGCCTCATCTGTATGGTATTGCTGTAAAAGCTGTTGCAGATGATTCAGGTCATTGTGCCGATAACGCACATATTTTGCAGAGGATAAACGGATACCGTCAATCATGCTGGCATGCACCAGTTTGTCGGCCAGAATCAGGGTCTTACTGTCGCTTAAAGCTGGCAGAATCCCGATATTCATGTGATAGCCACTGTTGAATAACAGCGCAGCTCGTCCATGAAAAGCCTGACTTAAACTGGCTTCCAGCTGTTCATATTCAGGAAAATTTCCGGTTAAAAGCCTTGAAGAAGATGAACTCATGACACGAAGTTCATTCGGTGTTTCGTCAAAAAACTGTTCACGCAAAGTTAAGTCTGCTGCCAATCCCAAATAATCATTGGAAGACAGGTTAAGCATCGAATGACACTGGATTTCAATCATTCGGCCTTGCTGGACATTAGAGGTAAATTGCCGCAAATTGCCCTGCTGTTTGAGTTCATCCAGTTTGCTTGCATAATCATTTAACAAAGGGGCATTTAACAGCTGGTTATTTAACAATTTCATGCGGATACCTCTTGCATCTGCTCCACCACATTCACTAATTGTTCCAGCAATATATTCAATTGTTGTTCAGTAATCACATACGGCGGCATCACATAGACCAGTTTACCAAATGGACGTATCCAGATGCCTCGCTTAACAAACTGTTGTTGCAGGCTTTTCATATCCACATTAAATGTCAGCTCCACCACACCAATCGCGCCCAGCACCCGCACATCCTGCACATAATCCAGTGCTGATAGGGGTTGCAGATGGTGTTGCAACTGTTGCTCGATGCGCTGAATATTGGCTTGCCAGTCCTGAGCCAATAAAACCTCGGTACTTTTCACAGCCACCGCACAGGCCAGCGGATTGGCCATAAAGGTCGGGCCATGCATAAATACGCCTGCCTCACCACGGCTAATGGTTTCAGCTACACGCTTGCTGGTTAAGGTAGCCGAAAGTGTCATATAACCACCAGTCAAGCCTTTGCCGATGCACATGATATCCGGCTCAACGCCGGCATGTTCCCAGGCAAACAATTTGCCAGTACGACCAAAACCAGTGGCAATTTCATCAAAAATCAGCAGCACTTTATATTGTTCACACAGCAATTTGGCTTGACGCAAATATTCAGGATGATAAAAACGCATCCCGCCCGCACCCTGCACAATCGGTTCCAGAATTAAAGCAGCAATGCTGGCATGGTGCTGTTTTAAGACCTGTTCCAATTCTGCAATATCATCCTGATTCCATTCATCATCAAAGCCGACCTGTGGGGCTGCAACAAAGAAACGGTTAGGTAAACTGGAACCAAAAATCTGATGCATGCCTGTGACCGGATCACAAACTGACATGGCATTCCAGGTATCGCCATGATAGCCAGAACGCGGGGTGACAAAATTGGTTTTCTGACTTTCACCTTGTGCAGTCCAAAACTGCACCGCCATTTTTAATGCCACTTCTACCGCAACAGATCCAGAGTCAGCATAGAAAATTTTATCCAGACTGGGCGGGGTAATTTTTAACAACAGTCTGCCAAGTTCAATCGCAGGATCATGAGTCAAACCACCAAACATGATATGCGACATCTTGTGTAATTGATCCGTCACGGCCTGATTCAGTTCAGGATGGTTATAGCCATGGATGGCACACCACCAAGAAGACATGCCATCAATCAGTTGCCGTCCATCTTCCAGCTCGATAATGGCACCATGCGCCTGTTTTACCTTAAAGGTCGGCAATGGATCGGTCATGGAGGTATAAGGATGCCAGATATGCGCAAGATCAAAGTCCTGGTCGTTTAATTCGGTCATCCCTTACTCCTGCAGACGCTTGAAAATCAATTTTTCATGATCTTAAACCTGCATGAACTAAAAATAAATTGCGAGATAAACCAGTTATCCGCTTGTTTGTTCTATTTTCTTTAAAAATTGGCAGATTTTGCCAGTTATTAGTTCAGCTTCAAATAAAGGAAAGCCATGTGACCCGCTGATCAGCTCTGTTTCCAGAAACTTTGCATTGAATTTATGAAAATTTCTTTGAACTTTGTAGCTAACTAAAAAATCCTGTTTTGCAAACACATGATATTGATGACCTGGGTAATCCCTCAAGATATCGACATTATTTAAATACTCAAGGCATAATAATCCTTGTCTTAAAGTTTCAATCGATTGTGCCTGAATCAAACTTTGTAAAGTGATGAAGTCAGCTTTGGTGGTTACTGTGCCTTGACACACCATATAGCCAAACTTTTTTAAAGTGGAAATTGCATCTTGTTCAAATGACTGTTTGAACTGCTGAAAGGTCGGCTGATCCATTGCCATTGGCCATGTATCGTTTGCTACGAAACAGGGGTTGGAACCCAAAGTAATCAATACTTTTTCCTGTCCATGCTGCTTTTGAACCTGATCGACCAATACTGTAGCCAACTGCCCCCCCAAAGACCAACCGGCAATCACATCAAACTGATGCGCCAGTTCCACTTTCTGCTGTAGAACCTGTTCATCTAAAGCATTAAAAATGTTGCAAAGTTCAACCTCATATCCTTGCGCCGCCAAAGCCTGTTTTAATGGATCAAGCAGTTGGGTTCCACCGCCCCAGCCCGTGATGAGTAAAATACGTTGATTCAAGGTAAGCTCTAAAAAAACTAAATCATTTGAACAGTATAAAACCTCTGTCTCAATTCTCGCAGCAGCATTTCAAAATTCATTCATAATCCACTATCGTGAATGGCGACAAGGGAGTCGTTGTTGCTGAAGGATGATATGAATCTTACCTTTGACCGACAGCGGGGTTTTGTTACTTTTGATCCATCAAAGGTAAATATGCAAACACAGGTAATTTTTAAAGAATTTCGTTCATAATAAAATTTGAAATCATTACAAACCTACACTGCAACGTCTCATCAGCAAATCTGCTAAGATTAATGCAAACATTAATTATAAAAGTATACGTCATGAAAACTTCAAAACTGCTGCAAATCAGCTTGATATCCATATCAGCATTCAACGCTTTCACGGTTCCTGCCTATGCCGAAAATTCGATCTTCGCTTCTCAGAAAAACACTGAGAAACAATGGGTCGGAAAAGCGGCACCTGCATTTAAATTGCAGGATCAAAATGGTCAATGGCATTCCTTGAACCAGTACAAAGGCAAATGGGTGGTGTTATATTTCTATCCTAAAGACAACTCTCCTGGCTGTACCGAGGAAGCCAATCAATTTAAAGCGCTCTATCCACAATTTTTAAAAAGCAATGCCGTGGTTTTGGGGGTGAGTCTGGATGATGTCAAATCCCATCAAAAATTTTCAGAAAAATTAGGTTTAACCTTTCCTCTTTTGGCAGATCACAAACACCAGTTATCGAATCAATTGGGTATTGTGCGTAATCTGGGCATTATCCAAATTGCCAAACGGGAAAGCTTTCTGATTGATCCTCAAGGCACCATTGTTTACCACTATAGCAGTGTGAATACGCAAACTCATGCGGCTCAGGTCCTGGCGGATATACGGAAATTTTCTCAATAGCACGTCATTGCCCATCTCAATCATAAATTTAAACAAATAAAAAAGCCCGACTCAGGTCAGGCTTTATATTTCAACATTTAAACTTACATTTGCGATTGAATATAGTTTTGCAAACCAATCAATTCAATCAGACGAATCTGTTTTTCCAACCAGTATGTATGATCTTCTTCCGTATCCGACATTTGCTGACGAAGCATATCACGGCTCACATAATCACCTTTCTCTTCACACAATTTCACGCCTTGTGCCAATTTTTCACGTACATGATATTCGAGTTTTAAATCTGCTTTTAAACAGCTCACCACATCTTCACCAGTTTCGATGTCATCGCGGTTCATATTCGGTGTACCTTCTAAAAACAATACACGGCGAATAAGCGCATCGGCATGAGCAGCTTCTTCCTGCATTTCATGGTCGATCCGTTCAAAGATTTTGGTCAGTCCCCAATCTTCATACATACGAGAGTGGATCAGGTATTGGTCGCGAGCAGCCAGTTCGCCACCGATCAACATATTTAAATAATCTACGACTTCTGGATTACCACGCATTTTTATAACTCCCTACCTTTATGGGCTTATTATGGAGAAAATCATCTGGATTTGCAAAATAAAATTTCCGTAAATATATGATTTTTAAACAATTAAAATGAGAAGCACTTACATTTACAGTTTTAGTTGAATAAATTCCCATTTATAAAACAATGTCTTGCACTCAGTACTCAGCTTAGATGAACAAGATCAAAGTACTTTTATAATGTATTGGTTTTTTGTAACTAGATTCAAAATCATTGTGGCATATATTCATTGAACTATATGCGTATCAAATCAGAAACGCTGAGTGCATCGGCATCAGGTTATTATATATAAGCAAAATTGAGCTTGTTCATTGGTATAAGCAGGCCAAATCTTAGTCATGCACCGACAAGCTCACTCATCCTCAGCGAAAATAGGCTTAAGCTGAAGTCCAACGTGCATTTCTCCATGCTTGTTGTTGCTTTAAATCTAAAAAAGTCCAAGCGACAAAACGACTTTCTTTTTGCCCCTGCGTCATTTTAATGGTTTTCACATCCACTGCTCCGCTCTTACGCAACGCATTTAAAAGCACAGGCAATGTTGTTTTCTTGGAAACCAGTGTGCTAAACCAAAGACATTGCTCAGCAAACTGTATGCTCTCTTGTACCATTTGGCAGACAAAGCGTTCTTCACCACCGTCACACCAGAGTTCATTTTTTTGACCACCAAAGTTTAACACCACCTTCGTCCGATCAACCGGCTTGCCAAGTTTTCTTAATTTTTGAGTTGCTGTGGCATTTGCTTCATCTTGCGAGGCATGAAATGGCGGGTTACACATCGTCAAATCAAAATGATCTGTGGGTTTAATCACACCTTTGAAAATATTGCTTGAGTTCTTCTGCAATCGAATCTGAATCCCTTTACGCAAATTTGGATTCGCCTCCACAATGAATTGAGCACTTTTAAAGGATGTAGAATGAATGTCTGAGCCGACAAATTTCCAACCATAGCTACGATGACCAATGATCGGATAAATACAGTTTGCTCCCACCCCAATATCCAACACTTGAACGGCATGCCCTGTTGGAATCTGACCTTTATTATTGGCACTCAACAAGTCAGCCAAATAGTGGATATAGTCAGCTCTACCCGGAATAGGCGGACAAAGAAAATCTTGAGGAATATCCCAATATTGAATGCCATAAAAATGTTTCAGCAATGCTTTATTGAGCATTTTCACAGCCAGTGGATCAGAAAAATCGACTGAAAGATCGTTATATTTATTTGGGCTAACAAAAGGTGCAAGTTCCGGACAAGTCTGCATTAACTGAGGAAAATCGTAACGACTGCGATGCAGATTTCGTGCATGTAATTGCGATTTTTGTTGCGGAAAAGTTTTCTTTGCTTGCGCCATGTGTATGCCAATAATCAACGGGAGAACAGAATCATCTGATAAGACAGGCTCAATACCTGTCAATAGATCGATATTGTACGTGAATTCAGCTCATCATGACGATCCCAACCCAATCAAGCCATAAAAAAGACATCCGAGGATGTCTTTTTTAATTCATGCTTAAGATCGATTAAGCAGGAAGTTGACCATGCTCTTTCATCAAAGCAATAAACTGTTCTTCGTTGATCACAGCGACACCGAGTTTTTCTGCCTTATCCAGCTTGGAACCGGCTTTCTCACCAGCAACGACACATTTGGTTTTACTGGATACACTGCCGCTGACGCGTGCGCCTAAGGCTTGGAGTAACTGTGTCGCTTCATCACGGCCCATGCTGCTGAGCGTACCCGTCACCACCCAGCTTTCGCCATTTAGTGGCTGACGTGTCGGGGCAACTGGAGCATCCCAGTGAATTCCCGCTTCGAGCAAACGCTTGACCACTTCCAGATTATGCGGCGCCTGAAAGAAATCGATAATCCATTCAGCGGTAATCCCCCCAACATCCGGCGTTTTTTTCAAGGCTTCAATATCGGCATTTTGCAGTGCTTCAAAAGTCTGGAAAGTATTGGCCAGCATACGTGCAGTGGTTTCTCCCACGCCACGAATCCCCAAGGCATAAATGAAGGAAGCCAGTGTGGTTTTCTTGCTGTTTTCAATTGCATCAAACAGGTTTTGTACCGATTTTTCACCCATTTTATCAATGTTTAAAAGCTGTTCACGATGTTCGTGCAAACAGTAAATATCCGCCACATTTTTGAGCAGGTCGAGATGGAGTAAACATTCCACCCAGCGATCGCCCAGACCTTCAATATCCATAGCCTTACGCGAAACAAAGTGGCGAATGGCTTCAATTCGCTGGGCTGCACAGTACAAACCGCCAGAGCAGCGTGCCAATGCCTCGCCTTCAGGCATCACCACCGGCGAATCACAAACAGGACAATTTTCCGGTAAATGAACCTCTACTGCCTCATCCGGGCGGAATTCCGGCCAGACTTTTTCCACTTTCGGAATCACGTCACCGCTACGGTATACGCTGACGGTATCGCCAATTCGGACATCTAAACGGTGGATTTCGCCAATATTATGCAGGGTGACATTGGACACTGTGACCCCACCGACCGCGACAGGGTTTAAACGTGCAACCGGGGTTAAAGTTCCGGTACGCCCCACTTGCCAGTCAATATTTTCTACCGTGGTTAAAGCCGCCACCGCCGGGAATTTATAGGCAGTTGCCCAACGGGGTTCACGGCTCAAAAACCCGAGCTGTCTTTGCTGTTTTAAGTCATCGACCTTGATGACCAGACCATCAATTTCAACACTTAAATCGGCACGTTCTGCATTGATTTTTTCATAGGCTTTTTGTACATCCTGAATCGTGTCACAAATAAAATGACTTTCCCCGATGGTAAAACCAAACTGGGTTAACCATTCCAGACTGGCATACATAGTGGTCTGGCCATGATGAGGTTCGCACTGTGCTATACCATAAGCATAAAAGGCCAGTGGACGTGAGGCTGCAACATTTGGATCGAGCTGGCGCAGACTGCCTGCCGCTGCATTACGCGGGTTGGCAAAGGTCTTTTCGCCTTTGGCTTCATTTTCGGCATTCAGCTTTTCAAAACCTGCTTTAGGAATCAGCACTTCACCACGCACTTCAAGCAGCGTCGGCACCTGAGCCTGTGTAGAGCTTAGAACTTTCGGCAAGTTACGAATGGTTTTAACATTATGAGTAATGTCTTCACCGGTTTCACCATCGCCACGAGTGACGCCACGAACCAGCACACCATTTTCATACCACAGGGAAATGGCCAGGCCATCGAATTTCAGTTCGACATCGTATTGAATCTTCTGGTTTGGTAAACGCTCTTCGATACGGCGGGCAAAAGCGAACAATTCTTCCTGGTTAAAGACATTACCCAATGACAGCATCGGTACGGCATGGGTCACGCTGGCAAATTTAGTAAGCGCTTTGCCACCCACTTTATTGGTCGGAGTATCCGCCTGTACATATTCGGGATATTTTTCTTCTAAAGCCTTGAGCTGATGAAAGAGCTGATCATATTCACTATCTTCAATGCTGGGTTGATCCATCACATAATAGGCATGGTTATGCTTGGCTAAAATTTGAATCAATTGACGCATTTGCGCTTTGATAGTTGAATCTTCGGTCATATCTACACCATAAAAAAGGGCGGTCTATTTCCGCCCTTAATAACTATTTGATCTACCCGCTATTATAGAAATCGAGTCCATCAGTTTCAAACTAAACTTCTGTGCTTTGACCTGCACGGTAATCAATCGCGAAATGACGCCATTGTTCACGTAATTGCGGCGTAAATTCCTGATTGTTCTGGTCATACACGGTGCCGTCAATTTCACGGGCAATCAAACGCGAAATGCTGTCCATAGTATCAAAGGCATTCTGTACATCACTGTGTGGCAATGCCAGGAAGAAAGCCAAACCTTTCACCTGTTCAGTCGACAATGTTTCCAGATCAAAACCGGCTGCACCTTCGTCAGTAATCTGCAACACAGAAAACAGTAACTTGCTGCCGTCTTCAGTATAACGATGGAAACAGGCCATTTCACCAAAACGCAGGCCGTATTTAAGCAAGACTTTTAAGGTTTTTTCCCCGGAAAGCACCCGACGTTCCGGATAAATATTCAAGGCAATAAATTCGGCTGCGGTCGATAAGGCACTGGCTTCATCCACGCGTTGCTGTTCATGCAAATGCTCATCCAGAATGCTGCTTTCATCTTCAAAGTCTGAAATTTCGGCTTTTTCAATGCTGCTGTTCAGGTTAAATTCATCTGCTTTTTTATCTTCACCCTGTTGAGCCTGCTCTGAGCTGGCTTCAGATTTTACTTCTTCTACAGCTGTAGCATCTGCTTTCAACTCCGCATGAGCGGGTGCTGCTGCCTGTTCAACCTGAGCGGTTTCAACCTTTTCTGCTTGCGCTTCTGCCTGCTGAGCTGCCTGAAGCTGTTCAGCCGCCGTTTCAGTTAAAGTGGGTTCAACACGTTCGGCTTCTTTTGCACTTTGTAGTTGATCACGCACATGACGAGGAATGACCGGTTGCTGGCTGTCAGGATTGACATGAAGTTCCGAATCTAGTGACGGTGCTGCATCCCCAGGTTTTTTAAACAATAATCTTAAACCGAATAGCATAATGATGATGGCGATAACTATGCCAACAATCGTAGTGACTTCCATACTATGACTCCGCAACTAAACCGTATTCTTTTGCCTGTTCCAAATCGACAGTGACTAATTTTGAGGTGCCCGGTTCTGGCATGGTAACACCTAACAAATCGGTTGCCATCGTCATTGCAACTTTATTATGGGTAATGTAAATGAATTGCACCTGTTCAGAAAGTTCTTTTACCAGATTACAAAACCGTCCCACATTGGCATCGTCCAAAGGTGCATCGACCTCATCCAACACACAGAACGGTGCCGGATTTAAACGGAAGATGGCAAACACCAATGCCAATGCTGTTAATGCTTTTTCACCACCGGAGAGTAAGGCCAGAGAACTGTTCCGTTTACCTGGTGGACGCGCCATTAGTTTTACACCCGATTGCCAGTCATCTTCAAGGCTTAAACTGGCTTCCCCGCCATTAAATACTTTAGGGAACAGGTCTTGCAGTTCATGATTCACCTGATCAAAGGTGGTCATAAACAATTTGCGGGTTTCCTGATCAATACTTTTCATGGCACCCTGTAACTGATCGACTGTTTTTTTCAGGTCTTCAATCTGATGACTCAGTTCTTCAAAGCGACTGGAGACTTCCTCATATTCATCAGAAGCCGCCAGATTGACCGCACCCAGTTTTTCAAACTGCTGCTGCGCTTTTTCCAGGGTTTGTTGATGGCTGGCAATATCAATACTCAGCCCCGTGAGCATTTCACTATTCATCTCTTTTAACTGTTCAGAATAATGCTGGAAGTCCGATTTGGCCACTTGCCAGGCCAGTCGCTTTTCTTCCAATTGAGTACGCAGCTTTTCATCTTGCTGCTGGTGCTGATGACGCTGTTCAGTCAACTGTTGCTGTTTTTCTTGAATGTTATTCAGTTCAACTTGCCATTCATTCCAGGTTTTCTGCAACTTCTCGGTAATGTGTGCCTGCTCGCTGAATTGAGATTGCAGTGCCGGCAATTCCAGCTGCACCGGATCAACAAACTTTTTCGCCTGCTCCATTTGCGCAATAATCTGTTGATATTGTGCTTTGGAGAAAGAAGCATCTTTTTCCAGCAATTCAATTTGCTGCCGGGTTTGCGTGGCCTGACGACGCAGCAATTCCAGCTCCTGTTGTGCTTGCTGCCAGGTGTGCTGGGTATTTTCCAGCTGCTCGGTCAGTTCCTCAACCTGGAATTGTAGGGTTTTATAATTCGGTAAAGCCTGTTCCAATTTCAGGTTTAAGGCATGCAGATCAATTTCCAGATCATCTTTCTGCATGGCATCCTCTTCCAGCTGCTCATCCAGCTGTTGCAGTTGACTGGCCAATTGCTGTTTCTGAAGCGAAAAAGCCTGAGCCGTACTTTGTACTTTGGCAATGTTGACATCCAGCTGCTGCAATGCTTTTTGCTGTAGCTTTAACTGGTCTTGCTGATCTTGAATGTTTTTTTGCAACATTTGAATCTGTTTTACCAGTTCCGGCAACAGCTGTTCCGCCGTTTCAAGCTGAGGTAACTGCTGTGCCAATGCTGTTTCAATTTCTTCCAAACGGATACGGTGACTCAGTGCCCCTTGTCCTGCCTGACTGGCTTCATCATAAAACAGACCGATCACCCAATCTTGAGCCACCTGATAACCATCCAGCGTCAAGATAGACTGACCAATACCCAATTGAGACTGTAAAGCCAAAGCCTGATGAAGATTGTCTGCAACGGCCACCTGCTGCCAGATGGAATGCTGCGGTGATTCAATCCATTCGGCCAGACATGGCAAACTGGCCAGCTGAATCTGCCCTTTTGCCACCTGAACTTTCAGCTGACGGGCAATACTTTTCGTGAAATCAGTATTCGCATCTAATACTTGTGCAGAGAGCCATTTCGCCAGGAATTTTTCAATCAGATGGGCATGGTCTTTGGCCTGATCTTTGAGCTTCAACACCTGCATCAACTGCACGGCATCGCTCTGGACTTTCGGACTGTTCTTGATCAGCAACTGATGGAGATTTTTCTGTTCCGACTGCAACACCTGAATCGCAGACTTCAAACTTGAAACATCATTTTTCTGCTGCGCATATTGTGCTTGCACTGACTCTAATGTTTGTTTCTGCGTTTGAATGGCTTGTTCCAGCTGTTCAATCTGCTGAGACAGTTGAACTTTTTCACTTTCCAGCTGTTCAATATCCTCCAGCTGGTGCTGATTTTGAATTTGTGCGGCTTGTTGTTGCAAGGTCTGTTTTTGCTGTTCAATCCGGGCAATATTTTTGGCCAACTGCTCACTTTGCACCAGCATCTGCAGTTTTTGCTGCTGCTGTTTTTCAACCTGAGCTTTGACCAGTTCAAATTGCTGTTGTACCTGTTGCTGTTGTGCTTTCAAATCCCCCAGACTTTGACTCTGGTCTTGTCCCTGGCTTTCTTGCTGCTGTAATTGTTCAGTCTGCTGTTCATGCTGGGCTTGCAAAGTTTCAATTTGTAATTCAATCAGTTGCAGCCGTTCTTTGGTCTGTAGTTTTTGCTGTTCCAGCTGACTTAAGGTTATCGTATTCTGCTGGAACAAGGATTGCTTCTGTTCCAGCGTCATTTTCAGTTCAGCCAGTTTTTTCTCGGCCTGTTGCCATTCATTTTGCAGTGGCGTGGACTGCTGAATCAGGCGCTGAAATAATTCACTGGTTGCAGTCAAATCATGTTCCAAAGTAGTCAATTCGGAACGCACCAGCTTGAAGGTTTCGCCCAGCTCATTCATCTGCACAGTATATTCTTGCTGTAAGCGGCTGCTTTGCTCACATTGAAATGACAGCACTTCCACTTTGATGGTGCGAATCCGGGTTTCCAGTTCTTTATATTGAATGGCGGTTTCGGATTGACGTTTCAGGGTTTTCAGCTGGGATTTCAGTTCCGCGGCAATATCTTCAAGGCGGGATAAATTTTGCGTGGTGTGATCCAGATGCAATAGGGTTTCACGGCGACGTGCCTGATAACGGGAAACACCGGCAGCTTCTTCAATAAACACCCGCATTTCTTCCGGTTTGGCATCGACCAGACGGTTAATCATGCCCTGTTCAATGATCGCGTAAGAGCGCGGACCCAAACCAGTTCCCAAGAAAATATCGGTGATATCACGACGACGGCATTTGGTGCCATTTAAAAAATATTCGGACTTGCCATCACGGTTGACCTGACGACGTACAGCCAATTCGTTATAGGCATTATAAGCGCCACCGAGCTTGCCATAGGTATTGTCAAAACGCAGTTCGACACTAGCGCCCCCGACCGGTTTACGTTTCGCAGTTCCGGTAAAAATCACATCCTGCATGCTGCCGCCACGCAGCTGGCGCGCACTGGACTCTCCCATTACCCAGCGGATGGCATCAATCACATTGGATTTACCACACCCGTTGGGTCCCACCACAGCGGTACGATTGGCCTTGAAATGTAAAGTTGTACTGTCGGCAAAAGATTTAAAGCCGGAAAGTTTTAAGCTGCTTAAACGCATAATGTCCTGATCAACGTCGTGAACGTCTTGCCCATGCAAGTTCGATTTGTTTCATCCGTGTGAGAGATTCCAACACAAGGTTACGCAAGTGTCGACAAAAATTATCCATAAATAAAGTAGCTTGTTGTGATTTTCGGATCAAAACTGCATCAGTCACCAGCTTAAACAATTCAAATGATTCCTGCAGTTCGCGATGCGAGATATTTAAGGTTAAAAAATAGCTGCGGCGCAGTGACGGTAACAGTTCCTGGTAGACTTTCATTAAATAAGGATTGCCGACCATTTCATGCTGGCGAGACAAGCCCTGAAAGATTAAATCATAAAATTTTTCAGTATGACCGTGACGGGTTTCTTCCTGCAATTGTTGCAATAATGCCTGAATACTTTCAGCTTCATGCGGACGCCAGGTTTCGGCCATGCGTTGCACGATTTGCCCACACAGCAATGCACACATTTCAAACAGGGCACGTACCTGCTGGGCAGACATTTCCGAGACAATCGCCCCACGGCGAGGATAAATTTCGATTAATTGGGTACGCTCCAGCAGCAGTAAGGCTTCACGCACCGAACCACGACTGACATCCAGTTCAGAGGAAATGCGTAATTCTTGAATGCGTTCCCCCTCTACCAGTTCACCGCGAATGATTTGCTCACTAATATGCCTGGCAATCTGCTCGGACAAACTGTCCTTTTCTTGTTCTTGCATACTGTTCCTATCTTGTTTTTATAAGATGCAATCAAAAAAATTGGATAAACCCTGATTGTTACGTGCTTTTTTACTTGATTTTAACTACAAAAAATATGACATTGTCAGACAATTTTCAAGTCGATAAAGCCAATATCAGTTTGTGATCAGTAGATCGGATAAAACTGTCTATTTCTGCCAAATATCCTACTCTAGACTCACTTCAACCTAAGTGATTCATTTAAATTATAAAATAAAACTTATTCTTAGTTCAGCACATCCCTAGAAAAACCGCAGGATAAGTGATCTCAAGGTGCGTATGCAAAAACCATAGCACACCTTTTCATCTCTTTTTATATGGTTCTTAAATTAAAAAAAGGTTGAAAGACCTTGATAAATAAAATACGAACCGACAGTTGCCAACAGGCAAGCAAAACATCTTTTCAGCATGGCTGGCGATAGTTTATGCGCCACTTTTGCACCTAATTTAGCCGTCATAAAACTCATGACACTAATACCAATAAAAGCATAGATATGCACATAGCCAATGCTATGCGGTATTTCAGTTTCGGTATTGGAACCAAACCACATAAAGCCTAACGCACCAGCAATGGCAATCGGTAAGCCGCCTGCAGCTGAGGTAGCCACCGCTTTCTGGATCACTACGCCATGACGGCTTAAATACGGTACGGTCAAACTACCACCACCAATACCGAATATGGCAGAGGCGATTCCGATTCCGCCACCAGCCAGAATCTGCATGGCTCTGGAAGGTAAATGATGATTCGGGTCCACCGCTTTGCTTGCACCATTAAACATGGAGTAAGCCACCCAAAGGGCAAAAAAGCCGATTAATAATTGCAAGCCCTGACCCGACATATAGTCCGCAATACCGGCTCCTAAAAACGCCCCTAAAGCCAGTCCCGGTGCTAAATTACGAAATACATCCCACATCACTGCGCCTCTTTTATGGTGCGCTGTGACCGAGCTGATGGAAGTGACAATAATGGTCGCTAAAGATGTACCCACAGCCAGATGCATAATCACCGATGGATCATAATGTAACTGGGTAAATACAATATAAAGAATGGGAACAATAATCAGGCCGCCACCAACACCAAACAGCCCGGCAGCAAAGCCCGCCATTGCACCAATCAATAAATATATGATTAACTCCATTATTCACATTCCACGGTTACTTAGATTTAAATGGATTTAGAGACCCGACAGCTGCAAAAAATCCTCGATGATGCCCATCAGCTTCCTGAAGTTTTGCTACTCAAACCCGTCACCACGTCGACCAATGACGATGTACGTGAAATTGCACTGAAAGGCGTGCACAGTGTTCTGGTTTGCAGTTCTAAACAGACTCAAGGTCGTGGACAGCGTCAACGACAGTGGGTATCGCCTAAAGGCAACATCTATTTAAGCACATTGCTGAATACGCGAACAGCCATTGATGGCCGGCTTGCGCTTGAAATCGCTTTGAATATTTTACAAATGCCGAGTTTGCAAAATTTAGATTTGCAAGTGAAATGGCCGAATGACCTATATAGTCGACAAGGTAAATGGGGTGGCATTCTGGTTGAACCGATTTCCCCGCATCAGGTCATTGTCGGTGTCGGGATTAATCTTGAACCTGTTCTCAAAGCACAGATTGACCAGCATGCCACCTCACTACGTGAATTAGGATTACAGGATATTTACCGTATTCAGCTGGTTGCTGAACTGTATATGGCGATTCAGCAAGCCAGTGCATGGTTTGATCATGACTGCTATAACCTGGCGGCACGCTTTAATCATTATGCGGCTTTTATAAACCAGGCTGTTGAATTTGAAGACCATTCGGGAGTATGTTCAGGTATCTTCCAAGGCATTCAGGATGATGGTTCGGTCAATATTGAAACGCCTGACGGTTTAAAACAGTTTTATCAAGGGCGTTTACGCCGCCTGAGTACCTCTCTTTAGAGAAATGCAATGAAGAATTTATGGCTGGATATCGGCAATACCCGACTCAAATACTGGATTACTGAAAATCATCAGGTAATTGAACATGGCGCAGAACTGCATCTGCAATCCCCTGCCGAACTGCTCCTCGGTTTAATCCAGCATTTTAAAAGTCTGGATCTGCAACAAGTCGGGGTGTCTTCTGTTCAGGACAAAAAGAACAATGAACGCATCCAGAAAATTCTCAAGTTTTTAAATATTCCGGTAACTTTTGCCAAAGTACATGCCGAATATGCCGGCTTACGCTGTGCCTATGAAGATACCAGCAAGTTCGGGATTGACCGCTGGCTGCAAATGCTGGCTGTAGTGAACAATCCGGAGCGAAAATATTGTGTGATCAGCTGTGGAACTGCACTGACCATTGATCTAACCGATGGCTTGCAACACTTGGGCGGTTATATCCTTCCCAATCTGTATTTACAGCGTGATTCCCTGATTCAAAATACCAAAGGCATTAAAATTCCCGATGCCATATTTGATGAGCTTAGCCCAGGTCGCAATACCATCGATGCCGTTCACCATGGCATTCTGCTCAGTCTGGTCAGCACCATTGAAAAGGTTCTGGAAAAATACCCAAGCCAACTGATTTTAACCGGTGGTGATGCACCGCTATTTGCTAAATATTTGACAGCTTATCAGCCTGTGATCGAGCCTGATCTGTTGCTCAAAGGTCTGCAAAACTATATTTATTCCTTGGCTGAGGCCTGATTTTCAGAAATAAGATAAGGCTGAATAAGCTGCCAGACTTCAGGCAGCTCGGTACAGCCTTTTATAAAAATGAATGGCTGAATGTGTGCATCCGGCAATTTACCTCATTACTTGCATAAAGATTGCAATAGATTCCCACCAGATTAATGCAGCAGCAAAGGTTTTAGAACGTCCCAGACCTGGTTATGCGCAACAATAATACTTTCCGGATCTAAACGAGGTATTTGCAGGTGTATTGCTGTTTGCCAGCGCTGAAAATTAGGTGCGTTCGGATCTGGCAAGATCAGCCGTCTTGCCTGATGTCCTGCATGCTGGATTTTTTTAAAGTATTTTAGGAAAGAAAAAAGGCAATAAAAAAGGCGCATTACGCGCCTTCTTTGGATTGATCGTCAAAGCTTAAGCTTATTTGTGATCTTTATTGCCAAATAGTGGGCCCATACCGCCACCACCAAACTGTTTCTGCATATTGCCCAATGAGCGCATCATTTTTGCCATACCTGACGGATTAGCAAATTTCTTCATCATTTTCGCCATTTGCGCGTGTTGCTTGATGAGTTTATTCACTTCAGCAACATCCATACCGCAACCTGCTGCAATACGTTTTTTACGGCTTGGGTTCATCAGGTCCGGGTTACGACGCTCTTTAATGGTCATCGACTGGATAATCGCTTCCATCTTTTTCACTTGCTTTTCAGGGTTCGCCTGTGCAATCGCATCCTGAATACCTGAATTGCTCATGCCTGGAAGTTTATCCAGGAAGCCCATCATGCCGCCCATTTTGTTCATTTGCTCAAATTGCATCAGCATATCTTCAAAGTTGAAGCTGCCGCCTTTTTGCAATTTTTTCGCCATTTTTTCGGCTTTTTCTTTGTCGATCTTGCGTTCAACTTCTTCGACCAAAGAAAGCACATCACCCATACCCAAGATACGCTGAGCGATACGCTCAGGATGGAATGGCTCAAGTGCATCGAGCTTTTCGCCCATACCCAGGAATTTAATTGGCTTGCCGGTAATCGCACGTACTGAAAGCGCCGCACCACCGCGTGCATCACCATCAGTTTTGGTTAAGATCACACCAGTTAATGGAAGCGCATCATTAAAGGCTTTCGCTGTATTTGCCGCATCCTGACCAGTCATGGCATCGACCACAAACAGGGTTTCAGTCGGCTTGATGGCAGCGTGAAGCTCTTTAATTTCGTCCATCATTTCGTCATCGACGTGTAGACGACCAGCAGTATCGACAATTAACACATCAGCGAATTGGATTTTCGCTTGTTCAATTGCACGGTTGGCAATATCAATTGGTTTTTCATTGGCATTCGATTCAAAGAAAATCGCGCCCACTTCACCCGCTACAGTTTGCAGCTGTTTGATTGCCGCTGGACGATAAACGTCGGCAGAAACCATCGCCACTTTTTTCTTTTGACGCTCTTGCAGGAAACGTGCAAGTTTTGCCGCAGTGGTGGTTTTACCCGCACCTTGCAAACCTGCAAGCAGTACAACCACAGGGGGTTTGGCTGCGAGGTCAAGGCTTTCATTGGCCTCACCCATCATTTTGGTCAGTTCGTCATGTACAATTTTGACGAACGCCTGGCCCGGTGATAACTGAGTCATCACTTCTTGGCCCAATGCCTCTTCCTTAACTTTCGCGATGAACTCACGAGTTACAGGTAACGCCACATCGGCTTCAAGAAGTGCCATACGCACTTCACGTAACGTATCTTTAATATTGTCTTCGGTTAGCTGCCCTGAGCCAGTAACATTTCTTAAACTCTGCGTGAGTCGTTCTGTTAAGGTATCAAACATTGCAAATTCCGCTTAAAATAGCCGTGAGCAAAAAATTGTTTCTTAAAATAGAAAATTTATGCATAGAATGCTATAGGATACTGTAGTTCGCATCGAATTTATATAAATGAATATTCATCATCCTGAAAAAGGTTTGACATGATTAGCCTGCCCTTGGTTTACACGATCTTAGCATTAATCGCTTATACCTCATCTTTCTGGTATCTGTTTATCCACTTAATGTCAAAACGTGATCCAAACCATTGGCTTATTGGGCTGGTACTGGGTTTAGGGGTAATGTTGCACGGGGCTGTGCTGTATAGCGATATGCTGACCCCTTTAGGCATCAATTATGATGTTTTTGTGCTGATGTCATTTACCTCCGGTCTGATGCTGCTGCTCAGCCTGCTGTTTAGTACCTTTCGCCCCATTTTGGCACTGAATTTACTGGGTATTCCTGTTGCTGCAATCGGTCTCATTTTAGGTTTTACCTTAAGCAAGACCAATCAGGTGATTGAACAACATTCTCTGGGCCTAGACATTCATATTATTTTGTCTTTATCCGCCTATGCTGTTCTGTTGATGGCCACCATTCAAGCTGTAATTTTGTGGTTTCAGAACCGTGAATTAAAAAATAAAACCAAAAGACTATGGGTCAATTTATTACCTTCATTCCAGGCCATGGAATCCTTGCTGTTTGATTTAATCATTACCGGTTTTATCTTGCTGACTTTAGCGCTTGGTTTTGGTTTCTTTACCATTGAAAATTTCTTTGCCCAGCATTTGGCGCATAAAACGGCGTTTAGTATTATTTCCTGGTTTGTTTATGGCTTCCTGTTGATTGGTCATTATAAATTTGGCTGGCGCGGTCAAAAAGCCATTCGCTTTACCTTGATTGGTTTCTTCTTGTTAGCAGTGGGTTTTATTGGTTCCAAGTTTGTACTGGAAATGATTTTGGGTAAGTAAGACCCTTTTATTCAGTGTGTCTAATTAAAAATGTGGAACATGATAAATCATTAAAAAGGCCCAACCCTTATGGTTTGGACCTTTTTTTTCATACGATATATCATTGATTAAAAATAATAAATTGATAGTTTCGTATAACTTGTATATGTTAATTTTAGAAAATCTTAATCATCGCTCAAATAAATTATTAATATTTTTCTTCAGAGTACTAGCAATATTAGAATCAAATCCATCTACTAAAAATCTACTCATTAACCCTTCTATTAAAGTATAAATTAGCTCAGATAAATCTTGATGATCCGCTAATAAGCAATTTTTCGATACTAAATCTTTTATCCACTGCTTATGCTTTTTAGAAACGGAAATTATATCTTTTTCATTTTGACCAGACTCAGCTACAGCTCTCACGAATAAGCACCCTTTGAAAGATTCTTGTTGAAACCATTCCATATGCCAATCAAAAATTTTATTAATTGCACAAATACCTTCTGCTGTTCCAATGTATTTGAATAAGCTCTCTTTAAATTTTTCATCACGAGCTCTAAGAACCGACTGAACCAACTGATTCTTATTTTTGTAGTAAGTGTACATAGTGGTTTTAGAACAACCAGATTCATCTCGAATTAGATCTACCCCAACGCCAACAAAGCTATTTTGATTAAATAG
This sequence comes from Acinetobacter sp. A1-4-2, assembly GCF_040233925.1. Taxonomy (NCBI): domain Bacteria; kingdom Pseudomonadati; phylum Pseudomonadota; class Gammaproteobacteria; order Moraxellales; family Moraxellaceae; genus Acinetobacter; species Acinetobacter sp. A1-4-2. The sequence goes on along the minus strand of NZ_CP157981.1, from coordinate 658,752 downwards.
TCTTTCTGCTGTATCTAAAATTTTTAATGCTGATTTTGACATTTGTCTCACCCCAAAAATAGTACAGATCTGTACTATTTTTTATTTTATCTGTATTATGGTTTGAAAACAATATTTTGAAAGAGGGATATAGACATGTTTTCGATTTTTGAAGGAAAGGAAAAATTAGCTGCATTTCCCAAAAGGCATGAAGTTCTTAGAAGTTTATTTGGAGGAACGATCAGCATCTTTCTTCTACTTTTACTTACTAAATTAACAGGTAATCTGTACATCATGGCTCCTTTTGGTGCTACTTGTGTAATTCTATATGCTGTTTCACAGTCACCATTAGCACAACCTAGAAATGTTATATTTGGTCATTTCATTTCAGCCTTTATCGGCCTATTTTTCCTTAAATTTTTCCCTGATTCTATTTTGACTATAGCTTTATCTGTAGGCTGTGCAATTGCCTTAATGCAAGTTTTTAAATGTGTACATCCCCCAGCGGGAGCTAATCCATTAGTGATACTTTTAACAGCAAATTCTATCCACTATGAATGGAGTTTCTTGGTTTTTCCTGTGTTATTAGGATCTATAGCTGAATAGCCACCGATTTTGTAGACACCTTTTAGTTAGATAAAATGGCTAATTAACGAGGTGCTTATGAGCAGTAAACGATATCCTGAAGAATTCAAAATTGAAGCAGTAAAACAAGTCACTGAGAAAGGTCATAGTGTGACCGAAGTTGCTGCACGTTTAGGAACCACCACACATAGTTTATATGCCTGGATTAAACGTTATGATCCACAGCAACCCAAGACAACAGAATCTACTGATCCAAGTGCAGAATTGGCAAAGTTAAAAAAAGAGCTGCAAAGGGTCACTGAAGAAAGAGACATATTAAAAAAGGCCGCGGTGTACTTCGCAAGCCAGTCCAAATGAGGTACGCCTTTATTCAGGACAATCAGCACATATGGCCTGTCCGTCGTTTATGTTCAGCTCTGGATGTTCATCACAGTGGTTATTACGCATGGTTAAAGCAACCCACCAGTAAAACTGCGAGGAAACGGCAACAGCTTTCAGGATTGATTAAACAGTTCTGGCTGGAATCTGGTGGTATCTACGGCTATCGCAAGATTCACTGTGATTTAAAAGATGTTGGTGAAAGTTGCGGGATTAATCGAGTACATCGGCTCATGAAGGCGAATGGTCTCAAATCACAGCGTGGCTATCGTAAACCTAGAGCTCACGCTGGTAATCCAGCTATCGTTGCCGCAAACACTTTAGACCGCCAATTTAATCCAACTTATCCCAACCAAATATGGGTGACAGATATTACCTATATCCGTACTCATGAAGGGTGGCTATATCTCGCAGTTGTGATTGACCTGTTTTCACGTCTTGTTGTTGGCTGGTCGATGAAATCCAGAATCACGACAGACCTGGTTTTAGATGCATTATTGATGGCTTTATGGCGAAGAAACCCAAAGAACAAAGTCCTAATCCATTCTGACCAAAGCAGCCAATACACCAGCCATGAATGGCAGACATTTCTCAAGCATCATAATCTTGAAAGTAGTATGAGTCGTAGAGGGAATTGCCATGACAATGCTGTTGCAGAAAGCTTCTTTCAGCTATTAAAGCGGGAACGAATTAAGAAGAAAATCTATGCATCAAGAACTGAAGCCAGATCGGATATTTTTGAATATATTGAGATGTTCTACAATTCAAAACGCAGACATGGTTCCAATGGTCAGCGTTCTCCATTAGATTATGAAAAGGCCCATCAAAAGATGGTTATGTGTGTCTAGAATTTTGGTGGCTATTCAGTGTATTCTTACTAATTAAAATGTCTAGTCTATGATATACATCAACATCATGGATTGAATATGCATTTGAGATGCTGATCACTATGTCTAACAAAGAGATTTAAATCCTGTTTTTGACTCTTGCAGTTTAAAACAGGACATTTCTACTTAGGAATAACGATACGAAATATAAGGGTTAAGACCTATCTCACACTACAATATTTCAAAGCCTTTTACCTAGACAACCTAGATAAAAAAACGTATAACACCGTTTTTCAAATTTAACGGGCAAACCTCACTGTGAAACTCATCCTTGCACCCATGGAAGGCTTAACAGACCCCATTATGCGTGATGTACTCACGTCTGTGGGCAGCTTTGACTGGTGTGTAACCGAGTTCATTCGTGTCACCGATTCAGTGCTTCCCGATCATGTCTATCATAATTACTGCCCGGAACTCCTCAATGAAGGTAAAACCGCTGCGGGTACACCTGTGCATGTACAATTTTTGGGAAATAATCCTGAAATGCTGGCAGCCAATGCCTTTCGTGCCGTGGAACTCGGGGCTCCTGCAATTGATATGAATTTCGGTTGCCCTGCAAAAACGGTTAATCGTCACCGTGGCGGTTCAGTGCTGCTGGATGAACCCGAAGTGGTACATCTGCTTGTAAAGGCTGTACGTGATGCCGTACCTAAACATATTCCGGTTTCTGCCAAAATGCGCTTAGGATATATGGACAGAAAATTTACCCTGGAAAATGCTCATGCCATTGAGGATGCTGGTGCTGCCTGGGTCACAGTACATGCCCGTACCAAGGCGGAAGGCTATACCCCTCCTGCATTTTGGGATCAGTTGCAACCGATTCGTGAAGCCTTAAACATCAATGTCATTGCCAATGGTGAAATTTGGACCAATGCAGATGCCAAACAATGCCAACTTGAATCTGGCTGTGAAGATTTGATGATTGGCCGAGCTGCTGTAACCACCCCGGATATCACCCAATGTATCCGTCAAAATACCGACGAAGCCTTGATCACTTGGAATGAATTATTGGCTTTGCAAATTCGTTTTCTGAATGGCCCCTATAAAAAAGAAGTGAATATGGTGGGGCGTTATAAACAGTGGCTCGGCATGATGTCGAAGCATTATCCCGAAGCTAAAGAATTGTGGAACGAGGTCAAACGGATTAAAGGCTTGGCTGAAATCATTGAAAATTTAAATGTTTCCAAGCATTAAAGTCAAAAGCCTTTGAATATTCAAAGGCTTTTTTATTTAGGTACTTTCTTTACGCTGTTTTAAATTTTCCACATGTAGGCGATTGGTTTTCCAGGACTTCTCTAAAACTTCTTTTTCAATCCGCAATTGAATCCGTTTCAGTTTCATTGCGGGTATCACTTCCTCCTGAAAACATTTGACATAATCCACCCATGCAGCACCACGAAATACATTGGCAGGCATTTCTGTTTTAAATTCACTTTCCGGCATAAACACAATCACTGAATGCAGGTACTCTGGCTCAACAATATCAGACAATACATTTTGCAGTACTTTCATGTGCTTATAATTCTGATGCAATGGATTTTGAAATTTATAGCTTTTCTTATAAATCTTCTGTGTCCACATTTTTTGACGTTCACCACCAAAAATCCAGCCTTTATAATTTTTGGTTTCAATCACGAAAATCCCAAAGGGACTGAGCAGAATATGGTCAATTTGCGTCGTTCCTGCCTGTTCATCTGGCAAAGTACAATCATTTAATAAAATATATTGTGGATCTTTCAAATAAAGTTTGACGTGTACAGCTACCGCTAATTCCCCAACTTTTCCTTTCAAAAAAGGTTTAAATATCTTAAAAAGAACAGCGCCAGCAAATAATAAAATGATCCACCACAGCTGTGAAAAAAGTGGTATAAAAATTTGAGAAATGTTCATTCAATGAAGTTCATATTATATTTTTAATAACAATAACATAAACTTATTAAATTAGTGAAGATTCAAGTTTCAATAAAATTTCTTTGTTGTCCAGTCCACCAGCAAAACCGACCAGTTTACCATTTGCTCCGACCACACGATGACACGGCGCAATAATGGAAATGGGGTTTTTACCATTGGCTGCACCCACAGCACGTACAGCTTTAACATTCCCAATTTGCTCGGCAATGTCACGATAACTACGGGTTTCGCCAAATGGAATGGTTAACAAAGCTTGCCAGACTTTCTTCTGAAATTCAGTGCCTTCAAAATCTAGAGGCAAATCAAACTGCTGTCTTGTTCCAGCAAAATATTCAGTTAACTGTTTTTGAGTTGCCAATAAAATAGGATGATTAACCTGTTCAATCAGTTCGGCTAAACGTAACCGTTTAGGATTTTCATTTTCCCAAACTACTGCCACCAAAGCAGTGTCATTGGCGACCAGTTTTAAGATACCGACAGGAGAAGCCATTTGCATAAATGAAAGTTTCATTGTCTTCTCCTGTAGTGCAATAAATAAGCGATATAGTGAGGAAGAGCCGTTATGATGATGACAGTTTCATCAACACTAATCCAGAAATAATCAGCACTGCCGCCAACATGCGCATTGCCGATGCAGGCTCACCCAAAATAAACACCCCGACCAGAAAAGAACCCACTGCACCAATTCCGGTCCAGATGGTATAGGCTGTACCCAGTGGCAAAGTGCGCATAGCATAGGCCAGTAAAGCAAAACTTAATACCATAAAAACGAGGGTAATAACACTCGGTGTGAGACGAATGAAACCTTCTGAAAGTTTCATGGCATAGGCCCAGACAATTTCAAAAAGACCCGCTAAAATTAAAACTACCCAAGCCATGACGACAATGCTCCATTTGATTAGAGTCAGGTCGTCCTGACGAATTTTCTCAGTGCAACAATCAATCTGATTGCACCAAGGGAGGTCGTTCCTCCTATAACTTATTAGATAATTATATAAATAATTGAGCTAAACAGGTGCTTGTTTTACATTTTTCGACCAATTACTCACCTTAAAAGTGCGAATAAAAATACGACTGGCCTAAACCAGTCGTTTTTTGAATCAACGGAAGTAATTAAAATTTAAAACGTATTCCGGCACCATACAACCATTCCTGATTAGATGCTGATTCCGCTTGCCAATCCGTCTGTTCATGCCCCTGTTTGTATCCATAGGCCACATCAATAAAAGGCATGAGCTTTTTATTGATTTCATAACGGGTTTCCAGCCCCAATTGTGCCGTACTTAAACCAGTCTTTTGCGCATAGCTGGAGTCATCACTCAACACCACATTCAAGTCCAGATAAGGTTTAACAATCAATTTTTGCGTCAGCAGCACATCGCGTTCGGTTTCCAGACTCAAAGATGTCTGATTGTCCTGACCGACATATAAATAGGCATTGGTCTCAAAGAAATACGGTGCCAACCCATGCACACCGATCACGGCATCGACCTGATCCTGATCGACTTCCCGATTCTGGTCATTGCGATAACGTAGACCGGCCTGCACATCCCAAAAATCGGCAACATTGCGGCTGTATAACACTTTGGCATCGTACTCGGCTTGCTGTGATTCAGCCTGATCGGCATGGACTTTGATAAAAATCTTGTTTTCATCTGTCCCGATACGGGTTTCAAGTTCCGACTTTAAAATTCCGTCTCCATCGTTATTGCGCAACCAGCGGCTTTCAACCGTGGTTTGCTGATAAATCTGCCCGCCATGCTCTTTGATATGTTCGGCAGATGCAGCATCTTTTAGGTTCGCATTTTTATCCTGTACAGATGGTGCTGCTTTGGCTTCAACAGATGTTTGAGTTGCTGTCCCCACGGCATGATGCTGTGAATGATCGGCTGGAATTTCCTCCTGTTGCAGAGTCTGCGTTTCCGCCATAGACATAGCATGATGACTTTCATGCGCAAAACTTTGTCCAGATAACAATAAGCATGAGGCACTCAATGTGCTCATTACTAAGTGATTAATGATGCGCATGTGAGTCTCCTTGCTGAACTTGAGCTGAAGTCGCAGATGAAGCTGCTGTTTTATTTCCATCGACATTGGCTACCACCAGTTTGCTCATCATGCCGGATGACATGTGATACAGCAGATGGCAATGAATCGCCCACTCCCCCAGTTCATCCGCAGTGAGCAGTGCAGTGACGGTCTTACCCGGTGGTACAATCAGGGTATGTTTATTAGGCATATTGGCACTACTTTGCCCATTTTCCAGCTGCATAAACATGCCATGCAGATGCATCGGATGCGCCATCATACTGTCATTGATAAATTTCAGCCGGATACGTTCGCCATATTCCACCTGTAACGGTTCAACTTCGGTAAATTTCTTGCCATTGATGGTCCAGATATAACGCTCCATGTTGCCACCCAAACGCACTTCCAGCTCTCTCTCTGCCGGACGGGTATCAAGCTGCGGATTTAATGATTTCAAATCGCTATATTGCAGTGCCTTATGCCCTGCAGGTGTAGATGCATTGGCCCAGCCGTAAACCACGGCTGCCTTATTATCTGAAGCGGGTTGTTCTATACGATGCGTTGTATGGCTTTGCTCATGCTGCTGATCAGACTCAGGCTGTGATGGCTGCTGAGTCACATGTTGCGAATGGTCGTGCATGGCAGCATGATTCATCTGCATATGATCCATGGTCTGATGATCCATTGCAGCCATATCATGTTGCATGGATGAATGATCCATCATTTGATGCTTCATTGCGCTGGCACGGCTTTGATTTGTACTACTCTGATGATCATCCATCTCAGCATGGTTGGCATGATCACTTGATGCAGAACCATGCCCCATATCTTCCATGGTCAGTAAGGCACGTGGACGTGGTTTCGGCACAGTAATACCCTGCTTTATTACTGCCTGCTCATTGTGCAATGAACCAATCGCAAACCCGCTCCGGTCAATCGATTCGGCTTCAATCTGATAATGATTGGCCTTGGGTTCAACCATCACATCATAAGTCTCAGCGGTTCCGATGCGAAATTCATCGACAGGTACCGGTTGCACAGGCTGGCCATCGGCACTAACCACCGTCATCTTCAAGTCAGGAATACGCACATCATAAAAAGACATGGCTGAAGCATTGATAAAACGTAAACGGACTTTTTCATTCGGTTTAAACATGCCCGTCCAGTTCTGTTGCGGCGTTTTGCCATTGATCAGGAAGGTATAACCGGTGACATCAGACAAATCGGTTTTCAGCATGCGCATCTGATTCCACATGGAACGATCTTGCCAGGTACTTTTGAGTCCATCACGCTTAACTTGTTTCAACACGTCAACCACAGTTTCACGCCGATTTTGATAGTATTCAGCCGACTTTTTCAGGTTCTTCTGAATCTGGTCACTGCTGGACTGATGAAAATCGGACAGCATCACCACATAATCACGATCAGCCTGTTCATGCGCTGCTAGCGACTTTTTCCCTTTCGGATAAATCACCAGAGCGCCATATAAACCGTCCTGTTCCTGTCCTTTGGAATGCGCGTGATACCAGTAGGTGCCATTTTGCCGCACCTTGAAACGATAGACAAAATCCGCCTGTGGTTTAATCCCTTGAAACTGGTTAAAACCCGGCACCCCATCCATCAGTCCCGGCAGCAATAAACCATGCCAGTGAATAGAGCTATCCTTGTTTTTCAGATTGTTATGCACATGAATAACGGCATCATCGCCTTCTTCAAATTCCAGAAGGGGTGCTGGAAATTGACCATTTACGGTAATCCGTTTTAAGGACTTTCCAGTGATATTCACACTCTGTTCATCAATATTCAGGTGATATTCTTTGACCGCAGCAAACGTCCACGATGATGACACTAAACACACCCCAATCACGAGGCTTTGACTTAATTGTATAGACATGACTAAACCTATAATTTAAAAATAAAAAGTTTTTTAAATCACGGTCAAGCTTTAGGGGGACGTAAAATCTGCTGCCAGAAACCGCTTAAATGCTGGGCGGAATAAGCAAAATTCAGCTGTGGATGTTCGGGAACAGGATTTAAATTGGCAAAACTCGGACTTTGCGCATCCAGCCAGGTGCCCAGACTTTGACAATGCAACTGTAGGCAATCATTACAACTGAAATGTTGCTGTTGATCGCTCATGCCCTGATGACAATCCAGATCATGGGACACGTTTACCTGTTCGACAGGATGCTGCTGTATATGCGGTTGAGTATTGGCTGAATCATGACAACCTGACATGGCCGCCATAGGCATTTTATCTTCATGCTGAATCGCCAATTCACTCATCATTTGCTGATGCATCGGCTGTTCAAATGCCAAGACGGCATTGCTCCACCCGATGGCAAAAACCATCAGGAACACAAACCAAGCCTGTTTGCGTAATGAAGTGAGCACAGTATTGTCCTTAGCCAATCCACAATAAAAGATAAATCATGTTATTTTGATTTCAGTCTAACATCATATGCACGATACAAGTTATACACAATTTTTAAATTTATGCTAAACAGTGTCAAGTCCGGTTAAATAATGCCAACTTAAACAATAAAGTTATTTTTTAAACAGTTTTATTTTTAAGCACCGATGAATAAAGCATCATATTTTTTAATAGCTTAACAAGCTAAAAAAGGACTCATTTGAGTCCTTTTTATACATTTAACGTCTAATTATTAAACTATTGATCTACAATTGTTTATAAACTAATCAAGTTATCCATACAGTTATCTACACAGATATCCATACGGTTATCCATAAGGTTATCCACAACTTAGCAATCATTAATTGTAGATTATTAGAGATTAACTGAGCCTACTTTTGCCAGTTCTGAACGCATTTCATCAATGACAGCTTGATAATCCGGCTTGCCAAAAATAGCAGAACCGGCAACAAACATATCTGCACCGGCTTCTGCAATTTCGCGAATATTGGCTGGTGTCACCCCACCATCCACTTCCAAACGGATGTCACGACCCGAGGCATCAATAATTTTGCGTGCTTGACGTAGTTTATCCAAAGTCATGGGAATAAATTTCTGACCGCCAAAGCCCGGGTTGACGCTCATTAACAAAACCTGATCGACTTTGTCCAGCACATAGTCCAGATAATGCAATGGCGTAGCTGGATTAAACACCAGACCAGCTTTGGCACCGCCCGATTTGATTAACTGTAATGAACGGTCAATATGATCCGAAGCTTCCGGGTGGAAGGTAATAATATCAGCACCGGCTTCAAGGAAATCACCAATCATACGGTCTACCGGCGACACCATCAGATGCACATCAATTGGCGCCTGAATACCATATTTTTTTAATGCTTTGCACACACCTGCCCCAAAAGTCAGGTTAGGTACGTAATGGTTATCCATGACATCAAAATGTACGACATCTGCACCTGCAGCAAGCACATTTTCAACCTCTTCACCTAAACGGGCAAAGTCAGCAGATAAAATGGAAGGTGCAATTAAATATGGCTTGGACATGGAGAGAACCTGGCTATGCATTTGAATTGATTTTTCACATTATAACAAATTGCATCTTAGTGCTGTGATTCAATCCTGTTTATTCACGCATTGATGACAGCAAAAAATAAGGAGCTTTTATAGCACTGCTGTCCCATAGTTGAATTGCAGGTGTTAGATTTGTGAGTGTGGCAAAGATGCCACACATTCCCCATCACGACAGGATGTCTGTGTATGGGGAATAAAGACTTTTGCCTACTTTTGGTCTGTCAAAAGTAGGGTTCAGTCTACACAAAGTTACTTAAACTTTTAAAGAAAGGACAAGGCTGTGAAAAAAATTAAATATGATTTGCTTTAATATAAAATGTCATCATATTGATTCGGTGCTGAAATAAAATTTAAATTATGGGACAGTAGTGGCTGTTATAGCTCCCTGTTTTTTGAATAAATCTGATGTCCAATCAGATATTATACATCAAGTTGTACCGCATGAAACTGCAGATGGTCATCCATAAAGGTCTGAATAAAGTAATAACCATGATCATAACCGGCATGTTCACGCAAGGTCAGGGACTGACCTACTTCGGCACAGGCCTGTTTGAATAAGGCCGGATTCAGCTGGCTATAGAACTGGTCCTTAGCCCCCTGATCAATCAGAATCTCCTGAAACAAGGCACCTTTAGACTGAACCAGAGCCGTTGCATCATGCTTTTTCCATTCTGTCTGGTCAGCACCTAAATAATTGGAAAAGGCTTTCTCACCCCACGGACATTGGCTCGGTGCGCAAATCGGGGCAAAAGCGGATACCGATTTAAATTTTTCCGGGTATTTAAATGCCAGTGTCAGTGCACCATGTCCGCCCATGGAATGCCCGAAGATGCCTATCGCATCCACTTGCAATGGAAAGTTTTGTATCACCACACCATAAAGCTCATCGGCAATGAAGCTTTCCATTTGATAATGCTCAGCCCAAGGAGCTTGAGTAGCATTGATATAAAATCCGGCACCCTGACCGATGTCCCAGGAATCTCCTGCTGCCACCTGCTCGCCTCGGGGTGAGGTATCCGGACTAATCAGGATTAAACCCAGTTGTGCTGCTAAACGTTGTGCATGCGCTTTAATGGCGAAGGTTTCTTCAGTACAGGTCAGACCCGCCAGATAAAACAGGGCTGGACAGGGCTGACCTGTTAAGGCCTGATGGGGCAAGAAAATTCCAAATTTCACCTGCCCTTTTAAGCTCTTGGAATTAAAAGCATAAATTCGCTGTTCCCCATCAAAGCATCGATTAACTTGCGTTAATTCCATCGTTATTTTCCTTATTGTGCTGCCACACTTAATTGTGGGGTTTCTATTTTCATATCTGTCTGAGTTGTAGCTGGAAATAAGCGTTGCTCGAGTTGCGGCAACATAAATTCCATATTCTTGCCAATCGACCATTGCGGTTCAGAGGCTTCAAATCCTTGTGCTGTTTCCCATTGTGCCACTGTTTTTTTTGTCTGCTCAAAAGCACTTTCTATAGACATCTGCTCGCGCATGGCCTGATCAAAGAAAGCTCGTCCAAAATAAGTATAATCGGCTTCACTCGAACAGCCAAACGATGCCCGATCAGCCGCAGATGCGGTAATAATCAAGGTATTATCATCCTGCAAAGCGGGAACAAAACTCCCCGAATAACAGGCAGAAATTACGATTACTCGCCAACGGATGCCGGATTTATCCAGAGTATCTTTAAGCCATTTAGGATCGACATCATTTAAATCAATCGGGTCATTTTCCATTTCAAACTGATTCGGCAAACCATGTGAAGTCATGTATAAAAATAATACATCACTTTCTTTATTCATTTGCTGCCCGATACGGCGTAAAGCCATTTCCATACTGGTGCGTGAGGCAATCGGCATTTGAGTGCGGGTTTCAGGATTATTAATCAGGGCCATGGAGCGGCCAAAAGTCCCAAAACGGGTATCAAACTGTTCTTTAATCCGTTCAACTTCCGACTTAAACACATCCTGATAACCTGCCCCGGCAACGCCTAAAAAGTACCAGTGCGACTGGGCAAACTCCCCATACTGGATCGATTCCAGCGACTTGTTCAAGATCCGGTTTTGGGCATAAAAAGCATCTTCGGCAAATGTCGGCGGGCTTTCTTCAACTTTCCAGATCGGCTGGCTTTTCACCGACATTTGCCACACCACAAGGGTGAACAGTGTCGCAGCCACAATCAGTGCTCGCTCCCACCATGGCCATTTCAGTTCACGGGAAAAGACCCATACCACTGCCAGGCTCTGCCAGACGAACAGCACCATAAAGATAATCGGCAAATAGTCATACAATATATAAGGCAATACATCAATAAGGCCCAGATACTGGATCAGACTTTGCAATAAGGCGATATGGGTATCCAGTACCAGCCACAACAAGGCAGGTACCAGCATCAAACGTGGATTATTGATCCGCTGAGAAAGAAAAATACCGACGATGAGTGCAATAAAAGGCCATAAAGCATAACTGATCAGGCCTTGCGGGTTAAACTCACCCATCTCCTCCGCACTGAGCCAACTGAATAAACTGTTGGCACTGCCGCCTAAAATTCCCCAAAAAATCAGTTGCAGAATCGAGGGACGTACAATTTGCAAAGATCGGCGTGAACCCAGAAAAAGCCACATCCCGGCAGTTTGGTTGCTCTTAAAATCATGCCAAAAATTGATGGAGGGTTTAAAGTCGATCATAAGATTTTCGGGGGGCTTTAGCTCGCAGGTTTACACTCTAAGTTTATGCTTGATGGAATTTTTATCAATCCTGCTTTGGGACTATATAACAAATTAATGCACATTATTGAAACAATTACCAAACTACTCGGGAAAATGATGCTGAAAGTAGGCATCAAAACGACAGGCATCTCCCTGCCATTGATGATCCGGTTCCAGGTTAGCCAAATAGACAGCCAGACGCGGCCGCTTCACCACCACACGTTTTGCCACCTTTTGTGCCAGAGTTAACAAATTATCACCCAGATCCATTTCCCCATGTTCAGGCAATAACAGATGTAATAATTGCATCTGTTTTTTCACTTGTGCCTGTTTTTTAATGGCTTGTTGATTCTGGTCACGCTGGGGAAACATCGGATCAAGATAAACCACATCCACCACTCGCTTCTGTTCAGCCTGCTGCACTAAATAGTCGGCAGAATCAGAGAAAACCAGATGAATTCGTGACACTACTGAACTGAGAAAAGCATCATTTTGCGCATGTTTTTTGCTGTCTTCCAGTAAGGTAAACAAGACCGGATGCCGTTCAACCAGGGTGACATCAGCACCCAAATGGGCCATTAACAAACTGTCATGACCTAAACCGGCAGTCGCGTCAATTAATGTAGGCTTTTCACCCAGATTACAGGCACGTGCAATCATTTCAGATTTTAACGATGAACGTTTTAAACGCGGCACTTCAGCTTTCCAGTCGGGCTGCATCTTCATGCCATTGGCACACAACCACAGTCCCGATTCATCTACACATAAAGCCAGTTCCGGATTTAAACGTAAAAATCGGGCATTCAGCTTTTCAATGATCTCAACATTTACACTGACACCACGTGAAGAAAGCACAGCAGAATACTGCTGTGCTTGTGCTTGCAACTGAGCTTCTGTAAACAAATGCATTACCAAGAAACCCAGCCTGTCCACCAAGTTGCCAAAATAAACAGACCGAAACCTATGCGGTAGTATGCAAATGCAGTGAAATCATGTTTCGATACATAGCGAATTAATGCACGAATCACGATAAGTGCAGAAATAAATGCCACAATAATACCCACTGCTAGAACAGCCATATCATTGCTATGCAAATCAGCCCTCATTTTATACATATCGAGTAAACCAGCACCCATTAATACAGGAATACCCAGAAAGAAGGAAAATTCTGCTGCTGCTTTACGTGATACACCTAAAAATAAAGACCCGATAATGGTTGAACCTGAACGTGAAGTCCCTGGGAATAAGGCTAAACATTGAATCAAACCAATTAAAGTCGCTTGCTTATAGGTCAAGTCATCCACTTCTTGAGTTTCAATGCTATGCGGACGGCGTTCAGCCCATAAAATAATAAAACCACCCACAATTAAGGCAATCGCGACAGTAATTGCATTAAACAGGTACGCTTTGATGATATCGCCAAACGTTAAGCCGATAATGATGATTGGAATTGAAGCAATAATTAAGTTAATACTTAAACGGCGGCCCTGTTCTTGACCTTTTAAGCCACCGATTAAAGCGCCCCAAAGTTTGCCCCAGTACTCGTAAATCACCGCTGCAATTGCACCAATCTGTACTGCAACCGCAAACATATCTCTTTTTTCAATGGTCCAGAAATCTAAAAGCTGACCTGCTAAGATTAAATGCCCGGTACTTGAAATCGGTAGAAATTCAGTAATCCCCTCTACCAAGCCCATGATGGCCGCTTTAAATAATAATAAAAGATCCATATCTAACCTTAAGTTGCTTTAATTTGTTCTGGAATTTTTTTCCACGCATTATCACGTAAATACACTGGTAGTGCTTCTTCAGCTGCAACCCAATGCTGCTGTAATGCAGCAATACGTGCAATTTGTGCAATATCTTGTGCTGTGGCAACAATCTCTTTAAATTCTATAGCTTCAGGCTGAATTAAAGCTGAACCTGAACCGATAAGTTCAAATCTGACGGCCTGACTGGCAGCACTATAATTCAACAGTTGCTCTGTATCCACAGCCTGCATAATACCCTGCTGATCCAGCTGAAAACTCGCAATATAGACTTCATTCATACGCGCATCCAGTACTGCAGTCACTGCGGTTAAACCTGCCACACGGTATGCTGCCTGTGCCAGAGCTTGCAAGGTTGAAACAGGAACAACAGGTAGATCATTGGCCCATGCCAGGGCCTGAGTCACGGCAGCATTAATACGTACCCCACTAAAAGAACCGGGACCACGGCTAAATGCAATTGCAGTTAAGTCAGCAGCAGACAAGCCAAGCTGGGTAAAAGCCTGTTCGATCATTGGGAGAATCGTTTGCGTTTGTGCTTTTGCTCGCGCATCTAATTGAAAAAATAATTCTTGAGTGTCATCTACAATAGAAACGGAACACTGCTCATTGGCAGTTTCCAATGCCAGCAACTTCATGCACAACCTTAATTTATTTAAATATAAAAAACGTCGGATATCATACTCCACTCATGCGTGCGAGGCGAGATTTTCCATCTGCAGGATACAAAAAAGCCAAGCTCTCGCTTGGCTGAATATCTCGTTTCAAATCACAGTTCAACCGACTCTAAATGCTGAAAATTTTTGAAATGCTCGGCATAGTGCATGGCACTCATTTTTAATTTGGCTTCAGCCGCCTCATCCAAAGTTTTGACGATTTTTCCTGGTGAACCCATGACCACAGAATTGTCCGGAATCACCTTACCTTCTGGAATTAAGGCATTAGCACCAATAATACAATTTTTACCAATCACGGCATGATTTAAAATCACGCTATTAATGCCGATCAGCGTGTTATCTCCGACGGTGCAGCCATGCAACATGGCCTGATGGCCAATCGTGACATAGCTTCCAATATGCATTTCAATACCTGCATCGGTATGTAAAACGGCATTTTCCTGAACATTGGTAAAATCCCCCAACTTGATTTTACTGTTATCGCCCCGAATCACCGCGCCAAACCAGACACTGACCTGCTTGCCCATTTCTACCTGGCCGATAACGGTCGCATTATCTGCCACCCAGCCATCCCAAGGTTGATGCGTTGCTTGAGGTGTATATCCTTTAAATTTATAAATCATGAGGTGAAATTCCTTATTTACCGTATTTAATCTTATTGCTATGAAAAGTGGGCGAATTTAATAAAAATGGCCATTCCTTTTGATAATCCAAACCATACTGAAACAGTGAAACCAACATTCGTGCCGTCAATCCCCAAACCACCTCATTTTCCACGCGCATGCTGGGAAAATACAAAGACTGATGAGCATAACGCACTTCATAGGGAATGGGCGGTGCATTCATTAAGCTATTCAGTGATGCAAAAAAGATTCGATCAATTTCAGATGGTTGAGGAATAAGTTCCACTTCAGGCGGAATCAGCCCGACCACGGGTTTGACCAGCATCCCGTTGCGGGCTTTTTGCATGGGCAAATCGCCAATCAGTTGCACATCAAATGGATTCAGTGCGGTCTCTTCATAAGCTTCGCGCAAAGCCACCACAATATTACTGGTATCTTGCGGATCTCTTTTCCCCCCCGGAAAAGAAACTTCCCCGGCATGATTGGATAAATATAAAGAACGGCGCGTGAGCAAAACTTTGGGATCAGACTCATCAGTAATGGCAATTAATACAGCAGCATGAGCAGGCTTGATACGTGTAGAAAAGCGTAATCTGTGCTGTAATAATTGTATTAATGAGTAGTCATCCATGTGCTACTGCTCCTGCCTCATGCTTTATTTCATCATAGCTGAATTTTTATTCCAAAGGATAGAAATGATGCCAAAGTTGCATTTTTCAGTTATGCTGATCAACACCTTTATCATTGACGATGAATATGAATTTCTGTGTAATTTGCGGACATAAAACAACGGAAAAAATTCCACTCGGCGACCATCAATTACGCCGTGTTTGTACAAATTGTGGCAATATTCATTACGTCAATCCCAAAGTCATTTGCGGGGCACTAGTGCTTTGGGAAAATAAGGTTTTGCTGTGCCGCCGTGCCATTGAACCGCGTTATGGGCTATGGACCCTGCCCGCAGGTTATATGGAACTGTTTGAAACCATGGAACAGGGCGCTGCCAGAGAAACCCGCGAAGAGGCTGAAGCTGAAGTCGAAATTGAACAGCTGTACTGTATGTACAATATTCCCCGAATTGGACAAATTTACGTTCTGTTCAAGGCCAATCTCGTCAATGGCATATTCGGTGCTGGTGAAGAAACCATTGAGTCGCGTTTATTTGATGAACATGAAATTCCTTGGTCTGAACTGGCTTTTCCCAGCGTAGAACGGACCTTAAGACATTATTTTGAAGACCGTAAAACTGCTTCATTCAGCATGCATTTAGAAACTTTAGGTACCCGCTTAGATCATACCGGTTAAAGATGCGATAAATTTGCAATTTAATAAAAAGCCCATCATATGATGGGCTTTATTTTTTGCTTACTTCTTTTTGACTGTATAACACGGAGCCAAAGCAAAAGTTAAACTGCCTCCACTTAACTTCGCAAGATCTGCATCTTGAGAAGTGTGCGATGTATTATTGGTATTATAAACTTTCTGGAAACTTGATAATGAGTTTGCCCATTTTACCGTACCAACAGCAGAGTCTTTAAATGTAATATCAGCCGCACCCGAAGTAAGATTTAATAAGTTAGCTACATTAAGTAAAGCACCACCCACCACAATACTATCTCCAGATGTTGAAGTCTTGATATTGGTATTCATTCCCACTAAAGCACCGTCAATTTTTTTCAAGTTTGTATTTGCCAATACCATACGCAAGGAAATATTCTTATCATTAGTGAAAGCACGAGAAACTGTACCAATCCGGTATTGTTGAACTCCATACTGGTCTATATAAGTGGATGAATTAAAGCCTGTGGTATCACAAGCGCTTTTTCCTGAAGCCAACTCCTGATCCAAAGCAGTACTCATATCATCTTCAGTATAACCAGGTTTCATATTGGTTCGAATGTTGCCTTTTTCATCGATCACTATTCCCAATACAACGTCTTTCACGCTGGTATCGGTAAATTTAAAGGTCAAATTTGCGTACATCGGGAATATATAAGCTTCGCCAGATTTCACATTATTAATGGATTTAAAAACCCTTTTATCTAGATAAGTGATAGGAAAGGTTTTATATAAATCGAGTGTACCATTAAAATTTTCGCTACCAATGGTCTGCCTCCATAGACCAAAATCTAGCTTATCAGCTGCAGTGACCTCTGTTTTCCTAGTAAGCAACTTATAGAATGCTTCTTTGCCAGCAATCATATAATCATTATATAAAGTGCCCTGATAAATACTTAAAGGTGTAGTGACTTGATCGACCTGAAAATCAAAATTTTGATCAATTTTCTTGGTTACCGGATTAATCCAATGCTCTTGTGCATTTGCAGTCATTCGAATCGGTCGGGTGGTGGTCAGCAATTTGGTATTTAATCCACCTATCGTCGAAGTATCGCTAATGCCTGGACCACGCCATTGTATGCCACTACCAAAAGTATAACCGTCACGATCGGTAATCAACATGAAATGTCCTAACAGATGCTGCGTTGAGCTGTCCTGAGGATTACACGTATCTTTATTACAACCAACTAAACCATCTGAACCACTTAAACTACTAATCACTCCAGAGGTTGAAAATAATGAAAATTCCGGTTGATATACCCCGGCATTCGCAATATTCATCAACATACTGACAGTAGAAAATGCCTGCTCATTGGTTATATTTGAAATATTAATCCAAGGTTGGATCAATAATTCAAAATCGGAATCTGTGGTATTTGCAAAGGTTTCTTGAGGAATTGACTGACTGATTCTCTCCAAATCTACACGCATTTGATCCGTAATATATAAGGCTTGAATATCGGCTGGATCAGCAATCCCCCCATTTTGTAGCGCAAGTGCCTGTAATATTTTTGCCAACCGCATAGCGACCTTCACGGTGCTATCACTAGTATCCAGAGACTTAGCTGGTGTACCGGAAATTCCGGAGGCAATGTCCAAAATAGTCAAACGAGGCAATTGTGAAGTACTTACCTTGGCAATTTTATTTAGGTCTAGCGTTCCCAAATTAATTTGCTTATCTTTTTCCCCCTTCAGGAAGAAAGTAATTTTGTCACCGACTTTACATGCCCCGGTTGCTGCCCCATCTTTCAAATCTAAAGTGGTTACAAAGCTATTTTTAGTATCACTACTACAAGTAAAATTTAATCCATTTAATGGATAATCCAAGGCAAATCCAAGACATCCACTAGCACCTATCGTACACGTTCCATTCGTTGTACTACCTTCATAAACTTCAGGAATAACATTGGCACTTTCACCACCACACCCCGTTAAAGCTGCCATCAATGTGGTGAGGGCAAAAGGGAGTAAATATTTATTTTTCATCCGAGTTCTCTTCTTATATCCTTAGCGAATTGCTATTAATTTTAATTGACCCTGATTGGTGAGTGCTTTGTTTTCTAGATCTATCGCACTGGCTAAAGGAGTCAACAACATATATCGGCTTTGAGAAGGAATATGAATGATTCCTTCAATTTTTTCATGGCTAGTAAATGACTCGGCAGTTTCATGATTTTTAAAGCCTCCTGCTCCCTCAAGTACACATCCATTGGTATCTAGAAAAACCACAAATGGCCAATAAAAGGTCGGATTCTGTTGCCGCGAAGCATAAGAGTTAATCTGCACATTCTGAATTGCATTGGAAATCTTCACAATTTCAAAATCAAAATGCTCTTTTAATGGTGCACGTGGCCAGACATTGACTTCCTTATCCAGACTGACTGTTTTCGCATTTTTAATTTTTTTGTCCTGAATACATTGTTGACCTAAACTATTCACAGCATCAGCCTGGGAAACCCGGTAATAAGTCGATGACAAGGTAATAGGACCACTATCCTGTTTTTGATTCTTTTTAAAAAATGATTGCAGCAGAGATTTACTCACCCCTTTTTCACGCTCGACCATTTGTAAGCGTGTCGCTCCATGCTTGGTATCAATGATGCCTTCCGGCATAGCATAAAAACGTTTTTTCCCTTCCAGATTAAATTCCTTGTCTTCCAGGTATTCATTTTTTATATATTGCGTACCATCAACCGTGACATAGTTTTCTGCATCTTTAGCTTCTTTCAGTTCTTTAGGCGTACTGGTAGCGAGAGGTACAATTTCTTCCACCTTTTTAGGCAGGGGTTGAGGCTGTGCTAAAACTTTTTGCTTTTTCTCAGTTTCAGGTTCTAGATAGGTCGATTGCGGTATTTTAGCTGTATCTACTTGGGTAGAAGCTTTTTTTGTAGGGCTTTGGATTGCTACTTTATTTTTCACCGGTAATTGCGATAATGGTGTAGTTTGAGTTGTAATAACCTTGATGTCTGGCTGATTATTGGCGGAATGAGTGACCGAGTGAGTTTCTTGAACTCTCCTCTCTACTGAGGAAGATTTACTTCCTTCAGTTTCTTTATTTTTGGGCGCAGATTCTTGTTGCACGACCATAGGCCTACCATCTGGCCCAATAATGGTGTAAAACTCTCCCGCATGAGAAAAAGATACCTGCACCACACATAGCGTAAGTATCGATTTCACCCATAAATTCCCTTTCATTATTTTCAATTTCTCTACCATCGTGTTCTATAGTTCAAGCCTAAAATTGTGACTTTGGTATTCGTTTTAACATTTAAACCTGCATATGGATTTAGTAGAATATTATTCACACCCGTTTGGTTTGCTAAACTACTGGTATTTGCTGGAATGTTATCTTTACTGCGTAAGAAACCAATCGATAAATCCAGATCGGTATCTGCATCGAAACGATAACCGACCCCCAAGCCAAACAATTGTGCATTGTTAATCGGCACCATTGTATTTCGCTTATTATCAGGAATTGCACTAGTACGCGGTTCATATCCGGCACGTAATTTCAGACGATCTGTTGCAGAATATTCCAGACCTATCCCATAATTCCAAGGTGAAGTAAATTGCAGTGGAAGTGCCAGAGAAGAATCACCAATATTTTCAGAAAGTAATTTGGCAATTTTTAATGCTGAAATTTGTCGGTCAAATTCAAATTTAAACTTGTCCCACGCTTTATAGTCTGTCCAGCCCACATCAAAATTGACTTGTAAATCAGGTAAAAGCTTATATTTTATTCCTGCTTGAAAATGGGCTGGATATTCAAAATCCATTGAAACCAGACCTGACTCACTTGCAGGAATATTATTAGGAAACCCCAAAATTGCCGCAAGAATTTGACCTGTAGGAGATGACATTAAACCATTGATCAGCTCACGTGGTGCCTTTGCGTTATCAATGTGATATTTACCTTTCAAACGCATTTTTGCCGCACTTTGATATACCATACCAAAGCTAAAATCCTCAGTCGGTTCCCACAATACGCCCAGGTTATAACTTGGGCTAAGTGATTGTTCCAGAGCAAGCTGCATTTGCCCGAACCTGCCAAATGGGTTCATACCTTCTTGGGCATTACATATACCTAACAACAGAATGTCAGTAATAATGTCCGAGTTTTCTTTAAAAGGTGTACAAACGACTTCATCAATCATTCGTAACATACCAATTAATTCATTGGGAAAACGCAAATCCGTTTTTAAACCAATGGCTTGATATGACATGCCTATAGAAGCACCCACGGATAACTCATCATTCACTTGATAGGCAATAGATGGAGATAAATAGGTAATCCTTTCTAGAGCAACCTGTTGCCCCATGTAATTCGCAGGATTGCCATTTTCCGCACCAAAACCGGCAACCAAAGGTGCATACATTGCAGTTGCAAAAGTTGTTTTTGAACCTGGTGGATTGTAAGCAATGCCTGCTGTAGGTGCAGCCATGGGTAGACCTTCACCAAGATCCACCATTTTTTTTAATACTGGGACGTATAGACTGACGTATTCAACATCCCCATTCACTGTGCCTTTAAAGTCTGTACATAAATCGGAAGAAATCTCTGGCCCGTCATTACACACCATCGGGTCATCTGAATAGCCAAATACGTTATAACCAGCAGGAACAGAAAATTCCCGTTGGATATCAAAATTAGCAAGAATCCCCTGCACATCGGTTTGCAGACCTTCAATTTTGGTCAAAGCTGCAGGGTTAAAATGAATTGCACTAATACCAGGAGGATCTGCAGTAACCGCATTTCCCATACTCAATGATCTGACATCAACAGATAAGTTGGTACCTAATTGAGCGAAAGTTGCACTTGAACAGCCCGAGACGATAATTGCTGCAGCTAACGGGCGAAGTCGAATCTTATACATACGACTACCCTCTTAGCGTAGTTTCTTACCGAAACCTAAAATATCCAGTGGGAATGACAAACCTAAAGATACATCTGGCGCATCTTCTGTCAGGCCTATACCCACAGTCCCATTGACAATAGTTTCAGGTGAAACACGAACACCCAATGAAATTGCTAAAGTGGAGCTGGTCTGGTCAGCTGGTGAATAACTCTCACCAGAAGTATAAGTAAATTCTGAACCGGTATTAAAACTTTGCTGATATGACATCGTCATAGACACATCATAGTTAAATGAATAGGCAAAACCTAAAGCAAAACCTCCACTGATCCCAGGTTGAAACTCATCCAGTACTCGTAAACCACGACGTTGATTTAAACCCGTTTCTTTAAAGCCATAATTGGCAGATACGGAAGCAAACAATACCACTGGATCGATATATTTACGCGTACTTGCACCAATCCCTGCAGAGTAATAACCTTTACCGGTTGCTAGATCATTAGTCGCATTAATTTCATAAGGACTATCACCAGTTTTAGTAGAAATATTACCGAATAAGATCAGGGGTAGTCTGCCAGCTTTGAGAGGGAAAGGCTCCCAACGCGTACCAAAAGAAATATCACCTAGACCTGCTGTAGAAGTATCTTTTAATAAATCTGTTTTAGCGACTAAAGGTACTGAAGCCGTAAAGGTTAAATTATCTAGAATGCCATACTGCGCAGTAAATGTATTGGTAACAGAATGGGTCGCATTTTCTTGAACACGGAGTTGATACAGTTGTCCACTCGCCATTTCAGCATCAATCTGTGTATCACGATAATAGGTATAATCAATATCGTAATAAGATGAAATCTCACCTTTTTTAATTAAAGAATATTGTCTTTCATTTGAGGTAAAGACTTCTTGTAAGTTAGCTTCTTTACTTGCATCCCCTTCTTGCTGCTGTAAAGCAGAAGAAGCTTGCTCATTTGCATTAACAGGTTGTGGCTGTGCCACTGGAACACTATCGGCAGATGTGGTTGCTGCTGGCTCTTCAACCTGTTCATCAACCATTTCATATTCACCGAGTGCTGACTCTTCCACTTGAACATTTGCGGTTACTTCAGGTTGTACATTTGCAGACTGTGATGCTGTAGATTGAACTTTTGTTTCCTGCTGATCTACAACCTCGTATTCTCCGAGTGCCGGTTCTTCAGCTGCATATACCACCCCTATTGCCATTTGAACACTCAAAGCCAATAAAGTTTTGTTCATCCATTTACGATTCATATTCCATCCCACCATTTTTATTTTTTTAATCTACTTACTTTTATACTTTATTTACTTTTGTAATAAAGACGTAAAAAATTATATGTCGATTCCCCAAATTTTTCCGAGTCTTCATTTAAATTCTTGTCTAAACGAATCGTTGATGCCTTATCGGCAATTTTATCCATATAGAACTGCGGATATTGCATGTTAACGAAAGCATAGCGATTAACGGTTGCATCTTCGACATGTCGTAAGTCTGTATCCTGAAGTGCTAATAAACTTTTTCTCTTTTCAGGTGCGACATTAATTAAAAATAGGGTGTTGTTTTCCCAGATATCCTTGAAACGTGTTTCATCGAAACTAATATTACCCACTGCAGGATCAGCTACATAAACACGGCCATTCTTGTATGCTTTAAACACCACAAAATGTTTAAATCCTGCATAAGAAATTGGCACAATGGCTGGTTGTCCCTGTTTCACTAAATCGGAAAATTCGCCTTTATATCCCCCGCTTTCGAAACCGATTGCTCCGACAAAGCGTTTCATATCAAGTAAGGAAAAACTACGTCGCTCAACGATTTTCTCGGTCTCACCAAATTTAAGCAAACCATTCATAACTTGTTGTTCTGTCATGGTTACACCAACATCAACATAACCATTTAACAAGGTCGTTAATGCTGCTGATCCACAGCTATAGTCATAAGCTTGACGTACAATACCCCTAAATTGATCTTCTACAGCAGGTTTAATGAGGACTGCTTCTCTATGCATTCGAGTGAATGAATCTTGGCGAGAGTCTAAGGTTTCAGTGTAATACACAGCTTCCGCTGGCTTTTTTTTAATTTCAAAGGCTTCTTTGGCAGCGTAATACATCAATGCCGAGCCTAACGCGATCTCTAACATATCTTCTGACTTTTCTAGTTATCGGCATGACGTGCCTTTGCTCATTATTTTTCTAGAGTTATTACTCTACATCCATGTAAAAAGGAAGATAACCTTTTTTATAAAAAAAAACAGCTTTTTTTTAGTTTATTTGAAAAATTTAACATTATTTTTGTAAAAAAAAGCGCGTGTAAACACGCGCTTTTTGACACGGAAACTTAGTGACCGCGAATTGTAATGATCGCGCCTGGTACATATTGACCTTGTGCTGGGCTGAAGTAAGTTTGCATACCTTGAACTTCTACATCACCGATAGAAGCAGCAGTCTTGCTACCCAAATGAATGGCTTTAACGTAATTATCGTGCGCGCCACTTGTGCTCACAATACGTACATAACCTTTATTAGCACCTTCTTCACCAAACACACTGATAGATTGATTAAGTGTTAAATTTGTAGAGTTTGCATCTGCAACCTTGATGCTCTCAACAAAAATTTCACCGGCTGCACGCGTTGCAGTTTTGGTTGAGTTATCCAAGATACCCAAATTTGTGATCTCTAAACCACCAACCATAGTTGTATTCAACTTAATCATTGCGCCTTGCGGTGCAGCACCTAATTGGATGTTTGCAGCCATTTGACCAGTTTTTACAGAAAGACCTGATAGAATCGCGTTTTCAGTGCCGGTACCACCACGGCGGATATTTGCTGCACCAGCAGCTGGAGCAGCAGCCGATCCAACTACACCAATCTCGCCGATGTTAATATCTAGGCCTGATACTTGTGCAGCGATGTTGATGAATGGATTGCCGCCACCTGCATCTGAGTCAATTGTTAAGTCTGCCAAGTTACGGCTAGCAAGTAAATAAGCACCGCTATTATCGTAGTTTGCACCAATTACAATACCATTAGTTGCAGTAGCACCAGTCCCGTTTCCTTTAATATAAATTGCACCAGCTGCACCAGTACCACCAAAACCAGGTTGACCTGCTGTTCCAGCTGCAGCTAAACCATCGTTATCGTGAATGAATAATTTTTCGATTTCGATTTTTGAAATACCGATC
The DNA here is from genome assembly GCF_040233925.1 of Acinetobacter sp. A1-4-2. Lineage (NCBI taxonomy): Bacteria > Pseudomonadati > Pseudomonadota > Gammaproteobacteria > Moraxellales > Moraxellaceae > Acinetobacter > Acinetobacter sp. A1-4-2. The sequence goes on along the minus strand of NZ_CP157981.1, from coordinate 634,323 downwards.
CCAATGCTTAAACCATCTTGACCAGTAGTAGCACCCAATGAAGTATCATCCATTGCTTGCATTGCCATCGCATTTGCGCTGATTGCTAATGAAGAAACTAAAGCAAGTTTAGTAAATTTTTTCATTTCGTACTCTCCCAAGAGTATTATTTTTTTTGATTGTTAACTACTCGATTTCACTGATTGTTTTTTATTTTTTGACAATAGTGAGGCTTTCCTTGAGCAGCTGGTTTGCCCTAGCTAAGTTATCTCTGTGTCATTTTTTGTTCAACTGCTGTTGGTCGCAATCTGCATGTTACCGATAAACGGTATTTACAGTTTTTATGCATCAACAATGTTATAGAATAGACCATCTATGTATCGAATTTATTAAGTCACGTCGTATGAATGAGCCTGTTTTTTTTCAAAAATTGCTGACCAAGCAACAGCTTAATCCTACTAAAATTCTTTTATGCTTATCGCATCTTAACCATGTGGTTTACTTAAAAAATGTAAAGCAACCTGTCATTGCAATTTTGGCTTCTGAATATATGCTGATGCAAAATAACAAAATTCAGAAATTTACCAGAACATCGTTAAACCAATATCAACAAAAAAATAAACCAATTGATTTCAATCAATTTTTTAAGCAGGATTTGCAAAATCATACCTCCGATTTCAATGGGGGTTTAATCGGTTTTATCAGTTATGATGAAGCTGCCCAACAACACGTCAAGATTCAATCCAAGAACCAGCCCTCTTTATTTTTAGGCATTTATTGCAGCTATATTAAACTGACCGATCAAGGCTGGACCTTTTTTAGTCATGAACATGAGGCTGAAGCGATCTTTCAGGTACTTCAAAATGCCTTGCAAAACAAAAACAAGCCAAGTAAAGAAAATCAAAATTTCACCCTCACTCGACCTTGTACCGCACGGTGGACTAAAAAACAGTATGTGAATGCCTTTAATCAGATTCAAGATTACATTCAGGCAGGTGACTGTTATCAAATTAATTTAACTCAAGAATTTACAACCAAAGCACAAGGTTTGTTGTTAGATACAGCAGAAGCGTTTTGGCAATTGACTGATGCACCTTATTCAGGTTATCTCAAAATCAATGATTTTGAATTATTAAGCTGCTCTCCCGAACTGTTTATCGAGTTTGAAGCAAATCGGAAAATCACCACAAAACCGATTAAAGGCACTATGCCCAGATATTTAGATGTTGCACAAGATGAGCAATCCAAGCAAAGCTTAATTCACTCTAAAAAAGACCAAGCCGAAAATGTAATGATTGTGGATTTACTGCGTAATGATTTGAGCGTATACGCTGAAACAGGCTCTGTTAAAACACCAAAACTTTTTGAAATTGAGTCATTTAATCAAGTTCATCATATGGTGAGTGAAGTGACTGCTAGATTAAGGCAAGATATCAATCCTTTTCACGTTCTGATGTCAGCTCTTCCGGGCGGTTCAATAACAGGCGCTCCCAAAATTCGTGCCATGCAAATTATAGAGGAACTTGAAGGTGCTCCACGTGGTGCCTACTGTGGTTCGATGGGTTATTTCAATTTTGATGGTACAGGTTCATGGAATATTCTGATTCGCTCGATTCAAAAATATCAGGAGGATGTTTCTGTTTGGGCCGGTGGTGGTATCACCATTGCATCTGATTGCGATGCCGAATATCAGGAATGTTTTGATAAAGTTTCTGCCATGCTGGATTTGCTCAATACCTGGTATAAGCCAAATCAACAAAAAAGCGATTCCTGAGAATCGCTTTTTTGACTTCAAATCCCTCTTCCCTTTATAAAAGGTGAGGAACACTGCTCCACAAGGGAGGGGTTTAATTAAGCTAAAATATCATTTCTCAAGGTATCGACTAAACGCTGGTTTTGCTCGTCTGTACCAATAGTAATACGCAGGAACTGGTTGATACGGGGCTTATTAAAATAACGTACGATAATGCCACGTTCGCGCAATTCAGCAGCAAGCTCAGCTGCATCTCTACTCGCTAATGACGCAAAAATAAAGTTTGCACTCGATGGCAAAACTTTAAAGCCAAGCTCAGCCAATTGGGCAACCAACTTTTCACGGCTTGCAATCACTTTCTCATTTTGCGCTTCGAAGTATTCTTGATCTTCAAAAGATGCTACAGCTGCTGCAATCGCAAAACGATCGATCGGATAAGAATTAAAACTGTTCTTCACCGCTTCAAGGGCAGCGATTAAATGTGGCTGTGCAATGGCAAAACCGACACGTAATCCCGCCAGTGAACGAGACTTAGATGTAGTTTGGCAAACCACCAAGTTATCGTATTTCTCAACCAGTTTTACCGCCGATTCAGCACCGAAATCCACATAAGCTTCATCAATGACGACCACTGAATCTGGATTGGCCTGAAGCACATCTTCAATGGCTGACAAACCCAGTGCGATACTGGTCGGCGCATTCGGATTGGTAATAATAATCCCGCCATTGGCTTGTTTATAATCATCCACCACAATTTCAAAATCATCATTCAATGGCAAAACTTTGGTTTTTACCCCAAAGAACTGACTGTAAACCGGATAAAAACTATAGGTAATGTCCGGATAAAGCACTGGCAACTCTTGGACAAAAAATGCTTTGAAGATATGTGCCAATACTTCATCAGAACCATTGCCAACAAATACATGATCTACCGAGACATGTTGCTGTTTGGCAATCGCCTGTTTTAAAGCAGATGCATCTGGGTCTGGATATAAACGCAGCACATCTGCTGAATTGGCCAATACCGCTTGAACCGCTTCGACCACTTTTGGTGATGGCGGATAGGGATTTTCATTGGTATTGAGTTTTAATAAGTTTTGGATTTTGGGTTGTTCACCTGGTACGTAAGGTTCGAGTTCACGTACTTCAGGACTCCAAAAACGCATTTGTTTTGTGGTGATGGTCGACATTTTATTTTCTCTTATTTCCCTCTCCTAACCTCTCTTGCGCTTTGCTTTAAAGCAATATTTAAAGCTCACTCAGGGAGCGGAATCTACACCTCATGAAGATAGAATCAAACGTCAAAGTCATTCTCATCATATGAGTTCCCCTCTCCTTTCAGGAGAGGGTTAGGGAGAGGTTTATAATTTTAGAAAACCAGATTTTTTCTATCTAGCCTATGATTCATTACTGATAACGATAACGTGCTGAACGTGCATGTGCATCCAGGTTTTCCTGTTGCGCCAAGATATCGGCTGTTTTCGCTAAAGTTTTCACGCCTTCTTGCGAACACATGATCAGGCTGGAACGCTTCTGGAAATCATACACCCCGAGTGGTGATGAAAAACGCGCTGTGCCTGATGTTGGTAATACGTGGTTAGGACCGGCACAGTAATCACCAATCGCTTCAGGCGTATAACGTCCCATGAAGATGGCACCGGCATGGCGAATATTTTCCGACATTTTCTCAGCTTCATCCAGGCAAAGCTCTAAATGTTCTGGCGCGACCTGATTGATGAGGTCAATCGCTTCCTGACGATCTTTCACCAAAACCAATGCCCCACGGTTAGCAATTGAAGTACGAGCAATTTCAGCTTTTGGCAAAGCCGCCAAATGTTCTTCAATCGCCTGTTCAACGTCGTTTAAAAGCTGCTCATCTGGGGTGATAAAAATCGCTTGTGCAACTGTATCATGCTCAGCTTGTGACAATAAATCCATTGCCAGCCATTTCGCGTTATTCTGACCTTCTGCATATACCAAAATTTCGGATGGTCCTGCAATCATGTCAATACCGACTTGACCAAATACCGCACGTTTAGCTGCTGCTACGAAACGGTTACCTGGACCAGTAATTTTATCGACAGAGGGAATGGTTTCCGTACCATACGCTAATGCTGCAACTGCTTGCGCACCCCCAATGGTAAATACACGGTGCACACCAGCCAGATATGCCGCTGCCAATACTAGGGTATTGAGTTCACCATTTGGTGCCGGAACCACCATAATAATTTCAGGCACGCCTGCAACATGCGCAGGCACGGCATTCATCAATACAGAAGACGGATACGATGCCAAGCCACCCGGTACATAAATACCGACACGATCCAGCGGGGTAATTTTTTGCCCTAAGGTATTTCCCAAAGCATCGACATAGGTCCAACCATCCTGCTTTTGTGCTTGGTGGAATTCACGAATACGGTTTGCAGCCAATTCTAATGCTTCACGAACTTCTGTAGTTAAACCTTCAAAAGCCGTTTTAAGTTGTTCTTGAGTGAGTTCTAGATCAGAAAACTGATGCGCTGGATGTCGATCGAACTGTTGAGTGAGTTTAAGAACATGAGCATCCCCATGCAGACGTACGTCAGCAATGATTTGGTCTACGGTTTTTAAAAGTTCAGGATCACTAACTGTCTCAAAAGCCAACAAGTCCGCAAAGGCCTGTTTAAAGCTTTGATCTTGAGTCGATAAACGTCGCATCAATTTACCCACAAGGTTTAATAGGAAAACTTTAGTTTACCTTGTTTCCCAGACTTTGTGGGTATCTATCACGCATCTATTCACATAGTTTTATAGGAAATTACTTTGTGAATCATCGAATAAATCCGGGGCTTAAGCCATTATGATAAAAATGGGCATAAAAAAACCGCCACAGGATGACGGTTTTTCAAATGAGCATGCAGCGCTGCTTATTTTTTGCTTTCGCGTTCTTCCACTGCTTTTTCAAGCTGTGCCAGAATCGGATTAAGCAGTGCTTGTTTACGTTTGAAGCTGGCTTTATTTACAATTAAACGTGAAGATACTTTGCAGATTTCTTCCAAAGGCTCTAAACCATTGGCACGTAGGGTATTACCCGTATCGACCACGTCAACAATGTAATCACCCAAACCAACCAGTGGCGCAAGTTCCATCGAACCGTAAAGCTTAATCACATCGACTTGCTCGCCCAGGCTGGCATAGTATTGACGGGTAAGATTTACATATTTAGTGGCAATTTTTAAACGGCCTTTCGGACGAACCATACCGACTTTACCCGCTGTCATGAGTTTGCAGTTGGCAATTTTTAAGTCCAATGGTTCATATACATTTTGTGCGCCATGTTCCATCAGCACATCTTTACCTGCAACACCCAAATCCGCTGCACCATTTTCCACATAGGTCGGTACATCAGAAGCGCGTAAAATTAAAATACGGACCTGTTTATGGGTAGTTGGGAAAATCAATTTACGGGATTTATCCGGATCTTCCAGTAAATTAATTCCTGCTGTTTCTAGCAGAGGTAAAGTTTCTTTTAAAATACGTCCCTTACTTAATGCTAAAGTTAAACCATGATCAAAATTGCCCATAACATCAAAGTTTGGATCATCGTTTCTCATATCGCTCATTAACTTACTCGCTTAATTTGGGCACCTAAACCTTGTAACTTCGCTTCAACATCTTCATAACCGCGGTCAATATGATAAATACGGTCAATCAGGGTTTCACCTTCAGCAGCCAACGCAGCCAAAACCAAAGAGAAAGAAGCACGTAAATCTGTCGCCATTACAGGAGCAGCTGAAAGTTTTTCCACCCCTGTAACCACTGCATCGTTACCTTCAACCTGAATATTTGCGCCCATACGTGCCAATTCAGGTACATGCATAAAACGGTTTTCAAAAATCGTTTCGGAAATCGTAGCAAAGCCACGACCAATCGCGTTGACAGCCATAAGCTGAGCTTGCATATCAGTTGGGAATTCTGGATGTGGCAGGGTCTGGAAACTAACAGCTTTTGGACGTTTACCCATCATATCGAGTTCAATCCAGTCATCACCACGGGTCACTTCCGCACCCATTTCTTCAAACTTATCCAAAACGGCTTCAAGTAATGCCGGATCGGTATGAGTCGTTTTTACTTTACCACCAGTAATTGCCGCGGCAGCCAAATATGAACCTGTTTCAATACGGTCGGCAACTACAGCATATTCACAGCCATGTAAATGCTCAACACCGGTAACCACTAAAGTCTCGGTATCCAAACCTTCAATTTTCGCACCCATTTTAATCAGCATTTTTGCCAGATCAGTAATTTCAGGTTCACGAGCTGCATTACGGATAGTCGTGACGCCATCGGCTAATACTGCTGCCATCAGAATATTTTCAGTACCGCCAACAGTCACCATATCAAAGACCACTTCGCCACCTTTAAGACGACCATCGACTTTGGCATTAACATAACCGGCTTCAACTTCAATTTCAGCACCCAAAGCTTCTAATGCTTTAAGGTGTTGATCGACTGGGCGTGAACCAATGGCACATCCACCAGGAAGAGATACTTTTGCACTACCATAGCGCGCCAGTAACGGACCAAGCACCAAAATTGATGCACGCATGGTTTTGACCAGTTCATATGGGGCAAACTGATTATCTAATGTAGACGTATCCGCTTTAACGGTATCGCCTTCATAAGAAATTTGAACACCCAAACCAGCAATCAGTTTTACCAACGTGTTCACATCCTTAAGATTTGGAACATTGGTTAATGTGGTGGGAGTTTCAGGGAGAATCATTGCAGCAAGTAATGGAAGTGCTGCATTTTTTGCACCAGAAATACGCACTTCACCTTCGAGCTTAACACCGCCCTGAATTAAAAATTTATCCATCTAGTTCTAAGCTCCGAATAAGCTTGCTTTACGCCATTCTTCTTTGGTCATTGCACGAATAGTTACTGCATGTACTTCACCGCTGGCAATATATGAATTTAACGGAGCATAAACTGTCTGTTGGCGTGCCACCGGACGTTTGCCTTCAAATTGTTCATCTACAATGCGAAGATCAAATTTCCCGCCTTGCCCACTAACTGCAACTTCAGCCTCTGGAAAAGCAGCTTTTAAAATTTCAGTGAGCTGTTCACTATTCATCACAAAGACCTCTTATAGGACCAACGGTGTAAAAACCTGCCATTTTACTATAAATATGAAAAATAAATCATTAAGCTATAACATTTAATATATAAAAAAAGAGGTCATAAAAAACCTCTTTTTGTTCAGCAACAAAACTATGCCATTAAAGATGGGGATGCAACCTGCATTTTTCTATGCTTATGCAACTGTCTTTTAAGTTTTTCTGTTAATTTTTTTATTGATGTATACATATCATCAGCTGTTGCCTGTGCAAACAATTCTGCCCCCGGTACACGAATAATTGCTTCTGCAATATGATTCAAACTTCCTTTTCTTGATCGTTTATCTACTTGATGATCTTTGCTCAATTTCACCTGCATACTATTGACCTGATCTAAATGTTTGGTCATTTCAGCAAATTTTAAACGAATATTATCTTCAATTGCAGGGGTGATAGTTAAGTGATGACCACGAATTGTTATTTGCATAATTCTATCCCTCACCTTCTTTAGGATTAGTTAAAGTCGTAGCCGAAATGATCTGCTGACAGAACCTAGAATTCTGCAATTTACACTTTAAATCATTTCAACCACACCTTTAAAAGAAAAAAGATTCATTATGTTGTCATAATGAATCCTTAGAATAATCAGATTTTAAAAATTAGATCAAGACTTTTCGTTCAGAAGATGAAGGAATATGTAACGACTCTCGATATTTAGCGACAGTTCGACGTGCCACATCAATGCCATCTTGTTTTAACAAATTGGCAATAATATTGTCAGATAAAGGCTTGCGTGGATTTTCTTCGGAAATTAACTTTTTAATTTTTGCCCGAATCGCAATTGAAGATGCCTCCCCACCTGAAGTCGTTGCCACATGACTGGAAAAAAAATATTTCAGTTCAAACAAGCCGCGCGGGGTCAGCATGAATTTATTGGTCGTCACCCGAGAAACTGTAGATTCATGCAATTCCACCTCTTCCGCAATATCGCGCAGTACTAAAGGTTTCATCCCTTCAGCACCTATTTCCAAAAATCTTTTTTGATGTTCCACGATACAGGTGGCCACTTTTAATAAGGTTTTATGACGCTCATCGACACTTTTAATAAAATTTTTGGCATCCAGCATTTGATTGCGTAAATATTGATTATCGTTACTTTGATCTGCACGTTTAATCATACTGGCATAAAAAGAATTGACCCTTAATTTAGGCATAACATCCTGATTTAACTGCACTTGCCAATGATCATTCTTTTTCATGACCACTACATCGGGAATTTGATAATCAGAGTCTTTTTCTTCAAACTCCATTCCCGGATAAGCTTTTAAGGTCTTTAACAGATCAACTGCACATTTCAATTGTTCAGGATTCAAACCCGTTTGTTTGATCAATTTTGGCAATTCATTCGAAATCAATAATTCATAATGATTTAGTAAAGTTATCGCTTCATGACGATAAGCTTGATGTACAGGTAAACTTTCCAATTGTACCAATAAACATTCTGCCAGATTACGTGATGCTACACCTGGAGGATCCAGATGCTGAATATGTTTTAAGACAACAAGGACTTCATCATCTTCCACTTCATCCTCATAATCCATAGTTTCCAATAAATGCTGCACAGATGCCGTGATTTCAGCAATTTCAGCATCTAAAAAACCTTTTTCATCTAAAGAATCAACAATACAATGTGCTATCAGGCGATCTACAGCAGAAAAATGCAACAAATTGATTTGTTCAAGTATGTGTTCTTTTAGACCAAGATGTCCCTGACGGTTATCTTCACGCTCTTCATATTCAGGGGAACCAAGACTCGTCGGTTGATGGGTATAGACATCATCCCAATCAGTATCGACAGGTAAATCATCAGGAAGATGGTTGGCATTCAACTCATTGGTTAAATCTTTATTATCGCGTTCCTGATCTTGTAAGGTGGATAAACTTTCAATCGAAGATTGCTCTTCAACCTTCTCTAGTAAGGGATTACTATCAAGTTGAATCTGAATTTCTTGCTCTAGTTCAAGACTAGAAAGTTGAAGCAAACGAATGGCTTGTTGTAACTGCGGTGTCAGTGACAAGGAGTTTGCAACTTTTAATCCAACCGATAACTTCATATTACCCTACTCTTTTTAACTGCTATTTATGAAAACACATCTTGCAAGCAATTTTTGTGCCGTTTTAATTTTTATATCATAGATACACATAAAAAATATACAAATTTAAAATTTTTTAATTATATTTTCGATAAAATACTCACGAAATATTAATAAATATTTTTATAAATTAATAACTTACTCAAAGGAGGAAATCTAATTATCTAAATAGCAGAAAAATCAATTCCGTTAAAGAATCTAATTTCATTCATCATCAAATAATAATTTTAAGGTTTTAATAATCCAGGCAAAAAAAAAAGCCCCTGCACTTGGCAGGGGCTTTTGAATAATGAGCTGGCGATGACTTACTCTCACATGGGTAATCCCACACTACCATCAGCGCTAAGAGGTTTCACTTCTGAGTTCGGGAAGGGATCAGGTGGTTCACTCTTGCTATGGTCGCCAGCACAACTGTTTATGACTTTGCGTTTGGTCTTATTTAGATGCCAATGCTTGGTCAAATAGAATTCATTAACAGGTATATCTGAGCTGTCGTATTTTGTTCTTTAGCGTTCACTAAATCAAGCTGTTTTGCTGAATATCGAATTAATTGATGCTTTATACAACAACTGTTTGGGTGTTGTATAGTCAAGCCTCACGAGCAATTAGTATTGGTCAGCTTCACATATCACTATGCTTCCACATCCAACCTATCAACGTCGTAGTCTTCAACGGCTCTTTAGGAGACATAAAGTCTCGGGGAAATCTTATCTTGAGGTAGGCTTCCCGCTTAGATGCTTTCAGCGGTTATCCCTTCCGAACATAGCTACCCGGCGATGCGACTGGCGTCACAACCGGTACACCAGAGGTTCGTCCACTCTGGTCCTCTCGTACTAGGAGCAGATCCTCTCAAATTTCCAACGCCCACGGTAGATAGGGACCGAACTGTCTCACGACGTTCTAAACCCAGCTCGCGTACCTCTTTAAATGGCGAACAGCCATACCCTTGGGACCTGCTTCAGCCCCAGGATGAGATGAGCCGACATCGAGGTGCCAAACACCGCCGTCGATATGAACTCTTGGGCGGTATCAGCCTGTTATCCCCAGAGTACCTTTTATCCGTTGAGCGATGGCCCTTCCATACAGAACCACCGGATCACTAAGACCTACTTTCGTACCTGCTCGACTTGTGGGTCTCGCAGTTAAGCGCGCTTTTGCCTTTATACTCTACGCGTGATTTCCGACCACGCTGAGCGCACCTTCGTACTCCTCCGTTACTCTTTAGGAGGAGACCGCCCCAGTCAAACTACCCACCAGACATGGTCCTCGTCCCGGATAACGGGACAGAGTTAGAACCTCAATATTACCAGGGTGGTATTTCAAGATTGGCTCCACTAGGACTAGCGTCCCAGCTTCAAAGCCTCCCACCTATCCTACACAAGTAAGATCAAAGTTCAATGTCAAGCTGCAGTAAAGGTTCACGGGGTCTTTCCGTCTAGCCGCGGGTACACCGCATCTTCACGGCGATTTCGATTTCACTGAGCCTCTGCTGGAGACAGCGCCCCCATCATTATGCCATTCGTGCAGGTCGGAACTTACCCGACAAGGAATTTCGCTACCTTAGGACCGTTATAGTTACGGCCGCCGTTTACTGGGGCTTCGATCAAGAGCTTCGCTTACGCTAACCCCATCAATTAACCTTCCAGCACCGGGCAGGCATCACACCCTATACGTCCACTTTCGTGTTTGCAGAGTGCTATGTTTTTAATAAACAGTTGCAGGGGCCTGGTTTCTGTGGCTGCTCTCAGCTCAGGAAGCAAGTTCCATCACCAAAAGCAGCGTACCTTCTCCCGAAGTTACGGTACCATTTTGCCTAGTTCCTTCAGCAGAGTTCTCTCAAGCGCTTTGGTCTACTCGACCTGACCACCTGTGTCGGTTTCGGGTACGATTCCAGTGTAACTGAAGCTTAGAGACTTTTCCTGGAAGTATGGTATCAGCCACTTCACTGTACAAGTACAGCTTGCTATCAGATCTCAGCATAGAGCACCCCGGATTTGCCTAAGATGCATGCCTACTTCCTTCCACCTGGACAACCAACGCCAGGCTGACTTAACCTTCTCCGTCCTCTCATCGCATTACACTGAAGTATTGGAATATTAACCAATTTCCCATCGACTACGCCTTTCGGCCTCGCCTTAGGGGTCGACTCACCCAGCCCCGATTAACGTTGGACTGGAACCCTTGGTCTTTCAGCGAGCGGGTTTTTCACCCGCTTTGTCGTTACTCACGTCAGCATTCGCACTTCTGATACCTCCAGCAGACTTCTCAATCCACCTTCATCGGCTTACAGAACGCTCCCCTACCACGTATACAAAGTATACATCCGCAGCTTCGGCACATAGTTTTAGCCCCGTTACATCTTCCGCGCAGGCCGACTCGACTAGTGAGCTATTACGCTTTCTTTAAAGGGTGGCTGCTTCTAAGCCAACCTCCTAGCTGTCTATGCCTTCCCACATCGTTTCCCACTTAACTATGATTTTGGGGCCTTAGCTGGCGGTCTGGATTGTTTTCCTCTTGACTACGGACGTTAGCACCCGCAGTCTGTCTCCCGGATAGTACTCATTGGTATTCGGAGTTTGCATCGGTTTGGTAAGTCGGGATGACCCCCTAGCCGAAACAGTGCTCTACCCCCAATGGTATTCGTCCGAGGCGCTACCTAAATAGCTTTCGGGGAGAACCAGCTATCACCGAGTTTGATTAGCCTTTCACCCCTATCCACAAGTCATCCCCTGGCTTTTCAACGACAGTGGGTTCGGTCCTCCAGTCAGTGTTACCTAACCTTCAACCTGCTCATGGATAGATCACCCGGTTTCGGGTCTATACCCAGCAACTAAACGCCCTATTAAGACTCGATTTCTCTACGGCTCCCCTATTCGGTTAACCTCGCTACTGAATATAAGTCGCTGACCCATTATACAAAAGGTACGCAGTCACCGAACAAGTCGGCTCCCACTGCTTGTATGCATGCGGTTTCAGGATCTATTTCACTCCCCTCACAGGGGTTCTTTTCGCCTTTCCCTCACGGTACTGGTTCACTATCGGTCAGTCAGGAGTATTTAGCCTTGGAGGATGGTCCCCCCATATTCAGACAAGGTTTCACGTGCCTCGCCCTACTCGACATCATCATATAAGCCCTTTCGTGTACAGGACTATCACCTACTATGGTTGCACTTCCCAGAGCATTCCACTAAAGCTTATATGACTTAATGGGCTTTTCCCCGTTCGCTCGCCGCTACTGAGGGAATCTCAATTGATTTCTTTTCCTAAGGGTACTGAGATGTTTCACTTCCCCTCGTTCGCCTCGTAACACTATGTATTCATGTTACGATACCTACCTTATGGTAAGTGGGTTTCCCCATTCAGAAATCTCCGGATCACAGGATATTTGCCGCCTCCCCGGAGCTTATCGCAGGCTATTACGTCTTTCATCGCCTCTGACTGCCAAGGCATCCACCACATGCACTTAATTACTTGACTATACAACCCCAAACAGTCGTTCATCCCTACAAGTAGGATGAGCAACAGATTATGATGATCTCTCATCACTCTCTTACAGTTGGCGTTTGTGCACTTAAACACTGTACAGCTTCAATTAGATTCATATACCAAAACGCTTGATTCAGTTTAATCGCTAGTAACTCATTTCTTAATCTTCATCAATCAGTCATAAATGACTGCTAATGTCGATTTCAAAACGAGTATGAACAATTTATTTCAACTCAAATATATTCTGTTAATGATTTTTCTCGTCTTCGTCAGATCGAGAAACTGTGATAAATCACAGAGGTTAATAACAATGCCGCGCATTATACGCCGCTTTCTTACTAAGCTCTATAAGCTATCTAACCGTTTGCTTATTATGCATCCGAAGATACATGGTGGAGACTAGGAGAGTCGAACTCCTGACCTCCTGCGTGCAAAGCAGGCGCTCTACCAACTAAGCTAAGTCCCCAGCTTATCAATAAGTCAATGTTTCTGATTTTCCGTACTTCGTCAGTAGTGGTGGGTCTGACAAGACTTGAACTTGTGACCCCACGCTTATCAAGCGTGTGCTCTAACCAACTGAGCTACAGACCCTCAGATACATCGTCATGAAGAACAACTTGTTGTGGATTCTTACCGATCGTCAATCTTTCGTTAAGGAGGTGATCCAGCCGCAGGTTCCCCTACGGCTACCTTGTTACGACTTCACCCCAGTCATCGGCCACACCGTGGTAAGCGTCCTCCTTACGGTTAGACTACCTACTTCTGGTGCAACAAACTCCCATGGTGTGACGGGCGGTGTGTACAAGGCCCGGGAACGTATTCACCGCGGCATTCTGATCCGCGATTACTAGCGATTCCGACTTCATGGAGTCGAGTTGCAGACTCCAATCCGGACTACGATCGGCTTTTTGAGATTAGCATCCTATCGCTAGGTAGCAACCCTTTGTACCGACCATTGTAGCACGTGTGTAGCCCTGGTCGTAAGGGCCATGATGACTTGACGTCGTCCCCGCCTTCCTCCAGTTTGTCACTGGCAGTATCCTTAAAGTTCCCGGCTTAACCCGCTGGCAAATAAGGAAAAGGGTTGCGCTCGTTGCGGGACTTAACCCAACATCTCACGACACGAGCTGACGACAGCCATGCAGCACCTGTATGTAAGTTCCCGAAGGCACCAATCCATCTCTGGAAAGTTCTTACTATGTCAAGACCAGGTAAGGTTCTTCGCGTTGCATCGAATTAAACCACATGCTCCACCGCTTGTGCGGGCCCCCGTCAATTCATTTGAGTTTTAGTCTTGCGACCGTACTCCCCAGGCGGTCTACTTATCGCGTTAGCTGCGCCACTAAAGCCTCAAAGGCCCCAACGGCTAGTAGACATCGTTTACGGCATGGACTACCAGGGTATCTAATCCTGTTTGCTCCCCATGCTTTCGTACCTCAGCGTCAGTATTAGGCCAGATGGCTGCCTTCGCCATCGGTATTCCTCCAGATCTCTACGCATTTCACCGCTACACCTGGAATTCTACCATCCTCTCCCATACTCTAGCTTCCCAGTATCGAATGCAATTCCTAAGTTAAGCTCAGGGATTTCACATCCGACTTAAAAAGCCGCCTACGCACGCTTTACGCCCAGTAAATCCGATTAACGCTCGCACCCTCTGTATTACCGCGGCTGCTGGCACAGAGTTAGCCGGTGCTTATTCTGCGAGTAACGTCCACTATCCCTAGGTATTAACTAGAGTAGCCTCCTCCTCGCTTAAAGTGCTTTACAACCAAAAGGCCTTCTTCACACACGCGGCATGGCTGGATCAGGGTTCCCCCCATTGTCCAATATTCCCCACTGCTGCCTCCCGTAGGAGTCTGGGCCGTGTCTCAGTCCCAGTGTGGCGGATCATCCTCTCAGACCCGCTACAGATCGTCGCCTTGGTAGGCCTTTACCCCACCAACTAGCTAATCCGACTTAGGCTCATCTATTAGCGCAAGGTCCGAAGATCCCCTGCTTTCCCCCGTAGGGCGTATGCGGTATTAGCATTCCTTTCGAAATGTTGTCCCCCACTAATAGGCAGATTCCTAAGCATTACTCACCCGTCCGCCGCTAGGTTGTATAGCAAGCTATACTTCCCCGCTCGACTTGCATGTGTTAAGCCTGCCGCCAGCGTTCAATCTGAGCCATGATCAAACTCTTCAGTTTAAAATCAGTAGTAGCTTAAAGGCTACCAATCTTGGCTCATCAATTTTCTGACAAATATTTCTCAAATAAACTTCGAGTAATTTCTACCATTCAATCAATGAAAATAATTTCGATCAATCAACCAGTAAAAATCCACACAAGTTGTTCTTCATAATCTCTTAATGATCTTCTTACTGGTTCGTCACCAGCAAGCTAGGTCGGCTATATTACACTAGATATTCTCAGTGTCAATCAGTAATTCAAATTATTTTAAACTTTCTTTCCAAAACCTAACTCAATCAATTTTAACTAAGTTGCTGTTTTATCAGAAGTTTTAATCTTCATCACCGCCGATGGATGTGCATTCTACAGCATTTTAATGCGCTTGCAACTCCTTTTTTTAAATAACTCAACAAAAATATCACGACTGTTTACTTATTATACAAAATGGAGTGATTTTTTATTTTTAAGTTTAAATTAACAACGCTTTTCTGCTTAACACCCAAAAAAGCAAAGCCCATAATTTTTGCATCCATAACATTTAATGAATTATTTCATCCTTCTTTTTTTATATTCCTATGAACTCATTTAATTCTTAAATTATAGCCAGCACTTAAATACAGCTTATTTAGACAAAAGAATAATCAAAGCAAAAAAGTATGACCTAATTTAAAAATAGAATTACTTATCCATCAACTCCACATAAGAAAGTATTTTAATTTTGAGATTTCTATTTTGTTGAATGCAATTCAATCTAGATTTCAAATAAGATCGCCACCTCAATTGGTGCTATACACCGAGTAAGAGCAATCACATTACTTTTAAGCTGTAGACCACAAAGATTCAATATTGCTCAAGCCATATTGAATGTTGAATGTTGAATGTTGAATGTTGAATGTTGAATGTTGAATGTTATTATCAAATTTCAGGCATAAAAAAACCGCATTTAAGCGGATCATTTATTTTTAAGTTTAGACTTAAAATGGTCGGAGCAGTAGGATTCGAACCTACGACCCTCTGGTCCCAAACCAGATGCGCTACCAAGCTGCGCCATACTCCGAAATTGGGGTGAATGATGGGATTCGAACCCACGACAACCGGAATCACAATCCGGGGCTCTACCAACTGAGCTACATCCACCGTTACAACATTTTGGTTCTACAATACCAGACTACCAAATGGCGCGCCTGACAGGATTCGAACCTGTGACCATCCGCTTAGAAGGCGGATGCTCTATCCAACTGAGCTACAGGCGCATGACCGATGATATTACTATCATGCGATGCTTGCCTTGAAGAATTGGTCGGAGCAGTAGGATTCGAACCTACGACCCTCTGGTCCCAAACCAGATGCGCTACCAAGCTGCGCCATACTCCGTTCATCTCAGCTTTTAGTGTATCGCACATCGTGCGGTACGGGGTGCATTTTAGGCGTGACGCCAAGAGACGTCAACACCTATATTCAAAAAAACTCAAAAAATCACTTCAACCGCTTATTTATCAAGCATTTTAGGTATTTTTTGATCAAAATTAACGTTTTAGACTCGCACTAAAGCTTAACATTCGATCAAGTGGCAATTTAGCGCGTTCTGCAAGTACAGGATCAACGTGTATTTCTTGATCACCCTTTTGTAAAACCTCTAAAATTCCATCGAGTTCATTCATGGCCATCCACGGGCAATGTGCACATGAACGACAAGTTGCTCCCTCACCTGCTGTCGGCGCTTCGATTAATATCTTGTTTGGAACGGCTTGTTGCATTTTATAGAAAATACCGCGGTCGGTTGCAACGATTAAACGTTCATTCGGAAGGGTTTGTGCTGCTTTAATCAGTTGCGAGGTACTTCCCACAGCATCGGCAATATCCACCACTGACTCTGGTGATTCCGGATGGACCAAAACAGCTGCATCCGGATACAATGCTTTCATATTGGCAATACCACGTGCACGAAATTCTTCATGCACAATACAGGCACCATCCCAAAGCAACATGTCTGCACCAGTTTTCTTCTGGATATAGCGTCCTAGATGCTGGTCCGGTGCCCAAATAATCTTTTCACCCAAGCTATCCAGATGTTCAATAATTTCCACAGCACAACTTGAGGTTACTACCCAGTCTGCGCGTGCTTTAACAGCAGCAGATGTATTGGCATAGACCACGACAGTGTGATCCGGATGTGCATTGCAAAACGCAGTAAATTCGTCGACTGGACAGCCCAAATCCAGCGAACAGGTCGCTTCCAGGGTTGGCATAAGTACGGTTTTTTCAGGAGAAAGAATTTTTGCTGTTTCCCCCATGAATTTCACCCCAGCGACCACCAAGGTTTTGGCAGGATGGTCACGACCAAAACGTGCCATTTCAAGGGAATCAGAAACACAACCGCCAGACAATTCAGCAATCTCTTGCACTTCAGGATCACAATAGTAGTGAGCAACAAGAACTGCATCGCGTTTTTTGAGTTCTGCCAGAATTTGTGCAAACTTCTCCTGTTTGACCTCATCACTTAAATGAATATCTTTAGGTTCGCCTAAACGATCTAAATGCGCCTGCACAATCGATTTTGCGTCATTGGCAATTAAATTGGTCGCATCATTCATAACAACGTCTTCTCTATCTTCATGCTTGCCCTAACACAAGCGTACTCAAGTCACTGATGATATGGGGGCAATTTGCTCATTCACCAGCCCTTTGCCGATTGATTGAATGCTAAAAAAGCCTCACAACGGAGGCTTTGTCACTCAATTTGAATTTTACGAACGGTAATCCGCGTTAATCTTGACATAGTCATAAGACAGATCACAGGTATAAACAGTATCTTTTGCCTGACCTCGTCCCAAATCGACCCGAATGGTCAATTCAGCCTGAGACATCACGCGTGCACCAGCTTCTTCCGTATAGTCCGCTGCCGCACCACCATCTTTACAGATTTGTACATCATCTAACCAAACTTGGATTTTTTCAACATCTAAGTTTTTAACCCCTGCATAACCAATCGCGGCCAGAATACGTCCCCAGTTCGGATCTGAGGCGAAAATTGCAGTTTTTACCAGTGGAGAATGGGCAATACTATACGCCACATCGCAACATTCCTGGGTATCTGCTCCACCTTCAACTGCAACAGTAATGAATTTGGTCGCCCCTTCTCCATCACGCACAATCAGTTGAGCCAAGCGTTTCATCACACGGGTCAAAACATCCAGAACTACTGCATAACGAGCATCATCAGTTGAGGTGATTTCAGTACCGCCTGCTTGACCTGTCGCCACAAAAATACAGGAGTCGTTGGTTGAAGTGTCACCATCTACGGTAATACGGTTAAATGAAACATTCACCGTGGTTTTTAATAGCTGCTGTACCAGTTCACGGCTGATGGGTGCATCGGTCGCAACATAGCTGAGCATGGTCGCCATATTTGGACGAATCATGCCGGCACCCTTAGAAATACCGGTCATGGTATAAGTCACGCCATCCATTTCAAACTGTTCTGATGCCCCTTTAGGCAGTGTGTCCGTGGTCATGATACCTGTTGCCGCATCTAACCAAGCATCTTCCTTTAAAGAGTCTAAAGCAGGCTGCAAGCCATTCATCAAGCGTTCAATCGGCAACTGCTCGCCAATCACACCGGTTGAAAAAGGTAAAATTTCGCTAGCAGCTACGCCGGCAAGTTCAGCCAGTTTGGCACAAGTCGCCTGAGCATTCGCCATACCAATTTTACCAGTCCCAGCATTGGCATTCCCGGTATTTATGACCAGATAACGTGGATTACCTACTTGCAAATGGGCTTTACACACATGTACCGGTGCTGCGCAGAATGCATTTTGAGTAAATACACCGGCCACATTTGAACCTTCAGCAAATTCAAAAATAACGAGGTCACGTCGGTTCTGATAGCGTACATATGCTGCAGCTGAACCAATTTTTACACCTTTAACCACATGCATCTGTGGCATTGTTAAGTCACCCACCGCCATTTTTAAACTTCCAAATAAGTTCGTGATAAAAAGACAGCTTAGTAGAAATTCAGTAAAAAATCGAGCAGAACACTTTGTTTGATTTATTTTTTATCAGTTTGACATTTTCAGGCACAAAAAAACCAGTCCGCAGACTGGTTTTAGCAATATATTAGATTTAGTTGGAAGCTAACTGAGCCGATTCTGACAACAGTGCCTGCTTGGCTTTTTCCTGACTTGCCGCAGATAAAGCCGGGTTTGATGCCACAATGCGGTTTGCATTCGCTGCATTTGCAGGAGTGATTGCTGTAGTTTTTAGCACTACTGGACGTTGCTGCGGATTCGCAAAAGTATAGCGAATTCCGGTACGTGGACTCATAACCGTAGTGTTTTCATCTTTCACAGCATTTGTCGCTGTATTTTTTGATGACTCATTTGCAAAAGCCAAACCTGGAATAACTAAAGCTAAAATCATCAATGATTGTAATACTTTTTTCATTATCTTTTCCGCTACTCAATATTCATCAATATGCACTAAATACCACTTAATTTAGTGCTCTGCAAACATATTCACATCTTGCAAAAATAAACTCTTATTTTGTTGCAATAAAAAAACCACTTTATCGATTCAAATCCGGAGGGAAATAAATATATAAAGTGGCTGAATGCTTAAGATAAAAATTAAATTTTACCGTGACATTGCTTGTATTTTAAACCTGAACCGCATGGACAAGGCGAATTACGGCTTGCAGGCGGTGCAAATGTCTGCTCAGCAGGACTAAAGCCTGACTCAACTTCTACAGTTTCAGTACCGGTTAAATCGGCGGCTAACAAATTATCAAATTCTGCATGAGTCAGATTCAACTTCATTGCTTCTGCTTGAGCCTGTTGCTGTGCTTCCATTTCAGCCAGTTCTTCAGCTGTAGGAACATGTACACGTGAAAGATCTGTAATTACATCGGATTTAATGACAGCCAGCATGTTTACAAACAGGTTAAAGGCTTCTTTCTTGTATTCCTGTTCAGGGTTCTTTTGTGCATAACCACGCAAGTGAATACCCTGACGCAAGTAATCCATAGCTGCAAGATGATCTTTCCAGTGGCGATCCAAAGCACTCAACATAAAGTGACGTTCCAGCATGGCTGCTGATTCATCCCCCATTTGTTCACGGCGAGTGCGATAGCGTGTAACAATTTCGTCAGAAATACGTTCTACCAACGCCTCTTCATCTAAACGACGGTCTTCTTCCAGCCATTGATTGACCGGTAAATCAATACCGAGCTCTTCACGCAATGCACGTTCCAGACCATCGATATCCCATTGGTCATGAATCGATTCGGGTGGAATGTAGTTAGCAATCACGCCCTTCACGACTTCATGATGCATTTCCTCAATGTAATCTTGTAGCGTACTTTCAGCAAGCACTTCATCACGTTGTGAATAGATGATTTTACGCTGTTCGTTATTCACGTCATCGTATTTCAACAGGTTCTTACGAATGTCGAAGTTACGTGCTTCTACCTTACGTTGTGCATTTTCAATCGAACGCGACACCATCTTATGTTCGATGGCTTCATCTTCCTGCAAGCCCATCGCACGCATCATCGCAACCACACGATCACCAGCGAAGATACGCATCAGGTCATCTTCAAGCGACAGGTAGAAACGTGAAACACCCGGGTCACCCTGACGACCGGCACGACCACGCAACTGGTTATCGATACGACGTGATTCATGACGTTCTGAACCAATGATATGCAAGCCGCCAGAGGCCAATACCATTTCATGGCTTTGTTCCCATTCGGCTTTTAAGCGTGCTTCATCTTCAGGGGTTGGATTTTCAATTTTAGCAAGTTTGGCTTTCCAGTTACCGCCCAGCAAGATGTCGGTACCACGACCGGCCATGTTGGTTGCAATGGTCACAGCACGCGGTGAACCCGCCTGGGCAATAATGTCTGCTTCCCGTTCATGCTGCTTCGCGTTCAACACCTCATGTGCAATACCCGCTTCTTTCAATTTTTCAGAAAGAATTTCAGAAGCTTCAATGGTTGCTGTACCAATCAGGATTGGTGCAACACCATCTTCATGCACCCGCTGAATTTCTTGAATAATGGCATTGTATTTACCATTACGGTTTAAATAAATGAGATCGTTTTCATCTTTACGGATCATTGGTCGATGGGTTGGAATAAGCACTACATCCAGACCATAAATTTCTTTCATCTCCGCAGCTTCGGTATCGGCTGTACCGGTCATACCAGAAAGCTTCTTATAAAGGCGGAAATAGTTCTGGAAAGTGGTGGTTGCCAAAGTCTGGTTTTCAGGCTGGATTTCCAGACCTTCCTTCGCTTCAACCGCTTGATGCAAACCTTCTGACCAACGACGACCCGGCATGGTACGACCGGTATTTTCATCCACAATGATGACTTCACCATCATGAATGATGTAATGCACGTTACGCTGATAAAGGAAATGGGCACGAATTGCTGCAGCAACATGATGAACCAGGTTCAGGTTAGAGGGTGAATACAAGCTTTCACCTTCAGCGAGCAACCCCATCTGAATCAACTGGTCTTCTACAGCTTCATAACCCACTTCAGTCATTTCAACCTGACGCTGTTTTTCATCAATCCAGAAATGACCGCCATCCGGCACTTTTTCTTCTTTTTGCGCATGAAGTTTTGGCGGGATGCTGTTGATTGCAGCATAAAGCTGAGACGAGTCATCACTTTGACCCGAGATAATCAACGGTGTACGCGCTTCATCGATCAGGATCGAATCGACCTCATCGATAATGGCATAGGTTAAGCCACGTTGTTTCTTCTCGGCCAGAGAGAACACCATGTTGTCACGAAGATAGTCAAAACCGAATTCGTTATTGGTACCGTAAGTAATATCGGCACGATAGGCTTCAGCTTTCTCTGTTGGATCTTGCATGGAATAAATGATGCCAATGCTCAGACCCAAGAATTCGAATAAGGGACGGTTTAACTCGGCATCACGCTGCGCCAAATAATCATTTACGGTAATGACATGAACGCCTTCACCGCTAATCGCATTCAGATAACAGGCCAAGGTTCCCATCAGGGTTTTACCTTCACCGGTACGCATTTCTGCAATTTTACCTTCGTGAAGTGTAATACCACCAATCAGCTGAACATCGTAGTGGCGCATTCCCATGATCCGCTTTGCCGCTTCACGACAAACAGCAAATGCTTCAGGCAATAATTTATCCAGGCTTTCGCCCTTATTATATCGTTGTTTGAATTCTTCAGTTTTTGCAGATAAGTCTGCATCGCTTAGTGCAGATATCGTCGGCTCGAGCGCATTAATCTTGTCTACGATTTTACGCATGCGTTTGAGTTCGCGCTCATTTTTGGTACCGAAGATTCCTCCGATCAGACTTGCCAACATGAATAGACTCTCTAAATCTTGCTTGTCGAATGAATAAATTTTTTCTCAGTCGTTATTATGGTGCTAGAAATTTGAAGTACAAGGGGTTTGCACAAAACCAATTAAAAAATTCTGATCACTCGTTCTAGCACACGACAGCTAAGGCCAAACAATGTAACAAATTTTATACAGGCAATATAGTCATAAAATTCATCATTCATCCAGATTTTAACAATCAATCGCGGCCTCTATATTCCATATATTCATAAAGAAATACAAAAACACTATTTTCATTGCAAAAAAAATGCGTCATATTAGATCGCATCAACATAGATAACAAAGCAGATGAGGCTATAAAAATGACATTACGTTTAGGTGATACCGCACCGAATTTTGTGCAAGACTCAAGCGAAGGCACCATTAATTTTTACGACTTTTTGGGTGATAGCTGGGGGATTTTATTTTCCCATCCTGCAGACTACACACCGGTATGTACCACTGAACTGGGCTATACCGCAAAGCTGAAAGATGAATTTGCAAAACGCGGCGTTAAAGCGATTGCCTTGTCTGTCGATGATGTTGAATCACATAAAGGCTGGATTAACGATATTAACGAAACCCAAAATACCACGGTTAATTTCCCGATCATTGCCGATCAAGACCGTAAAGTATCTACTCTTTATGACTTTATTCACCCGAATGCCAGTGAAACCCTGACGGTTCGTTCTTTAGTGATTATTGATCCAAACAAAAAAGTACGTCTGATCATCACTTACCCAGCTTCAACTGGCCGTAACTTCAATGAAATTTTACGTGTGGTTGATTCGCTGCAACTGACCGATAATCATAAAGTGGCAACACCGGCCAACTGGCAGCAAGGTGAAGACGTGGTGATTGTGCCTTCTCTTAAAGATGAAGACGAAATCAAACAACGTTTCCCTAAAGGCTATAAAGCTGTAACACCATACTTACGCCTTACGCCACAGCCTGAGTGAGGATCAGCAAGGCACTGCCTTGCCCGAACGCAAGACGAGAAGCTATGCTTCGAGTTAAAACTAAAGCACTGCTTTTATTTTTGTGCAAGACAAGCGAAGCGCGTAGTTTCCGAACTGGACACTACTCTGCCCTTGCGCAAGGCTCACAGCTGCGCTGTGAGCGCAAAATATAAAAAGCACTGCTTTAGTTTTTCGCAAGACACGCGAAGCGCGTAATTTAAAATAAACAAATAATGTTCGCTCTAAACACAATATGAACAGCTATTCTAAAAATCAGGACTAAAATGACGAGCCATATCCTGATCTTGTTCAAGCCTGTCTGATGACGGGCTTTTTTATTCTGCTCAAAAATTAAATTACAAAATCAGGTTGGTGTTTATTTCACAGCCCGTTTATAAATACGCCTAATCATCTTAAGAATAAATATTGTGATCTATAACATTCATCATTTGCACTGTGGCACCATGTGCCCGGTTTGTGGTCCACTCTTCGGACAAAAGGGCTTACATGCCAAAGTGGTTTGTCATTGCCTGCTGCTTGAAACCGATCAAGGCTTAGTGCTGGTGGATACCGGTTTGGGCATTCAAGACTATTTGCATAGCAAAGCCCGTTTAGGCAATCTGGTTCCACGGCTAGGTCGTATTGAAAATAATTTAGAGCTCACAGCAATTGCGCAGATTCAAAAGCTCGGGTTTAGCCCTCAAGATGTGAAGCATATACTGATCTCCCATCTTGATTTTGATCATGCTGGCGGTATTTCCGATTTTCCGCATGCTACCGTGCATGTGCTTTCCAGCGAATATAATACTACTCAAAGCTTTTTTTCCCTAAAAAATAAAGCCCGTTATAAAACCCAGCAATTCAAGCAACACCGATACTGGAACTTCATCGAACCCAATCAAGGTGAAACCTGGTTTAACCTGCATCAAGTACAGGGATTTCGCTTATTTCAGGATGAAATTTTAATGATTCCACTTTTGGGCCATAGCCAGGGGCATTGTGGAGTTGCCATTAAACAGCAGGATGGCTGGCTGTTTTTCTGTGGCGATGCCTATTACTCTCACTTGCAACTCAACCCTAAAAACGGGCTGAAAACACTGGATAAACTGGAGCATTTTTTTGCTGAAAATAACCAGATGCGTATAGATAACTTGCACAACATCCAGCAACTGGCACAAAATGAAAAAAATATCGAGATTTTCTGTGCGCATGATCCGATTGAATTGGCGCGTTATCTAGCATGATCAAAAGAACAGTTGTTGCCATTTTACTGGGTAGCTCAAGCTTGATGGGATGCATGACCACACCCGCACTTCCACCTGAACAACGCCCTACGCACTGGGGAACATTAATTAATCAAACAGATAATTTTTATCAAATTAGCGAGCATGTGTTTCGTAGTGAGCAACCCACAATTGAGCTGATTCCGCAATTAAAGACCCATGATATTGATGTGGTGATTAATCTAAGATCAAGAAATAAAGATCTGACTATCCTGCCATCTACAGATTTTAACTTGGTTCATGTCCCCATCCACACCTGGGCAATGAACCGTGAAGATTTATTACAGGTCATGCGGCAGATTCAGCAAGCCAAGGCCTTAAATCACAAGATACTTATTCATTGTTATCACGGTTCAGACCGTACCGGTGCAAGTATTGCCATGTACCGGATTATTTTTGAAAACTGGCCGATTGCAGATGCACTCAATGAAATGAAACATGGTGGCTACGGTTTTCACCCCGTCTGGATTCATATTGACAAAATATTCAATCCTGAAAACGTAAAATGGATTCAACAGCAACTGTTGAATCCACCTTAGTTCAGCTTCAAGCCAGGTTTAGCGCTTATCGAGCGGAACCCAGTCAATCACCCATGCCGACTTCATTCCCAGACTTTCATCG
This sequence comes from Acinetobacter sp. A1-4-2, assembly GCF_040233925.1. Lineage (NCBI taxonomy): Bacteria > Pseudomonadati > Pseudomonadota > Gammaproteobacteria > Moraxellales > Moraxellaceae > Acinetobacter > Acinetobacter sp. A1-4-2. The sequence goes on along the minus strand of NZ_CP157981.1, from coordinate 609,442 downwards.
GCAGTAATTTTTTTACGGGTAGCATCGGCAACATCACGATCTTTAGCTGGCCCAACCATAATGCGAACCCCTTTCGATGTTGGGCTCTTGGTGACCTTATAACCTTTGGCACGCAACCTGGAGGCCAGTGCATCTGCGTTGGCTTCATTGGCAGCCAAAGCCACTTGAACCATCCACTGTTTATCGCCATTTTCTAACAAATCACGCGCTTTTTCAGCTTCTGCTTTTTTCTTGGCTTCAGCTTTTTTCTTGGCTTCCAGTTCTTGCTCAGCCTGTTCTTTTTTCTTGGATTCTAGTGCTTTCTTTGCAGCCAGCTGTTTTTCAGTTTCTGCTTTACGTTTTAGCTCCGCATCATGCTTTGCCTTATCCTCGGCTGCTTTTTTCTCGGCTGCTTGCTTTGCGGCTAACTGCTTTGCGGCTTCAGCTTGGGCCTTACGTTTTTCTTCGGTTATTTTTTTATCAGCATCAGTTCGTTGTTGTTGAACTGTCTGCTGCTGTAACTTTTTTTCAGCGAGCAACTTTTCATCAGTCAGACGCTTTTGTTTAGCTTTTTCATCTTCTACCAGTTCAGGCGGAATATTATCCGAACTCTGCTGTGCTCCACTACGCAGAGCATTTAAAGCGGCATATTCTTCAGCTGCTTTACGTGCCGCATCTGCCTCAGCCTGTTGCTGCATCGCTAGGAACTCGGCTGCACGTGCTTCCTGTTCCGCAACCGCCTTTTCACGTGCCCGGCGTTGTTCTTCTAGTAAACGTTTTTCTGTTTCCACATCAACTGTTAAAGGCTGCAGCTGAACCATTTCCCCTTCTGCTGCCGGCTTTTTTTGCTCAACTTGAGCGGCTAAATCCGGAGTTCTGAGTTGGTTCTGATATATTTCTTCTTTACCCTTTAGAAGCAATGCTGCCAATAAAACACCACCACCTAATAAAACAACGCCTCCCATCCAGCGTTGTTTGCTATTCATTGACATTCTTCCAAATACTCCCATACCGCTTCTAAGGTATGAAATGAACCACATACCAAGATCAACTGATTATTTTTTGTTTCATTTAGCGCTGATTTAAAAGCCAATTGAACACTATTGAAGTGTTGTACTGTTTCACCCTGTAATGCTTCCTCAAGCTGCCCGATTGTGGCTGCTCGCGGAACGGTTAACGGGGCAATTTTCCATGTTAAAACAGTACCTTTCAACAAATCTACGACAGATTTGATGTCTTTGTCCGCCAACATGGAAAAAACGCTGATCACTTCTGTGTACTGTTTATTGTATTCCAAAAATTTTCGCAACTGATTTAACAAAAATTCTACGCCATGGGGATTATGTCCAGCATCAAAAATAACGGTTTTATCTTGAATATGGCGTATTTCAAAGCGACCTGGTAATTTTGCATTCTGAATGCCGTGTGCAATGGCATCCTGAGTCACATTTAAACCACTGACCAAAATCGCGGCCACAGCTGTGGAAATATTTTCCAGTGCTAGAGCACCAAGGGGAAGTTTTAAAGTACTGCCCGATGAGGCAAACATCCAGGCTTGACCATCATCCGTATATTGATAGAAATAATCACGATTGGCTGCAAACAGTTGCGCCTGACATTCATCGGCTTTATTTTGTATAGCTTGAGGAAGCTCTTGCGAACCACCAAAAATCACCGGAATATTCGGACGAATAATTCCAGCTTTCTCGAACGCAATTTTTTCAATGCTATCGCCGAGCCAGTCAGTGTGATCCAGGCCAATGTTGGTAATCACAGCGACATCCGGATCAATCACATTGACCACATCCAGACGACCACCCAGTCCGACTTCAAGCACCCAGACATCACATTGCTTGGCTTTAAAAATTACAAAAGCCGCGAGTGTGGTGGCTTCAAAGAAGGAAAGAGAGAGATCACAGTCACGACGGGCCTGATCCACTTGCACAAAGGCATCCACCAGGGTTTGATCATCCACCTCAATGCCAGCCAGTTTTACCCGTTCATTAAAACGGTAAATATGCGGTGACTGGTATAACCCCACTTTATAGCCTTGCGCATTTAAAATGGCAGCCAAAGTGGTGGTGGTTGAACCTTTCCCGTTGGTTCCCGCTACAGTCAGCACTTTGGCCTGTGGACGCGTTACACCGAGCTTTTCAGCCACAGGAATAACCCGTTCCAGACCTAAATCAATACCCGTAACGTGAACATGGCTCCAATAATCGAGCCATGTGTTTAAAGAGTCTGTTGCAAGTGGTGCTGTGTTCAAGACAAATTCATCAGTTTCGCTACAATACGATATACAGTATCACGTAATGCGTGACGATGAACAATTTGATCGATTACACCATGATCAAGCAAATATTCGGCGCGCTGGAACGGTTCTTCAAGTTTTTCACGTACGGTTTGCTCAATTACACGTTTACCGGCAAAACCAATCATGGCTTTAGGTTCAGCAATATGTACATCACCTAACATTGCCAAAGATGCAGTTACCCCACCATAAACTGGATGAGTTAATACCACCAAATACGGTAGGCCGGCATCTTTCATGCGTTGGATTGCAGCAGAGGTACGCGCCATTTGCATAAGAGATAACATGCCTTCCTGCATGCGTGCACCACCTGATGCAGCAAAGCAAATCAAAGGTTGTTTATCTGCAATCGCTTTTTCAGCTGCTTGCACAAAACGGTCACCCACCACTGTACCCATTGAACCGCCCATAAAGTCGAATTCAAATGCACATGCGATTAAAGGAATATCTTTAAGTAAACCCTGCATCACCACCAATGCTTCAGTTTCGCCGGTTTTCTTTTGTGCTTCAGACATACGGTCCGGATAGGCTTTGCTATCGACAAAATGCAGTGGATCTTTAGCAATAAATTCCTGACCCAATTCATTTTGTACCTGATCAAAGAACCAGTTCAGACGGTCGCGTGCTTTCATGCGCAAATGTTCATCGCATTGTGGACAAACATAGGTGTTAAATGTCATCGCAGTACGTGTAACCAGTGCGTGACATTCAGGGCACTCAATTGTTGGTTCAGTAAAGGTTGCCTTGAGTGCGGTTTGCTCATCGGGCGTGTGAATACCCGGAACATGACGTTCCGTCCACGGCTGCGCTGGGCTAAGAATTTTGCCTGGTTTCACTTCTTGATTCATACTAACTCATCGAGCGCAGCTCGAAGCTCCTTGACTTTATTGACCGTTTCAACAACGGCTTGTTCTGGCGCTAAGTTCGCAAACTGTTTTACAAATGCACTACCAACAATCACAGCATCAGCCGCTACACCCATGGCTTTTGCCGAGGCAGCATCGCTGATCCCAAAACCGACACCCACAGGAACGTCAGTCACAGCTTTAATTTTCTGGATACGGGCTGCTGCTTCAGCAATATCTAAAGTTGCAGCACCAGTTACCCCTTTCAAGGATACATAGTAGATAAAACCACTGGCTTGGTTCGCTACATGCTGGATACGCTCATCGGTCGATGTAGGCGCCAGCAAGAAAATTTGATCCATATTGAATTTCTTCAATACATCATCAAAATCTTTGGCTTCTTCAGGAGGTAAATCTACCAGAAGTACACCATCGACACCGCATTCATTGGCCATTGACACAAACTTTTCATAACCGATCACTTCTACAGGGTTGAGATACCCCATCAAAACTACCGGTGTTTCTGCATCTTTTTGACGGAACTCTTTCACCATGTTCAAAGCGTCCAGCGTATTGGTTCCGCCTGCCAGTGCGCGTTCTGCTGCAAGGGCAATCACGGGACCATCCGCCATAGGGTCTGAAAATGGTAGACCAAGCTCAATCACATCTACCCCAGCCTCAACCATTTGATGTAACAATGGAACGGTTACTTGTGGATGAGGGTCGCCAGCCATCACATAGGAAACGAGCGCTTTACGCTGCTGAGATTTAAGCTGTCCGAAACGAGTGGCTAAACGTGACATAGGGTTGTACTTTCCTTGAATTATTAAAGAACTGAGGAGTTGGCTTTGTAGAAATACAAGACAACGCATTGTAACGCTATTTTTTACTCATTGAATAGAGCCTGAGCATTTCACGCTACTTTCGACTCAGCATCTCATTTTTTCAGAACAATCCGAGAGCACCATTTACTGATATTTACGACTTTTTCTCAATGATCAAAGATGCCTAATTTTGCTATGTAAACAAATATCCCTGATGAAGATAAACTTATTCTTATTGATAAAAAATTGATAAAAATAAATATGTTGTCTTTTAAATTTAAAGTTTGAGGCAATAGCAAAAACCTGCACTCTAGGACACAGACTTTTTATTTTTTATAATATAAGATTGCCGAATGCAAAGGTGAACTGCATGTCTGCTTAGTTGCGCTGCATTTCAAAGTACCTTGAATACGCCCTTTTTATCGTTCAGATTGTGCTTTCAGTTGCTGTTTTCGCTGTAATAAGGTTTGACCACTATAGGCTTTATAAGCACGCGCCAAAGCTGACTGATCTGAATAGTCCAGACACATGGCCATTTCCGTAAAATTCATGCTTTGCAACAGTAACTGTTCACAGCGTTTCATGCGCTCGGTTTCAAGCAGTTTTTTAAAGGAAGTATTTTGTTTATACAGTTGACGCTGCAAGGTCCGTACAGATACATGCAATTCATCCGCCAGCCATTCTATTTTCGGGGACTGTTCCTTAACCCGCAAATATTCAGCCAGTTTTTGCTGAATATGCAGCAATAGATTTTCATAATGGGGTTTGGCAGCAATGGCATCTTCTGCCTGCCTGAGTAGAAGCTGCATTAAAGAGGGATCAGCCAGCTCGGACTTCAGCTCTAAGTTTTCCACATTGATCTCAAAAGAATAATCCGACTGTTTAAATTCCACTTTGCAAGCAAAAAACCGTTGATAATGATCATCTGCCATTTGTGGACTATGGGCAAAATTGATCTGCAATAGCTGGAATTTTTGAGCCGGAAAAATCTGCCGGGCCAAATGCACCATACAGGCCATAGTCATCTCATTGAGCAAGGCATATTTTAAATCATGAAAAGGCCAGCTTAAACAGATCTTTTTGTCCCGTTGATGCATCTGTATCGGGCTAACATCTGCCCCGTCAATGACCAGACGGCTAAAGCGGATCACATATTGCAATGCCTCTGCCACACTGTTACTTCGAGTCGCCATATAGCCCAGTACACCAAAATGTTCAGGACGGATCAGGCAGGCCATTTCAAACAGCAATTGCGGACAATCCATCTGTTTTTGAGTCAGCTGCATGACTTCTGCAAAAAATGAATAGGCTGATTGTGAATCGATAGGCAAAGATAGAACATAACGCAGTTGTGCTTGATGCGGTTGCAAACAGGTCAGGCTAAAGAGGTCCACCCCCTGCTGCTGTAAATACATTTGTAGCAGCTGAAAATAGCCATTGGGTATTTGCAATTCTTGCACGGGGCATCCTGATTATTTTTGACATTTTATATTTTCATTTTGGCGTAAAATGTATAAAAAATGGCAACAACTGTCAAAACAAAAGAGAAAAATCCCGACATACTGCAATGGTCTAAGGCAATTGAAGTAAAACGACATGAATGCCATTGTCCAAGCACAGATTATTCCCGTCGTACGTCGTAATCTGGATTTCAAGCTGAATGAGGTGCCGCGTTTCTGGTTCGGAGGCGATCCATTTATTACCCGGATGTTTGATGCACTCAGCCTGACTTTTCCCGATGGCGAACGTTACTTCATTCAGTCAGTCCGTCTGTTCCGCGACCAGATTACCGATCCGGAGTTAAAGCAGCGTGTAGCAGAATTTATCGGTCAGGAAGCACAGCACGGCATTGCGCATGACAAAATGAATCAGGTCATGAAAGAACAAGGCATGCCTGTCGATCAGTTTATTCAGCGTTTGAATAAAATTTTTAAATTCGAGCTGGAAAAACGTTCTCCGCAATACAATATTGCCATGACGGCTGCTGCTGAACACTTGACGGCTTTAATGGCAGAAACCTTTTACAGCCATAAAGAGACGTTAAGAGATGCCCATCCTTATGTACGGGCACTGTTTGCCTGGCATGCGATTGAAGAAATGGAACACCGGGATGTCGCTTTTGATGTCATGAAGCAGGTCGGCAATGTGCCTGAAAGTACCCGTAAATTTGTTCTGGCCTGGACCACGGCATTAATGTTCGGCTTTACCCTTTACCGTGCCAATGTCATGTTAAAGCATGACGGGTTTAGCTCATTACAACGTCTGCAAATGAATATTCGCGGATTACCGTGGTTCTTTGGAAGAAAGGGCACGCTCAGCAAAATGAGCAAACAATATCGCGACTGGTTTAAAAAGGATTTTCATCCCAGCCAGCATCCGGTGATTGCCCAATATGATGTCTGGGTCAAAACCCTGCAACAGACCGGTGATCCGATCCAGGCTGGAGAAGCATTTTGGCAGGCAGCTAAAGACTAGGCCTTATATGAATTGAATTAAATTGAGACCAACCAAGTCCAGACTCACCTCCACTTGGTTTTTTAGTCAGTGTGTTACCACTTGGCATAATGCTGTTCGAGCAAACCATATTCATTGATCAAGACAATTTCCTGATCATCTTGCTGAATGGTCCCGCTAATTTTAGCTTGCCATTGGCTGAACTGACTGCCCACCAGTCTTAAATTCAGATTTTCATAACGTCGCCAGCCCGTTTTGACATCCAGATTTAATTTTTCATCCAGTGAGCGAATTGTCCAGTGCCCCTCATCCTGATGCTGGAATAAAACATCACTGACAGGATACAACACGCCATTCACCCATAAGCAGTTTTCATTGCCAAAACTTTCATTGACCCCGGAAGCCAGATTCAAACCGATCCGGTTATTTTGCGCATCCCAAAAATTGCAGGATAACCAGAACCAGGCCGTTTCCGGCCGTAGAAAACCACAGGTATCATCTAGTGATGCAAAAGTTCTTTCATTAAACTGTATGGTTTCACGCTGTTTATTGATAAAAAAACCTTCACAGGCCAAAGTCGTCAGTTTTTGCGTATAAGTCCAGCCATTAATTCCCGTCGGGCTACACATACTAAGCGGGTTTGTACCAGCACAGAAAATTCGCGCACTAAGCCTGATTTCACCATATTTGGTGACGTGGATATAACGCACGCCATTGGCATGCTGGATATCAATTTGAAAAGGCGACTTGGAAAAAAAACTCTGGTTATAAAGCGGCTGTTCATCTACCACGGTATTGCGTGATAACAGGTTAATCGCATTCCACTCTAAAACCTCATGGTTTTGATGATTATAAATATAGAAAAAGGCATGCCCAGCCCATGCAATATCGGCAATGGCCAGACCAATCGTATAATGGCCATGCTGAATACAACAAAATTTAAACTTTTTATATTTTAATCGCTTGCGCCAACCAGTTAAGACATCGCCATAAGGTGTCTTGTACTGGTATTGATTCAAATCGATGGTTTTGGGGAGGGCGCTAAAACGTCCATAATGCGGTTGTCCATTTGATTGAATCAAATCCATTTATCAAATTCCATCTAGCCAAGAGATAACAATTCCTTAGCGTTATTATGCCTATATAAGCGGAACTTGAAAGTGTCAAAAAGCATATTTCATCGAAAAATACAAAAATTTATAATATTTCACCTGGTCTAATATTTGATAAATATAATTTATTAATCAATTAGATATAAATCAACCCTCATCCAGCATTAAATAGGTATTTTCCCAGAGGTTCGCTGAAAACTGGCCTTCGACCAGCTCTACATAACGGCCATGAATATGATCAATCACAATACAATCATCTACATCTAATATTCGGTCAGTATGTTGCTTCTGCCAATGCTTGGCAAAATAAGCCTTCCCCCGTTGTTTTGCCAACATGGCATTTTGTGCCACAACCAGAACATAACGATGCAGTTCTCCAAACTCCTGGGCATCGTAGCCACCCAGATTAATTAAAAACAGATGTTCTGAAGATGAATTCGGTGCTGCATCGCTAAATTGGATTTGATAGTGTTTTCCGTCAAATTCAATCCCATTGATTTGCGCCCAGGCATCAATATGCAACCCTTTTTGTTCCCCAAACCATGCATTTTTCAGTTGTGGATAGACTTCTTGCAAAGTTTCACCAACTGCTAAAACCACATCATGGACTTCTGTATTGGCACGTGCATGACGACCACCGAGCATGACGATAAATAGGCTGGGCATGATTCTCTCCTTAATTTTAATCCTCCTCCCTTGCGAAACAGTGTTTCTCATCCTTTTTCAAAGGAGGGGGAACTTTACATGACAAAATTTAGTTAGGAGAATAATTATTACATCTCAATATGATACGCGCTGGCGACATGGATGTCGCCCGTTTGGCAGGAATACAAGGATGTATTCTCTGCCAAACAAAGGGGTTTTGTTACTTTTGCCCCGTCAAAAGTAAAGAATATATGTTCTTGCATCTTCGATACCCTTCTAAAAAGGAAAAGTTTTTCTGTATGTATAAAAAAATCGTGCTGAATTGCTTCAGCACGATTTTATTCTTTATAAAATCCACCCTTGCGGATTCAGAATATATTCTGAAGTCCTCACCTTTAAAAAAGGAGGGCTTCAAGGCAAATTACATCTCAACCATTTCTACGCCATCAATACGTGCCACAGTCATCAAGTCCTTATCGCCACGACCTGAAACAGTCGCAATAATAATTTGATCTTTAGACATGGTTGGCGCAAGTTTAGTCACATACGCCATCGCATGTGAACTTTCCAGCGCAGGAATAATCCCTTCAATCTGGGTTAAATCACGGAAACCTTGAAGCGCTTCCTGATCATTAATCGGCACATATTCAACACGGTGCATATCTTTCAAGAAACTGTGTTCAGGACCAACGCCCGGATAATCCAGACCGGCAGAAATTGAATGGGTTTCAATGATCTGGCCTTGCTCATCAGACATCAGATAAGTGCGGTTACCATGCAACACACCGACATGACCTGCGTTTAGCGGAGCAGAGTGCTTACCGGTTTCAATCCCCAAACCTGCTGCTTCCACACCATACATTTTCACGTCCTGATCGTTCAGGAATGGATAGAATAAACCGATCGCATTCGAGCCACCGCCCACACAAGCCACCAATGCATCTGGCAAACGGCCCGCCTGTTCCAGAATCTGGCGACGTGCTTCACGACCAATCACAGACTGGAAGTCACGTACCAGCATCGGATACGGATGAGGACCCGCCACTGTACCGATAATATAGTAGGTACTGTCTACATTCGTTACCCAGTCACGCATCGCTTCATTTAATGCATCTTTCAGGGTTTTAGAGCCGCTTTCTACTGGCACCACTTTAGCACCAAGCAAACGCATACGGTACACGTTCATAGCCTGACGTTTTACGTCTTCGGCACCCATATACACGACACATTCCAGGCCTAAACGCGCTGCAATCGTCGCTGTTGCCACGCCGTGCTGACCTGCACCGGTCTCCGCAATAATACGTTTTTTACCGGAAAGTTTTGCCAGCAGTGCCTGACCAATGGTGTTGTTGATTTTATGTGAGCCGGTATGGTTCAAGTCTTCACGTTTTAAGTAAATTTGCGCACCACCCAACTCTTTTGACCATCGCTCAGCATAATATAAAGGACTAGGACGACCTACATAGTAAGCCAGATCACGGTCGAATTCTGCCAGAAACTGTTCGTCATTTTTCATACGGAGATACAGCTTTTCTAGGTCTTCTAGAGCTGCCATCAGAGTTTCTGACACAAAACGTCCGCCATGGATACCGAAATGCCCTTTTGCATCAGGGAATTGGGTATAGTCAATCACATTATTTTGCTGATCCACGTAGGACTCCTTGCATAAAGCGTTCGATGAGTTGTTGGTCTTTTATACCTTTTGCGGACTCGACACCGCCGCTCACATCCACAGCATAGGCTTGTGTGGTGAGAATTGCCTGCTCGATATTGTCAGGGTTTAAGCCCCCTGCCAAGATGAGCGGAATATTTAATTTTGGGAAAGTGGTCCAGTCAAAGCTATGCCCGGTGCCCCCTTTTAAATCTGGATGCCAGGCATCTAACAGCACAGCACTTGCCCCTGCATCCTGATAACTTTGAATTTCGGCTTGAATATCTAAACCTGGTTTCACCTGGATGGCTTTGTACCAGCGGCGGCCGACCTGTTTGGAAATATGCTGACACTGTTCAGGACTTTCATCACCATGAAATTGCAGCATATCCAGAGGCACATCTTTTAAAACGTGTTGAATGTCATCCGCAGATGCATTGACAAATAAACCCACTGTTTGCACATAGGCAGGTACATGCTGGATCAGTTCTTTCACTTGCTCTTTGGTCACACTACGTGGACTAGGTGGAAAAAATACAAAACCAATCGCATCTGCTCCTGCATTCACAACTGAATGTATATCTTCTATTCGTGTGATTCCGCAAATTTTGGCACGGGTTCGCATACAATTCGCTCTAATTTTTTAACCTTAACTTTGCCAATTTATAGTCATGCTATAAACATAAGGGCGAATCATTGTAATGCAATTTCTTTAGCTTGCGTAAAGTTCATCCGAATAATTCTTGTCTGACGTTGTTTATCAGCCATACTATCTTTATACTGCGCCCATCTTGCAACAAGTCAAAGCCTTAAAGCTTTAGGGAAGTTGGTGAAAATCCAACACTGCCCCCGCAACGGTAAAAAATGAAACGTCAATCAATTTAAACCTCTGGTTTACGCCACTGCATGAAAATGTGGGAAGGTGGATTGGCAGCATGGTGCCTGCCCTGCACATTTAAGTCCGGATACCTGCTTGTTGTGTTCTTTAACTCAATCATTCACGGGGAGTGAATGTATGGAGCACATTATGTCTATTCAATTTCAGCCTACAGCTTTAGTGGGCGCAATCGCTATTGCGATGGGTTTCTCTGCATCTGTCTCTGCACAAGACAATACAACGACTGTGAATGCTTCTTTAGACACTTTAGTCGTTACCGCAACACGCTCTGAAGAAAAGATTAAAGATGTGCCTGCGCGTATTTCAATTATTGAACCCCAAATTGTTGAACAATCACCAATTGCCTCTTTTCCTGATTTGCTCAAACATGATGCTACCATCAACATGGTTCAAAGTGGCGGTATGGGGCAACTTGCCGATATTTATTTACGTGGTACTGAATCAGACCATACTTTGATTTTACGTGATGGCATACGATTAAATAATGCATCTTCGGGTACAGCAAGCCTTGCTTTTATTGATACCACAGATATCAAACAAATCGAAATTCTAAAAGGCCCTGCTTCTGTTCTATATGGTACAGATGCTATTGGCGGTGTGGTTCAATTGATTTCAAAAAAACCTGAAAAAACAGGTGCATTCGTTACAGGTGAAATAGGAGAACATAAAACCTATAAATCTGTCATCGGTGCTGATTTATATGAAGACGGTTTTTATGCTCAAATTCGCGGCCAACGATTAGAATCTGATGCAACAAAAGTAACCAACCAAAAAACCAACAGCCATGAAACCGCTTCTTTTGATCAAAAAGGCTTTAGTACTAAATTTGGTGTGGAAAAAGAAAAATTTGCAACATCAATTGACTACAGTACCAATAAAGGCACCAGCCTATATGATGCTTATTCATTTAATGGTGCATTGCTGAAACAAGACTTTGAAAATGAAATTATCAATCTTCGTGGTCGTATAAACCTGACTGATCAATTTGAACTGAATGCACGTTTATCTCAATTTACGGATGAAGTCGACCAAAAAGATTCAACCGACTTTGTACATGGTAAAACTCAAGAAGCAGAACTCTATGGTAAATGGAACCTCATGCCTCAGCAGACTTTACTTACAGGTGTGACTCATCGCAATCTGGATGGCGATATTCTGTCTTATGGCACACCTTATAATGAAGATGTGGACTCAACTGGATATTATATTCAGCATCAATTTAACGGGACTAAACTCAACACCCAGATTGGTGTCCGTGTAGAAGACAATGAAAAATATGGGACTCATACTGTAGGTCAAATTGCTGCTCGCTACCAATTGCTGCCATCAACCAGCGCATATGTAAATGTAGGTACAGCATTTAAATCGCCAACCTTGAATGAACTTTATAATTCATGGAATGGCAACCCAGATCTGAACCCTGAAGAAAGTACATCTTATGAAATTGGTTTTGACCAAAATCTGGCTTATGGTTTGCAAACAGGTTTATCTGCTTACTACACAGAAGTTAAAGATTTGATCGCCTCAGGCAGCAATGGCAAACTGACAAATATTCAAAAGGCTACTTATCAAGGTGGTGAGGCTTATTTAGGCTGGCAGCAAGATGATTTATTTGCCAAAGCAACCTATAGCTACGTTAAACCTCAAAATGAAGCAACTCATCAAGATTTAAATCGTCGCCCTCGTCAAGGTTTTACCTTAACAACTGGCTTACAAAACGAAGTATATGGTATTAGTGCATCTTTGGTCGCTAAATCCAAATCTAAAGATTGGGATAAAAACTACAAGAACCCGGGCTATGCGACGGTTGATGTAAATGCTTTCTGGAATGTAAACCCAAATGTGAAACTATTTACCAATATTCAAAATATTGGGGATGTTGAATATAAGACTGCATACCAAGACCAAGGTTATTACTATGTCAACGGCGGTCGCCTCGCTTCTGCGGGTGTAACCTTCCGTTACTAAGCTCTTAACAGCAAAAAATTTTAAAACAGCGCAGTTTATGGATAATGTTATGACCGACATTATCCTTTTTTATTGTATTCATCAAAAACTCAAGGAACAGATATGGGCCACCGTTTAAGTAAAATCTATACCCGTACCGGCGACTCAGGCACAACTGGACTCGGTGATGGTTCGCGTGTCGCCAAAGATGACTTGCGCATTACGGCACTAGGCGATGTGGATGAGCTGAATGCCTGTATTGGCGTACTTCGCTCACAGATTGCCCACAGTACTATTGCAGAAAAAGCCAACTGGGATAAATCCTTAAGCCTGATTCAGCACTGGTTATTCGACCTCGGCGGTGAAGTCTGCATTCCAAACTTTAACCTGGTTCAAGCGGTTTCCATCGAGTTTTTGGAAAATGACATTGACCGTATGAACGAAGCATTGCCAATGCTGAAAGACTTTATATTACCTGCCGGAACTTTAGCTTGCAGTTATGCCCATCAGGCCCGTGCCGTCTGCCGTCGTGCCGAGCGCAGTGTAATGTCGGTACATAGCCGTGACCAGAATATTCAGGCCAACTCGCTACAGTTGCTTAATCGCCTGTCCGACTGGTTATTTGTTGCATCGCGTACCTTGCAACGTGCTGAAGGCGGATCTGAAGTGCTTTGGCAAAAAAATATTAATGAGACGATTTGAAAAAATTAAAATTTAAATCTGCTATTTGATACTCGGCCACGTCATCTGCAACTGTTCGAGGCAGGACTATATTTAAAGTCTAATGTTTTTGCGAAAAACTTAAAAAAATTACGGTTTTTGACGAGTTTTGCAGATGATAATGGTTTTGCCTACTTTTGCCGAAACAAAAGTAGGTCGAACCGAAGGTTAATTTTCAAGATATAATTCAAATGAAAAGACGCTGTAGTGACAATATTCCTTAAAGAAATTAATAAATCCATATTTAAAATTTGAAGTAAAATAACTTTCATAAATTGTCTTAGAGATACACATGCGAATCATCGGACATCGTGGTGCACGCGGAGAAGCCCCTGAAAATACCTTGGGCGGATTTCAGTATATCCATGACCTAGGCATTCGGGCAGTCGAATTTGATGTCCGTCAGCTCAAAGACGGTGAACTCATCATCATGCACGATGACAATTTCCTAAGAACCACAGGTACCAATCAGGCACTCTATGATTTAAACAGTCACCAGCTTGAAGCTTATAATCAGGCACATATCTGGATAGACTGGGAAAAACAGCTTACCCCGACACTCCGTCAAACCCTGAGCATTATTCATGACTTTGAACATATTGAAGTTGAAGTCAAAGAAGTGGCAACCATGTTCGATGCTGAAAAACTGGTTTTAGAATTACAACAACAGTTACATGGTTTTGAACAAACTGCCGTGATCACCAGTTTCGATTTAAAAATTCATCAGGCTTTAAAACGGCAATACTCCATTTTTAAACGCGGCTTACTAGTTGAAAATGACATTCAATACTTGGCTATTGAGCAGGCTTTAGAACTCGGTTGCTGTCAAATTGGCTGGATGAACCAGCTGGCAAGCGATGAGATGATTCAGGCCACACAACAGGCACATTTAGGCATTAGTGTCTGGACAGTCAATGAGGTTGAGCGTGCCAAGCATCTACAAAGCTTGGGAATAGATGGATTAATTACCGACTTTCCCAAAATGATGCTCGAACAACTTTAATAAAAGTTTCTGTCCCCACTTTTGTGACTCAATCCGCTATTTATTGAATCAAAAATGACTCACATCGCTGCTGTTCACGGAAGCAGCTTTGACCTTCGATAAAATCAATCAACCCTTCCCCGTATTCTGTTACTGTTTAGTACAATACACCTGTAGAATAATGCTAGTGAAGATTTGTTCGCTCATGCTAATATTGAAGAAGTCTTAATCCCTATAATTTGTATTGAATTAAGAATTCATTTATACCTTACCCTTATACGGTTCTAGGAGTGCTGTTGGAGATGAATGCTCCCTTACCCAAAGCCCCAATTAACTGGATTGCAGTGTTTGCATTGGTTTTTTTACCAATTGTGGCTGTAATCGCTATCCCTTTATATGCTTATCATCATGATTTTAGCTTAGGCGCGTGGATCAGCTTATTTGTACTGCTTGGTTTTAGCAGTTTAGGGATTACCGCGGGTTATCACCGCTTATGGGCACACCGTGCTTATGAAGCAACTCTTCCATTAAAAATTATTTTAATGATTATGGGTACTTTTGCTGTTCAGAACAGTATTTTGTTCTGGGCTTCAGGTCACCGTACTCATCATCGTCATGTTGATGATGTCGAGAAAGACCCATATTCAATTAATAATGGCTTTTGGTATGCGCATATGGGATGGATGCTTCGTAACTATCCGGCAGCAGAAGCAAACTATAAAAATGCACCTGATTTGTTAAACGACAAAGTGGTGATGTTCCAAGACAAATATTACATTCCGCTGGTGATTGCCGTACACGTAGTCATTCTGACCACTGTAGGCTGGGCTGTGGGTGACATGTGGGGCATCGTGTTATTGGGTGGTTTACTCCGTCTGATCTTGAGCCATCATGTAACTTTCTTCATTAACTCACTGTGTCACATGTGGGGCAAACGTCCTTATACCGACGAAAACACTGCGCGTGACAATTTCATTTTAGCCATTGCCACTTGGGGTGAGGGTTATCACAACTACCACCACATTTTCCAGTACGATTACCGTAACGGCGTGAAATGGTGGCAGTATGACCCGACAAAATGGTTGATCTGGTCCTGTTCAAAAGTCGGTTTGGCTAAAAACTTACGACGTATTCCAAGCTTTAATATTAAAAAAGCAGAATTGGCAATGCGCTTTAAATATGCTGAACAGGATTTGGCAGTATATGGCCATAATGTCAATGAAGATATGGCAACGGCTAAACTTCGTATTGCTCAGGAATACGAAGCTTTTACCCAAACTTTAAATGACTGGGCAACACTGAAAGAGCAAGAGATTCAAGTCAAGAAAGCCTCTGTTGCTGAAAAAATTCATCAAATGGATAACAAACTTAAAGTTGATTTCCAATTGGTTGAACAGCGCCTTGTTCATCATCGCGACAGCTTGAAAATTTTAATGCGTAGTATTAAAAAGAATCCTGTTTCAGAATAAAAGCTGCTTCAATATAAAGCCCCAACAATGGGGCTTTATTCATTTTTGTGGTTTAAATTTGCTATAGTGATCACATCTCCCCCAATTTTTAGATTGTCCCATGCAATTTAATCCGCGTTACCCTTCGCTCAATCCCAAGCTTTATCATCATCAAATGCCTGTTCCCTTAAAAGGCGCCAAAGCTGGTCATTTCAATGCAGCACTGGCTGATGAATTACAGTGGTCAGAACAGGATAAAGCTCAATGGGTGGAAATCTGTAGTGGACAAAAAACCTTTGCTGAATTTCCCCCCTTGGCCATGGTCTATGCCGGACATCAGTTCGGGCAATGGGCAGGACAATTGGGTGATGGTCGTGGTTTACTGATTGCACAAATTTTAGATAAAAGCCAACAAACCATTGACCTACATTTAAAAGGTGCCGGCTCTACCCCCTACTCTCGTATGGGTGATGGTCGTGCGGTATTACGTTCAGTGATTCGCGAATACCTGGCCGGTCATGCGCTGAATGCTTTGGGCATTGCATCGAGTAATGCCGTGGGGTTCACCTCTTCCACCCAAGGCATACAACGGGAAAAGCTGGAACCGGGCGCGATGATGCTGCGGACTTCAGACTGTCATATTCGCTTTGGACATTTTGAATGGATCAACCAATATCAGCCCGACCTTCTAGAAGAATTCATACAGAAATGTATGGAATGGCACTATCCTGAATGTCTGCAAGCTGAACAGCCAATTTTGGCTTTTGCCACCCAAGTCATCCAGCGTACTGCGGTGATGATCGCCAAGTGGCAGCTGGTCGGTTTTGCTCATGGGGTGATGAATACCGACAACCTGAATATTACCGGTTCAACGCTTGACTTCGGTCCTTATGGATTTATGGAACGTTTCCGCCCGAACTGGATCAATAACCACTCAGATTACCAAGGTCGTTATACCTACCAGCAGCAACCAAGTATTGGTCACTGGAACTTATGGATGTGGCTGAACAACCTGATTCGACTAAAAAAAGATCCTGCTGAAAAAGAACAGTTCAAAGAAGATTTGGCTAAATGTTTAGAACATTTTGAAACCACTTTCCTCGAGCATTACACCCTTGGATTGTGTCAAAAAATGGGACTGCCAAGTTTCCACAAAGACAGTTTTGATTGTGGCATGGCTTTCTTACGCATTCTGCAAAGTGAACAGCTCGACTACACCCAAAGCTTTATTCGTTTACAGAATAAGCAATATGAAAGCATTAAAGATGACTGCCTAGACCGCCGCCAGTTTGAAAGTTTCCTGGCTCAATATGAAAACATTCGGGCGAATCAGGATACTGATGAACTGGATGCCGAAATGGCCAAAGCCAATCCGCAATATATTTTACGCAATCACATGGCTCAGAAAGCCATTGAACTGGCAGAACGGGATGATTTTTCCGAAGTCGAGCGTCTGTTTAAATTGCTAAGCCAACCTTATATTAAACAGCCTGATTTAGAACAGCCTGAAGATTTAGCTCCTTTACCGAGTGATGTGCCTGAAGTGATGGTGAGCTGTTCTTCCTAAAGTTAATCCACAACCAACTTGAGAACTGTGGATAATTTCAGCATTATCCACAGAGTCTATTTGACAATAAAAAGATTAAAGCCAGAACTTAACTATGTCCTTACATCGTCTTGCATACCAAACTGCACTTCAATTTCCTGAAGTGACTTGTACCCAGCCTTTTGGTGATGGCTGTGACGTATTTAAAGTCATGGATAAAGTCTTTATGCTGAATTTTCATTTAGAAGGCCAAGCAGCGATTAACTTAAAAGTTATCCCGGATGATGGTGCCATGCTACGGGATATTTATCCTTATATTCGTGCCGGATGGCATATGAATAAACAGCACTGGATAACTGTTTATGAGGATGAACATCTGAATGCAACTTTGGTTCAGGATTTGATAAGGGATTCTTATGATTTGGTGGTCAGCAAACTGAATAAAATACAGCAAAAACGTATCGCCCTATTAAAGTCAGCAATATAAAAAAAGCGAGCCATTCTCATGACTCGCCTCGTTTAGATTTAATTAAAAAATTAAATCAGTCTTCAGGATATTCAAAACGATAGCCCACACCATATACCGCCTGAATCCATTCATGACGGTTGCCTGTTTCGGCAGCATCAGAAATTTTACGACGCAGGTTTTTAATATGACTATCAATCACTCGGTCTGCCACATCAAAACTGTCCGGATTGATATGGTCGAGCAATTGCGCACGTGAATAGACTTGACCGACATGTTCCAGAAACAACTCCAATAAACGGAATTCCGTTGGGGTCAGGTTCAAGGTTTTTTGCTGATACCAGATGCGTTGCTGGGCTTTGTCCATCCGGAACAGGCTGTTTTGTTCAGGCTCAACTTGACGATCCAGACGACGCAATACCGCTTGTACCCGTGCAACCAGTTCTTTCGGGCTAAAAGGCTTGCAGATATAATCGTCTGCGCCCATGTTCAAACCCAGTACACGGTCAATTTCTTCAGTGCGGGCAGTCACCATAATAATCGGCAAATCGGATTGTTCACGCACTTTACGGCAAATGGTCAGGCCATCCATACGTGGCACCATCAGGTCCAAAATCATCAAACTGGGCTTACGTTGCAAAAAGCTGTCATAGGCTTCTTGCCCATCATGAAACATGCTGACTTCAAAACCCGCAGCTTCCAGATAGTCCCGCACCAGTTGTGCAAGTTCAACTTCATCTTCTACCAGCATGACATGTTTCATGAATGTTATTCCTTTATTTGTTCAATTGTTTTGGGAAAGTCAGTTTGCAACGCAAACCACCTAATGGAGAATGATCAAAACTCAACTGTCCGCCCATTGCCTGCGCAATTTTACCAGATAATGCCAGTCCTAAACCTGTACCACCGGTACTGCGGGTGCGGGAATCATCCACACGATAGAAACGCTCGCCTAAACGTATCAACTGTTCGTCACTCAAGCCAAGTGGACTGTCATCCACGATCACACTCCAATGGGTGGCTGATTGCTCGGTATGCACACGAACCTCACCACCTGCTTCAGTATAACGAATACTGTTACCCAGCAAGTTGACCATAATTTGTTTAAAACGATCTATATCTAATTGTAAATTCACACCTTCACCCTGCACCGAAACAGATAGATCGGCTTGGGCAAATTTAGGCTTGAAGTTTTCAACTTCCTGTAACACCACAGTCCACGGATTGACTTCCGCCATATAGCATTTCAGCTGCTGTGCTTCAGCCTGAGCCAAATCGGCCAGATCTTGAGTGAGTTTTTTCAGACTGGTGACCTGACGCAGCATCGATTCAAAATGTTCCGGCGTCGGTTTGCGGATACCGTCCTGCATCGCTTCAATTTGCGCTTGCAGTACTGCCAATGGTGTTTTTAATTCATGTGAAGTATCCGCCACCCACTGACGGCGTGAGGTTTCATGTTGATCTAGAATGACGGCAAGATGGTTCAATTCTGTCGATAAATCACCCAGTTCATCATTGCGGTTAACCGTCACCTGATGCTGAAAATTGCCTTTGGTCAGTTCACGGGTCCCTTGCAGCAAACGCTGAATGGGCGTTTTAAAATAAGTAGCCAACAATAAGGCTGCGATCAGGCTGGTCAGGAAAGTTAAACCGTACACCAATAATAAATAACGTTTTTGATTACTAAAAAAGTTAATACTTGAAGCATCATCCTGATCCAGCACCGGCTTCAAGCCTAAATAACCAACCACCTGGTTATTCACCATAATCGGACGATATGACACTGGAATATCGGATGGCTCACCCACCACAAACTGTTTTTTGGCATCATACAACGACAAGCGAGAACTTAAGCCCAAACGGTCCGGCAAAGAGATAAACTGTTTTTTCTTAGCTTGACTGGATGTTGTATCGGCGGGTTTATCTTCAGTTTTCCGGTCAGAGCGGAAGATATTTTGATTGGCACTGAGTGGAAATTTAAGTCCTTCAAAAGGCTGATATTCGGAAGGTAAATTTAACTTGATGAGGCGCAATTCTTCTGCATCTAAAATCGGTTTGCTCTGCCCGGTTTTATTTAAACCCGGAGAAACGCTGATCAGGGTATTTTCCTGAAAATAACGCTGCTGCAAAGCAATATCATATTGACGGCGTAACCACCAACGAGACAGACGGTCATAGTCATCCGGTGCAGCAGTGCCTTCTATTTGCAGAATTTGCGCCTGAATGGCATTACCCCAGTCATGATAAACTGCATAGACGCCTGCCAGATTACTGATTACATGATCCAGTTTCTGCATTTCGACATCGGCCACATAGCGGGCAAAGTTCTTTTGCATGGTCCAATGCAATACCCCCAGACTCACCGTCGTAATCACTAGGGTGGTGAGCAACACAGTCAGGAACAGGCGTAAGGCAATCGGAACACGGCGAATCTTCAAAAGTGAGGTCTCAATCTTTTTCCCAATGGATTATTGTAACCAACCCGGTAAAAAAAAACTCTCCATTGTTTCTTCATCATTATTGTTTAATCTTTAACTCATCAAATTTCATTTTTCATTGGAGATAACAACAATGAATTCCATGACAAAAATAGCTTTAGTGAGCGCAAGCCTAATCAGTATGGGCGCTTTAACAGCCTGCCAATCGACCAACACGGTTCAGGATAAAGATGGCGACCACCCGCGCATGATGCGAGATCATCATCAAAAGCATGAGCGCAACATGACACCCGAACAGCGTGAGCAGTTCCAGCAAGCCCGAGCCGAACGCCAGCAAATAATGAGAAGCATGAAAACAGCCTGTGAGAGTAAAGCCGTTGGTTCGGCGGTACAAATCAAGGCGGGTGAAAAAACCATTAATGGGACTTGCGTGATGCTCTTCACTCCTGATCGTGCAGAGATGAAGAAAATGTGGCTTGAACATCGTACCATGCAGGGGGAAATGAAAGGTATGCCTATGATGCAATACCATGAACCCCTGACTGATGCAAAACGCGCAGAACTGACCAAACAATTTGATCAGCGCCTGGCAGAACATCAAGCGCATCAGCAAGCCATGTTCAAAGCCTGTCAAGGCAAAGCCAATGGTACTGCGGTACAAGTCAAAGTGGGCACCCAGAGTATGAATGGCACATGCGAAGTTCGCTTCCAGCCTAAAGCACCTGCCGCGCCTGTAACGGCGAAACCAGCATCGTAAAAAAATCCATCCGAAGTCAAAAAGGCGCAACTCTGCGCCTTTTTTATTGTTCATAAACTTTTACGTTTTTGACTATTTATTACATCGAATAAAACATAAAAGCATTTACACTCAACATACTTAGCACTTTCAAAGCAAAAATCTTTGACTTTACAGTCACTAAGAAAAGGCATGGAACCGCTTGTACCAAGTAAGAAGATGTTGCACGATTGAGCCATACAAATACGTGTCATAGAAGGCACGTTCCAATGTTTATTAGGATTATAAGCTGGTTAAACCAGTATTGAGGAAACCGATATGCCACAATACAAAGCGCCCTTACGTGATATGCAATTTGTTCTACATGAATTGTTAAATGCTGAACAACATTATGCAAACCTGCCTGCATTTTCTGACACCGTAAGCCGTGAATTGGTTGATCAATATCTAGAAGCTGCGGCTGACTTCTGTGAAAATGAATTGTCTCCAATCAACCAAAGCGGTGACCGCGAAGGTTGTACTTGGAATGATGGTGTAGTAACCACACCTACAGGCTTTAAAGAAGCCTATCAAAAATATATCGAGTTGGGCTTCCCGTCATTATCTGCTGAAGAGCAATACGGTGGTCAAGCCTTGCCTGTTTCTTTAGGCAACGTGATTTCTGAAATGGTGGGCACTGCAAACTGGGCATGGGGCATGTACCCTGGCCTTTCACACGGTGCTGTCCGTACCCTGGAACATCACGGCTCGCAAGAACAAAAAGATACTTACTTGCCTAAGCTGGTTTCAGGTGAGTGGACTGGTACCATGTGCTTGACAGAATCTCATGCTGGTTCAGACTTGGGGATTATCCGTACCAAAGCTGAACCGAATGCAGATGGCAGCTATGCAATTTCTGGCGAGAAAATCTTTATCTCTGCTGGTGAACACGACATGGCAGAAAACATTATTCATATCGTGTTGGCGCGTCTTCCAGGTGCACCGAAAGGTACTAAAGGCATCTCTTTATTTATCGTGCCTAAATTCACCCTGAATGCAGACGGTTCGTTAGGCGAGCGCAATAGCGTTCGTTGCGGTTCAATCGAGCACAAAATGGGGATTCACGGTAACGCAACCTGTGTTCTCAATTTTGATAACGCAAAAGGCTTCCTGATTGGTCCTGAAAACCGCGGCTTAAACTGTATGTTCACGTTCATGAACACTGCCCGTATTGGTACTGCGGTACAGGGGCTTGCAGCATCTGAAGGTGCTTTCCAGGGTGCATTGGCTTATGCGAAAGACCGTTTGGCAATGCGCTCACTTTCAGGTGTTAAAGCGCCAGAAAAAGAAGCGGATCCAATTATTGTGCATCCTGCCGTACGTAACATGCTGCTTACGCAAAAATCTTTTGCGGAAGCTGGCCGTGCATTGGTTTACTTATTGTCTTTCTATGCAGACACTGTAGAGCAAGGTGCAACTGAAGAAGAACGTAAAGCTGCGGACAACATGTTGTCGCTACTAACTCCGATCGCAAAAGCATTCTTGACTGAAACGGGTTCTGAATCTGCGAAACACGGCGTTCAGGTATTCGGTGGTCACGGTTTCATCTCTGAACATGGCATGGAACAGATTGTTCGTGATACACGTATCGCTTGCCTGTACGAAGGTACCACTGAAATTCAGGCACTTGATTTGTTAGGCCGTAAAGTGTTGGGTACTCAAGGTGCAATGTTGAAAGACTTCACCAAGGTCATTCATAAATTCTGCGAAGCCCACAAAGACAATGCTGCAATGAAAGAATTTGTTGAACCGCTTGCTGCTCTGAATAAAGAGTGGAGTGACTTGACTATGCAGATTGGTATGCGTGCCATGCAAAACCCTGATGAAGTGGGCGCTGCTGCGGTAGATTACCTGTACTTCGCTGGTTACGTAACTTTAGCTTACCTATGGGCTCGTATGGCACTGGTAGCTCAAGAAACATTGGCTGCAGGTACAACTGATGTAGATTTCTACAACGCGAAAGTGACCACTGCCCGTTTCTACTTCAAGAAAATTCTTCCACGCGTTCGCTCACACGTTGACGTGATCGCGGGTGGTGTTGAGCCATTACTTGCTTTAGATGCTGAACACTTCGCATTCTAAGTGCATGATGCTTAAACTGATGTGAGAAAAAGGACGGTCATGTTTTTGGCAGTCCTTTTTCTTTATAACCCATGCAAAAAATTAATCTTTAGTCGTCTAACAACATGAATTTTCATGCATTAGACTGATAAAACCGAACTGAATCAAACAATAAACAGGTGACTCACTATGCCAATCTATAATGCGCCTCTTGCGGATATGAAATTCATCCTTAATGATGTTTTTAATGCAGAACAATTCTGGCAAAACAATGAAAATCTTGCTCATGTTGATGCAGCAACAGCAGAAGCCATTCTTGAAGAAATGGCCAAGTTTGCGCAAAATGTGACTTTGCCTTTGAACCGTACTGGTGATGAAGAAGGTGCAACATATAGCAACGGTAATGTGACTACACCTGCTGGCTTTAAAGAAGCCTTCAAACAATATGCAGAAGGCGGCTGGATTGGCCTGGGTGCTGACGCTGAATGGGGCGGTCAGGAAATGCCAAAAATGCTGACCGTACTTTCTGATGAAATGCTGTTTGCAACCAATCCGTCTTTCATGCTCTACCCGCTTCTGTCTGTCGGTGCAGGTATGGCATTAAACAGCTATGCTTCCCAAGAGCAAAAAGAAACTTATCTACCTAAAATCTACTCTGGCGAATGGTCAGGGACCATGTGTTTGACCGAGCCACATGCCGGTACAGACTTGGGCATTATTAAAACCAAGGCAGAACGTAATGAAGACGGTACTTATAACATTACCGGTACTAAAATTTTCATTACCGGTGGTGACCATGACCTGGCTGAAAACATCATTCACCTGGTTCTTGCGAAAACGCCAGATGCACCGGCCGGTTCACGTGGTATTTCACTCTTCATCGTACCGAAATTCCTGGTGAATGAAGATGGTTCTTTGGGTGAGCGTAACCATGCAGGTCCAGGTTCAATCGAACACAAGATGGGCATTAAAGCCTCTGCGACTTGCGTGATGAACTTTGACGGCGCCAAAGGTTATCTGGTCGGTAAAGAAAATGAAGGCCTGGCTGCCATGTTCGTGATGATGAACTACGAACGTCTGTCTATGGGTATTCAAGGTCTGGGGGCTTCTGAGTTTGCTTACCAGAATGCTGCGCAGTATGCGACTGACCGTCTTCAAGGTCGTAGTGCGTCTGGCGTGAAATCTCCAAACAAACCTGCTGACAGCATTTTGGTTCATGGCGACGTGCGTCGTATGTTACTGAATGCGCGTGCTAACAACGAAGCCTCTCGTGCCTTTGCGGTGTATGTCGGTCAACAGCTCGACATTACCAAGTTCTCGACCGATGCCGAAGCGGTAAAAAAAGCCAATGACCGTGTTGCGCTATTAACCCCAATCGCAAAAGCTTACCTGACCGATACTGCATTTAACGCAACTTTAGATGCACAAATGGTTTTCGGTGGTCATGGCTTCATTCGTGAATGGGGTATGGAACAATGTATCCGTGACTTGCGTATCTCGCAGATTTACGAAGGGACCAACGGTGTTCAGTCCCAGGATTTGATTGGCCGTAAGACCATTAAATGTGGCGGTGCATTCATTGCAGAATACATCCAGGAAATTCGTGATTTTGCCAATGGCCTGGATGCGGATCTGAACTTCATTAAAGATGCCACTTTAGATGCAGCAGCAGAAGTTGAATCGGTAACGCAATATATTCTGCAAGCTAGCAAAGAAAATATCGACTTCTCGAATGCAGCAGCTGTGGATTATCTGCATGCGGTGGGTCTGCTTAGCTTCTCTTACATGTTTGCAAAAATTGCCAATGCAGCAAAAGCCAAAGACGGCGAGTTCTATCAAAATAAATTGTCGCTGGCGCTTTATTTTGTACAACGTATTCTGCCTGAACTTGCAATGCGCATTACTAAAGTAAAAGCCGGTGCTGAAGTGGTAATGAACTTCTCTGAAGACTACTTTACTAACCAGGCTTAATCCTGCACAAAGATAAGCAATAAAAAAACGCCTGCAAATGCAGGCGTTTTTTATGACTCAAGATATCAATTAGATTTTTTCAACAATAATGGAATCTGAAACTTTTTTATTACTCTGTGCCTCTTGATTAATTTTCACAATTTTAATTACGCCCTCGGCTTGTAGATGTTCGCATAACGTAACCAGCTTGTGCATTTCATCCATTTTAATCCCTGAACCCAAAATAAGTTTTTTTCCATTTTGTAAATTATCAATTTTTGTTTGAATTGTTGCTAACATTTTCTTTTCCCTGATCAATGAAATAACCCTTCATACATTACATGAATTTCGTATAAAAAAAATACAATCACTTAATTTTTTATCCTCTTTCATTTTTTATTCTTTAATGTGCATGAAACTTGCATACTATTTAATAATCAATTTCATACAAACAATCATTCAAGAGACAGGAGGAAAAGATGCCAAAACCTGATAACAAAGTTGAAAGGATTGAGACCCTCCTTGACCGTTTCGGAAATATTGCCGTAGAAAGTTTTCACTATATTGCCCTGTTTATTATTGGCTGTATGGTGATCTGGTCTGCCGGACATACGGTATTTGAAATTTTAACCATTAAACAGTTTGCGACCATCGATGATATTCTGCTGCTGTTTATTTATCTTGAACTGGGCGCCATGGTGGGTATTTACTTCAAAACCAATCACATGCCGGTACGTTTTTTAATTTATATTGCCATTACGGCTCTGACTCGTTTACTTATTTCAGATATCCAGCATGACCATAAAGCCGATATGGATCTGGTGATTATTACCGGTTCAATCCTGATCTTGGCATTTTCGATTTTGGTGGTGCGTTTCTCTTCCTGGACCTACCCGTCTGTGATTCGTGATAAACATTCAGAAAAGCCACTCCCTGCAGATAAAACTCCACAACCGCAAGATGATGAATTAGCTTAATATGTTAAAAGCCCCTCTTTTTAAAGAGGGGTTTGGGGAGATTGAATCATTAAAAATGAATCTTTAACGATTCGGCACCAACACATAACGACCATTTTCAAATATCCAATGGCTGCCAGTCGGTGGTGCAGGCAAACCCAAACGTTGCCAGTCGGAGATAAAGGTCGTGTTTGAACTTTCAATTCGGGCGGTTCTCGGATCACCATTCACCCAGCTATAGCTTTGAGAATTGTGTGTAATGGTCGTGGGT
The DNA here is from genome assembly GCF_040233925.1 of Acinetobacter sp. A1-4-2. NCBI lineage: Bacteria > Pseudomonadati > Pseudomonadota > Gammaproteobacteria > Moraxellales > Moraxellaceae > Acinetobacter > Acinetobacter sp. A1-4-2. The sequence continues at coordinate 583,163 of NZ_CP157981.1, read as the reverse complement.
GCCTGATATTGAATGCTGATGCCATTCTGAATGGTCGGATAATTCTGATGATGCGGTGGACGCTGCGGATAATTCAGGTAGTGCTGTGGATAATGTTGCTGCTGATGTGGATAGTGATTTTGAGGATAACTATTTTGCGGATAATAAGGACGAGGCTGGTAGCGAGTAGTATCTACCCCACGATAATTTGACCAGCGATTTTCTGCTTGCGTTGTTGCAGAAGCCCCCAAGAGCATCATACCAATCAAAGCACAAAGAGCTGTTAATTTCATAAGAGCCTCCCACCATACATTATAAAGCTTATTGTAATTCCTAGTTTAGGATAAAAAATGAATAAAAAAACAGCAAATGCAAAGTTTTGTAAATGAAATATTTCTCGAGTTTTCTCTTGAGACACATCCCGGCTCAAATGATGAATATGCTAAAATGCAGTTTTTTATTATGGGATCAAACAGAGTGTCTGATTTAAGTTTTGACCGCCTACATCAATTCTTTTGCAAGGTTCCAAGTATTCAAGAATCTTTAATTAATGCCTATGGTTCAGATGGTCAACATGCCTGGTGGTTTAAATTTCAAATCAATGTGGAACATCCTCTGGCATGGCAAACCGTACAGGAACTGGGTCATGTATTAAATTACATTTCCAAGAATGAACGTTTACCGACACAGTTTTTGCCGGTTTCTCCGCCACCTTATATGAATGGTGAAGCCAAAGAGTTTTTGGCTTGGGTCATTCAGTGCAATCATCCCGATTTTTCACCTGATGTGGTCTGTGACTGGTTAGAAGCACGTTTACCGCAGCCGGTTGAAGATGAAAGCCAGTGGAAAATTAAAACGGATTTAAAAGAGCTGGATAAACTCTCTGACAAAGATCTGGATCAGATGGTTCCGCCTAATCCTGAGCCAAAAAATTAAAAAAAATGAAATCTCCCTAAATCCCTCTTTTTCAAAGAGGGACTTTCCTCCCTTTCTTAAAGGGAGGTTAGGAGGGATTTCTATTCATAAATCAAAATTAAAACGTAGACAATCCGCTCCACTCCATAAAACGGTAAATTCCATATTTCAATGTCGATTCATCTGCATATTGGCTGTAATCGACACTCATGTTTTTGCCATTCAAATTTGCCCAAGCCATATCAAAATAAGCTTGGGCATCGGTAAACACTGCTGCCTGCGATGAACCGACTACCCGCAAATTGGTTTCCAGATTATAGTTTTTGATGTTGCGCGCAGTGAAATTGGCTGAACCTAAAATCAGGTCAGACTGCTGTGCATTTGATTTAATGATCATCTTGCTATGACATTGTTCACCTTGGGTATTGCACCAGCGTACCGGCACACCCGCATCATTCAGTTCAGAAGCCACCTGCCGGTTAGGAATACCATTTTTTTTACGCCCAAACGCATCCTTATTCGGATCAAGAAGCACACGGACTTTTACCCCACGCTCATGTGCAGCAATCAGGGCTTTGACAATATGCCGTTCAGACAAATAGAACATGGCCAAATCAATCTGCTCTTTAGGCTTGGCAGTTTCAATCAGTTTGAGTGTTGCATCGTAAATCGCTTTTTCAGTCAGCACCTGAACTTGAGGTAAAGACCGATCCCCTTCAAACTCGCCAATAATGACCATCGGAATATCACCTTTGGACATCCGGCCTACAGCCTGTTCAGTCTTTAATACATCAATGGCTGTATTGCCCATTACCAGCAAAGCCACATTAGAATGACGTGAACTGCCATCATGCGGATTGGCTGAAGTCACCAAAGCTTTCCAGCCCTGAGCCGTATCCACCACCAGAGTTTTACGGTGATTGGCCTTAAAATTAAACAGATTAAAATAACTGCGCAGGGTAATTTTTTCCTGACCAAACGGATTGGCGAGCCAGCCTCTTTCAGGATTATTGCCTGCATCCTGACAACAGAGATACCAGAAGCCAGACCATACTGGATTGGATGCACGCAGCGGTCTTAAATCCGTTTCAATCACGTCAATACCTGCACTACGTAACTGACGATAATGCTCGGGTGCAAGACCACCATAGACTGAATTAATCGGGTCGGTAATCACCTTAATTTCAATATTGGGCTGCACACCGCGTTTTAAAATCAAGGCATCCGTAAGTTGTTGCGCCAATGCCTGATGAGATAGTGTTGACTCGCCGACTTCACTATTGAACAAGAACATGTCCAGTACAATGGTGGTTTGCGCTTCATCAATCAATTTTAACATTTCATTAAAAATATGATGGTCTTGCTGCTGTTTTCCACTTGCATCCAGATAGGTTTGATCTGCAATAAACTTCACCTCGGCATGACGTAACTTACCGGTAAAATTCAGGCCTTCAGGCAAGGGTTTATAGGTATGATAAATGGCCGATGAGAGATATCCCAATGCCAGCAAACCGATGATCACGCCGGCATAACGACGGCCTGACCAATTCAATTTCTGATGAATTCGTTGAAAAATACGCATAACAAAAAACCTAGTCCAATATCATCAGACTAGGTTTTATTGCTTGATTTATCAAGAGGATTTCTGTTTCACCTGCTTGAATCAGCAGATTTCAGGATGACTTTTGCCTAGAAACCGAATTCCAGACCAACAGTAAAGTTACGTCCCACTTGCGGAATATTCGACAGGAATGAAGCATGTGAATAAACTTGATCATCCAGCAGGTTATTGGCTTTAAAGTAGACACGATAAGTATTTTTATCAGCAAGAGTATTGGCATAACTCAAGCCCAGATTAACCATGTTATAGCCCTGAGTTTCATCCTCATAGCTGGCAATTTTGTCCTGATTAAACACATGGTAATACTCAGCCAGACCCGACCAGTGATCGTCAAAGCTTGCATCCACTTTGGTACCTAAACGACCTGCCGGAACGCGAGGTGCATTTTCACTCTCGATTTTGCCACGCACATAATCACCAAACACACCCACTTTGTAGGTATCGTTTAGGGCATAAGAGGCCGCTGCTTCAGCTCCATAGAACTTGGCTTTGTCTTGGGTATATTCAACCAGGCGGAAATCTTTAAAATTATCCAGGGTTTGGGCATAAATATAGTGATCAAACCAGTTGTGATAGACATGCACATGATAATCCAGCGGACCGTTTTCATAATGCAGACCAAGCTCCAGATTATTGGATTTTTCTGCAGCCAGATTTTCATTGCCGCGTTCATAAGTGTTGGTCGCGAAATGTTTACCATTGGCATACAGCTCTTGCGCCAAAGGCAGACGTTCTTGATGAGAACCGACCAGCGATAATTTATAGTTAGGTACAAATTCCCAGTTCAGCGCGCCTGAGTAGGAAAAACCATAATCATCAAAGTCTTTTTTATCAGAATCGATGTCAAGTTTTTGCTGATCCAAACGTGCACCGAGTTCCACATGTACATCATCAAACTGTTTATGTTCTAAGGCAAACAGACTCCACTTTCGGGTTTTGGTCGGATCCAGCAAAGCTTCTTCACCGCTAATATCCAGCTTTTGCTGATTATATTGAGCACCGATCATCCCTTCCCAGTTTGCAATCGGATTGTGGACCAATTCTAAACGTGCATCATAGCCTTTGCTTTTAAAGGTGGTTTGCGCAGCATTCTCTTCAATTTCATCATGCTTGTAATCGGTATAGCTGGCATGGGCACGAAGCTTTTGAAACCCGGCAAAAGGATCATTGAGTTCGGTACGGAAATCATAACGTTCGGTTTTCAAATCGACCCATGGTCCCGCTGCATGCTCTTCATGCGTATGCCCGGGTTGCTGGCCACAGCCAATTAAGGCATTACCGGACACCTGACAATCTTCATATTCATGACTATGCCCCGGCAAGCCATACTGGTCCTGACGGTTACTGTATGAAATGCCGCTAAAGCCTCGGTCATGAATCCAGGACAATCCAACATTGACCGTTTCACCTTCAGCAAAGGTATTCCCGACACGGCGTTCTTTTTCTAATTCGCCTTCATGATCATGAAAATAATCCGGTGCAATATAGTCATTGGCTTTACGTTTTGAACCTTCAACCCGTAACGCAACCTGATCGGCTAAAGCAACCGTGACACCCGCACTAGCGAGTTTTTCATCACTACCCGTGTTGTAACGTAAGCCCAGCTGACCTTCATAACCCTTGTCAGGCATTTGCGTTGGAATTTTATTATCTGTGACATTGACCAGTCCACCCACTGTTCCTGCGCTATACAGTAAAGTCGATGGTCCCCGAATAATCTCAACCTGTTTTGCCAGAATCGGATCAACCGTCACCGCGTGGTCAGGGGACAAGGTTGAAACATCCGCAGTTTCAGAAGCATGTTGCAGGACTTTAACACGCGCACCATCTTGCCCGCGGATCACCGGACGGCTGGAACCTGAACCATACTGATTGGAAGATACCCCAAGCTCACCTGCCAAAGCATCACCAATAGTCGTACTGCCTTCGGCAAGCTTTTTATGATCAATGACCTGATCAGCCACTGCAAAATCTGCAGCCGACTGTACCAGGGGGTGTGCCTGCAATTTGAGGGTGGCAAGTTGTTGAGTCTGAGTATCCTCATCAGCAAAAACAGCAGGTGCAATGACGGCAAAAATAGAGAGTGTGATTAAATTCTTATGAACAAGCATGGAACGGACTCAAGGCTGCAATTTCTAAATAACGTTATAATATAACATTGCATTTTTTTTGCAATCCTTTACGATAAACAGCTACATATTTTATTAGAATGTTTTTTAATACTTTTTATCGCATTAAAACATTATTTTATTTATGCCCTTTACCCTATCTCATGCTGTCCTTGCCCCACCCATTTCCTATCTGACCGGAAACCGGCTTCCGGTTGCCGCACTGGCGATTGGCTGCATGGTGCCAGACCTTTATCGTCTGTTTAGCCAGGATCATTCCAATACCACTCATTTATGGTCCTCCCTGATTCATCCAGACTTGTGGATCGGGCTGGCTTTTTGTGCCATCTGGTATCTGATTTACCGGCCGGTGATCTACCGCTTTCTCGGTATCCGGCATGAACTGAATATCACCAGCCTCTTTGCAGCATTTAAGTTTTTTACAGGAGTCTGTCTGGCCGTCATGCTGGGTACAGCAACCCATCTGATTTGGGATGGTCTGACCCATGTGGATTTTCGTACCTTTGCCTTGCATGACCTTCTCAGTCAGCAGTTTCAGATTTTAGGACAAAGCTATCCCCTGCACCGCATTTTACAGCTTGGGAGCTCCTTCGCAGCCCTGCCATTTATTTTATGGATGAGCCTGCATTACTATCGGTGCCATCGGCAATCCCTGGCCCTTAGCCACAAAATCAAAGTTTTTGCTTGGGGCTTATTCGGACTGTCGATTCTCACTGCCTTGTTCTCGGTCTGGGACTATATGCACTATATTCCTGATGAGGTGTGGCAATCTGAGCTGTATTATTTTACCGGCCGTTCCATCAATGAATTCAGTCAGGGCTTTTTGATGGTATTTAGCCTGGGCTGTTTACTGTTTTTATTTCTGGACCAGAATCGGCGTATGGGCTAATCAAATAGCCCACTTTCCGCTTATTCACTTTAAATTGTTGCTGTTTTTGTCTCAAGTTCTTGTGACTATATGCCCAAAGAGGCATAATTCAACATTCGAAAAAAGCGGTACGCTGTTTACGTATACGCTGACCTTAACCCATATAGTTGGATTTTTTACGCTATGATGCGAACTCATTACTGTGGCTCATTAACTGAAGCCCAAATTGACCAAACCGTAACATTATGCGGTTGGGTACACCGTCGCCGTGACCACGGTGGTGTTATCTTCCTTGACATGCGTGACCGTGACGGTCTTGTTCAAGTGGTTATCGATCCAGATACACCAGAAGCATTCTCAACTGCGGACAAGGCACGTTCTGAATTCGTATTAAAAATCACAGGTCGTGTACGTCGCCGTTATGAAGGCACAGAAAATGCCAACATGGTGAGTGGTCAAATCGAAGTTTTAGCAAAAGACATCGAAGTTCTTGCTACTTCTGAAACGCCTCCATTCCCACTGAATGATGAAAATACCAACATTTCTGAAGAAATCCGTTTGAAATATCGTTTCCTGGATATTCGCCGTCCAGAAATGTTAGATCGCCTACGTTTCCGTTCTAAATTGACCAACCTGATTCGTAACTATTTCGAAGAAAATGGTTTCTTAGACGTTGAAACTCCGATCTTGACCCGTGCTACTCCAGAAGGTGCTCGTGACTATTTAGTACCAAGTCGTGTTTCTAACGGTAGCTTCTACGCACTTCCACAATCCCCACAGCTGTTCAAACAGTTGTTGATGGTAGGCGGTATTGATCGTTACTATCAAATTGCTAAATGTTTCCGTGATGAAGACTTACGTGCTGACCGTCAGCCTGAATTCACCCAAATCGACGTTGAAACATCGTTCATGAGTGACGATGACATCATGGATTTAATGGAACGTTTAACTGTTAAGATGTTCGATGAACTTCTTGGCGTGAAATTCGACAAATTCCAGCGCATGACTTATGCAGATGCAATGCGTGACTATGCATCTGACAAACCAGACTTACGTATTCCTTTGAAACTTGTTGATGTTGCAGACATGATGCAAGACGTTGAGTTCAAAGTATTCGCAGGTCCTGCCAAAGATCCTAAAGGCCGTATCGTTGCGCTTCGCGTACCGGGTGCTGGTTCTCTTCCACGTAGCCAGATCGATGAATACACTAAATTCGTGGGTATCTACGGTGCGAAAGGTTTGGCTTACATTAAAGTCAACGAACTTGAAAAAGGCATCGAAGGCCTTCAATCTCCAATCGTTAAATTCATCGAGCCAATCGTACTTGATTTGTTGAAACGTGTTGGCGCTGAAAATGGCGACATCGTATTCTTCGGTGCAGATAAAGCCAAAGTTGTAAATGATGCAATGGGCGCTTTACGTATCAAGATCGGCCATGACATGAACATGGCGACTTGTGAGTGGGCTCCGCTTTGGGTGGTTGACTTCCCGATGTTCGAAGAAACTGACGATGGCAAATGGACTTCTGTTCACCACCCGTTCACACTACCAAAATCAAGTGTTGAAGAAGTGAAGAACAACCCAGGTCAAGCATTGTCTGTGGCTTATGATATGGTATTGAACGGTACTGAAATCGGTGGCGGTTCACTTCGTATCTATACGCTCGAGATGCAAAAAGCGATCTTTGAAGCGCTTGGCATTTCAGAAGAAGAAGCTGAAGAGAAATTCAGCTTCTTGCTGAATGCACTTAAATTCGGTGCACCTCCTCACGGTGGTTTGGCATTCGGTCTGGACCGTCTTGTCATGCTGATGACAGGTTCATCTTCAATCCGTGACGTGATTGCATTCCCGAAAACCAAAACTGCTGAATGTCCGTTGACTCAAGCACCGGCACCAGTTGAAGGTAATCAATTACGTGATTTGGGTATTCGCTTACGTGAAAAACCAAAAGCTGAAGCTCAACAAGAAGCTTAATTCTTGCCTGATTCAGTGATCAAAAACCCTGCTTGATGCAGGGTTTTTTATTGAATTGAGATTGATTCCGGGTAGTGGCATAATAATGCTGTTTTTTTATTATTGAGTTAAACAAGCTATGGCTATGCGTCCCGCTGTTCGTAATCGTGGCATTATGCTCATTGTGTTTTCTATTGTACAGTGGCTATTTATGCGTTATATCTTGGCCAATGACTTATTTAACATGGATACTAATCAACGTATTCTTTATTTTTGTGTAAGCAGCCTAGGTGGGGCCTTACTTATTTTTGTCGGTTTGATTTATATGGTTTTAAAAGGCAATGCCGACAAAGCCGAATAACTCCCTTCTTAGCCACTGACTGGTGACATTCCTCAGTGGTTTTATCTCATTTTATTTTGTGCTGAAAATATTTAACTCCTGATCTGTAATTTAGACATCGGGCAGCAGCATCCTTGCTGTAATAAAACTCTTTGCAAAATTTTCTTCTTATAACCAGTTTAGTTTTCAAAGAGTTACGCCATTATGTATTTTTTCCTCAAAGTCATTTCCCGATTTCCGTTGTCTTTTTTACAGCTTCTGGCATCCTGCATTGCAATTCTGCTGTACTCCTTCAATTCCTCACTCAAACGAATTACTGGCATCAATTTAAAGCTGGCTTATCCAGAACTGGATGAAACAGCCTACCAGGCTCTCCTCAAGAAAAGCTTAAAAAGTCAATGCATGACCTATATAGAATCAATCAAATGTTGGGGTATGCCACCTGAATACAGCTTAAATCAGATCAAAAATATTTACGGAGAACAGCATCTTACAGAAGCCTTAGCCAATAAAAAAGGCGTTATAGTTGTGGTTGCACATTTGGGCTGTTGGGAGCTTTTAAATGCATGGCTGAATTTACATGCCGCCCCGATGATCATGTACAAGCCCAATAAGCATAAAGCGGTGGATCGCTTTATGCTAGAAGCGCGCCAGCGATTGAATGCCACGCTTGTCCCCACCGATGAAAATGGCGTGCGTGCCATCTTTAAACATCTGAAGAAAGGAGGATTAACGGTCATTTTACCGGATCATCTTCCTAAAGCATCGGGAGGTATTTATTCAGAATTTTTTGGGCAAAAGACCTTATCTACTACGCTGGTGTCAAAACTGGCCAGTAAGACCCAATGCAATATAGTGGGCCTCAGTTGTATTCGTAATGAAACATCAGGTTTTAATGTGTATTGCTCACCACTATCCGATCAGATTTTGTCGAAAAATTTACAAACTTCAGTTGATAGCCTAAATCAAAACCTTGAAAGTATGATTAATGTTGCACCTGAGCAATATGTCTGGTCTTATAAGCGGTTTAGAAATGTTGAAGGGAATAAAAATCTTTATACATCTCAGGCACTAGATAAATAGCGATGCTATCTTCACCACCTGTAACCATAGAATCATGCTGATAGTGTTTTTTAGTTGAACAAACGCTATTTATACGCTATATACTTACCAATGATTGGTTTAAACACTAATAGCGAAACAGTCTATTTTTACTAAAATAGCATTTTAGGTGTACCCGTGATTTTTATCGGTTAATTTATAGAGAGTTAAAGATTAATCTAGAATAGGATTAATAAATATAGAAAGCATGAAATGAAAAAAATTTTATTTATTGTAGATGATCTAGGAAAAGGTGGAGCCGAAAAGATAACACTTGATCTGGCTTACACATTAGCAAAAAATGATAATTTAGTAACTCTTGCTGTTTTGAATTCAAGTAAAAATACCTTAGCCGTTGATTCATCTATTGAATATATTGATTTAAATATCAATCCAAAATTTGCATTTGGAAAACTCTGGAAATTTAAAGAACTTTCAAAAAAAGAGCAAGAAACCATTTCTTTACTAATTAATGAAAAAACTTTTGATCTTATTATCCTAGGTTTTCATAATGGTTATTATTTAGGTAATTACTTAACCCAGAAAAAAAATGTTTGGCATTGGATTCATGGAGATCTTTTAGAATTTAGAAAGTTCAATAATCCATTAAAGCAAATTAAAGAACATATTCGTTTTTTCAAGAATAAACGCAAATTTGCTAAATTATTTAAAAATAGAAATCTGATTACAGTAAACCGTGACCTAGAATCTAAAGCCCAAACCTATGCTCAACCAAAATCAACAGTCACCATTGCAAATGGGGTACAAGTATCAGATGACCTTATTGCTCAATCTCCATATACTGAAAAAAAATGGGATGTGATTTTTGTAGGACGTTTGGTTCCAATTAAACAAGTAGATCATGCAATTAAAGCATTTTCTATAAGTAATCTCACTGGTAAAATGGCAATTGTGGGAGATGGAACAGAGAGAGAAAAACTTGAAACTCTTACAAAAGAACTTAACATTTCTGACAGAATTGATTTCTTAGGTTGGATTGATAACCCTCATCAACTCATGCTACAGAGCAAATGCCTTGTTATGTGTTCTCTGTACGAAGGTAGCCCTGTAACATTAGCCGAAGCAATTTCCCTTGGCGTTCCCATCATCAGTTATAACTCTTCAGCTGGTATTGCAGATTTATTTACTATTGATACTGCAAAATTTGGATTAGTTCCTAAACAAAATATTAAAGCTCTTAGTTTTGCATTAGAAAAATGTGTGCAAAATCCTTATAAATATAACCAAGAATGTATAGATAAAGTGTGTATGGACAATATGCAAGAAAAAATTTTAAATTTATGTAATTTAGATTCTTAAACTAATTTAAATTCAAAGAAATTTAAATAAAGCTTTCACCCCTTATGATAAGGATATTTGATTTAATACAAGGTCTTATATAAAAAAATTAGATTATTTAGGATTTATAAGAATTAATCATGAATAATATTAAATTCCACCCCCCATCATATATAATTTATATTATCAAAATTCACAACATCAAACAAAACTCAATCAATATAATTTAAATTCCAACTAAAACATATGACAATTCATCAACAAATAGATATCATTTACTACTTAATTGTAAAAAGAAATCTCTCTTATGGTTAATAAAATTTCTTATGAAAATCAAATCAAAACATTACCCAATAATATTAATTACAAAACAAACTTGATAAAACAAGATAAGTTTGAATTATTGATTATTGATGATACCTTTCCTTCATTGAAAAGTGGTTTTAGATATGTTGAATTCACAACATACTTACATGAATTTAAGAACTCTTTCATCATCACTTCTGGAAAAAATATTGAAGCTCTTGATAAGAAATCAGCAGCTGATGTTATAAATAATTATAAGGAAAAATTTCCAGATCTTAGCCACAAAGTAACACTAAAAACTGGAAAAATTCATTTTAAAACAAGAAGTTTAGTTTACCTAACCTTTTTAAATAATATTTTCTCAATATTAACGCAAATCGAAGCTGCTAAAGTCCCATTTGTTTTTACTCTTTATCCTGGAGGAGGATTCCTTCTAAATGACCCAATATGTGATCGTAAACTTAAACGAGTTTTTAGCTCCCCTTGCTTCAAGAAAGTAATCGTAACCCAACTGGTAACATACAATTATATTATAAATAAAAGAATGTGTTCTCCTGAAAAAATTCAGATGGTCTTTGGTGTCGTAATGCCAGAAATTTCAAAAATAAATGCACTTCCTAAAAAACACCGGTGGGGCTTTGGAAAACCTAGCCTAGATATTTGTTTTATGGCGCATAAATATACCAGCCATGGTCAAGACAAAGGATATGATGTCTTTATAAAGGTAGCCACTATATTGCATCAGTATCATCAAGATATTTACTTCCATGTTGTAGGATCATTTGATTCCAAAGTCATCAATGTAGATTCATTGGGTGATCATATTAAATTTCACGGCTCATTGGATCCAGAAAATTTCGATAATCTTTTCCAAACTATTGACATAATTATATCTCCTAATATTAGTGGTAAAATTTTTCCAGGTTCATTTGATGGCTTTCCTACAGCAAGCTGTATCGAAGCAGCATTGCGAGGTAGTGCGATCTTTGCCGTTGATGAATTCAACTCTGCAGAAGGATATTTTACGGATGGAGAAGATATTGTTCTAATTCAATATAATATTAAGAATATTATTGATAAAATTAATAAATATTATACTCGACCTTATGATCTAAAAAAAATTGGCGAGAATGGAATGCATCGTGTTAGGGAGCTATATAGTTTAGAAGCACAAATGAAACCTAGAATTAACTTACTACATGAATTAACATATAATCTTAAGCCCTTAAAAAATATAAGTTGGAAAGTATTCAAATTGAACTTTCAATGGAAATTATCTTCAATATTAAATATATTTCGTAAAAAATATAAGAAAATTTAATGTAAAGTTAGAGAAACTCTAAAGTAGAAATACAATTAAAAAACCCTGTATAAATAAGATTCTACATTATTGTAAGATGTGAAAAATTTCATATCTTACAATTCTTAGTTTTAATATTAGTAAAACACTTAATCAACACTGAATAGCAACAAACAAGAAGATCACTTTTTTGATTTATGAAAGAGAATTACTTAATAACATAAATAAATTTAATCAGATTTCCATATAACACTTTTAGGTAATAAACTAATTATATAAAAAAATATCTGCCTTAATGTATAAAATTTTACAGATAAAGATTTTTTTACCAATAAGCAATAAATATCATAATCACTGCTAGTTTTATAAAATTGACGAGCATATTGAAGTGTATACTTGGCATAAGTTTTTCTTAATTTTTCAAGTTGATCTAAATCATTTTCTTCCGCCAATTTCTTATCATATACTCTCATTATACCAATCGGCAAAATTGGGTTAATTTTCTTTCCAAGCGTGCTAATCCCAACATCTACTCGATATGCACCTAATTCCTCATCTAAATGATAAATTAATCCTTTTCTAACCTGCTCAATATGTATTTCAATATCTAATGCTTTAGGATGTAAGGCATCAAAATAATCAAACATAAAATCATTTCGAAACATTTTTGATGAATGTGCAAAGAAAGGTAAATTTAGATATAAATAATCTAAATCGAATTTACCTTTTTGATGGGTCCATTCTCGCACTTTATTTCCTTCAGCATCAATATATAGCATATCATGAGTACAGATGGCGCAATCTGAATTGGATTCCATTACATCAAATTGCCGTTGCAATTTATTCGGAAGAGCCAAGTCATCCCCATCAAGATGATAAATGTATTTACCCTTAGCCTTTTTATATACTGCCTTAATATTTTCGATAGGTCCTATATTTTTTTGATGAAAAACTGGAACTATAATATCAGGATACTTTTTAAAAAAGACTTCTATTATTTTTTTAGTTGAATCAGTGGAGCAATCATCTCCAATAACAACCTCATACTGAAAACTCGTATTTTGATTCAAAATACTTTGTAAAGTTTGCTGTATAAATTTTTCTTGATTATAGGTAACAATACATACTGAAACTAATATATTCATATTAAATAGATCCATCATTTTTTAGTTCTATTTCTAATTTCAGTAAAGTTCGTTTTCGTTCCTTATTTTTTTTTGCTGGCGTGCCGATATAAATACCAAAATCTGAGCAGCTTTTATTTACTAAACTTAATGCACCAACAGCGACACCTGTTCCTAAAGTCACACCAGGCAAAATCACACTTCCAGATCCAACAATTACATGCTTTCCAATTATTACATCTGAACTCATCACATTGGTATATTGACTAGGCACCATAGGATTCGTCATAAATTCACCACTATAATCATCATTACTGCTGTAAATAGCCACTCTTGATGAAATATTGCAAAAATCATTTAACACTATTTTCCCTGCACCTATAAGCGAACTATACACTGCAATATGAATATAACTGCCTATTATTATCCCACTCTCACCTGCTGATAACACACAAAAATCATCGATACGAGTATTGTTACCAATACTAATATTTTTACAATTATAATAAGAGGCTTTGTCTGAAAGTAGGCAATTTTTACCTACGTGTCGAAAACCCATGGCTTTAATCTGTTCTTCTGTTAAAAAAGCCATCTTAATTATCCTTAATTAAATCAATAATTTTTTGCACTGACTCCATGCAAAGATTTGGATATAGCGGTAAGCAAAGCACTTGCTCTGATAAGCATTTCGCTTCAGGAGTGTCTGATTGATATTCCTTATAAACAGTCAAATCAGTCATTATCGGATAAAAATATTTTCTTGCAAAAATATTATGGCACTTCAATTTTTCAAATAACGCATCACGACTGAGTGGATATGATTCAGAAATAACTATGGGGAAATAAGAGTAATTATCTTTTTCTAAATCTGTACGTTCTATACAACGTATACCTTTTATATCTATGAATGAACTACGATAAATATGGTCTATCTTTTGACGCGCTGCTAATGTGCTATCTATATTCTTTAATTGCAATAAACCAAGTGCAGCATGTACTTCGCTCAATTTTCCATTCAAAGAAATATCATCTATTGTACTTTCATTCACAATCCCGAAATTTTTTAAACGATCTATACGCTGTTTCATTTCAGCACTATGGCAAACGATCGCCCCCCCCTCAAAAGTATTAAATACTTTTGTAGCATGAAAGCTCATTACACTTAAATCACCATATTTTAATAAGCTTTTACCCTGATGTATTACACCAAAGGCATGTGCTGCATCGTAAATTAATTTTAAATTATGCTTGGTAGCAATATTTTGTAGTGCTTCCACATCACAAGGAATACCATAACAATGTACAGGTAAAATCGCGACTGTTTTATCTGTAATTGCCATTTCAACTTTTATCGGGTCGATATTAGATGTTTGCGGATCAATATCGACAAAGACTGGCGTAAGTTTATTCCAAACTATCGAATGAGCCGTAGCAACAAAAGTATATGGTGTCGTAATCACTTCACCTTGTTCAAGTCCAAGAGCCTGTAGTGCTGTGACTAATGCAATCGTTCCATTATTAAATAATGAAATATAATCAACACCAAGATATTCACAAAGTTCTTTTTCCAACTGCTGATGCAATGGCCCGCAGTTGGTTAAAATTTTATTATTCCAAATCTGCTCTAAATAAGGAATAAATTCCTCAAGCTCAGGTAAAACAGGTTGCGTTACATAAATTGGCTGAGTCATTTTTTTAGTTTTCCACTAAAGAAATCAAATATTGCCCATAGTCATTTTTACTCATGCTTTGACCAATTTCTAAAACTTGTTCTTTACGCAGCCAACCATTATTCAAAGCAATTTCTTCTAGGCAAGCCACTTTGTAGCCTTGACGCTTTTCAATGGTTTCAACAAATTGAGCCGCTTCCAATAAACTTGAATGCGTCCCTGTATCCAGCCATGCAAAACCACGCCCAAGCAGTTCTACATTTAAATCACCACGCTCTAAATACATCTGGTTTACAGTTGTAATTTCCAGTTCACCTCTCTCAGAAGGCTTCACCTGTTTAGCAATTTGAATCACATCATTATCGTAAAAATATAGACCTGTTACAGCAAAATGTGATTTTGGATCTTTCGGTTTTTCTTCTAAAGATACCGCACGTTTTTGCTCATCAAACTCAACTACCCCAAAACGTTCTGGATCTTTCACTTGATAGCCAAATACAGTCGCACCTTTTTGACGTGACACAGCCTGACGCAACATTGGGGTAAAACCTTGACCGTAAAAAATATTGTCGCCAAGCACTAAGCAAACATTACTATCCCCAATAAAGCTTTCACCAATTATAAATGCTTGTGCTAAACCGTC
Organism: Acinetobacter sp. A1-4-2; assembly: GCF_040233925.1. Lineage (NCBI taxonomy): Bacteria > Pseudomonadati > Pseudomonadota > Gammaproteobacteria > Moraxellales > Moraxellaceae > Acinetobacter > Acinetobacter sp. A1-4-2. Next base: position 567,915 of record NZ_CP157981.1, on the reverse strand, counting down.
TGGACTAGGTTGGACTGCATATTCAATATGAATACCAAACTGAGAACCATCACCTAATAATCGTTTAAATCCATCAATATCGTCAGGAGTACTAATGATTAATACTTCACGAATACCCGCAAGCATGAGTACCGAAAGTGGATAATACACCATCGGCTTATCATAAATTGGGAGTAGCTGTTTAGATACACCTTTAGTAATAGGGTATAAACGTGTACCCGAACCGCCTGCTAAAATAATACCCTTTGTTGTATTTGACATTATAAAGTTACACCTAATCGTTCACGTTGGTAACTGCCATCTTGCACACGACGACACCATTCCAAATTATTTAAATACCATTCAACAGTTTTACGGATACCGGTTTCAAAAGTTTCAGTTGGCGACCAACCTAACTCATTCTTGATTTTCGCTGCATCAATGGCGTAACGTAAGTCATGCCCAGGACGATCTTTAACAAAAGTAATCAATGATTCATACGATTGACCACTACTTTGTGGTTTCAATTCATCCAAGATTTTGCAAATGGTTTTCACCACTTCAATGTTCTGCTTTTCGTTATGCCCACCAATATTATAGGTTTCACCCACTACTCCCTCAGTCACCACTTTATACAAAGCACGAGCATGATCTTCTACAAATAACCAGTCCCGAATTTGCTGACCATTACCGTATACAGGTAATGGCTTTGCATCTAGCGCATTTAAAATGACTAATGGAATCAGCTTTTCTGGAAAGTGGTAAGGACCATAATTATTGGAACAATTGGTCACAAGTACAGGTAAGCCATAAGTTCTATACCATGCACGAACCAAATGATCTGAACTGGCTTTAGATGCTGAATATGGAGAACTTGGGGCGTATGAAGTTGTTTCAGTAAATAGATCGGTTGTCCCTTCTAAGTCACCATAAACTTCATCAGTTGAAATATGATGGAAACGAAAGTGCTGTTTAGTATCTGAGTCAAGACTCATCCAGTACTTTCGGGCAGCCTCAAGTAAAGTATAAGTACCAACAATATTGGTTTGAATAAAAGCTGCCGGACCATCAATTGAACGGTCCACATGTGATTCAGCTGCCAGATGCATAATTGCATCCGGTTGAAATGCTTCAATTGCTTTCGTGATTTGCTCAGTATCGCAAATATCCATTTGTTTAAACTGATATTTTGGACTTTGATCAATTTCTTTTAATGATTCTAGGTTACCAGCATAAGTCAATTTATCTATGTTTAAAACTTCATGATCTGTATGTTTTATCAGATGTCGAATTACAGCTGAACCTATAAACCCTGCACCACCTGTAACTAATATTTTCATAACAAACTCAATACACCCAGATTAGAAAGACATTATTAATTAAGTACGGAATAAAGAAAATTATTCAATTTATCCGCAACTCTGCAGAATTGATATTCATTTTCAGCATCTTGGTATCCTGATCGTGCAATTTTACAAATTTGCTCAGGATGTTCAATGAAAAAATTAAGATTATCAACCAAGTCTGTTATATCTCCACACTTTGCCATCAACCCATTTTCACCTTGTCGAATAATCTGCTGAACACTAATATGATCACTCGCAACCACGGGTTTCCCCCAGGCAAAAGCATCTAATATGGCTAAAGGTTGGGTATCATTCATGGTAGGCACGAGTGCAATATCGATATCATTGTAAAATTTTCTTTTATCTTCACCACCAATCCAGCCTAAAAACTCAACTTCATTTTCTAAATTCAAATCTTTAACCTGCTGAATTAAAGTAGCTTTCTGCTCACCTTCCCCGGCAATCAGAAGCTTCACTTTATATCCTTGTTGCTTGAGTTGCTGTACCGCAGAAATTGCTAAATGTGTACCTTTATATTCAACCAAACGCGTCATAATGCCTAAGACAACTGGTTCACCAAGTGTTTCAGAAAAAGAGGGCTGACTCTCAGGTAAGTGAATTAAATTTGAAATAATAGCCTGTGGTTTTTTAGTTAAATCTATACTTTTCTTTTTTGCCGCTACTGCAACACATTGCCCCACATAAGGGGTAATATGAATAAATCCATCTGCTCTCAGCGTTCTTTTCACATTATGACTGTGATTCATTGCAATCACAGGGCATTTGATTCGTGCAAAAAATATTGCATTTTTAAACAAATAAACTGCACGTCCACTGTGGGCAATCACAACATCTGGACGATAAGTACGCAACCACAAAGCCAGCTTTACTGCCGCTAGCAAATCATAAAACCCTGAACTGTTCAGACAAAATTTTGGATAATTTTCAGATTTTAAATTCTTATTTTCCTCACCATATACCAAGACACCCTCATGCCCTTTACTGGCTAAGGCATCAAAAGTATTGAGCATCGCTTGCCAACGACCACCCGAAGCATCGCCATATACAGTATGAATAATTTTTAATTTTTTCAAGAACAAGAGCCTATAAAGTAAATTTTACCAATTGTTTATTGGGTCAACATTCTAATATTTTCAGTCTGGAGAAACCATCGTCTCTTTAAAAATAATTCCTTGCATATTCGCTTTACTTCAAGTCTCTGACAAGATTATAGAATTTTGTTACCATACAAAGTAGATAGAGCAAACGTTCAAATATGATGAAAAGCAAACCTAGTCTCGCAGTTCTCCTTATTCACGACCAACGGGCTGGGCATTTAAACCCTAGTATTGGCGTATATGACTGCCTAGAAACAGCTTATACAACAACCTTAGATAAAGTCGAAACTCCAAGCATAAAAAAATGGCAAATAAGCCTTTTGAAAAAGCTCAGTTGGTATCCTCCTTTATTTGATTTTTGCTCAACCATTTTTTTCAAAAAATTTCACTCAAAGCAAAATATTGACTGTATTATTTGTTCAGGCATGCCAAATTTGCTCTATGGCATTTTTGTCAGTCGCAGATTAAAAGTTCCATTGTTTTACGCAGGTGATTTACGCAAAGTAAATGGACAACTAGTGAACTGTACAATTACAGCACTAGAACAAAATACTGCATCAGACCAAGTTGTGCTTGCCACTCCACCAGTTAAAAAAGACTTTATTAATCTGCAACAGGATAAACTTGATCAAACCACTGCCTTGCTGATTTTAGGTGGTCCGACAGATGAGCATCCTTTTACATATGACGATTTTAAAAAAATCATCGATAAATTTATTGCATTTTGTACTCAAAATCAGCTGAAGGGGCTCATCACCAATTCACGCCGCACACCGAATTTAGATCGCTATTTTCAAAAGACCAAAATCCCTGAAAATATTCAATTGCATTTAGTTCAAACAAAAAATGCTTTATCTTTAGTTCAGCTTATTAAACAGGCCACTTATATTTTTGTCACAGAAGATAGTACATCTATGCTGGCTGAAACTATTCAAAGTGGTCGCTTCATCTGCTCAATTTATAATTCCAAGTCTATTTTAGAACCTTTAAATCAGAAATATCTTCAACATAAACTCATGCAACGACAAAATTTAGCAGCGGACTTTCAACATCCAGATTGTAAAAATACCCAAGCCTTGGATTTAACTAGACCGATTGTTCAGGCTTTTAAACGTAATTTAGGATATTAAAATGATTTCAGTCGTCCTCACTCACTACAATAAGGGTTTATTACTCAATAGAACGATCGATTCATTGCAACCCGAAGATGAAAATTTACATGAAATTATCGTGGTAGATGACTGTTCTACAGACCCAGAATGGCCGACTAATTATCAATACTTATTAGCCAATTATCCCAAAGTCAAAATTATCCAGAATACGGACAATAAAGGTCCTGCGGTTCGCCTAAATCAAGGTGCATTTGCTGCGACTGGTGATTATCTCTTTTTCATGGACTCTGACGATATCCTGGCTCCAAATCGCTTAAATATGTTTTTACATGAGATGCAAAAACAGCAGGCAGATTTATGCTATGCAGAAAAAGTAAAAATTCACGATTTAAATGAAATTCAAAAACATACTATTGGAACGTGGGAATCTAGCACGACTCCTCTAAACTATGTACTCGAAAATAATATTATGCAAATGTGTGTCATGTGTACACGTGAATTATTTTTAAAGTCTAAAGGCTGTAATGAAAATATATTTATTCAAGATGAATCGCTCGCCCTAAATTTAGCCAAATATTCTCAAAAAATTATTTCTAGCAATTTACATAGTGTTTTTGTTCTTTTAGATGAAACGGAAACCAAATCGGTTCGTGGAGAAAATCGTTTATCGCGCCACTTAGAGCAACAACACCACGATATGTTCTTTACAATTGATGACTTTATTCAAGATTATCCTGAAATAAATGAACAAGATAAAAAGTTATTAACCAAAAAAGCACTTTCAACATACTGGAAAAGTATTCGTCACACACCAAAGAGAAACTTTTCTGATTTTCTGATTTATTTAGCTGCGCGGATTAATCCTATTCAAACCTGGAATAAACATCACCAAAAGCTTACTACATATTTTAATCAATTAGATCATGTGCGTAAGATTAACAAAAGAGCGTAATTACGCTCTTTTGCCTAATTTCATTCGCAATTTCACTGCAAACAGCGAATCTTTACCGCTGATTTTAATACGCTGTAACTGCATAAAATCGGGCTGCTCTAAATCTATACCTTCTTTTGTGGTCACTGCATTGTGATAGCCTGCCTTTCGGACCAGCGCCACATCACGTGTAGAATAAATTCCAAAGGGATAAGCAAAGCTCGTCACTTCCTGCTGGATTAAGCTTTCCAATACCTGCTTGGATTGAGTTAATTCAGCCAAGCATTCTTCATCGCTTAGTTTCGCCATATTGGCATGAGTCAGCGTATGCGAACCAATTTCCACCAAACCTGAATTTGCTAAAAACTTTACTTGCTCATCATTCAGTTTTGGCTCACGCGCCAGTTCACCACTATTATGATGCGCTTTTTTATAGGTTGACCAATCTCGATCATGTCGGTCCACTACTACATAAATGGTCGCTTTAGCCTGATACTTTTCTAATATTGGGTAAGCATTTTCCAGATTATCCAGATAACCATCATCAAAGGTAATGGCCACGGTTTTTTCAGGGTGTCTACCCCAATTTTGTTGTAATTCTTGCATGGTGACAAAATGAAAGCCTTCTGCTTTCATCCATGCTACCTGCTTTTCAAATTCCGCCGGTTTTACCCGTAATTTATTAAACTTGGCACCATCAATATGGTCCCTGACCATGTGATACATCAGCACACGAGGTCGTTTCCAGTCTACCGCTGGTTTCCACCATGCATATTTATAACTAAACGCCATGACTAAGACCAACAGGAGAATAAAAATATAAATCACAAGAGCAACCTGATTATTTTGCTAAAAGATATGTTGCCACACGCTCTGCTTCTTTAAAAGCATGAGGTTCAGGTAACGCTTGAATTGAAGTACTCTCAGAAACCAAATGAGATTGAATAATGTGATCAATCGATTGGGTAATCCGATCTTCTTTTAATCGATCAATCCCAATCACTCCCACCTTACAACCGGCGGTTAAGGCCTCAAAAATCATGGAAACACTATCTTCCGTGACCCAAACTGCTTCTGCCTTTTGCATTTCCTCAAAGATCCAGCCTTGCGGGGTTTGTTCTACCGGAAAAATTTGCAAATACTGATTATAAGGTTGCTTAATTAAATGAGCCAGAAATTCGGATGGTGTACGACGTGAGGTAGTCAGAATAATTTTACCGTCAGGATGATTTTCTACGATCTGCTGAATTGCTGACAAAACTTTTGCTTCATTCCATTGATGACGTTTGGAAGAACCACCTAAAGCTATCAAGATCTGACTGGCTTGATGGCGCTGCTCATTAACAATCGGGTTTAAAGCCCCTTGAGTGGTAATAACATGCCTGGATTCAGGTACACCATCATGTTCAGGAATAATGGCATAATCAAACCAGCTGAAAGGAAAATTCGGTTTCATTAAAATAACCGTTTTCGCCTGAGGATATACTTTACCCAGTAGCAGAACCCGTGACTGGGTATGGCTGCCTACGCCAAAGATATAATCTGGCTTTTTTTCAAGCAGGGGCAATTGATGACTCAACATGCCTTTTAAAAGCGTGAAAATTGGCAATTGCTGAATGGCGATTTCCTGAAAAGTTACTTCGCTATTGCTTATACGCTGCATGGCCTTATACAAACCGACGGCTTGCGAACGGTGTCCCGCTTTAGCATCACTGACGTAGACAATATGCATGTTGTATTGTTTCCTTTTACACCATTAAGCAATAAAAAAGGCGAAACTTTCGTTCCGCCTCCTCATCTTAACCGATCAACTTATTTTACGTAAGTTAACCAGTGTGCATATTTAGGATCTTTACCCTGAACTGCATCAAAGAATGCTTTCTGAATTTTTGTCGTAATTGGACCACGACAGCCTTCGCCAATGATACGATCATCATATTCACGGATTGGAGTCACTTCAGCTGCAGTACCAGTGAAGAAGGCTTCATCACCGATATAGAATTCATCACGTGTGATGCGACGTTCAAATACTTCAATGCCCAAGTCTTTAGCAATGGTAATGATAGTTTGACGGGTAATACCGTCTAAAGCACCGCCAGCGATATCCGGTGTATGCAATGCACCATCTTTTACCAAGAATACGTTTTCGCCAGAACCTTGGCATACATAACCTTGCGGGTCCATCAACATTGCTTCGTCATAACCCGAATGTGCTACTTCCTGATGGGCAAGAATAGACAAGGTATAGTTACCTGAAGCCTTTGCCTTACACATGGTCACGTTTGGATGGTGATGGGTAAATGATGAAGTTTTTACGCGAATACCTTTCGCCATCGCTTCTTCACCCAGGTAAGCACCCCAGCCCCATGCTGCCACAGTGGCATGAATAGTATTATCCGTTGCAGCAATACCGAGTTTTTCCGAACCGATAAAGATAATTGGACGCAAATAGCATGAAGCTAATTTATTTTCGCGTACTACATCAATTTGAGCCTGCTCAAGTGCTGCATGATCAAATGGAACCTTCATTTGATAGATTTTTGCAGAGTTAAGCAAACGCTTGGTATGATCTTGGAGACGGAAAATCGCGGTACCATTTGGTGTTTCATAAGCACGGACACCCTCAAAGACACCCATACTGTAGTGTAATGTATGAGTTAGGACGTGGATTTTCGCCTCACGCCAGTCAACCATTTGTCCATCTTGCCAGATAAAACCATCACGATCAGCCAAATTCATGGCACACACTCCAAATTTTTATACACAGTCATTTCTATCCAACGCAAAAGCTGCAGTTGGATCAATTAATCTTTGCCATAACTTGCAAACGACCTCTCGGGTATCGTACCAGTCGTCAGCTGCAACTTGCATGGATTGATTTGCAAGGGCTAAACGGTGGCTCTCGGCTCGTTCACGGAGATAAGCTTGAATCAATGCTGTCGCGTCGGCGCTGGATAAGCGATCCGTTTTTGCGGCATCCTCAAGGATTCGTACGTTGTCGGAGTAATGGGCGAGATCAGGATTCGACCCACTCCATGCTAATACCGCATACTGTGCCATAAATTCGATATCAACGATACCACCTGCATCCTGTTTTAAGTGAAAAATCCCATCTTTTTGCTGCTCTTTGGAAGAGCCTAAATGGTCTTTCATTTTTTGACGCATTTTTAACACTTCTGCTCGAACATTCGCCTCATCCCGTGGCTGGGTCAAAATGCGGCAGCGTAAATCTTCAAACTTTTCTCGCAGTGAAGCTTCACCGGCAATGGATCGGGCACGAACCAGCGCCTGATGCTCCCATACCCAAGCACTTTTTAATTGATATTGTTCAAAGGCTTTGAGGCTGGTCACAAGTAAGCCAGCCTCACCCGATGGACGTAAGCGGGTATCAATTTCATAAACGCGCCCATCCAAAGTTTGTGTGGTCATCAGCGACATGAATTTCTGTGCCACGCGTATGGCAAACTCAAAACCGCTAATCGGTTTAATACCATCGGTATCACCCTGTTCACTCATATAATGAATAAATACCAGATCCAAATCCGAGCCATAACCCAGTTCAATGCCACCTAGTTTGCCATAGCCTGCGACCGCGAATGCCATATGATCGAGTGAACAGCGCTGCCCCTCTGCATCTAAAGGATAGCCATGCTTTTTAGCAGTAATTTGATAAGCCAGATTTAATGTCGCATTAACGGATACTTCTGCGATATCGGTTAATGCATCGGAGACTTTCATCAATGGGCTTTCTGCCAGAACATCACTGGCTGCCACAGCCAATACATTGGATTTCTTGAATAAACGCAGCACGCGCATCTGATCTTCAACCTGATCAATCTCAATGCGCAACAGTTGCTGGCGCAATGAATCTTCCAGATCCTTGCGTTTCGGCAATTCAAAATCCATCGATAAAAATTCGTCTAGCAGTACCGGATAATGGGTCAGTTCCTCACAAATCCATGGACTCACCGTGGCCATTTTCACCAGACGCTGCAGCGCACCCTTACTTTCAATCAACATTACCAGATACACGGTACGGCGCAGGACCGATTCGACCAAAGGCATCAAACGTAACAGTGCCACTTGCGGTTTATCAGACTGCAAAATCGCTTCAATCAGGTGTGGCCAAAACGTCTTTAAACGCTGTACGGCTTTGGCTGGCAATTTTTTCAGCGCATGCCCATTCCAGAATTCATGCACCAGATTTTTGGCATCTTCATCCAGCACTTCATTTAGCTGTTTCTCTAATTGAGTAAAGCTTTCAATTAACGGATCAGGTTCTTTTTCTTTAATCAAATGCTCAAACTGATAGATGACCTTGGCACGTTTTTGATTCAGCACTTCTAAAAATTGCTCCCAACTATCAAAACCCAGCGTTTCAATCATGCGATTTCTTAAATCAGGTTCATTGGGCAAGGATTGGGTCTGCTGGTCATTGAGTGCCTGAATGGCATGTTCAATCCGGCGCAAAAACAGATAGGCATCTTCCAGTTCAAGTACGGCATTTTGTTCAAGAAGCCCCACTTCACCCAAATGATGCAGGCTGACCAGACACTGGCGATCCTGTAATTCAAGTTTTGAGCCACCATAAATCAATTGAAAGACTTGAACGATGAATTCGACTTCACGAATCCCCCCTGCTCCAAGCTTGATATCATCTTCGATATTACGGCGTTGTACTTCGCGTTCAATCATCGCCTTCATTTCACGCATGGCTTCAAAGGCGGTGTAATCAACATATTTACGAAATACGAATGGACGGGTCATCTCCAGCAGTTCTGCACCTTCTTTACCACCAGTCACAATACGTGCCTTAATCCATGCATAGCGCTCCCATTCACGGCCATGCTGGCTTAAATATTTTTCCAGGGCAACATGGCTAATCGCCAAAGCTGAACCATCGCCCCAAGGACGCAGGCGCATATCAACACGGAATACAAATCCGTCTGCGGTAATATGATCAAGCAGATAAATCAGCTTTTGCCCCCACAAAATACAAAACTGCTGTACATCAATACATTTGCGACCATTGGTTTCGCCCTGTTCATCAAAACCGAAAATAAGATCAATATCACTTGAAAGGTTAAGCTCTTGTGCCCCGAGCTTGCCCATGGCGACCACGATTAAATCCTGCACCTCACCACCGTAGCCGATAGGCTCACCGTGCTTGGCCACCAATGGAGCACGGGCAAAATCTTTAGCCGCGCAAATAGCAGTATCGGCAAAATCGGAAAGCTCACGGGTCAGGGTTATCACATCCGTCAACCGGTTGGCATCCTGCCAAATCCAGCGGAACATCAAGCGCGCACGAAGCACACGAATAGCATGCATCCAGGTGCTTTCATCTGTAATCTGCTTTAGCGTGTCATGAACAATATTCTGGATTTGAATGGTGGTTAAAGGAAGGAGAAATTGATCAATTGCATAATCTTGTTCTAGTAGAGCGCTGTGTTTTCCCAACACCTGTTCTGCATATTGGCTCGCACGCAATGTGTTGTGCAATTGTTCCGCATTCATCTTAAAACCTTCAGCCTGATTTTTTTCTAGTTATAGCAGCTGAAAAGAAATAGTGGAAAAGAAAAATTGATTTTCTATACTTTTACTTTTTCAATTTTAGGCTGTTCCTGGGCTAAAGCCTGATGGGCACTGGTAGCTGCCGGTAAAATCACATTAAATGTCGTGCCTTCACCTTCTGTAGAATCTACAAAAATTTGCCCATGGTTCAAATCAATAAAACGCTTACACAAGACCAGGCCCAGACCAGTACCTTTTTCTCCTGCAGTCCCTTTAATACTGACCGTAACCGACTGCTGGAACAGCTGATCCATTTGTGCCCGACTCATCCCCAGACCGGTATCCCGTACAGAAATATGCACCCCTGCTTCGGACTCATTTGCCTGAATGATGACGCGCCCCGTACCATCAGTCGGGGTGAATTTCAAAGCATTGGAAACCAAGTTCTGTATCACTGAAGTAATCATGTTGATATCGGCATAAACCTTGATGCCTTCTTCAATCTGGTCAATTAACTGAATATTTTTCTTTACCGCCAAACTATGTAATACGTCACAAACAATCTTGCTTGACTGTTTTAATTCAAAATTAATGGGATGATAAATGAAACGTCCGCCTTCAGCCATTGCCCAGTTCAGCAGGCTTTCCAGCAGGTTATAAGTCGATTGTGCCGTATCATACAAATATTCAGCAATATTCTGTATGCTGGATTCATCCAGTGTTTCACGCTCTTGCGCCAGCACTTCTGAAAAACCGAGCAAACCATGAAATGGAGCTCTCAAGTCATGGGCAATAATCTGGAAAAACTTGGTTTTACTGAAATTGAGCGCCTCTTGCTGCTCGTACATTTCCTTCAGTTCAGCATGATCTGCCTTCAGTTCAATCATATGAATCAGACTGTTGGTCAAGTCACTGACATTTGTAATACTTTCAGGATGAAACGGTTTTTTCTGCTGATCAAAAAAAAGCGCCTGACCAATTGAAGTACCGTTACTTAAACGCAAATCAAAAGCCAGATAACGCTTAGCCTCTACGCCGAATTGACTCACATGCTGCACCAGATTCGGATATTGACTATGCTGATGATCAATAAAAGGATGCTCTTCAAAATAAGAACTTAAACCGGTTTCATCAGGCGAGCAAAAAGCCTTAAAACCATGATTGGAGGAATACCAGATATAAGGCTCATGATGAAAAGCCTGTACCGCCTGTTCAGCACCAAGCATGTTGCGGGAAAACCTTAAAAAACGCTCAAGCTGATTCGTTGCTGTAAAAACGCCTAACAATAGTGAGATTTTACATGCACTAAGCTGCTCAGTTTCCGAGCCTATTTCAAGCAACTGCATTTTCATATTTGATTCATCCAATCACTATTATTTGTTGTTTTAAAGAAATAATTATCATGTTTCATCTTATTAACAAAGTTTCATATCGAAGACAATGAATAAAGACAAACAGTGACAATTTATACCCAATGTTTACTCTAGTTTTCACCTTGGCATCAAAAGCAGATCACAATTCTATTCAAACAATAAAAAACCAATCTATTATTAATCACTTATATTGTTTGAATATATCCCGAGGGTCGGACTCGAAGCGAAAATCTAAAGCTATCCTTAGTCAACATTTGACTACAATAGCATGGTTTCCAGTTTTCATCGGGACAGTCCGATGATTAAGTGTTTAGCTCATCATCCATTTGTTTAAACACAGCACAATTGATCAGCTCATCATTCAATTGTTCAGGCATACTCTATGTTACAGAAATCATATACAGTAAATTGCCATATTGCTTGCACATCAATTAAAAAATCATCTTTTTAGCCTTGCTGTTTTTTTGAGTCTCCCTCTCAACGCATTTCCTGTCCCTCTAAGACTGTCCTATTCAAATACTACTGCTCAGAACAGCTATTCATTTATTTAACTTCTTCTTTTACATCAGATCTGTAACCCATTTTCGATGACAATAATGATCATGATTGTTGCCAGCACACTTTTCAGCGCAGTCATGAATAACAATAATAAATGCTTATCTCCCCCAAATAATTGTCCAATCAATCTAAGAAAAATTTACCTCTTCTTCCCTGCTAGATAATTTATTTCCATGATACCCAACATGTCCTAAGTAATTAGTTTATAAATCGGCAAAAAATCGCCCGCCGGTTTTTTTTATGCAGGAGGTATTCATACAAATAAGTTATTGATAATAATAAATTATATAACTTATTAAGCAAGATTCTCTACTTATATGACCAAATACGGGGAATTGCCACATGAGAGACCGGAAGCCTCACCCCAATTCGAAAAATAACTAAATTTCACGTAGAATAGGGGGATTGGTGAACAACACTGATGTATACAAATTTTCAGCCAAAGACCAATATGCAAGATATTGCTGTTCGGCTGAGGTGCAAATAAGCGCCAATACTTTTAATGTTTTATTTAAGCAAACCGGTTCGCAGAACTGAGCCAAAAGCTCGGTACTGACAAACTCAATCTAAAGCAAGGGGCTATATATGGCTGGTGGAAAGTCAAAAATCATTTACACATTGACCGACGAGGCGCCACTATTGGCGACCTACTCCCTGCTGCCGATCATTGAAACCTTTACCAAGCCAGCTGGTGTAGAGATTGTTAAAAAAGACATCTCTGTAGCCGTACGTGTGCTTGCAGAATTTACGGACTTCCTCAGCGATGAGCAGAAAGTACCGAATACCCTGGCAGAGCTTGGCAATCTCACACAAGACCCAGACACTAATATCATTAAACTCCCAAATATTAGTGCGTCAGTTGGCCAGTTGATAGCTTGTATCAAGGAACTTCAATCGAAAGGCTACGCTCTTCCTGACTATCCGGAAAACCCGGTGACTGAGGAAGAAAAAGCAATTAAAACACGTTACAGCAAATGCCTCGGTTCTGCTGTAAACCCGGTTCTGCGTGAAGGTAACTCTGACCGTCGCGCGCCGACTGCTGTAAAAAATTATGCGAAAAAACACCCTCACTCAATGAGCGAGTGGAAACAATGGTCACAAACTCACGTTTCACACATGGATGAAGGCGACTTCTACCACGGTGAAAAATCAATGACACTTGACCGTGCACGCAATGTAAAAATGGAACTCATCACCAAGTCTGGTGAAAGCATTGTTCTCAAGCCGAAACTTGCTTTGCTTGATGGTGAAATCATTGACTCAATGTTCATGAGCAAGAAAGCGCTTTGCGATTTCTATGAAAAAGAACTTGAAGATTGCCGTGAAGCAGGCATTTTGTTCTCTTTACACGTTAAAGCAACCATGATGAAAGTTTCACACCCGATTGTATTCGGTCACTGTGTGAAAATTTACTACAAAGATGCATTTGAAAAACACGGTAAACTGTTCGACGAATTAGGCATTAACGTAAACAACGGTATGGCTAATCTTTACGAAAAGATTGAAACCCTACCAGAGTCACAGCGTGACGAAATCATCCGTGACCTGCACGCGTGTCAAGAACACCGCCCAGCACTAGCGATGGTTGATTCAGCTAAAGGCATCACCAACTTCCATTCTCCTAACGACATCATCGTAGATGCTTCTATGCCTGCAATGATCCGTGCCGGTGGTAAAATGTGGGGTGCTGATGGTAAACAGTATGATGCTAAAGCAGTCATGCCTGAATCTACATTCGCACGTATTTACCAGGAAATGATCAATTTCTGTAAATGGAATGGTAACTTCGACCCACGTACCATGGGTACTGTGCCAAACGTTGGTTTGATGGCACAAAAAGCTGAAGAATACGGTTCACACGACAAGACATTCGAAATTCCTGAAGCAGGTATTGCGAACATCACTGACCTTGAAACAGGTGAAGTGTTGATGTCACAAAATGTGGAAGAAGGCGATATCTGGCGTATGTGTCAGGTGAAAGACGCACCGATCCGTGACTGGGTGAAACTTGCAGTAACTCGTGCACGTAACTCTGGCATGCCTGCAATCTTCTGGCTTGACCCGTACCGTCCACATGAAAATGAACTGATCAAGAAAGTACAAAAATACTTGAAAGATCACGACACAACTGGTTTAGACATTCACATCATGTCTCAAGTTCGTGCAATGCGTTACACACTTGAACGTGTTGCTCGCGGTCTGGATACCATTTCTGTAACAGGTAACATTCTTCGTGACTACCTCACAGACTTGTTCCCAATCATGGAACTGGGTACTTCTGCAAAAATGTTGTCTATCGTACCGTTAATGGCCGGTGGTGGCATGTACGAAACTGGGGCTGGTGGTTCTGCACCTAAACACGTACAACAACTTGTAGAAGAAAACCACTTGCGTTGGGATTCTTTAGGTGAGTTCTTGGCACTTGCAGTGTCATTAGAGGAAATGGGCATTAAAGAAAACAATGCTCGTGCGAAACTTCTTGCTAAAACTTTAGATAAAGCAACTGGTATCTTGCTGGACAACGACAAGTCTCCTTCACGCCGTACAGGTGAACTAGATAACCGTGGCAGCCACTTCTACCTGGCTAAATTCTGGGCTGAAGAGCTTGCTACACAAGACGAAGATGCTGAACTTAAAGCGAAGTTTGCTCCTCTTGCGAAAGCACTTGCTGAAAACGAAGACAAGATCGTTGCTGAACTTGCAGAAGTACAAGGTAAGGCTGTAGACATCGGTGGTTACTTCGCTCTTGATCAAGAGAAAGTAAATGCAGTAATGCGTCCAAGTGCTACATTTAATGCTGCTCTTGCTTCAATCTAAGCTTTTCCAAAACTGACGAAAGTTAGTGATGTAAAAAACCGGCGTCTAGGCGCCGGTTTTTTATTTCGATATCATTAGCAAAACAAATACATGAATGAAATGATCTTTTATATCCCTGTAGAATATTTATTAATTTTTTCCATTTCCAAGAAATTCTTAGCAGCCTCTGGTCTTAAGTAATGCCATAGGACGAACATTGAGATCATGAAAAAGATCATGAAAAAAAAGAACATAAGATAATTCAGATCATTAGATACAGTAGAACCTTCCTCTTTATAAGCAAATCTAAGATACGTAACAACAAGATATGGCGTTGAACCAAAAATATTAATCAAAAAATATAAAATAGTTCCCAAATATCCATACCACTTTATTCTTTTTAGCGTGTATTTTGTCTTTAACTTATAATTATTACTTTCCTTATCTTTTTCTAAATAATCTTTCCCAAGTTTGTATAGCCTTACTGCCTTGTCTTTATCCCGACAGGATAAAATGTACTTAAGTAAATCTATATCTTTATTTTTTATATTTAAGTAATTCGCTAATTTAGAAACCTTTAAATGATATTGCAACTCATCAGAAAACTCTAACAAAGTGTCACCCACTAAGAGTTTTTCCTGTTCATTAATTTACTCATTCCTTTTTCTTCGCCTATGTTCACTAAATTCCCTCAAACCAGTAATTACCCCTGATTTAGCGATAAAGTAAATACTCGCAACCACAACAATTAGAAAAATAATTACGCATGTAAATTCTAATCCATAAGCACTTTCTAGTATTTTTAATGCAAACTGATTTAGATTTAATTCTGCATTTAAATTTGCCGACATATTTCCCCTTTTCTATTCATTAATACTTTGTTAAATCAAACAACAATTTTTCAAATTTTTTATATAAAGTTCAAAATATATAATGCATATCCACGATACATCAAATCAATTTATTTTTATCAGGCAATAAAAAACCCCAAGACTTAATATGCTTGGGGTTCTTCAAAATCTTGGTCCCGAGGGTCGGACTCGAACCGACACGTCATCTCTGACAGCGGATTTTGAGTCCGCCGCGTCTACCAATTTCACCACCTCGGGAAAGGTGCTGCAAGCTGATCAGCTTGTGGTGGCTATATTACTCTCAAACTTGGAATTGTCAATTATATAGCTTAACCGATCGCTCAATTTTAAATCAAAATCAAAAACTTTGTTTTAAAAAACATCAGATAGCATCTGTTTTGTGCTTTTCCAGCCTATAATGCGGATGTTTTTCTTATTTCAATACATTGAAGATGCAACTTTCTGACTTTAACTTTGATCTCCCTGACGAGCTGATTGCCCGTTATCCACTTGAAACCCGTAGTGCTTCACGCCTTTTGCATCTTGATGCTCAAGGTCAATATCATGACCATCAATTTACAGATATTCTCGATTTACTGAATGAAGGTGATTTGCTGGTTTTAAATGACACCAAGGTCATGAAAGCACGTCTGAAAGGTAAACGTGCCACTGGGGGTGCGGTTGAAGTTTTAGTGGAACGCATGCTGGACAAGTTCATTGCGCATTGCCATATTAAAGCCAGCAATTCACCCAAAGAAGGCGCAGAACTGTTCATTGGTCCAGATGAAGTAAAAGTGACGGTAAAAGGTCGCCATGAAAACCTGTTCATTGTCGAGTTTTCTCAGCCCATCTTAAATGTTCTAGATCTATATGGTGCTTTGCCGATTCCTCCTTATTTCAACCGTGAAGCAGAATCAATCGATACTGAGCGTTATCAGACCGTTTTTAATGACCCAACTAAACTGGCTAGTGTGGCTGCCCCGACTGCCAGCCTGCATTTTGACGAAGCTTTGTTGAAAAAACTGGAAGAAAAAGGCATCCAGAAAACCTTTGTGACCTTGCATGTCGGTGCAGGAACCTTCCTTCCGGTACGCACTAACGATATTGAAAACCATATCATGCACAGTGAATGGTGTGATGTGTCTGATGAATCTATGGCACTGATCAAAGCCACCAAAGCGCGTGGCAATAAAGTCATTGCTGTCGGTACAACTGCAACCCGTGCCACTGAAAGCGCTGCACAGGCCAATGGCGGTGAGTTAAAAGGCTGGACGGGTGATACCCAAATCTTCATTTACCCGGGTTACCAGTTTAAAGTGGTTGATCGTCTGATTACCAACTTCCATCTTCCTGAATCAACGTTATTGATGCTGGTTTCGGCATTGTCGAATCGTGATAATATTTTAGCTGCCTATCATCATGCGGTAGAAGCCAAATACCGTTTCTTCAGTTATGGCGATGCCATGCTGGTTGATAAAATCATACCTTAATTATTGTTGATAATAAGAAGTACGCCATGCCGCTCGATGCTGTTAAATATTCGATTCATATTCGACGTAAAAAAAATGAACGGGTTTTTAATAATATTGCGCGGCTTTGGGAGATTGCCCGCCAGGCTCAGACGCATCAGGATATTTTAGATGCCCTGCATCCCTGGAATGCCCCGATCGTGCTCAAGTTTGAAAATGTCCTCCCGCTACTTCTGGCAGCAGCAGGACTGTTTTTTATCCTGCTGATTTTTATCCATCCCGGTAATATCTGGATTCAGATCAGTCTGATCAGCGGTTTTTTTATGATTTTCTGGGCTTATATTAGTTATGAAGAAAGCAAGCCCATTGATGAAGTCATCGAATATCTGGAACAGCAAAGTATTGCTAAAAAATACAATCTTGCCTTCCAGCAACAACCGCAACATTTTTCTGTTCCCCTGCAACCGGTTTTATTTATTGCCCATTTAAAGCGTTTATTTCCGGTCTTTAATCAGGGCAGCATTTCCAATGACTTTCCTTATTACGCCAGCACCCAATGGACCGATGATGAAGGCAAACAGCATCAGGTGATGGTATTTCAATATCATTATGTCAATGAAATCCGGATTCGTAATAAAGACGGCAATGAAGTACAGGTGAGTGAAGTACACAAAGATTTATGGGGTGTATTTGTTTTTGATGTGGAAGTACACGGTGTGGCAGTCACTACGGCCAACAAGGAGTTTTATTATCCTTACAGTTTTCCGTGGCATACCAGTGATATTCAAGTCAATCAGAAACTGAATATTTTTGGCAGCGATGAAATGCAGATGGCGAAACTGCTTACGCCGGCATTTGTGCTGAGACTGGATGAATTTTTTGCTCAGCGTCAAGGCGATTTAATTTTCCATCCCGACAGCCATATCTTATGTTTTTTAGGAACGGCCGATTTATTTCATATTTCAAGCCGGGCAAAAAATATTCACGATATTTCTGCATTACGTGGACACTTGCGTACTTTTAAACTACCGTATCTGGAAAGTTTACAGCGTGATTTAACGCAGTTTTTAAAATAACAATCTTGTAAATGTTTGGGGACAAATAAATGGGGTTATTGATTTTTTTATTGTTGACTATTGCCGTGATTGTAGCCTGTATCATGATTCGCAATAATATTGTGCGTCATCACAATGCTTCTATTCGTTCCTGGTCAGATGTGGCAACTTATGAGCGTCAGAAGATTAAAGTTCTGGATGGCTTGCAACCTTTGGTTGAACAATATTCCAATTTTGAACAAGGTACTTTGGAAAAAGTAACCGAACTGCGGCAGAATATTTTAAATCTCAATTTAAACAATGCTGATGTTGCCCAGTTGCAACGCGTTGAAAGCCTGAACAAGGAATTGATGCAGAGTCTGAATGTCGTGGTAGAAAACTATCCCGAGCTGAAAGCCAATGAAATTTATCTAAAAATGATGAATGAAATTGAAGAACAGAATGAAAATGTCGGGGCAGCCATTACCATTTTTAACCGCAATGTTGAACTGTTTAATAACAATATTCAGATTTTTCCCAATAACATCGTCAATACCCTGTCACTCGGTAAAAAAGCCATTCGCCCCTTCCGCGATCTGGCAGCTACACAGAGTTTTGACTATCGACCGAATTTTTAAGTCATTGATATTAGAATAAATGAAAACATCGGCATGCAGAAAAGTATCTTTTCTGTATGCCCATCCGCAAGGCAAGCAGAGCAACTCTTTTAGCTTATTTTCTTCAGCAAAAAAGAATCGCGTTAAAATTCGACAACACTGGCGTTTATGTGCGTAATCAAGGAAAATAGCGGACTTTTGGCGGCGAACTGTTTTTTCGCTCTTGCACTGCAACCAAAGCAGTGCTTTGCTCTCGTCCAGGATATTTTATGAAGTTTGAAAAATTAGGTCAGTCGGGCCGTGCCCGTCGTGGTCGTTTAACGCTGGAACACGGCGTGGTGGAAACACCGGTGTTCATGCCTGTCGGTACCTACGGTACAGTCAAAGGCATGCTCCCACGTGATGTAGAAGATATTAAAGCCCAGATTATTTTAGGTAACACCTTCCATCTCTATTTGCGTCCCGGCCTGGATGTGATTCGTGAACATGGCGGTTTGCACGAGTTCATGAAATGGAACAAACCGATTTTAACCGATTCAGGCGGCTTCCAGGTTTTCAGCCTGGGTGCGATGCGTAAGATTAAAGAAGAAGGTGTAACCTTCCGTTCGCCAATTGATGGTTCAAAAGTCTTTTTATCACCTGAAATTTCAATGGATATTCAACATACATTGAATTCAGACATCGTGATGATTTTTGACGAATGTACACCTTATCCGGCTACACGTGAAGAAGCACAGAAATCTTTGCAGCTTTCACTGCGCTGGGCAAAACGCTGTAAAACCCATCACCATGATGTATTAAAAAATAAAAATGCCCTGTTCGGTATTATTCAGGGCGGTATGTATGAAGACCTGCGTGATGAATCGCTGGCAGGCTTAAAAGAAATCGACTTTGATGGCTTTGCCATTGGCGGTCTTTCTGTCGGTGAACCGAAAGAGGAAATGATCAAGATTCTGGATCATCTGCCACCGAAAATGCCGGAAGACAAGCCACGTTACCTGATGGGTGTCGGCAAGCCTGAAGATATCGTGGAAGGCATCCGCCGTGGTGTGGATATGTTTGACTGTGTCATGCCAACCCGTAATGCACGTAATGGTCATTATTTTGTGACAGACGGTCTGGTGCGGATTCGTAATGCCAAATATCGTCATGACCAAAGTCCACTCGATCCAGACTGTGACTGCTATACCTGCCAAAACTTCACCCGTGCTTATCTGTTCCATCTGGAAAAATGCGGTGAAATGCTTGGTTCCATGCTGGGTACTATTCATAACCTGCGTTATTACCAAAGGTTTACACAAGACATCCGTGATGCGTTAGATAATGGTACTTTTGATGAATATGTACAGGATTTTTATGCGCGTCGTGGTCTAGAAGTCCCTCCTTGTCCTGAAGATTAATCTTTCAGTATTTGCGCTGAAGAAAAAGACAAGGTAAATTGCTGAACAAGTTATCTTATTTATCATCATATTGTTGATATACATTTTTTAGTTTAGGAAATTGAAATGAGCCTTTTTATTTCTACTGCTCACGCAGCAGGTGAAGCTGCACAACAACCAAGTTTGGTAACCAACCTTTTGATGATTGCGGTATTTGTCGCAATTTTCTATTTCCTGATCTGGCGTCCTCAAGCGAAACGCGCGAAAGAACACCGTACCTTGGTTGAAAGCCTGGGTGTAGGTAGCGAAGTAGTTTTTGCAGGTGGCCTGATGGGCAAAATCACTAAAATTGAAGGCGATTTTGCAGTGGTTGAACTCAGCCGTGGCGTAGAAGTAAAAATTCAGCGCGCAAGTGTGATTTCAGTTCTTCCTGAAGGCACATTAAATAATCTCTAATCAAAATTAGTCGTGCCCTAGCACGACTTTTTCATTTTAAGAAGAAAACAGATGCGTTACCCAGCATGGAAATATCTGCTGATCCTTGTGGTTTTGATGATCAGCACATTATACGCGCTGCCTAGTTTGTACCCCGATGAACCTGCTGTTCAAATTTCCGGTGCCAAAGCCGGCACCCAAATTGACCAGAGCATCGTACAAAAAGCAGAGCAATTATTACAAAGTGAAAAAATTTCAAGCCATGACAACAGCTTTAGCAATAATGCTGCCCTTTTACGTCTCGACTCCTCTGAAGCACAGTTAAAAGCCAAAGAAGTATTGCGTCGCGGATTGGGTGATAATTATGTTGTTGCCTTGAACCTTGCCCCAACCACACCTGAATGGCTTCAAAAAATTGGTGCCAAGCCAATGAAACTGGGTCTGGATTTACGTGGTGGTGTGCACTTCCTGCTTGAAGTGGATATGGACAAGGCTATCAGTCAGCGTATGGAAACATCGGCGACTGATCTGCGTCGTCAATTGCGTGACAACAAGCTAAAATTCAACAGCCTGTCACTGAATAACAATACCATTACCGTTCAGTTTGCCAATAACGGTGACCGTGAAGCCGTGATGGATTTCTTGCGTCGTAATGGCAATGAATTCAACCAACAAGCAATTGCCTCTGAGTCCGGTTCAACTTTACGTCTGAACTATACCGACGTGCGCAAGCAGGAAATTCAGTCTTATGCCGTTAACCAGAACTTAACCACTTTACGTAACCGTATTAATGAGTTAGGTGTAGCGGAAGCATTGGTTCAAACTCAAGGCAGCAACCGTATTGTGGTTGAACTTCCGGGTGTTCAGGACACTGCTGAAGCGAAACGCGTCTTGGGCCGTACAGCCAACCTGGAATTCCGTCTGGTTTCCGATTTGAATGACCAGTACATCGATCCGTATACCGGCAAGTCTACAGCTCAGGCCCTACCTCCGGGTACTGAAGCTTTTGCTTATGAATCGTTGGATAGTGGTCGTGAATTATTATTGAACCGTAACCGCATTCTGACCGGTGAACGTGTTCAGAATGCCTCTAGCGGCTTTAGCCAGGATACTGGCGGTGCTGAAGTAAACATTACTTTGGATAGTGCTGGCGGTAAGCTGATGGCAGATGCCACCCGTAATGCGGTTGGTAAACGCATGGCGGTATTGTTCATCGAGAACAAGCAGAAGATCAGCTATGTTCCAGATCCTGTGACGGGTGCGCAAACTGAAGTCCGTACCCCTTATGCTGAGTCAGTCATCATTAATGCTGCAACCATTCAGGCGGTATTGGGTTCCCAGTTCCGTATTACCGGTCTGGATTCACCACAGGAAGCGGCTGAACTTGCCTTGATGCTTCGTGCCGGTGCACTGGCTGCGCCGATGTATTTCGTTGAAGAACGTGTGGTTGGTCCGAGCCTGGGTCAGGAAAATATTGACAAAGGTGTGTTATCGACTCAAATCGGCTTCCTTCTTGTGGCGATCTGGATGGTGGTGTTCTTCCGTCTGTTCGGTGTAATTGCCAACTTTGCACTGGTATTTAACCTGGCTATGATCCTGACTGTGATGTCATGGATTGGCGCTTCCCTCACCCTTCCGGGTATTGCCGGTATCGTAATTACCATTGGTATGGCGGTCGATGCCAACGTACTAATCTGTGAGCGAATACGGGAAGAAATGAAATGGGGGGCCTCGCCCAAACAGGCGATTGTCGCCGGTTATGATCGGGCCTATAACACCATTTTTGACTCGAACTTAACCACCTTCCTGGTTGCGTTCATTCTGTTTGCCATTGGTACAGGTCCGATCAAGGGCTTCGCGGTGACATTAATGATCGGTATTGTCTGCTCGATGTTTACAGCCATTACGGTGACACGTGCCATCGTACAGCTTATTTATGGCAAAAAACGTAACTTGAAAAAGTTGAGCATTTAGGAGATCGAAGATGACTGATATGACTCAACCGAAAAAGAAATACGGTCGCCCGGATGATGAGCGCATCATTGACTTTATGAAGATTGCCAAACCTGCGGCAATCATCTCTATTCTTTTAACTTTGGCCAGTATTTTCTTTATTGTCACCAAAGGTCTAAACCTCGGTCTGGACTTTACTGGCGGTGTATCTGCTGAGCTGAACTATAAACAACCGGCCAATCAGGTCGAAGTTATTCAGGCTTTGAACCAGGCGGGCTTTAAGGATGCTGTGGTACAAACCCTCGGCAGTAACAAAGACCTTCTGGTTCGTATGCCTGTTCAGAACATTGAAGTAGAAGATCTGAATAACGCCATCACCAAAGCAGCACAATTACCGAATAACCCTGCTGAGGTCCACAAAGTGGATTCTGTCGGTGGACAGGTCGGTAACGAGCTGTATATTCGTTCGGCAGGTGCTGTAGCCTTGGCATTACTGCTCATGCTGGTTTACGTGACCATTCGTTTTGAATTCAAGCTGGCGGTAGGTGCGGTGCTTTCGTTATTCCATGACATCATTGTCACCATTGGTATTTTTGCCATGATGCAATGGCCGTTTGATTTAACCGTACTGGCAGCTATTCTTGCGCTGTTAGGTTTCTCGTTAAACGATAACATTGTGGTATCCGACCGTATCCGTGAAAATTTTCGCAAGATTCGCGGTGCCTCGCCAGTTGAAATCGTCAATATCGCGTTGACTGAAACCTTACGTCGGACCATCCACACCTCCATGACTTTATTGCTGGTCGTTGTCGCGATGATGTTCCTGGGCGGTGAAGGTCTGCACTGGTTCTCGATTGCGATGTTTATTGGTGTATTTGTCGGTACCTATTCTTCAATTTATATTGGTACTGCATTTGCCTTATGGCGTGGCCTGAACCGTCAGGACTTTATTGTACAGGTGAAACCTGAATTTGATGAGGAACAGGAAATTCCAAAGTAATTTCTGTGCTTTCTTTAAATTCGATAAAAAAGCCCATCATGTGATGGGCTTCTTTATGCAGGTCAAAAATATAAAATGCTGTACGAGATCTGAAATTTTATCAGTATGAATGCACAAGCTTATAGTTTTGCAAGATCACCTTTTAAGGCTACACCGGCAACCGCAGTTCCTTTGGCACATTGATAAGTGGTGGTACTGCGGGTTTCGTTTGCTTTATAGTAGCTCACAATATTGGTGACAGCATTGGCACCCTTTGCCTTGGCAGTGTTCTGGAACTGGATTAAAGCGGAACGTAAAACATGATCGCATGAACTTTCAGCAGACTTGGCAAAACCATTGGTTTTTTTATTGCTCACTAAACCTTTTTGAATGACTTTTCCACCCGCACGTGTACCCGCCAAGTAAAACTTAACCGAACCGTCCAGTGTACCGTCAGCAACTGCGCGACTCACCGCTTCCTGGAAGTTGAAGTCATGCATTTGATCTGCAGCTTGAGCTGAAACGATTCCACCCAAACACAATGCAGCTGTAAGTGTTAATTTCTTCATCAACATGATGTATACCCTCTAATTGTTGTTAGACACGTTTAAAAATCAGGGAGGTATTAATTCCTCCAAAAGCAAAATTGTTACTCATAACTATGTCGGCATGCATATTTCTTGACTGTTTGATGATGTAATCCAGATCGCCACAGGCCGCATCAATTTCATCCAGATTTAATGTCGGTATAAACTGGCTACGCTGCATCATCTCGATACTGAGCCAGGCTTCAATTGCTCCACAAGCCCCCAAAGTATGGCCAAAATAGCTTTTTAAAGAGCTGATCGGTTTTTTGCCCAGTACGCGAGCCGTGGCCTGGGTTTCAGCAATATCGCCCTGATCGGTGGAGGTTCCATGCGCATTGACATAGTCCACCTGGTCTGCTGCAATTTGCGCATCTGACAGAGCCAACTGGATACAGCGTCCCATCATTTCAGCATCTGGACGGGTGACATGCTGACCATCGGTATTGCTGCCGTAACCGATGATTTCTGCATAAATTTTGGCGCCGCGTGCTTGGGCATGTTGATATTCTTCCAGAATTAAACAGCCTGCGCCTTCACCGACCACCAGACCATCACGTTTGCTATCAAATGGACGCGGGGTTTTTTCCGGATGCTCATTTTGACTACTGGTGGCCATCAACACATCAAATACCGCGGAACCTGCGGCACTGAGTTCCTCGGCACCACCTGCCAGCATTACAGTCTGCTTGCCATATTTAATGGCTTCATAGGCCTGACCAATCGCCATGGAACCTGAGGTACAGGCACTGGATGTCGGTAAGGTTAAACCTTTCAAGCCAAAATAAACGGTCATGTTGACGGCACTGGTATGCGACATCATGCGGATATACGTGGTGGCATTGAGTTTGTTCATGTTGTTATCAATCAACATGCTGCCAAACTCGCCAATTGCATCGACACTGCCAGCAGATGAACCGAAGGCCACACCAGTTTGACCACTACTTAAAACCGGGTCATTTAACAGACCGGCATCTTCCAAGGCTTTTTCAGCACAGACCGTTGACATCAGGGCCACCCGACCCATGCCGCGGGTCACTTTACGGTTAAAATGCTTGGGAATGGTATAGGATTCGACCGGACCACCCAGTTTGCTGCGCAAGTCGGTATACACCTCCCAGTCCGGCATATAGCGAATACCGCTTTTGCCCTGTTCAAATTGTGCAAATACCTGATCTGCGGTTTCACCTAAAGAGGTGATTCCAGCCATGCCCGTCACTACAACACGTTTCATCAAATCAAGCCCCCATTGACCGAAATCACCTGTCGGGTGATATAACTGGCATCATCACTGCATAAAAATTTCACTACTTTGGCGACTTCATCAACCTGCCCCATACGTTGTAAGGGAATCATTTTCAGGGCATGTTCTTTCACTTCTTCAGTGACCATTTCGGTTTCAATTAAACCCGGTGCCACACAGTTCACGGTAATCTTGCGTTTCGCCAGTTCCAGTGCCAAAGCCTTGGTCGCGCCAATCAGGCCGGCTTTGGCGGCACTGTAATTGACCTGTCCCCGATTACCCATCAAACCTGAAACCGAAGATAAAGTCACAATGCGACCGCCCTGTTTCAAACGAATCATCGGCATCACCAGAGGCTTCAGTACATTGTAAAAACCGTCCAGTGAGGTCGAAACCACCTCATCCCAATCGCTGTCGGTTAAGGCCGGAAATGCCGCGTCACGGGTTAAGCCTGCGTTCAATACCACACCATAAAATGCGCCATGCTCGGCAACATCCTGTTCCAGCAATTGCAGCACTTTTTCACGTTCATTTACATCAAATAACAGTGCATGGCTGGCTTGGCCTAAAGCATGGATTTCTTCGACCACCTGTTCGGCTTCTTGTTGTCTGGAGCGCGCATGGACGGTGACATCAAATCCTGCCTGTGCCAGTTGCAAGGCAATGGCTTTACCAATTCCACGGCTTGAGCCTGTTACTAAAATTCGTCTACTCACACTGTATCCTTAAGTTCTTCTTTCATTTCTGGCGGCTCAAATACACTCAACATGGCACTAAAGCGATGTTCCCGGTATTCAATTTCACATTGAAACTGCCCCAGCCCCTCATGTAAATAACCTTGTTCCGCTTTAATCCTGACGGTTTCACCTAAAGCAAAATAAGGCACAGGCAACTGCATTTTACGCGTGCCCAATAAAAAACCAATTTTAGGCGGCAAACCTGACATTTTTCCTTTATGCCCGGCATAAGCACTAATGGTCTGTGCCATCAGTTCAATACTGCTCCAGGTCGGCAAGCCTTCCGCTTCACAAAACATCAATTCGGGACGAATCACCAGTTCGGCAATGGCAAAATTGTCACTGGCTTCAATCAGATGATCGATAAACACCATCGGCTGTTCATGCGGGATAAACTGTATTGCATCCATCATTTCAATTTTGTTCCAAAAATTAGGCTGATATTGCTGCCGCCAAAGGCAAAAGAATTACTCATGACATATTCTATCGGTTGTTGCAACTGCGCATTCAGCACATAGTTGGCTTCATCCAGTTCCGGATCGATACTGCCTGAATGATGCAGCGGCAACCAGGACTGATCGGCTAACACCTGCTGGCAAATTACGGCTTCAATAGCTCCAGCGGCTCCCAGACAATGCCCGGTTTTATGTTTGCTGCTGCTGATCGGTACTTCATATTGCTGGAATACCGTCTGTACCGCTTTAATTTCCATGGCATCATTTTGCGGCGTTGCCGTTCCGTGCATATTTAAATAGCCAATCTCACTGGCGCTAATGCCGGCCATATCCAGCGCCTTTTGCATGGCTTCGGCAGCCCCTTTGCCTTCCGGATGCGGTGCAGAAATATGCCAGGCATCCATCGACTCACCGGCGGACATCAGCATCACAGGGGCGCTTTCTTTGGACAATAAAAACAGTCCCGCCGCTTCGCCAATATTGATGCCGTCACGCTGTGCACCACAGGGCTGACACAGATCATTGGACAGGCTTTCCAGACTATAAAAACCATTCAGAGTCAACCGGCACAAGGTATCAACACCACCGACCAGCACCGCATCTGCCAGACTGGCATTAATCAATCGCTGTCCTGCCGCCATGGCTTTGGCACTGGAAGAACAGGCCGTGGAAATGGTGTATGCCGGACCTTCCCAGCCAAGATGCATCTGTAGACCTTTGGCCAGACTACCCATTTCCTGTTTATAGTGATTAATTTCAATTTTGCTGTGATGGTTAAAATACTGTTTCAGCAATATTTCATTGTCAGCAATGCCGGAGGTCGATGTGCCCAGAATAATTGCCAGACGTTTGCGATCAAACTGCGCAGTATAATCTCGGATTTCGCTTTCAATCGAGCTTAACGCCGTTAAGGCAAAACGTAGATTACGCGAATCAACATCCTGCAAAAATGCGGGAACAGTTTCGATTAAAGGCTGCTGATAGGCGCCTACCCAGACCTGTTTTTCCGGAATAAATCCTGAACGAAGGCTCAAGGTATTTTGCTGCGTGGTCAGCGCCTGTCTGATCTGTTCAGCGGTATTTCCGAGTGCAGATAGACCGGCACTCAACTGAATGCCGACTGCAGGATATTGTGTGATTTTATCGCCCATGCTCATCCCCCTTATTCAGTGCTTTGCACATCTGAGTTTTCCCCCTCTGTGCTGGTCAGGCCTTCGCTGATAGGACTGATGACCATCTGGTACGGTACCTGCAGATTGTTCAGCTCAATGGCCCCGTCCTGCTGTTGAATATTCAGCACATGCTGCTGATTGATCCATACTTTCCAGGTCTGAGCCGAAGTTTCAATGCGGACATTCTGCTGCAAGCGGGCAAAATCCGGATAGGTGGCATAGAGAATGTCGCGCACCACAAATTCAAATGGCAACAGCTTCATTGGTGCAATGCGCTGTTCGACATCAACCTTGCGGCCATCAAAACTGAGCTTGAATAACTGCTGCCCTGTCAGGGTCAAAGCCAGCATTTCCAGCTTTTGACCTTGTTGTTGCTGATACAGTAAAAAGCTGAAACTGTGTTCTTTCCATTGAATTTCTAACTGATCCTGACGCTGGTAGTTTTGTGCAGTCCAGGCAGCCGTTGTCAGACCTGGTGCTTGAGGCAGCATGGACTGGCAGCCACCGCATAGCAGGACTGCACCGAGCAAAATCCCCGTCCATTTCAGTTTCATTCTAGGCACCGTTCATCTCGACGTGTTGTAACTGCGGATCACGGCAATATTCTGCCAGCGTGCTTAAACGCTTTTTGGCATTTTTATAAATTGGATTGTTGCTGTCCCAGGCATAGCCGGCCAGTAAGGAAGAGACCATGCGGCGGATTTTGTCATCCTGATTTTTCGAGAACACCACATCCTGAAATTCACCGCTGTACCATGATTCCACATAGGCACGGAACACCTGAATACCGGCACGTAGCGGTTTTTCATATTGCTCCGTCCAGTCGACCGGCTGTCCTTGCAGCTGCTGATCAACCAGTGGAATGGCCAGACTGGCAGATTTCAGGGCAATGGTCACACCGGAAGAAAATACCGGGTCGAGGAATTCACCGGCATTACCCAATAAAGCATAGTTACGCTTGGCCAGATGTTTGACATCGGCAGAGTAGCCCACCAGGGTACGCACCGGCATGTCAAATTTGACATTGCGCAGCACATGCGACAGGCTTTCTTCATCTGCCAGAATCCGCGGCAACAAGGCATTCAGATCATAATCGGCACTGCCATCAAAGCCATAGCGTTCAAAGAAATCCTGCTCGGCTACGACCCCGAAAGAGGAACGGCCATCAGCAAATGGAATCAGCCAGTACCAGGCACGTGGGTCTTTGGCATGTACCGTAATCAGGATTCTTTCCCGGTCAAATTCCGGGTCATCCAGAATGCCATCTTCAATATGAGTAAACACGGCACGACGTACCGGAAAATCGGATGGGCTTTCCAGATCGAGGAATTTCGGTAAAATCCGGCCAAAACCGCTAGCATCGAGCAAAAATTTGCCCTGAATCTGATACACATTTTGCTGTTCATCTTTGACCGTTAAAATCGGATGTTCGGGCTGAACATTGACATCAATCACTTCATGGCCGAAACGGATGTCGGCACCGTATTTTTCTGCCTGCTGTGCCAGTAAATGGTCAAAATTGGCACGGCGCACTTGCCATGTGGTGCCGGGACCATCGCTAAATTTCTCGCGGAAATCATAAAAACTGCGCTGCTGCCCCTTTAAAAAAGCCGCGCCATTTTTAAACTGGAAGGCAAACTGTTCGACATGCTCACGCACCGTATCCAGCAATCCGGCTTCCTCTAGAAACACCATCGATTGCGGCAGTAATGATTCGCCAATGGAAAAGCGTGGAAAATGCTGTTTTTCGATGATCGTGACCTGATAGCCTTTCTGGCGCAGTAATGCTGCTGCCGAACTCCCCGATGGCCCTGCGCCAATAATCAATACATCTGTGTGTTGCATGGTGCTCATTGCACTGTACCTTATTTTTTCAGCTCTTTGGCTGATACTGTTGAAGCACAACATGTTTGGCATCGGATGATGTAAACAATGTTGCATAGATAAATGAAAAAATAACCCCAAATAAAACCGTCAAACCAAAGCAGTGAATGGCATAAGTCTGGCTAAAGGATAATAACCCGAAACCTAATAAGGTCGACATCATACATAGGAATAAGGCCATGCCAACTACTTGTGGATGATCATGTCCATGTCGGTAAAAAATGGCATAGTCCACCCCAATCCCGATAATCAGGAAAGTGCCCATAATGCTGAACAGATTGATTTCCACTCCGAGCCAGGCCTGAATGGCGAAGGTGGTCATTAAAGCCAGACTGACCGGTAACACCAAAGGCAAAACCGACTTAAGCCCATACAGTATCCCCAAACCAATCATCAGGCAGACTAAGGCAGAAAGCAGCAACCACTGTGCCTGAATACGGTGTTGCTGGAACAGTTCAGACAACTGGTTTACCGGACGCAATAACTGTACCTGTGGACTATTCAGCTGTTGCAGGGCAGCCACATCATGTACATTTTGCAGCAGCACCAGACGCTCGGTTGGGCTCATTTGTAAAAAGGCCAAAGGATGCTGACTCATTTCAGCTGGACTGAGTAAAGGCTGCCGGGCCAACTGTTTTTGCCAGGCCAAGACCTCTGCCGGATTCAGCTGCAATGCTGCGGCATAGTCCTGCAAGGCACTAGTCGGAATGGCTTGCAACAATTGAATATTGTGTTGCTGCTGTGCTTTGGAGGGCAACCATTGACCGAGAGCCTGAAAACCTTCCAGCTTGTTTTGCGCCTGTAACAGTTGCAATTTTTGCAGCAATTGCTGTTCATTCTGTTCCAGCTGCTGCAGCGTATCACCATGCACCACAAAGTATTCGCTGCTTTGCTGCTGCATAAAGCGTTCACGCACATACTGGTCTTCCTGTTTCAGCTGTTGATCCATACTTTGCAGGTTACGGATATCATCATTGCTTTGCAGCAACATCAGGCTACTGCCGGTGACCACGGTAATGACGGCGATCAAGCCATAACGCAGCCCCTTTCTGGCCTGAATAAAGGTTCGGGCTTGGCCAATAAAACTCAAGCGGCGAATCGCCGGTTCAGCATTTAATGCCGGCAGTCTTGGCAACAATAAAATGCTGGTGATCCATGCCGCAGCCAGCCCCACCATTGAGAAAACAGCAATCTGCCTAAAGCCTGGAAATGGGGTAAAGCTGAGGAAAATATAAGCCACCAATGTCGTCATCAGACCCATAAACAGACTGGGCAACAGCGGTTTCAGTACGGCAAAACCGTTAATATGCCGATGCTGTGATTGCATCGCCATAAAGTAAAAGGAAAAGTCGACACAGACTCCGACCAGACTAGCACCAAACACTAAGGTCATCAGGTGAATTTCCCCAAACACTGCATGGGTGATGGCAAAGGCCACCAGACAGCCGGTGCCTACAGCAATCATTTCCGTGAGCATGGGACGAACCGAGCGGAAACCAAACAGCACCAGGAAGAAAATCCCGATGGTCGAACCGACCCCAATGGTGGAAATCTCTTTTTCCGCCGAGGTGGTACCGAACTGGGCAAACAATAACGTTCCGGTCCAGTGCGGCTCAACTCGCATCTGTTTCAATTTTAAATTTAACTGTGCAATCCATGCGGCAGTTTTTTCCTGATAATCAATATTGTAAGGGCTATTTTTGAGCTGCAAAACGATAAGGCGGGAAATGCCCTGCTCATCGCGAATGGTGGCAAAGCCATCTTCCAGCGCAATATCCGGGTTCACCTGTAAACCGGATAAGCTGACAGCATAACGTGGAAATAATAAGAGCGGATCTTGTTGTAACAGCTCTGCTGTGACCGGCATACCCGGACTCATGATCTGCAACAGGCCCTGTTCGCTCAGCGCGGCATAATCCTGTTGCTCCAGCAGCTTTTGATCTGTGGATGACAGCAAACCGGCACGATGCTGATACAACACCTGGGCAAACTTGTCACTGTCCAGCTGTGCATGTAAGGGCTGCCATAAATCACTTTGTGCCACCTTTTGTTTAAAAGTCGCTGTGGCTTTGGTCAGGGTGGCATCATCCTGGGCATTCAGCACCACAAAGACTTTGTCATTCAGCTGCTGACTGACATATTGCTGCGCCCGTTCCAGCCGCGGGTCATGGTGGGCTTCCGGCAATAAAGCAAAGATATTGGTTTGAATATGAATGTCTTTTTTCAGCCATGCACTACCCAGCGCAATGGCAATCACGCAGAGTACAAGCAGCCACAGTGCGGTAAATTTATTTTGCCAGTTGGAAAAGTGCATTTTCCTCAGCCGTTAAGGTTTGGGGTTGGGTGGTTTGCTGGCTAAAGCGAATGCTGGTGCTGTTATTGGCTTTCTCGCGAATCACAATACGGTCCACATAACGCTGCCCTTGCGCATCGACCCGGACAAACAGTTTTTTAAATAAACTGCTTTTCGGGGTTAAGGCCACAGTCCACTGTGCCGGACTATAACTGGCCGAAACAATACTAAAGTTTTTGGCTAAAGCCGCTTCATTCCCCGACATCAGCTGCAAGAACATAGTCGCGACCGAACCATAAGGAGATTTATCAATTTCAATCTGGCTATAGGTCCGCTGGGTTTTTTGCACCAGTTTACGTGGGGTCACAATCAGGTCAGCCTTGACCGGATTCTGGATTTTCCAGATTACGCCATGCGATTTGGAAAATAACACCGTGCCTTTGGAGATGAAAGTTTTGTTCATACTCGCCAGTTTTTTTTGCTGTTCAAAATTGGCCCGCACCGTTGGTGTTTCGGAAAGTTGAGCAAAGATCTGTCTGAGCTGCGGATTTTGCGCATGTACTGCTTGTGACAGCAACGTGATCAGCGACAGCAGTCCAGCCAGGAATAATCCTGCTGCACGTGGTAGATTGAAAGATGTCATCTTGCTTTACTCCGGCTTAAATTCAGACCAGGCATTTAAACGCTGCAATAAAACTTGCGGCGACTGGAAACACATTTCCCGACTGGCAATATCTACCGCCACTTGCGTGGTATAGCCTTTGGTGAGCCTTTTTCCACTTTCGGCATCAAAAATCTGGTATTCAATTTTCAGGCGGTTTTCCCATTCTTTTAAAATGGCACGTACCCGAATTTTCTGCTCAAATAGGATGCCATGCGCATAACGCACATGACTTTCAATCACCGGCCATGCATAGCCAGAAGCGCGCATCTGCTTATAGTTATACTGAAACTGGTCCAGCAACTTGCAGCGGGCAATTTCAAAATACTTTAAATAATGCCCATGCCAAACCACGTCCATGGTATCCACATCATGAAAGGGCACTTCTATAATCACATCGGCATGCATCGTCTGTTTCCCATCACGTTTAGCGAACAAGTCCACTGTTCAATAATTGCAGATTTTCCAGTCGATCCACCAGTTGCTGCAACTCGTGCTGCAATGGCCGGTCTTCCACCACGTAATCAAAGGTTTGTAACACCCAGGCCTTAAATGTGGCGAGAACTTCAGACAATTTTCCATCCAGAGTTTTTAAATGAATGGCTTGTACACTGGCACAGCACAGGGCCGCAATCACCTGTTCGGTCAGTACGATCACACGGCTGGCGTCACGTGCGGCAATGGTACCCATACTGACCTTGTCCTGGTTATGACATTCGGTCGAGCGCGAGAAAATCGAAGCAGAAAGGGTCTGTTTCAAGGCTTCTGCCGTCCATGCCGACACGCCAATCTGCACCGCCTTAAAGCCATGATTCAATGGTAGGCGCTCGTCGGTTGCCCCAGTTAAATTACGCGGCAAACCATTATTCATTTTATAGTCCACCAGTTGCGCCAGCTGACGGTCCATGAGGTCGGCAATATTGGCAATCATGATTTTCAGGCTGTCCATGGCCTGGGCAATGTGACCGCCATAGAAATGCCCGCCGTGCAACACACGCAAGTTCACCGGATCAATCAGCGGATTGTCATTACTGGAATTCAGTTCATTTTCAATAAACTGGCGCAGCCATACTTTAGAATCTTCAAATACGCCAATAATATGCGGTGCGCAGCGTAGCGAATAACGGTCCTGCAGACGTGAACTTTGATGTTCAGTCTGTACTTCACTGTTCAGCCAGTCACGCAGCTGTGCGGCAATATTTTGCTGGCCCGGATGCGGTTTTTGCGCAAACAGCACTTCATCAAAATGGCTCGGATTACCTTCCAAAGCCAAGACATTCAGCGCGGTAATACAGGTACTGGCCAAGCTGATCTGTTCAGCTTTTTTATAGTTCAGGCAGGCAATCGCGGTCATCACCGCCGTACCGTTCATCAGTGCCAAGCCTTCTTTGGGACGCATCACTAGGGGTTCTAGGCCTTTTTCTGCATAAACCTGACTGACCGGAACAATCTGTCCCTGATCATACACATCGCGCTCACCGACCAATGCGCCGGCAATATAGGATAATGGGGTTAAATCGCCACTGGCCCCCACCGAACCTTCAGAGGGAATCACTGGAATCACGTTTTCATTTAACATCCAGACCAGACGTTCCAGCAGCGCATGCGAAACCCCGGAATAGCCACGTGCCAGCGAGCACAGGCGTGTCACCACCACCGCACGTGCGGTGATTAAATCCAGATTTTGTCCCAGACCACAGCCATGGAAACGCGATAAATGCAAAGGCAGTTCATTGACCTGATGCGCAGGAATTTCCACCAGACAGGAATCGCCATAACCGGTGGTCACGCCATAAATCACGCCTTCATCCTGCAACAGTTGATCCAGAAAATCAGCACCGCGCTGAATCAAATTGCGCCATTCATTTGAGTCCGGTAAAGCCACGCGTTTTTCCTGACGTGCGACTGCCACCACATCTTCAATTGAAAGTGGACTTTCCCCAATAACTAAAACTTGCATTAATCTTTGTTCCAAAAATTATAAAAATTAAACCATTGATACGGCGCACGAATACAGTGCTGCTCAAGGAGTGATACATATTCACGGATGGTCGTTTGCATGGCTTGCAGACGGTTGTTACGCGGAAAATTCAGTTGTTCAGCAATCGAATGGATATGTACTTCAAAATGAGTACCGACCCGATAACAGAACACGGCCAGCACTGGCACTTTCAGCAAACTGGCCAAAATCCAGGCCCCTTGCGGCCAGTTCGCCTGTTCAGCTAAAAATGAAACGGCTTGAACCCGGTCTGACTGCACCGGTACGCGGTCTGCTGCCACAATCACCCATTCACCCTGATCGAGTTTTTCCTGCAAAATCAGGGCAGTTTCAATACCGAGTTCATCCACCGAGATCAAATTGACATCGGCATGATGATTGAGTTTTTTCAGGAACTGGTTAAATTTGGTGGCATGTTTTTGATAGACCAGCACATTAATTTTTTGTGGATATTCCGACTTGATCGCCCGCAGCAACTCGATATTGCCAAAATGCGACACCACAATGACAGCCCCCTTTTGATAGCGGGCACGAAAATGCTCATGACCATGCAACTGTAATTGCTGCTCGGGAATATTGCCCAGCCAGCCTTCAATTTTATCCAGAATACATTCGCCAAACTGCATAAAATGCTGATAGCTATGTGTCAGACTCGGCGTATGCGGAAATGGAGAGTTTTTACCTGCAAAATGGTGCAATCGGGTCAAATATTGCATTGAAGCCTGACGTGCTGCGATCGCAAACAGCCAGTACCACAAAATAATAAAATACAGCAATATGCGACACAGCCATCGCCCGCCTACGCGATAGAAAGCCAACATCAAAGTCAACGGTAACATACCGCCACGTTCTTTGATGTCATTCCATTGGGTCGGGTTCAGATCAGCCACAGTATCAACCTTGCATTTTTTGTCGCAATAATTGCGGCAAACGAATGAGCATCCCACCCAGCAATTTGGCATGGGTCTGACTCATTCCCCAGTTGTCACGCCAGGCGTTGAAATGGGAAATGCCATCTTCCGGATAAATGACTTTGGTCGGTACATTGATAAAAGATACATTGGCCCACTTTAAGCGCACCAGAATCTCGCTATCAAAGCCCATACGCGGCTGAAACTTTGCCGAATCCAGCACCTGAATGGTAGGTGCTAAGGGATAGACCCGGAAACCGCACATGCTGTCCTTGATCTCCAAGGACAGGCTGTTAATCCAGACCCAAATATGCGTGGCATAACGGCCATAAAGGCGTTTTTTCGGCACTGATGCATCAAAAACCGGCTGACCGATAACCATCGCTTCCGGGTGTTGCTGGGAAATTTGCAGGAATTTTTCCACATCCTGCCAGTCATGCTGACCATCAGCATCGAGCTGCAAGGCATGACTGAAACCTAAAGCATACGCATGGCGCAATCCGGTAATGACAGCCTGTCCTTTGCCCTGATTATGCGTGTGTTCAACCAGATCCACCCGGGGATGTTTCAGCGCAAGATCATGTAAAAGCTGGGTACATGCGGCATCACTACCATCATTGACCAGAATGATCGGCATTTGAAACTGGTCCAGATGGGCGACCAAAGCTTCAATATAATGAGGATGGTTATATACCGGAATAACAAAACAATGCTGCATAAATCGTCCTTTTTAAACCGGTTCGGTAGGTATATGAAACAGCAATCGACCAGAAGCCAAAGTCTGCTCTGCATGGCAAAGCTCAAAACTGACTTTGTGCAATTTTCTGGTCAATTTCAGTTGCAACACCATATACGGTTGAATCAGGTCCTGAAATTTTAATTGCTCAAAACCGTTACACCATTCCAGCTCTGCCCAGCTCTGACGGGCAAAATGCTGGATGAAACCGATTTGTCCTACTCCCGGGAAAATAGGTTTGCCGGGGAAATGTCCTTTAAAACATTCCAGCTCAGGTGAAAACTCCAAACGATAGAGCGCCTGCTCTGACTCATGGTGCTGTTCCAGTACTATAGGCAACAACATCAGTTGAAATAAGGATTTCATGTAGTGTTTATTCAGCTTGGATTGGGCATTTTGCGGTAATTGGGTCAAAAAACGCCACTGTCTGGGAATGGCAATGCCTTCCAGCTTGGATTTTAACTGTGCTTTTAAGGCCGCAATATACTGCGCTTTGCTGCCATTTTGCAGTTGCTGTCTGGCCTGCTCTGACAATACCGCAACACAGGCTAAAATCTGACGATGTTCCCGTTCAAGAATCAGGACATGACACTGTACGATGTCATCCAGCTCGATAATTTTCTGCTCGATGGCATCCAGACTTAAACGTTTTTCTTCCAGTTTGACAATCCGGTCCAAACGACCCAACACATGAAATGGACTTTTCAAATTGCCCGGCTCAATGACCTCGACCTGATCGCCAGTGAAAATCCAGTCTGCACTAAAGGCATGATTGGTTCTAACTTGTAGTTCCTGCTGCTCACTGGCCTGAATATCCACATTGGCAAAAGGCATCCATAAGGCATCATCTTGCTGGCGATGCGCGATCCCCCCTGTTTCCGAACTGCCAAACACTTCGGTAATCGGTCTGTTTAAATAAGGACGCACTCCAGATTCCAGTTTTCCACCGGATGAATAAACGGTCAAGCAATCTTGCAACAAGACATCACGGGTCCAGCGCTTTAACAGGGCCGGACTGGAAATCACATAATTATCAATCTTGAAAGTGCTTAGTTTTTTCTGGATGTCGGCCACATCTTCCGGAAAGGCCAACTGTGCCTGATAAAAACAGCGACCGCTTGCCAGTGGCCAGAGCAACTTAAACAGTAGACCATAAATATGCTGATGGCTCACTGTGGCAATGGCAATCGCCTGTTCAGGCAACTGAAAACTGGCATCCAGTCCCTGCACTTCATTCAGCAACTGACGCAAGCTGCGCGGAATTTTCTTCGGCTGCCCGGTAGAACCAGAAGTATAAAAATAGATTTGCGCCTGATTTAAAAAGGCATCATCCAGATTGAGTTGAATCGGCTGGTTGTGGGAAGCTGCTACAGGCTGACGCTGTAAAAAATAAATGTTCTGTTCAGCCAGTTCTTTTTCTAAGTCACTGACACGGTGCGGAGGTAGTAATACCTGTTTTTTGGCCAGCAGTGCCGCAAACAGCAGTACTAAAAACTGGTAACTGTCAGGTTCCCAAAGTGCCCAGCTGTCCTGTACAAGTGACTCAATGGCCTGGCTTTGTTGTATCACATCCTGCCAAAAATCCTGAAAGCGGATTGGGCTTAAATCAGGCTGAATGCACAGTGCTTTCTGTGAATGAAGATGACTTTGAAAATGACACAACATAATATTCTATTTTTATTCCTGAATTTGATTTAAGCGCTGTTGCCGCTTACGCAAGATAAATTCGCCCAGTAATAGTAGCCCCATCAACACATAGGAAATAAAGCCGTTATATAGCACCCAAGTCTGCATGGAAGCAAACAAGACTGTCGCCAAGGCAATCAAGGCATTCAATACAAAAAAACCGCACCACACCATGGTGACTTTACGGGTCCAGATCACACCTGCTTCGGGTAAATCTGGTTCAGCCAACCGGGCAAAACGCTCAATCATGGACGGTGGACGGATTAAGGTCGAGGCAAAAATCATACATGCCCCGACACTCATCAACACCGGATACAGTTTCAGCCAAGCATGATCTTTTAAAATCAGGCTCAAGCTACCACACAAAATGGCAAAGCCGGTTAAAGGCCACAGCAAGGCATTGCCCTTACTGAACAGGCGCAAGAGTCCCAAAACAATCAGCAGGCTGCTGACCCAGACATATTGTCCATGGGCCAGGCTATAACCCACTAAAAAGGGATAAAGAAGCAAGCCAATTGCCACTATCCCTTTCAAGAGCCATTTCATGCAGCAGACATGTTCTGAATTACGGTTACCACATCCTGCACCGTACGGACATTTTTAAAGTCTTCAGGATTGACCTGCTTGCCGGTCAGTTCCTTGATTTTGACCACCAGATCAATCGCATCAATACTGTCGACATCCAGATCGGTGGCTAAATTTGCATCCAGCTGCACATCTTCAGGGCTAATTTCAAACAGATCTTCCATCCATTCTCTAAGTTTTTCCAGTACTTGTTCCTGAGTTAGCATGACTACCTCTTATACCTGTTGCTGTGCTTCAACCAAAGCAACCAGACTTTGAATTGATTTAAAATGTTGTTTGGTTTCTGCCGATTCAGCATTCAAATGAATGTTGTAACGCTTTTTCAAAGCCAGGCCAAGTTCCAGGGCATCAATAGAATCCAGACCCAAACCATCGCCAAATAAAGGGGCATCGGTGTCAATATCTTCTATGCTGATGTCCTCAAGGGCTAGAACATCAATAATCATTTGCTTTAACTCATCAGCAAGATTGCTCATTTTTTAGATAACTCTTGGTTAAAAAATTGGTGTAATTGATGATTGAGCTGACGCACATTTTTGGGATTTACGCTGGCATCGTCCAAAAGATCATCGACTTGAATGGCATCCAGTACCTTCACCTGAATATGAAAGGGCTGTGAAGGAATGTGATACCACTTTTCATTCTTGGTTAAGGTTGAAGGGGTACAGCTAATCAGCACCGGACGAATCGGCACATTGGCGCGAATGGCAATATTGGCCGCCCCACGCTGAAACTCATTCAGCAATTCCCCTTTGGCGGTCCGTGTTCCTTCCGGAAAAATCAGCAGCGATGCCGCCTGATCCTGCCGGAGCTTTTCCACACAGTCATGAATAAATTGCTCAGAACCGGCATTTAAAATATAACCGGCACTCTGTACTGGACCTTTGGTAAAGGGATTCGACCATAGTGCTTGCTTGACCACACAGTTGGCCTGTTCCATCAGCCCGATCAGCACCACCACATCCACCAGTGTCGGATGATTGGCAATCACCAGTTCCTGCTGACTGTGCTGTAATTTTTCCAGACCTTCGATGTCATAGGTCATAATTCCCAGCTTGACCATCATTTCGGTAAAGCCCTTGAAACTATGCTTAATCACCTTTTGTGCACGCTGCTGACGCAAGTCTGGATTGCGGGTCGATAAATTTACCAAAGGGGCAACCAGTCCGCCAATGGCCACACCGCCAATACCAAAACTGGCAAAACTAAACCCGGTTGCGCCCACACGCCACAGGTAGTTGGCTTTTTGTTTAAGTTGATCTGGTTTTAACATGTTTGCCACGCCTGAGTATGCAGGGGAACTTGATTCTGTGCAGATTGCTGCCAGAAATCATGAAAATTGAGTGCGTCTTTATATTTATGGCAATGATTGCCTAGCGCTTGCATATCCAGTTGCAGGTTAGGTGCGTCAAGACCAACAATTGCCGACATGGCAAAGGCTGTAAAAGGCTCAGCTTCCTGATAAAGTGCCGGTAATGCCTCGTCATAATACACCACCAGAACGCGTGGATTGGGTTGCATTGTGGTTTTTAACCAGGCATAGGCTTCAATCAGCGCTTCACTCCACGAAGCCGCCAGACTGGTCGACGGGGTCTCATCCTGACACAAAATCGAATACAACCCGGCAATCGCATTATGCACCGACGTGGAAAACTGGGTGGGTGATGGCGTCTGATCTTGCAGCACATCGGCCAGAATGTTTAAAGTTTTATGTTCATCGCCATATTGCGAAGCCCAAACGATATAATCTGCCCGTTCAGCATTCAGCGATTGAATGGCACTGCTTAAAGCGAGTTTGGCAATCCCTGACAAACGTCTGCGCTGCATGGCTGGAATTTGTTCTAAGGCTGCAACGGTTTCATCGGCACGACTTATGCACAGTTGTGACACATTGATTTGAAGCATTGCCCTAATTTTCCATACCCAAAAATATTTTAGCTCGAGGCTATTTTAATTGGCGGGATTATAGCATTTGTAATAAAAATTACACAAAATGTATCTTGTACAATATCAATTATTTAAATTTATATTTTTGATTTCATTGTTTATTTTATTTAAAAACCCTTAAAAAATTGATCAAACATAAAAAAACCAGCAACACCTGTTGCTGGTTTTTATTGCATCAGTGCAATGTTAAATTAATTGCCTTGCACCAAACGGCGCGCACTGATAATGCCCGGCTGTTGTTCCAAACGCGCCAAAAGACGTGATAACTGGGCCAAACCTTTAACCTCAATCAACAGTTTCATGTTGGCAATACCGTCCGCTTCAGAAATGGTATTTACCTGACGAATATTAATCTGATCCGAGAAAATCACTTGAGTCAGGTCTTTGAGCAGACCGCGACGGTCATAGGCTTCCACCACAATCTGTACACTTTGGCCACGGGTCGGCTGCATTTCCCAATCGGCTTCGACAGCACGTTCAGGTTCCTGAGAAATCATGCGTACATAATCCGGACAGGCCACCTTGTGAATACTGACGCCACGATTCAGGGTAATATAACCGCCAATCGATTCGCCATGCACCGGCTGACAACATTGGGCAATATGCAGTTCCACATTGTCCAAACCATCAATTAAAATGCCGTGTGCCGACAAGGTATGACTGGCACGCGGATTCAAGGTCGGTTTGAGCACCAGTTCAGGCTCATCCTGACCGATATGCATATGACGATTGACCTGATTGATCAAGGAATGCAGGCTGATATCACCATTCACCAATCCAATCAGAATGTCTTCACCCAACTTGACGTTGAAATGATTGCAATAGTCACTTAAATCAATACTTTTCGGGTGAATCGCCAGACGTGAAAGCTCTTTATTGAGAATTTCACGGCCTACTTCCAGATTTTTACTGCGGTCTTGCTGTCTAAACCAGTGACGTAACTTATCCCGTGCCCGGGCAGTTTTAATGTAGCCCAGTGAATTTACCAACCAGTCCCGGTTCGGCTCGCGATCTTTCTTGGTTAAGATTTCAACCTGCTCACCGGTTTTCAGAGTATAGGTCAGCGGCACATAGCGCTGGTTAACGCGTGCTGCATAACATTTGTTACCCACTTCGGTATGCACGTGATAGGCAAAATCTAAAACAGTCGAACCACGTGGTAACTCTTTGATATCCCCATCACGGCTAAACACATAAATTTTTTCAAAGCCTTCAAAATCTTGAATCTGTTCAAAATTCTCTGGTTCATCTTCTACTTTATGCGCGCTGGCATCATTA
This sequence comes from Acinetobacter sp. A1-4-2, assembly GCF_040233925.1. Classification (NCBI taxonomy): domain Bacteria; kingdom Pseudomonadati; phylum Pseudomonadota; class Gammaproteobacteria; order Moraxellales; family Moraxellaceae; genus Acinetobacter; species Acinetobacter sp. A1-4-2. Next base: position 526,300 of record NZ_CP157981.1, on the reverse strand, counting down.
CGTTCCTGATAATGTTCCAGTACAGCACGTAAAGAATGTAAACGATGATTGAAGGAATGATCGGTATTTTTAGCACCTTCTTTATAGTTGAAGTGCGAACATACCCCAAGCTCGGCTTCTTCATGCATATCCTTGGTTCGGATTTGCACTTCAAGCGACTTGTTCTCTGCAATCACGGCAGTATGCAATGAACGGTAGCCATTGGCCTTCGGGTTGGTAATGTAATCATCAAACTGATGCGGAATATGACGCCAGATTTGATGCACAATACCCAAGGAATGATAACACTCGGGTACGGTTTTAACCAAAACCCGCACTGCACGAATATCATAGAGCTGGTCAAAGCTTAAGTTCTTGCTTTTCATTTTTCGATAAATCGAATAAATGTGCTTCACCCGACCGCTAATCTCGGCTTCAATGCCATGGCTGGCCAGTTCAGTTTTCAGTTTATCAATCACAAACTGGATGTACTGCTCACGCTCCAGGCGCTTCTCATTCAGCAATGAGGCAATTTCTTTATAGCGCTCCGGGGCCAGATAACGGAAAGCAAGATCTTCCAGCTCCCATTTAAGCTGGGCAATTCCCAGACGGTGTGCCAAAGGTGAGTAAATAGTCAGAATTTCACGCGCAACCCGCTCCTGACGTTCCCGAGAAGCTTGAGTCAGTTCACGCAAGGCATAGGTACGTTCGGCCAGCTTGATCAGCACCACACGAACATCTTCGGTCACGGCAATCAGCATTTTATAAATGCCGCTTAAATGTTCGCGCTGGTTGTTATTAAAATGATCTTCCAGACGCTTGTTCTTTTCAATCAGCTCGGACAGCTTACCCATCGCGAGTGTCCCTTGCACCAGACTATAGACTTGCTCACCAAAATGTTGCTGTACTTCTTCCAGCGTCATCACGCCTTCACGAACGCTACGATACAGCATTGCAGCAGACAAGGTCGCTTCATCAACATGCAGATGCGCCAGAATATCGGCCATTTCAATGCCGGTATAAAAGGTATTGGAACGATGGTTGACCGTACTTTGCAGTTCTTTCTGCAAAGTTAAATGCGCTACATCTTCGAGTTGTTTTAGCGCCGTATCATCTAATATGCCACGAACCCGATTTAACCATTCAGCCAAATCTTGTCGAGCTTGTTCGGCATGTTCTACAGTCGCTTCCTCCGACAACTCATTGAGACGTCCAGGAAGCTGCTCACGTACTGTGACCATACCCTACTCCTACTTTTTTACACTTCATATTATAAATCGTTTATTTCGTTGTATTTTTCGAATAAGGCAATAGATTCAACATGTCCCGTATGGGTAAACATATCCATTACCCCAGCCTTTCTTAATCGATAACCATGTTTCACCAGCACACCCGCGTCTCGCGCCAATGTGGCAGGATTACATGATACATAAACGATTCTTTTCGCACCAAATTTGGGCACATAATACATTATTTCCTCCGCCCCTGAGCGTGGAGGATCAATCAATAATGCATCAAATCCCTGATTTGCCCAAGAATGATGCGAAAAATCTTTTGTTAAATCTTGTGAATAAAATTTTACGTGATGCATACCATTTTTCTTGGCATTTTCTGCACCGCGTCGAACCATTTCTTCACTTCCCTCCACAGCAACCACTTTTCCAGTTTCACCGACACAACGAGCTAAGGGTAAGGAAAAGTTTCCTAAACCACAAAACAGGTCAAGTACGCGTTCACCTTGCTGCAATTGAAGCAAATCACATGCCAGCTTCACCATCTGAGGATTAATGGTGGAGTTGACCTGAGTAAAATCAAGCGGATTAAAGCCAAATTTCACCTCAAATTCATCTAAAGCATAATGCAAACGCATGTCAGCTGTCGGATCATCGACACGATGCAAACTGTCGCCACCAGCAGGCTGTAAATACAGTTGCCACTGTCTGTTTAACGCAAACTGTTTTAATCGGTTGACATCATCGGATGACAATTTTTCAGTATGGCGAACCAGCAGTGCAATATCCTCATCACCCATGGCCAATTCTACATGACCAATCGCTGCTTTGCCCTTTAGACTTTCGAGTAACTCTCTCAAAACCTGAATAGAACCGAACTCACGATCTAACACCATACAATGCTCAATCGGCGTCAGTTTATTGCTCTGACGTTCACGAAAACCCACCACCAGCTGATCTTTAGCCGGAATATAACGTACGCCGATACGTGCTTTACGACGGTAGTCTTCACGTTGAGAGCGTAACGGCGTGAGCCATTGCTCGGGTTGGATGCCGGCAAAATGTTCCAGATGTGACTTCAAGACTTCCTGTTTGAGCCGGATCTGCTCATCTTCTTGGATGTGCTGCATATTACAACCACCACAGACACCAAAATGCGGGCATTGCGGCTGAACACGCAAATGCGAAGGCTCACTCAGAACCTCCACACAATCGGCTTCTTCTAAACGTTTCACCACATGGGTAATTTGCGCTCTAACCGTCTCCCCCGGCAAGGCATAGGCAATAAAAACTTTTTTACCGCACTTGTCACTCGGATGATCGGGATGCGATCCATAGTGCGCGATTCCCCGTCCTTCATGTGAAAGAGACTCAACCTGAAACGTGTAAATCGGATGCTGAGCTGGACGTGGCTTGGTTCTATGTTTCATGAATACCTAGGGTGTGGGAGAGATAAAATCTGTGGCGGTAAATTCGGTATGTTGTGAAGTTTCACGCCATACCTGAAGAAAATCTGCATGTTGCGGTTGATGCTGTAAATACTGGATAGTGCTTTGAACCCAATAACGGTGATCGTCACTAAGTAACTGCCCCTTGAGCAATAACCAGCGCAAGTAGATCAGCCAGGTATTCAGCACATCACCTTCACAGTAGCTGGTCAATTTTAACCACTGCTGCTCACGGACATATTCTGGAACATGGTAAGCACCATCACCGCGCTTGCCCGGGAAACCAAGTAAGTGGGCCACATCATCCAGTTTCTGGAAATGACGGCCATTGAACATGGCCATGACATCCATCAAATCGACATGGCGCTGATGGTAACGGTTCTGGTAATTATTATAACGCTTTTGCTGGTCAATTTCGCCCTGATCAAACAAACTCGGTGCCGACAGACCGTGATACATGGCACGGAACAGGATCACCGGCAAATCAAATTGTGAACCATTCCAGCTCACCAGGGTCGGATGGCGCTTGTCAAAAATGGACAGGAATTTTTTTAAAATCTCTGCTTCGCCGTATTGCTCACGGCTAAATGAAAACAGTTTCATCGCCCCATTTTCATCAATCCACAGTCCGGAAATACAGACAATTTCATGCAGCGGCAAACGCTGGAAATCCGTACCTGATTCCTGCCGGCGCAATTTCATTAACGCCTGCTCAAGATCCGCTTCGGGCAAATCCAGATGATATAAATGCGCACCTGACTTTAAATCGGTCAGGGTTTCGATATCAAAAATCAAGACAGGTAAGCGCATTTCATCTCACAGTTTTTAATTATTCAGGGTCGACTACAGAGAATAAACCTGTAGACAGGTAGCGGTCACCACGGTCACAAACGATGCAGACAATTACAGCGCCCGGATTTTCTTCCGCCAGTTTAATGGAAGCCCACACGGCACCGCCTGATGATGTTCCGGCACTGATGCCTTCTTTGCGCGCCAGTTGACGTGCAGTTTTTTCCGCTTCAATTTGCGGAATATCGATAATGCGGTCAACACGTTTCGGATCAAAAATGGTAGGCAGATATTCTTGTGGCCAGCGACGGATACCGGCAATATTGGAACCTTCCGAAGGTTGCAAACCGACAATCTGAATATCCGGATTCTGTTCTTTTAAGTATTTTGAAATCCCCATAATCGTACCTGTGGTTCCCATGGAACTGACGAAATGGGTAATTTTACCGCCGGTTTGTTGCCAAATTTCCGGACCAGTCGTCCGGTAATGGGCATCCACATTGTCCGGGTTGCCAAACTGGTTCAACACCAGTCCTTTCCCCTCTTTTTGCATTTGCAGTGCCATATCACGCGCCTGTTCCATATTCTCAGACTCGATCAGCTCGGCGCCATAAGCACGCATCGCATCTTTGCGTTCCTGACTTGAACCTGCAGGCATAATGAGTTTCATTTTATAGCCACGCATGGCAGCCACCATGGCCAAGGCAATTCCCGTATTTCCACTGGTCGCTTCAATCAATGTATCGCCTGGCTTGATTTGACCACGTTTTTCAGCTTGCATAATCATATTATACGCTGGGCGATCTTTTACCGAACCTGCAGGATTGTTTCCTTCAAGTTTAGCCAATACTGTTGCTTGAGTATGACTTGCCAAACGTTGTAAACGCACCAGAGGAGTTTTTCCTACATAGTGGTCCAGTAAAAATTCGTCAGCTTGGAAATCAGGGGTAGTATTACTCATTATTTGCACCTATATCGAGGTGCGCCTATTGTATGAAAAAATGCTTCCTCCTGCACCCATTTAGCAGGCTTTTTATTGAAAGTGATTAAAGCACAGCCAGTTTTAAATAAAGCGTGCTAATATGCAAAACATAGGGAATCAACTGCTTTAACCATGTCAAATATCAATAAAAAGTTATTTAAGCGTCTACACTTAAATCATGCTTATGGACAACTCATCGCCATGATTTTTGTCCCCATTATGGTTTTGGCATGTGTGGGGGCATTGCTGGTTTTATCCGAAACATCCAATGCCTCACGGGCGCAGCAACGTCAGATGGCCATTGCGATTGTGACCCGCTATCAGCTGACCGCCGAAGCTGCATTCGATCTACTCAACCGCTATCCCTGGCAATATGATCAGGCTCGTAATACCCTGCAAGTGATGCTGGATGAAAAACATCTCATTCGTGCCGCAATTATCGATCCCCAAGGCAGAAACCGTTTAAGTATTGGTTTTCAGGATCAGGAAGCTTGGCCCAAGATTGACGCTAAAGCCGATTTTGTCGGGCCTATCCTGCATAATCACAATCATATCTATGCCTTAAAAATTAATGAACATACCGATAACCCGGCCACACTGGTGATTGAGCTGGATAACCAGCCCCTGGAAATTGCCCATTACCGGGTCATGATTGTACTGATTGCCACCGGCCTGCTGACTTTATTGCTACTGTTACTGTGCCTGAATTTCTATTCACGGCGCTGGATTGCGCCGATGTACGAAATCCGGATGCAGTTACAGCGCCTGAATGCCGACACCCTTGATCAGCACATGGTGATTAACAGTACCGGTGAATTGCGCTTGTTGCAGCGTGATATTGCCAATGTGGTCAAGCGGCTGCACTTCAGCTTTCTGGAACTCAAAGAACATACCGAACAGACTGAAGATGATTTGCGTCGCACCCTGGATACCCTGGAAGTGCAAAACATTACTTACCGTCAGGCGCGTGACCAGGCCATTTCAGCCAACCAGTCCAAGTCGGTATTTCTGGCCAATATCAGTCATGAACTGCGTACTCCCTTGAACAGTATTGATGGTTTTATTCATTTATTGCTACGCCAAGGCAACCTGAGCAACGAGCAGAACCTGTATCTGCAAACCATTCGTAAATCATCTGCCCATCTGCTGGCACTGATTAATGATGTACTGGATTTCTCCAAGATTGATGCCGGCAAACTGGAACTGGAAACAGCCCCCTTTGATCTGGAAGAAGCCATTTTTGACGTGATGGATATGCTCTCGCCATTGGCAGCACAGAAGCATATCGATATGGCCTTTTATTATGCCGATAATGTGCCTACGCAAGTGATTGGCGATGCCTTACGCTTCAAGCAGATTCTGACCAACCTGATCTCCAATGCCATCAAGTTCACTCCCGATGGCGAAATTATTGTCCGTGCCCGCATGGAACATGATGATATCGGGCAATGTTTATTACACTTTAGCGTGCAGGACAGCGGCATTGGTCTGAGCGGTACGGACCGGAAAAAACTGTTTGAATCCTTCTCGCAAGGCGATGCTTCAGTGACCCGTCAATTTGGCGGCACAGGACTTGGTCTGGCCATTTCCAAACAGCTGGTACATTTGATGCAGGGGCAAATTGGCTTTGAAGACAACCAGGAACGCGCGCCGACTGAAAAAGGCTCAACCTTCTGGTTTACCGCCATGTTTGTGGTGGATGAAGAGATTGAAATTGTGCATCCGCACTTTGAACAGATGCAGGTGGTTTCCTATTTGGCCCATCCTGCAACAGCCAACATTCTGCGCCATTATCTGGAAAATTATGGGGTGCATCATGTCGAAACCGGCTCGATTCTGGACCTGTTCAGCCAGCTGAATAAATTCTCAAATAACGATGAAAATACCTGGCTGATTGTCGACCATAGCGGCGATGGCGAAGCCCTGCTGAAAGAAATCCGTCAACGCTACCATGGCAATATTGCCGTGTATGGCTATCAGATGGCACTCGATCCAAGCATGCTGAATGAATACAGGGCCCGTCCACTATATCAACCACTCAGTCGTAGTGCCTTGATTCAACTGCTCAGCAATCAGCCTGTTTTCGAACAGGATGTACATGAAGAATTTAATGGACAAGGTCTGCATGTCCTGGCTGTGGATGACCATTTACCGAACCTGATTGTTCTGGAAGCACTACTTGCAGAATTAAATGTCACCACCACCAAAGCCTTAAGCGGCCAGGAAGCCATTGAAATTATTCAGCAGCGCATTGAACAGGAATTACCTGCATTTGATGTGGTGTTTATGGATATCCAAATGCCGGTGATGTCCGGGATTGATACCACCCGTGCCATTCGCTCGCTAGAGTCGACCTTGGAAAATCATAAACGTCTGCCGATTATTGCCCTGACCGCACATGCCCTTGCTGATGAAAAACAAAAACTGTTGCAGGTCGGTATGGATGATTACGTGACCAAACCGATTCAGATGGAACAGATTATTCAGATTCTGACCCACTGGACTTCGGAAAGCTTTAAAAAGGCTAAAAGTATAGAGAAGTCTATTCTGATTGAAGCGCTGGATCCCAATATTCTGGATTGGCAACAAAGCCTGCAACTGGCAGCCAATAAAGAAGATCTGGCCATCGATTTACTGAAAATGCTCATCGACAGTTTCCCGACAGAACTGGATGAAATGCAACAGTTGATTGAAATGGAAGATTTCCCGCAACTGGAACATGTGCTGCACCGCTTATATGGGGCAACCCGTTATGTGGGTGTTCCTCGCCTTCAGGAAGTCACCGGTGGATTCGAACAGTTTGTTTCTGCTTTACGTAAAGAACGCCGCAAGGCGGATGAAGCCTTTATTCAGGAAACCCTGAAATGCTTTGATGAATTACAGTCGGTCATTCAGCAGGTTGAACAGGCCTCCCAGCAAATTTTAAACAGACCAGGGATCTGATCAGGAGTTATCTGAATGTTGAAAGTCACGTCTATCTTTAGATGTGACTGTGCTGTCATGTATCGCGGCATGTATCAGAGAAATACCCATGTTATGCTCAAAACAATAGAAAAATACAGGTCTCTACAATGGCGTTACTTCGCATAGAAAAAAATAATGGCATCGCAACCGTTTGCTTAAACCGTCCAGAAAAGCGTAATGCCATGAGCTTTGCTTTATTACGCGAACTGGTCAATGCTGCCAAACAAATTAAAAAAGACCGCTCCATCCGCTGTGTCATTTTAACCGGTGAAGCACATGTATTTAGTGCCGGCATTGATCTGGCCGATTTAAACGCGCCGAAAAATACCGCTTACGCCGCTTGGGAACTGCTAAAACCGGGACAAAGCCTGTTTCAGAAAGCATTTCTGATCTGGCAGGAACTGCCTGTTCCTGTTATTGCTGCGATTGAAGGCTATTGTCTGGGTGCCGGTATGCAACTGGCTTTGGCTGCGGATATTCGTATTGCCCATCCGGACACCAAAATGTCGATTATGGAAAGTCGCTGGGGATTGGTGCCGGACATGGGACTCACCCGTTCCCTTAAAGGCATTATCGGTCTTGATCTGGCCAAAGAACTGACCTTAACAGGACGTATTTTTGATGCCAATTATGCCAAAGGGATTGGTCTGGTGACGCATCTGGATGAATCACCCATCAGCAAAGCCCAAGCGATTGCAGAGGAAATGTTGCAACGTTCACCCGATGCACTTGCTGCTGCCAAACATGTACTGGATGCCATGGAACATGAACCGAAGAAATCGTTACGTCTGGAGAAAATCTGGCAATTAAAATTACTGTTAGGCAAAAACAGTAAATTGGCGCGTAAAAAAGACAAGAACCCGGAAGTTCAGTTTTTACCGCGCCAATATAAGTAAAATAGTGAAATAACAGCATTGTCCAGAGAAAAACACATGGGTTTTGACCGTAATACAAAAATTGCATTCTTAGGCATGGGTCTGATGGGCAGCCGCATGGCGACCCGGCTGATTCAAGCCGGTTTTGAAGTGGCTGTATGGAACAGAACGGCATCCGCCTGTGACGTGCTGATTGATATGGGTGCTACTGGCCTAGACTTGCAAGAGATTGGGCAATATCCGGTGATTCTGACCTGTCTGGCCGATGATGCTGCCGTACAGGCAGTATTTGATCAAATCCAGAATCAACTCACTGCTGGTCAAGTGATTGTGGATTTTTCCAGTTTATCTGTGGATAAAACCAAAGCGCTGGCACAGCAGGCACAAAACCAACAAGTGCAATGGATTGACTCGCCTGTTTCGGGTGGCACGGCAGGTGCCGAACAGGGCACCTTAGTGATTTTCGCCGGTGGCGATATCAACACCATTCAAAATTTATCGCTGATTTATAATGTGCTTTCACAACGCGTGACGCGTATGGGCGAAACAGGTACCGGACAAGCGACCAAAATTTGCAACCAACTTATTGTGGCCGCCAACAGCACCTTGATTGCCGAAGCAGTGGCCTTAGCTGGACAAGCCGGTGTAGATACCACCTTGCTTGCTCCTGCTCTTGCCGGTGGTTTTGCTGACTCGAAACCTTTCCAGATTTTAGCTCCGCGTATGGCGACGCATACTTTTGAGCCGGTGCAATGGAAAGTGCAAACCCTGTCCAAAGACTTAAATAATGCCGTGCAGCTGGCCAAGCAGTTCAATTTAGATATTCCTGTGGCAAAACAGGCGCTTTCGCAATTGAAAACCCATCAAGATAAAGGCTATGCTGAAGCAGATCTGGCAACTGTCATTCAACTGGTTGAACATTGAGCAGGCCATTTCCTTTAACGAGCAAGGAGTAAAGGCATGATTAAGCTGGCGGTCAATTTATCCATGATTTTTACTGAAGTGCCTCTGATTGAGCGCTTTGCTCTGGCGCAGGCTCATGGTTTTCAGCATGTAGAAATCCAGTTTCCCTATGAACTCAGCATCGAACAGATTCAGACCCAACTGACCCTGCATGATCTGAGCCTGTGTCTGATTAATGTCCCTGCAGGTGACCTGATGCAAGGCGGAAATGGTCTGACTGGCGTACCGGGTCAAGAAATTGAGTTTTATCGTGCCCTGGAACAGGCAATTCAATACGCCACTGCGCTCAATGTACCCAGTGTGAATATCTTGGCTGGCAAGCAGCCGCTCGATTCAGACTTATTGCCCTGCTTAAATACACTGGCCAAAAATCTGAAACTGGCCTGTTCAATGTTTGCTGTACACAACATCCAGCCAGTGTTTGAAATGATTAATGGCACCGACATGCCACGCTTTCTGGTGCAGAATATTGCCCAGGCCCAGGAAATGCTGGAAGCAGTACAACACCCTGCGCTGAAAATGCAATATGACTGCTATCACATGGCGATGATGGGTGAAGATGTACTACAGGGCTTAAAGGAAAATATTCAGGATATTGGACACATTCAGTTTGCAGACTGTCCGGGACGTCATCAGCCTGATACTGCACAAATTCCCTATGCAGAAATTTTTCAGTGGTTAAACCAAAGTACCTATACAGGTTTCACTGCAGCAGAATACAAGCCACAAGCGCATTCCAGCCATTCTTTTGCCTGGAAAGATAAATATTTTGCAAAACATCCACAAAGTTAAATTATGAACAGATTTGAAATTCAGCCCCAAAACCGCTATATTACACAGTGAGATATTGTCCGGAAATTAAACCTTTTATGAATTTAGAACCATCGCCCAGCGCTTCTAATTCTCTCGAACACGCAATGAATGCTCATGCTAAAGATGTACAAGCTTGCTTGAAAGTTGTACATGAAGCCCTATTAGATGTAAAAGCAAAAGATATTCTAGAACTTGATGTCAGCTCAATCAGCAATGTGGCAGATGCCATGGTCATTGCCAGCGGTACATCAACCCGTCACATTAAAGCCCTTGCAGACAATGTTGCTGAAGAAGCACGTAAAGCGGGTTTCCGCCCTCTCGGCGTTGAAGGTGAACGTGATGCCGAATGGATCCTGATCGATCTTGGGTTTGTTGTAGTTCACGTCATGCTTCCAACAGCACGTAAATTTTACGATCTGGAAAGCTTATGGCGCGCAACTCCAGAATCAGTAGCCTAAATAAACTAAAAAAGCGACCTTCAGGTCGCTTTTTTAGTGCTGCTGTTTTTAGGATGCCCAGCCTGAACTTAAGACTGAACATGCATTCAATCAAGATTGCTGCCAATTATAATAAATGATGTAAATCCACGGACGGATATTTGCTCTTGATGTCCATTTTCACCCGTGCATAGACCTGATCGGCTTTACTTGGGCCATAAAATTCGCAATAGCATTCATATGATGCAGTAATCACCTGAGCATAACTGGTGAGCGGTAAACATTCTGCAAAAGCAGCATCATTCAGATTTGCAGATTTCTCAATCGCAATGCCCAGGGCTTGGACGTGATTTTTAACTTCCGCATTAAAATCATTCAGATCAGCTCTGGCTACTGTCTGTAGCACACCATTAATCAAATCAAAAAAAGCATCGGCAAAATCGGCTGAAATTGGCACCTCCGTTTGCACTTTCGGCTGGGTATCCAGTAGTACCTGTTTTTCAACCGCCGACATCTCACATAACACCTGTTTCAACATTTCTTTGCGATGAACACGCAATTCATCAGTATTGCAAATGTCATTCATAAAACGATTGAGTACAAATGAAGGTTTGTCGCCATACTCCTGTTCCCAGTAACTCAATACCCGTTCCAGTACAGTTCCTTGCAAATAATGACTTAAACCGCGTTCAATCGCCTGTTTCTTTTGCATCACAGTGAGTAATTCATTTGGCATAGCTACCCCCCTTCTTGGTTTAGTGGCGTTTGGTAATATCATCTGTTTCAAAAGTCACATCACGCTGAAATTCAGGATAAGACAGCTCGGCATGTTCGGTATAATCCAAACCACGTTGTTCATGTTGCGTGCTGACACGTAAACCACCCAATATTTTCTCCAGCAGCTTAAAAGTAATCAGCGCGATTCCGAATCCCCAGGCAAATGCTGCCAGCACACCTAAAATCTGAATAGACACAATTTGTGAGTTAAACATATCGGCCTCAAAAAACAGGCCTGCAGCCACGGTTCCCCACGCCCCACAAAAACCATGAACAGTAACTGCATCCACCACATCATCCAGTTTTAATTTTTCCATGACGCTTGGCATGACGCTGACAATGAGCCCGGCAATGAGTCCAGTAATCACGGCAAATAAAGGCGACATGGTGGCACAACCCGCCGTAATCCCCACTAAACCGCCCAATGAAGCATTAATTGTGGTCTGCATTAGAATTGCCTTACCACGAATTAAGGCATACAGCATATAAGCCACTGCAGCAGCACAGGCCGCCAGATGGGTATTTAAAGCAATACGACCGATACTGACACTGGCATTCACGGTTGATGCAGCATTAAAACCAAACCATGCCAGCCAGAGAATAAAACCACCCAAAGCCACCAAAGGCAGGTTATGCCCTGCCAGATGGTGAGTTTGTCCATTACGCCCGAAACGTCCCAAGCGCGGACCTAATACAATAATACCGGCCAGAGCGACCCAACCACCGATTGAATGCACCACGGTTGAACCGGCAAAGTCAATAAAACCCATTGCTTTTAACCAGCCTGAACCCTCAAAAATACTGCCCCACGCCCAACTTCCAAAGACAGGATAAATAAGGCCACTGACCACAGCAGCCCCTACAATATAAGCAACAAAGTGAATACGCTCTGCCATGGCACCACTGGCAATTGTGGTTGCAGTAGCGGCAAACATCATTTGAAAGAACAACAGATTCCAATGCCAGTCATCCAAGTCATTGGGCGCAAAATGACTGGTGCCCATCCAACCTGAAGCGTTGACCCCAAACATTAAACCAAAACCGACTAACCAGAAGACCAATCCCCCCAGACAAGCATCCATATAATTTTTCATGAGTACATTGACGGTATTTTTACTACGTACAGAGCCACTTTCCACCAGTGCAAACCCGGCCTGCATAAAGAACACCAATATACCGCCCATCACCACCCAGACACTGTCGAGCGATAAACGTATTTCCTGAATATTCGCTGTGTTTGTCGCAGCTTCACTTGCAAATGCAGGTAGTGAACATACACATAACAGCAATGCTAGATACTTTATTATTTTCATGAACAGTCCCCCTAAAACTGAATCACAAAAATGCAAAAGAAATGCCAGATTATCGAAATTTATCTTTTTATTTAAAAAGACAGGCAAATGCCAGTTTTAACACAACTTAATTTCTAAAAATATCCCTCATCGGCAATACCTATTTAGAAATAAACAGTTAATTGCCATTTTATAAAGCATTTTTGCAATATCGCTTGATCAGGCAGCACCAAATAAAACAAGAAACCATAGCCTGATAAAAGTGTGCTCTGCACTATTCTTCAATTTAATTGTTGAAAAGTCATATATTCTAGAATTAAAAAACCACCAGAAGGTGGTTTTAATCTCCCTAAATCCCTCTTTATGAAAGAGGGACTTTTGAAGCGTGGATTTAGTGACCGCCGCCGTTAATAGCTTTAGTCATGTCTTCTACGACTTTCTTGGCATCGCCGAAAATCATCATGGTTTTTTCATTATAGAACAAGTCGTTGTCCAGACCCGCATAACCGGTTGCCATAGAACGCTTGATCACCATAATAGTACGTGCTTTATGCGCTTCCAGAATCGGCATGCCGTAAATTGGTGAACTTGGATCATCTTTCGCTGCCGGGTTAACGACATCGTTTGCACCAATGACTAACACAACATCAGTTGCCGGGAAGTCCGAGTTGATTTCATCCATTTCCAGAATGTCTTCATACGCCACGTCTGCTTCAGCAAGTAATACGTTCATGTGACCTGGCATACGACCTGCTACCGGGTGAATCGCAAAACGTACTTTTACGCCCTGCTCTTTCAAAATCTCACACAATTCTTTTACCGCATTCTGTGCACGACCTTGCGCCATACCATAACCCGGTACAATCACCACGCTATCCGCATTTGACATCAGGAAGCCTGCGTCATCTGCTGAACCAGAACGGTGGTTACGTTGAACTTGCTCACCTTTATCTGCTGATGCAACTGCTGCACCGCCCATCGCACCACCAAACAAGACGTTGATGATTGAACGGTTCATGGCTTTACACATGATGTAAGACAGAATTGCACCTGAAGAACCCACCAGTGAACCCGCAACAATCAACATATTGTTTTCTAAAGTGAAACCAATACCTGCCGCAGCCCAGCCAGAGAATGAGTTCAACAGCGATACCACCACTGGCATATCGCCGCCACCGACCGGTGCAATCCATACCCAACCGAAGGCAAGTGCCAGAGCTGTCATCGCCCAGAAAGCCTGCATATTGCCAGTTGAGAAGAACACAAAACCACAACCAAGCATCGCCAGGAAAATAATCGCCTGTAGCGGTTTAACCCAGCCACCCGAAATGGTTTTCGCCCATTTTTTCGCAGCCAACTTACCGTAAGCAAATACTGAAGCGGTAAAGGTAATCGCACCAACGAAACAACCCACAAATAATTCAAAAAGATGAACTTTGCTCATGTGGGCATGTTCAACACCCGCAGCTGTTAATGCCGCTTCATTTTGTGCAAATAGTGCCGTTAACTGGTTGTTATGCAGAATCGCAGCAATCGCAATCAGCACTGCAGCCAAACCCACTAATGAGTGCATCAATGCAACGGTTTCCGGCATTTGCGTCATCGGAACGGTACGTGCACGGGCAATACCTACGATCGCACCTAACACCATTGCGCCGCCAATCATCCAGACCACAGGATGATCAGCAACAAAGAAGGTGGTGATCACGGCAATGACCATTGCAATCATACCGTAACGGTTACCGGCAATTGCTGTTTTAGGACCAGACAAACCACGTAAAGTTAAGATAAAAAGAACGGCACCCACCAGGTAGAACCAATCCGCATAGTCTCGAATGAATTCCATGTTTTAGCCCTCTTTTTTCTTTTGCTTTGGCTTGAACATTTCAAGCATACGTGCAGTTACGGCGAAGCCACCAAAAATGTTGATACTTGCCAGAAATACTGCCACTGCACCCAAAATACTGACCACGTTGATGCTCTGGAATTGCACATTGGCTTCAACCAAACCCGGAATGCCAACCGTCTGCAACATCGCACCCACCACAATAATCGATGACAAGGCGTTGGTTACCGCCATCAATGGCGTATGTAATGCAGGTGTCACGCCCCAAACCACGTAGTAACCTACGAAAATGGCAAGGACGAAAATTGTAATCGTTTCAACCATGATGACTCTCCTTAACCACGCTTCAGCAGCACTTGACCGCCATGAGTTACTAGCAGGGCTTTTTGAATTTCTTCTTCCGGATTGATGGCAAATTTTTTCTCTGCATCAAAAAGGGTATCGAGGAAATTAAAGACATTACGTGCATACAGTGCTGAGGCTTCGGTCGCAACTGTAGATGGGATATTCGGAATACCCAAAATGGTCACGCCATTATCCGTCACGACATTTTCACCGCACTTGGAACCTTCCACGTTACCGCCTGATTCAACCGCCATATCCAGAATGATTGAACCCGGTTTCATTTTGGCCACCGTTTCAGCACGAATTAAACGCGGTGCATCACGGCCGGGTAACAGTGCAGTGGTAATCACGATATCGGCATTAGAAACAGCTTTATCGACAATGGCCGCCTGGTCTTTGATATATTGCTCACCTGGCATCCAGCCATAACCATTTTTAGCAGCGTCCGCAGCTTTTTGCTTTTCTTCATCCGACATTGGTACGTCTAGCCATTTACCGCCAAGTGATTCGACCTGATCACGTGCAGTTGGACGTAAATCGGTGGCTTCAACCACAGCACCTAAACGTTTAGCAGTCGCAATGGCTTGCAGGCCGGCAACCCCAACCCCCATGATGACCACACGGGCCGGTTTTACCGTACCCGCAGCCGTCATGAGCATTGGGAACATGCGTTGATATTCTGCTGCCGCCAAAAGTACCGATTTATAACCGGCCAAGTTGGCTTGAGAAGACAGCACGTCCATGTTTTGTGCACGGGACAACGTACGTGGTAAAAGTTCCAGTGCAAATGCAGAAACCTGCTTTGCTGCAAACTGATCAAGTTCAGTGTTGCGATACGGGTCAAACATTGCAATCACTGCGGTGTTTGCTGCAAGTTTTTGAATTTCATCACCTTGAGGGGCACGAACTTTCAAAATAATCTGACTGCCGGTATAGGCATCATCGGTAATTTTGGCGCCGACCTGTTCATAGGCACTGTCAATATAAGCAGCTTTTACCCCTGCTCTACGTTCAATGACTACAGTATGACCAGCACTGATCAACTTCTTTACTGTTTCTGGCGTTGCAGCCACACGATTTTCACCGACCACAGTTTCGGTTGGGATTCCAATCTGCATGAGCGTTCCTCAAGCTAATTTTTCTTCAGTAAACATCGCGGTGAGCAATGTTTCCCCCAGGATGCGTTTTTGTTGAATTTTTGGATTCTAATTGAACTTTTTTAAATTACTACCCAATATTTATTTAATAAATACCCATATTTTGAACTGATGATTCATAAAAATAATAGTTTCATATAGGATTCGTCGGTCTTACTTTAATTTTAGCTCGTCTTCATGACTTTAAATGCCAGCCTGAAAAAGCTATAAATCCTTATCTTGACCTTTCCGTTCACCATTTCCAGCCGGCTTGTCCCACAAAATTGATCTTTCTGACATTCTTCCTTTAATCAGAATTTAAATAAATACCTAGAAAGTTGCTTGATTTAGTTATCGACTGAGTAAATTTAAATAATTTTCTCCCCCTTTATTGGCCAGAATGACATCTTGAATGGACTTGTTCCCTTAAAAAATAAGCGATTGCCTATCTGGTTTTGCCTAAATCAAGTCTGGAGCTGCATATCAGAAAAAATGCTGATTTTGCTTATTTTTATGTTTTTTTGTTATTTAATGCTTATTCGCCCTAAGTCTAAGGTAATTCAAAAAATTAATTAAAAAAAATTTTACAGCCATTTCGCTTGATGATGTTTTACACTGTATTTGTCTCAATTCAACATTTTATGCACAAATTTAGTGCAAAAATTTATTTTTGATACTCATCTTCTTGTTTTTATTACTTTTAAAAGAGTAGGCATAGCGATATAACGCTTCTAAACAAACGTGCTTGAATAAAATTCAGACAAAAACAAAACTCACTTTCCAGAGAAGCCAAGCCAGTTGTCAGTAACCTCTAGAAAATGGCTCTAAGCATCAATCATTCCTAATTGGAATTATAATTCGCATCTTTTTGCATTTAACCTCGAGGCTTAAAAACTTTATAATTCAACTTTGTCTCGATCTTCTTCGGATCAGAAGCCCTAATCAAGCAGGTAAAATGAAACCGACTCTAAGCCAAACACAATTAGGTTCATTATTTGCGATTGGTGCTGCTTTCCTGTTTAGTACCAAAGCCATTTTTATCAAGCAAACCTATGCCTTGTCGCCTTTGGTCGATGGCACGGTACTGATGGCTTTGCGTATGGCAAGTGCCTTACCGTTTTTTTTGCTGCTGTGCTGGTTTAACCGTCATCATAATAAAGAACTGGCAGCGAAAGACTGGGGTTTGTTGATTGTTGCAGGGCTCATGGGTTACTACTTTTCAAGCTGGCTGGATTTTGTTGGTCTGATGTATATCAGTGCCTCACTGGAACGGATTATTTTATTTCTCTATCCCACCCTGACGGTTCTGGCTTCCAGTGCCATTTATAAGCAGAAACTTAGCCTAAAAAGTATGCTGGCCATCGCCTTAAGTTACGGCGGTACGGTCATTGTGATGTTGCAGGAACAAAGCAACGTCGCACATGAAGGTCATTTCTGGCTTGGAAGCAGTCTGGTCTTTGCCAGTGCGGTATGTTTTGCCGGGTACTTATTGCTTACTCCACGACTGATTCAACGTTTTGGTTCATGGAATTTTACCGGTTTGGCACTGAGTATTGCCTGTATCGGCACCCTAACCCATTACATGATTGCCACGCCGCAGCCTTTGCATTTATTCACCCAGCTACCTGTCAGTGTAATTGGGTACGGTATTGCCTTAGGCCTGCTGGTCACAGTTTTACCGACGGTACTGATGGCACAGAGTATTGTCCGCTTAGGTGCTGCACAGTCTGCCATGATTGCTTCAATTGGCCCGATTCTGACCATTATCTTGGCCACTATTTTTTTAGGTGAACATTTAAATGCCATTCAATGGCTAGGCTGTATGCTCAATATCATTGGCGTCATGATGATTACTCTGGCTAAAAAGAAATTCTCACATTAATTTTTGTCTGGTCTAATCAAAGTCTGCCGCAAGCTAAAAAATACGGCTTTTAAAATAGTCACAGAACACCGAATAGAGATTGCTTTTCCCCTATATTGGTAAGTCCAGACTGATAGGGCTGCTATACTCTACATGTACATACAATACCGGCAAACTTTGCCTACCTGAAACAAAACAAGGATGGTTATGAAAACTTCTCTCGACATCAGCCAGGATAAATCTTTACTCTGGCTCATGGCCATAGCCTGTGGTCTGTGTGCGGGAGCCAACTATTATTGCCAGCCTTTAATCCATTCCATCCAGCAATATTTTCATGTTCCTGAATCACAAGTCGCCTTAACCGTGACATTTGCCCAGGTATCATATGCACTGGGCCTGTTGTTTATTGTTCCAATGGGTGACATTGTCAATAAAACCAAATTTATTCCTTTACTGATGGTCATGACTGCCATCGGTTTATTTCTATGTGCTTTTGCCGTCAACTTACCCATGCTTTGGCTGGGAACCATAATTACAGGGCTATTTTCGGTCGCAGCACAGGTCCTGATTCCCCTAGCCACCATGGCCGTCAAACCTGAAAAAACTGGTGAAGTGGTCGGCTTCCTGATGAGTGGACTTCTGGTCGGACTACTGCTATCCACCAGTCTTGCGGGTTTAATGTCCAACCTGTTCAACTGGAAACTGATCTATATGCTCAGTGCCATATTGATGCTGATGTTAGCCTTTCTACTCAAAGCCAAACTGCCCCACATCACCATATTAAAAATGAGCTATACGCAAATTTTTAAATCCATGGCGATTTTACTGAAACAGGAACCGCGTTTAGGATTTCGTTCATTGATTGGGGGTTTTGTATTTGCGGCCATGAGTACCCTGTTTTCGACGATTGCCATTTTACTGACCTCATCCCCGTTTCATCTTTCCGATGTATTGGTGGGTGTTGTAACGCTGGCGGGAGTGTTTGGTGCATTGTCTACGACGAAAATTGGCAAAATTGCCGATCAGGGCCATACCCTGTCACTGACCTGGATCGGCCTGTTAACGCTGATTGTGAGCTGGTTTTTTCTTTATTTCGGTGGGCAGTCTTTGCTGAGTTATATGATTGGCTACGGCGTAATCAGTCTGGGGCTCACCATTGTGCACACCAGTAATCAAAATATTATTTTCCGTCTACGTCCAGATGCCAAATCGCGGATTAATTCTATTTATATGACTTCTTACTTTATTGGTGGAGCCTGTGGTTCTGCACTCGGAGTCTATGCATGGCATCATGGCGGCTGGAAGATGACCTGTATTGCAGGAGTGAGTCTGGTACTCTGCGCTGCTTTTTTTGCATTTCTTGACATGCGTTATCACGCTCGCAGCGTGCCTCTTTCAAAATAAAATTGCAAATGAAACAGTTTTTGATCTTGCTGTCTATTTCAAATCATTCACCTCAGGATACTTGCACCACGGGATAAAACGGTTGATTGAACTCTATATTTTCGACATTTTCCAATAAAATTTGGATAAAGCTCGGCACCAATACAGATAAAATACTCCAAGCATTGGCTAATTGTGTCCGGTTAATAGCACTATTGTAGGTCGCTCCGCCTCGACTTAACTGTTGATATAAAGTCGTCAAGCGACTAAACAGGGATACCAACAGGCTGACTGAATCATGGTTTTGCAAGATGTGCTGGAGCTGTTGTTGTTCTGTGGCAAAAGTTGAGCGCCATGTTGCCTCACTGATTTTCTGATTACGCCAGTCCCAAAAACTCTGATACAGATATGGATTACTCAGGAGTAATCGAATGCTTGAATGTTTTTTTTCCCAAAGGATGTGAAATATTTTTTGATCAACATCTTTATGGCACATCGAGCTGAGGAAATGTCTTAAGGTGTACTGCTCCTGATCGGCAGCTTGCTCCTGTGTATACAATGCATTAAATGCCACCCATACCGTAATAAACTGTAGATCAAGATCATCATGAAGTATCAGGGCTTTTTTAAACCAGCTTAAACTGCACTGGATACGTAAATTAAAAGGCGTAGAATGTTCATTTTTTTTACTCCTATATATTTCTTCTAGAACCAACATGTTATTTTCCCTGTTGTGGTCATATCTCCAACATACTAAAAAGTTAAATTACATACAAATTCTAAGCTGACTGCACAGTTGATTTTAAGACTTTAATAAAGGCAATGATCGCTGCAAGCGACTGTCGATTTTTCATCAAACCTCGTATAATCCGCGCTTCGGTTTTTCATTATTTCAGGTTTATGCCATGACTGCTCTGCAATCTTTACAGCCTCGCATTTCGGTTGCACCGATGATGGATTGGACAATAAATTTAATTTAATTAATATAAATCAATAATTTAATATTAAGTGTAATTTTATTGGTGTAAAATTGGTGTAATTTATAAAGTCTCAAGATATAGAGGATTTAAAGTTATCCAATCTTTTTAACCAATAAAATATCCAGTCACCATTTTTCTTTTAGTGAATCATACGACAAAATTTCAGAGCACTTTAAAACTCAAATACCTATGCTTGATAGATACATATCCATGTATAAATCAATCTCAAAACTATAATTATTACATTAAAATGAATAAGTTAACCAGATCAAGAGTCGAGTAAAAAATTATTTACAACCTTTTAAATAATAAGAAGATTATTTCTTGCTTCTAAATCTCTTATTGCTATCATGACCTCCAAACACACCTTTAGTTTATAGCAAATTCTATCTATGATAGATTTGTTCTTTAGCATTTATGAGCCTTGAATGAATACTTTGAATTTCGAACTGTTTCCTAGTAATGATGTGTCTGAAAATACAGTAGAATTTAAAGGACGATTTGCAAACATAGATGCAGACAAACTACGTGGTGGTTATTACACAACTCCTGAACTAGCATCTTGGCTAAGTAGTTGGGCAATTACACGTAAAGACCAATTAATTCTTGAGCCTAGTTGTGGAGATGGGGCTTTTTTAGAAGCTGCTATTGATCGTTTATTCGAGCTTAAAGCAGATAAAAAAAATATTATTCAACAACTTACAGGTGTGGAATTTAACACTACAGAAGCCCTCAAATCTTCTAATCGTGTAGAAAAGAAACTCGACACTACAGATTCATCAATTGTCAAAAATTCGGATTTTTTTGAATGGTGGAAAAATAACAATGATAAAGATATCGATGTAGTGGTGGGTAACCCGCCATTTATTAGATATCAAACTTTTCCAGAACCACACCGTTCTCTCGCAATGGAAATAATGCAATCTCAAGGATTAGCTCCTAATAAATTGACAAATATATGGGTACCGTTTGTTGTCGCTGCTACTGCTTTATTAAAACCAGGTGGTCGTTTAGCCTTGGTACTTCCAGCCGAAATCCTCCAAGTTACATATGCAACACAATTAAGATCATTTTTAACTGAACGCTTTAAAGAAATTGAAATTATTGCTTGTAATGAACTATTCTTTGAAAATGCAGAACAAGAAGTTATCTTGTTACTAGCTGATGGTGCATTGCCTAAAAATACTAAAAATGATGATTGCCAAGTATCTTTAATTGATGCTCATTCGGTAAACGAGATTATCTCTACAAAACCAGATATTTTCTTAAAAAGACGTGAACCTAAAACGGTAAAGCATGAAAATGAAAAATGGTTGAAATACTTTCTAAGCAATAAACAAATTTCTCTAATGAGAAATTTAAGGGATGCGAAAATCTGTACCCACCTTGGAGAACACGCTCAAGTTAACGTAGGTGTCGTTACTGGAAAAAATGAATTTTTTGTACTTTCTGAAGAACAGGTATTCGAGCTTGGAATTTCAGCATATGTAACTCCTTTAGTTTCCAGATCCACTCAACTTAAAGGATCGATCGTTAATATAAAGGATTTAGAAGAGTTAGCTTCAAAGGGACATCGCGTTTTTTTACTCGATATCAATAAAGAACGGGCTAATGTAATTTCCGAAGAATTACTTAAATACATTAATTTTGGTGAAGAGAAGTTACACCATAAAGGATACAAGTGCTCAATCCGTACTCCATGGTATCAAGTACCTTCGATCTGGATTCCAGATGGGTTCTTCTTCAGACAAATCTATGATTTCCCAAGAATAGTATTAAATGAAACCCAAGCTACCGCTACAGATACAATTCATAGATTTAAAAGTAAGGGGGCTGATCCAAAGTTAATTATTGAAAATACATATTCATGGTTGACAGCAGCTTCTGCAGAAATCGAAGGTAGAAGTTATGGTGGTGGAGTTCTTGAACTAGAGCCTAAAGAAGCAGAACGCATCCTGATTCCAAAAAATCTAGCTGAGGCATTACCTATTCAAGAAGTGGATAAATTAGTTCGGGCAGGTAAGTTAAATACTGTACTTGAAGAGAATTCGCGTCTGATATTAGAAAAATCTCTAGGTTTATCAAAAGATGACTGTAACATGTTGAAAGAAATTTGGATTAGAATGAGAGACAGGAGAAATACCAGAAAACGGTCTAAAGCATAAGTAATAGTAGGTTTATGAATATTAAAGCATCTCAAGATAAAGAAATTGCACGAGCCCGATTAAAAGAGCTCGTGCAACTTTTTAAACAAAATGAATCTGATTATCTAAAAAAAAATTATAATGAGACTCAAGTCCGTACGGATTTTATAGCTCCTCTTCTTGAAATTTTTGGGTGGGATATACACAACAAAAAAGGTGTTGCCCAAAATCAGCGAGAAGTAATAGAAGAATCCGCTATAGAGGTCGCAGATGAAAAATTCTCAAAAAAACCAGACTATGAATTACGTGCTGCCAAACAAAGAAAACTTTTTATTGAAGCCAAAAAGCCACATGTAAATTTAGGAACTAATAAAGACGCAGCATTCCAGGCAAAACGATATGGTTTTTCAGGTAGCTTACCGATCGTTATCCTTACAAACTTTTATAATATTGCAATTTATGACTGTCAATTTAAACCAGATTCAGAAGATCATCCACATATAGCAAGATTATATTTAATTAAATATGATGAGTTTGAAAAGTATTTTGATCAGCTCTGGCTCTTTTTATCAAGAGATTCCATATATTCAGGCGAATTCGATAAATTCACCTCAACAAGTCTACCTAAAAAAGGGGCAGAATCATTTGATAATCTCTTTTTAAATCAAGTCAGAGAATGGAGAAAAAAATTAGCTTTAGATATATATTTAAACAATAATGCATTATCTTCTGATGAGTTAACCTACGCAGTTCAACTTTTTTTATTACGAATAATTTTCCTAAGAATCTGTGAAGATAGAGAGATAGAAAAATATCAAAATTTAAAAAATATTTCAGGAAAGTATAGTTTTAATTCATTCATGAATGAATTAAGAAGAGCTGATGAATTTTATGATTCTGGACTTTTCCGTCTTATCGATGATAAAAATTTGAATATTAAGATTTCTGATGACGTACTCAATCAGATAATTAATGAATTATATTATCCTCTTAGCCCTTATACTTTTGCTGTTGTTGAGACAGAAGTTCTAGGGGAAATTTATGAACAATTCCTTGGTGAATCAATTATTATCAATGATGATAAAATTGTGGATATTGTTTATAAACCAGAAATACGTGAAAGTGGCGGTGTTATACCAACTCCACGTTACATAGTAGATAAAATAGTTGAAGATACTCTCAATCCATTATTTCAAGATAAATCACCTAATCAAATTGAGCAGATATCTATTGCAGATATATGCTGTGGATCAGGTGTATTTTTATTATCTGTTTTTGATTATTTACTTAATTACTATTTAAATTATTATATTTTCAACCTCGATGAATCCATTAAGGATAATAAAATTTATGAAAGCTATAATAAATCCTGGAAATTAAACTATATCGAAAAAAGACGTATATTAATTGCACATATTAGAGGTGCGGATATAGACCATAATGCTATTGAAGTAGCAAAATTTAGTCTTTTATTAAAATTAATAGAAGATGAAACAGCAGAAAATTTAAAGTCTTTTGTAAAAGAATCAGCCACACCTGCCCTACCTGAATTAGATGACTATATTCTTTCTGGGAATAGCTTAGTGAGCAACTCTGAGCTATTTGAATATAATCCAAACTATAGTTTAGAAACTATAGAAAAAATTAACCCTTTTGACTTCAATTTAGGATTTTATAAAGAATTCAATAATGTAGATCCAGGATTTGATGTTATTATAGGAAACCCACCTTATATAAAAATTCAAAAAATGAAATTATATTCTCCTGAAGAAGTTAATTTCTATCAAAGTAATAAATCACCATATACAACCTCTAAAAAAAACAACTTTGATAAATATTATCTTTTTATAGAAAGATCAATTAACTTAACTACTTCTAAAGGTAGACTAGGTTTTATTATCCCAAATAAGTTTATATCAACAAAAGTTGGAGAGTCACTAAGAAGTCTATTTCTAAAAAATAATATGTTAGAAGAAATTGTGGACTTTGGTATTTCTCAAATTTTTGGAAAACAAGCTCAGAACTATACTTGCTTGGTCTATTTAAATAAAGCAGGAAGTAGCTCCATTAAAGTACATAAAGTTAATAGCTTAGATGATTGGAAGTATAATGATATTAAAGATACACTCTCTCTTAATCATTCAAATCTATCTGGCTCAGCTTGGTCATTCCCAGATTCAGACGTTCAACAAATTTTTAGCTCCATTGAAAGTAAACAGTATCGAAAACTAATAGATGTAACTGACATATTTGTAGGGTTACAAACTAGTGCTGATCCTATTTTTATATTTGAAGCTATTGATGAAACTCCAAATACTTTTGTTATGGAATGGAATGATCAAAAATGGCATATTGAAAAATCTATTTTAAAGCCATTTATGCATGATGTTATGCTCAGCCCATACACTCATACTCCTTCAAATAAGTGGTTAATATTTCCATATAGTTTTATAAAAGAAGGGGAAAAGCTAAAGGCTCAGCTAATTCAGCCAAAAGAGATGATTTCTAATTTCCCTCTCTGCTACAAATATCTAACTTCTAGAAAATTAGAATTAGAAAGACGTCAAATCAGTGGTGGGAAAAAATCAGAACAGCAATTTTATCAATTTGGTAGATCACAAAGTTTAACAAAACTAAGCAAACCTAAAATTACTTTTTCCGTTCTCTCAAAAAAAGCCAAATATACCTATGATGAACAGGATATAACGATGACGGGTGGTGGAAATGGTCCTTATTATAATCTAAGGTCTTGTTCAGCAGATATTTCAAACTATTTTTTACTCGCTTTACTACACCACCCATTAATAGAAGCTTTAATTAAGAGTCAAGCAAGCACAGTTGCTGGTGGCTATTATTCACATAGTAAACAGTATATGGAAAAATTGCCTGTTCCTAATTTATCAAATGATTTAAAAAAACAAATTGACCACTTGGTTCTAGAAATTTTAAAAAATCAAAAACTGCTAATAGAAACAAGTCTTCCACATAAACAAAATCTTATTAAAAGAATAGTCCAAAATAATATTTTTCAAGTAGAAAAAATATTTACTGAGGCTTTTGAACTTAATAATGATGAGATTGATATACTAAAAAATTATCTTAAAAATTAATATAATTAAAAAATAAAGGAGGTTATTAATCTCCTTTATTTAATTAATTGATTGAACTGAATCTTTTAGCTTTTTCTCAAAACCCTGTAGAGAAATCTCACTAGAAATTTGTTGATCTAATTCATCCCTTTTCTTGTCAAAATAAAATTCTTCAATAATATCCACCCCTTCCTCAAAATTTATTTCAAAATGAACATTGGCAAATCCTTGCCTTGCTATTTGATCTAAAGCTTCCTGATTGAAACCCATCACTTTACTCTGCTGATCAATTTCCTGAGCAGTTTGAATCGCCTCTTGTAAATGAACGCCATCCTGTAAAGTTAAATCCACGTAATACACAGGAGTTCGATAGCTTTGCGTGGTGGACTTACCCCTAAGCGTGAGTTGTAATGGTAAACATGACAACAAACCATTGGATGCTGTGTGGTAGTAACTCAGCCGAGCTGCCAAGGTACGGATACTATTAAAACCTGTGGTTCTAAAGATGAATGTTCCTAGTTCATCAGACTCATCTAGATTCACATAAAGACGCCCATAAGGCTTACACAGTCCACCTTGTGCTAATGAACATAAACCTGGAGATGGACATGGATGATGTTCCACTCCTTGATTGGTCAGACGTTGACATGTTTCACCATTGCCTACACATACAGGCCTTCCCGTTTGTCGGTCAAATAAACTGTACTCCGCTCGAAGGTTGAGTTCAGGATCATTAAAGATCATACGAACTGGAATAGTCCGTAGTTTTTGATTGGGTGCTTTAGCTCGAAGTTGCTCATCGAGTGGATGTTTAACCCAGCCCTCTTTATTTTGGATTTGGGAGGTCAAGGTAAATTGGTCATCCTTTTCAGGGACACGTTTACCATTTTTATCGACCATTTTGCCAATGCTGATCCGTCCGAGTATTGGCGGTGTAATTGCTAAACCTTTAATCATGTAGATTTCCTCTTTTTCTATAAATTGTATAAGCATAAAAAAGCCCATACTCTGGGCATGGGCGGATATGTGCTTGTGTGATTGAATTGCTGGTTTGATGCTAATGTGGATAAAATTTGACTTATCCACCATTGGCATAAATCTGAAAACGCCGTGTCCCTGACTTGGCTTGAGGAAATTGATTGAGATATTCAGGATGTGATTTGAGTAAAGCTTTACTGTCTAAACAGATCGAGTCTTTCGATTTCTTCCATGTCACTGAACCTATTTTAAAGGTGGCACGTTCAGCCTCTTGCATCTTGGCTTGCAACTGATGTTTGAGTAGATCGAACTGCTCCTGATGCTTTTCAATTTGGTTACGGGTCTGAATGAGTTGTTCAAACTGTTGATTGGCCTGCTCATCTTCAGATAAGTCTGTGGTAGAGAGTGGTACATGTTCAGGATAGAGTAGCTGCAAGGCTTTGGCTGCTGATTCACTGGCATCGGCTTCAGGCGGGGTATTCTTTTCTACACATTCCCAGAAGTAACGCTCCGCATTGATGATGTGTTGAATCACTGAATCTGAACGCGTCACTTTAAAAATGCGTGTTTCATGTCCACAAATTAAGACACAGATATGGGCAGCTTGCTGGCCTGTCACGGCCAATTGATGCTGCACCTGACACAACACGTATAAAGGCACACCATCTCGCCACAGTTTGGCCCCATATTCCCCTGCGGTTTTGCATTCTAAGATCTGCACATCAGCATCCCCAACCACCGAATAATCCAAGTTGGCCAACATGAAATGCTTATCTGGATCAGGATGTTGTAATACGGCATTGACCCGACGCACTTTGTAATTGGTATGCATGCTGTAGTATTCAGCAACCAAAGGTTCAAGTCGTTTGCCCCAGTACAAGGGTGCATGGCCTTCACTTTCATCCTCAATACTTTGTTGAATACGTCCAGTCTTGATCATCCATAGTTCAAGCATCGACATATAGGGATTAAGGCCGCAGGCAGCTGCACAGTCACTACTACCAATGCCTTGACGACGGACTTCCAGCCATTCCGCCTGACTTAGGTTTTTAGTCTCCACAACACGTTTTGGATGGGTGAGTTTAGGGCGATGCGTATGGATATTTGTTCGAGTAGGATGAGGTTGAATCAATACTGAGTTCATATAGATGTCCTTTGATTATTAAATTTTAGGCATAAAAAAGCCACATCTGGAGATGTGGCAAAGAGGTATTTGAGTTCAAGGAGATTTACAGGATCATGTTGATCTGATGTGATTATCTTAAATTCCGAATCTGAATCTAAACTTAAACAATCAAGCGTAATGCTTGTTCAATCCCACGTTGTTTTAAGCCCGCTCCTGCACCGAACCATGCTGAATCTAAGCGATGATCCTGACTCATAGCTCGACGTTCATGATCGCAAAACTCCGTAATGGAACACAATAAGCCATAAGCGGTATCTTTGGCTGAACTGAGTTCTGCCCCACGGCCATGCCCATTAAACATGGTCATGACTTTAGACATGGCGCGTCCATTCGGTTCAGTCTTATTTTCAGCTTTAGTGGATTGGCTTCCTTGCGCTGCCACATTGCGATAAAACTGAATAATACTGTCATCCTGTTCTGTTGGACTGAGGTTGGTGTTATTAAACACCGCATCAAAATAAGCCGCAGCTTCAGTCTGTGTAACTTTACGCTGACTGAGCTGTTTCATTTCATACATGTGTTCGTTCCATGCCCGCACTGAAATCCCCAATTGCTGTTTGATCTTCTGCGCATCAAACTTGGTACTGTGTGGCACTTTGACTACGCCTGCACTTGCGTTCTGACCTTTTAAGGCAATAGCTAAAGTGTTGTTACACACTACGCGAATACTGGTGAATTGTGCTGTAGTTGCCAGTGTACCGTCACACGCCGTAGCCAAGAGAATGTAACCATTGCTGACATCTTTGCCTTTTAAAGCAGAAGTCTGTCCAGTTTTGGCTAAAGCCCAGAATTTCTTACCACCTTTGAGTACACCTGCAGTTTCCAGTTCAAAGCCTGATTGCTCCGTCAAGTCTCGATAAAATTCTAGAATCTCTCGAGGCTGAACTTCCTGATAACGCTGACTGACCACCGATAAAGGCGCATGTGTGTCAGAACGGTATAAAACCCGCTGTTCATCATGCGGGAGGATCAAGCTTTGTCCTTTATGGTTTTCCGCCATATAACTCACATTCGAGCTTTCGATCTGCCAATCCATGCCTGCTTGCTTGGCCCAGACTTCGATCGGTTGGTTCGGTGTGAGCTGATTGCCCAAACCATGCCAAGGGGTTTGACCGACATAAGCCATGTTTTCAATTTGATGTGCCATTGCGAATATTCCTAAAATAAAAATGTAAAGATGTCGTATAAAGTTTTAAAGAATGAAGAATGCGTGCATGTAAATGTAGATAGGGAGGTAACTATTGCTTCATCCATGCAAACTGTTGTTGGCAATCCAAGCAGACATACTGCTCGGCATTGCTGTAATACTTTTCAAAGTAGTACTGGCTAACGACCACCAGTACGCCTCCGACCACCACCCCGACGGCTGCACCGAAGAGTGGTGAAAAGCCTGACTTGCGAGCGACCTGCATGCCAAACATCGCCATCTGTGTTGGTGAGATGCAACGTTCTAATTGTTCGAAATAGTTGGCGTGGGCATTGCCTGAATCGGTCTGTCTGACATGGGTAGACTGACAGTAGGGACATTGAATAAAGGACATTGATATTCCTTGTTAAATGAATTCAGTGCGAAGAGCTAAATTGAGGGCATAAAAAAACCGTACCCATTGAGGACACGGTTTGATTTAGTTTTTGCTTTATCGTTGAGAGTCGAAGGTCGTTATTGAAAGCTATAGCTTGCAGTACCCTTCTCCGTTTCAACATCAACACGCACTACGTTATCATAGCCACAGCCTGTTAATTTTAGTCTTAAACGCAGACCCATTTTAAAATGCTGTGGATATTCCAACGATCTGCGATAGCCTTCATAACTGCATTCACCGTTGTTGATCAGCACATTGGTGACATCAATCGGATCTGCACTGTTAGAACGGATCGTCAACACTGTAGCGGACTGATTTTGCGCATACCAGTTACTGGTATCTTTGACATCGAGTTCTACCGTAAATGTATTTGGATCAAGGCCAGAATTACAGCCACCCAGCAACATTCCTGTGGTTGCAGTCACTGCGAGTAGGATGGGTTTAAAAAATTGCTTCATACATTTCATCCTCAGCAGTAGTTATAGCTCACGCCATAATTGCCCGTGTTTAAATCAATACTGACCAGATGGATTTCACAGTCTGTGCCATTATCAAATTTATAAACGTAGTAACGATTACCCGCCTGCTCCGATTCCAGTGCACCATGTTCCTGCAAGCTGAAGTCTTTCACTGATTTGCCTGTATCTTTTGCGGCTTTAGCGAAGACATAGCGTTGATACTTGTCTATGTTGTCCTGCTCAAACTGAGGTAATTCGTCGTAAGGCAGCATCGAGAGCAAGGTATCGACAGACTTTAGGTTTTTATCAAATTCAAAACTCAGCAATTCAGGTTCATGAGCTGATGGACTCAGACTCTTGCTTCCGGTGGTCAATTCTTTGACATCGATTCCATCCACTTCTGCCGCTGCAATCTCGGTTGAGGCTGGTTCTGAACTGGCGGATTCCAAAGGCTGTGTAGAGCTAGCCTCAGAAGTGCTGGCTTGAACAGTTTTTTCAGTTGCATGTTTGGGGCTAAAGAAATAGAAGCCTGCGATGCTGATCAAGGTCAGGGCTAAGATTGCCGCCAAGCCCAATATGGTTTTTTGGTTCATCTCAAATGCTCCACGTCTTTAGTTGGGTACAGTGACTTGACCATTCTGAGCATTAAAGTGAACGAAGCGCGGACAACCACCCTGAAAGTTCACCGTGAAATTACGCCAACCACGGTTGCTAGGATTGGTTTTATACATGCACTGATAGACCCCGCCACCCAAATTACGGGCTTTAACAAAGTAGGCTTCACTGGCTTGCGCAAACCAGCCTGCCTTCGCCAATGATGCGCCTGTAAGCAGTGATGAAATAAGGGCATTTTTTAAGAAGGTTTTAAACATAATCATTTTCTCTTTTTATAGGCATCACTCGTCTTGGTCTTAATCAGACGCAGTGCTCCCCATGTCATGAATGTTGGAATGAATATCTATGTTTTTTTGAAGTGTTATAGACGATAAAACACACGGATCTATGACCATCAAAACAGCATGAGAGATTTATCTTCATATTGGTAATATGTACTTGAAAAAGTTTTATTCTTAGAAAGTTATCGACACAACTATGCATTGACTGCACAGCATCAGGTCTAATCACCCAACGGCACAAACATGAAAAAAGAGAAATGTAAAAGACGGTATTGATGTAAGCGCATGGCGTACTCCTTTGTTTTAAAAGAATCCTGCCAAATCACTGCTAATATGATGGTGGCAGAACGAAGGAGGGTTAGCAGACTGGTAACAAAGAAACCAGCACGCGCAAGCGCGTCCCCCCTCCGCCCTACCGCAAAGAAAGGGGGACGAACGGGTCCACAACATGCAAAATAAGATTTCACATATTGTCTTTGTTAATGGGTCTGCTAAAACCCGCTGACGATGTAGGTCAGCAGGCTAAGGATAATCTGCACGATGTAGAGCGTCAAGCAATGAGCTAATACGAAAAAATTTAATGCTATATTGCATAATTTGTAGTATTGAAACCTTAACCCTTTTTCTGCATATTAATCCAACTGAAATTTTTTAATTAAGGGGGATTAAACATGAGACAGGATCTAAATCTTGAACAGCAAGAAGAAGATTATCAAGAAGCTCGCGAAAATGAGATTCGGAAAATTGCGGAATCTAGAAATATTTCTATAGAAGAAGCCACTCAAATTTGGGAAGATCTTCATAGCTCTATGAACCAATAAAAATCATTAAAATTCTAGCACTTTACTCATGTAGTAAGGTGTTAGATTCTAATATAAAATAGCTACCTAAAACAAAAGCCTATAATGAAAATCTTTTTTGTATTCCACTTTTGAATAAAAAACCCTCAGGATTATTAGATCTCATTCATTCGAATTACTGATACATTGGATATATTAAGCATTTTTAAAATATCCATGTGGCGTTGTTCGTCTTGAGGAGCATAAAATGTTGCAACCCATTTAATATCAGGCTTGACTGATTGTTTTAATTTACGGAAATATGGCAAATCAACATCAGCAAGTGAGTGACCAAGAATGTAGATTTCATTAACATTATGGATACTTGAAAAGAATTCCTTATTATTCTCAATGATTTCTTCTGTACCTTTAAATGTTGCTGAAAAATAGCGATTGATTGCATGTTTACCACGTTCAAAAGAATAGTCATATTGAGTAGACTGATATTCCGCCCATTGTTCATACTCTTCATCATTTAACTCTTTAGGTGGTTCGACAGGTTTTTCTTTGAAATTATCAGGATCAACACCATGACCAAGAATAAGTTCTTGACCATCATTTTCAGCCTTTCCATGTATGAACAAAATATTGTTATCTGGAATCCCATAGTAATAAGTAAGAGTATCCGTATAATTAAAAGTGAGATACATGGCATTTCTATCTAAATTTACGGCATTTCTCAGATTAAATTCAGGAAATTCAACAGCTAGTATAAATTCTTTAAAAGCCTTATAGAGATCTGTTGTTAAATACCCCAAAATTCGCTCCATCTCAATTTCAAGCGTATACCGATCTCTATCTCTAAAATCATCTGATGCATAATTGGGCATTGCATCCATATTTGCTTCCAAAACAGACTCTGTACTCAAACCAGACATGTTGCTCTCAAACTCTGACCATAATGGATCTAACATAGAGGCAGGAAAATCAGGATCTAAATCAGTAAAACCAAAGTGCTCTAACAAAAGATTGTACACATCACTGTAATTTTTTTTGAGATACAAACCAAACGATGTATATTTTGTATCAAGCCCATGATGAACATCAAATCCATTACCTATTACATATAATTTCATTTTACTCCCCATTAACATCTAGTTCTTTGAAATAAAGAATTTCTGCATCATTATCAGTTAGCTCAAAATAAGATTCTTCGAAGTTAAGCTCGCCAATATCAGCTTTTGCCTTTAATCCATCGTCATAGGTAAGCATTAAATGGGCTGTATAGGTTTCTTTATGCTTAATTATGGATTCATTGTTAAGTACAAATAAATATTGTTTATCTTCAGGATCCCAAGGCGAGCGATCATAATCAGAGAATTGGTAATTTGCTATAACAGTCACATCAAATTCAACTGAATATTCAGCCCACTCCGCGTCAACATTTTGCAATGTTTTCTTCTTAATAGTTACTGAATCAATATCAATAGATCTTATAACATCATCAAAAGGCTCAGTATTTTCATAATTAAACTCACCATCCACTAAAGCTTGTAAAGCAAGGGCTTTTATTTTTTCTTGCAAGAGCTCAAATACTTCATCAGCAAACTTGGTTGGTTCTTCGTATGCTTTATCACTGCGAACTATCAAATCAATCAAATCATCTACAGATTCTAGATGTATGAAGCTGTTCTCATTAGCGCAGAATGACTTCATGTCACCATCAGAGCTAACAATATAAACTGCATGCCCTCTTCCCAAGCTAATCTGTCTTACTGCTTCTAATGCAAATGCATCAGGGAATTCATGTTTTTTAGATTCTTTATCGAATGGTGGAAGGTTATGAAAATAAGCATTGAATACCACATTTGGGTCAACAGAACTTACACTTATGATTTCTACACATCGCCCCGCCAAAAACTCTAAAAACTTTTTATGCACTAGATCATAAATTTCATCACTGCTCACTTTAGTAAATATGCCATAACAATCTAGTTCAGATGTATTCCTAAGAAACATAGCATCTTTCGTTATATGCTTAATTTTTGAGGCCGCCTCGACTGACTTCTTCTTTAAATGTGATTCAATTTCACTTTTCGTGACATCAGTGACTAAAAGGTGAATTTTTTCCTGTTCAATAAGCTCTTGAAGGCGCCCTAGAATATGTTGACCGAACTGATAATTCTTATTCTCATATGCAGATGTATCAATGAAAACCAACCTAGTTTCTAACTCCATACCCCCTCCTGTAAAAGTCTAAATTACGATTACTATCTTAAAAATACCAATTGATAATACGCTGATTATTATTGTATTTACTTCAACTTGTTTTTAATAATTTCTTAAAGGATATTCGCTAATCAAATTACTAGGTCTATCTTTTTAAAACAGTGATTTATAAAATAAAATAACCAACTATGTACAACCTTAGAAGCCCAATTATGCCACTTACTCCCAAGAAAAAGAAAGCTGAATCAATAATGGGCGAATACAAAACTTCAAATCATTTAGAACCATCTAAAAAAGACATCAACAGTCAAAAAAAGTTCTTACGAGAATTAATTGGTTATATAAATTCACATGAAGAAATAGTTCCTAATGCCAAAACGTTAAGCCAAGCGCTTTCAATAGACTACAAGAAATACGAAAAAATAAAATGTGTACAAACGTGGGCTGAAACAACTAATATAACTGGCTTCCAATATTCCTATTATTCAGTTTTAGGAAAAACTCTCCCAGAGTTCTTAAATAAATCTATTCAAGAATGCAGTTTTTTTGATGTTAAATTAATGAGAACTGGTGAAATTAAAACTAAAGATAAAATTATTAACCTTTTCACAGCTATAGTAATTATTTTAGCCACAATCATCGAATCAATCTTAAAGTCAAAACCTAGCGATTCCTTAACTTTAGATGAAGGATTTCTACAGATTCAAAAGATTATCGACACATATGAAAACGATAATCAACAGAAATACTATAAGCCTATTGCAGAGCTCTTAGTCGCTATAAAATTGTATGATCAACTTGATATTGTTGACAAAAATATTAGAGAGCCTAATTTTTTTGAAAAGAATCCAGATTATCCCTACTCTATCCAAGATGCTCAAAAATACCGTGATGAATTATATAAGGAAGTAGTAGAAAACTTAGAAGAAGCCATAAATCAGTGCATCTCTATTGGTCTTTTTAAACAATACCAAAGATCTCCGAACTCAAATAAAAAAATAGAGAACTTACCCGTTATATGTGAAGGGCATACTTTATTAAACAATACAAAGTTACTAAAAAAATTAAATGGTTCAGCATTAAATACTGAGGGAAATTTAAAAAAGAAATACAATTTTGAAGCTATTGATCACAAAATTTTGGAACTTCTCAAGCAAGACAAATTCAGTAAGAAATTTAAAAACAAGAATACTGCTGCTGAGAAAATAGCAGATGAAATTGCAAGGGACATAGAAGTTTTCATGGAAAATGACCGTGCCAAAAATAATCACAATCAACACATCAAGCTAGAGAACTTACCAGCCAGAATACTTAAACTCATCAACAAAAATCTTGAGCTTCAAGAGCACTTAATCAATAAGTGACTGATTTTAATATTTAATCATTTTTTTAAAATCACTTGGACGGCTCATAATTAATTTTTCAATCAAGTGTAAATTTATTGTCATTAGATGGCGCCCTTTCTGCTTCAAGGTAGCCATTTAATTTAATGGGCTTTTTCCCATAACTAATCCAACATTTAGGACAGTAAGTATGTACACCGTAATATTTAAAAAACCTTCGGATTCATCACAAGGTCAAAGTATAAAACCTCGGTCAGACCGAGCCTCTGAATTAAGGATAATATTACTATTAAGTATATATTATCCCAATAGGTTTTCCACTTACCATCTAGGTAGTTTGTATATACCTATTCCAATAGTGTTATACAAAACACTACTGACTAT
Organism: Acinetobacter sp. A1-4-2; assembly: GCF_040233925.1. Lineage (NCBI taxonomy): Bacteria > Pseudomonadati > Pseudomonadota > Gammaproteobacteria > Moraxellales > Moraxellaceae > Acinetobacter > Acinetobacter sp. A1-4-2. Next base: position 491,129 of record NZ_CP157981.1, on the reverse strand, counting down.
TAATCAGTATAAATTTAACCGCTATAAAGGTAAGGGGTATACTCATGCCTCTTAAATCTTACAAACCCCAGACACCTGTGATTGTTTATCCTCTCATTAGTGATGATACATTTGAACTTATGCCTTCATCAGAGATTGAACAAGCCATTTTATATCGGGACCATCGATTGAAATGTATGCTCAATATAGTGTCATTCGTCAGGGAATGTTTAAACGCAAAGCGAATTTGCAGCCAAAGTTGAACGCGATGATTTCAACGTATTTAAGGGCTTCTTTTACTACGCTCAGTGGATAAGACCATTTGTGCCTGTCTTTGATGATATTACAGGCATTGATCTTAATTACCTGAAAGACTTTATAGTCTGTGAAGAAATATTATGTTTCTTCAAAGCAAAAGAACTTTTGAATACCGAATTAGATCTGATTGGGTTATTTGAACAACCAAACTCCCAGCCTCTTGCACATATACAGCCAAGAGCAGATTTATTAAATCAATTCGTTCAACTGATTCGTGAGCAAATGGGTAGCACTATAGTAAAAAATGTTATCCGAAAACGTGAGAAAAAGGCTAAAAAAAACTTAAAGTCTTGTCGTAAAGCGATAAACCAATGCTTTGCCAAATTCAGCAAACTTTTGGTTATACGTGTTGATTTTGCCTTTAAGCCACCTTTAGAGAACTTAACCCCTTATTGCCCAAATGAACTACAACATTCCTTTCATTCTGAAGATGCCCTGCAATTATTAAAAGAACGGATTGCACGGTTACTGAAAAATAGAAGGCATAACAAAATATTGAACCAAATCAAGGGTTATATTTTGAAGTTTGAACATGGGTTGAAAAAGGGCTTTCACGTCCATGCTCTGTTTTTTATGGATGGCAATTTACATCAAAATGATGGGTATTTTGCACATGAAATTACCAAGTACTGGAAGAAGCTTACGAACGATCAAGGCTGTACCTATAACTGCCATATGGCAAAACACAAATACAAAACTCTATGCATAGGAATGATTGGCTACACAGATATCGCAAAACGTAAAGCGTTAGATGACTGTGTTCAATATTTCTGTAAAAAGGAACAGTACTTCATGTTTAACAAACTGAAAAACGTTAAAACAATTCAGACCAGCCAACAACCTCAACGAGGCTCTAATGCTGGTCGTCCAAGAAAAGTAGTTAAAACAGTTAACGCAACTTTGCTGAATAGCAGTGATAAAGGGGTATTCTAATGCTGACTAAGAAAAATCTTTCAGTAGCTCATACTGCATATTTTTGTAGCACTGGTGCGCGATTAGCTCTACCACATCCAAGTCCATCTGATATTTATCAAGCAGCATCAATTATTGGAAATGCATCTATTAAAAGTTTTGAAAAGGCAGCTAAAGGCACAAATGTAGCTCTGATGCAAGCAACGCAAACTATCCCTTGGTTAAATAATACACCTTGGTTTAATGGCAATATGTCAAATATTAGCTTGAATCCATTTAATCTAAACTTAGGGAAGCTAGCTTATGAGCACGGCATAATTCAGCAAAATCAAACTCCTGTGATTAATCCATTTGATGCATTTAATTTATCTATGCATTTCCAATATCTTACACAAACTATCGACTTTGAAGATAGCCTTAAAGAATGGTCTAAGCCTTTTGAATCTTCAAAGAAAAAAGTGGATACATTATTTCAAAGCATTGAAAGAAACTCTGCTGGTTTTGAAATTCAAGGGTTCAGTATTAATTATGATGCAGATCAACATAATACAATACATTTTAATAGCTTTAAGGAAGCTAATGGGGATGAACTAAAAGCACAGTTGAATCAGATCGAGCCTGATAAATGTTTAGCCATTTTGTTAAAGAAAGAACCTTGTTTAAATAAACGTATGAATCTGCGCTATATCGTGATCTTGCAGAAAGACTACATTGATGAACCATCAGGTTTTACAGACCCAAGCTTCTTTCAGAGTATTAAAAATACTGTTGAGTCGAATAGTTGCTATTACTTTAACTATGATTCTGGATGCCTAAATGGGTTTCTTGCTAACAACCGTTTTAGTAAGAAAATCCCAAATTACAGAGAACGGATCAGATGTCTAAAAAGCTATCTTATAGGTACAGATGCATTGTATAGAGTAGATGGATTACAAACTTCTCTTGAGATTTTGTACTCAAAATTTGTCAAATAGGGTTGAAAATTTAATAATGGGAATGTTTCAGCTTACCACTGCTGACTACCTCTTTATGAAATATCGCTCTATGACCGTTGAACTGATGACAATAGTTTCCGACTATTACCCTCATCTTAGTAAAGCTGAAGCACTGAGAAAGGCGAATAATCAAGAATTCCCTTTCTCAGTGTTTAAAATAGATCAAAGTAAACGTGCACCTTTTTTGGTGCACATTAAAGATCTGGCAGATATTTTAGACAGTAAGTATTCAGAAGCTTCTAAAGATTATGCTACGTTTCGTCGATGAGGCGTAGTACCTCCTCTAACTGCATAACATCCCTTCTCGCCTTCACTGACACATAACGCTGTAAACTGCTCCAAGAGTCATGCAAGCTTATCTTCTGAATCTCAGGAATAGTAAAACTCTGTTCTGCTAAACGTGTACAACCTTCGTGTCTCAAATCATGAAAGCGTAGATCATCAATACCCAACATTTTACAAGCTTCTCTAAACTCTTTACCTAAGCTTTTAGGATTCAATGGCAGCAGTAAGTTTTCATCATGCCCAAGCTTCAACATCCGTTCACGAACTTCTGACTGCTTTAATCTCTTAACCATTTCCTTAGAAGGATCAAGAACATCAAATGATTTATGATTTCCCTTAGAGCCATTTGGATTCTTTAGATCATGCACTTTCCATGTTGAGTGATGTGAATCGTAATCCCGAAGATATAAACGAGTTAATTCAGCTTCTCGTCTGCATGAAAAAATAGCAAACCACATAATCAAATGCATTGGATACTTAGAGCCGTAACGGTTTAGCTTCCATCGCTCTGTAAAATACTTCGTCAATGCAATCAACTCATCCGTTGAAGGAAGTCGGTCTCTTTTTTGACTAGAGGATATTTGACGTGTTTTTCTTAACTGAGCCGTAGCCTTATCAAAACCATTTAAATCAATATTCATTTCCCACATAACAGCAGCATGAGAAAGCACACCACGGATATGTAAAAGCTCATGTTGCTGAGTACTAGTCGCGATTGGCTCAAGTTCCAGATGAGGGACTCCTCCCTTCCTTAAAGCAACATGCTCGGCCAAATGTACTGATTTTATTTTTGTGATAATATTGCGCGCAATTGGTAGCTTCTTAATTAAGAGCAGAGAATAGCGTTTCGTCCTTCCGTACTCGCTCCCGACTTCATCCAAATATTTATCTATGGCATCTGATAAGGTCAGATCAATCAGCTTTTCTTTGCCAAGCAAAATATCAGGATTTTCTTGAATTTCGACTTCTCGTTTCTTAACCCAGTTTTCAGCCAACTTCTTTGAGTGAAATGTTTTACTTTCAGAGAAAGTAGGAAAGCCCTTTCGATTGATTCGAATCGCAGCACGATAGTTAACTTTACCATCTGCACCTTTCCTCGCTGTAATTGACCCCATAATTTACACCACAACCTGTTTTTTTGATTATGGTGTAAAATTTGGTGTAAATGCAAACCGATTAACCCACCTAAATATAGGTTCAAACAGATTCGCTCAGGTTGCGAAACACAGATTAAAGGTATGATTTTTAATGACTATTAACAAAAACATTGAAAACACTCAATCTCCGCGAATCAGTGTTGCACCGATGATGGATTGGACCACACGTGACTATCGTTTTTTTGCCCGCCTGTTTAATCCGAATATCATTCTGTACACCGAAATGGTGACGACTGGTGCAATTCTATTTGGTGGTGCAGAACGTCATTTGGACTACAACCACGAAGAACACCCGATTGTGCTACAGCTTGGCGGTTCAAATCCAAAAGACTTGGCAACCTGTACTAAAATGGCGCAAGACTGGGGTTATGATGAGGTCAACCTAAATGTCGGCTGCCCGAGCGACCGCGTACAAAACAATAAAATTGGCGCATGTTTAATGGCAGAACCTGACCTGGTTGCTGAATGTATTGCTGAAATGCGCAATGCCGTGGATATTCCTGTCACTGTCAAACACCGTATTGGTATTGACGACATGCAGTCTTATGAAGAAATGCTGCATTTTGTCGATACCGTAGCTAAAACCGGTTGTGACAATTTCATCGTACATGCCCGGATTGCCTTGCTTAAGGGCTTATCGCCGAAAGAAAACCGTGATGTTCCACCTTTACGTTATGAAGATGTGCACCGTTTAAAACAAGACCGTCCAAACCTGCTGATTGAGATTAATGGTGGGGTCAAAACCTTGGCCGAAACCCAAGCGCATTTAAAACATGTCGATGGGGTGATGATTGGTCGTGAGGCTTATCACAATCCATATTTATTGGCTGAACTGGGACAATTATGGAACCTGGAAGCGCCTGACCGTTTTGATATTATGGCGCAAATGATGCCGTATATTGCTAAACGCATGCAGGAAGGTGCTCCACTTTCGATTATCACCCGTCATATTCTCGGGTTGTTCCAGAACTTGCCGGGTGCACGTAAATGGCGTCAGGCTTTAAGTGGCGGCAATGCCAAAACCCTAAAAGATGTAGAAACAGCCTTGATTAATATTCAGGAAGCCATGCAACGTACTGAAGAGTATGTCAGAGAAAATCAGGCACATCTAGCATCAAGTTGATTGCAACTATCCTCATAAAAAGTAATGCCAGCCTATTGCTGAATGGGCTGGCATTTTTTATTTAAATTATGCATAAGGCTTGCTGAAGCAAGATTTACACAGTTCATCTGACAATCACGAGATAAAACGATGTGCTTAATCTAACTTCACCCTTCCAAACCTTAAACGGTAAATGTACATTAAATTAGTGATGATTATAAACCGCATGTCCCTGATCTTTCACCAGAGCAATTTTTTTGCCTTCTACTTTGGCTTGATCCAATTTACCACTTTGAACCAATAATCTGGTTTTTTCAATCTCCACCAGCAATTGACTGTATAAAGTATCTGAGCTTGGTGCTTTTACATCATGAGCTTTTAACTTCACTTTTTTTGCATCTAAAGCAGCAGCCTTCATATTATCCAGTGCTTTTAGTGCATCCTTCTGATTATCAGCCTTGTTAAACATTTTAAAGTTTTTTCCAAGCGTCATCATATTTTGTTCAAGCGCACCGGCAAAACTCAGGCTACTGAACGACAAAGCAGCAGAAAGCATCACTGTGGCTACAGTTTTTTTGATCATGTTGATGTCCTTGTAAAGATCCGTTTCAAAAAATAAGAAGCTTATTGTTACAGTTAAATTATTCTGAACATTTGCACTTTAAGCATTAAACATAGTGTAGATGCCATAAAAAATGCAACGGAAAGGTTGCATTTTATTCAATGGTCTCGCTTTTTTTAAACAGGCTGCATTTCATGATGCAATGCATCATGAATCGCTTCCACCAGCTGCTGGGCGATTTCCTGTTTCGATGCTTTTTCCAGATCTCGCTGCTGCATTTGATACTGCTCGGCAAAGAACACAATCATGGCATTTTCATCAGAGGCAAAACCGATGTCAGGACGTGAAACATCATTACAGGCAATCATATCCAGTTTTTTAGCCACCAGTTTTCCGGCTGCATATTCTTCGACATTGCGGGTTTCGGCAGCAAATCCCACCATAAATGGACGTTTTTTCTGCTGGGCAATGGTTGCCACGATATCCGGATTTTTAATTAAAGCCACATTCAGCTCATCACCGGCTTTCTTGATTTTGTGCTCGGCAACTTCTGCCACGCGGTAATCCGCCACCGCCGCCGTGGCAATAAAGATGTCACAACCTTTATCCAGCTGATCCATACTATGTTCCAGCATCTGCATTGCAGACTGCACATTGATACGGCGCACACCATTCGGTGTATCCAGACTGACCGGACCGGCAATCAAAGTGACTTTGGCACCGGCTGCATAACAGGCCGCAGCCAGGGCAAAGCCCATCTTTCCGGTACTATGGTTAGAAATATAACGGACTGGATCAATCGCTTCACGTGTAGGTCCTGCTGTGATCACTACATGTTTACCGGCCAGCATGCCAAACTTTTCTGCAATCGCACGCTGCGCCTTGTGGAAGTACTCGGTGACTTGTCGCGCTAAATCTTCCGGTGCAGGCATACGTCCTAAACCGACATCGCCACAGGCCTGTGATCCGGCATCCGGCATAATTACATGCACGCCATCTTCCACCAGGATATTTAAATTACGCTGCGTGGCTTTGGCCGCCCACATTTGCTGGTTCATTGCCGGGGCTACCCAAACCGGTACTTTGGTTGCCAGATATAAAGTACTGAGTAAATCATCAGCCAAACCTGTTGCAAACTTTGCCAACGTGTCACAAGTTGCCGGGGCAACCAGCAATAAGTCAGCCCAACGCGCCAATTCGATATGGCCCATGCCGGCTTCGGCTTCGGGATTGAGTAATTCAGTATGTACTGGATTTCCAGACAAGGCCTGGAATGTTAGCGGGGTAATAAAAGCTTGTGCCCCCTGCGTCATCACCACACGGACATTAAAGCCCGCATCTTTTAAACGACGGACCAAAATGGCACTTTTATATGCCGCAATACCACCAGTTACCGCTAAAACAATGTTTTTATTTGGAATCACACTCAAATCGAAGCTCACGAACAGGCTACCTTTCTGTTGCAGTGGCGCTCACAATAGCATTAAATAAAGACATCCCCAAGTCGGCAACTTGGTTAATAATCATTACTAATAACAAAAAAGTCTAAAAATAATGAATTTATCGATTAAACACTGGCCTGAACAGGAACGTCCACGTGAAAGGCTGATTCAACAAGGTGCTGCCAGTCTGTCAGATGCGGAACTGCTGGCCATCTTTTTACGCTCCGGTTCCAAGCAACATTCTGCCGTGGAACTATCCCGCCTGTTATTGCAGCATTTTGGTGGGCTGAACTCTATTTTGGATGCCGAGCTTCAGGATTTAAGCCAGTTTCATGGTATCGGGATAAGCAAATATGCCCAACTGATTGCAGTGAAGGAATTGGGACGACGCTATATTTCCGCCCATTTACAGCAGGAAAAAATAGAATTAAGCAATTCAAAAATACTCCTGGATTTTTTGAAATTCGAATTACTGGGTGAAATACAGGAAGTTTTTGCGGTACTTTGCCTTGATGCACATTTAAGAAAAATTAGCTTTAAAAAAATGTTCTACGGTTCGCTTAATTCGTGTGAAATTTCTACAAATCAATTGCTGCGCTATGCGATCCATCAACATGCCAGTAGCATCGTGATTGCACACAATCATCCTTTGGGAATAGCTCAGCCTTCCCGTGCCGACATTGAGCTTACCCGGCGTATTCTAACGGCCTGTCAATTATTGGAAATCAAGCTGATTGACCATTGTATCGTGTCACCAGAAGGAACCTGCTCATTGGCTGAACTGGGGCTGATTTAAACGCAACAATTATGCTGGAAAATATTGACAAAAGACCTGCTAACACTGAAGATCAACAAAAAATTTTGATGATACTAATAACATGATTGTTCGTGATCAACCTAGTGTATTCAAGCTGCTCTTTTCTTGGCGCGGAACCATCCTGCCCAAGGTTTTGCCGCCTTTAGGTGTGGTCATGCTGATCTCCTCAGTGATTGGCGGTCTGTCCTATATTGGTTACTTTCATTTTCCGGAACTTCCACTGGTAGGCTTTACCTTAATTGGGGTGGTGCTATCGATTTTTCTCGGCTTTAAAAACACCGCCTGTTATGACCGCTGGTGGGAGGCTCGTAAACTCTGGGGCATGCTGATTGCCAATGCCCGGCATTTTGACCGTGATTGTCGGATGCTCAGCCAAGGACGTCGTGAACGCATTATTCAGCACGTGATTGTGTTTGCCAATGTACTGCGTGACCGTTTGCGTCACCAGACAGCTAATCCTAAGGCACTAGTAGAAACCAGCGGCATGAGCCAACAGGCCGTAACCCAGCTTTACCAGCAGGCCAATGCCCCACAATACACCTTGAGTTTGATTCAATGGGAGCTGATGCAGGCACTGAAAGAAGGTGAAATTTCCGACATTATTTATACTCAAATGAACCAGCATGTGGCTGAACTGAGTCGGGTTCAAACCGGTTGTGACCGTATTGCCACCACCCCTTTGCCTTTTGCCTATTCGGTGCTGCTGAATCGTACCGTGTATTTTTTCTGTTTTATGCTACCGTTTAGCCTGGGTTCAACCTTGGGTTTGGCGACGCCTTTAATGGTCGGTATTTTGGCTTATACTTTTCTAGGTCTGGATGCTTTAAGTTCAGAAATCGAAGAACCGTTTGGTACTCAAAGCAATGATCTGCCCTTAGATTCATTGGTCCGCACCATCGAAATTGAATTATTGAGCACCTTAGGTAAGCCAACCCCGCCACCTATTCAGGCACAAGATAATAATCTGCTTTAATTTATGACCTCTCCCTAGCCCTCTCTTTATAGAAGAGGGAACTCCTTTTCCCTTTGGGATGAGGAATATTGTTCTGCAAGGGAATGAGGACATAACTAAACAAAACTCTCCCAAACCCCTACCTGTCCTTCCTTAACACGTGGAATATTTCCCAGCTTGATCCACGGCATATTATCACCATGAAAATCACTGCCCACAGAGACCTTAAGCCCAAACTGTTCAATCATCCGATCGACCATCTGCCGGGTTGAAGCCGGCTCAATGGCAGGTGGAAGCTCCACGGCATCCCCACCAAACTTTGAAAAAATTTCAATCAGATAACGGATATTAGTTGCTGATAAATCATATTTTGTCGGATGCGCCAGCACGGCGAAACCCTGACTCTCATGAATCACCTGGATAGTTTCTTCTAAGCCCAAGCCATCAAATTTTACATAGGCTTTTTTGCCTTCTTTAATATATTTATCAAAGGCCTGTTGTGGACGACTCACATAACCTTTTTCGACCAGGGTTTTGGCAATATGCGTTCGGGTAATCCGGTCTGCAACGCCCTCCACTTTGGCAATCACATCGGCATAAATGTCTTCACCAATCAGCGGAATGAGTAAATCGCAGATCTGTTTGGCTCGAATCGCCCGAATCTGTTTTTGCTGTTCCAGCAAGGCAAGTAACGGTTCTGGGTTTTGCATATTCAACGCAACCACATGTACAGCATAGTTTTTTTTCGTTGCCGGACGTGACCATTGGCTGGAAATTTCTACCCCGGAAATAATATTCAGCGGTAAATCCTGTGCAATTTTTTCAGCTAATTTTAAGCCATCCATGCTATCGTGGTCCGTCAGCGCAAGGGTATGAATACCTTTTTCTACGGCTGCATGCACAAGTTGTTCTGGAGACAAAGTTCCATCAGAAATATTACTATGTGTATGTAAATCTACGCCTTGCATCACTTATACTATGTCATTTATTTGATCAGATTTAGATACTCTAACATGAAAGCACTTTTAGACTTTGTGCCACTCATTATTTTCTTTTATTTATATAAAACTGTTGATCCCAAGGATACCGAACATCCGCTATTACATTTGATCGGCTCAGCGGGAGGTATTGATAATAATAACATTTTGGTGGCTACCGCAGGTCTGATCATCTCAATGCTGGTGGTGTATGGCATCTTATTTGTCAGCCAGAAATTCCGCCTGGATAAACAGCAATGGATTGTGCTGTTTATGACGGTCATTTTTGGTGGTATCACCTTAATGCTGAGTGATGATTTCTATATCCGTTTGAAAGCAGCGCTTTTAAATATCGTTTTTGCGGGTGCCTTCCTGCTTTCACCTTATTTTACCAAAGATAAGAAACCTTTGATTCAGCGTTTATTTGGTCCCATCTTTAATTTAACCGCCCAAGGCTGGAAAAACTTAAACTTTGCCTGGGCTGGCATGTTCGCATTCATGTCGTTCTTGCATGTTTTCTTCGCATTTTTATTTGCTGGCGGAAAATATTGGGGCGAATTTACCGCATTTGGTGACATGATTGTGATGTTTTCCTTTATCATTGTTCAGTTTATTGTCTTGCGCAAATATTTTAAGTCGCCTGAAGCATAATTCAGGTCAACTGATCGAGAAAGAATATGCCTTTATTCGTCGTAACCTGTACCGATAACGAGGGTACAGTCGAAAAACGTCTAGCTACACGTCCAAAGCATTTGGAACGTCTGCAAAAATTAAATGATGAGGGTCGTTTAATTGTGGCAGGTGCCATGCCTAAAGATCACGGCAATCCACAGGCAGGTTTTTATGGCAGCACGATTATTGTTGACTTTGAAAACCGAGAATCCCTGGATGCATGGCTACAAGATGAACCTTTCTTAAAAGAAGGCGTCTATGCTCATATTGATGTGAAACCTTTTAATAAAGCTTTCCCTCAAGGATAAAATCATGCGTGTTGTAGTTTCAAGCTTATTGGGTTTCTCTTTAATCTGTTCAACAGCTTGGGCGGTGGAATCTGCTCCTGCTCCGACACCTGCTGTAGCCCCTGCTACTCAAGCAACGACTGCAACACCTCCACCACAAACTTTAGCTGCAAATAAGCCGGGTACTGTTCCTGCTACCAAGCTGGATGCCAATGGTTTACCTTTGGAGGCCAAACCTCTGACTGCAGAACAAATTGCCAAGAATAAAGCAGTGCAAGATGCCAAAGTGAAGGCACTGGTTAAAGATCAGGCCACCCGCTTACAGCAACTGGAAAAAGCCAATTTAGATGCCTTGTCACAAAACCAGGAACTGCAATTGAAAAACGACAGTTTGGGCGTTCAGGTGCAGGTGTTGCAAAGCGAACGTAGTGCCCAGATGTTTTTATACGGCGCAGCGACGATTGCCGTTGGCGTGTTGCTGGGCTTCCTGATTGCCAGTTATGTCTATACCAAACGTCGTCGTCAGTGGTAATGACGATGTTTACTGCTTCATTTAGTTTTACAGCTTGATTTAAAGGTTATTTAGGTTTGTCTCATCCTATTCAAACTGCCGATCTGGATTGGCAACACGTCGATGGCATTGAGGTTCCCGTTTCCAAACAGTTTGGCGATGTCTACTTCTCTAAAGATAATGGCCTGCTTGAAACACGGCATGTGTTTTTAAACGGCAACGATTTATCGACCCGCCTGGCAAAGCTGAACGATTTTGAATATTTCTGTGTTGGTGAAACCGGTTTCGGTACCGGCTTAAATATTCTGGCCTTATGGCAGCTTTGGCAACAGCTTCGTCCGGACAATCATAGCCATCTGCATGCCATTTCTGTAGAAAAGTTTCCATTATCCAAAGATGATCTGATTCGTGCCTTAAATGCATGGCCTGAACTGAAACCTTTAGCTGATCAACTGCTTTTACAGTACCCAATGCCGATAGCAGGCTGTCATCGTTTATCCTTTCCAGATGAACGTTTTAGTCTGGATTTATGGCTGGGCGATGCGCATGACGTTTTTCCCGTGATGGAAAAAACAGTAGCAGTCAATGCATGGTTTTTAGATGGCTTCGCTCCTTCCTGCAATCCGGATATGTGGGAAGAAAATGTTCTCAACAACATTGTGCGTTTATCAGATTTCGGCAGCACTTTTGCTTCATTCAGTGTGGCTGGTGTACTGAAACGTGGCTTAAAAAATCACGGTATTTCCATTTCCCGTCCGCGCGGTTTTGGACATAAACGGGAAATGCTTAAAGCCATCTGGAATGCGCCTGAAGATCAGGTTGAATCTTGCAATGATTTAAATTCCACTGAAAAACAAACTGAACTAAGCGCTGCGATTTTTAAACAGCGCCAGATTGCGATTATTGGCGCAGGAATCGCAGGTTTAAGCTGTGCCTGGGCATTTGCTCAGCGTGGCCATCAAGTGACAATCTATGACCAGACAGCACCTCTTTCCGGTGGGTCTGGCAATCCTTTGGCCCTGCTCAATCCGAAACTATGCCCGATTGAACAAAGTTCAGATCATTTAATGACTTTAGCCTGGCAGCATGCATTAAATCATTATGTAAAGTTTAAAGCATTCCGTCCGATGCAGGTCAGCCAGTTAGCATTGAAAAATGCCGATGAGTTACTGGGACTGGCAGAACAATATCCAAAAGGGATTGTTGCGACACAAGCAGCCGATCAACAAGAGATTGAAACTGATTTTCCGAGCTTAAACTTACTCGAAGCAGGTGCTGTTTCACCGCATCAACTGCGTGATGAAATTTTAGCACATGCTCAAATTGATTATCAGCAAGCCAAAATCACGAGCATCCAACAACATGACAAAGTTAAACTCTTTGCCAAAGAAAATTTATTAGGTGAGTTTGATCATGTAATTGTGTGTACTGCACGTGAAACAGCACAATTCTTTGAAAATTTTCCAATGCTTAAACCGATTCGTGGACAAGTCAGTTGGGTAAACAATAAAAATCATCCTCTTAGCCAAGACACAGCATACAGCTACGGCGGTTACTGTATGCAGCTCGATGATGAGCATTTAATCCTCGGTGCATCCTTCTATCCAAACCGTGATGATGCTGAAATTCTGTTGGAAGATCATGTGCATAACTACGATCTTATCCACAGTGTCTTTCCAACTTATGCACAATCATTAAACGATGTGCATACTTGGCAAGGTCGTGCTTCAGTACGTGCGCAGAGTCAGGACTATTTTCCTCTACTCGGCAAAATGAAAGCGAATGAGGAAATTTATAGCTTTGCCGGCCTAGGTTCGAAAGGTTTTTTATTTGCGCCACTGTGCAGTGAAATGTTAGCAGCGCAAATCTTAGGGGAAGCCTGCCCTGTGCCTGCGAACTTGGTCAAAAAATTGAACGCGACACGTTTTCAGAAGAAATTAAAAGCAAAGAAGCCTTATTTTAAGCCTGAAATTAGATCTCTCCCGACCTCCCTTTGAAAAAGGTAGAAGTTTGTCTCTGCTAAGTAGATTTTAACACACTGTTTTCGACATGAAGCGCAAGTGAAAATTAGAGAACAGAAATTCTTTAATCAAATCCTTGCCAATAAAAAAGCGCCTTTCGGCGCTTCTTTTTTTGCAGCTGCAAATTTATGCACCCTGCTCCAGTGCTAAGCCAGCATCGCGTGCTGCACGCGTACCACCCATTAACACCACATATTCACGTGAGCTATCCAAGCTTTCCAACTTTTCAGCCGCACGTGGCGCTTTACTGCCACCACCGCATAAAATGTAAATAGGCTGATCCGACTCCACCTGAGTTAAGCTGTCTGCACTTAAGCCATCAATGGGCTGATTAACAGCACCTTTCACATGACCTTCAGCAAAGGCTTTTGTATCACGAACATCCCAGATAATTGCATTTTCTGGGAACTCAAATGTTGTAATTTCTTGTTTACGGATCATTGCGCACTCCTTTGATGTAAAACAACACTTGGCAAATGAAGAAAACATCCCTAGCATCTCAGATATTCTTTCCCTTTGTAAAGGTCTAAACCATGCCTTCTTTCGATATTGTATCTGAATTAGAAATTTTTGAAGTAAATCATGCTGTTCAAAACACGCAAAAAGAGATTGCAACCCGTTTTGACTTCCGCGGACAAGACGTTTCTATTGAACTGAATGAAAAAAACAAGGAAATCAAGATTTCGACTGAAAGCGATTTCCAATGTGAACAAGTCTACAGCATGCTGGAAAATCATTTCTTCAAACGTAAAGTGGATATTCAGGCGCTTGATCCGCAAAAAATGACCGCTTCTGGCAAAAACGTGATTCAGGTAATCAAGCTGAAAGATGGTCTTGACTCTGATACCGCAAAAAAAATTAATAAAGCCATTAAAGAAAGTGGCATCAAAGTGCAATCATCCATTCAAGGTGACAAAATTCGTGTAACGGATAAAAAACGCGATACTTTGCAACAAGTGATGGTATTTTTAAAAGAACAACAATTTGGTGTGCCTTTGCAGTTTAACAACTTTAAAGACTAAGGCATTGCTGCCATAACACGTCGAGGACTTCCATGACACCGACCAATCGCTTATCGAAACTGGTAAAAGCTACTGCTAAATTACCTAAAGCTATCCGCAATAGACTGTGGAGCAAAGTGTTTGGTCGGGTCGTGCCGATGGTAGGTAGTGCACAAATCCACTACCTTGAAGTCAGCCACAGCAAAGTGGTGGTCAAGATTGAAAACCACCGTGCCATGCAAAACCATATTGGTCAGGTTCATGCCTGTGCCATGGCACTGATTGCGGAAACTGCCACAGGTTTTGTCACCGGCATGAATGTTCCGGACTCCTGCATTGTATTAATCAAAAGCTTAAAAGTTGATTTTAACCGTCCAGCCCAAGGTGCAATGATTGCCACTGCCACTCTCACTGATGATCAGCAAAAACTGATGCAAAGCACTGAAAAAGGCGAAACGCTGGTGAGCGTTCAGGTAACGGATGAATCTGGTGAAGAACCGATTCAATGTGAAATGCTGTGGGCATGGATTGCCAAATCCCAATTAAAAAAATAGCTTGCATCTCAGAAGCTTCAGTTAAAACGACCAAATTTAGGCAATAAAAAAACCCAATCTTGATTGGGTTTTTTTACGGTTGGAATTATTTATCTTGCTGGGAAGCTAAATATTTTTGTTTGACCTCATCCGGAATCTGACGCTTGGCCCCTTTTACATCCACAGCGACAAAAGTAAATACGCCTTCGGTTACACGAGTAGGTTCACGGGAACTGTCATGACTGTCCCATACTTCAATTTGCATTTGAATTGAGGTGTTACCCACTTTTAAAATTTTGGTATAACAACTAATCACATCACCGACTTTGACTGGAACCAAAAAAGTCATCTGATTAATTGAAATGGTTGCACAGCGTCCTTTACTAAAACGCTCTGCATGAATTGCACCTGCCAAGTCCATTTGTGAAACGATCCACCCACCAAAGACATCACCACTCCAGTTGGTATCTGCCGGCATTGCAATTGTTTGAAGGGAAAGCGTTCCTTCCGGTTTTACATGAGTATCTGACACGTTAACTCCCAGTATTGGCATTTAAATGTTGATCCAGCCACTGTTGTAGCTCTGTAGATCGTAGCGCGCCGCTTATTCTACCAATTTCATTAGTTTTATTCATCAAAACCAATGTAGGAATACTACGCACATTAAATGCACCACTGAGTCGAGGTGATTCTTCGGTATTGATTTTAGCAAAAATCACTCGCGGATTTTGTTTTGCCACTTGTTCAAAATGAGGTGCCATCATCTTGCAAGGACCGCACCATTCCGCCCACAAGTCAATCAGCACAGGCAGTTCACTATGGGTAATAAAGTTGCTAAAATTGTGCTCATTCAACTCTATTGGAGCCAGAGGAATAAGCGCATGTTGACACTGACCACAGTTTGGATGTGCTTCCAGTTTATCTTCTGGTACTCGGTTTCTGGCACCACATGCAGGACATACAATAATCATTTAGCTCACTCCAATATGTTGGTGTAAAAATTCTAATTGAGTTGATATGGCTTTTTCAAACCATTGACCATGATAGATATCAAAGTGTTGCATATCCCATTCATGGTATTGTACATAAGGTGCGATATTGGTCGCTGTTTCACGGCTAGATTCAATTGGAATCAGGCTATCCTGTTTAGAGGCAATAAATAAAACGGGTACACTGATTTTACGCACATACTGAATAGGACGATAACGGATTAGGTTAAAAAAAACTCGCGCAGGAATCTCGCCACTCCAATAATAATCCGGATGAACAATAGATAGATATCCCTCATAACTATCTGCTGTAGGCATAAAGCATAAACCCTTTTTACTCACAACGGGCAACGTTTTCGGAGACATACCCACTTTCGCCCCCATATAGTCCTGGCTGGATATTTTCAGGGCTGTCGGCAATTGTTGTAAAGGATAAAGCTTGGCACTTTCTGTGCCATCGACAAATGGCACTTGCACCATTATCGCCTGAACATTTTTTAATTGTGCCGCCAAATCTAGAACATAACCACCGCTTAAAGACGTTCCCCAAAGTACAATGCGCCTGGAATCAATCGATTTTCGCTCTATCACATGGGCAATCATAGTGCGCCAATCTTCTAACTGGGATTGAATCGAGACCAGCTCACGTGGACGGCCGGTGCTTCCGCCCCAATAACGATAATCAAACAGTACTACGGCATAACCAGCTTCGGCAAAACGCTTGGCATATTGCACCAGTTTAAATTGACGTAAAGCAGCCAAACCATGTGCCATAATGATGACAGCAGGTTTATGTTCGGTTTTGGGACGATAAAAATCCGCAGCAATGACCTCGTGCCCACTATTTACATAGAGTGGTTCAACCGTATAGGAATGCATACGCGCTCCGGTGCGTTATTTTATGATTGTAATCGCTTATAAAAATTTCAACAGATTAAGCTCTGGTTTCAGCTTAATGCTATCATAAAGCATATATCTATTGAGCACATTATGGAGTGACAAAATGAGCGAAAATGTCGGCTTTGCGGGTCAAATTAGCCCAGAACAGGTAACGCAAATTGTTGAAAAAGGGTTTAAATCAATTATCAACAATCGTCCAGATATGGAAGGTGGTCCAGAACAACCTACTAGCGCGCAAATTGAAGAAGCTGCACGCAATGCAGGTTTAGACTACGTGTTCCAACCCGTAGTTGCGGGTCAGATTACTGAAGTTGATGTGCGTACATTTGCCAATCACTTTAATGAGCTGCCAAAACCAGTATTAATGTTCTGCCGTACCGGCAATCGCTCAAATAACTTATACCAGCTGGCCAAACAAATGGATTTATTGGATGATTAAGCACGTTGTAAGGCGCGCTTTTTTAGTTTCATTTTGACCTTTAATATTCAGTTATTCATATAAATTATTGATTCAATCTATAATTTAAGCTTTTCTGTCCGTATTAAAGGTCAAATGACAACCGATAAATTTAAATTATTTTAAAATTTTAAGTCTACCATCACTTACCTCGTTCTAATTAGTGACGAGGCTATTTGGCTTAATTCAATCCACTCAGACATATTGCTGAACAATTGCTTATATAAATTTTATTTCCCCACATTACCGATAGTAAAATTTTTAAAACAGACATCGTTAAATTTGTAAAATATGATGATGAATTTATAAAACTTATATTAGTGACAGGTCGAAGTAGCTCTGCTCTTCCCTATTATTTAATGAAACAAAAATTAGGATTGTGTTTAATGAATAAAATAATTTTTCTATTTCTTATTTCATGTTTAATTGTAGGATGTAGCTCGATGAATGTTCGACCTACGGTTGGGGTAAGCATAGGCACATCTATTTAATATACTTTAAATAAAAACAGCGCCGAAGCGCTGTTTTTATTCTAAAATTTTATATAAAGTGTGAAAAATCATCTGTTTTTTTTACATACCTTATTTGATATCAAGCCATGATGTAACAGTTTTACCAGCAGGGACATTGGAAATAATTTTAACATCATCACCTTGAGTACATCCTCTAAGTTGCACTGTATAGTTAACAACCCCATTTTCAATATTTTGGAATGAGGCGGGAGTAAATAAGTTCATTGTATTCGGAACAGTTATATTACCGCCTCGAATTTCAGCTTCACAAGATAAATTTTTATAAGTTATTTCAGGAGTTCCTGTAACAGTTGATGCAATATCACCTTTACTTCCAGTACCATTTGAATCAATTGCTACAGTATAATCAATATTATTAATCGTTACAATTAAGGTGCTATTCGGTTCTGCTCCAGAAACTTTTAAAATTTGTTTAGTTGAATCTGCAGTATCGACTTGAAGCTTTGCTTTTGGCTGAAAATCAGTGTTATCTTTTACTGCTACAGAAATAGTAGTACCTGAAGGCATTGGTACAGTTTTTTGACTATTTCCAAAGACTTGGAAAGAAAAACTACCCGCACCATTTGTAATTTTTCCGTTGCTATCAAATCCTGTATTCCAAACGAATGTTGGGGTGTCATGTGCAAAGGAGAATACTAATTGTTGACGTAGGACTGCACTTAAACCACTGTCGCAAGTGTCTTGTATATTTGGCTGCGCAAAGCTAGAAATTGCACATTGCAATGCACCTACTGCTTTTTGATAAATAAATTCACCTGTATTATAAAGATTATCCTCATTATCATCACGGAAGAAATTGCCAATATTATTTTTCAATGTATCTGTAGTTGAGAATGAGTTATTCCCATCATTATCATCATAGGCCTTGTCACCCTCTACAAAGGCTAAAACCGTCACACGGTTATCCAATGGTCGAGGACTCTGAGTCGTTAAAGTAACGGTACAAACACCCTGTACATCTGTTGCACAATTTGGATCAACCTTACCACCTTCAGAAACAAAACTAATTACAGTACCTGCAGGTACAGCATTCCCGACACGATCGCGCAAACGTGCTGTGATAACTGCTGTATCACCATCAATATCTGTTCTTAATGATTGTTTAGAAACAGAAAGGCTCACACCATTTTGAGTCACACGGCCTGTAGAAATTTTCACATTCTTAGATAAAGCAGATACATTTGGAGCTGAGACAAGAGTTGCTTTAATCTCAACAGGCCCTGGTAAACTACCAGGATATAAATTAACAACAACTTTACCATTAGAATCACTTTTTACGATTCTTGGATCACGGTTACCTAAAGAAATAAAGTTTAAATCTGGTGGAGCATCAGTCAACTCGATGCGAACTTCTTTATTCTTTGCAGGCGTGCCATTCGCATAAAGTGTAAATTCAATTTGTCCTGAAGCAGCGGATCCACTGTTTTTGATTCCCAAGTCAATAGCAGAAGTTGTTGTATATACTAAAGAATCCGCCTTAATAGCAGCAATATTTACAGGAACAGATACAGGTGCTGCCCCATTACTGGCTGCTACAATTATATCCTGCCCCTCACAAAGTTCACCATTTTTGTCTATTGCTTTATAGGAAGTAATGACATCACCTTGATTAGACGATATAACAGTAGCTGGCTCAAATGTACCACAACTGGCAGAGAAGTTTACAGCAACATTATTTTGATTAGCACCACTCTGGTTCTTTGTTTTTAACGTAATATTAGTAGAACCACCAGATTCAAGCATTGTATTTGCAGCACTTAAATTTTCTAATGTAATATTAAGTGATTGCAATGAAAATGCTATTTCTTTTGCCGCGACAGTCTTACCATCATAATCTGCATTAGCGGAAATTTTATAAGCACCATTTGTATTATTATTTTCCGGGGTAACAGAAATGGTAGCTTCACCATCAGAATTGGTTAAAACAGCACTATTAGAAGTGCCAAAAGTGACACCACCTGTAGCTGTAAAAGTTACTAATGCACCACTGATGCCACGACCTGATTGATCAGTAACTTTTACTTTCGCTGTTACACCTTCCGAGGTAATGATTTGAGTAATATTTCCATTTAAATCAATTAATTGAATAGTACTAATATTAACAGATTTTACTTCTTCGCCTGTGCTAGGGTTCGAAGCATTACCTGACGTAGAACCTTGCTTATTAAAATAACCTTCACTACCACCGCCACCACAACTTGCAAGTAAAACAGCCAAAGCAACTGTAGATAATTTTAAACTAATATTTTTACTCATGAATATCCCCGGAACCCTCAAAACTTTAGAGCTTGTTCTTAATTAATATTGCGTGATATGTAATCATAGTTAGTGCTTTATGTAAACAAAAGCATTGGAAATGTTTTAGTATGGTAACCTAGAAAATATAAAAAATGAGGGCAATATCACAATGTATGACATCATTATTATCGGTGCAGGTACTGCAGGTATTGCTGCTTATAAAGAAGCTGTAAAACACACCCAAAACCTTCTTATTATTAACAAAGGAGCATGGGATACAACCTGTGCCCGTGTCGGCTGTATGCCAAGTAAAGTTCTTATTTCTGCTGCTAACCGTATGCATGATATCCAAACTGCGGAGAAAGTAGGTCTATCTATTACCTCAAAAATTGATACATCTCAAATCATGCAACATGTTCGAATGCTTAGAGATCATTTTACAAATGCGATACTCAAAGATGTAAATAGCTGGACAGCAAAACATAAAATATCAGGACAGGCACAGTTCATTAATCACAATACAATTACTGTGAATGGTCAGAAATATCAGGCTAAAAGTTTTATAGTTGCAGTAGGCTCTACCCCAACCTTTGATCCTCAATGGAAAGAACAGCTCGGTGACCGGCTCATCACTTCAGACCAGATTTTTGAATTAGAAAAATTACCGCAGTCTTTGGCCGTAATAGGTAGTGGAGTCATCGCTATCGAACTTGCACAAGCCATGCAAAGATTAGGGGTCAAGACCACTGTTTTTGCACGTAGCCGTAAAGTTGGCTCCCTAAGCAGCCCAGCTTTGCAGAAATTAGTACAAGATGAAATCAGTAAAAATTTAAATATTAAATTCGAAATATTACCGACTACAGTTCAGCTTAATACTCAAGGAGTTACAATTAACTTCAATGAAAATAATCAATCTCAACAAGTTGATGTGGAATATCTTCTGGTTGCAACAGGCCGAAAAAGTTATTTAGATACGCTACTATTAAATAATATCGATCACTCATATACCGATCTTAGAAAACTTCCTGTTAATGATAAAACCAAACAGCTTGGAGATCACCCCATTTTCATTATCGGTGATGCACATAGCAACACCCCTATTCAACATGAAGCAGCACATGAGGGACGTCAAGCTGTACATAACTGTTTAAACTATCCTGAAATTAGAAACTTAAAGACACTTACACCTTTAGCAATCGTATTTAGCGCCCCAGAAATGGCAACCGTAGGACAAAGTTTCAAACAACTCAGCGATGCAAAAATTGAATTTGTTACAGGTATGGTTTCTTATGAAAAACAAGGCCGTGCTTTAGCACTCGCTAAAAACAGTGGTGCGCTCGAAGTGTATATTCATCAATCTTCACGCAAGATATTAGGGGCAGAATTATTTGTAGAAGCTGCAGAACATATAGCTCATTTACTGGCATGGATGATTTCTGAAAATTTAACTGTGGATGAAATTTTAGATAAGCCGTTCTATCATCCAACTTTAGAAGAAGGACTAAGAAGCGCTTTAAAACATGCTCGAAGACAATTAAAGCGATTATAAAAGTTTAATATTCAGTAAATACCTTTAATAATTTTTTGATAAGACTATCAATCGATCCTGCTTACAATTCACTGCAAAAAGCTTTAGGCTTTTTGCAGCATTAAGATTACCTAAAAACGCCCCTAATGATTTGAGGATTTTAATAATCCAGGCAAAAAAAAAAAGCCCCTGCACTTGGCAGGGGCTTTTGAATAATGAGCTGGCGATGACTTACTCTCACATGGGTAATCCCACACTACCATCAGCGCTAAGAGGTTTCACTTCTGAGTTCGGGAAGGGATCAGGTGGTTCACTCTTGCTATGGTCGCCAGCACAACTGTTTATGACTTTGCGTTTGGTCTTATTTAGATGCCAATGCTTGGTCAAATAGAATTCATTAACAGGTATATCTGAGCTGTCGTATTTTGTTCTTTAGCGTTCACTAAATCAAGCTGTTTTGCTGAATATCGAATTAATTGATGCTTTATACAACAACTGTTTGGGTGTTGTATAGTCAAGCCTCACGAGCAATTAGTATTGGTCAGCTTCACATATCACTATGCTTCCACATCCAACCTATCAACGTCGTAGTCTTCAACGGCTCTTTAGGAGACATAAAGTCTCGGGGAAATCTTATCTTGAGGTAGGCTTCCCGCTTAGATGCTTTCAGCGGTTATCCCTTCCGAACATAGCTACCCGGCGATGCGACTGGCGTCACAACCGGTACACCAGAGGTTCGTCCACTCTGGTCCTCTCGTACTAGGAGCAGATCCTCTCAAATTTCCAACGCCCACGGTAGATAGGGACCGAACTGTCTCACGACGTTCTAAACCCAGCTCGCGTACCTCTTTAAATGGCGAACAGCCATACCCTTGGGACCTGCTTCAGCCCCAGGATGAGATGAGCCGACATCGAGGTGCCAAACACCGCCGTCGATATGAACTCTTGGGCGGTATCAGCCTGTTATCCCCAGAGTACCTTTTATCCGTTGAGCGATGGCCCTTCCATACAGAACCACCGGATCACTAAGACCTACTTTCGTACCTGCTCGACTTGTGGGTCTCGCAGTTAAGCGCGCTTTTGCCTTTATACTCTACGCGTGATTTCCGACCACGCTGAGCGCACCTTCGTACTCCTCCGTTACTCTTTAGGAGGAGACCGCCCCAGTCAAACTACCCACCAGACATGGTCCTCGTCCCGGATAACGGGACAGAGTTAGAACCTCAATATTACCAGGGTGGTATTTCAAGATTGGCTCCACTAGGACTAGCGTCCCAGCTTCAAAGCCTCCCACCTATCCTACACAAGTAAGATCAAAGTTCAATGTCAAGCTGCAGTAAAGGTTCACGGGGTCTTTCCGTCTAGCCGCGGGTACACCGCATCTTCACGGCGATTTCGATTTCACTGAGCCTCTGCTGGAGACAGCGCCCCCATCATTATGCCATTCGTGCAGGTCGGAACTTACCCGACAAGGAATTTCGCTACCTTAGGACCGTTATAGTTACGGCCGCCGTTTACTGGGGCTTCGATCAAGAGCTTCGCTTACGCTAACCCCATCAATTAACCTTCCAGCACCGGGCAGGCATCACACCCTATACGTCCACTTTCGTGTTTGCAGAGTGCTATGTTTTTAATAAACAGTTGCAGGGGCCTGGTTTCTGTGGCTGCTCTCAGCTCAGGAAGCAAGTTCCATCACCAAAAGCAGCGTACCTTCTCCCGAAGTTACGGTACCATTTTGCCTAGTTCCTTCAGCAGAGTTCTCTCAAGCGCTTTGGTCTACTCGACCTGACCACCTGTGTCGGTTTCGGGTACGATTCCAGTGTAACTGAAGCTTAGAGACTTTTCCTGGAAGTATGGTATCAGCCACTTCACTGTACAAGTACAGCTTGCTATCAGATCTCAGCATAGAGCACCCCGGATTTGCCTAAGATGCATGCCTACTTCCTTCCACCTGGACAACCAACGCCAGGCTGACTTAACCTTCTCCGTCCTCTCATCGCATTACACTGAAGTATTGGAATATTAACCAATTTCCCATCGACTACGCCTTTCGGCCTCGCCTTAGGGGTCGACTCACCCAGCCCCGATTAACGTTGGACTGGAACCCTTGGTCTTTCAGCGAGCGGGTTTTTCACCCGCTTTGTCGTTACTCACGTCAGCATTCGCACTTCTGATACCTCCAGCAGACTTCTCAATCCACCTTCATCGGCTTACAGAACGCTCCCCTACCACGTATACAAAGTATACATCCGCAGCTTCGGCACATAGTTTTAGCCCCGTTACATCTTCCGCGCAGGCCGACTCGACTAGTGAGCTATTACGCTTTCTTTAAAGGGTGGCTGCTTCTAAGCCAACTTCCTAGCTGTCTATGCCTTCCCACATCGTTTCCCACTTAACTATGATTTTGGGGCCTTAGCTGGCGGTCTGGATTGTTTTCCTCTTGACTACGGACGTTAGCACCCGCAGTCTGTCTCCCGGATAGTACTCATTGGTATTCGGAGTTTGCATCGGTTTGGTAAGTCGGGATGACCCCCTAGCCGAAACAGTGCTCTACCCCCAATGGTATTCGTCCGAGGCGCTACCTAAATAGCTTTCGGGGAGAACCAGCTATCACCGAGTTTGATTAGCCTTTCACCCCTATCCACAAGTCATCCCCTGGCTTTTCAACGACAGTGGGTTCGGTCCTCCAGTCAGTGTTACCTAACCTTCAACCTGCTCATGGATAGATCACCCGGTTTCGGGTCTATACCCAGCAACTAAACGCCCTATTAAGACTCGATTTCTCTACGGCTCCCCTATTCGGTTAACCTCGCTACTGAATATAAGTCGCTGACCCATTATACAAAAGGTACGCAGTCACCGAACAAGTCGGCTCCCACTGCTTGTATGCATGCGGTTTCAGGATCTATTTCACTCCCCTCACAGGGGTTCTTTTCGCCTTTCCCTCACGGTACTGGTTCACTATCGGTCAGTCAGGAGTATTTAGCCTTGGAGGATGGTCCCCCCATATTCAGACAAGGTTTCACGTGCCTCGCCCTACTCGACATCATCATATAAGCCCTTTCGTGTACAGGACTATCACCTACTATGGTTGCACTTCCCAGAGCATTCCACTAAAGCTTATATGACTTAATGGGCTTTTCCCCGTTCGCTCGCCGCTACTGAGGGAATCTCAATTGATTTCTTTTCCTAAGGGTACTGAGATGTTTCACTTCCCCTCGTTCGCCTCGTAACACTATGTATTCATGTTACGATACCTACCTTATGGTAAGTGGGTTTCCCCATTCAGAAATCTCCGGATCACAGGATATTTGCCGCCTCCCCGGAGCTTATCGCAGGCTATTACGTCTTTCATCGCCTCTGACTGCCAAGGCATCCACCACATGCACTTAATTACTTGACTATACAACCCCAAACAGTCGTTCATCCCTACAAGTAGGATGAGCAACAGATTATGATGATCTCTCATCACTCTCTTACAGTTGGCGTTTGTGCACTTAAACACTGTACAGCTTCAATTAGATTCATATACCAAAACGCTTGATTCAGTTTAATCGCTAGTAACTCATTTCTTAATCTTCATCAATCAGTCATAAATGACTGCTAATGTCGATTTCAAAACGAGTATGAACAATTTATTTCAACTCAAATATATTCTGTTAATGATTTTTCTCGTCTTCGTCAGATCGAGAAACTGTGATAAATCACAGAGGTTAATAACAATGCCGCGCATTATACGCCGCTTTCTTACTAAGCTCTATAAGCTATCTAACCGTTTGCTTATTATGCATCCGAAGATACATGGTGGAGACTAGGAGAGTCGAACTCCTGACCTCCTGCGTGCAAAGCAGGCGCTCTACCAACTAAGCTAAGTCCCCAGCTTATCAATAAGTCAATGTTTCTGATTTTCCGTACTTCGTCAGTAGTGGTGGGTCTGACAAGACTTGAACTTGTGACCCCACGCTTATCAAGCGTGTGCTCTAACCAACTGAGCTACAGACCCTCAGATACATCGTCATGAAGAACAACTTGTTGTGGATTCTTACCGATCGTCAATCTTTCGTTAAGGAGGTGATCCAGCCGCAGGTTCCCCTACGGCTACCTTGTTACGACTTCACCCCAGTCATCGGCCACACCGTGGTAAGCGTCCTCCTTACGGTTAGACTACCTACTTCTGGTGCAACAAACTCCCATGGTGTGACGGGCGGTGTGTACAAGGCCCGGGAACGTATTCACCGCGGCATTCTGATCCGCGATTACTAGCGATTCCGACTTCATGGAGTCGAGTTGCAGACTCCAATCCGGACTACGATCGGCTTTTTGAGATTAGCATCCTATCGCTAGGTAGCAACCCTTTGTACCGACCATTGTAGCACGTGTGTAGCCCTGGTCGTAAGGGCCATGATGACTTGACGTCGTCCCCGCCTTCCTCCAGTTTGTCACTGGCAGTATCCTTAAAGTTCCCGGCTTAACCCGCTGGCAAATAAGGAAAAGGGTTGCGCTCGTTGCGGGACTTAACCCAACATCTCACGACACGAGCTGACGACAGCCATGCAGCACCTGTATGTAAGTTCCCGAAGGCACCAATCCATCTCTGGAAAGTTCTTACTATGTCAAGACCAGGTAAGGTTCTTCGCGTTGCATCGAATTAAACCACATGCTCCACCGCTTGTGCGGGCCCCCGTCAATTCATTTGAGTTTTAGTCTTGCGACCGTACTCCCCAGGCGGTCTACTTATCGCGTTAGCTGCGCCACTAAAGCCTCAAAGGCCCCAACGGCTAGTAGACATCGTTTACGGCATGGACTACCAGGGTATCTAATCCTGTTTGCTCCCCATGCTTTCGTACCTCAGCGTCAGTATTAGGCCAGATGGCTGCCTTCGCCATCGGTATTCCTCCAGATCTCTACGCATTTCACCGCTACACCTGGAATTCTACCATCCTCTCCCATACTCTAGCTTCCCAGTATCGAATGCAATTCCTAAGTTAAGCTCAGGGATTTCACATCCGACTTAAAAAGCCGCCTACGCACGCTTTACGCCCAGTAAATCCGATTAACGCTCGCACCCTCTGTATTACCGCGGCTGCTGGCACAGAGTTAGCCGGTGCTTATTCTGCGAGTAACGTCCACTATCCCTAGGTATTAACTAGAGTAGCCTCCTCCTCGCTTAAAGTGCTTTACAACCAAAAGGCCTTCTTCACACACGCGGCATGGCTGGATCAGGGTTCCCCCCATTGTCCAATATTCCCCACTGCTGCCTCCCGTAGGAGTCTGGGCCGTGTCTCAGTCCCAGTGTGGCGGATCATCCTCTCAGACCCGCTACAGATCGTCGCCTTGGTAGGCCTTTACCCCACCAACTAGCTAATCCGACTTAGGCTCATCTATTAGCGCAAGGTCCGAAGATCCCCTGCTTTCCCCCGTAGGGCGTATGCGGTATTAGCATTCCTTTCGAAATGTTGTCCCCCACTAATAGGCAGATTCCTAAGCATTACTCACCCGTCCGCCGCTAGGTTGTATAGCAAGCTATACTTCCCCGCTCGACTTGCATGTGTTAAGCCTGCCGCCAGCGTTCAATCTGAGCCATGATCAAACTCTTCAGTTTAAAATCAGTAGTAGCTTAAAGGCTACCAATCTTGGCTCATCAATTTTCTGACAAATATTTCTCAAATAAACTTCGAGTAATTTCTACCATTCAATCAATGAAAATAATTTCGATCAATCAACCAGTAAAAATCCACACAAGTTGTTCTTCATAATCTCTTAATGATCTTCTTACTGGTTCGTCACCAGCAAGCTAGGTCGGCTATATTACACTAGATATTCTCAGTGTCAATCAGTAATTCAAATTATTTTAAACTTTCTTTCCAAAACCTAACTCAATCAATTTTAACTAAGTTGCTGTTTTATCAGAAGTTTTAATCTTCATCACCGCCGATGGATGTGCATTCTACAGCATTTTAATGCGCTTGCAACTCCTTTTTTTAAATAACTCAACAAAAATATCACGACTGTTTACTTATTATACAAAATAGAAGCTTTTTATTATTTTTTGCACGCAAACGGGATAGGATTGGCTAGTTCATCACGCATTTTTTCCTGTTTATTTTTTTCTTGCCAGCTTAGTGAGCGGCAATCGATATATTCACAATAGCCACTTTCACCTGTTTCTTCATGATGATTAATTCTGATTTGATATTTAAAACTACCCACATAACCTGCTGCCAAGCCAAATTTAAAATCTCCACGGCTTTGTGCCTGTACGGAAATGCAGGTGCCATCTTTATCTTCATAAGCCCATTCAAACTCACGCGGCAAATACATGCTTTGCCCATTTGGTGTTTTTACTTTGGGATAAACACGATGTACTTTAAAGCGGACGTTCTGGTCAAACATTTGCGAGACACCTGTTTTCCCATCTCGTAGATATAAACGTGACTGTAAAATACCGTTGAATGAATCTCGGATTTGAGCCAAAAGCAGTTGACGCTGATTTTCCAGATTAATGACTTGGTAAGTAAAAAATGCCAAAGGCAAATAGGGGAAATTAATGGAACGAGCATATTCAAAACAGCCCATCTGCTGAATCTCAATTTTTTGTTCCTTATAAGTCACCTGCCCTTCACATTGACACAGTAAAGACCAGTGATCTGCCAACCCCATACGCAACTGGGTAAAATAAGAAACAATATTGCTGGTGCAAATTGATAAATCAAAACTTAGTTCTTTATCTTTACGCTGTATATAGAAATGGGGAAAATTTCCGCTAATGATTTCCCTGTCTAAAAACTGAAAATGTCCGTTGCTAAAACGACAATCTTCACCCACCGAGTAAGAATTTAATTGCCCCACCATATGCGGACTAATACTGGCAATGGTAGTGGCAGTATCTAAAGCTGTGGTTTGAATGGCACTTTCATTGCGCAGCATTGCCGCATTCGGCTGGCCGATCAGACTAATGAAGTTGAGGTAATGTAAGGGTGCGGGTAGACCAGGAATCATCAAACCTTGATGAATGATTTTATAGCGACCTTTTTGCGCATGATAGGCCAAGCGCAACTGAAATGGAGCCTGATTGAGTTGTTTGGAGCGATCAAATAAATCTTGAAACAACTGCATATCGTGCTCCTTTTTATTTTCAGTATAGCGTTCTCATTTTTATATGGCGGTATTTTTTCTTGCCAGGAAAGTAGTCACAAAACCCGACAATGCATAGATAATGGAAATCACCAGAATCCCTACAGGGATATTATAAGTAATTGCAGCAAAGATAAACACTGCAATCGGTAACACAAAAAATGGCACTCGTTTGCGATCAAATGTTTTAAATGAATAGTATTTAATATTGGAAATCATCAGTAATCCCACAGCAATGATCGCAATCGCATTAAAGATCTGAATACCCAATTCGCGCAGATCAAAAATTTGCGGGAAATCTTGTGCGACCCAGACTAGGGTAATAATGATCACCGCAGCCAACGGACTTGCCACACCAATAAAATAGCGTTTATCTACCACACCAATTTGCACATTGAAGCGTGCCAGACGGAAAGCTGCACAAGCGGTATACACGAAACAGGCCGCCAGTCCAATGCGCCCCAAATCATGCAGACTCCAGCTATACATTAAAATGGCTGGTGCCACGCCGAAAGCCAGCAAGTCAGACAAGGAGTCGAACTGTTCGCCAAACGGGCTTTGAGCACCAATCGCGCGCGCTACCCGACCGTCCAATCCATCAAATAATGCCGCCAGAAAAATAGCATAAATGGCTTGAGTAAAATCTCCATTCATACTGGCAATAATGGAATAAAAGCCCGATAGCAAAGCGGCTGTTGTAATCAGATTCGGCCACAGATAGATGCCACGACGTTTCACCTTTTGTCCCTCGTGGGTATGCTCTTCTTCTTCCACTTCAAAGGTGATGCCATCAAAACCATGCTCATCACGTGGAGAAGATTCACTTTCAGGTTTGTTTATACTTGTCATTATTTGTCGATCCTAAATGTAACCGTATCTTTTTCAACGTATCTCTTATTCACCAACCAACCAGCGAACCGCGGCGTGCCCACCATTTTCACTCATGCGTAAATGTGGGAACAGCCATTGTAATGCCTCATCCGCATCTTCAGAAAATTTCCAAGGCGGATTAATCACCAGTAAACCACAACCATTCAAGCCAACTGGAGTGTCATCTGGCCATACACAAACTTCACATACCAATTGACGGCGAATACCGGTTTTGATCATTTTCTTTTCAAAACGTTCAATCATGGCGCGATCTTTAATTGGATACCATACAGCAAAAATACCCGTAGGCCATTTTTTATACGCAGCAACCAACAATTCGACCAATTGTGGAAAATCTTTACGTTCCAATTCGTAAGGCGGATCGATCATCACCAGACCACGCTTTTCTTTAGGTGGAATCACCCCAAGCAAGCCTTCATAGGCATCACGTTCATGCAGGCCGGCACGGCGGTCACGAATATTAAAACGCAGCTGCTGGAATACTTCAGGCTGCATTTCGAAAATAGTCGCTTTATCTATTTCGCGCATGCCTTCCAGAGCAAACCACGGTGAACCCGGATAGGCACCCTTACCTGAAACTTCACGCATATCCTGAACAATTTTAAGATATTGCTTTACGCCTTCAGGCGCATTGCGGATGATTGAATCATCCAGTTTGATTAAACGGTGAATACCATTTAAAAACTCGCCTGATTTTTGCGCTGCAGACGTCGATAAATCGTATTTACCTGCCCCACCATGCGTATCGATATAGCGATAAGGTTTATCTTTGGCATTTAAACGTGTTAAAAGTTGCAGCAATAACACATGCTTCATGACATCGGCAAAATTGCCTGCATGGAAATGGTGACGGTAATTCATGTTTCTTTAATTCCTGATATCAACCGCTATTTTAGCATGAAAAAATGTTTCGTTCCGCAGGATATCTTGCTCTAGAATACAACAGCATTTTTCTATCCTATTGTGAGTATAGCTGTATGGATGCAATTCACCTTCCAAAGTCATGCAATGTTGATCAAATGATTGAAGATCTAGATCAGCAGGGCTTTAGCATTATTGATGATGTTTATCCTGAAGAATATATTCACGATTTAGTAGAAGAATGTACTTCTCATTTAAATCAGTTTAGAGATGCAGCCATTCAAAACGGGGTAATCAGTAAAATTCGTAGTGATCATATTTTATGGATTAATGAAGAATTAGAAAAAGCCCAACAGCACATCAAAACCTTGCAAAATCTGGGAGAAGAACTGAACCGAGCCTTTTTCCTGGGCATTCGGGAAGTCGAAGCCCATTTTGCCTGTTATAACGCCGGTGAATTTTATGCACTGCACCGTGACAACCCCCAAGGTAAAAATGGCCGTGTGATTTCTGCTGTGTATTATCTGCATGAAGACTGGCAAGCAGACTGGGGAGGCGAATTGCGTTTGCAGGATAAAAATGATCAGTGGCACATTATCCCGCCAAAACCGAACCGTATTGCCCTATTCCAAAGTGATTTATTGCACGAAGTACTCAAAGCCAAGCATCAACGCTTGTCCATTACCGCATGGTTACGCAGCGGCAATTCCATTTGGTAATTCACAGCAGAGGATGCTTTAAATCTGGAAAAACATCCTCATATAGCAATCATTGACAGATGAGGATGTAACCGATGCGGGAAAACACCAAACAGATTATTCAACGTATTGGCGAAACTGATCAGTTGTATTTACAAGGGAATACGCCAAAACTTGCCTTAGAACGTGCTGAGTTACGTATGCAACTGGTTACACTCAGCATCGTACGTCAGGAACAGATTCATTTTCTGCAAGAAGCTGTGGTTCTGCTTGAACAGGGCCGTATTGAATTTGAAGAAATGCCGTTAAGTTTATATATGAACTTATCTATGCATTTAGCCAAAGCCTATATGTTGTATTTTGAAATTACCAAGGAACAAAGATTTGCCTTGATTACCCAGCAGATCTTAAAGCCCATCACTCACGACCAGTATGGGGAAGTTTATTTTTTCCTGGCCTATGCTTCTGCGGCCAAGAGTGAAACCGCCTTAGCGCGACATTGGCTCACCAAATACAGTAAAACTGCCGATTTTGACTTGATTCTGGTACAAGAGCATCCAGCCTTTCACCCATTCCGTGAGCATGACTGGTTTGTGCATTTAGTCAAAAGTAAAGTGCATTAATTGCAGATTTAACGATAAAAAAAACGCCTGCAATGAGGCGTTTTTTTATGATCTGTCCTGCTTAAAAGTTCCTTCTTCTCAGCAGGTTTTAAACATCACCTGTCTACAAAGATCAGGCAGATTGCAGTTTGGTGGCATTCATATGTAATTGCTGGTTCAGTTCATCAATCAACATGACCCACTCATCTGCATCTTCCACTAAATAGCGAATTAAAAACTCACGCTGGGATTTATTCCAGAAGGGAGCATCATGCAAGTTTTGATGTGCAGGTAATTGATGAGTCCGTATAAAAAGCTCAATAGCTGCAGGGCTAGAAGCCAGCCCAAGTTGTTCAAATAACATTTTAAAGGATGGGTTATTATTCATAAGCATGGCACACTCCTTATCAACCAAACTGTCATTTATTATTTAATTAACTTATAAAATATTCATAAAAAAACCTAGTCATAAAACTAGGTTTGTTGTTTCAATTTGTGTTCACTGATGGGTTGAGGTTGAAAGCCGGTCTTCGGTATGCAATTGTTCATTTAAGATATCCACCACCATGGCCCATTCATCATCTTTTTTCCAATGGCTGATCAGAAAATCATGCTGTGCCTGTGTCCAGAATGGAGCGTGATGCAAAGGGATATCCATGGTCAATTGATGGCTTTCTATAAACCGGTCTATCGCCTCTTGGCTCGCGTCTAGTCCCAACTGCTCAAATAAAAGCTCCAATGTAGGTTGTTGATCAAACATCTCATTCTCCTTAAACCTTTATTGTTAGCTTTTAAATTAGACGCAAACCCTTACACATTCAGTTGTCACTGCATCACAGCGTGTTATTTTTTGTTCAAGAGCAAATTTCAGATATAAAAAAAGCACCCCTAGTGGAGTGCTTTTCAATTTAATCTAAAAGATTAAATTATTTAACCATGTCAGCAATTGCTGCACGTTCTTCTTCTAACTCGTTAAGAGTGAAGTTGATACGTTCACGGCTGAATTCGTCGATTTCAAGACCTTGAACGATTTTGTATTCGCCGTTTTCAGTCGTTACAGGGAAACCGAACATTACGCCTTCAGGGATACCGTAAGAACCGTCAGAAGGAATACCCATAGTTACCCATTCGCCGTTTGTGCCAAGAGCCCAATCGCGCATATGGTCAATTGCAGCGTTTGCAGCAGAAGCAGCAGAAGACAAACCACGCGCTTCGATGATTGCAGCACCACGTTTACCAACAGTTGGAAGGAATACGTCTTTGTTCCAAGCAGCATCGTTGATTTTGTCTTTTAAGCTTTCGCCGTTTACAGTTGCAAAACGGTAGTCAGCATACATTGTTGGAGAGTGGTTACCCCAAACAGTCATAGTTTTGATGTCAGAAACTGCAACGCCAGCTTTTTGAGCAAGTTGAGTCAACGCACGGTTGTGGTCAAGACGCAACATTGCTGTGAAGTTTTTCGCTGGAAGATCTGGAGCAGATTTCATTGCGATGTAAGCATTGGTGTTCGCAGGGTTACCTACAACAAGTACTTTAACGTCACGGCTAGCAACTTCGTTTAATGCTTGACCTTGACCGATGAAGATTTCACCGTTCACTTTAAGAAGGTCAGCACGTTCCATACCTGGACCACGTGGACGTGAACCAACTAGAAGCGCGTAGTCAGCATCTTTGAATGCAACTTTAGGATCATCAGTACCGATCATGCCAGCCAATAATGGGAAAGCACAGTCGTCAAGTTCCATCATTACGCCTTTAAGCGCAGCTTGAGCTTTCTCAAAAGGAACTTCTAATAATTGAAGAATAACTGGTTGGTCTTTACCCAACATCTCACCGCTAGCGATACGGAATAATAGGCTGTAACCAATTTGACCAGCAGCGCCAGTAACGGCAACGCGAACAGGTTGCTTCATGTAATTATCTCCAATTGAGAGGATCGTCATAATAATTAAATAGCTGTTCTATTTAATCTTAATAATCATAAACGGCAAAGATTGTACTCCAATACTTTGACAGATGCATTTAAAAGAGAATGGATTTCAACAAAAGTATGATAGGAAATATAAATAAAATATATAAAAAAGCTTAGTAAGAACCTTTTATGGTAAATAAATTTGGACAGGTATTTTCCACTTCTGCGGAACAGCGCTTGTACTGTCCATTATTTTTGTAGCAAAGTTTCACTTCGGTCAGAATGGCATTTCCCTGGAAAGTCGAACAGCTAAATCTAATGGCATTGGCAGGTAAACTTGGATTCAAACGCAGAAACTGCAGCCGAAGATTGGTCTGATGCATGGCTCGCGTTTCAGGACTGGTTAATTCCTTCGGAATTTTGAGACGTTCAGCATAATTAATGATGGTACGGAAATATTGACTTGAGTTCATCTGTACACATCCGCCAATTCCACGCCAAAGTTGCATGCGGGCATTTTCATCGGGCATGACTCGTGCCACGACTTTCGCCTGTAAGGGAGATAAAGCCGCAGAGGATGTGGTCCTGCACTCGGTTTCCGAAGTTTCCGGATACAAACCGGAAATATTCAGCGAATAGCCTTCCAGACATTTTCGCTGTTTTGATTTTTGGGCATCAAACATGCATACCGCAGGGGTCATTTGTACCACCATGACATAACCCTGCAAAGGGGCTGCAAAAGTTTGAGGTGCAAACAGCCCTAGTCCAGCACTGCTCACCGCGAACAGTGCCCATCTTAGTAAAACTGAAGTTCGCCCAGAAAATATCATCAACAAGTCAGACCTATCAATAAAACTAAAACTAAAAATTAAGGATTATTTCTTAATGGAATTATATTCATCCGTTTTTCAATCGACTGCGCTCCTTGTCCAAGCAACACTCCATAATGGGTGGCGTTGGTCATGACATATTTTACATAATCACGTGTTTCGGTTAAGGGAATGGTTTCAGTATATTGATCAGCGGCTATCTGCTGGGCATCCGGTTGCCAACGACGTGCACGGTTTGGACCAGCATTATAGCCAGCCGTTGCCAGCACAGGATTATTGCTGAGTTGGCTCTGAATCATCGACAAATAAAAAGTGCCATAACGAATATTGGTATTCATGTCGGTTAAAGCTGCCGGATTATAAGTTTCGCCCATTTGCCGGGCCACCAGTTTCGCCGTATCCGGCATAATTTGCATTAACCCTCCTGCACCCACATGTGAACGTGCCTGTGAAACAAAACGACTTTCCTGACGCATCAAACCATAGGCCCATGCAGGATCGATTCCGGCATTTCGACTATGGCTGACCACATAACTTTGATGTGGCATGGCATAACGATAGGAATAATTGTGCTTGGATTCAGTACGGTCAGCCGCGTAAATGGCACGGTCGTACCAGCCTATATCCGTCGCACGTTTTGCAGCTGCCAGCAGTAAGCCATCATCATGTTTTAAATAGGCCTGACGCACTGCCCAGTTCCATTCACGATTCACATAACTATCCGGTGCGTTGACACGGCGTAAAGCAAAAGCACGGTTGAAATGAATATTTTGGCTTAAACGCTGCACATCACTATTGGAAGGTTGAACATTATTGGGAATATTATTGTAACTTTGCCCTAACTTATCTCTGGCCAGCAGATTATGGTAATCATCCCCCTGTGCCAGTTTTTTAAAAATCTCTTGCGCTACACGTTTAGAGTGAGCATCGCCACGTTGCTCTGAAGCCCGTGCCAACCAGTACTGCCAGCGGTCTTCCTGCTTTTGGGTTACGCCCATCGCATCAATGGCCCGAATCAGGCTTTCCCATGCACTAAAACGAATGGCTTGACGGGCATAAATTTCCGCTTCTTCTGCACTAAAGGGCAAACCGTAACTGGCATCCAGATAATTCAGTACTTCACGGTTAAAATTGTTTTTCATCACCGTGGTTCCCCCAATATAGCCCACAGTACGATAGAGCGATTTTTGTACTTGTAGCGGTGTCCCCTCTGCTGCATTTTTAACGGAAGCCATTGCGGTATTTAAGTCGCTATCAGCCAGACGTCCCAGGGCATAAATCAAATAAGCCTGATCTGCACTGGTGGCTTTAGGCGCAGACCATAAATAATTTAAAGGATTGGCCTGAATTTGATTGAGCTGTGCAAGTGATAGGCTCAGCCCCAGCGTTTGTGCCGTTGCCAAGGCCAAGCCCGACTGGCCTGCGCGAAGCTGTCCCCACAAACGTTGCTGTCTGTCCTGCTCGGTCATTAGGGGACTCGACAGCATCATACGTCCCAAACCGGTACAGGATTCAGGTTGTGAGTTGGTAGCAAGCCAGACATCTTTATATTCAGCAAAAACCAGGGGATCACCCGATTTGGCACGAACCTGCGCAACCGCACAGTTTTCCGCCTGATCCGGATTGGTCACATACTGCAAAATAGGCTGCGCAGTCGCAAAATCTGCCTGCTTGACTTTTTCTTCGACATAATCGGCAGCCAGTTTTTCCGCCATGGCCGATTGCGGATAACGCTGAGCAAAATTAACAATATTACTGGAAGGTTGTGCAGATAAATTCGCGTTCAATAACCAGTATTCCGGATAATAACCCAGCACATCGTTCTGCATCGATGCCTGATATTGTTGTAATAAATCTAAATTTGCAGAATTGGCAGCACGCAAAGCATCATTAAACTGTTCATCAGCCGCATAAGAAATCGAAATAAAACCGCTAGATGCCAAAGCAAAAGCAAGCACTTTATAATAATTTTTATTGATTACCCGATTAAACATATGCCCGCCTTCTGTCATTTAATATTGCCTTGGTCGCACCTAATCATTTTTGAATAGTTTAATTATTATTACACTACTCTACTGTTCTGTTATGTAACCTTATGATTAGACAATATTAATTTTCAATCATTTTTACTTCACAAATCAATATTTTTGCAGCTTTATTTAGAGCTATAAGTTTGGCTTCGATTCCTGCTAAAATATGCGCCTTTCTTGTATTCAAATTGCATTTTTTCAAGATGGCAGTCAGCCTCTTTTTTTTCCCTTCAATACCATTAGGCATTGAACGGAAAAAGAAATATCGCTCGCTGAGTGAGCTTGATACAGTCAGTCTTGAATTGCGATTTCACCGATTTATCCTTTAGGAGCCTACATGACGGTTCAAACCTTCATACCAAATAGTGCCCAAGCTGCTTCAGAAAACACTGTTACCCAGCCACAGCACACCCTAGCCGACGGTTCAGTGAAAAAACTGTATATCGAAACGCAAGGGTGTCAGATGAATGAGTATGACAGTCATCGTATGGCAGACCTGTTGGGCGACTCACACGGTTATGTACTCACCACTGACCCAAATGATGCCGATATTCTGCTGATGAATACCTGTTCCATTCGTGAAAAGGCTCAGGAAAAAGTCTTTTCCGAACTGGGTCGCTGGCGCAAGCTGAAAGAAAAAAACCCTGATCTGGTGATTGGGGTCGGCGGTTGTGTCGCTTCTCAGGAAGGTGACAATATTCAGAAACGTGCACCTTATGTCGACATGGTTTTTGGTCCGCAAACCTTGCACCGTTTACCGCAAATGCTGGATCAGCATAGTGAACAAATTGAAAAACCGAAGAAAGAAAAAATCAAGCTGGTGGATATTTCTTTCCCGGATATCGAAAAATTCGACTTTTTACCTGAACCGCGTGTTGAAGGCTATAAAGCGTTTGTTTCGATTATGGAAGGCTGTTCCAAATACTGTTCTTTCTGCGTCGTCCCTTATACCCGCGGCGAAGAAGTATCGCGTCCTTTAGATGACGTACTTGCAGAAATTGCCGGTCTGGCGGAAAAAGGGGTTCGTGAAATCAGCCTATTAGGTCAGAACGTGAATGGTTACCGCGGCGAAACTTTTGAAGGCAATATCTGCACCTTTGCCGACTTGCTGCGTCTCGTTGCCGAAATTCCGGGCATTGGCCGTTTACGTTATACCACTTCACATCCGCTTGAATTTAATGATGACCTGATTCAGTGCTACCGTGACTTACCACAAATGGTTTCGCACCTGCACTTGCCGGTACAAAGCGGCTCCAACGATGTGCTGAAAGCGATGAAGCGTAACCACACCATCGATGTCTATATCGAAAAAATTAAAAAGCTACGTACCGTCCGTCCGGATATGCATTTATCTTCAGACTTTATTATTGGTTTCCCGGGTGAAACCGATGAGAACTTTGAAGAAACTTATCAATTCATCCAGGATTTAGATTTCGACCACTCTTACAGCTTCATTTATTCAAAACGTCCAGGTACACCCGCTTCAGAACTTGAAGACAACACCCCTGAAGATGTGAAAAAAGAACGTCTGGCCAAAGTTCAGCAATGGATTAAACGCTCAAGCATTGATAAAACTGATGCCATGCTCGGCACCATCCAGCGTGTGCTGATTGAAAAAGTTTCTGACAAAGATCCGAACCTGTTGATTGGTACGGCGGACAATACCCGTCTGGTCTCTTTCATTGGTGATCCGGCCTGGGTTGGGCGTTTTGCAGAGATTGAAATTACCGAAATTAAAACTTTAAATTTTGTTTACGGTGAGCTCTTGAATCTTGAGCCTGACGTGGCGTAATGTAAGGTGATCAGTAAGATCATTTTATAAGGAATTCTCTTGACTGCAGCGATCCGACGTACAGTAACTTTTCCTGGTATTTCAATGGAACGTTTAAAAGGCATGCTGGGTGCTTATAACGGTCATTTGAAACAAATCGAACAGCGTTTAGAGGTCAAAATTTCCCATCGAGGTGATGCTTTTTACATCGATGGTGAGATTGATGCAGTAGAGAGAGCCGAAAGCCTCTTGATGCGTCTACATGAAGAAACTGAAACCAGCCAGCAAGTCAGCGCGGATACTTTGCATCTGATGATTCAGGGCAGTCAGACGGATCGTGAATTGCAGGAAGACTTTTCTGACAATGAACATACCGGTCTCGATGCCGTGTGGTTGCAAACCCGCAAAGGCCGGATTAATCCACGCGGTGCCAATCAAAAGCGTTATGTACAGCGTATTTTGCAAAGCGACATCTCATTCGGGATTGGTCCTGCCGGTACCGGTAAAACCTATCTTGCCGTGGCTGCTGCGGTAGATATGCTGGAACGTAATGAAATCCAGCGTATCCTGCTGGTTCGTCCTGCGGTTGAAGCAGGGGAAAAACTCGGTTTCTTACCGGGGGATTTAAGCCAGAAAATCGATCCGTATTTGCGCCCGCTTTACGATGCCCTGTATGAAATGCTGGGTTTTGAAAAAGTCGCCAAACTGATTGAACGTCAGGTGATTGAAGTTGCGCCCCTCGCCTATATGCGTGGCCGTACCCTCAACCATTCTTTCGTGATTTTGGATGAAGCGCAAAACACGACGCCAGAACAGATGAAAATGTTCCTGACTCGTTTAGGCTTTGGTTCACGTGCGGTCATTACCGGCGACATCACTCAGGTCGATTTACCTCGCGGTCAGCAATCTGGTTTAGCCCATGCTTTACGTGTACTGGAACCTGTAACCGAAATTCATATCACCCGTTTCCATTCCCGTGACGTAGTTCGTCACCGACTGGTACAGAAAATTGTCGAAGCCTATGAAGGATGGGACAGTGAACAACACCGTCTTAGTGCTGAAGCACGGGCAGAACGTAAAGCGCGTCAGGAAGCATTGATTGCTGAAAATGATGCTGCTGCCGATGCTCAGGACTAAGATACTTTAAGGATTCATTTTGAAACTTAACCTATCATTGCAACAAGACTACCAGTCACCTGAACTGGTACTAAAACGCGCTTATATTAAAAAGGTCATTGAAACTACACTTCGTTTTATCAATGTCGATCAGGACTGCGAAATCGGGATTGCCTGTGTAGACAATGACGAAAGCCAGAAGCTGAATCTGGAGTATCGTCAAAAAGACAAGCCGACCAATGTGCTGTCTTTCCCGAGCGATGTGCCAGAAGAAGTGCTGGCAATGCTGGATGCCCTACCCATTGGTGACCTAGTGATTTGTATTCCTGTGGTTTTACAAGAGGCCATTGATCAGAATAAAACCCCGATTGAGCATTTTACTCATATGCTGGTGCACGGCACCTTACACTTGATGGGCTATGACCATGAAACCTCGGATGAAGATGCAGAAGAAATGGAAGCATTGGAAATTGAGATTCTGGCGAAGTTAGGTTTTAAAAATCCCTATACTGAGCAACAGTAAGTTCTAGCAGCCTTCCCATTTATTAAACCCGATTAATTTCGATTAGTCGGGTTTAATAAATGCCAAATAAGCATAAAATCTTAAAATACTCCTCAATAAATGCTGGAAAAAATGATGAACAGAATTCTTTTCCGACTTTGCCTGATTTCAGCGTTATTTCCTGCATCCCAACTGTATGCCAATGTTGAATCTGTATGTAAGGAAGTAAGGTTCCAGCCAGCAGATAATGCCTGGGTAGGCCATTATTATCTGGAAGGCGTGATGGAAGTCGGCTCTGAGCTTTTACTGCAACCAGACGGCAAGTTTAAATGGTATCTGGCAGTCGGTGCTTTAGACCAATATGCAGAAGGAACCTGGTGGAAAAATGGGACATGTATTGGCTTGAAAGCGGCTCCCCAATACCACCAATATTTACAAATCTTCCCGACCCGCCTCGATCTTTCAGAACAGGACTTAAACGTGACATGGCCGGATGGGCGTCAAAAGGGACACTATGTATTAGCATCACCTTAAAAACATAATCAAAATAAATACTTGTCAAACTTTTAAAAGCAGATCAATGCCATTCAATCAATGCACCTCAAACTCAGCTTCAGCCGGGTCAAACCGCCAGGTACGCACAATGCGAAGCTCGGAAATATCTTTCATCCCTTTATCAAAACCACCGAATGGAGCAGCTTTACGTACTGAAGTCTTGGCCGCTTCATCCAGTAAACCATGACCTGAACTTTCAATCAGACGAATGGCACGAATTCCGCCACTTTTATTTAAGATGACCATTAAACGGACCTCTCCTGCGAGGCGTTGCACTTTGGCTGCATCGGGATAATAGCGGTTACCGTAAAATTCTACTTTCTCACGGAATTTTTCCAAATAAGCGGCAGAAATATCCTGCTTGGCCTGTATACCATCTACGGTTTTAATTTTTTGCTGACGACTAAAATTTTGCTGACGTTGCAAATATTGTGCTTCCAGACTTGCCACCATCGCGGCCTTGGCCTGAAACTGGCTATTCAGCTCCTGCGTGGCTTTTTTGCGCTGGTTCTGTTCTGCTTCTTTCTTCCAGCTTAAGGTGGTCATCAGCACTTTTTCTTCAAAGCTGAGTTCGCGTTTCTGTTGTAAACGCTCCAGAGTTTCCTGTTGCTGTTCACCGGTCGTTTGCTCAGTCATCGCTGCCGGCATATCGCTCGACATACGGTGTGCTTCACGAAAAGTTCCAGAACCTTGCTGATCTGCCTGTGCCAAAAAATCCGCATGTTCCACCTTGTCCTCACTCGGACGTAATGTGACGGCGATCTC
Organism: Acinetobacter sp. A1-4-2; assembly: GCF_040233925.1. Lineage (NCBI taxonomy): Bacteria > Pseudomonadati > Pseudomonadota > Gammaproteobacteria > Moraxellales > Moraxellaceae > Acinetobacter > Acinetobacter sp. A1-4-2. The sequence goes on along the minus strand of NZ_CP157981.1, from coordinate 450,294 downwards.
TTTGACTGCCGCATCACTTTCTTGCGGCATGGCAAACTGCAAAGTCAAAATAATCAAATGCAAAGCAACAGCTACAATCACTGCACTTGTGAAAATTGGATCTTTCCACCATGCATGCATTAAAGGTGCGAAACTGATTTTCTTAAGCATCACATTAAACCGACAAAATGTCTGGTCCCCAAACTGCATAAAAGCAGTATAAAATAAACACAGCGTCTAGTTTTGAATGAAGAAACGAGAACTCAGTCAATAAGCACGCTGTAGACAATTAAAATCATGAAAATGGTGCAATTAATTTTGTTAAACTGCAAGGTGGAATATCTGTATTTTTAATACTTTCGACAGAATCTATCGAAGTTTAAGAAGATTAACTCGCTGGGATGCCTTATATGCAAACGCTACTATCCAATATCTCTAAACGTATACGCCAGGTGTATGAAAAGGCTGAAGGGTTTATTGAAGATGAGCGTGAATTCCCCCTTTCTCAAGTTTTTTTAAATGCAACTTTTCAGCGTTTTGTTACTGACAATGTTGCCATGCTGAAAGATCTGCATGCCGACTTGCATGAAGACTGGCTACGCTTATATGCAACGCTTGATGTGAAGGGTTTATACATTACCCTTTCAGTCGATTTGAAACTGGTACAGATGGAACTGAATAAAGACACCCAACTGATTGTGTTTGAACAGATTAGTGACACCCAAGTGATTGAAGCCAAATTCAAAAATATCTTCCAAAAGCTTGCTGTAAAATTTGCTTTATTTTTCTATCAAAAAGTACTCAATCAAGACCCTTTGGGCATGATTCTTGAAAAGTTGAATGTCATTAAAGTAAAAGATGACTTATTGCATCTGGATTTAAACCGATGGTTAGGCAAAAAGCGTTCTATCATTGATACCTTAGCAAAAGTGCATGTCAACCATGCGGTTTTGCGTGAAGCTGAACTGGTGGTCATAGGCAATGTCAACCTGACTGCATTATTCAGAAAAATGTCCGAAGATTCGATGGAGGTCTGGGAGATTGCGGAAGAATACCAGGACAGCAAAGTCAGTCCGGTTAAGCAAAAATAAATTAGATGATGATTACTGATTAAAATCTATATTTTTTAGGGAAAAACTACATAAAGATACAGATCGAACAAAATTTCAGATTTTATCTTCATAATCAAAGCGCATAATACCGTTTAAAGACAAGTTTTACATTTTATTCCAAATTCAGAGGAACAATTTACTGATGGCTCACCCTGTATTGAAAACAATTGCGTTGACATCTGGATTAAGCACTACTCTGTTGTTTGCTGGTTTCTCAAGCCAAACCTTCGCCATGAGTCCATTCCAGGCAAGCTATCAATTTAGCTATAATGGCAAAAATCTGGGTTCTGCTACCCGTACATTAAGCAAGTCGGGAAATAACTGGACTTATGTTTTTGCTGCAAAAGCTGCTGGCTTGGCTTCTGCAACAGAAACCAGTTATTTTGGCTTTAATAATGGCCAAATTATTTCCCATACTTTCAGCCGTAGCAGTAAAGTACTCATTCACAATAATACAATGAGTATCAAGTTTAATCCCACAGCTAAAACCATTAACACCAAGAAGGATGACACAGCACGTTCATTTGCCTGGAAAGCCGGTACGCTGGATGAACTGAATGCTGAATTACAACTGCGTGAAGACTTAAAATCATCCGGGCTGAGATCAAGTTATGCGATTGTCGATGCCAAAGAAGTGGAATCACGTCGTTTTGTCAAACAGGGTATGGAAAAGGTAAAAACGTCTTATGGCACTTTCGACACCATTAAAGTAGTGCTCAAGCACAGCAAGCCAAATCGCGATACCATTTTTTGGTTAGCACCCAAACTGGACTACACACCCGTGAAAGTAACCCATCAAGATGGCAAAACTTCCTATGGTTTATTGTTAACAGGGTATAAAGGCCCAACCAGTTAATCGATTTGAGCAATTTCGCTTGCATTTTTTGAGAGCCTTTTTAAAATACGCTTTTGCTTGAAAAAGCATCTGCCCTTAGAGGAATTCTCCCGTGCACGCACTAGAACAGAAAATCTTAAGTGAAGGTATCGTTCTATCTGATCAAGTTCTGAAAGTTGATGCTTTCTTAAATCATCAAATCGACCCTGTATTAATGCAGCAAATTGGCAAAGAATTTGCTGCCCGGTTTAAAGATGCAGGGATCACGAAAATTATCACCATTGAAGCTTCTGGTATTGCTCCAGCAGTCATGGCCGGTTTAGAACTTGGTGTGCCTGTGATCTTTGCACGTAAATATCAGTCTTTAACCTTAAAAGATGATTTATACCGTTCCAAAGTGTTCTCGTTCACTAAACAAATTGAAAGTACCATTGCCATTTCCAACAAGCATATCAACTCTAGCGATAAAGCTTTAGTGATTGATGACTTCCTGGCAAATGGTCAGGCTGCTTTAGGTCTTGCCGATTTAATTCATCAGGCAAATGCAGAAGTTGTGGGTATTGGCATTGTAATTGAAAAATCTTTCCAGCCAGGGCGCCAATTGTTACTTGATAAAGGTTACCGTGTTGAATCTTTGGCACGTGTTAAATCTTTAGAAAATGGTACTGTTGAATTTGTCCGTGACTAGAATTTCAACTGAATTTAAAAAGAACGCTCAGGCGTTCTTTTTTATAGGTGTTTGTTTTTAGAATGCATATTTTATGTGAAACAGCTATCCAGAATAATGTTAACAAAATCGGTGCTTACTCACCTGCTCTAGGTGAATTCAGCTTGCTGGCCCCTGCTTCAAAATGAGATACAAGAAAAAATAAATTCTTTGCACTTTTTTGTCCAATAATTCGAATCAACTCTAGTCAATAGCGTGGTTTTACATCTCATAACAACCGAACTTTCACACCAAATAGGACTGGTTAAAGATTAATTTAACTATAAAGCAATATTCACTGAACATTTTTTACTCTAAAATAAAAAAGTCTAACTATCCGCAAATAGTTAGACCCTGGATCATATTGAGCGGTGGATTTACTTTACGGTCACAGTAATGCTACCGGTGTTCACAGCACCAATAGCTGAAGTTTTGATACCATCAATATGATTCACTTTTCCATCTACATTTACAGATGCATCAATAGCTGCTGAATTAAAAGCTAAATTCGCTGCAGTGTAATTACTCAGAGTTTCAGAGAATTGGTCGTAAGTATCCGTATTTAACGATGTACTAATGGAACTTTCAAACTCTGATGAGCGTTCAGTACGCCATTCTTCCAAATTACGCGCCGCACTTCTTTCAGCATCCAAAGTTGTCTCTAATGTACCCGTATTCACTGCGCTCAAATTGCCTTGCTGCAAATTGATACTACCGGTGTTTACCGCACCAATTGCTGAAGTTTCTACTGCAATTTTGTCTCCCACATTATTCAGTGAGTTATACCGCCCATCTACATTGACCGTTGCATCAACAGTAGCGGTATTAATGGCAAGGTTAAGCGCAGTACCATTTGGCTGGGTATGTTGAGATAAAAGATTTAAGGCACCATTTAACCCAGTATCTACAGTGACCTCTTGAGCATTAGCCATGCCTGCACCGGACAAGAAGGCAACAGATAAGGCGATTGTTTTGATAGTCTTATTCATGGTTATTTTCCTTTTTTCTAATTTTGAAGTACTTCTCGCTAAGCACTTCTTTTTTATAATGGGAGCGAGCCCATTTTTATATATTTTTAATCACGCTGCGTGCTTGACCAGTAGTTTTCGACCACTTCCGGATTAACATCCCACAGCATCTGAGTCTTTTCATTGTCTTTTTCTTCATTCATTTTTTTTAAAAAAGATGAAGGCTTTTTCATACTGATATATTTAATCAAATCCTGTTTTCTCGGTTCAGACTCACCTTCAGGATTTTCAATCAACTCAGACTCTTTTTTCTTGGGTGGCTGTGTATCCTTGTTGGGTGAGTTCGTCGATTTATTTTTCTCATTCGGTGAACTGGTTTTATGTGAGGATGATTCCATAACAGTACTCGGTACGTTTGCGGTACTTTGCTGCTGACTCTGCTTATACTTATACAGCGCAACCGAACTTCGGGTTAAACTCAATTGGCCAAATTCAGGTGGTATTTGCGCGCGGCAACTTTCAAAGGTTGCAGGCGGAATCACCTGACTAAGCAACTCAAAAGTAGCCAGATTCAGCATTTGGCGTAAGGCAAAGTTAGTTGCCTCGCGCTCCCCTTTGCCCAACTGAATATTCAATAAAGTATGCCCGGCAAACCTGCCTGCACTCAGACCATAATCCTGCGCAGCAATCTGTTTTTGCAGCGAAACATTAGCTACCACCTTACTGCTGCGGGTATCAGTCAGGGATAAATCCAGCCCGACCATAATGCGGGTTTGACTATAATTCGGCCCGACTCCACCAATCTGCATATCCACACCGCCCCCTGGAATAAAATCCAGACTGTTGATGCTGCCAGTGACATAATAATCGGATGCCTGGATTTGCCGTGGGTCGCGAATGCCCCACTTGGCTTCGCTTTCGATAATCCTCGGATCACGCCGGTTCAATAAACTGACCCCAGCCTGAAACAGGGCGGACTGCACCATATCTCCCGCACCTTGGGTCACCATTTTGCCACTGCCGCCATTGGTCACTACATCTTTACCGGTCTGGTCCAGAATCGCTCCAACGGAAAAGCTGACATCACTGCGCAGTTGCCCTTTCAGGCAGGATAAAGCCATATCAAAAGGGGTGAAAATATCGGTAATTGGAGGTCCCTGTACCAGGCTGACCGGTTTCTTGTTTGAGACCGCCATACCCGTGCACCCGCTCATCAGCTGGCTTAAAAGGATCAACACAGTCACAGAAGATATTTTTCTTCTATTTAACGGAAAATTCAGCATAGTGAGTCCCCCCCCGGTTGGGTGCTTAAGTTGGGGCATTGCTGATTATTTTGAGTGGTCGTGGAATTTAAGGTGCCTTCATTCGAAGTATCATTCGAAATGTCCACGCCGTTATTTGAACCATTGATATTCACATTGCTCGTAGCTGAATTCACCGTACCGATAGAGCTGGTCGAGGTGCTATTTATAGTGGTCTTTCCCAAGCCAGAATAATAATCGGAATCCTTGAGCTCGATCAGATTGGCCTGCACCAGATTTTCACTGGAACGAGTACTTGACGATTTCCAGCGCTGGCTCCATTCATCCGATGTGGCATAAGCATTGCCCAAAATACAGCAACAAAATAAACTCACATTGATCACTGATATTTTCATAATCATTACCCGTCCTTCGTTCCAGGATGTTTATTTATTTTCTATTTATTAAGGTTTAATTTATATTAAAAATATTAAATCACATAAATAAAACAAAAGGCAAAATTTATCAGGTTTTACATATCTTAAGTTTAAGATAACAAACTATCTTGTTGTTATGATTATTAATTTGTTAATTATTGTTTATTTTTGAATTGTAAGAAATCATTATGTAATAAATCTTTAAAATTAAAATTTACATCAAAAATTTAATAAAATTAATATTTTTTTTATATAAAAAATCATCCTGATTTCATAAGCGAATATTCACCTTGTCAAAACAGTTCAGCTTTAGGGAGTTGTAAAATTTGACTTTATTAGAATGCTCATTCAAATGTGATGAACATCTATTATTTATGAAAATACAATTAACCAATCACAGTTAAGCGTATTTATAAAGTAATTTCAGCAGTAAAGTTAATTTTTTAAAAGTATGAGTATCCGTTCAAAAAAAACACTCTAACTTTAGCGATAAGGCTATTTGCAGCCCTATATCTACGACCACTTCAGTGTTTTGAGCATTTGCCATACCGACACCGGTCAGGAAGGCGACGGATAAGAAGATTGTTTTAACAGTCTTCTTCATAGTTGTTCTTCCTTTTACTGCATTGATAAATGCCCCGAGATAAAGACAACTTTTGGCCATAGCCCACCTGATAGACATTATTCTCCATCTCCGTCGCAAAATTGCAGAATTTAAGCCAAAGACACATGGAATTGGACTTGAAGAGAGGAGCCGTGCAGCCTCAGCCTAGCCTGTTTTAAGTTGCAGTGTATGCAAAATACAGTCATTTTCATGGCTGTATGACTGATGATTATTAAAAAATCAGCCATCACCAGATTCGATAAAGAATGAATGTGTTTACAACTCAGATAAACTGTTTCGACTTTATTTCAACTAGAATCAAGTTGGTATGAAATGCTCCTGACATCCAGTTGCAGAAGCGACATACTGTAGCAACATGTCATAAATACCAGCTGACCTTGAAACCTTCTCTATTTCCTATAGTTCAAGATCGGTCAATATAAATTGTTGATGGAAAAACTTATGCAATGTCCTAAATGTGGATCGACCGAAGTTGAAAAACGCGATCATGAAAAGAATTTAAAGACCATTGGTGGAATTTTAATGACCTCCGCCGGGGCAACAGCAGGAACGGTAGGTGGTGCTGCAACGGGGGCATCGACCGGTGCGGCGATTGGGGCAGTTGCCGGACCATTAGGCGTGATTTTCGGTGGCACAGTAGGAACATTTGTAGGTGCCATTGCCGTAGGTGTGACCGGTGGCGTATTAGGGAATATTTTCGGTAAAAAAGCCGGTGTCATTATCGATAAGAATGTGTTTCTGGATTATAAATGTTTGCAATGCAATCATAGATTTAAACAACCTGAATAAGCACTTAAACTTTAAATTGCAATAAAAAGACCCTTCATTTTTAGAAGGGTTTTTTATAGATACATACCTTACAAATAGAGTGCATGGAACTCAGCTTCTCAATAAAAAAATCAGTTTTCCTGCAATTTTTTAACCACTTCGCCCAAGCGTTTCCCCTGCTCTTCACACAAGACTTTTTCGTCCTGGCTTAAACCCAGATCATGGCGCGGACCGCTCACATGACTGGCACCATAGGGCGTGCCACCCGACTTGGTATTGGATAATGCCGGGTTGGCATTCGGCAGACCCATAATCATCATGCCATGATGAAATAGAGGTGGAAGCATAGTCAGTAATGTACTTTCTTGCCCGCCATGCATCGAACCCGATGAAGTAAAGACACAGGCCGGTTTTTGATGTAAAGCCCCATTCAGCCAAAGACTGGTGGTCTGATCCCAGAAATACTTCATCTCGGAGGCCATATTGCCAAAGCGTGTCGGTGAACCCAAAGCCAGACCTGAACAATTGGCCAAATCATCCAGGGTACAATAAATATCCCCTTCCTCCGGAATACTCGGTTCAGCCTGTTTCACCACAGTGGATAGATTGGGCACCGTACGAATTTTTACTGCTATACCTGTAGATTCAATACCATTGGCAATTAAATGCGCCATTTCTTTGGTTGAACCATATTTGCTGTAATATAAAACAAGGACATAAGACTGCATAATTTTTATAAACGAAGCTAAAAGAGAAAACTATACGGTATTTTTCCCATTTTTTGGTTAAGCTTGATATTGAAAATTCATAAAGATGACTAAAAAAATTGAGACTTCATCACGATGCTAGAAAAGTATTTAAAAAAACTTCCTTTTTATAATGAGACCTGGTTTCAGTTTGTTTTATTTGTCGTAAGACGTTTTGAAGCCGATCGCTGTAGAGATCAAGCTGCATCTCTGACCTATACCACGCTGTTTGCAGTGGTCCCCATGCTGACGGTTTTTCTGGTGATCATTTCTTCGATTAAAGCCCTGGAACCTGCAAGGCAGCAATTACAACAACTGATTTACAGTCATTTTTTACCTCGAACCACTATCGCCTTTGATAAGGCCTTTACTGCCTTTACCGATAAATCCAGCAACCTGACAGTGATTGGTATTTTATTTCTGTTCGTGACTACAGTCATGATGCTTTCCAGTATCGAGACCGTATTTAACCGGATTTGGCGAGTAAAAGAAACGCGAGGCGGAATTATCGGCTTTATGCGTTACTGGACCATTATTTCACTCGGCCCTATTCTGCTAGGCAGTGCTTTTGCGATTTCATCCACTGTAGCCTCATTAAATGTACTGAGTAATAATTTTGCCGGTTATGAGGTCGACGGCGAATTTATCTTGTGGGGCATTTCCTTTATCCTGACCATTTTGGGCTTCTTCATTTTAAACTGGACCATTCCCAATCGCAGTGTTCCGATTAAAGCTGCCTTGATTGCCGGTACATTTAGTACCGTCGTCTTTGAATTGCTGAAAAATTTGTTTGGCATCATCATGTCAAATTTCACCAGTTATGAAATTGTCTATGGCGCTTTTGCTGCCATTCCGATTTTCCTGTTATGGATTTTCCTGTCCTGGAACATTGTTTTGCTGGGGGTCGAAATCAGTTATGCCCTCACTGCGTTTAATTCAGGCAAAGAACCCAAACGCCATCCCGTGATTATGCTGCTGGATTTGATGGAGCTGTTTTATAAAAAACAGCAAAGTGGCGAAAGCGTTTCTGATGAAGAAGCACTGGAAGTCTTGGGCCGTGATGAAATCGGACGCTGGCCGACGTACGTAGTGATGCTGGAAAAACAAAATCTGGTAAAACGTACCGACAATGATGAATACATTCTCGCACGCAATCTGGCTCAGGTCGATTTTTGGAATTTTTATAAACAGTTGCCCTACCCGCTTCCACGTAGCAAAGATGTCGCCAATATTCGTCCGGATGATGAATGGATACAAAGACTTGGTCCAGCTCTGGTTGAATCTGATGATTATCTGGCTGCAAAACTTTCCATTCCGCTGTCGGCTATTTTTGAAAAGAAATAGCATTAACTGACATTGACGATGCCATAAAAAAACCTTCACATATGAAGGCTTTTTTAATGACTACGCGAAGGTATTAGCAAACAAAAATATCTGATCCAACCATGCAAACTGACCGTTATGTAAAAATCTAGAACTAAAAAAAGGCTGTATCAAACACACTGCTGTCCCATAATTTGAATTTTATTTCAGTATGAAATCAATATGATAATATTTTAAATTTAAGTATTTGATATGTAATTATATTTAATTTTTCACAGCCTTATCTTTACTTTAAAAGTTGAAGTGACTTTGTGTAGGCTAAACCCTACTTTTGACAGACCAAAAGTAGGCAAAAGTCTTTATTCCCCATACACGACATCCTGTCGTGATGGGGAATGTGTGGCATCCTTGCCACACTCACAAATCTAACACTGAGATTCAACTATGGGACATTAGTGGTATCAAACAGCCTTTTTACTCAGCTTTTTCACTTATTGAACAAAGGTTTTCCAGACAAAATCCTGGCTTTGACCTTGCAATGTCATTTTCAGTTGATCGCCTGATTGTAATGCAGCCACACCTGCAGGCGTACCCGTCATCACTACATCACCCGGCTCTAAAGTAAACACCTGACTGATATCAGCCAGCAAGGTTGCAATATCAAAAATCAGCAAAGACGTATCGCCTTTTTGACGCAGCTCATCATTCACCTGAAAAGTATAATGGACATCTTTCCAGTCCTTGACTTCAGCCACGTCCACCCAATCTGCCAAGACACATGAACCATCAAAGGCTTTGGCACGTTCCCAAGGCTGACCTTTCTTTTTCAAGTCATCCTGTAAATCACGTAGCGTTAAATCCAGACCTAAAGTCACTGCACCGACAGCTTGCAAGGCTTTGGCAGGATCAGTTTCTGCTTTCAAAGTACGGTCAATCCGCAGGCTGAGTTCACATTCATAGTGACAATTTCCCCAAGCCGGGTTCCATGAAATACCCTGCTCTAAAGTTATCAAACTGCTTGGCGGCTTGATAAATAAAACTGGACGATCAGGAATGGCATTGCCTAATTCTTTGGCATGATCTGCATAGCTACGACCGACACAGACAATTTTAGATGGACGTGTACTCATGATCTTCCCTTTTATTGCACTTTTACTTTATTTCAAGCTTACTTTTTAAATGTGTTTTCAAATACGGTTTGATCGGCCGGTTGCTCGAAGGCACGTTTCGGTACAATCACCACAGTACGATTTTTCAATTCAATCATATAGGTCAGCTTGCCCACAGCAAAGTTTTGCACTTCACTATAGTTAAAAATCTGTTTACGACCATTGGCATAAATTTCGGCATGATCCTGAAACAACTCGATGCCTTGCTCACTTTTACCAAACTGGTATTTTACAAATTGACGCTTAAACATCATCGGTAAAAACCAGTAACGCATAATCAGCTGCAAAATTAAAAAGAAAGCACCGAGCGCAACATAATAGCGACCGACGCCATTAAAGCCGAGATAAAATCCCCAAATAATAATCCCGATACTAACCAATGGGGTAATAAAACGGGTAATCTGCTTTTTACCAAAAGTCGCAAGAGCAAAACCGTCTTGCGATTCTTCCAGACTTAAGGAATAACGTACCGATACAGCAGGCTTGGTCTCTGACATAATTCATCATCAAATTATTCGAACAATTGTGCTAGATATTACACCAGATTCCGTCATTTCCTTATTGTTTTTACCAACCTAAATTACATCAGGCAGCAATGCAGAATATAAAGTTTTAGCCAGATTGGGAGTGATCAATCTTCTATTCGATTTTAAGCTGCGTTCCCATTATCTTAACAGTCTAGGAAATCTGTTTGATGCTGTTAGTGGAGAGCAACGCGAAATGTGTCTTATCACGACATGTTAGATCAATAGATGGCAATACCATAGTTAGTGGTATTAAAGATTAAACAACAGATGAAATAATTTTTTAATACATTTAATTTATTCTAGGTGCAAAAAAACCGCAATTAAGCGGTTTCTTTCAACTTCACATCTGTCGATGTGATCAAGTTGGTGCGCTCAGAGAGATTCGAACTCCCGACCCCTTAGTTCGTAGCCAAGTGCTCTATCCAGCTGAGCTATGAGCGCGACGTCTTGATGTGGTGCATTATACGCGTTTTTAACATTCTGTTAAGTGCTTTTTCACAAATCTGCAATCAAATGAACAGTTATTGGGCAAAATTGGATTTTTCATCTATTTTTTAAACAAAATTTGTTTTTTGATGATTACACAGATTGATTTGAGATAAAGATAATAAATTTCATCCGCACATTTTTATTTCAGGTTTACTTCAGATATCTGAAGTAAATATTGAAGATGAGATGCTTTTCAAAAACTTCCCAACTCATGGAAAAATTGACAAGATTAAGTTACACCAAATTTCAGACACAAAAAAACCGCAACATGTGCGGTTTCTTCCAGTTTTACATCTGTCGATGAGTTCAAGTTGGTGCGCTCAGAGAGATTCGAACTCCCGACCCCTTAGTTCGTAGCCAAGTGCTCTATCCAGCTGAGCTATGAGCGCGTACCTGAGTTGCTTTGCAGCATTCGTTACTATAAAAATTACCACATTTAACTTGATTGGTGCGCTCAGAGAGATTCGAACTCCCGACCCCTTAGTTCGTAGCCAAGTGCTCTATCCAGCTGAGCTATGAGCGCATTTCAAGTTATTCGTGGCGGTGAGAGAGGGATTCGAACCCTCGGTGGGCTTTAAGACCCACGCTCCCTTAGCAGGGGAGTACCTTCAGCCACTCGGCCACCTCACCGTAACGAGCCGCCATAATACAAATTAAACTTCATTTCTTCAAGTCAGATTTCAAAAAATTCTGATATTTTTAATCAATCATCTATTTTTTAAACAATTTACGACTTTGCTCTGCCCTTTTCTGTCTGTTTTATGGCTGGTGACCGTGAAATATTCAGCCTTACCCCAAAATTTGAACTGAAAAACACATTATTGCAATCATTTACGTGCAGTCTGTTGCAGCATGACTTATGCTAATCCTATCTTCTGACATGAAGCCAAAGACATTATGAAAAATTGGGTCGATCCTGAAGCTAAAGCTGAAGCTGAACGCTATGAAAATCCTATTCCTAGCCGTATTCTGATTTCTGAAACGATTGAAAAATTACAAGCACCACAATCTCATGCTGATTTAGTAGAACATTTTGAAATTGCAGATCAAAAAAGTATTGATGCACTCAGTCACCGCCTGATCGCCATGGTTCGGGATGGCCAGTTGATGAAAGATGGCTATAAGTTCCAGCTTGCCGCCAGCCAGCCGACGCATGAAGCCACCGTGTATATCAATTCCAAAGGTCTGGGCAGTGCCTCGATTGCCGATCATGAAGATCTTTTACTGCCTGAACGCGAGCTGCGTCTGGTCTTTAATGGCGACCGCGTCAAGGTTCGTCAAACCTCGGTCGACCGCAAAGGTAAGCCTTGGGGCTTTATTACCGAAGTGGTGCAACATCGGGTAAAACAGATTATTGGTAAAGTGGCTGTTCACGATGGCGAATACTTTATTCAGCCGGCCAATCCGAATGCCCATCAACCGATTACCCTGGAAAAAGAACTGATTGAACATGCCCAGGTCAAAGTAGGTGATTCGGTTCGTGTAGCGATTGATGACTATCCAACACGTGAAGAACTTGCGACCGGTCATATCGTGCAATCCATGGCAGACAAAGCCGATACCGAAATCATTATTCCGCAAACCATTCTAGAATTTGGCTTGCCTTATGAATTCCCGGAAGAAGTGCTTCGCGATGCAGAACACTTTAAAGAACCTTCCGCCCAGGATCGTGAAGGCCGGATCGATTTACGTGATTTGGCACTGGTGACGATTGATGGTGAAGATGCCCGCGACTTTGACGATGCCGTGTATGCCGAAAAACGTCCAGGTGGCGGTTACCGCGTGGTGGTTGCCATTGCCGATGTCAGCCATTATGTGCGCAACGATAAACCACTGGATGATGAAGCCAAAGAACGTGGCACTTCAGTCTATTTCCCGCACTTTGTGCTGCCGATGTTGCCGGAAGCACTTTCCAATGGCTTGTGCTCGCTGAATCCGCATGTCGACCGTCTCTGTATGGTCTGTGATCTAAAACTGTCACGTGCCGGTCGCGTCACTGGTTTTGAATTCTATCCATCAGTCATGCATTCCAAAGCGCGTCTCACCTATACTCAGGTGGCACAGTATTTTGATGGCGACAGCAAAGCAGTTCCTGAAGATCGTGATGTACGCAAATCGCTGAATACCTTGTTCCAGCTGTATCAGATCCTGAAAGGTTTACGTGCAGAGCGTCATGCCATGGAATTCGAAACAGTCGAAACCTACATGACCTTTGATGAGTTAGGTGGCATTAATGAAATTCTGCCACGTACACGTAACGAAGCGCATAAGCTAATTGAAGAATGTATGTTATTGGCAAACGTCGCAGCCGCAGAATATGCCCTGGAAAATGACATTCCGATGTTATACCGTGTACATGAGCCACCTGAATTTTCACGCATCCAGAAAGTGCGTGAATATGTGAAATTGCTCGGCCTGCCTTTCCCGGAACAACCAACGCAAAAAGATTATCAGGCGGTGATTGAAGCCACCAAAGACCGTATTGATGCTCCAAGCATTCATGCGGTGCTGTTACGCTCGATGATGCAAGCCTATTACGGTGCAAATAATGCCGGGCATTTTGGTTTGGCGTATGAGGCCTATACCCATTTCACCTCTCCGATCCGCCGTTACCCGGACTTGTTATTGCACCGTGCCATCAAAGCCCATTTAAAACAAAAGCCTTTCCTGCTTTCCGGTGCCGCTCTGGATGATGCCGGAGAACATTTCTCTCAAACCGAGCGCCGTGCCGATGAAGCTTCCCGTTCCGTCACTACCTGGTTGAAATGTCATTATATGAAGCAGCATTTAGCTGAAGAATTTGTCGGTGTGATCAGTGCAGTGGCTGAATTTGGCCTGTTTGTAACATTAAAAGACCTCTATGTTGATGGTATGATCCACGTCAGCCAACTGGGCGATGACTATTTTGTCTATGACCAGCCAAGCCAAAGCTTAATCGGTCAGGCACGTGGTCAAACCTTTAGTCTGGGCGATGAAGTCAAAATTAAGGTGGCTGCGGTAAATCTGGACGATCGCAAAATTGACTTTGAACTGTTGCAACAAATAACCCATGCCGGCCGTGCTATTCGTAGCCGCGCGCCACGTGTGGCCAAGACAACAACAGAAGAAGTATTTAGCCCGCGTGCGAAAGCCGTGGTCAGTGAAGATGGTGAACAACCGATTCGCAAGAAAAAGCCTAAAACCAAATCTGCTGCACCAGCTAAAAAGTCAGATAAAAAATCTTCAGCCAAATCGGATGCAAAAGCCAAAGACAAGCTGAAGAAAAAATCCAAACCGAAAAAGAAAAAGTCGAATGCGAAAGCTAAGCTAGACTAATTTTCTGATAAAAGCCCTACTTCGGTAGGGCTTTTTATTGAGTCTAATCTAGAAAGTATTTACCGACTGAAAAATAATAGCCCTTGATTTAACCTTCTCTAAGCCTTACATCTACTATTAACTTTATAAATGATATGGCGTATTAGAAATGACTTTAGAAAAGGCGACCTTGCCCGTTCCACAATTTGACCAGATTCAACTGGCTGATTTAAAACAACAGATTGAACAAGCCATTCAACAAGGACAAAGTTTTTTAAAAGATTTAACCGCGGTTCCGGAAGATGCTCAGGCACAGCTCAATGTCTTGGAACAGGTCGATACGCTGGAAAACAACATGAGCGAAGCTTGGGGTGTGCTTTCACATCTCAATGCCGTGATGAATAATACGGAAACACGTGAACTGTACCAGTCTTTACTTCCGGCATTAAGTGAATACTACACCCAGCTGGGTCAACATACCGTGCTGTATCAAAGCTATCAACATGTGCATGATGCACCTGTATTTAATACACTTCCTGCAGCCCATCAAAGTGCCATTAAACTGGCGCTACGTGATTTCAAACTGTCAGGCGTGGCTTTAGAAGGTGAAGCGAAAAAACGTTATGCAGAAATTTCTGCCCGTTTGTCCCAGCTATCATCTGACTTTTCCAACCATGTATTAGATGCCACACAAATCTACTTCAAGCCTCTAACTGAAGAACAACTCAAAGGTTTACCGCAAAGCAGCATCGATCTGCTCAAACAATATGGTCAGCAACGCGAACTGGATCAGCCCGTGGCGACATTGGACATTCCGGCTTATCTGGCCATCATGACCTATGCCGATGACCGTGGCTTACGTGAAGAGTTATACAAAGCCTATACCACGCGTGCTTCGGACCTATATGAGCATCCTGAATTTGACAATACCCAGGTGATGGAAGAAATCTTGAGTCTGCGTCATGAAATGGCACAGTTATTAGGTTTCAACAACTATGCCGAGTTATCGCTGGCCAGCAAAATGGCGCCGGATGTCGAAACTGTAGATAAGTTCCTGGTTGATCTGGCTGAGCATGCACGAACCCCTGCAAGTAAAGAAATTGCCGAATTAAAAACCATCGCCATTCAGGATGGCATTCTCGAATTACAGCCATGGGATACAGGTTATTATTCGGAAAAACTGAAACAGCAACAGTTCAATTTATCGCAGGAATCACTGAAACCGTATTTCCCTGCACCCAAGATTTTGCAAGGCCTGTTCAGTATTGTAAATCGTCTTTACGGCATCAACATTGTGGAACGTGAAGCACCAGTCTGGCATCCAGATGCGCGCTATTTTGAACTGGAAGATCAAGGCAAGGTAGTCGGCGGTTTTTATTTCGATCTGTATGCACGTAGTGGCAAACGCGGTGGTGCCTGGATGAGCGGCTTCCGCTCGCGCATGCAAACCCGACAAGGCCTGCAAAAACCGATTTGCTACATGGTCTGCAACTTCACCCCTGCAGTCGGCGATCAACCTGCGCTGCTCACCCATGATGAAGTCAACACCCTGTTTCACGAATTTGGTCATGGCCTGCATCATCTATTGACCGAAGTCGACCATATTGCCGTGGCAGGTACACACGGCGTAGATTGGGATGCAGTCGAGCTACCAAGCCAGTTTATGGAGTTCTGGACCTGGGATACTGACAGCCTCGATCTGCTCAGTGAACACATCGAAACCCGGCAGCATTTGCCAGAAGATTTGCTTAAATCCTTGCTGGATGCCCGTTTCTTCCAGTCTGGTATGCAAACCTTGCGTCAAATCGAATTTGCCTTGTTTGACCTGTCGATTCACAAACACAGTTCTGCTTTAAATGCCGAACAGGTACAAGCGACACTGGACGAAATTCGCCAAAAATATGCGGTCGCACCGACAGCCAGTTATAACCGTTTCCAGCATAGCTTTAGCCATATTTTTGCCGGAGGCTATGCTGCGGGTTATTACTCTTATAAGTGGGCCGAAGTTTTGGCCAGTGATGCCTTCGACCGTTTCGAAAAAGAAGGAATCTTTAATGTGCAGACCGGAAAAGAATTTCGTCAATTTATTCTAGCAGTTGGCGGAAAAGATACAGCACTTGACGCGTTTATCAATTTCCGCGGACGCGAGCCAAAAATAGATGCGTTATTACGTCATCAAGGTTGGACGAAGCCCTCTAAAAACGCTTAAACTAACTGTCTAAGATTGTTCAGAAGGTTAGGATGATGACTATCAAACGTCGTTTCATTGCAGGTGCTAAATGTCCAAAATGTGAAGCACTGGATCGGGTTGTCATGCTAACTTCTGGCGACGATGAATGGATTGAATGTATTGACTGTGGCTATAGCGAAAACCGGCCAACACATGTCGAAGAACCACAAATGCCGGAACTGCCGGATGAGATTGGTGTCATTCAGTTCAAACCACGTCAGCCTAAATAAAAACAGGTTCAATATGACATTAGATCAAAGAAATAGCCCAAAACTTTTATTGGGCATTATGGGGGGATTAGTTGCAATCATTGCGCTTTTTTTGGCCTATCAATGGTTTTTTGCAACTTCAAACGAAACATTGCCTGAACATGAAGGAGCCAGTTTAACGGCTCCTGCAAAACCTGCGGCTAAAGCTGAAAAACCAGCTGAACCGCTTGCTAAAGCCGAGCAGAAAACCATTCAGCTGGTGGATGAAAAAATTCTGAAAGAAGCTGTTCCAGAAAATGAATCACTCGCCAAAGAAGAAGTGGCCAAACTGGATGATATTCAAAGCCAGTTAAATGAACAGAAAGCCATGCTAAAAGCCCAACACGCCGACACAGATGAGCTGATTGCACTGAAAGAAGAACAGATTAAATTACTCGAAGCTCAATTGGCTCAAAAACAATAATTTTATAGTTGAATATTCAGCTAAAATATCAGCACATGTTTTAGCTGATTTCTTTCATGTCCCTACCGACCAGCAATCGGAACCTGTTTACAGCACTTGCCTTACTGACCTGCTCTGCCTTTTTATTTTCTCTGATGGGAGTCTGTATTCGCTATGCCTCACACACGGTAGATAATCCCACTATTGTATTTTTTCGCAACTTTGTCGGCTTGTTTATTTTTCTGCCGTTTATTCACCGTAAAGGAATTGGCTTTTTTAAAACCGAAAAAATCTGGATGCATAGCTGGCGTGCCGTGATCGGGCTGGTCGCCATGTATGGCTTCTTTTATGCGATTGCCCATTTAAAGCTGTCGAATGCCATGGTGTTTACCTATTCTTCCCCGATTTTTATTCCACTGATTGCCTGGCTATTTCTGAAAGAAAAAATCACCCAATCTATGCTGCTTGCAGCAGCCATTGGTCTGGTCGGTGTCATTTTTGTGGCCAAACCCGATGCCGGCATGTTTAACCAGATGTCGGTCATTGGCCTGGGGGCGAGCTTCCTGGCTGCCATGGCATTTGTGACGGTTCGTGCACTTACCAGTACCGAATCGCCAGAAAAAATCGTGTTTTATTTCTGCTTTATCGGCACCCTCATTTCCATGATTCCGATGTTCTGGTTATGGCGTCATTATACCTGGACTGAACTGGGTTTTCTGATTGGTGCGGGACTGCTGGCCAATATCAGCCAGATTTTCATGTCCAATGCCTATAAACTCGCACCTGCCGGACAAATTGGCCCGGTGAATTATATTGCCATTATTTTTGCCGGGATCTGGGGCTTTATCTTTTGGCATGAAACACCGGATCATTATAGTTTAATGGGTTTCGGACTGATTCTGGGTGCGATTATCCTGTGCAGCCCCGTGGTGCAAAAACGTTCAGTCTAATCATTCAGCCATTTCTTTCTGTAATAAAAAAGCACCCAAAGGTGCTTTTTTAGCATGATCAATTAATGATACCAACCGAACAGTTTAAAAATATACGGCGCATAAGTCACAATCAGCAAGGATGGGAACAGTACCATAATCGGTAGCAACCAGCGTTCATAACGATAATAGAACTTGGTGTATTTCACCTTTGCTTCCGCATCGGCAGCACGGACCTCATCATCACCTACAGACATTCGGGTCAGCAGATGGTTCAGCGCCACGGGCGGAGAGACATACCCCAACTCAAATGCAACCAGTACAATCATCCAGAAATGGATTGGATGAATACCATTTTCATAGGCCACGGGTGCAATGGTGGCAGCCACAAGAATGACCGCACCAAAGGGATCTGTCGTCATCCCGACAATTGCCAGCAGCAGGGCAATAAAGGCCAGTGAAATATAGATATTGCCCAGATGCGTGGGTAACAATTCAACTACTTCACTACGTTCAATTAGACCGCCTACACTTGCAGACAAAGCCATCAGGATAATCAGTGCACCAATATGTCCAACGGTTTCTGCTGAAGCAAACCACATGGAATGGGTAAAGCCGTGTGATTTTTCTCCCCCATGCGGTGTATGTTCGCGCATAAAGGTCGACTGTTTTTCATGTTCCAGGGTTAAAGCTGCATGACGGTCTGGTGGTGTCACAAAACGGTCACCCCACCATTTATCAAACATAATGTAAGCAATCAGGATTATCGGCAGAATCACCGGAGCAGTGAATTCATCCATTTGAGTATCCAGACCCATCGTATACATTAAAATGACAACAACAGTAATCACGATATAAGGAATTACCGGCACAATGGCTTTCAGCATGCCCGGTACCGCCACTTTAGGCAAGTTCACACGGAAACGTGTTTCCGCAAGATAAAGGGATACCCCCAGGAAAATCAAAGCTGTCAACCAGAATACATAAATGCCGTGATCAAACAGCTCATCTGAAGTTACATGTCGGCTGTCAAGCATGGAAATCAGAATCACCAGCAAGCAGGGACGAATCACTACCCCCAGCGAGCCTGACATGGCGGAAACAGCCAGGGCATATTGACGGCGAGAACCCGAGTTCCACACTTCCTTATAGATGATCGCACCTGCTGCCACCACGAAAATTCCCGAAGCACCGGTATAGGCGGTTGGAATCGCCGCCGCAATCAAAATCAGCCAGGTCAGGGTTTCAGGGGCCAAATTCCAGGGACGTAAAATACCGAGGAATAAATCCATCACCCGGGTTTGGGTCAATAACATACCCGCCCAGATAAACAGTGCCAGGTTTAAGAAAATGCCAGAGAATTCCACCAGAATTCCGAGGTAAATCCCTTGCCCCATTGGATAATCCATGACAAAGGTAAACACAAGCCCGGTCACCAATGCCATGTAGGCATATAAAGGTACACTCAGTAAAGCCAGCCCCAGATTGCCCTTAGCTTCCTGTTTAGCCATAGGTGGTTTAAACAGTTGTAACAGACTGATCAGAGTTAAGCTAATAAATAGGAAAATCCACAGCCAGTAAACCGTCAGTGTTTCATAAGTCGAAGTCACACCTGAGTTGATAATGGAATGGTATTGGCTGAGTACCGATGCTGTCAGCAGACCATTACCCAATGCCATAAACAGGGCATAAACACGATAATCCAGCTTGGTGGTTGGAGCACGTAAGCCAATATGATGAAACTTGACTGAAGCAGTGATTGCGGCAACCACAACCATCAGCAATAAAATAATGACACGATTTTCAGTACCAAATTTAAAAATACCAAAGAATGAGGTTTCTAGGGTACGGTAAGTTCTTATCGTTGGATGATCATCCATATATTGAATGGCTTTGTCATAGAACTGATACTTTTCCTGGCACTGTTGCTGCCCTGCCAGAACCGAAGCCCGTACATCTGCTTCCGATGTAGTCCCGAAAATATCGGCGAACTCATCATTGGCATTGGCTTTCATTTGTTTTTGTACTTGCGCATCAATATCCGGATGTAAGTCACAGCTTGGCTTGGCAGGTTCTGCACGTAAAAAAGAATATTGCATGCCAATGTCTTCATTGCCATACAAACGTTCACCCACACGTAATAGCTGACCATGAATCATCTCACCAGTACCGATGATGAGTGTGAGTAAAAGTAGTAATAGAATGACAAAAGTCGAGATCCACTCTGTCCATATATAACGTAACAGACCTAATCCTGATCTGCTGTTTTCAGCATTTTGCATGTGCATTCCTATTTTTTCTTTTAATCATTGCCACAACTTTAGCAATGCCACTTTCCTTTTCTGAATAGAAAACATCCTTTCTCTATTCAATCTATTTATTCTTATCAACAAATTTGCATTAACTGGATATCAATGAAAATGACAATATGTATTTTCTTTTCTGTTTTAAATGTCAATCTTGCCACTATTCAACAAAATATTCCCATAAAACATAGGCCAAGGCGATGACTACTCCTCCAACCACTCCTAATAAATGTGCTTCGACCAATACCGGACTTCCAATCAGTTCCGCTGTACCGACACTGCCCACCGTATTTTCCCAAAGCAGTTTTCCCAGAATCAGGCACAACACCAAGGCAGCAAAATTGCGCTCTTTTCTATACAACAGATGCACACAGGCAACAGTGACATAAGCGCCATGCAAGACTCCAGACAAGCCGGCATAAGCTTCTATATCCGGAAAAAAATAATAAAAACACAGACTGATAAATGGCGGAAGTAGTAAAAGTAAAGCAACGAAATGCCAGATTTTGACGCGTGGAAAGATGAAAGGTAAACAGGCAAAAACTAGCATATTGAGCAGATAATGAATCCATCCCACATGTACCCAATGGGCAGTCCATAAACGCCAGAATTCTTTAAATAAATCAGCTTGCCAATAGATAAATAAATCTGCAAAAACTTGAAGGCATGCCGAAAAAGACATTACAAATGCAATAAAAATAATCTTTTGCATTAGAAACGGGTTTTTCATTGGCATGCCCCCCAGTTTAGAAATAACGGATTAAAAATAAAACATCATTCCAACCCATCTTGTCTTATATTCTCTTTCATCCCATTCAACTTAAGAGGATGCGGCAGTCTCATTTTCAGTAAATAAATCATCCAGTTCTGCAGAATTATCCTGATCATCCCAGAAACGTTGCATCCCATCATCACTGGAGCGGATGCCGGTATGTTCAGTCCAGTAACGGTCTGAAATCCCCTGCACCATATTTTGCGCCATACTGTCTACCAGCCTGAACTGTGGATTAACCGGTTTTTCTTCAGAGCGGGCTGTGGCAAATGCTTTCAGTGCATCACGAATCTTGGCATCATCGCCACTGGCTTGAGCTGCGACCGCATACAGGGCATGTGACAAGCGTACACCTTTTTGTTCACCCAGTTGCACCGACTGTTTTAAAGTCTGATAAGGGTCGGGCTTACCATCTCCCGCACCCGGTAGCAAGGTCCAAATGACTGCACGTGCAGCTTCTGGCGCACCCCAGAATTTGGCATTATCCAGGCACACCATGCCGCGTTCTACAACGGCAGCAATATCTTTCGGTACATTGATGGCACCGCCTGAGTTAATGTCATTGGTCATGGCTTGTAAGCCACTGATCATTCCCATTAAATATACCGTTTGATCGAGGTCACTTTTCATTCTTGGGCACCCATCACCTAGGGCCTTGTTATATTTTGTCGCCCAACGCTTTTCTAATAGCTGGTAGCCTGCATACTGACGCTGTGCAGCAATGGCAGCCCAGCGTTTTTGCTGGATACGGGCATCTTGTGCTTCTGAAACTTGCCCCGCTTTAGAAGCGCGTAAATAATGCAATTCTGCTTCCAAGGCCTGATTTTCAGCACAAATTCCTGATGAAGCATATAAAAGAACCGCAATACGGGTTGGGTCTGCCCCCATATCTTTGGTGGACATAATAGCAGGCGTTAAGGCATTGCCTGAATTGCATGCCATATCAGCATCATCCATGGCCAAGATAGGCGGTACAATATGTTTCTCACTAAAACCCAGGGCAATGTTTGCCCCTGATTTAACCACTTGAGAACAACCTGATAATAAAGAACTTGTAACGATGATGGCTGCCATACCCTGGCATATTTTTTGGACTTGCGACATTTTCCTGTCCTCTATAATTGTGTTTATGTCCATAGCACCTAAACATAGCAGATGCAAAATTTGAATAAAAGAGTATTCATTCTAATTTGGTTTGCTACTGTGCCACGAAATGACGTACGGAAAATTGACTGTATTCCATCAAGTTAAAAAATTTGGGCAAAAAAAAGTAGCATTGCGACGGTTCGGCACATGCTACTTATCAAGGGGTCAAAGCCTAACGGCTTTCATGTTGTGCAAATCAATCCTTCAGCACTGTTCCTAGTCGTCCAATAACAATCGCCAAAACAATTGCTATCACCAGAAACATCCAAGTTGGAATCACCATAATGATTTCCTCAGTTACTGTTGGTGGTTTTAATTTACATTTAGCTGAAATAATTCACTGGAAAAATTGTCTGACAATTGCAACATTTGTGATTTTTCTCATCAAACTGTCTTACAAAGAACAAAAAATATAACTATATATTTGATTATAAATAATTTAATTAAAATAAATTTTATACAACTGTCTAACAATTAGCTTAATTTAGCCAGTTTTTTCAGTGCTTTCCATTGCTTAAAAGGCAATTGATCAACCCAAATCAAGAGTGGCTTCTCCTGAAAATGCTGGAAATACACCACAATATAAAGCTGATGATCAATCAAATGACTAACCGACACACGTTTAACCTGTTGCGATTTTAAATGCGACAGTGACCATTCACGTGCATGCAAATATTCCAAACAGATCGGTTGAGGGACTTTCAAGCCATAGGCATAGATCATTACACCTAGCACAATACACAGCAACCATAGCCATACGGGCAAGAGTTGCTGCAAAAGTACAATCAACAGAGTAAAAATGCTCAGCTGAAATATGCAGGCCAGACGGCTGCGTTTCAGCTGAAAACAACGGTTAGCCATGGACGTAATGTTTCAACTTGGCAATCAATGCTCTCATTTCTGGACGTGGCGGTTCAGACACTTCCATAAACCAATCTAGCAGATCTGGGTCCTCTTGCGCGACCAACTCAGCAAAAGTTTCTTTCTCTGCTGCATCTGCCTGTAGATAATAATTTTTTACATAAGGGTCAAAATAAACATCAATCTCTTTTAAACCGCGACGAGCACGATAAATGACTTTGCGTTCTTCCAAGCTGATTTCTTCGCTCATAGCTAGCTCCCCAACAGTGTGAAATTTTTTGCTAGTTTACCCTATCCATCCCCTCTATTTCGAGCCATTTGCCCGAATTGACCAAATTCATCATTTTATCTGTACATTTGAGCATTCATCTCATTGTCGCTTATGCGTCAATCTTTTAATTTTTATCAAACAACATATTTCTAGATGGACACAATAATAATGCAATCAGCTGCGATTCGACCTTTAGCCAATATGCTGCCCCGTCATTTGTTTAATGCCGAACATGCAGCTTTCCGTGAAACGGTACGCAAATTTTATGAAAAGGAAGTGGTTCCCAATACTGCCAGATATGAACAGCAACAGCATGTCGACCGGGATTTGTGGAACAAGGCCGGTGCACTGGGCTTACTTTGTGCCACCATGCCGGAACAATACGGAGGTTCGGGTGTAGACCGTCTTTACAGTATGATCCTGATTGAAGAACAGGCTTATGCCATGGATTCATCCACAGGCTTTTCGCTACATTCGGATATTGTGGCCAATTACATCTGCAATTTTGGCAATGAAAAGCAGAAGTCAAATTGGCTCCCCAAAATGGCTTCGGGTGAAACAGTGACTGCAATTGCCATGACCGAACCCGGAACTGGATCTGACCTGCAAGCAGTACGTACCTCTGCTATTTTAGATGGCAGTGATTATGTCATCAATGGTTCCAAAATTTTTATCACCAATGGCTACCTGTGTGACATGGTGATTGTGGTCTGCAAAACGGGCAGCAGTGATAAAGGTTCAGCCAACCTGTCCTTAATCATGGTTGAGGCAGATCGCGCCGGTTTCAGTAAAGGCAAACCTTTAAATAAAATCGGCATGAAAGGACAAGATACCTGTGAATTGTTCTTTGATAATGTCCGCGTGCCCAAAGAAAATTTACTCGGTATGGAAGGTATGGGATTTATAATGCTGATGAAAGAACTGGCATGGGAGCGCATGTTGGTCGCCATCATTTGTCAGGCGGGAGCCGAAGCAGCATTCGCGCATACCGTGCAATACACCAAACAGCGACAAGCTTTCGGCAAGCCGATCAGTGCTTTTCAAAATACCCGCTTTAAACTGGCAGAATTACGCACTGAAATTGATTTCTGTCGTGCTTATTTAGACCGTTGTATGGAATTACAGCTTGAAGAAAAATTGGGTATTGATGCAGCGGCAGCAGCGAAATACAAAATTTCCGAAATGTTTTCTAAAGTCGTGGATGAATGCCTACAGCTGCATGGCGGTTATGGCTACATGATGGAATACCCGATTGCACGTGCCTATATCGATAACCGTGCCAATCGCATTTATGCTGGTACCAATGAAATCATGAAAGAACTGATTTCACGTTCGCTATAATCAACATTTATTTCTATGCCGGTTCAATGCTTGGTGCTCTATCTGTAGCAGCTTGCAGCAGAATAAAAGCTGACAACTTGAACTCATAATTCAATAGGTATAAAAGAGGGAGCATTACTGCTCTCTCTTCAAAAAATAATGAAATTCAATTATGAGACTAAACGCGGTGTCGCACTTTTCTTATCTTGTTGCTCACGTTTATGAAATTTAAGCACACCATCATCAAAGCGTGCATGCTTTAATTGTTTACGGTCAGCCAGATAATTATTGGAAACACTCCAAGGTGCATGCTTGCCCTGTTTCGGCATGACATCAGCAGCACGGGCAATATAACCTGAACTCAGACTGCCCATCACGGTATCTTGCATTAACTCGGTCACATCGCCTTCAGGACGCACTTCATCATAGCCATTTTTATCCATATAGTTGATCAGACGGCAAATATAATCTGCTGCAATATCCACTTTCAGTGTCCAGGAAGCATTGATATAGCCAATAATCATGGCCATATTTGGCACATCACTGACCATGATGCCCTGATACAGCATATGTTGAGAGGTATTCATCGGCTTGCCATCAAGCGTGGCCTGAATACCGCCTAAAATTTGAATATTCAAACCAGTTGCAGAAACGACAATATCCGCATCCAAATGTTTACCTGACTTTAACTGGATACCCGTTTCAGTAAATTTTTCAATTTGATCCGTTTCAACTGAAGCACGGCCTTCACGCAGAATTTTAAACAGATCACCATCCGGTACTACACATAAACGCTGATCCCAAGGTTCATAGTTCGGGGTAAAGTGTTTCATATCCACCTTACCTTTAAGCTGAAACTGCACTGACTTCAGCAACAGTGTTTTCAGCAGTTTCGGCTGTTTCTGTGCCAGAGCATAAATACCGCGTTGCATACCAATATTACGTGCACGCGTTAATTTATAGGCCAGATCTTCCGGTAATACTTTACGCATTTTGTCATAGAGCAGATCAATTGACGGCACAGAGGCAATATAGGTCGGAGAGCGTTGCAACATGGTGACATGCCCTGCACCACCTTTCGCCATGGCTGGCACCAAGGTAATCGCTGTGGCTCCACTACCAATAATTACGACCTTTTTACCAGAATAATCTAGCTGCTCAGGCCAATGTTGCGGATGAATAAACTCGCCTTTAAATGCAGACTGATTTGGAAATTCAGGTTGGAATCCCTGATCGTAATTATAATAACCAGTACAACCTAAAACAAAATTGGCCACCCAGATTTGCTTTTTTTGAGCTGCATTTTCAATTTCAACCACCCACTTTTTAGTGGTCGAATCATAATTCGCCGCCAAAACCCGATGCTGAAAATGGATTTTATTTTTAAGCTGATACTCGTCAATCACTTCAGATAAATAATTTTTGATGGATGGACCATCCGCCAAGACGCTGTCTTTTTGCCACGGCTTAAAATTAAAACCAAAGGTCGACATATCTGAATCGGAGCGGATTCCCGGATATTTGAATAAATCCCAAGTTCCGCCAAAACTTTCACGACGCTCAATAATTTCAAACTGGTGTTGTGGGCAATTTTTCGAAAGATGAACAGCCAGACCAATACCCGAAATACCGGCACCGACAATCAACACATCAATATGTTTTTCCATGTTCTTTTTATAACCTGTTTAAGCTTTATTTTATTAAACCATAAAATTGACAATACTCAATGTCAAGTTTAGATGAAAGTCATAAAAAATATGTCAGTTCAGGACAAAAGTTTAAATTATCAGAGAATTAAAAATCATCAGGCATAAAAAAGACCGGTGAAACACCGGTCTTTTTTAGAACAACTTAAGCTCTTCTTGCGAAATTAGTTAACTTCGCGATCTACTAGCTCAACGTAAGCCATCGGTGCAGCATCACCTGCACGGAAGCCCGCTTTAAGAACACGTAGATAACCGCCGTTACGTTCTTTGTAACGAGGGCCAAGAACGGTAAATAATTTACCAACAGTTGCTGCTGAACGAGTACGAGCAAACGCCAAACGACGGTTTGCAACAGTATCGTTTTTAGCTAAAGTGATTAAAGGCTCAGCTACACGACGTAACTCTTTAGCTTTAGGCACAGTTGTTTTAATCAACTCGTGCTCGAACAAAGAGTTAGCCATGTTTTGGAACATCGCTTTACGATGACTGCTTGTACGGCCTAATTTCACACCACTATTACGATGACGCATGGTGATAGTCCTACTTAATTAACGGCTACGATAGGCAAAACGGTCGTCCATACGGAGACTAGCTGGTGGCCAGTTCTCTAAACGCATGCCGAGTTGTAAGCCTTTAGAAGCCAGAACATCTTTGATTTCAGTTAACGATTTTTTACCGAGGTTAGGAGTTTTTAACAACTCCACTTCAGTACGTTGAACCAAATCACCGATGTAGTAAATATTTTCTGCTTTCAAACAGTTAGCAGAACGAACAGTAAGCTCTAGATCATCTACTGGACGAAGCAAGATTGGATCCACTTCTTCGCGAGGCTCTTGAGCAACAGGAGCTTGATCTTTCTGAAGATCAACAAAAATTGCAATTTGTTGTTGCAAGATTGTTGCCGCTTTACGGATTGCTTCTTCAGGATCAACTGTACCGTTTGTTTCAAGATCAATGATCAGTTTATCAAGGTCAGTACGTTGTTCTACACGAGCATTTTCTACTGTGTAAGACACACGTTTGATTGGGCTATAAGAAGCATCTAACTGTAAGCGACCCACAGGGCGAGTCTCGCCTTCTGGGAAACGTGAATCAGAAGTTTCATAACCACGACCTTGAGAAACTTTCAGGCGCATTTTTAAATTGCCTGAAGCACTTAAAGTGCCGATCAAATGCTCAGGGTTTACCACTTCAACATTATGAGGTAAACGAAGATCAGCGGCTGTTACATCGCCTGGACCTTGTTTTTCTAATGTCAAATATGCTTCGTTTTGATCGAACAGCTTAATCGACAATCCTTTTAGGTTCAGCAAGAGCTCGACGATGTCCTGCTGCAAGCCTTCCAAGGTACTGTACTCGTGCTCAACCCCTTCTATTTCAACTTCAACCACAGCAGCGCCAGGTAAAGAAGAAAGAAGGATACGACGTAAAGCATTACCAAGAGTATGACCAAAGCCACGCTCTAATGGTTCCAGAATCACTTTTGCCGAGGTCCCGCTAGCCGCTTCGACCTTGATCGCTTGCGGAGTTAGAAACTCATTTGCAGTACGCGTCATTATTGCTACCTCAAGGATTATTTAGAATACAATTCTACAATCAAGCTTTCGTTGATTTCAGCAGGTAAATCAGAACGATCCGGTGCAGCTTTAAACGTACCTTCTAGTTTTGAATGGTCAACTTCCATCCAAGAAGGAATACCACGTTGAGCAGCCAATTCAATTGCGCCTTTAATACGCAATTGTTGTTTAGCACCTTCGTGAACTGCGATTACATCGCCAGCTTTAACTTGGATAGACGCGATGTTAACACGACGACCATTCAAAGTAATGCTACGGTGAGATACAAGCTGACGAGCTTCTGCACGTGTAGAACCAAAACCCATGCGATAAACTACGTTATCAAGGCGGCTTTCAAGCAGTTTCAACAAGTTTTCACCTGTTGCGCCTTTAACACGAGCAGCTTCTTTATAGTAGTTACTAAATTGACGTTCTAACACACCGTACATACGACGTACTTTTTGTTTTTCACGTAATTGTAGTGAGTACTCAGATTGTTTGCTGCCACGAGCCCCGCCATGTTGGCCAGGTGCTTTAGCATGTTTTTTTGTCTTAACGTCAAATGGTTTAACGCCAGATTTTAATTGCAGGTCTGTCCCTTCGCGGCGAGAGAGTTTGCATTTTGGACCAATATAACGAGCCATGAATGATTCTCCTTACACACGACGTTTTTTAGGTGGACGACAACCGTTGTGCGGGATTGGCGTCACATCGGTAATGCTGTTAATTTTATAACCCACTGCACCTAAAGCACGAACCGCAGACTCACGACCAGGACCAGGACCTTTTACAAGGACATCCAAGTTTTTCAAACCGTAATCCAAAGCTGCTTTACCAGCAACTTCAGCAGCTACCTGAGCAGCAAACGGAGTTGATTTACGTGATCCACGGAAGCCTTGTCCACCTGAAGTGGCCCAAGCCAGTGCATTACCTTGACGATCGGTAATAGTCACAATGGTGTTATTAAAAGAAGCGTGAATGTGTGCAACACCTTCAGAGACGGTACGAGTGACCTTCTTGCGTGTGCGAGTATCTTTAGCCATCTTTTAGCTTCCAGAAATCTTATTTCTTAATAGGTTTGCGCGGACCTTTACGGGTACGTGCGTTAGTTTTGGTGCGTTGTCCACGGACAGGCAAGCTGCGACGATGACGAAGACCGCGGTAGCAGCCTAAATCCATTAAACGTTTAATGTTCATGGAAATTTCGCGACGTAAATCACCTTCGGTTGGAACCTTGGTAATTTCTGCACGAATCGCATCAAGCTGAGCATCATCCAATTCACGGATCTTAGTAGTTGGTGCAATACCAGCAGCAGCTAAGATGTTCTTAGCAGTGTGGCGACCGATACCAAAAATATACGTGAGGGAGATAACAGCATGCTTGTTATCCGGAATGTTTACACCGGCAATACGAGCCATTCACTTTCTCCAAAAAGGCAGTAGAGATAATCAACCGCCCCACAAATATCTTGAGGGGCGGATAATAACCTAATTAGCCTACTGAAATCAACAGGTCTTGATCAGATTAACCTTGACGCTGCTTATGACGAGGTTCAGCGCTACAAATCACGCGGATAACCCCATTACGACGGATAACTTTACAGCTACCACAAATTTTTTTAACAGAAGCTTGTACTTTCATGATGAAACCTCAAGTGCGCTTATCCTTTAGGATGAGCAGTCGTTTTTCTCATTAACGTTTGATTGTCATACTGGTGCGAAGTAAGATGGGCTTGTAGCTGAGCCATAAAGTCCATCACAACAACCACTACGATCAGCAAAGATGTACCACCCAAATGGAATGGAATACCAAAAGAACTTTGCAGAATCATTGGCATCAAACAGATGACCGTAATATAAATTGCACCAATGAATGTCAAACGATTAAGAATATGATCTAAGTAACGAGCAGTTTGCTCACCTGGGCGAATACCAGGTACATAAGCTCCGCTGCGTTTCAAGTTCTCTGATACTTCTTTAGGACTGAACACAAGTGCAGTATAGAAATAACAGAAAAAGATAATTAACGCACCGAAGAGCACCAAATACAAAGGTTGTCCAGGCGATAATACCAATGCCAAATCTTGTAGGCTACGCTTTACGATTCCTGCATTTGGATCAGAACTACCCAACCATTGACCTAAACTTGCAGGGAACAGCAATAATGAACTCGCAAAAATTGCTGGGATAACCCCCGCCATATTCAATTTCAATGGCAAATGTGTCTGCTGTGCAGTAAATACGCGACGCCCTTGTTGCTTTTGAGCATAGTTAACCGGTATACGACGTTGTGCCTTTTCAATAAATACAATCGCAGCAAGAACCGCAACTGAAAGTAATGCAAATACAGCCAGACCAATTAAGCTCGATTGACCATTATCCACCGAAGTGAATGCTTGAATTACAATATTTGGCAAACCAGCAACGATACCTGCAAAAATGATCATGGAAATCCCATTACCGACACCACGTTCGGTAATTTGCTCTCCCAACCACATTAAGAACATAGTGCCTGCAACCAATGAAGTTACAGCAGGAATGTAAAAAGCCAGTCCTGAGGTCAAGGTAATTCCTTGGCTAATCAGACCAGCACACATACCAACACCTTGTACCAATGCAAGTAATAACGTGCCGTAACGCGTATATTGATTAATCTTACGCTTACCCTGCTCGCCTTCTTTCTTTAACGCTTCCAGCGAAGGAACGACTGTTGACATCAACTGCACGATAATCGATGCAGAGATATATGGCATGATTCCCAACGCAAGAATTGACATTCGCTCTAATGCTCCGCCAGAGAACATATTAAACAAACCTAAGAAAGTACCTTCATTAGCTTTGAAAAAACGTTCTAAAGCGACATTATCAATACCCGGCAGCGGAATATGTGCTCCTAGTCGAAAGACCAGTAATGCGCCAATCAAAAACATTAATCGACGAATAATTTCACGATATTTCACATGAAATGGCTGGCCTTTCATCATGTTGACATGACCTGAAGAACTAGGAGACATAGACACTAGCGATTACTCCTCGACTTTACCGCCAGCAGCTTCAACAGCAGCTTTAGCGCCTTTAGTCAAAGCAACACCTTGTACAGTGAATGCACGAGTAATATCACCAGAAAGTACGATACGAGCACGAGTCATATCTTTACGTACAACATTGGCAGCTTTTAAAGTTTCAAGTGAAATGATATCACCTTCAACTTTAGCAAGCTCTGATAAACGTACTTCAGCAGTTTTTAAAGCAAGTTGGCTAGTGAAGCCGAATTTAGGTAAACGACGATATAACGCAGTTTGACCACCTTCGAAACCTGGACGTACGCCACCGCTCTTACGTGATTTTTGACCTTTGACACCACGGCCACCAGTCTTACCAACGCCAGAACCGATACCACGGCCTAAACGAAGGTTTTCACGTTTAGCACCTTCTGCAGGTGCAATAGTATTTAAACGCAGAGTCATGGCTTATTCCTCTACACTAACCATATAGTAGACTTGGTTGATCATACCGCGGTTAGAAGGCGTATCTTGCACTTCTACAGTATGACCAATACGACGCAGACCTAAACCTTTAAGGCTAAGCTTGTGATTTTTCAAGCGGTGCGCAGAAGATTTAGTCTGGGTAACTTTAATCGTTTTCATGATTGATTACCCTTGAATTTGTTCTACTGAAAGACCACGTTTCGCAGCGACTTTCTCAGGAGAAGTCATGTCACGCAAACCTTTAAAAGTTGCGTTCACTACGTTAGCAGCGTTTGTAGAACCATAGCATTTTGTCAATACGTTATGTACGCCAACAGCTTCTAGAACTGCACGCATAGCACCACCAGCAATTACACCAGTACCTTCAGAAGCAGGTTGCATGTAAACGCGGCTTGCACCATGACGAGCATTAATAGGGTGTTGTACAGTACCGTTAACAAGCTCAACAGTAATCATGTTACGACGTGCAGCTTCAAGTGCTTTAGAAATAGCAGCTGGAACTTCACGTGCTTTACCACGACCAAAACCTACGCGACCATTACCATCACCCACAACAGTTAATGCTGTGAAAGAGAAGATACGACCACCCTTAACAACTTTGGCTACACGATCAACGGCAACCAGCTTTTCAACAAGACCTTCGTTTTGTTCAACTTTAGCCATGATTAGAACTCCAAGCCGTTTTCACGAGCAGCATCAGCCAAGGCTTTGATACGACCATGATATTTGAAACCAGAACGGTCAAATGCAACTTTAGTTACGCCAGCTGCTTTCGCACGTTCTGCAATTAAAGCACCCACTTTTTGAGCCGCATCAACGTTACCAGTTGTACCAGCACGTAAAGTAGCATCTAAAGTTGAAGCTTGAGCTAAAACTTTGCCACCATCTGCTGAGATAACTTGAGCATAGATGTGACGCGGTGTGCGGTTTACACACAAGCGAGTCGCACCCAATGCACGAATGTGCAAGCGTGTGCTTTTCGCACGACGCAAACGGGATTGTTTCTTTTCGTTCATAAGAACCTCGCGCCTTATTTCTTCTTAGCTTCTTTACGAAGTACAACTTCGTCAGAATAACGAACACCTTTACCTTTATAAGGCTCTGGTGGACGGTAACCACGGATATCTGCAGCAACCTGACCTAAAGCAGCTTTATCAGCTGATTTAAGAATGATTTCAGTTGCAGTAGGAGTTTCAGCAGTTACACCTTCAGGAAGCGTATAATCGATCGGGTGAGAGAAACCAAGGTTAAGGTTAACAACGTTACCTTTAACCGCAGCTTTATAACCAACACCGATAAGTTGTAACTTACGTTCGAAACCTTCGCTAACACCTTTTACAAGGTTGTTAAGCACAGCGCGAGCAGTACCAGCTTGCATCCAAGCGTCTTTCGACTCAGCTTTAGGAGCAATTTGAAGTTGACCTTCTTCCTGTTTTAGCTCGACCAGCGCATGCAGGTTGAAAGACAATGTACCTTTGCTGCCTTTCACTTCGACCTGCCGGCCGTTCTGAGTAACTGTTACACCGTTAGGTACAGTTACTGGGGCTTTAGCCACACGAGACATGAGGAATCACCTATTAAGAAACAAAAGCAATAACTTCACCACCGATGCCCGCAGCACGTGCAGCGCGATCAGTCATGATGCCTTTGCTTGTAGAAACAATTGCAATACCTAAACCTTGCTTAACGCTAGGAAGTGCATCTTTACCGCGATACTGGCGTAGACCTGGACGGCTTACACGTTTCACAGTTTCGATAACTGGTTTGCCTTCAAAATATTTTAACGTAAGTGTTAAAGTTGGTTTGCCTTCAGCATCTGCAACTTCTACGTTTGAAATATAACCTTCTTGTTGAAGTACGTTTGCAATTGCAACCTTCAACTTAGAATTTGGCATAGAAACAGTTTGTTTCTTTGCCATTTGTGCGTTACGAACACGGGTTAACATGTCGGCAACGGTATCTTGCATACTCATTTATAGTGCTCCTTACCAGCTTGCCTTAACAACGCCCGGTACATCACCTTGCATTACTGTATCGCGTAATTTGTTACGGCTTAAACCGAACTTACGGAAGTAACCATGAGGACGACCAGTTAAACCACAACGGTTACGTAGACGTACTGGAGACGCATTACGTGGTAATGCCTGTAACTTCATCATCGCATCGAAACGTTCTTCGTCGCTCGCATTTACATTTGCAATCGTAGCTTTTAATTCAGCACGTTTTGCAGCAAATTTAGCAACTGTTTTTTCGCGTTTCAATTCGCGATTAATCATACCTTTCTTAGCCATATCGACCTCTTATTTGAACGGGAAGCCGAATGCACGCATAAGCGCACGGCCTTCGTCATCGGTGCGAGCAGTCGTAGTAATGGTAATGTCCATACCACGAATACGATCAATCTTATCGAAATCGATTTCAGGGAACATGATTTGTTCCTTCAAACCCATCGAATAGTTACCACGACCATCAAATGATTTCGCAGAAAAACCGCGGAAGTCACGAATACGAGGAATCGCGATAGAGATCAAACGGTCTAAGAATTCGTACATTTGTTCGCCGCGTAAAGTAACTTTACAACCAATCGGCCAACCATCACGGATTTTGAAACCAGCGATTGATTTGCGAGCTAGAGTAAGAACTGGTTTTTGACCAGCAATCGCTTGCATATCAGAAAGAGCGCCATCTAACAATTTCTTGTCAGCTGATGCTGCACCAACACCCATATTAATGGTGATTTTAGTGATGCGAGGAATCTCCATCACATTTTTAACGCCCAATTGCTCTTGTAACTGAGCTTTAAGTACGTCGTTGTAACGTGTTTTAAGTCTGGCCATTGCCTATTTCAACCTATTACTTCGCTACCGCCACTGATTCACCGTTAGATTTATAAACGCGAGTTTTCACGCCTTCAATCGTTTGGTAACCAACACGGTCAGCCTTTTGGGTTGTAGCATTAAAAATTGCCACGTTTGAGATATGAAGCTCAGCTTCTTGAGTTACGATGCCGCCTTCAGCGCCAGTAGCTCGGTTAGGCTTTTGATGCTTCTTCACCAAGTTAAGGCCTTCAACCTTAACGCGGTCATTAGAAACTGACAACACAGTACCCTGTTTGCCTTTTTCTTTACCTGCGATCACAATTACTTGATCGCCTTTTTTAATCTTAGCCATGAGTGCCTCTTATAGAACTTCAGGAGCCAATGAAATGATTTTCATGAACTGTTCAGTACGAAGTTCACGAGTCACTGGTCCGAAAATACGAGTTGCAATCGGCGCTTTGTTGTTGTTCAAAATTACAGCAGCGTTATCGTCGAAACGAATCACTGAACCGTCTGGACGACGGATACCAAATTTTGTACGTACAACTACAGCATTCATCACGTCACCTTTTTTAACACGTGCGCGTGGAATAGCTTCTTTTACAGTAACTTTAATAATGTCGCCAACAGAAGCATAACGACGATGTGAACCACCAAGTACTTTAATACATTGTACGCGGCGAGCACCACTGTTGTCTGCTACGTCGAGCATACTTTCGGTTTGAATCATTGCCCTACTCCAAAACCGAGCATCACCGGTCACATTTCGAAAGGCTCAAAGAGTACTCGAAATTAACCGATGATGCAACAAGAACGTCTAATTACTCAGCAGCTGCTTCAATCACTTCAACTAAAGTCCAAGACTTAGTTTTAGAAATTGGGCGGCTTTCTTTAATGGTCACTACGTCGCCAGTTTTAGCAACATTGTTCTCATCATGAGCGTGTAATTTAGTTGAACGGCGGATTGATTTGCCATACAACGGGTGTTGAACGCGGCGTTCAATAAGCACAACAATAGACTTGTCCATTTTGTCGCTTACAACTTTACCGGTTAACGTGCGAACTGTTTGTTCACTCATTGTCCGTTCCCCTGTTTTTCGGTAAGGAGTGTCTTGATACGAGCAATAGTCTTACGAGTAAGCGCAACTTCATGCGATTTACCCAATTGACCAGTTGCCTTAGCCATACGAAGACGGAATTGGTTAAGCTGTTGCTCATCAAGCAAAGCTGTCAACTCTTCTACCGATTTTTCACGTAGATCTTTAGTTTTCATTACATTACCGTCCGAGTCACGATAGTGGTTTTAAACGGAAGTTTAGCAGCTGCAAGCGTAAATGCTTCACGAGCCAATTCTTCGTTAACACCATCAATTTCGTACAAGACTTTACCTGGTTTGATTTGGCAAACCCAGTATTCCACAGAACCTTTACCTTTACCCATACGAACTTCTAATGGTTTTTCAGTAATTGGCTTGTCCGGGAAAACACGGATAAAGATCTTACCACCACGTTTAATACGACGGCTAATTGTACGACGCGCAGCTTCAATTTGACGCGCAGTCATTTGACCACGTTCAATAGATTTAAGTGCGATAGTACCGAAAGATACTGTGCTACCACGGTGTGCTAGACCAGTGTTACGGCCTTTTTGCACTTTGCGGAATTTAGTACGTTTAGGTTGCAACATGGATTATTCTCCTTTTTCAGCAGAACGATCATTGCGACGACCACGACGCTCTTGACCTTCACCACGACCGCGACCGCGTTTAGCTGGACGTTCTTCAGCAGGAGCAGGGTTCATGACTTGTTTCATGCCACCTAAAATCTCACCACGGAAAATCCAAACTTTAACACCAATCGTACCGTAAGTCGTTTCAGCACGCATAGTAGCGTAATCGATGTCTGCACGAAGCGTATGCAAAGGTACACGACCTTCACGATACCACTCAGTACGAGCAATCTCAGCACCACCTAAACGACCAGAAACTTCAACTTTGATACCTTTAGCACCAGCACGCATCGTGTTTTGAACCGCACGCTTCATAGCACGACGGAACATTACACGTTTCTCTAATTGAGAAGCGATCGCTTCAGCAACTAAACGAGCGTCTAAGTCTGGGCGATCGATTTCGTTGATGCTTACTTGCGCAGGAACACCCATAATAGATGTTAATTCGCGTTGTAATTTTTCAATGTCTTCGCCTTTTTTACCGATCACGATACCAGGACGAGCAGTGCTAATAGTAATTTTAGCAGCGCCTGTAGGACGTTCGATAAGAATATTGCTGATCATTGCATTCTTAAGTTTTTTAATTAAAAACTCACGAACTTGCAAATCTTTAAGCAAGTATTCAGCGTATTGTTTCGGATTCGCATACCAGTTAGCGTTATGACGTTTCACAACACCTAGGCGGATACCGATTGGATGAACCTTCTGACCCATATCAAACCCCTACCTTAACGGTGATGTGACAAGTACGCTTAGTAATACGATCTGCACGGCCTTTAGCACGTGGCATAATACGTTTAAGGCTGATGCCTTCATCAACGTAAATCGTAGATACTGTAAGGTCGTCTACATCTAAACTGTTATTATGTTCAGCGTTTGCAATCGCAGATTCCAACGCTTTTTTAACTAAAACTGCAGCTTTTTTGTTGCTGAAGTTCAAGATATTTAAAGCGTGAGCAACAGATTTGCCACGGATCAGATCTGCAACCAAACGTGCTTTTTGTGCCGAGATAGCGGCACCGCGTAATTTAGCAGTAACTTCCATCATCGCACCTTAACGTTTAGATTTCTTGTCAACACCGTGACCACGATAGGTACGAGTTGGCGCGAATTCACCGAGTTTATGACCAACCATGTGTTCAGATACAATCACTGGAACATGGTTACGACCATTATGAACAGAAATTGTTAGACCAACAAAATCTGGGAGAATCATCGAACGACGCGACCAAGTTTTGATCGGCTTGCGAGAGTTACTCGCTACAGCCGCTTCAACCTTAGCGAACAAGTGCGCATCGACGAATGGGCCTTTTTTCAGAGAACGAGGCATTGTCAGATTCCTTTACTTGTTACTTAACGCGACGGTCGCGAATAATCATCTTAGTCGTACGCTTGTTGGTACGTGTCTTGTACCCTTTAGCTTTTTGACCCCATGGGCTTACAGGTTGAATACCTTTGTTACGCCCTTCACCACCACCGTGTGGATGGTCAACTGGGTTCATCGCCATACCACGAACGGTAGGACGAACACCACGCCAGCGTGATGCACCAGCTTTACCTAGTGAACGAAGGTTGCTTTCTGAGTTAGAAACTTCACCCAAAACAGCACGGCATTCAACGTGAATTTTACGCATTTCACCAGAACGTAAACGAACGATAGCGTAAGAACCGTCACGACCCAACAACTGAACAGAAGTACCAGCTGAACGAGCTAATTGCGCGCCTTTACCGATTTTAAGTTCGATGTTGTGAAGAGTAGAACCGATAGGCATGTTGCGAAGTGGCAAGCAGTTACCTGGACGAATTGGAGCATCGTTACCAGATTGTACTTTATCACCAGCACGCAAACCTTTAGGCGCAATGATGTAACGACGTTCACCGTCAGCATATTTCAATAAAGCAATATGAGCTGTACGGTTAGGATCGTATTCAATACGTTCAACTACAGCTGGAATGCCGTCTTTGTTACGTTTGAAGTCAACGATACGGTAGTGTTGTTTATGACCACCACCAACGTGACGAGTTGTAATGTGACCGTTGTTATTACGACCACCAGTACGTTTTTTAGCTTCAACCAACGGAGCATAAGGCGCGCCTTTGTGAAGATGGTCGTGAACGACTTTCTCTACAAAGCGACGTCCTGGTGACGTTGGCTTACATTTTTGAATAGGCATAATTCTCGTCCTTATTCCGCTGCGCTTTCAGCGGTATCGCCCAAGTCAGCCATTTCAACATCTTGGCCAGCTTTCAGGGTGACGTATGCTTTTTTAACATCAGAACGACGTCCTAATGTTTTACCAAAGCGTTTAGTCTTACCTTTAGTGATCGTTGTGTTAACTTTAACAACTTGAACACCAAAGAGTTGTTCCACTGCTTTTTTGATTTCAAGTTTGTTTGCATTTAATGCAACTTTAAAAACTTGAACACCAGCAGTTTCACCTAAAACTTGTGCTTTTTCTGAGAATACAGGTCCTTGCAGGACTTGATAGATACGTTCGTTGTTCATCCGAGTTCTACCTCAATTTTCTTAGCAGCAGCTACAGACATAACAACTTTGTCGAACGCGATCAAGCTAACAGGATCAATTGCAGCAGCATCAACCACATCAACGTGTGGAATGTTACGTGCAGCAAGATACAAGTTCTCATCAACAGCATCAGTAACGATTAATGCACGAGTAGCATTCAAGTCGTTAAGTTTTGCAAGCAACTCTTTAGTTTTTGGAGCAGCAACAGCAAACTCTTCAACTAAAACCAAGCGATCTTGACGAACAAGTTCAGCCAGGATGCATTGCATAGCACCGCGGTACATTTTACGGTTAACTTTTTGAGACCAATCTTGTGGACGAGCAGCAAAAGTTTTACCACCACCTACCCAGATCGGGCTACGAATAGAACCAGCACGCGCACGGCCAGTACCTTTTTGACGGAATGGTTTTTTACCACCGCCAGATACGTCAGCACGTGATTTCTGAGCTTTCGAACCTTGACGACCACCAGCTAAGTAAGCTGTAACAACTTGGTGTACAAGAGCTTCGTTAAATTCACGACCGAAAGCAACTTCAGATAATTCAACAGCAGAGCCGGAAACAGTATTTAAATTCACGTTATTTCCCCTCAGGCCTTGATCGTAGGACGAACAGTTACGTCGCCACCAGTAGCACCAGGAACCGCGCCTTTAACAACCAGAACTGAACGTTCAGCGTCGATAGCAACGATTTCAAGACCCTGTGTAGTTACGCGTTCAGCACCTAAATGGCCAGCCATTTTTTTGCCTTTGAACACGCGACCAGGAGTCTGGTTTTGACCTGTAGAACCTAGAACACGGTGAGAAACAGAGTTACCGTGAGTAGCGTCTTGAGTACGGAAGTTCCAACGCTTAACACCACCTTGGAAGCCTTTACCTTTAGACTGACCAGTTACGTCAACAATTTGACCTACTGTAAACAGATCTACACCGATAGTAGCGCCAACTTCACGACCTTCAAGCTCAGCTTCTGATACGCGGAATTCTTGAACCAGACGACCAGCAGCGACACCCGCTTTAGCGAAGTGACCTTTCTGAGCGTTAGTTACGCGAGATTCGCGACGTTCACCAGTAGTGATTTGAATCGCTTGATAACCATCAGTTTCAAGCGTTTTGATTTGAGTGATGCGGTTAGGATCAACCTCAATCACTGTTACAGGTACAGAAACACCAGCATCTGTAAAGATACGAGTCATACCGCACTTGCGACCGACTAAACCAATAGCCATGTGCATAAACCTCTAAAAAAGCGGCCTAATTAACTTAGAGCGTTAATTAACCGAAAGCCTTAACCCAAAGCGATCTGAACATCAACACCAGCTGCAAGATCTAACTTCATCAATGCATCAACAGTTTTATCTGTAGGTTGAACGATGTCGATCAAACGTTTGTAAGTGCGGATCTCGTATTGGTCACGCGCATCTTTGTTAACGTGTGGTGATGTTAAAACGTTGAAACGTTCGATGCGAGTAGGCATCGGGATTGGACCACACACTTGTGCGCCAGTACGTTTTGCTGTTTCTACGATCTCTTGAGCTGATTGATCAATTAAACGGTGATCAAAAGACTTAAGACGGATACGAATTCTCTGGTTAGACATACCAGTTAACTCCAAGCCAAATATATATAAAGAATCACTCTTGACGCATCTCACCCCACTTTATGCGGGCAAGTGTCAAGAGCAGTGAATTATCACTAAGGTCATGATCGATGCCACGACTGTCACGATGTTAACTACTTTATTCGTAGCCAACCCCCTTTCATCAAAGGGTCGCCCATTATAGCGATTGTTTAACGCTTAAGCAAATCCCTTTTTAACTTTTTCCTCTTTTTTTCTGCTTATCCTTTTAGTGTTTTGTTTAAAAATAACTCAGCATGCTGTTTTTTGTAAAACGTACTCTATCGCTTGGTTTAGTATTTGATTTCCTTTAATAAAGTCACTTTTAGACATACTTTTTAATTGACGTTCCGTTTGCACATATTGACCGGAAAAGCTCTCTAACTCTTCATCATTTTCTAAAAACAGTTGCAGTACCTCCGGGGTTATTTCAGGATGAAATTGAAATCCCAAGACATTTTTTCCAATTTGATACATTTGATTGCGGCAGGCATCATTTTCCGCCAGATGAATAGCACCTTTCGGGATTTCAAAGGTTTCACTGTGCCATTGCATGACCTTAAACTGTTCTGGCAACTCAAAACACTCTTCAGACACATGTTTCACCTTACGTACCTCTGTCAAACCTAACTCCTGCTGTTCATTGCGTCTGACCGCCGCCCCCAAAGCATTGGCAATCAATTGCCCGCCCAGACACAAACCAATGGCCGGTTTACCCATAGATAAATAACGTCTAATCCAGCGCTTTTCTACTTTTAACCAGGGATAATTTGCTTCATCATTAACACTCATTGTTCCACCCATAATGATGAGCAAATCTACATCTTCCACTTGCGGCAAAGCCTCGATATCAAGTGGTCGATCTACAGGTAAGGCAAAAAATTCCGTTGCGGTAATTTTAGCGTGATGCTGTTTTAAGAATTGATAACAACTGCC
Organism: Acinetobacter sp. A1-4-2; assembly: GCF_040233925.1. Classification (NCBI taxonomy): domain Bacteria; kingdom Pseudomonadati; phylum Pseudomonadota; class Gammaproteobacteria; order Moraxellales; family Moraxellaceae; genus Acinetobacter; species Acinetobacter sp. A1-4-2. The sequence goes on along the minus strand of NZ_CP157981.1, from coordinate 409,212 downwards.
GAACCCTTCACCAGCAATATGCTGAAAATAATGTACTCTTAAATGCGACTTCATGCGCCTCCGCCTATTGTTTTAGCTCTGCCATAGTTTTAGCAAGAATGAAGCCAACTTTAGGCGTGAATTAAGGTTTCTATACATTTCGGCATTTATATAGCCTAATCCGCGTGTTTCTCTTAAGCTAAGACTAATTTTGGTACGACTTAGAGCATCACCTTGAAAAAAAACTCACAAACAGCACTCATTCACGCACCACGAAAAGCCCCACAATATATTTCTACCGTTCAACCTCCCGTGTTTCGTGCATCGACGATTATTTTTGACAACACCGATGCACTGTTTAATCGCCACTGGAGCGATGATTATGATTATAGTTATGGCACCCACGGCACACCGACAACCTTTACTTTAGGCGACAACATTGCCCAGATCGAAGGCGGAAAATATTGCCTGCTGGCACCAAGTGGCTTATCAGCTATTAATTTAGTGAATTCATGTTTTCTTACCCAGGGGGATGAAGTCTGGGTGGCAGACAACATTTATGGCCCAAACATGGAACACCTGCATAACCTGCAAACGCGTTATGGTATTAGCGTTAAAGTATATAATCCGATTGATGCAGAGACTTTCCAGCCTACCGATAAAGCCAAACTCATCTGGTTAGAAGCAGCAGGTTCCGTGACCCTGGAATTTCCCGACCTGATCAATCTGGTGAAAAAAGCCAAAGCGCATAACATACTGACAGCACTGGATAATACCTGGGGTGCAGGGCTGGCTTTTAATGCCTTCGATTTTGGCGATGAGCATTTAAGTGTAGATGTGACCGTACATGCATTGACCAAATATCCAAGTGGCGGCGGTGATATCTTGATGGGTTCAGTAGTGACCCGTGACCAGAAACTGCATCATCAATTATTCCGGATGCATGCCATTCAGGGAATTAGTGTGTCGGGCGATGATGTGGCACAGGTACAACGTAGTCTGGCTTCAATGCAGGTGCGCTATCAACACCAGTATGAAAGCTGCTTAACACTCCTGCATTGGCTCAAACAGCAGGCTGAATTTGTACAGGTGCTACATCCTGCCGATGCTGAATCAGCCGGACATCAATACTGGAAAGAAATTTGCAGGGAAGAATACAGTGCCGGTCTGGTCAGTGTGATTTTTAAACCTGAATATACTCTGGAAGATATCCGTCGCTTCTGCGATGCACTGGAACTGTTTAAACTGGGCTTTAGCTGGGGCGGACCAGTCAGTCTGGTCATGCTGTATAATTTAAAAGATATGCGTGTACTGGAACATCCCCACTTAAAAGAAGGACTTTTAGTCCGTTTTTGTATCGGACTTGAACATCCTCAAGATTTAATCCAGGATATCAAACAGGCATTACAGCAGTTAAACCAGCAAAAAATTAGAGAATAAAAAAGGACCTATCTATTATCAGTGTCAGGAAAATGCTACCAGTACACACCCAAAAATTGTTTTACATTCACAATTTTCCTGACACCACGGTTTGATTGCCGGGGTAGTCGGAACTGGTAAAAAGATGATCCTCGTGTTTTAACAGAAAAATTTACCTATGGGGAGGCTGGTATTTTTTGGCTGCGGCCGAATACCCGCCTACTCTCCCTTTAATCCAATTAATTCAATGCAGCCGGAAAAACCTAACCTACTGATCAGCCATAGCATAATTACCGGCATTGATAAACAAAGTCTGGATTTTGAATGTCTATTGAAAAGTTACAAAACCAAGTAGCAGCAAGTACATCAAACAAAAAAGAAAAACCGCTTTAGAAAACAGTAACCCAGCGAAGCAGAAGTTCTGCCCACACAACAGCATAAAAAGCTGATTCAAGATACTGCCAGTACTTTTGCCGCCCGTGCTACAAGCAGCTTAGAAGGCTCGACCAGGCAAAACAGTCCGCTATTTAGAAGATTCACTAATGGCAGAAAATAATCTGGTTTACAAATCAAAAACAATCAAACCATCGGATATTCTTATATTCCATATTTTTTTTATGGTTTAACCAAAAATAGGTGTTGTAAAAAGATTTTATAACATGTATTTTGAATACATCTTATAAATAACAGCCATGAGAGATCAAACATGACTCCGCAGCAAATTGACCTAGTAAAAGCCACTGTTCCTGTACTCCGTGAAAATGGCGTAGCATTAACTGGTTATTTTTATAACCGTATGTTGGGCAATAATCCAGATCTAAAAGAAACATTTAATATGGGGCACCAGCGCAGTGGTGCACAGGCACAAGCTCTTGCAGGCGCCGTGTTGGCTTATGCTGAAAACATTGAAGATCCTTCTGTGCTTTTGCCTGTGGTTGAGTTAATCGCACACAAACACGTTAGCCTGAACATTCAAGCCCCTGACTATAATATTGTTGGTGAAAACCTGCTTCATTCCATCAGTGAAGTTCTAAGCATTTCAATGGACGATCCTCTAATTGGCGCTTGGGCAGCAGCTTATGGTCAACTGGCAGACCTGTTCATCAGCACTGAAAAAGCTATTTATGATCAACATCAACAAACCAAAGGTAGCTGGTTAGGCTGGCGTAACTTCAAGATTGCCAAGAAAGTAGTTGAAAGCGATGAAATCACCTCTTTCTATCTTCAACCTGTCGATGGTGGCGCATTGCCGAAATACGAAGCCGGCCAATATATTTCAGTGCGTGTTTTCGTCGAGGAACTGGGCTTGAAACAGCCTCGTCAATATACGATTTCCACTTGCCCACAAGCGGATTATTTACGTATCTCGGTAAAACGTGAAGATCAAAAAGGCGACATGGTTCCAGGCTGGGTGTCGAACACCCTACATAGCTTGCCAGAAGGTTCAGAAATTGAAGTTTCTGCACCAACAGGTAACTTTTACCTGATTGATCCAAATAAACGTAATGTGTTCATCAGTGGCGGTGTAGGCCTGACTCCAATGATTGCCATGCTGAATCAGCTGGTGACTCTGGATATGCCACAGCCTGTGACCTTTATCCATGCCTGCCGTAGCAAACAAGTGCATGCAATGCATCAACATATTCAGGAGTTGAAAGCAAAATATCCACGTCTTAGCACATTTACCGCTTATGAATTTCCACATTCAGGCGATAAATTAGGTGAAGATTATGATGTTGCCGGTCGCCTGGACTTAAGCACCCTGGATAGCGCATTGTTACCTATCAATGCCGACTACTATCTGTGTGGTCCAATGCCATTTATGGCTGAACAGCAAAAGGCGCTGGTTGCTCGCGGCATCCCTGCTGAAAACATTCACAGTGAAGCCTTTGGCACAGGTGGTGTAAAACACTAGCCTGCTGGGTCAGCATAAAATAAATAGGGGGCTGGTCTAGTTATGCTAGACTAGCCCTTATCTATTCATTTTTTGAAAAATATCAGCACGATCATGCAATTAAATAAATTCACCGACTATGCTTTGCGTATCTTAATGTATATTGCCCAGCCACGGGATATGCCTTATACCATTGCAGAAATTGCCCAAGACTTGCATGTGTCTAAAAACCATTTAGTGAAAATTGTGCATTTTATGGGCAAACAGAACTGGCTGATTACCACGCGAGGCAAAGGCGGCGGTATTGGACTCAACCCTGAGGCTCTTGAATTGCACCTGGGTCAAGTCGTACGCATCCTGCAAGGTGAAAACCAGATTGTCGAATGCAATACCCCACCCTGCGTACTGCGTTCTCAGTGCGGACTAAAAGGCTTTCTCGATCAGGCAGTAGAACAGTTTTATCTAAGCCTAGATCAATACACCCTGGCTCAGGTTTTAAATAACTCTCCGGCAGCCAAATACACCACTCAATCTCCAATCCAGATGATCAATCTCTAATTCCTGCGCTTGCAAAGTTCGCTTGCCCGAACGACTTCCTTTATAATGTTCGCTTGTAGATCATTTATTGAAGTTGAGTTATGCATCACAGCAGAGGAAAATCGAAAAACAGTAAGACAGCCCATGCGCCCAAGCAAAAGATCAGCTATGAGAAAAAAGTTGATCCTGCCATTACTGAGTACTCTGTTCGCGCATTGAACTGGTTGCGTAAAGCCGAATTTTTGATGAGTGCGCCAAAGCTGAGCCTTTGCGTTGAAGATACTGGTTATGAAGTCGCTTTTGCTGGACGTTCTAATGCTGGAAAATCTAGCGCCATTAATGCCTTAACCAACCAAAAACAGCTGGCACGTGCCTCTAAAAAGCCGGGCCGTACCCAAATGATTAACTTCTTCAGCCTTGGCAATCCAGAGCAGCGTCTGGTCGATTTGCCGGGTTATGGTTATGCAGCTGTACCTGAAGCAATGAAAATTGTCTGGCAAAAAGAACTGGAAAACTACCTGATTCATCGTCAGAGTTTGCAAGGTCTGGTGCTGCTGATGGATATCCGTCATCCGCTGCAACATTTTGACGTGATGATGCTGGAATGGGCCTACTCACGTAAATTGTTCGTGCATGTCTTGCTGACCAAATCAGACAAACTGAATCGTGGACCGGCATCCAAAGCCTTGCAGGAAGTGAAAGCGGCATTGAAAAAAATGAAGCTGGATTTCTCCATTCAATTGTTTTCATCTCTCAACAAGCAAGGCCTCGAAGAGCTGGCCAGTGTGATGGGTGGCCGTTTGAACTTCACCCTTGAGCAATCAAGCCAATTTGATCTGGACAGCATCCCTGCAGCCAGTCTTGATGATCTGGATGAACCACTCGAATCTTTAGAACTGGTAGAGGAAGAATGCGAGACTGAAATTGCCGAAGATGCTACCGATCAGAGCCGACAAGCGGATTGATCGGGTCTGTCTGACAAAAATCCTCATCCATTAATATTCCAGTGTCCTGTATTGCTCATCACAATGCGGGACATTTTTTTCACACTGACCTTAAGCTCAAGTACAGTACTGCACAGTAAAATAATAAGGACAGTATGATGAAACTTCTCTCCCGTTTAAGGAACATCAAACTCAGCTGATTCATGAGCAATCCTATTTATCTGCCCAAAGTGACCTAGTCCTTTTTATCATCCATATAACACTAAAATTTCTGTATACAATTTCCACACAGTCGGGCTTTATGTCCTGCTTTTGATTTGTTCTAAGATAAAAGTCCAGGAAAACAACAATAAGGACAACCCTATGCAAGCACGGATTTCAGTCATTACTCTTGGGGTACGCGATCTGGAAAAATCATTACAGTTTTATCGTGAAGGTTTGGGCCTACACTGTGAAGGAATCACGGGTCAGGAATTTGAATATGGTCCGGTGGCCTTTATTGAACTACAGTCAGGCCTGAAACTCGCTTTATGGCCGCAAAGCAGCATTCAACAGGATACCAGACTGGAACTGACGCCGATGTGCGCCACTCAAATGACCTTGGGGCAAAATGTCTATAGCCCACTGGAAGTCGATCAGGTCATGGCTCAAGCAGCACATGCCGGTGCCAGAATCATTAGACCCGCACAAGCTACCTTTTACGGCGGCTATGCGGGTTATTTCCAAGATCCCGATGGTCATGTCTGGGAAATTGTATTTAATCCCAGCTTGGAGCTAGACTAATCAACTTGCGCTTCACGGCTATAACGATCGACCACTACACTGATCATCATGTCGCCCTGAACATTGACCACGGTACGCACGGTATCCAGCAAACGGTCGATCGGCAGTAAGATGGCAATGGCTTCTGCCGGTAAACCGACTGATTGCAGCACCATAATCATGGTCACCATACCGGCACTTGGAATACCGGGTGCACCCAGCGAGGCAATCATGGCGGTTGCACAGACCACCAGTTGCTGGCCCAAACTTAAGTCCAGCCCCATCAGGTTGGCAATAAAAAGTGCTGCCGCAGCTTCATACAGCGCCGTGCCATCCATGTTCAGCTGAGTGCCCAAAGGAATGACAAAGCCTGCGGTTTGTGGACGTACCTTTAAGTTTTCCTGCGCGCATTTCATCGACAGTGGCATGGTAGCCGAACTGGAACTGGTGGCAAATGCGGTAATCAGCGCAGCCCGTGTCCCTTTAAAGAAAGTGATCGGACTCATCTTGCCAAAAATCCAGAGCAACAAAGGCAATACTACTGCACCATGGAAAATGGTCGTTCCGGTCACCACGGCAGCGAACTCGGCCAGACGGCTTAATACAGAAATATCTTCGGTTGAAATCAGTTTTGCCAGTAAGGCAAAAATACCGAGCGGTGCCAGCTTCATCACCCAGCTAATCATCAGCATCATGATGTCAAAAAATTGCAGGCTTAACTTGCGTACACTGCGGAAATTATCTCCGCCTTTGACCAGTGCAACTCCGATAAACAGGGCAAATACCACTACCGCCAGCACATTACCTTCAGCAAAGGCTTTAAAGGGATTAATCAGGGTATTTTGAATAAAATTGGTGAAGAAGGACGATGGCGTTAAGGTATCAGGCGTTTGATGGCTGTTCATGGCATCCTGAAACATCACAATATCTACGCCCTTGCCCACATTAAACAAATGGGCACAGCTTAAGCCTAAAATGAGCGCCAAGGTGGTGGTGGTGACACAGCACAGTAGAGTGATTTTCCAGACTAGGCCCAACTGTCCACCAGCCTGCAAATTCGAAACGCCGACCACAATCGAACTAAAAATCAGCGGAATCAGCAGCATTTTTAATAAACCAATAAAAATACTGCTGGCCAGACCCAAACCATAGAGACTGATATCGAAAAACTGGGTATTTGGAAACAAGTTTAACAGAAACCCGAATGCCACCCCTAAAATCGCAGCAATCAATATTTGTGTATTTAAGCTCATCACGACATGCTTTTTATCATTAAGTCCTGTCAGGCACTATGCCATGGCCTATTTTTAGAATCGAGGAATTTTTTGTCACAAGCTCAGCATAAATGAATAAAAGCCAGCGGCTCACTTGGTCTGAATCATCAATACTTCGTTAAACTGATGGCATAAAATCTGCTTATGAATAAATACGCATTTAGCCAATAATTAAAAGAGAATCGATATGAAAAAAATCATGCTTATGACCGTGCTACTTCTGCATATCCCCTCGGCATTTGCCCATCCAAACCATGGCTGCCATAAAGACATCTCCGAGGATATTCCTCGCTGCCACTAAATCACAATGACCAAGACAAGCATAAAAAAACCGGGCAGCAGCTCCGGTTTTTTTATGACATTTTGAGCCTTATTGGGTTTCAATTTCACGCAAGCGGATCAAACCTTCCTGAGTGGTGCTGCACACCAGCTCGCCATTTTGCCACATACGGCCAAAATTCAGTCCGCGCGAACTGGCACTAATGGTGGCCTCCATATCATAGAGCATCCATTCATCAACACGGAATGGCTTATGGAAGTACATGGCATGGTCAATGCTGGCACATTGCAGACTTGGGGAAATATAACTTAAACCATGTGGACGCAAAGCCGTAGTCATTAAGGTAAAGTCCGAGTAGAAAGCCGCAATAGCCTGATGCAATGAAATTTCATCAACCTTCTGGGCAATCTGACCATGGGTGCGGATATAGTGAGCGTATGATGGGGCTTCAGGCTGTGGCTGGAATGGATTTTGTGGATTGACCGGACGAATGTCCACATGACGGTCACGCATAAAACTGGCACGCACATTTTCCGGCACAAATTCGACCAGCTGTGCTTTGAGCTCTGCTTCACTTTTCAGGTCTTCAACCGCAGGATATTCCGGCTCGGAGATTTGATAATTCAAGCCTTCTTCCGGGCTGGCAAATGAAATCATGGCGGTAAAAATCGTCCGCCCATGCTGAATGGCACGCACCTGACGACTGACAAAACTCTTGCCATCACGCAATCGGTCCACTTCATAAATAATCGGTGCGTTGACATCTCCGCCATATAAAAAATAGGCATGTAATGAATGTGCCGGACGATCTGCGGTATAGGATGCCGCGCGTAAGGCCTGCCCCAACACCTGCCCACCAAAGACCCGCTTACCGACCAGATTACGGCTTTGCCCCCGGTAAATATTTTCTTCAATTTTTTCAAGACTTAGTAATTCAACCAGCTCTTGGGTTAAGGCATTCATAAGCAACCTGTTTTAATGTGGGATACCTAAAATCTAGGCGAAAAATTTCAATCAATCAGCTAAGCTATAATTGCTATTCTGCCATAAATCCCGACTAAAGCCCTACAGTTCAACTGACTGGTCTGTCACGCGATTTGTGCTGAATATTCGCTAAAAATACGATTTTTAACGATAAAATTTAACACTCAATATGCATTTTGTCAGAAAATGACATATTGTTTTCAATTACAATACTACAAAACTATTTCCCCTCAGAAAATCTGTGGTTTCGGTCATTTAAGTAGGAGTATGTATGTCCAAGAGTGGCTTTGGTCAAATCTATCGTCAGCTTTCCAGTAAGCTGCTTGACCTGGTGGTAACCCCACATGTTCTTGGTGAGGTTCCTACTGAACCGACAACTACAGAAGTAAATTCCCGGACAGAGCAACCCGTTCAACAAAAAGTGGTGTGCTATGTATTACAAAATTATTCGCGTAGCAATGCGTTGATTGTCGATGGCGAAACTCGCCGTCTGAAACTGTCACCGGCATTGGACCCGCTGGTGGTGGGTGATCATAAGGAAAAAGCATCAGTATTGTTCTTGCAGCATCATGATGAAAACAATTTACTCAATCCCCCACTGCATGCCTTTCCGCCACGCTTATTGCGCCTGATCGACATTTTGGAACATCATCCTCAGGTTGATATTGAACTGATTCCGGTTACCGTATTGTGGGGACGTTCACCAGACAAAGAAGATTCCTGGCTGAAACTGCTCTTTACCGACACCTGGGCAACACCAGGTACCGTTAAACAGCTGGTGAATATTGGCCTGCATGGTCGCCAATCCTATCTGGAATTCCATCAAGGGCAGTCTTTACGCCAGCTGATCGAATTTGCCAAACAGACCCATCCAAACCTGTCACCTGCAACGTATATTCTTAACAAACTAAACAACTATTTAGATGGTCAGCGTGAAGTCGTGCTCGGCCCGGATCTTTCAGATCGCCGCAATGTGATGCATTCCCTGATCAAATCTACTGATGTGCAGGATGCCATCCGCCGTGAAAGCATCCGTGGCAAAATCAGCATGATTGAAGCTGAACGTCGTGCAATTGGCTATTTAAACGAGATTGTATCGGACTATTCGCATTCAGCCGTGCGTTTTGCCGATATGGCGCTGACCCGTTTATGGACCCAGCTCTATGATGGCGTAGAGGTGCATAATTTCAGTACCGTGCGGGAACTGGCCAAAGACTACGAGATTATTTATACCCCTTGTCACCGCAGTCATATTGACTATTTATTACTGTCTTATGTGATTTATAAACGCGGCATGATGGTGCCGTACATTGCCGCCGGTGATAATTTAAACATGCCTTTTGTCGGACAATTATTGCGTGGTGGCGGTGCTTTCTTTATTCGCCGTACTTTCCGCGGTAATGGTCTATATACCACTGTCTTTAAAGAATATCTTTTCAATATTCTGTCCCGTAACACGCCCCTGGAATACTTTATTGAAGGCGGCCGTTCGCGCACAGGACGTTTACTGCCAGCCAAAACCGGCATGCTGGCCATGACGGTTCACGGGCATTTGCGTGGCCGTTCTAAACCGATCGTGTTTGTACCGACGTATATTGGCTACGAACGCCTGATGGAAGGTGCTACTTATGTCGGTGAAATGAACGGTAAAGATAAAGAATCCGAATCAATCATGGGGATTGTAAAAACCCTGCGCAAAATCGAACGTATCTTTGGCCAGGTGCATGTGAACTTTGGTGAGCCGGTATTCCTCGATGACATGCTGAAACAGCATGGTGCGGAAAATATTAAAATTGCCAAGAATGATGATCCGATTCCGCAAGAAGTCTCTGATACAGTAAACAGTGCTGCGCATGCGATTCTGGAAAATATTAACCGCGCCGTGGTGATCAATCCGGTATCGCTGCTTTCGCTGATTCTATTGGCTACGCCTAAACACACGCTGGATGAAGAAATCTGCATCAAGCAACTGGATGCCTACCGTAAGTTATTGACTGCATTGCCTTATGATGCACGTACTCAGGTGACACCGCTTTCAGGCAAGGAAATTATTGCCTACGGTTTAAAACTGAAACTGATTAAACGCGTGAAGCACGTCTTGGGCGATATCATTGCCATTGAAGATAATCAGGCTGTATTACTGACTTACTTCCGTAATAATATTCTGCATGCCTTCGTGTTGCCGTCACTGATTGCTGCACTGGTAGAACATAACGGTTCGATCCGCCATGGCGATTTGATCAATGTCATCCGCACCCTTTATCCATTCCTGAAAGCGGAACTGTTCCTGAAATGGAAAGATGAAGAGCTGAAAGATCAGATCTGTGCTTATGCAGAAGCGCTGATTCAGGCGAAACTGATTTCTGAAGATAGCGAGGGCAACCTGCTTTCCCCTGCACCAAATTCGGAAGATCACAACCAGCTGGTAGTGCTTGCTGCGCCTGTGATGCAAAGTCTGGAACGTTACTACATGACCCTGGCTTTAATCACCCAGCGTGGTTCAGGCAATATTTCGACCCGTCAGGTAGAAGAGCTCAGTCATCTGGTTGGTCAACGTCTGTCAGTACTGTATGAATTCAACTCACCGGAGTTCTTTGATAAATCGCTGTTCCAGAGTTTTATTAAAGTGCTGACTCAGCAGGGCTATATCCGTAACAATGAAGATAACGCCATTGTGTTTGACGAGAACTTCCAGAACGTGGCTCAGTACGCCAATCTGGTACTGGATGATGTGACCTTGCAGATGCTTCAGCACATCACTGCCTTCAGCGATGAAGAGCTAAAAGAAGCTTTGGATGCCGTTGCGGCGCAGCAAGCGAAACGCCGTTTAAAACGCAAGAAGAAATAATCTTCCTTCTCCGTTCCCTCTCCTTTTAGGAGAGGGCTAGGGAGAGGTCTGTTAAATACTCTACTTGAGCTATTATAAAGCGCAAGTGAGGGCTAGGGAGAGGTTAATTAAAGAACCCTCCTCCTAACCTCCTCCCATAGGGAGGAGGGACTTCAAATACCAAGGTGACATTCACTCCGTCTTTAATAATTCTGCATAATCACTAAAACAATCCTCATGCTCTAGCTGAAATCCACTTTTCCTCATCCGTGTAGCATAAATCCGTTTCCCTGTTTCCTTCTGACTTTGCACAACCAGTTCAGGCAAATTGAGTTGCCGCTGAAACCAATGAATCACTTCATGTAAAGGTACAGGCTGATTATTGGTGACAATATAGGACAGTTCTGGATGTTCCACGTGAATCAGTTGCGCCAGGAATCTCGCCAGATCATCAATATGAATCCGGTTAGACCAGTGAATTTGAGGATAGTTTTGAGTCGTTGCAGCCAGCTTGATCATCCTCGCCACGGACGTGCCATAAATTCCTGTAGGACGGATCACCACACAGCGTTCAGCGAATGCCTGTTGATAGAGTTGCTCCATTTTCCAGAGTAATCGCCCCTGCTCATCTACAGGCTGAATAACAGATTCATCATCAATACGCTCGCCCGCATTTTCACCATAGACCCGGGTTGATGACACCACCACAATTTTTTGCACTGGATGGGACTTTAAGGCTTGAACAATCGGAGCCACTGAATCGACATAAGTCTGTTGATAGCCTTCCACAGAACTTTGTGACGGCGACAATAAAACATAGACCCAATCCACAGGTTCAAGATGAGTCAAATCAAGCTGATGCACATCCTGAATTAGATGATTTGCATAAACATCAGTTTTCGGACTTTGGCTGATTGTGGTAATTTGGTGCCCTTGCTGAAATAATTGTTTGGCAACCCGGGTAGAGGTTTGACCATAACCTATAAATAATATATGCATTAAGCACCTGATGATTTAACTCAAGTTGAGGGGACATGGCTGCAGTCCATCAATTGCAAGGGGTAGGAACTGCCTCTGCTGCACTACTGGAAAAACTGAATATTTTTACGACAGATGATTTGCTGTTTCATCTACCGCGTGATTATGAAGATCGTAGCACGATCATCCCCATGAACCAATTATCCGTGGGGCGTAGCTATTTGCTGGAAGGTATTGTGAAAGGGGTTGATTTTCCACCAGGTAAGCGTAAATCCATGGCCATACAGCTCCAGGATGATTTTGGCAAAGTCACCTTGCGTTTTTACCATGTCTATAAAGCCCTGACCGATCGAGCTAAAGTCGGCAACCGCTTGCGCATTTTTGGTGAAGTTCGTGTCGGTGCACGTGGTCTGGAACTGTATCATCCTGAAATTCAACTGATTACCGAACATACCCCCCTACCGAAAACCCAGCTTACTGCCATTTATCCAGCAACAGAAGGCTTAACTCAGCCCAAGCTGCGTGAATATGTTAAACAGGCACTAAAACAGCATAGTGATGAGCTGCCTGAATTATTGCCAGAAAAATTCACCAATGGTTATGCGCTAAAACAGGCACTGCAATATATTCATGAACCGCCACTGAATGCCAATATGCTACAGCTGGCGCAAGGTTCTCATCCGGCCCAGCAGCGGCTGATTTTTGAAGAGCTGGTGGCCCATCAGATCAGTCTGCTCTCACGGCGTGCCTATATCCAGCAGATTGCCGCCCCCTCTTTTAGCCCAAGTAAAAATTTTGCCAAGCAGTTATTGGCTGGCTTGCCTTTTGAAATGACCGGTGCACAGAAACGGGTCTCCAAAGAAATTGTGCAGGACTTAAAACAGAACAAGCCGATGCTGCGTCTGGTTCAGGGCGATGTCGGTGCTGGTAAAACACTGGTGGCTGGCGTTGCTGCCTGTCATGCACTGGAAGAAGGCTGGCAAGTGGCATTGATGGCACCGACGGAAATCCTGGCGGAACAGCATTATCTGAATTTTAAAAAATGGTTTGAGCCTTTAGGTCTGAATGTATCCTGGCTTTCAGGCAAACAGAAAGGTAAAGCTCGTGCAGCAGCTGAGCAAATCATTAAACAAGGCACGGCCAATCTGGTGGTAGGTACTCATGCCCTGTTTCAGGAAAATGTCGAGTTCAGCAAACTCGGTCTGGTGATTATTGATGAGCAGCATCGCTTTGGGGTCGATCAACGGCTGGCACTACGCAATAAAGGCGTCAATAACATGACCCCACATCAACTGGTGATGACCGCCACCCCAATTCCGCGCACGCTCGCCATGTCCGCGTATGGTGATCTGGACACCTCGGTGATTGACGAACTTCCGCCAGGCCGTACCCCAATTCAGACCGTCACCATTCCTTTGGACCGCCGTGAAGAAGTGCTACAGCGTATTGCTACAAACTGTGCTGAAGGCAAACAGGCCTATTGGGTCTGCACGTTGGTAGAACAGTCGGAAACGCTGGATGCACAGGCTGCTGAAGCGACTTTTCAGGAAATTAAAGAACGCTTTCCTCAGCTCAACATCGGTCTAGTGCATGGAAAAATGAAAGCCGATGAAAAACAGTCCGTAATGCAGCAGTTTAAAGACAATCAGCTGCAACTCTTGATTGCCACTACGGTGATTGAGGTTGGCGTGGATGTGCCCAATGCTTCTATTATGGTGATTGAAAATGCCGAGCGTCTGGGACTTTCACAGCTGCACCAGCTACGCGGTCGGGTCGGTCGTGGTGCGACTGCCAGTTTCTGTGCCTTGCTATATAAAAATCCGCTTTCGCAAAATGGACAGGAACGGCTGCGGATTATGCGTGAAACCAATGACGGTTTTATCATTGCCGAAAAAGATCTGGAAATTCGCGGGCCGGGGGAATTGCTCGGCACCAAGCAAACCGGTGACATGGGCTTTCGGGTCGCCAAGTTAGAACGTGATGATCATTTGCTCAATCAGGCACATTATGTCGCGCAGCAAATCCTAAAAGACTATCCAGACAATGCAGAAGCCCTGTTAAAACGCTGGTTACCTGAAGCCCCTCGCTATGCCTATGTATAAAAATAATGTAAGACACCTATAAAATAACAGGCTGAGTCGGTTATTTATTATCGTATAAGTAGCATGGATGCTGCCGATTTTGAAACCACCAATAAACTGTGCAAAATTACAACGAATTAAAAGAAGAATAAAACATGCTGCAATTGATTCACCCCTTACTGCACAAAACCATGCAGAGCCTTTTCCCCTGTATACTTTGTGGCATAGACCAGCAACGTCATCATTCAGTCTGTACAGATTGCTGGCAACAATTGCCCTGGTTGAAACAGACCATCCAACGTCAGGAAATAGAGATTCAGGCGGCTTTTCATTATGCCTATCCGATGGATCGCATCATTCAAAAATTCAAATATGAACAACAGCTGCACTTTCAAAATCTGCTTGCTGGCTCACTTATCGGTCTCAAACTTCCCAAAATCCAAGCTATTGTCCCGATGCCCATTTCCCATCAGCGTTTGGCAGAACGGGGTTATAACCAGTCTTTGGTGCTTGCGAAACTCCTGGCAAAACAGCTGAATATTCCAGTCTGGCAACCGGTTGCACGACTGGCCCAACATTCGCAAAAAGGCTTGAGCCGGATCGAACGGCTGGATCAGATTGACCAGCAGTTTGTGATTGCCACAAAGACCCGTGTGCGTTACCGCAAAGTGCTGATGCTGGATGATGTGGTCACGACCGGCAGTTCGCTACATGCTTTAAAACAGAAACTTGAAGCATTAGGCTGTCAAAAAGTTTATGCAGCCTGTATTGCCAGTGCAGAGATTTAATCTTTGGAAAGGACATACTGATTTCCCCCTTATCTCCTTGAGAAGTGTCGGCTCATCCTTGAGGGAAAAATCCTTTTACCAGTCAGAACATCATGCTTTCTGTTAAAAACCGCTTCACCCACGGCATGACAATTTCACGGGTTAAAGGTGCTAATGGGGTAGTTTGATCATCCAGATCGACCCACTTCATTTCGGCAATTTCTGCGGCAATTTTCGGGGCATGATCTAAAGTCACATAATACAGATAACTCACCAGCTGATGATCCGGCTCGTTGGCAGTTGCCGTTTCAAAACGACCGATGAATTGCTCAATCGAGGCCCGACAGCCTATTTCTTCCTGAATTTCGCGCAGCATTGTGATTTCGGGTGGCTCATGGGGTTCAAGCTTGCCACCCACCTGCATAAAGCAGGACGTGTTACGTTTACGCACCACTAACAGTTGCTGTTGATCATTTAAAATAATGGCCGCCGCCACAGTAATGATATTCATGCATGTTTCACCAAAATTTCTTGATCAGCCATACCCCATTTCGGTTGTGGCGCTCTAAAAGCATCAAATTGTTGCAAAATCTCTTCAATGGAGTCCGAAGCAATCATACTGTCTGAAAAACGTGGCTGGGTAAAACCTTTTACTGTGGTCAACTGAATAAATTTCAGCAAATCATCGTAAAATCCGGCCACATTTAAAAATGCACAGGGCTTTAAATGAATACCGAGCTGTGACCAGGTCCATTGCTCAAAAATCTCTTCCAGCGTACCTGCACCACCCGGCAAGGCAATAAAGGCATCAGAAAGTTCCGACATCCTGGTTTTACGTTCATGCATATTGGCCACCACATGCAATTCGGTTAAATGCGGATGAGCCAGCTCATGATCCACCAACACCCTTGGGATTACCCCAATGACTTTGCCACCTGCCTGTAAAGCACTATCGGCTACCATACCCATCAAGCCAGAACGGCCACCGCCATAGACCAGCGTTTTACCTTGCCGGGCAAGGGTTTGTCCCACTTTTTGTGCGGTATCTAAAAAAATCGAATCGGTACCTAAAGCTGAGCCACAAAAAATTGCGATCGATTTCGTCATTGTT
Organism: Acinetobacter sp. A1-4-2; assembly: GCF_040233925.1. Lineage (NCBI taxonomy): Bacteria > Pseudomonadati > Pseudomonadota > Gammaproteobacteria > Moraxellales > Moraxellaceae > Acinetobacter > Acinetobacter sp. A1-4-2. The sequence goes on along the minus strand of NZ_CP157981.1, from coordinate 393,375 downwards.
TCAGCCTGTTTTGCAGATGTCATATTAATAAAGTAAATTTTCAGGAGATTTTTTAATAAAAAAGCGATTGAATCAGTGTTTTTATTCAATTCCTTGTCTAAAATACACCCATCAATTCACCTATACTGCGCAGGGAAAAGACAGCATGCTTGAAGCCTTTTACGCCACAGAGCGCGGTAGTTTGGAAGATGCCACCATCAATGGTGGTTTTGATCTCCACCCGGATTTAGTGTGGATCGATCTCATTGCCCCATCACAAGAAGAACAACAATGGGTCTTAGATGCTTATGAGCAAAATTTACCGACGCTAAAATCCTTGGAGGATATTTCTTCATCGGCACGATTTTACCGTGATGATGATGGTATTTTACATATCAGCACCTACTTTTTGACGAAAAATAAAAATTTTCAGGTCGATGGCGAAACCGATGACAACTCGAGCATTTTGGCAACCGTGCAAACGGTAGCCTTTATTTTGCATAAACAACACCTGTTTACCCTGCGTGGTGAAAAACTGGTGGCCTTTCGTGCTTTCCGTGCCCGTGCCCGCCGCAATGACTATGAGATTGACTATAAAGACCCGACCTGGGTCTTGCTTGGCTTGCTGGAAGCCAAACTGGATGAACTTGCGGATATCCTGGAAGATATCCACAAGGATCTGGAAAAGTACTCTACCGAAGTGCTCAACAACCGCCATCGTGAACAGATTCTCGATCTGGATGACATGATTACCCGTCTGGCACAATTGGAAGACATACTTGGAAAAGCACAACTGTGTTTAATCGATTTGCGCCGTGTCCTGACTTTCCTGTCCCGTCCACGTGCGTTGGGCAGTCATATTTATGATGCCGATATTCGGGAACTGAGCGAAGATGTTCGATCTCTGGTCGAACATGATGCCTTCCTGTTCCAGAAGGTTCGGTTCTTGCTGGATACCACCTCGGGATTCATTAATACCGAACAGAACGATACCATCCGTCGCTTCTCGATCTTGCCAAGTATGCTTGCGCCACCGATGCTGGTTGCCAGTGTTTATGGCATGAATACCGATGTACTGCCCTTTGCACGAGGAACCACCAGCTTTATTATGGTCAGTATTATTTTAGCGGCTTTCTTTATTGGACCGCTGGCCTATTTCCGCTGGAAAAAATGGATTTGAGGCATCATTTATCCTCCCTCCTTCCAGGAGGGAGTTAGAGGGAGGTATTTTAAATCCCATCAATTTCATTACTTATCTAAGCTGCTTTACTCGCCAATCTAGCCACAGGAAGAAATCTAGAATTCTAATTTTATCCCCTCTCTCTAACTCTCTCCCTGAGGGAGAGAGGACTGCTCAATATTCATCTCTTACAAGCTCAGCTCAATAAAAAAGCACCTTCCGGTGCTTTTTTACTGGTTTAGCCAATCAGCTGCAGATCATCTTGCAAATGACAGGCCTGAATGATTTTCATCATTTTCTCAGGGACTGCTTTAAATTGCAGACCCTGAGCTTTCGGGGTCTGACGCAACCAGCGCACCAGTACGGCCAGTGCCAGCGTACTGCCCTGTTCCAGCTCTGCCAGATTGACCACCACCGGAAACTGATGCTGCGATTGAATCAGTTTCAAACCTTGCTGGTAATAGTCCTCTGCATTGGCATAATCTATTTTGCCGGAAACCTGCAATTCCTGATGAATGAATTGAATCACTGAACACCCTTCCCGGTTATTTTTTATTTACAGATGCATCTGGTTGGAAGTTCGCAATCGCTTTATCGATATTGCCACCATTACGTTTTACCGTTGCAGCAAACTGATTACGGAACTGTAAACCTAAATCAATACCAGCCACATTGATATTACGCACTTTCCATTGATTGCCTTTATCCACCAACTGGAAAGATACCGGAGTTTTTTCACCTTTGTTGTTAAAATCAATCGTGACCACAGGATTTTTGCTATTGGTTTCTTTATATGGACGCAGGCTATAAGTCTGGTTGGTATATTTAGCAAACGCTGTACCGTAATTTTCGATTAAAGTTTCACGAAAATTGTGTTCAAACTTGGCACGCTGAGCAGCCGTACTATACTGATTGGTCGCATAAGTTCCCATCACCAGACGGGTAAAGGCTTGTGAATCAATATAAGGATCAAGGTTTTGACGCACAATCGCTTTCACTGCAGCAGGATTGTTTTGCAATTTTGCCTGATCCGCTTTTAAACGGCTAATCAGACCATCCGCCACTTTTTTTACAAAAGCTGGTGGAGTTTCAGCTGGTTGTGCAAAAGCAGTACTCGCCATCATTGTTGATAAAACACTTATGCCAAGTGTATGTTTAAGTAAGGTATTCACTAAATTCTCCTCTCCAAATTATTCAACAAATGAAGTTTGCGCATCTTCTGTTGATTCAGTTGATGTTTTTTCTTCCGCCACTTTCGCTGATGACTTGCCCGCACCGCCAGTAATGAACTTGCTGATCAGATCTTCAAGATCCATGGTGCCTTGGGTATTGGCAATGCTTTCACCACGTTTGATATAGTTTAGGCCACCACCTGGTACCACTTTCAAATATTTTTCGCCCAATAAACCATTTGTTGCAACCATAATGTAAGCATCTTCATCAATACTGGTGATGGAGTTCATGTTATCAACAAGTTGCTTTTCCATTTCTTTTTGTTTCGCAGGATCCGCTTCGCTATATTCTGTGCTATAGCGCAATTCTTCCAAAGCATTGGCTTGAACTTTTTTCAGCTGTTCTTTGTTGAAAGACGTTAACTTACCATCCAGCTCGAAATACACCGTTGCCAAACGCGATACCGGATCAAGAGTAATATCTGTAACACGACCAATGGTGACACCACTCATGGTCACTTTGGCACGCGGTTTCAGACCGTTCACATTGTCAAAACTCGCAGTCATGTTATAGCTGTCACGCAGGTTGGTTCCCATCAGACCACTGACTTTCATGGCCAGGAAAAATAACGCAATACCAGTAAGAATGACAAAAATACCTACGGCCAGCTCACTTGCACGTGATTTCATTAAACACCTCCAAACATGACCGCAGTCAACACAAAATCAGAACCCAAAACACACAATGAGGAATACACTACTGTTCGCGTAGTCGATGTTGCAATCCCTTCTGAAGTTGGCACACAGGCGTAACCCTGATAGACTGCAATCCAGGTACAAAGCAATGCAAAAACTAGGCTTTTAATAATGGTGCCATTAAAAATATCTTTATAGAACTGCACGCTATTTTGCATGCCACTCCAGAAAGAACCTTCATCTACCCCTAAAAAATCGACGCCGACCATTTTACCGCCCATGATGCCGATGGCACCAAAAATAATCGATAACATCGGCAGACTGACAATACCAGCCCATAAACGCGGGGAAACAATACGCTTTAGCGGATCGACCCCAATCATTTCCATACTGGCCAGCTGCTCTGTGGCTTTCATCAGGCCAATTTCAGCCGTTAAAGCCGAGCCAGCACGCCCTGCAAACAGCAATGCCGCTACTACAGGAGCCAGCTCTCTTAATAAGGTTAAAGACACCATGGTGCCGAGCATGGCTTCTGAGCCGATATTGACCAAAATGGAATAGCCTTGTAAGCCCAGTACCAAACCAATAAATAAACCCGATACGGCAATAATCAATAAAGACATCACACCAATACGGTACATTTGGTAAATAAACAGTTTGACCCCGAGCCAGGTCGGCATGGAAAACAGGATTTGCAGCAACATCTGGGTTGCCACCCCTATCCCCTGAACGCGTTCAATAACGCGTCTACCTAATGAGGCAATAGCATTCATGAACGCACCTCATCACTTAAATAAGCCGTATGGCTAAACTGATAATCGACAGGACCTTCAGCAGCACCGGTTAAGAACTGACGGACAAATGCCGATTCATGCTGCATTAATTCAGCCGGCGTGCCTTCACCCTGAATAACCCCTTCCGCGATAATATAGATGTAATCGGCAATAGATAGGGTTTCTCCCACATCGTGCGACACAATAATCGTGGTTAAATCCAGTGCTTCACGCAAGGTACGAATTAAACGTGCAAGCACCCCTTTTACAATCGGATCTTGGCCGGCAAAAGGTTCATCGTACATGATCAGTTCCGGATCCAGTGCAATGGCGCGAGCCAGGGCCACACGACGGTTCATACCGCCTGACAGCTCTGAAGGCATCAGCTTTTCAGTACCGCGTAAGCCTACCGCTTCCAGTTTGAGTGCCACCAGCTCGGCAATCAGATGTTCCGAAAGTTGCGTATGTGCACGTAACGGAAAAGCCACGTTTTCATAGACGCTCATATCGGTAAACAGTGCACCGCTTTGGAATAGCATACCCATACGTGCACGTGCAGCAAATAATTCCTGACGTGACATATCTGCAATACTTTTGCCGTCCAAGAGAATTTCACCGTGCTCAGGCGTCAACTGACCACCAATCAGACGCAGCAAAGTGGTTTTTCCCGTACCTGAAGGCCCCATAATCGCGGTAATCTGGCCACGCCGAATTTTTAAACTGACATTATCGAAAATGACACGTTTCCCTCGTTTAAAACTCAAATCATGGACTTCAATCCAAGATTGAGCTTGCTGAGGTATTTGATTATTCATAGCTGAGGGTTTTCCTGCATTTTTTCAGCATGCATACTATAAAGGATTCGGGTTTAAAATGTTACCTTTAGGTAAAAAGCAACCGATTTACCATAATTTTTTAATTATTTAATTGTGGTGCAATTATTTTAACAAACAGGATACTGTGTTACAGAATGCTATTATAGATATAGTATGCAATATTGATGAGTAATAAAATTAAACCAATATAAGGCATAATCACCTCTTGATTAAAATTCCAAACATAATAATTAGATTCATTATTCATATTTAACAGAATCAAGACAAACTATGATCCAGTATACATTTCTATCCAACAAGATCAAAGATTAATCCCATAAAAAAACCGGTGTTTCCACCGGTTTTTTACTACCCAAATCTAACGTTATTAGTCGTTAAATTTGCGACGTGGGCGATCTTCACCAAAACTGCGTTTAGGACGATCTTCACCGAAAGAACGCTTAGGACGATCATCACCAAACGAACGTTGTGGACGATCACCGAAACTGCGTTGTGGACGGTCACCATTGAATTCGCGACGTGGACGATCACCTGCTGGTTTATAGTCTACGCGGTTACCACGGTTGTCATCGTTAGAACGAGGACGGTCGCCAAAACCACCTTCACGACGTGGAGCTGGACGATCACCGAAATCACGCTTCGGACGGTCATCAAAAGAACGTTGTGGACGGTCGCCAAAACCACCTTCACGACGTGGACGATCTTCACCGCCAAAGCTACGTTGTGGACGATCGCCATTATATTCGCGACGTGGACGATCTTCACCGCCAAAGCTGCGTTGTGGACGATCACCAAAACCACCTTCACGACGTGGACGGTCGCTATTGAATTCACGACGTGGACGCTCTTCTCCACCGAATGCTGGACGTTCGCCACGTGGTTTGTCATCGTAGCTGCGACGTGGACGATCATCACCGCCTTCACGACGTTTGAAGTTACTTTCGCCTTCAAAACGTGCACGACCACCGCCATCACGACCGCCAAAACCGCCACGACCACGACCACCGCCATCACGACCGCCACGACCACGACCGCCGCCATCACGACTACCGCGTGCAGGAGGTGGAGATGGCTCAAGACCTTCAATTTCAGAAACGTTTAAACGTGCTTCCAGGAAGTCTTCTAAAGCACGGATCTTGCCGCGTTCACGGTAAGTTGCAAGTGTAATTGCTTTACCAGTACGACCAGCACGGCCAGTACGACCAATACGGTGTACATAGTCTTCGTTCTTCATTGGAAGACCGAAGTTAATTACGTGAGAAATGGTTGGTACGTCAAGACCACGTGCAGCAACGTCAGTTGCAACTAGAATCTTAGCACGACCTTCACGGATGCTACGTAAACGACGGTTACGAACAGTTTGTGGCATAGCACCATGAAGTGCTACAACTGATAGACCTGCTTCAGCAAGTTCTTCAGCCAACATATCTGTGTCTTCTTGAGTAGAAGCAAATACGACTGCTTGATCAACGTCTTCTTCGTTCAACCAGTGAGTAAGAAGTTTTTTCTTATGTTCGAAACCGTCAGTCCAATGCAAAGTCTGAGTAATATCAGTATTTGTAGAGTGACCAGTTTCAATCGAAATACGCATCGGATCATTCATCATGCGTTCTGCAAGTGTAATGATACGTGGAGCAAATGTCGCAGAGAACATAAGTGTTTGCTTACGGTTTGCAGCCAAATCACCAATGGCTTCTAGATCTTCAGAGAACCCAAGATCCAGCATACGGTCAGCTTCATCAACAATTAATGAATCAACTTTGTCGAGTTTAATTTGACGACGGTTAACCAAGTCAAGTAAACGACCTGGAGTCGCTACAACCACTTGTGCACCTTTTAACTGCTGGATTTGTTTACCAAAAGGCATACCACCCATGATTGCAGCTACACGTACGCCTTTCATATGGCGAACCAAGGCAATCGCATCCTGACATACTTGCTGTGCAAGCTCACGAGTCGGAGAAATTACCAAAATAGATGGTTGAGTAATTGCTTTCATACGTTCTTTAAACGGTACGAAAGTATCTTGATTTGCAAGTGCATTCAAAGTTGGAAGCAAGAATGCAGCTGTTTTACCAGAACCGGTTTGGCTTGATACTAAAAGGTCTTTACCTTCAAGCGCAGCAGGAATCGCTTGTTCTTGTACAGGAGTTGGCGTAGTAAAGCCTAAACCTTCAAGAGCCTGTGTTAATGACTCATCGAGGGAAAAATCAGCAAAAGTTTTGCTCATAGAGAGTATTCACCCTGAAATGGGTGCTCCATTTAATAAATTACAATATGGACATCGGCAAAAAGCGGCACAGCAATTAGAGCTGAAAAAATAAGGATTCAGCAGCGATCCGAATAACGACGATGTGGATATAACGCACGCATGATTACGGCCGCAAACCTGAAGGAATCGCTTAAGCGATTGGGGCGCGAAGGATATGTCCTCTCTATGGACAGCACGCGCATACAATGATTAGAAGATAATGTTCAGGTAAAGAACGGAAATTTAAGTGCGTGGCGGCATAATAACAGAACCATTTAAAAAAGTAATCATTTTTTTCGATTAAATGATGCATACATACTGTTTTTTTCAGTAACAGTCTATTTTACAACTCAATTTTGTTTAATTTTTAAACAGATAATATTGTAACGTTTTATCTGGATAAAAATGCGGGCAAATAGACGCTATCCGACATTTTCATTGAATCAGGAATTTAATCCAGAAATAAAAAAAGCCCTCACAAGGAGAGCTTTTTTGTCATGTCACTCGATTCAATCAATCTTACTTGGCTGCGTCACCCCAAGCCGGAACAACAGCTTGCATTAAAGGCTTAAGCATTTTCATAGAGCAAGCAAGTACTTGACCATTTTCCATAGAATCGGCACCACCACGTGCATCCACTACAGTACCACCCGCTTCTTTCACGATGAGCTCGCCTGCAGCGATATCCCAAGGTTTCAGACCCAGTTCAAAATAACCATCCAAACGGCCTGCAGCAACATAAGCCAAATCTAATGCAGCAGAACCTGCACGACGGTATTGTGCACCCGCTTCAGTTACGTTTAATAATGACTCAAAATGGTTTTTTGCATAAGAGATCACTTCACCGTTACGTTTAGCACGGTAAGCATGACCTACGGCAAGGAAAGTATTTTGCAGGCTGTCTTTGACATTTACGCGAATACGGCGTTGATTCAACATGGCACCGCGACCACGGCTGGCAGAGAATAACTCGTCTTTCACAGGGTCATAAATCACGCCGTGTTGAGTCACACCTTTGTGCTGAACAGCAATAGAAATACAGAAATGCGGGAAACCGTTAATGAAGTTTAAAGTTCCATCAAGCGGGTCGATCACCCAGCACCATTCGGCGTCGTGACCTTTACCTTCTTGCAGACCAAACTCTTCACCAAGGAAGCTGTGGTTTTTATAGCTTTTACGTAGCGTATCGATAGTCAATTGTTCCAAATAACGGTCTACACGCGTTACCGGACCATCAATTCCTTTTTCTTCGACTTGTAGATCGAGTTTATGACGATTTTGATGCGCTTTTAAAAGCTCTTGACCAACTAATTGAGCCGCACGCGCAGCCATCACCACCATAGGTTCCATTGAACACCCACTACAAATTTGAAGATATTGATAAAGAATAATGCATAAAAGCCCTCACATTTTAACAAATACGAGGGCTTTTAGGGAAAAAATGTTTCTAAAATTTTTTAAGATTGATCAGGACACCGACTGCATAAGCTTTGACCAGGCCAATTCAACTGATTTTTCAATTCCTTTGGCATCCAGCCCGGCTTGTTGCAGCATCTGTGCATGTGAAGCCTGATGCATGAAGATGTCTGCCAGCCCCAAATTCAAGATTGGTTTAACAATTTGCGCCTGCGCCAAATACTCGTTTACCGCACTACCTGCGCCTGCCATTACCGCATGTTCTTCAACAGTGACAAATAGACTGGTTGTCGCAGCCAACTGTTCAATAATCTGCTCATCCAGCGGTTTAACGAAGCGCATATTCACCACACGCACTCCCACCTCATGGCTAGCAGCGAGTGTTTGTGCTGCTTCTACCGCCACACTGACACGGCTACCGAATGCCAGAATGCTGATCTGCTCTTCTTGAGATTCATTAAAACTGGTCACAATTTCTGCTTTACCAATCTCCAAAGCCGTCATTTGTTGCTGAATTTCAACCCCTACACCATTGCCACGCGGGTAACGTACCGCCGCTGGACCATTGTATAAATAAGCAGTATGCAGCATTTGACGACATTCATTTTCATCTTTAGGCGCCATAATCACCATATTGGGTACGGTACGCATAAAGGCATAGTCATAAGCACCGGCATGGGTTGGACCATCTTCACCCACCAGCCCGGCACGGTCGATGCCAAAAGTGACATCCAGATTTTGCAAGGCCACATCATGAATCAGCTGGTCATAACCGCGTTGCAGGAAAGTCGAATAAATCGCTACGACCGGTTTTAAGCCCTCACAGGCCATCCCTGCCGCCAAGGTCACGGCATGCTGTTCGGCAATCGCCACATCAAAAAAGCGTTCCGGGAACTGTTTGGCAAACTGTACCATGCCCGAACCTTCACACATAGCTGGCGTAATCGCCAACAAACGCTGATCTTGGGCAGCTTCATCACAGAGCCATTGTCCAAACACATCGGAATATTTCGGTGCTGCATTGCTTGAAGATACAGTATTTAATTTACTGATGGCATGGTATTTAATCTGATCGGCTTCTGCTGGTGCAAAACCCTTACCTTTTTTGGTATAGACATGAATTAAACGCGGACCTTTACGTTTTTTTAGGGCATTAAATACCTGTACCAATTGATTGACATCATGACCGTCAAATGGGCCAAAATAGTCAAAACCAATGGCTTTAAACAGATTATCTGCAGCTTCAGTGGCAGCACAGTGCAAACGGGAATTGTAAGTCCATTCCGGATGCGGCTGTATATACGCATCACCCTCATCAGTAACATTCACCGACTCGCCACGTTCCCAAATGGCAGCCAAATGTTTGGCAAATCCACCGGTACTGCATGAAATAGACATGTCATTATCATTCAATACCACGATTAAATCTGCATTATGTGCAACGGCATCATTCATGGCTTCGAAGGCCATACCGGCCGTCATGGCACCATCGCCAATAATCGACACCACTTCACACGGATCATTCTGATAACGGCGTGCCAGTGCCATGCCCAATCCCGCAGAAATGGCTGTTGAAGAATGTCCCACGCCAAAAGTATCGAATATCGATTCTTCACGCGCCGGGAAGGCAGCCAAACCGTCTTTGGCACGAATGGTAGTCAACTGTTCACGGCGACCAGTCAAAGCTTTATGCGGATAGGCCTGATGACCCACATCCCAGATCAGACGGTCATGCGGCGTATTAAAACAATAGTGCAAAGCCACAGTGAGTTCGATCACCCCCAGATTAGCACCAAAGTGTCCACCGCTTTGTCCTGCTGCATACAAAATGTACTGACGTAACTCATCTGCCACTTGTTCTAATTGGCTGCGCTCGAGCAATCGTAATTGTTGCGGATGATCAATCGCATTCAGCAACGGAGTTACAGGTCGGTGAGTCGGTATTTCTGTATACAACATAAATGGCGAAGCCTTCTAAAGCCTGGCAAATCCTAAGCTAGGTCAATGGGTTTATTCGAGCATAATGATCGAATTGTATCACCTTTAAATCAGCCACATTTCTAGCGATGCAGTTTAGAGGCAAATCTCTACACTGGGTGTTTGTTCATGAGCGAGATTATCCTGAATAATCTTACTATTTATCAACCATTATCGTTCGCTTTATACAAAAAAGAAAATCTTCTGCATAAATTCATCTTTACAATTCAACTAATGTCCAATCATTCAGCTATACTTTAGCTAATTAATAAACTATTTAACGAGTTAAGCAGTGCCCATAGAATTTGTCGCGACTTCAAGATTACCAACCGCTTTTGGTGAATTTAAAATCACGGTATTTCAAGATCCTAAAACGGGTGAAGAACATGTAGCACTGTCTAAAGGTCTGGATATGCCGCCTGTCGGGCCGGTATTGGTGAGAATACATTCTGAGTGTTTAACCGGTGATGCCTTTGCTTCACTGAAATGCGATTGCGGCCCGCAACTGCAAGCCACCCAGAAACTGATTAATGAAGTCGGTCAAGGCGTGATTCTGTATTTACGTCAGGAAGGTCGCGGTATTGGACTAACCAACAAGATTCGTGCCTATGCCCTGCAAGATCAGGGACACGATACGGTTGATGCCAACTTGATGCTGAATTTGCCCGCGGATGCACGACACTATGACATGTGTACCATCATGCTCGACCATTTAAAGGTCAAGCAGGTTAAACTGATTACCAATAACCCTTCAAAGATTCAGGCACTACAAGAACTGGGCATTGATGTGGTGGACCGTGTGCCGCTAACTGTCGGTTTAAATCCTTTCAATGCAGAATATCTAAAAACCAAGCATGAACGCATGGCGCATATGTATAAGAAAGGCGATTTTTAATATCCTTTTTACAAATCCACTCCGACTTTATACAAATCAACCCCAACCCTCCTTTGCTAAAGGAGGGAGTTGTCTTTTTTAAAAGGGAAGTTTGTAGGGATTTAAATCGTCATCGAAAAAATTCGATTCTCTGGTATACGGCGTTTTAGGCGTAAATCAAAAGCCATACAGATATTACGAACAAAAGGCTTACCTTGTTCAGTCACGGTAATGCCCTGCTCATCAATCTGTAACAACTGATCCTGCTGCATTTCTGCAAGTTGCCGCAAAACCTCGGGCAATTCAGGAAATTGCATCTCTTTCGATGCCCAAGATGTAGTAAAAGTACACATCAAGTTCAAGATATGTTTACGGATCATCAAATCTTCTGTACTCAGCACATGGCCTTTGATCACCGGAATTTCATTTTGCTCTAGACGTGCATAGTAGTCTTCCAGTTTTTTTTCATTTTGTGCAAAGCTGTACCAGCTGTCGCTAATCGAAGAAATACCCAGGCCAATCATCACTTGGGTTTTGGATGCGGTATAGCCCATAAAATTACGATGTAAAGTACCCTGTTTAAAGGACTGGCACATACTGTCTTTTTCTAGAGCAAAATGATCCATACCAATTTCATGATAACCTTGCGCCAGTAACTTATTCTTTCCTTCTTCATAGCACTGGCGTTTTATTTCATCTTTCGGTACATCAGCATCTTTAAAACCACGCTGGCCATTGCCCTTAATCCATGGAACATGGGCATAGCTATAAAACGCCAAACGGTCCGGCCTTAACCGATTGGTTTGATCAATGGTATTCAGCACATCTTGCAAACTCTGAAAAGGCAGACCAAAAACCAGATCATGTGAAATGGACGTATAACCAATTTCACGTGCCCACTCCGTTACACGCTGTACATGTTCAAAAGGCTGCATCCGGTGGATGGCTTTTTGCACCGTTTCATTGTAGTCCTGAACTCCGTAACTGACCCGACGAAAGCCCAGATCATATAAGGCTTGCAAATGTTCACGGGTGGTATTGTTAGGATGCCCTTCAAAACTGAATTCATGCTCGGCAGCCACCTCTGCCTTTGCCAAGATGCCCTGAATTAACTGTTGTAAATGCTCAACCGAAAAGAAGGTCGGTGTGCCGCCGCCCAAATGAATTTCTTTAATTTTCGGCTTTGTTACCAGCAACTGGCAATACAAGTCCCATTCTTTCAGCACAGCCTGAATATAAGGCTGTTCCATCTCATGCTTTTTGGTCACTTTTTTATGGCAACCGCAGAAAGTACATAGGCTTTCACAAAATGGCAGATGGATATACAGACTAATGCCTTCACTCTGGTTGGATTCATCAAAGGAACGTTTTAAGCTCTGTTTCCACAGATCAAGCGAAAATGGCTCGGCTTCCCAATACGGCACCGTTGGATAACTGGTATAACGGGGTCCCGGCACATTATATTTTTGAATTAAAGAACGCGTCATCGTTGCTATCCACTCTCTACTGCAACAGCCGGTTATACTTATAACCGAACCCATATTTTGCATCACATATTCAACTCATTTTGCTGGGCTTGCTTATAGAATTCAACCTAGTGATCTAGTCGGGATATTTTTCAGCGCCCACCTCCAATCAAAGTCCGAACAAAATGAATGTCTCCATATTTCAATAAAAAAACATGCTGTATAAAAATCCTTACTCTTTTATACAATTTATGCTTTGATGTGTCTCAGTTTTCTTTTCCGCTATGAGGGCTTTGATGCAGCATCCTACATCTGCCGATATTCAACGCGTTCGCGAATTCCTGCTTGATCTGCAAAGCCGTATTTGCTCGCCACTTGAACAACAAGAACAACAAGGAGGCGGCACAGCCCGGTTTGAAATTGATGACTGGCAGCGCCCTGAAGGCGGTGGCGGCCGTTCACGTGTTTTGCAAAACGGCAGCGTCATTGAAAAAGGCGGGGTCATGTTCTCGCACATCAACATTGCTAAACTCCCCGCTTCTGCCACAGAACGCCATCCACAAATTGCCGGTGCTAAAGCCCAGGCTATGGGTGTGTCTTTGGTGATTCATCCGAAGAATCCCAATGTGCCGACTTCACATGCCAACGTGCGCCTGTTCGTGGCCGAAAAAGAAGGTCAGGATCCAGTGTGGTGGTTTGGTGGCGGTTTCGACTTAACACCATTTTATCCGAATGATGAAGATGTTTTGACTTGGCATCAAAAGGCCCATGATCTTTGCGCGCCATTTGGTGATACGGTGTATGCAGAACACAAAAAATGGTGTGATGATTATTTCTATTTAAAACATCGCGACGAACAGCGTGGTATTGGCGGCTTATTTTTTGATGATTTAAATCAGTGGGACTTTGAAACCTGCTTTCAGTATATGCAGGCTGTCGGCAATGGTTACCTGGAAGCGATTGTTCCCATCTTTCAACGCAATCAGGATAAACCGTATAGCGAAGCACAGCGCGATTTCCAGCTTTATCGTCGTGGCCGTTATGTCGAATATAACCTGGTCTATGACCGTGGCACTTTATTTGGTCTACAAACCGGCGGTCGAATTGAATCGATTTTGGTCAGTATGCCCCCATTAGCAGCCTGGTCGTATCGTCCCGAATGGGAGGAAAATTCACCTGAAAAATGCTTAACCGACTATTATCTCAAACCGCATGACTGGTTGACTGAACTTAAAAAATAAAAAAAGTTTTTATCCCTTTTTTCCTACAGAAAAAGGGATTTTTCACTGAAATAACTTTTGAAATCAAATCAATATTCAAGTATTTAAATAATTAAAATCAATATTTTAATTTAATTAAGACAATTAACTAGGCTATTAATGCAAGAAAAACTGACATATTTCCTTACAGCACTAGACACGAGTGTGTCACAAAAATCGTTTAGACTGGATCATGATATTCATGACCTATACTGATTTAATCAGCATGGATAAATACAAAAAAGTATGCTTGAAGGAGAAACGATGCTCAACACAATGTTAAATAATAAGGTGATTTTATTTTGGTGTATTTTAACCCTGATCGTGTGTTCTATCACCATTACCTTGCTTTCACATAGCACCCTTGCAGACAGCGTGTCGATTAGCTTTAGCGTATTTGCAGGTTTTGCCCTATTTTTTACTGCAGCCATGTGGCTGGAAGATACCATTCGCGAAATTTGTAATCCTTAACAGGATTTAACTTTATCGCTTTAACGATTTCCCCTCTTCTTTCTTCTTTGTCATTTTTCCTTTCCGTAGTGGCTTTAGCCCGCGGGAAAAATCACGTATATTGAATGCCATTTCCGCACACGGACCTTGTGAAATGAGCAAACAATTTGCCGTGATTGGCAATCCAATCGAACAATCACGTTCTCCAGAACTGCATCATGCTTTTGCCAAAAAAACTGGCATTGACCTGAGCTATAGCAAACGCCTTGCGCCACTGGATGGCTTTGTAGCCAATATCCAGGAGTTTTTTGCTCAGGGTGGTATGGGTATGAACGTGACCGTGCCCTTCAAAGAGCAAGCTTTTGCAGCCTGTGCCGTATTAACTGAACGTGCCAAAATTGCCAAGGCAGTCAATACCCTATGGATGCAGGATGGCAAGCTGTATGGCGACAATACCGATGGTCAAGGTCTGGTCGATGCCATCAAGGCCCTAGATTGGAAACTCGACAATAGCGAGCTGTTAATTATTGGTGCGGGCGGTGCAACCCGTGGTGTCATCTACCCCTTGGTACAGGCGGGTGCGAAAAAAATCGTCATCGCTAACCGGACTTTAGCCCGTGCAGAACAACTGGTTACCGACTTAAAACCCGCTGTGCCGCAAGCCACCCTTGAAGCCATTTCTTTAAATGATCTGGCTGGTCATTTTGACATTGTCATTAATGCAACTTCGGCAAGTTTAACCGGCGATGCCTTGGTTTTACCTGAAGCTTTACAATTTGAGCATGCCTATGAAATGGCCTATGGCAAGCCATCTAGCTTTTTAGATCAAGCCAAAGCCCGCGGTGTTCCGACCTCAGAAGGTTATGGCATGCTGGTTGGACAGGCGATTGAAGCTTTTTATATCTGGAACGGCATTAAACCTGAATTAAAAGACTTTCTTTAACTAACATTCATCAAAAGAACCTCAGGATGATCTGAGGTTCTTTTGAACCATCTTCCTGTTTATTTTACATATTTCTGCATATTTTCATACACTTCCATATATATTTCATAATTAATAACTTCAGCATGTTGAAAGGTCAGGTCTTGAATCGTTTTCTGACTTAATTTTCCATGCTTGCTGTCGATATAGCTTTGCCCCAAAATCTGCGCAGTTTCTTTGAGCACACGCGAGTCGGCGGCATTGTCCGGATATTCCTCCCGGTATGCTTTCAGGTATTGCTGGGCAAAAATATGCTGTGGCTGCTTATACTGCTTCGCGGCTTGGTGCCAAGCTGCAGCGACCTTACCTTCGCCTACAGCACGCTCAGTCAAGGTATTAACATGGCTGCCTATAGCCCGGTTGAATTGGCTGTCATCCTCAAGATGATGCTTTTTCTGTAAGGCCTTAATGCGCTCAAGTTCTTTGCCTTTAGGATCATAATACTGTTCATCGCTAAACCAGTAGGCATACACCTCTGCCATTTCTTGCAAGGTTTGCGGACTAAGGTTTTTCACCCACTCACTTTGCTCTGCAGCCATATCGAGCAAAAATAAGGTTTGGTAGGTTTGACTGAACGACTGGGCTTGCTGATAGGTTTTATCGGCCAACAGATTCAACTCATCCTCATAGCTTAAGGCGGGTGCTTCGGCTTTAGTTCCTTCGATCACAGCAGCTGGCTGCTCCAGAGTTCGCCCTACATCTTTCACCCATTTTTCTAAAATTGAACCTTTGCTCACCTCTTGAATCGACTTGGCATCGCGCAATGCAGCACGGTCAATTTTGCTGGCTTGCCCATAATTAAATACACGCATATCGGCCTGTACATCAATTTTACCGTACTTTTCAGTAAGGAATTGCACAGCATAATCGACCTGTGCCGCACGTCCCTGAGCATCTAAACCGACATCTATTTGTATCGGGGTCTTTTTAGCTGGCGAACTTGCCGCTAGAACCTGACGAATTTCAGGCTGGTGCGTTGCCCACAGCTCAGCAAAATGCGCTGCATCTATAAACTGTTCAGAAACATACGGTGCAAAGACCAAGGCTAATTTTTCGTGTACCGAACGGTCCTTTGCTTCAACCGAAGCCGTGATCTGTACCGGTTCAACACGCTTAAAAGCATCTAATTCATAAGCAAAAATGCAGTATGTTAAATCACCGACTTGGGCTGTTTTTGGCGTAGCAATTATACGCTGGCAGTCGTCTACTGTAAGAGTAATAGTTTCATCAGCAGTGTCTTGTTCTGTCGGGCTTTCATCATCCGTTTCTGTTTCTAGCGCTACATCCTCTTCGTCTACCAGTGAATCGGCTGAACCATAAAGTTTATCGCTGACCAGTTCACGCAAGGCAAGTGTTGCACTGTAGGCTGTGTCATCTTGAGCCACAGCATCAGCTTTACCTGCTTGCACAGGTGAAGCAGTATCTTCCACAGCCTGGGTTACAGCCTCTCCCGCCTGCTTTTCACTCCCGGCATCGCTCACTTTAGTAGCTGTGGTATAGCCCAGCACGGAGCGCTTTAAATACGGCTCATTCACCTGTTCAAACAAGGCCATTTGCAACATCAGTTCTTCCAAGGTGCTGCTAAAACGTATTTTTTCAGTCAACTGACCGTTCTTCTCTGCAACGCTCAGTGGCAGGCTTTTGATTTGTCTAGCATCAGCCAAAATATATGGCAAGGCATTTACCGCTTTTAAATAATCAGCCAACTTCGCTACATTTACCCGTTCAAAATCAGCTTTATATTTCGAGAAATCAATATAGGCAAAGCTGTTTTGACTGTCTTTATTCACCAAATACGGCATCAAAGAAAAATAATTGGTATAAAATTTATATTCTTTAAAATCGACCACCATCGGTACTTTCATTTGCACCAGCAAGGTCGGCTTTTCATAACGGGCTGCCAAGTTTAAAGCAGCGGTCTTTTCTCGATAATGCACAGAACCATCATATTCAAATTGCGTATTATTGAGTAAATTCAATGCAAAAATATTGAATGAACTCAGCTTGTCCTCTGAAGCAAAACTGTCCGCATGCCCTTGCTGCTGTTTCGCCATAGCGGCATACAGGTTTTGTTTTTCAGTGCTGTTTAAACGGATATTCCGCGCTTTTAAATATTGATCTAAACGTTTTTTCAATGCCGGTTCAAATGCTATCGCCGGATTGACTTGCTGCTGTGCTTTTTGACGTCCTATGTCCGGACTAGACTGTACACTGAGCTTGCCCCGAAAATCATAACTGGATGTTTCAAACATCGCATTTAGACCATGAATCGCTCTTTGCTCTACAGTTGCCACCTGATTCGGATTGGTCTTTATGACATGCTGTGAACAGCCTGAGAAACTGAGACTACAAAGACAAAAAGTTAAATATTTTAGTTGTGCCTTCACATGTAAACGCCTTATATTCATTATACTTTATTCTGTTCTAAGCTACAGAATTACAACCCAATATAACATAATAGGATGTTGATACTATTGGGTCGAGCATATTTTATAATTCGCATTTCTGACATTTTTAATCGCTATCCTTATCAATGTTTTTTGATGATAAATGTGAATAATCAAGGTATCGATACAGATAATCCAGAACTATTTCTAAATTAGGATTAAGACTATGCCAGCATATAAAGCCCCTTTGCATGATATTCGTTTTTTAATG
Organism: Acinetobacter sp. A1-4-2; assembly: GCF_040233925.1. Lineage (NCBI taxonomy): Bacteria > Pseudomonadati > Pseudomonadota > Gammaproteobacteria > Moraxellales > Moraxellaceae > Acinetobacter > Acinetobacter sp. A1-4-2. The sequence continues at coordinate 375,406 of NZ_CP157981.1, read as the reverse complement.
AACGAAGTGCTTGATTACCCGGCACACTACAAAACGCTTTCAAATGGTGAAGCAGCGGATGCTGACACTGTAGACATGATTCTTGAAAGTGCGGCAGATTTCTGTGAAAACGTACTTTCTCCACTCAACCAATCGGGTGATGAAGAAGGCTGTCACTTTGAAAATGGTGAAGTCAAAACCCCAAAAGGCTTTAAAGAAGCCTATGACCAGTTCGTGCAAGGCGGCTGGCAAGGTTTGTCTTTCCCTGAAGAATTTGGCGGTCAAAATCTGCCGCAATCTTTAAACCTGATCAAATCAGAAATGATGGGTACTGCAAACTGGGCCTTCCAGATGTATCCAGGTTTAAGCGTCGGCTGTATGAACACCATTCTTCAGTTTGGTACTGAAGCACAAAAAAACACCTATATGCCTAACCTGGTGACAGGAGAATGGTCAGGTACGATGTGTCTTACCGAACCACAATGTGGTACGGACTTAGGCCAGGTCAAAACCAAGGCGGAACCCAAGGCAGATGGTACCTATGCCATTTCGGGCACGAAAATCTTTATCTCTGCCGGTGAACACGATTTAACAGAAAACATCGTTCATATCGTGCTTGCCCGCCTTCCAGATGCGCCTGCCGGGACCAAAGGTATTTCGCTATTCATTGTGCCAAAATTCCTGGTCAATGCAGATGGTACAGTGGGTGAGCGCAACCCTGTCAGCTGTGGTTCAATCGAACACAAAATGGGGATTCGCGCTTCTGCAACCGCCGTTTTAAACTTTGACAATGCAACGGGTTACCTGATTGGCGAGCCACACAAAGGCTTGCATGCCATGTTCACTTTCATGAACACTGCGCGTATCGGTACCGCGATCCAGGGCATTGCCCATGCTGAACTGTCATTCCAGGGCGCACTTCCTTATGCCAAGGAGCGTATGTCCATGCGTGCCCTTTCAGGTAAGAAAGACCCTGAAAAAGTGGCTGATGCGATCATTCACCATGCTGACGTTCGTCGTATGCTACTCACTCAAAAAGCGATTGCTGAAGGCGGTCGTGCAATGATTTATTACGCCGCACAAATTGCCGACAAAATGGCTGATGCCTTAATACAGGGTGATACTGCAGCATATGAAGCACATGATGATCACCTGGGTTTCTACACCCCTATCCTGAAAGGTTTTTTGACTGAATTGGGTTTTGAAGCTGCCAACCACGGTATGCAAGTCTACGGCGGTCATGGCTACATCAAAGAATGGGGCATGGAACAGATTGTTCGTGACTCACGTATCTCTACCCTGTACGAAGGGACCACCGGTGTACAGGCACTTGACCTGATTGGCCGTAAAGTCCTGTTAACCTCTAGAGGTAAAGTGATTCGCGATTACACGGCTGAAATCCTGAAATTCTGTGGTCAGCATGCGCGTAACAAATACATGCGCCGTTTTGCCTGGGACTTGACCAAGCTTTGCGCACAATGGAATGCTCTCACCGTTCGTATTATGCTGGCGGCACGTAAAGACCGCGACATCGTGTCATCTGCATCGGTTGATTTCTTGATGTTCTCAGGTTATGTGATGATGGCTTACTTCTGGGCACAGCAAGCTGCAGTGGCTTCGGCAAAACTGGCTTCGGGTGAAGGTCAGGAAGTGCCTGAATTCTACAAAGCAAAAATCAAAACAGCTGATTTCTACTTTGAACGCCTGCTGCCACGTACTCAGGGTCATGCCGAAGCGATGGTCAATCCATCCAAGACCATGACTTCACTGGCACCTGAACACTTTAGCTTTGACTACTAAACTGTAAAGTTTAAGTCAAAATAAAAGAGCACTTCGGTGCTCTTTTTTTTCAAGCCATATTCCATAAAAGCACTTATATCAAATAATACCCTTGCGGAGGATTTACTGATTGTATCCATATTGCGGTAGCCAGTCCCAAAAATGGGATAGTGCTCATCAGTACAGCTAATGAGCATGACGCAATGGCAAAGAAAAACCCCGGCAGGATGCCGGGGTTTTTCTTATGGGTTGATTAAGCATGACTCCTGTCTTGCCTCACAGTCCTGGTGTTTGAACGTATTATTGTTGTTTTCTGTTCCGGAATATCCTGTTCCTGTATGACTTGATCTTAAGAAAAAAGAACGGCTGTTCCAATCCGCAAAATCCCTAAATCAATGTACGTCAGAGCTTACAAAGCCGAGCATTTTCACTATTGAGTGGAAACTTGATGCCGCTGTTTATTTACGCCCTGAATATTCTCCTCGGCTCTTCGATTTAAATATTGTTTCATCTGCAGGCAAGTAGCCGTATGCCCGCAGTTCAACGAAGGCGAATATATCTTTTCTGCCCCCCATTCAGTTAATTACCCTTCACCTACAGAAAGTCGCCCCAGTTTAAATCGCTTTTGAGATGTGGACATGGTTGCACAATATGTAGCAAACGTTTCTTTTCACTTGCCTATTGGCATGACTTACTGCGGAACAGGAAACAATGCTGAGCTAGAACCAGCAATCAATAGAAAAACAAGCATCTTGGTTTTAAAAATAAGTAATTGAATAAATTTAATTTATTTAATATCTGGTTTGTTTAACGATTATTTTTATAAAAAAAAATTATAATATATATAAAAAACTTGAATATTTATTTATTTCATGTATGATTAACTCAACTAGAAAAAATCTTGTTTAGTAAATCTTCTTTAAGTATCGCAGTTTTAGTCATAATCCTTCGCTTTTTTCAGATCTTAAGCTCAATTCATTATTATTTTCAAAGTTAATATCAGTCATTTAAGATGGCTAAAAATTATTAAAATTCGATAGGTTATATTATGTCTAATACAGTTAACGGTACAGTAAAATGGTTTAACGAAACTAAAGGTTTCGGTTTCATTCAACAAGAATCTGGTCCAGATGTATTTGCTCATTTCAGTGAAATTGCAAATTCTGGCTTTAAAACATTGTTTGAAGGTCAGCATGTATCATTCAGTATTGCGCAAGGTCAAAAAGGCCCGAATGCTGTAAATATTGTTGCTTTATAATAAGTAACATCGATAAAAAAGCACTTTGATAGTGCTTTTTTTGTTTTTAACGTTCAGACAAAGCTACATAGAAAACTAAAAACCTCACTCTCCCTTCTATGCAGTTGAATGGAAATTCAATCGCCCATATCTCCAGCTTCTGTATTGCATTCGAACATCAACCGAAGGATTAATTGCAAGTCACAGAAATGCTTCCAGCACCGAATTTAAAAACACATGCCCCTGCTCGGTACAAGACAAACGGTTTTCATCTTCAACCATCAACTGACGTGAACGTAATGAATTTAAAAGTTCATCCAAACTTGCTAAATTCAAACCTGTACGTTCAGCATACAGTTTGGCAGCCACGCCCTGATTTAACCGTAGCGCATTCATCATAAATTCAAACGGCATGTCTTCATCTTCAATACGTTTAAACTGTAGATGTTCAGCCGGCACTTTAGCCAAATAGTCCTTCGGCAAACGGGTTTTCTGGAAACGGTACACACCATCGTGTCGCGTCACTTTAGCGTGTGCCCCTGCCCCAATGGCCAGATAATCGCCAAACTGCCAGTAATTTAAATTATGCGCAGAGGGTTTTTCCTTACGCCAGGCTGAAACTTCATAGTTCACAAAACCATTGGCCTTTAGGTAGGCTTCACCCTGTTGCTGAATATCTTCCAGCACATCCTCAACGGGTAAAACCGGCTGGGTACGGAAAAATACGGTATTCGGTTCAATGGTCAATTGATACCACGACACATGCGTGGCACCATTTTCCACCGCCAGTTTTAAATCATACAAAGCCTGTTCTAGCGTTTGTTCTGGCAAGCCATGCATCAAGTCGACATTAACGCGTTCAAAGCCTGCTTCACGGGCATGCTGAATGGCATTAATCGCATCATCATTACTGTGAATACGCCCTAATTTTTGCAGCTGATCGCTATTAAAACTCTGCACACCAATAGAAAGACGGTTTATTCCAGCCTCTAAATATCCCACAAAGGGGTCATGCTCCACCGTTCCCGGATTGGCTTCCAGGGTAATTTCACAGCCATCTTCAAAAGGAATTAAGCTTTTTAACTGGCTAAATAGCCATTGATAACCCTTTGCAGAAATCAGTGACGGCGTACCTCCACCAATAAACACGCTATGAATCTGACGCCCCTGGGCAAAATCGACCTGGGTTTTAAAGTCTTCGACCAAAGCCTGTAAATATTGCTGTTCCAAAGCTAAAGACAGTTTTCCATCCGGTACGGCATGCGAGTTAAAGTCACAATACGGACACTTACGCACACACCACGGCATATGAATGTATAAAGATAAAGGAACCAGTGCAGGATTTAATTCAGCCAAGGAACAAGCTCAAAATATGTAGGACAGGAAGATTTGTATTTTAACATGACTCTATCAAGACGCTGCTGAAATCTCACAATGAATATCGGTACACTAGGGAAAACTACTGAAGAATTAAATTGTTAGAATGATGAAAATATCTGCTCAGTTGTTGTTATTCATCCCGCTGACCCTGGGGATTGGTATCGCGCTTACTTTTCAAACGGCTATTAATAGCCAGTTGAGAGAATATTTAAATTCACCTTTACAAGCTGCCCTTTTATCTTTTCTGGTTGGTACAATACTGCTGGCCATATTGGTGTTTTTTCAGCCGGTAGAAAAACCGGGTTTTGCCACGTTTGTGCAACTGCCATGGTATTTATGGTTGGGTGGATTTCTTGGGGTATATGCCATTAGCCTCAGTATTTATGCTGCGCCCAAACTTGGTTTTCTCACTCTGTCCGGTTTGATTATTTTTGGTCAACTGGTCACTTCAATGATTCTGGATCATTTTGGTTTACTGGGCACAGAAAAAACACCGGTGAACTGGCAACGCCTGTTAGGTGGCGTAGTGATTTTTATTGGTGTGCTTCTCACTTTACAACGCTAACCCCTCATTATTCTAAGCACATGATGAGTAATTTTTGTGTCGAATGTCTCGTCGGTTACAACGACCCGTTATGAATTAAAACAGCTCTTTCATTTGATGATTCCGATTCTGGTCACTCAATTTTCCCAGGCCGGTTTGGGACTGATTGATACCATTATGGCCGGACATCTGTCTCCGGTTGATCTGGCCGCAATTGCTGTCGGGGTAGGTTTGTGGATTCCAGTCATGCTGCTGTTTAGCGGCATCATGATTGCCACCACGCCTTTGGTTGCAGAAGCCAACGGCGCACGTACGCCGGAAAAAATTGCCAGTATTGCACGGCAATCGCTATGGATCGCTCTGATTCTGGGCATCATCGCTGCACTGATTTTACAGATCATGCCATTTTTATTGCCTGTTTTAGGCGTACCAGAAGTCTTGCTGCCCAAAGCCAGTTTGTTCCTGCATGCTATTGGTCTAGGTATGCCCGCTGTGACCATGTATGCAGCGCTGCGTGGCTATTCGGAAGCGCTGGGGCATCCACGTCCCGTGACAGCGATTAGCCTGATTGCATTAATTATTCTGGTTCCGCTTAACTTTATTTTTATGTATGGCTGGGGACCAATTCCGGAGTTAGGTTCAGCCGGTTGTGGTTTTGCCACGGCGATTTTGCAATGGCTGATGTTTATTGCACTTGCAACCTATGTCTTAAAAGCTTCGGCCTACAAAAAAACACAGCCCTTTGCCGCATTTGAAAAAATCAATCCGGACTGGATCAAGCGTATTTTAAGACTCGGTTTCCCGATTGGCCTGGCCATCTTTTTTGAAGTGAGCCTGTTCAGTACCGCAGCCATTGTGCTCAGTCCTTTGGGCGAAACCCTGGTGGCCGCCCACCAGATTGCCATGTCCGTGACCTCGCAATTATTTATGATTCCTATGTCGCTGGCCATTGCACTGACCATTCGTGTAGGTACCTATTATGGGGAAAAAAACTGGCTGGCGATGCATAAGGTACAATATCTGGGTCTAGCCACCGGCACTGTTTTTGCCTTCGCTACCATGGCGCTGATCTGGTTTTTCCGGCCAGAAATTGTGTCAATTTACACCTCAGATTACGAGGTCACTCAGGTCGCGCTATATCTGCTGCTGTTTGCCATGGCCTATCAGCTGATGGATGCCTGGCAAGTCAGTGCCGCAGGTTGCCTGCGAGGCATGCAGGACACCAAAGGTCCGATGTGGATCACCATGATTGCCTATTGGGTCATTGCCTTCCCGGTTGGGGTTTATCTGGCACGCTTTACCCAAATGCAGGCTGCTGGTGTCTGGGTGGGTTTGATTGTCGGTTTAAGTGTGGCCTGTATCTTGTTATTAACCCGTTTATACAAAATCAACCATCGCCTGAAAATGCCTTAAAAATTAAATAGATTCATCCCTTTTTATGGGAAAAGGGATGAGATCAGTACAGCATAAATATAAAAATAATCCACCATATTTCAGTTATTTAGCCACTCAAAAATTGTCTATTTTTTGATAATCTCACTGTAAAAGTGCAGCTTTTAACAATTTCAAGTAGGCAATATCCTGTTTAACGCCTATGATCATTAAAAACCATCTATGATGATGCTGAGGAATATCGCATGGCAAAAACGGCTAGGACCCCCGGTCGTCGCTTTATGAAACTTGCCAGTATGACGGCGAGTATTGCAACTAAAACCGTGTCAAACTCGATTAAAAATTTTAATGCCGATGAAGAACAAAAAAATGCTTCGCGCACTAAACTTTTTCAGGATATCGGCCTTCAGATTGCGGACACCTTGGGTGAAATGAAAGGTGCGGTGATGAAAGTGGGGCAAATTGCTTCACAATACAAAGACATCTTCCCACCAGAAGTAGCGCGTGCCATTAGCAAGTTACAGCGTCAGGCTCCAGCCATGCCTTTTGCTGAAATTAAAGCACAAGTCGAAAAAGAACTGAGTAAACCGCTCCTGAAAATCTTTAAAAGTTTTGATGAACAGCCTTTTGCGGCTGCCTCTATCGGGCAGGTGCATAAAGCCATCTTGCCGAACGGTCAGCAGGTGGTGGTGAAAGTGCAATATCCGGGTGTGGATGAGGCCTGTGAAAGTGACCTGAAACAGGTGCGTCTGGCCTTGCGCTTAATGGGTGTACTGAAAATTGACCGCAAGTTGCAAGATCAGCTGTTTAAGGAAATTCAGGACAGTCTGGATAATGAGCTGAACTATGAGATTGAGGCGCAAAACTTAGAAGTCGCACGTGCATTTCATCAAACATTAGACAATAAAATTATTATTCCTCAAGTCTATAGTGACTATTCTTCGCGTCATATTCTGACTTTAAGCCTGGAACAGGGCGAAAGCATCGAAACGGCCAGTACCTGGTCTCAAGACACCCGTAATGAACTGGGTCGCCGCCTGCTCCGTGCCATTGGTCAGGAAATTTTCTATCTAAAACGTTTCCACTGTGACCCGCATCCGGGCAACTTTGCCTTTCGTGAAGATGGGACGGTGATTATTTACGACTATGGCGGTGTCAAAACCCTGTCTACTGAAATTGTCTCGAATTTCAAGACCCTGATTAATGCCGCCCGTGAAGGCAATATTGCCGAAATGGAACAGAAGCTGGATGACCTGCATTCCATCACCACGCAAGGCAAGTTTCCTGAAGATCTATATCGCCAGTGGCTGGAAGTGTTGATGCGTCCGCTGATCACCCATTACGATTTTGCCGAAAACTCTGCCCATCATGATGGCGTCGAACTGCTGAAACCGTCATTAAAATATTGGGATGTGTTTAAGCCTTCACCGGATACCTTAATGGTTAACCGCACGGTTTCCGGACATTACTGGAATTTAATTCATTTAAAAGTGAATGATAACCTGAATGATTTATTTGAGGAGCTGGTGCCGCCTCGAGTCTGATCAAGCCGCACCCACCCGGTTCACCCATAGTGCCCGGGTTTTATTTGACTTGATAATTGTTATGTTATAACATTTCTTTAAATTTAAAATATACGATGGAGAAATGTATGCGTCCAGATATCCACCCCGACTATCAACAGGTACTGTTCCACGATACCAATGCAGATGTCTATTTTGTTATTGGCAGCACGTTAAAACCAACCCAGACACGTGAATATGAAGGCCAGACTTATCCTTATGTGACTCTGGATATTTCCAGTGCCTCGCATCCGTTTTATACCGGTGAACAACGTCAAACTAGCAATGAAGGCCGTGTAGCAAGCTTTAATAAACGTTTCGCACGTTTCAAACGCTCACATTAAATTCATACTGTTTTAAGATTTCAAGGTTAATCTTAAGACTTGAAAAGCCCAAGCCATATCCTCCAGCTTGGGCTTCTTTTTTTCTGATATGACAAAAATTTTGAGCTGTTATCGACTCTGCAATAAACCCTGAAACAGGTAAAAACCGAGCGCCAACACAATAATTCCTGTAATCACACTGGAAATGGCATAGCCTAAAGCCAGTGCAATTTGTCCATGCTTCAGCAGTTGAAAGGTTTCCAGACCAAAACTGGAAAAAGTGGTAAAGCCGCCTAAAATACCAACCATCAAAAACAGACGTGCTTCATTTTGCAAAACAGGAAATTTCTGGCTATAAGCAAAGAAAATACCGGCAAGCAGACAGCCAAAGATATTGATCCACCATGTCGTCCACGGAAATCCGCTGCTCGGTTTAAATAAAAATACCCCTGCACCATAACGCAAACTTGCGCCGACTGCTCCCCCTAAAGCTACCAGTAGCCAATTCATATCTGTTCCAATGTGATTGAGTTAAAGATCAAGATGATATAAATCTTTTGTTCACTATAGCGTACAAATGCGTTGAAATAGTAATGAAATGATGCCGTGAAAATTGTTATAGTCACGCGGTTTTTAAACTTTTTTCTATGAATTGAGGAAATTATGGCTCAGGATTTATTGGCACAGCTTCAGGCAGGTGAAATCAAATTTGCAGACGTGATTGCATATATTGATGCACGTTATCAGCATAGCCCTACAGCTTTTCAAAATGGCAAACAGGCCAATGCTGCAACGGAAAACCAAGGCAGTGCCAAAGTATTTTCTTTTGCCCAACTTAATGGTTTAGATCAGGCACAAACCCTAAGCCTGTTTGCTGAACATTATGCTGCCGTGTTAGCGACTCCTGAAGCCACAGACCACCAGAACATTCGCCAGTTTATGCAAAATGGCTGGGATGGTATTCAGTTTGACCGTCAGGCATTAACAGCGAAATAAGTTACTTATATACATCTTAGAATATAAAAAAGCCCGCTTTATTAAAGCGGGCTTTTTACTCCTCCCTTTCAAAAAGGGAGGTCGGGAGGGATTTAGAAAATCAATAAATCCCCCCTTTCCCCAAGAATCTAAAAAAACTTAAATCAGGAAATTCTGACCCGGCAACGCCACTCATCTACCGGATTTTGTTCCCACGCACGGCTATGTTTCACGTGAATCCATGCTTCACCCGGTTGCAGTGCAGTAAATATAAACAGTTTTTGTCCACCTACACCCAGCATCGGTTGCTGGCTTTTCACTTGATCTTGCCGATAAATTTCTTCCACTTTTAAAATGCTCTGCGGCTCGGCCACTTGCCAGACATATCCTGTAGTCGGATTCTCGGGCAGGATAAGTTTCAGGATCTGTCCCACGTTCATTTCCAGCAAAGCCGGGCATTGAGTGTCTAATGAGTAACTATGGGTTTTTCCATCTACCGTTGGACTCATACTGCTACACCCCACCATGCCGAATCCTAGAATTGCAGCAAAACTGAGTGCTAAAGATTTCATAAATTTAGTCTTTTCATCATCTTGTTATAAAAAAACGGTTAGCCTTTCACCCGTTCAATCCATTCAATTGAACTGACACGGAATAACTCACAGGCACCATCTCCAGTATCTGTCGGGGTCAAGGATGACGTCCAGACCAAATTTCTGTCTTTAATTTCCACCAGCTCGCCTTTTAGCCGCACCAAATCACCGCGTTTCACATGTTTAATCTGTTTGGCAATTTGAGGGTTGGCAGGAATGATGTGCATATTCGAGACCATTTGCATGGCTTGTTCGGCAGGCACCGGCAGGCGATCAATCTTCCAGTTTAAAAAGCGGTCATATTGATTGACCGATATATGACGTGCAATTTCAGGCTCGGCAAACAACCCCCAGCTCACGGCATAATCAATCGGTGAAAACTTGGCCTGTTCATCACTGGTATAAATTTTCGAACCTAGAATACGAAAATCGCCTTTAAACGATTGTAGTTTTTTGATTGACTGGTCTTTTGCCAGAGGAGCCAAGCCCTTCGCAATATTATAATCGACAGAAGCACTGGCACTCATTTGCAACATGCTGGCAGCAAGTAAAGTACTGAATAATATTGGCCTGACCATTTTTATGCCCCTAACATATTTCTTGATTTCTAACTTAATTTTAAATGAGTAAACTTAAAGAAATATATGGACTTGGTAACAATAGAGATATATTCAGTCACTTTTTTGTCTTATTTTCTGAGCTGAAGATTGGTTAAACTAAGATGATATAAAGTAAGAAAAATTAAGTGACAATGATTTATAAATTTTACCAGCAACACATTTTTCCGCATTTGCTCAATCAAGTAATGCAAACGGCCAGCCTGATGGATCAGCGTCGTGAACTGCTACTCCCCATTACAGGCGAGGTGCTAGAAATTGGCTTTGGGACTGGGGTTAATCTGCCTTTTTATCAAAATATCGATACACTCTACGCCCTTGAACCCAATGCCGATATTTATCAGCTGGCGATTAAACGTGTGCACGAAAGTGCCATTCATGTGCAGCATGTTCAGGCCGGTGCAGAAAAGCTGCCTTTTGCCGACAATAGTATCGATAATATTGTCAGTACCTGGACACTGTGCAGTATTGAACATCTGGATCAGGCTTTGGCTGAATTGCATCGCGTGCTCAAGCCTGGCGGAACCTTGCATCTGGTCGAACATGTACTATCTGACCGCCCGACACTGCAACATCTGCAAGACCTGCTGACACCCGTTCAAAAACGCCTTGCCGATGGCTGTCATCTCAACCGCAATATTGAACAGGCCTTGCTTGATGCACATTTCAGCTTTAAAGAAAAATATTATCTGGATGCAGCCGGTATTCCAAGCCTTGCACAGCGCATGCTGTTTGCCCGTGTGCAAAAACAGTAAGTCCTGAATTTAACGGCGTTTTATAAGCATCGCCGTTTTAATCATCAAAATCGATACGGACTGTTTCAAAACGTACCCGCCCTTCCCGTATGGCCTGGGCAATCGCCTGTTGCCCCTTGGTCAGGCGCGCACCGCCACTTTTAATGTCTATCAGCACCACCTCGATATCATCGGGACTTCCTTCGCCATCACGCAGGTCGGTATAACCATCGAAAACCACATAATCGATGGGATCGCCCAGAAATTTGGCATCACTGGGTAAATACTGAAACTGGGGCATAATCGGTGCCAGCTGCTCTGCCATCTTGCCTTTGAGCACCGCACGGCTGGTATTGACACTGCGTTTTTGCGCATGCGCCAAAGCCTGCTGATGCTCCAGCTCCAGTTCCGCAATGTACTGTTCATATTCTGCTTTAATGCGTCCATTCCGGGTATTGCTTAAAATCATGGTGGTGAGCACCACACCTATACACGCCCCAATTAGCATTGCCATCCAAATGGACATTATTATTCCTTAATTGCAAAAATTACCGCTACTTATACCTTAAGACTTTTGTCCCGAGTCATATTCACTGCATCAAACAATGATATGCTAGGACTGAGCAGAATAAAATCATCAGGGTTATGAAAACTATCTTAATTGCCAATCAAAAAGGTGGATGCGGTAAAACCGTTACTGCAATTAATCTGGCTGCCGCTTTGGCACAAAAGGGGTATAAAGTCGCACTTGCCGATGCCGATAATCAAAAATCAGCCTTGCAATGGTTAAAACAACGACCGCCAGAGGCGGCTCCTATTCAAAGTCTGGACTGGCGTCAGGAAAAATCAATTGGCGATGTACCTAAAAATATCGAATATCTGATTATTGATGCACCTGGGGCCTTATCTGGCGAGCATGCCGAACAATTAATCAGTGAAGCACACGCCATTATCACCCCATTGCAACCGTCTTTCTTTGATATTGATAGTACGCGCCGTTTTCTGAAACATTTACAGGATATTAAACGCATCCGCAAAGGGAAGGTACAGATTTTACTGTTGGCTAACCGGATGAAAGCAAACACTGCCAGTTCCAAAGATATTCAGGATTTTTTCCAGAAAATTGAACAACAGCCGGTAGCCTGGATTTCCGAGCGTGCTGCCTATGCCCAGCTTGCCATGCAGGGACTGAGTATTTTTGATAAAACACAAAAAAACTATCGGGCTATGCAAGATCAATGGCAACCGCTGTTAAATGCAATTGTTGATGATCCCAGCGCCTGGTTTTAATCGCATTAAATAGACACAGCGCAAACTTTTGCCTAGAAATGTGCAATAAATATTCATCACAACTTACCCAGCTCTCGTTCTCGGGAGCTTTTTTTTCGGTTAAGATGAACTCCGAACTTAGGAAGTAGTCAGTGAATTCAGTGCAACGTTACGCGCCCACATTACAAAAGGTTTTATTATTTGGACTATTTTTTGTCCTGATGTATTTGAGTTTTCATGTGCTCAAATATTTTATTGTACCTGTGGTTTGGGCGGCAATTATTGCCTATGTCACCTGGCCGCTGTATCAGTCGGTATTACGCATGTGTGGACAGCGCCCTACCCTAAGTGCCACAGTGATGATTCTTTCTGTGGTTCTGGTTCTGGGTTTACCGATTATTTTTGCCATTTTCATGTTACAGCATGAAGGGCGAAATCTGTATTACGAATTACAGAAACAGGTATTTTCCGGTCACCTGAATGTTCCTGACTTTATCCGGCAGTTACCTTTTATTGGCAAAGAAATTTCTCGAACATTAAGAGAGATTAATCAGGACCCGAACAGCATTATCCAGTCCGTCTCGATCTGGATTCAGGGTCATTTAAATTACGGGAAAGCGGTACTGAACGAAGTCAGCAAAAATCTGATCAAGCTCTGCTTTGCCGTGATGTCGTTATTTTTCTTTTACCGTGATGGTCACACCATTTTACATCAGGTGAGCAAAGCCCTGGAAATGGTGATTGGTCCGCGTATCCATCATTATATTGCCACCATTTCCGATACTACCCGTGCCGTGGTCTATGGCGTTGGATTGACTGCCATTGCCCAGTCTATACTGGCTGGCATCAGCTATTTTGTGGCCGATGTACCTAACCCGATGGTACTGACCATTATTACCTTCCTGCTGGCACTGATTCCTTTTGGACCTCCAGTTGCCTATACCTCTGTTTCACTGTGGTTATTTTCTCAAGGACATACCATAGAGGCGATTGGGGTTATGGTATGGGGCGTGTGTATTGTCAGTACCGCAGATAACGTGATCCGTCCTCTGGTGATTTCCGGTGCCACTCAAATTCCCTTCCTGCTGATCATGTTTGGTGTGCTGGGTGGTCTGGCCAGCTTTGGTATGGTGGGATTATTTGTCGGCCCGGTCATTCTGGCGGTATTACTGGCAATCTGGAGGGAATGGCTGCATGAAACCAATGAAACCGAAGGTTTAATGATGCCTAAAGCCACGCTCGCTCATGATATTGATGATGAAACCCATCACCCTGATTAAGCTGGTAGGCAGAAGTTAAGAAACTTATACATTGCACTACTTAAATCACCTGGTCTTGCATCCACGACTTTGTTTCAATGACGCCAATTATAAAAAAGTCAGGATGCTTCAAGTCATGAAAACACTATTTAAACAAGGCGCAATAACAACATTGGGTACCATATTTTTAGCCGGTTGTGCCGGTACCATGCCCATACAAGAACATAAAGCGCAACGTGTCACGGTCAATGCCGTCACTGCTCAAGGTGTAGGTAATAAAATCGGGACTGTAGAATTACGCGATAGCCCGGCAGGTCTAGTCATTAATACCGATTTAAGTGATCTGCCACCCGGCCCTCACGGGTTCCATATTCATGAAAAAGGCTTCTGTGGCCCGGCAGAAAAAGATGGCAAAATGGGCGCAGCCCTTGCAGCAGGCGGTCATTTCAATCCAAACCAGGCGCCACATCACGGTACGCCACTCACTGGCCATCTAGGCGATTTACCCCTAATTACAGTGGAGGCTTCAGGAAAATCTCAGCAAAAACTGGTGGCCCCACGTTTAAAACTGGCTGATGTTCAAGGCCTAGCAATTATGGTCCATGCCGGTGGCGATAACTATGCCGATGAGCCTAAACCTTTGGGCGGTGGTGGAGACCGGATTGCCTGTGGTGTGATTCAATAAGTTGTCCATAAAACCATAAAATAAAAAAGCAGGCAGAGTGTCTGCTTTTTTATGATGACCTGACAATCAGAAATCATACTGAGTCATATTGGGGTTGATAAATTGACAGCAGTACGGAAAAAGTAGGCTATATCTACAACAATTCAACTTTAGAAAAACCCTGAATTGCCTGAAAGACCGATTTCAACACCTGATTATAAGTGTTTGATAATTTTTTAAAATATACCGAGCTTTTATTCACCCTTACGGCAATATTCGGTACACTCAGGGTTCATTCTCATAGATTTAAACATGACCATGAATATTCAAACTTTACGTGTTGTCGGTCTTTTAGAAGGTATTTCCTTTCTGTTACTTCTTTTCATCGCCATGCCAATGAAATATATGTTCGATAATCCAATCTTGGTGAAATATGTCGGTATGGGGCACGGCGTACTGTTCATCCTGTTTTTAATTGTTTTGTTTATCGTGTGCGAAAAACAGAAATGGTCGATTCAGATGTTTATTCTGGGTTTAATCGCATCCATTTTACCGTTTGGCACTTTTGTTTTCGATCGTAAGTTGAAGGCTGTTGAGCAGCCGATTGCTGAACCCAAGCTATAGTTCCTGATTAAAAGGCTATTTTCTTTTTCAGGAAATAATAAGGATACACCCTCATTTCCTACTGGAAGAAAATACTGATTTGAAATCAGTATTTTCCCCTCCTTTCAGGAGATGAGCAGCGCTGCTGCGCAAGGGAGAGGCCTGAATATCAAAATACCCCCTGCTCCACACGTTCTTTTAAAATGTCTTTGAGCATCGCTCGAGGGAAACTAAACCACAGCGCAATCAAAATAAAACAGGCCACGCTATAGGCCAAATAATGGTAGTGTTCATACATCATCCGAACCAGTTCAATAATGATAAAGAAGCTGAACATCAGCAGCATCGATACCGCTGCCGCGACTGTGCCTTTGGACACTTCCGATGACATCAATGCAAAGCGGTACAGCACCGAAAAGCTGATGCCTTCACCAAAACTGATCAAGGTCATGCCTGCAATTAAGCACCAGACCAGATAATCCTGCCAGATCACACCAGCCAGTAAAACCACGGTTCCGAGCAGCATAATGGGCAAGCCCATCAGTACCGATTTCCCCAAAGCCAGTTTGTCGATAATTTTAATCAGCACGATATTCCCGACAATCAATCCACCCAAAACCGGGAACTGTGCCAAACCGTATTGCATGCTGCTAAAACCCAATTCTTCCACCAGCATGACCGGTGACAGCGCAATCCACAGCATCAACGGCATACTGACCATTGGCAAGGCCAAAGTCATGGCCAGAAAACGTCTGTTTTTATAGACCTGTTTAAAGTCATCCAGAATGTAGCTGAATGGCTGTTTTGGAATGCTCAGCTTTGTATCCGGCATTTTGGCTTTCAGTCCAAACCAGCTTAAAAAGGCTAAAAATGCGATACCAATAAAACCCCAATGCCAGGAGACATGATCAATCAGGAATGCGCCGATCACAGGACCCAATAACGGTGCTAGCAAGGAAATATTTGCCATCAGTGCCATGACCTTAATGGCATCGCGTTCTGCAAAAGTTTCCTGAATGGCGGCATAACCAACAGCGGAAATAACCGTGAGACCAATCCCCTGTAAAAAGCGCAGTGCTAAAAAGCTTTCAATATTTTTCGTCAGTAAAATTAGCAAGCAGCACAGTGCAAAGAACAGTACACCTGCGAGCAGCACTTTTTTGCGTCCCAAACGGTCGGACAATGGGCCGAGCAACCATGCCACACATGCCCCACCGAGCAGATAAAATGACATGGAAGATGGTGCCCATGAACTGCTGACGCCAAAGTCTTTGGTAATAGCGAGCATGGCGGGCTGGACCAGGTCGTTGCCAATATAAACGGAAAATTCAAACAGCACCAATGCCAATGGAAACATCAGCGTGGCACGGTTTAAGGTGGCGGTTTTAACTTTTTGCATTGTTTTTCTACATATATTTTAGGCTTGTAGGGCTATGCACTATTTTCAGGGAGAGAAGCGTCAGCCCAATGCCAAGCACTGAGTGTTTAAATTAAAGTTTGGGAAATGCACTTGTTTATAAGTGACTTAAAACACCGTATTCACAAGGTGTTTAAATAAAAAAATTCGTAAGAATAATTGATCTCAAACAAGTACACCTACTTGGTTGAGTAGGTGTAGTTTAGCAGATAGAAAGTTGGGTACAAAATTAGGCTTCGGCTAATTTGGGTAGCTCAACAGGTTCTATATTATTTAATTTAGCTATATCAGGATTTGGTTCAAATTTAAGCCAACCTTTTTTCATCCATTTTTCTACTTCTGACTGTCCTAAAATATTAAATAAATTATAAAGCATGTCTTTTTTTGCATTTTTGTTATGTACATATATGGTTATAAATGCATTAATTTTTTCATTATTAAGACTAAAAAGTTCTTTTATATAATTACTATCAGACTGATCTAACGAGTGCCCCCAAATGGCAATTTTCACATCTTGAGGGTCAACATAGTATTCTTCATATCCACTTGAATACTTGGCCTCGTCATAAATTTCTTGAATTAATTTTGATTCTTCTAAAAACTTATAATCAGTTTCTTTAAGAATTTTTTGGGCATATTTTACAAATTGGTAAGGCTTATATTCTCTAAGTTTATCTGAAATATCTGCGACTCCTAAGATAATATTACTTTTTTCTAAACTACCATGTAGAAAAGAAATTTTATTGTCTAAAAAATAATAACTTTTCAAAATATTTGTGTAATTGAATGAATATATTTCTGTATTAACTCCAATTCCAATTTTTTTAAATTTCTTTTTAGGTTTTAGATTACAAACTATATTATTCAAATAGAATGAAAATAATTCGCTAAAGTCTTCTAACTGATCAGATAGCGTTTTGAATATTTCATTAACTCTTAAATCAAGAATATTCATACCCTCATCATAATCTGAATCATCACTAATAATATAATCCTTACTAAATTTCCACTTTTCTTGAGGTTCTATTCCCCCCCAAAAAGCACAAGAAAAATTATCATGCGTTTCTAAAATGCCTAAATATGACAGCTTCCTTAGCAAATCATTTGGTAAATTAATAATTTCAAATTCATCAGATTTATATTCACATATTAAATTCTCCAACAAACTAACTCGTTCACGTGATTTATTATATATTTCTATTAATCGAAGGATTTGGTTCAAAGCTTCGTTTATTTTTTGTTCAAAATCTATCCATGTATCAAGCTTGTTATAATGCTCAGAAAAGTATTTGTACCAAACATTTGATTCTAATTTCTGTTTCAAGTTTTCAATTTTTGCTGAAGAAAATTTTATTTTTTCTGTTTTATAAATTGATTTGGTATATCCGAAAAAGTAACCTTCTTTTTCATAGAGTGTTCCAAAAATATCATCAAAATTAATCTCATCACTCCATTCATCCCAATTCTCAATCGCATCCATCGCTACCATAAAATGATCATACTTCGTCGGCAAATAGTGAGACAAATCAAAACCATTACCGACAATCAAAATATTCATTGCTCTTATTCCCCAAACGCATAAAAAGCGCATCAATCGATACGCTTTTTATGCGACATAATGGCCGAAATAGCAATCCTGAATTAAAAACTCATCAAGGACATTTTGCCGTTTGAAATGCTTTGCTATTTTTACTGCGTTGGCATTGATACTCGGTCTGTGTTCCCGTTTTTTTCCAATTGCCATTTATATTTTTAAAGCTATAAGTGGTACGGATTGAACGGACAGAATCATCCATTAATCCAGTTTCAGTCACTTTCACCTGTGCTGCTGTAGGTGACTCGGCGCGGTTAAAATATTGTCGCACATCGACAGTAGTCAGATTTTTATGTAGTTCCGGACGCTCTTTTAATACCTGAGCCATTGGGGTATCAGACGAACCAATATTCACTTTAGAGGCCAATTTCTTGGTCGTTGCACAACCCGTCGTGATTAAGCCCAAACAAATGATACAGGTAGAGAGTAAACGTAACATTGGGAAATATCCCCCATAAAAAAAAAGACATAGCATCTATGATGCCATGCCTTTTTTTCATACTCGATAACAGTTATGTAGTCATCGACGCTCAGAACTTACAGGTTAAATATTAAAGATCAAATAATTTACCCGGGTTCATAATACCGTTTGGATCAAATACCTGTTTCAAGGCTTTCATGTAGCCAATTTCTTCTTCAGAACGAGTGTAATTGAGGTAAGGTTTTTTGGTCATACCAACACCATGTTCCGCAGAAATTGAACCGTCATATTTTTTCACAGTTTCGAATACGTATTTATTCACCACCTGACATTTGGCAAAGAATTCATCTTTAGACAGGTTCTCTGGTTTCAAGATATTCAAGTGCAAGTTACCGTCACCAATATGACCGAACCAGCAAATTTCAAAGTCAGGATAATTATCCGCAACAATGGCATCAATTTCTTTAATAAATGCCGGAACATGCGTAATTAATACGGAAATGTCATTTTTGTATGGTGTAAACGGTGCGATTGATTCAGAGATATCTTCACGTAAACGCCATAAGCTGTGTACCTGTTCCAGGCTTTGGCTCATTACTCCATCGAGCACCCAACCCTGTTCCATGCAATGCTCAAAAATTTCCATCGCCTTGTCCATAATTGGCTCAAATGGCGCTTCAAATTCAAGCAGTACATAGAATGGACATTCCGTTTCAAACGGACGTTGTACATGACCATGATCCAGCACTTTTTGCATCGCAAGTTCACCAAAGAACTCAAATGCAGTTAAATCAATTTTCGCCTGGAATGCGTGAAGTACAGGCATCACTGCTTCAAAGTCAGGTACACCCAGTACCATCACTTGCAGGTCTTGCGGTTGACGTTCCAGCTTGATTTCAGCTTCAGTCACCAGACCTAAAGTGCCTTCACCACCAATGAACAAATGTTGTAATGCATAACCGGTCGCGTTCTTGATCATGCCCTTGTTCAGACGCAGGATGTCGCCCTTACCGGTCACAACGGTCAGACCCAGCACCCAGTTACGGGTCATGCCGTATTTAATCACTTTAATGCCGCCGGCATTGGTACCGATGTTACCGCCAATTTGTGATGAACCTGAAGACGCGAAATCCACCGGATAATACATGCCCTGTTCTTCAGCATAGTTTTGTAACTGTTCAGTCACCACACCCGCTTGTACACGCACCATACGGTCTGCAGGGAAGAATTCCAGAATCTGGTTCATCTTGTCCATGCTGACCACAATTTCACCATTGGCTGCTACTGCACCAGCAGATAAACCGGTACGGCCGCCAGATGGTGTGATGGCAATATTGTGTTCATTGGCAAATTTAACAATCGCCTGCACCTGTTCCGTACTTGATGGAAAAACAATGACTGATGGGTTTGGATCGAAATGCTTGGTGTAGTCTTTGCCCCAGGCATCGAGACTAGCAGCATCAGTTTTAATGCGGTTTTCACCCACAATGGCTGTCAATTGGGTTAATAACTCAGGTGTTAAAGCGACTGGAGCATTCATCGTTTGCAGACCTAGCAAGAAATATACAAGTGGTGGATGGTCTATAGAGCATTCTTTGCAAAGAGATTTACAAAAAATAATGTCTTAGACTGGGTGTGAGCATAAAATCAACAGTATAACTGTGATCGATTTCACTACTCGACATTATAAGACATTTTTTACTAAAACCCGGTGAAAATAAGCATTTTGACAATCTAGGCTTAAAAATTACAGTTTTAGTTAGACCAAAATCTGTAGTTCCTGACATATGTATGGCAAAAATACCTATAGTCTCGGTCATAAAGGAAATGTATATAGACCCTTCTCGTATGTTATCATATCGCGACTAAATTTGGCCTTTGTAGCGGAGCCGTAATGAGCCAACATCTTTCACTGCCTAAAGATAAAATTCGTTTCTTGTTGTTAGAAGGCGTTCATCAAAACGCAATCGACACTTTAAATGCTGCTGGATACACCAACATCGACTATCGTAAAACTGCGCTTGAGGGTGAAGCGTTGAAAGAAGCGATCAAAGATGCCCACTTCATTGGTATTCGTTCACGTACTCAACTGACTGAAGAAGTATTTGAAGCAGCCAACAAGCTGATTGCTGTTGGCTGTTTTTGTATCGGTACCAATCAGGTAAATCTTGATGCTGCGATGGTTCGTGGTATTCCAGTATTTAACGCACCATATTCAAATACCCGTTCAGTGGCTGAACTGGTACTTGCTGAAGCAATTTTATTGCTTCGTGGCGTACCTGCTAAATCTGCTTCTACTCACCGTGGTGGCTGGAACAAATCTGCAGTAGGTTCGTTTGAAACTCGTGGTAAAACTTTAGGTATCGTCGGTTACGGTTCAATCGGTTCTCAACTTTCAGTACTTGCTGAAAGCATGGGTATGAATGTCATTTATTATGATGTGGTAACTAAACTTCCTATGGGTAATGCACGCCAAGTCGGTAGCATGGGCGAATTGCTTGCAAATGCAGACGTGGTATCTCTACACGTTCCGGACGTTCCATCTACACGTAACTTCTTTGGCAAAGACCAGTTTGCACAAATGAAAGAAGGTTCGATCTTCATCAATGCTGCACGTGGTACATGTGTGATCATTGAAGATCTTGCTGATGCAATCAAATCTGGTCACATTGCCGGTGCTGCAGTTGACGTATTCCCTAAAGAACCTAAAGCCAACGGTGAAGAATTCGTTTCTCCACTTCGTGGCCTGGACAACGTGATTTTAACACCTCACGTGGGTGGTTCAACCATGGAAGCGCAAGCCAACATCGGTCTTGAAGTTGCAGAGAAATTTGTTGCTTACTCAGATAAAGGTATGACGCTTTCTGCTGTGAACTTCCCAGAAATTGCATTGCCATTGACTGAAGGTAAACACCGTTTACTGCACATTCACAAAAACATTCCTGGCGTGCTGTCTAAAATCAACAACCTGTTTGCTGAACACGGCATCAACATCTCTGGTCAGTCATTGATGACTAAAGGTGATGTCGGTTATCTGGTGATGGACGTTGATGCAACTGCGTCTAAAGAAGCACTCGATACACTTCACGAAGTTGAAGGCACAATCCGCGTTCGCGTATTGTTCTAATTTAAAATTTAAAAAAAACCACAGCATTCATGCTGTGGTTTTTTATTTTTCAAAATTTTTAAAATCTGGCGTTTTATCTATCTCATGCTGTTTGAACAAGCCAATTTAGTTTATACCCAGTTTTAAAATCGCTCCTGCTGTACAAGTCTTGCTGATTGCACTGATCCACCTGAAAAGAACAAAATTGCAGACTAAATAAAAATAGATCATTTAAATTCAAATCGATAAAGCAATCCTGCATCCACCAATTATTTTAAATTCAAAGTTATGAATTTAAATTTTCCTCCAGTAAAAACTTAAAAATTCAGCATGAACCGCTATACTGTGCGCACCTGAAACATGGTCTATTCGACGGACCATCCAACTGCGTGTCTCATGCCAAACTCTCAACTTCTTGCCGTAGTGTTCATGGTTCTGTCCATGATCTCTTATCAAATCAGTGCATCATTTGCCAAACAATTGTTCTTGGTGCTTGACCCATTGACCGTGACGATTTTAAGGCTGTGTTTTGCTGCGATCATTATTGGGGTCATGTTCCGTTCCTGGAAAATTTTGTCGCGGCTGTCTTTTTTAAAATGGCGCGATTTACTGTGCTATAGCGCAGCACTTGGATTCATGAATATTCTGTTTTATATGTCGCTGGGGAAACTGCCTCAAGGCATTGCGGTGGGTCTGGAATTCATCGGCCCTTTAGGACTGGCCCTGCTGTCGATTAAGCAGCGCAGTGACTATATCTGGGTGGGAATGGCCATTTTAGGCATTGCCTTGATGGTGCCATGGGTACAGACACAGAGTGCGAATTTTTCGATTTTCGCTGCAGCTTGTGCACTCGGTGCCGGGCTATGCTGGGCATTTTATATTTATTTTGGTCAAAAGGTGGTGCATCAGAATATTGGCATGCACGCTTTAACCATTGCTATCAGTTTGTCTGCATTGACGCTATTACCGATTGGACTCTACCACAATGCAGCTGCATTGGTTGAGACCCAGTACTGGGGCAAAGCGTTGGCAATCGCAGTACTGGCCACTGCCATTCCCTATGCCCTCGACCTACAAGCGTTGAAGCATTTAAGCAAACTGAGTTATGGCACCTTATCCAGCCTTTCTCCTGCTCTGGCTGCACTCACGGGACTGCTTTTGCTTGGAGAAAAAATAGGATGGTTACAGTGGATTGCCCTGCTGTGTGTCATGCTGGCATCGGTTGGCGTGACATTCCGAGCCAGCCAGAAAGTCGAGTCTTGAAATAGTTAATTCCAAAAAAGATGGCACGAACGCCATCTTTTTTATCCTGCGATTTTGAATTTAAATTTTAGTTTTTTACCAGCATATCTTTTTTCATTTCTTTATAACGCCGATATTCATTCTTATACTGCACTGCTAAAGCTGTTTTCTGTTCCTCTTCCAGAATTTTTCCGGCCTGTTGAAAAAAGCCGTGTTCTTCCTCTTTCAAATGATGATGCACCTTTTCCGAAAGCTTTTTGGCTAACGCAATCCAGCCGGGATTGCTGAAATCTATTTCGCTCAGCTCTTCAATCATCTCATCCATTTCATGATGTTCGGCCAAGGCATGCCGGGTAATATTCAGTCCAGAATCTGTCATCATGAGTGGAATATAAAAATAACGATCTTCAGCCGTTTCATGTGCAAATAATTCATTCTTTAGTTGTTGGAATAATTCATGGCGTTCTGGTGAATCCTCAGAAGTTTGCAGTAATCTTTCTGAAAGATCACGCTGGATTTCATGACTTTCCCTTAATGCTTCGAAAATGGTCATCATGTAATTTTTCTCCTGTTTTTATCATGCCTTTAATCCAGCATAAAGTGGAATGGACAAATATTCAGGAACTTTTATAAGGAGAATTTGTATGAAAAATTTTAATGTCGAGAATGATTTATGGAAAAAAGGTCGGATATCCCAAACGAATAATCAGGATACTGACCAAAATTAAAAACAGAATCCGAATAAAGCCGCTGCCATATTTCAATGCAGCCCGCACGCCCACTATTGAACCGACTACATTGGCGGCAGCCATCATCAGCCCCAAACCAAACAGGACATGACCGGTCGGCGCAAAAAAGCTCAGTGCCGCCAGGTTAGTGGTTAAATTGGCGACCTTGGACAATGCCGAAGCATGCAGAAAGTCCGCTTGCAGGTAACGAATAAAAAAGAAAATGAAGAAACTGCCGGTGCCCGGACCAAAAATTCCGTCATAAAAACCAATCGCGAGGCTACCCGCAGCAGCTAGCAGTAAGATTTTCGGTGTCAGTTCCTGCCGCACATGTACTTGCCCAAACTGCTTTTTCATAAAGGTATAAATGGCAATCACAATCAGCATCACCAGTACAAAAGGACGCAGCACTTCTTTGGGAATCATGCTGACACAGGCCGCCCCGGCAAAAGAGCTGACAAATGCACAGCTGGCAATTACCGCCAACAGCTTCCAGCGCAATTTGACTTTACGTACAAATGAATAAGCTGCCGATGCGGTACCGCAGATCGATGACAGTTTGTTGGTACCAAATACCGTCGCAGGCGACAGTTGCGGCATCGCATTCATAATGGCCGGAATTTGAATTAATCCGCCACCTCCTACTGCTGCATCAATCGCACCGGCAAAAAATGCAAAAAACAGAAGGCTTAAGATAATTTCAATTTCCATACATTTATTTCAACAATTATTCGAGATTTAACACACGTTTCGGAACCAGACGTTTACGGTCGGTAATTTCGGCCAGACCTAAACATTTTTCACCTTCAAACACCAGCACCTGAGCTTCAGCTGCATGTTCAATATTGCTTTCCATGCCACGGCTAAAATATTCAGCACGTCCTTCAGGCGCCTGAACTTTAGGAAAATGATCGACCGGTGCATAGGCAGGCAACAACAAAGCCTCACGCTCTTGCTCAGTCAGGCTCTCCAGATACTCGATAGTGTATTCAGGAATCAGGTCAAAATGACCGGTTTTAATCCGGTGTAGATAAGTCAGATGACCAAAGGTTCCCAAGGCCTGGGCAATATCTTCGCCCAATACACGAATGTAAGTACCTTTAGAACAGGTCACATCCAGGCTAATACTATTTTCAGTAAAAGAAAGTAATTCGATGGCATAAATATGAATCGGACGTGATTCCCGTTCAATTTCTATCCCTTTACGCGCCAACTCATACAGCGGACGGCCTTCCTTTTTTAAAGCGGAATACATCGGCGGCACTTGCCGAATATCGCCGACAAATTTTTCCAGAACTTGGGTAATTTTCTCTTCAGACAATACAGGTACAGCCTGTTCCAGTAACACTTCACCTTCGACATCACCAGTGGTAGTACTGTGTCCCAAATGAATGGTGGTCTGGTAACGCTTGGTCGAATCGAGTAAATAATGGGAAAATTTGGTTGCCTCACCCAAACAGATGGGCAATAAACCTGAAGCCAGTGGATCAAGCGCTCCGGTATGTCCGGCCTTTTGTGCCCGATACAACCAGCGTACTTTTTGCAAGGCCGCATTTGAACTGATACCCAAAGGCTTATTCAGTAAAAATACGCCGCTGATATGACGGCGTTGAATTTTAGGTGACGTTTTTTTCATAGTGAAAATCAAACAAGTTCAAACGGCTGCTATGTTAACAACCGCTTGTCATTTTTTACAACTTTTCTACGTTTTATTCACTTTCTTTATGGCAAATTGAATTCAATTTTAGAACCTTAAAAAACACAATAAAGAAGGTTGCATAGGACATGCATAAACATCATAAATTATGGATTATTTTGCTTGTTATTATAGTGTGCTTGGCTGTGCTGTTATTTTGGCTCGCACCTTCCCAATCCACAGCAGAACAAACGGAAACTGCTCAAAGGGCTGAGGTGCAGAATCATCTCTTAACATCGTCTATGCCAGCCCCTACAGATCAGAGTCGGGCTTTCGTCAGTCGTAGCCAGCAAGACACTGAAGTGAACTGTCAGTTACGCCTGGACAATGCCAATCGGTTAATCGTAAATGAGCAGACCCGCAACTGTTTTGAATATTTCATTACCCAGTATGGCGAAAAAGATCTTAAACAGATCCAACATGATTTTAAAACTTATATACAGCAAAACTATAAGGAGCCTGCTCTAGGGCAAATTATTGATTTGTGGAATCGCTATATCAATTACCGGGAAAAACTGGGCGATTTGCAGCCCCCCAATATCGACAAGGAAGATCCTCAATATTATCAAAGCATTTTCGCCAATATGAAAAATCTGCGTAAACAGCTGTTCTCTGATTACGAAATTGAAGGCCTATTTGGCACTGAAGATACCTATCATGAATACACCCTCAATCGCATGACCGTTCTGGCAGACAAGAGCTTGACCGAAGCACAAAAAGCACAAAAACTAAAAGATCTTTTTAACCAGTTACCTGAAGACTGGAAAGCAAATCTCGAACAGCTCAATAAACTGGAAGACCTGCGCAAACTTACGGCAGACATTAAAGCCCGGGGCGGTTCAGCACAAGATATTCATCAGATGCGCATGAATCTGGTCGGTCCTGAAGCCACTCAACGTTTAGAGGCTTTAGATGAACAACGCAATGACTGGAAAGACAAGGTCAATCAGTATCTGGATGAACGGGACAGCATCATGAAAAGCGGCATGAGTGATGAAGCCAAGCAGAAAGCCGTGCAAAAATTACGCATCCAGCATTTTAATAAACCACAACAACAACTTCGAGTCGGGACTTTTGAAACCATCCATGATCAGGGAGGAAAATTACCGTATGGCGATTAATCGCACTGTAAGCCAATAAGAAGATGAGATTAATCAACTTATTGGATGTACTGATATGAATAAAAACAAAAATATTTAAGGAAAAAGTTGATGAAAACTTTAAAAAGTAAAAAAACGACCATGCTTGCTATCATGATGACCCTGACACTGGGGCTGGCAGCTGAAACACAGGCAGCAAAAGGAATTTTACAAATTCAAGAAACGGTCAAATCTGACTATGCAAAGACCCGGTATCCCATTGTCATGACCCATGGCTGGTTAGGCTGGTCACGCATTGGCGATGACAGTTTCAATATTGATTATTGGTACCAGATTTTGCCTGATATGGCACGCAATGGTTCAACTGTTTTTGCCGCGCAGCTCTCCCCTGCCAATACCACCGAGTTCCGTGGTGAACAGCTAATTGCTCAAGTCGAAGAAGTACTCGCGATTACGGGAAAGGATAAAGTGAACCTGATTGGCCACAGTCATGGCGGCCCAACCGTACAATATGTCGCAGCGGTAGAACCACGATATGTGGCATCAGTCACCGGCGTGGGCGGAACCTATCGCGGCTCCAAGGTCGCCGATGATATTCAAAACAATAGCATCAGCCGAACGGCATTCAATATTCTGGGCCAATACATTATTGGGCCACTACTGACCTGGGCTCAAGCCAATCCGGACATTCCCGTGAACTTTGATGCTTCAATGAAGTCTCTGACTGAAGTTGAATCTGCAAACTTTAATAAACGTTTCCCCACTGCTGCTTTGGCTTCAGACTGTAACCAGAGCGGTGCAAAAGTCGATAAGAATATTTACTACTATTCTTGGGGCGGTACAGCTCAAACCACCAATCTTCTGGACATTGATAGCATTCTGATGCAACTCGGTCCACTGTCTTATGGCAACAAAGACAATGATGGCATGGTGGCCCGTTGCAGTTCGCATATTGGTCAGGTCATTCGTGATAATTACAATCTGAACCATACCGACCTGGCGAATATGATGTTTGGCCTGAAAGGACTGTTTGCTCCTGATCCGGTTGCCCTGTTCAGACAACATGCCAACCGTCTCAAACTGCAAGGTTTATAATAGCTAAACGCATCAGAAATCATACTCTTATGTATTTTCTTATATCGTTCAGGACATCACTTAACGATTGGGTCAGAGCTGCAACTTTTAAATCATGTGCTGAGTCTGGTATTTAACACCCCAGATTTAGCATATGCAGGGATACATAAAACAAAAAAAATGAGGATTTTTTATGAAATACGGACTATTACTCGCTGGTTTACTCACCAGCACACTATTGGGTACTGTTCAGGCATCCAATACCTCACAAGTGACAGCTAAAGCGGTCTCAACTTATGCAAAAACCAAATATCCGATTGTTTTTAGTCACGGTATGGCAGGTTTCATTACCGTAGGTACAGACCAGTTTGGTCTTGATTACTGGTATCAGATTTTGCCCGACTTGGCACGAAATGGTGCCAATGTCTGGGCCACGCGTGTATCGCCATTTAACTCGTCTGAAATTCGTGGCGAACAACTGGTACAACAAGTCGAAGAGATTCTGGCATTAACCGGGGCAGAGAAAGTCAATCTGATTGGTCATTCACATGGCGGTCCAACTATTCGCTATGTGGGCGGCGCAATGCCAGACAAAGTTGCCTCCATGACAGGTGTAGGTGCTCCAAATACAGGCTCGCCTGTGGCAGACCTAATTTTATCTGCTGAAGGTACAGCTATAGAAGGTCCACTGGTAGGTATCATCAATTTTGTTTCCAAAGCAATTACCTGGGCACAAGGGCTTGACCCGAAGAGTTTTCCGCATGATTCACTTGCAGGAGGAACAAGTTTAACCCGTGCAGGCGCTGCACAATTTAATGCCAAGTTCCCTATCGGTCTGCCCACCACACCCTGTGGGGAAGGTAAACTTCTTGACAACGGCATATACAACTACTCCTTTACAGGTACCAGCACTGTGACCAATGTACTTGATCCGGATTCAGCCTTAGAAGTAACTAGCTGGCTAATTGATAGCGGTAAAGAAAATGATGGCCTGGTGTCACGTTGCAGTGCCAAGTTTGGTAAAACCATCCGCGATAACTATAATTGGAACCATTTAGATGAAGTCAATCAAGTATTTGGTCTGAAATCTTTATTTGCACCGGATCCGGTAGATGTTTACCGCCAGCATGCCAACCGTTTAAAACAGCAAGGCTTATAACCACTCAAATTTCAGACATAAAAAATGCGCCAACAGGCGCATTTTTTTACTCGTATAAAACTTAAAATTAAGCTTTAGTTTTACGAGCTGGTAATTTTTCACGAATACGTGCAGCTTTACCAGACAATTCACGTAGGTAGTAAAGTTTAGCACGACGAACGTCACCACGACGTTTCACTTCAATACCAGCAACGATTGGTGAGTGAGTTTGGAATACACGCTCAACACCAACACCGCTAGAAATTTTACGTACTGTGAACGCAGAGTTCAAGCCACGGTTTTTCTTAGCAATTACAACGCCTTCGAACGCTTGTAGACGTTCACGGTCGCCTTCTTTTACTTTTACTTGGACAACTACTGTGTCACCTGGTGCAAAAGCTGGGATGTCTTGTTTAAGCTGAGCATTTTCAACAGCTTGTACTAAAGGATGCTTACCACTCATGGGGTATCTCCAATAATGTGGGTCAGAAGAGGTCTGATATCCACGGGGACTAGAGGCTAAAGCGCATAGGCCCGATTGACTTTCCCTTCATGCTTGACCGCTTCAATGCATAAAGAGCCTATTAAATACTTCAAGCGACATGCTTGTCGTATGTTTGCGTAAACTGAGCTTATTTACTCTGTTCTTGCGAATCTTTGAGCCATTTTTTTTGCTGCTTAGTCAACTCTACCTTTTCAACCAGCTCAGGCCGGCGTTCCAAGGTGCGTTGATAGCGCTGCAAAAACCGCCATTTTTCAATATTTGCATGATGCCCGGATTTAAGTACTTCAGGCACATCCAAACCTTCAAAATGGTCTGGCTTAGTATATTGTGGGCAATCTAAAAGACCATCCACAAATGAGTCTTGCACGTGAGATTGTTCATCTGACATAGCACCCGGAAGTCTCCGGATAATACTGTCTAATAAAACCATCGCAGGCAGTTCACCGCCCGACAAGACGTAATCTCCAATTGACCATTCCTGATCAACATAATGCTGGATCAAACGTTCATCAACGCCTTCATAACGTCCACACAACACAATCAATCCGTCATATTCGACAAATTGCTGTACTGCAGGTTCGTTTAAGGTTTTTCCTTGTGGCGACATATACACCACGGGAACCTGAACACATCCTGCTTGCCTTGCAAGCTCTTTGGCATGGCTGATTGCTTTTGACAGAGGTTCTGCCATCATCACCATACCTGGACCACCACCAAATGGACGTTCATCCACTCTTTTGTAGTTGCCCTCAGCATAATCGCGAGGATTAATACAAGTGACTTGTACTATTTCACGTTTTGCCGCACGCCCGCTAATACCGTAGGCTGTAATCGCTTCAAACATTTCAGGAAAAAGCGTAATGACTGCAAAAAACATCGCAGACTCCTCTACTTTCCTGCTGCATTCATCCTTAAAGGATTAATAATCTACGCCCCAATTCACGTAGATACGACCAGCTTCAAGATCAACTCGCTGTACCACATCTTTATGCCACGGAATCATACGCTCTTCAGCATCAATACTGTCTGGTGTTGCGTGAACCACCATGACATCATTGGCACCCGTCTCAAACATTTCATGGATTTTACCGAGATTGACTTCCTGTTCAGCGTCATCCAAACCTAACACTGTTAAGCCTTTCAAATCTGTCCAGTAATACTCATCCATACCTGCTTGTGGAAGCTGAGATTTTGAAATCCAGACATTGGAGCCAACCAGTTCGTCTGCGCCAGTGCGATCACTCACACCTTTTAGCGAAACAACCAGGCCTTTGCCATGTGGTTTCCAACGTTTTACATCGACAATTTGCCAACCTGCTTTGGTCTCAATGTACCAAGGCAGATAGTCAAAGATATTGCTCATGGGTTCTGTATTGGAATAGACCCAGAGCCACCCATTTAATCCATATGCTGAACGTAACTGTCCAATCTGAATACGATCTTCGGGAACATTCTGTGTTGGTGTCATGGGCAACTACCTAATTTATAAAAAATTATGCAGCAACTGCAGCTTTCTTAGCTTGAGCAGCTAAAGAAGCAACACGTTCAGAAGGTTGAGCACCTTGTGCTACCCAATGAGCAAAACGGTCAGCATCTAAACGAAGTTTTTCTGCTTTACCTTGAGCTGTAGGGTTGAAGAAACCGATACGTTCGATGAAACGACCGTCACGTGCATTACGGCTATCAGTCACAATGATTTGATAGAACGGACGTTTTTTAGCACCACCGCGTGCAAGACGAATAACAACCATGATAGAACCTTATAGTTTTTACGGATTATCCCTGCACCGACCACCGGAACACTTCAAACCCCTTTCATAGAGGGCGATATTTTACGTTATATTCACCTAAAGGGAAAGATCAAAAATTGTTTTATCCATAATTTTGAATTTGGATTAGCTGCCATCCCAGTTTGAGATGGCTGACAGTGCACACGCTGTAGCACCCTTGGCCCAGAATTTTTGCCCTTGATTATTTAAACAAATCCATCCATTACCATCCTGTGTGCTTGAGGTTGCGGGTTCTGCAATAAGAGTCCATGAGTTAGCATTCGGTATATCCAAAGTAAATGTATAACTTGTATCACCTGTTTGAGGAAATATCGCACTACCATATATTTTATTATCGGTTAACGATGCACCTGCAAAGCTACCATTTGTGGCTTTGTATTGCATCAGTTTCTGAGAGATTTCAATCATTTTACTTTGCGCATCAACACGCTTAGTCTTAATAACGTAATCAGTATAAGATGGATAGGCAATCATGCCCAAGATTCCGATAATTACAACAACTATTAAAATTTCGATGAGGGTAAATCCTCTTTTAAATTGAACTACCATGTTTCATTCCCTGAGCATGCTTGATAGCTTGAAATGGATGCCTTAGATTTACAGCGAATACCTGTACTAGTCATTAGAAAGTTATAATTTTGATTATCCGTCGTTTCAGCCTTAATCGCCCAACCTCGTCCTCGCATATCTTGATCCGTTGAGGTAAGTAATTTTTGTGAATCCAAATCACGTATGGTTAGTGTATAGTCTTTTACTGATACCGATGTCATTGGACTTGCTTGCCCATAAATATAACCTGGGTCAAAACCTTTATAACTAAAATTACGCGATTTATGACGTTCCAGTTGTTCAGCTATCTTCTGGATTTCTTGCTCAGCTTGAGATGCAACTGCCTTACGAGTGTAGGCTGAATAAGAAGGTAATGCTATCGCGGCAATAATAGACAATATAACTACTACAACCATCACCTCAATAAGTGTGAATCCATTTTTAATAAGAGTAATACCATTAGCATAACCCATAGTATTACTCACATGATTATTTAGGAGCGACATTTTTTTCATACCATCGTATTGGGTTAAGAATACGCGAGCATTTCCACTCTCCCGCCCCTTTGATATTACCTATCAACGTTAACGTTCCACAGCTATTTAGATCAGTTTTTCCACCACCAGAACCTCCACCCATAGGACCTAATGTTATTCCACGTATACCTGCACCAAGTACATTTTGGTTCACACCATTCAGCATAACCATCCCTGTACGTTTTTCAGCTTCGCTATCTTTATCACCATCCTTATAACAAGCACCGTAAGGTAAACAATATTGTTGACGATCAGACTCACCTACAATACGTGGCTGACATGGATCAGCATCTTCTACACCCGTACCTTCTGGATCATATACAGGTATAAATAAGTTATCCTTAATCGCAATAGGTTCTTCTTCAAAAGCTTTAATTCCACCTGGTGTACGACTTGCAACCTCATTACCTAAATAATTACTCGACAATGAACGATACCATCCATGTTTAGGACTCCCTCCAAAGAAAGTGTTTTTTACCGCTGTAAAAGAAGCTAAATTTTGTGGATTTTTTTGTAGTTGATTTAACGTAATATCATTTGACTTAAATGCCGTATAAGTAGATTTATACAAATCACGTTCAACAAAGTCTCGATCAATCAAGCCATATACTTTGTTGGTTGGCCGACTTTGTAATGCATCAAAAGGTTTAATTGTTTCGCGACCTTTGCTTGGAGCAACATCTAGTGGTGTACTACGATCACCAGAAGCAATTGCCACTAGAATAAAAGTTTCATTACCTTCATCATGAATCGTAAGGGTTGGTGGCTGATAGAAACGAGGGGCATCACCATTGGTAATAATTGTTCCAGACTCAGTAGTTGCCAAATTTGCCAAACGAATGACATTATGACCAAAATTTGCTGTAGGTGTATCTTTTTTATTGTTTAAATCGATACGGAATACTTGCCCTCCCAAATCACCAAAATAGATATGATCAACAAGGCCATCACCATCTCGGTCTAAAGTACTGACACGAGTAACCACACTATGTTTTAAATTATCATTATTTTTATTCGATCCAGTATTACTTGTCCACCAAATACGTTCACCAGTTTCTGCATCGACAATATAAACTGCATTTCCTTCTGCAACAGATTTATTGCATCCTCCACCAAATTCAGCTGGATTAGCTGTCCCAAATTTAAATCTAGGATATTCATAACAAGCATCATAACCACCGCCAAGAATGAGCACACGGCGAATTTTATTATTATAGCGAATATTGGCAATAACAGGTTTAGACCAAGTTTGCCCCATTCTTGAAAATGCTGTTTGATCTGCGCCAATTCTAAATAAAAGTTTAGGTTTTGTTGGATCTAATACATCCATTCCATAGTAGCTTTTACCCCCCATACGCATACCACCATAGACTCGCATTTGTTTGGCAACAACCGCTGAAGCATCAGAACTTATGCCTCGTTGAGTTGTATATGCTGTATCTGCAACCCAAGCACCACTTACTCCATGCTTAATCATGTCTGTTCCAGAACCTGCTTCACCAAACCTCAATGCTTTTGATGATTCTGGGTTGTTTAAAATTTCTGCTGGAACAAAGACTGTTTGTTCTACACCTGTTTTAGCATCTATTATATGCAGTCCGCCCTCCATACTGCCATATAAAACTGACTGTTTACGTACCGAGGTTAAATCACCATTAGCATCCAATTCACCGGAATAGGTCAACTGTACAGGGAAAGAATGTATACTTCCTCCAAGGCTCACAAATGGTTTAGTAGGTACGGATAAAGTGGTAGGCAACGTGTTAGGAGTAGCCGATATATCTAAGTTATACCCTAAGTAATTTAATAGCTTGTATTTTAATAATACAGGAAAATCTTTTAATACAGTCTGATTTTTAAATTTATCTAATACATAAGTACCATTTGTATTAGCCCCACTGGTTTTCTCAGGTATTTCAAGTAAAGTCCCATTTGTCTTAGGCGTAAGAGTATCATTCGACACAGCCTCTACATCTGTAAATAAATTTCTTAAGCTATTTGGATTTGCCATAATAGCAGGTACCGCACGTATATTTGCGCCAGCGTTTCCTGCTACAGCAGCAACTGCTTGAGTTGGCATCGGTAAATTCCAATACACACCGCCTTGATCAACCAACCCACCATCTGCAACCCCTGTATTATTCCATAAGTCACTGGTTGTTAAATCAAATTTACCTAAATCATTAAATACTGTTTTCGTGGCATCAGCTAATGCACCATTATAAATGCCATATTTCTTTAAGTTTCCCGCCCAAACAAGTACAGGCTGCCCCGGATTAGGTGATAATGCTCGTAAGTATCCATAAGGCTGAAAACCGTTAGGGTTGAGAGCATCGACTGGAACTGAAATTGCTCCTGTCGGTAAAGGTTCAATTTTAGTATCACCAAGGTTTTTAATAAATTGGATCACACTTTCAGTTACGCCGGATTCACTCTGTGTTTCAAAATAGCCACCATTACCGAAACCGGGTTTTTGCAATTTATAAACAGTATTAGCAGTTGGTGAACAAGCATCATCAGAACGACGATCATCCTGCGTACGTGAACTAATTTGACATGCTTGCTGTACATGTGATTTTGACAATCCATTAAAATCATTACCAAAACCCACAAATGCTGTTTGAATCGAAACACCAGTTGGGTTTTTAGTTTTATCAAATAAATACTTAGCAAACTCTCCC
Source organism: Acinetobacter sp. A1-4-2 (assembly GCF_040233925.1). Taxonomy (NCBI): domain Bacteria; kingdom Pseudomonadati; phylum Pseudomonadota; class Gammaproteobacteria; order Moraxellales; family Moraxellaceae; genus Acinetobacter; species Acinetobacter sp. A1-4-2. The sequence goes on along the minus strand of NZ_CP157981.1, from coordinate 340,919 downwards.
ATACAATGCCAAGCAGAATCTCCACTGCTGCTTAATCCACCCGAAGAAGGACAACTAAAACTCTTATTATTTAAAGCTGCTTGCATCATCGGCTTTACGATACTTTCACCAGAGCTGTTTGCTTGACCATCAGATAAAATATACACTCCCTGCCCATCACAACTTTGTCTTTTAGAGACTTCAGGTAAAGGCGAAATATAATTTAGATCATCACGAATCGCACCTTTTGTTGCTCTTGTAAAACCACTATAGTTATTCGGCTGAGCCTGAATTTCTTCAAAGGTATATAAAGTACCATTCGTAATTGCAGTACCACCCCGTGTTATATATTCATCAGGAATTAAACTTACTTCTGTCCAACCACTAGAATTACAACTTTGAGTTTCGTTTGTAAAATTTGTAATAGCTAAACTGCCACACTTATAATTGCGTGTAATATCTCCCCATTTCTCCAACTGAAGCGGGGTTGCCGTTTTACCAGAATAACCTTTCCAACTACTATATTTTTCATAGCAAATATTATCGGCAGAATTATAATATGGCCTATTACTAGGACATTCACCATTTTGGATTTTTTCAGATCTTGTCAAAGTCTGATAAGCATCAACTTTGATAGTAGCTCGCATCAAACTGTTGGTACCCATAAGGTATGCAGCAGCTTCAACATATGCTTGAGCAGTTGGCGTCCAATCCTCTGCTTTTAATCCATCAATTGCCGTTTTTAGCTTCTGTCTATGTGCAGAACCAACAGGTCCCATTTTGGCTGCTTCTACCAAAATGTAACCACCATCTCGACTACTTGATCCCCAAAAACGCCCTAACCCGACTTTTGTATTAGCAAGATTACCATCATTACTTTCTAATAATTTATACATCCCTTGTTTAAGTCTATACAATCGACTCCCTGTTTGCCCACTATCAGAATCCCCCATAGAACCAGAGGTATCCAACATCATCACAATAGTCTTTTGTCCTGCCTCAGGCGTAGCATAAATCTGCAAATCGCTTGCTTGTACAACAGAAGCTGTTAAGGCATAAGTCCCAATAAAAGACATGCAAGCAATTGCAAGTGGATGTAAATTCATATTTTTAAGCCTTGAGACAAGTGATGAGGTATGTGTATGTTTTTTCATTATCTTATCCTCTTAATCAAGGGGCTTGAGTTTGACTAAAAATTGTTTGCAAATTAAACTCTTGTATCTGAGAGTTTACTGGAACTCCAAGTTTTGCTAAGCAGGTTGCAATCGTTTCAAATCCCTTAGTATCACTACTTGTATCATCACTGATATAACCTGGATTGCCACTACCCGTTCCAATACAGTCTTGAGCTGCATCTAAATTTTTAGCAAAGCTTGGAACAACAGAAGTCGTAGTAACACGGATTCGTTGTTGTTCAACAACATTCTTCGGCATGATGGTTCCAGAGCTTAAATTATTCCCACGACTTAACAAGGCTCCAGGTTTTAAATCTTCTTCTGCTTCATTTGGAATTTTGACTGCAACCTGAGTAACTACTGCTTCACGACTACTACCAAAATCAGAACTTAAATCACAAAAAGCATCCGAGCCTCCTGAAAGGAGAGTAGCTTTATCTATTTTATTTGCTGGAGGACGCTTAACTGCCACGCCCAAAGATGCTCCGAATTTTTCATTAGAAAGCGGTTTATAGCAAAAGATATATTCATTCCCTGGTTCTAATTTTGAATCCTGAAGCGCATAACCAACAACACCACTCAAATCCACCAAATTCGATAAATTACCTGTATACAATTGATTAATTGGCGTATCAGCAGTTTGACTCAGAAATTGCCCAAGTTGAGTATTTGTCGAGATATTTAAACTTGTCATCGCAACACGAATTGCAAGCACACCCACTACAGTTAAAACAATTAACATCATCATAACTACAAGCAGTGTTGCCCCACGCTGAGAAGAGGGAGTGTGATACTTATTCATATTGCATCCCCCATACCATTACGTATTGCTATAGTCGTCATATACACTCTTCTTAAATGTTTCGTCTGATTAGTAAGCGTCACCGATTTATCTAAAAACTGAATAGGTTTGGTTGGATCAACGAGTTGGTTATTTGTGTTATCTACTGACCTTACGATGACTGCTGCTTTTATAGAAGTAATTCTTGGAACAAGCTGACCCGCATTACGAGCCGCATTTGCGACAGTAATATACTCATTTATAGTATAATATGTAGTTGATATAACATCAGAATCATTTTTAGTCATAGTGCCTAGGTAGAATCTCAGATGATCGACCCTTGGCATAATAACTTGGCCTAGTTGGGTTCCCCCAAAATCAGTGATATTTGTAACAGACATTGCCCCTTTTTTGTTGGCATCACATGCAAGTACTAAATCTTTTTCTTCCCCATTATTATCTTTTCTCAAGAAATAACGCTGAATCACATATTCCCCAGTTTTTACTTCTTCTCCTTCACAATTGAACATGTCATTTGGCGCAGAAAACTGGATTGTAAGCTGATCACTTTTTTCAGAAACATTCGATGTTAATCCTTGAAGGGTGACAGAACTATCTCCTATATCTTTAGGTACATTTACAGAACCAGAAGCTCCCTGAGAAAGTACAATCCCCCCCAACTGGGTAGTATTAGTCAATTCAGGATTATTAATATTGCCATAATTGGCTAAACGGATATCTCGAGCCATATAATCTAGTCCAAATACACCGCTATCTTGAAGCTCCGCATTAGCTTGCTGGATACGAGCAGATACAATTCCCCCCAAGAAAAGTTGCGTCGCAGCAGCCGTAATTAATAAACCTAAAGCGAGTGCTATAATTAATTCAACTAAGGTAAAACCTAATTGATGAAGACCAGTAGCCGGAAACTTATTATTCATTAATATGCCTCCATCATTACACATCTAGCATTTGCTACATATACACCATCAGAGTTCATACATGCTGAATAATTATTTGAAGATATCAATGTATTTTCCCAAGCTGCAAATACACATTGTCTTTTAATTGAATTAACTCCTGGACACTCATCCATAGTAATCATTACACCAATTTGATTTGCAGCTCGTGCAACCAAATAAGCTTCATAAGTTGCCATCTGCGTAGGTGTGCATGTTGTATTGAGACAGCTTTTAGGCGCATTAGGTGCATTCTGAGATGTATAACCTCTTACTGCTATTGGATAACTACTTTGGCCTTGAGGATTTGCACGTATACTTTCTGTCAGACCACGTAATAACATAATTGCTTGCGATTTCACTAATGCCTCATCGCCTGCCTCAATTGCACGTAATTGCAAAGCTGTATACCCAAGCACCCCGATAGCCAATAAAATAAGGGATACCAATACCTCAACCATACCTATGCCTTTTTGGTTCTTTTTCATTAACACGTACCTTTGGTTTGACTTAATGATCCAATCAAAGCCACACTGATAATTTTACTTATATTTCCAGAACATATTTCTATTGATGTAACGGAGGGAGTAGTACCATTTGCATTAAACACCACTCCGTAGTTCGTTGATTTAATCTCAACTTTTTTAGGAATACTTACTAGAATTACCCTATTTTGATTAATAAACTGGCTTGGGTTAGCTGAAGACAATAATTTATTTACACATATTGTCTCTGTTACCTCAGCACCCACTGAATCTTTGTCAGGACAAACTACTACAGTATTACTTATCACCATAGCTCGACTTCTCCCTTCTCCTAATGCAGAAGCAATTTCATTACTTGCACCATTTAAATTTTGTGAAGCGAGTGTATTTATAAAAGAAGGTGCTGCAATCGATGCTACAATTGCCAATACTGCGATCGTTACAATCAGTTCAATCAAGGTGAATCCCTGTTCTTTTCTTTGCATACTCCCCCCAGGCAACAAAACTTTACCCTATTTAAAATAATATCGAACTTAATTACAAATTAAACACACGAAAGGATAAAAGGCATAAAAAAACAGATAATTGCCAAAATACAATTATCTGTCAATTTTTCAAAAATTTCAGAATGTTAAATATTTATCACTTTAGGCTTGGGTTACAGGAATACGTAACTCTTTTGGCAAACTAAAGGTAATATTTTCTTCACACCCTGCCAATTCCTCTGGTGCTTTCGCTCCCCAGTCCTGTAAACGCTGAATTACTTGCTTAATTAAAATTTCGGGTGCCGATGCGCCTGCAGTAACCCCAATTTTAGTCTTTTCATTAAACCAGGCCTGATCAAGCTGATCGGCATTATCCACCAAATAGGCATGTTTCCCCATACGCTCCGCCAACTCACGCAAACGGTTTGAATTTGATGAATTAGGAGATCCGACGACCAAAACCACATCACATTGAGTTGCCAAATCACGTACTGCATCTTGACGGTTTTGCGTGGCATAACAGATATCATCCTTACGCGGTCCCTGAATATGAGGGAATTTTGTACGTAAAGCATCAATCACTTTGGCTGTATCATCAATGGACAATGTGGTCTGAGTAACAAAAGCCACTTTTTCAGGATGATGTATTTTTAAAGCCGCTACATCATCTTCATCTTCAACCAAATAGATTTCACCACCATTTTTTTTATCATATTGCCCCATGGTGCCTTCCACTTCCGGGTGACCTTCATGACCAATTAAAATAGCTTCCGTGCCTTCACGCGCATATTTGGTCACTTCTATATGCACCTTGGTGACCAGCGGACAGGTGGCATCAAAGACTTTTAACCCGCGACGCTCCGCCTCAATTTGTACTGCTTTCGACACACCATGTGCACTAAAGATCACAATATTGTCATCAGGAACTTCATCCAGTTCATCAACAAAAATTGCACCGCGCTGACGTAAATCGTCCACCACAAACTTGTTATGCACCACTTCATGACGCACATAAATAGGCGGATTAAAGCATTCCAGTGCCCGGTTGACGATCGCAATTGCTCGGTCGACACCTGCACAAAAACCACGTGGATTGGCCAATACAATTTCCATAAGATCCTCAATGTTCACCCGAAGTTGAGCGGAATAATTTGAAATAAATGCAAACAAACTACTATCAGCTATTTAGTTTGACCTTAGTCTGCTCTAAAATAGAGAAGATATTTTATCATATCAGGAAAAATATCATGTCGGGTCTCTTGTTTGTCGTTTCTGCTGCATCTGGAACAGGCAAAACATCCCTCGTTAAAGCCCTTCTCGACCGTGTGACCAATCTGCACGTTTCTGTCTCTCACACCACGCGTGGCCAACGTCCCGGTGAGCTTGACGGTATCCATTATCATTTTTCAACAAAAGAAGATTTTATTGCCTTGGTTGAGCAAGGCGGTTTTATTGAATATGCAGAAGTGTTTGGCAACTATTACGGTACGGCTCAAGCGACTGTAAAACAGCAGCTTGCCAAAGGACATGATGTTTTACTTGAAATTGACTGGCAAGGTGCAGATCAAGTCCGCAAACTTTTTCCTGAATCCAAACAAATTTTTATTTTACCGCCTAGCCAGTTTGATTTGCGCCAGCGTCTATCTAACCGTGGCACTGACTCCGTTGAAGTAATTGAGCGTCGCTTGGGCTGTGCAGTTGAAGATATGCAGCAGTATACAAACTTTGATTATGTCATTATTAATGATGACTTTAATAAGGCACTGCATGATCTGGAATGTGTGATTATTGCCAATCGTTTAGTGATTTCACAGCAGGCAACCCGTCATCAGGAATTGATTGAAAAATTAATTACTCCTGTTGAACTGTGATTAAAACTTGAGTCTGCAGGCAAAGCATTTTATACTGTCGAGTCTGTTCAAATTTAATATTCAAACGAGAATTCTTATGGCACGCGTAACCGTTGAAGATTGTTTAGACCATGTAGACAACCGCTTTGAGCTTGTACTAGTGGCAAGCAAACGCGCGCGTCAATTGGCACGTCAAGGCATTGAACCAACAGTAGAGTGGGATAACGACAAACCCACTGTGGTTGCTTTACGTGAAATTGCAGTAGGTCATGTTTCTAAAGATATCCTGAAACAACGTGATCAAGACTATCAAACCTCTAGCCTTGACCTTGCACTGTCTGCAAACAATTTGAATTTAGATGGCTTTTCTTTCCAATAAGAAAAAATATCGTAAAAAGCCTAGTTTTAACTAGGCTTTTTTTTATTGCACAACTTTAATATTGGCTGAATAACCGTTATAACATAAGATTAAAGATAGGTGATTTAGGATTTATCTTTTTGCTTTTTTAGACGAAAAAATTGACAAGTCATGCAATATGCTTTTCATTAGAGCTCTAGCGATTTAAATTGTAAAAACTGAAGTAGTAAAGGTGTTATATGCCAGGCCCACAGGTCAGCCAAGCCAAACAACAGCTCAAAATTATTATCGATGCTTACTTAAGTGCAAGTGATGTCGAGCGCGTGCTTGTGGCCTGCGATTATGCCGATATTGCCCATGACGGCATCACCCGTAAAAGTGGCGAACCTTATATCCTGCATCCGATTGCAGTCAGCAGCATTCTTTCGCATATGCGTCTGGATGCAGAAACCCTGATGGCTGCCTTGCTGCATGACGTGATTGAAGATACCGATTTCAACAAAGAAGATATTACTGAAAAATTTGGCCGCACGGTGGCCGAGCTGGTTGATGGCGTGACCAAACTCAGTCATTCCAGCGATAAGGAATATAATAAAGCCGCATCCTTTCGTAAAATTCTGCAAGCCACCCTGCAAGACCCGCGTGTCATTATTATCAAACTGGCTGACCGTTATCACAACATGACCACTTTAGGTTCGTTGCGCCCCGATAAACGGGCACGTATTGCTCAGGAAACCTTTGATATTTTTGTACCTATGGCACGTATTGTCGGCATGAATGAGATGGCCGACAATCTGGAACATTTGTGCTATCAAAATCTTGACCTAGATATGTTTAACAATGTTCAGGATGCCTTATTACAAACCAAGCCTAAACGCTGCGAATATCAGAGCATCTGGGAAAAAAACCTGACTGAACTGCTGCAACAACACCAAATTAGTGGCCGTATTAAAAAGAAAAATAACAATATTGAATTGCTGCGTCACTTCGTCAAAAACGATATTGATCTGCAAGAGCTCACCCACAGCCATGCTTTTGAAATTATTCTGCAAAGCATTGCCGACTGTGACCGCCTGGCAGAAATCCTGCGTGAAAATTTCCAGATTCTGCACTATGAAGATCATATCCGCCGTCCATTGCCGGGTGGCAACCAGTCTTTAATGATGCGTTTAAAAGGCGAGAAAACCACGCTCTCTCTGACTATTCAGACCGAGCTGATGCGTAAGGCTGCCCGTTTCGGCGTTGTATTGGGTGAAAATGCACCGCAAGCCTGCCGCTCAGCCATTCAAGCTTCCATGCAGAACCTGAATGTATTGGTGGATGGCGAATGTGCCAAAACCACTTTTAGCGATCTGCTGGATTATTTACATCAGGAAAAAATCTGGGTGTATACCCCACATGGCCATTTGCACGAACTTCCACAAGGGGCTACAGCCGTCGATTTTGCCTATTCAGCCAGCCTGTTTTTAGGTAACCATGCTGTCGGGGCAAAAATTAATGGGGAAACCCGGCCTCTTTCAACACCACTGGTGAGTGGGCAAGTCATCGAGATTATTACTGATGTTCTGGCGACACCAAATCCAGACTGGCTCAGCTTCATTAACACCCAGAAAGCGCGTCGTGCCATCCAAAATATTTTGCGTGATCAAGATATTGAAGAACAACAACTGGTCGGTCAGCAGGCACTGAACCGTGCACTAAAACTGTTTAATCGCTCCATCAAAGATTTAACCGAAGCAGACTGGATCGATATATTGCAATGGCGACATATCGAATCTAAGGAACACTTATTTGAACAGATTGCCGTGGGTGACCTGTTACCGCAATTAGTGGCTAACCACTTGTTTGCACAAGGGCAAAGCCTAGATAACCAGTCTTCTACCCGTCTTATTCAAGGCACTGAAGGTGTAGATGTCAAATATGCCCATTGTTGCAACCCTGTACTTGGTGACCCCATTCAGGGACATCTCTCACGTCGCGGTTTAATTGTGCATCGTGCACGTTGTCATAACCTGTTGCATGAACAACATCTGCATCCAGAAAATATTATGCCCTTGCACTGGACATCTGAAGATGTCGATGACATCAGTTTCACTGCTTATTTAAGTATTGACATGCTGATGAATGATGAACAGATTTCTGACCTGATTTATCAATGTCGGAAAGAAAAAACCGGTGTAGAAATGGTTCATGGCCATGAAGATAAAACCTACGTGCATATTGTGGTGCATAACCGTAAGCAAATTGCGCAGATTATTCGTGATTTACGTATGCACTTCGGTTTTCCACGCATTAGCCGTTTAGCCCAACCTATTAATATTGCCGAAGCATCTAAAGCCAGTTAATTCAAACATAAGTAACTATTATTGAACAATTTACGCTATGATGCATAGAGATGATACAAGGAGAAATCGATGTCCCGCCAAGTAATCCATACTGAAAATGCACCTGCAGCCATTGGTACATATTCTCAAGCAATTTTAGTTGAAAATACCCTATACCTTTCAGGTCAAATTGGTTTAGATCCTTATAGTATGGAACTGGTTGAAGGCATTGAAGCGCAGATTCGCCGTGTATTTGATAACTTAAAAGCAGTCTGTGAAGCAGCAGGTGGCTCATTGGCAGATATCGCCAAACTGAATATTTTCCTGACCGATCTTTCCCATTTCCAACTGGTTAACCAGATTATGGGTGAATATTTTGCCCAACCTTACCCTGCCCGTGCAGCATTAGGTGTAGCCAGCTTGCCCAAAGGGGCTTTGGTGGAAATGGATGGTATTGTAATTATTAATAAATAATTTTCAATCAGTTATAAAATTGTACAAAACACCACCGATCAAGTGGTGTTTTTTTATTTAAAAACTCAATCACAATAAATAATATTTCAAATGAATTTCATTGACAAACGATAATAATTATCAATAATATTACTTATCCCATTTCACTCTTGTGTGGCGAGTTAAAATGTACGTATGCTTATGTCGTGGTATTACCGATCAAGATATTAAAGATGCTGTCGCAAATGGCGCGGAAAGCTATCGTGAAATTCGTGACCTGCTTGATTTAGGTACCTGTTGTGGTCGTTGTGCACCTGAAGCACGTTCCATCATTAGTGAAGAACTTTCAGAAATTGCAGCTCGTATCTCCGTAGCGGCTTAAAACCAGATTACCCTAACAAACTGAATGATCAAAAGATCATTTTCTCCCCTCCCGCTTATGCCTCTCGGCGGTTTTTTTATGCATGCCGTATAATATAGCGCCCATTATCATTCTTGATTGCGATTTTCATTTGCTGTTCAATAAATTACTCGCCATTGTGTAGCTTGTTGTTTAAGATAATTGAAATAATATTTTTTGATTGCCTAACATATAGCTAAGGCAGAAATTGTTGATGGAGAACTTACAATGAAAGGCAATCGTGATGTCATTAACCAGTTAAATCAGGTGCTTTATCACCAGTTGACGGCCATTAACCAGTATTTCCTGCACTCGCGCATGTTTAATGACTGGGGAATTGAAAAGCTGGGTTCGGCAGAATACAAAGAATCGATTCAGCAAATGAAAGATGCGGATAAAATTATTGAACGTATCTTATTTCTTGAAGGCCTGCCTAACTTACAAAATTTAGGCAAGTTGTACATCGGTCAGCATACTGTGGAAGTACTGAATTGCGATGTACGTAAAGTCAATGAAAATATTGAGGCCCTGCAAAAAGCGGTCAGCCTGGCTGAACAGGAAATGGATTATGTAACTCGCGATCTGGTTCAGGAAATCCTGGAAAAAGAAGAAGAATACCTAGATTGGACCACCACCCAGCTTGATCTGGTTGAGAAAGTGGGTATCGAAAACTATATTCAAAGCCAGATTTAATTTAAAAACAGCCAGTCAATTGACTGGCTGTTTTTATTTATAAGATTCGCTTTTTTAAATTTTACTTCTTGGCAACAGGCTGGGCCAATGATGCGTAATCTATATCGACTTTACGTAATTTTTTTAACAACCAGAGCTGATGCTTGGCTTCCTGTTCATAGCCATTAAAAGCCAGGATCTTGGCATACTTGTATAAATCATAGGTGGTCGGATAGTTCAACACCATTTCCCTAATTTCCTCAAGCTGTTGTGCACTCACCTTGGTATAGGGATTCATACGAATCCAGTCTATACGCCGGTTAAATTCTTCCAGCAAATAAACTTGATCTTGATTGGTAATTTTTTCCGGTGTTTTTTCATAGCGTAGCGTTTGATTGAGCTTAGGGACCATAACCGCATAATCTCGCACGATTAGAATCAGTAGTAAGAAAAATAACCCGTAAGCAACCCGCATATAATTGGGTGAAAGAGTCAGGATTTTGGTATCAACCTGTTGCGACTGAACCAGCCCAATAATAAAACCCACCGGAAGCAGGAAATACGCATAGTACTGTGGAAATTCCAGCATGGAGTGAATCAATACTGCACCTACCATTAAAATCCCGATCACGGATTCAACTGAATTGACCTGCTTATTTAGCTTATAACCCCAATAACCAAAGTAGGCCAGAAAAGGAAGTCCGATAATGAGACCGTTCCACAAGATAAAATCGAGAATAAAGTTATGTGCGCTACGAATCCATACTGGCCCCTGAAAATGATCACTAACCAAAGTATACGCAACACTGGTTTGGTTCCAGCCATAGCCAAACCATGGACGGTCAGCAATGGCATGCAGCATTTGCTGCCAAATGGCTAAACGCGACATATCTCCTGTTGCACGTCTGGCGACATCAACAGCTTTAACCTGTATATCCAATAATTGCGTTAAATAGTTCCCAATGACGGGCAATACTAGGACGAATGCTATAAATACAGCCAACCATGCCGCCAGGTAATGCCTTTTAATATGGATATAGCCTTTAAATTGCTGATAAGCTAGATAAACCAGAATAAAGACACAAGCCACCCAAGAGGTTCGGGATTGGCTTAATGCCACACTCATCAACATAATGAATGCTGTAGGAACTAACCATTTGGTCTGAACTTTTTTGGTTTCATATAAATATAAACAGGCCAAAAGAGACATGAGTAAAAAAGTAGCCATATTATTTGGCTGGGCAAAATTGGCATAAGGACGCACAGCACGTTGCATATCCACCATTCCGGGAATATAAGCATCCAGGGTGAGCCACTGACAAATGGCAATCACACCCGTCGCTGTTCCAGCCATGAGAAACACATAGCTGAGTCCGTTAAAAATGCTAGTCCGGTCTGCTTTCTCACTCGATAAGTTATAGCCAACCACCATGCTCAGCCAGAATCCAAGCACAAACAATGTACAAATAAGGGCTTTGTCAAAGAAAAAGAGCTCACCAGCCCCATACTGAACTAGGGGAATGACTGCGAGAATCAATAGCGGTAAACTGATGACTGGCAATTTAATTTTGTCTTTTAAATAGATTGCAGCTAGAGTAAAAAGAGATAAAAAAGCAAAAATTTCACCTGTATAGGTAACCCAAGGGCGGTAATGGATAGGCAAGAGCCAGGCGAGGGAAACCAAGATAGATGCAAATAGCATCAAGATAAATTTCATTAAAAAATCAGTTAGAGTAAAATTTCAAATATGATACACAAAATAAAAGAGAGCGTAGTTAAAAAATGAAAGTAACAAATGCCAATCAAATATTGTTACTTGAGACAACATGCCTCACAAAAAAACTAAAATTAGCCCTCTAAGTCTTTGCTATTAGCGCAATGGTTTTAAATTAGCAATTTCAACCACCTCACCCTTAGTTTTATCCACAAGCACCACCATATCACTCATCGGTGCTTTTAAAGGAAACCAACCATCTGCCGATGGATGTTGCTTAAGTACTTTGGCAACTTGTTGAGGATCATTAGTTTGATTCAAGTATTTTAAATCAAATGCCATTTTTGCCATACGCAACTGAACCAGAGAAAGTTTAGTATAATTCGCAGGATAGCTAGTCCATCCTCTTCGCTGGTAGTCTACATCATTTTTTTTATACGATTCATCATCTTTTAAGGCAACATACTGAACACCTAATAAAGATCGTTCCCGATATTGTTGCGCTGCTTTAGCTCTATCCAATTCATCAATTTGTTTGCTCTGAACGACATCAAAATGGTATTGACTATAAACAATCCAAAGAGGTCTTCCTTGTGCAACACTGTACATTCCATAACTATAGGCTATAATTTGTACCAATATAATAATGCTTAGGTCAAAACGCAGCGTTTTCTTGCTCTCTTTATAGACAATCCAGCCAAGTAAAGGACCCAAAATCACATCAATAATCAGTAACAACCCAAATAGATGAGTCACACCGATTGCTTTAGCCAAAGGTGCAGGATACCAAATAAAAAATACTATATATGCACTCAATAACCCAATTAAAATAGAAGCACTAAGATGCCATAAGAAGAATTTATTTTTAGTATACATTTTCATATATCCACAAATAAAAATACCCTGCAATGCAGGGTATTTTGAAATCAAAAATTATGGCAGTGAACAAGAACTTGTTGGACCACATGTCACTACACCAGTACCTGGCTTTTTAGCCGTAATGTTAAAGTCAGGTGCAGCTGCAGGAGTACCCACAGCAGGCTGTGAAGCACCAGCTAAAGTAGTAGAATCACATGCTTTCCATGTTGGAGCAACCATTGCTGTCTGCTCAGAAAAAGAGATTAACATTGAATTAGCTACACCTTTCGCTTCGCCTAAACATGCTTTATCACCCGCTTTACGCGTATAGTCTTGGTAAGCAGGAATCGCAATTGCAGCCAAAATACCAATAATCGCCACAACGATCATTAATTCAATAAGAGTAAAACCCTTTTGCATAGATTTCATAACATTCTCCACAAATGTTTTTGTTTATTTATAAGCTTTGTAAAGCTAAAGTAGCTTATTTTATATATAGCACTAAATGTGCCAAGAACGATTATAATAAAATTGACAGAAAAAACAGCACTTTAAAAAAATAAAATTGTTACAACGTAGTTTTAATGTTTTTTTTAGTAAAAAACTGACAATTTATGTCACTAATCCACCTATTTTCTAACGCAAAATAATCGGCTCATCCCCCAACTCATTATTCTGTTTTTGGACAGAGTGTGTATAAAACCGGTTCAGTACTTTCCCAATGTTCATTACACCTGTTACTACCGCCAACCTAAACTGCTTCTGAGCCAACTGGGCAATGATATTTTGGCAAATTTCATCCCAAATAGCTTGTTCGGTTGCTTGCTGAATCCCCCGATCAATCACAATTTCAACTTTACGTTCACATAAATTGATATACAGCAGTACACCACTATTATATTCAGTATCCCAAACTCCAAGTTCTGCAAACAATTGGCGAGCACGCATGCGGGTATTTTGGAAATACACCTGCTTTACAGGAAGATGTCCTTCTATCACCACCTGGATTTCGCCGACATGATCATGCTCGGCCTCGGCGACTGCCTGAGAAATCGCCACCTGATCCTGCTTGGAAAAGTATCTTTTGGTTGCCGGCATATATAAAAAATGCTTTAACCAACGCTTAAAACTGGGCTGATTCACTACTTCTATTTTAGCTTGTGTGACAATCTCTGTCGTATCTGTTGTTGTTACCATGATCCTGATGCTCCTCCTCCACCAAAGCCGCCACCGCCGCCACTAAATCCACCACCACCGAAGCCACCTCCTCCTCTACCCCCTCCACGACCAGCAGATGAGAGTACCAGCTGAAAAATGGTTTGTGCAATTGCAGTAATGAGTAAAAAGAAAATCCCGCCGCCAATCAATAAACTGGTAACCAAGCCAGCCCCATTGACCAATCCAGCCACCGTACCTGCGACGGCTGCTGTAGAGGCACTTAAAGGTTTGCCTACAATGAATGAACCAATAATTCCTGCGATTAAAATAAACAAGGCTGTACTCAAGGTTTTTTCTTTCGCCTGTTGTTCATGCAAGGCCTTTTCTTGCCGTTCTTTCAGCTCCTGTGCTGCATTCGCGGCAACTTCAGGATTCATATTTAAAATCCGTTCTATTTCAGCCAAACCAGCATCAATACCTTGTACATATTGAGCCTGTTTAAAATAAGGTGTGATTTGATTACGAATGATTCGGCTTACGACAATATCAGGCAGTACACCTTCCAGACCATAGCCAGTTAAAATCTGGATACGTCGGTCATTCACCGCAATCGCCATGAGTAGACCATTATCCTGTTTTGCAGATCCAAGTTGCCACTTCTCAGCCACCCGCATGGCGAAATCAAAAATATCTTCCTGTCCTGTCGTTGGAACAATCACCACACCAATTTGAGCCTTGCCCTGTTCATGCAGCTTGAGAATTCGTTGACTAATCTCCTGTTTTTCACCCGCACTAAGTAAATTAGCCTGATCCACAACCGGCTCATTTAAAGTCGGCAGTCCGCGGATAGCCTCATCTTCCGCCATATCATTAGCAATTTTCGGCTGCTGAACGGGTGTCTGTAATGAAGGTTTTTGCTGAACTTGATGGGCTTGTTGTTGCTCCTGAATCACTTTTCCTGCAATCACTGCATCTTCATGATCCGTTGCTGTTGCCACCTCACTTAAGGCAAATGAACTGGATAGCATGGCGCAGCATAAAATCAACAACTGCAAAATTAGTGCAAGAGTACTTTTATTTTCTGGAGCAGACATCAGCGCATCCTTTTTTATGCAGCTACCCAATTAATCAAATGAAACCTTAGGCGCTGTTTGTGCACCCTGTTCGGCACTGAAATTCGGTTTCGGATTCATACCGATGACTTTCGCCGTCATCACTTGCGGGAACTGGCGTGAATAGGCATTAAAATCCTGAACTGAGGCAATATAACGGTTACGTGCCACTGCAATGCGATTTTCCGTCCCCTCCAGTTGCACCTGTAAATCACGGAACTGCTCGTTCGCCTTTAAGTCAGGATAATTTTCTGAAACTGCAATTAAGCGTGATAATGCACTGGTCATCTGTGCCTGAGCTTGCTGATATTTCTGGAATAAGGCCGGATCTTCCAGCACTTGCTTATCCACTTTTAAACCTGCCACGTTAGCACGTGCCTGAGTGACTTCAGTCAATACCTGCTCTTCATGCTTGGCATACCCTTTTACCACATTGACCAGATTGGGCACCAAATCTGCACGGCGTTGATACTGGTTTTGCACTTCTGCCCAGGAAGCCGTAACCGCTTCATCCTTCACCTGTAAAGTATTATAACCACAGCCTGATAGGGTCAAAGTACTGCTTAGCGCCAAAATAACAAACGTTTTCTTCATAAGATTCATTGAAATATTCCTCTATTATTTATTTATATTTGTTTAAATATTTTTTCATTCTATCGGTATTTTCTAAAGCTTATGTAGTTTTTTAATGAATTTTTTGTCCAGTTGAACATCAAACACCATCGTTCATTAAATCGGAGATAATGTTCATAGGCATGATAGTATTTATGGTGAATACTATTAGACAAAAAAACAAGCGACGGAATCATCTGCATTATTCCACCCCTCACAGCATAACTGAGCTGCTCAATCCTCTAGAACCAAAAATATCAGGCTGAGATGCAAAAAATCCGATACCCAATCTGGCACCGGATTATTTCTTAACATTCTTGGCACTAAGCTGATCAATGAAGATCCCTTTGATGAGACACGAATGCCCGTAATGCAATAATTAACAATTATTGATAACCGTCTTCCGTTTTATCTACTTCAATACGGTAAAGTTTAGTGCCATTCTTAGCATATACTAAACGGCCTGCATTCTTATAATACGTTTCTAAACGATACTGATCTTGAGAAAACAGGCCTGCAACTGGAATCCAAGCCTTACCTGTTTGGTAGTTTTTTTGATCTGATGGCATGCCAACCATATCTTCGACTTGGCGTTTAGACATGCCAATCTTCAAGTTTGCAAACTTCGAGTTTTTATAGTCTCCTCTAATCTCCCCAGTATAGCTACCATCAATCGAAGCCACTTTTACAGTATTAGCTGAAGCATAAGAAGGGGTCTGTTGAGATAAGTTTTTTGAACCTGATGGAGCTGGCAAAGAAGAACATGCCATTAAACTTAAACTGCTGACAAGAATAAAAATATTTTTCATTTTTTAGCCTTATTACTATAGGAAATTTTAAGAAAATTGTGAAGTAATTCTAAGGAAAATTAGTGCCTTAATATATAGCTTTTTATACCAAAAGTAAAAAACAAGAAGCTGTAGCAGATTATCTTTTTAACACTTCAATCTCATTACTTTAAACAAAGTGCAAGATGACGTGGGAAGCTACTCACGCAATATCTTTCTCCTTCAATAAAACTCATGCTCTGAAAAACGTACTTTTCCTTAAAGCAAGAATGTTAATTTATATAAATGAATCTTATCATTTCAGGCAATGCGTCATGGCAATAAAAAACCCGCCGAAGCGGGTTTTTTTATTCATGTTTAATCTCTAATTAAACATCCAGATAATCAAGGATACCTTCAGCAGCCTGACGACCTTCCCAGATTGCAGTCACCACCAGGTCGGAACCACGCACCATATCACCGCCAGCAAAGATTTTCGGATTTGAAGTCTGGAATTTAAACTCTTGCTGTTCTGGCGCAACTACACGGCCTGAACCATCCAGATTAATTTCCACATCATTAAACCAATCAGCAGGACTGGTACGGAAACCGAATGCTAAAAGAACTGCGTCAGCAGGCAAGATTTCCTCAGAACCCGGTACAGGCTCAGGGCTACGACGACCACGGCTGTCTGGCTCACCCAATTGTGTAGTTACAAACTTAACGCCTGTCACTTTGCCGTTTTCACCAACAATTTCGATTGGCTGACGATTAAACTGGAATTCCACACCTTCTTCGCGTGCATTTTTCACTTCACGGCGAGAACCTGGCATATTTTCTTCATCACGGCGGTAAGCACAAATCACTGATTCAGCACCTTGACGGATAGAAGTACGGTTACAATCCATCGCTGTATCACCACCGCCAAGTACAATCACTTTTTGGCCTTCTACACTGATGTATTCAGCAGGATTTTTTTCCCAGCCCTGGCAACGGTTAACGTTGGCAATCAGGAAATCCAGTGCATCATAAACACCATCCAGATCTTCACCGGCAAAACCGCCTTTCATATACGTGTATGTTCCCATACCCATAAACACGGCATCATAGTCTGCAAGCAGCTGATCAATCGTAACATCAGTACCAATTTCAGTATTGAGACGGAATTCAACGCCCATGCCGGTGAAAATTTCACGGCGACGTTTCATCACGTCTTTTTCCATCTTGAACTCTGGAATACCGAACGTCAGCAAACCGCCAATTTCAGGACGTTTATCGAATACCACCGGTTTAACACCGTTACGTACCAGAATGTCCGCACAACCTAGACCAGCAGGACCCGCACCGATGATGGCAACTTTTTTGTCTGTCCACTTCACGTGTGACATGTCTGGACGCCAGCCCAGAGCAAAAGCGGTATCGTTAATGTATTTTTCTGCATTACCAATGGTCACTGCACCAAAACCGTCGTTCAAGGTACAAGCCCCTTCACACAAACGGTCTTGCGGACAAACACGACCACACACTTCCGGCAGGGTATTGGTTTGATGGCACAATTCAGCTGCCTGGAAAATACGACCTTCAGCAATTAACTTTAACCAGTTTGGAATGTAGTTATGTACCGGACATTTCCATTCACAATAAGGGTTACCACAACCTAAACAGCGATGCGTCTGGTTGGCCGCAATTTCCGCTGTAAACGGTTTATAAATTTCCACAAACTCTGCTTTGCGGACAGTTAGATCTTTTTTCTCTGGCTCTTGGCGTGGGACATCCAGGAATTGAAAGTCATTGTTTAGGCGCTCTGCCATGTCTCTCTCCGTGGGTAGGTGTAGCCGGTTTTATTAGCTGCTACACCTGCCTATATATCTGCAAGTAGTGGAATTATTGTGGATCAGCTTTGGTTGTTTTCAAAAGCGTTTGCAAATTAGCAGCTTTTGGTTTTACAAGCCAGAATTTACGGCTGTAATAATCAAACTCATTGCGGATCTTGTACG
This sequence comes from Acinetobacter sp. A1-4-2, assembly GCF_040233925.1. Classification (NCBI taxonomy): domain Bacteria; kingdom Pseudomonadati; phylum Pseudomonadota; class Gammaproteobacteria; order Moraxellales; family Moraxellaceae; genus Acinetobacter; species Acinetobacter sp. A1-4-2. The sequence goes on along the minus strand of NZ_CP157981.1, from coordinate 322,780 downwards.
CCCAAGCACTACCTGTCTCGGCAATATGTTCATCCAGAATGCGAAGCAAGAATTCTTGATGTTCTTCCATCACCTCTGTAGAAATACGGTTGAGCTCAATTAACTCATGGTTGTAATGGTCAACGAAGTCATTATCCAAATCAAGTACATAAGCAAAACCACCGGTCATACCTGCACCGAAGTTGTGACCCACTTTACCCAGTACAGTCACAATACCGCCAGTCATATATTCACAGCAGTGGTCGCCAGCACCTTCAATCACAGCAAAGGCACCTGAGTTACGTACTGCGAAACGCTCACCCGCTGTACCTGCAGCAAACAGTTTACCACCAGTCGCGCCATATAAGCAGGTGTTACCAATGATTGCTGTTTCCTGAGTCTGGAACGGTGAACCTTTAGGTGGGAAGATGGACACGCGACCACCCGCCATACCTTTACCCACGTAATCGTTGGCATCACCTTCAAGTTTAATATGTAAACCACCAGCATTCCATACACCTAAAGACTGACCCGCAGTACCGGTCAGATTGACTTTAACAGGATGCGCTTCCATGCTGAGGTTGCCATAGCGGCGTGCAATTTCACCAGAGATACGCGCACCGATTGAACGGTCACAGTTACCAATCGTGAAGCTATATTCACCGCTGACACCTGCTTCAATCGCTGGCAACATTTCTGCCACCATCTTCTCAGCCAGAACACCTTTGTCAAATGGTGCATTGCCTTGAACCTGGCAATATTGCGCCTTGCCTTCCGCTGCAGGATGGGATTCAAGCAATGCACTTAAGTCCAGATGAGCATGTTTTTCAGTTTCACCCGGCAACATTTCCAGCAAATCAGTACGGCCAATCAAGTCTTTCAAGCTTGCAACACCTAGCGCTGCCAGCCATTCACGGGTTTCTTCCGCAATAAAGTGGAAGAAGTTGATCAACATTTCAGGCTCACCAATGTAGTGTTCCTGACGTAAATGATCCTGCTGAGTTGCCACACCGGTCGCACAGTTGTTCAAGTGACAAATACGCAGGTATTTACAACCAAGCGCGATCATTGGTGTTGAACCAAAACCGAAGCTTTCTGCACCTAAAATTGCCGCTTTCACCACATCCAAACCTGTTTTCAAACCACCATCGGTTTGTACACGGACTTTGCCACGTAGATCATTCACACGGAGTGCTTGATGTGCCTCGCTTAGACCCAATTCCCATGGCGAACCAGCATGGTGAATTGAAGATAATGGAGAAGCCGCTGTACCGCCGTCATAGCCGGAAATGGTAATGAAATCGGCATAAGCTTTCGCAACACCAGCAGCAATGGTTCCTACACCCGGTTCAGAGACCAGTTTCACAGACACCATCGCTTGCGGGTTGACCTGTTTCAAGTCAAAGATCAACTGTGACAAATCTTCAATCGAGTAGATGTCATGGTGCGGTGGAGGTGAAATCAGGGTTACACCCGGTACAGAGTAACGTAAACGTGCAATCAAGCCATTCACTTTACCACCCGGTAACTGACCGCCTTCACCCGGTTTTGCACCTTGCGCCACTTTAATTTGCAATACTTCTGCAGAAGTCAGATAAGCAGGCGTCACACCAAAACGGCCTGAAGCAATCTGTTTAATTTTCGAGTTACGGATGGTGCCATAACGCGCTGGATCTTCACCGCCCTCACCAGAGTTGGAACGACCACCAATGGTATTCATGGCAATCGCAATCGCTTCGTGCGCTTCAGGAGACAAGGCACCTAAAGACATCCCGGCAGAGTCGAAACGCGGCAGAATATCTTCTACAGATTCCACTTGATCCAGTGGAATTGAATTATCAGTTTTAAGTTTCAACAAGTCACGAATGGTTGCAACCGGACGGTTGTTCACCAATTCAGCATATTCTTTAAAATCAGCGTATTCACCTGAACGAACCGATTTATGCAGGGCATTGATCACATCCGGGTTAAAGGCATGATATTCCTTGTCGAATACGAATTTCAGCATACCCCCCTGATCAATTGGCTTACGCGATTTCCACGCAGTATCAGCCAATTTTTTCAGGTCATTTTCAAGATCGGCAAAGGTTGCACCCTTAATACGGCTTGGTACACCTGTGAAGCATTTATTGACCACTTCTTCAGATAGACCAACGGCCTCAAATAACTGGCCACCACGGTAAGAGGCAACAGTCGAAATACCCATTTTAGACAGGACTTTCAACAAACCTTTCTCAATCCCTTTACGGAAGTTCGCCTGTGCATGAATCGGGTCACCCAACAATTCACCTTTGGCAATCAGGTCATTGATGACGTCATAAGCCAGGTAAGGGTAGATTGCAGTTGCACCAAAGCCCAAGATGACTGCAAATTGATGCGGATCACGCGCCAGACCGGTTTCAACGATAATATTGGCATCGGTACGCAGGCCGACATTGATCAGATGGTGATGCACCGCACCTGTTGCCATGAGCGCATTGGCTGGCAAGAAACCTTGACGGATTTTCTTGTCTGAAAGCACCAATAAAGTTTTACCATCACGAATGGCTTGAGCAGCCTCTTCACAAATACGTGTGATGGCAGCTTCCAAACCTTCAGTTTCTGCATAGTTCAAATCAATGTCAGCAATTTCATAACCTGGACGCCCAAGGGTACGAATTTGATGCATTTTGGAATTTGACAGCACAGGACTTGAGACAATCAGACGATCAGCATGCTCAGGGCTTTGCTCGAATACATTTTGTTCACGACCAAAACAGGTCTCCAGCGACATCACAATCGATTCACGCAGTGGATCGATTGGCGGGTTGGTCACCTGCGCAAATTGCTGACGGAAGTAATCTGATACATGGCGCACCTGGCGAGATAACACCGCCATTGGCGTATCATCACCCATTGAACCCACAGCTTCCTGACCGCTTTCTGCGATTGGACGAAGCAACTGGTCACGCTCTTCAAAAGTCACTAGGAACATTTTTTGTGAAGCTTTTAGCTCGTCGCCTTTTAAGCCTTGATCACATAAATATTCTTCAAGTTCTGGGCTACCTTGTACACGTACAGAATTTTCACGCAACCATTCACGGTAAGGACGCATTTTTTTCAAATGATTGCTGACATCTTTGGTATCCAGCAATTTGCCAGTGAAGGTATCAATCACCAAAATCTGGCCCGGTCCTACACGACCTTTAGAAATCACATCTTCAGGTTCATAGCCCCACACACCAATTTCTGATGCAAGGGTAATGTAACCATTTTTAGTAATGACCCAACGTGCCGGACGTAAACCATTACGATCCAGCATACAGATGGCATGACGACCATCCTGGATAACCAAGCCAGCGGGACCATCCCAAGCTTCCATATGCTTAGAGTTGAATTCATAGAATGCACGCAGGTCAGCATCTAAAGTTTCAACATTTTGCCAAGCTGGTGGAACCAGCATACGCAGTGCACGGAACAAGTCCATACCACCACCGACAAGAATCTCAAGCATGTTATCCAGGCTTGAAGAGTCTGAACCGGTACGGTTCACAATCGGGTTAAGATCGGTTAAACCTGGCAATAACGGGTTTTCGAATTTTGGTGTACGTGCCATAGCCCAGTTACGGTTTGCGGTAATGGTGTTGATTTCACCATTATGCGCAAGATAACGGAACGGCTGTGCCAAAGGCCAACGCGGTAATGTGTTGGTCGAGAAGCGTTGATGGAATACTACAATATGGGATTCCAGACGTTCATCTGCTAAATCAGTGTAAAAATCAGCAATCGCTTCAGGCATCATCAAGCCTTTATAGCTAATCACTGTAGAACACAAAGTCGTCACGTAGAATGATGGATCATTGCTTAACTGCTGTTCTGCACGACGGCGTGCCAGGAACAATTTACGGTTAAACTCAACTTCAGTCACACCCATCGGGCAATTGACAATAATCTGTTCGAATGCAGGTAAAGACTGCATTGCAATTTCACCAAGCGCATCATTATTGGTTGGGATAACACGCCAGGCTAAAACTGTAAGGCCTTCAGATTCAATCTCTTTAGCCAGCACTTGTTTAGAATGTGCAGCAATCGCCGGATCTAGATTTAAAAATACCGTACCGACAGCAAAAATTTCACTTAAAGTGATATCACTGAGTTTTTTGGCTTCTTCACGGAAGAATTTTTTCGGCATTGCCAAAAGCAGGCCACAGCCATCCCCTGTCTTACCATCTGCGGCAATACCACCACGGTGGGTCATGCAGCTAAGGCTGTGCATAGCGGTTTTAACGAGATCATGGCTTGCATCACCCTGCATATGGGCGATTAAACCGAAACCACAGTTATCTTTAAACTCATCCGGTTGGTATAAACCTTGAGCGGGAGCTACAGTATTAGGCGATGGCATGTGCATAGCGTACCCTTCTTTCAACATGGCCCAAAACGGGCATCTAACAATCAAATAACTTCTTTGCGATTTAGTCCAATTCACTCACATCAAGATCAATGTTGAGCAAAACTTCTTCATCCTGTCTAAGATAGTCTGATTTTGATCTTTGTACATGGATGAATTGCAAAAAATGTTTTGCTTCGTTTACGCACTCTTTTAAAGCAGGTAAATTTGACAATTTCGCACACTCATTGAATCTTTTCGCGCCAAAACAGGGACATTAACTCAATTCATGCACCAATAAAGCAAAAAATATGCCAATTTAAAAATTAGAGTGCTAAATGTTTTAAATATAGAAATATTAAAATTTCATTAACTTTAGATTAATTTTCAAGAAACATATTTCGCACTATATTTGTGCATATAAATAATTTTATAACTCAAATTGCTCTATTTTAGAACTATATTTTTAATTAAATGGGTCATTAATTTCTTTTTCCGAAATCTTGTTTCCGCCTTGTTTCGGTGCAATATCCGCACCTGAATGTGACTGCTGGATATCCACAACATTACCCTGTTCATCACGCCGGGTTACTGTGGTGGTCGTGGTTGCATTTTTAGGATCAGTCTCAGCTGCAGCCGGCTTAGGCTTCGGCAAAACCAGCAAACTTTCATCCACTTTTGGCAAAGGGACTGATTTGAGATTGACTGCATACAACTTATGATTGCTGCCCATTTCATCTGCGCCCATGTCATTGACTAAAGAAACATAATTTTCAATATCCTGTACTTTGGGCTGAACAGTCTTGGGAAATTGTAGCGGTAATTGTTCTAATACACGTTGAGCTTCGTCTTTATTTCGATAGATACCATAAAGAAGTACATATTGTTCAATCTGGTTCTCACCACTCAAACGAATATAAAAAAAGTTGTTGCGATTCGCCTGTTTTTTCAGAAAGCTTCGAATCACATCATCTTTAGTTGTGCGAAACAATTCGATGGTACTTGCATTTTTATTATCATTAATAAATTTGCTACCACAAAATTCTGGCTCATAACTTCCTGTGGTCACCACCCGTGTAGTCATTTGCAAAGGGCGCACCTCTTCCTGAAGTGCACCCAGCAGGCTGGTCGCAGCAACCTTTTCCGGTTGAATTTGCAGTTCAGATTCAGTTTCCGCAGACTTTTCTACCTCAACCAAAGCATCACTGTCGGTAATCGCCCAAAAGATCAGTGCTGCAAACAGGCACACCATCCCACACACCAGCCAGATATAGTTTTGAATACGTTGCCATTGTGTCCGGAAGGTTGCCATGATTTATGCCTTTTCTTGATTCGCTAAAATCGCCTGTTTCATCAATTCCACATCAAATTCTTTGCTGATCACAGCCTGCCCGAGCGATTTCATCAGGACCAGACGTAATTGTCCATTCAGCACTTTTTTATCATGTGCCATATAGCCAAGAAATTCTTGCAGTGGAATAGCTGGGTATTTTACTGGCAAATGTGCACGTTGAATGATTTTTTTTGTACGTTCCAGATCTTCCAGTGAAATCCAGCCCATACGTTGTGACAAATCAGCCGCCATCACCATACCGGTAGCCACAGCTTCGCCATGCAGCCAGACCCCATAACCCAGGTAGGATTCAATTGCATGACCAAAAGTATGACCTAAATTCAATAAGGCACGTTCACCCTGTTCTTTTTCATCATTCGCCACAATGCGTGCTTTATGGGCACAGGAACGATAAACAGCTTCAGCCAGCAATTGCGCATCTCGCGCGACCAGACCATCCATATTTTGTTCAAGCCAGACCAGGAAATCACGGTCTCCCAGCAAGGCATATTTAATTACTTCTGCCAGACCGGCAGATAATTCACGGTCGGGTAAGGTCGACAGCTGCGACATATCAGCAAGCACGACCTGAGGTTGCTGAAAAGCCCCGATCATGTTTTTACCGAGTGGATGATTAATCCCGGTTTTCCCGCCTACACTGGAATCCACTTGCGATAGCAGAGTTGTAGGCACCTGAATAAAATAAACGCCGCGCTGGAAACAAGCAGATGCAAAGCCTGCCATATCCCCAATCACTCCACCGCCCAGAGCAAGCACTGTGGCATCACGGTTAAAACCCGCTTCCAATAAGGCATCAAAAATCAGGTTCAGGTGTTCAATATTTTTATATTGCTCACCATCAGGCAAAATACATGTTGCGACTGTTTTTCCCAAATGCTCGATTGCAGTCACATAATGTTCCAGATACAAAGGTGCGACCGTGGTATTGGTGACCAGCATGACCTGTTTTCCGCGAATATACGGCTCAAGCAATGATTGAGGATCCAAATCACTGCCAATAAAGATAGGATAACGGCGATCACCGAGTTCAACATGTAAAGCTTGCATGAAATTAAAACCGTTAATTAGACTAGTTTTGTTTCTTCAGAAACAATCATTTGTAAGATTTTTTGCGCCAAATCTCGAGCAGCACCCTGATTTGTCTCAATAATATAATCTGCAATTTCACGATACAAAGGATCACGAATTGCTAATAAATCACGTAACTTTTGTTCAGGATTTTCAACTTGCAGTAAAGGACGGTTCTTATCCCGATAAGTGCGCTGTAATTGGATTTCGACAGGAGTATAGAGGTAAACAACAATTCCGCGTTGTTTTAAAAATTCGCGATTCGGTGACTGGGTCACTGCTCCGCCACCGGTTGCAACAACCAGGTGTGGACGAGCAGTAAGTTCATCAATCACCATTGTTTCACGGTTACGAAATCCCTTTTCACCTTCTTTTTCAAAAATCCAAGGAATTGTCGCACCTGTTTTACGCTCAATTTCCTGATCACTATCAAGAAACTCTCGTCCCAACAGTTCCGCTAAATGACGACCAACAGTTGTTTTCCCAGCCCCCATTGGCCCTACCAAATAGACATTTGGCAGGGTTTCAAACTCATTGCTTGGCAAGGAGTCACCTATTTATTTTGCTAAATTTAAAATATATTAATGATTTCTTGAAACACTGTCATTAACAATTCGTGGTGTAACAAAAATCAATAGCTCTCGCTTGTTATCCGACTTCACATCTTTACGGAATAAACGGCCTACGTAAGGAATATCACCCAAGAATGGTACTTTGGCTTGCTTATTACTGGACTCCTGTTCAAAAATTCCCCCTAGGACTACAGTTTCTCCATTATTGACTAATACATTTGTGTTAATAAAATTTTTATTAATAGCAATATTACCATCAGGGGTGATTTGACCTGCTGAATCACTATTGATATCCAAATTCATATGTATTTTGCCATCTGGCGTAATACTTGGAGTAACTTCCAAACTTAACAAAGCATCCTTAAACTCTGTTGTTGCTTGACCATCCTTTCCAGTTGATTGATATGGGATTTGTTGTCCAGAAGCCACTTTCGCTTTTTGTTTATCACCTGTTAACACTTTAGGAGTAGAAATCACTTCACCATAACCATCAGCTTGCAATGCAGAAAGTTCCAAATCCAGCATAAAATCTGAAAGGCTAATTAAACCAAATGCTATACGACTTGCCCCTGCAGTAGTGACTCCTAAATCTACATTTAGATTGTTTGGACGTTGAATCGTATATTTACCATCATCATCCGGTGTTTTTAAATCCCATAAAGTTGTATCACTACCGCCGACCAACAGGTCATTATTTTGATTAATGCCTTGTGACAATATACCCCACTTCACGCCCATTTCTTTACTAAATTCTGTGGAAGCACGAACAATACGGGCTTCAACCATCACTTGCTTGACAGGAATATCGAGTAAGTCCACCATTTTCCGCACTTTATCTATATTCTGTGCAGTATCATTAATAATCAGTGTATTGGTACGTGCATCAGAGGATATAGTTCCACGTGAGCTTAATAAACTTTCACTAGAATTGTTATTACCATTACCATTGCCAGAATTAGAATTAGAATTAGAATTAGAATTATTTGAAGATTTAGTTTGGGTAATCAGTTTTTCAATATCAGCAACCTTTGCATAGCTAAGTTGCATATACTCGGTCTGTATTGGCGCCAATTTTACACTTTGCTCTATCGCCTTCGCCTGTTCCTCTTCCGCCTTAATCAATTCCGATACCGGCGCAATCCAGATGACATTTCCGTTACGGCGCTTATCCAGATTTTTGGTTTTTAAAATAATATCTAAGGCCTGATCCCATGGTACATCTTTTAAACGCAGGGTAATATTGCCTTGTACACTATCGGCAGTCACCATATTGATACCAGTGAAGTCAGCCAGCAACTGAAGGACACGACGTACTTCAATGTCTTGGAAATCTAATGAAATCTTTTTACCTGTATAAGCATTGGCTGCCTTAGGTTTTAATGGGTTTTTATCTTCAGGACGTTTTAAGCTGATAGTCAGTTTGTTATCCGTCTGATAAGCCATATATTCATAACTGCCAGAAGTTTGAATGGTAATCACGCCATTGCCACCATTATTGGTAGCATCGACCGTAGATACTGGAGTTGCGAAATCATTGACATTTAAACGACGCGCCAAGTGTGCAGGAACTTTATTACCCAAAGTGCGCACTACGACTTTACTGCCCTGTTGCTGTACATCTACCGGAGTATTACTCCCCAATAAATCCACAACGATTTGACCTTCACCCTGACTGCCGCGCTGGAAACCAATATTAGAAATACCTTGCGCAGTTTTTTGAGCAACCACTTGCTGAGAGGCAAATGTATTCGCAGCTGTAGAATTAATTTTTAAAATAAAAGTATTGCCTTCGACACGCGTGGTAAAGGCACCCGCTTCAGCCAAATTCACGGTTAAACGTGAGCGTTGGGCATCAGAACTGACATCGATTGAAGTAGCCTCTTTCGTTGCAACGGGAATACTATTTTGTTTTAAACTTTGTTGGGCTTTATCAAAATCAAGAATTAAACGTGAAGGCTGCTCTAGCTGGTAAGCCTGAGGTTGTGGCGGCAAACCATTAAACATGACACGAATTTCTGTACCTTGGCCTGCAATCTGCATCGGTACAATATTGGTCATACTCACCTGTGCATTTGCAACCTGCATGATCGCGATCGCAACGGCACCCATAGAAAATTGACGAAACAAATGGTTCATTGTATTGCCATCCCCAAATATAAAATCTTTAAACCTATTATTCATTTTTATTCCTTTTAAACTTAAGGCGCCGGTCCAATTAATACTAGACTTCTTGGACGCTCCACGTATCCTTCTCGCCCATCTGGAACAATTTCCACGAGATCAATCTGTGTAGGCGTGATATTGACCACACGACCATGATTCATGCCCATATAACTGCCGCGCTGTATCCGCTCAATTTCACCATCCGGGGTTTGAATCAATGCCAAGATCTGTCCAGACTGGCTACGCATACTTCCTTTCATATTCAAGGATTCAATTGCATAGCTTTCTAAAGGTTGCAGTTGACGTGATAAATTAGGATAGACACGTTTTCCTGACATAATTTTTAATTCAGCAGCCAGTGAACTCGGTAGAAAAGGACTTTTAAGCTGGTGTGCAGCATAATCAAATGTCGGTACAGGTGGAAAAACCGGTGCAGGTTCAATCGGCAATGGCGGTTGGTTGCGAATATTGGCCATTTGTTCATTCACCGCATCAATACGCGAATCACAACCGACCAGCAACAAGCCCAACATCAAACTTAGAGAGATTTTTTGCATTTTCATTACTATTTCCCTCCAGTCGTAGCAGTCGAATTTGCATTCGCAGCTTGCGTTTCTGTCGCTTGAGCATCCGCAGCACCGATATAACGGTATGTTTTTGCTTTAACGTTATAATTCACTTGAGGAATATCAGATTTTTTCTCTTTATTTTCCGAGGCGGTAATCTCAAAATCATGCAAAGTCACAATACGTGGCAGTGCAGCAATCCCGCTTACAAAAGAACCAAAAGCATGATAATCACCGGTTGCCTCAATCGCAATTGGCTGTTCAATAAAGAACTCTTGTTTTATTTCATTTTCTAAACGGATATTTTTAAATTTCAAACCAGAATTCACACCAGTCACATTGATATCTTCAACCAGTCCTGGAATTTCAGTTTCTTTAGGCAATTGTTCCAATTGCTGATTAAAATTCGCTTCCATTTCCTGTAACTGTGCTTGCAATAACTGCAAATTGCGAAGTTTAGAATCTTTTTCACGAAACTCGTTAAGCAGGTTTTGCTCTTGAGCAGCAGCATTCGAAATATTATCCAATTTACTTTTAATTGTTAAAAAATACCCGAGAAAAGCAATCATGACAACAATCAAAATCCAACAGGTGATTTTGACAGATAAGGGCCAACTACCATAATTATTTGGATCTAAGGTATTGAACTGCTGAAGAAACTTATCCAGCGTCATTTTCTTTTTACGTACTACAGCTTCATTTGGATTTAATTCATCAAATTCATCGAGACTCATTTGGCTGCCTCCACGGTTGAATTAGCTGTATTGGATGCTGCTTGTTGTTGTGCTTCCGGTGCAGCAGGCTGAGCGATTTCATCCAGGTCGGCAGTCACCACAAATGAACCATAACCCTCTTCAATACGTGGAATCACGGAACTTGGTGCTTTATCTTTTTGCTCTTCAACCGCTAAAAAAGAATTCATGAAAGCGTTGCGATACCAGGCAGATGCTTCTAAATTACGCAAAAATTCTGCCACGGTATTTGGACTTTCAGCTCTGCCTTCAATGGTGAATTTATCGCCTGTACGCACAAATTTGGTAATGTACAAATTAGCTGGCGCAACACGAACCAGTTCATCTATCAGACGTACTGCAATCGGACGTTGCCCTTGCAAGCCTTGAATCAGTTTCATACGCTCAATAATAGCATTGCGCTGCGCTTCCAAACCTTCCAGAGATTTTAATTGCACATCAAGATTTTGATTGGTGCTGGTAATCAGCTGATTGGCCTGTTCCTGGTCTTCAAGTTTATGGTCATAGTAAAACCATGAGGATGTAACCGCCAAAGCGCCAATGAATGCCGCCCCAATACAAATTGCTATAAATTCTTTTTTTCGTTTCTCTCTCAGCTCATCACGCCAAGGGAGCAAGTTAATTCTTGCCATTAATCAAAACTCCTCAATGCCAGACCACATGCCACCATGAGCGAGGAAGCATCATTCTCTATTTTTTTAATATCGATTTGTGGAGAAAACCCCATTTGCAAAAATGGGTTGGCAATCGTGACGCGATAACCCAGTTTTTGTTGTAGTAATTTCGCGAGTCCTGGAATATTCGCATTTCCCCCCGCCAATAAAATGTGGTCAATCTCATTGAACTGTGAAGACGAGAAGAAGAACTGCAGTGATCTTGCTGCTTGCTGAACTACAGCTTCCAAGAACGGCTCTAAGACTTCAACATCATAGTCATCTGGCAATGAACGGGTTTTCTTGGCACGACCCGCTTCTTCAAAAGACAGACCATAACGATTTTGAATTTCTTGAGTCAGCTGTTTACCGCCAAACACCTGCTCTCTTGTATAAATCACTTTATTATTTTGCATGACAGATAAGGTCGTCATGGTATGACCAATATCTAAAATACCCACCGTATTCACACCTATTGGTAAAGTATCGGAAAATACTTTATAGGCATTTTCTAGCGCAAAACTTTCAACATCGGCAATTTTTGGCTTCAGGTTAGCCAGTTCCAGCACTTCAGCACGTGCTTCTACATTTTCAAGACGCGTTGCAACTAAAAGCACATTCACCCGATTCGGATTGGCTAAACGATCCGGTAATACTTCAAAATCCAGACTGGCTTCGTCCAGAGGAAAGGGAATATATTGCTCGGCATCCATGCGAATCTGGACTTCACGTTCGTCATCCGTCATATCCGCATCCATTTCAATGGTTTTGGTAATGACCAGTGAAGTTGGGACTGCGAGCGCTGCAGCTGTACATTGAGTATTGGCAAGATTGAGTGCTCGCTCTAGCGCATCACCCACTGCTTCGGGATTTAAAATATTTTTTTCAACAACACTACCTTCAGGCAAAGGAATCAGCGCATAGCTTTCTACCCAATACCTGTTACCGCTCTTAACAGAAAGTTCTAACAATTTAACAGAAGTAGAACTAATATCTACTCCTATTAATCCCTTATTCGGCTTACGATATAACCTGAGCACAATATAATTCCTATTATTTTTTTATCCCCAATAAAAGTAACTTACTAATCAGTGATGGTCTATAATTTTATACAGATACAATAACTCATCTAACAATCTGTATGTGTAAAGGCTATACTGACCGCCAATTAGTTTGCCATTAGCTCTTATTAAAACTTACTTGTTATGAAAAAGCTATCTTGTTCGGGCCATGTTCATCCATTTTTTTTGATCATAATTATAGTTTTGGTCTCAATTCCGATGGGATTTTATGGTATGTATCTCTATATTGCCCCATCCTTGCCTAAAATGACCACCTTAAAAAAGGCGCCATTATTAAAACCTTTACAAGTATATAGTGCAGATAATGAGCTGATTGCCGAGTATGGCGGAAAGTTATCTGTCCCGGTGGAATACAAACAGATTCCCAAACCTTTTATCTCTGCTTTTCTTGCTGCAGAAGATTCATCGTTCTTTGAACATAGCGGCATCAGTTTTAAAGGTTTAGGTCGTGCGGTGAGTGAAACCATCACCGGCTCCAATGTGCAAACTGGTGGTTCCACCATTACCATGCAAGTGGCAAAAAACTATTATTTAACCCCTGAACGTACATTAAAACGCAAACTGACTGAAATTTTTCTGGCACGCAAGATTGAACAGAACCTGACTAAAGAAGAAATTCTTACCTTATACGTAAATAAAATCTTCTTGGGTAAAAATGCCTACGGGATTGCTGCAGCTGCAAAAATTTACTACAACAAAAATCTGGATCAGCTCAGTATTGCTCAAATGGCCATGATTGCCGGCCTTCCCAAAGCACCCTCAAAATACAATCCTGTCGTCAATCCTACCCGTGCCTTAGAACGCCGTAACTGGATTCTGGGTCGTATGCTGCAGTTGGGTTATATTAATCAAACTCAGTATAAACAAGCCATTGCTGAACCGGTTAACCTCGACATGCCAGAACGTGGCATCAATAACAAATATCCCTATGTCGGTGAAATGGTCCGTTCAGAATTGGTGGAAAAGTTTGGTGAACAAGCAATTGATTCTGGCTATAAAGTTTATACCACGATCAATAGCCAACGTCAGGCCTTCGCAGAACAGTCTGTACAGGAAGGTCTCGAAGCCTATGACCGCCGACACGGCTGGAGAGGTGCCGAGGCACATGACAAACCACTGAACGATTTCATCCCTTATGCCAATACCTATCCGGCCAAGGTGGTTAAAGTCGAGAAAAACTCTTTTGAAGCTTTGATGCAAGATGGCTCTACCGTGACTGTGCCCTGGTCAGGCATGTCTTGGGCTGCTCCCTATCGAAATGCCAATAGCATTGGTCCTGCTCCGCGTACAGCTGCACAAATCGTGAAAATAAACGATATTATCCGCTTACGTCCAAATGACAATAAAACCTCTTGGGCACTGGTACAGATTCCTAAAGCACAAGGCCAGCTGATTGCATTAAACCCGAACAATGGCGCAATTGAAGCAATTGTTGGTGGATACAATTTTTATCAGTCCAAATTCAACCGCGCCTTACAAGGCTGGCGTCAACCAGGTTCAACCATTAAACCGTTTGTTTATGCATTGGCACTTGAACGTGGTATGACCCCCTATAGCATGGTCAATGACAGTCCGATCACTATTGGCAAATGGTCACCAAAAAATTCCGATGGTCGTTATCTTGGCATGATTCCATTACGTCGCGCCCTGTATTTATCGCGAAATACGGTATCGGTTCGCCTGCTGCAAACGGTGGGCATCGAGCGTACCCGACAATTACTGATGGATTTTGGTTTGCATGAAAATCAGATTCCGCGAAATTACACGATTGCCTTAGGTACACCACAAGTTCTTCCTATTCAAATGGCTACAGGCTATGCCACTTTCGCCAATGGCGGTTACCGCATTCAGCCACATTTTATTGACCGTATTGAAGATGCCTATGGCAAAGTGATTTATCAAAGCAATCCGGAATATGCGTGTATTTCCTGCATCAATCAAAATGATGAAGAAACTGCACCTGCAGAAGCCGTGACTCCTGATGATGAAGTGATTAATGTCACCAATCAAACGCTGCCAGAAGAAAAACAGCTGGCCCAACTTGAGCTGGATGAAACGAAGAGCCAGTACCGTCAGGCACAGCGTATCTTGAAATCAAGCTCGGCATATGACATGGCCAATATTCTGCGTGATGTGATTCAGCATGGTACCGGACGTGCCGCACTCAGAATTGGCCGTGATGATATTGGCGGTAAAACAGGAACCACCAATGATGCCAAAGATGCCTGGTTTGCAGGGTTTAATGGCAAACTGGTGACTGTAGCATGGGTTGGTTTTGACCAACCAACTACACTAGGCCGTCGGGAATACGGTGGTGTTGCTGCCTTGCCAATCTGGACCAACTTTATGGGCAATGCCTTAAAAGGTACACCAGCAGCCTGGGTACATTTTGACAAAAATGCCAAAGCACCAGCCAATCGTAACCAAACGATTACTATAGGTGAACCCGTCCAGACAGATCGCTCCTCTCCACCTTTGGCTCGTCCATTGTACCGTCCGGCACCTGCTGCCCCAGTGCGGGCACCGGAAAGCGACTTTGACGACTTGCCCGGAGAAGAAATCCTGGTTCCAAATAATGCAAATCCTCCAGATATGCAAAAACAAAACAGCAAACCGGATGCGCTGGATAATCTGATTGATGTATTTCAATAAAATTTTAGACAGATAAAAAAACTCCCTCATTTGAGGGAGTTTTTTTATGGAGCTTATTTCTTTTTAAATAAATAAATCTGAAATTGGGCCTTTAACTCAAACTGATCTTTCTGCTCTAACACCTGACGTCGCTCTGGCTTGGCTTTATAGGCATAAGGCGTCATCGCAATCAGATGCTTTAAATCCGCTTGTGACAAGGTAAGGGGAGCATCGACCACACTTTCCTCCACCAGCTCAAAAGCATCTTGCAGCTGAGTGACAAATTTATGCGGTTCATGTGGATTCACTTCTTCAAAAAGTGCCTCACGCATGGCATAGAGATGCTCTTTCGCCGGGGTCACCACCATTAGACAGGCATGCGGTTTCAGTACCCGTAATATTTCCTGTTTCGGAATCGGGCTAAACAAGCTAGTGCACAAATCAATTGAAGCATCCAGCACTGGCAAGGTCGCCCCCGTACCTACCACCCAGGTCACATTTTTATTGAGCTTTGCAGCCACCTGAACGGCATTTTTAGCAATATCCACACCGACACATTGCAGTACTTCCGCCTGCATGGCACTGGTGTAATAACCCTCACCACAACCAATATCCAGCAGATTTTCAATGCGTAACGCGCGAATTTTTTCAACCACTGCCTGCTGTAAAGGCGCATAGAAACCGGCACTTAAAAATGCACGACGGGCCTGTACCGACTCAGGTGTATCACCCGGATTCTTACTGTGCTTATGCTGCACTACATGCAGGTTCACATAGCCCTGTTTGGCCACGTCATAACTGTGATTATTCACACAGTGCCATGTTTTTCCAGTCAGTTTCAATACTTCATGACAGACAGGACACATCAGCAGATTCATATTTTTCTCCAATGCCTGAAATCAGGCGATAAAAAAGCCGGCAGATGTGGGAGCAAATGCCAGCTTTTTTCGAATATTTGCTTAACGCAATTTTAAGGTCATTAAGCCTAAAACTACCAGCATAATCGTAATAATCCAGAAACGAATCACCACCTGGGTTTCACGCCAGCCTTTTTTCTCATAATGGTGATGCAACGGCGCCATCAGGAAGACACGTTTATTTCGCATACGCAGTGAACCAATTTGCAGGAATACAGAAATGGCTTCGACCACAAATACCCCGCCCATAATCGCAAATACGATTTCCTGACGAACCATGACTGCAATCGTACCCAGCATTGCACCTAAGGATAAAGCTCCGACATCACCCATAAATACTTGTGCAGGATGTGCGTTATACCAAAGAAAGGCCAAACCGGCACCAATCATAGCTGCACAAATCACCACCAGTTCAGAAGAATATTTTACATAGGGGATATGCAGATAATTGGCAAAACGGACATCCCCGGCCAGATAGGCAAATACTCCCAAACCGGCAGCAACAAGAACAATCGGCATAATCGCCAGACCATCCAGACCATCAGTCAGGTTCACCGCATTGGATGCACCGTTAATTACCAGATAGGTAAAGATAATGAAACCAATCCCTAAAGGAATAGCGGATAATGGAATGGTCAGATTTTTAAAGAAAGGAATCAACAGATCCAGCATATTGCTGGTATGCATAGGATTAGCCTGCTGGGTCGCAATCACATACAGGGCAATACCGGCACCCAAAGAAGCCACTGAAGTCCAGAAGAATTTTTTTCGTGCAGGCAGACCGGCATTGTCTTTATAACGTACCTTGATCCAGTCATCTGCCCAGCCGACAGCACCAAAAATCACCATCACGCCCAGTACAATCCAGACATAAGGGTTAGATAAATCTGCCCATAATAGGGTTGAAATACCAATCGACAGCAGGACCAGAATCCCACCCATGGTTGGGGTTCCCATTTTTTTGGCATGATTTTCAGGAGCAAAAGAACTTACCGCCTGCCCGTATTTTAAAGCCTGGAGCTTACGGATCATCACCGGACCCAAAACCAGTCCAATGGTCAATGCGGTTAAGACACTGAGCAAAGCACGTAAAGTTAAATAACGAACCACCTGAAACGTGCTGTCAAAGCCCGCCAAATGTTCAAATAGCCATAACAGCATTTAGAGTTTCTCCATCAAATCAGCCATCAATGTTTCCATGTGGGTATAGCGAGAACCTTTAAACAGGAAACTCATGGATTGAGGTTGATGTGTTTCAATTAAACTAAGTAAGAAAGGAAGGGCTTGCGCCTGGGTCAAGAAGGCCTGCAGTTTTTTGCCATACTGGGTACTGCGTGCCCCTTCCTGGGTGGCCGGAGCAAATTCACCCACAGCGACCACGAAGTGAACCCCCGGTACAGAAACCAGGTCACGCCCCAGCATATAGTGTTGCTGTGCAGCACTTGCACCTAATTCGCCAATATCACCAATCACCATTACTTTGACGCCTTCCTGCTGCGCCAGCACTTCGGCTGCAGCACGCATGGACGTCGGGTTGGCATTGTAAGTATCATCAATAAACAGATGTTTTGCGGTATGAATAAAGTTCAAACGGCCTTTCGCACCTTTCGCCTGCTCCAAACCGGTCACAATATCATCCAGCGCAACACCAATCGCCAAGGCAAAAGCAGCGGCGGCAGTAGCATTCTGCACGTTGTGTTCACCGGCAAATGGCAGATTGATCTGACGCACACCTTGCGGGGTATTTAACGTAAAGCGGGAAGATTGTGCTTGCAACTCGATATCTGTTGCAAAAACATCACCATGCTGTCCGAAACTCAATACCTTCTCAGTTTGCACCGCTTGGCGAATCATATCGGTAAAATCATCTGCCGCAGGAACAATTGAGCTACCTGCTTTATCAATATGACGATAAATTTCCGATTTTGCCCGACAGATGCCATCGCGTCCGCCAAACTCACCTAGATGTGCAGTACCAATATTGATAATTCCAGCCACATGCGGTTGCACCAGATTTGAGGTGTAATCAATTTCACCTTGATGGCTGGCGCCCAATTCCATCACTGCATACTGGTGTTCAGCACGTAGCTCGAGCAGCATCATCGGTACACCCAAATCGTTATTCAGGTTGCCACGGGTAATTAAGGTCGGTGCCAGACGTGACAAGATACTGCCGAGCATTTCCTTGGTGGTGGTTTTACCACTACTGCCGGTTAGGGCAATCACTTTCAATTGTGAATTTTGCGCACGGCGATAAGCCCCTAGATATCCCAATGCCAGACGGGTATCGGCAACCACAAGCTGGCAGATATCAGCATCCACCGGATGGCTAACAATTGCGATTTCACAGCCCTTAGCCGCCACTTGGGCAACAAAATCATGCGCATCAAAACGTTCGCCTTGCAAGGCAAGAAAAGCATCGTCTTTTTCCGCAAAGCGTGAATCGGTCAAAATCCGTTTGATTGCGCCTTGAGGCACTTTCTCATTCAACCAGTAACCCTGGGTGGCTTCAGCAAGCTGTACGGCTGTCCACGGTTCTAAAGGTACTGTACTGGTAGTTGATGTATGCATGATGGTTCCCTATTGCGCAGGATAAGCTGAATCTGGTGAGTGATGCTGTGCATCAATGGCCGCCTGCACTTCAACCACATCATCGAACCAATGACGTACGCCATCAATTTCCTGATAGTTTTCATGCCCCTTTCCGGCAATGACCACAATATCACCTGCCTGAGCCTGTTTCACTGCAAATTTAATCGCTTCACGGCGGTCATGAATTTCATGCACTTGATGCTCTGAAAAATCAATTCCGGCTTTCATGTCGGCAAAAATCTGTTCTGGGTCTTCGGTGCGCGGATTATCTGAAGTGATCAGCGCAACATTGGCATGGTCCAGGGCAGCTTGAGTCATTAGCGGGCGCTTGCCACGGTCACGGTCGCCACCACAGCCAAATACTGCCCATAAATTTTTCGCTACATGGCGTTTTAAGGTGGTCAGTACCTGAACCAGGGCATCTGGCGTATGGGCATAATCTACTACAAACAGACGCTCGCCATCACGGATCACCTGCATACGACCCGGCGCACCTTTCAGTTGTGCTGCAACTGCAATCAAATCGGTCAGCTTAAAGCCAGCCTGCTGTGCAGCAATCAGACTCGCCACCAGATTTTCTACGTTAAAATGACCCAGCAATGGGCTATTGACTTCAAATTCACCATCCGCAGTGATCAGTTTAAAGCAGGCACCGTTTAAACTATATTGAATATTTTCAACCCGATAGTCAGCTGTCTGAGTAGTCGAGTAAATAAGGATTTTCGGTTGGGCCGGATTTGATTGGGCAGCATCAATCATGAGCTGTGCATGTTCATCATCAATGTTGATAATGGCTACTTTCAAAGTCAAAAATTTGAATAATCGCGACTTGGCTTCAGCATAAGCTTCAAGCGTTCCGTGATAATCCAGATGATCGCGACTCAAGTTGCTATAAGCCGCAATTTCGATATCGCAGCCATTTAAACGCCCCTGTTCCAGACCATGCGAGCTGGCTTCAATCGCTGCAAATTCAGCACCGGCCTGCGCATATTCATGTAAGGCATTTTGCAGCTGCAAGGCATCCAGCGTAGTATGCGTAGAGGCTTCCAGATTCGGTAAAATACCGTTACCGGTGGTTCCCATCACGGCGCATTTCTTGCCTTGCAACATCAGCAGTTCCGCAATTAAACGTGAGATGGTGGTTTTACCGTTGGTTCCTGTCACTGCAACAATGCGCGCGGCATTTACAGCTTGGGTCACTTGTAAATATTGCTTTTGCCACTGTCCCATCAAATGACGGACATTCGCTACCACTATACTATTTTCCAGACCTAAATCTGTTTCGCTGACCACAGCCAGAGCCCCCCTTGCCAAAGCCGATTGGGCAAACTGCAAGGTTTTTTCAGGCTGAGAAAAACTAGTCAGGGCAATAAAAATTTGCCCTGCGTCAACTTTACGACTATCTAAACTAAAGCCAGTGAATGGCTTGCTCATCCATCCAGCGGTTTTCTCAGTATGGTAGATATCTTGAAATGTAATCGACATTTATCACCTGTTACTGGATTTTGGGAGTATCTAAAGGTTTATCTAAAGGCACGTTCATCAAACGTAAGGATTCCTGCATCACACGTGCAAATACCGGTGCTGCCACCAAACCGCCGTAATATTGTCCTTTCGGGTTTTCCACCACAATCACCATAGCCAAGCGTGGATCACTGACCGGCGCCATACCGGCAAACAGCGCACGGTACTCACTATCTGAATAACCTTTACGGTCTGCACGTAATTTATGCGCAGTACCAGTCTTACCCGCCACACGATAACCTGGAATATTCGCCTGTTGTGCTGTACCACCCGGCAAGGTCACAGCTTCCATCATCAACAGCACCTGATCGGCAATTTTTGCATCAATAATCTGTTCGCCTTTCGGTGGCTGTTCTAATTTATATAAGCTTAAAGGGACTTTGACCCCTTTATTGGCAATCATGGCATAAGCATCGGCAATTTGCAGCACGGTCGCATTCAGACCATACCCGTAGGCCATGGTACCTACTTCAGAGACATTCCATTTGCTTGGCGGCAAAATCAGACCCGCACTTTCACCCGGGAATTTCACCGCAGAACGCTGTCCCAAACCTACTCGTTTATAGAAAGTCGGTAAGGTTGCATAAGGCAGTGACAAGGCAATTTTTGCCACCCCAACATTGGATGATTTCTGGATAATGCCCCCCAGGGTCAGTGCGCCATAGTTATGCGTATCACGGATGGTATGGTTACCAATACGCATACTACCCGGCGAAGTATTGACGACAGAGTTCGCGGTATATTTGCCACTTTCCAGCGCCATCGCCACAGTCAGCGGTTTCATGGTAGAACCCGGCTCAAACGAGTCCACTGCACCGCGGTTACGCATGGCATCTTTATTGGCCAGACTCTTTTTGTCATTGGGATTATATGAAGGCCAGCTGGTCATGGCCAGAATTTCACCGGTTTTGACATCTACCGCAATCGCGGTTGCAGAGCGGGCATTATTGGCCACACCGGCAGCAGTCAATTCTCGGTACATAATATATTGCAGCCGTGAATCGATACTTAAGGTGATATTCTCTCCGGCTTCGACTTCCTTGATAATTTCAGGATCTTTAAAACGGTTGCCTTTTTTATCACGCACAATCTGCTGTTCGCCATCATGACCAGACAAAACCTTATTTAGCTGCATCTCCAGGCCTTCAATCCCCACGCCTTCACTATTAGTTAAACCAATAATCTGGGCATTGGGCTGCGGCTGCGGATAGTAACGTTTATAGTTTTTCTCGGTATAAACCCCCTGGAACTCACGTTTCGCGATCAGTTCCGCCTGCTGGGGTGGAATTTCTTTTTGCAGTACCAGATAACGTGAACGAGGTTTGTCGTTCATTTTCTTTTTCAGCTCGGCACGGTCGATGCCCACTGCATCGGCAAGCTCATCCAGATTAAGATTTTTATCAGGTAACTGGCGTTTCAGTTTGCGGTTATTGGGATCTTTAGCCAGTTCGGCAGTAATCTCGTCAAACTGTTTTTTGGTTTCAAAATAGTCACGCGGATCAATCACCACCTTCATCACTGGCGTACTGATAGCCAGAGGTACACCATGACGGTCATAGATGACGCCACGCATCGCCTTGATTTTTTCAGTTCTTAAAATATTGGCATTGGCCTTGTTTTGCAAAAAGTCCTTATTGATCACCTGCACATAAAATGCACGACTCACCAGAGCTAAAAAGCAGAGTAAAACCACGCTCCACATCAAATAAAAACGCCACATGTCTACACTGAGGGCATTTTTCTCACTAATCGGCTGCTGCTTTTTGCGTGTTGCCTGTGTTGTTCTTTTGTCAACCATAATTACAGCTAGCCCTATTTTTTATCTTCTGAAGTCATTGGTAAAGCAATTACAACCGTCTGTGCTGCAGGAGGCGAATACATGCGCAATTGCGTTACCGCACGCGTGCCAATCTGTGCCGTCGCACCAAAGGTTTGTTGCTCAATCAGCAAACGCCCCCACTCTGCATTCAGATCATCCCTTTCCCGCATAAAAGAACTGAGTTCGCGGTAGTCATGACGATATTCAAACACTTGAAATACCACCATGATTGCACTGACAAAGACCAACAGCAGCAAAATGATATAACTGATGAATTTTTTCATCGGTTTTTTGTCAGTTTTCTTTTCAACAACTTCAGTTTTCATTATTCGCCTTTTGAAGCTAAGCGCTCTGCAACTCTAAGCCATGCACTACGAGAACGAGGGTTGGCCTTCACCTCTTCTTCACTGGCACAGACTCGGGAAATTTTCTTTAAACGACGGGTATCTTCCCGCTTTTGTGGTAATACCCAACTGGTATCTTCCGCTAAAGTCGATTCTTTTTGAATAAATTGTTTAATTAAACGGTCTTCCAGTGAATGGAAACTGATCACCGCCAAACGTCCCTCTGGTTTTAAAACTTCCACAGCCTGTGGCAAGAATGCTTCAATATCATCTAATTCTTTATTAATGGCAATACGGATGGCCTGAAAAGTTCGAGTTGCCGCATGTTTATTTTTTTCCCATTTCGGGTGGGCAACCTTTACGATCTCTGCCAGTTGAGCCGTGGTTTCAATATAGCCGGCAGCTTTAATAGCTTTGGCAATACGGCGACTATAACGTTCTTCACCATACTGGAAAATGATATTTGCCAGGGCTTCTTCTTCAATATCCACCAACCACTCGGCCGCCGTTGGACCTTGCGAATTATCCATACGCATATCGAGTGGACCATCTTTCATAAAACTAAAGCCACGTTCCGCCTGATCGAGTTGTGGCGATGACACGCCTAAATCTGCCATCACCCCATCCACCTGGTCGATCCCCAGCGCTTCCAGCTCCTGCTTTAAATCGGCAAAGCTGGCATGAATAATCTTGAAACGTGAATCTTCCTGTTCCAAGAGTGCCGCTGTTTGCAAAGCTTGCGGATCTTTATCAAAGGCATAAACACGTGCATTTTCATCTAACTTAGACAGCAATAAACGGGTATGACCGCCGCGACCGAAAGTGCCATCGACATAAATTCCTGTATTGCGATCTGCCAACAAGGCATCAACAGTTTCGTGAAGTAATACAGAAATATGCGACATAAGGATTCAATCAATACTAGGAAAAATGTAACTGCACATTATTACCTTGTTTTAACAAAGCTCCAAACGACTTTTTGTAGGGAAATATTACTTTTCATAGAGAAAACCGTTTTTGGGGATATTGAAGCAAATTTTGTTGTAAATGCATATTATTTTAAAAACCCGATTCTTCTCTTTATTGTTTGTTAAAATCTGCCAAACTTTGCTGAACCAATAAAAATAGAGAACTATTACTCATCTTTTTTAAATTTATGCTTCATTCAAAATAAAAAAGCCAATCACAAAGGATTGGCTTTTTAGATCACGCAGAATTAACGTTTGCTATTATAAATCTGGTCAAAAATCGCACCATTCACAAAATGGGTCTGTTGTGCTTTAGCCCAACCACCAAATACCTCATCAATGGTAAAGGTTTTTAGTTTAGGGAATTGCGCAGAATATTTAGCCAACACCTCAGGATTACGCGGACGGTAGTAATATTTTGCGGCCATTTCCTGACCCAATGGTGAGTACAAGTAATTGATATAACCTTTGGCTAACCACTTATTGCCATCTTTCTCTACATTTTTATCCACAATAGCAACCGACGGCTCGGTCAGGATAGACATGGATGGATAAACAATTTCAAATTTGTTTTTGCCCAAAGTTTTTTGCGTCACCAGGGCTTCATTTTCCCAGGTCAATAACACATCGCCTATACCACGTTCCGCGAAAGTAGTCATTGAAGCACGTGCAGCCGAGTCCATCACTTTAACGTTGTGGTACATTTTACCGACGAAGTCTTTGGCTTTGGCCTCATTACCCCCCGGTTGTTTCAGCGCATAGCCCCAAGCCGACAAGTATACCCAACGCGGTAAACCGCCTGTTTTCGGGTTCGGAGTAATAATCTGTACGCCTGGTTTGGTTAAGTCAGACCAGTCTTTAATATGCTTTGGATTACCTTTACGCACCATAAACACGATGGTGGAAGTATAAGGCGCAGAGTTATGCGGAAACTCTTTTTGCCAACCCCGTTGAATCTGGCCGGACTTGACGATTTCTTCAATATCATTGGCAAGAGCCAGAGTCACCACATCGCCTTTTAGTCCATCCACAACGGAACGTGCCTGTTTACCTGAACCACCATGCGACTGTTTAAAATTGACAGTACGGCCGGTACGTTCTTTCCAGTAAGCACCAAAAGACTTGTTAAATTCTTCATAAAATTCACGCGTTGCATCATAAGATACATTTAGAAATTCACGTTCTGCCGCCTGAGCAGAAGTTGCAGTAAAAGCCATGCCGGTAGCAAGCAATACTGCACTGAATAAGGCTTTAAATTGAGTTTTCATGGCATACAGATCAATTATCTTCATTAATGCTAACTATATGAAATAAAGTCATAATCCGCAATTCATCAAACTTAGACATAACCGATTAAGATAAAAGGTTTTTCTACTTAATCTACTGTTTTAGATAGAAAAATGACGAAAACATTATACTTATTCAAGATATATAGATTTTTATGGATTGGATATGAAAAAAACGGATAATAATTTATCCGTTTTGACTTTTTTATCGAAAATCTAGCTTAATTCTTTTCACTATAAATTTGATCAAAAATGGCCCCATTCACAAAATGGGTTTTCTGTGCTTTGGCCCATCCGCCAAACACATCCCCAATGGTAAACAGTTTGATTTTGGGAAATTGTGCCGCATATTTCGCTGCCGCTTGGGAATTGCGCGGACGAAAGAAATGCTGGGCTGCCAGCTCCTGCCCTTTTGGCGAATATAAATAGTTGAGATAACCTTTAGCCAAATTACGGTTGCCATCCTTATCGACATTTTTATCGACAATCGCCACCGATGGCTCAGCCAGAATTGAAATGGAGGGATAAACAATCTGATACTTGTCTTTGCCCAAGCCTTGAGTCGCCAGCAGGGCCTCATTTTCCCAAGACAGCAGCACATCGCCAATACCACGTTCTGCAAAAGTGGTTAAAGAGCCACGTGCGCCAGAATCCAGTACTTTGACATTGCCATACAGTTTTTTCACCAGTTCCCGTGCTTTAACATTATTTCCACCCGGCTGTTTTAATGCATAGCCCCATGCAGACAGGTAAATCCAGCGTGGTGCACCGCCGGTTTTCGGATTTGGCGTAATAATTTCCACACCCGGCTTGGTTAAATCGTTCCAGTCTTTAATATTTTTGGGATTACCCTTGCGAACCAGAAAAACCACAGTCGAGGTATACGGTGCAGAATTGTTCGGAAACTGCTTTTGCCAGTTTTTATGGATCAGGCCTGCCTTTACAATTTCATCAATATCGTTGGCTAGAGCCAGGGTCACGACATCAGCCTGCAAACCATCAATCACGGAACGTGCCTGTTTACCTGAACCGCCATGAGATTGCTTGAAATTAATGTCCTGTCCAGTACGTTGTTTCCAATACGCACCAAAGGCCTGATTATATTCCTGATAAAACTCACGGGTCGGATCATAAGACACATTCAGGAAATCTTTCGCGGCAAAACTCTGTGTCCCTATTCCCCCAAGCAATACCAAAAGAGTAGAGGCAATTATTTTTTTCATGTGTAACACTCTTATTTAACTTTTATTTAACAATGAGGACACTATATAAATCATAAATATTTTTAACAATCATAAACTTATAATGTTTTATTGATTAAAAATCAGTTTTAAAGATATCCATAAAATGCTTTAAAATGCACTTTTATTACTAAAAAATATCAGCATAAATCTACAGCTTGTTGTTTTTCCTGATTCTTCATGTTGTCTCCATATTTGTTTGATACAAAGAATACAATATTTACAGGTATTTATTATTTTGTAAAAAAGTGTGAGCTAGTTCTACTTTTGTATTTTTTTGTATGGTTAAATGGTACTCGCTCATCGGATTAAAACAATATATAAAATTCCAGCACCGGAAAAAAAGGGGGATGTGGAAATGAGATATACAGCAATTGTACAAGCGCTTAGCTTAAGTTTAACTTTAGGGTTTATGGCTCAGCTGGGACATGCAGCGGCAATCAAAAGTAGCGAAGCCAAAGTAACTTTAGGTTCTGAAAAGTCTTCATTGATTGAAAAAGCCCTGCAACAGCAAAAGCAAGGCGGAAATACGTTACGTGCCGATAACGATTTAAAGATGTTGACCGAAATTAAAGTGGCACCAACTCAAAGCTTCTTTGCTGCTCAAAACCAGAAATTCAGCCGGTTTGTGCAAGCACTGTTCCCTCAAAGCAGCTCTTAACTCAACAGCGAACTTATTCCCCTTTAGAAGTTCCTATCTAGCCTAATCATTTCAATGTTGAATTTAACATTAAGTGATTAGGCTTTTTCGTTATAATAGCCTTCATTCACATTCTGAAAAATATTGGTTATGACTGTTCGTACTCGTATTGCGCCTTCTCCTACTGGCTTTCCACACGTAGGCACTGCTTATATTGCCTTGTTTAACTTATGTTTTGCTAAACAGCATGGTGGTGAATTTATTCTTCGTATTGAAGATACCGACCAACTGCGCTCAACCCCTGAATCCGAAAAAATGATTTTAGATTCATTACGCTGGTTAGGCTTAAATTGGTCAGAGGGGCCAGATGTGGGCGGTCCACATGCACCGTACCGTCAATCCGAACGTATGGGCATCTATAAACAATATGCCTTGGAACTAGTAGAAAAAGGTCATGCTTTCTACTGCTTCGCAACACCAGAAGAACTGGATCAAATGCGTGCTGAACAGCAGGCGCGTGGCGAAACACCACGTTATGATGGTCGTGGTTTAAAGCTGTCGGCAGAGGAAGTGCAGCGTCGCCTTGCCGCAGGTGAGCCCCACGTGATTCGTATGAAAGTACCTGAAGAAGGCATTTGTAAAGTCAATGACTTACTGCGTGGGGAAGTTGAAATTCCTTGGGCTCAAGTCGACATGCAAGTTTTGCTGAAAACCGATGGTTTACCGACTTACCATCTTGCCAATGTGGTTGATGACCATCTGATGCAAATCACTCACGTTTTCCGTGGTGAGGAATGGTTACCATCGGCACCAAAACATCAGTTACTCTACCAATACTTTGGCTGGGAAATGCCAGTACTGGGTCATATGCCATTACTTCGCAACCCGGACAAATCAAAACTGTCTAAGCGTAAAAATCCGACCTCTATCAATTACTACAAAGACATTGGTGTGTTACCTGAAGCCTTGTTGAACTATTTAGGTCGTATGGGCTGGTCAATGCCAGATGAACGTGAAAAGTTCACTTTGGCAGAAATGATTGAGCATTTCGACATTAAACGTGTATCCCTCGGCGGTCCGATCTTTGATGTGGAAAAACTCAACTGGCTCAACGGTCAATGGATTAAAGCGCTCTCGCCTGCCGAGCTGTTAAATACTTTATTAGCATGGAAATCTGACCGCAATACCCTGGAAGACATTGCTGCTGCCATTCAGCCGCGTATCAACCTGCTTTCTGAAGCAGTGAACTGGGCTGGTTTCTATTTCAACCAGTTCCCAAGCATCAGCAAAGAACAGTTTGAAAGCAAGAAATTGTCTGAAGAACAGGTTCGTCAAAGCTTGCAGTTCGCCATTTGGCGTCTGGAAAGCCTGTTCACCTGGAATAACGACACGGTGAGTCAAACCTTAATGGACTTGGCCAACCAGATGGAAATTAAGCTGCGTGACTTTATGCCCACCTTCTTTATTGCCATTGCCGGTTCAACCAGTTCAACCCCAGTCATGCAATCGATGGTGACGATTGGGCCTGACTTAACTTTCGCGCGTTTACGTCATGCCCTGGAAATTGTTGGCGGACCGAGCAAAAAAGAAGCAAAAATCTGGGAAAAACTCAATGAAAGCTTAAAATTGCCGAAAAATAATGCAGTTGATGAAGCATAATTGATTTTATAGTTGACGTGTGAGCGCAATACCCCTAATATTGCGCTCACACAAACTGGGGTCATAGCTCAGTTGGTAGAGCGCTACAATGGCATTGTAGAGGTCAGGAGTTCGATCCTCCTTGACTCCACCAAGTTCCACCTTCTTTTGTGTTGCCTCAATTGTCCCTATCGTCTAGAGGCCTAGGACATCGCCCTTTCACGGCGGTAACCGGGGTTCGAATCCCCGTAGGGACGCCATATTCAAGATCGCCATAATATCGTTATGCTGATCTGATAAAAAACCCAAGCATTGCGACTTGGGTTTTTTATTGTCTCAATCTTTTATCAACTTTTATTTGCGCTGTTTTTGCTTTCTGTGTCATTCCGATTAAAATAAGCGATAAATTAAAATGATGGAGTTGTAATGCAATACCGTTGCCCAAAATGCCAAAGCCCTAAAATTATGCCTGTCGCTCAAGCCGGTAGCCCTGCAGTACGACCTGTAGTTCCTAAAAGCCTGGTCTTTCTTATTCCCGCAGTATTTATCTTATTACTGCTGGTTTTAATTAGTATTGCGATGTGGATTTTTGGCGATGGTGCAGGCTCTACCCTACAAGTTGCAACCGTAGTGGCCTTTATCATCTGCGTTATCGCCGGTTTCCTGTTTTACCGCGACCTGCCAGATTTTAAAATTTCCATGCAAGGCTTTATGCAATCGCAAAAGAAATGGAAATGCCGTGAATGTAATCACGAATGGGAAATCTAAAATAGATTTGATTTCACATCAGTTTCAGTGCTGGTGTGAATCTTCCTGATGAGGTGAATGTTCTTCGTGATCATCCTGGCGATGACAGGATGAATGCAGCCCGCATTCATAATCCTCAATCTGTAGCGTGATTTCCCGAATACCATGCTGATGCTGCAACATCTCCAAAGCTTGCTGATATAACAGCGTGCGATCTGCCTGAGGCGCATAAAGATGTACGGTCAGATGGACATTTCTGGAACTAATGGCCCATACCTTCAATTGATGGATATTTTCCACATCCTTTAACGCCAAAAGGTCATTACGTAACTGCTCAATATCAATTTCTTCCGGAACTCCCTCCAGCAGAATGTTGATACTTTGTTTGAGTAAAATCCAGGTTCTTGGCAATACCCAGAGACCAATCAACACCGCAATTAAGGTATCTACCCACATCCAGCCAGTGAAATAAATGATTGCTGCGCCCATAATCACACCGATCGAACCCACAGCATCACTTAAAACTTCCAGATAAGCCCCTTTAACATTCAAGCTTTCTGTGGCGCTGGAAAATAAAATCCGCATAGAAATCAGGTTGATCATTAAGCCAATCACCGCAACCACCAGCATGCCCAGACTTTGAATTTCAGGTGGATGGCTAAAACGCTGATAAGCTTCAAACAGAATGTACATCGCTACAACAAACAGCATCGAGGCATTAAACAGGGCTGCCAGGATTTCAAAACGCTGATAGCCAAAAGTTCTTTTATCATCTGCCGGCATTTTGCCAATTTTGATCGCCACCAAGGCAATCGCCAGGGCGGCCGCATCGGTAAACATGTGTGCTGCATCAGAAAGCAGCGCCAGACTTTGAGTGATAAAACCTGCAATGACTTCAATAATAAGAAAAATGCTGGTGAGCGCCAGGGCAAAGGTCAGCTTTTTGGCATTCGCTTCCGTCACCACTGCATGACTATGATCATGCCTATGCTGTTCAGCCATACCTACTCCTCTATTACTCTATTTTTTCTGGTTTTTGTGATAGCGATTCAATTTAATAATCATACGACCATGAGGTAATAGTATGGCATTCTTACCCTAATACAATGAGCAATAAAATTAAACCTCAACACAAGAGATTTCTTTCATAAGTCCTGTCTCTCTTGGTTTTACCCTCATCGGCAGAACAAAGGCACTGATAAAAGAAGTTCAATAATGGCTTTTCTATAATCCAGATTTAATAAAAAAATCCTTTAAAAACAAAAAATTAAAATAAAAAGTACATCATTGTTTTCAAATAAAAATTAACTTACAAATAAAAGAGATTTAATTTCTTAAAAACCTATATATATTAAGAATATTGGATAAAAATCATTTAATCCAGATGATAAGGAGCTAAATATGATCCTGCATAAAATAGAACAGATCGTTTACGCTTGGTTACCTTTATTCGACTCAACAAGACAAGGAAGACAAAACACCCTTTCCGAAGTGCAGGTAGAATATGCACAAGGGCAATATTACGAAAAATTAGCGCTTGAACATCATCAGACCTTTGAACGCCTGCATGCCTATCAACCCACATCAGAAAACAATCCTGCCATTCAGGATAAACGCAATGCTGTCTGGAACTTTTTAAGTGCGGCATTAAAAGGTCATCGTGATTCTCAGTATAAACTGGGCCTGTGTTATTTGAATGGTGAATTGGGTCTAGATAAAAATTATACCCATGCTCAGGAATGGCTCGAAAAAGCCGCCAAACAAGGTCACCCGGAAGCAATAAAGACTTTAATGTATAGTTATTCGCAAATTGCATTTTAATCAAAAAACCAGCCCGAAGGCTGGTTTTTTCACATCAAAATCGCGAATTAAGCACCGATTTTACGATATTTTTGACGACGCGTTGCCAGGTCATCACCATCGCGCTTACGGCGATATTCTTCAAACTCGGTATAGTTACCGGTGAAGAATTCTGGTGTTTCATTTTCAAATGACAAGATGTGCGTTGCAATACGGTCGAGGAACCAACGGTCATGCGATACCACCATCACAGTACCCGGGAATACCAGAATTGCATCTTCCAGTGCACGTAAGGTTTCGATATCCAAGTCGTTCGATGGCTCATCCAGCAGGATCACGTTTGCGCCCATTTGCAGGATTTTTGCCAGTTGTAAACGGTTACGCTCACCACCTGATAAACTGCCTACACGTTTTTGCTGATCTTGACCTTTGAAGTTGAAGCGACCGATATACGCACGTGATGCGATTTCGTAATCACCAATCTTCAAGATATCCAGACCACCCGATACTTCTTCCCAAACGGTTTTGTTATCGTCCAAAGTATCACGGATCTGACCCACGTAAGCGACTTTAACTGACTCGCCCAGGGTTACCGTACCGGTATCGGGTTGCTGTTCACCAGTCATCATACGGAATAGAGTCGTTTTACCCGCACCGTTAGGGCCAACAATACCGACAATCGCAGCTGGTGGAACTGTGAAAGACAAGTCTTTATACAACAGCTTGTCACCGAATGACTTGCTGATCCCTTCAACTTCTACCACCTTGTTACCTAGACGTGGACCAGGTGGAATGTAGATTTCAGAGGTTTCATTACGCTGTTGGAATTCGCGTGAGTTAAGTTCTTCAAAACGCTCCATACGCGCTTTGTTTTTCTTTTGCTGACCTTTAGCATTTGAACGAACCCATTCAAGTTCTTTTTTCAATGCTTTGGCAAAAGATTCTTCCTGCTTGTTCTCTTGCTCTAAACGGGCATTTTTCTGCTCAAGCCAAGAAGAATAGTTACCTTGGTAAGGAATACCATGTCCACGGTCAAGCTCCAGAATCCACTCTGCAACGT
Source organism: Acinetobacter sp. A1-4-2 (assembly GCF_040233925.1). Classification (NCBI taxonomy): domain Bacteria; kingdom Pseudomonadati; phylum Pseudomonadota; class Gammaproteobacteria; order Moraxellales; family Moraxellaceae; genus Acinetobacter; species Acinetobacter sp. A1-4-2. The sequence continues at coordinate 291,015 of NZ_CP157981.1, read as the reverse complement.
TATCCAAGAAATAACGGTCATGCGTAATCGCAACAATTGTGCCAGGGAAATCTTTCAAGAAACGCTCTAACCAAGATACAGATTCTGCATCCAAATGGTTGGTCGGTTCATCAAGAAGTAACATGTCCGGCTTAGAAAGCAATAAACGGCACAGTGCAACACGACGACGTTCACCACCTGAAAGCAAGGTGACATCTGCATCCCAAGCTGGAAGGTTTAATGCAGCAGCTGCTTGATCCATTTGGTTGGTCAGGTTATGCGCATCCCAAGCGTGAATGATGGCTTCTAACTTTTCTTGCTCTTTTGCAAGTTTGTCGAAGTCAGCATCTTCCGCTGCATATTCAGCAAATACTTCATCCAGACGAGCCAAAGCATCCAATGGTTCACGTAAACCATCTTCAACGTTACCACGAACGTCTTTGTTAGGATCAAGTGGTGGTTCTTGCTCAAGGTAGCCGATTTTAATACCCGGTTGAGCACGGGCTTCACCTGAGAAATCTTTATCTACGCCAGCCATAATACGGAGCAAGGTCGATTTACCTGCACCGTTTAAACCAAGCACACCAATTTTTGCGCCTGGAAAGAATGATAAAGAGATGTCTTTTAAGATTTCGCGCTTAGGCGGAACCATCTTCGACACACGGTTCATCGTGTAAATATATTGGGCCACGTAGGACTCCTCTATAGAAAAAGCAACATTCGCACTCTACCCACAGCAGTATGCGAACAAATATTTGGCGGGCATTATACGATGAAAGTACAAAAAAAATAAGGCATAGCCTTCATCTTCAATAGAATGTTACAACTAATGGCGTGTTGGTTTTTTAAACACAATCGCAGATACTCAGTTTTATTGAATTGTGACTGAATAAAACCCATAGATATAAGAAAATTAGATATTCTTTTCTAGAATACGCACTTTTATTCATATCCACAGGTGATAGACTGATGGCATAACCCACCGAAACAATTAACTCACTTAGATGATGTAAACATGACTTATAAAGATGAAACTTTAGCGATTCACGCAGGGTACAGCCCAGAACCAACCACAAAAGCGGTCGCCGTACCCATTTATCAAACCACTTCTTATGCCTTTGACAATACTCAACATGGGGCTGATCTGTTCGATTTAAAGGTTCAGGGTAATATCTATACCCGGATTATGAACCCGACGACCGCTGTCTTAGAGCAACGTCTGGCTGCACTGGAAGGCGGGATTGGCGCTTTGGCTCTGGCCTCAGGGATGTCAGCGATTACCTATGCCATTCAGACCATTGCGGAAGCCGGTGACAATATTGCGTCGGTTTCAACGCTATATGGCGGTACATACAACCTATTTGCCCATACTTTGCCTAAACAGGGTATTGAAGTTCGATTCTTTGATTACCAAAACCCTGAAGCCTTGCGTGGTTTAATTGACGAGAAAACCAAACTGGTGTTTGTAGAATCGATCGGCAACCCACTCGGCAATATCATCGATCTGGAAGCCATCTCTAAAATTGCCCATGAATATGGTGTACCGGTGATTGTGGATAATACCGTTGCCACGCCTGCCCTGCTTAAACCTTTTGAATATGGTGCCGACATTGTCGTGCATTCACTGACCAAATATATTGGTGGTCACGGCAATTCAATCGGTGGTGCCATTGTTGATAGCGGTAAATTCCCTTGGGGCAAATATCCTGAACGTTTCAAAGTATTAAATACACCTGACCCAAGTTATCACGGGGTTAATTATGTCGAAGCCTTAGGTGCGGCTGCCTATATTGCCCGTGCGCGTGTGGTCCCTCTACGCAATACAGGGGCTGCAATTAGCCCCCTCAGTGTATTCCTGATCTTGCAAGGTTTGGAAACACTGAACCTTCGTATGGAACGTCATACTGAAAATGCGCAGAAAGTGGCTGAATATTTAAAACAGCATCCGAAAGTCAAATGGGTCAATTATGCTGGTTTAAAAGATCATCCTCAGCATGCGCTGGCACAAAAATACGTGAAAGGTAAACCTTCAGCAATTCTGTCTTTTGGTGTGCAAGATGGTCGTGAAGGCGGAACACGCTTTATTGATGCCCTACAACTCTTTACCCGTCTGGTCAATATTGGCGATGCGAAAAGCCTGGCCTGCCATCCTGCCACTACCACCCATCGTCAGCTCAATGAAGAAGAACTGAAGTCTGCAGGGGTGAGTATTGATATGGTCCGTTTATCTGTCGGTATTGAACATATTGATGATTTAATTACAGATTTGGAACAGGCATTGGCGCAAGTTTAAAGCTTTTGATTAGAATGCAATTTAGCCTTCTTTCTAAACGAAAGAAGGCTACTTTTATTTGAGTATAATTTTTTGATTATTTCTCTTTGCTTTGGTTTTAATTCATGGTAAAAATTAAATAACAGTTAAAACAATAATAGAGCAATTACTCTAATTATATTTGTAAATTCAATTACTTATTTGTAGATTTTTTCCCAACATTCGCTATTATAAACGGCTCGAGAATAGCTTAAATTCCCCAAATTTTGAGCGCTAGAATCAACTAAAAAAATAATCTAAATTTTTATTCTATTGAAACCAGGAAAATATTGTGAATTCTAAACTAGAGAAAATTTTTCAGAATCGAGTCAACGGCAAAGTTGTTTTAATTACTGGTGCATCTAGTGGTATTGGTTTAACCGCTGCACATAAACTCGCCGATGCCGGTGCACATGTTCTGTTGGTGGCTCGTACCAAAGAAACATTAGATCAAGTCAAACAAGAAATAGAAGCCAAGGGTGGCAAAGCCTCTGTTTTCCCATGTGATTTAAATAACATGGAATCTATTGATGAGGTATCAAAAGAGATTTTAGCCTCTGTAGACCATATTGATATCCTGATCAACAATGCAGGACGCTCAATTCGTCGTGCAGTTCATGAATCGACCGACCGATTCCATGATTTTGAACGCACCATGCAGCTGAATTACTTTGGTGCAGTACGTTTAGTAATGAATATTCTGCCACAAATGATGATTCGCCGGGATGGCCATATCATCAATATCAGCTCGATAGGTGTCTTGGCCAATGCGACACGTTTTTCCGCTTATGTGGCTTCTAAAGCTGCACTGGATGCATTTAGCCGCTGTCTGTCTGCCGAAGTCCATTCGCATAAAATTGCCATTACTTCAGTTTATATGCCCTTGGTTCGTACCCCGATGATTGCACCAACCAAAATCTATAAATACGTACCCACCCTGTCTCCTGAACAGGCAGCCGATTTAATTGCCTATGCGATCGTGAAACGTCCGAAAAAAGTAGCAACTCACTTAGGCCGTTTGGCTTCAATCACCTACTCTATTGCACCAGATATCAATAACAAATTGATGTCAATTGGCTATAACCTGTTCCCAAGCTCTTCTGCTTCGGTAGGTCAACCACAGAAGCTGAATTGGGTTCAAAAAGCGTATGCACGTTTGTTCCCGGGTGAACATTGGTAAAATTGTGCAATACGAAAGCCAGTCAATAGACTGGCTTTTTTATGTTATAAACACCCATCATTTTTGCTTTTAGATTTTTATGCGGACTGCTGCTCTTATTTTCCAATATGGCTGTTTTGCCTTTGCTCTTTTTCTTTGCTATCAAGTCGGTACTTCTATATACCTACAAGATTATCAATTGATGGATATCGTCAGCGATATCGGTACTATTTTAATTTGTATCGATTTAGGCGTATTCCTACATTTCAATAAGTCTCTGGCATCATTAAAAATGAAAAACGCTTCTCAGCAGCCTGCTGTTCGGGTTTCAACGATAGAAAAAATCACGCGTAAGTTCGGTCATTTGGGTATTATTCTGATTATCTGTAGCTGGATTGTGCCAATCATTAATTCATAAAGATTAAATAAAAAACCTCTCAATTGGGAGGTTTTTTTATTTATTACGATATTCATAAAATAATTTTAGTCTATTAACTGTCATTTCAACCCCATCTATTTTTCTGTGTAACATAGCATGACAGTTAGGGCAAACTGGTATAAGGTCATTTTGGGGATCAACTTTATAATTTTGTTGAATCTGATGTAGTGGCTTCAAATGATGCACATGAATAAAACCTTCAGCAAAAGCACCATAAGTTTGTCCAAAGTTCATATTACATACAAAACAGTTTTCGCCATGTATCTCAATACACTTCTTACGAGCAATCGAATCTCTTTCGTATACATTTACTGTAATTTGCTTTTTTCCACCTTCAGGAAAAGTTTCTTTCTCGACATTTGCTTCTTCAGGAAAGATATTATCTTTTAACTCTGCATCATCTAAAAAAAAACGATCAATATAATCAAACAGCTGGTTAGCTTTTTGTATTTGTTCTTGTGTTTTCCCTTCTATTTTATCATTTCTACGACCTTGGAAAATCTCATCATCATTAATCAGACGATTCCTTCTGATTGCATCAAGAAATAAACTTTCATTTTTAATAAAACTTATTGGTTTTAAAATTAGATAATCTCCACTGTACCTTTCTAACTCAGCTAAGTTTTTCCAATATTTTTTTTGTTCCTGTGTTAATTCCCTATTTAATACGATATTCAATAATTGATATTTATATTGAATTTGTTTCTCAGGAGCTGAAATATATAAATAAACAATATCTCCTATTTTGACTTTTGAATCCTTCTTTCCCCAATAAATAACATCTAAATTCTTATATGCTCCATGAATATCATAAGTATCCTTAGCATTAACAGGAAAAAGCCATCTATTCATATATAAATCCAAAAAATAAAGCCTCCAATCAGGAGGCTTTAATATAGCTTAGAAAATCAAAGATTACTTCGAACCTTTAATCCCTGCTTGCAATAACAACGCACCTAAACCGCCAATTTTATTTTCTTGTGGTTTAGCCGCTTGAGGCTTTTTATGACCTTGTGGGCGGTCACCTTGCGGACGTGCATGCTGTGGACGTTTGCCTTGAGGCTTACGCTCAGCACGTTGTTCATTCTGAGCATTGTCACGGCGTGGCTGACGTGGTGCTTTAGCCGGAGCCTCAGAACCTTCAGGACGCATAGACAAGTTCACACGGTTACGTTCAGCATCGACAGTGAGCACACGTACTTGCACGATCTGACCCGGTTTCACCACTTTGTGCGGATCGGATACAAACTCATTCGCCAGTTCAGAAATATGCACTAAACCGTCTTGATGTACACCTACATCTACAAAGGCACCGAAGTTGGTAACATTGGTGATCACACCTTCCAGCTGCATGCCTTCAGTCAATTGTGACACTTCAGTAATGTCATCACGGAACTTGGCTGTACGGAATTCCGGACGTGGGTCACGGCCCGGCTTTTCCAGTTCAGCCAATACATCCTGAATGGTTGGCAAACCAAACTGCTCATCAGCAAATTCTTCGGCATTCACCTGGCGAATGATTTCAGAATTACCAATAATGTCTTTTACCGTAGTGGCTTTTGCTGCAACAATTTTTTCTACCAAGCCATAAGACTCAGGGTGAACGGCAGATGCATCCAGTGGTTCAGAGCCATCTTGAATACGCAAGAAACCTGCCGCCTGTTCAAAGGTACGCTCGCCTAAACGTGGTACATTTTTGAGTGCCTGACGGTTATCAAAACGGCCATTTTCCTTACGGAAGTCAACAATTTGTTGGGCAATCGATTTGTTTAAACCTGCGATATAACCCAAGATTGCTGAAGATGCTGTATTCACATCTACACCGACCGAGTTCACACAGTCTTCAACCACAGCTTCCAGCGTTTTTGCCAAACCGGCCTGATTCACGTCGTGCTGGTACTGGCCCACACCAATCGATTTCGGATCAATCTTCACCAGTTCAGCCAATGGATCTTGTAAACGGCGTGCAATCGATACAGCGCCACGAATCGAAACGTCTAATTCAGGAAGTTCTTGTGAAGCCAGTTCCGATGCCGAATAAACCGATGCCCCTGCTTCACTGACGGAAACGCGCGTCAATTTCAAATCAGCATTTTGAGCCATCATTTCAGCCACAACAGCTTCAGTTTCACGGCTGGCAGTACCGTTACCAATGGCAATCAGGTCAACATTGAATTCACGGCATAGACGGGCAAGCTCTGCAATTGAACCTGCTTTATCTTCTTTAGGCGCAAACGGATAAATGGTGCTATGCGCAACCACATCGCCTGACTGGTTCACTACAGCCAGTTTCACGCCAGTACGGATACCAGGGTCTACACCTAAGGTGCAACGTGCACCCGCAGGCGCAGAAAGTAATAAATGACGCAGGTTTTCAGCAAAGACTTCCATCGCCTCTGCTTCAGCAGCCAAGCGTTTTTCAGTCAATAATGAATGTTCGATTTGTGGACGGACTTTGCCTAACCAGAACAGTTTTGCAGTTTGCTTCAAGTAATCTTGACGTGTTTGCGGTTGCACGGTGTCCAGGTTATATTCAGTTTCAATACGAGCAAGTGGGGCATCATCTTCACCATCCACTTTTAAGCCCAGGACATTTTCTTGACGGCCACGCAGCATTGCCAATAAACGATGTGAAGGTACTTTGTTTAAGTTTTCAGAAAAATCGAAGTAATCTCGGAATTTTTTACCGACTTCTTTTTTCTCTTCACTTGCAACTAGACTTTTTAATACAGCAGTTTTGGCAAAGCTGGCTTTTAATTCAGTGGTTAAGGCAATATTTTGCGCCCAGTCATCAATCAGAATGTGCTGGATCGCATCAAGCTGGGTTTCCACATCCGGATAATCTTCATGGCTAAAGCCAGCGAGTGCTTCTGCAGGATCAACTTGCTCGCTAAAGATTTTTTCAGCAATTGGCCCGAGGCCCGCTTCTTTGGCTTTAAATGATTTGCTGGTACGTTTTGGACGGTACGGTGCATAAAGTTCTTCTAAAGCATTCTTGGTTTCAGCAGCATTTACACGTGCCAACAAATCGTCTGACAATTTATTTTGTTCTTTCAGAGATTCAATTACTTTTTCACGGCGTTCAAATAAATCACGTAAATACGATAAACGGGTGTCGAGTTGGCGTAACTGGATATCGTCCAAGCCTTGGGTTACTTCTTTACGGTAACGTGCGATAAATGGAACGCTTGCACCTTCATCAATCAGCTTGATGGCAGCTTCTACTTGATTTGGACGTACGGCAATTTCTTTTGCCAACTGCTGAACTAAGTCAGTCATCGTGTTTGATCCCACAAGGATAAGTACTAAATGGCATGATTATAAAGACCAAGACCATAAAATCCACAACTGTTTTGATTAAATTTATCAGTGGTCAGTATTGCCAATTCACAGTTTTTTTAGAATTTGCGACAAAATTAGGTGATAAGTAGATTTTAACTCTACATATTCAGCAGGATAAGCGATAATTTAGATGTATATATTTGGTATCTATGTCTTGATTTTATCTGCAATATTTGTTGCTTTAGAGCATAGTAAACAGATACAAATGAATCGTATACTCAAGATCATCCGAACTTTTGTTTACGATGACAATAAAGATAAAGGAGCACATCATGAGTTTAGTGGTACCTGCTGAAAAAACAGATCCAGTACAAAATGACCCTGATCGCGTCGAGCGCATTCTCGTTGTGGATGATGATGTGCGTTTACGTACGTTGTTACAACGTTTTCTAGAAGATAAAGGCTTCGTGGTCAAAACTGCTCACGATGCAACGCAAATGGATCGTTTATTGCAGCGCGAACTTTTCTCCCTGATCGTGCTCGATTTTATGCTTCCTGTTGAAGATGGTTTAAGTATTTGTCGCCGTTTACGCCAATCCAATATCGATACGCCTATTATCATGCTGACTGCCCGTGGCAGTGATTCTGACCGTATTGCCGGCCTGGAAGCAGGTGCTGATGATTACCTGCCTAAACCGTTTAACCCGAATGAGCTGCTCGCACGTATCCGTGCTGTATTGCGCCGCCAGGTTCGTGAAGTCCCGGGTGCACCAAGCCAGCAAATGGAAGTCGTGAGCTTCGGCCCTTGGTCACTGGATTTGTCCACCCGCACCCTGACCCGTGAAGGCCAGGTGGTAACGCTGACCACGGGCGAATTTGCAGTACTGAAAGCACTGGTACAACATCCACGTGAACCCTTAACCCGTGACAAGTTGATGAATTTGGCACGTGGCCGTGAATGGGGTGCGATGGAACGTTCGATTGATGTTCAGGTATCACGTTTACGTCGTCTGGTGGAAGAAAACCCTGCCCGTGCGCGTTATATTCAAACGGTTTGGGGCGTAGGCTATGTGTTTGTTCCAGATGGTGCTGAATAAGCCAATTTTTATCGGATAAGACAAACTCAAATACTTGTCCGGAAAAGCCATTCGCTGCTGTTTGAGCCATACTTCAACAGAATTTATAGATGAATGATGGAGAGTTCAGCGAATGGCAAAAGTTTTCTTGCGTAACAGTGTTACTCATTTTTAAAAAAGTAACTTAAGCAAATCCTTCAATTGAATGTCAAAGCAGTAAGACTCAGCCAAGAACATCACTGCCGATTTTCAAAAATAAAAATGCCCACAGGAAGCTGGCGTGAAACTCGAACCCATCGACCCGCAAAAATTTACGGATTACGAAGCTTATTCAGAAAAGAAGCGAACCCGCTGGGAACGCTTTCTGGATAAGATTAAGCCGCGTTCTGCTGCAATGCGTACCACAGTGCTGGTGTTATTCGTTGTGTTTTTCAGTTTATTTATGTCGTTGTGGTTCTTTTGGCGTACGCTTTACCTTCCTGAAATTCAGCAGCATGCCCGCTATTTAGGGGTCGAGCTGGAAATTCTAAACAATCCTGACTTACGTATTTTTCATAATAATGCCGAAGTGGATGCCGATTTATGGCTCAAAAATCGGGTCGGTATTGAATATATTACCAATCCTGCAGAATATCCCCGTGTAAGAGACAAGGTGATTGCCGAGTTTTTTACCAATCAAATAGAAAAAAAGCTGGCAAAAGAACTGAAAGTTGAAAATGTAACGGTTTATTTCCAGTTTAAACCCAGTCCCAGTATCTGGATTCAGACTCCAGAAATGAACGGAAATTGGGTCCGTGAACCTTTAAAAACCTATGCCAACTATAGTCCCGAACTGATCTATGGCTGGTTAGTTGGTATTCCACTGATTGCTGCTGCCATCATTTTGACTCTAGTTCGCCAGTTGAACCGCCCGCTTCGCCGTTTGCAGGATGCAGCGAACAACTATAGCAAAACCGGCTCAGCACCCTATCTGGAAACCAATCATGGGCCACAAGAGATTCGTGAAGTCAATCAGGCCTTCAATCATATGATTTATACGCTGGAGCAGACTGAACGTGACCGCCGTATTATGCTGGCGGGGATTTCGCACGACTTGCGTACTCCGCTAACCCGTATCCGCTTAAGTGCAGAAATGATGCCCGATGATGACTTTTTGAAAGAAGGCTTCATTTATGATGTCGAAGATATGGATGCCATCCTGAACCAGTTCATCTCCTACATGCGTGATGGCTCTGATGAAGAACTTCAGGACACCGATATTAATATGCTGTTACAGGAACTGGTCATTCAGTTCAAGCCGCTGGACGTGCGTTTTGAAGCTGAGGAAGTTCCAATTATTCAAGCACGTAGCCAGTCTTTAAAGCGCCTGATTGGTAATCTGATTAACAACTCCAAACGCTATGGCGCCGAACCGATCGAGTTATCTGCAAAAGTGGAAAACAATCACCTGCTGATTCGTGTCGCCGACCATGGCGAAGGTATTCCTGAAGACCAAATTGAAGATTTGATGCAACCTTTCGTGCGCGGCAATGAAGCCCGGACCATTCAGGGCAGTGGTTTAGGTTTGGCCATCGTAAAACGTATTGTTGATCTTCATCAAGGGCAGCTTACCATTCAAAATCGCGCGCAAGGCGGTTTGGAAGCACTGATTTCTTTACCTCTACTGCATGATGAAGTTGAGGAAAATATCCCGCAAGGCACTTTAGAAAAAATTAAACAAACGATTACGGGACACTTTTAAGCTTTGATCAATTAATCAACAAACAGTTTTGTTTAATGATTAACCCCCTGGTTTTTACACTATTAAAATCAAGGCATTAAAAACCATAAAAATTCGTTATACCCACATTTTTTCAAAAAATTAGACCTTAGCCTAACAGGCATGCACAATTTGTTTTTTGGACGGTACAATCCGTCTAGTTTTGAACAAGAATTGAGCGTAGACCATGTCTTTAGATCGTATTCGTTTAGCGTCACTTCATGACAAAGTCATGAGCGCAGAACAAGCTGCTACTTTTATCCAAGATGGTATGACTGTAGGTATGAGTGGATTTACTCGTGCAGGTGAAGCAAAAGCTGTTCCCCTGGCACTGGTAAAACAGGCTCAAACAAATCCTTTGAAAATTACTTTAATTACAGGCGCAAGTCTTGGTAACGATTTAGATAAACAGTTAACTGAAGCTGGTGTACTTGCTCGCCGTTTACCGTTCCAGGTGGATAATACGTTACGTAAAGCCATTAACAAAGGCGAAGTGATGTTCATCGATCAGCATTTGTCTGAAACTGTTGAACAAATGCGTAACCAGCAACTTAAAAAGCCAGATGTGGCAGTGATTGAAGCTGTTGCCATTACTGAAGATGGCGGCATCATTCCAACCACATCTGTGGGTAACTCTGCTAGCTTTGCTATTTTCGCTGAAAAAGTGATTGTAGAAATCAACACCAACTTAAGCCCTGCTTTTGAAGGTTTACACGACATCTACATCCCTACTTACCGTCCAACACGTCAACCTATTCCGTTGACTAAAGTGGATGAGCGTATTGGTACAACAGCCATCAATATCGATCCTGCAAAAATTGTCGGTATCGTATTCAACAGCGAATACCACGATTCTCCATCTACCGTGACTGCACCGGATGATGAAACTCAAGGCATTGCGAACCACTTGATCGCATTCTTTGAAAAAGAAGTGGCTGAAGGCCGTCTTCCTTCTAATCTTGGTCCATTACAGGCAGGTATCGGTTCGATTGCCAACGCAGTATTGACCGGTTTGAAAGATTCGAACTTCGAAGACTTGATCATGTACTCAGAAGTACTTCAAGACTGTACCTTCGAATTGATTGATGCTGGCAAAATGAAATTTGCTTCAGGTTCTTCAATTACGCTTTCTGCTAAATATGGCGAAAAAGTATTTAATAACCTTGAACAATACAAAGACAAACTTGTGCTTCGTCCACAAGAAATTTCGAACCACCCTGAACTGGTTCGTCGTCTCGGTATTATCGGTATCAACACTGCATTAGAGTTCGACATTTACGGTAACGTAAACTCAACTCACGTATGCGGGACCAAAATGATGAACGGTATCGGTGGTTCTGGTGACTTCGCACGTAATGCCCACTTGGCAATTTTCGTGACTAAGTCTATCGCTAAAGGCGGTGACATTTCTTCTGTGGTGCCATTTGCTTCTCACGTTGACCATGCTGAACACGACGTAGACATTCTGGTAACTGAACAGGGTCTTGCTGACTTACGTGGTTTAGCACCTCGTGAACGTGCGCGTGTGATTATCGACAACTGTGCTCACCCGATGTACCGTGATGCTCTAAACGATTACTTTGATCGTGCATGTGCTAAAGGTGGTCAAACTCCACACATTCTTCGTGAAGCGCTGTCTTGGCATTCAAACTTCGAAGAAACCGGCCATATGCTTGCTGCTCAGGCTGAAGAGAAAAGTGCTTAATCGCCTCACTCAATAGTATAAAAAAGCGTACTTCGGTACGCTTTTTTATTTTAAACTGCTGCTTTAGCTGACATCCCCCAATCGAAACTCAAAATCTATAAACGCTGCTCAACCGCCTGACGGTTTTGCTTTTTAATTTTTTCTATTTCTGCATTTAACTGCAGAATCTGCTTATACAGATCATTAAACTGCTTGAGGGGCTGATCCTGATAAAACATAAAGGTCTTGTTCTTTTTCTCCCATTGATTATTTTTAAGAATCTGGAATAAGGCATCCGCCTTATCTAGAACCTGTAGCTCCAGAGCAAATAGCGCATGGGTCTGATCGCTATCCAGGCTTTCACGCAAGCTATCGGTGAGCTGATGCCTGAGATGTGATTTAATCGATAATTGTTTAGCCCGGGCTAAGGTATTTTGTTCACGCTGTAGGGTTTGTTGCTGATAGCGCTTCGCGAGCAGATGTGCTTGCTGCAACATCTGCTCGGTTTCTGCATATTTCTGCTCGCGGTCTTGGTCTAAACGGTCGATATTTAAAAACTGATCCCAGTGAATCGCTTTCAGCTCGCGCAAATACTGATTTCTTGCTTCGGCATTTTGAATCATTTCACTCAACACAAAATCCGCCATCACTTTATAATCGCCCTGCAGACGATTATCTGAAACATTGATCTGGATCGGCTTAGACCAGTCTTGGGCCTGCTGATAAATGAGTTCAGCTTTTTCATACAATACCGTTTGGTAGCTGTGCAGTTGGCTGAGTTCCTTTTGCTGAACCGAATATTGATACAACATCCAGCCAAATACGCTGCATGTTGCCAATGCCAAGATGAGAAAAATTCTGGGCATACCAGACTCCTCTATACCGCCTTTTTCACATCATAACTTGATTCAGCCTTAAATCATTCATTTATCAAACAACAAGTACACAAAGTATGCAGGACAGCAAATGAGTTAAAATCAAGTCCATATGTCTTGTTTAAGAAAATGGCTCATTGAAGATTAAACCGCATAGCTAAAAAAGCCCGATAAAAAGGGCTTTTATCGCAACTTTTGAAAGCCTCAGGTTAGAACTTATAACCATAAGCCAAGCCTAAAATGTTCTGACTCATTGTCAAATTCGCTTCACCACCACCAAAGTTTGCAGGAATGGACTCACTGCCCTTTACTTCTTTTTCTAAAGCATGGGTATATGCAATGCTGAGCTCTTGATGAGCATCTACATTCCAAGTTGCACCTACGCTCAAATGATCTTGCACGACCCCGGGTGCCAAGATATTCAAGAAGGTTTGATCCGCCGAAATGGGCTGGTCGTTATGACTATACCCGGCACGTAAAGTTAATTTTGGATGAGCCTGATAGCTTGCTGCAACTTTATACACATTAATGTCATTCCAGCCAAAGCCCGGACCTTGATCCGACCCAAAGGCATGCCCCTGGAATAGCGGATTAATCGCATGTCCAACCGAACCGACATCTGAATAGTTAATACGTTCCACATCTGCAGCCACGTTCAACTTTGCTGTTAGCTGATAGGCTGCACCAATACCGTAACTTTCAGGTACATCAAAATCACCTTGTTGTGCAAATAAGCCACTGTATTGATCAAAACAGTCTGCATCAATTTTAGAACTATAATTTGCACCTAGAGTTAAACGCTCATCAAAGAACTTCCCAGCCCAACCGACACGTACGCCAACGCCAGTAGCGGAGTCTTTACCCTTATTACTGAGCTTATCGCCATCGACAGAAAGACCCGCAAAACCGCTAATACCTTTGGCTTCAAAACGTTGATACAAGATATTGGTCGCAACCCCAATCGATTGATTTTTCGCATATTGCCAAGAGACAGCAGGAGAAATAAACACCTGTGACAAATCCACACCCGCACTGCCTTGATTTCCAAAGGCAGCAAATGGATTTTGCTTATAGCCGGTATTCATACCGCCATTGCCATAAATAGCGATCCCCAAATTAACTTGATTATTCACTTGATGGTTATAGGCAAATTCAGGAAGCACAAAATACTTTCGACCATTGCCATCATAATGACCATTGGCACCAGGTACAGCATTCCCCACTATTTCTGCTGAGCGATCAGGAGCAAAAAGTGTAGCGCCAATATCGATTCTTGAGCCCACCCAACTCAACCCTGCCGGGTTATTTGCAATGGTCAGTGCATCTTGAAAATGTGCAATCGAGGCTCCAGCATTCCCTTGAGCCTTAATGCCATAACCATGCATAAAATATCCAGTTGTTGCAAATACAGGAGTACTGATCAGTGGTAATAAAGCAGCTAAAAAACGGGGAGAAGTGTGAATATTCATACTAACAATTGATTAAATAATAATATATTTTTTAATAATATTGTTTATAGTAATGCTTGTAATCTAATTAAAATGGAATTGCTTATTCGATTTTTTCATAAGAACCCCGCTTCTTTAAGTTTCAATCTGTCCTTAAACCTATATTTTTTATACTATTTGATAAATTCATGATTTTTCATTTTTAGATGCTTTAAATTTTAATCTCTATCCCCATCAATAGAAGCAAGAAAAGATAAGAGAACTCTCATGCGCGTAGATATCTGGTCAGATGTAGTTTGCCCATTTTGTTATATTGGTAAAAAACGTCTGGAAGCTGCTGCTGAACAGGCAGGTTTAGAACTTGAAGTTCATTGGCATAGTTATGAACTTGACCCGGAAGCACCTGTTCGCCAGGAAGTATCCAACTCTGAACGTCTGGCGCAAAAATACGGCCGTACTCTGACTGAAGTTGAAGAAATGCAGCGCAATATTGCCGCAATGGCTGCAGAAGAAGGCATTCAGTTCAATTGGGAAAATGCCAATTCAGGCAACACCTTCAATGCTCACCGTATTATTCATTTGGCACAAAGCAAAGGCTTGGGTTCCGAAGCTAAAGAAGCCTTTTTCTATAGTTATATGACCCAAGGTTTAGCCATTGGTGAACGTGAAACCCTGGAAGATGTTGCAGCCCGTATTGGCTTAAATCCGGTTGAAGTAGATGATGTGCTCAATTCAGACGAATTTGCAGATTTTGTCAAATTTGATGAAGAAGTAGCACGTGATCAGCTCAAAGTGACCGGGGTACCCTTCTTTGTCTTTGATCAACGGATCGCACTCGCGGGTGCACAGCCACGTGAAGTATTTTTACAGGTGATGAAAAAAGCCCTTGAAGCACCTCAACAAGACAACATAGTTGCTGAAGATAGCGCAATCTGTAAAGAAGATCAGTGTGATGTTCCGGAAAAATAAGCTGAAGTCTTAACTACAGCAAGTCAATAAAAAATCCCCAGTCCTTGGGGATTTTTTATTTTAAGATTCATTGATCTATTCAATTCAGTCAACCAAGAAGCTAATTTTTAAATTCACCCGATATTCTGTAATTTTATTATCCTTAATCACCACTTTTTGTTCATTTATCCATGCACCCTGCACATTTTTCACTGTTTCGGTCACTTTATCTATGCCACTTTGAATAGCATCTTCAAAACTTTTATTACTGCTTGAATTCACTTCAACCACTTTTGCGATAGCCATTGTTTTTACCTCAGGTTTTATTATTTTGAGTCCAGATCATAGGACATTTTCTAAATAAAAAAGTGAGTTTTAACATTACAGCGCAAAAACTTACAGCCGGGTCACAATACCCTTATTTGCTTTGAACCTCTTACAAAAGACAACTTATCTATACAAGGTTTGGACACAATTAAAAGCGCAATTCGCTAGGCTAATATGCGGAATATCTGAGTTCCTAATCATGAAATTTATAGAGGTAAATATGAACACTGAAATACAAGATCCGATGATTGATACCAGTCCTGAACAAAGCACATCTGCAAAATCTCCTTTTTCACCCACGCTCAAAGGTGTACTGATTGGTGCAGTGGCTGGTAGTGTATTACCCGTTTTCGGTACGTTTAGTGGTGCCATTATTGGAGGTGTGGCAGGAAAAGTTTACGAAAAAAAATACCAAAATAAATGCCATGCAAAATAATTTTTTTATATTTTCAAAGCAGTTAAGACAGATTGTTAATAGACAGTCTGTCTTAGAGCAAAAACTCTAAATATATGATTTATATAATATTTTAAACTCACCGTTCATCTTTTTTCGCTCTCACCTCCTTACTTGATTCAATCACTTCTTGATATCATTCACATGAAATTTATTTTTATTTCTCTCCTTGCCTGCTTCATTTTTGAATGAACCAGACATCCTTTCACTAAAGGAAAATGATGATGAACCTGATTAAATCTCTTATCGCTGTTGCTATTGTGGCTTACTCTGCTAACCTTTCTGCTCAAATTGTTTATACCCCAGATTTTCCTGTCAACAAAGCAACAGAAACCGTGAATGCTGAACAAAAAGCACCTGTTGCTAAAGCTGAGACACAGAGTGTGACTGCATCTAAAACAGCTGCCTAATCTAAAAATCCATAAAAAAAAACCAGACAAAACAAATGTGGTCTGGTTTTTTTTTATCAGCATAAATTGGCATTTTGTTCGCCAGCTTATGTTCGATCAGAACATCGTTTTAATCTGTCATTTCATCACTTTCTTTTTATCCCTTTCTTTGCAAAATAACAGGACAGCTAAAGCCTGATCAGCAGATTTCTACTCTCTCCTGCCAAAAAATTGCTTATTTTTTATTTAAAATTTACATTTTTTGCAAATTATGTCTATAAATACTCAAAAACTGACATTTTTTTTCATGCTTTTTTTTACTAAATACATATAATCAAAACAATTAAATAAATAATTCACTCAAGAAGAAGTGTGTATATGCAAGAACTTCAAGCACTGATTCAAGGCAAGATTCCTCCGCAAACGATCAACACCGATCAGTTGATCATGCTTGCTGAGCATTACTCCCAGCCCACGTCTGCAGAATATAAGTTACTTGAACTCGCGATTAATATCGTATTGGCAAGTTATCTAGAAAAAGCGCAAAAGCATCTCTAGAGGTGAGATCAGCACATGAATGTCTTAGAAAAAGCCAAGCTGATTCAAGAATTAAATCAACTCATCGATGGCTTGGAACAACGTTCCTTATCTTTCTTTAAAATTGCCCGCTCAAAAGCCCGGATAAAAGACATTTTTGCTTTATGTGATGAACCGATTTTTAAAAAACAGATTTTACAATTTAAATCCCATAGCCAGCCCGAAAAAGCAGCTACAGATTTCGCCGCTCAAACCCTGTTTCAGCTCTCTTTTCGTGGCGTATTTCAGCAAGGTAAAGCGCTAGAGCAAGCCCTTTATCAACATCCAGATTTTGGCTGGGCTATTTTGCATGATCCTCAACTCGGTTGGCAAATCTGGTTAATTCCGGCAGCAAATCGTACAGCCCTGATCAGCGAATGGGAAAATCTGGAGGATGCCTATCACTGGATGTTGCAACAACAACAGAACTATGGTTGCCTAAAAACAGACTACGAACTCAAACAGATTCAAAATTTGATTGTACCAAAGCTAACGAGTGTTTTAACTGAGACTGAGACCAATCTAACTGTAGCTGCTGATGAGCTTCAAACCATTGCTGAACATGAACAATCCAATTTAATGGATTTATCCATAACTGAGCTGTATTCAGATCAAGAGCCGATAGCCACTGAAACATCTGCGCAGCAAAGCCAGCAGCCTGCCGAGATTCAGCAACCGTCTTCAGCTGTAGAACCTGATCTACCGATGGCGGCTTCTATGCTCGCCCACACTGATATAGAGAATACGGTGGCTCCGTCATCTATGATCAAAGATGTTGCAGAAACCCTGGAACTCAATCAATATGTCGCCCGTATTCATTCGCTACCTGGCGAAGAAGCCTCATTACAGCAGCTATATCGTTTAGACATTCCCAGCCTGCCAGAAATTGCCCCGTATCTAGATTTACTGTTACATAGTGCAGACCTGGAAAAATGGCAGCATTACCCAATTTATCTGGCAGAGCAGATCAATCAGCAAGGTTGTTTTGTTCGATATTTGGCATTACTGGGTGCAGAAAACCAGACGCAGGCCATGCAGTTAATGCCATTATTGAATAATGCTGAGCAATATGCCCTGGCTGCAATCAAGACAATTCCCTGGATAGACCTGGCCGATCATTTTAACTCTATTGAATCCCTGTTTGATGTCTATACGCATAAAGCCATTTGCATCTGGCATGATGAAAACTATATGCCATTTATTCCTGCACAACTGATTCAAACCCAAAAAATTATTCAGCTGGATGAAAGTGCCGCCGATATTAAAACACCGCTACTTTTACTCAAAGAACGACAAAAAATACGGCTTATTCATGGGCACAAACGTTTAGCCCTGTCACAGAATGAATCGGCCTATCCTTATTTTTTATTGGAACGCCATCATGGCATTAGCTGGCAAATGATTCAGATGATTACTGCTCAATTCAGCTCCCCGATTAATTGCCGGGAATTATATAAAGAGATTCAAAAGCATATTTCAAATTAAGTTTTTATTTTTTGTAGCAAGAGCTTGCTTTTTAGTGTGATTTTTTACCAGACTAGTCATCATCAGACAATATAAGAGCAAGGATATGCGGAAAAAAAAATTATCTCTATTAAGCCCCCTCTTATGTGTGTTGATCTCTGGACTCATGTCTACTGTCAGCTGGTCAAGCTCAGCTGAAACTGGGGTTGATCAACAAAAGCTTAACGCAACAGAAACAGATTTTAATTTGCTCAGTCAGATTCCAAGCCTGATTGATGCGATGCCGACAGTTTTACCGCAACAGTCGGATGCAGTGATTGTCCCTCCGATCCAGGCCACTGAAAAACAAAGCTGGCTAGACCGTAAACAACATGAAATCCGCAACTGGACAGACCGTAGCTCCCATAAAATAGATAAATGGTTTGGGCAACCCGATCCAAATGATCCAGCTTCAGCAACCCTACGCCTGATTATCGATAACAGTTGGAATAAACATGATGGTTATGAAGTTAGCCCACGTCTGCGCGGAAAAATTAAACTTCCAACCTTGGAACGTAAGATCAGTTTGGTATTCGGTGATGACTCTTTAGATAACGAACTGAACAATAATGTTGCCATTACCGATGAAAATCCAGGTAGCACCAGTAGTAAAGCTTTAGACCGTGAACGAACGCAAGAAAGTAACAGTTCCTTGGCCCTGCGTTGGTCAGATTTTTCCAAACGGCTACCTTTTGAAACCGATCTGGATTTGGGGATTCGTTCAGGGAATGATATTTATGTACGACTTAAAGCGTCCAGAGACTGGCAACTGGAAAATGATTTCAGATTTCATGCCGAACAGATTTACCGCTATGGCATAGATAGTGAAAACTACTTGCGAACCAATCTGGAACTTACCCATGCACGGCCGAATCAGCCATTTTTATCCAATCAGCTCAGCCTGACCTATGCCGACAAGCAAGATGACGATGTCACTTGGGATAATTATTTATTCAGACAACATCAATTTTTCCAGAATAACCGTTTTGCTTATGGCTTATATACCGGCGGTTTTTATAACAATAACGACCTCCGCCTGAACAGTTGGGGACCCTATATTTCATGGCGGCAACCTTTTGTGCGTGAATGGTTTTTCCTACAAGGCGATTTAAACTATCTCAATGACCATCGTGAAGATCGTAGCCATTTTCTCGGGGTATTAGTGCGTATGGAAGCATTGTTCTAATGTTGGGCAATATAACAAGTTGAGCTATCCATACGCCTATTTTTCTGCAATAAAAAAAACCTCCCGAGGGAGGTTTTTTGCTTAACGCGAAAAGGACTTATTTCAGCAATAAACTATTAATACGTTTTACATAGGCTGCAGGGTCATCAGGTAAACCGCCTTCAGCAATCACTGCCTGGTCAAAAATCACATTGGCCAGGTCATCAAACTGGTTCGATTCTTCCAGCTTTTTCACCAGCGGATGTTCAGGATTAATTTCCAGAATTGGTTTACTTTCTGGCACTGCCTGACCAGCCTGTTTCAGCATGCGAATCAATTGTGGAGACAGCTCACCCTCGCCTGTTACCAAACATGCAGGTGAATCGACCAAACGGGTCGTCACACGCACTTGTTGGGCTTTGGCTTTGAGAGAATCGGAGAGCTTGTCCACGACTGGCTTAAACTGCTCAGCTGCTGCTTCCAGGGCTTTCTTCTCTTCAGCGTCCTGCAAGTCGCCCAAGTCTACTGCACCCTTGGACACGTTTTGCATTGGCGTTCCGTCGAATTCATGAATGAACTCCATCGCCCATTCATCTACACGATCCGCCATTAACAGCACTTCAATGCCTTTTTTCTTGAACAGCTCCAGCTGTGGCGAATTCTTCGCAGCACTGAGGCTTTCTGCAGTCACGTAATAAATGGCTTTCTGCCCTTCTTTCATGCGTGCTTTGTAATCTGCCAATGAAGTTGAAATTTCATCATTGGTCGAGGTCGGGAAACGTAATAATTTTAGGATACGCTCACGATTACCAAAGTCTTCGCCCAAACCTTCTTTAATTACCGAACCAAATTCAGCATAGAACGTTTTGAATTTTTCCTGGCCTTTTTCATCTTCAGACTTTGCCAAAGTATCCAGCATGGTCAACACACGGCGGGCATTCCCTTCGCGAATGGTTTTCACGTCACGGCTTTCTTGCAGCAATTCACGGCTCACGTTTAACGGCAAGTCGGCACTGTCTACCACCCCCTGTACAAAACGCAAGTAGTTTGGAATCAGGTTATCTGCTTCATCCATAATAAATACGCGTTTGACATACAACTTAATGCCAGCTTTGGCTTCGCGGGTAAAGAGATTGCTGGCAGCCTTGCTTGGAATGTAAAGCAATTGTGTATATTCAGTGCTGCCTTCTACACGGTTATGGGTCCAGGCCAAAGGTGCATCAAAGTCATGACTGAGATTCTTGTAGAATTCGGTATATTGCTCTTCAGTGATCTCGTTTTTATTGCGGGTCCAAAGTGCACTGGCAGAGTTAATGGCTTCCCATTCATCTGTTTTTACCATCTGACCCGGCTTAGCTTCTTCACCCTCAGCCGCTTCTTCTTGCTGCCAGATTTCTTTTTGCATTTCAATTGGCAGGCTAATATGGTCAGAATATTTATTGATGATTTGCTTAACTTTATAAGATTCTAAATACTCCAGTGCATTGTCACGCAAATGCAAAATAATGTCTGTTCCACGTGAAGCCTTATTGATTTGCTCAACTTCGAAATCACCTGTGCCAGTGCTAATCCAGCGTACACCGTCAGCGACATCAGCAGCGGCATGGCGCGATTCCACGGTAATCTTTTCAGCCACAATAAAGCCTGAATAGAAACCGACACCAAACTGGCCAATCAACTGCGCATCGGCTTTTTGATCTCCTGACAATTTAGACATGAAGTCCTTGGTGCCTGATTTGGCAATGGTGCCCAGATTATCAATCGCTTCTTGTTGAGTCAGACCAATACCGTTGTCGGAAATAGTGAGGGTTTTATTTTCTTTATCCAGACTGACACGTACATGCAAGTCAGGGTCATTTTCATAATATTCAGGATGGTTAATCCCTTCAAAACGCAACTTGTCACAGGCATCTGAAGCGTTCGAGATCAGTTCTCGCAGAAAAATTTCAGGGTTTGAATAGAGAGAATGCGTCACCAAATGCAATAGCTGCGCTACTTCCGCCTGGAAACTATGTTTTTGTGCGCTTTGTTCGCTCATAAATCACTCCTTAAATTCATTACATGGTTTTTATTGGATGCTTAATGAATGGAGTAAGTTAAAGATTTTTCAATAGGGTCAAATAAATTTTTCTTAAAAAGGCCCTTGTTGATACACACGCTCCATATACAGATTCAGCTTTTGCTGGCGCATTTTATACACTTCGCTTAAACAGCGGCTTGAATTGCCACATTGGTCGCGCAACTGTAACCATTTGACCTGCTCATCCTGAATTACCCCGCGTGTTCCCATCGGCACCAAACGTTTAATAATATTGTAGGTGGTGGCCATTTTGACATCCGCATCATTAATGCTTCGATGCTCGCATATGGCATATTCAGTTGGAGTCTGGGCTTTGTCACAATTAAAACTTGCAGCATACACCGATCCACTTAAAAGACTAAAAAAGACCACTTTGCATACAATGAATAATTTCATGATTTTTCCTGCTTTTTTAGCTTATTGTAGACTCTCAACTTAAACGCATTTTTAATGATTAAACAGGATAAAAGTGCTCAATTTCTGTACTTTATTGTGACTGAATCATGAAATAAAAAATCCCCATCAGGGATGGGGATTTTGGCGCTGATTTATTGTTTTTATTTTATATCTATTTTTATTTTAGAATTTGTAGCTATAACCGATTGTGTAAACCCAAGGATTAACTTCAAGGTCACCAATAGCAGTGCCATTTAATTCAAGCTCAGATTTCACATCCGCATAACGTACATCAGCAAAAACACCCCAGTTTTTAGCATCAGCTGGTTGGAAGTTGAGACCTACTTGACCTGCTACACCATAGCCGACATCAGCATTTAATTTTGCCCCTTCAATCACAATTTCCTCATCCCAAGGAATAACCACAGTTGCACCAACACCTACATAAGGAGTGAAACCAGTTGAGTTTTTGAAATTATATTTTGCTGTAATTGTTGGTGGTAAATGCTTAAATGAAGCAATTTTTGTACCGTTTGATGTTACATCGTGTTCAAAAGGAGTTGCCAACAATAATTCAGCAGAAAAATTATCATTAAAGAAATATTCTACCGATGGAGTAAAACCGTATTCTTGGGAAGCTTCTACATTTGTAAATGCACCGTTTGCTAATACATTTTGGTCTTCTGTTGGAGCTAAAGAGCTCGCGCCGACTTTAACCTGCCATTGACCTGCCATTGCAGAAGCAGACATCCCCATTAACGCGATAAGAGCAACTTGTTTTAACATTTTAAATCACCTCTAGAAGGATAATTACTACAAAATTTAAACATTAATTAATAATAAACATGCCTATTATTAATATGCAATAGCCATTAATTATTTTAAATTTATTTATTTTTAAACTATTGAAAATATTAATTATTTATTTTAATCAGATCAACATAGTTGGTTTTTAATACCAACCATGTTAATCAGATTAATGATTATATTCCAAGTATATTACTTGGTTTTATTATATTAATGATTTAATAACATTTATTTTAAATACATGTTTTGAAATAAGCAATAAAATGAATTAAAAATTCATTAAAGTACCATTGCAGCAATCCAGCCAAATACCAATAATGGAATATTAAAATGGATAAATGTTGGAACGACCGTATCCCAAATATGATCATGCTGACCATCTACCCCCAGACCTGCAGTTGGACCTAAAGTTGAGTCTGAAGCTGGAGAGCCGGCATCACCCAATGCTGCTGCGGTACCAATCAAGGCCACAGTGGCCAATGGAGAAAAGCCAAATTGTACGCACAGCGGTACATAAATCACTGCCAATACCGGCACACTGGAGAATGATGAACCAATCCCTATGGTTACGAACAAACCAATAAACAACATCAGAAATGCAGCCAAGGCTTTGTTGTCACCAATCAGATGTACCATTCCATTCACTAGGCTGTTGATGTCACCAGTATGCGTCATCACCGAAGCAAAACCAGCCGCAGAAATCATAATGAAGCCGACCAATGCCATCATGCGCATGCCTTGAACAAAGACATCATCGGCCTCTTGCCATTTGAAGATACCCGCAGCAGACAGTACCGCAAAACCGACCAGCCCACCCAAAATCATGGAACCTGAATACAGCTGGGCAACCAAAGTCAAGGAAATCGCGAGTAGTGCCATAAAGATGGTTTTTTTCGCGATGACTGGCGCTTGTTCTGCTTCGTGTTTGAGTTCTTCGGCATCCGCTTGCAGACTCACTTCGCCCGCACGAATTGGCTTGTCCAGATCAATGGTGGTCACACGAGCAACCGCACGATCAATATAATGACGTGGTTTGCGATAGCTGAAAAATACAGCAGTCAACGTGCCTATCAGCATGCCAATGACCGGAATAGCCATCCCCATCGGCATCATCCAGCGATCTACATGCAAGCCATAGGCTGCACCAATTTTATTGATGTTGCCCATCAAAATTTGTTCAAGGAAAATGGAACCAAAACCGACTGGCAGGAAAATGTAGGTTCCGACCAAACCCATGGTCAGTACACATGCTGCTGCACGACGGTCTAAATTCATGTGATTCATCACCTTAAGTAAAGGAGGAACCAAGACCGGAATAAAGGCGATATGCACAGGGATCAGGTTTTGAGAAAAAATGGCTGCAACCAGTAAAATGCTTAACAGTAAATATTTTACTTTTCTGGTTTTTTGATGCGTGGCTTCCGCACCCAGCAAACCAATTAATTTATGTGCCAAAAGATCAGGCAAGCCTGATTTTGACAAGGCCAAAGCAAAAGCACCCAATACCGCATAAGCCAGGGCAACTTCTGCCCCATCACCCAGACCCGCATTAAATGCAGTTACAGTATCCGACAAACTTAGACCTGCAACCAAGCCACCAATAATCGCTGAAATGACCAAAGTCAAGACAACAGAAACTCGTGCCAGTGAGAGTATAAACATCACGGCAATCGCAATTACTACTGCATTCATGAAAATTTTAAGGAAGATAAAAAGCCGTTATTTTAACAGATGCACCCTTTTGAAACTGTAAATAAATCGGCTCAGTCAAAAAACGATAAAAAATTGATTTTAATTAAAATTTATATCCAAAAGAATTGTTCAATTATTTTTTAGCGCAAATGTTTTGATATATTCTGCCACTAGCTCTGCTTGGCTCAATATTGCCCAATGGTTAGCATCTATCTCTACACGCTGAAAATTTTCTGCCCATTTCGGCATTTCATCAATCAGTTTCGGACTGACAAAATTGTCTCTTTTCAGCACAATCGCCTGCACCGGACAAACAGCAAAACGCTGACGTGGTTGGGTTAAACGTGGGATGAAGTTGGCACGATACAGTCCAATACCATGTTTTCCATCTGCAGCAATATGGCTGTTTAAAGGTAAATCTTTTTGCTGCTCTAACTGTTGCAAAACTTTGTCCCATTTTTCAGGCGTAAATAAAGTCCAGATGACTGGCGCCAACAAGGGCAATTGAAACACCGCGATATACCAGGATTTAGTCAGCTGTTTAAAAAACCTGGGCTTATTTTGTTTAAATTGCTGACGCATCCAGAAAGCAGTATGATCCAGACAGGGCCCGGAAATAGTACTATAAGATAAAATTCGCCCCCGAAACTTCGGCTCGGTTACCGATTCCCAAGACTGGATTGAACCCCAGTCATGTGCTGCCAAATGAAAAGGGCTGTCTTCCAATACGGTATTGACCACACTTTCCAGATCTAAAGATAACTGTTCCAGCCGATAGTCACGAATCCGTTTCGGAATGGAGGATTTCCCTGCACCGCGTACGTCATAGCTCAACACATAAAAATCTTGAATCAGCTGCTGAATGACCAGCTCCCAAACTTCCTGATTATCCGGATAGCCATGAACCAGGACTAAAGCAGGGTTTGCCTCATTGCCCCAGGTTTTGACATAGAGACGCTGCTGATCTGAGGTAGCCACCCATTGTGTTTGAGCTTGCATATAATTTTTATCCTATTCTTTTATTGTCTATTTATTGCAGAATCTGGGCAATCCGATCAATGCCAGCCTGATCATTGTGTTTTAGTATGTTCTGAAGCCGAAAAAAAATAATTGACCCAAATGAGCCTTTTCAAAAAACTACAGACAATTCCTGCCATTTCTAAATTTTTGTTAAATCGCTATGCACCTTACCGCGGCGCAGGGATTGAAATCGATAAAGTTGATCTGGCGAATTATCATATTCGCATCAAAATGCCACTAACCCGTAAAAATCAAAATGTCGTCGGTGTACATTTTGGCGGCAGTTTATATGCAATGGTCGATCCTTTTTATATGCTGATTTTGATGCATCATCTGGGTTCAAAATACATTGTGTGGGATAAATCTGCATCCATACAATTTCTCTCACCCGGTCGTGGTACGGTGTATGCCGATATTCGTCTCGATCCAACAGAAATTGACCAGATTAAGCGACTTGCTGAAAATCACGCCCCGGTATACCGAAACTATCATATAAATATTTTTGATGAATTGGGCGTACGGATTGCCGAGGTAGAAAAAACCATCTATATCCGCCGAAAAAAATCACAGGCCAACCATAATTGACAAAAAAGCGCCTGATGAACAAGCGCTTTTTATCAGATTTTCAAACTTCATTAACGTTTTTTCTCTTCAATGGCTGCACCTGCTCCACCACCAATGGCACCACCAATGGCAGCTCCGGCATTACCCCCAAAGATACTTTTACCCACCGCAGAACCAATAGCACCACCGACACCACTATAGGTCGCATTACGGTTAGAACCACCCTGGGTTTTACTGCCTACTGCTGCACCCGCACCACCACCGACAGCTGCACCGATACCGCCACCAACCTGATTACCCACACCACCACCAACCGCACCACCAAGTGCAGCTGCGCCAATACGTTGCTCTCTTGGAGACATAGAATCACACCCTGCCAGCATAAAAGTCGACAGGGTTGCCATTGCCATCACGCTCATTAACTTTTTCATGAGATATGTCCTTTTGGCTATTTGTTACAGCATACGTCATGAGTGTGAAGTTAATATCCGCGTAATGTTACTTTTCCAAGTTTTAATGTTGAATGTTGTAATTTAATTTTAATTAAAATACCAAAAAATCGATTCGACATGTGAAGGATCAATTGTTCGAAATCAGAAATCAGTTAAAGTATTCCCATCGATACATCACTTTATAAGAAAAATTTTAAATAACACAGCGGCTTTATTTAATATTATTTAAATGGGAAGGATCACGAGAATGAAAAAACGCCTTTGCTTGATATTTACATTGTTCTGTTGCAATTCACCGGCCTATCCGGATTCTTCTGATACAAGCTTAATGCATAAAACCAAAGTCCTGAAAAATATTGCTTATGGGCCTCATGCTCAACAGGTCATGGATATCTATTCCCCCACCAAAGCTTTCCCAGATAAAACGCTGACACCGTTAATTGTGATGGTACATGGAGGAGCCTGGACCACTGGAGATAAAAACAATGCGGCTGTAGTCAAAAACAAAGTGGCATATTGGACCAAACAAAACTGGGTATTT
This sequence comes from Acinetobacter sp. A1-4-2, assembly GCF_040233925.1. NCBI lineage: Bacteria > Pseudomonadati > Pseudomonadota > Gammaproteobacteria > Moraxellales > Moraxellaceae > Acinetobacter > Acinetobacter sp. A1-4-2. Next base: position 264,089 of record NZ_CP157981.1, on the reverse strand, counting down.
ATTTCCCTCAATTATCGATTGGTTCCTGAGGTCAGCGTACAACAACAAACCCAAGATATTGCAGAAGCACTTATTTATATCCAGAAACAGGCTGAAAATTGGCATGCTGATCCTAAACGTTTGGTTCTGATGGGACATTCAGCAGGTGCACACTTAGTCAGCCTACTCACTACACGCCCCCTCTGGCTGACATCGCAGCCCCAGCCCTGGCGTGCTACAGTGGCTTTAGACAGTGCTGCCTATAATGTCGAAACTATTATGCAAACCCGACATGCACGGTTTTATGATCAAGCCTTTGGAAATCAACCATCAAACTGGAAAGCGCTTTCCCCTATCCATCAATTACACCAAACGCTCCCAGCATTTCTCGCCGTTTGTTCCACAATTCGGGCAGACCAGCCCTGTACCCAGGCACGGCAATTTATTCAACAAGCACAAAAATCAGGGACTCAAGCCCAGTTATTGCCTGTCCCGCTTTCACACAGAGAAATCAACCAGTCACTGGGGCAAAATAATTCCTATACTCAAACAGTAAATCAGTTTATACAAAGCCATTAATTGACCATTAGGACAAGCTGAAGAGAGCTCATTTAGCCTGTAAATTATGTGAGCACTATTTAAAATCCTATTTTTCTCAAATTCAGGAATATGCCCTCAAATGGAATTCATAAAAAAAGCCACCCGAAGGTGGCACTATATTAGCGAAATGGATTTTGAGAAATTTTAACCTGTACACGTCCATTACTTTCTTTAGTGACTTTATGCTGACGCACGTTTTGACCATGCGCGCACAAATATTCCATAAAAGTTTTTTCGTCTTTTGCTTTTGGAGCAAGATAAATTTTTTCTAAATGCTCCATCACCGAAGGCTCATAGTCAATATAGATACGTTTAATTTCTTTGTCATATTTAACTAAAGGATTTTCCATTTTAGTTACATAGACAATTCGACATTCTTGTTCTTCTTTAAATGCCATATGTTTCATCAAATACCGTAAAGGTAAGACAATTTCTGCTAAAAGCTCATGTTCTTTTGAGTTCATTTCATCAAAATTCATCGCTGCAACTAACTTCGAAAGTTCCTCCAAACCTTTTTTTACACTGTCTTCAATTTCCTTTATTCCATCTTGATGATCTTTACCATGAATATATTCTTTCCAATTATTTTCCGCTAACTTATTTTCTTCATACCATCGACATTTACCTTCTAGCTTAAACTCACGCCAAAAGCTCCATTTTTCACGCTGAGCAACTTTAATTAATCCTGAACTAGGGTCGAAGTAAATACAACGATATAAAGGCATAGCTGCAAGTGTATTCTCTCCATCTTTAGCTGGATCTTGATTTAAAAGAATATCTTTTTTATAGATTCTCGCGGCATTATGTTCCTTCGCAAAAAAGTCTTTATCTAGTACCAGGCTTAAACCTGAAGCTTCTTGCTGTTCTTCTTTTGCATATAACCGAAATTGGTTCAAAGAATCATGATGTAATGTAAAACAAGCAATAAATGCAGAATCTTGAGTGGTAATTTTTGAATCAAGGCCTAGTAATCTGTTAATAAGTTGTCCTTCTTCAGGATCATTCATCAAATTGATCGTATTTAATCGTAATCGAGATAGAGGTTCAAATTTTTCGTTGTTTGCTTTTCTAGAGAGTAATAATTTAGATACTTTCAAATTTGTATAGTGAGCAATTCTTTCTTCATAAATATTATTTACAAATAATTTTTTTAAAATTTCACTGATTTTATCAAAAATTTTATACAACTCATTTTTGAATTGATCATCTAATAGTTCAACAATACTTTTGGCAATATTAATTTGATAACTTTCTATTCTATATTGTTCACTCTGTTTAGGTATATTTACCCAATAGTTGTATTTCTCTAGAATTGATTGCTCCATTACACCTAACATAAATTGAGCTTTACTATATTCTTCTAAAATATCACTCGAAACATTTTTATATGCAGCTTTTGCTAGATCTCGTTCTTTTTTAATATTATATATTAACCCTAAAAAATACTGAGCCTTTGCATATTCCTCTTTAATCTCACAAGAAACTTTATTTAAAGTATAAATTGCCAAATCTGTTTTATTTTGTTTTCGATATATCAATGCTAATAAATATTGAGATTTAGCATAAATATTTTTGAAATATTTTGAAGAGTATCAATTGCTAAATCATATTTGTTTTGAGAGCGATATATTATCCCCATATGATATTGAGATCTCATATAAAAAGATTCTACAGACTTTGGTACTTTTTTTAGATATTCTAGTGCCAGTTCATTTTCATTCATTGAAGAATAAGTAATACCTGACAAAAATTGGGCTTCTGAATACTCAGCAATACAATTAAAAGGAACTCTTTGATAAGCCTCAATTTCTAAATTAGTTTCCGATAATTGAGAATATGCTAATCCTAATTGTTTTTGTGCCTTAGCATAGATTTCAATTAACTCATCAGAATTATTTGATATTTTTAACAAAAGATTTTTTGCTTCGATATATTCTTTATTCTTACAAAGTTCAATTGCATCATTAAAAATATTAATCGCCGTAAGCAAATCCATAATTCCCTCAAATATCTAGTTTCTTCCTCTTTTGAAGTATATAAAAAAGCCACCCGAAGGTGGCTTTTTTTTGACTAGTTTAAAGGACTAATTATAGACCGTTAAACTCATCGCTGAATGCTTGGCTTAATGCTTGGTCTACATCAGAGAAGTCATTAACCAGCGCATGTTCTGCAGCTTCTGCTTCTTGACGACGACGTTCCAAGTGGTACGCAAGACCAGTACCCGCTGGAATCAAGCGACCCACAACAACGTTTTCTTTCAAGCCACGTAGGTCATCTTCTTTACCTGTTACAGCCGCTTCAGTTAACACGCGTGTTGTTTCCTGGAACGATGCAGCAGAGATGAACGAGTCAGTAGAAAGCGATGCTTTGGTAATACCCATCAATTGACGTTCAAACTTCGCCGGGAACTTGTTCTGTGCAAGAACAGCTTGGTTCTCACTCATAACACGGATGTAATCCACTTGTTCGCCTTTGATGAAGCTTGTATCGCCACCGTCAGTAATGTCGACTTTACGCAACATTTGACGCACGATCACTTCGATGTGTTTATCGTTGATTTTTACACCTTGCAGACGGTATACGTCCTGAACTTCGTTCACGATGTAGTTGGTCAATGCCACTTCGCCTTTCAAGCGCAAGATGTCGTGTGGATTTTGCGGACCATCAGAAATGGTTTCACCACGGTTCACATGCTCGCCTTCGAACACGTTAATCGTACGCCACTTCGGAATAAGCTCTTCGTAAATCTCAGAGCCATCATCCGGAGTAATCACCAGACGGTTCTTGCCTTTAGTCTCTTTACCGAAGCTTACAACACCAGAAATTTCAGCAAGAATTGCATGCTCTTTCGGTTTACGTGCTTCGAACAAGTCAGCTACGCGTGGAAGACCACCGGTAATATCACGGGTACGTGAAGTTTCTTGTGGTACACGACCAATAACGTCACCGACACCAATCGTTTCGCCATCACGGACAGAAAGAATGGTATTTTGTGGCAAGAAGTAGAACTGTTCGCCACCATCAGTGGTATCCAATACAACCGCTGGACGCAAATCTTTACCTGACGCAGGACGTGAAGTCACTGGCAAGATTTCGATTGTAGTCATACCTGTTGCATCATCAGTTTTCGATGTCACAGTTACGCCATCAGCAATTTGGCTGAAACGTACTTTACCGGCAACTTCTGTAACCAATGGATGTGTATGTGGATCCCAAGTCGCTACGATACCGCCTGCTTCTACAGCTTCACCATCTTTCAACAAGATAGATGCACCGTAAGGAAGTTTATAGCGTTCGCGTTCACGACCTAAATCATCCGCAATACCGATCTCACCTGAACGTGAAGTTGATACCAGGTGACCTTTGGCATGTTGTACTGTCTTCACGTTGTGGAAACGTACTGTACCTTTGTTACGAACTTGTACGCTGTTGGCAGCAGAAGTTCGGCTCGCAGCACCACCGACGTGGAACGTACGCATGGTTAACTGTGTACCTGGCTCACCAATTGATTGAGCAGCCATTACACCTACAGATTCACCTGGATTCACCAAGTGACCGCGTGCCAAGTCACGACCATAACATTTCGCACATACACCGAAGGTAGATTCACAAGAAACTACTGAACGTACTTTAACTTCATCGACACCGGCTTCTTCAAGGAAGGCTGCGATTTTTTCGTCAATCAACGTATTACGTGGAAGAATCACTTCGTCAGAACCGACTTTCTTCACGTCTTCAGCAACAACACGGCCCAGTACTCGAGTACCTAAATTCTCGATTACGTCACCACCCTGAATGAACGGAGTCATCACAAGACCGCCTAAAGTACCGCAATCAGGCTCGGTAATTACCAAGTCTTGTGCTACGTCTACTAAACGACGAGTCAAGTAACCAGAGTTTGCTGTTTTAAGTGCTGTATCGGCCAAACCTTTACGCGCACCGTGTGTTGAAATGAAGTACTGAAGTACTGTCAAACCTTCACGGAAGTTTGCTTTAATTGGCGTTTCAATGATCGAACCATCTGGTTTCGCCATCAAACCACGCATACCCGCCAACTGACGAATCTGAGCTGCGGAACCACGGGCACCCGAGTCAGACATCATGTAGATCGAGTTGAATGATTTCTGTTTCTCGTCTTCGCCCTGTTTGTTCTTAACAGTGGTGAAAGACAAGTTGTCCATCATCGCTTTCGCTACCTGGTCATTGGTACGCGCCCAGATATCGACTACCTTGTTATAACGTTCACCGGCAGTTACGAAACCTTGTTCGAATTGTTGTTCAATTTCACGAACTTCAACTTCTGCTTTTTCGATGATCGAGTATTTCGCTGGTGGAATGAGCATGTCTTCCATACCAACAGATACACCAGAACGAGTCGCTTGACGGAAGCCCAGGTACATCAATTGGTCAGCAAAGATAACGGTATCTTTCAGACCCAATTTACGGTAGCAAGAGTTAATTAACTTGGAGATGTTCTTTTTAGTCATCTCAACGTTGATTTGCTGGAAGTCCATACCTTCAGGAACAACTTCCCAAAGCAGACAGCGGCCTGGAGTCGTGTCAACAATAATAGTTTGCTGTTCACGGTTTCCATCTTCGTCAATCACAGTCTGGTGTACACGTGCTTTAACGCGAGCGTGTAAATCTACTTGACCTGTTGCAAGTGCACGGTTTACTTCGTCAGTATCCGCGAACACCATGCCTTCACCTTTGGCATTGATCGCATCACGCGTGATGTAATACAAGCCCAAGACCACGTCCTGAGAAGGTACGATGATTGGTTCACCGTTCGCAGGAGACAAGATGTTGTTGGTCGACATCATTAACGCACGAGCTTCTAACTGAGCTTCAAGTGTTAATGGTACGTGTACCGCCATTTGGTCACCGTCGAAGTCGGCGTTGAAAGCAGCACATACGAGTGGGTGTAGACGGATTGCTTTACCTTCAATCAGGGTTGGTTCAAATGCTTGCAGACCCAAACGGTGAAGTGTAGGCGCACGGTTCAACATCACTGGATGTTGACGGATCACGTGAGCAAGAACGTCCCAAACTTCTGGAGTTTCGCGCTCAACCATTTTCTTCGCAGCTTTAATGGTTGTTGCTTGGCCAGAAGCTTGCAGTTTTGCGAAAATGAATGGCTTGAATAATTCAAGTGCCATTTTCTTCGGAAGACCACACTGGTGCAAACGTAAAGTCGGACCTACAGTAATAACCGAACGACCAGAGTAATCGACACGCTTACCAAGTAAGTTTTGACGGAAACGACCTTGCTTACCTTTGATCATATCAGCCAAAGATTTAAGCGGACGTTTGTTCGAACCGGTAATTGCACGACCACGACGACCGTTATCCAACAATGCATCTACAGACTCTTGCAGCATACGTTTTTCGTTACGTACGATAATGTCTGGAGCAGCAAGGTCAAGAAGACGTTTCAAACGGTTGTTACGGTTAATCACACGACGGTAAAGATCGTTCAAATCAGAAGTCGCGAAACGACCACCTTCAAGCGGAACCAACGGACGAAGGTCTGGTGGAAGAACTGGCAATACAGTTAATACCATCCATTCTGGCTTGTTGTTTGACTCTTTGAACGCTTCCATCAACTTCAAGCGTTTAGACGCTTTTTTCAGCTTGGTTTCTGAAGTTGTGTTAGGAATTTCTTCGCGAAGACGTGAAATTTCAGCTTCAAGATCGATGTCTTTCAACAGGTCCTGAACAGCTTCTGCACCCATTTTCGCAGTGAATTCATCACCGTGCTCTTCTAACGCCGTGAAGTATTCTTCATCGTTCAGAAGTTGGTATTTCTCCATTGGAGTCATACCTGGATCAGTAACCACGTAAGATTCGAAATACAATACGCGTTCGATGTCACGTAAAGTCATGTCTAGAAGAAGACCGATACGAGACGGTAATGATTTCAAGAACCAGATGTGCGCAACTGGAGAAGCTAATTCGATGTGACCCATACGCTCACGACGAACTTTCGCAGTTGTTACTTCAACGCCACATTTTTCACAAATGACGCCTTTGTATTTCATACGCTTGTATTTACCACACAAGCATTCGTAATCTTTTACTGGACCAAAGATTTTGGCACAGAACAAACCGTCACGTTCAGGCTTGAAGGTACGGTAGTTGATTGTCTCTGGCTTTTTAACTTCACCATGAGACCATGACTTAATCATTTCTGGTGACGCAAGACCAATACGGATGCGATCAAACTCTACTGGAGCATGACCATCAGAATCCGTCTTTTTGCGCATGATATCGAGCAAGTCTTTCAATTTTTTTCTCCGTGTGTTGTGGAGATTTTCACTTCACAACTGGGTCACAAATATTGTTTTTTAACTGAATCATCCCCCTTGCCCTCTTTCTTAAGAGGTGAGAAGCACTGCTTCGCAAGGGAGATTCAATGGAACTAATTAGTCACCATTTTTCAGTTCAATGTTGATACCTAAAGAACGGATCTCTTTGGTCAATACGTTGAACGATTCAGGCATACCTGGGTCCATGTAATGGTTACCATCTACAATGTTCTTATAGATACGAGTACGACCTTCAACGTCATCCGATTTCACAGTAAGCATTTCTTGGAGCGTGTAAGCTGCACCGTATGCTTCCAGTGCCCAGACTTCCATCTCACCGAAACGCTGACCACCGAACTGGGCTTTACCACCCAATGGTTGTTGCGTTACTAACGAGTAAGAACCTGTAGAACGCGCATGCATCTTGTCATCAACCAAGTGGTTCAGTTTCAGCATGTACATGTAACCTACAGTTACTGGACGGTCAAAACGTTCACCGGTACGGCCATCATACAATACCGTTTGACCCGTACGTGAAATGCCACCAAGTTCAAGCAATTCTTTGATTTGCGATTCTTCAGCACCATCGAATACAGGAGTTGCTAAAGGAACACCAGCACGCAAATTACCAGATAATGCCAAGATTTCATCATCAGTCAGGCTGTCAAGATCTTCTTGCTGACCGCCAACTTTATTGTAAATCTTGTCCAAGAAGTCACGAAGCTCAAGTACAGTGCGTTGCTCTTTCAGCATCTTGTCGATTTGATCGCCAAGACCTTTCGCTGCCATACCCAAGTGAGTTTCCAGAATCTGCCCCACGTTCATACGTGATGGTACACCCAGCGGGTTAAGTACCACATCCACAGGAACACCGTTGGCATCGTGCGGCATGTCTTCTACAGGCAAGATGTTAGATACAACACCCTTGTTACCGTGACGACCGGCCATCTTATCACCCGGCTGGATGCGACGTTTAACTGCAAGGTAAACCTTAACCACTTTCAATACGCCAGTAGTCAGTTCATCACCCGTAGAAAGTTTGCGTTTTTTCTCTGCAAATTTCTCGTCAATCTCTTGGCTCTTCTCTTTCAAGAACACTTGGATTTGAGTTAAACGCTCAGCAATTGCTTCATCACTTGGCTGGATATCCAGTAAGTCAACCAGCTCTAAACCAGACAACAATTCTTCAGTAAGCTTGTCACCGCGTTTAGTGGTACCACCACCATTCGATTCTTGACCTTTTAACAGGCGAACAATACGTTCACGTGCTGCTTCTTCGAAGATTTTGAATTCTTCTTTCAAGTCTTTACGGTAAGCATCCAATTGAGCTTTTTCAATGGCTTGAGCACGTTCGTCTTTTTCAAGACCATCACGTGTAAACACTTGAACGTCAATCACTGTACCTTTCACACCTGAAGACACACGTAAAGAAGAGTCTTTAACGTCAGCTGCTTTTTCACCGAAGATTGCACGAAGCAATTTTTCTTCAGGCGTTAACTGAGTTTCACCTTTCGGTGTTACTTTACCAACCAGGATGTCACCCGCTGTTACTTCAGCACCGATGTAAACAATACCTGACTCGTCCAGTTTAGACAGTGCAGCTTCGCCAACGTTAGGAATATCAGCAGTAATTTCTTCTGCACCTAACTTGGTATCACGTGCAACACATGACAATTCTTGAATATGAATCGACGTTAAACGGTCTTCTTGAAGAACACGCTCAGATAACAAGATCGAGTCTTCGTAGTTGTAACCGTTCCAGGTCATGAACGCTACGCGCATGTTTTGACCAAGCGCCAATTCACCGCCATCCGTAGATGGACCATCCGCAAGAACGTCACCACGACCGACTTTATCACCAAGTTTTACAAGAACTTTCTGGTTGATACAAGTGTTCTGGTTCGAACGTGTATATTTGATCAGGTTGTAAATATCTACACCTGCCTCACCTGCGATCATCTCTTCTTCGTTGACACGAATTACCACACGAGACGCGTCAACAAATTCGATACGACCACCACGTTTCGCAAGAACACATACACCTGAGTCGTGCGCTACGTTTGCTTCCATACCAGTACCAACAAGCGGCTTGTCGGCGATCAACGTAGGTACTGCCTGACGTTGCATGTTTGAACCCATCAATGCACGGTTGGCATCATCGTGTTCAAGGAATGGAATAAGTGATGCAGCAACAGATACAACCTGTTGAGCAGATACATCCATATGCGTCACTTTTTCAGGAGGCATACGTACGAAATCACCTTGGTGACGTACAGAAACGAATTCTTCAGTCAGGTTACCTTCTTTATCAATTGCAGAATCGGCCTGTGCAATGACAGTACCTACTTCTTCAATTGCAGAAAGATATTCAACGTCATCTGTTACACGACCATCTACAACTTTACGGTATGGAGTTTCCAGGAAACCAAAGTTATTACATTTCGCATAAACAGAAAGTGAGTTGATCAAACCAATGTTTGGACCCTCAGGCGTCTCAATTGGACACACACGACCATAGTGAGTTTGATGTACGTCACGTACTTCGAAGCCCGCACGTTCACGTGTCAAACCACCAGGCCCAAGCGCTGATACACGACGTTTGTGTGTAATTTCAGACAACGGGTTGTTTTGGTCCATGAACTGAGACAACTGGCTTGAACCAAAGAATTCTTTGATTGCAGCAGCAACTGGTTTCGCATTGATTAAATCTTGCGGAGACAAGTTGTCAGTTTCAGCTTGGCTTAAACGTTCTTTAACAGCACGTTCAACACGAACAAGACCAACACGGAACTGGTTTTCTGTCATTTCACCAACAGAACGAACACGACGGTTACCTAAATGGTCAATATCGTCGACTTCACCTTTACCGTTACGGATTTCAACCAATGTTTTTAATACATCAGTGATGTCTTCGTTTGAAAGAATACCTTCAACTTCACGAGACTTCTGGTCAGTACCGACTTCGTAAGGACGACCCAAACGACGGTTGAACTTCATACGACCGACTGGAGACAAGTCATAACGTTCAGAAGAGAAGAATAGGTTATTGAACAGGTTCTCAGCAGCTTCTTTTGTTGGTGGCTCGCCTGGACGCATCACTTTGTAGATTTCTACCAGTGCTTCTTCACGACCAGTAGTTGTATCAGCACGTAAAGAGTCAGCAATGAATGAACCGCGATCGATGTCATTCGTGAACAATACGTTAAATTGTTTTACGCCACCTTCAGCCAATTTCACCATGATCTCATGGCTCAATACCGTATTGGCTGCAATCACCTCACCGTCACGTAAAGCAACATCTTCAGCAACAATACGTTCGTACAAGTATTCATCAGGAACAGAAAGTTTTTCTAAACCAGCAGCTTCCATCTGACGTACGTGACGCGCATTGATACGCTTACCTTGCTCTACAATCACTTTACCGTCATTGTCTGCAATGTCAAATTGCGCCATTTCGCCACGCAAACGCTCTGGAACCAGGTCAATCTGGTAGCTACCCATGTCAAGATACACAGGTACTTTTTCGTAGAACATATCCAGGATTTGTTCGTTGCTATAACCCAAAGCACGAAGAACCACAGTCGCAAGCAATTTACGACGACGGTCAATACGAACATATACAAGGTCTTTAGCATCGAATTCGAAATCCAGCCATGAACCACGGTAAGGAATGATACGTGCAGAATAAAGAACTTTACCGCTAGAATGTGTTTTGCCTTTATCGTGGTCAAAGAACACGCCTGGTGAACGGTGTAATTGAGATACGATTACACGCTCAGTACCATTGATGACAAAAGTACCGTTTTCTGTCATGAGTGGCATTTCACCCATGTACACTTCTTGTTCACGTACGTCTTTAATTGATTTGGTTTCGCGATCTTTTAAGATCAAACGAATTTTTACACGCATTGGTGCTGCATAAGTTGAACCGCGTAAAATACATTCACGCACGTCAAACTCAGGCTTACCAAGACTATACTCAACAAATTCTAAAGCAGCATTGCCAGAATAACTTTCAATAGGAAAAACTGAACGAAATGCGGCTTGGAGACCGATATCTTCGCGGTTTTTTGGTGTTTTGCCATCTTGTAAGAATGTTCGGTACGAGTCGACCTGAATCGCGAGCAAGTACGGAGCATCCATGACGCTAGGCAATTTACCAAAATTCTTACGGATCCGTTTCTTTTCGGTATATGAGTATGCCATCTGGAGTCCTCGGAAAGTAAACTAAGCCCGCCTGCAGAACGGACCTAGAAGGAATTACACAGGCCGATATGGCCACCACTTTTTACAAATGCTGCAATTTTTAGTGGTATTAAAACGCTTAGCAATATTTTCAAATATAAAAAATATTGGTAAACGTTTGATATTATTGATTATTATAGTAATTGATGCTTTTTTACACCAATCAAACAAAAATCGAGCCGATAATTGTAACGCAAAAAGGCTGATGACCCAAGAGCCATCAGCCAATTTTTGGGGTCAATTTAAAATTAGACCCCGATCGAAATTACTTAACAGTAACTGTAGCACCAGTTTCTTCAAGTTTTTTCTTAAGTTCTTCAGCTTCTTCTTTAGAAACGCCTTCTTTAAGAACTGAAGGAGCGCCTTCAACCATGTCTTTAGCTTCTTTCAAGCCAAGACCAGTGATTTCACGAACTGCTTTAATTACAGCTACTTTGTTAGCACCGAAAGAAGTCAACTCAACGTTGAATTCAGTTTGTTCTTCAACAGCAGCACCAGCAGCAGGACCAGCAGCAACAGCTACAGCAGCAGCAGATACGTTGAATTTTTCTTCAAAAGCAGAGATAAGTTCAACAAGTTCAAGAACAGTTTTTTCAGCAACTGCGTTTAAGATTTCTTCGTTAGTTAAAGCCATGAGAATAACTCCAAATGGGGATTGAATGGTGTGAAAGTAAATTTAAGCTTATGCAGCTTCTGACTCGTTTTTCTCTTTGAGCGCAGTAATAAGGCGACCCAATTTCGAAATAGGAGCTTGAAGAACGTTTGCAAGCATAGTAAGCGCTTTTTCTTGGTTTGGAAGGTTTGCGATAACGCTAACTTCAGCACCTTGATAAACCTTGCCGTCAAATGCAGCAGCTTTAAGTTCAAATGCTTTGTTAGTTTTAGCAAATTCTTCAAACAAGCGAGCAGCTGCGCCCATGTCGTCTTCAGAAGTTGAGAAAGCTAAGATTGTTGGGCCAACAAGGTTGTCATTCAAGATATTGAATTGAGTATCTTGAAGAGCACGTTTAGCTAAAGTATTACGCACAACACGTGTAGCAACACCTAGTTTACGAGCTTCAACACGAAGAGCAGTTAATTGCTCAACAGTTAAACCTTGGTAGTCAGCAACAACAGCAGCAAATGCAGTAGAAGCAACTTCAGCTACTTCAGCTACGATCTGTTTTTTGCCTTCGATAAGAAGAGCCATTGTAAAACCTCCTAACGGTGATTTATGCACTTACAAAGAAGTACACTCCCAATTCGTAAGGCCATCACTGGACTTACACGCGGAGGATGAACAAATCACACCACCGCGTCTACTCGGACTGGACTTTTAAGAAGTAAGTTCCAAAGAACTCCCCTCGCCCGAGGTCTTTGACGCTGACAAATTTACATTTATCAATTCAAAGTTTGCCTAAGCTACACAAGAGAACCGAAACCAGTTTTTCTTGCGTAAGTTTTAAAGCAGCGCTTTAAAACTTACTCAGGGCTTTAAAATTCTTTTCTAAGTCAAACTTAGTTAGATACGTTTGCTACATCAATAGTAAGACCAGGACCCATAGTTGAGCTTAAAGTGATCTTTTGAATGTATACGCCTTTAGAGGTAGCTGGCTTTAAACGCTTCAAGTCAGCAACTAAAGCTTCAACGTTTTGACGAACAGCAGCAGCTTCAAAGCCTACTTGACCGATCGCAGCGTGGATGATACCCGCTTTGTCTACACGGTAACGTGCTTGACCAGCTTTTGCATTTTTAACTGCAGTAGCAACGTCAGGAGTTACAGTACCCACTTTAGGGTTTGGCATTAAGCCACGTGGACCAAGGATCGTACCAAGTTTACCTACAACGCGCATTGCATCTGGAGCAGCAATTACTACGTCAAAGTCAAGGTTACCCGCTTGGATGCTTTCAGCAAGATCATCAAAACCAACAACGTCTGCGCCTTCAGCTTTAGCAGCTTCAGCAGCAGCACCTTGAGCAAATACAGCTACACGTACAGTTTTACCAGTACCCGCAGGAAGCGTAGTCGCACCACGAACCACTTGGTCAGATTTACGAGGATCAACACCTAGGTTTACTGCAATATCCAAAGATTCTTTAAATTTAGGAGCTGGAAGGCTCTCTAAAACTGCAACAGCTTCTTCTAGCGTGTAAACTTTGTGTGCTTCTACAGCAGCTACGATCGCTTTTTGACGTTTAGTTAATTTAGCCATGTCTTAAAGCTCCACTTCCAAGCCCATAGAACGCGCAGAACCAGCAATGGTACGTACACGTGCGTCTAAGTCAGCACCAGTTAAATCTGGTTCTTTAGTAGTCGCAATTTCTTCTAATTGAGCACGAGTCAACTTACCAACTTTAGTTTTGTTAGGTACAGCTGAACCCTTAGCAATACCAGCAGCTTTCTTAAGAAGAATCGCAGCAGGTGGAGTTTTCATGATGAATGTGAACGACTTGTCGTTGTACACAGTAATCACTACAGGAATTGGAAGACCTTGTTCAACTTTTTGTGTAGCAGCATTGAATTCTTTACAGAATGCCATGATGTTAACACCACGTTGACCTAGTGCAGGACCAATCGGTGGAGATGGATTCGCTTTACCAGCTGGAACTTGCAGCTTGATATAGCCGTCAATCTTCTTAGCCATTTCAAATTACCTCTGGGTACAAACGCCGCTAGGCTCCCCAACGCTATTTATGTAACAATACTGTTACAACAACAATGCCCGATCCATAACAAATCGGGCGTTTTCCATCCAATTTAAATTAGTTCGCTTTTTCGACTTGACGAAACTCGAGCTCAACCTGAGTTGGACGATTGAATACATTGATTGTCAACGTTAAACGTGACTTCTCGTAAAGAACTTCTTCCACCACACCTTTAAAGTCGGTAAATGGACCATCAATAACGAGTAATTCTTCGCCTGGCTCAAACATCGTCTTAGGACGAGGTGCTTCACCAGTATTGCGTACACGTGCAAGAATCGCATCAGCTTCTTTTTGCGTAATTGGTGCAGGTTTCTCTGCTGTACCACCAATGAAACCCAATACTTTTGGACATTCTTTAACGATGTGCCAGGTATCATCATTCATTTCCATTTCGACTAACACGTAGCCAGGAAAGAATTTACGCTCTGATTTACGCTTCTTGCCATCCTTCATCTCTACCACTTCTTCGGTAGGAACCAGGACTTCACCAAAGCTATCGGCTACAGCGCTACGCTGGATTCGATCATTAAGTGAACGCATCACTTGTTTTTCATAACCTGAATAGGCATGAATAATGTACCAACGTTTCATAGCTCTTTTACCCGATAAAAAACTTCATTAACCAGCCCAAGATGTAATCAAAACACCATAAAACAATGGCAGCGATTACAACAACAGCAAGAACATGCCAAGATGTGGATACCGTTTCCTGCTTAGTCGGCCAAGTCACACGACGCAGCTCAATTCGAGCGTCTTTCAACAAACGAACAAAGCCTTTGCCTTGATGGGTGGCGTATAATAAACCTAAAGCCACTACGATACAAGCCAAAATTATTCCAACGCGCACCCAAACACTATTGGCTGGTGCCCAATACGCTGGCAAATACTGCCCCCCTATGGCTGCACCGATTAACAAAATCAATGCGATAACCCATAGAACAATATCTAAAGGGGAACCAGAATTAACAACTTCAGCAGAATTATTTCTTTGTGGAATTGGCGCTTCGCTTAATGCGTCACGCGATTTATCATTCGACATTTTTGTACTCGTCGTAGGCTTCGCGACTTATTATATGACAATTTAACCAGCATCAAGCTTTTTTTTTAAAAAAATGGCAGGCCAGGAGGGACTCGAACCCCCAACATTCGGTTTTGGAGACCGACGCTCTACCAATTGAACTACTGACCTACAGTACAAATCGGGAACTAAAGTCCCCGATCTGTAATTTCAACTTATGGTTGCTATTATGCAGTTACTTTAGCAACAACACCAGCACCAACTGTACGACCACCTTCACGGATCGCAAAACGTAGACCTGGGTCCATTGCGATTGGGTGGATCAATTCTACTGACATTTCTACGTTGTCACCAGGCATAACCATTTCAACGCCTTCTTTCAAAGAAATCGCGCCAGTTACGTCAGTTGTACGGAAGTAGAACTGTGGACGGTAACCGTTAAGGAATGGAGTGTGACGACCACCTTCTTCTTTAGAAAGTACGTATACTTCTGCATCGAATTTAGTGTGCGGCTTGATTGTACCTGGTTTAGCAAGTACTTGACCACGTTGAACGTCTTCACGTTTAGTACCACGTAGAAGAACACCACAGTTCTCGCCTGCACGACCTTCATCAAGCAATTTACGGAACATTTCTACGCCAGTTACAGTTGTCTTAACTGTATCTTTGATACCTACGATTTCAACTTCTTCGCCTACTTTCACGATACCTGATTCAACACGGCCAGTTACTACTGTACCACGACCAGAAATAGAGAATACGTCTTCGATTGGCATCAAGAATGCTTTGTCGATTGCACGTTCTGGTTCTGGGATATAAGTGTCAAGCGCTTCAACAAGAGCAAGAACTGAAGATTCGCCGTATTGACCAGCGTCACCGTTAAGTGCAGCCAAAGCTGAACCACGGATAACAGGAGTGTCATCACCAGGGAAGTCATAAGTAGAAAGAAGTTCACGAACTTCCATTTCAACCAGTTCAAGCAACTCTTCGTCGTCTACAAGGTCACATTTGTTCAGGAACACAAGGATGTAAGGTACACCTACTTGGCGAGACAAAAGGATGTGTTCACGAGTTTGTGGCATAGGACCATCAGTCGCAGCACATACAAGGATCGCACCGTCCATCTGAGCAGCACCAGTGATCATGTTTTTAACATAATCGGCGTGTCCTGGGCAGTCTACGTGAGCGTAGTGACGAGATGGAGAATCGTATTCTACGTGTGAAGTATTAATGGTAATACCACGTGCTTTTTCTTCTGGTGCAGAGTCAATTGCTGCGTAATCTTTCGCTTCACCGCCGTAAGTTTTTGCACAAATAGTTGCAATCGCAGCAGTTAAAGTAGTTTTACCATGGTCGACGTGACCAATTGTGCCCACGTTTACGTGTGGCTTGTTACGTTCAAACTTAGCCTTAGCCATGTTCATCTTCCTCGTTTACGTCGAACACAATCCTGAGTAAAACCCAGCTCCGACATGTCGTTTAAAAAATCAAACACCCAATACTTGAAAAGCAGACTAATAAGCCTGCTTTTTAAAATCTTTGCAACAAGGTTGCCAAACTGTATCTGGAGCTCTTATCGAGATTTGAACTCGAGACCTCTCCCTTACCAAGGGAGTGCTCTACCACTGAGCTATAAGAGCAAATAAAAACTTCAATGGAGCGGGAGACGAGGGTCGAACTCGCGACATGTAGCTTGGAAGGCTACCGCTCTACCAACTGAGCTACTCCCGCACGATGTTGGTATAAACCACTTATCGAAGTCTTAAAATTGGTGGTGAGAGAAGGATTCGAACCTTCGAAGCTTACGCGACAGAGTTACAGTCTGTTCCCTTTGACCGCTCGGGAATCTCACCATTTTACACTTACTTCAGTGTTGTTCTTTTACCCCACTACTCAAACTTTCCAAGATGGTGCCGGCACACGGATTCGAACTGTGGACCTACTGATTACAAGTCAGTTGCTCTACCAACTGAGCTATGCCGGCGTTTCTTAGTGTTTCGTACGTTTCGTATCGGAACGGTGTGCAGTTTAGCAAAACTTAGAATCCGTGCAAGTGTTTTTTTCAAAAAAACCGTCAAAAACTCATAAAATCAATCCGTTTGACGATAATTCAACCGCTTTGATCACTGCGCGAGCTTTTATTTGGGTTTCATTCCATTCAGATTCAGGATTTGAGTCATAAACCAGACCTGCGCCAGCCTGAACATAGACCTTATTTTCACGAATTACACAGGTTCGAATGGCAATCGACATGTCCATTTCACCATGCCAGCCTAAATAACCCACAGCACCGCCAAAAATTCCGCGTTTGACCGGCTCGACTTCGTCAATAATTTCCATGGCACGGATTTTGGGTGCACCTGAAAGCGTACCTGCCGGGAAAGTGGCTTTAAACACATCCAGCGCATCGACATCATCACGAACTTCACCCTGCACATTCGAGACAATATGCATGACATGCGAATAACGTTCGATCACCATTTTATCCGTGACCTGCACTTTACCGATTTTTGACACACGCCCGACATCGTTACGCCCCAGATCAATCAACATCAAATGTTCAGCAATCTCTTTTTCATCAGAAAGCAGATCTTGCTCAAGCGCCAAATCTTCTTCTTTGGTTTTACCACGCGGACGCGTCCCGGCCAAAGGACGCACAGTCGCAATGCCATTTTCCAGACGCGATAAAATCTCAGGTGAAGATCCTACGATATGAAACGGCTTTTGATTGTCTAAAGTCCGCCCTTGAACCAGAAACAGATACGGCGATGGATTCAAATGACGCAAGGCACGATAGACCTGTAAAGGCTCGCCATCGAAGTCCGAGACCATACGATGCCCCGGCACCACCTGCATAACATCGCCCGCTTTAATATATTCCTTCACCTTGGCAATCGACTCAATAAACTTGTCATGCCCGGTTAAAGACTCAAAATGGGGAGCGGTATGTTTTTTGGCTTGCAGGCTGATCGGGGTTGCCAGCGTATTTTCCAGTTCATCCAATTGAGCTAGGGCTTTGGCATAGGCCTCGGGATCATTTGCATCTGCATGTACAATCAGGAACAAGGTGTCTTTTAAGTTATCAAACACAATGACGGTTTTAGACAGCATCATCCAGATATCTGGCAAACCGACCGGATCGGCTTCAGGCACATTTTTTAGGCGCGGCTCAATATAGCGTACCGAATCATAGCCAAAATAGCCCACCAGCCCCCCGGTGAAGCTCGGTAAATCAGGCAAATCTTTTTGCGTCGGCACATGGAACTGCGCCTGAAAATCACGGATATACTGAAATGGGTCGCTACATGGCTGAGTATCAACAGAACCATCCACCTGCTGAACGGTTAATACACCACGGTTGCATGAAAAAACAGTGGACTCACCCAAACCGATAATGGAATAACGCGCCCAGTTCTCTCCCCCCTCGACCGATTCAAACAGATAGGCCTGACTGTGGTCTTTCAGACGTGCAAATACGGATAATGGGGTTTCGGTATCGGCCAAACGCTGACGATAAACCGGAATCAGGTTATAACCCTCAGATTTTAACTGTTCGAATTGAGCTTGAGTTGTCATGAGTATTCTCTATATGTTTTCGATATGGCTGGTTTAAGTTTGTTTTCCTGTAATCTGACTTAGTTTCGCCATCGAAAAACCATACAATTTCTCATTCCGCTATCCTTAATTTTCACTTATTGCGCAAGTAATTCTATTAAATCATCAACCACTTGTTGCGGCTGGCAATCATGAATATCTTCACCATGATTATAGCCATAGCTCACCACAATACAATCAACTCCTGCACGTCTTGCTGCTTCGACATCATTACTAGAGTCACCAATCATTAAGGTTTCTGCCGCAGTGACATTATATTCATCAAAACAAAACAGCAACTGCCGTGGATGAGGTTTACGCTCTTCAAAACGGTCCCCGCCAATCACATCGACAAAATAATGATTCAGCCCCAAGGCTTCAACAATCGCACGTGCCGGCTGTTCGGGTTTATTGGTGACACAAATCATTTGCTTATTGCAGCTTAAACCCCAGTCAAGAAATTCAACTACCCCTTTAAAAGGCTGGGTATCCACACAGGGATCTGCATTATAAATACTTAAAAAAGTCTCCAACAATTGCTGATGCTGTGCAGGATCGACCTTTCCAGTGAGATATTGCAAAGTGCTATGGCAAAAAACAGAGGTACCCTTACCGATCCAGGTACGCACCTGTTGCTCAGTCACAGTCGGCAATTGCAAGACATTGAGACTCATATTCATGGCCCGGTATAAATCTGATGCCGAGTCAACCAGGGTGCCATCCAAGTCAAATAAAATCAGTTTACGGCTTGCAAGTTTTGCTACAGACATCATTTCCCTCTTATGATTGATTTCGACCGCACAGATACAATAAAGGCATGCGATTGCATGCCTTTATTGTATGTCGCGTGCAGGCTTATTTAAAGAATAACCAGGCAATGATTGCAAGGATAATCAATACAACAATGGAGATTAGGCCCACCGATGCATTTTTCTGCTCTTCCTTGACTTGCTCTACACGTGATACCGGTGTTTCAACCGCGATGGGTGTTTGCTTCTCGGGAATTGCACTCAAGTCCACACCTTCAGGAATAGGTGCAGGTTTCGGGATGGCAACCCCTTGCGGCATACCATCACGACTCAGCTGAACGCTGGCATCACGCTCGGTCAGTTCAGGCATACCCTGATCATTCATTTGCTGTGCTGTAGTCTTTGGCATTTCCGTCTCTGCAGGTTGTTTAACTGCTGGCCCTTCCTGATTTAATGCAGCGACGGTCTGTTCAATCTCAAGCGGCACATCTATTGCTTGAGCAGGTTCTAGAACTGAAAATTTCAGGCTTGCGAACTGAACGATATCCCCTTCTTTTAACAAGGTTTCATGTTCAATACGTAGATCATTGACAAAGGTGCCATTGGATGAGTTTAAATCTTGCAGCCATAAGGCTTGGTCTTTGAGCAAGAAAGCCGCATGTTTACGGGAAATTTCCCCGGCCTGCAATACGATATCTGCACTCTGATGGCGCCCGACCAACATATCACGGTCGATGCTGATTTCCTGTCCCGTTAATTCACCGGTAATTGCTTGTATTTTCCAAGTCATGAAATGCACTTCTCTTTGTGATTTTGAATCATCATATCACGGCAAATATTCAATTCTTTAGCCATGCTGTCAAGAACCAGAACGAATCGTGGTTGTGGTCACGGTATTTTTGGTTTTTTTAACCTCGGTCATCGGCATAGCAATACTTTGTTTCTGCACTACCGGTTCTATCGCAACCGGTGTGCTAAACGTGGCTGTATTGGGCTGATTTTGGGTTGCTGATGGCAATGTTTGATAAGGAGAGGCTTTCGGTGCCGATGAGGTAACCGGAATGCGCTGCTGATAAATATCTTCTACATTTTCAGGTAATTTGGCAAAAGTACCATCCTGTTCCATGGCCAACTGCAAGCTGTACAACTGGCTATAACGCTGCTGCGACAAACGGCGCACATCATTCTTATCTCCAACAATCGTGGGATGGATAAAGACCAGCAAATTGCGCTTCTCATTGGATTTGGCATCGGCACGGAAGAGACGCCCCAAACCTGGTATTGCACCCAAACCCGGTACCGACTGACGGCTATGAATCGAGTTGTCGGAAATTAAGCCACCCAAAACAATAGTCTGTCCATGTTCTGCCAGAATCGAGGTTTTAATGGCACGCTTACTGGTCACCAGATCCTGGGCTTGACCTTTGTCCTGTACCGCAGAAACTTCCTGCTCGACTTCAAGACGCACCGAACCACCTTCCCCAATATGCGGCACCACCTTTAACGTAACACCGACATCCTTGCGTTCTACCGTGGTATAAGGATTTAACCCTGCTGAAGTCGTGGTTGCAGAACCGGTCACAAACGGTACGTTCTGTCCCACTACAATATAGGCCTCTTCATTATCCATGGTGACAATGGAAGGTGTCGAGAGCAGATTGGACTTGGTTTTGCTTTTTAGCGCCTGAATCAATGCGCCATAAAGTTTGCGTGAACCGTTATCGCTTTCCCTGTAATCGCCAAGTAACAGCGAGGTACCGATTCCCAAATTGGCCGCAGCACCTGCCGCACCACCGGTCACATACCCGGCGGCAAGCTCGGCAATACTTGCACCGACATTGCTAAAGTTGATTAAGCCGACGCCGTTGGTCAGATCACCCAAAGCCCACTGCACACCCAGCTGATCGGCATCATTGCCTTCCACTTCAATAATGGCGGCTTCAATCAGGACCTGTTGACGACGGATATCCAGCTGCTGAATGGCGGATTCAATTTCACGCATCAGTTGTGGATCAGCTTTCACCACCAATGAATTTTGGCTGTCATCAGCAATAATACTGACGCCATTAGCATTAAAACTGGTGATGCTATTCTGATTGCTAGTGTTTGATCCTGCACCCAGATTAATACTTGGGGTCGAAATACTGGAAGAACTGCTACCAGATGAACTACTGCCCGAATTGTTATTGTTTGAATTGTTCATCACATTATTGTTTGATGAACTATTTGAATTGGATGAACCGGATAACGACTGACCAGACACCAAGCCCTGTAAGATTTCCGCCAGATTTTTGGCACTGGCATATTTTAAGCGAAACACTTTTAAACCACCCAAACGATCTGCTGCTGGCACATCCAGCATTTCAATCATCTGGCGGATGCGTTTGCGTGTTGCTGTGTCACCTTTCAATACAATGCGGTTGGTGCGGGTATCTGCAATGATACGGATACGGGAACCTTTTAAATCTCTGGCTGCGCCGGTAGAGCTCATAGATTCCAGCAAACCAATCATTTCTTCAGCCTGACTGGATTGCAGGCTCACCGCTTCAATGTCATTTTGTCCGGTACCATCCAGATTACGGATAATGGTTTCCAGCTGATAAATGTTACTGGCACGGTCTGACACAATCAGTGCATTGGTTCCAGCCACTGCCGATAAATGGGCAAATTGCGGCATCAATGGACGGATGGCAGGAATCAGGTCATTCGGGTTGGTATTTTCCAGCCAGATCACCCGTGTGACAATTTGATCACCAGTCGCACGGTGCTTGCTGTCAAAAGGAACCCCGGAACTTTTGACATTGCTATCTGGAACCAGTTTGATGGTATTGCCTGAAGGAATGGCGACCACACCATTCACGTTCAATACGCCCAGAAACAGATCGTAGACTTCGGCTTTATTTAAAGGCTTATTGGAAATGACCGTGACATTGCCGCGCACACGCGGATCAACAGCAAAATTCTTCCCGGTAATATCAGCTACTTCATTAATAAATGCAGTTAAATCAGCATCTCGTAAGTTGATTTTCCATGTTTGCGCTTGAGTAGAGGTACTCACCATAGCAATCAGGGGTGCAGCCGCGAATAAAGCCCACACTGGACGATGATGATTAAATAAAGCCATAAAGTTTCGTGCTTCCTAATCCTGTAAGGTGACGATGCATCACTTAAAAATTTTGTTGTATGGTCATCACTTGATCACCACGCTTTATTTCTATTTTGACCTGACCTTCACGTCGAGCCTGTTCCAGCAGCTGGGCATCACTTTGCCCCTGCCCCACAGCCTGTCCATTTAAAGACATGATCCGGTCGCCCGGTTGCAGTCCCAGCTTACTGCGCAATGCCGCTGGCGTTCTTGCCGTAACTTCATAACCCCCACCTGCCGCATTGACCCCCATATCTTTTAAATACTGATCACGGTCTTCCTGTATCTTCTGTACCGCCTGCCCTAAAGCATTTTGTTCCTGACTGGGCATAGGCGGTGTGGTCTGATTATTCATCGGTAAGCTGTTTGTTGCCACAGGCGGAATAATGCTCTGATCCAGACCATTTTCCATACCTTTGAATTGTAGTTCTCGCGTAGTCCCATTACTTTGACGCAACACTACCCGATCCCAGTACACTTCAGCCAACTGATAAGAGGTCGGGGCAATATTTTCACCAACCTGATAGCGATCGGCCTGATCATTGACTTTAATGACTGCGGAGGAAAACTGATTGGGATGACTGACCACCACACCTTGCAAAATCAAATTGGCCGTGTCTTCTGCCGCAGTTGTTCTACCTGCTTCCTGAAACAGGGCAAATGAAGAAATATTGGGTACCTGTGGCTGCTGTGAACCCAGCTCCACACGGTCCAGCTGCATGACCTGAGGCGGCGCCACCAGCAGCCAAAAAATGTTTGCCAACTTCCAGCATAAATATAAAATCAGCAGGACTAAAAATAAGGGAGCAATGCGGTCTGTCTGCTTCCAGTTGAATTGTTGAATTTTTTCTAGCCACTGATTCATTAGAGGCCACCTTTAAACAAAGGTTGGCGCGAACTTACCACATAGGTATCCAAACCAGCTTTACCATTATAGGAAGAGATATTCAGCAGCAGACGTTGAGTCAACCGCAGATCGAGCATCACGTTTTGATCCAGTTCCAATGCCATCAACTTCTGATCACGCTGATCCCGGATATCAAAAAACAGCTTATTATTTTCATCCGACAATTTTCCTTTCAAGGAAGGAATATTCATTTGATCCTGACGCTGGGCATAATTATAAACCAGCTCGCCGCCCGCCCATTGCAACTGACCTTCAGCCCCGGCAAAACCCTGTTCTTTTTTAAAATTAAAATTGATATCTTGCAATTGGATGGCATTGACCGGCCACTGCCATTCCACCAGATGTTTCAGCGTTTCCGGCGCAACCTGGCCATTCAAGTCATGGACCATTATTTTTTTGCCAAAACCATAGCCAACAACGGCATCGAGCTGGGTATTCCCACTATGTAACTCTATGTTTGCCCCCAAACGCAGCAAAAAAATATCCAGAGGACGTGTTTTCCAACTCAACGACCCGGTTAAATTGCCCTTCTGCCAATCTGCTTGCCCCTGCCAAATATTACCGCTGACATTTTGTAAAATCTGGTTGTTTTTATAAAATTTTGAAATCAGCCAAGCCGCTGGAATTTGGAGTAATATGAACATTAAAAAGACACTGATGGAGAAAATCCACCAGGTGATATATTTGGGTTTTTTAATCATCCCACCACGACCCACATGTCAATTATTCTTCCCTTAACACGAATATTATATTTCTACCCCATTATGCACACTTTTTTCTCAACGCCAATTCCAAGTGATAAAAAATAGATATAAAAAAACCACGCTTAAAAGCCTGGTTTTTTTAATTTAATTCGATTAGATGACTATCTGATGAATATTTCCATCAAATGAGAAAATCTTCTAATTTTGCACCACTTTCAAGTTCTGCAACCAACCAGCGCGGTTGTTTACCGCGACCAGTCCAAGTATCTGCTGAATTCTTTTTGCTGCGATAACGTGGTTCTACAGATTTGCGTGTACTTTTCTTACGCTTGGTTGCACCAAACTCTAAAATTTGTTCAATGCTTAAACCAACGTTATCAGCAATGTCTAAAATTTGCTGATAGGCATCTTCAACTGCCTGATCATTTTTAGAAGCAATTAATGCTTCAGCTTCAACTTGTAAACGCTTTAACTCTTCAACAGATAAATTACTAATGTCAGGCATCATATTAACTCCAAAAAAGGCTTTATATTTTTTTAATTAAAACTAGCTCATAATATTTTTATTATTTAAAACATTCAATAGAATTTTTTAAATAAATAAAAATTAGCTAAACAGATTTTATGGCCCACTATATTCGAAAAACCTTAATTTAAAATTAAATGTTTTACGCTTAACTCAATTTCTGTAATTTTATGGCGAATAATTTCCGGTATTTCCGTTTTAAGCATGTTGTGCTTATTTACACAGACAATCACTGCTTCTGCCACGGCAACAGTTTTTTGTTGCGACTCGCTCCATAATAAATAGCTCATACGAAAGGCACTATTACGAATTTCCTCAACACGCACACCAATTTTAAGCTGGTCTGGATAAAATAGCGGACTAATATATTTGCATTGGTTAGAAGCAACCACTGTATAAACGTCCTGTGCAAAAATATTCAAGACATCCATATAAAAAATGCGGGCACTTTCGATATAACGATAATACATCACGTTATTTACATGCCCAAAAGCGTCCATATCGCCCCAAGCAACAGACTGATCATAAATCACCGGATAATCGGACAGAGTGAGCATATTCCTTGCCTTTATATTTTTATTTCAACAAAATTTGCATTATTTTCAAAAATTAAATTTAACTGCTTAATCAAATCATCCTGACCTTTTAAAGTAGATTTAATTCTTAAATAATTCATCATCACATTATCTGGGTATAACTCCAGCAATTGGTCAGCTTCAGCCGCTCTTGCAGTAGCGGTATATACATGCCATTTTGCAAAGGCAAATACAGGTAAAGAAGGATATTTACTTTCCCAATAGTCAATTCGTTGCTCAACCATTAAATAATCTGGACTTTGCTTTAATAATTGCTGCTGGAACCATAAATAAAAAACGTCTTGATTAAACTGTTGATCCAGTAAATGTAAGACCAAGGCTTCATGCTGCTGGCTCATTTCCGGCATACGTGATAACAGCTTTAACCATAACACTTTAATCTCATAATCACGGCTATAAATCTGGTCCTGCAAGTCTAAATAGCGCTGTTGCAAATTTTGCAAACTTTCGATATTGGCCTGATCAAAATTAACCAATAATTGCTGTAACCATTCCTGTTTTTTTTCTGTGCCCAGATGTCCATATTTAGTCGAGCGTAAATACATCCAGGGAAACTGAATGGCAAACTTTCCCCATAAACTGGTTAATCTTAAATCATATGCACTTTTTACATCTTTTAACCAGGGTGAAAGCTCATGTTGATTTAAGAATTCAAGATGGGTTAATGCTTGCTCACCATCATTTTGCGACAGATAAATTTCTATACGCTGTATTTCGGCCAATTCAAATGCCATGACATTACTTTGGTTTAAGATGGCAAGCGCTTGGGTATATTGCTGCTGCATCCAATACAAACGTGAACCAATAATCCCCTTTAATAAACCCGATTGAGAAAATACGTTTTGAATAAATTGATGTTGATCTTGTGCTGCCTCTAATAACCAAATTACTGCCAACTGTTCATAAGGGTGCAAGTTTTTAAAATTAAAAACTGTTTCCAGCTTTCGTTGTTCCCGGGTTAAATAACGTTTAATGAGCAACCACAATAATTGGATCAACAGGCTTAAACTGGCCAGAATAATAAACATGATCCAGATATTGGTTTGAATTTGCCATTCACGCCAGTATAAATAAACATAACCTGCGCCATACCCATAACTTAAAACACTTAAACCTGCGATAATAAGGAGGCTGATAAAAGCATAGGCCAGTAAAATCTGCTTCATGAATTTATCATCCTAATAATGCACGTGTATTTAAACTAGGCGTAGGCAAAACTGTAAATCCTTTGATCTTCTGGATATTCTGAATCAGCTGTCGCGACTTCTCATCGGGGATTTGATTTAATAGCTGAATAATTTCGGTCAGGGATTTTTGATACTCTAAATATTGTCCCTGTTTTAAGGCTTGTTGCGCAATGAGCAGTCGGAGCTGCGCTTCTTTTAAAATTAACGGACGCTGCATAAGCGCCGTAGCAGGTTGTTTCGCAGGTTCGATCACCAGCCAGCGTTGCCAGAAAGATTTACCCGATGCCTGGCTCGCGTTTAATTGGGGTGCATGTAACTCTTGGGCCAGCGCAGCATCAAGTTTCTGAATGAGCGCATCCACTTTGATTTGCTGAGCCATCCGCTCACTGACAAAATGCTGAATAAGCTGATGATCTTTGGCAATAACCTGATGCAGACTTTGCTTCAATGGTGCCGCGAGGGCATATTGCTCAAGATTTTGATCCAAACGGGTTAATTTATCCAGAGCTGCGGTAAACTGTTGTTGTTGCAGCATAAATTCAATTAATTCTAGTTGCTGTTTAATCACCACAACAGGATCAATACTTGCCGCCTGAATGGTTTTTAAATTCTCTGCAGCCTGTGAACTTGCCGGTGCAGACTCTCCTGTCAGCATGACTTTGCGCTGTAAAGCGACCAATTGATCATTTAAATTTGCATTATTCTGTTCAATTCGATGCAGACTGGTATTTAATTCTGTTTGTTGTGCAGTAAGATTAAATAAGTCATAACTTAATTTAGCAATCCAGAGTAGACTTAAAATAAATAATAAAATGAGTATTTTCTTCATGTGTTCCCTTGCACAACAACAAGCTTCTGCAGAATTGAATCTGTTTTTAAATCAGGTAGTCGCGTGATATTAAAACATGTTGCCTGATTTTTTTTATAATTCGAAACAACTTGATACAGGCGCTCCCCTAAAACCAGATAATGCCCTCTTGCAATAAGGTGCTTCTGATGTTGCATGAGCTGAATCCAGTTTAACCAACCCGCTTCGCTACTGACCACCATAGCATACTGTTTTCGTTTTTCTAATAAAGATAATACATTAGCTAAATCTTGCTGAGTAAATACAGGACAACGGCGCTCATATAAAACAAAATTTAGAATTCGCATGCCTTGCTGTTTTAACTGATCCATCATAAACATCCGTCCCCCTTCACCACGCCAAAAAGCCAGACACTGACCTAAATCGAGGGTTTGTAAAACAGGAAGCTGTAACATTCCTTCCGATGTTTCAACTTTGGGGACTTCGGCAGAAATACCATATTGCGCCAGAGCCTGAGCAGTGCGATCCCCGACCGCAATCCACTGAATATGTTTAAGCTGATCCAGCGTTATGCATGATTGTTTTAAATAATCCATGCCGATTTGCACGGCCGTGGGACTCACCACCACAATCACCTGAGCAGCAGACAATTGCTGATAAAGTTCAGACAAGTCAGCTGACCAAGGTCGAGGCAGCAATTGCAATAAAGGTAAATCCAACACCTCAATTTGAGCCATACGTAAGGCATGACTCAAACTTTCTGCACGGTCCTGCGGACGTGTATTGATAAACAGCATATTAATATAGGGCTTTCAATAAATCGCCAGCGCCTTGTTCAACTAATTTTTGCGCTAGCATTTCACCCAGCTCTACAGCCTGTTCAGGTGTTCCGCTCAGTTTAGCTTTTAATAAAGTCGCACCATCTACACTACCGACACGACCTTCAATGTGTAATTGAGCTTCAATTAAAGTCGCATGCCCTGCAATCGGGACCTGACACCCCCCTTCCAAATAGGCATTAAATGCGCGTTCTGCACGTACACACACATCAGTTTCGCGATGTAACAGCGGTAAAATAAGCTCCAGCACAGCCTGATCTGCCGCACGACATTCCAGACCAAGCGCCCCCTGTCCAACTGCCGGCAAGCTCACTTCCGCTGGCAGCGTATGACGAATACGTTCAGCCAGCCCCAAACGCTTTAAACCCGCACTTGCCAGAATAATGGCATCGTAAAGACCCGCATCCAGTTTGGATAAACGCGTCCCCACATTGCCCCGTAAATCGATAATTTCCAAATCGGGACGGGCTTTTAAAATCTGGCTTTTACGACGCAGGCTCGATGTACCCACTTTGGTGCCTTGTGGCAAGTCATCAAAACTTGCATAAGTATTAGACACAAAGGCATCCAACGGATCTTCACGCTCACAGATCACTGCAAGGCTCAGTCCTTCAGGCAAGGCCATCGGCACATCTTTCATTGAATGCACCGCCAGGTCTGCCCGACCATCCAGCAGGGCTGCTTCCAATTCTTTAACAAAGAGTCCTTTTCCGCCAATCTTGGCTAAAGGCGTATCCAGAATTTTGTCACCTTGGGTGACGAAGGTCACTAACTCAACTTTAAGATCCGCATGTAATGCTTCCAAACGGGCACGAATATGTTCCGCCTGCCATAAAGCAAGCGGGCTTTGTCGAGTTGCAATCTTCAAAATCTTCATAAATACAAGAAACAGTCAATAAGTGCGTTAGTGTAAACTTAACGCGCTGACTGGAAAATGCAAGTAAATTTGCATTCTCCTTGTCACCTAAATTTATGAAAACAGATTTAGATCTTTTGGATGCGTTCTCTTAAATTGGGCAGATGACGTCGGCTGACCGCCAGGCGTTCTTCCAGTTCACGGCAACGCACTTGATACTGTCCCGAACTGATCACTTCAAGACCATCCAGGAAATGTACTGAAACCAAAGCATTGCGATGAATTCGAATAAACTGGTCGCCAAATTCGTTTTCCAAATCTTTCAAAGTTTCATCGATCAGTACACTGCCATTTTTATGCCGTACCGTGACATATTTTTGATCTGCCAAAAAATAATAAATATTTTCTACAGGGATCAATTCCACACCACGATAGGTTTTCGCCACAATCTGATGGCGTTTTATATTGAGTTCGTCCATATCTTCTTTTTGTTTTAAGTTGCTCATTTGTGCTTGAGTCAGTTTTGTTAAATGATCTAATACCTGTTGCAAGTCCTGCTGCATCACCGGTTTTAGCAAATAGCCTTCTGCATGCGACTTAAATGCCTCCAAAGCATGTTCATCATAAGCCGTACAAAAAACAATAGCGGGCATAGGATCAAGCTGGCGCAAATATTCAGCACAGCTCAAGCCGTCCATTTCAGGCATTTGAATATCTAACAGTACTACATCTGGCTCATAGAATTGAGTCATTTCAATTGCTTGCTGCCCATAACTTGCAGTGGCAACCACCTGATGTCCCAGTTGCGTAACTAGACGTGACAAACGCTCTACTGCGAGAGGTTCATCATCGCAAATCAGGATGTCCATTTCTCCTCCTTCACAGTCAACATCATTTTTTTTATAGGTTAACCATGATTTTTTTATTTATATCGATATTGCACAACTGTGGTAAATATTCCCTTCCCCGCGTATGTCTGAAAAGTTGCAGAGTGCCCATAATAAGCCTCAAGCCGCTGCTTAACATTTTCAACTGCAATACCATGCCCCTGTCGTAAATTTATTTTATCCTGTGTATAAGGGTTAGTAATGACTATATTGACTTGATTTTGCAATATTTCGATCAATATGCTTATCGTACTCTTTGTTAGAATTTTTTCAACTCCATGAAAAATACTATTTTCCACTAAAGGTTGTAAAGTTAATAAAGGAATTTGTATCTGAGAAAATAGAACTTCATCGTCATATTTCCACTCTACCTGTAAGCGACCCCCCAAGCGAATCTGTTCAATGGCCAGATAACGCTGGCACAGTTCAATTTCATCTTTTAAGCGGACCAGTTTAAGTTCTTTAAAACTGGCCCGAAATAGCTGTGATAAATTCAGTAACATTTGTTCCGCTTTATCCGGATCAATGGTAATCAGACTGATCACCGTATTTAAGCTATTAAATAAAAAATGCGGATGAATCCGCGCTTGCATGGCCTGAATACGTGCATTCAATTCACTGTTTTGCTGACGCGCCCATTGTTCTCGCATATACAAATAGCGAAAACAAAAGCTTCCAATCAGTACCCCATAACTGAGATGTAATCCCGTTCCATCGAACAAAACCTGTAGCGTCAAATGCTGGAATTGAAAATTTTGTCCAAAGAAAATAACACCGTTCAGCACCACCGTGGTCAATAACACAATAATCTGCAGCAAAACAAAGCCCGCAACCAGGGTCTGCCCAAAACTGAAGTGCTGAATTTTGCTCTGCAGGCGCTCAATCAAGGCAACAAAAGCCAGTAACACCCAGTCAATAAAGAACATATATTGTAATACGCGACCCAGGCTTAATGCCGTCCAGGATTGTGCTTCTGCCAGGGCCAAGATAACCGCCAAAATATTGCTGGCAATAAATAATTCAATTAGATGTTGCCAATGCCCTATTTTCGTAAAAAAATAGGCGTCATTGTTTTTCCGATCATCTGTATAGGTCGAAGCTGGATCGCTTTGTTTTTCGGCAAGTGATTCTGAATTTGCTATACTCTTGTTCAAATTACTGCTTTTTATTTTATTGAGCCGATATGACCACATCTTCTAATTCCTCAAATCCGTCACAAGCCCAAACTTCGGGTATGTGGGGCGGTCGTTTCTCTGAAGCTACTGACGCATTTGTTGCTGAATTTACAGCATCTGTTCAATTTGACCAACGCTTTTATAAACAAGATATTGCAGGTTCTATTGCGCATGCAACCATGCTTGCCAAAGTAGGCGTTTTAACCGAACAGGAACGCGATGACATCATTAACGGCCTAAATACCATTAAAGCTGAAATTGAAGCAGGTGAATTCGAATGGCGCATTGACCTAGAAGATGTGCACATGAATATCGAGTCGCGCTTGACCAGTCGTATTGGCATCACCGGTAAAAAATTGCATACCGGTCGTAGCCGTAACGATCAGGTGGCAACAGACATCCGTTTATATGTACGTGATGAAATTGATGCAATTTTAGAGTTATTGCAAAAATTACAAAAAGGCATTTTGGGTCTGGCGGCGAAAAATACCAATACCATTATGCCGGGCTTTACCCATCTGCAAACCGCTCAGCCTGTGACTTTTGGTCACCACTTGATGGCCTGGTTCGAAATGCTGGTACGTGACTCCGAGCGTTTAATTGACTGCCGTAAACGTGTGAATCGCTTGCCACTTGGTTCTGCTGCACTTGCAGGTACCACCTATCCGATCGAGCGTGAATACACCGCACAGCTTTTAGGCTTTGAAGCCGTGTGTGAAAATTCGTTGGATGCTGTTTCTGACCGTGACTTCGGTATTGAATTCAATGCTGCTGCATCTTTAATTATGATGCACCTGTCGCGTATGTCTGAAGAAATGATCCTGTGGACCTCTGCACAGTTCAAATTTGTCAATATTCCTGACCGTTTCTGTACCGGTTCTTCAATCATGCCGCAAAAGAAAAACCCGGATGTGCCTGAGTTGATTCGTGGTAAGACTGGTCGCGTATACGGTGACTTGATGAGCCTGTTGACATTGATGAAAGGTCAACCATTGGCGTATAACAAGGACAACCAGGAAGACAAAGAACCATTATTTGACGCAATCGATACGGTTCGTGGTTCATTGATGGCATTTGCTGACATGATTCCTGCATTGGTTCCAAATGTTGAAATCATGCGTGAAGCTGCATTACGTGGTTTCTCGACTGCAACTGACCTTGCAGATTACCTGGTGAAAAATGGCGTGGCGTTCCGTGATGCGCATGAAATTGTCGGTAAGGCAGTTGCACTTGGCGTTCAGGAAGGTAAAGACCTGTCTGAATTGACACTTGAACAGCTGCAACAGTTCTCTGGCCTGATTCAAGCTGACGTGTTTAAAAAAGCCTTGACTCTTGAAGCCTCTGTCAATGCGCGTAACCACATTGGTGGTACTGCACCTGCACAGGTTGAAGCTGCAATTGCACGTGCCTACGCTCGTTTAGAAAAACTCTACGCTTAAGGAAAACGGATATGTCTCGACAAGTTTTTTGCCGTAAGTATCAAACAGAAATGGAAGGTTTAGACTTTGCCCCCTTCCCGGGGGTAAAGGGTCAGGAACTGTTTGATACCGTGTCCAAACAAGCCTGGCAAGAATGGCTCAAGCATCAAACTACGCTCATTAATGAAAAACGCCTAAACGTGTTTGAACCGGACGCGAAAAAATTTCTTGAAGAACAGCGTGAGAAATTCTTTAACAATGATGAGTCACTGGAAAAAGCTGAGGGCCTAAAGCCTGAGGCGTGATTAAGCGGAGCACTGCTCCGCCACGCCGCAAGGCAAGAGCTTTGCTCGCGCAGGCTTTAATCTAAAAAGAATCCCCTTTTATTGGGGATTTCTTTTTTAAGCTGATCTGAATTTTACGCAAGACAAGCGAAGCGCGTAGTTTTGATTGTCAAAAACATTTCTTATAGGGCCTTTTTATTTTTTCTGAAAAATCCAAATTAGGCATTCATTTTCTATTTATTTGGTAATTTTAAAAATTCTACTTATTCCATAAACCTTTTAAACATTTAGAAATAACTGTAATTCAAAACTACATTTCTCAATAAAACGATACATTACAATACAATAACCTACATGATTTGGCAGTTGTCCTCCCCTATACTTGGTCTCAAGTAGATGGTTAAACATCTTATAACAACTATAAATATCCCCGATTTCAATCCTAGGTTTCCCCCAAAATCTAGGATTTTTTTTATTTGCTATTTTTAATCCTTATCTTTCCCCGAAAGGCTTATAGAAATAAAAAAACGCCCCTTTAGGACGTTTTTTATTTTTAAAGCTGAACCTAGGGCTGTTTTAAATAGGGCCATGCAGCCTTTAAATAAATAAACATCGACCATAACGTCAGCACTACAGCAGTGTAAAGCAATGCATAAGCCAGCATTTCAAATGGTTGCCAATTCAGTAAAAATACTGAAATCGCAATCATCTGGAAAGCGGTTTTATATTTACCTACAGTCGAGACAGCCACGCTGGTACGTGCCCCTAGCTCTGCCATCCACTCGCGTAAGGCAGAAACCGTAATTTCACGTGAAATAATGACAATGGCAGCAAAAGCCATAGAAATGGTGGGTTGCCATTGCACCAGAACAATCAATGCAGCCGCAACCATCAGCTTATCCGCTACAGGGTCCAAAAAACGGCCGAATGCAGAAGTTTGATTGAGTGAGCGTGCCAAATAGCCATCGAACCAGTCCGTAACAGCAGCAATAACAAAAATGGCTGTTAAAACAACGTGACGAGTCATATTTGTATCATGACCCGAAACACCCACTGCAGGCGGCCAATAGGCCACCAGCAAGAAAACAGGTATTAAAGCGATACGCGCCAAAGTCAAGATATTTGGAATATTCAGGATGCGACCTGCAGTCATAGACACCGCCAATTTTTCCCCTTTATGTACAATGAAAAACCACACATATTTTGAGGATTGATTCATCGTTAGTGAGAGTCACTTTATACGAATTGCTATAAAGTGTCACTAGGCAAACACGGTAACTGTCTGTCTGGAAATCGCAATCAGTCTGTTTGCTGCATCCCAAAGATGAGCATACTCGGTCGAATAACCTTCAGCAGCATAATCGGTAAATACTTTATATTTAAACCAATCATGCAGATGACTGTTTAAAGGGTGCAGATAGGTCACATGCCAGGTCAGCGAACTGGCAGGTGCGAATGTGTTAAACATCGGCAAGACGCCAGGAGGCCACATATCGAAGGCCACCATCAAGTCGGCGATGCTCATTTCCCGGTTGTCATGCCGATCCGGATTAAAACGCATCCAGCCACTAAAGTCAGGTTTCACACTGCCAGTGCATGGATACTGCCCATCTACCCAGACCAGATCCATCTGTCCAAAACATTCTGGTGCTAAAGGATGATGCTCGGCAATTTTCAACTGTTCAGGCAGTGGAAATTCAGGGGCCAGTCGTTCCTGTTGCACGGAAATAGTCGACTGGCGATGCATGCCAAAACTGGCAATCAAAATACTTTGCACAGCATCGTCCTGCCAGAGCCGCACTTCAACCGTGGTCACGGACTTGCCTTGACGCAAAATTTCAGCACTCAATCGAACTGGTGCCAGCTGGACTGGACCAACAAAGGTTACACTGGTACTTAACAGCTGTTTTTCTGCATCTGCAACCACGAGTAAGGCTTTGTGCATCATCATCCCGGCCACCAGTCCACCATAAATGGTGCGCCCCTGTAACCAGCCTTGCGGAATATCGACCCATTCATTCTGTTCAATCGCAGTGAATAATTGGCGCAGTGACATCCTTCGTCCCTTGGATTTTTTTATTGGCTCTATCTTTCACTTATTTTGGACTGTTGTGAATGATCAATGACTGCTGCGTCAGTGAGCACTTTGGCCAATCTGTCCAAATTTATTCATGCAATACCTTATAAATGGTACGAGCCATCACATCGCCCAGCCCGGGCACCAGCTTCAAGTCATTTTCCGATGCTTTCAGTACCCCCTGTATACCGCCAAAATGGGTGAGCAGATCACGGCGGCGTTTCGGCCCCAGTCCGGGAATCACTTCCAGTACCGACGAGCCACGTTTCTTGTCGCGTTTGGCCCGATGTTTGGTAATGGCAAAACGGTGTGCTTCATCGCGTACCTGTTGAATCAGATGCAGTGCTTTATGGTCTTCTGGCAACTGGATTTTTGTACCATCGGTAAAATGCAAGGTTTCCAGACCAGGTTTACGCCCCTCGCCTTTGGAGACCCCGACCATAAAGGCATCCAGCCCCAACTCCTGCATCACTTCCATAGCCATATGCAATTGACCTTTACCGCCGTCAATCAACAGTAAATCCGGCAGCATGGCTTTTTTATAACGGCGGGTCAGTGCCTGACGCATGGCCGCATAGTCATCACCGCCGGTAATATCATCAATGGCAAACTGGCGGTAATCGCGTTTTCGTGCACCGCCCGAATCAAACACCACACAGGAAGCAATCGTGGCTTCACCCATGGTATGCGAGATATCAAAACATTCAATCCGGTCAATCGGACGTCCCACCACCTGTTCCAGCTGATGAAAACGCTCATTCAGTTCAAAATGATTGGCCAGCTGGCCTTTAATGGCGTGCTGCACATTCATATTGGCCAATTCCAGCCATTCGGCCCGGGTTTCCCGGACATTGTGCTTGATCTGGACTTTCTTGCCGAATTCCTGTTGCAAGGCCTGTTCCAGCTCTTTGCGGTCCGGAAGCTCGACATTGATAATCAACTCAGCAGGTACTTCATCCGCCACCTGAAAATAGAAGTTCGCCATGAAGTCGGAGAGCATTTGGCCCAGATCATCACCCAGCATATCCGGGAAATAGCTTTTACCCCCCAGCATTTTGCCATTACGTACATGCATGATCTGCACGCAGGTCACCCCGGCATGATAGGCAATCGCCAAGATATCGGCTTCACCTTTGAGTTTATAAATCGCCTGTTGCGATTGCACATCACGAAGCAGTGCCATACGATCACGATAAAATACAGCTTTTTCAAATTCGAGCTTTTCAGCGGCTTCTTCCATTTTCTGAATCAATTCCTGATTCAATTCTTTGGTATCACCCTGTAAAAAGCGAATCGAGTTGTCTACATCATTTTTATATTCTTCAGGGCTAATTAAACCGACGCAGGGCGCGCTACAGCGTTTAATCTGGTACTGCAAACACGGACGTTTACGCTGGGAGAAATAGCTGTTTTCACACTGCCGTACATTAAACAGTTTTTGCAGCACCACCAGGGTATCCCGGGCATTATAGGCACTCGGATACGGTCCAAAAAACTTGCCGAGCTGATGTTTGCCCTTGCCGCGACCGGCCGCAATACGTGGATAAGGCTTGTCACTGGAAACAAAAATATAGACATAGGATTTGTCGTCGCGCAGCATGATGTTATACGGTGGACGATGCAA
Source organism: Acinetobacter sp. A1-4-2 (assembly GCF_040233925.1). Classification (NCBI taxonomy): domain Bacteria; kingdom Pseudomonadati; phylum Pseudomonadota; class Gammaproteobacteria; order Moraxellales; family Moraxellaceae; genus Acinetobacter; species Acinetobacter sp. A1-4-2. The sequence goes on along the minus strand of NZ_CP157981.1, from coordinate 227,877 downwards.
CTTGATCAGGTTCTGTTCCAGCAATAAAGCTTCGGTTTCCGAGCGAACTACCAGCGTTTCGATATCATAAATACGCGCAACCAAAGCCTGCGTTTTCGGATGTTCGATGGTTTTGACAAAATAGCTGGACACACGGTTTTTCAGATTTTTGGCCTTGCCGACATACAGCAATTCGCCATCCTGACCCAACATACGGTACACGCCCGGTAAAGTGGTCATATGGGCCAGAATCTTTTCAATATGTTCTCGTGCGTTTTCGTTCACATTCAGCCTGATTTAAATTGCATAAACTTTGCTACATGATGTGATGGTTTTCATGCCATTTTCAAGCGAATCGCCTGTTTTTATCACGATCATACAAAGTTCCAGCAATCACCTGATTGCTAAAAGCTATAAGTAAATCGTACTTATTTTGCTATGCTCAAGCCATCTGAACAATTTGGATCAAACTGAATGACGACTCCCAATCACGCCATGCATATCGTCAAACCCGACACTGCAACGCATAGCACATCTGAAAAAGATAAATTGATTGGCAAGCCGCGTTTTCATTTTGAACCACTTGAAGTCATGCAGCTCTTGAAACAGCGCATTATTGGTCAGGATGCTGCCCTGCAAGAAATCGAAAAAATGCTGCACGTGGTCAAAGCCGATTTTTCCAGTCCCGAGCGTCCTTTGTCCGTGACCTTGATGCTCGGCCCGACCGGTGTCGGTAAAACTGAAACGGTACGCCTGATTGCCGAAGCCATTTACGGCCGTCCTGATGCCTTTTGCCGCATCGATATGAACACTCTGGCACAAGAACACTATGCGGCAGCCATTACCGGTGCACCTCCAGGTTATGTCGGCTCCAAAGAAGGTCATAGCCTGTTTGATGAAACCGCGATTGCAGGCAGTCATACCCGCCCCGGGATTGTGCTGTTTGATGAACTGGAAAAAGCCTCGACCGAGGTGATTCGCGGTTTAATGAATGTGCTGGATACTGGCAAGCTGACCCTCACTTCAGGCACTAAAACCATTGACTTTCGTAACTGCATGATCTTTATGACCAGTAATGTTGGTGCACAGGCAGCACAGCAATATCTGGATAAACTGAGTTTCTTACCGAAAAAAATGCAGGATATCTGCCTGAAAAAAATACCAACCAAAACCATTATTGAAAAAGTTATGTTTAAGAAATTCGATCCAGAATTTCTCAACCGCATTGATCGTACTTTACATTACCAAGTGGTACAGGATGATGCCCTGCCGAAACTGGTGGACATTGAACTGCAAAAACTGAATCAGCGCCTGCAACATCAAAAACGTCAGGTGGTTTTGACCGAAGCCGCCAAAGCACACTTTTATAAAGATCATGACATCCGTTTTGGTGCACGCCATTTGGCGCGCAAAATGCGCACTGAACTGGAACCGATTCTGGCCGTGTATTTTTTAAATTATCCGGAAAAAACACAGCTCACTTTAAGCTATGCAGATGGGCAATTGATCATTCAGCCCGAATAATCCTTATTATCCTCATGCTTGTAGTCAAATACTCAAACAGGTATTTGACTGCAAATATGTCACTTTTACTTCAGTTTCAAGCTCCCTACGCTGCGCTGAAAATTGGGATCGATTGACTATTTTGACCAAAACAAGGCCATAAAAAACTTGAAATAGCACACTTGTACCCGCTATAAATAAGCACGACATTATTAGAAAACCTTAATCTAAACAAAAAGTTCATTACATTTTTAACAGCTACAGTAAAAATAGGGTTGCCAAGCCTCAGGATTTGTTGAAAAAAATTGATGACCCTAGCGTCACGGCTTGATACAACTTGTTATGTTCTTTTTGGATATAGTTATCGTAAGATTGGCGAAGCATAAATGTACGCAGGAAAAAAGGCGTACATGCTTCACAACATCAACTTAGAAGTCCTCCAAAATAAAGGAGATCAGGCATGATCCACGCTGGCAATGCCATTACCGTCCAAATGCTTTCGGACGGAATTGCAGAATTCCGCTTTGACTTACAAGGTGAGTCGGTCAACAAATTTAACCGTGCAACAATTGAAGATTTTAAAGCTGCCATTGAAGCTGTAAAAGCAGATAGCACGATTAAAGGTTTAGTTGTTACTTCAGGTAAATCAACATTTATCGTTGGCGCAGACATCACTGAATTTGGTGAAAACTTCGCTCAAGGCGAACAAGCGATTGTGGATTGGGCTTTGCCTGTTCACGACATCTTCAATGCATTTGAAGATCTAGAGATTCCTAAAGTTGCTGCAATCAATGGTATGGCATTGGGCGGCGGCTTTGAAATGTGCTTGGTCTGTGACTACCGTGTGATGTCAGAAGCGGCTCAAGTCGGCCTTCCAGAAATCAAACTGGGCATCTACCCTGGTTTCGGTGGTACTGTTCGTTTAAGCCGTGTTATTGGTATCGACAATGCGGTTGAATGGATGGCAATAGCTGCGCCTAAAAAACCTGCTGCTGCACTTAAAGACGGTGCTGTAGATGCGGTTGTGGCTGCGGACAAACTTACTGACGCTGCGATTGACCTGGTTAAACAAGCACTTACTGGCCGTGTAGACTGGAAAGCAAAACGCCAGGAAAAATTAGACCCTATTAAATTGAACCCGCTTGAACAAATGATGGCGTTCAATACGGCGAAAGGTGCGGTACTTGCAAAAGCAAACCCTGCGCAATACCCTGCGCCTAAACTTCTTCTTGATTCTTTACAGGCAGGTGCAAGCCTTCCACGTAACGAAGCATTAAAAGTAGAAGCTGAAGGTTTTGCTAAAGCTGCGGTAACTCCACAAGCTGGCGCGTTGATCGGTCTATTCATCAACGACCAGGTGGTGAAGAAAACTTCTAAGAAATATGAAAAAGGTGCTCATCCTGTAAACCAGGCAGCTGTACTTGGTGCGGGTATCATGGGTGGTGGTATTGCTTACCAAGCGGCAAGCAAAGGCACACCAATCATCATGAAAGACATTGGTAATCCACAACTTGCATTGGGTATGAAAGAAGCGAATGGCTTGTTAACAAAACAAGTTGAACGCAAGAAAATGAAACCTGCACAAATGGGTGAAACCCTTGCTCGCATCCGCCCGACTTTAAGCTACGAAGAGTTTAAAGAAGTGGATATCGTGATTGAAGCGGTAACAGAAAACCCTAAAGTGAAGGGTATCGTACTGGCTGAAACCGAGAAGAACGTTCGTGAAAACACGATCATTGCTTCTAACACTTCAACCATTTCAATCACCCGTCTGGCTGAAAACCTGCAACGTCCTGAAAACTTCGTCGGTATGCACTTTTTTAACCCGGTACACATGATGCCACTGGTTGAAGTGATCCGTGGTGAGAAAACTTCTGCTGAAGCGATTGCAACGACTGTTGTGTTAGCTCAGAAAATGGGTAAAACCCCAATCGTGGTGAACGACTGCCCGGGCTTCCTTGTGAACCGTGTATTATTCCCTTACTTCGGTGCGTTCGACCTTCTTCTTAAAGATGGTGCAGACTTCCAGCAAATCGATAAAGTAATGGAAAAATTCGGCTGGCCTATGGGTCCTGCTTACCTGATGGACGTTGTCGGTATCGACACAGGCGTTCACGGTGCAGAAGTGATGGCTGAAGGCTTCCCTGACCGTATGAAACCGGACTTTAAAGGTTCGATTCAAACCATGTACGAAGCAAAACGTTTGGGTCAAAAGAACGACGTTGGTTTCTACAAATATGAATTAGACCGTAAAGGCAAAAAAGCCAAAGTGGTTGATCCAACTGCTTATGAGCTGGTTGCTTCTGTGGCAACTGCGGAAAAACGCGAATTCGATGCTCAGGAAATCATTGACCGCATGATGCTGACTTTCTGTAACGAAACTGTTCGTTGCCTGGAAGACAACATTGTAGCAACTGCTTCTGAAGCAGATATGGCGATGATCATGGGTGTCGGTTTCCCTCCATTCCGCGGTGGTCCATGCCGTTACATCGACCAAACAGGTGTTGCTGAATACGTTGCACTTTGCGACAAATACGCTCACTTAGGTAAGGCTTATGAAGCGCCACAAATGTTGCGCGACATGGCTGCTAACAACAAAAAATTCTACGGTTAAGGAGCAACGTGAATGGCTACTTTAAATCCGCGTGACGTTGTCATCGTTGATGGTGTACGTTCAGCAATGGGTAAATCCAAAAACGGTATGTTCCGCAATGTACGTGCTGACAGCTTGTCTGCTGAATTGGTTCGTGCTTTGGTTGCCCGTAACCAGTTTGATGTCAACGAAGTTGAAGACCTGATCTGGGGTTGTGTCAACCAGACGCTTGAACAAGGTATGAACATTGCCCGTAACATTGGTTTATTGGCTGACTTGCCTAAAACTGTTGCAGGTCAAACGATTAACCGTCTTTGTGGTTCATCTATGCAGGCAATCCATGCTGCTGCGGCGCAAATTGCAACCAATCAGGGTGATATCTTCATCATTGGTGGTGTAGAGCATATGGGCCACGTTGGCATGATGCACGGCATCGACATCAACCCTGAAGCGTCTAAGCACTATGCCAAGGCATCTAACATGATGGGCTTAACTGCTGAAATGTTAGGTCGCATGAATGGTATCACTCGTGAAGAACAGGATGCGTTTGGTGTGGAATCTCACCGCCGCGCTTGGGCTGCAACGCAAGAAGGTCGTTTCAAAAACGAAATTATTGGTGTTGAAGGTCACGACCAGAACGGTTTCAAAATCCTGTGCGACATCGATGAAGTGATTCGTCCAGATGCCAACCTTGAAGCGTTCCAGGCTTTACGTCCAGCATTTGACCCGAAAGGCGGTACAGTAACTGCTGCAACATCTTCAGCATTGTCTGATGGTGCATCTGCAATGTTGTTGATGTCTGCTGAACGTGCGCAAGCGCTTGGTCTTAAGCCACGTGCTGTGATCCGTTCTATGGCAGTTGCAGGCTGTGACGCTGCGATCATGGGTTACGGTCCAGTTCCAGCAACTCAGAAAGCGCTTAAACGTGCGGGCTTGTCGATTGCTGACATTCAAACTATTGAATTAAACGAAGCGTTTGCTGCTCAAGGTTTGTCAGTTCTTAAAGGCTTAGGCATTTATGACCAGCAAGACCGTGTAAACTTGAACGGTGGTGCAATTGCGCTGGGTCACCCATTGGGCTGTTCTGGTGCTCGTATTACCACGACATTGCTGAACGTTATGGAACAGCAAGATACACAAATCGGTCTTGCGACGATGTGTATCGGTTTGGGTCAAGGTATCGCGACTATTATCGAACGTGTTTAATTCTTAAATACTTAGATAAAAAGAAAACCCCGCACTAAGCGGGGTTTTCTTTTTATCTATTGACTAAACAATCATAAATACACACTAAGCGCTTATAGTTAGAATTATTCCAACTTTCTTCAAATTTTTCTTTTAGATAATCTGCCAAAATTCTTAAATTTTCTTTTGAATTGTTATCAACAATATATTGCCCTAAATAATCTGCACGAACTGAATCACTAAACTGCGTATTTTTAATCAACTCAAGTATATCTAATCCGGCTAATCCCTTATTCTTATAAGAATTTCTATACGATTTGGCAATTTTTAAAACAAATGACTTCTCATTAAAACTAAATAAGTTTTTAAAATTATCAGGAGCATTTTTTAAAGGCTTATAATTAGGGTCAGCTCTGATGAAGCTTTGAATCGGTACATAAACTGCCGATTTGCAAATATCTGAGAGTATATTATTTAAAATTTGCGCTCTATCAAACTCAATATCTCCATATATTGCATCAGATAGAATCATTTTGAAATTCACACCTTTTAACCCAACTTCACTATATCCTTTTTGAGCAACACCAAAACCTGCAACAAACTCAATTTTGTTGGTTCCCTGCATAATTTCTTCAATATTCGTAGCACAATATAATTTTTTATCTGGCGCTTCCCCCTGAACAATTTCATAGAATTGCTCCCTAAAAGTTCTAAGAATATGAGCAGGAATTTTTCTTTCTTTACCCTGTAATGCTAAGTAAATTTTCCCAAAGTCTGAATAGCCACCGATTTTGTAGACACCTTTTAGTTAGATAAAATGGCTAATTAACGAGGTGCTTATGAGCAGTAAACGATATCCTGAAGAATTCAAAATTGAAGCAGTAAAACAAGTCACTGAGAAAGGTCATAGTGTGACCGAAGTTGCTGCACGTTTAGGAACCACCACACATAGTTTATATGCCTGGATTAAACGTTATGATCCACAGCAACCCAAGACAACAGAATCTACTGATCCAAGTGCAGAATTGGCAAAGTTAAAAAAAGAGCTGCAAAGGGTCACTGAAGAAAGAGACATATTAAAAAAGGCCGCGGTGTACTTCGCAAGCCAGTCCAAATGAGGTACGCCTTTATTCAGGACAATCAGCACATATGGCCTGTCCGTCGTTTATGTTCAGCTCTGGATGTTCATCACAGTGGTTATTACGCATGGTTAAAGCAACCCACCAGTAAAACTGCGAGGAAACGGCAACAGCTTTCAGGATTGATTAAACAGTTCTGGCTGGAATCTGGTGGTATCTACGGCTATCGCAAGATTCACTGTGATTTAAAAGATGTTGGTGAAAGTTGCGGGATTAATCGAGTACATCGGCTCATGAAGGCGAATGGTCTCAAATCACAGCGTGGCTATCGTAAACCTAGAGCTCACGCTGGTAATCCAGCTATCGTTGCCGCAAACACTTTAGACCGCCAATTTAATCCAACTTATCCCAACCAAATATGGGTGACAGATATTACCTATATCCGTACTCATGAAGGGTGGCTATATCTCGCAGTTGTGATTGACCTGTTTTCACGTCTTGTTGTTGGCTGGTCGATGAAATCCAGAATCACGACAGACCTGGTTTTAGATGCATTATTGATGGCTTTATGGCGAAGAAACCCAAAGAACAAAGTCCTAATCCATTCTGACCAAGGCAGCCAATACACCAGCCATGAATGGCAGACATTTCTCAAGCATCATAATCTTGAAAGTAGTATGAGTCGTAGAGGGAATTGCCATGACAATGCTGTTGCAGAAAGCTTCTTTCAGCTATTAAAGCGGGAACGAATTAAGAAGAAAATCTATGCATCAAGAACTGAAGCCAGATCGGATATTTTTGAATATATTGAGATGTTCTACAATTCAAAACGCAGACATGGTTCCAATGGTCAGCGTTCTCCATTAGATTATGAAAAGGCCCATCAAAAGATGGTTATGTGTGTCTAGAATTTTGGTGGCTATTCAGTCATTTGTTTTAATTTGAGTAATAGGGATACTTTTTCCTTCTTCAAATGAAAAATGCGTATTAGAAATTGAATCTTCATCGCCATGTGAACGATTTATAAAGATCAAATTTTTCGCAAGTTTTTGCTTATGCTCATCATTAGTCATCATTGCAGAAATTGAACATAAGATGGATTTTATATTTTCATCATGTAAAGAATAGCCTATAAATAAAATTGGATGCTCTAAAAAAATTGATAAAAGTTTTGCTGCTAAGTAAGGGTTCTTCTTGTGAAAATCTTCATAATCAGATTTAGTTAAAACTAGTGACTTAGGGTCTGAACAACATCCATGAATTTTATAAATTTCGGCAATTTTTTGAGGGTTTGAAAATAATAAATCGCTTTGACCAATATAAACTTTATATTTATCATCGATGAATATATTTTCTAAAAGCAAATCCCAATTTGTTGTAATAATCCCATCAATAATTGTCTTTTTAGAAGTAAGTATATTTAATTCTTCTTGATGCTTCTTCTCATCCAAAATTACAGCATTTAAATATTCACAAATATCATGTCTAAGTGGTGAAGATATATGTGTATGCCATTCAGGGCGATTTGCTATTTCCTCGGAAGTTGGTAATGACCACCAATAGTCAGAATAGGGTTCAGCCATTTTTTCAGCTGCTAAAGCCAAATCACCATTACTTTCACTTACATAACGAATAAATCCTGTCGGTAATTTTGCCCCAAATTTACTTAATAACCCTTTCCAATCCTCTAAACCTAAATACCTTCTAGAAAAACCAGAACCAATAAATAAGAATGGAGCTGTAGGACTATCTTTAATTATGCCTTTCAAACTTTCAGTTATATCCACAACACCCTCTAAATATTATAAAATTCAATAAAATAGCCATATTAAACTTACAATATTTAAAATTCTACTTATCTAAAAGCAAACTTTAGTAGGTATTGAAATACATACTGAACGTTCCTTCTCCCTTTGGGAGAAGGTTAGAATGAGGGGGCGTTTTTAATAAAATCCTCACCCTAGCCCTCTCCTTAAAAAGGAGAGGGAATTTCTATTGTGAAATCAATAAATTTTCAAAAATTATTGTGAAACACGCTGCGCCAACAACGTCGCAAAATGCTGTTTAATACGGTTCCCCTGTGCATCTACCCGATGCAACTCACCGACATTTTCATTGTATTTGACAATGTTCCAGCCTTCGTACAAAGCACTTAATTCCCCTTGCTTAAAGGCAAATGGAAAGTCAGGCTGTGCTGGAAGGTCGTCCGTATCCATCGCACAGACAATCAGGTTAAAACCATTCACATTAGTCGCCTGCTGCATCTGCGCAATCAGAGGTTTCACCGTTTGAGCTTCTAGAAACATCATCACCACTGTACAGCAAATAAAGTCATAACGGCCTGTAATGCTTTGATCTGCATTTAAATCACGCTGTTGCACCTGAATATTGTCAATCTGCTCAGCCTGAATAATCTGCCTTAAGGTTTGCAGGCTGTTTTCATTGACATCCCAGGCATCCACCTCAAAACCATGCTGACTTAAATACAGCGTATTACGCCCCTGCCCGCAGCCAACATCGAGGGCACGGCCACCTTGCAAATATGGCGTAGCAGCCAGAATTTCAGAGTGCGTGGGTGAAAGCTGATATTTTTTAGTGAAGTAATCCTGTGGCAGACAGTAAAACTGGAGCTGACATTCAATGTCATCAGTGGCAGAAACAATTTTATGCCACGCCTGCGGTTCAATAAACGGAGGCTGCTGCTCTGGGCTAAAGACATGCTCGGACTTTACGGCTCCCGATTCCTCCAGCATGGCAAAATGCAGCTCACCCTTAAATACGGTTAGTTTTGCCCAAGTACCAGCTTTGGTATTGTGCTGATTTTTAAACCCTTGCGGGATACTCTGCTGTGTCCAGACAGGAAGTTCTTTATAACAAATAAGCTGTTGCATAAAAGACTGCTCTCCAAAGCATCGGTGGTCGGACTGAAATCAATCAGTTGATGATCTATGTTTTTAGCATAGCCCGTTCCACAGCAGATTGAAATAAGCCAATGACCATGCCATTCAGGCAAACTAAAACCCCTATAGGAAAGCAAAAAAACTGCCCGATACGGACAGTTTTTGGAAAACTTTAAAAGCGAGATAAATATTTTTTAATGCAGCAGTTGTTCGCGCAACCATTCCATATATTTTTCTTTGTCCATAAAGTCAGGGGCGCTACCGGTGTCCAGACTGTAATACTGCTGATTGAACTGAATCACAATCTGCTCGGTATGATGCCAATCTTCAATCATTTTAAAGTATTGATTGAAGAAAAAACGGTTTTTACCCCAATTGTTCAGGCTTTCCAGTTTCGGATATTTTTTATTTTCAACAAATTCACTGTATACATGCTGAATATCATCAAAAACGTGTAGGGTTTTCATGACTCACCTGCCTAGATTTTATAGTGTGACCTTTGCAACAGTTTTAATCTAGCAACCGAATTTGAATAACAAATGACAGTCTTATTGCAAAACTGTCATGTTTAAAAAAGATGAAATGCAGATATTCAACAGCATGTTCGCTTTGCCGGGCAAAACTCAAGAAAAACAAATCATGTGCTCATCAAAAATATCCATTTCTCTTTAATTTAACCCGGACCAAACTAAAAACTTAAAAGCAATGTAACTCACCTGCAACATCATGTTATCCATCTGTAATTTTGGTTGAATATTCACACAATTAAGCCCAGCTACCGTGTTCCATTTTAAAAAATGAATCTCCCTAGCGTTAATATAACCAGTACAAAAAACCTCTTAATTCTCACGATTGAGTAATTCCCATGAATATGATTAAAACTACCATCGCCATTGCTTTAGTTGCAGGTACAACCTCTGCTATGGCTGCTACCGCTGTAGAAACTACGCCAGCTGCCAAGGTTGCTGCATTAAAAGCACAAGTAAAAGCAGACACCATTCAGACCGCAAGCACTGTTAAAGCAGCAGCTGCCACAACAAAAGAAAAAGCGGAAGTTAAAACCAAAACTGCTGCACACAAAACTGTAGCAGCTAAAAATGCAGCAGTAGCTAAAACTGTAGCTGCAAATGAAAAAGCTGTTGCTGCAACAAAAACTGCTGCTCATAAAACCGTAAAAGCTAAAGATGCTGTAGTAGAAAAAGCGGTAGCAGCGAAAGATGCAACTGTTGCTAAAACTGCACAAGTAAAAGAAGCTGCTGTTGCTAACACTGTAGCGACTAAAGACGCTGTAGCAGAAAAAACAGCTGAAGTGAAAGATGCCACTGTTGCTCAAGCTACTGAAGCAAAAGATCCAACTGTAGCAAAAACAGCTGAAGTAAAAGAAAGCGTTGCTGAAAAAGCAGATGCTGCTAAAACTGAAGTAAAAGCTGAGAAAAAAGGCTTCTTCTCTTGGTTTAAAAAATCTGCGGCTTAATCTACATCGCGCATTTTAACCGTAAAAAAGGATGCCATTCATGAGCATCCTTTTTTAGTTAGCGTGAAAAAGATGGTGATCCACATACTGCCCAACTAGCGAATAGCATTATTCGGTGTATTGGTTCGCTGTTGTTGCAGCTGTCTGATGATGTCATTTTGTGAGGTATTTTCCAGAATACCCAAGGAAAGTTGCTCTCTAGCGATTTGTACATTGACTGCTCTACGGTCTATCCCAAAAGGCGCAAGAATAATATACAGACCTTCTCGTGGATCAGGTGACTGCAAACCGCGGGCAATGGCAAGAACATATTGCTGCAATACCCATGGCAAGCTGTTGATGTCTGGCATAGGTGCTTCAGGAACCAGATCAATGGTCATCAACATAGTGGGATCAACCACAAAGTTTTGCGTATCCATCTGGATCTGCATAATTCTATGCTGCAAAACTCGCTCTCTTTGAGGATCTTCATGATATTCAATAACTCGCGTGGTTTCAGCACTTAACTTGGAGTCTGTTAAGGGAATTAATCCGGTAGTATCCGTTATATCGGCAAAAGCAGAGGAAATAGAAAAGCTTGCGGCAAGCATGACAATTGCACAGGATAAATTTTTTAGCAGCTTCATGGCAGTTCTACTCAACAATGAATTGAAGTAAATAAACAACCGTGGACAGCTATAATTGTATAGTTTATGCGCCTTTCAGCCACTTGCCCCGGACCAGTGGTCTTGCAGGACATTCTAACTTTCGTTAAAAAACCGGTTCATTTCACCTACTAAAAAACATCAGACCTGCACCTATAAAAAAGCGCTGTGCTGGACCATGTTTCTATAAATCAGATTTTTATCTTCTCCTACTTAGGCTGCCCTGCTGACATAAAAATTCCGTCATAATCGTTATTTTTCTCGCATTCCGACGCGCAGAAGTACAGGAAATGTTACATCTAAGTATTCTGGTCCCGCTTGCAAAGCCTCTGAAATCGGCTGCAGTGGGTCATCCGTGTTGTGGTCATGATAATGCTTGAGCGCCGACCAGGTGTTTAAATAACTGATCAGCTGCTGCGGAGTCCATTGATATTCCAGGCGCAGCTCTGGAACCGCCTGCTCATAAAAAGGAAACGGAATAGTTTGATACAGCTCATCAATATAACGGCGTTCACGATCCCAATCATCTTTTAAGGTTTCAGCATACAGCTGCTGAACCAAGGCATTGATTGCCGCATCCTGAACCTGAATCAAGCCATAGCCAATAACGGCCAGCACCCCTTGAGCTTTAAGCACCCGTTTCACTTCTTTATAAAATGCCTCAAAGTCAAACCAGTGAATGGCTTGTGCCACCGTCACTAAATCGACGGAGTGCTCTGGAATCGTGGTCTGCTCTGCCGCCTGTAGCTGATAGCTGACATTTTCAAAATAAGGGGCCTGCTGTAATTGTGCTGCGCTAATATCAGTTGCCACCACATGCTCGAAATACGGTGCCAGAAGCTGGGTAAACTGCCCCGAACCGGCACCACAATCCCAGGCAAAAGTTCGTTCAGGTACATGCTTTAAAATTTCCTGGACAATTTCTGCAGAATAAGCTGGACGGGCCTGTTTATAACGCAAGCTGTCATCAGAAAACAGATCTTTCATTTAACGGTGCTCATAATATTTATAAATTTAATCAATGACCTGATCAATTCTAAAACTGGTCTGGGCAATGAGCACCCGCTGATCATTCAATTGATAATATTTAACATCGTATGGAGCCAATTTCCAGCTCTGGGCAGGATTAAAACTGACCCGGTGGTTCCCGACTGGCTGAGCATATAACGGAGTAATGATCTCTGAAGAACATGACTAGCTCACAGGCTGAAAACAGCCCCTATTTTCAACCGCGCAGGCATTTGCCACTTTCTCGCGGCGGCAAATATAGGCTTAGCTGGCAAAGCTAAGGATTTTTTCAAAAGAAAAATTAAAGTGATCTCCGCTTCGGTCAGCTTCACAGGGCGTGAGGAATAGCGATAAAAAATGCATATGGGGAGCGTGTAGCTTTTTATTGCTTAGTCTCCAGTTGTTTTACTTTGATGCCATAAGCAAAAAACCGCGAGCAATGACAATGTCAAACAAGAAAAATGATTACTTTTTCGGTGTCGCTAGCTCAGGTACAGAAAAATTATTTATAGAATGCTCAATCGTACCAATGCTGACATTTTTCAGGTCGAGCTGTATATGCATATCACGATCGATGGGCTGCATACTGTTGCTATTGCTACGATCAATATGCTGCATACTGTTGCTACGGTTTATACCAAAGGGTTGCAACATAATATACAAGCCTTGCGTAGGATCACTCGACTGTAAACCCTGAGCAATACTCAATACATACTGTTGTAGAAAGGGCGATAAAGAATTGAGGTCGGGTTGTGCTTGTAAGGGCTGAATTTCCAGATTGGCAACCACATGGCTGTCGATCATAAAGTTTTGTGCTTCACGTGAATTACGAATAACTTGATGCTGTAAAGCACGGAGATTTTTTTCATCATTCTGATACGGCACAATTCCGGTTTCTGTACGTAACTCTGGCTCGGCCAGTACGTGCAGGGTGGGTAAGGTCACCGCGTCATCCGCGTGAACCATCATGCTCCATGGACAGCCCAATATCAGAAGCAAAGGATATATTTTTATAAATTTCATCAGCTTGCCTCGCAATGTAATTTCAGGACAATGCAGTTTTACACCATGCAATAAAAATGTTTTTCACTGCAACTGTATACGTTATAGCCTACCTGAAAATCCGTTTTGGCTCACCTTGACTCGGATAAACGGTCTTTTTCACTTTCTTAAATCTATTATGGGTATGCAATTTTTCTTGGTGTTTTAATGCACTTTGCATGCAATTATAATTCTCTATGACCAACCCAGAGGCGAAAAAAAACCTCAAACAGTGTTTGAGGTTTTTTGAATATGGTGGCGAGACCCAGGATCGAACTGGGGACACACGGATTTTCAATCCGTTGCTCTACCTACTGAGCTATCACGCCGATGCGGTGTATTAAGCCGTATCTGTTATCAATAGTCAATATAATTCATGACATTTTTATTTAATCGAATATTTTTTACCCAAAAAAAAATCCCTGATGGGATCAGGGATTGAAATCTTGAAATAGATTTTAAATATGGTGGCGAGACCCAGGATCGAACTGGGGACACACGGATTTTCAATCCGTTGCTCTACCTACTGAGCTATCACGCCGATGTCGCGTATTAAACAGTTTAAGTGTTTTTCAGTCAAGCAGGTTTTTAGCTTTTTCAAGCAAGTGCTTACTTTTAAGGCAAATTGATGTTTATTTGCCTATTTTTTATTTAAAACTCAATGGATCATCTAAGCCAGCATTATTTTCAGGCATAAAAAAACAGCACTATGGCTGCTTTTTTATTTTTATTCAGGCTTAAATTTTTTCCAGATGTGCCAGACAGCGATGAATAGCTCCACAGCCCGGTTCAAACCTCTTCACGCCTTTTTCTTCTTCCATTCGGCACACTTCACTGACCAGACGTTCTGCGACCCCGCGTCCACGGTTAGCTGGATGGACCACAATATTTTCCAGCGTCCGGCTTTCCCCCTGCCCGGTACACCAAATTGCCCCAATCAGTTTAGTATTAAATTCTGCTGTGTAAACTAAGGTATACTGAGCCAAGTTTTGCTCTAGTTGTTCAATGGCATCCTGCCCATCCCCAAATTCCGGGCTGGTGTCATACAGTCGCTCAAGCTGGCTGCGCACTTCGTCATTTTCTAGTGAAGTATAAGCATGTACGGTAATAGGCATTGATTAACCCTCCTGAGCAATCTAATATGCGATAATTTCGTCATCGCGAAAAAACATTTTACATCATCGTTTTTGAGGAACGTGTCTATGACGCAACGTATCAGTGAAGTGGTAAGAAACACTAACGAAACCAAAATCCGAGTTCGTGTGAATCTTGATGGTACAGGTCAAGGCACTCTCAATACAGGTGTTCCATTTTTAGATCATATGATTGATCAAATCAAGCGACACGGCTTATTTGACATTGATATTCATTGTGATGGTGACCTGGAAATTGATGACCATCACACCGTAGAAGACTGTGGTATCACACTCGGTCAGGCATTTGCCCAAGCTTTGGGTGATAAAAAAGGCCTACGTCGTTATGGTCACTTCTATGCCCCACTGGATGAATCTTTAAGCCGTGTTGTGGTTGATTTATCCGGTCGTCCGGGCTTGTGGATGGATATTCCATTCACTCGCGCACGTATTGGCAGCTTTGATGTTGATCTATTCTCTGAATTTTTTCAAGGTTTTGTGAATCACGCCTTAATGACCCTGCACATTGACAACCTGAAAGGCAAAAACAGCCATCACCAGATTGAAAGCGTATTTAAAGCATTTGCCCGCGCACTCCGTATGGCCTGTGAAGTCGACCCACGTGCAGAAAATACTGTTGCTTCAACCAAAGGTACTTTGTAATGACCCGTATTGCCCTTCTTGACTACGGTATGGGAAATTTACACTCTGCAGCCAAAGCACTGGAACATGTCGGCGCAACTGTAGATGTTACCAATGATCCCAAACTGATTGCCCAAGCCGATAAAATCGTCTTTCCGGGTGTAGGTGCCATGCGTGACTGTATGCAAGGCATGCATGAAGCAGGTATTGATGAAGTGGTACGCCATGCCGTATTCAATAAGCCTGTGCTGGCGATCTGTGTCGGCATGCAAGCCTTAATGCAACACTCGGAAGAAAATGGCGGTTCAGATGCGCTGGGTATTTTTGCCGGTGCAGTAAAGCGTTTCCCGGATATGGCCGGTTTAAAAGTGCCACACATGGGCTGGAACCAGGTGCATCAGGCAGACCCAAGCCATCCAATGTGGAAAGACATTGAACAGGATGCGCGTTTCTATTTCGTGCATAGTTTCTATGTTGAACCTGAAGACAAGAGAATTGTGGCAGCCACCTGTGACTATGGTTTAGAGTTCTGTACGGCGCTGCATAAAGAAAACCTGTTCGCGACCCAGTTCCATCCGGAAAAGAGTCATACTGCCGGTTTGCAGTTACTGAAAAACTTTGTGGAATGGGATATCTGATTTCTACTTGATCCATCAACAGCCCAGCTTCGACTGGGTTTTTTATTTATTTGGGATTTTTTCTTTGTTTCTTGCTAAAAAATGCTTATGATTTGACCAAATATTTAACTTATTCATTTAAAAAATATAGGAAAATAATAATGAACTCCATTTCAAATGACTCCGCCTTGAATGCTGCCGGACGTTTTGGGCGCTTATCTTATCTCGGCTGGAACGGATTGCTATTGTTGGCTGTGATGACACTGGGCATTCTTGGCGCAATCCTACTTCCTGGTTTTGCACCAGAACCCGGCCAAAGTATGCAAATTTTGCCCATGTTGCTGTTAAGCATTGTCTATATCTCGATGATTTACTTCTCTTTTATTTTCGCGATTCGTCGCCTGCATGACCGCAATCACAGCGGATGGCTATCCTTGCTGATGCTGATCCCATTGATCAATTTGGGTTTAGCCCTGTATTTAACCTTTGCCAAAGGGGATGAACATGAAAACCAGTTTGGTTTACCCCGTACCACAAAAACATGGGAGAAAGTTTTAGCTTGGTTCTATGTACTGATTTTTCCACTTGGTATTCTTACTGCAATTGCAGTCCCTGCCTATCAAGATTATGTGCAACGTGCACAAGCGGCACAAATAGAAATACAGCAGCAAGCAGAGCAAAACCACTAATAGTTTCCTCTATAGATGACTAAAGCCTGCATATTGCAGGCTTTAATTTTGCCTAAACTCGGAAAAACCATTAAGCTGATTTCAGACCAGTTAGCTATTGATGATTATGGAAGAGCCCCTACTTCAAACCCTGCCCAGCAAAGAACAAATTCAGGCCTTTCCTTCATTTAAAAACCTTCCGATGCAACAGATTCAGGTAATTAACAGCTTGGAACAATGTCATGCTTTGGAAGCAGAATTAACACACTGTGCAGTACTTGGTTTCGATTCTGAATCCAAGCCCACATTTAGAGTCGGTGAAGTTTCCACGGGGCCACATTTGATTCAATTGGCGACCTTAGACAAAGCCTATCTGTTCCGAATGAATGATGAAATTTGGGAATTTTTAAAGCCGATTTTTGCCAGCCGTGACCAGATTAAAATCGGCTTTGGCTTAAAAAATGATGCCCATCTATTCCGTAAAAAAGGCATTGAACTGAACAGTGTGATTGAACTGTCGAAATGCTTTTCTGCTTTTGGCTTTACCAATCCAATGGGACTGAAAAATGCCATGGCACTTCTATTTCAGGTGAACTTTCCCAAAAGTAAAAAAACCAGTACCTCGAACTGGGCACGTAAAATGCTGACTCCACAGCAGATTGACTATGCGGCTGCCGATGCCTATGCCCCGGTTTTAGTGTTTGAAGAATTATTACGCTTAGGCTTAATCCCGAAACATATTCCCAATACCACATTAAAGTTACGCATTCGCCCCAACAAAATAAAAGCTGCAACTGGTGCTTAGAGATTTAGCAATACTTTGCTAAGATGGAACACAATGAATTCAATAAGATTGGGCAAGGAGCGAAAGCATGCTGATCATCCCTGCAATTGACCTGAAAGATGGCAAATGTGTCCGTTTAAAGCAAGGCCGTATGGAAGACGATACTGTATTCTCTGACGATCCGGTTTCAACTGCACAGCATTGGGTCAATGAAGGCGCACGTCGCTTGCATTTGGTGGATTTAAACGGCGCTTTCGCAGGTACGCCGATTCATAAACCTGTAGTGGAAGCGATTGCCAAAGCACAACCGGAACTTCCAATTCAAATTGGCGGTGGTATCCGTTCACTGGAAACCATTGAACATTACCTGGATGCCGGTGTGTCTTTTGTGATTATTGGGACTAAAGCAGTTCAAAATCCTGAGTTTGTGGAAGAAGCATGCAAGAAATTTGCCGGTCATATCATTGTCGGTATCGATGCCATGAATGGCATGGTGGCAACCGATGGCTGGGCAAATGTCACAGACGTAAAAGCGACTGACCTTGCAAAACGTTTTGCTGATGCTGGCGTATCAAGCATTGTCTATACCGACATTGCACGTGACGGTATGATGCAGGGTGTAAACATCGAGCAAACTGTTAACTTGGCGACTTATTCAGGCTTACCAGTGATTGCCTCTGGTGGTGTGACCAATCTGGATGATGTCCGTAACTTAAAAGGTCAACCGGGCATTTTAGGTGCCATTACCGGTCGCGCCATTTACGAAGGCACACTGAACCTTCGTGAAGCTCAATTATTGTTAGATGAACAATCACTTTAATTCCGTGATGCATCTCTAAGAGGTCTTCGGACCTCTTTTTTATTTCTGATATTTTTAAAAATTACTTCCTGTGTAAGCATGTCCTATTTTCCCTCTTGCCTGAAAGCCAAAGCACCGCAACTTGCCTTAATTTTAATTACCCTGATTTGGGGTGGCTCATTTATTACCGTGCAATACGGTTTAAAATTTGCCAGTCCGATGTTTTTCGTCGGCTGCCGTTTTGCCGCTGCCATGCTGTTTGTCAGCCTGTTTTCCTGGAAGGATTTAACTGCAATCCAACTGAAAGAAATTGCCGCAGGGGCTGTCATTGGTCTGGTGATTGCGCTGGGTTATGGCACGCAAACCATTGGACTGCAAAGCATCAGCAGCAGTGAATCGGCTTTTTTAACCGCGCTGTATGTACCTCTGGTGCCGATTCTTTTATGGCTATTTTTCCGTAAAACCCCACAATTCATGACCTGGTGTGGGACAGTGCTGGCCTTTTTAGGTCTGGTCTTTTTAACCGGAAATGGGTTTGGTGCAATCCAGCTGAGCTTTGGTCAGATCATTACCCTCTTGGGTTCAATCGCTATTGCGATGGAAATTATTCTGATCGGATTTTTTGCCGGTAAAGTGAATGTCCGCCGTGTCACCGTGATTCAACTCGGCTTTGCCTCGATTTTTGCTTTTTGCATGATGCCTTTGGCTGGTGAAAGCTGGAATCCAGTTTTTTCCTGGCCGCTGGTGATCATTTTAACTGGCTTAGGTTTTGCCAGTGCCGCCATTCAACTGGTGATGAACTGGGCACAACGTGCAGTCGACCCTGCGCAGGCTGCCATTATCTATTCAGGTGAGCCAGTTTGGGCAGCTTTAATTGGTCGTATTGCGGGGGAGCGTTTGCCCTTACTGCCCATCCTTGGTGGGGTGTTGGTGGTTTTAGGGGTCATTGTCAGTGAATGGAAACCGAAGTTTTTGAAGAAAAATAAAGAAGTGAATCCTTAAAAGATCTCTTTCTGCTGAATATTTCTCTAAAGAAAATTCCTCATCTTCCAGGAGCGGTTAGGAGAGATTAATTTCAAGACCATGAGAAATTCGAATTTTTCACTAAACATGTTGCTCTCTCCTCAATCCTCTCCCACAGGGAGAGGAAGAATCATTATCGGTTTTTGTGGAAGGAAAGATATTTAAAACGACACCATCTTCCCCGGATTAATCAACGCACCCAGTCCATAGGCGCTTTTTGCTACCGGAATGACCACAGATGCCAGTGCACGACCAAACAGAATGTCCTGATGATGAATACGGGTCAGCATATTAAAGTCATCCGCTTTGCCACAGAAATCATCAGCAATCGCCTTACCGATACGTACCGTTTGCGCCACGCCATGACCGCTCCAGCCCTGTACGGCATAGATCGGAAATTTGTTGCCAAACTTACGGCTATCTGCCGCGCCATTCATGGTCAGGTCAGTGGTTCCACTCCAGACAAAATCCAGCTCGACACTTTTTAATTGCGGAAACACATGTTGAATCCGGCCCAATAAATACTGATGGGTTTTTTCAGGATTCCAGCATGAACCTGTCCCCTCCCCACCAAACAGCAAGCGGTTTTGCGATACGCCACGATAATAGTCGATCTGGAATTGCGTATCATAGACAGGTGCATCTGTTGGTAATAATTCTTTTAAATCAACTTCTAATGGAGCTGTGGTACAGACATAGGTATAGAACGGAATCGTGGTCTGATTATTCTTTTGCAGCAACTTAAAGGAGGCATGATGTACCCCCATCACCACACTTTTACGGGCTTTGATCACGCCACTGGTGGTGGTCACATAAATACCATCTTCCCGTTCTTCTACTACAGTGACTTCGGTTTGCTCATAGACTTTGCCGCCATTTTTACAGAAACCATAAATGAGACCGCGGTTTAAAGCCAAGGGATGAATATGTCCACCCAAAGCATCCAGCAAACCACCACAATAATTGTCAGAGGCAATGTGTTCTTTCAGCTCATGCTTGCCCACCACTTGAGTATGGGCCTCACCCAAAAACTTGCGTGCATCGGCACCTTGAGTTAAACCGACCAGATGCCCTTCATGTACGGCAGCGGTGATATGTCCACGTTTACGCTGCAAGTCTAGATTGTATTGGTCTGCAATCGAATCAATTAAGGACATCGCTTCGGTTGAGGTAAAGTGCCAGAGTTTTTTAGCATCTTCATGACTGAAATGTTCAATCATTTCTGCCGCTTCCCAACGTGCCAAGCCTGGGGTCAATTGCCCGCCATTTCTTCCAGAAGCCGCACTGCCAATCCGGTTTTTCTCGACCAGAACCGTCTCCACGCCCTGCTCAGACAGATGTAAGGCCGTCGAAGCACCCAGCAAGCCACCACCAATCACCACCACATCACATTCAATATCGGCACTCAAGGCATCAAACTGGTGCCATTGTTCCAGTGAACTTTCATAGTAATTCGCAGGATGCCCAAATGCACCATGCTTTGGATTAATCCAGTTCCATTCCTTGCCACTTTGCTGGTTTATGCTGGCTTTAAACTCTACGTCATTTAAAAATACTGGCTTTTGTATATTCATGTTCACTCTTCCCATCTTCAATTCATTTCAAAATTTGCGGCAATTTTTTAGTAGGCGTTGCCAATCACAATGTTTTGCTTTTTCAGTTTTTTGTACAGGAAGATCACAATCCCGACAGACAGCCAGCCACAACCAAACAACAGTGCTGAACGCTCTAGGTTGAACCATAAACACATGATCACGCCGACCGAAATAAACGGTAAAATCAGGTTTAAAAAGATATTTTTCATCCCGTGGCGTTGCTGGTCACGGACATAAAATTTGACGAAAACTGAAAAATTGACTGCGGTAAAGGCAATCAAAGCCCCGAAGCTAATCATGCTCACCACAGTTGCCAGGTCAAGGGCAATGGCTGTCAGGGAAATCAAACCAACCAACAGTACTGCATAAAGCGGTGTACCTAATTTGCTGTGAACTTGCCCAAAAGTTTCTCTATGAAAAATACCATCTTTACCCATAATATGAATCAGACGGGATGCACTGGCATGGGTTGCCAGACCTGAAGCGAAGGTATTCATAATTTGTGCACACAGAAATACCGACTGGAACAGTGCTCCACCGACATAAAGTACGATTTCAGGCAAGGCTTCATCCGGATTGTTAAAACGGACATTGCTTGGAAAATAGAGTTGAATAAACCAGGATGCCGTCAGGAAAATGATGCCGCCTGCCAGTGTAGTGAGCATCACCGCACGTGGAATGGTTCGTTTCGGATCTTGAGTTTCATGCGACATGGTGGTCACCGCATCAAAGCCCAGGAATGAAAAGCACAGGATGGATGCCCCTGCAATCAAGGGCAGGATGGAGCTGTCACCATTAAATAACGGTGCAAGAGTCAACACATGCTCATAACCTTGTCCCTCACCTACACCGCGAATCACCAGATAGATGAATAGCACCATCAGCAATAAAGGTGCGATCACAAAGACCAGACTGAGATTGGCAAGAAAATTAATCCGGAAACAGTTAATGAGTGTGACCAGGCCTGCAAACAGCGTGACCCACATCCAGTAAGGTACGCTGGGAATAACCGCTTCCAGATAAATCCCGGCCAACAGGGCATTCACTAAAGGCAGCAAGATGTAGTCGAGCAAGGAACACCAGCCCACAAAGAAGCCAGCTTTGGCTCCACAAGATTCTGCGGTGTAGGTATAGGCAGAACCGGGTTTTTCAGTTTGCCGGCTAAAGCGTGCATAGCTAAATGCAGTCAGCAACATCGCCACCAAAGCAAAAATATAAGCCAAGGGTACCCGGCCATCGGTGATTCCAGACACAATACCAAAAGTATCAAACACCACCATTGGGGTCATATAGGCCACACCAAGGATGACGACTTGCCATAACGACATTTTTTTGAAAGAGACTTGTGTTTTCTCCATAGCTGTCACCTGAACATTATTTATTTGAGTTATTTGTTCATTTGCAACGACTATGCCATATAATAAAAAATAAATATTTAATCCTGGTACGAGTAAATGCCAAAGTACAGTTTAGAAACTCGAAAAGCAGCCATTCAAATGTATAAAAAAACTGATTACAAAGTTGCAGTATGCAAAGAATTCAACATTTCTCGTGTGACGCTGGATGCATGGATCAAGCTGGAAGAAGAAACCGGAGACTTACTGCCAAAACCGGCAAAAAACCGCGGTGCACCGAGTCACATTAAAGACTGGGATGAATTTCAAGTATTTGTAAAAAATAAAAAATTTAAGAATATTAGCGACCTTGTAATATTATTTGAGCAACGTTTTGGCTACGCAGTTTCGTATGCAGTTTTGGTGCGCGCAATTCATGCTTTAGGACTACGCCGCCGTCGCGGTCGATTTTATTCTTAAGCCTAAAACCAGTCTAAATTAAAATAAAAAAAGAAATTAAATTTATATAAATAACTGTACATTAATGTAAAGTTATTTTATTAAAAATGTAAACTATAAATATTAAAAAAGTAAATCTATTAAAATAAAAAAGTAAATTTTAAATATTAAAAAAGTAAAGTAAATTAACTAAAAAAGTATGCTATAAAAATTAAAAAGGTAAACTGATTTTTTACAAAAGAATTAAATTAATGCATCTGTTTAAACAGATGATTCATTATAGCGCATAAAAAAGTGGCTATTGCCACCTTCATTTTTTAGATCTGTTGTTATTGATACATAGGCTGATTGTCATTCAGACAGATAATACCGCGAATAGCACGATAGACAATCCAGATCCAGGAAATGCCAATCACCAGCAAATAAAATGCACTTGCGCCTAAGGCAACCCCAGTAAATACATCCATGTTTTCACCGGTAAAAAACAGGAAAATAAAAGGAATAAAGGCAATCAGGTTCCAAAACAGATACCACCAGACGGTCCGGATTTGCCAGCTAAAATGGCTTTCAAAAATGGAACCCCGTACATCATTGCGTTTAATGTAGTTAATCACAAGTGCAATTACGGCAAGCAAACCACCGGTGAAAATGGCAATGATATACAGAATATAAAGAACTAAAGTCAGGGTACGGTTGGGATCTTGATCGATAGAATAATTCATTATTATACCTTTTAAGTAATCGTTCCCCCCTTTTAAAATTTCAACACATTAAAAGGAGAAATCAGCCATAAAATCAAAAGTATGTTCAAGGCTATAGTACAAAAATAAATCTTTCTAAAGGGTTGTTTTTGTGTTTTATGGCGCAGCTTTTCCTGAGCCAGCCATGCCGTAGGCCAGCCGCCCAGAAAAGATAGCAGATGCAGGGTTTGCTCGGGTACGCGGCGATTACCTTGCAAGGCAGCTTCTTTATCTTGAGCGTACATCCAGTAAGTGATGGCATTAATGATGCTAATAAATAGCAGCACCATGCCACTTAATAAACCCGCTATGGTAAACACGGCCAGAGCCAAAATATAACCGATACAGGCAATTTGCATCGGTTTTAATTTTTGTGCCGGTTGCTTGGAAAGCTTTGGCTTGCTCACATTTTTTTTGGTTTGTGACGCTTTAAGATAAGTCACCTGCTGGGCACGATAACGTCCATCTCCATCCAGCAAGACCGTATATTCAAGCGCACAACCCACAATCGGACGGGGCCCTTGACGGGCAAAATCCTTGATATGTAAAAACACGCGATCTTTCGAGGCATCATTGGGCTGAATAAAACCATAGCCTTTTTCATCAAACCATTCGACCAATCGCCCCTGATCACGCATTTTTATATCCTATATCAAGCCGTCACAAATTTTAGTCGTTCTACCAGCATATTACGCATTTCCAAAGGATTTTTCTGAAGAATATCATCTCCTGTACGTCCTTGCTGTGCATTTTTTTGTGCGACTTGTAAACGCATCAGCCAAAACCGTGCTGCCGCCATGGCCAGATAAATTTCCAGACAGGATTTTTCATCCTGAGTTAGGGGGCGCACCGTTTCATAGGCTTCTAAAAAGGCTTGGGCTTTCGCTTCATTTAAATGAATTTCAGGATATTCGGTACAGAAGTCATTTAAAGTAATGGCAATATCAAACAGGAATTCATCTTTGTTTAACTCGTAAAAATCCAGGATTCCTTTCAATTCATTGCCTTCAAACAAGGTATTGTCACGGAACAAATCGGAATGAATAAAGCCTTTGGGACGGTTTGGATAGACGGCAGTGAGTGCGTCATAAAGCCCCAGCACTTCACTGAGCAGAATAGAATCGGCAGGATTTAGAGTCGGTTTTAATTCTTTCGCCACTTGCAGCCAGTAATTGTGGTTACGATATGCAGCTCGTTCCAGCGGAAAATCCTGTAGAGCCACATGGATTTTCGCCTGAGCCACAGCAATGGCCTGTGCCTGTTCCAAAGTTGCTGGCATGGGATGCTTGCCCATCATGCGTGGTGCAATCTGCGCAGGCTTACTTTTTAAAGGATGAATAGCCTGCCCTGCATAATTTAACGGTACAGGCACGGCTAAACCTTGCTGACCTAAATGCTCCAGTACCGGAACCAGTTCTGCTGCACCCTGCTCATCCATCTCTTCAAATACGGTCAGCACATACTGCTTTGCATTTTCACAGACTAAAAAATAGTTGGTATTCTGAATCCCGCCTTGAATCGGAATCAGCTCCAGCACCTCTAATCCATAAGGTGCTGCAAACGCCTGAACTTCCTGTAAAGTCAAAGTGGTATAAACCGACATAGAAAACCTGCAAAAAAACTTACATAATTTTGATAGAATACCTGCTACAACTACCAAGGTGTAGCACCTTCGTGGCGAAGTTTCATAATCGGCTGTTATTTTTGGAAAAAATTATGCTTGCTAAACGTATTATTCCTTGCCTTGACGTAGATAATGGTCGAGTGGTGAAAGGCGTACAGTTCCTTGATATTCGTGATGCAGGCGATCCGGTCGAAGTAGCACGCCGTTATAATGAACAAGGTGCCGATGAAATTACCTTCCTGGACATTACTGCCACCTCAAGTGGTCGCGATACCACTTACCGTACCGTTGAACGCATGGCAGAAAGCGTGTTTGTTCCCTTAACTGTAGGTGGTGGTGTACGCAAGGTGGAAGATATCCGCCTGTTGCTGAATGCCGGTGCCGATAAAGTTAGCATTAACTCGGCTGCGGTATTTAACCCGGAATTTGTTCAGGAAGCGTCGCAACGCTTTGGTGCCCAATGTATTGTAGTTGCGATTGATGCCAAGAAAACCGGCGACAATAAATGGGAAATTTTCACCCATGGTGGCCGTAAACCGACCGGCATTGATGCGATTGAATGGGCAGTCAAAATGGCTGATTATGGCGCAGGTGAACTGTTAATTACCTCTATGGATGCCGATGGTACCAAAGCCGGTTATGACCTGGCCTTAATGCGTAACATCAATGACCGTGTCACCATTCCAACTATTGCTTCTGGTGGCGTGGGTAACTTGCAGCATTTGGCTGATGGTATTCTCAAGGGTGGTGCAGATGCAGTACTTGCAGCTTCTATTTTCCACTTTGGTCAATACACCATTCAGGAAGCCAAACAGTATCTGGCTGCACAAGGGATTGAAATGCGTCTCTAAGAAGTGACACGAGTTAATCTAAAAAAGAGTGGTCCTTTCCACTCTTTTTTATTTATAGACCAGCTCTGAAATCAGACCCGCATAAAAAGTGCAGATAAAAAAAGGGAGTCTTGAAGACTCCCTATAAACCAAGAAAACTACAGCGCGGTTTCTTGAAAAGAAAAACAGTAAAATGACATATACAGTGACTCGTCAACTTAACTGGGCCAGCCTGATTGCGAAAACAAATATATAACAAATAATAATAAAAACATTGACTATTAATACCGAAAATATTGACAAATTACGACAAGATCTCGGCAGTCGTGACTTCTAGCTATTTTATCGCGCAATATCTTCCTGATCGATAAAACTTACACTTCATTCTAAAAAAATAACTAATTACCCTGTTTTTCCACCCATTTCGCTGGAAAATAACGCTCGGTTATACCGTTCAACAGATTTGAAACTATGTCGGGCAGCAGAATTCCTAGAAGATTTTTCTCCTGCAATTCTGGTGCTGAAATCACCCGAGTTCCCAAAATGTAATCAAACCAGGGTTTGGTCACGCACCAGTTGGCATCCTGATTGGAATTCATATGATGATCATAATGCCAGGGAATTTTTTTCATGGCCCACTCTGGCTCTAAATGGGCACGGCGGTGAATATAATAATAATTACAGGCACTATATACCGTAGACAGTGCCATGCCTTTGGAGACCGGATAAAATAGTGTGCCAAAAACGCCCGCAACCACAGCCAGTGAAATAATTTCATTTTTAGTGCGCCAATTGGCAAGACCTTCGACATAACCATGGTCATAAAATGCCGTTTTTCTGACTTCACGATGATGCTCCCAATGTGATTTCATGCTGTCTGGCACCGGACTATAACGCGGCTTTCCACTGCGATGTGTGCCATGCAAAATATATTTGTGTGCGATCCATTCAAAGCCGTTGGCGACCACTAACCCAACAATAAAACCTTTCAACATCAGCATTTCTCCCTATCCTATATTGAATATAGACAGTAGAATGTGTTAAATATTGACCATAAAATATGAGTTTATTGACAAATAACGACAATAAAAAGAGCAATATGCAACAATTTAAAAATTACACAGGCTCTGTATATGGTGGACTTGGGCATTTACTTTATGCCTATAGTCAGGCCAAAGGCTTAGCGATTTCTGAAAAACTTGAACAAGTTCAAAACCTGGAACGATTTGATTTCTGTCTTTGGCGTGATTTGCTGACGGATATCGAACAGCAGATCCAGATTGCGGCGCTCGGTCTGGATATTGCCGAATACGTACAGCCTAAACATCTCGGGATTATTGCCTATATAGCCCTGTCGTGTAACACCTTGGGCGAAGCTTTATACCGTTATCATGATTTTCATCGTCTAGTCTATGATGGCAGCAGCTTGCAGGTCAATATACAGGACAATTATCTGGCAATTGGCTGGGGCGATATTCCCTTGCATTTGACTACCCAACTCACTCATGAAACGGCCATCGCCTTGATGGTGCAATTTCTGAAACATTTCATGGAGTTTGATGATATTCACGTGTATGAAGTTCATTTTGTCCACCCAGCCCCTAAAAATATCACGTTATATGAGCAATATTTCCGTTGCAAAGTCCGGTTTTCCCAACCAGTCTCGCAAATTATTGTCCCGCTTCAGGAACTTGCCAAACCTTTTCATCAGGGTGACCAAACCTTACAGCATTTACTGCTGCAACAGGCTCACGCCTTGCTGGATAAGCTTCCCAATTCCACCCAGCTCGATCATCGACTGCAACAGGCCATTCTCACCGGGTTGCAAAAGAACCTGTATCAAATCGAATCCATTGCTAAACAGTTAAATATGTCGGTACGCCAATTGCAACGTCATTTACAACAACAAGGCACCACCTATCAACAACGCATGCAAGAAGTACGGCATTTATTGGCAGAGCAATATTTAAAAAATCAGCATCTGAGCCTGCAAGAAATTGCCTTATTGCTGAGTTATTCCGAACAAAGTGCCTTCCAGCGTGCTTTTAAAAAGTGGACAGGCATGACACCGCAGCAATGGCGACAACAACAATATGCATAAATTTGCGTTCAAATCATCAGGTTAATGTCATATCTATTCAGCATGTTATGATTAATCAACCAGCAATTTCCCGATTAATATCAAATATCCTGAAGAATAAAAAGGCTCACCGACGTGAGCTTTTTTTATGTTCCATGTGAAACATAAGCGCTGCTTATAAAAATGGATTTTCAATTTCCTGTTCATTCTGACGGTCAATTTTTTCCGGAAGATGAGCTTCATTTTCCAAAGCACTGACCACAGCATTGACAAAAGCCTGCAAGGCTTTCGCTGCCTGAAGCCCGGCCTGATCTTTGGTCAGCTGTAAATTGCCATAAATACTGATACAGTCTTCTTGATTTTCTAAGGTGAGGTCGTGAATGGCATGCGATTCGGTACCATTTTCAAAAGGCTTGAACATTGTATTCTCACTGATCTTTGTTGTTATTAAAAAGGTAGGATGACGACTTTCATCCTACCTAAAAAAGACTTATTTCAACAACTGTAAAATGTACTGCAAAAGCCCTTCAATCAACTGTTTAATAATCGCATCTTGAGTATTTGAACCGTTCGTTGCTGCACTGCCGTTATTCTCTTGTGCAGGGGTTAAATTTGCTGAACTTGCGGAGGAAGATTTAAACTTTTTCTGCAAAGCGTTAAGCTGATCTGCACTGACTTCTTCGGCACATTGGCTTTCCGCATCCCAATGTGAATAGGCAATTTTCTGAGTTGCTTTCACTGCACTTGCCTTTAGTGGCAAATTGTAAGTATTGCGCTTCTGGTCTTCGGTTAACTGGGGAAAAATATTAATTCCTGTCAGATCTTCCAGAGCACAGATACTGATCACCTGCACTTTGGGTGCAGTATTTTTCAGGGTATTGTCGGCATAGTACACCCCTGCTGCCCCTGTTTTTGGGATATAGATGGCTTTATAGGTCGCTGTTGGAACAATCACCCCATTACCAATTGTCTTCAATTTTTTAGCTGAATACACCGGTCCCGTTACAATATAGACATCCTGTTTCTGCTTAGTCACGATCGCGCGAGTCGCTTCTTCCAGCTCTCGCCAAACCTGCTGATTATTCTTCGGAGCTTGCGGCACCATATTGGCCAATGAGAAGCTATCAAACTGCGCATCTTTATTCGGCATATCGGCATTGGGTGCCATGTGTCCGCGGTCATAGCCCGAAGCTTTATAGTCTGCCAAGGTCGCTCGATATTCTGTCTTTAGACGTGTTTCTTCACGGAAGTTGTCTTCACGTGGAATTTTATGGCTCAAGCGTTGTGGCGTCAGGGCTTCTGCCACCCATAAAGGTGTTTTCGACACCCCCGAATACATCACGTTAAAGCCATTAAAGCACAGCGGAAAGGCATTTTTAGTCAGGCTTTTTTTGGCCAGATACGGCGGAATATCGCGGTAAAACTGATCCAGACAGGCCGAGTTGGAGGCTGATGGCAATGAAATCAGCTGTTGAATTCTTTCTTGTCCAAAGGCAATTGCAAAACTACTGGTTGCAACTACGCCCAAGATAATTTTTAAACTATTCCGCTTTAAAATTTGCATTACAGATTGACCCGTTTTACCTTTCTTGACTGCCATTTTGAGACCAACCCTCATTTTTCACGAGCTTAACAAGCAGTGAAAATGAAGTATATGTAACAAATTTTATTTGCTTAACAATTAGCCTAAAACTGTTCAACAAAAGCACAGTTGTTGTAACAGTCTGTCTCATTTTCTAAAGCTTTTCTAACCAGTCTTAAGAGCTTTACGTATGTTTGATTGAAAAACCGATGCTGCTTATGACAAGGTAAAAATACGCAAAAAATCTGAATAATGATTGCTACGGAGTATTTTATGCATTTTAAGCTTTTAGGTTTAAGTCTGGTTACAGGAATGATGAGTGCAACGGCATTCGCAGAACCAGCCATTCAACCGGGCGATACCTTAGAAAGTCTATCTAAAGTCAAAGTAAGCACTGCAGTAAATGGTCAGGCAGGTTCGATTGAAGAATTAGTGGCTAGCGGTCAAATCCGCATTGTAGATGCAGGTCAAGTTGCTACCAAGTCGAATGCAGCGGGTTCTGAAACCGCAGCACAAGCCAGCTCAGCTTCAGATGCAACTGTGGCACAAAGCTCAGAGATGTCAGAGATAAATACAGCAGCACAAGTTGATTCATCTAGCGCACAAGCAAATGAATCCGCTATTGAGCAAACAGCTCAGGCTGTATCTGACCATGTAAATCAGATACAACCGAATAGCGAATTAGCTGCGCAACAGGCGGAACAAGGTTCAGATCAACAGATTGCAACTGCGCCGGTCAATCAATCTGCTGCTGATGCACAAGTCAATGCAGCAAATATGCCTCAAGCAGAACTAAGCAATGAATCTGCGGCTGCCACACCAGCAAATCATGTTGAGACCACTGCAACCCAGGAAGCCTTTGCAGCCACCCCTGAAGCGACACAACCAGATGATGCAGTACAAGCAGCACCAGAAGCTGCTGTAAGCGATGCTCCGGTAAAGGTCTCTCCTGAAGTACCAATGACAGAGGTAACAGAGAACTAATCACGCTCTTTTTCAGGCTTTCATCCTCCAAATAAAAAACCAAGGATTTTCCACCTTGGTTTTTTATTGTCTGCACAATCTGAAACTTAGATTTCGATTTGACTACCTAATTCAACCACACGATTGGGAGGAATCCGATAAAAGTCACTCACCGGACTGGTATTGCGCTGCATCGAAATAAACAGCTTTTCACGCCAAGAAGCCATACCGTCACCCACTGTACTAATAATTCGTTCACGCGAAACAAAGAAGCTGATTTGCATCAAATTATATTCGAGTTCAATCGATTGGTAGACTGCTTCGAGTGCCTGCGGAATATTCATCTCATCTTTAAAACCGTAAAACAGTTCAACCCGATAAAAATGCCGATTCATCATTTCTACTTGGAAGCGATCCTGATCAGCGACGTAAGGGACATCTTGAATTTTAACCGTCAAAATAATATTTTTCTGATGCAAGACCTTATTGTGCTTCATATTATGCAACATGGCGTGCGGCACCACGGTGGGAGTACCCGTGAGAAATATAGCTTCCCCTTCTACCCAATTGGCTTGCTCATCGATACTTTGCACGAATATATCTAAAGGTAAGGTATCTTGCTGGAGCTTCGTGAAGGTCAGTTCACGCCCTTCTTTCCATGTCATTAATAGAAGGAAAGCAATTCCACCTATCAACAGTGGAACCCATCCCCCAGAGAATACTTTGAGTGAGGTTGCGCTTACCAATACCAAGTCCAATACCAAGAATGGAGTAATCAGCAGCATCAGTTTCGGTAGGTTCCATTTCCATGTGTAACGAATAAACACAGCAATCAGTAAGGTGTCACATAACATGGTCATGGTCACAGCCAGACCATAAGCATGAGATAAGCGTGAACTGGTTTGGAAAATCAAGATCAGTACAATAATAGAGGCCAGCAAAACCCAGTTCAGTAAAGGCACATAGATTTGTCCCTGTTCTGAGTCTGATGTGTGCTTAATGGTCAGTCGTGGTAAATAACCCAATTGAATGGCTTGACGTGCTAAAGAGAACACCCCTGAAATAACAGCTTGAGAGGCAATGACCGCGGCCATCGTTGCCAAGAAAATCATGGGGTATAGAGCCCATTCAGGCACCAATAAATAGAATGGATTTTGAATCGCACTTGGATCGCGAAGTAATAATGCCCCCTGACCTGCATAGTTAATTAACAAACAAGGTAACACCACAAAAAACCAGGCCAAACGAATAGGAACAGGACCAAAATGGCCCATATCGGCATACAAGGCTTCCCCGCCTGTCACGGTCAGTACGACCGCGCCCATAATAAAGAAGGTCATTAAGGGATGAGTGACAATAAACTGGAAAGCCCAATGTGGACTAAACATCCCCAAAACTACAGGAGTCTGAATAATGCTAGAGATTCCCAAGAATCCCAGTGCTAAAAACCATAATAAAGTTATTGGACCAAAAAACTTCCCCACAAAGGCTGTTCCATACTTTTGCATGATGAACAATATGGTCACAATCGTAATGGCGATTGGTATAATATAAGGGTCTAAAACATTTGTAGCGATAGAAAGCCCTTCAACTGCAGATAACACTGAAATTGCGGGGGTAATGATGCCATCCCCAAAAAACAGGGAAGCACCAATAAAGCCAATCGCAATTAACAGTAACTTTTTTTGATCACTAAAATTTGTATTACGCAAATTTAGGGCCAACAGCGCCATAATTCCGCCTTCACCATTGTTATCTGCACGCATAACAATAGCGACATATTTAATGGTAATGACCAGTGTCATGGTCCAAAAAATAATCGACAAAATACCCAATACATTTTCAGGGTTAATCCCCAAGCCATGTACTGTATGGAATGATTCTTTCAGCGCATAGAGTGGACTAGTTCCAATATCTCCAAACACAACCCCTAATGCTGCCAGAGTAATCGCGGGCAATGCGGCTTTTTGTGCAGTACTTTGCATATTTCGTCTTCGTTTTGAACACTATTTTTTCGCAATCATATCATTGAGCAAAAACTTTTGCTCTAAATCAATTGTTTCAACTTGGCAGAAGGGCTTTTTTTCGCTATCATCGCGGCGCAATGGTGAAGTGTCCGAGTGGCTGAAGGAGCACGCCTGGAAAGTGTGTATACGTTAATAGCGTATCGAGGGTTCGAATCCCTCTTTCACCGCCAAATTCAATTCTTATGCAGTCCCATAAGATCCAAAAAGGCTTAAACTGTAATGGTTTAAGCCTTTTTTATTGTTTTGTGAAATCCCAGCACATCCATTGCAATCCCCCATATCGTGGGGGATAATTGGGGGACAGACTTTTTAAGTTATTTTTCGTCCCCCAATTTGCACGGATACCATTAAAAATGCTTACTGATGCTCAAGTTAGAAAAATAAAGCCACTTGATAAAAAAAAGCGCTATTCTGACGAAAAAGGACTATATCTGGAGGTTACACCTTCAGGTGGAAAGTTCTGGCGTTTAAAATATAGGTTTAATGGGCGTGAAAGCACCCTAACAATTGGTAGCTATCCAGAGATCACACTTGCTCAAGCTCGCCGTGCACGTGATGAAGCACGTATTCAGCTTTATAATAATATTGACCCTAATGCTATAAAGAATGAACGCTTACAACAAATAAATGATAGTACTCTTTTCAAATCCCTAGCTATGGAATGGATGGAGGATCGAAAGCCTGTTATTAAAGAAGGCACATATTTACGCGACTTGTCTGTATTTGAAAAAGATCTTTTTCCAGCATTAGGACATATGCCTATTGATCAAATTAAGGGTAAAGATGTTCTTGCTTGCGCTAAACAAATTGAAGCTCGTGGTGCCCAAGAGATGGCTAAACGCTCCATACCTTTAGCTGGGCGTATTTTCCGTTTTGCAATTCGTAAAGGTCTAATCGAGAACGATCCTACTCCCCACCTTCAGGAAGCTCTAAAGCCTCGTAAAGTGAAGCATATGGCTCGCTTAGATATTTCTGAATTTCCTCCTTTCTTAGAACGTATGGATCATTATCACGGTAATATTCTCGTTAAGACAGCTTTGCAGTTCATGACTTTAACTTTTGTGAGAACAGCTGAGCTCATTAACATGGAATGGGATGAAATTGATTTTGAAAATAAGTTATGGCGCATCCCGGCTTATAAAATGAAAATGGCTCTACCCCATATTGTTCCTTTATCTAGACAAGCTATCGTACTCATCGAAGAACTAAAACCACTAACTGGCAACAAGCAATTTGTATTTTATAATCACAGTACAGCTAAACCACTAAGCAACAATGCTCTTTTAAGTGCGATTCGCACCATGGGTTACACAGGTAAAATGACGGGGCATGGCTTTCGTGGACTTGCTTCAACAACATTACATGAGCAAGGTTATATGCATGACGCAATCGAAATACAGTTAGCTCACACTGTGGGTAATGCTGTTTCTCAAGCTTATAACCACGCACAACATTTAGAATATAGAACAAAAATGATGCAGGAATGGTCTGATTTTATTGATGGATTGAGGGAATAAGGCTGTTTGAGCCTATCAACTTGAATTTAAGGCTCATCAACAGATAAAAGTAAAAAATTAGGTATCTGTGCAACAAAACAAATTCTAAGCATTAAATGCCCAATACAAAAATTATGGTTTCTTCAAACATGATGTTAATTGTCAAAAATTACTATATATTTTAATAAATTTACTACTTTTCAAAGAGATCTAAGAACTCTCTTACTTAACTTTATTCAGATTTTTTTATTTTTATACATTAAAAATTAAGAGGTTAGAGTCTTGTCAACAGTTCTAATACAAATACAAAATGCTGATACAGTAATTTGTCAAAATATTGAAGCATTAAAAGATCAGAGAAAAATACTTTCCCAGAACATCCTTTCTCAACTTCGAAATTTAGTTGAAGGTATTGCAGTAGCATTACAATCTAATTCACTACACACTGAATTTAGTTATCCATTAATTGAATCAGGTTTATTTTTCGTTAAAAGTCAATCTAAATTTAATTTTCTTGGTAAATTTCATAAATTACTTCAAATAAGTGCTTCGCACTATACACTAGATGGTGATTCCTCAGAAAGATTAATGTTAAAGTATTATGAATATCTTTATAGAATAAGAAATTTATTAAACCAAAATTTTAATATTTCGATACTTAAAAATTTAGAGCTATTCCCTATAAACTTAGATCCATCTCTTCGTGAATATTATGAAAAAATTTCAGAAAAAATTAACTACTTTAATCAAAGAGAATCTAAAAATTATAGAATAGGCAAATACTATATTCATAAGACTCGCCCTTTCTATATTAATGGTTTCATCTATTATGAAGTAACATTTTATCGTGCTTTTAATAAAGTTAATAAATATGATCGAATAATCGCATTTACAAATATAGATATTTCTAAAGAATATTCTTGTAATTTAACACTTCAAAATGAATCAATTAAAGTGTTAGGATATAACATGCCAATTATAATTATCCGAAATTGGGAAATATCAATTAGACAATGTGAATTCAATAACTATGCAAAGATTCTAGGATCAAGACTCCAAATTAACACCAAATCTAATGAATATAAATTTTTAATGGCTTGGCTAACTGAAAGATCAGGAACATTATTAGATTTAATAGAAACAAATGATAATATATATAACCAGATAAAAATACAAGCAGTAGTAAATGACCTTAATAACAGTCAAATTTTTAAAATTTTAGATAGAGTTAGAACTTTATGTTTAAATAAATCTTCTGGGTATAAAACTCTAAGATATTTAATGCTAAAAATGAACAATCAGATAATAAAATCACAATATGATTCCCGTGGGTGTCCATTGTTATCTAACCTAAATCTCTCTTATAGCTGTATTCCTTTCGAGCAAATGCCTTTTTGTACATCATTAAGAGGCCATAATCCTAAATTAATAGATTTAATAGAAAGTATAGATTCTAGTGAATGTCATGAAGAGTTCTTGGTAAGACGTATAAAAAACAATATTGAACAAAAAGGTATACTCTATACTCCCTTAAATGAAATACAAAATTTTAGTCCTATTGAAGATTTAATTTTAAAATTCAATAATCAACTTTACTCTAAGCATAGAGAAAATAGAAAGTTAGTTTCTGATAAAGGTCATATTTTTATAAATCAATATGAGAATGACACCTATACTATTGTAAAAAAACTTCAAGAATTCTCTGTAGAATGTATCGCTGGTTATACCCAAGCGGTTGATCTTTGGATGAACTCCTTACCAATGTCAATTGATGATCCTGTAAAAGTCGATGCATTAAAACAATTATTTAGCGACTCTAAAGTAGCCATAATTTATGGTGCTGCTGGTACTGGCAAGTCAACTATGGTTAATCATATAGCTCATTACTTTAATGATAAGAAAAAATTATTTCTAGCACACACAAATCCAGCTATAGATAATCTAAAACGTAAAATAAGTGCTCAAAATTCCGAATTTCGTACTATTAAAAGCCATATCAGTAAGCAAAATTCATCTACAGAATATGATTTACTTATTATTGATGAGTGCAGCACTGTAAGCAACACAGATATATTAGATGTTTTAAATAAAACTTCTTTTAAATTATTAATATTAGTTGGCGATGTATATCAAATTGAATCAATACAATTTGGAAATTGGTTTAGTACTATTAGGTCTTTTATACATAAAAAATCTGTGTTTGAATTAATTACACCTTATAGAACATCTAATCTAAATTTATTGAATTTTTGGGGTAAAGTAAGAAATATTGAAGATGATATTTCTGAATTAATGGTTCGCAATCAATATACAACAATCTTAGATAATAATTTATTTGAAAAAAAATTTAATGATGAAATTATTCTATGCCTTAATTATGATGGACTATATGGAATAAATAATATTAATCGTTTTCTTCAAAGCAGTAACTCAGGAAAATCAATTACTTGGGGAGTAACAACTTATAAAGTTGGAGATCCTATTTTGTTTTCTGAAACTGAAAGATTTAGACCTGTCATTTATAATAACTTAAAAGGAAAAATTATTGACATTTCAGAAATTGCTGGAGGGATTCAATTTGATATTGAATTAGATAGGCCATTAACTGAATTCGATGTCTATGGAACCGATCTTGAGTGGCTCAGGGGCTCTATTGTACGTTTCTCAGTATACCATTCTGACAATAGTGATGACGATGATGACTCATTAAATGCCATTATTCCATTTCAAGTAGCTTACGCTGTTTCAATTCACAAAGCACAAGGGCTTGAATATGATTCTGTAAAAATTGTTATTACTGATGCGAATGAAGATGAAATAACACATAGTATTTTCTACACTGCTATAACTCGAGCTCGTGAAAATTTAAAGATTTTTTGGACTCCGGAAACACAACAGAATGTCCTAAAAAAATTATGTCGCACTAATAATGCTAAAGATGTTCATTTGCTTGCAAGTCGAAAAAAGTTAAGAACTATTAATTAAATTCATTTTAAGTGTTAGAGGAGGGATTGGACTCTCCTCTATAACATTTTAAATAAAAGTTGTTACAGATCCTTTTAACTCCTGTTGGATATTAAAAGACTCGTTCTGAACTACACTCTGGCGTCGTTCCTCACTTTGATAAAACTCTTCAACAATATTCATTCCTTCCTCCCCGCCCACCTCGAATTGGGCATTGGCATAACTCTGCCGAGCCATTTGATCTAAAGCGCTTTGGTTAAACCCTGCAGCAATACTCTGTTGGTCAATTTCTTTTGCCATTTGAATCGCCTCTTGTAAATGAATTCCATCTCGCAGTGTTAAATCCACGTAATACACAGGGGTACGATAACTTTGTGTGGTACTTTTCCCTCTCAGTGTCAGTTGTAGCGGTAGACATGACAGTAAACCATTGGATGCTGCGTGGTAATAACTGAGTCGTGCGGCTAAAGTCCTGATACTGTTAAAACCAGTGGTTCTAAAAATGAATGTACCCAGCTCATCCGACTCATCTAAATTGACATACAGACGACCATAAGGCTTACATAACCCGCCTTGTGCCAATGGACAGAGATCAGGTGATGGACAGGGATGTTGTTCTACCCCTTGATTAGTCAATCGTTGGCAAGTTTCACCGTTACCCACACAGACAGGACGGCCTGTTTGTCGGTCAAATAGAGTGTACTCAGCACGTAAATTCAGATCAGGATCATTAAAGATCATCCGTACGGGAATACTTCTGAGTTTTTGATTGGGTGCTTTAGCTCTAAGCTGCTCATCCAGTGGATGTTTCACCCAGCCCTCTTTATTTTGAATTTGAGAGGTCAAGGTAAATTGATCATCCTTTTCAGGGACGCGTTTACCATTTTTCTCGACCATCTTGCCGATACTGATTCTGCCGAGTATGGGTGGTGTAATGGCTAAACCTTTGATCATGTTGATTTCCTCTTTTTCTGTAAATTGAATAGGTATAAAAAAACCCATGCTATGGGCATGGGCTGATATGAATTTGCTTGTTGGTATTTCGTGTGATGCTTGTATAAATAAAAATAGACTTATCCAGCATTGGCATAAATCTGAAAACGCCGTGTGCCTTGCTTGGCTTGTGGAAATTGATTGAGATATTCAGGGTGTGACTGCAGCAAAGCCTTCGTGTCTAAACTGATTGAGTCTTTGGGCTTTTTCCATGTCACCGAACCCGTTTTAAAAGTGGCACGTTCAGCCTCTTGCATCTTGGCTTGTAGCTGATGTTTAAGTAGGTCAAATTGCTCTTGATGCTTTTCAACTTGGTTACGAGCTTGAAGCAGTTGCTCAAACTGCTGATTTGCTTGCTCATCTTCAGACAGGTCAGTCGTACTGAGTGGTACATGTTCTGGATATAAAAGTTGCAATGCTTTGGCTGCCGATTCACTGGCATCCGCTTCAGGAGGTATGTCCTTTTCTACACAATCCCAGAAGTAACGCTCTGCATTGATGATGTGTTGAATCACCGATTCTGAACGGGTGACTTTAAAGATACGTGTTTCATGTCCACAAATTAAGACACAGATATGTGCTGCCTTTTTGCCTGTCACAGCCAATTGATGTTGTACCTGACAGAGTACGTATAAAGGTACACCGTCTCTCCACAGTTTGGCCCCATACTCCCCTGCGGTTTTACACTCCAGTATTTGTACATCGGCATCTCCAACAACTGAGTAATCCAAGTTGGCTAACATAAAATGCTTGTCTGGATCAGGATGTTGTAACACCGCATTGACCCGACGGACTTTATAGTTGGTATGCATGCTGTAGTATTCCGCAACTAAGGGCTCCAGCCTTTTCCCCCAATACAAGGGTGCATGGCCTTCACTTTCATCTTCTATCGACTGTTGGATTCGACCTGTTTTGATCATCCATAACTCTAGCATCGACATATAAGGATTCAGACCACAGGCTGCGGCACAGTCACTGCTACCAATGCCCTTGCGTC
Source organism: Acinetobacter sp. A1-4-2 (assembly GCF_040233925.1). NCBI lineage: Bacteria > Pseudomonadati > Pseudomonadota > Gammaproteobacteria > Moraxellales > Moraxellaceae > Acinetobacter > Acinetobacter sp. A1-4-2. Next base: position 189,121 of record NZ_CP157981.1, on the reverse strand, counting down.
TGACTTCCAGCCATTCGGCCTGAGTCATATTTTTAGTCTCTACGAAGCGTTTTGCAGTAAACAGTTTTGGGCGATTGGCATGAATATTCAGTGTTGCGTTGTTTGGATGAATTACGGCTGAGTTCATAGCGATTTCCTGTCATTGTTAAATTTTGGGCATAAAAAAAGCCGTGTCCGTAGACACAGCTTTGAATAAAGTAGTTAAGTCATTTGTAAGGTTGAGCGTTTAAGTATGGTGATATGGCGATGAGTCAGCTTAGGCTAATCAATGGATGCTTTGAAATTAGGCCAACATGCGTAAAGCTTGTTCTAATCCACGTTGCTTAAGCCCTGCTCCAGCACCAAACCATGCAGAATCTAGACGGTGATCTTGACTCATGGCACGACGTTCGTGATCGGCAAACTCAGTGATACTGCAAAGTAAGCCATAAGCCGTGTCTTTGGCTGAGCTGAGTTCTGCCCCACGACCATGCCCATTAAACATGGTCATGACTTTAGACATGGCACGTCCATTCGGTTCAGTTTTGTTTTCAGCTTTCGTGGCTGAGTTAGCTTGAGTGGCGACATTGCGGTAGAACTGAATAATGCCTTCGTCCTGCTCCATTGGACTCAGGCTGGTGTTATTAAACACGGCATCAAAATACGCTGCCGCTTCAGTCTGTGTGACTTTACGTTGACTGAGTTGCTTCATTTCATACATGTGTTCATCCCACGCACGGACTGAAATCCCCAATTGCTGTTTGATCTTCTGGGCATCAAACTTAGTGCTGTGCGGGACTTTGACTACACCTGCACTTGAGTTTTGTCCCTTTAAGGCAATCGCTAAAGTGTTGTTACAGACCACACGAATACTGGTGAATTGTGCTGTGGTTGCCAGTGTCCCGTCACATGCTGTGGCTAAGAGGATGTAGCCATTACTGACATCTTTGCCTTTTAAAGCTGAGGTCTGTCCAGTTTTGGCTAATGCCCAGAATTTCTTCCCACCCTTCAGTACACCAGCCGTTTCCAGTTCGAAGCCTGATTGTTCTGTTAAATCTCGGTAAAACTCTAAGATTTGTTTAGGTTGCACTTCTTGATAACGTTGGCTGACTACAGACAACGGTGCATGGGTATCAGAACGATATAAAACACGTTGTTCCTCATAGGGCATGATGATGCTTTGTCCACGATCATTTTTAGCCATATAGCTGACATCTGAAGATTCAATGCGCCAGTCCATACCTGCTTGTTGTGCCCAGACTTCAATCGGTTGGTTTTGCGTGAGTGGGTTGCCTAAGCCATGCCAAGGAGTTTCACCGACATAGGCCATTTGTTCAAGTTGATGTGCCATGATTGTAATTCCTATAAAAAGTTAAATTGCTGTAAAAGTTAATTGGATAAATTCATTTAAAAATTAGTTACGGATGCTCGGACTAAAATCGCGGTCACAGTCATTGCAGTAATAATGTCGGCTATAAACAGGATGGGAGTTACTTTGAACTTCATCTTCCGCTATCAGCATCCAAATGCCACCGATCAGCACCCCGACGAGGGCGCCTGCAATTGGGGGGACGTTTAAACTTTTCGAAACACTGATGCCCAAGGTCGCGAGTGCCAGAGGTGACATCACATTGTTTTGCGCTGAAGGTGAATTGCTGTTGATGACTAAATGTTGTGGAGATTCCAGCAGTACCGTGTCTCGGGACTGGCAATAAGGACATGACAAACTCATCTAACTAATTCCTGTAATAAAAAATGAGTGAAATAAAAAAAGCCTGCTTTGGGGGAAAGCAGGCAAAACGTGAATCGGGTTATTGCATAGGGCTGTTTTGAAGGAGCCACATGCTTCTCATTCAGATGATATGTATCTGTATTTTTTTAGAATGTGTTTTTAATCGACGCTTTTTTAGATCAATTTTAATGACTTGATACAGCGATCAATTGACCTGATTTTTATCAGCGATTATGATGCAAGGGCTGGCCTACATTGCCAGTCGGTTTTGACAGACCGTTTCATACAGCGCATCAGGGTTTATTCTTCTGAGTATTCTCTACGTGCGTAAAACCTTCTCGTCCCCCTTTGCGGTAGAACGGGAGGGGGACGCGTTCGCGCGTGCTGGTTCTGTATGTCCAGTCTGTCAACCCCTTTTCGTTCTGCCACCATAATCAATTGACAGTGATTCGGTAGAACTTCTATACATACAGGAGTCATCTATGACGCTATTCAATTTGTGTGCTTCCCCTGCACTCGCCTCATTTATACCTAGTTCTCGACTTAGGCATTTCATCCCGATTCCTACATTTTATTTAACCTCTGTGCACTGATTCATTTCACCGCACTGTTCAACCACTGAGTTTTTCATTCAGGGGCTGCTTTGTGCTGGAACAACATTATGAAATTGATCGCACAGCTGATTTTAATTGTCGTCGTGGTGGCGATGCTAGGCCCCTTTGTTTTTGTGCTTGGCGGACTATGGCTGCTGATTTATCTGGCAGGCTGGCATAAATAAAACCATCCGTATGACTTTAGAACAATAGATAACAATGATTTGGAACAGAAATGAAATATCAAACTTGGTTTGGAGTAATCACCATTGCCTTCAGTAGCACCCTGCTGACTGCCTGTGACAGCAAAGTCAAACGTGACTTTAAAGCAGGTTGTCAGGCAGGTGGTTTAGACCGATCTACTTGTAGCTGTATTTACGACAAAGTCGAAGCGCATTACTCACCTGAATTTATGCAACAAATGGCGGATGTCACGGTTCGAGAAAGCATGCAGCCACCTGAAGATTTTAACGTGGTCATGGCAAACGCTGTTCAGCAATGCCAGTCATAAATTCAAGTATCTGGGGAAACATATGAAAAACTATTTAATTATCGGCTATGTGCTGATCGCACTGATTTGCTCAGTGTATTTCAAGAATTGCAGCAGTACCGCACATTACAGCTATGCCTACAATCTCGGTAAAGCCGTGGTTTGGCCTGTGACCATTTTTAAGAACTAAGCTAGAGGAATAACAAAATGAAAGAACTCATCTTGGCCTGTGGCCTTAGTCTGATCTGCACTTCACTGTTTGCACAATCTAATAAAGTAACCGTCATCGTCAAAAAGATCGAAGGCTTTAGTGAATCAGGCGATGCCTTTAGTTTTAAAACTACCACTGGCAAACGCTATCAAGTTTATAACGCAGGTGGAGCCAACCCAATTCAGGGTGAAGAACTGATTTCCAGCTCAATCAAAACAAAGAAAGCCATTTGCCTACGTCTGGATACAGACAAAACTGAACCACGTTTGGTGCAATCGGTTCACAAAGATAAATGTAAATAACCACTCAGAACGAACGACGACTTTATTCATAGATGAAATAAGCAATTTTTTAGGAATTCAGCCATGAAACTGATCCACCCGATTCTTATATCCAGTTTACTGTTACTGGGCTTAACCGCATGTAGTCCAGCCAAAGAATCTCAAGCCACAGTAGAACCCAAAGCAATAGCAGATCAAAATACGGCCTCTACCGCGAATAACACTTCCGATCAGTCTGAGACGAGCAATCAATCCGAAGATGATTTTGTCGTTGATAAATCATTTTTAGAAAATGGTGCTGATGCTGAGCAAATGACGGAATTGTCACAGGAACCACCCTTACAGGAAGAATTCGAAGTCCGTGTCCATCGTGATGAATCGCAATATTCCATGACAGGCTATGTAGATAAGCTCAATATCATCTCTCTGAATAATGATCCAACCAGTTTGACCAACGTATCAATCAATCGTGGTAATTGTAGAACCAAAGGCTTTTATGATTATCAAAATATGCGCTATGGCTCCGTGGCTCAAGTCTATCTCGGTTGCGCTGCTGAAAATGTGCGTGAGGTGACCATCACTACCAACAGTGGTTTGACCTATACCTATAATTTTTAGACATTCAAAGCACCAAATTCTGACGCGTTTGGTAACGCGAAATTTGATGTTATACTGGGCGAAACTGCTGACCGATTCTAGTCAGCAGTGTGGCCAATTTAGCGTAAAAAATCGTAATTTTGGCAGTTTTTACGAGTGTAAAGATGAGTCTTTACCTTAGAAAAATAACGTTTTTTACTCAAAAACATACAAATTTTCAAAACTGAATAGCTTATCTTTTTCGTCTTTAATCAGTTGATAGAGGTTGGTTGCTTTTATCGTAAATAATTCGATATTCCGATTCACCCTCACTTTAACCATGCGTTCGAGCTTTGGGTCATCTTGTTCAAAACACGTTGGTTGAATACGCTTATTATTGCTTTCCTCACTTGGCCTAAATATTTTTAAAAATGGCATATCTCGTGAATTGTATAAACCCAAAATCATAAAAAGTTCATCTTCATCAAAATATTCAGTTTCATAAACAACTAACTTAAGGTGAGACTTGTTCGACAGTGAACCATCATAATCAAGTCCAACTTGTGATCTTCGTAGAATTTCTGCCAAATAATCAAGCAGCATTTTGATTGACTCATAAATATCAGTATTTTTATCTATCTGTCCACGCTGAACCATTAAATTATAAACGGTGCAGCAAAGTAACCTGTCTATTCCCGCACCTTTGGGTGCGTTCTGTTTATTTTGCGAATAAAGGGTTTGAATAGTTTTATCCAATTGATCTAAATATGATTTTTGCTCAGTACTTGCATTTTTAGTCAATAGTCTACTATTTAAATCAAATTTTAAAAATTCCAAATATTCGATCAAAACATGAGCTACAGGAACATTACAATTTTCAGCTAAGTGCAAGCTTAGATATTTTTCGCTTCGATACTCATCATTAAACAAAGTCATATCGTCGATTGTCTTATGCCCTAATCTATATCCGTTATTCTTGGCTAAGTACTCATAATCATTCAAATAATTATATATTTGTTCTTCAAAATGTGGTGATTTCCAGTGTTTGTCACTATCTAAATTCTGATTTAATCGCGCAATCTTTGCAAAATAATTTACGATGCTAAACCACGTTAGAAATAAGTTTTCAGGATTGGCGGGATATTTAACCAAACAACGTATATCAATATGCTTTGTTAATTTTAAATAAGCATTTTTTAATTGCTGATGATCAAGCAAATATTGCTTAAACTTCAATCGAAGTTTTTCGACTTTGTTATAAAAGGCTCCACTGCCTAAGTGATCCATCACTAATGTTTCAAGCCCCCTATTTACCTTATGCTTGCCATACTGAATACGATCAAAAATATAATTTTCAATCCAATTCTCAATTATATAATTTTGCGAAATCTGTGGCTTATTGGATAGCTCAAACTCAAAATCATTGACCAACTCTACAATTTCAAGTTCGTAAAATAGATCAAACCAATCATAAAATTCTTTAAATTCTTCTGAACTCTGTATCTGATTGATAAAGTTAATAATTTCTAGTTTTCGCTTAAATCGTACTGCACAATAATCTACGTCCAAGTTACACCTACAGTTTTAATATAATTTTCAGATACTTATAAAATATATTATTTTTTCACTTAAGAATATATTCACCATAAATCACAATCCAGTCGAACCAAAACCAATGCATTCTATGGAGTTCGATCATGACTAGTGATCTTAAAAATGAATCAATAAAAATCCTACGCTTGCCAGAAGTCATTGAAACATGCGGAATATCTCGTAGTTCAGTCTATGAAAAACTCAATCCGCGAAGTCGAAGGTATGACAAAGATTTCCCCACGCCAATAAAAATCGGAGTCTCCTCAGTAGGATGGTTCCAACACGAAGTTCATCAATGGTTATTGGGGAAAAAAGCATAAGCCTGAAGTGCTTATCTTTTCACTCACGCAGAACAGAAATTCATCGATATGTCAGATAGGGGCTTGATCTCAAGTGCCCTTGTTAACCGTTGCTGCCTCTAATTTTTTAGTCTGTATTCTATATGATTAACATATACACTATTAACATATATACATGATTAATATGGTTATTTATATAATCTACTGATCTATATATTTATACAGAACATAAATAATAGATTCGATATCAGTTCAATTAGTACAAACCATTCAGTTTGTACACACAACGTATTGAATTCAATATCTTATAGATTAGAGATCATATTCAGATTCTATACATACTATAGGTTAGATGGCAGCAATTTGTATTTTTTTACAGATTGGAACTATATCTATGACGATTAAACAAATAGATCATTTTCTACCTAGCTTCTTTGAAGTGGGAGATAGACTTGAACCCATACAGACTGTATCTCCTCCAGAAGAGCTGGAGCCATCAACTGAGGTTGAATATGAAATCGAAGAACTATCATCAGAACCTTATGATGAAGTCAGTACAGGTGTTGAGCAAGACCATGCTTACTCAAATGATGCGGACAAAAGTGCTGAAGTACGAAACTTACTGACCACCAACCTGCTCGTTAAACAACAGCTAGACCCGCAAATTGTTGCTTGTCTAAATGCAATCCTTATATGTAATCAAATTAAGAAATATCATGCGACTTACCTCTATCGCTGGATTAAATCAAAACAAAATGACTTAGTTTCAGATCACTGGGAATTGATTTATCCCGAATTACTGGAATTAATTCGAAGTTTTTTATTAGCGACAAAAAAGTTAAAGACACCAATGCATTTAAAGTGTGCAGAATTTGATCTAGTAACAGCAACTTTTAACCAAGTGCTACCGAATGATCAAGATTATCTTTTCGATTTAATTAAATTTCCCAATGATGTAATGATGATAGCAGATGCCAAAGGGAAAGTTATCGAACGCAAAGATTCGATTGCTTTGTATACCAATCGCTTTGTTAAAGGGATTTTTGATGGCTTAGAAGATCCAAAATTTGTCCAGCAAGTGAATGATCGTCGGAAGATGGCAAGAAGGCGTGAAAAGAATGTACTGAAATACGTCGATATGGTTCGCAAACTATACTCACGTTTACTGGGTATTCGTGTTGACCTGTATCTACCAGCAGATAAGAAACACCTAACGCATAAAGAAATCGTAACGCATTTTCATACGATTTTACAGAAACTGCGTCGCAATAAGTCTCTGCATTTAAAAGGCTACGTTTGGAAGCTTGAATATGGCATAGATCAGGCTTTACACATTCATGGATTTTTCTTTTTTTGTGGTAGTAAGCATCGTCAAGACATTAGCTTAGCTCAAATGATTGGTGAGATGTGGGACCTTCAGATTGGTGGCAAGCATTGCTACTTCAACTGCAATACCAAGAAAAATCGTCAAAAGTACAAATACGATGCCCTAGGCGTCATCAACCGTGATGATCAAACCAAGTACGACAACATTGCGAAAGTTATTCACTATTTCGCTAAGTTTGAACAGTACGTCTTACATAGCAGCTTAGAACGCGTCAAAACAATTAATACGGGCATTTTGCCTCATCTGCGTGAGCAAATGGGTCGTCCGAACCTAACCAAAAATTATTGATCTATTTAACCCTATTACAGAGATTTTTAACATGAACCCAGTATTTGCACCAAACGCACAGCCTTTATTTATAAATCATACTCAAACACCACCGAATGTTTATCCGAGTGGAAATGGTGGTTTTACCTCAAACGTTACAATGGTTCGTCCTGCTTTTGGGGATATTCTATTTAGTCAAATCGCACTCGGACTGATAAATTTCACCAAGCAGTTAGAACAGGCTAAAATTAAAGTCCATCCTAAACCAACAGCAGCATGCCCATACCCTGCTATGAACCCACTATTTGTTTGGGGCCTACAGCAAGCACCGCTATTTGCTCATTTCATTGATCTATTTGAAGGTTTTGAACCCCATCCTCACTTAAAGGCCTTTCATCAATTTTCACTGCAAAATATTGGTGTAGTGACCTCACCACAGCCCGTTCCAAACTATATATTTGAAAATAACTTTGATTTTTTTCGTGGTCAGTTATACGTCGCTAAAGCAAAGCTCCAAGCGAATAAATATGAAGCACAAGTGCAAAAACTTCGTAATGAACAGAAAACAGTCTTCAGACGCGTTATGCAAACACAAGACCAAGCCAATTGCATTTTTTTAGAGTTACCATTGATTACGCAGACTGACCCACCTCATTACCAGACACAGGAAGAAGCAGAGAAAGAATCGATAAAGGTACTGAAGAAATACTTCCAGTGGCTACATGGAGCTAAACAGCTCAGTGGTATTCTTTGTGATATTCAATGGCGGATCGTCAAAGGGCTGGATCATAAGCTAACAGCACAAGCATTCATTTACATCCTCGGCGATGAAATCGATTATTTACCTTTGCTCAAAGAACAATGGGAGTTAACTTGCTCAGATTATCAACTTCAAGGTATTTTTCCAGAGCCCAAACACACCCATTGCTATGATGGACAAGGTATCGTTCAAAAGACATGGTTACAACTGATTGAACGTGTACATGAACCACTTAGTTTTTATCGTTATAAAGGCAATGGCATTACGTATGTGTGGAAGGAATACACAGGCAATGTTTAACCTATAGTCTTTTTTATTCCCATCTAAGGGTTCTGCATGAACCCTTTTTTATATCTTAAAATTTTTAAGGCATAGCTTTGATAAATATGATAAACACTTATTATTCTCAATAAAATATTATAAGTAGAGTTGGAACTCAAACTAAATATATATAGAATCGACAAAATTTTTCGGAGACACCCATGCCTATTTATGTCGACAACTCCAATGTCCCTTATAAAGGAAAATATTGGTGCCATCTTATGGCTGATAATCTAGAAGAATTACATAGTTTTGCAGCTAATATCGGCGTTAAAAAATGCTGGTTTCATCGTTCTGCATCCTATCCGCACTATGATATTACAATCGAAAAAAGACAATTAGCATTAATACTTGGTGCATCCTTAGCAGATAGAAAAACAATTATAGCTTGTGGAAAAAAACTAAAAATACAGTTAGATATGTATAAAAACAAAACTTATAATAGGTCGCAAATTGAACTATTTTAATGATGAAATATGCATATTAAAGAAGAATCTATAGATGATTTACTACATAAAACTTATCAATATATCTTAGAACACGGAGAAAAAGTCACTCCTACGAGGGGAGCTAATCAGGAAGTCCGCAATTGCGTACTGACTCTATTGAATCCAAGATCTCGGGTTAGTTTATCTGAGGTAAGAAGCAGAGTAATTAGCTGTGTAGGAGAGTTTCTTTGGTATTTATCAAACTCAGACTCAATCGATTTTATTGAGTATTACATCAAAGACTACAGAGATCGTATTAATTTCAATGAAGAAACCACAGATCCTGTTCCTGGTGCTTATGGTCCAAGAATATTTGGTCAACCAAGCCAATTTGAACATATTGTAAAATTACTAGAAAACTCATATTCAAGTCGCCGTGCGGTTATAGCTCTCTATTCTAAGACTGATCTAACGGGAAACGACACTAGAGATATCCCATGTACCTGCACCCTACAATTTTTTATAAGAGATAATAAATTACATTTAACTTGCTACATGCGTTCAAATGATGCTGCTTTGGGATTAGTACACGATATTTTTAGCTTTACTCTTTTTCAAGAGCTGATGCTTGCTAGATTAATATCAACGTATCCTAACCTCGAATTAGGAGAGTACACTCATATAGTTGGTAGTCTCCATATTTACGATGATTCTTTACCTCAAATACATCACTATTTGACTAAAGAAGGTTGGCAATATCACGCTTCAATGACACCAATCAATCCTATAGTGTTAGAAGATAGTTTAAAAAAATTATTAGAAATTGAATATGATCTTAGGGTTAATAAAAATTGTGATGTTAGCCAGTTAGATCTTTTAACAGATCCAATATTTAAAGAAATGGCTATTATTCTATTTGCCTATTTTTTTATTAAATTTGAAGAAACCAATATCTCAGGCTTACAGGCTCTAGAGACTAAATGCTCGAGTCTCCCTATTAAAGCATTTATCAATAAGCGAATCCAAAACTTGTTAAGTAAGGCTATTTAAATGAATTTTAATCAAAAAGATGTAATGGCTAATGCAATTGCTATACAAATTAATGACTTTAGTCAAAATATAACCCCTATACCAGCTGCTGCATTCCCGATCGAAATAGATGTTTTAAGTCGACAATTAGTGGATAGTATCAATCGTGTTTACTATTTTCAATTAATTCAATCTAGACAAATAGATATAAAACGTACAGATCCGAATTGCTCACTATTCGATCCCCTTCGCGCGATTTTATACTACAAGAATAATAACTTAGATGAAGCATTTTGGTTGGCATTTTTAACAACTCATTTTGGAGAAAATTACCATTCCAATTGGAGTCTAACTAAAAGTTTTTATAACAATTTAGGTCAGTCACCTCGTCTAACCTGGGCTAATGTCAGTAATAACCCAACGTTAGTAGACGACTGGGTGTCTCGCTATAACTCGTCAGGCATGAAACTAAAATTTGGTAATCACAGAAAATATGAGTCATTCTCTCAATTAAGAGATGTTATAGATACCTACATCGATATTGTAAATAATAGCGGTGGACACCAACAGCTATTTCAGCCAAATCAAAATGAACAACCTAAGGAACAATTCAAACGCTTATCTAAAGAATTAAAATTTTACAGATTCGCAAGATTAGGTATGTTTGATTATCTATCATTAATTTACAAGACTCAGCTAGCTCCTATACAAGCTAATTCTTGTCATATAGCAGGATCAACAGGACCCAAAGCTGGAGCTAAAAGGCTTTTTGGACAACTTTCCAACCATGATCTAGATCAACTTTCAATTCAATTGGCAGATCACTTAGGTGTCGGCTATCAAGAATTCGAAGATGCTATCTGTAATTGGCAAAAATCGCCTGATAAATATGTTTCATATACAGGTTAATCATAAAATATTCTGATGCCTATCCGAATAGTAAGAGTAAGGGATCAGTGCCATTTTTTTTAATATACCTGTTAAGAGGCTAGCAGAGATATTAAGCTCTCTAGCTTTTTTACATATTTCCTTCCAGCCTTCTAATTTACTTCTTCTTATTAGTCTTAAATCAACATAGTTTTCTAAGTCTTCATGATTAATTGGATAAAGTAACGTATTAAACATGAAATGATCTGCTTCTATCTCAATAGATGCTTTCCCTTCTTGTATATCATCTTCATCACAAAATATCATTTCATTTTCATGCAATATTAAATGACCAATTTCATGAAATAGTGTTTGCCAAAATACATAGTCCCTATTGTATTTAGGTGTTAATGCTATAATAGCCTTTCCATTTTCTAAAAATTTGGCCAATCCACAAATAGGTGTTTTCGAAAGTGTTGGGGCAAAAACTAAAGCCACACCGCATTGATTTAATAAATTAATTAGCTCGGGAAGAGTATCCAATATATTACGACTTTTAGTGAGTTCTTTTATTTCACCTAGTTTTAATAAAAGTTTATCTTTGTTCCAACTTAAATTACTAAGACCGAACTGTTTTCTCGCCTCAAGCTCAACTTTCCTAATGTAAGTTGCTAAATTCAAATCAGAAACTGAATATTTTCCAATAGTTTTAAGTTTAGAACCCAAAACATTGGATACTATAGTCTTGCTTTCTAAAGCCTGAAACTCACTAATTCCATAAAAAGCTTTTAAATTGATCTGATCCAAATAATTTAAATCAGTCAATGGTAGCCACTTCTCAGACTTTAACTCACTTATAATATTTTTAAATTCATTAAAATTTGGGTCAATTTTTTTATGTGAAAACCGCTCAACATGTTCATCATATTGATATTGTAAATTCAACCAAAACTCATCTGATCCACCAAAAATTTTAGATAAAGTATCAATATTTTTTATATTAATTTTTTCTTTTTCTGTTTTAATTTTTTCCAATAAATCTAAGTCATCCTTGCTAATTGATTTAAGGTCAATATTGGATAAAAGAATAAATTGATTAATTACTTTGCCAGGGGATTGAATCCAATTCGGCTGAAAACCATTAATCAGCATTTTTTTCCCCTATATTGATTAATTGCAAACGAGAAATCACATCCCAATTGATTGTACCACTTTGAGTCTTTGGAGGCTTCTCATGGGCAATACTAAAATGTAAAACAAAATTATCAATATTAAGTAAGATATGGTTTTCTTTAGTGTAAATTACCTTACTCACTAAAAAAAATGGCAGATCTTTCAAACTTGTAGCAACGCTGAATGATGTTAAAATTGTTTTTAAGATTGCTAATGATTTCGGAGGGTAGTGTTGCATTCCCAGAAACTCATTGATTGCATTATCTCGTAATTCTTTTGATCTAAATGAAATTATCATATCGGTCGAAAAACACTCGTGAACTGAGGTTTAAGTTGAAATATATTGAAGTTGTAGCTGCCGTTGTAAAAGACGATAATAAATTTTTATGCGCCCAACGTAAAGACAATAAATTTGATTACTTAGCATTCAAGTTTGAATTTCCTGGAGGCAAAGTCGAGCCTAATGAATCTTTAGAAGAATGTTTGATCCGAGAAATAAAAGAAGAACTTAACACCTCCATACATTCTTTGAGTTTTTTATTGGATGTTTATCATCACTATCCCGATTTTAGTGTTCATATCACCTTTTTTGAAGGTTTAATCGATAATAAGCAAATTACTTTATCTGACCATAGAAAAATTCTCTGGCTCTCAACTAATGAATTAAAAAGCTTAGATTGGGCTGAAGCAGATCTACCTGTTGTAGATTTGCTATGTAACAATTACCTACCCTAAGACAGCCTGGGGGACAATTGGGGGATAAAGAGCAGATAAATAAAAATAAAACAATATATATTAAATACTTAAATTGAAAATATGAATCCCTCTTTCGCCAAATTCGAAAGAACTGCAATCCAAAGCAGTGATGAAAGGCTTAAACTATAATGGTTTAGGCCTTTTTTTATCGTATACTATTCAGCAAAAATACCCAGCAGTTCTAAAACCATGAAAATAAACTGGGAAAAATCGTCAAGATTGAGGTTTTTATATTCTCTGCTTTTGAAACATTATTTATCTTCAAAATATTTCTGGCATCCCTGAAAAAATTCCTCGTTGAAATTCATGGACGGATCATCTTTATCATCATCACATTGATCTACAGATTTAAGATTGTCTTGTGCATAGCGATAGCCATAGTATTGCTCTGTCCCCTCCTCAAAGCCACCAAATTCCTGTTCCTTGTTGGACTGAAAATACAGCAATGCAGCAATGCAGCAATGGCGATAAACATAAGTACCACGACAGTACTGATCATTTTGGTCCGTTTTGTCATCTTATATATTTTCCTTTAGCCTATTGATAAACAATCCTCATCAGAGCACTTTGCCAGAAAAAAGTTACTTATCCCTACCAATGAAATGATAAGAACGGAATGCCTCATTCAAGACCTACAGAAAATCCTTTATTTTTGTTGTCTGATTGGATTTTCAGGCTGTTCGTCCGGATTTTTTTGCGGATTGGCTGTCCCGATATGCTGGTCGGGTTGGTCCGGTTGTGGGTTGGGTAGATTAGGGTGTTTCTGCTGATCAGGATATTGAATTAAAGGAACAGGCTGTTTTTGCTGATCTGGTTGTGAATTATCTTGTTCAGTCATGTTTATCTATCCTGTGCATTGCCATTAATCAGTTGCGCTACATCAGCATTAATCTACGCCTTAAATTTAATCTTCCAACTCCAGCCATGTTTCAATTTCCATCATTGTAAATGTAATATCTCTAGATGATTGATCTGCAACAACCGCGATGAAATCAGCTTCACATTGATTACCAAAAGCCTGTAAAGTCCGATCTTTCATTCACATGCCACCTAAATGGCACAATTACTGCACGCTATTATTTCGCAAGTTCAGAAGGTAAATGAACCTATTGAAATAAGATCATATAAATGCAATATTTCCATGATAACAATCATATAACAGAGCCTTAAGTCGACCTGTAACAGCACATTGAACACATAGAAAAACTGCTATTCGGGAGTAGATATGAATACCAGCAATAATTATGTCAAACAAATCAAGAATGCTAAACGTGGTGGTTATACTCCAACGATTGCCAAGGATATGAATAAACATAAAATTCAAAAAGCCCTGCGACTGATCGAACAATGGCGCAAACTGGCCAGCGAACTTAAACCACAAATGCAAATCGATATGGCTTTAACCTTAGAAGAATGTGCTCAAGACCTGGATCAGATTTTAAGGAGTAAATAGTCTTTTAAATTGAGAACCAATTATTCAATTGACGAGATGACCGGGAAAAATTGAACCGATCAAGACCAAGTCATCTCTTTCAACCGCTCATTTTTTGGCTTGCGTTTTCAACTAAATTCGCTATTATTCTCTGCACGTTGCCGGCATAGCTCAGTTGGTAGAGCAACTGACTTGTAATCAGTAGGTCCACAGTTCGAATCCGTGTGCCGGCACCATTTTTTATACTTAGCCTCGCTTTTTAGTGAGGCTTTGTTGTTTTTGTACTTTGCTTTTAAAAATTAGAACTTTATCCCAGTCTCAGGCATTCTTTGTTGCACTGATCTGTACATAATTGACCAACCCATCCTGATACAGCTGCTGACAGAGTTTTGCAGTCATGCGAATTTTAAAGGCATCTAGCCCTGTACCCTGCTGTGGCAATTGCTGCAAATGTTGAAAGTAGTTTGCAAATCCGTATAAAACGGCTTTGGACAAATCGCGAATTTCAATATCGCTAAAACCATGTTGCTGCAAGGTCTGTTCTAATCCAGATGCGGTCATCAAATGCTCCAGATTCACATCTGCAGCCTTGAGCAGCCACTTATATTTTTGCTTTTGTAGTGCATTTAAATTCAACCATTGCTCGGACAAGATTAAATAATGAAAACCCAGTCGGCCTTTTGAATTTAAAACACTGTCCACTGAATCGAGAAATGAATTTAAATTGGAATGGTAAGCAGCATCAATGCACAGCACCACATCAAAGCGCTGTTGAAAAGGAATCTGTTTTAAATTTAAAAAGGATTGCGGGTAAATGGCCGTAATGTGCGGAAAATGTTTTTGAATTTGCATGACACAACTGGCTTGCAGTTCCACGGCTTCAATATGCTGAACCCGATAGTGCTGTTGCCAGTACAGTAAACTTGCCCCCTGCCCGCAGCCTAAATCCAGGAGATGGTCATTGGAAGTTAAAGCTACCGCTTGCGCCAATTGATCTGCCAATTGACGGCAAGCTTCTGGATAGGACGATGTTGCATTATCCCAATAGCCCAGATTGCTCCAGGCGAGTACGGCATCATCTCCTAACTGTTTCGCATTGATTGCGTATTTATGTTGAGGAAGTTTCTGCCGAATCGCTTGAAGCCATTTCATATCTTAGTAGCCGAGTTGTGGAGCAACCTCAACTTTAGGTTTTAATCCGGCAAACGGCAATGGTGCACCTAAAATCTCTGCAATATGCATGGCTGAAGTCACGGCAGATTCCAGTACAGGCAATCCATCACAAGACCATGAACCGCAATAGAACACTTTGCGGTTTAAATCATGATGACGGGCTTGCAGTTCTTTATTTAAAGCTACTGTTTGTGAATCTACTACAGCACGGGTTAAGCTCACTGAGGAGATGATTTTTTTCGGATCAATCTCTGTCACCGGCTGCCAGGTTTGGAATACTGGCGATTTACCGACCAAGGTTGGCTCAACCGAATTCAGCCAGACGGTAAATTGCTGACGGGTAAATTTACGGTCCATCATGTAGCTGAGTACAGCCCAATCTTTGCGTTTTGGTGGCATTACCGATTGATCGGTATGAATCACCAGCTGGCCCTGCTCAAATTTAAATTTCTTTAACAGCGCAATATCATCAGCAAATTGTTGGTTATCCAGGAATGTTTCAATTTTATTGGTCGGTGTGGCGACAATCACACGATCAAACAGCTGCTGTTCGCCTTGTTCATTTTCAATCAATACCCTTTCTTGCTGCTGTTGAATATGGGTAATGGCAGAACCACCACGAATTTCAATGCCTTCAATCAGCTTGTCGACCAGGGCCGGTGTCCCACCCTGTAGACGCAGCAAGGCATCGCCATCGGTCAATTGGCGCAAGAAAACCAGCAAGGGTTTGGCAGGCCAGTCGCCAATGGTTTTCGGGTTACAAGTACAAATGGTATACAATACCGGCATTACAGCACCATGCCAGAACACTTCTTCTATATCATTATGATTAATGAATTCAGCCAGGGTGATGTCCTGGTGCTTCGATCTGAAGAATTTCGCAATCGCCGTCTTCAACTGCAGCATGCCTTTCACCATGCGCCAGCCATATTGCTGAATGCCTTTACGGTTATTAATAATCGGAAAATTACCAATACGGCTGCGTGAGGTGGTCAGCCAGGTTTCTGTACGGTCTTCAAATAACCAGCTGCATGCCATATAGGTACGTACAGGAAAGGTCTGGATACCCAGATAGGCCGCCAGACTGAGGGTGTTTTTCCACAAATGCGGGTTCATGACACGCAGGGGAGCATCAATCAGGCCGCCCTCGAATTCAATGCTATGGCTATCCATACCACGACCTGCCAAGGCTTCAAAAATAGTAACGCTATGTCCTGCATCTTTAAGAATTCTTGCGGTAGCTAGCCCAGCCATGCCACTGCCAATAACTGCAATATCCAAAATTATTATCCGTCAGTTACACATAAGATTATTGAAATTATGAACCAAGCCGGCTTAAAAGGCGGTATTAAAATATTCCAGAATGTATGTTTTTAACAAAACTCATCATGATGCATATAAAGTCAAAAATTACATTTATTTATATAGAAAAAACCTTGAAATAAATTTAATAAATTATCTTATTTTTAAAACATAAAAAACAAAAAACCTTTAAAAAAAGTAATATATATTAACCAATTTTTTAACTAACGTTTTACAAAACCCTCCAATATTATTATGATAGAAAAAGTTAAAACCTGATAACTCCATCACGTTTTCATCAGCCACAACTATACAAATATACCGACAACAAAAAATTCAGTTCGCAAAAAAGCCCCTCAATTTTTAGGGGCTGTTTCTTTTTGAATCAATCCAGTGAATAGCGACTTAAGCTGTAACCGGAATTTCACCAAACTTACCGCTGTTAAAATCATTAAATGCTTGAATGATTTCATCTTTGCTATTCATCACAAAGGGTCCATAGCCTTGAATTGGCTCATTTAACGGTTGACCGGTCAGCAGCAAAAATTTGCTGTCTTGCAGTGCTTCAACTCGAATATCAATTTCGCCATCTTGAGCAAACATCACAATCGAGCTGTCCTGTACGTGCTGCGTTCCATTCAGCTGCATTTCACCAGACAGCAACACCAGCAGCACATTATGATCGACAGGCATATGCAGATGCTGAACCTGCTCAGCTTTTAATTCACCATCCCAGACATTGACCGGACTATGGGTTGAAGCAGGACCTGTATGCCCGGCATAGTTTCCGGCAATCACCCGGATATACCCGGCATCCTGTTCAAACTTAATGACTGGAATGTCTTTTGCTGTAATGGCCTGATATTTCGGTGCGGTCATTTTGTCTGCTGCAGGCAGGTTGACCCAAAGCTGCACCATTTCAAACAGACCACCCTTTTGGGCAAATTCGGCTGAATGAAATTCTTCATGTACCAGACCTGCTCCTGCCGTCATCCATTGCACATCACCGCTTTGAATGGTTCCACCACCACCGGCCGAGTCTTTATGCGTCACTTCACCCTGATAGGCGATCGTCACGGTTTCAAAGCCGCGATGTGGATGTGAGCCGACCCCATGCTGCTGCGTCGTTGGGCTAAAATGGTAGGGTGCTGCATAATCTAAAAGTAAAAATGGACTGATTGCCTGCCCTAGGCGATCATAGGAAAACAGGTTTTTCACTGGAAAACCGTCACCGACCCAGCGCATGTTCTGATTGCGGTAAACGCCAATAATTTTTTTCATTTCAAACTCCTATCTCTAGGAAACAATATGCACTTATCTTAGATTTTTTAAAGATTCCAGCCTAGCCACAGCGCAATATACAGCGTCCCAAGAATGGGATAATGGATTTTTTTCCCTCAAATTTAATACAAAAAAGCATTCCATTCAGATCAATATCATCATTGTCCTATAGCCAGGATGATCTATCTTGTTCTTTTACTGGGAAACTGCATAAAAAAATCCAGAACAGAAGTCCTGGATTTTTAGGAGAGTATTTTAACTTGAGATTAGATTTTACCGATCAGGTCAATTGAAGGTGCAAGGGTTGCATCGCCTTCTTTCCATTTTGCCGGGCAAACTTCACCTGGGTGAGCATAGACATATTGTGCAGCCTTCACCTTACGTAGAAGTTCTTGCGCATCACGGCCAATACCGCCAGCATTGATTTCGATAATCTGGATTTTACCTTCAGGATCAATGACGAAAGTCCCACGGTCTGCCAGGCCTTCCGCTTCAATTAACACTTCGAAGTTTTTCGCCAAGGTCCAGGTTGGGTCACCCACCATGCTGTACTGGATTTTCTTGATTTCATCAGAAGAGTCGTGCCAGGCTTTGTGAGTGAAATGGGTATCTGTCGATACTGAATAGATTTCTACGCCCATTTTCTGGAATTCAGCATAGTTATCGGCTAAATCGCCTAATTCTGTTGGACAAACGAAAGTGAAATCTGCAGGATAGAAAAATACTACTGACCATTTTCCGATCATGTCCTGTTCAGAGACTTGAATGAATTCACCATTTTTATATGCTGTTGCGTTGAATGGCTTCACTTCAGTATTAATTAAACTCATGAGATATTCCTCTAGCTCGTTTCCGGGATTGCTTATCTGGTGAAGCTAGAATACGAAAGATTATAAAATAGGTAAAACCGTACTTTTTTATAAAAATTATCGGATTTTTAGATTAATTAATTCTATCCTGCTTTACTTTTTTATCGTTTGGATCGATTTAAGGATAAGCGGGAAACTGCGCGATAGATTGCCAAGCTGCATCAATCAATGCCTGTTTATATAGGGTTGGAGAAGTGCTGACTTTGTGTGATAGCCAGGCCCGACAATAACTTTCAGTTGCACCTAGCATTAAAGATAACAGCAATTCTCTTGGAATCTTTGCAAGTTGCGCAATCTCTTCATCGGCCTGCTGTTGTAACCAGACAAATACCGCCTGATTACGTTGCTGGTTTTGTACTGCAACTGCTGCATTCTGCTCTGTCCCTAACCCTCTACGCGCCATAAACAGGAAGCGGGCAAAGTCGGGGTTCTGCACCACCCAGTCAATATATCGACCAATGATGACCGTCACACCCTGTTGCACGCCTCGGGCTTGCTGTAATGCTACTGTGCGCTGCTGCATCTGATCTTGCAAGGCTGCACTAAAGAGTGCGCCCACGATGCCTTCCTTGTTTTTAAAGTGATGATAAATCGCCCCTACACTGCTATCCGCACGCTCACGGATCATTTCAATACTGGTGGCTTCAATACCAAATTCAACAAAGCATTCTAAGGCGTCTTGCAGCAAAATGCGTTTTAGTTCGGCACGGCATCCGGGATAAATGCGGTGTAGTAAATCGGCTTGCTGCATATCCATATGCTTCGATACATGATGAGACCAGGCAAAATCATAGACCATTTTTTATTAAAAAGCAGTCATTTGTGCCAAATAACAGAATAATATTCTGCATTAGAATAATACTCTGCAAACTAAAACAGGGACATCTCGGATGAGCCAAGCATTAAAAGTATGGAAAGCTTTAGCAAACAAACCTGCGGGCAAATGGACATTTTCAAAAATGTTGTGCTTAAAAGCGCCTTATTTCAGCAGTATCTCTCCCCTATTTGAAAGGCTGGAACCGGAATACTGCGAAATCAAAATGAAAAAGCACCGCGCTGTGCTGAATCATCTGGGCACCGTACATGCCATTGCCATGTGTAATATGGCAGAGCTTGCCGGAGGAACCATGACCGATGCCACTGTACCGGCTACTCATCGTTGGATTCCCAAAGGCATGCAGGTGGAATACCTGAAAAAAGCCAATACCGATTTAGTTGCGGTTGCCACACCGGTGCAAGCCAATTTTCGGTGGAATACTGGTAGCGATTATCAGGTACAAGTTGAAGTCAAAGATACAGCTCAGGAGGTTGTATTCCGTGCCGTCATTACCATGTGGGCTTCTGCCAAGAAATAAAAATTACTAATCAATAGTCCATTAAAAAACCCTCCACAATAGGAGGGTTTGGATGATGACTTGCCGTTCTAATAGTACATCTCAAAACGGTAAATCATCATCTAAATCTGCCGGTGCAGCTGCTGCTGGTGCAGGCTGTTGTTTTGGCGCAAAACCACCCGGGTTGTTATTGCCATAACTATTACCCTGATTGTTCTGGTTGTTGTTATACCCCCCCTGATTGCCATAACCACCTTGGTTGTTATTATTGTTGTTATAGCCGCCTTGATTATTGTTGAAACGTGGCTGGTTATAACCCGAGTTATCGCCACTCGCAGCTTGTTCACCTTGCTGACGATTACTGTCCAGCATTTGCATCTGTTCACCACGAATTTCTGTGGTGTAGCGTTCCTGACCACTTTGGTCTGTCCACTGACGCGTACGCAATGAACCTTCAATATAAACTTTTGAACCCTTACGTAGATATTGCTGTGCAATTTCACCTAAGCGGTTATGCAACACAATACGATGCCATTCAGTTTGTTCTTTACGCTCACCGGTATTTTTATCAGTCCACGAATCGCTGGTTGCAATTGAAAACTGAGTCAGAGAACCACCATTTGGAAAAGTTTTGGTTTCAGGATCTTTACCTAAAGTTCCAACTAATATAACTTTATTAACACCACGCATCAGACGTACACTTCCTATTCATTTCTATATTTTACTTTATAAGAGTTATGCTTAAATGGCTACCTCTTTACCCAACAACTGCGTTAAATCTTGTCGCGCAGCTTCATCTATCAGCTGTTTATCAATTTTAACATAAGCAAATTGCTGGTCGGACATCACCACAACCTCTTCAATACCACGAATTGCCAAAAGTTGAGAAGTCCACTCATCCGTTTGTTTGGTCTCGGGCAAGGGCAGTACCAATGAAGAAAGATAACGCGGCTGGGCCAAACCAAAGCTGATCAATAACCAGACCACCGCAATAGCCACCAGAATGCTCCAGCCCAATGAGGTATTATTGAGTAACAAGAGTTGACCGCCAATCATGCCACCAAAAAATGCCCCTAAAAACTGGCTGCTGGAATTTACGCCCATGGCTGTCGCTTTGGACTGGATTGGTGCAGATTTGGATAACCATGAAGGCAATAAGGCTTCCATGACGTTAAAGGCAATAAAGAATAACCCCAAACCTGCCAATAAAACATATTTGGATTCATAACCAAAAATCAGTACCAGCAAGCCCAATACGATTCCGCCAATTGCCGTCAGAAAAATGCCGCGCATTTTGCGATATTTTTCCGCCAGAATAATGCTCGGAAAGGCAAAAAACAGGCTAATAATGAGCAGTGGCAAATACACCAGACCATGACTGGATAAGGGAATACCAGCAAACTGAATCAGTTGCGATGGCATATAGACAAACATTGCAGTCAGCAACAGGTGCAAGGCAAAAATTGAAACATGCAGACGGTTTAAATCGCCCATTTTCAATACCTGTTTCAACTGTGCAACATAACCTTGCTGGTAATTTTTATGATGACGGGTAACCTTAGGAACAAATAACAGCATCGAAATGGCAGCCAAACCCATAACGGTCGTCACCCAGAACAGGCCAGAAATTCCTACCAGGCTGGTCAGCCAAGGCCCCAGACTGAAGGCCACCATAAAGGATACGCCAATACTCATGCCCATGACTGCCATGGCTTTACTGCGCTGTTCTTCACGGGTCACATCGGCCAAAAGTGCCATCACCACCGCTGAAACAGCACCACCACCGGCAATGGCACGGCCAATGATTACGCCATAAATGGTCTCGGACATCGCCGCGACCGCACCACCAAGGGCAAACAGCAACAGACCAATAATGATCAAAGGCTTACGACTAAAGCGGTCGGCCAGCAAACTAAATGGTATTTGTAAAATGGCCTGGGTTAAACCATAGACCCCAACAGCTAAACCAATCAGTGCAGGTGTTGCCCCTTGATATGACTGCCCTGCCACCGAAAACACAGGAATAATCATGAACAAGCCCAACATACGCAGTGCAAAAATACTGCTTAAGGCAAAGGTTGAACGGCGTTCTAAAGCATTCATCATATTAATTGGCTTGGGTCTATAAATTTCATTTCGATGGATTATCCTACAACATTCATATTATAAATGCTGATTTTTCAGGAATGAACCACCATAAAAAAGGACGCATTTTCATGCATCCCTATTGTACTCGGTTTTCTTAAAAAACCATTAATGGATTCGTTCTTGACGTTTGCTATATTGAATGGAAGCAATGACTGCCCAGACAATAAACGCTACACCAATTAAACCGGTGACTACTTCCGGCACATGCACACCGGTACCACTGGCCAGCATAATGAAGGCTAAAGCTCCAATAGCATAATGCGCGCCGTGTTCAAGATAGATATAAGCATCCAAGGTGCCTTTTTCCACCAGATAAATGGTCATTGAACGCACAAACATGGCACCAATCGCCAGACCGAGCATGATGATCACCACATCTGAAGTAATGGCAAAAGCACCGATTACACCATCAAAACTGAACGATGCATCCAGCACTTCCAGGTAAATAAAACCACCTAAACCGGCTTTAATAACGCCTGTAGAGGCACCACTGGCATCATGTGCCACTGCATTGCCATCTTCATCAATTTCAGGTTCACCGCCTAACAAGTGGCTCAATACTTGAACCCCAATGTAAATCACAATTCCCCAAATCCCGGCCATGGTCACCACTAAACGTGTGGCCTCTTCTACATTGGCTGCCATGATCAGCAAGCCAATTAAAGCAAGGAAGACGGACATTGCCGGTACATTGGCCAGATTGGATAAACGCGCTTCCAGCCATCTGAACCAGTGGGTATCTTTTTCGCTGTCCAGAAAGAAATTAAGGAACACCAGTAACAGGAATGAGCCACCAAAGGCTGCAATTTCCGCATGATGGGCCATCAGCTTTTCGGAATAACTGATCGGATCATTCAGGGCCATTTTCACGACTTCGAGCATGCCCATGTCAGCAGTTACGGCAACAATCACAATCGGGAACACCAGACGCATACCAAATACAGCAATGATGATACCAACCGTCAAGAAAATCATTTTCCAGAAATGATCCCAGCCTCTGAGCACAGAGGCGTTCACCACCGCATTATCGAAAGAAAGTGACACTTCCATGACTGCGAGAATGGCAGTAATGGTCAATGCCGTGAACATGGTCTTTAAACCTGCTTCCGGGCCATGCGTAAAGCCCCAGTATGCAGATATAGCCAGACACACGATGGTAAAAATAATGGAGAAACCAAAATGTTTCATTATGATAAATCGACCTATAGACAAATAATTTATATCAAGTGCATTGGGCAGAACCTAAAAGAGAGCACTTGAAATTTGATCGCTTCAATTATGACGGCTTTTTTTACTTTAATCCAAAGTTCTTGGTATGATTTTTTTTGAGTACAAATACACTATTTTTTCTACGTTCTATCTGAGCCTTAAAAAGCTTGTATAGTCGCCTGTATGGGTAAGTTTTTCTTTTATATTTTCAGGAACAGCACATGCAATTTTCCCAACAGCTCTGGCAACGTAACTCGGCTTTATACGAAAAAACTTTAGCCCTGCCATTTAACCAAGAACTTGCACAAGGAACTTTGAGCAAAGACATTTTTAGTCATTATGTCATTCAGGATGCGCATTATTTACTGGCTTATGGCCGTGCACTGGCGGTCTGTGCTGCAAAAGCATTTACAGCGGAGGATGTCATGCAATTTTCAGATGCTGCCAAGATTGCCATTGTGGTAGAGCGCAGTCTGCATGCTGACTTTATGCAGGAATTTGACATTAGCCAAGAAGAATTTAGAACTACGCCACTGACTCTGGCTTGTCATCATTATACTTCTTTTTTAACCGCCACGGCCTGGTCAGAAAGCTATCCTGTGGTTCTGGCTTCTTTACTGCCCTGTTTCTGGATTTATGCCGAAGTGGGCAAAGCAATTGTTCGGCATTCCATTCCCAATAATCCTTATCAGGCCTGGATTGATACCTATGCCGGTGAAGAGTTTAATCAGGCAGTTCGTAACGTAATTGCGACGGTTGATAGCGTAGCTGCTCGTTGTGATGCAGATACTTTAGAGAAAATGCATCATGCCTATACCACGGCTGCCAAACTGGAATGGCTGTTCTGGGATAGTGCTTATGATCAACGTCAGTGGTTAGGTGTGGATGATTAATCCAAAATACCTATTTCTTTTCGGCGGAGTCTTACAGCTGTAACATAAATTGAAACAGCTCATTCGTTACTTTGGTTTCGCCCAAAGTAACCAAAGGCATTTGCCATTCGCAAAACTCGTCGATTACCGAAAAATATAAAATTTTTCGCAGAAACATTACTTATTAAATCTTGCGGTGTATACACCTCATGCCTCGAACAGTTGCGAATGGCTCTTCCGCGATAGCAAATATTTTTGATGCTTTAATTTTTGTTTATTAAATCATTACTGCTGAAACATCTGCCAGCCATAAATCAGCCCTGCCGCAGCCACAATCCAGCAAAGGGTTGCTATGCTTAAACAGGACCACATCAACATTTTGCTTGCCAGCATATAAATCATCAGCAGATAAATGGCATAGGGAATTAAAGACCATAAACCCAATAATGCCATTTTACGCAAAGCTTCTGCACACTACTGTTGCGACACAATCACATGGGCAATCAGGGCAAAAGTCGGAAAGAGTGGCACCAGATCGGCGATATAAAACGCTTTATTCTTGGACAGAAGGAAAATAATAAGTACAACCGCTGCACTAAAATACATTTCAAAAATAAAGCCAGCATCCCGACCCATCCGAACTGATCAATTGATTAAGCTGCTTAGTTTACGCTGCAAAATATCGCTTACTTAAACTAAGTTCAGCACAATCAAAGCCAGCAGTGCAGGCAATGCCTGAATATAAATAATCTTTTTACTTGCGGTAATACCGCCATAAATCCCAGCAACCAGCACACAAGCCAAAAAGAAATTTGCCAGTACAGGTGCATAGCTTGCAGGCGCAAGTAGTGACCAGATCAGGCCTGCGGCTAAAAAACCATTATACAGACCCTGATTTTGTGCCAGTACCTTGGTGAGTTTTGCCTTTTCCGCAGTATTGCCAAAGGCTTTCATGCCCAGAGGCTTATCCCACAAAAACATTTCCAAAATTAAAATATAGAGATGCAACACCGCAATCAGGGCAATCAGAACTTTTGTAATAATCATGAGATTTCCGTTTTTTATTTTTCAGACGATATTTTGCATTTTAACGGTGAATCGGTTGAAATACTGAATTTCAATATCTAAATCTATGACTTGCAGGTACAGAGAAAGACCATTTCCATGCTTTGAGTTTCAATCCTTGACCAGTCCGACACAAAATGTCGTTTAAATTCTTTTTAATACAGCTTGAACATTTTTCATGCGCTATCATATATAGGTTTTTGATGAATTTTCTAGGATCATTGCATGAGCCAAAGTCACATCCGTATTCGAGGTGCACGTACCCATAACCTGAAAAATGTGTCTCTCGATATTCCACGCGACAAGTTTGTGGTGATTACGGGACTTTCGGGTTCAGGTAAGTCATCCCTCGCCTTCGATACCTTATATGCCGAAGGTCAGCGCCGTTATGTGGAATCACTGTCTGCTTATGCACGCCAGTTCCTTTCGCAAATGGAAAAACCGGAAGTCGACTCGATTGAAGGTTTAAGTCCGGCCATTGCTATCGAGCAGAAATCGACCAGCCATAACCCGCGTTCAACTGTGGGAACAATCACGGAAATTTACGACTATTTACGTCTGCTATATGCTCGTGTCGGCACACCCTATTGCCCTGAACATGACTTGCCGATGGTGGCACAAACCGTATCAGAAATGGTCGATGCAGTTAAAAGTCTGGAAGAGGGCACAGCCTTGATGTTGCTTGCGCCGGTGGTGCGTGAGCGTAAAGGTGAATACAGCAACCTGTTTGAACAGCTGCAAAGTCAGGGCTTTGTCCGTGCCCGTGTCGATGGTGAAATCATTGAAATTGATACACCGCCCGAACTGGACAAAAAGAAAAAGCACACCATTGAAGTCGTGGTCGACCGCTTTAAAGTGCGTGACGACTTGGGCAATCGCATCGCCGAATCATTCGAAACTGCGCTGCGTTTAGGTGGCGATATTGCCATTTTGGCATGGATGAAAGGCGAGCAACCTGAACGGGTATTCTCGGCCAAGCACTCCTGCCCTGAATGTGACCGTGCCGTAGCGGAACTTGAGCCACGGTTGTTTTCATTCAACAACCCTTTCGGTGCCTGCCCGGTCTGTGATGGTCTGGGAACTCGCAGTCATTTCAGTGCAGAAAAGCTGATTCCCAATACTGAAATTTCGATTAGCCAGGGTGCCATCCGTGGCTGGGACAGACAGCGTCCTTATTACTACAGCATGATTGAAAAAGTCGCCGCCCATTTTGGCTTTTCGCTAGATACGCCGTGGAATGAGCTGGATGCTGAGACCAAAAAGAAATTCCTGTACGGGACTGGCAAAGAAAAAGTCGATTTAAGTTATGTCGATGAACGCGGTCGTAAACATAACCGGGTGCAACCTTTTGAAGGCATTTTGCCGCATCTGGAACGTCGTTACCGTGAAACGGAATCGAACTATGTACGTGATGATTTAGCCCAGTATTTGTCTAATGCCGCCTGTGATGCCTGTGGTGGTTCACGTCTGAATGAAATTTCCCGCAATGTCCGGGTCAAAGACAAGACCATTGCCCAGATCACCAAAATGTCGATTGGTGATGCCGAAAGCTATTATCAGGATTTAAATCTTGAAGGGGCTAAAGGCGAAATTGCCGACAAGATTTTCAAGGAAATCCGTGAACGTCTGCACTTCCTGGTCTCTGTCGGTTTGAATTACCTAAGTTTGTCCCGTTCTGCCGAAACCTTGTCTGGCGGTGAAGCACAGCGTATCCGTCTGGCTTCTCAAATTGGTGCCGGCCTGATGGGCGTGATGTATGTGCTGGATGAACCATCCATCGGCTTGCATCAACGCGATAATGACCGTCTGCTGGAAACCCTGGTGCGCTTACGCGACTTAGGCAATACTGTCCTGGTGGTTGAACATGATGAAGATGCGATTCGTGCCGCCGACCATATTATTGATATTGGTCCGGGTGCGGGTGTGCATGGCGGCCATATCATTGCCGAAGGCACCTATGAAGAATTGGCAGCCAATGAAAATTCGCTAACGGGTCAGTACCTGTCCGGCAAGTTAAAAATTGAAGTACCGAAAGTCAGAACTCAGCCGCCAAAACCGGAACAGCAAATCAAGCTGATGGGCGCGGCCGGTCATAACTTGCAAAATGTCGATTTAACCATTCCTTTGGGCGTGATGACTTGTGTCACTGGTGTATCGGGTTCGGGTAAATCAACGTTAATTAACCGTACCCTGTTACCACTGGCCGCAACACAATTGAACGGTGCAACCACGTTAACCGCAGAAAAATTTGACTCGATTGATGGTCTGCAATTCCTTGATAAAGTCGTAGACATTGACCAAAGCCCGATTGGACGTACCCCACGTTCTAACCCGGCAACCTATACTGGTCTGTTCACCCCAATTCGTGAACTGTTTGCCCAAACCCCGGAAGCCAAGGCCCGTGGTTATGCCGCAGGACGTTTCTCGTTTAACGTGAAAGGCGGCCGCTGTGAAGCCTGTGAAGGTGATGGCATGATTAAAGTAGCTATGCATTTCTTACCGGATATGTATGTGCCTTGCGATGCCTGTCATGGCAAGCGTTATAACCGCGAAACTTTGGAAGTCGGCTATAAAGGCAAAAACATTTCCGACGTACTGGAAATGACCGTTGAAGATGCCATGCATTTCTTTGAGGCCATTCCGGTGATTCACCGTCGTCTGGAAACCTTGAATCAGGTGGGTCTGGGTTATATCCGCTTGGGTCAGTCTGCGACGACCCTTTCCGGCGGTGAAGCGCAGCGGGTCAAACTCGCGCGTGAACTGGCAAAACGGGATACTGGTAAAACCCTGTATGTACTGGATGAGCCAACCACAGGTCTGCATTTCCACGATATTGCCAAGCTGCTCGACATTCTGCATGAGCTACGCAACAAGGGTAATACCATTGTGGTGATTGAGCATAATCTGGATGTGATTAAAACTGCGGACTGGGTGATTGACCTGGGTCCTGAAGGTGGTGCTGGTGGCGGGATGATTATTGCTGAAGGTACGCCTGAACAGGTGGTTAAATCTAAGGTTTCACATACAGCGAAGTTCTTGAAGCCGTTGTTGAAGTGATCTATTAAATCCTCCCCATCCCTCCTTTTCAAAGGAGGGAGCCCACCTCTTTATTAAAGAGGGGTTAGGGGAAATTAATCTAAATGATTTTCTATAATATCTTGCATAAACCTTTTCTTAAATTCGGACTCTTCACCAATTTTATTAAGCACCTCAACAACTATTGATTTCATTGAAATATTACTTAGCAATTTTAGACAGGCTATTAATGTTTTATCCTTTTCCAAAATAAATTTTTCATTATAAATATCAATAGTTAAATATTGAAACCATTCATTGAATGAAAATTTCTTTAACTCTTTTCTGTCATCTTCACTTTTAAAACTTCCATACTGTAAATAATATGAAATGATCTCTTTTAAACTTTTTTCTGAATGATATTCTTCAACTAACTTGTCGATATATTCATAAAAAATATTATTCGGGTATTCCCATAGTCTTAACTCTTCTTTTTTACGTGAAATAGCTTTACCAATATCTGAATCAATTACTTTTAAAACATCTTGTTTAAACTGTTCAGCTTTTCGCTCGTCTTCCACATACTTTTTTATAAATTCATATGCAGCGGCTACATTATTTAAACTTTCATTATTAATGAAATCACGGCCTATACCAGCAAGATATTCAAAATCACTTTCCTCAACTTTAAAGTTGAATCTTCTTTCAAAAATATCCCATACTTTATTTTTAATTGTTTGGTTTTTTTCATAAATTAACTCCGATTGAACTAACTCACGTAAACCTGAAAAATTAACACTATCTTTTTGCTCAAACCATTTTTTAAACTCAATCATCCATAAATCATCTCTCTCAAATGAAGATGAAATGTTCCTAAGCTTGGATAATTTTATATTTTCTTTTTCACTTTGATTTGCCTCATTATTTTTAGCTATTTCTCTTCTAACAGCCATTTTAAAAGTAAAATCATTCCAACTTAACCCACATGTAAGTCCAAAATCCTCAATAAAATATCCTTGTAAAATCCGAATCAAAATTATTTCTTTAGTTAAGTCAGCAACTTCGCTTGGTAATTGTTCTAAAAATTGTTCATATAATTTAATAACTTTTTGAAAAAATCTAAAATTATGGATTGCCAATTCATTAGCAAATTTCACCATCAGATTTATTAATGGCTCATCAATATTCTCCTCTTTCGCTCGCGCACGAATCAAAGGCTCAACAGATGTAATTTTGATTGTTTCATCTATCAACTTTTCTTTGTATTCAGCATATTTTTCTTTGTTTTTTTCTTCTGTTTTTGACTCATCTAAAATCAAAATTACCTGACAATTTCTTTCAAGTTTAAGTTGGTTCGCCAAGCCCATGACATCTTTGATATCGAGCTTATTAGACATCCGTTCAAAGTCATCAAAGCAAATAATGGCATTACTAACTTGAGCAAAAAGAAGGGATTCAATTAATCGTGCAGATGCACTTATTCCATAATGAGATACTTTAATATCTCTAAATTGACTAATAAATTTTTTCAAGAGTATCGGAGTTTCAATATTTTTTGAACTAGATTCATTAAAATGATTCGAACTCAAGTTAGTACAAATAGCTGTCTTTAGATCAGCTACAGACTCAACCCCAAATAAGGAGATATATGCATATTTCTTATTGAATAAATTTGGGTATTTCTGTGTTATGGAAAAAGGTAAATATTTTCGTTCTTCTTCTGTTTTAGCTCTTTCATTTATGAATTTATTCCAAAAGAAAGTTTTACCTATCCCCCACTGTCCTGTAATTGCTACAGCCATTCCTTTATTATTATTTTTAAAAATATCTTCTAAACGTTCAAATTGATCCATTCTTAAAAACTTTATTGTGGCAATAAAATCTTTATATATCAGAACTTAATAACTTACATCACCCAGCCACTGCATTTTTGCCATTTTGCTTAGCCTGAAATAAAGACTTATCGGCTTTTTCCAGTAATGACATCCACGATGCTCCCCCTACCACTACTCCAGCACTGACAGAAACACGAATATTCTGGTTCAGTTCAGCAATATACAGTTCAGATCTGCCAATCTCCTGAAGAATTTTATTGGCAATAGCCCAAGCCTCCGGAAAATTAATGTGCTCGATTAAAACCAAAAATTCATCACCACCATAACGAACAATTAAATCCGAAGCTCTTACATTCAATTGCAATTTTTCTGCAATCAGTTTAATGACTTCATCACCGACAATATGCCCAAAAGTATCATTCACATGCTTAAAGTCATCGATATCAATAATGATTAAGCCGGTGTGCTTGAACTGATTCGGCTTATTCTCCAGATAACGGATATATTCCTCTAAAGCCAAACGGTTAGATACACCCGTCAAATTATCCGTATTGGCAATATTTCTAAGCTGAAATTCCAGTGCGTCACGCTGCTGTAGTACCCGCTTTAATTCTGTAAGGGCGTCTAATAAGGTGATTCGCTTAGCAGATAATGGTGTCTGTTTACTCTCTATAACCTGATGCTGTGCCAGTCGAAGAATGGTATTTCTGGCTTTAAGCAACGGTATAAAAACATGATTGCGCGCATAGATCATAGTAAAAGAAACTGCGACTAAACAGATCAGCGCCACCAGTAAGGTTAAAATCAGTTTTTGCTGGGCTTGTTTCTTCTGGGTTTGAGCCACCGTAACACTGTAATCCAGAATATAGCTTTGCAGATTGACTACTGTCAGGAATTTATCAACGATTGCTTCTGTGAGTTGCGTACCGGTCAATGAATAGGCCTGATTATGGATACTTTCATTCATCAGGCGAGTAACTATTGGAATACCTTGATCTAAAAACTGTGCTTTTACCTGCTGATGTAAAGCTAGATATTCTGGGGTTTTATCCTGCTCAGGCTGTATGGTATTCACTAAAGCCCATAAATAATGGGCCTGATGTTGCGTCTGCAATGACCGCGCCAAGTTATCTTCGGGGATTTTTTCATTAAAAGTCACTGCTGCCATAATATTAGAGGCAGTTCGACCAGCCTGATCACGTAAATCAGCCAAAATTAAAATCAGCGTATAGTAGTCTGAGACTGAAGTTCCTTTAGCTTCAGAATGTACCAATACATTTTCTATAATTGCTTTACAACTATCCCATGCCTTAAACATTTGCTGAATCGCCTGATCCAGCTGTCTTGCACTCCGTTCAGATCGCGGCAAGGCACTATAAACATCGACCGCATGACGACCTTGAGCCAAAGCCCCTTTTACATGAGAAGATAAGGCTTGAGCCTGAACAGAAAAACCTGCCGTAGCTAAAATTGCACTTGTCTGCTCAATCTGCAGATCTACTTCTTTCCGGTAAGCTTCTAATTCTTTTATATTTTCTTCGAGTTCATCGACACTACTCGACATCACCTTATTAGCAGGTGCCCGTTCACGGGAAATTTTATTGGCTAAATCAGCTACAGCACGAAGCGCAGAAATTTCAGTTAAGGCACGATCTGCTTTCTGATAGCTATGATAACTACTGACAATTAAGGGAACAGATAAAAACAAAAGAGACAGTGCGATAATGATCATCGACCAAAACAGTCGCCGGCTGATATGTTCCGAGCGTAATTTATACATAAATTAATTACTCACCATACACACCAAATGACCTGTGATCATACTCAAATTATATATAAATATATTACACGATTTTGATCTAAAAAGAGTTAAAAATTAATCAATATTTTTAAATATCTGCATTCTATCAACCACTTATAATATTTTTTCAAATAAAAGTTAAAAAAAATCTAAATTCTTTAATAAAGCTTTAAGATCCAGTGCATATCTGTAGGGTTTCAACTCAATTTTTATTCTTTACCCCAATAGTAGCAAACTGCTTTTCATTGAGTGCAATTAAAAATTTTGCATATCTATAAATTGCAGTTAAGCAAGCCGCTTAAATAGAAAATCCTGTTTCCCTTAAAGATCTCGACAAAATAATGCAGGACTATTTCTAGGAAGCCCCCAATTTATATTGTTTAAATTACCTGCTTATCTAAATATTGCTACTTGCATGATAAGAAAATATTTACACATGCCACAAATAAGTGCATAATGCACTGCATTAGGGCAAATTAAATATATTCTCAGCAGATTTTTTAATTTTTCCGAAGATTTTGGCGAAAAACCCCAGTTTTCTTTGAAAATTGGGGTTTTTTATACTTTAATTTCAAGAAAAATCTAATCCCCTACTCCAAATTAAGCACCATATTGGTGCAATAAAAGTTAATCCTAGGGTTTCTACTTAAGGATTCACTCTTTAATGACTAAAAATAAGTTTTGCTATTAATATGATTATGCTTCCATTTTTATTGCCTGTTCTTATTTCGCAGCCAACTGCAATATTTTTCTGACATAAAAAAAACCCAACCTTGGGGAAAGTTGGGCATATAAAACAAAAACTTGTTTATGGAGAATCAGATCATCATCACATTATTGCAATGTAGTATGAATTGATAGATATATTATCGTAAAAACCGTTATAAAAGTAAAGCCTATCAAAACGGTAAGATTTAAAATTCATCACAACAGCACGATATTTGCACTAAATAAATTACAATTTGTGCATTTTTCAACCAACACTATCCCATTTTAGGTGAATTTTATTATTAGAATCAAATGAATAGCCTTAAAATGCCATACAGATCATGCAATAAAATATATTTCAATTGGATTTTACAATTAATTTTTAAATTTAATCCAATTTAACATTACACAAAGTCCTTATTTTTTGCATATTTCTGAAAAAATAAGTTTTAAAAATGTTCATATTCATTTGTTCTAAAAACAAATTTTTCAAGTTGACCTGACACAGTTTAATCGTACTTTTTTCAACCAATTACATTATGTATAACAAAAAAACAACAAAATAATGTTCTTTTAGTTCATTGACTTAATGTTTTGTTACAATACAATGAAAGTAGTTTAATTCACCTGCAATAGAAAATAGAACTGGAAATTAATATGAAAAAACTCGGTTTAGCCACTGCTTTATTATTAGCCATGACCGGTGCTCAAGCATATCAAGTAGAAGTACAAGGTCAGTCTGAATACATCGACACCACAGCAAATGACAAAGATTTCACCGGTAGTTTACAAGGTACTTATTACCTTAAAGATGTTGACTCTTCTAAAGGCCCATTGGCTGAAGCAGCTTTCTTAAACCAAGCATCTAACGTATCTGTTGCTTATAATTACGGCGAGTTAGGTTCAGACGATATCGACGTTATCGCTCATAACTATGGCATTAAAGCTGAAGCTTATGTGCCAACTCAAGTTGTACCTGTATATGCTAGCGCTTCTTATAGCCACACAATTTTAGACAGCAAAAATAACAACGCCACTGATGATCAAGGCGACCGTTATGCCTTAGAACTTGGTGCATTTGCTGCGCCTAATTTCTTGGTTGCAGTAGGTTATACGAGCGTTGCTGATCAAACTGCTCTTGATGCATTCAATGTTATGGCTAATGGCGTTGTTAAATCAGTTGGTGAAACTGCTACGATCGGTGAAGATCAAGATGCAATTACTGCACGTACCAAATATGTTGGTGCGATTGACGGAACCAACATGGCAATCGGTTTTGAATCTGGTTTAGTTTACGGTGACGACACTGCTTATAACCTAGGTACAACTCTTTTCGTTACGCCTAAGTTAAGCGTTGGTGCTTCTTATGCTGAATCTAGCTTTGCTGGTACACCAGACTCAGCTTGGGGTGCAAACGTAAATTACTTCATCACTCCTGCCGTTGCAGTGGGCGCTTCTTACGTAAATGCGAATGCTGAACAGCTTGCGCTTGATACGCAAACTGTAGGCGTTAACGCTAAATTCCGTTTCTAATTTTTAATTAGATAAAGAATTTAAAAAGGACGCTTGATGCGTCCTTTTTTATGGCTCTTTGTCTTTAGAATGCTTGGGTAAATGGGCAATATATTGCAAGGCAATCAAGCGTGAAACAATAAGGGCCAGATACATAACCCCGGAAAACATTTGCAGTAGTGCCAGTACCCGTGCGGGGGCACTTAGGGGCATTAAATCTGACAAACCGGTTGCAGACTGCAAACTAAAACTCAAAAACAATAAATCAAGCCAGCTTTGTAAACCTGCAACATTGGGATTCTGAAAGCTGCCCGGCACCAGCAGCTGGCAAACATTATATAAAAAAGCAAATGCCCAGGCCAGCAACGTAAATACCGCACCTGCAGCAAACAGTTCATCTCGGGTTAAATAGCGGTCTTCAAACATATAACGCAACAAACCATAGGCCGCGCTAAAGTAAGCTGCGGCTTCAAAACCATGGGCAATGACTTGTAGCCATGGATTTTTTATACCTAATATAATCAGGGAAGAAAAAATCACGGCACCACTGACAAAACTTAAGCCCAAAATGGTAAACATCGGTGTTTGCCGAATGACTTTGGCAATCACCAGTAAAACCAGCACCCCCAGTAGCCAGCTAAGCGTACGGTAAGGCGTGCTGTAATTGACGGCAACCGACAGAATTAAAATAATAAATTGTAATAAAAGTAGCCAAGCTGAAGGCAATACGCGAAATACCTTCCACACATCCATAATCGCCTGCATGTACTGCTCCAGAATATTGCTTTTTTATGCCTGAATTTTTTATGTTTCTTTTACTCAACTTAGCATGAATGCTTGAAGCTGCAAGTGAAACATTTGTAGAAAAATGATAAAAGTCGCCCTCTTCTTTGCCAGATTTATGTTTGATAAAAGAGAGACTCATCCATGCTAACAATAGGATTGAGAACCGAAACCCAGCCTTGCAATCACGTTGTGTTCCATTTGCTAAAGTCATAAAAAAAGCCCCTGATGGGGCTTTTTTTAAAGTAACTGTATCTTAGTGATCTGATGCACCAGAGATACCAATACCTGTTTGTGAACGTACATACTGTGCATCGAAAGCTTTGCGTTCTGCATGCGCACGTGCCGAACTGTCAGTCACAGAGAATAACCAGCAGCATAGGAACGATAATGGCATTGCAAAGATTGCTGGACCATTGAATGGGTTGATTGGTGTCTCAGAAACACCCAAAGTATCTACCCAAACCGCTTTAGACAGTACAATTAGAGTTACTGCAGCAACAAGACCTGCAACACCGCCAGCTACTGCACCACGAGTGGTCAAGCCTTTCCAGAACATTGACAGTACCAGTACCGGGAAGTTCGCACATGCAGCAACCGAGAATGCCAGACCCACCATGAACGCAACGTTTTGTTTCTCGAACAGGATACCTAAAATCATCGCAAAGATCGCAAGACCTAAAGTTGCAATTTTAGACATACGTAGTTCAGATTCAGGTGTAGTTTGGCCTTTCTTGAATACGTTTGCATACAAATCGTGTGAAATTGCTGAAGCACCAGACAATGTCAAACCAGCTACCACCGCAAGAATCGTTGCGAATGCTACTGCTGAAATGAAGCCCATGAACAAGTCACCGCCAACAGCATCAGCCAAGTGAACCGCAGCCATGTTGTTACCACCAACAAGTTCTAACTTGCCAGTTACAGCCATTTTCGCCACATCAATGAATTGCGGGTTGTTTGATACGTAAAGGATCGCACCGAAACCAATGATGAAAGTTAAAAGATAGAAGTAACCGATGAAACCTGTAGCCACAACCACTGATTTACGTGCTTCTTTAGCATCTTTTACGGTAAAGAAACGCATCAGGATATGTGGAAGACCAGCAGTACCAAACATCAATGCCAGACCCAAAGAAATCGCATCAATCGGGTTCGCTGCCAGTTTACCAGGGCCCATGATATTGCCTGCTTCTGCAAGGCTGATTTCATGTACTTTAGAGAATACCTGAATCGATTGTTCAAACATGTTGGTGAAGCTGAAGCCCACGCCTTTCATTACCATGAAAGCCATGAAAGTTGCACCTGAAAGTAACATCACCGCTTTGATGATCTGTACCCAAGTGGTTGCCAACATACCGCCAAAGATTACGTAAGCCATCATCAAAAGGCCCACAATCACGACAGCAATATTGTAGTTCAGACCGAATAGTAATTTGATCAGCTGACCTGCACCTACCATCTGAGCAATCAGATAAAAGGCAACAACAACCAAAGAGCTAAGAGCTGCCAAAGTACGTACCGGTTTTTCTTCCAGACGGAATGAAACCACGTCAGACAAGTTGAATTTACCCAGGTTACGTAAACGCTCTGCGACCAGGAACAATACGATTGGCCAGCCCACCATGAAACCTAGTGAGTAAAGCAAACCGTCAAAGCCTGAACTAAATACCATTGCGGAAATACCCAGGAATGATGCTGCTGACATATAGTCACCGGCAATCGCCAGACCATTCTGGAAACCTGAGATACCGCCACCCGCAGTATAGAAATCTGCAGTACTGGTGGTTTGTCTTGCTGCCCATTTGGTAATCAGCAAGGTGAAGCCCACGAAAATCGCGAACATAATAATTGCATGCCAGTTGGTTGCTTGCTGTTCAGCAGCACCCAAATCTGGACTAGCCATTGCCATACCTGACATCAGTAGCGTAGAAGCAGCAACTGCTTTCGCTTTCAATGAATTCCATTTCATCTAATTACTGTCCTTTCTCATTCGCAATTGCTGCAACTTCTCGCATCGCTTCTTCATTTAATGCATCCAGTTTATTGTTTGCAATATACGAATAAACACCACATAAAATGAAAGACAATACAATAATGCTCAAGCCGAGTGGCATACCCAAAGTGGTAACGCCGCCGCCAACCGAACTCATTAAGAATTCTTTGTTATAACCAACTAAAAGCATAAAGCCTACATACACAATCAACATGATGATTGTTAATGTCCAACTTAATCTGCTTTTTCTGCTGACCATTTCTTTAAATTTGGGATTCTGTAGAATACGTTCTACATGTGCCTCATCCATAATCATGCTCCTGTGTGCACCCAGCCATAGGTGATTTTTTTAATTCGAATTATTTCGTTATCTAACTTAACAATCTTATTAGGTTCTTGTAATTACTACTTTGGTGTTAAATTTTGATCAATTAAAGCGGCAAGATTACTAGATAGGTTATTATTACGACATAAATTTATGCTGTAGGCAATATGAATAGTTGGCTCATTATCGGCGTGCTCGCCCTTTATATCGCGTTACTCTTTATCTGTGCATTTTTTGGTGAAAAACACGCCAGTCGCCTAAGTACCCGCGGTCGCATGTTTCTCTTTAGTCTAACCTTAGGGGTATATTGCTCATCCTGGACATTTTACGGTGCAACCGGGGCTGCGGTTCGTGAAGGCATTATCTTCCTGCCCATTTACCTTGGTCCCCTGATTTTTGTCGGTGTGGGTTATGATATCTGGCGCCGTTTGGGACGTGTGCGCCAGCATCATGCCATTTCTTCCATTGCAGATTTTGTGGCTGCACGTTATGGCAAAAGCGGCCCTCTGGCATCCCTGGTCACCATTCTGGCAGTCATCGCAATTATTCCCTATTTAGCCTTGCAGCTCAGAGCGATTGCCTTGAGTGCTGCTGTAGTGTTGCAACAGAATACCGGCATACAAAGCACCACCAATAGTGTGCTGTTTTTGACTGGAATTTTAGCCATTCTGGCCATGCTGTTCGGTACCCGACAAATTGCCAATACCGAACAGCATGGCGGTTTAATGCTAGCCGTGGCATTTGAGTCTTTTGTCAAACTGTTTGCCCTGCTGTGTGTGGCCCTGTTCTTTGTCTTTGATGCCCCCGAAAACCTGGGGCAAATTTCCACGGATGTCGCAGAAACCTTTAAACAGGTTCAGCTGTTTGGTGTTCCCGAAACGTTCTGGGTGCAAACCTTACTCGCAGCCTTGGCGATTATCTGCTTACCACGACAGTTCCATGTCGCGGTGGTTGAACTGCGGGATGAAAAACATATTCGGGGCGCACGTCGCTGGTTTGCCACTTATCTGATTCTGACCACACTGGCGATTATTCCGATTGCCAGCTGGGCGCTGCATGCTGCACCGCATTTTCTTGCGATTCCTGATGTCGCTGTACTGTCCTTGCCGCTCAGTTATGATCAGGAATGGTTGACACTTTTGGCTTTCCTGGGGGGGTTTTCTGCTTCTACGGGAATGCTGCTGGTCTCTTCAGTTGCCTTGTCTATTATGCTCAGTAATGACCTGATTATGCCTGCCTTGTGGCGTACCGGCATACTTTCGCGTCATGACAAACGTCTGCCTCTGGTGCTGAAATTTACCCGCCGGGTGTGTATTTTAGCGGTCATGTTGCTTGGTTTCCTGTTTTTCCATTTCTTTAATGACATCGACCAGCTTTCAGTATTTGGCTTGCTGGCCTTCAGTGCCGTGGCCCAATTTGCTCCAGCCTTGATTGGTGGTCTGTACTGGCGTGGTGGCAGTAAACAGGGCGTATATGCAGGTCTGATTGCCGGTTTTGTCATATGGGCCTATACCTTGCTGTTGCCTACCGTACTGCGCAGCCTGCCTGCTGAATACAGCCATTTTAGCCAGCAGTTCCTGCTTGCAGGGCCTTTAGGCATGGACTGGTTACGCCCCGAAGCGCTGTTTGGTTTTCAGTCTTTTGCTCCCCTCACCCATGGCGTGACCTGGGCATTGGGTCTGAATATCGTGCTGTATGTGTGGGTGTCACGAATTTTCCGTCCCAGTATTGCCGAGCAAATTCAGGCGGAAAGTTTCTTCTATTATGAAACCAAACCTTTACCGACCCACAATGCCTCAAGTGAAATCAATTACTCTCACCAGGATGTTGCCCGCCTGAAAGTAGGTGATTTAATTACCTTGGCCAAACGGATTACCGGTGAAGGACCAGCTACCCATGCCTTTCAGCAGTTCTGTGCTCAAAACAACGTGATCCTGAATGAAAATAGCAATGCCAATGGCATGTGGTGGCGTTTTACCGAACAGTATCTGGCCGGAACCATTGGTGCTGCTTCGGCGCGTACCCTGCTCACCACCGCGATGGTGAATAATGGTCTGGCACTCGGTCAGGTCGCCAATATTCTGGATCAGGCCTCACAATGGCAACGCTTTAACCAGAACCTGATCATGACCATGATTGACCATATGACCCAGGGGGTAAGCGTAGTCGATGAAAACATGTGTCTGGTGGCCTGGAACAATCAATACCTTAAACTTTTTGATTATCCTAAAGATATTGTCTATGTCGGCTGTCCGATTGCCGACCTGATCCGTTATAACGCCGAGCGCGGTGAATGCGGGCCGGGTTCGGTCGAAGAACACGTGCGCAAACGGATTCACTGGATGGCCATGGGCAGCGCGCATGAATTTGAACGGATTCGTAAAGATGGCCGCGTCATCCAGATGCGAGGTAATCCCATTGAAGGCGGCGGCTTCGTCACCACCTTTGCCGATATTACCGCTTTCCGTGAAAATGAGGCCGTACTTGAAGCGCGGGTACAAGACCGGACCCAACAGCTGGCCGATGCACTTTCCGAGCAGCAACTGGCCCGCGAACAGGCTGACCGTGCCAATATGTCCAAGAGCCGTTTCATTGCAGCGGCCAGTCACGACCTGTTGCAGCCAATGCATGCAGCACGCCTGTTCAGTACCGCTTTAGAACAAAGCGTACAGTCAGATGAAGACCGCAAAACCCTGCAACAGCTGGACCGTGCCTTGCATGGTGCGGAAAGCATGCTGTCTGCCCTGCTGGACATTGCCCGTCTCGAAGGCGGTACCATCCAGCCGAAACGTCAGCCTTATCCCTTACATGACCTGTTAAGTGATCTGGAACTGCAATTTAAATCTATTGCCGCACAACGTGGCATTAAATTCAGCGTGCATGATGCACAGTTCTGGATCGACACCGATCCACAGTGGATTCGCCGGATTATTCAAAACTTTGTCAGCAATGCCCTGCGCTATACCGCTAAAGGCAAGGTGGTAGTTGGTGTACTTCGCTCTAGCGAAAAACCACGCCATATCCGGATTGGGGTTTGGGATACCGGCCCCGGGATTGCCGAAGAACAGCGCATTAAACTGTTTCAGGAATTTGAACGCTGTGGCCATACTTCGCCTTGGGGCGAGCAGGGTCTTGGACTCGGCCTGGCGATTGTGCAGCGCATGACCAGCTTGCTGGATTATCCGGTACATGTCTATTCTGAATATGGCAAGGGCTCGTGTTTTATGATTGAAGTGCCAATCGTAGATGCGCCTAAAGTCGTGGCAGCACCAGTACAGGCCACCCCGCTGAAAAGCAAGGCCTACAAGATTCTATGCCTGGACAATGATGAAACCATTCTGGAAGGGATGACGACCTTACTGACCAAATGGGGTTATCAGGTCTTTAAAGCCACTGAACCTGAACAGGCCCTAGAGCTCATCCAGCAAGAAAATATTCAGGTCTGGCTGGTCGATCAGCACCTGAACAACAATAAAATTGGTCTGGATTTCATTTTGGCCAACCGTCAGGAACAGGTTCCTGTAGCATTGATTACTGCAGATTCCGACCCAGAACTGCCACAGCATTTGAAAGATCTCAATATTGTGCTGCTGAAAAAACCGTTAAAACCGGCATCGCTGCGTTCCTGGTTATCAGGCTTAAAAATTTCCGGTTCTTAAGCGTTTTATTCAGAAATCACTGCAAATCAAACGCCCATTTCATGTATGTGAAATGGGCGTTTTCATTACATAAAAACACCCTCTATTAACCTCACTGGCAATTTATTTTTCATTTTAGGCAAAACTGCTCAATTTCTTTATTTTGGCTGCCGATTTATTGACCAAAAAATTCAATGTCATATTTCCTATGGCAAAGATGATCAAAATTTAAATATACATTTGTATAATTAGTTACAATTTTTCAAGTTATTATTATTAAAAATATTTTTACAGTAAAAATCCATTATATAACTTTAGTCGTATTTCGTTTGCGGTCAGCCAAGCTCATATATGAGAGTAATCAATGGTCAGTTTAATCTGTCTATCAGACTGCCTCAAAACACGGCCCACGAAACTGATCATCATAGAAAATACAGGAGTTTAAGATGAACATTTCTGAAGCCGGAAGTTATGGCATAGATCAATCGCAACAATTTTATCGTCAATATGGGGCCAATGCCCTGTTACCCGAAATTCAATGGACCGAACTATTTAAACCCAGCCACTTAAAGGACACTCATATTCAAGCCCTGAATACCTTGTATCAAAGTGCTGTCCCGCTTGCCTTACAGGTCTTCGATGAGTTGAATTTTGATGTCTTTAGCCCGGCAGCCTATAAACCGCAAGGTTTGGGTTTATTTGATCGCCTCGCTGAACAGGAAGACAAGCTGATTCAGTCTTTAGCAGCCGAAGCTAGAGACTTGACAGATACAGTACGTCACCAAATTTGGAGCATGCTATTGCGTGGTGGTGCGGTGCTGGTGTTTAAGGCATGGCTGGGTAAAGTCAAAACCGATCAGAATCTGCTCGATACCACCCAGTTTGATGAACTCTCTGATCTGCTGTTTATTAAAACCCCACCACTGGAACTGGCAAAGCACTTAGGGATTAATGCTCATGCCGATGAAGATCATATTTTCCTGCTGTATGGCAGTGATGTGTATTTAGACCGCTTCAACAGTCTGGAAACCGCAGCGTTGTTTGTCGATTTGGGCGTTTATGATGCCGCATTTTTAAGTTTGCGCGATGACAGTGTGGCTGAATATCTGAAAGAGAAAGCCTATGTCTCTCAAGAGCAAATTGATGATCTGCAATGTGCACTGAATCCTTTATTTTGCACAGACAGTACTCCCAGACAAAGCTGCGTCGCCTGATCTAAAGCACTGATTACAAAAAAAGGCACTTGATCAAGTGCCTTTTTCGTTGAATGCTATATTCAGCAGATTACATTTTCTTTTCTTCAATATTCAGGGCACTGATGGCCAATACTGCCTGAGTACGGTTTTGCACATTCAGTTTGCGGAAAATGGCAGTGACATGGGCCTTGATGGTCGCTTCGGAAACGTCCAGCTCATAAGCAATCTGTTTATTCAGCAAACCTTCCGCCACCATCATCAATACACGGAATTGTTGCGGTGTAAGTGACTGAATACGTTCTGCCAGTGCAGTTTCATCTGCTGCACGCGGGTCAAAATTCATGTTGGCCGGTAAATTTGGCGGTAACCAGATTTCTCCTTCCAGTACCTGACGGATCGCTTCACCAATATGGCTTGGATGCGCAGATTTCGGAATATAACCCATTGCACCATGGGCTATGGCACGTTGAATAATTGACACTTCTTCATGTGCAGACACCACAATAATCGGAATGGACGGGTATTGTGCACGAACATGCACCAAAGCCGAAAAGCCCGAAGCTCCCGGCAAATTGAGATCCAGTAAAACCAAATCTGGTTCTGGCCCATTATCTAAGCGTTCATAAAACTCATTTACTGCAGCTGTTTCCTGAATTTGCGCTTGCGGCAAGCTGTAACGAACGGCTTGAATCAAGGCATGACGAAACAGTGGATGATCATCAACGATTAAAATATTCATAAGCAGCATGAAAGATCTTGTGCACATTAAGAGCTATTCTAACCACACTAGTACTATTAAGGATATGCAATGAATAACTTTTTTCATCTGATATGAGATTATTTTCTCAAAAATCCCCTTTTTTCAAGGTTTTTCGCAAAATCATCAAACCTAATCATATTTTGATATAAATTTTATCGGCCAATTTAAAATACTTATCAATAAGCAATATAAATATATAAATCAACGTACTAAATCATATAAAAGCACATTTTGGTGACTTTTTCCTTTATATCTCAAAATAAGATAACTTTTCTTGATTTGCTTATTTTACAGAATATGCCTGCTGTTGATTAATAAAGCTATTCCAAGATTTTATGTTTTAGGTTATCCCCAAATGTCTATTTTAAATGCACAAAAACCGTTGAATATTGTTGCTGTATCAGGCGGCTTAAACAATCCTTCTAAAACCGAGGCACTGGTACAAGCTATTATTGATGAACTCGGTGAAGCAACCCCAATCAATGTACATTTTATTAAATTTAGCGAAATCGGTTCTTTACTTGGCGGTGCCATTTACCGTAACCAGTTACCGCAACGTGTGCAAGATGACTTGGCAGCTGTTGAAGCAGCGGATGCTCTCATTGTCGGTACACCGGTTTACCGTGCCTCGTTCACAGGTCTTTTCAAACACTTCTTTGACTTTGTAGAACAAACTGCACTGGTCGATGTGCCGGTACTCCTTGCAGCTTCTGGCGGTAGTGAGCGTCATGCCTTGGTGCTTGAACATCAATTGCGTCCATTGTTCAGCTTCTTCCAGGCACAAACCTTACCGATTGGTGTCTATGCAACAGACCGTGACTTTACCCCTGAATATACCATTCACAGTGAACTGCTGCGTGACCGCATTACCCTCGCAGTAGCACGTGCATTGCCAATTCTTGAATGGGCTCCTGCCAAAGGCCAGCGTGCTGAAGTGGTCAAAGAGAAATCTCAGCTAGCCAACCAGAATCTGGGTATCAACAAGCAAATTGAACAAGAAGAAGTCCTTCCTTCTGCTGCAGTGCCAAGCCTTGATGCTGCCGAAGCACGCCTGCA
The DNA here is from genome assembly GCF_040233925.1 of Acinetobacter sp. A1-4-2. Taxonomy (NCBI): domain Bacteria; kingdom Pseudomonadati; phylum Pseudomonadota; class Gammaproteobacteria; order Moraxellales; family Moraxellaceae; genus Acinetobacter; species Acinetobacter sp. A1-4-2. The sequence goes on along the minus strand of NZ_CP157981.1, from coordinate 145,069 downwards.
CAGCAAAAAAGCACCAAAGTCACAGGTAGCTTAAGAGCGCTAAAAAAATTACATCCTGAGGGTAGACAGAATGTCAGTACAAGATAAAAACATTACATTTGCTTATTGGGTACCAAACGTCAGCGGCGGTTTGGTGGTCAGCAATATTGAACAGCGTACGGACTGGAGTTATGACTATAACGTCCGTCTGGCGCAAGCTGCGGAAAAAAGCGGCTTTGACTATGCCTTAACCCAAATCCGTTTTACTGCCGGTTATAACGCAGAAAACCAGCACGAATCGGTCAGCTTCAGCCATGGCATTCTGGCCAAAACTGAAAAACTCAAAGTGATTGCTGCAATTTTGCCAGGTCCGTGGAAACCGGCACTGGCTGCAAAGCAATTGGCAACCATTGACCACCTGACCAATGGGCGTATTGCCATTAACGTGGTCAGTGGCTGGTTCCGCGGCGAATTTGATGCCATTGGTGAAGAATGGCCTGAACATGACCAGCGTTATGCACGTTCAGAAGAATTTATCCGTAGCCTTAAAGGTATCTGGACGCAGAATCATTTCAGTTTTGATGGTCAATACTATCAATTCAAAGATTACACCCTCAGTCCAAAACCGCTACAAAAACCGCATATTGAAATTTTTCAGGGCGGTAGCTCACGTGCAGCGCGTGATATGGCATCGCGGGTATCGGACTGGTATTTCACCAACGGCAACACAGTGGAAGAGCTGAAAAAGCAGATTGATGATATCCGTGAAAAAGCCAAAGCCAATAACCATGCCGTGAAAATTGGAGTCAATGCCTTCATCATTGTCCGTGATACTGAACAAGAAGCCCAAGCTGTTCTTCAGGAAATTGTGGCCAAAGCCAATGTCCAGGCAGTGAAATCTTTTGGAGATGCCACCCGTGAAGCGGGTGCTGCAACCGCAGAGGGTGAAGGCAACTGGGCAAAATCGACTTTTGAAGATTTGGTGCAGTATAACGATGGCTTTAAAACCAATTTGATTGGCACGCCGCAGCAAATTGCAGAACGTATTGTTGAACTGAAAGCAGTCGGTGTGGACTTGATCCTGTCTGGTTTCTTGCATTTTATTGAAGAAGTGGAATATTTCGGACAAAAAGTATTGCCATTGGTTCGTGAACTGGAAGCGCAACAGCTATCCGTTGTGACCGCCAAGTCCGCTTAAGCTGAATGACTAAGCGACAGTTGATGAGCTAAAAAAGAAGAATCAAAAGCATCTCCAATCTTCCCTCAAGACTCGGCTTGAGGGATTTTTTTGCTTATGCAGCAGAGTTACCTTCGCTCAAACCGAACGCAATAACCAATCGGCAACCAGAAAAAACAAGAACAGCATGGTGACTGCCTGAACGAAATTTTAAAGTAAGGCGATAGCGGCAAAAAATAAGCTGGAAATAAAGATGTCTGCTCAATTATTACTGCCCCTTGCGGGCGCTGCCATTGTACTGGCATTAACCGGATGTGCCTCGCCATCCAGGTCTCCAATTTCAGACAGTTATGGTCCATACCCACATCTGCCTGAACCCCAATCCCGTCTGTTTCCTACGGTGAATATTGCTCCTGCCAAAGGCTGGCCTGCCGATACTATGCCCACTCCTGCTGCGGGTTTGAAAGTACAAGCCTTTGCCAAAGAACTTGATCATCCGCGCTGGCTGTATGTGTTGCCAAATGGTGATGTGCTGGTGGCTGAGACCGATGCACCGCCCAAACCGGATGACAGTAAAGGCTTTAGGGGCAAAATCATGAAACTGCTGATGAAACGTGCCGGTTCATCGCATCAGAGTGCCAACCGTATTAGCCTTCTGCGTGATCGTAATGGCGATGGTGTGGCTGATCAAAAAACCATATTTCTACAAAATATGAACTCTCCGTTTGGCATGGCGCTGGTCGGCAATACGCTTTACGTAGCCAATACGGATGCCTTAATACGCTTTCCTTATCAAAAAGGTGCAACTCAAATTACCACAAGCGGCAGCAAAGTCCTGGATTTACCCGGTGGCCCGCTCAATCATCATTGGACCAAAAACGTGATTGCCAATTCTGCGGACAGCAAACTCTATATTACCGTAGGTTCAAACAGTAACGTGGCAGAAAATGGCCTGGACCAGGAAACTGGCCGGGCATTAATTATGGAATTTGATATTGCCAGTGGCAAAACACGGCCCTTTGCCACAGGGCTGCGTAACCCCAATGGTATGGACTGGCAACCACAGAGTGGTATGTTATGGACGGTGGTGAATGAGCGCGATGAAATTGGCAATGACCTGGTGCCCGATTACCTGACCTCAGTCAAGGATGGTGCTTTTTATGGCTGGCCCTATAGTTATTATGGTCAACATGTAGACACGCGGGTGAAACCTCAAAACCCAGAACTGGTCGCACGTGCGATTAAACCGGATTATGCTCTGGGTAACCATACGGCTTCCTTAGGCCTGACATTTTATAAATCTCAATTGATGCCGCAATATCGCAGTGGTGCGCTGATTGGTCAGCATGGCTCATGGAACCGTAAACCGCATAGCGGCTATAAAGTCATTTTTGTACCCTTTCAAAATGGCCAACCTTCGGGTATGCCCCAAGATGTATTAAGCGGTTTTTTAAATGATCAAGGTGAGGCACTTGGACGGCCTGTTGGGGTAGCAGTTGATCGTTCGGGGGCAATATTGGTCGCCGATGATGTCGGCAATATGATTTGGCGCGTATCGCCCATCGGGACAATGATGGATCATCGGCCCATCAATAAAAAGATAAGTCCCGCTTCTGCGAGTCAACAGCCTGTAAGTTCACCACCTGCCGTAGAACAGGCAGCAAAGTAATTGTGGCTGAATAAAATGACATAAAAAAAGCCCGACATCCTGTCGGGCTTTTCCGTATGGGTTAGTTAAGCATGACTCCTGTCTTGCTTCACGATCCTGGTGTATGAACGTTTTATTGTTGTTTTCTGTTCCGGAACATCCTGTTCCTGTATGAATTCATCATAGGAAAAAAACTCGGCTGCGCCCATCCGCAAAATCCTTAAATTGATGTGCGCCACAGCGTACAAAAACGGACATTTTTCATCCATAAAATATGGGCATTCTTTTTGTCCCGGAAGAATTAATAACCCACCAAAAATTATAAAATTGAATTTTTATTGATCAATTTAATTGACAGAACATTACATATCCGGCTAAAAAATACACGAGTTGTTAAAACGTGTGTTTTTTGATCTCTTGGGTTTGGGGTTTATTGATTTATGGATTTATGGATTTATGGATTTATGGATTTATGGATTTATGGATTTATGGATTTATGGATTTATGGATTTAAGTGTTTGACAAACAATAATATTTTAAAAATCGTTTCGTATAACGACCATTATGTTAGATATAGCTAAACTGATTTTGCATGTTACGAAGAATATCTTTAATAAAGTTAATTATATCAATATCTTATAATTATAAGAATGTATCATAAAAATTAATTTAGCTATAGAGGTCATTTGGAAAAGCTATCTAATAATTAAAATGAAGAACATTCCTGTAAAAATGGTTCCAATTATGAAATATATCAAAGGCACAAAATATCTTTGATACCAATGTGGGCTTTTCCCTTCACTGTCTAGAAGACATCTTTCATTCCAAGTTGGTATAAGAAATATTAAAGCACAAGATATGAAAACAACTATTTTATTAAAACTAGATAAATCATTAATATAGTTTAAACCACTGTGTCTTTGAGCGAGCAGAAAGAACATAATTATTGGATAGAGTAGGAATCCAAGTAAGAGCCCCAACCACGTTAATGCATTATTACTCACAAAAAAACTCACTAAATTTTAGTTTTTCTAAAATTAACATAGTACACGTTATACGAAATTAAAATTTATTTTTTATAAATCATTAATTTAGGTCTCATTAAAAAGCCTAATCTTCACAAATTAGGCTTTTTTAAGTGATTTTTCACGTTCCACGCTCTTAATTCATTTTTAAATCTAGAAGTAAAAAGGCTCCATTTCATAAAATGGCATTTTCTTATTTCATTATGAATAAAAACTCGGATCAGGAACTTTAGCCGTTAACACCCACTCCCCAATTTCTTGATATTTATAATCCACCGGGTCATGCAAAGTTTGGGTACGCACATTGCGCCAGAAACGGTCCAGATTTAATTGGGCTGTGGTGGCACGCGCACCCATCACCTGAAAAATATTTTGTGTGATATATAGCGAAGTATTGGTCGCAGCAATTTTGGCAGTCGCAATGGCAATGGACACTTCACCGCGCTGTTCAGCAGTGAGGTCACTGCCTAGATCCCATGCCGTCTGTAAGCTCTGAACCGCTTTAGCTGCCAGTAAACGTACGCCTTCCAGCTGTACATAAAATTCGGCAAAGTGTTTTTGCGTAAACGGGTCATTCACGGCATTTTCAGCCAAAGATTTGGACCAGGCTTTTTGGTTTTGCACGGTTTGTCTGGCAGTTACAAAAGCCCCTTCTGCTACGCCTAAAAATAAATGCACAAAAATCAATTGGGCAATCAGTGGACGTAAACTCGAATACAGCGTACTCAGGGGTCCCGGATTGAGCAATAACTCATCTTTTTTAATTTTAACCTGCTCAAAATGACTGGTACCGCTGTCAGTCTGGCGTTGTCCCATATTGTTCCAGTCACCTAAAAAACTCACCCCTTCGCGCGCAGTAGGAATCACGCCGATCAGCAATTTACCTTCATCATTATAAGCTGAGCAGAGCAAGATGTCAGAATCGATCGAACCTGAACAGAAGCTTTTGTCGCCATGAAATAGATATTCATTTTCAGACACTTGGGTTGCAATGGTTCGTCGGTCTAATGGATTTAAAGTATTGCCCCAAAACAGGTTTTCTTGTGCGGTTTGCTCAAACCATTTGCCATACTGTTCAGGCTGTGAAAACAGTTGCACCGTCGCAATCAGTAAATGATGAAAACCATAAACATGTGCCAGTGAACTGTCGACCTGGGCAATCGTTTGAATAGTTTGAAAAACCGTTTTCCAGCCCGCACCCTGTCCACCATATTGGGTTGGAATGGCAAGTCCCAGTAAACCACTTTGACGGATTAAATCACGCTCCTGTTTTGGGTTACCACCCTGTTTATCACGTTCAGCAGCAGTGGTTGCAAACTGTTCCGCAAGTTGTTGAGCGATGTGTAAGGGATTTAAAGTTAAAAGTGGGGATGAAACATTCATAATATGATCTGATTATTGCTATATTTTTAGCTTAGCAGATGATGTTTTGCTGCTTTATCTGAATGCCTGCTGTGCTTATACATAAAATAAAAATACCGCCTGAAAATAAGGCGGTATTTTTATAAATGACTTATTTGTCAGGATAGACCCTTGCAATCAGATTGTTCACCACCTGTGGGTCAGCCAGGGTTGAAGTATCTCCTAAAGTATCCAGTTCATTGGCGGCAATTTTTCTTAATATACGGCGCATGATTTTACCGGAACGAGTCTTCGGTAAAGCCGGTGCCCAATACAAGGCATCCGGTGTAGCTACGGGTCCCAAAACCTTACGTACCCAGTTAATCAGTTCATTACGCAGCTCTTCGGATTCCTCAAAATTTGCCTGTAAAGTGACGAATGCACAAATACCCTGTCCCTTAATATCATGTGGCATACCGACCACCGCCGCTTCAGCCACATGCTCATGCGCCACCAAGGCACTTTCCACTTCTGCCGTACCCAAACGGTGGCCAGAAACATTCAGTACGTCATCGACACGTCCGGTAATCCAGTAATAGCCATCCTTGTCACGGCGGGCACCATCTCCAGTGAAATACGTCCCCGGATAAGTCGAGAAATAGGCTTCAATAAAACGTTCAGGATCACCCCAGATGGTACGCATCTGACCCGGCCAGGAATCCTTGATGATCAGGTTGCCTTCGGCTTCACCTTCAAGTTCCTTGCCTTCTGCATCCACAATGGCAGGCTGGATACCAAACAATGGTCGGGTCGCAGAACCCGGTTTTAAATCCGTTGCACCCGGCAAAGGTGAAATCAGGATTCCGCCAGTCTCGGTTTGCCACCAGGTATCGACAATTGGACAGCGGCTTTCACCGACCACGGTGTAATACCAGTTCCAGGCTTCCGGGTTAATCGGCTCACCTACCGAACCGATCAGGCGCAAGCTGCTGCGGTCACTTTCCCGAACAAAGGCATCGCCTTCGCGCATCATGGCGCGAATCGCCGTGGGTGCGGTATAGAGGATGGAAACATTGTGCTTATCGACAATATGACCGGTACGCGCCCAGGTTGGATATTGAGGTACGCCTTCAAACATCACCGTGGTGGTGCCATTGGAAAGTGGGCCATAGATCACATAGGAATGCCCGGTAATCCAGCCCACATCCGCAGTACACCAAAACACATCATCCTGCTTGATATCGAACACTTCGCGGAAAGTGGAATTCACATAAGTCAGGTAGCCACCAGTGGTATGCAACACTCCTTTAGGCTTGCCGGTCGAACCCGAGGTATACAGAATGAATAGCGGATCTTCGGCATTCATTGGTTCAGGCGGGCAAATTTCATTCACCGACATGATTTCCATGTGATACCACAAATCACGTCCTGGCTGCATTTCAATCGGGTTGCCAGTACGGTGTACCACAATCACATGTTCAACCGATTCAGTCCCGGCAATTTTCAAGGCTTCATCAACATTAGCTTTAAGCAGAATCGGCTTACCGCCGCGCATGCCGGAATCGGCAGTAATCACCATTTTGGCCTGACTGTCTTCAATCCGGCTGGCCAGTGAATCAGGAGAAAAGCCGCCAAATACCACACAATGTACCGCGCCAATCCGTGCGCAGGCCAGCATCGCAATTGCGGCTTCCGAAACCATCGGCATATACAGCACCACCCGGTCGCCTTTTTTAATCCCGTTCTTTTTCAGGACATTGGCAAAACGGCAGGTCTCATCATAAAGTTCGTTAAAGGAAATAATCTTGTGACGGGATGGGTGATCACCCTCCCAGATAATGGCCGGTTTATAAGGATGTTCTTTAAGATGCCGGTCCAGACAGTTGGCACTGAGGTTCAGCTGGCCATCAGCGAACCATTCAATCTTAAAATTGTCCTTGTCAAAACTGGTATTTTTGACTTGGGTAAACGGTTTGATCCAGTCCAGCTTGCTGGCCTGTTCAGCCCAATATTCATCAGGCTGCTCGATGGATTTCTGATAACGCTCAAAATATTCAGACTCATTGGTACGAGCGGTTTTTTTAAATTCTTCTGGTACAGGATAGATTTCTTTCATTGCTTACTTCCTTGATCTTATTCATCTCATCACGAGATGTTATGCCGCGTTATTGCTTTATTTATTGACTGCGTATTTACAGTATGGCGATTATTTTTCAACCGCTTCAATCATGCTTTGGTCGTAGTTTATTTATACAATTTAAAACACAGACTTCTCATCATATTCAACAAAAAAATATGGTTTTATGAGTATCTGACCTGTTCTTTTAATCTTATAATTTAAGCATAGAACGTACTGTTAACTTTACAAAATACAATATTTTTCTTCTCTGAATTTTATTTGGAAAATGCGTATGAACCCGCACGACGACTCCTCTTTTTTTTCACGCGTCCAACCGGCCAGGTCAGATAATCCACTCTCTCCAGAAGGTCGTTTTGGTCGTCTGAGTTCAATTGGCTGGTATGGGTTTGTGCATCTGATTGCTTTCTTTGCCACCATTGCTCTTAGCCTGACGATGGGTATCTTTAACTTTCATACCCTGTCGATGGACAATCAGTTCGTCAATACCCTGACAGGAATCGCCGGACTCGGTTTCGTAGCCATTCTGGTGCTGTATATCTATTTTCTGATCGTGATTAGCATACGCCGTTTGCATGATCTGAACCGTAGTGGCTGGCTGACCCTGCTGTTTCTGCTGCCACTGGTGAATATTTTTATGGGGCTGTATTTGCTTTTGGGTTCAGGGACTAAAGGCAGCAATAAATATGGACTGCCGCGTGAAACACTGGTCTGGGAAAAAATATTGGCCTGGTTGATGATCATCCTCGCAGTTCTGAGCTTTCTGGCTTCAGGCAGCATGATATCTTATCAGTTTGGTACAGGTGAGCTGGAAGTTCCCCCACAAGTCATCCAAAAAGGCACACAATATTTCTGAAGTTGGCTGACAATTTTTGACAAAACGTCAATGAATGCTAAATATTGTCGGTTAAATTTTTGTTCAGTTTCAGGCAAAATGTCCGGCAATGATCATCATCCGGAAAACTTGTGGCTGAAAAACAAAACGCCTTGAATGAGGTAACTCAAGACACCTCTCAACTTTTGCAAGAAGCAACAGAAAAGACAGCGCAAACTGTCATTGAACATACGGCAAAATACAATGATGCCTATTCCACCATCGACAAATTTGTTGATGCCTTTTGGGAACGCCTGCCTTATTTATGTATCGCGTTGGTGGTCTTTAGCATTTTCTGGTTGCTGTCAAAACTGTTTAAGCTCTTTGTCCGTAAAGCACTCACTGACCGCAGTTATACCAAACAAAACCTGGTACTGGTGCTGAACCGTGTCGGCAGCTCAGCCATTATCTTTATCGGATTTTTAATTGCCATGGTGATTGCCATTCCAGGTTTTACCCCAGGTCAGCTGATGAGTGCTCTGGGAATTGGTTCGGTTGCCATCGGTTTCGCGTTCAAGGACATTTTCCAGAACCTGCTCTCTGGCATCTTAATCCTGCTGGGCGAACCGTTCAAAATTGGCGATGACATTATTGTTTCGGGTATGGAAGGAACGGTTGAGGATATCCAGATTCGTGCAACCTACTTACGTTCTCCCGATGGTCGCCGCATCGTGATTCCCAATGCGACGGTGTATACCAGTGCCGTGATTGTAAACACGGCCTATCAACGCCGTCGTTGTGAATTTGTAGTGGGAATTGGTTATGAAGATGATGTACAAAAAGCCAAGAGCATTATCTTAAGCATTTTAGATAAAGACCCGACCATTTTGAGCCAGCCTGGATTTGCAGTAAACGTCAATGCACTTGCAGACTTCTCGATTAACCTGAATGTACGTTGGTGGGTCGATACTACAGAAACCACCACTGCAGGTTCAATCAGCGAAGTTCAGGAACGCGTGATTAAAGCCTTTGCTGAACATGAAATTTCGATTCCTTATCCGGTACAGGAAGTCAAAATCTATCGTGGCAATGATACGACAGAACTCGCTGAATCAGCACGTGCTAAATAAGCGGCCCAATACGTAAGGAATTACCGTTTCGGTCCGAATAATACGGTTGCCCAGGCTGACTGCCTGGCAGCCGTTTTTTATGAGTAAATCAATTTCATAAGGGATAAAACCGCCCTCTGGGCCAATCACAATGGTACAGGGATGATCAATCGCAACAGGCATAGGTTGCTCTACATAAGGATGGGCCACATAAGCAGGACATTCTGCCGTAATTAAACCGGGCAACACATCTTCAACAAAAGGTTTAAAGCGTTTATGAATTTCAATTTGCGGTGCAACCGTATCCCCTGCCTGTTCCAGGCCCAGTGTGACATAATGATCCAGCTGCTGTAGAAATGGAGTCTGCCAATAGCTTTTATCTACGCGATAGCTATGCAGCAAAATCATTTTTTCCACCCCCAAGGTCACGCTATCCATAATCAGGCGGCGCAGCACTTTCGGACGTGGCATGGCGACAATTAAAGTCACGGGAAGTTTAACAGGTACACTTTCTTCTTTGATCGGTTTTAATTTTATAGCGTGTTCGGTCACTTCTACAATTTCGGTGAGATAGCGTTTTCCCTCACGAATACCCACCTTGAGCGTATCACCTACAGTAATCTCTAGATGTTGCTGTAGATGCTCTAACTGACGTTTGCTGGTAATGGACCAGTATTCAGATTCAGTTTGGCGTGGGTCAAGGAGGACAATATTCATAAGCTATAAATTTCAACTATTAAAAGCAAGACGCGTGCACAGCCACGTATCATCTCATGACTTTATTTTACTTTGCGTAGGCATATTCCTACTTTTGATAGAGCAAAAGTAGGCAAAACTCTTTGTTAGGCTAATGGTAAGTCCCTTTACCATAGCCTAACGGCGGCATCCCTGCCGCCTCCGCGAAATAAGTTTCAGCGTAACGATACACAACATAGGGCTATTTAAAGATACTGATCAATCACCGCAATATGTTTGGCTAAAGAACCCTTGTTCTGCAACATAATTTTCTGTGCATGTTGATTCAGTTGCTCTGCAGCTACGCGATCATTTAACAATTCAATTAAAACCTGCGCGGCCTGCTCTGCATCTTCCACGATTTTCACACCGTCTACAGCAACAAATTCATCCACAATGGTCTGGAAGTTAAAATAATTTTTACCCAAACCCGTCGGCACATTTAAGGCAATCGGCTCCAGAATATTATGTCCGCCACCCGGTTCATTCAACGAACCGCCAACAAAGCAGGCTTGGCTAAGTGCATACCACAGCCACATTTCCCCCATCGAATCGGCTAAATAGACTTGAGTATCTGACTGAATAGCTTCCCCTGCACTGCGACGGCTGGTTGTTAGATTCAGGTTTTGCGCAAGCTGAAACACTTCATCAAAGCGTTCCGGATGACGTGGCACCACAATGACCAGCAGTTCTGGATGTTGTGCCAGATAAGGCTTGAAAGCCGTTAACAGTTTTTGTTCTTCAGGCGCATGGGTACTGGCAAGGGTGATTATTTTCCGTGCCGATAAATTCCAGTCCTGCTGCAATTGCTGCGCCTGTTGAATAAAACTGTCCGGTGCATGAATATCAAATTTAATACTACCCAATACCTGACTTTTATTTACTGCCATACCTAAATTACGGTAACGATCTAAAGTCGCCTGGTCTTGAGCCAGCAAGCGATTCAGCCCATTCAGCATGCCTTGGGTCAGCCCTTGAACCTTACTGTAGCCTTTGGCCGATTTTTCCGAAAGTCGGGCATTAATCAGTAAACATGGCACCTTAAATTGCTGCGCCTGATCGATTAAATTCGGCCAGATTTCAGTTTCCACCAAAACTAAGACCTTCGGCTGATATTTTTGATAAAACGCCTGGACTAATTTTTTCTGATCGGCAGGTAAATACACGGCCTGAAACAAATGTTCATAAGGTGCTTTTAGAAATAGTGACTTGGCCCGAGCCTGACCCGTCTTGGTGGTATTGGTGACCAGTACCGGATGGCCGAGTTTGAGATAATGTTCAATTAAAGGCTGGGCTGCGTTGGTTTCTCCAACCGATACCACATGAAACCAGATCGAATGCAGGTTTTTCGGCTGTTGAAATGGACCAAAGCGCTCAAGACATTCTTGTTGCAATTGCTCCGTAGTCAGCGCACGTTTTTTAATCTGCCATTTATACAATGGCTTAATTAGAGTAAGTGCCGCGTTGTACCAAAAAGGAGTAGCCAAACAAGTTGCCTCAAATCATATTCAATCGGCAAAATATAACAGAGCAGCCTTCACATGTTAATGAATTCTGCTCTGTGACATCATTTATACTATTTTATGGAAGTAGCTGCTTAACTTTCAGCAAGCTGTTTATTCAGGAATGGATAGTCGGTATAGCCTTCTGCCACATCGGTTCCAATCATGTTTTCCAGTTTCAATTCATTCAGTGGTTCATCTTCCACCAAACGCTCAAACAGGTCTGGATTGGCAATATAAGCCTTACCAAAAGACACTGCTTCCGCTTTACCCGATGCCAGCAGCTCAAGCGCATCTTCACGGCTTAAACGCATATTTGCAATATACGGCACACCGTTAGAACGTGCTTTCATGTCCAGACTGATGCTGTCATCGGCCAGATATTCACGGGTAAAGAAAAAGGCAATTTGACGTTTACCCAATTCTTGCATGACATAACCAAAGGTTTCTTTAGGATTGGCATCCCCCATATCGTGCTCATCGCCACGCGGTGCCAGATGTACACCGACACGACCTGCGCCCCACACTTCAATCAGTGCATCTACAACTTCTAATAAGAAGCGGGCACGGTTTTCAGCAGAACCGCCATATTCATCTTCACGCAGATTGGTTTTGCTTTGCAGGAACTGGTCTATTAAATAACCGTTGGCGGCATGCAGTTCTACCCCGTCAAAACCGGCCGCTTTGGCTTTAATTGCGGCCTGTTTATATTGTTCGGTAATGGCATGGATTTCCGAGATTTCCAGGGCACGTGGCACCACATATTCACGTTTCGGACGCAGCAGGCTGACATAGCCAGCTTGCTTCACATTACTGGCTGAAACTGGTGTTTCACCTTTTAACAGGTCAGGATGGGAGACACGTCCCACATGCCACAACTGCGCTACGATCAAACCGCCTTTACCATGCACCGCATTGGTAACCAGTTTCCAGCCTTCTACCTGCTCATCGGTAAACAGACCCGGGGTTTTTTCATAACCGTTGGCTTCTTCTGAAATCACTGTCGCTTCGGAGATGATTAAACCTGCGCTAGCACGCTGTGCATAGTACTCCGCCATCATGGCTGTCGGAACACGGTCTGCGGTAGCACGGCTACGTGTCAGGGGGGCCATCACCACACGGTTTTTAAGTTTGAGTTCACCAAATTGAATTGGGGTAGAAAAATCTGTCATCAAGCCATCCTCTTACAGCTGGCCTGGACTGATTGAAGTCTAAAGCGCATGCTGTAAATGTTGTAAAAATTCCTGAATCAGTGCTTCATTACGAGAGAAATAAGACCATTGGCCATATTTGGTCACCTGAATCAGTCCTGCCTGTTGCAACACCGATAAGTGATTAGACATGGTCGATTGGGAAATATCCGCGATCTTTTCCATCTGCCCTGCACATACACCACGACTAAAATCATTGCCACATTCTTCAGTGGAAATGAAACGTTCAGGTTCTTTTAAACATTGCAGAATCTGACGTCGAATCGGGTTGGCTAAGGCTTTATAAATCGCTTCTGTGTCCATCTCATTTCACTCATGTTCATGATCAGCACTTTCGCAAAAATCATTATATCGAATTTATGCGATATTAATATCGAAAATTATCGATATTATGAGTCATTTTGTAAATTGCTGTCATTTTATCCAAATCCAGATCATTCTAGCATTGTCTGGTCAGGGGGCATTCATCCTGCTGATCGACAAATGTTAAAGCTAAAAAAGCAGAGGACCCGCCTCTGCTTTTCCACGCAATAAACTTATAGACCCTGTTTCAGGCTGGCTTCAATAAATTTATCCAGATCACCATCCAGTACTGCACCAGTATTCGAGGTTTCTACACTGGTACGCAAGTCTTTAATACGCGAGTCATCTAGTACGTATGAACGAATCTGGCTGCCCCAGCCGATATCAGATTTGGTATCTTCCAGCGCCTGCGCCGCTTCATTACGTTTGCTCATCTCTAATTCATAGAGTTTGGCACGTAACTGTTTCCAGGCGTGGTCACGGTTGGCATGTTGTGAACGCTGGTTCTGACAGGCCACTACAATACCGGTTGGTGCATGGGTTAAACGTACCGCAGAGTCGGTTTTATTAATGTGCTGACCACCGGCACCGGATGCACGATAAGTATCGGTACGCACGTCTGCCGGGTTAATATCAATTTCAATGTTGTCATCCACTTCTGGCGATACAAACACGGCAGAGAATGAAGTATGACGACGGTTACCTGAGTCAAATGGCGATTTACGCACTAAACGGTGCACACCGGATTCAGTACGCAACCAGCCATAGGCATACTCGCCTTCCACACGAATGGTCGCCGATTTAATGCCGGCCACATCACCGTCAGATTCTTCCATCACTTCAGCTTTAAAGCCATGACGTTCAATCCAGCGCAAGTACATACGAAGCAGCATTGAAGCCCAGTCCTGTGCTTCCGTACCACCCGAACCGGCCTGAATCTCGACATAACATGGATTCGGATCCATCGGATTACTGAACATACGGCGGAATTCAAGTTTTGCTAGTTCAGCTTCTGCAACATCAAGTTCAGCCTGAACATCCTCAAGCATGGCTTCTTCGTCCGCTTCTACAGCAAGGTCAAGCATGGCTTGGGCATCTTCAAGCTGAGTAGTTAAACCATCCAGTACATTCAGTACATTCTCAAGCTCGCCTTTTTCTTTGGCCATGGCTTGGGCACGGCTTTGGTCATTCCAGATCGCAGGATCTTCCAGTTCACGCAGAACCTCTTCTAAACGTTCCTTTTTCAGATCGTAGTCAAAGATACCCCCGTAATGTCAGACCACGGTCGTTTAAGTCTTTTAATTGGTTTAGATAAGGATTAATTTCCACGTGAATTACTCTCAATCAGAATATTAGGCTTAAATAGCCGTCAATTATAACACAGAGCATACAGGGAGTTTTAAAGCACTTTAATTCAATAACAATTGAGCAAATACTGCATAAAAATAGCGGATAAAAAAGCACTTACTCTAGAGGGTGCTTTTAAGATTCAAATCATTTTTATGTTAAAAAATACTGGGTTTTTTATGTAAAAAACATCTAAATCCATAAAAACTCCACAATTTTAATAAAACAAAACATTTTAATATTTTGATAATTTTCAAATATTTAATAAATATAAATTACATAATATTACCTTAGAAACATTTCTGTAACCTTGGGTGGATTGACCTGTTTTTGTTTTGCTCTAGACTAAAAGTTGTAACAAAAAATGTATTATTTTTAACCGAAATTTGAGGGGTAGTATCCATGAAAAAATTAGCCATTGCTTCAGCACTTCTTTCTGCTCTAGCAGTCACAGGTACAGCCAATGCCTACCAGGCCGAAGTCGGTGCAGCAGCAGCTTATATTGATCCAGACAACGGCAGTTCAGGTAGTGCCTTCGGTGTAGATGGTACTTATTACTTTAACCCCGTACAAACTCGTAATGCGCCACTTGCAGAAGCGGCATTCCTTGACCGTGCCAGCAACGTCAATGCACACGCCACATTTGCCGATCGTGGCGATGTAGATGACAACACTTATGGTGTGGGTGCTGAAGTTTATGTTCCAAACTCAGATTTCTATCTGGGTGGTGATGTAAGCCGTAACAACACTGAATACCGTGATGTATTGGGTCAAAAATATGACTTCGATACCACTTATTATTCAGCTGAAGTCGGTTATCTTCCAGCACCAGGCTTATTGATTGCCGCTGGTGTAAAAGGATATGACAACGACAATGACGATGGTGTAGATCCTACACTTCGTGCCAAATACGTGACCCAGCTGAGTAATGGTAAAGATATCAACCTTGAAGCAGGTGCATCATTTGGTGATCTAGACGAGTTCAATCTTGCTGCCGATTACTTCATTGATAAATCATTAAGTGTTGGTGCAGATTACTACAACAACGACTTAACTGATCAAAATGAATTTGGCATTAATGCGCGTAAATTCTTTAACCAACAAGTCAGCCTTGAAGGTCGAGTTGGTTTCGGTGAAGTCGGCAACAACGACTACAACTCATTTGGTGTAGCTGCTAAATACCGCTTCTAAGCGTGCCTTAACTCCTTTTCATCAAGTGGCCCATCTTCGGATGGGCCATTTTTTTGCTCTGTAATAAAGCATTTAGATAGTTTTTGCACATTGACGGGGCAAATATAAACTGTACACTTTGTTACAATTGTTCATGAAACAGTCATACTTTTATAACAAAGAGAAAAATCTAAATGCTTAAAAAACTTGCTCTTGCTACAGCACTTCTTGCTGGTCTGGGAACTGCTCACGCTTACCAAGCTGAAATTAATGGGAGCTATGAAAATACCGACATTGATGACAGTAACGACATTGATACTTATGCAATTGGTGGGAAATATTATTTAAATGGGGTTCAAGTTAGAAATGCTCCTCTCGCTGAAGCAGCTTTTTTAGATAAGGCAAGTAATATTGGTCTTGGCTATGCCAATGCCAGTACTGATGATGATTTTGCAGACTTAGAAATTGATACTGTTGGGGTAAACGGTGAATTTTTTATTCCTAACTCACAGTTTTATGTTTCTGGAAGCTTAAATCGTGCTGAAGTGACTGTTGAAAGTGAATTTGTTAAAGCATCTGATGACAATACAGGTTATGCAATTGAAGCAGGTTACCTACCAGTTAACGGCTTACTGTTAGCTGCAGGTATTTCTAAAGAAAACATTGATCCGGTATATGTTTCAAAAAATGGTTTCATAGACACTTTTACCAATCTAGCCTCTGTAGCAGATGAGACTGCTGTGACTTTGCGCGCAAAATACGTCACTCAAATTGGCAATCATTTTACCAATTTTGAGGGAGCAACATATTTTGGAGATGAAACTGCATATCGTCTAGGTGCAGACCTTTACCTCGATCCTACACTTAGTGTTGGTATTTCCTTCGCTGACTCAACTATTGAAGATTCAGATACCATTTTCAGTATTCGTGGGCAGAAATTCTTTACTCCAGTCATTGCTACCGGTATGAATTACACGACAACTGATGGTGCGGACTCTTTTGGAATCAATGGTACTTTCCGCTTTTAAGCTTTAAGATTAAAAACAAAAACCGCTCAATTGAGCGGTTTTTTTATTGTTCCAGATGGATCACGCGCAGCTGTAAACTGACATTGCCATTAAATTCATTTTTATCAATTTCATAGACTAATCGTACATTGTCTTGCATGGCATCAAATTCAAACTTGTTACGTGCATTAAAGGCGATGGCTTCCACAATTTGACCATCTTGCAAAGCCAGGCGCAGCTTTAAATGCATTTCTTTTAGCCAGCGATAATCCAGAACATTAAAGACCCCTTCAAAAATCGGCGATGGAAACTTTTGTCCCCACGGGGTTAAATTTTGCAGAAAATCTACGGTTTCAATGTGAAAATTTTCTGTCGGTAATTCACCATCAGTCCATAAAGTGGCCTGAAAAAGTGATTCATCCATAGTCGAGATTAAAGCCTCAAAGGCCTGCTTAAATTCATCAAAATGCTGTTTCTGAATGGTCAAACCCGCAGCGGCGGCATGTCCGCCAAAATGACTGACCAAATGGGGATGCTGCTCGGCAATCATTTCAATCGCATCGCGTATATGTACGCCCTCTATAGAACGGGCAGAGCCTTTAATATGTATACCATCTTCATCGGAGGCAAAAACAATACTAGGGCGGTGAAACTGTTCTTTTAAACGGCCGGCCACAATCCCAATCACGCCCTGATGCCAATGTGGCTCAAACAGAATGAGCGCAGCTGGTAAATGCTCTTGATCCAGCTCAAGCTGAGTAAGCTCAGACAAAGCCTCCTGTTTCATCTGGCTCTCGACCTGTCGGCGCTCAGTGTTCAATTGATTTAATTGTTGTGCCAAGGGATAAGCGGTTTGCAGATCGGCAGCCAGCAGACATTCAATCCCTATGTCCATGGTTTCCATGCGTCCAGCCGCATTGATACGTGGACCTAATACAAAACCCAAATCTTGAGCCTTTAAAGAAGCTGGATCACGTCCGGCAATATCCAGCAATGCGCTAATTCCCGCACGACACTGATTTTGCCGTATGCGCTTGACCCCGGCATCGACCAAAATACGGTTGTTATAATCCAGGCTGGCCACATCGGCATACGTGCCTAAAGCTACCAGATCAAGATATTGGGCCACTTTTGAGGTCGATTTTCCTAATTGGCTGCGATAACTGGACAAATTGGCGAGCAGGTAAAACGCCACCCCGACACCAGCCAAAGCCTTGCTGGGGAATTCACAGCCCAACTGGTTCGGATTGACCACGGCTTCTGCTTTAGGCGTTTCTTTGGTAGTTAAGTGATGGTCGGTAATAATCACCTGCATGCCATGTGCCTGCGCCTGCTCCACCCCGGCATGACTGGAAATACCATTATCCACCGTAATCAAAAGGTCAGGCGTGAAATTGGCAAAAGCCAGGTCGGCAATTGCAGGCGTCAGTCCATAACCATATTTAAAACGATCCGGCACCAGATACGCGACATTCGCACCCATATCCCGCAAAGCTAAAATCATCAATGCCGTACTGGTGGCACCATCGGCATCATAATCTCCCACAATGACAATTTTCTTTTGCTGATCAATGGCCTGATCCATCAACTGAATGGCAGCATCCAAACCTTTCATGGTCGGCGCTAAAAGATGCTTCAATTTCAGTTCAAGTTCTTGTTCCGATTGCACACCGCGGCGCGCTAAAATTTGCGCAATAAACGGCGACACGCCCTGAAAGTTTTCAGGGCGTGTAATAAATGATCTTTGCTGAATCAGTGTTTTTGGCATTAAGGCATGAGTCGTTGTAAGTTCCACTTACCGTCGATTCTTTCATAACACAAGCGGTCATGTAAACGGTTAGGACGACCTTGCCAAAATTCATAATAATCCGGTTGCAAGCGATAGCCGCCCCAGAATTCAGGTTTTGCCAATTCTGCTTTTTCCGCCACCTGATCTTGCAAAATCTGAAAACGAGTCTGCAGTTCCTCACGACTGGCAATCACACCACTTTGTGGCGTACTGATATGCGCTGCAATCTGGCTGTCTCGCGGGCGTTTATGATAATAATCTGTTGATTCCTCTAAAGAGATTTTTTCAACGCGGCCACCAACACGAATTTGGCGTTCTTGCTCAGGCCAATAAAACAACAGTTCGGCATAGGGATTGTCTGCCAAATCCAGGCCTTTTTGACTGTCGTAATTGGTATAAAAATCATAACCTGCTTCAGTCGCACCACGTAATAATAGGGTACGCACATGCGGACGGCCTTGTGCACTCGCAGTTGCTAGCGACATGGCATAGGGTTCATGCAGTTGTGCTTCTAAAGCATGGTTAAACCAATTCAAGAATTGCTCATGCGGATTTTCAGCCACATGAGTTTCGTGTAATTCCCCTTTCTGGTAACTTAAGCGCAGTTCGCTCAAGTCTTTAATCAGATCACTCATATTGTTCCCTTATACTGCGTTAGAACGTACACTGTCTGCAAGCTGATTGGCCAAAGCCGTGACTTCTTGCAGATCATCCCCTTCAACCATCACCCGAATGACCGGTTCCGTTCCTGACTTACGAATCAGTAAACGACCACGGCCTTTTAATTGTGCTGCAGCCCGATCAAATTCAGCCACCAATGCAGGCACAGCATACGGGTCAAACATTTGTTGCAAACGTACATTTACCAAGACATTTGGCAATAAATGGAAACCTTCAACCAGTTCATGTAAGGCTTTCTTCTGTTCGACCATGACAGTCAATACCTGCAAGGCAGCTATAATCGCATCGCCTGTGGTACTTTTATCCAGCGTCAGAATATGTCCTGATGGTTCACCACCAATAGCCCAGCCATTTTCATCCAGGGCTTGTAGCACATAACGGTCACCCACGCTGGCACGGACAAATGGAACCTGGGCTTTTTCCAAAGCCAATTCAAGTGCCATATTGCTCATGACCGTACCGACAATGCCTGCCGGCTTTTTCGAGCCCTGTGTTGCCAGAATATATAAAATATGATCGCCAGTGATTTGCTCACCATGTTTATCCACCATAATCACACGGTCTGCATCGCCATCAAAGGCAATACCCAAATCTGCCTGATGTTCAAGCACGGCTTTTTGCAGGTTTTCCGGATGGGTCGAACCACAGTCCTGATTGATGTTTAGGCCATCCGGTTCATTATAAAGTGCTACGACTTTGGCACCCAGTTCCTTAAACACAGATGGTCCCACGTTATAGGCAGCACCATTGGCGCAGTCCACCACAATTTTCAGGTTATTGAGGTCAAAATGGTAAGGGAAAGTCGATTTACAGAATTCAATGTAACGGCCATTGGCATCTTTTACACGCACACTTTTACCCAGGTTTGCGGTATCTTCAATTTTGAGTTCGTTTTCGAGCTCTTTATTGATCGCATCCTGTAATTCATCCGGCAGTTTTTTACCTTCGCTAGAGAAGAATTTGATTCCATTATCAAAATAAGGATTGTGTGAAGCTGAGATCACAATCCCTAAGCTGGCGTGTAAAGCACGGGTTAAATGGGCAATCGCAGGGGTAGGTAAAGGACCAAGCAAATGCACATATACACCCGCCGCATTGAGACCTGCCTGTAATGCAGATTCTAAAATATAGCCTGATAAACGCGTATCTTTACCCAACACAACAATCGGTTTTTTCTTATTACTGAACTGTTTTAAAACTTTACCTGCAGCAAAACCCAACTTCAGGGCAAATTCAGGTGTAATTGGAAGCTCCCCAAACTTTCCACGAATTCCATCTGTACCAAAATAACTCATTCTCTTTCTCTACTCACTTCTTATACATTTATGGGGAGATTGATCATCCCATTTTCATGCAAATACTTTACACCAAAATCAAAAAAGCCGTCATATAAATGACGGCTTTTTCATGAGGTTGATTACTAAAAATCAACCAACACGGTAGTTCGGTGCTTCTTTGGTAATGGTCACATCATGTACGTGTGATTCAGACATACCTGCTGCTGTAATTTTCACAAACTTGGCATTTTGACGAAGATCATTCACGGTTGCAGAACCGGTATAACCCATAGAAGAACGCAAGCCACCCATCATTTGATGAACGATGTTACCCATAGGGCCTTTGTAAGGTACGCGACCTTCAATACCTTCTGGTACAAGTTTTTCCTGACCGGCTTTAGCATCCTGGAAATAACGGTCAGCAGAACCTGTTGCACCCGCCATTGCGCCCAATGAACCCATACCACGGTAAGCTTTGTAATAACGGCCCTGGAAGAATTCTACTTCACCCGGTGCTTCTTCAGTACCGGCCATCAATGAGCCCACCATGATGGTGCTTGCACCCGCGCCAATTGCCTTCGCCATATCGCCAGAGAAGCGGATACCGCCATCTGCAATCAAAGGAATCTGGTCTTTCAATGCATTGGCAACGCTGTCAATCGCAGAAATTTGTGGCATACCAATACCGGCAACAATACGTGTAGTACAGATCGAACCAGGACCGATACCGACTTTTACCGCATCCGCACCGGCATCAAGAAGCGCAAGTGCAGCATCACCAGTGGCAATGTTACCGCCAATCACCTGAACTTGCGGATAGTTGGCTTTTACCCAGCGAACACGTTCAATCACGCCTGCAGAGTGACCATGGGCTGTATCGACAACAATGGCATCTACACCTGCTTCAACCAGTGCTTCAACACGGCTTGGTGTTTCTGCGCCAGTACCGACTGCCGCACCGACACGTAGACGACCGAGGTCATCTTTACAGCTGTTTGGATAAAGTTCCGCTTTACGGAAATCAGTAACCGTAATCAAACCTTTCAGTTCGTTGTTATCACCTACCACCAGTACTTTTTCAATGCGATTTTTTTGTAGAAGTGCCTGGATATTTTCTTTTGATTCGTTTTCACGAACAGTCACCAGACGGTCCTGACCGGTCATGATATTGCTGACAGGTTGTTCCAGATTGGTTTCGAAACGTGTATCACGACCCGTCACAATACCGACAACCTTGCCATCTTTAACCACAGGCACACCGCTGATGTTGTTGGCTTGAGTGATTGCGATCAGTTCACGAACCGTGGTTTCTGGCGTTACGGTGATAGGATCTTTCACCATACCCGCTTCAAATTTTTTCACACGGCGTACTTCTGCAGCTTGCGCAGCAATGTCCATGTTTTTGTGCAAGATACCAATACCGCCATTTTGCGCCATTGCAATTGCCATACGGGATTCAGTCACCGTATCCATAGCTGCTGACACAAGAGGAATATTCAGGTTAATGCCACGAGTAAGGCGTGTCTTTAAGGAGACATCTTTTGGGAGAACAGTTGAGTAGGCAGGGAGTAATAAGACATCATCGAAGGTTAAAGCTTCTTGAACGATGGTCAACATAACAGTCTCACTGGTAATTTCCGTGCGCTATT
The DNA here is from genome assembly GCF_040233925.1 of Acinetobacter sp. A1-4-2. NCBI lineage: Bacteria > Pseudomonadati > Pseudomonadota > Gammaproteobacteria > Moraxellales > Moraxellaceae > Acinetobacter > Acinetobacter sp. A1-4-2. Next base: position 123,168 of record NZ_CP157981.1, on the reverse strand, counting down.
ATAAACAAAAAAAACAATTTTATTCATGCTTATTTCAGGCAGCAATGTAAAATAAATTTAGATTACTGAATATTATTGGGTTTTTGAATTTAAATACCGCAATTCGGGCTGAATTTCCTGATCCGTATTTCATTCAGACTGGACAACAAAAAACATCGCGCTATATCACCTAGACACCGCAAGCCCCGCTAACCAGTGCAAAAGGCTCTAATCGTGGCTTTACCCATCAAAACCGTGTGTTTTTAAATAAAAAAGCAGAGCCAGGGCCCTGCTTTTTTATTCTGAGATGACGAATCACGATCTAGCTGACACGTTCAAAACTATCATCATTCTCGGCATCCTCTACCCTAATCTGGATAAAGGGAATCATATTGTGGGCCATACGGGCCTTGTTACATTGTTCATCGGCAATTTGCACTTCTTTACACGAGGAACTGCGCAGCTGGTACATGCCACAACTGACCTGTTCACCTATGCTGCCTTCTAGCGCGATACAGCGTGGATTTTTTTGATTGGTTCCTGCCATGCATGAATAGACTGCTGTGACAGGTTCAGTATAATTTTCGGGCATTGGAATTCCCTCTGCCCAATAAAATGAAACCCGAAAATAGGCGCAACATGCGCCACAGCTTAAACATGCATCCTGTGCAGGAACTTGAGACAACATTTCTTATAAATTCTCGTCATCAAAAAAGTTTTTTGGGATAGAAAATATAAAAAATGTTGTTTTTTGACTCAAGAAAAATTTTGTATTTTCTTGAACTATTCAGGACAGGTAAATACGCTTTCGTCCATCAGGTCGGTGCCGCATTCCAAGGTTTCAATCCAGTCCAAAAATTGATGGATCTGCTCTTTGCCAATAAATGGCGTGCCATGCTGTGGCACAATCATTTCCACATCCATGCTACGAACCATTTGTACCCACAGACGGATCACTTTATTGCAACACATATAGCGTTGATGAAAGCCTTTCATCTTCGGAATATGCGCAGCAAAATTTTCCAGCGGTTTAGAGACATCATCTACCATGGATGCGCCCATATCACCAGAAAACAGAATTTTGGCAATCGGATCATAAAACTGGAAATTACCGACCGAATGCAGAAAATGTGCCGGAACGGCAACAATGCTCGATTCACCCAACGGAATCACCTGACCATGGTCAGGCAGCTCAACCAGACGATCCAGCCAGTTCCCTTTCATCCGGTCGCTCATGAAAGCCGAGCTCAAATGTGGCAAGAAACGTGCCCATAATTTTGATGCTACTATTTTGGCCTCGGTATAGACCAGCCAGCGTGGCATAGAAGTAATAATGTCGGGGTCCTGATGGGAGGCCATGACATAATCAAGATTGGTTAGACGGGTATATTTGTTCAGCTCCATAGTCAATGGAACATAGGTCAAGTCGCCCCCTGGATCAAGCACTGCAGCACGTTCATGATCCAAGATTAGAAACTGGTTTGCCTGTACACCTTCACCTTTCACTAAACTGGTAAAACTAATACATTTATGCGTACCATTATCAAATAGTACCTGTGATGTGGTGCGATCAAACGCCATACCCATTCCCCAAAATATCGTTTTTAAACTAAATTTTTAATTCCTCTCAACATATAGGGATTCATGGAAATTTACAACAAAATAACATCTGAATACTGGTAGATTTATCAGTAAATTGTGCGGTATTTCTCAATAAAAAATCCCGACAAAAATGCCAGGATTTTTTTAATGCTATTCAAATTTAAAAGAAATAATGTTGTACCAGTGCCGCCACACCTATCACTAAAAACACAACTGCACCAATTTTATGAATCAGTGAAATCGGTAGTTTTTCTGCCAGTTTGTTACCAATAAAGACCGCAGGAGCATTGACCAGCATAATGCCCAGTGTAGTTCCCAATGTTACCCAGCCAACACTGTCAAAGCGCGCGGCAAGGGCCACGGTAGCAATCTGGGTTTTATCACCAATTTCTGCCAGAAAGAATAAAACAAACGTGGCACTAAAGACGCCATATTTTTGCCATTTATTAATACTTTCAGTTTCATCATCCAGTTCATCTGGAATCAGCATCCAGGCCGCCATCCCAATAAATCCAAGAGAAACAATCCATAACAATACGGTCGGGCTCAGAACAGTGGTAATCCATTGACCCAGTACAGCGGAAACACCATGGTTGACCACGGTCGCCAGAAAAATTGCAATCAGAATTGGTACAGGTTTACGGAAACGCGCGGCCAGCAGTAAAGCCAGCAATTGAGTTTTGTCACCCATTTCAGACAAGGCAACAACAGCTAAAGAAATCAGGAAGGCTGAAAGCATGATGTATTTCTCTGGCTAGCATAATAAAACCTGTGACTCACCCCTCCTGCTAGCCAAATTGAGCAGAGTGGTAAATCAAAGGTCTTGCCAACAAAAAGAAAATCATGATCAAAAGATCATTTGGTTCTTTGCTATGATGACCATGTTCTGTGGAACAATTATGTTGACCATCACCTTTTTACATTGCGTAAAAAGCGGCTACTCCCCAATGAAGTGCATGCATTTTAAGCTGAAAGATAAAAATTTTCAAATGACTTTAAAAATATCATTTCAGGATAATGCTAAACATTGCTACTCATGACAAAAATTGCATTAAAGATCATTTTAAACGGCTGTGTTCAGCGTCTTATCCCTATCATAAGAATGAGTCTGTGTATGTCTCAACACCAAAGCTTTCATAACAAAACCCTGCCGAAGCAGGGTTTTGTGTAGCCTAAACTGAAATTAGAGCAACAGACTACGGATATCCGCCAACAATTTGGTCAGCTTATGGGTAAAGCGTGCTGCATCTGCGCCATTAATCACCCGGTGGTCATAAGACAATGACAATGGAAGCATCAGCTTAGGATCAAAACTTGTACCATTCCAGACCGGTTGCATGGTGGCTGGTGAAATACCTAAAATCGCCACCTGAGGCCAGTTCACCAATGGGGTAAATGCGGTACCGCCAATTGAACCCAGGCTGGTAATCGTAAAGTTCGCACCTTGCAAATCTTTCGGTGACAATTTCTTGTCACGTGCTTTCTTGCTCAGCTCACCCAGTTCAACTGCAATTTGCTTGATTGATTTTTGATCTGGATTACGCAGTACCGGTACAGTCAAACCATCCGGTGTTGCCACGGCAATCCCCATATGGATTTCATTACGCAGCAATACCGATTTTTGATCGTCTGCCAAATGGCCTGCAAAATACGGCTCTTCCTTCAACAGATGAGCGACTGCTTTGGCAATAAAAGCCAGAATCGTCAGGCTAATACCGTCTTGTTTAAACTTAGCTTTGAGTTCACCACGCCATGCTTCAAGTTCGGTAATATCTGCCAGGTCAAACTGGGTCACCTGTGGAATGTAGTTATTCAATGACAATTGCGGCACAGATACCTGTTGCAGACGGGTCATGGCTTTCACTTCACCACCACCAAATGCCGAGAAGTCTGGCAATGCAGGCAAACCAGGAACTTGTGCTACAGTCTGTGCTAACGGTGCAGCTTGAGATGCAGTTAAGCGTGTTTTTACATAAGCAAAAACATCTTCTTTCATCAAGCGTGCATGTGGACCAGATGCTTTCACATCAGCCAAGACCACGCCCAACTCACGCGCCAGCTTACGCACCGCAGGACCGGCATAGACTTTGGCATTGGCAGCATTCTGCTCTTTGCTCAGCTTATCAGCCGATTGAACGGGTGCTTGTTCTACAGATGTAGCCGCTTGTGGCACTGCTGCCGGAGCAGGTGCTGCTTTGGCTGCAGGAGTAGCTTCAACTTTAGCTGGCTGAGCTACAACTGCCTGTCCTTCCACTTCGATGGTTACCAGAGCCATGCCTTGTGAGACATTTTGCCCCATTTGTACGTGAATGGCTTTAATTACCCCTGCCGATGAGCTTGGTACTTCAACGGTCGCTTTATCAGATTCAACCACAATAATGCTTTGATCCGCCTCAACCGTGTCACCGACTTGAACTAAAATTTCCGCCACTACAGCTTTATCTACACCCAGATCAGGCACAGCAATTTCAACGTCTCCGCTTGGTGCAGAGGCTACAGGTGCCTGAACTGATGTTTCTGTTTTTGGCGCATTCACAGAAGATGTTTCTGTAGAAGCTGTACTTGGTGCTGCTTCAACAGCTGAAGATGCTGTTTTCACTTTGAGCAGAACCACACCTTCTTTGACTGTGTCGCCTGCCCGAACTTCAACGCTCTCAACCGTACCTGAAACAGTACTTGGCACTTCTACAGTGGCTTTATCAGATTCCACCACCACAATGCTTTGATCGACAGCGATTTCATCACCTACCTGGATCAAAATTTCACCGACCAGGGCTTTTTCTACCCCAATGTCAGGTACTTGCACTTCAACAATTGAAGAGCTGCCAGTCGGAGCCTTCGGTGCAGAAGCTGCTGGTTGATGAAATGACCGTTCCTGCTTAATTTCCTGATCAGGTAGCGAGGTCGGAGTATTTTCCGAAGTCTTCTGTGAAGCATCTGCTTCCTGGACTTCAGTCGCACTGGTTGAACCGTCTTCAGCTTCCAGTTCAATCAGGACCGAACCTTCTGAAACCACATCGCCCGCTGCAACCGTAATACTTTTCACCATCCCTGCCGAAGTACTTGGCACTTCAACAGAGGCTTTATCCGATTCAAGCAAAACCAGGCTGTCATCTACCTCGACGCTATCACCCACTTTCACTAAAATTTCAGCAACGGTGGCTTTATCTACCCCAATATCAGGTGTTTTGATTTGCATGCTTAGTTCTCCTCACCTGATTGTTCTTTATAGTCCGCAACCGCCTGAATTTCAGGGTGTGCTTGAGGTGCCCAAGCGACTGGACGATCAGTATCAAGTTCAAAACTGGAGATGGCATCTTTCACCAAACGCGCATCAACTTCACCTTCATCAGCCAGTTTCTTCAAGGTTGCCACGACAATGTGCGCGGCATCGACACCGAAGTAACTACGTAAATTGCCACGGGTATCGGAACGACCGTAACCATCGGTGCCCAAGGCTACGAATGGACGGTTGTCTGGAAGATAGGCACGGATCTGTTCGCTATAAGCACGCATATGATCGGTTGCAGAAACCACAATACCGTCAGTTTCACGCAACTGTTGAGACACCCAAGATTCCTTCGCTTCTTCAGCCAATGGATGCAGGCGGTTGTATTCCTCACAAGCCATACCATCACGTGCCAGTTCGTTGAAGCTAGTCACACTCCACACGTTCGAGTGAATCTGGTATTCATCACGCAAGATTTTCGCCGCTTTAATCACTTCACGAAGAATCACACCGGAACCCATCAGTTGAACAGTCGCTTTTTCATCTTGTTCAAACAGATACATACCGCGCTTGATACCTTCTTCCACACCTTGCGGCATTTCCGGATGCTCATAGTTTTCGTTCATGACGGTCAGGTAATAGAACACACGTTCCTGATTGACATACATACGTTGCAAACCATCGTGTACGATCACCGCAAGTTCATAACCGAAACATGGGTCATAAGACACACAGTTTGGAATGGTGTTGGCCAGAATGTGCGAATGACCATCCTGATGCTGCAAACCTTCACCGTTCAATGTAGTACGGCCCGCGGTTGCACCCAGCAAGAAACCTTGTGCCTGTGCATCACCGGCTGCCCAGGCAATGTCACCAATACGCTGGAAACCGAACATCGAGTAGTACATGTACATTGGAATCATCGGCAGGTTATTGGTTGAATAACTGGTTGCCAAGGCTGCCCATGCACTCATCGCACCGGCCTCGTTAATTCCTTCCTGTAACATGTGACCATCTTTGGCTTCACGATAGTTCATCAGCTGTTCTTGGTCTTCGGGAGTATATTTCTGACCATGTGCAGCATAAATACCGAGCTGACGGAACATGCCTTCTAAACCAAAGGTACGCGCTTCATCCGGTACGATCGGAACCACGCGGTCTTTAATTGCTTTTTCTTTCAACAACGCCGAGATTAAACGCACCATGACCATCGTGGTTGATTGTTGTTTGCCATTTGAACCTTTTAATACGGCATCAAAGACAGACAAGTCAGGGATTGGCAATGATTCACTTTCTTTACGACGAGCGGGTAAATACCCTCCCAAAGCTTCACGACGCGCCTTCATATATTTAATTTCAGGCGAGTTTTCACTTGGACGGTAAAATGGAACTTCTTCAAGCTGTTCATCGGTAAATGGCAGATTGAAACGGTTGCGTACATACTTGAGTGATTCAAGCTGCATTTTCTTGATTTGATGCGTTTTATTGACCGCTTCAATTTCTTCGGACAGACCATAGCCTTTGACGGTCTTCGCTAAAATTACGGTTGGCTGACCTGTAGACTTCATTGCTTCGGCATAGGCAGCGTAGACTTTGTAAGGGTCATGACCGCCACGGTTTAAGTTATCGATGTCTTCATCACTTAGACCTTTAACAAGTTCTTCAGCTTCTGGGTATTTACCAAAGAAGTGAGCACGGGTATATGCACCACCTTTCACCTGATAACGCTGATAATCACCATCCACCGCTTCTTCCATCACGGCTTTTAAAGCACCAGATTCGTCTTTGGCAAGTAATGGATCCCAATGACGACCCCACACGACTTTAATTACGCGCCAGCCTGCACCACGGAATAAAGATTCAAGTTCCTGAATGATTTTACCGTTACCGCGAACAGGACCGTCCAGACGTTGTAAGTTACAGTTCACCACCCATACCAGGTTGTCTAACTTTTCACGGCCAGCAAGTGAAATCGCACCAGTACTTTCTGGCTCATCCATCTCACCATCGCCAAGGTAAGCCCAGACTTTACGGTCTTCTTCTTTAATCAGGCTACGGTTCATCAGGTATTTTTGAATATGCGCCTGATAGATCGACATGATCGGACCCAGACCCATCGATACGGTCGGGAACTGCCAATAATCCGGCATCAAGTAAGGATGCGGATAACTCGGTAAACCATTGCCACCCACTTCACGGCGGAAATTGTTGAGCTGATCTTCAGTCAAACGACCTTCCAGAAATGAACGCGCATAAATACCAGGGGCACAGTGACCTTGATAGTAGATCATGTCACCACCAAAGTGGTCGCTATTGGCACGGAAGAAGTGGTTAAAACCAACATCGTACAAGGTTGCAGAAGATGCAAAACTGGCCAGGTGACCCCCCAGGTCGTCACCGGTTTTATTGGCACGTAACACCATTGCCAAGGCATTCCAGCGAATCAGGGCACGGATACGGCGTTCCATATCCTGGTCACCTGGCATGGCCGGGGTTTCTTCAACTGAAATGGTATTAAGATAAGGAGTATTTAGACGCTGAATAGGAACATGCTTGGCAATCGCGCGCTGATAGAGTTTTTCTAACAAAAATGCAGCACGCTCTGTACCCATATGCTGTAAAACCGAGTCAAATGCATCTTGCCATTCTTGGGTTTCTTGCGCGTCGGTATCACCATAAAACGCCATATTTCACCTATTCCTTAAGCTTATTTATAGTTTCTATATGTATCACACTTTAGAGGGCATCAGTTATCGCCACAACTGAATACGGAATACCACTATTATTTAGATAATAAATACTCTTTGACCATTCTTTACGCAATAAAACAAAAAACCGCCAATAAAGGCGGTTTTTTATACAATAACTATTCTCTTGAATGATACTATTATATTCGAAAGCTCTAAATGCCCTAGAGTTACTCTTTAACGAATATGTACATCTGTCTTATGGCAACATTGCTAAATAAGTAGATGGATTTTTGCGTTGTCCATCTTTCACTACTTCATAATGCAAATGTGGACCGGTACAACGACCTGTACAACCTACATTAGCAATTTGCTCTCCTGCTTCTACACGATCACCAACACGAGCAATTAAACGCGATGCATGCGCATAACGGGTTAAATAGCCATTACCGTGATTAATTTCCACGTATTGGCCATAACCTGTACCCCAACCCGATTTGGTCACTACACCTGGGCCAGTCGCATAAATAGGCGTACCGCTTGGTGCGGACAAATCCAGACCAGAGTGATTTTCAGCGCGGCCACCCATGGTACGGCCACCAAAGTCTGAGCTCACACGTTTCATGGCTGGAAGAGGATGAGATACTAACCAGGAGTAAGCGTTGCCAGAATAAGTTTGTGAATTCTTTGAACCATATTTTTTAGCCAATGATTCATTGTTTAATTCAATTGTTTTTTCACGCAATTGAACATTCATTCTGGTTTCAGCAGGAAGATCAATATCATTTGACTCTGCATAAGACCCTTGAGCCAAAGTACGAGTCAATTGTTCAATGCGATCTTCCGATACATTATTAGAGTTAGGATTTAATTCAACTAAATCTGCAAAAGCCACAGATGCGGCAGAAGCTGCCAATGAAAACGCTAATAAAATACGTCGCGTATGCATAAAAAACCTCTTTTAACTGTTCTTAGTCAATGTCCTTGCGTGATCTCTTCCTTGATATCCACTAAAAGAAGTGCGTAAGATTAAGACACAAGTATGTAGGAACAATGTATGTCGGAACCAGTTAACATCTTTCAACAAACAAGAAAACACTTAAAAACAGGAAACTTTACGTTTCTCTCTACACAAGTTGCTGCATGGCAGAAACTTACAAAACTCATTCAACCAATATTGCCCCAACCGGAGCAATGGCAAGTTGTTTGTTATCAATATGGCATTTTGACGATTACGGGTGCAAATCAAGCCATGATTAGCCAGCTTGCCTATCTTCAAAAGCAATATATCTCACAATTGTTACAATTACCTGAATTTAAAGACTTACAAAAATTGCAAGTACGATTAAGAATTCAGACGCAACCCCCTTTAAAACCCCAATCTCTGTCCCGATCCCTTAGTCCAGATACTCAAGACTTACTGCGTGGTGCTGCCGACTTTGTAAGCGACCCTAAGCTTAGCCAAGCTATGCTACGTTTGGCAAGAAATAAAAAGTAACCAATCTAGGCATATCTTTGCATTAAGAAAAAAAACATGTGAACTGCTTAACAATTCATTTTGTTATATTATAACGTGTGCATTAAAAGACAATAACTTATGTCACACTTACATAAGAAATTGGGCATTGATTAATGTCATCAAATGTTACAATTTCGTAATTACTTGGATCACTTTTAACATTGCGTAATAATTGATTATTTAAGGCATGTCCGGACTTATACCCATCAAATTTGGCAATAATCTGGTGGCCTAAGAGATATAAATCCCCGACTGCATCCAGAATTTTGTGACGGACAAATTCATCTGAGAAGCGAAGCCCTTCTTCATTGACTACACCGGTTTCATCCACGCCAATGGCATTGTCCAGACTCGCCCCCAAGGCCAGATTATTGGCTTTTAGATAATCCAGATCTTTCATAAAACCAAAAGTACGTGCTCCACTGACTTCATAGACAAAAGTTTCGGTAGAAAAGTCGATGGTTGCGGACTGGTATTCTTTTTTAAATGCAGGATGATCAAAATCAATGGTAAAGTTGAGCTGGAAGCCGTCATGCGGATGAAATACTGCACGCTTATCATCAATGAATGCTTCAACATGTTTTAAAATTTTTATAAATTTTTTCGGCGCATCCTGTTCTTGTAATCCGCCTTGCATCAGCAGGTAAATAAATGGACCAGCACTGCCGTCCATAATCGGAACTTCTGAAGCCGAAACTTCAATAATCAGGTTATCAATCCCCAGTCCTGCAATGGCACTCATGACATGCTCAATGGTCCCGACTTTGGCATTTTCCTGAACCAGGTTTGAACACATGAATGCTTCTTGAATCAGCATGGCATCTGCTGGAATGTCCACCTGCGGATCTAAATCGATACGTCGAAATACAATACCCCCATCCACATGGTGCGGCACAAAGTTAATTAAGACTTTTTGCCCACTATGAAGACCAATACCACTCGCTTTCACGACACGCTGTAGGGTACGTTGTTTCAACATGTTTTTCTATCATCTGCTCATCAAACCGCTATACGTTAGCATATTTAGCCATTGATAAAAAATAAAAAGGTAGTCTTGCGACTACCTTTTCTGTTGAATTTATGCATTCTGCATAAATTTACCCTTATTTACGTTGCTGATTTTTCAAGTAATCCTGAATACTCATTGGCGTTGGACGGGCTGAACCGACTGCTGGAGCAGGTGCCGTTCCTGCCTCATTTTGCTGACGTTGAATGGCTGGCACATCATCATCTTCAACGACAGCCTGAGCCGTATGATTGACTGGACGTGTTGCAGACTGTACTGATGGACGTTTTACCGTATCCGCAGAGTCCGCTGAATTACGGGTTAAGCCAGTTGCAATTACAGTGACACTGATTTCATCACGCGCATCCGGATCAAAGACCGTACCGTAGAACACCTGACCTTCATCCAGATCAACAATCTGGTTGACGACATCGGTAATTTCTTCAATTTCACCGAAGGTCACATCATCACCACCGGTGACATTAATTAAAATGCCTTTGGCATTCATAATAGTCACGTTATCCAGTAGTGGGCTGCGAATAGCCTGTTCAGCCGCCTGACGGGCACGTGTTTCACCACGACCTGAACCCACACCCATCATCGCATAACCGCGAGTGCTCATGGCCGTTTTCAAATCGGCGAAGTCAAGGTTGATATGCCCTGGACGAACCACCAGATCAAATATACTGCGCACTGCATTCAGCAATACATCATCTGCTTTTTTATAAGCATCTTTCATGGAAATGTCACGGAAGACTTTAAGCAAACGCTGGTTAGGAATAATAATTAATGAATCGACATGTGCTTCCAGAGCTTCAATGCCTTTTTCTGCCGACTGTTGACGACGCTTACCTTCAAAGTTAAACGGAGTCGTCACCACACCCACAGTTAAAATGCCCATTTCTTTGGCAATTTCAGCAACAACTGGCGCAGCACCCGTACCTGTACCACCACCCATACCGGCAGTGACAAATACCATGTCGGTACCCTCCAGATGCTGGCGAATCAGCTCACGGCTTTCTTCAGCAGCGGTTTGGCCCACTTGAGGATTTGCACCGGCACCCAGACCACGCGTGCTTTGTTCACCTAACTGGATTTTGAATTGCGCATTCATACGGTCTAAAGCTTGTTTGTCGGTATTGGCACAAACAAATTTTACCCCTTGAATGTCGGATTCAAGCATGTGTTGCACGGCATTACCACCAGCACCACCAACACCAAATACAGTGAAACGGGCTTGACCGTTGCTATCGTTTTGATCATCTTCTAAAAATTCAAATGAGGCCATGACCTTTGGATTTCCTAATTCGTAATTGGCAGTCACTTAAGCCCGTATACTGCCTTGATCTTAATAAAAATTGAGTTTAGGATGCTGTCCAACCACACGCTTGTCAAGTGCAAGCCGTTAGACGAACAACTTCCTTACAATATTCCCAATAAATTTCACTTAAAATATCGATTTTAACTGATTGTTTAACGCTGACCATGCCCGACCGACCCGCTTAAATAGAGTCAGTTTTTCAGGATCTGTCGCTTCTACAATGGTATCTTGCGTATCACTTTGGCTAAACATCAACAAGCCGGCAGCAGTGGCATACTGTGAACGGCGCAAAGCCGCCTGATTCTGTTCATCAGCATGTACTTGTACTGGTGGATTGCCTAAATGCGCTGACACCCCCAACATATGACGTGCCAAATTCACCATACCTTCAATTTGACTGGCATCACCCGTCAGAACCACACCATGATACAGACCATGAATGGCCCCATTCTGCTTTAATTCTTGATGAACCTGGGTCAGAATCTCTTCATAACGCGCAATAATGATTTCTGCCAATTCAATACGGCTAATGGTCTGTGGACCATCAATGCCCTGAAATTGAATCATATGGTCAGGTTTAACCACTTTCAGGTCAACACAGCCATACAACAATTTCAGCCGTTCAGCTTCTTCAGTGGTGGTTTGCAATACCGCAGCAATATCACGGGTGACATGCTCTCCCCCACGCTGCAAGGTATGCGTCAATGCCAGGCGACCATCCAGATAAACGGCAATATTGGTGGTACCGGCACCGATATCGACCAAACATACCCCATATTCTTTTTCATCTTTCAGCAAACTGGCTTCAGCAGTCGCCAAACAGGAAACCACCATTTTCTCCACGCCAATATTGGCCCCTTTAAGGGCACGATCCAGATTTTGCATGGTGCTGATCGGTAACATCATCAGCTGGTAATGCCCGATCATGCTATGTGCAGACATGCGAATCGGATTTTGCACCCATTCAGCAGAATCATCCAGTTCAAAACCTAAAGGTACCGCACTCACCAGATAATGGTCTGAAGTCAAATGACTGGCTTTGGCCAACTCGAGTGCGCGAACCACTTCGCTTGTTGTAATTGTGTGGTCGCTATTTTCAATCGGAGTACGGCCTGAGGCATAAAAGCTTTTTAATTCTGCACTTGGAATGGAAACCCAAGCAGAATGCACCCGGCATTCAGCCATATCTTCTGCTTCTTGTACGGCATTTTTAATTGCAGTGATGACCTTATCGAGACTTACAATTTTTCCTTTATTCATGCCTCGGTTACGAGCGGTTGCCATCCCAATCACTTGGATATTGTCTGGCGCATGTACCTTACCAATCAAAACTGAAACTTTGTGTGTCCCAATGTCAATCGCAACAACCGAGGGAACAGCTTCATTCATTATCTACTACTACCATTACGTGTTTAGTTAATTTATGGCCTTAAGCCTCTATTTTATATAAAGCCGCTCAATTATGGCTTTACCGTTCTTGTATCTGCAATGCTTGTGTCATCAATCGTTACAACAAAATGACCATTTACAATATTCGGGGGTGCTGCATTCTTCCATTGTATGGCCAATCCGTTTCTATAACGCAAGTCTACTGACGAAATTTTAGCCCAAACGGGTTTTAGATCACTTTGTGCCAGATGACTCAAGCGTTGAAGTTTACCCATGGTCTGATCCTGATCGACAATAATGCGCAAACCCGAATCAAACTGCATGAACCAGGTCATACGTTCTGTTAAATATAATTCTTTTAAACGAATGTTGACCGGCAGGAACAACTGGTTAATTTCATTGTAGCGACGCATCATCATTTTTGACTGAGAAGCGGGACCATGCAGTAAAGGTAATTTCTGGTTATTCTGCGGCACCACTTCTGCAAAAATATCACCACTGTCACTCAATAGCCGTCCGGTTCCCCAACGGGCAATGGCATGACGCGGCATAATGCGCACACGAATTGAATTTGGCCATGCACGTGAGACTACCACGCGATCTACCCAAGACAACGCTAAAGCCTGATCACGGATTTGTTCCAGATCAGAGGTAAAATAATTTTCTGTCACCTTGGGTGCAACATGGGTCATGACCTGGCGATTTTCAGCCTCTGAGCGGGTACCCACTACACTCAGTTTAGCCACCTGGGCATCCGTCATGACACCATACAGACCATAGATCCCCACTGCCAATACGGCAAGTGCAACCAGCAGCAACAACCAGCCACCCAAATTCGCAAGCTTTTCCTTGGGTGTAGGTGGCTTCTCATGAATAGAGGTAATTGCTGCTCGTTTACGACGCATTGAAGCAGGGAGTTGAGCCATAATCTAGTGAGCCGCAGCCGTTAAAGTCTGTTCTAAAATCGCCACACATAACTCATCAAAACTATAGCCTACAGCTTTTGCCGCCTTTGGTACTAGAGAATGACTGGTCATGCCCGGAACAGTATTCACTTCCAGTAACCAGAAGTTGCCCTGTTCATCCTGCATGGCATCAATACGGCCCCAACCACTTGCACCTACGGCCTGGAAAGCACGTAAACACAAAGCTTGTAGACGTTTTTCTTCTTCTTCGGTTAAACCACACGGAATGCCGTACTGCACGTCATTACGGTTGTACTTGGCTTCATAGTCATAGAATGCCACATCTTTTGGCGGTTCCAGGCGAATAATCGGCAAAGCCTGGCCATTTAAAATCACAATGGTAAATTCACGGCCGGTAATCCATTTTTCTGCCATCACCACGGCGTCGTGTTCAGTAGCTTTGGCAATCGCATCGGCAAAGTCTTCCTTACGTTCAACTTTACTCATACCAATACTTGAACCTTCATGTACCGGTTTGATAATAAACGGCAGACCAATGCTGTCCACAATGGCATCCAGATCAGAATCTTTGGTCACAATGCGATAGGGGGCCGTTGGCAGTTCCGAACCTTGCCAGACCTGCTTGGTCTTCACCTTGTCCATACCAATTGCAGAACCTTGCACACCGGTACCGGTATAAGGAATATTCAACCATTCCAATGTACCTTGGATTTGACCGTCTTCACCACCGCGACCATGCAAGACAATAAAAGCACGGTCATAGTTCACCAGTTCAGTTACACTACGCTCTTGCGGGTCAAAAGCTTCGGCATTCACGCCCGAACGCACCAATGCTTCAAGCACAGCTTTACCACTATCTAGAGAAACCTCGCGCTCAGCTGATTTACCACCAAGCAATACGGCAACTTTGCCGAATTTTGAAGCATTTGCCACGTTTATATCCTTAAACTTTATAACTGAAAGATCACACTCAAAAACACAGAAAGTGATTATTTTAAATACAATTTATTTTGTGCAAGCTCAACCGAGATCGCACCCACATTACCTGCGCCTTGCGTTAATAACAAGTCATTTGGCTGCAACACTTTTTGCATCACATTTTGTAAATTGCCATCTACAGGATCAATCAAAATCGGTTCAACCTCACCGCGCAAACGGATACTGCGCGCCAGACTGCGACTATCTGCCCCGACAATCGGCTTCTCGCCTGCAGGATACACTTCCAGCAATAACAATTGGTCAACTTGTGACAATACATCGACGAAGTCATCAAAGCAGTCGCGGGTACGGGTAAAGCGATGCGGCTGGAACATCATCACCAGGCGGCGGTCTGGATGACTTTGACGCGCAGCCTTAATGGTAGCTTCGACTTCTTTAGGATGGTGACCATAGTCATCCACCAGTTTCACATTGCCACCTTCAATCTCAAATTCACCTTGAACCTGGAAGCGACGACCTACACCGCTAAAGCCTTCTAATGCACGGCAGATCGCGCCATCAGAAACGCCTTCATCCGTAGCGATACCTATTGCTGCCAAGGCATTAAGCACATTATGCAAACCAGGCTGGTTCACCGTCACACGAAGCGGTTCACGATTTTTACGCAGCACGGTAAAGTGAGTACGCATACCGTCCTGATCGACATCGACAGCACGGATGTCATTGTCTTCATTAAAGCCATAAGTCAACACTGGACGACCAATACGTGGCATGATTTCACGGATGTTGGCATCATCACCACACACCACAGCCAGGCCGTAGAATGGCAGTTTTTGAAGGAACTGGACAAAGGTATCTTTCAGCACATCAAAGCTGCCGCCATAGGTATCCATATGATCCGCATCAATGTTGGTCACAATGGTGGCCATAGGCTGCAAGTGCAGGAATGATGCATCTGACTCATCCGCTTCAGCCACGATATAACGGCTGGCACCCAGTGCCGCATTGACACCGGTACGGTTCAGCAAACCACCAATCACATAGGTTGGATCAAGATTTTCTTCTGCCAGCATACAAGTCACCAAACTTGTCGTGGTGGTTTTACCATGCGTACCAGCAACAGCAATACCGTGACGGTAACGCATCAGCTCACCAAGCATCTCTGCACGGCGAACCACTGGAATACGACTCTCAATCGCTGCCTTGATTTCCGGATTTTCCGGATCAATCGCAGTTGAAACCACCAGTACATTGGCATCTTTAATATTGTCAGCCGCATGACCGATATAAACCTTGATACCGTTTTCTTCGAGCTGAGCCGTAGTTTTTGAGGCCTTAATATCAGAACCAGATACTCGATAGCCCTGGTTTTTCAATACTTCTGCAATGCCACACATCCCTGCACCACCGATTCCGACAAAATGAATGTGTTTGATACGGCGCATTTCAGGCACTTTGATTAACTTTTTTGCTTGATCAGCAGGAGTAGATGGAGACATATATTACTCTAATTTTACAATTCTTGAATTAAACGAACCACGTGTTGGGTTGCATCTGGTTGAGCCTGTTGACGTGCCTTGACTGCCATTTCAGACAACAATTGGCGATTCATCAACGGGACTAAAAGTTCTTTTAAACTGTCCGGGGTTAAAGTGGCTTGCGGGCAAATTTTTGCCGCCCCAGTTTTGGCTAAAAATTTGGCATTCGCCGTTTGGTGATCATCGACCGCACTTGGTAGCGGCACAAAAACAGCTGCCACACCTGCCGTTGTAATTTCTGTCACGGTTAAAGCACCGGCCCGGCAAATAATCAGATCGGCATCAGCATAAGCTTTAGCCATATCTTCAATAAAGGGCTGGACTTCAACCTGCAACGATACCGGCTTATCAGCATAACGGGCACGGGTTGTCTCGGCATGGTTTTGACCACATTGATGATACACATTCAATGGTACGTTTAGCTGCTTTAACGCTTCCGGTACACGCTCATTCAATGCCTGCGCACCAAGTGAGCCACCGACAATCAGTACACGTAGCGGCAAACCAGCTTTTTCACGTTCCTGGTAACGCCAGGATGGACTTAAAATTTCAGTAATTTCTTTACGGACCGGATTGCCTGTGGTCACAATTTTTGCACTTTCAGCAAAAGTACCGGGAAATGCCTGACACACTTTTTTGGCAATACGTGATAACTGGGTATTGGTAAAACCTGCAATGGCGTTTTGCTCGTGAATAATCACGGGAATGCCCAAGGCACGGGCAGCCAAACCACCGGGACCAGCCACATAACCGCCAAAACCGGCTACGGCATCGACTTTCAGCTGTTTCATATAGCGCATGGCGCTTAAAGTAGCTTTTAAAATTTTAAACGGTGCCAATAACTTACGCACAGCACCATTACCACGTACACCCTGAATATCAATCTGGTAAATTGGAATATTGTGATTTTTTAATAAGCGGTTTTCCATGCCTGTCGGCGTTGCCAACCAGGACACTTGAATTCCCTGCTGCTGTAATTCTTTGGCAACAGCAAGTGCTGGAAAAACATGCCCACCGGTTCCGGCAGCCATCATCATCACATGTTTCGGCTTTGTTTGCGTTGCTTCGGTCACAGTCTAATTCTTCAATTCTAAAATAGGAATAACGAAATTTGATTTTAAGCTAACAATTGTAATCACAAACGCATAACCGTGAAAGGTTATTTACTTTTTTTCAACATGCGTTTCATTGTTTTTTTCTTCAGATTTTAAAGTTTAAACTAGTTTTATTGATAATCGAGCAAAATATATATTTTTTAAGCAATTTTATGACCTGTCTTTTGAACAATGCATAAATTCCAGTCCCTTTGTATCCCCAAATAAAAAGCAAGAAAAGGAACGGATCAAACAGAATAAAAAAGAGCTCCTATTTTAGGAACTCTTTTTTATAAATATCAGACTTATGCTTTTACTTTTAAACCTGTTTCCAGAACAGCAAATAAATCGTCGGCAATAGATGTGCCAAACTGTGCATCAATCTCACGAATACAGGTTGGACTGGTAACATTGATTTCTGTCACATAATTGCCAATTACATCTAATCCCACAAAAATCAGGCCTTTTTCTCTGAGATAAGGGCCTACTTTTGCCGCAATCGCTTTATCATTTTCAGTTAAGGGACGGGCTTGACCTAGACCACCGGCTGCCAGATTGCCGCGCACTTCACCATTTTGCGGAATACGGGCTAAACAGTAAGGTATAGGCTCACCATTTACCATCAGGATGCGCTTATCGCCCTCAACAATTTCCGGAATATAACGCTGCGCCATAATCGGCCGAGTACCGTTATTGGTCAGCATTTCAATAGTCGATCCAATATTGATGCCATCTTGATACAAGCGGAAAATGCCTGTACCCCCCATCCCATCCAGTGGTTTTACAATCACATCCACCTGTTCTTTCAAAAACTCGCGGATCAGCCCTTCATTTGAGGTCACCAGAGTCGGGACTTGAAGTTCAGGGAACTGGGTGGCGAACAATTTTTCGTTGCAGTCACGCAGGCTTTGCGGCTTGTTAATAATCCACGCCCCTTCACGCTCGGCCTGTTCTAGAATATACGTGGTATAAACAAAGTTCATGTCGAAAGGTGGGTCTTTACGCATCAACACCACGTCATAAGCTGCAATCGATTCTTTTTTCTTTTCACCCAATTCATAATAATGGTTATAGTCTTCAAACACTTTTAGTGGTGAAATTAAACCGAAGGCTTTACCTTGATCGATATATAAATCTTGCTGTAATGCATAACCCAACTCATGTCCACGACGGCTGGCAGCCCACAGCATGGCCATAGAGGAATCTTTTTTCAGGTTTACATTTTCGATGGGATCCATCACAACAAGTACGCGCATATCGATCTGCTCATGTATTTTTAACTTGAGAAAAGTATAGCGGAGTTTAATCTTTCTTTTTTCTCAATTTTAATAAAGCTTGTATCGAATCATTTGAAAGCGGCAAGGAGCACCTCATGCAACAAGCGATTATTGGATTTCATTTAGATGAAGAAAACCATTGGGTTGCAGACCTTGCCTGTGGCCATACCCAGCATGTTCGACATAATCCGCCTTGGCAAAACCGCCCGTGGGTGATAACTGAACAAGGTCGAAAAGAGAAACTAGGAATAATATTGGAGTGTAAGAAATGTGAAGAACCAATTTAATTATGATTTCATAAAGGATAAATAATTATGCAGAATATAATATTATATCCTATTTACCCTTTTTTAAATTATTTCAACCATACAAAATTAAAACTGCTTAAATAATAAAGTACAGATAATTTAAATCAAAATATTTAAAAATAAAATTTTCATCAATCATATTCACCCCAACCAGTTTAATTTTTATTTAACAAAAAAATTACCTTATTAGCCTTAAAAAAACATAATCTTTCATAATTTTTATTAAAATTATGACCATTAACTTATTTCTAATATAAAACAAATCCTCTTTATTCTCACAATAAAAAATCATGAACATTTTATTTAAATAGCTATGCACTTTAATTTATTTTAAGGGGCAAGATTTTTAAAAATATGTTTCAGGTTATCCAGCATTTTTTCAATTTGTAGCGGTGTTAAGCCATCAAAAGATTGTTCTAATACGACCAGGCTGAGATCATTAATTTTTTGAATCATTTGTTGTCCTTTATCTGTTAATAATACTCGCGTAATTCGAGCATCATCTTCACAACAATAAGTATTTACTAATCCTTCTTCTTTTAAGCGATAGACCACTTTGGTGGTGGTTGACATTTTAGAAATCAACATTTCCGACAGATCAGATACGCTAGCCTTATTTTTGGATTGTAATGCCAGCAAGATACGACGGCGCGAATTATCTAAACCATATTTCTTTAATGCATGATCAACATTTTGTATATATTGAGCATGTACTTGAGTAATCCAGTGATACAGAGAATTTTCTAAATTAAAATCTGCAGATCCAGATAAAAATTTATTGTACTTTTTTGCCATAATCTCACCTTTTTAATATATTAAGACCATTAAAATTATTTTAAAGACGCATTGTATTTTAGCTTCTTTAGTTTTAGGTTACATTTTTATCAATTCAATATCTGGTATTAAGGTTTTCTACTCACTCTCAAGTAATATTAACTCTCTAATTCTTTTTCGCTTCTGTGAGCCTCTTTTTTTATAAAAAGAATTAGAGAGCCAAAGTTTAAATGAAAATCCCTTTTATATTTATCTATTGTTATTATGCAAGCCGATTAAATCATTTTAATGGTTAAATGATCTATCACAAAAAATACCATTTTATTTCTGAAAATGTGTAAAAATGTGACAAAGTTTACAGTAATTTATTTTGGAAAAATCCTCCATTTTTTACACTTTTATTCTCAAAAAATAAGTTATAATTTAATTTATAGTCTTTTTATATTTATGATTAAAAATAAAATACTGTTTAATTTAGCATTTTTATCTATAAAAATTTTATACCTTTAGGGTATAAAATCACAGTACCTTATAAAATAAAATGAAAAATAATCTATTTTTACTAACTTACAATATGCATTTTGTATAATTTATTAACTAATCATGAATTTATTAGATATTTTTATACAGAATAAATTTAAAGTGGAATTTTACTCTGAAAAATCGGGTTTTCTTTGTCGCAAAATTTTAAGAGCTATCCGTATACGGAGCCTGAGCAAAAGGGGCAAGTCTCTCTTAAATCTTCTAGTCTTAGCCCTGAATAAATACCGGTTTAGAGGGTTATAGATTAAAACGGTGCTCAACTTCAATAGCATGTATTGGCGTCTTCTTTCAGCCTAAAAACAAACAAAAGATGAATATGGCGAGAGCTTTGTTTAAGGCCTGAGTACTTTTTTAGTCGATTTTTTTAAGTCATCTCTCATTTTCTTAAGAATGACAAAAAAGGAAGCACATGGCTCACTACTGTCCCACTCTGGGCAAAAATTAAGATCAGCCACCCGCTGGGATCAGTTTGTTGCCATATTGATGTCCCAACTTTCTTGTCGGCAAAGCTTAAGAGACATTCAATCCAATCTCGAATCCCAGCAGGAAAAGCTCTATCATCTTGGCGCGAAAAGAATTGCGCGAAGCACCTTAGCAAGACTCAATGAAGAACAGCCCGCCAGCCTGTATCAGCAATTGTTCACGCAGCTGCTTCAGCACTGTGAAAACTCTAAAACTGCACATAAATTTAGATTCAAGAATCCGCTGTATTCACTAGATGCCAGTCATATTGATCTTTCACTGTCATTGTGCGAATGGGCAAAAGTGCATGAATCCAAAGCCAGTATTAAACTCAGTGTTGGCTTAAATCACAGCAATACCATTTCTGAATTTGTAGCGCTTGGGGATGGTATTGAAAATGATATGGTGCAAGGCAGAGCATTTAAATTTCCTGCTGGCAGCATTATCGTCTTTGATAAAGGATATGTTGATTATCAATGGTTTGCTCAGTTGACACATCATAAAGTCAGCTTCGTAACTCGGCTACGCCCAAAGACAGTTTATCAAGTTAAATCAAGCCGCAGCGTATTAGCGACTAAAGGGATTATTGCGGATGAATGTATTGAATTGAGCAGTGCACATGCCAAGAAAAGAGGCGCACCTAAATTATTAAAACGTATAGAGTTTTATGATACAGATAAGAAAAGAACATTCGAATTTCTGAGCAACAACTTTCATCTGGCAGCATCCACCATTGCTGCAATTTATAAAGACCGCTGGAAGATTGAGTTATTCTTTAAAGCCATCAAGCAGAATTTAAAACTGAAGTCATTTCTAGGTCGAAGCCGCAATGCGATACAAACGCAAATATGGATTGCATTAATCGCCTATTTGCTGGTGAACTTCGCTAAACACATGGCACAAGAAGAATGGAGTGTTCAGCGTTTACTGCGAATTATTCAGGTCAATTTATTTGAAAGGAAACTTTTAAGGTCACTCTTTGTGCCTGATAAAAAATGGCGAAAACAAGAAGAACCTCAATTGAGGTTCTTCTTGTGATATTTGTGGGACAGCAGTGGCACATGGCTTCCCTTTTTAACCATTGACCGATCAGATGCCGTATTTCACACGATAGGCTTCCATTTTCGCTAAAGCGTCTTTTTCGCCTTTAGCTTCCAAGAAATCCATCAAATCTTTCATGGTAATCAAGGCATGAACTGGAATTTCCAGTTCTTTTTGAACTTCCTGAATGGCAGACAATTCGCCCTGTCCTTTTTCCTGACGGTCTAAAGCCACCAATACTCCGGCAATTTGCGCACCAGCATTTTTAAGAATGGTGACCACTTCACGAATGGCTGTACCTGCAGTAATGACATCATCAATAATCCAGACTTTTTTGCCTTCAACCGATGCGCCAACCAGCACCCCGCCTTCACCGTGATCCTTGGCTTCTTTACGGTTAAAGCCCCAAGGTACACTTACACCATGATTTTGTGACAATGCCACGGCAGTCGCAGCAACAAATGGAATCCCCTTATAAGCCGGGCCAAAAATCACTTCGACATTGTCACATGCCGTTAATTTGTCTGCATAGCCTGAAGCCAGTAGCGTTAACGCCTCGCCATCATTGAGCAAACCTGCATTAAAAAAATAAGGACTCACACGACCCGATTTTAAAGTAAACTCACCAAATTTAAGCACACCACGTGATAATGCAAGTTCGATAAAAGCTTGAGGGTTAAAAGTCGCTTGCGACGTCATGAGGTGCTCCAAAATTCAGAAATAGAGGTAAGACTTGCGCATGATACCAAAGAGTAGCTATCCAAGTGATCAAAAAATTCTAAGAGTCGTTTCAATTAACGTAAATGGCTTGCGTTCAGCAGTGACCAAAGGCTTGCTGGAATGGCTGGAACAGTCAGATGCCGATGTCATTTGTATGCAGGAAAGTCGGATCACCCATGCGCAGTGGACTGAAAAATTTAGACCTGAAGGCTGGTACACGCACCTGTTCCCGGCAGAACGTGCAGGCTATGCCGGTACCGCCATTTATAGTCGCCTACCTTTTGTCTCCGTAAAAGATGGTTTAGGCTTTGAACTGGCCGACTCTCAAGGGCGTTTTATCACTGCCGAATTTGATCTCGGTTTAGACAAGCCTGTATACATCTGTTCGCTGTATTTGCCTTCAGGCTCATCTGGCGAAGAAGCTCAGGCCCGTAAAGATCACTTTTTGGATCAGTATCAAGACATCTTAAAACAATGGCGGGATGAAGATAAATCAGTCATTGTCTGTGGTGACTACAACATTGTGCATAAACGCATTGATATTAAAAACTGGTCGGGCAACCAGAAATCTTCAGGCTGCCTACCACATGAACGCGCCTGGCTCGATCATATTTATGATGATCTGGGTTATGTCGATACTTTCCGTGAAGTGCGCAAGGAAGCCGAACTTTATTCATGGTGGTCTAATCGCGGACAGGCACGTGCTAAAAACGTCGGGTGGCGCATTGACTACCAAGCCTGCTCACCAGACTGGAAAGCCCGCACTGTCAATGCCTGGGTGTATAAGGAAACCTGGTTTAGCGACCATGCACCAGTGATTATTGATTATAAAATATAGTCCATAATGCGTATTGAGTGAACCATTGTTCACTCAATACAGGCATATAGATTACAAAAGATGTCGAATTTGTTGCTTTTTATATAGATCTTTTAAGTGCATTATTGTCGCACGGCACAGGGACAAGTCAGGATGACTGAAAAGGGATAGGACGCCGTAGGATGAAACAGAATAAAGCACTTCGGTAGCTTATTTTGCAAGGATGTGACAATGGACGTTGAAATGAGACCCGCATAATCAGGATGATTGAATGCGGGTTTTCTCTATTCGTTATCTTTATTTTTTCTTTTCTATTTCTATATTTTTTTTCTATATATTTAGAATAATCATATGGTTCTTATTTATAGCTTTATAATTACAAATCTAAATGTCAGTTTAATGACAGCTGAATTTTTTAATTTTAATCATTTAATTCACTCTAGAGCTTCTGAAGGATTTTCGTTACGCTATTGAAGAATAGAAAATGGAATAATTCACCTATGCTGAAGATTTATGGTATCAAAAACTGTAATTCAATGAAAAAAGCCTTTGACCTG
Source organism: Acinetobacter sp. A1-4-2 (assembly GCF_040233925.1). Taxonomy (NCBI): domain Bacteria; kingdom Pseudomonadati; phylum Pseudomonadota; class Gammaproteobacteria; order Moraxellales; family Moraxellaceae; genus Acinetobacter; species Acinetobacter sp. A1-4-2. The sequence continues at coordinate 99,440 of NZ_CP157981.1, read as the reverse complement.
CTTAATCAACTCGGTCTTGCCTATGAGTTTCACGATTACAAGAAACAAGGCATTGCTGCTGAAACGGTAAAAATATGGCTGGATAACAAAGGTCAGGAAGTCATCCTGAATAAAAAAGGCACCACTTGGCGCAAACTGAGCGAAGCGGAACAACAAACGGCTTTAAGCAGTGAAGAAAATCTCATTGAAGCGCTCACCCGCCATAACAGCTTAATCAAACGTCCTGTGCTTGAAACTGCTTCTGGTTATATCGTCGGCTTTGATGAAGAAGCCTATCGGGCATTAAAGTAAGCAGCCTGCACCATCCATATTAAAAAAGCCTGACAATTTCAGGCTTTTTCGTTTAATCCATTTGGCTCGGTAGACTTAGTTCGCGCGAATCCAGGTTTGGTTACGGCCTAAAACAGATACGCCAATAAAACCGCGTAATTCGAGCGTTTTACCGCCATTTGCCAGTTCACCTTTGAGTTTGTAGGTTTTGCCTGAAGAAGGGTCAAGGATAGTACCCTCTTCATAACTTGTACCACCGACATTTTTAAGACCGTGAACAATCTTTAAACCTTTTAAAGATTTATTATGATATGGACCTTCACATTTTTTACATGCCTGTTCTTCGCCTGGTGTCAAAACTTTTTGAATACTCGCAGACAATGTGCCATTTTTTTGTTCAGTAAATTTTACGATTGCTTTGGGTTGTTTTGTTTTATCGTCAATCGTTTTCCAAACTGTTCCATTTAAAGGATCAGCAGCATTTGCCAAAGCTGTTAATCCGAGCAATCCTAATGCAAGAGCAATTCTTTTCATTTTTTTTCGTTTCCTAGTCTAGTGTAGACGGCCTTAGTATTAAAAAGTCACAACATATTTGCAATTCTTCCGTGTGACCGTTTAGTGTAATCTTGTAACTTGAATTGGTAAACAACCAGTTATCCCCCAAAAGATATAACAAGATGGAAAAAACATGAAGATAAATCCGTTATGGAAACAATTAATTACAGAAAGTTTTTTAAAAACCACCATCCGTCTGCCGAGCCAGTTTAACTTACCTCCAAATTCAGCACGCTTTGTCATTGAACAAATGTGCCGTCTATTTCCGCAGAATAAAAATGTCAGTATTCGCCCAATCCGTCTTGCCGGTTTACGTGCTGAAGAAATCAAACCGCACAATGAGGCCACACAGCTTATTTTACATATTCACGGCGGTGCATTCTTTTTAGGATCCTTAAATACCCATCGGGCATTTGTATCCGACATGGTGGCACGGACTCAAATGCAAGCGCTGCACGTAGATTATCCTCTCGCGCCTGAACAGCCTTTTCCTGAAGCTCTGGATGCGCTGTTTGATGTTTACAATATTTTGCTCGACCAAGGCATACAAGCCAAGGATATTATTTTGTCTGGGGATTCCTGTGGTGCCAATCTGGCTTTGGCCTTGGCACTTAAAATTCGTGATGAACAGCTACCTCAGGTCAGCGGTCTGATGCTGTTGTCACCCTTTTTAGATTTAACCCTCACCAGCGAATCCTTACGCTATAACCAGAAACACGATGCCTTATTGTCCATTGAAACCTTAGAAACCGGAATTGATTATTACGTCCCTAAATCGATGGATAAATCACATCCCTCAATTTCTCCCCTGTTTGCAGATTTAACCGGATTACCTCCTACACTGGTACAAGTAGGATCGAAAGAAATTCTGCTAGATGATGCACAGCGCTTTAAAGAAAAAGCAGAACAGGCCAATGTTCAAGTGACTTTTAAACTTTATACCGGCATGTGGCACAATTTTCAGATGTTCCATGCGTGGTTTGATGAAGCCAAACAGGCACTGGCCGATCTGGCTGAATTTGCCCATGGATTGGATCAAAGCTAAATTTAATCAGCGATGAAGCATATTCCATAAAAAAGGTCAGCCGAAGCTGACCCAAGAGGAATCATGGATAGGATGATTTCACATTACAGGCTTTGCACCTGAGCTAAAGCGCTGGCAATTGCCTGATCTTTTGACTCTGCACCCATATTGACGCCTTCTGCACGAATAATTTCGACATCGTTCACACCGGTGAAATTAAATACAGTTTTCAAAAAACCTTCCTGAAAATCTGCCGGGCTATTTTCACCATACACGCCGCCACGACTGCTGGCGATATAGGCTTTTTTCTCGCCAGCCAAACCAACAGGACCATTTTCAGTATATTTAAAGGTTTTACCGGCCACACTGATCCGGTCAATCCAGGCTTTTAGCGTAGACGGCAAGCCAAAGTTATACATTGCTGCACCCACCACAACCACGTCGGCATCCAGATATTGCTGAATAATTTTTTCGCCTAAGGCTGCCTGTTCAGCATCTTGCCCCATCAAAATTTCAGCGGTTAAATGTGGAATGGGCTGTTGTGCCAAATCCAGATATTCTACGGTCGCATCTGCATGCTTGGCTTGCAACTGAGTGACAATCGCCTGACTCAATTGGCGTGAAACAGAAGCATCACCTAAAATACTGGAATCGATATGTAAAACTTTCATGGCTGTTACCTTCATCTTTATTTATTCAATGTAGGCATTTTAATCGACCACTAAAAATAGAATAATACATTTATATACAACACAACGTTCCATATTTAATACAACAATAATTCAGCTAAAAGTACTTTTTAGACCAAAAAGTACAAAAAACAACCATTACCATTACTAAAAAAACGTGCTATGTTGTGAATTATTAAAAATAAATCTACTTATTTCACATTAATTTATGATTTAAACAACCAAGGATTATATCTATCGAATGAAGCCAATCTTTTCACCAAATCATGCCTTCTCATTCAAAGAAAAAATTGTGAAATACCTGTTAGAAGATGGGGGTGTAATGAACTGGAGTGTCCTGAATAAATGCATTTTGATGCTGATTTTAGGAAGTTCAGTGCATATGATCTGGATTATCTGGAAAGTTTTTGTGCTTTTATCTCCTGAAGTCTGGCCTTGGGTAAATTTACCCTTGCTCAAACTACAGCTGGAAATGAATATCCTGATTTTAACGGTCTTTATTGCGCTGATTTACCCATGTTCAGCATGGCGTAAAAAAGCCTGGGTACAGCAATGCCTACCCTATGTATCCGTGGGGATTTTGGTCATGTCTTTATGTCGTGATGGTTATGTGATCGGCGTACTCAGTCCGGCCACCATGATCACTTACATGTCTCTGCTCACGGTGGGCCTGGTGCTGTTTAAGCGTAAAATCGTTTATTGCGCGCTCATCCCGGCCACATTATTTTTACTGGTTTGCGGGTATTTAGGCTTGCAAGGTCAAATCAGCTACGGTCCGTTGTTTAATCTTCACACCCAACCCTATCAGAATATGTTTTGGGTGCTGACAATGATGTATTTCATTGTGCCAATTCTTATTACTTGTTTGATTTTATTTGAAATTTTACTTAGCCAGTGGCGGCATCGAGAAAAACTGATTCAGCATTTAAGTCAGGTTGACCCACTGACCAATACTCTTAACCGGCGCAGCATCAACAATTGTCTGGAAAAACTGGAACGCAAGCCCAATGAATCTTATGCACTGGTGTTAATTGATCTGGATCATTTCAAGCGCATTAATGACCAATACGGGCATGATAAAGGCGATGAAACCCTGATTCAGGTCAGTCAAGCACTCTCCCAAATCATTCGAGATAGGGATATGTTGGGCCGTTTTGGCGGAGAAGAATTTCTTCTGATTTTAAATCATTCTTCTTTGCAACAGGCACAAATTATTGCTGAACGGTGTCGTCAGGCCATTCAACAGCTTCATTTATGCAGTGATTCGGGAGAAACTATTCCGATCACCGCAAGTTTTGGCATTGCGCTATCCAGTCCCTCACTCAATTCGCAACAATTGCTCAGCCAGGCAGACAAGGCACTGTATGCAGCCAAAGGCTGCGGACGCAATCAGGTCAAGTGTTATCAGGCAGAGTTGTTTACTGAGCCCAAGCCCTGCTAAAGTGGCTGCTGTTGATACGACTCTAAATAATTCACCCAAGCTTGTTCTTGCAACGCGCCTTCCATCCACAGTTTCATGGCCGGATGTTGCAGCATGGTGTGCATATACTGCTGTGTCGACTCACTGACCGGTAAGGCATAGGTCATAAGCCGCGTCACCACCGGGGCATAAAATGCATCGGCAATTGAAAATTCACCACATAAAAAACCGTTCACCTCTGGACGTTCTGACCAGATCTGTTCGATCCGTGCCACATCTTGCCTAAGCTCGGCATTGTCCTGCCATAAACGCTTACCCACATCGGCTAAATGGGCCCGGATATTCATGCCGCAGGCATTGCGCAAACCGGGAAATCCGCTATGCATTTCCGCCACAATACAACGTGCATGTGCACGCTGCTTGACATCTTGTGGCCACAAATGCTGATTGGGGTTCCGTTCGGCCAGATATTCACAAATCGCCAGCGAATCCCACAGCATCAAGTCATGATCGATCAATACCGGGACTTTCCCATTGGGGTTAATGGCCAATACATCCTGCTTGAATGTGCCCGTGTTGCGTTCTGCGGGAAACCGAATCATGAATTCCTGAAAAGGCAACTGAAAAGCCTGTAACACCAGCCACGGGCGCATTGACCAGCTGGAATAATTTTTATTGGCTATATAGAGCTGATACATCACATTATGGTCCTATATGCTGTTGAAACAAATCGAGCTGTTTCAGTAATTCAGCCTCGCTAAAAGCACCGGTTAGACGTAAACCACGAATTTCCTGCTGCTTAGCATCCAAGAATAAATAGGTGGGCGGCCCTAAAATATCCCATTGATTCAATAAGGCCTGATGCGTTGCATCATAGTTACTCAAATCCAGTTTAATCAGAAAATACGGCGCAAGTGCTTGTTGGACTTGAGCCGATTTTAGCACCTGATGTTCAATGGGCTGACAGGCCACACACCAGTCTGCATACACATCAATAATAATCGGCTGATTGGAGGGCACACTACTTAAGAGCTGTTGAAATTCATTCGCTGTTTTTGCCACATGCCAAGTGGCCTGGGTCGTGCTTTGCCCGATAAAAAACCGCTGGCTGTGTTGATATTGAGTATAAGCCAGATAAGGCATCACCACGAGTAATACCAGTACATATAAAGCCCTCAGCGGGGTCTGTTGCCGAATGCGAAAAAGGATATACGCAATAAAAGCAATGCCTAAACCTAAGCCTGCCCATTGCAGCCAGGCCTCAGAAATAAGCGGACGAATAAAATATAGGGCCAAGGCTAGCATGATAAAGGCAAACAGCACCTTAATCTGGTGCATCCACAACCCTGCTTTAGGCAACACCCTGGAACCCAGTACACTGGCCAGAAGCAAGGGCGTTCCCATGCCAAAACCCAAGGTGAACAGCAAGAGTGCTCCCTGCCACTGGCTTTGGTTCTGGGAAATAAATAACAGTGCCCCGGCTAGAGGTGCGGTCATGCAGGGTCCAACCAGCAGTGCCGAGATCATCCCCATGACACCTGCCCCAATCAGGCTGCCACCTTTTTGTAGCGACTGGGCCTGATCGAGGCGGTTGACCAAAGCTTGGGGCAATTTAATTTCAAATAAACCGAATAAATTTAGTGCAAATAAAACAAATAACGCACTAAAAGCAATCAGGGTGGAAGGCTGCTGTAACCAGCGCTGAAAATTCAAACCAGCAGATGAAGCAATTAAGCCTAAAACCGCATAGACCATGGCCATACTGCAGACAAACACCAGAGCAATCATCCAGGCTTTCAGCCCTTTACTGTCGCGGACAATCAGCGAAGTTAAAATCGGCAGCATCGGTAATGAACATGGCGTAAAGGCCAACAAGATGCCTAAACCGAAAAACAGCAATAAGCCATACAGCAAAGAGCTTTCAGCCAGTGTTTCCGACCACATTTGATCTTTTGCAGTATCGCGTATGACGGGCTTTGCTGTCGGTTGAATGCTATTCTGTTCAGCACTCAAAGTGTTTTGACCAGTTACAGAACTGTTTGAAGATGTTGAAAGATCCAGCAGACGCTTGCTTGCTCTGGCCTGATTTTGTAACAGCACCAAACCGTCAATATCGGTCTGAAACTCAATGGTTTGCGGTGGATAGCAAATCCGGTCCTGGGCACAGCCCTGCCACGTCACCTGATAGGTTTTTGAGGCTTCGGTGGGAACCGTGAATTGGACCTTGTGAAAATAGACCTGGGTATGGCCATAATTTTCATCATGCAAATCGGTTGCTGGCGGCAATTTTAAAGCCAGCTTTTGCGTCCCTTGCCGGACTTCAAATTTATGCTGATATAAATAATAGCGATCTGGAATCGTCCAGTTGAGTTGGGCTTCATGTGTGCTACTGGATTCAACACTAAAAGAAAAAGCATCCTCGGGTGCAAGCAATTGCTCTTGCGCCTGCAGTGTCATGGAGCACAATACAATCACACTACCGATCAATCCGCATATAGCGAACCGAAACCACAAACTCATGTCTTGAAGATGCTTTTTCATATCAGTTTATTTTTTTTAATTAAAATAGGAATGCAACACCCAAACCTGATTGATAGCTTTTATCTCGACCATTTAAGTCCACACCAATACTGGCATCCATTTGCACACGCTCATTCAGTGCATAAATGAGTCCTGAACCCAGTGCATATTCATAGTCTTGACTTTCAGCTTTACGATAGACCAGTTCAGAAAAACCGGACAATTTATCGGTAATTTTATATTCAATGTTCGGGATTGCAGTCACAGCCCAATTGCTGTTTTGTGCTTCATAACGCATGGTGATGGAAGTACGAATTACATCACTATAATTATACGCCACAGCCGAAGTCAGACTGTAGATATCATCTTGATTGCTAAACGCATCATTGCCGGTCGCAAGAATCGCTTCAGCTAAAATGGCCATAGAAAGCTTTTCATCATCCAGATTAATAGCCTTTTTCACCCCAATGCTGACATCGCCCAAACCGTCTTCTTCAACAGACTGACCCGCTGCTTTGGTTTTTGACCAGGATGGACCTTGCCAGCCCAACTGCAATTCAAGATCTTGAGCTAAACCGGTACGTAACAACATGTCGGCATTTAAAGTGGTGTTTTTAACTTTAATTCCGGTTTCATCTCTACTTTCTGAATAGCTGAGGCTAGGTAAGCCTTGTTCCCATGCCAGCTGACCGACGGGCGTAATGCCAGTGCCGATTCCCGCACCTGGACGGTCAAAAGAAAAATCGGCAGCCATCGCATTGATACTGAAACCCGCTGCAAAAATGAAACTTACTGTTTTTACGACTGACATGGTTGTCTCACTAATTATGTTAATTCTTTAGTCATTTTAGCCCCATAACTACGGAGCAACTCTAAAGTTTGCTTTTCTTCGGCCAATGCTTCTGACCAGTTGATTTCGTCAAAGTCACAATCAAAGAATAAATCACTAATCGAGGATAATATGGTCTGACCATCTTCATCTTTGGTATTAGGATCTACTTTTTCATCCAGTAAACGTTGCACTGCAGGCACGCAGGCGGAGCTGGCAGCATCCCATAATGGACCATACAGTTCTTCGGCATCCCATAAATGTAAATTGACTTTGGCTTGAATAAGCGCCTCTAAAATTTCAAGATGAACTGCCAGATTCTGCTGTTTTTCTTGTTCAGATAAAGGTGAACCGGCTTCATAAGCTTCGCAAATATGCTCCCACCATTTGAACAAACCATCGGACCAGACAGAAATGGCCGGACCTTTTTCCAGATCAATAAAATTCGGATCGAGACCTTCTGCCAAAAGACGTTGTACCTGAGCAAGATCCAGCTCTTCTATTGCCTGTACAAAGACTTGTTGTTGTGCTGTTAACATGGAGAAAATACTCTTCAATCATTTTTTAACTATTATGCCGAATAAACTGTCATTTGTTTTAGCTAAATGTATAAGGAGTATATTTTTTATTTCTGTTGCCCTGTCCCAAATAGCGTATTAAAACGCCCATAAAAAAAGCTCCGAAGAGCTTTTTTCTTTAAGCAAGATGTTGCTTAATCATTTACATCGTCCACATCACTGGCTTCTGCAGTTTCAGCAAGTACCGGCACTGCGGCACGAGGGTCATCTATTTTCTCAAATAGATGTTCCAAACTGCGTTTTAAGCGGTCAATGGCTCCATGTATGGCAGTATCGATATTATGACCATGATGGTTCACCACTACCGGTTTCAAACCTGCCGGGCGTGCTTCGATCATGCAGTGAATATCATCTGCACCACCTTTTGGACCATTTTCATCGCTAAAATGAACCGAGAAATGGGTAATACGTTCGCTATAACGTTGGAATTCAGCATTCAGTTCTGCACGAACATAAGTAATTAAACGATCACTATTTTGGATGTTTTTATCGGTACGAATTTCAATGTTCATATAATTTCATCCTCTTTATTCATCAAATCTTTTTTTGTGCAAAACTTCTTATCTTGGCACGTTTCACCTTGCTGTTAACAACAGCGCTGTGCATCTTCAACCTAGTTTGGAACGAGTTCCTCCACATTGAATGATGAACACTTTTAACTCTGCAGATTCGTGTCCTTATGCTTTGAATATAAGGGTCTAGGTGAAGCTTATGCAAGTAGTATTTTGATATTTTTTTTAAATACCCTATAACGTATAAGGAATTTGACTTTCCCTCTAAATAATTTGATAAATATCATATTATTTCTTTGCGGATAAAATGCCTTCTTCAAACTGCCTTACTTTTTTTATCAACATGTATTTTTAGGTATCAAAGTGGTGTCTTGATTTTAATCAGGAGCACTCTGAGAAAAGCAGACTATTTTTTTAACCATTGATCAATTTTGGCTTTATTTTTGCTAAAGAATCTGTATGCTTTGCTTGCTTCTCGGGGGAGATATTTTTAATGAAACTTACACAATTTTTTGCTACATGTGCATTGGCTTCAACAGCTGCGCTTACACAGGCTTCGCCAGTGGTATGGCAAGACTTCAGCGTAACTGGTCTTTATGGTGAAAACTATGAAGTGGGTACTGAAGACCGTACGACCGTGACTGCAGAATATGCAGCTAAACTTAAATACTCGGATGTATTTTTCTTTGTTGACCATCAATTGGATGGCAATGATGAACAAAATACATATTTCGAGTTAGCGCCACGTTTAAGCTTAGGCGAAGTATCTGGAAAAGATCTTTCTTTTGGTCCAATTAAAGATGTCCTTATTGCGACAACTTGGGAACACAATGCAGGATATGACCAAAACCAAGAGTTTAATAACTTCTTGTACGGTATTGGTTTCGCTTTAGATATTCCATACACCCAGTATGCCAATGTGAACTTCTATAAAGCGGATAACGACAAAACTAAAGATGATTATCAAATGACGATCACTTATGCAGTTCCGTTTAAATTGGGTTCTGAAGATTTCCTGGTAGATGCCTTCCTGGATTGGTCAACAGCTGAAAAAGGCGCTCAAGCAAGCGAGCTGAACTGGACCAGCCAGTACAAATGGAATGTAGGTAAGCATATTTCACCTAAAACCAAATTATATGTGGGTATCGAACACTCAGTTTGGAACAACAAATTTGGTATTCAAGGCGTTGATCAAAACGACGTCAGTGCTTTGGTCAAATACCACTTCTAAGCACCACGTTTTGAACGTTAAAAAAGCAAGGCTTCGGTCTTGCTTTTTTTATTGCTGAAAATCAGGTTTATTTCTAAAATCCATAGTCTATTTAGTCGTTCGGCATATGCTCATGGGTTTTCTGATTCGTCCCGCTCAAGTACAAGATCTAGAACACATCCTGAAAATTTATAATGCTGAAATTTTAAATGGTACTGCGACCTGGAATAGCACACCAAAGTCTATTGAGGATTTTCAGAACTGGTTTAAAAGCCTTACTGAACAACTATTTCCTTTGTTTGTCGCTGAACATTCAGAGACTAAACACATCGCCGGCTATGCCGATTATTCTTCTTTCCGCCAAATTAGCGGGTTTAAACATACAGTGGAACATTCGGTCTTTATTCATCCGGACTTTATCGGACAAGGTTTGGGAAAAGCCTTAATGCTGAAACTGATTGAACATGCACGGCAAAATTATATTCATGTGATGGTTGCTGCGATTGATCATGAAAATCAAGCATCAATTGTGTTACATGAAAAATTAGGTTTTAAGCAGACAGGTTATATGCCAGAAGTTGGACAAAAATTTGGGAAATGGCGTGATCTGGTGTTAATGCAACTCAATTTAAACCTATAAAAAAGCCCGCAGATGCAGGATTTTTTAATTTGGCAATAACTCGAACTTAAACCACCAGATCAGCAAGATTACCTTTCTGTTCTAACCAGTGTTTACGGTCCGATGAGCGTTTTTTTGCAAGTAATTTATCCAGCAGACCGGCGGTAAAATGTGCATCATCCAGATCTAGCTGTACCAGACGACGGGTATTCGGATCCATCGTGGTTTCCCTTAACTGACTGGCATTCATTTCACCCAGACCTTTGAATCGGGTGATTTGCGGATTCTTGCTTTTGCATTTTTTCAGAATGCTTTCCAGCTCGTCTTCATCCAGCGCATAGTGCACATCCTTACCATCATCAATACGGAATAAGGGCGGCATGGCCACAAACAAATGCCCTTCCTCCACCATGGTTGGGAAGTGTTTCACAAACAAGGCACAGAGCAGGGTCGCGATATGCAGACCATCTGAATCGGCATCGGCCAGAATACAGATTTTACCGTAGCGAAGTTCGGACAGGTCATCACTGCCCGGATCGACTCCAATCGCAATGGCAATATCATGCACCTCCTGAGAACCCAGAACTTCATCAGAAGAGACTTCCCAAGTATTTAAGATTTTCCCGCGAATTGGCATGATTGCCTGGAAATTCTTGTCACGTGCCTGCTTGGCAGAACCACCCGCAGAATCCCCTTCCACAATAAACAGTTCCGATTCTTCCAGGGTATGTCCTACACAGTCGGCCAATTTACCCGGGAGTGCAGGTCCGGAAACAATCTTCTTACGTTCAACTTTTTTTGCCGCTTTTAAACGGCGACCCGCCTTGGCAATCGCCAATTCGGCCAGCTGCATGGCAATGTCTGAATTCTGGTTGAGCCACAGTGCAAAAGCATCTTTGGCGATATTCAGCACAATGCCTGAGGCTTCACGGCTCGACAGGCGCTCTTTGGTTTGACCGGAAAATTGTGGTTCCTGAAATTTTAACGACAGAATGTAGTTCACCCCATCCCAGACATCTTCGGCAGACAATTTTAAATTACGCGGCAACAGGTTACGCAGTTCACAGAACTCACGCATGGCATCGGTGACCCCTGAACGCAGACCATTGACATGGGTACCGCCCTGCGCAGTTGGAATCAGGTTGACATAGCTTTCCTGAATTTGTTCGCCACCTTCAGCATTCCAGCAAATCGCAAATTCGGCACTGGCACGTTCAGCCTCACCACTAGCCACAAAAGCTGGACTCGGAATGATTTCACGATCTTCCAGCTCATCCATTAAGTAGTCAACCAGACCATTTTCGAACTGCCAGCTGATCTTTTCATCATTGATCTGGTCTACATAATTGATTTCCAAACCTGCCGCTAAAACGGCTTTGGCTTTTAAATTATGTTTTAAAGCCTTGAGGGCAAACTTGGGCGAATCAAAATATTTGGCTTCCGGCCAGAAATGTACTGTGGTACCGGTCGCACGTTTCGGTGCCTTGCCTTGCAGCACTTCCAGCGGCGCAACTGGTTCACCATGTTCAAAGGCCATTTTATACAGGTTGCCCTGACGCTGAACTTCCACTTCCACCCGGTCAGATAGGGCATTGACCACGGAAATCCCTACTCCATGCAAACCACCGGAAAACTGGTAGTTATCGGTACTGAATTTACCCCCGGCATGCAGCTTGGTCAGAATAATTTCAATCCCGCTCTGGCCATATTCCGGATGGATATCCACCGGCATCCCCCGGCCATTGTCTTCAACCGACAGCGAACCGTCTTTATACACTGTGACAGTAATTTTATTGGCATGTCCGGCAAGTGCCTCATCCACAGCGTTATCAATAACTTCCTGCGCCAAATGGTTTGGACGAGTGGTATCGGTATACATACCCGGACGACGGCGTACCGGATCTAAACCAGATAAAACTTCAAGTGATTGAGCCGTATATTGAGACACGTTGTACTGTTTCCTTAATTTATACAATCCGATAAAAACTGTAAGGCCATCGGTATTTTGTCTGCGAAATTTTCCATCGCATGGTTGCCATTTGCTTCGGTAATCAGCATGGACTGATGTGAAGCATTGCTATAATAGCGCTGTGCTTCACGATAATCCAAAACTTCGTCCCCTTGTTGTAATAACACTAAAATTTTGTCCGCATCTTGCACAAATGGCACCGCCATCTGCTCAAGCTGATCCAGATGGGTATGATCCAGCGTCCATTCAGCATTCACCACATAGGGAATCTGATCACTGCCAAATAAGTCACGAAATAGTTGCCATGGTCGCATAGCAGGATTAATTAAAACAGCCGGCACGCCATACTTTGCGACCAGCTGTGTCGCATAAAAGCCGCCTAGACTGCTCCCCACCAGCACGACCTGGTCAAGATTCTCAATCATGGCAGCTAGATGCGCCATTGTCTGCTCGGGCGGCATGTTGAGATCCGGCAGATGCACCTGAACATTGCCCTGCTGCTGACAGTAGTCTTTAATTTGCTGGCCTTTTATGGATAAAGCACTGCTTTGAAATCCATGTAAATAAATGATGTTCATAGTTTTTTATTGCATCATTGCCAAATTTAAACTAGATTTATTTTATACCTGAGTTTTAGCTACCCATCTGTTTTTATCTAGATATAACCGAAATTGTCAGACAAAAAAATTAATACTGAAGCTCAATCATCGTTATTGTAAAAGCTGTTCCAGATGAACGATATAAAATGAAAAGCTAAGAGTTTATACCGTGATCCCAAGAAAAAATAAAGAGTATGGGAAACATGGTCACAGAAAGGACAGGATCAAATGCCGAGTTTAACCCCATTACATGAAACCTATTGTAGATGGGACCGTACACCGCCCAGTCAAGCTGATGTATTGGAAGGTCTCGCACAATTGGTGACGACTCGTCTAAACGACGTCATGCAGGAGCTGATCCAGGCGATTCAACGTGAAATTTTAATTAGCCTGTTTGGCATGAGTGAACAACGCTCGAAAAAATTGCAAAAAATTCCTTATATCGAAAAACTGTATCAGTTGTCCTACGATACCCTGCTTAATTACGGATCGTATCTTTTGGCACCAGGTTTACGTCAAATTATTGAAAAATATCCAAAATTACATGACAAGCCGCTAACACCAACGCTGCATTTTCTGGTCGGGGTACTCAACGGGGTGCTGGGTGATTATTTATTAAAATATCAGAACCCGATGGCACTGCCGATGGTGCTGTATGACCACTATGGTGGACTGCAAAAAGGGGATTTATCCGGTCGCGTGGTCATTTTTGTACATGGCTTGTGCATGAACCATCTGGACTGGAGCAACACGCAATATGGCGGTATAGGCGAAAAATTGTTGGCGCAACGTGACAATAACACCATGCTGTACCTGAACTACAATAGCGGACGTCGTATCTCGGCCAATGGCCGTAGTCTTTCCCATACCCTAGAAGATTTGATTCGTCGCAATCCGCGCATTACCAGCATTGATTTAATTGGCCACAGCATGGGCGGCCTGGTCTTACGCAGTGCCCTGTTTTACGGCAAACAGAACATGTATCAATGGATACATCTGACCGAGAACCTGGTCTGCCTGGGTTCTCCGCATCATGGTGCAGTCTTGGAACGTTTCGGGTTTATCCTGCAAGACAAACTCGGGCATTTTCCCTTTGTGAAAATCATCCAACATATTGTCAATATCCGCAGCAATGGCATTCTGGATTTGCGCTATGGCAGTGTTCGCGATGATGACTGGGAACATAATCATGCCCGGATTGGCGGCATGGATGACAACCGTAAACCGGCTCCCCTGCCGAAACATATTAATACTTACCTGGTTGCCGGCACCATTGAATATGAAAACAAAAAGAATCGAACCTTAAAGGTGCTGGGGGACTATCTGGTCAGTGTAGACAGTGCTTTGGGTGAACATCCAAATCCGCGCTTTCAACTGAAAGTACCAGAATCCCATAAAGCGATCTTTTATGGCTTAAGTCATTTTGAAATTAACTATCATTCCAGTGTGGCGGAACAGATTGTGAAATGGTTCTATCCGCCGCAAAATGAACAGGTCAAAGAAGAAGTGCATGAATACCGCATGCAGCTGGAAGATTTATCAGGTATTGCATTGACTTAAGTAAAAAAATAAAAAAGCCAACGTTCGGTTTAATGCCAGTCAGTTAAGAAATTGACTGGTATTTTCTTTTTTAAATTCATGACTGTATTTGATATGTGGGAAAGTCATCCACAACTGTTTGAGGCCGGACTACATTAAAAAATGATTGTTTCTGCGATAAATTTACGAGTTGATAGTGGCTGACGAGTTTTGCGGATGACAAATGCCTTTGGTTACTTTGGGCGAAACCAAAGTAACCAATGAGCTGCAAGGGTTTGATTTAAAATGGTAAGACTCCGCCATGAATCACTAAAAAGTTAAGGAGTTTATTTCTAAACTCCTTAACTGATCAGCATTACAACATTCGGTTGGCTTTTTTATATACCTCTTTATTTTTTCTTGGCTGTTTTATTGGTCATCCCTGGATAGTGACGCAATAGTTGCCACAGGCTGATCAAGGCAAGTACGGCAAAGAAGGCCAATGACCATACCGGAAGCGATAGTCCAAACAGAGTCCAGTCAACCTTGGCACATTCACCCGAACCTTTCAGCACCTGTTCAAATACCGACTTTAACGGCAAAGTATCCAACCAATAATCTAAACCTGGACCACAGCTCGGCACCTGATCGGGTGGCAAATTTTGCAGCCAGACATGACGTGCAGCCACCCCTGCGGACCAGAGGATACTAAGCGTACCCAACAAAGCATAAAAACGCTTAAACACATTTGAAATGGGGTTATGCAGGAAAGCGATCAGGGAAATGATCCCCAGCCCAATTAGCCCTATACGCTGAAAAACGCAGAGTGGACAAGGCTCAAGCCCTTGTCCATGCTCTAAATACAACGCAAATGCCATCCCCGCGACACTAGCTAAAAATAAAAAACCACTCACGAAGCGATAACTCCATTGCATGGCAAATCCTCTTAATTTTTATCGATAATCGGCAAGATATTGCTCAAAACTGATGCTCGTATCTTGTTCCAGTTGCTGTTGCTGTTGCAATGACTGCCCCGCCAAACCATCAAAATAAGCCAGCGTATCCGGGCTTAAAGGGTGCTGTTCATAAGTTGCTGCATGTTGCAGCGCCATCATACTACCAAAACCCCATGTCCCACCATATTCTAAAGTATCGGCTATAACCTGGGCAGACAGGGTTTCATCTACTTCATCAATACGATTGAGCATGACCACCAGGGCTGCTGAATACATTTGGGTGTCATAAGTCGCATCCAGTAAATCAGCCCAAGGCTGCATTTTGATGACCTGCGCACGTGCCCAATCCTCAATCGGATGTTTCCCAGCCGCATCCAGAATAGCGGCATTCGGTGCACGGCCACGATTGACCACTTCGGCCTGATTACGCTCAATCTGTTCCTGTTCCGGATCGAGCAAATCGGGGCTCTCTTGTAGCAGGCAATGCAGTGCCAAGACTTCCAGAAATGCTGCCGTGTTTTCATCAATTCCGATCGGACTGTATGGATTGACATCGACTGCACGCAGTTCCACATAACCGACTCCGCGATTTTGCAGTGCCTGGGATGGTGTTTCTCCTGCTTGAGGCACCTGCTTCGGACGGATTAAGCTGTAGTATTCATTTTCAATTTGCAACACATGATCATTAATTTGAATCGGTTCACCGTGTTCATCATTGAGCCCCAAACGGCTAAAAGGTGCATAAGGCGTTTTCACGGCTTTTTGCAAACCCTCCAGATAACCCGACAGGTTGTTGTAGTGAATACCCAATTGCTTCTGGGCAGAATTCTGATAGCCAAAATTGCCCATCCGCAGTGCTGTTGCATAAGGCAAGAACAGGGTACCTTTTAACAAAGGCAACAGATGATGGTCACGTCCGGTCATAAAGCACTGGCAGACCGAAGGGCTAGCCCCCAACAGGAACATCACCAAGGGCGTTAGACGAATGAAATTACGGATCAAGCCAAAGTAACGGTGACTGCGATAATCCTGCAAATTGAGACTTTTTAGATCTTCATTGCTTTCATGCTGTTGCAGTGCTTCAAACAGTTGATCTGGAAAAGATAAATTATAATGCACCCCGGAAATGGTTTGCATACGGCGACCATAACGCACCCCTAAACCACGGCGATATAAAGTCTTGAATCGTCCAATATTAGAACTACCATATTGGGCTAAACGAATGCTTTTTTCGTCATCATCCAGCATGCAGGGCATCGACAAGGGCCAGAGTTTTTCCCCATTTTCCAGATGACGGTGTGTAACGGCATGAATATCGGCCAGATAATCGAGTGCTTTTTCAATACTGTCTTGTGGAGGAGTAATAAATTCCATCAAGGCTTCGGAATAGTCAGTGGTGATATGCGGATGTGTTAATGCAGAACCAAGTGCCTGAGGATGTGTTGCCTGGGATAAAAAGCCATTGCTTTGCATACGCAGGCTTTCACGTTCAATACCGCGCAACATGCCCTTAAACAGCGAAGAATCCACCCAAGTTGGTACCATAACTTGAGAGGTCGATTCGGGTTGACTCATTAACAATCTCGCTTATCGGAAGATAACTACTAAATAAAACTACTAAAATAAAATCATCAGTTTATATCAGTATAACGTGATTTTTGGCTGCTACATTACACCCTGTATAGTTTTCAATCAAAATGTCAATTTTATTTCTGGCAAATTTTTATCACAAAGATACTGTATAAGACATCTGAATTTTGTGTTTGTATTGAATAATAAGTGCTAAGGATTTGTAAATATTATGAATTATCCAGATGTTTTGGACTTTTGGTTTAATCCGGAAACCCAGCCGCTGTGGTTTGCAAAAAGTGATGATTTTGATGCACTGATCAAGCAAAAGTTTTATGACATTCACCAAAAGGCGGCACAAGCCGAACTGTGGTCATGGCGTAAAACGGCTGAAGGCCGCCTGGCTGAAATTATTATTCTGGATCAATTCTCACGTAACCTGTTTCGGGATCAAGCTCAGGCCTTTGCCCAGGACCCCTTAGCCTTGGCTCTGGCGCAAGAAGCCATTAGCCTGGATTTGGATAAACAATTAAGTCCAGAACAACGTACGTTTTTATATATGCCCTTTATGCACAGTGAATCGAAACTGATCCACGAATTCGCGTTAAAATTATTTCAACGCTTAAATAATCCCCTGAATCTGGATTATGAAAAACAGCATAAAGCCATTATTGACCGTTTCGGGCGCTATCCGCACCGCAATGCCATCCTGGCACGTAGCTCAACTGCGGAAGAGCTCGAATTTTTAACCCAACCGAATAGTCGTTTCTAAACATTTATTGTGTCTCCTCCCCGCGCACAGTAAATCGTATGGAGGTTTAACATGAAGAACAGCATTATAGGTTTGAGTATGGTCGTGGCCATAGCGCTGTCAGGCTGTGCAACCACACCTTCAAAACCGCTGACTTTTGACCAACTGGGGCAATTCAGCAATACGCCCCTGAATGCACAAAGCTATCGCATCAGTTTTCAGGCCCGTCCTAACATGAATTTTGGGACTGCCGAAGAAATTACTCTGGTGAAAGCCGCCCAGACCACGGTACAAAATGGCTTCCGCTATTTTAAAGTACTGGATGATCCGAGTAACCGTAACCAGCCCCCACGTCAGGCCGTGGTCTACTCCACCCCGATGTACTATCCCTATGGTTATTACCGCCGCTATCCTGGCTTCTGGCCTGACCCGTTTTATGATATGCCGCGCGTGGTGACTATTGACCCGGTACAAGTTTCCTATACCATTGAATGTTATAAAGATCAGAAAAAAGCACCCGATGATGCCTTTGATGCCTATTTGATTTTAAAATATCTAGGACAAAAGTATGGCTTGGGTTCTAACGGCCAAATTCTAGCACCAGCAATGCCGAAAACAGCAAAATAACAACAGTTTAGTAACCGACAGGAATCCTGCATGACCACAGCGGAAGCAATCACCACACCAAGTTTGCAACGCAGTAAACGCTTTGCCACCATTGCCCTCATCAGTGCTATCGTGATCTGGTTAGTGCTGATGCTGGTTGCCAAGCTGATTCCTGAATATGCCTGGCTGGTTCATATTTTCATGCTTTCTGCCGAAGCGGGTGTGGTCGGCGGACTGGCCGACTGGTATGCCATTACCGTATTGTTCCGCAATCCTTTTGGGAAAATGCCAATTCCCAAGTTTCTGCTCGACCACACTGAAATCATTCCGCGCAATAAGGCCAGGATTGCCGAATCGATGGGACGTTTTGTACAGGAAAACTTTTTATCTCCACAAGTGGTGGAAAGAAGCCTGCAAAGTACCGATCTGAGTCTTGCGGTCGGACAATGGCTGGCAAAACCGGAAAATAATACTCAAGTCACTCAGGTCATTCAGCAAACCGTACCGAAGATTTTCGAATTTGTTGGTCAGGAACAGATTGGAAACTTTATTCAAAACAACAGTGTGCAATGGGTGCGTAACACCCAGGTTAACACCCTGGCCAGTGAAATGCTGCGCGCGGTACTAGAAAATGACTTCCATCAGGATGTATTGCAACGTGGACTCGATTTGGCACACGAATGGATGATTTCTCATCCAGAACAAGCCCATGAACTTACCCGTCGGCTGTTCAAAGAACTGGGCGTGTGGAAGCTGGCCAAAGGTGCCAGCTGGATTGGGATTGATGTGCAGCAACGCACCATTGATTCACTGATTGAACGAGTGGAATCCATGCTGGCCGATCCACAGCATCCCTGGCGGCAAAAAATTGAACAGATGGGTCAGCAGCTGATGCTGGAACTGGCAGACAGTGAAAGTGAGGCCAGCTATCGTCTAAACAGTATCAAAGATGCCCTGCTAGATAGTCCTCAGGTACTAAATTTTATCAGTGGTGCCGTAGTGATCCTCTGTGATGCGATTAAAGCAGACTTGCTCAAACCCGATTCAGGCATTGCACAAAATCTGCGAGTTGCGATTCAACAGGTCGGGGAAAATATCATTTCCAATCCGGCAGTACGTCAATTGCTGAATGAACGAATGAGTGGGCTTGCCGTCAATTTGAGTGATCAATACAGTGAAAAAGTGATCCGTTTTATTAGCGAACGCATTCATGAATGGGATTCTCGCGAAATGATCGACAAAATTGAAAATGAAGTCGGTGGCGATTTGCACATGATCCGGGTCAATGGGGTCGTAGTCGGTGCATTTATCGGTTTGGTGCTGGGGATGATCCGTGCCTTGGTGGATGTATTGCTTTAAAGACCTGTTCAAAATCAATAAAGCCTATTCATCAAAGCAACTGGTCTGGACTAAGAACTGATTCACTTCGGTGAATTGGGAGCATAAAGATCAACCCGTTTGTCTGTTAATTTACGCACCAAAGGCAACAGGGTTAGCACAATGGGAAAAGCAAAAGCCTAGAAAATCCTGCTTTTTTGAATCTTTTGCAGAATTTTCCTGCTTCAATTCTGCGTTAGTTGTCGGACAAGATTCATTCAATACAAATGCATTCACCTAAAGACCACGAAATTTGCTATATTTGCTGTTTTTCTGCGACATTTATTTTTCGACTGATTATGAATACGGCAATCCAAGCAGCTCTCGATCATGCAGTGCAATCTCTTCAAGCTGAAGGTGTACTTCCATCCGACTGGAATAACAGCGGTCATTTAACGCGAACCAAAGACCGAAGCTACGGTGACTTCGCTTCGAATATTGCCATGATTGGTTCTAAAGCTGCGGGTATGAAGCCTCGTGATCTTGCAGAAAAAATTCTTGCTGCATTGCCTGAAGTAGCAGACATCAGCAAAGCAGAAATTGCGGGTCCCGGCTTTATCAACTTCTTTTTAAATGCCGACCAGCGCTTTGCTGTTTTAGACCAGATTCAAGCACAAAAAGATCAATTTGGTCGTACTCAAGCCAATGGTGAAAAACGCGTTCAAGTCGAATTTGTTTCAGCAAACCCGACTTCAAGCCTGCACGTTGGTCATGGTCGGGGTGCAGCCTATGGCATGACCGTTGCCAATCTGCTGGAAGCAACCGGTGCCAAAGTTGACCGTGAATATTATGTCAATGATGCTGGCCGTCAAATGGACATTCTGGCGACCTCTACATACCTGCGTTATTTAGAGCTTACGGGTCAAACCTTAGTCTTCCCTAAAAATGCCTACCAAGGCGACTACGTTAAAGAAATCGCGCAAAGCATTATTGACCAAGACGGCACTGCTTATGTACGTCCGGTTGCAGACGTATATAAAGATGTACCTGAAGATATTCAATACGCTGAAGAACTGGATGCTGACGGCAACAAAGTGGTGTTATCGGGCGATAAAGAAAAACACATCGATGGCTTGATTCACAATTCTCAAGCATTGATTGGTGAAGGCTACCGCATCTTCCATCAAGCGGCGCTCAAAGCGATTCTTGATGACATTAAAGATGACTTGGGCGAATTTGGTGTAACCTTCAACCAATGGTTCAGTGAAGCATCTTTAACTGAAAAAATTGAAGAAGCACTACAAACACTGGATCAACGTGGCTATCTTTATGAACAAGATGGCAATATCTGGTTTAAATCGACCGAATTTGGCGATGAAAAAGACCGCGTAGTGAAACGCCGTAATGGTCAAACCACTTACTTTGCCTCTGACATTGCTTACCACCTGAATAAATTACAACGTGGCTATACCGATATCGTCGATATCTGGGGTTCAGACCACCACGGTTATATTGCGCGTGTTAAAGCAGCCATTGATGCCATGGGTTATGACTCGAAAAAATTGACCGTGCTTTTGGTTCAGTTCGTGAGCTTGTGGCGTGGTGGCGAGATGGTGCAAATGTCATCCCGTTCAGGTCAGTTCGTGACTTTACGTGACCTGCGCAAAGAAGTCGGCAACGATGCAGCGCGTTTCTACTATGTGATGCGTAAGTCTGAACAGCACATCGATTTCGACTTGGACCTTGCTGTTTCTCAAAGTAAAGACAATGCCGTGTATTACATTCAGTATGCACATGCCCGTATCTGCCGTATGCTAGAAAAAGCGGTTACAACAGGTGTGAACTTTGATGCTGCGAATGCACGTCAATTTGCGGCGAAACTTGCGCTGGATGCAGAAACAGAAATTCTGGCCAAACTTGCAGCCTACCCTGAGATCGTGATTCGCGCAGCCAACAGTTATGAACCGCATCAAGTAGGTAACTATCTGAAAGAATTGGCAGCATTATTCCACGGTTGGTATAATGAGCATAAAGTACTCAATAATGATGCTGAACTTACACAAGCCCGTTTATTACTTTCAGTAAACGTACAACAGGTTTTACGTAATGGTTTAGAATTATTAGGTGTATCTGCTCCTGAGGCGATGTAAGCACAACAAGGTTTTGCATCGCCGCAAGACCGAAAGCTATGCTTGAAGTGGCGATGTAATAATTAATTCCCTTGTGCAGCAATGTTGTTATTCGCAGCAAAAGTCATGTTTGTGATCATCTAAACTTAGTTAATGATTTATAGACAATAGGGTAAATAAGGTGTTATCTAAAAATAACACCTTATTTTAAATAGATTTAAATTAAAAATAATACACGAGGAATCCCACGTGTTTGGAAAAACGCAGCGCGGTGTCTCTGAGCGACCGAATAAGCCGAAAAAGCCATTGATTCCTGCATGGCTGGGAACGCTGGTGGTTATTTTAATTGTGTTGAGTTTTGCCGTAGCTTTGATGCTGTGGAAACCGTGGGCACCGGTTAAACCGAAAAATCAGATCAGTTCTGAACATTATCAGGAAGATACCAACAAGGACTATCGTTTCTACGATTTATTGCCACAACAGCAAGTGACACCCATTCCAGATCAGGCAGTTCCTGAAACTAAAAATTCAGAAACTGTAGTGATTGTTGAAGCTCCAGAAACAGAAACGGCTGCTCCGGCTGAAACAGCCGAGCCAGGTCTGGAAAGTTCTGAAGCACCTGTTGCCCACCAGCCAAGTTATATTTTGCAGGTGCGTAGCTATCCCGATCCAGATAGTGCCGATGCACGCCGTGCCGAAATTATCCTGAATGGTCTGTCTGCAGATGTAGTGAAATCGGTTGAAGGCGGTCAAACTTGGTATCGGGTAATTTCTGGGCCCTATGATTCTCAGGAAGCTGCGATGATTGCACAGCAAACCTTGCAACGCAGTGGTATTGATTCGATTGTGGTGAAACGCTAATTTTTAGACATTAAAAAGCGCCTTATTTGAGGCGCTTTTTTATTTTGACCGTCCTAAATCCTTTCCTTGATGAAACATCCCCCTTAACAAAGGGGGACTGAGGGGGATTGATATAATTCAAGAGGTAAAATAATCCCTCCCTTACGCACTCGAAATATATTTCGAGGATGCTCACCTTTAAAAAAGGGAGGCTAAAAGCATTTAAACCGTATGCCCCAAAGCCTCGCCCATTACTACAACAGAATTGGCCTTAAACATCGGGTCCCATTGCATTTTATCTTTTTCAAATAGCACCACAGCAGTTGAACCCAAATAGAAACGGCCCAGCTCTGCTCCTTTTTCCAGAAACAGGTTGTGTTGGTTCAATTCCAAATGCCCTGTCGGTTTCACCTTACCCGTTGCCACAGTTTCAATACCTGCAACAATCATCGCACCGACTAAAACCACCGCCATACGCCCCAGCTCAGTATCAAACAAACACACCATCCGTTCATTACGCGCAAACAGACCCGGAATATTTTCCGCAGTGGTTTGGTTGACCGAGAACAATTCCCCTGGAACATACAAGGTTTCAGTCAAAGTCCCGGCAAAAGGCATATGCACACGGTGATAATCTTTAGGTGATAAATACACTGTAGCAAAATGACCATTTTTAAACGGTTCGGCCAATTGCGGATCGGCAATCAGTTTTTCCACCGAAAAGCTTTGCCCTTTGGCCTGAAAAATATCGCCTTCTTCAATTTTACCCAATTGTGAAATGGCACCGTCGGCAGGCGACACAATACTATGCGGATCGGTATCGATTTGGCGTACCCCCTCTTTTAAAGAGCGGGTAAAAAATTCGTTAAATGATTTAAATTTCAATGCATTGCTTTTTTCAGCAATCGACATATCAATCCCATATTGGGCTTTAAAAGCCTGAATCACGGTATTTTTGATAATCGGATGTTCACTGGCAGCCAGTTTACCCACGACACGTGATAATTGGTGTTGTGGCACAACACGTTGTGCTTGAATAAAAATTTGTTTTTTTAAACGTGATGCGAAGCTCAAGATGGTAACTCTCCGGTAATAATCGGACTGTCGAGGCGGTTGCCCCATTCACTCCACGCACCATCATAAGCCTGTATCTTCCAACCGAGCAATCGGCCCAGAATATAGGCCAAACCCGAACGATGATGTGACTGACAATAGACCACCACAGGTTGTTTTAAATTGAAACCCAGTTGTTCCAAGCGCTGTTGAGTGCGTTGTAAAGGATGCAATTTTAAATGATTTTCACGATTTAGGGCAGTACTCCATTCAAAATGTCGGGCATTTGGAATGTGACCGCCGCGTCGCGCTGCAAGTCGAAGACCGGTATATTCATCTTCGGTGCGGCAATCCCACAATTGAATGCTATTGTTTTGTACTTTTTCTAACAGCTCTGCATATTCAATACGGTACTTTTCAATATTGGTCTGGTTAATGTCCACCAGAGGCACTACGGGAACTAATTTTTCCACTTCTGAAGAAGTCGGCAAACCGGCTGCCAGCCAGGCATGAATGCCACCATTCAACAAGCTGGTATTTTCAAAACCCAGACAATGCAGGTTCCAGATCATGCGCCCTGCCCAAGCCCCACCTTCATCATCATAAGCCACCACATGATGTTCAGGAGAAATATTCAGATATTCAATCAGGGCTTTTAAGCCCTCTACATCAGGCAACAAACCTGAAGCCTGCTCTTCTTGGCGTACCAGCTGCTTCGGTTGCACATGAATGGCATGCGGAATATGCAATTGATCATAAACAGAACGACGGCTTAAATCGACAATGCGTAATTTTTCATTGCCTAAAAACGGAACCAGCTCTTCTGCTTCTATCAGCAGAGCAAAATTAAATGCAGATACAGTCATACTTTTTTCGTGTTTTATTTAGATCAACATGGACGATCTTAGCATAAGTCATTTTCACTATTATGCTGATTTTTTGCATTCATTTAGCAAAAAATCAGCTATAGCCATCATGATTATTCTGTTGCGCTGAGATTAAATACCTGACGTAAATAGGCCAGGAAGGTATCGTTATCGGTCATGGTTTTTCCTGGACTGTCGGAAATTTTTGCTACCGATTGACCATTGCATTCCACCAGTTTTAACACAATATTGAGTGGGGTTTGTCCCAAGTCATTGGTTAAATTGGTGCCAATACCGAAGCTGACCTGAAAACGGTCTTTAAAGTATTGATGCAAGCCCCAGGCTTTTTCCAGATTCAGCCCATCACTAAAGGTCAGCATCTTGGTTTTGCTGTCAATTTTTAATTTCTTATAGTGCGCATAGGCTTTATCACCCCATGCATAGGGATCCCCACTGTCATGACGCAAACCGTCAAACAGTTTGGCAAAATACAGATCGAAGTCACGCAAGAACGCATCCATTCCTACCACATCGGTCAGGGCAATCCCTAAATCACCACGATATTCCTGCACCCAGGTTTCCAGTGCCGCTTTCTGAAAATCGCGTAAACGCACATCCAGAGCCTGAAAAGCCTGTAAAAACTCATGCGCCATGGTTCCGATCGGAGTAATTCCCAATTCTTTCGCAATCAACACATTGCTGGTGCCACGGAAAATATTCGGTGAGGCTTGGTTAAATACTTCAATCACATGCTTTTGCCATACAAAGCTATAACGACGACGCGTACCAAAGTCAGACACCAAGAAAGGTGGTTCATGAGGCTTCAGTTCTTTTTCATAATGCTTTAACAGTTCGACTTTGGCTTGCAAACGGCGTTCACCTTCTGCCAAAACTTCATCACTGCGAATACGCATGAAATACAGTTCATTGACAATGGCCAGAACAAAAATTTCAAACATCATGGCCTGAACCATCGGACCTTCAATCCAGATGTCCAGACGGCCTTGCTCATCAATGCTGGCTTTAATAAAACGACGTTTCAGCTGGAACAGTTCCAGATAATCGACGAAGTCACTTTTGATAAAACGCAAACTGCGCAGATAAAGCAGCTCATCTTCTTTAAACTTAAGCTGGCATAAATAGTCGAGTTGCTGATTCAAATCGCCCAGAATATCCGTCAGCGGATAAACGGTATCCTCTAAATTACGGCAACGAAAATGATAAACACTGTGCGTTTGAGGAAATTTATGCAATACCACCTGTAACATGGTGAATTTGTACAAGTCGGTATCAAGCAAAGATTGAATGATTGGGGCCATATCTAATGAAATTTCGCTGTGCTAACTGCATTAAAACACACTTTTTATCTTGATATTGCTAGTTTTGCGTACAGCTGGACCCGTCAAGGCAATAGAGTAAGGGCTAAACCTCACTCTTATTCAGCCGTAGAGTCATATTTCATTTCCTGTGAGCGGCCTTGTGGGTCATGACTCTCACATTTGTATCTTTATATCCAGTTTCGTTAAAGTCTGCTTGGGTTTATTCATGCAAAGATAGAGCAAATATCTTTAACCAAACATGATGATCCTGTTGAGATATTGTGTGTATTTTAAAGCTTAAATTTCTGCCTGTTTGCTACAATGCTGCGGATAAATTGAAGATTTAAATTGGTTAAGTTATGCGTGCATTATTGCAACGGGTTTTAGAAGCCAAAGTCGTGGTCGATGGTCAAATCACCGGTGAAATTGAAAAAGGCATTTTGGTTTTTCTGGGATTAGCTAAAGAAGACAATCTGGAAAAAGGCAAAAAGCTGATCGACAAAATCTTGAAATACCGTTTTTTTGATGATGAACAGGGCAAAATGGGCTGGAATGTGGCTCAGGCCGGTGGTGGAGTATTATTGGTTTCGCAATTTACCTTGATGGCACAAACGCAAAAAGGTTTACGTCCGGACTTTGGTCCAGCCATGCCACCGGGTGAGGCAAAAGCTTTATATGAAGCCTTGGTCGACTATGCAAAATCTCAATTTGAAAATGTGCAAACGGGTATTTTTGCCGCCGATATGAAAGTGCATCTGGTCAATGATGGCCCGGTGACGTTTAATCTGGAAGTTGAATAAGGCGACAATATTGCCATCACAAAAAAGCCCTCGATTGAGGGCTTTTATTATTTTAATCCTTTCCTATTGCAAAGCAGCGCTTTTCACCTTTTTAAAAGGACAAGAACGAAAAGCATAAAATCTTATTTACCAGTCTTTTCACGAATGAATGAACGTACCAGTTTCACTTTTTCTTGTACCGGTTTTGGTAATTTTGGTGGAATCAGTTTGGCAACTTTATTAAACCAGACCAAAAGGCCAAAATCGCCTTCCATTTTAATCGTGCCATTTTGCATACCAGTCATGAAAGCGCTTGGATCACCTTTCATTAAAGTCTTTACACCTTGTTCACTGTCTGCGAACTGCAAAATGAAGTCCGCTTTTTCTGCATCGCCTGCTACTGTGTCAATTTGCCCATTATTTACAATAATTTGACGTGCAAAGCCCAGATCAGTGCCAATTTGGATACGGAATTGACGTTCATGAACCAGTTCAATAAATTTTGGACTGGTACGCGCCAACTGTTTCATACGCAAAGCTAAGCCCGCAACTAACAAATCAAGCGGATCCGTGCTTACATCGACCAGTGGTAATTTTACGACAGGAATCGAAGATAGTTTCATGACATTTAAGCCTATTGTAATTGTTGGAAAATTGACGACTTATCCTACCATAAGTTGGGTTTTTTGAAGTAAGGCTTTGTATAACAATAATCAATAAAAAAAGATGTGCCGCAGCACATCTTTTTTTATTGATTATAAGTTTTTCAAATTAACGGCTTGAGTAGTGTTGCTGCTCATCATCATAGACTGGTGTATGTTCAATATAGCGACGTTTGGCTAAAGCGCGTTCTGCACGACGATCTTCGCGGATTAACAGCAGGGTTAAAATCCCCATGACTGACATTAACGCTGTCAGGTAGCTGTATCCTATCGGTAAATCAAACGCCAGTTGAGTACTAAAGCGAATGACTTCAATCAAGCCCCAAAACAGCATACCTGCAAACATAAAGCTTAACAAACGACGATAAGGCGAGAAGAAAACAGCTATCAAAGCAGCAGCAATCAAGCTTAAGCCTATGATGGTTGCTAAATTCGCTGTAACCATAAAAACCTCCGTCCTATAAAGGATGTTGACACTTTTTATATGGGTCTAATGGGTCTAAATCAAATCCCGATAACGTGAATAAATGCTGAAATATGTTTATATCAATTTCTATGCAAGCATTATGCGGAGTTTTTTGAAGAAAAAAAGTCTTGTATTTTCAACAAGCGACATACCTTGTCGCAATATTATTTTGTCATTACATTTTTTTATTTTTAACTTTTTCTGGAAATAAGATGGGCTCGGACTTGCCGTGTCATTACAAAAAAAAATAATGCATTAAAAGCATTAAAAAAATATTTTCTATCAATGGATAGATTGGTGTTTTGATCGGCAATTTAAGCCAACCGTTCATCGTAATTTCACTATTTTGACCACAAAAAAACGCGACATCAATGTCGCGTTTTGTCAATAACATCCACCGTTAGACTGAACCATTAGGCACGACTCAGGTCTTTATCATGTACACCTAGAAGATATAACACCCCATCCAGACCCACACTTGAAATCGCCTGATTGGCATTCTGGCGAACCAGAGGTTTGGCGCGGAAAGCCACCCCTAAACCGGCAATCGACAACATTGGCAAGTCATTGGCACCATCGCCCACGGCAATGGCCTGCTCCAGTGAAATATCCATTTTGTCTGCCAATTCACGTAGCAACAAGGCTTTGCGAGCGCCATCCACAATATGACCCTTGACTTCACCTGTGACCACGCCATCTTCTACATCCAGAATATTGGCATGGACTTCATCAATCCCCAATTTTTCTTGCAGATATTCGGCAAAATACTGGAAACCACCGGAAAGAATTGCAGTTCTATAGCCCAACGCTTTCAAGGTTGAAATCAGGCGCTCTGCCCCTTCAGTCACGGTCAGACGTTCAGCAATTTTGGGTAAAACAGAGGCATCCATACCTTTGAGCAAAGCGACACGGGCGCGGAAACTTTGCTGGAAGTCCAGTTCACCTTGCATGGCACGTTCAGTGATTTCAGCCACTTGTTCACCAACACCGGCTTCAATGGCCAACTCATCAATCACTTCCTGTTCAATCAGGGTCGAGTCCATATCGAAGCAGACCAGACGGCGATTACGACGGTAAGCATTATCTTCCTGAACCGCAACATCAACACTCAGTTCACTGGATAAACGCAAGCAGGCGGCACGCATGGCAGTGGCATCGAGCATTTGTCCTTTGAGGCCAAATTGTACGCAAGAGCGTTTTGGTCCTTCAACTGTGCCATTGCGCTCTGGGCGGCCCGACAAACGGGTCACGGTTTCAATATTAAAACCCTGGTTAGAGACGATCTGGGTCACGGCCTGCAAATGTGAGGCGGTCAATTCAGGTGCCAGTGCCGTCACGATATAACGGGTCTGCCCACCTTCACTCACCCATTGATCATATTCTGATGTAGAGATTGGTTTAAAGCGCACTGTTAAGCCAATATCATGTGCTAGAATCAGAATCTCCTTCATGGCTAATGCTGTAGCAGTTTGGTCATCTGACGAAACAACAATACCTAAAGTCAGTTGGTTGTGGATGACGGCTTGTCCAACGTCCAAAATTTGTAACGAATGTACGGACAATACCTGCATTAATCGTGTAAATTGATTAGGCTGGTCGGGTCCCAAAAATGATATAAGAATGATTTCTCGCATGAATTGACTCGGATCTGAGCTACAACTATTGCTAGAATCATAATCGAATTTGAACATAAATGCCTTGGAAGTTTACGTTGAATGCGCCTAGACAAGGGCTATTTGCTAGCCTACTGATTGTAAGTTTTGCTTTTCACACCTTTTTACTGGTACTTGCGACGACGCATCAGCTGAATGCTAACCGCGCCAGTCAGGGACAGCTGATGACCTCACAACTGGTCACAGACAGCCTGTCCGAGCTGGAACCGGTCAATACGGTGTCATTGGCTTTACTGGCCGACCGTTATGCCACCAACCCGAGTGTGGCTTCTATCCGTATTTTGGATGCGAACAATCAGGTACTGGCAACAGGTGGTTTAACCAAAACACGCCAAGGTGAAGTGTTTGTTCGTGAAGCACTGCAAAATGAAAAGAAAGTGGGCAGTATTGAAATTACCCTCATTCAACCCAGTATTGGAGAAATTTTACGTACCCAATGGCTGGCGATTTTATTATCGCTGCTGATTCATGGCTTGTTATGGTTGGCCTACCGTGCCATTGCCCGCCCAAGCCGTACCGAATATCTGGCACGTATCAATAATGAATCACGCCTCAAACATGAAATCCAAACCCTGACTCAGGCTTTGGAACAAGAACAGCACAATGCCGCAGTCGCGATTGCCCAGGCACAGAACAATGCTCAGGCCAAAGCTAAAATCAAAGAATCGAAACCTGTGGTACTGGATGACAAGTGTATTGCCTTAAATATCCAGTTTTATGACCCTAAACAGCTGATGGATTCGGTCAATAAAACCGTTTCCATCCCCTATTTCAATCTATGCCAGATTTTCCTGAATAAAGCCACTGAACTCTGTGTGCAACACTACAAGTTAAACAGTTCAGACATCACCACGGTGCATAAATTTGATGAACATGGCGCAACCATTAGCATGACGGTAGAAACACCAAATGCAGTGCCTTGCCTGGTGATGATCAGTACCGTGTTCCAGCTCTTGTCCGATGTGCTGTACAAACGTTATCGTGAAGAAAAACGTTTTGTGTTGCAGACCCGCAGTGCCATTTCCAGCCACGTTGAGGCCATGCAGCTCAGCCCTGTCCAGGCAGCAGAACGTCTGGTACAACAATTGACTGCCAAGGAAAGTGCTATTCACTTACCCAATGAGTTTCTAAAGCAGATCTCGGATTGTTACCAGCTGGTTAGCCTGCCGAATCCAACCAATGTACTGACCCGTCATGCCTTTATGATGAACGGGATGGACAGCGAAGTGGCGGAACTGGCACAAACCTTTAGAACCGAAATTTTAAAAGCCAAACAATCCAAGGCCTCTTAAACTTAAGAGATAAAAAACCGAGCTGAACTGCTCGGTTTTTTTATCTCTAGGATTCTGTGCTGAAGTACAACTGTGCTCAACAGAGAGTTCTTGATCATTCTTCTATTTTATCTGTCCTGCTTGCCCAATAACTCGCTAATGCTGGACCTGAAATATTATGCCATAAACTAAAAATGGCACTCGGCATCGCAGTTAGTGGTGAGGCAGCAAAATGCACTGCTGCTAAAGCCACGCCTAAACCCGAGTTTTGCATGCCGACTTCTACCGCAACGGCTTTACAGTCTGCATAAGGTAATTTAAACAAACGGCTTGCCCAGAAACCCAGCAGATAGCCCAGACCATTGTGCAAAGCCACAACCCCTAGAATCAATAAACCAGATTGTAAAATTTGTGTCTTACTTCCTGCAATAATTGCTGCCACAATGGCCACAATCGCCAGCACTGAAATCAAGGGCATCACCTGAATATAAGAGTCCACTTTTGACTTCAGTACCGCCCGAATCGTTAAACCCAGAATAATCGGAAACAATACCACTTGCAGAATCGAACCCAGCATCGACAAGGCATTAATCTCAATCCACTGGCTGGCCAGAAGATAAAAAATTGCCGGAGTTAATACAGGTGCTAAAAGAGTCGAAACCGAAGTACAGGCAACCGATAACGCAGTATTGCCTTTGGCCATATAGGTAATCACGTTGGATGCTGTGCCGCCCGGGCAACAGCCGACCAGAATTACCCCGATGGCAATTTCAGGGGGCAACTGAAACAGCTGGCATAAGCCATAAGCCAGTCCCGGCATCACCACAAATTGTGCGACCACACCAATCCCCACAGCTTTGGGACTTTGCACTACCCCTTTAAAATCATCCACGGTCATGATCATGCCCATACCGAACATGATAATTCCGAGCATCCAGGTAATATAGGCTTTAAGCCAGACAAAGGCTTCCGGGAAAATTAAAGCAATAGCGGCAAATAGCACTACCCACAGGGCAAAGGTTTTCTGAATACATTGGGTAAAGCGCAAAAAAGCAGACATACAATACATCCAATATTTATGCTGTTCTGATCTGGAGAGCAGGTTGTACCATATCTATTCAGCAAAACAGCAACTTTTTCAGCTTGATCCTGTTTTTTAGGAGATATGGCGTTGAACAATATCCTTCATCAAAATACGCTTGACCCCTGCCGCGAGCATATCTTGCCAGGCATGCTGTAATGACCCGTGTAAATCGATACCTTTGGTGGCATCGGAAATCACATAGCTTTTAAAGCCCAGTTTACAGGCATCTATTGCGGTCCAAGCCACACAAAAATCTGTGGCAATGCCGACAATAAAAACCGTATCAATGCCACGTTCTTTTAAATAGCCAGCCAAACCGGTTGTGGTTTTTTGATCTGCTTCCAGAAAAGCTGAATAGCTGTCGATATGGGCATGCGCGCCCTTGCGGATGACCAGTTGGGCAGTCGGTAAATGCAGATCTGGATGAAGTTCTGCATCAGCAGTGCCTTGCACACAATGGCTTGGCCACAGGACTTGCGAGCCATAATCCAGCTGAATCATCTCAAAAGGTGTTTTACCAGAATGATTCTCGGCAAAGGAAATGTGATTTTCTGGATGCCAATCCTGGGTAATCACAATATTGTCAAAATGCAGCCCCAACTGGTTGATGTTCGGAATAATCTGATCAGCATTGGCCACAGCCAAATTGCCTCCCGGCGTAAATCCTCGTTGCACATCCACCACAATCAAAGCCGCATTCTGCATTATTTTCATCCCTTGAAATATCAATTTACGCCCAAGCATAGCGCAAAATAGTAGAGGATTTTTAGCGCTAGCGATAAAAATAGAATGACTGTTCATTCGGATTAATCTTGCAATCAGTTCCATATCTGTATTATTTTGCAATGCCTAATAAATTAGGAAATCGCTTTGATTGCATCGCAAATGATAAGCAAAAACAGAAAATTCCCCCTATCAATACCATGATGATTTTTTAAATTCTGAGCATTAAAAAAGCCTGCATTTGCAGGCTTTTTTTAATCTTTTCAGTATTACACCTTGGTGCGGTTCACCAGGATCAGCATACATACTGCAGAGATAATGATACATGGAATCGCTGCGGTAATAACGCCTGCTGCACCAAAGCCTGCAGTCAGTAACTGACCTGCAATCACAGGGCCAAGCATTGCACCGATACGGCCTACTGCAGAAGCAACACCTACACCAGTACCACGTACTTCGGTCGGATACACGATACTACCGAAAGCATACAGTACGCCCTGACAGCCAATCACGAAGGCACCTGCCAATGCTGCAGCCATATACATCTGGCTCAGCGAGCTTGCACCGTTCAATGCCAATAGGCCTGCCAAAATACCACCGTACATCAACACAATCACGTAGGCTTTTTTCCAGCGGTCGGTCAACATACCCAAAATTACAGTACCAATCGTTGCAGTAACCATAAAGTAGAACTGTGCAGTTGAACCGTCTTTGCGGGTGAAGCCCAGCTCCATAAACAATGATGGTAACCAGCTCAGCATGATGTAAACCACCATCAGCGTGAAGAAGTAGCTGACCCAGATGCACAGGGTACGTAACAGGTTATTCGAGTTAAACAGATCCTTGAATGAACCTTGTGGAGCAGCGGCAAGTTCAGCTGCAGTTTTGTTCTGTGCTTTCAGGTATTCTTTCGACTCAGGCAGGAACAGCATCATCAGTGGAATCACGAAAATCGGTAATAAACCGCCCAGGTAGAATACATTCTTCCAGTTGGCACCGAATTCAGTTGCGGCAATTAACGACAGAATCGCAGCACCGACCGGCATACCACAGTACATCAGGCCCACGGCACGACCACGGTTTTTTGGCGATACAGCTTCAGAAGCCAGCGTGATCAGAATTGGCATGGCACCACCCAGACCGGCACCCGCCAGGAAACGCACAGCCAGCAACGTGTTAAAGCTGTTTACCCAAACTGTACATAAAGTAAATGCGGCAAACACTGCTGTCGACCAGATCAGGACTTTCTTACGACCAATACGATCTGCAAATCGACCGCCGACCAGTGCACCAGGCAGTAAGCCTAAAATCCCTGCACTAAAAAACACACCCAATTGCGAGCTGTCAAGACCAAAATGCTCACGAATACCCGCGGCTGCAATACCTGCGGCCTGAATATCCAGGCCCTCGATCACCGCGATCAGAAAACAGATCGCTACTGTGATGACCGCGTGCTTGTTATCTGATTTTTCCATTGGAATATCCTTGTTTCAATCAGCGTTGTTCATAATAAAGTCGCAATCATCTATGAGACTGGCAGCATAATTAACTACCAATAAGTTGAATAATTTACAGTTTATTAACAAAAATACTGGATATTTAAAGTTTTTCAGTACCAAATACACATAGTCGCAAAAACACTTAATCCGCTTAATCCGTACAAGAAAAATTCACATGATCTTGATAAATTCGATTCTAAAAATCATCCTGTGCGAAAAAAGTTAAAATTGAGTAATAGTTTTTATTAATTATTCTTCTAGTTTTTAATGATCATTTTGATAAATTAACTGTCTGGTTCATATAGCTTTAAAGTCTATACTGATTCTTATTAAATCTTAAATTCTGATGTTTTTACCCGGAATTATTGAGTTGATTGGGCCCAGCGCAGTTTTTTAAAATAAAAGTAAGTATTTTCACAGTCAAAAAATTGATCTTAAAGGATTAAAAACAGATTAGAATTTCAGGACACATCCTTTTAAAAAAATTACCCTGGTTATATTTGTGCTGTTTTTCACTTGCTTTTCATAAAGTTTTTAGATGGTTTGACTAAAGCATATTGTTCTTCACCGCTTGTTCGTTCATAATTTGCATAAGCATTATTCAATTGGCTTGAATTTGCTATAAATCAAAATACGTAACCATCCACATCTCTGTTTTTCTACCCCAGTTGGATGGCCAAATAGGATAATTTTTTAAAATGACTCAGCAAGCACAGATCATTCAAGGTTCAATTGTCGCAATCGTCACCCCGATGTTTGAAGATGGCAGCGTAGATTGGAAGGGTCTAGAAAAGCTGGTTGAGTGGCATATAGAACAAGGCACCAACAGTATTGTGGCTGTAGGGACCACAGGTGAAGCATCGACTCTAAGCATGGCTGAACATACCCGCGTGATTAAAGAAATCATCCGTGTAGCCAACAAACGCATTCCTATTATTGCCGGTACCGGTGCAAACTCGACTCATGAAGCCATTGAGCTCACCAGAGAAGCAAAAGAGCTCGGTGCAGATGCCGCATTACTGGTTACGCCTTATTACAACAAGCCTACACAGGAAGGTTTATATCAGCACTACAAAGCGATTGCTGAAGCTGTTGATTTGCCTCAAATTCTGTATAACGTCCCAGGACGTACCGGCGTGGACATGCTTAACGAAACCGTGATCCGTCTGGCCGATATTCCGCAAATTGTCGGTATTAAAGATGCCACTGGGGATGTAGCGCGTGGGAAAGAACTCATCGAAGGATTAGCCGGCAAAGACATGACGGTTTATTCTGGCGATGATGCGACTGCATACCAATTAATGGGACTTGGCGCTAAAGGCAACATTTCTGTCACTGCCAATGTCGCACCGAAGGAAATGAGCCTGATCTGTGCTGCAGCACTCGCAGGTGATGCAGAAGGTGCTGAAGCTTTAAATAATAAAGTTGCAAATTTACACAATATTTTATTTTGTGAATCTAACCCAATTCCTGTGAAATGGGCACTCCATGAAATGGGCTTAATTGGTACCGGTATTCGCTTACCATTAACTCCTCTTGCAGAACAATATCGTACCCCGTTGCGTGAAGCACTCAGCGCTGCGGGTGTCATTAAATAAAGAGCACAACACTATGCAATTACGTTTCGGTTTAACCCTTGCACTTTCGGCATTCAGTTTAGCGGGTTGTAGTTCCATGGGAATCAGCAATGGTTCACTGGACTATAAAAATACAACAACCCTTGAACCTGTGAAATATCCGGAAGGTTCAATGGTTCGACCGGCAACGCCATTGTATCCAGCCCCAACCATTGACCCGCTGGCGATTGAGCATGCACCCAAGCTTGAAAACAAGCACGGTAACCGCTTTGTGCTACCCCGTCCCGACAAGGCGCAAAGCAATAGCGCTGCCGATGCTCAACAAGACAGCACAAATATCGGTCGTCCACAGCTGGTTCGTGATGGAAACCAAAATCCACTGCTCAAAATAGACGGAAATTCTGCTACAATCTGGCAGTACACACTTGCCACCCTCAGTAGCCTCAACCATAGCATTGTTGGTCAAAGTAAAAATCGTTACGAAGTAACCATTAAGATTGATCAGCAAATTTATGTATTAAGACTGACCTCTGTAGGCACAAGTAACAACTTAGCTGTATTCAATGCCGATAACAGCTTTGCAGACCAAGAAAAAGCTGCAGAACTGTTAACCCAGATTTACCAAAATTGGCCAGCCTAGTCGTACTAGGCATTTTTTTTTGAAAAAGGTTCCCCCATGTTGAAACAAACCTTGCTCTATACTGGTAAAGCGAAATCTGTTTATGAAACAGATAGTGCAGATCACCTTATCCTAGTTTTCCGTGACGATGCTTCTGCATTCAACGGCGAAAAAATCGAACAGCTGGATCGTAAAGGCAAGGTGAACAACCGTTTTAACGCCTTCATCATGGAAAAATTGGCTGCTGCTGGCATTGAAACTCACTTTGAAAAACTTCTTTCTCCAACGGAAGTTTTAGTGAAAAAATTGAAAATGGTTCCAGTTGAATGTGTAATCCGTAACTATGCTGCCGGTTCTTTATGCCGTCGTTTAGGCGTAGAAGAAGGTAAAGAACTGGTTCCACCTACTTTCGAATTGTTCTTCAAAGATGATGCGCTTGGCGATCCAATGGTGAACGAATCTCAAGCGATTGCTTTAGGTTGGGCAACTGCTGAACAGTTGGCACAGATGAAAGAACTCACTTACAAAGTGAACGAAGTGCTTAAAGGCTTGTTCGATGCAGGTAACATGTTACTTGTAGACTTCAAACTTGAATTCGGTGTATTCCACGACCGTATCGTACTGGGTGATGAATTCTCTCCAGACGGTTGCCGTCTATGGGACAAAGACACCAAGAAAAAACTCGACAAAGACCGTTTCCGTCAAGGTTTAGGCGGTGTTGTTGAAGCTTATGAAGAAGTTGCTGCACGTTTAGGTATCGACCTTTCTGATATCTAATTCGTTCATCGAATTTCAAAAACCGGGCTGTTTAGCCCGGTTTTTTATATCTCTAAAAATCGAAAAAACAGATTTAATTAATAAAAATGATCGTTTTTACAATATTGGTTTTTTTAATTAATATCTCTTATATACCGGGCAGCAAGAGGTTGAAGTCAATGACTTTATAAGCTCCTGCTGACCGACCAAGATTTTTAGTTTACCCTCTAGGATGTATCTCCCCTAAGACATCCTATTTTCAGCCCAATCCGTCCTATGGATTGGGCTTTTTTTTACGTTTTTTCATCTGAAAAAACTTAGCATGAAAGAAAATGCCTCAGCGCCTGGAATCATCTTGACTGTTATTGCTGTTGTTGCTGTTGCATCCAGCGACGCTGTTGCAGTTTTTCTCCTTCCACTTCGCGCTTGTTCCGTGCAGATTCGTATAGCTTGGTGCCTTTTAATTCAGGTGGCATATACTCTTGCAGAACGAAATGCTCTGGATAATTATGCGGATAGAGATAATTCACACCATAGCCCTGCTCTTTCATGAGCTTGGTTGGTGCATTGCGTAAATGTAGCGGCACAGGCAAGTTTGCAGTTTTTTCAGCCAGGTCGAGTGCCTTATTAATAGCAAGATAAGTGCTGTTACTTTTGGCACTGGTCGCCAAATACACTGCACATTGACCGAGAATAATACGACACTCCGGCATGCCCACAGCCTGTACCGAACGGAAACATTCGCCTGCCAGAAGCAAGGCATTCGGATTGGAATTGCCAATATCTTCCGAAGCGGCAATCAGCATACGACGGGCAATAAACACCGGATCTTCTCCACCTTTTAGCATGCGCGCCATCCAGTACAGCGCTGCATCCGGATCACTGCCGCGGATGGATTTAATAAAGGCAGAGACCAGGTCATAGTGCTGCTCACCCGATTTGTCATAACGGGCAATATTCTGCTGCGCCACCTTGACCACAATGGCATTGGTGATGATATTTTCCAGTTCCGGTTCAAAAGTACTGGCAATTAAATCTAGAAGATTAAGCGCCTTACGTGCATCTCCAGCCGCAAATTGCAGTAATGCTTCGTATTCTTCAATTTGGATATAACGCTCTTTTAAAAAGGCATCCTGCTGTATGGCATTATTCAATAAAGTTCGAATT
Source organism: Acinetobacter sp. A1-4-2 (assembly GCF_040233925.1). Lineage (NCBI taxonomy): Bacteria > Pseudomonadati > Pseudomonadota > Gammaproteobacteria > Moraxellales > Moraxellaceae > Acinetobacter > Acinetobacter sp. A1-4-2. The sequence goes on along the minus strand of NZ_CP157981.1, from coordinate 61,446 downwards.
GACTCATCATCCAGCGCATTTAAGGTATACACCTGACAACGCGATAACAAGGCATTGTTCACTTCAAAAGAGGGATTTTCTGTGGTCGCTCCAATTAAGGTAATTTTGCCTTTTTCCACTGCATTCAATAAGGCATCTTGCTGTGACTTGTTAAAACGGTGAATTTCATCAATAAACACGACCGGGGTCAATAAATCGCCACTTTCGGCAATCACTTCACGCAGTTCTTTTACTCCAGTATTGAGCGCCGATAAACTGATAAAGGGCCGATCCACGGCTTGAGCCAAAAGCAAAGCAATGGTGGTTTTTCCAACGCCTGGTGGCCCCCAAAAAATGATGGAAGGTAAATGGCCCTGATCAATTATTTGACGTAAGGGGGCACCTGCTCCCAATAAATGATCTTGCCCGATAATTTCGGACAAATCACGCGGACGAAGTCGTTCAGGGAGTGGAATATGGCTCTCGGACATCTTGTTATTTCTTTACTGTACTTAAAACAAGTCTACTATGTAATTTTAATATCGCGCATTTCAAATGAGCTGATTTACAAAAAAATCGCTGTGTCAGGTCGGGGTGAGGATGAGATTTCCAAATACTTTCAACTAAAATTATATGATGATGAACAGGAAATTAACGAACCCAGCGCACAATATATTCCTCAAGATCGTCTTCATTGACTTCTGTTTCGGAAATACAACGGCCTGCTGCCGATTTGCGCGCCTTGATCACACTGTCACGTGTTCCTGTATTTAAATAATGCCAGGCAGGTAGACTCTTGCCTTCTTTTAAACGGCGATAAGCACAGCTCGGCGGCAGCCAATGAATAGTGGCTAATTTTTCTGGTGTGAGTTGAATACAATCCGGCACATGGTCAAGTCGCTGCTCATAATTACTACAACGTGCAGTTTTGCAGTCTAAAAGTTTGCAAGCCACCTTGGTATAAGCGACTTCTTGCAGTTCTTCATCTTCTAATTTGATTAAACAGCAGAGACCGCAACCATCACATAATGCTTCCCATTCGGCAGGATTAAGTTCAGTTAAAGCGTATTCTTTCCAAAATTGTGGACGTAAGGATTCGGTCATAGCAAGGCAAAAATTAGCAAATGAAGCATATTATAACCTGTGCATGATTACAGTCCATAAACGTGATTATTACTTTAAATCATCGATTTGCCGTCAAACTGAACATTTTTTAAACACAAGCATAACACTGCTGGAAATTTTCCGCCCCTATACTGAATCTACTTTGAAAATAACAACACATGGAGAAAGCTTATGTTCCGTTGGGCGATTATTTTTGCAGTAATTGCACTGATTGCAAGTCTACTAGGTTTTGCTGGCGTTGCAGGATTATCTAAAGATTTTGCGGTTATTTTACTCGTGGTTGCCGTTATTTTAGCAATCGTCGGCTTCCTCTCCAGGGGAAGAGTTTAGTTGAATGAACTCCACTTAAAAATATCTCACTTGATCAAAAAAAAGAGCCTATTCAGGCTCTTTTTTCATATCCGATTTTTTTTATTCAGCTTTCTATTATCTACCTAGCAAAAGAACCGAATCAAAAATTAAATATCTTTTTATCTAACTTATCTCGCCGTGTAGAGTTTTAAGATAAAAATTAAGGTCTTAAATGACGTGGTCTAAAGCCGGTGACCAATAAACCAATCGCATAAGCCACCACACCAGCGATACATAAACCGATCACTTCCAGTATACGCATCCATTGTGATACATCTCCATTGTACCAACTCAATCCATACCACAGTGCAGCAATCATCGCGGCATTCGCCACTGCATATTGCAGGAACAGCTTTTTCCAGTGTCCAGCAAAGCGGAAAATATTGCGTTTATGCAGATAAAAATACAGCATGCCGGCATTGACCAAGGCCGAACCTGAAGAAGCCAGGGCCAAAGCCATATGCTCTGCATGCCAATCAATCAGTTTAAAGAAACCAATAAACACCACGTTTAAAATGGCATTGGCTGCCACGGCCATCAAGCCAACACGCACAGGTGTGCGGGTATCTTGCTGGGCATAAAAGCCCGGGGCAAAGACTTTAATCAGCATGAAGGAGATTACCCCAGCACTCATACATTGCAGGGCCAGCGCAGTCATTTCAGTATCTTGCAAGGTAAATTGCCCACGCTGGAACAAGGCCTGAATAATTGGAGTAGACAGCATAAATAAGGCGATGCTGGCAGGGATACCGACCAGCATGATTACTTTGGCAGCCCAGTCAATCATGCCACGGAACTTAACCTGATCCTGTTCGGCATGACGTGCAGACAGTGAAGGTAAAATCACGGTACCAATCGCCACACCGATCAACCCCAAAGGCAATTCCGTCATCCGCTCGGCACTGTATAACCACGATACCGAGCCATCCTGCATGAACGATGCCCAAATGGTGTTGAGCAATAGATTAATCTGGGTGACCGAAACACCAAACAGTGCAGGAAGCATCAATTTCATGATGCGTTCTACACCTTCATGTTTGAAATCTACTTTAGGCGGAATTAATAATTTTTTACGCCACAGCTCTGGAATCTGAATCACCAGCTGTAAAATACCGGCAATCACCACAGCCCAGCCGAGTGCCATAATCGGTTCGGCCATATAGGGCGTTAGCCACCAGGCGCCTGCAATCATGGTGATATTCAAGAGTACTGGCGAAAATGCCGGGGTTGAAAAAGAACCGTAACTGTTCAGGATACTGCTGGCAAAAGCCGTTAAAGACATAAACAGCAGATAAGGAATGGTCAGACGGAACATGTCTGTCGCCAAGGCAAATTTTTCCGGGTCGTCATGGAAACCGGGTGCATAGATATATAACACCGCAGGTGCTGCCACCATGGCAATAAAGGTCAGGGTGGTCATAAAGGTGGCTAGACAGCCAAAGACCCGACTAATCAGGATTTGCACTTCTGCATGAGTGCGCGTGGTTTTATATTCGGTTAAAACCGGGATAAAAGCCTGTGAAAATGCACCTTCGGCAAATAAGCGCCTGAAAAAGTTCGGAATACGAAAGGCCACCACAAAGGTATCGAAATCTTTACCCGCACCAAACACATTCAGCAACACCACATCTCGGACTAAGCCCAGCACCCGAGACAACATGGTCATTGTACTAACTATAAAGGTCGATCGCCAAAGCGCCATCGTAACCACCCAGTGAAAAAATTAAGTCGCTATTGTAATGAAACTCCACATGGAGTTTCGTTGTTTAATCATAAAGCCCATTCATTATTGATGGATTTTATGCTGCTGCAATAAAGTTCTGAATTTGACCCAGTCAAAAAATGGGCCCGGATCGGTTTTACGTCCAGGTGCAATATCGGAGTGACCGGCCAAATGTTGTAAAATTTTTGGATAAGCCGCTTGCAATGCAGCCGTCACTTGTGCCAGCACTGCATATTGCACCTCATCAAAAGGCAAATCATCACTGCCTTCCAGTTCAATGCCAATAGAATAGTCATTACATTCTTTTTTGCCCAGATAAGTCGAACGTCCGGCATGCCAGGCACGGTCGTTGAAATTGACAAATTGCAGCACTTCCCCACTGCGCAAAATCAGCAGATGTGCAGAAACCTGCATGCCTTCAATACTTTGAAAATAAGGATGCTCTGACCAGTCCAGCTGGTTCTGAAAAAACTGTTCAATATATCCCCCACCAAACTGTGACGGCGGCAGACTGATGTTATGTACTACAAGTAATTGAATTTCGGTATGTTCGGGACGTTGATTATAATTGGGGGAAGGTACTTGCCTGGCACCGATTAACTGACCGTCGATGACCTGAAAAAAGGGGGCCTGTTGCATAGTCCAATCCTGAGTCCTGTTCGCATAAGCTGATGATTTTAGCGCAATCCTAAAACTTTAAACTTAAAATCTCAAATTCCGCAGCTAAAATCGCTGGAAAAAAACATTTCTTTTAAATGAACAGTGCTAAAATAACGCGCAATTTTCATGGGTTAAAAAAGATACGGGAATCCTTATGAGCATATCTCAATCCTTGCTTGAACAATCGATCCAAATCAACATTCAACAAGCATTACAAGAAGATATTGGCGAAGGTGATATCACTGCATTATTAACCCCTGAAGATGAACAGGCTACAGCAACCATCATTAGCCGTGAAGACATGGTGCTGGCCGGTCAGCCTTGGGTCAATGCACTGATTCAGGCTTATGATCCAAAGGTACAGGTGACCTGGCTAAAAAATGATGGCGACCGCGTACAAGCCAATGAAGCCTTTTTAAAACTGGCCGGTTCTGCACGTAGCCTGCTGACAGTGGAACGCCCTGCCCTCAACTTTGTGCAAACACTTTCTGCAGTTGCGACCAAAACCGCTTTATATGTTAAAGAACTGGAAGGCTTAAATACCAAATTATTAGATACCCGTAAAACCTTGCCAGGCTTACGTATTGCACAAAAATATGCCGTGGCGATTGGTGGCGGTCAGAACCATCGCCTCGGTTTATTTGATGCTTTCTTAATTAAAGAAAATCATATTATGGCAGCGGGCGGTATTGCACAGGCGATTAGCAAGGCACATAACATTGCACCGGGTAAACCGGTGGAAGTTGAAGTGGAAACCTGGGATGAACTAAACCAGGCTTTAGAAGCAAAAGCGGATATCGTGATGCTGGATAACTTCAGCCAGCAGCAAATGATTGATGCGGTGAAGCATGTTGCCGGTCGTTGCAAGCTGGAAGCATCGGGTAACATTACCATCGCAAACTTACGTGAAGTGGCAAGCTCAGGTGTGGACTATATTTCAATGGGTGTGTTAACTAAAGATGTGAAAGCAGTGGATTTATCCATGCGTTTTAATGCTTGATCGCCCCGACTCAACTTAATAAAAATTGAGTCAATAAAAAACGCACCGATGGGTGCGTTTTTTATTGTTTAGATTGTTAAATTAACAACTTACCAGCCTAAAGCTTCTTGCTGTTTTTTAATGAGTTCTTGGATGCCTTTTTCTGCCAATTCAAGCATTTCGTTACATTGTGCACGGGTAAATGGCTTGTCTTCAGCAGTCCCCTGCAGCTCGATAAACTCGCCTGCTTGAGTCATCACTACGTTTAAATCAGTTTGGCAGTTTGAATCTTCTTCATAACACAAATCGAGCAAGGCTTTGTCTTGATACATGCCGACAGAAATCGCAGCCACCAGACCTTTCAGCGGATCGTGTTTAATTTTTTTGGTTTCCAGCAATACATTCATGGCATCCACTAAAGCCACTGCTGCACCAGTAATAGATGCTGTACGTGTACCACCATCAGCCTGAATCACATCACAGTCGATGGTAATGGTATTTTCACCCAGTTTTTTTAAATCGACCATGGCACGCAGGCTACGACCAATCAGACGCTGGATTTCCTGAGTACGACCACTTTGTTTACCACGCGCTGCTTCACGGTCACTACGGGTATGGGTAGAACGTGGCAACATGCCGTATTCCGCAGTCACCCAACCCTGTCCCTTACCTTTTAAAAAACGTGGTACTGAATTATCAATACTTGCGGTACAAAGAACTTTTGTATGACCAAATTCAATCAACACTGAACCTTCCGCATAACGTGTATAGTTACGGGTAATTTTTACGTCACGTAATTGATCTAATGTACGTTGGTCGATACGCATAATGAGTCCTTAATTTCGGCTAAAATTCATTGCGGCCTAGTATAACAGAAGCATGCTCTCAGGTTTTGCCAAGAGATTCTCTATTGGCAAAAACCATCAAGCCCGGACGCATCCATTTAAGCTTGCATGAAATTCACTACCCACCCTGCATATCCTTAAGCTTGTTATTGAAGTTTAAAAGCTCAATAAGCCTTTTAATTTCTGTTTGGATTGTTCAAGGGTTGAAGTCCATGAATTTGGCAATGAACATTTAGCCAAACGTACCCAGACGCTCCCAAACTGTTTCATGAAACTGGCTTCATTATAATGAATGCCATATTCAGCGCATAAGGCACGGATTTTCGGTGCAGCTTCGGCATAGCGATTCGCCGGCATATCAGGGAATAAATGGTGTTCAATTTGATGACTCAAATTACCACTCAAAATATGCAGCCATTCTGTGCCGCTAAAATTACTCGATCCGCGAATTTGACGTAAATACCATTCGGCACGCGTTTCAGTGGCCGTATTGTCCGGTTCAAAGGTTTCGGCATCTTCAGTGAAATGTCCATTAAAAATCACTGCGGATGCCCAGAGGCTACGAATAACATTCGCCACTGCATTCCCGGCAAATACCGGCAGTGCATTCGGACCTGCGATCAGAGGAAAAAAGACATAATCTTTGGCAATCTGACGGGTGGCTTTTTTACGGAATTTTGCCGACTCTTTCCACACTTGTTTCCAAGTTTTGGTTTTATAGGCAATCGCATCTTCCAGATGTAAATTCTGTACACCGACATACCATTCAAAAAACACCATCAGCTGAATAGTTAAAGGAATATTGAATAAAAAGCGCGGTTCCCATTTTTGTGCTTCACTGACCCGAATCAGGCCATAGCCCACATCATGGTCTTTACCGACAATATTGGTATAGGTGTGGTGGATATAATTATGCGTATATTTCCAGTCATCCCCGGTCGCCATGGTATCCCAGTCATAATTGGCACCATTTAAATTCGGATCATTCAGCCAGTCGAACTGACCATGCATCACATTATGGCCCAGTTCCATATTTTCCACGATTTTGGAAATACCCAACAAGCCTGTACCCAATAACCAGACTGGTGGAATCCAGCCGCCAAACATCAACATGCTGCGTGAGGCAATTTCGCTATAACGGACAAAATCGCGGATTTTATAAATGTATTCGGCATCTTTTTCACCAATGCTGTCCATAATTTCGCGGCGAATGGTATCGACCTTTTCACCAAATTCGGCAATTTGTTCAGCAGTTAAATATTTTGATTTACTGTTTTCTTGAAACTTTACTGACATATTCATTGTTTTTCTCCTGAGTGAGAATCAAACACTGCTATAAAAATTGCAATCAATCACTGAGCAGCGCTATCAAAGCATTTTTTGTTTTTAAAGGTTAATCACCACCGGACTCACGGCCTGGCTAATACACAATTTAATCTGGGTATTGCTATCGTGGTCGATTTCACCAGTCAGCAGGTTTTTGGTTGAGCCGCTGACTTTGGTGCAAGTACAGGTATTACAAATGCCCATACGGCAACCATGTGCGGGTCTTAAGCCCGCCTGTTCGGCACTTTCCAGCAAATTGGTCTTGGCTTCAAACTCTTGTTGAGCGCGTAAGAAAATTACCGGTTGTACTACTGCATTTTCATCTACAACGACCTGAAAATATTCCTGTTTCAATTGCTTAGAGATATCCAAATCTTGATAAATCTGGTTCAGGCTTTGCATCATGCCCTTGGCACCGCAGGCATAACTTTGACGTTGCTGAAAATCTGGCACGGTACTTTCAAGCAGTTCCACGGTTAAATGTTGCTTCTGTACCAGAGTATTAAAATGATGATATTGAAACTGCGGATGCTGCTCGGCCAATTGCTGCAATTCGCTATGGAACGCATCATCACGCGCGAAATAGATCAGGTCAATCTGACTGACTTGTTGACGGATGGCCTGTTGCAATAAAGAATAAATTGCAGTGATACCACTGCCTGAAGCTAACAACAGAATAGGTTGCTGATATGAACTTAATGTGAAATCACCCTGAACTTGAGAGATTTCAACTACGCTGCCTATGGCCAAATGGGTTAAAGCATTGGAAACTTTGCCCTGACGTTTCACTGCAATCACCACATGACCGTTTGCAGTGATTTTGACAATCGAATAACTGCGTTGCTCACGCACACCTGCAATCACCACAGTCACTAAAATACTTTGTCCGGCATGAAAAGCGTTAGCACGAAAATTATGATTCGGCTGCAACTCGATCTGATAAAAGTCTGAACTCAGCATCTGTACATCGACAATACTGGCTTTGACTTTTTTCCATGCCCAAACTGGATTGATTTTTTCAGCAATAAAATCGACGAAATCTTCTCGAATCCATTGCGGCTGATATTGCATAACATGACTCATATGACGTTCCTCTTTTATTGCTGGCTATTTATTTGAGTGAACAGGTGTTCTTATAGTGAACACATGTACACTATAATCATTTTTTAATTCAGTCAACATCCGTTCACTGACATTCGTCGTTTAATTTGTTTTTTTTTGATAGACTTCATTCAGCATTTTTTTAGGGTAGTCGCATGTCGATACGGGATGAGCGTAAACAGCAGAGCCGCCAGGCACTTTTAGATGCCGCGCTGGCTTTAAGCACGTCTGGACGCTCTTTCAGTAGCATCAGTTTGCGTGAAATTGCACGCCATGTCGGTTTGGTACCAACGGCATTCTACCGTCATTTTCAGGACATGAATGAGCTGGGACTGGAACTGGTTGATCAGGTTGCCCTGCATTTAAAAGGTATTTTTCATCAGCTGGGACAAGCCTATATCTATCAGCCAGATACCGAAACCCAAATCAGCCTGGACCTGTTTTTTCAGGCAGTTGAACATCATCCTGAACCGTGGGTATTTATGATTGCCGAACGCTGGGGTGGATCAGAAGTCATTCGCCAAGCCATTGCCCGGGAAATTAATTTTTTAATTGAAGACCTGGCTAATGATTTGGGTCAAATTGAGGCCATGCAGCACATTGGTAATACCCAAGACCTACAAGTATTTTCTAATATTTTAATTAACTTATCTTTTACCTGGGCCATGACCTGGATGGATATCAACCGTCACTATCAGGCTGAAGAGCGTCTAGAACAACAAAAACAGTTTAAGCTGCAAACCATGACTCAAGTGCATTTGATTTTCCGTGGCATCTCCAACTGGGACCCTTCCAAAGATTCGGTCTCTTCATAATTGAATAACGACCAGATGTAAAAAAACCGCCATGATGGCGGTTTTTTTAGAACCTATTACTTATTTGGCTTTACGCTCTTTTTCTACCAGATAGCTGATCACTTGAGTGACTTTGCCATCTTCACCTTGCACCACATATTTACCATTGACCACAACCGCAGGCACACCACTGAGTTGATATTGCTGTGCCAACTGTTTGGCTTGCGCTATTTTTGAAGTAATAACAAATGAATTAAACATGCTGTTGAATTTGGCTTCAGGCACGCCATATTTTACAAAGAACTTGGCTTGGGATTTTTGATCAAAAATCTGCTGGCCACCTGCATGAATGGCATGGAATAAAGGCAAGTGAGTTTTCTTACGAACGCCTAATGCTTCAGACACATAATAGCCACGCGCGCCCTGCTCCCAGACAGGATTCATTGCCGCCGGAGTACGCACGAAACGCACATCTTTAGGTAATTTTTTCAGCCAGGTCTGCATATGCGGCTCTAAGCGATAGCAATGTGGGCAGCCATACCAGAAGAATTCACGCACTTCAATTTTTCCAGGAACTTCAACCTTACCCGGATTGGCCACTACAGTGTAATCTTTACCTGCAACAAAGTTTGCTGCCATTGCAGTACCGGATAAGGCAAAAATAGCTGTCGCTACGCTACCTAAAAGAAATTTTTTCATTGACCTTATTGTCCTCTAAATCATTATGTCTAATTTATGCGATCACTATAAATCAATTATGCCGAATTCGTTTTCATTCTGTGAACTTTTTTACGGCATTTATCGCTTTTTTTAGAATTAACGCTACACTAAGCTTCTGTAACTTTTTTAAATTATAATGACTTGATTGAGGTGATACCGATGTCGCAATTGAATGTTGATCCACAAGAAATTGCCAAATTTGAAGCATTCGCTGCCATATGGTGGGATCAGCATTCTGAGTTCCGCCCCTTGCATATGATCAATCCGCTGCGTTTAAACTGGATTGATGAGCATGCTGGCGGTCTCAGCGGTAAAAAAGTGCTCGATGTCGGTTGTGGTGGCGGTATTCTGTCGGAAAGCATGGCGCGTCGTGGAGCCAATGTTTTAGGTATCGACATGGGTGAAGCGCCATTAAATGTAGCCCGCATTCATGCCGAACAGGAAGGCGTACAGAATATTCAATATCGCCAGGTTCCGGTAGAACAGTTGGCCCAGGAACAGGCCGGACAATATGATGTCGTGACCTGTATGGAAATGCTGGAGCATGTTCCAAATCCGGCATCAATTATTCAGGCCTGCCAAACCCTGGTCAAACCGGGAGGCCATGTGTTCTTCTCGACCATTAACCGTAATCCAAAGTCTTATCTATTTGCCATTATTGGCGCGGAATACGTTCTGCGTATGCTGGCCAAAGGCACCCATGATTACAGCAAGTTTATTAAGCCTTCTGAGCTGGCGCATGATATCCGTGCAGCAAATCTGAAACTGAAAGACATGACCGGCCTGCATTACAACCCGCTAACAAAACGTTACTGGCTGGCACAAAATGTCGATGTGAACTATATGGTTTATACGGTAAAAGAAGGTGCCTGATGAAAGCTGTACTGTTTGACCTGGATGGCACCTTAATTGACACTGCGGCTGACTTCATTCGCATTATTCAGGACATGTGCCGCGACAAACCCTGTGACATCGTGGCGGCGGATTTAATTCGTACACAGGTCTCTGAAGGTGCCCGGGCCATGGTGAAACTGGTCTATCCGGAACTGGAAGTGGAAGATCCGGTATTCCTCGCCCATCGCCAGCGCTTTTTGGACTTGTATGGTGAAGATATTGCGGTAGAGACCGATCTGTTCGAAGGCATGTATCCCTTGCTGGAACAACTGGAAAATCAGGATATTCCCTGGGGCATTGTCACCAACAAGCCACGCTGGCTCAGTGAGTCCCTGCTTCAGGCACTCAATCTGACCGAACGCTGTGCGGTTCTGGTTTGCCCGGAAGATGTCAGCAACACCAAGCCCGATCCGGAACCGATGTATCTGGCGGCCAAGCAAATTCAGGTACGACCTGAAGATTGTATTTATGTGGGTGACCATCCGCGTGACATTGATGCGGGCCGCAATGCCAATATGTACACCATTCTGGCAGGCTATGGCTATTTACCATTGCAACACAAAGATAACTTAACAGCATGGCAGGCGGATTGTATAGTGAAGACAGTTGCAGAATTACATCAAGTGATTAATCAACTAGTCGGCGTAAAACAAGATCATCATTCACTCATTTCATAACGACATAACAATATAAACGAGGAGGTATGCAATGAAATATTCAGAATATCAGCCTCGCCCCGATCTGTTAAAAGATCGCATTATCCTGATTACAGGTGCGGGCGATGGTATTGGCCGTGCGGCTGCAATAAGCTATGCCCTGCATGGTGCCACTGTAGTGCTGCATGGACGTACCCTAAACAAGCTTGAAGTCATCTATGATGAAATTGAAAGCCTGGGTGCGCCACAACCGGCTATTCTGCCTTTGCAGCTCTCCAGTGCCTCTCCTCGTGACTATGAGTTACTGGTCGATACTTTAACGCAACAGTTCGGTCGCCTGGACGGCATTTTGCACAATGCCGGGATTCTGGGAGAGCGTACCGAACTGGTGCATTACCCGGTAGATGTCTGGGATGATGTGATGGCGGTGAATCTGCGCGCTCCCTTTATTTTGACCCAGGAACTACTGCCCTTACTAGCAAAGTCCGAGCATGCTTCGGTGGTATTTGCCAGTTCCGGTGTCGGACGTGAAGCGCGGGAACGTTGGGGCGCCTATTCGGTATCCAAAATTGCCATTGAAGCAGTGAACCAGATTTTTGCCAAAGAAAATGTCTATCCGAATGTGCGTTTTAACTGCATCAATCCGGGTGCCACCCGTACCGCCATGCGTGCCAAGGCTTATCCTGAGGAAGATCCAAAAACCCTGGCGACACCGGAAAGCATTATGCCGGCTTACCTGTATTTAATGGGGGACGACAGCCTGCATTTGAATGGTCAAAGCATTGATGCACAAGACTAATCTCTAAAAATAAAAATGGGAGCTCTATATGCTCCCTTTTTTATTGCAGACTTAAATTTTTAAAAACTCAGAACTGTACTTTCGCTATTTAAGGCTTAAATCGTATTTTTAGATAATTTTTACAAAAATATTCGTTTTTATAAATTAAAAGAATGCCGCTATGCTGAACAGCATTCAAAAACATTCAGTATGAGAAATTTCAACATGGCAGATCAAAAACGTAAAATTGAAACGATTCGTTGTATTGAAAAACTACAGCTTTCAAATACTTTGATCATCGGTCTGGATGATGTCAAACAGGCAGAAGCCATTGCTGAGGCTGTCAGCTCACTACAAGGCTTGGTGCAACAATGGAACTAAAAGAAAACCATATAGAACTGTCGAACCCAACCCGCTGTTCAGCCCGTTGCTTAGAACATTGTTAAATCAGTCAACGTGATCTCAAAACTTTGATACAAAGTTTTCCTCAAGCAAAAGTTTTTTAATATTTAATAGCGCTATAAAATTGCTAAAGATTTTTAAATGATGAGATATTTTCCCATAATATCCTTATTATCTCTGCATTTTTTAAGAAATGCATGATTGATCTTCACAGTTTCTCTGCAATTATTTTGTACATTAACATCAGTGAAATTAATACTTTTTTTATGAGGGTTCAACATGAAAAAGATTTTGACTGTTTTGGCAATTTCTTTCAGTGCATTGATGGCAAGTAGTGTCAGCCTTGCCGGACCTCATGAAAAAAACAATAATTATCGTGGCTGGGATCAATCCGATCAGCCAAAATTTAGTCGCGGTCGCGATTTTCGTGAAGATGATGATGACATGCAAGACAAACGCCGTATGCGTGAAGAACGCGGATTCAAGCGTCTACAACAGCATAAATGGCAACCGGGCTATGTGATGCCACAGCATTATCGTGGCGATGGCTACAAGGTCGACTATAAAAACCATGACTTGCCCAAACCGTCGCGTAACCAGCAATGGTACAAAATCAATAATGACTATATTTTAGTGGATACAGACAGCAATAATATTGTACGCATTCAAGGATTCTAAACGCCGTTTTAAATGCTCCATGCCCAAACTCCAGTTTGGGCTTTTTTATTTTTGCACTTTTATGGTCAAGCCTATCCCTTTATCTGTATAACTTTCAGTCTTTTACAATCTTCTTTTTTTCTCCATCAATTTCACAATTCAACTAAGATTCCAACATCGTTTATCTCGACTTTTCCTCTAATTTTGAATCATCGAAAACATCTTCCTAAGTGATCCAGGGTGAAAGTAATGAAAAAAATTCTGACTACAATTGCGCTTTCTTTATCTGCATTGATGGCAACTTCAGCGATGGCAGCACCAGACCATCGTTATGATGATCATCAATACTACAATCATACAGCATCACAACAGGACCACCGTTGGGATCACAATAATCGCTATAACCAGAATCGTTATGACAATAAAAGAGTAAACCCAAGCCGTGACTGGCGTGCGGGCCAAAACTTCCCGCGTGTATTTAGCTCATCCAGCTATAAAGTCAGCGACCGTGAAGCACGCCGCTTACCGAATACCAACCGTTATCAACAGTGGTATAAAATCAATGGCGACTATGTGTTAGTGAATGAACGTACCGATCGTATTGTGCGCATCATCAACTAAAACCGGCCTAAATTTCATCTTCCCTAAAAAACACCTGAATTCGATTCAGGTGTTTTTTATTTTTTAGCTTCCCCCCCGTCATTTTTTGATTAGAATCAAGGAAGGAAATTTTTTAATTTTGAGATAGGTATGCAAACGAATTCATCTGAAACATCACAAAGCACAAATTTGCAATATGTGCATTGGTTTCGACATTCTGCACCCTATATCAATGCCCACCGCAACAAAACCTTTGTCATCATGTTTGACGGTGAGGCGGTGCAACATGAAAATTTCCAGCATATTATTCATGACATTGCCCTGCTGCATTCTTTAGGCATTCGTCTGATTCTGGTACATGGTGCACGTTCGCAAATCAACCAGAACCTCAAAGCCAGCGGTATTCAAACCCCTTTTCACAATCACCGCCGCATTACCACACGCGAATCTTTAAGCTGCGTCATGAATGCAGTGGGTTCGATCCGTTTACAAATTGAAGCGCTGCTTTCCATGGGACTGGTCAATTCCCCCATGTATGGCGCACGCATTGATGTGATCTCAGGCAATTTTGTCACCGCCAAACCCTACGGCATTCGGGACGGCATCGATTTTCAGCTGACGGGTGAAGTACGAACGGTCGATACTGACGCCATTCAAAGACATTTGAAAAATCACAATATTGTGTTGCTGGGTCCAACCGGCTATTCCAGTACTGGTGAGGTGTTTAACCTGGTAGCAGAAGAAGTGGCCACCAATACTGCCATTCTGCTGAAAGCCGACAAGCTGATTTTTTTGGGTAAACAGCAAGGTCTGGTCAACGAGTTTGGACAATTACAGCGTGAAATAGCACCGCATCAGCTGGATCGGCAGATCTTGCAATATCAGGATTCTAACCCGGATATTGCTCTGCAATTGCGCGGTGCCAAAAATGCCTCCCTGCAAGGGGTACATCGTGTACATCTGATTTCTTATACCTACGATGGGGCCTTGCTGGAAGAACTGTTTACCCGTGATGGTGCGGGCACCATGATGACCGATGCCCATTATGAAGATGTGCGTACGGCTACGATTCAGGATGTCGGCGGCTTGATGAATCTGCTTCGTCCACTGGAGGCCGAAGGCATTCTGGTGTATCGCTCACGTGAAAGATTAGAAAGTGAAATTGAACAGTTTTCCGTGATTGAACGGGACGGCATGATTTTAGCCTGCGCCGCCCTATATCCAATTCCCACCTCAGCCAATGAAATTAAATCGGCGGAGATTGCCTGTGTGGCGGTCGATCCGACCTATCGCAAGTCCAACCGCGGCAGCCAGATTCTGTATTACCTCGAAGCCAAGGCCAAAAGTCTGGGCATTCAGCAACTGTTTGTACTGACCACACGTACCGCGCACTGGTTTGTCGAACATGGTTTTGAACCCGCCAGTGTGGATGACCTGCCCAATGCACGTCAGGCCCTGTATAACTATCAACGTAATTCTCTGGTCTTTAAAAAGTCACTTTAAAGTGGCTTTTTTTATGCCGCTTATATCTTTATTTTTTATATCTTTATGATAAACCCATCGAAATTTATCATGATTTGTTTATGGCATTTTTGCATATCCTTATCCACGCTTAAGATTTAGAATTTAAGTTACTTAATATCAATAATTTAATTAAATAAAACTGGATATTGAGTTGTCCTGATAAATCATATTTCTGCATAAGGTTTTCTTTATTTTATTTATCTTTTTTCCTCATTAGAAATTTATCTTTTCTTATTTTTTTCGAAAAAGAAAAGGCTTTAGCGTATGTGTTCAATATTCAACACTTCCTTATTGCGGAGCACACATACATGAGCGCCATTCAAGCAAAATTCTGGGCGAAATCACTGGTCCTTTCTTCAGTAGTTGCTGGCGCAATGATGATGTCAGGTTGCGGAAAAAAAGAAGCTGAAACAGTCACGTTAAATATCGGCTTCCAAAAATATGGCTTGTTACCGATTATTAAAGAACGCGGCACTTTAGAAACGGCGTTGAAAGATCAGGGCGTCAATGTGAAATGGGTAGAATTCCCCGCCGGCCCTCAATTGCTGGAAGGCTTAAATGTCGGCAGTGTTGTATTAGGTGAAGCAGGTGAAGCGCCGCCTATTTTCGCACAGGCTGCCAATTCAAATCTGGTTTATATCGCCAACCAGCCGGAAGCACCTAAAGCTGAAGCCTTGATTGTGCAAAAAGATTCAGCCATTCACAGCATCCAGGATTTAAAAGGCAAACGTGTTGCACTCAATAAAGGCTCGAATGTTCATTATCTACTGTTAAAAGTGTTACAAGCCAACAAGCTGACTCTGAATGACATCCAGGTGGTGTACTTGCCGCCTTCAGACGCACGCGCCGCATTTGAACGTGGTGCGGTTGATGCCTGGGTGATTTGGGACCCGTTCTTTGCGGCTGCAGAAAAGCAGATTGGTGCTCGTGTGATCGCAAACGGCGAAAACCTGGTCAGTAACCATCAGTTTTATCTGGCTGACCGCAAATTTGCCGAGCAGCATCCAGATGTGCTGAAAGCGGTCGTAAATGAACTCAACACCACCACACAATGGGTATCCCAGCATCAGGACGAAGCCGCCAAGCTGCTGGAAAAACCAACAGGACTGTCTAAAGATATCCTGAAAACGTCCATTTCCCGCATGGGCTTTGGGGTACAACCCATTTCTAATGAGGTGGTGCAAAAGCAGCAATATGTTGCCGATGCCTTTTATCAGCAGAAACTGATTCCAAACAAACTCAATATTCAATCCGCGATTTTGGCAAAGTAAATCATAAATAAAACCTAGGGGATTTAACATGACTCAGCATCAGCTACACAACAAAGCAGCCACATGGTTCAAGACCTCCAGTCATGGCATGAATGCCATGTTAATTGCTTGTGCGATGTTGGGTTCAGGTGCCGCCTGGGCTGTTGATCCTTCAGTGAAACAGCTTCGTGTCGGCTATCAAAAATCTTCTGTCAATCTGGTGATTGCACAACAGCAAAAGTTATTTGAACAGGAATTTCCCAACGCCAAAATCAGCTGGAATGAATTTCCGGGCGGTCCACAAATTTTAGAGGCCCTAGCCGTCGGTTCTGTAGATATCGGTTCAACCGGCGATACGCCGCCTGTCTATGCTCAGGCAGGCAACAAGCCACTGCATTATTTTGCTTATGAAACGGCAAAACCTTTGGCTTCTGCCATTTTGGTGCCAAGCAACTCCAAAATTACCCAGCTCCGCCAGTTGAAGGGCAAACGTATTGGGGTTCACCGCGGTTCAAGCTCACATTATCTATTGGTGCAGGCAGTACGTAAGGCCGGTTTGCAATGGACAGATGTTCAACCGATCTGGCTCAGTCCGGCTGATGCCCGTGCGGCTTTCCAGAAAGGTGCGATTGATGCCTGGGCCATTTGGGACCCGTACTATGCTGCGGCACAACTGGAAGATAAGGCCAAGGTACTGACCACAGGTAAAGGCTTAAGTCCAAATTACACCTTCTATCTGGCTTCAAATGATTTGGTTAAAAATCATCCTCATGCTCTCAAAGGCATTATCAAGCAGCTTAATGTTGCCGACAAATGGGTACAACGCCACAAGGCTGCGACTGCAAGCCTCTTTGCTCAAAGCACAGGTCTGAAACCGGTGGTTAGCCAGACTTTTATCCAGCGCCGTCCTAACCCGTCTGGTGCAGCTCTGCTCAGCAAAAAAGTGATTGCCGACCAGCAAGAGCTCGCCAACCGTTTTAGCGAACTCAAGATCATTCCGAAATCTATCAATATTCAGCAAGCCGTTTGGGCAGGCAAATAATCTAAGGATCAATGCAATGAAAATTTTCTGGTTTATTCCTACGCATGGTGACAGTCGTTATTTAGGCACGAGCAAAGGCGCCCGTCAGGTCGATCATGCTTATATGAAACAGATTGCCGTCGCGATAGATAACCTGGGTTATGAAGGCGTACTCATTCCAACCGGCCGTTCATGTGAAGATCCGTGGATTACCGCTGCCAGCCTGATTGATGCCACTAAAAATTTGAAATTCCTGGTGGCATTACGTCCAGGCGTGACCACGCCGGCACTGGCTGCGCGTATGGCAGCAACTTTTGACCGTTTGTCTGGCGGTCGCGTTCGGCTGAACCTGGTCACCGGTGGTGATGAGCAAGAGCTTAAAGGTGACGGCGTATATGAAGATCATGCGACGCGCTATAAAACTGCGGCTGAATACACCACCATCTGGCGTGAAATTTTAAAACACTCACATACTGGTGAAAGTTTCACTTTCCATGGTGAATACTTAAGTGTCGATGACGCAAAACTGCTTTATCCACCAGTACAGCAGCCTTATCCGCCACTTTGGTTTGGTGGTTCTTCCGATGCAGCCGTGGAATTGGCCACCGACCAGGTCGATACTTACCTGACTTGGGGTGAGCCACCAGCCGCAGTGAAAGAAAAAATTGAAAATGTCAGAGCCAAAGCTGCTGCCAAAGGCCGTAGTTTAAGTTACGGTATCCGTTTACATGTGATTGTGCGTGAAACCAATGAACAGGCATGGGCTGCTGCTGAAGAGCTGATTCAGTATGTGGATGATGCCACCATTGTCGCTGCACAACAAAAATTCAAGCAGATGGATTCCGTCGGTCAACGCCGTATGGCTGAACTGCACAACGGTGACCGTACTAAACTTGAAGTATCTCCAAACCTTTGGGCAGGTGTAGGCCTGGTTCGTGGCGGTGCAGGTACAGCACTGGTGGGTGACCCTGAAACGGTTGCTGCACGCATTCAGGAATATGCGGACTTGGGTATTGATACCTTTATTTTCTCAGGCTACCCGCATCTGGAAGAGTCTATTCGTTTTGCCGAACTGGTGTTCCCACTGTTGCCTTTAGAAACCCGTAAAAAACTGGCTCAACCGAACTTGACTGGTCCTTTTGGTGAAATCGTGGCAAATAACTATGTTGCTGATGAGGCCAAGAAGGAAGTGAAACATCAGGAGCCGGCTTAATGAGCAAAAGCATTTCTGCGGGAGCCTTGGAGAAACCCAAGGTTTCACGTGGAACACAATTTGGGCAGCGTTTGCTGCCCTGGTTGTTCCCGATTGCACTGATTGTCATCTGGCAAATTGCCTCCAGTACCGGGCTGTTGGAAAGCCGTATTCTACCTGCACCGACGGCGGTCGTAGCTGCATTCTGGCAGATGCTGATCAGTGGTGAACTTTGGCAACACGTAAAGGTGAGTGCCGGACGTGCCCTGCTCGGTTTATTGGTCGGTGGTGGTTTGGGTTTATTACTCGGCCTGCTCAATGGCTCTTCGAAGACGGCATCGACTCTGCTGGATACCACGTTACAGATGATCCGTAATATTCCGGCTTTAGCCTTAATCCCTTTGGTGATTTTATGGTTCGGGATTGATGAATCTGCCAAGCTGTTTCTTGTGGCTGTAGGGGTATTTTTCCCACTCTATATCAATACCTATCACGGCATTCGTTCAGTCGATCCGCAGCTGATCGAAATGGGTAAAAGTTACGGCTTAACGCGCTGGCAGTTATACAAAGAAATTATTTTACCGGGTGCGATGCCTTCGATTCTGGTCGGTTTACGCTTTGCACTGGGTCTGGTCTGGGTACTGCTGATTGTGGCCGAAACCATTTCCGCACAATCCGGTATTGGTTATATGACCATGAATGCGCGTGAGTTTTTACAAACTGACGTGGTCTTGGTAGGGATTTTACTGTATGCCCTGCTGGGCAAACTGGCGGATGTATTGGCCGTCGCTTTAGAAAAATACCTGCTGCGTTGGCACGCTGGCTATCAAAAATAAGGAATAAGACATGACTGATTTAAGCATCGGGCGTCATGTATCTGAAGAACGCTCAATATCGCAACAACCTGACCCTACAGATATCAATCCTAACGCTGTGGTGGGTGCAGAAATTCTGATCGAACAGCTGCACAAATTCTATGGCGAAGTGAAAGTTCTGGAAGATCTGGACCTGCACATTCAACCGGGTGAATTCCTGGCCATTGTCGGACGCAGTGGCTGCGGTAAAAGTACCCTGCTGCGTCTGATTGCCAATCTGGAACAACCGAGCTATGGCGAAATCAGGTTTAAATCAGCACGTCATATTCGTGAAGGCATTACCAGCGATGACATTCGGGTCATGTTCCAGGACCCACGACTGTTGCCGTGGCGTAGCATCGAGCAAAATGTACAATTGGGTTTAGCCAAAGAACAGCAAGCCAATGCTTCTGCACTACTGGAAAAAGTCGGCTTGAAAGAAAAGGCCGGACTCTGGCCATCACAACTTTCAGGCGGTCAGCGTCAGCGTACTGCACTGGCCCGAGCCTTATCGCATAAACCTCGCATTTTGCTGCTTGATGAGCCTTTAGGTGCGCTGGATGCACTCACCCGTTTGGAAATGCAGAACCTGATTGAAAAACTCTGGACTGAACAGGGCTTTACCGCCATTTTAGTCACTCATGATGTCAGTGAAGCCGTACAACTGGCCGACCGGATTATCCTGTTAGATAAGGGGCACATTGCCCAGCAGTTTAAAGTGGATTTGCCTCGACCACGTAAAAAAGATTACTCATTTACCGAGCTGGAACAGCAAGTATTAAATGCGGTATTGGCAACCTGAGCATGCAACACGGCGATAACGAATCTAAACGATCCGTTATCCTTCCTCGGTTTATGCATCTTTTAGTCCAGCCTAAACATACTCTTTAGTTTTTTTAAAACTGCACCGAATCTAAACACAAAAGACCAGTCGCATCATTTACAAAAAAAATCAATTCCATTTAATCATTTATATAAAAAATGTAATCATTGCCTATCGGTAGGTTCTATAGGATTTTTAACTCATTAAATAGCTAACCTACAGAATAAACTATCAATTATGATAAAAATGCAATTTTTAGTAATGCACAAATCTGCCGATTTGCCGTACAATTTGCCTTTCCTCTTTAATTTTTTTAAATTTGCCAATGGAACAAAAAAAGAGTACACAAAAAAGACATCAACTGCTAAATGCTGCACTCGATGTATTTTCCCTTTACGGTTTTAATGGGGCAAGCTTAGACGAGATTGCTCAGATTGCTGAAATGCATAAATCGAATATTTTCTACTATTATGAAAATAAAGAAGCTTTATATGTAGAAGTACTGACCACCGTTCTACAGAAATGGCTTGCGCCGCTGCAAATGCTGGAATCAGAGTTGGAACCTGAAGAAGCGATTACCAATTATTTATTGCAAAAAATTGAAGTGTCACGTACTCAACCGAAAGCATCCCGCCTGTTTGCGCTGGAAGTGATCCAAGGTGCACCCCATATTTTGCCAATTCTAAAAGGTCCTTTAAAGAAACTGTTTAAGCGCAAGGCTAAAGTGATTAGCGTATGGCAGGAACAGGGGAAAATTGCCAAAGAAATTGATCCTGAACTGCTGATTTTGAATATTTGGGCATTGACGCAAAACTATGCAGATTTTGCCACCCAAATGGAAATGGTCACGGGTAAAACCTTACGCAACCGCAGTATGCAACAACGTTGTATTCAACATACTGTACATATGATGTTATATGGCGTCATTCCTCGTTCATAACTGTTAAATTATCCTCAAGGATAATTTTGGCATACGACCATAGCCTTCTATGGTCGCCAAATTACTACTGTTACCCATCTTATTTTATCGTTTGATATAATTCTGACAGTTTTTTCGCACCCAACAATAAATTTTCTTCCCAATCCAGATGCGCAGTTTCATTGGCCCCATCGGTAATATATTTTACAGAAACGAATCTTACCCCCAGTTTTTTACAGACTTTGGCCATGGCATAGCCTTCCATATCGACCAGATGACATGGCACTTTAGGCAAGCCTGTCTCAAAGCTGTCCCCTGTTCCGCAGATACCTTGAGGCAAATGCTGAAAATAGGACTGCAAATGAATTTCTGCCGGATGATCCTCATCCATAGGCGTAACCCCGACTGCAAAACCAAGCGGGGATACATCCATGTCCCGTTGCACAAAGGTGCTGACTTCTACCAGTTCATGCGCATTAAAATGCGAACTTCCGGCGGTACCCAAATTGAGCAGGGTCTTGCAACCAGTCTTGTGAATCACCTCGAAGGCTTTAAATGCCGCATTGACTTTGCCTATACCGCTGTAATGGACTTCGATGCCTGCCTGTTCAAACAGACCTTTAGATTCACTGGGCAAAGCCATAATTAAAGCCAGATCAGACATAGCAAAACCTTATCGATGCGCAAATTTAAAATTGTGCACATTAGAAAAGAATTACCAATTAAGTGCAAATTTAAAATCATAAGCACGTTCCCGTACAAGAATTTGATCCCCCGATTCACTTGAATATTTAAATTTATTTTTCTTATCATGAACGATTTTGAAACCATTCCATGCAATGAATCTTCTGGATGCAGATTTTTTCAAATACTATTTTTGCAAGAAATTTAATATTTTTTTGTATGAAAACACAACAACAAGACGAACGCGTAAGATTATGGCAATATATAGCCCTGATAACTTTTCACTTATTGATTCGCCCATGAAGCTGCTCCGCCTGAATGCTTTAGCGCCCAATTTTCAATTGCCAAAAACGGCCGTAACCATTGGTAATTTTGACGGTGTACATTTGGGCCATCAGGCAATGATTAGCCAGTTAAAACAGCTGGCAGCCGCACAAAATTTAAAAACGCTGGTGATGATTTTTGAGCCGCAACCTCTGGAGTTTTTTAAGGGTTATGATGCCCCTCCACGTATTACCTCACTGCGTGAAAAAGTGGAATATCTGACTAAACTGGGCGTGGACTACATTGCCGTTGCAAAATTTGATAACCATTTCCGCAGTCTCAATGCGGAAAGCTTTGCTGAACTGTTAAAACTCAAACTGAATGCCCACAGCCTGGTATTGGGCGATGACTTCCACTTTGGCAAAAACCGTCAGGGCAATAGTGAATTTTTAACAGCCTATGGTTTTCAGGTTACCAACTTAACTACGGTTGCACTGGATGGTGAACGCGTCAGTTCGACCCGTATTCGCCAGACCTTGCAAGCAGGCGATTTAGCCCTTGCTGCCAAATTACTTGGCCGTCCCTATAGCATCACCGGTCGGGTACAATACGGTGACCAAATTGGACGAACCCTTGATTTTCCAACCATTAATGTCGCGCTAAACCGTCATAAACCGTGCTTGAAAGGCATTTACGGCGTAGAGGTGATGTGTGAAACCCTATCGTTAAAAGATAAAGTGAAAGCCGACAATCCTGAAAAATCAGGCATTGCAGGCTATGAACCTACCGCCCTGTTCGGTGCCGGACATGTCGGTACCCGACCGGCCATCAAACAAGTCCATCCGGAATGGCGATTAGAAGTACATTTTCCTGATGTTTCTGCTAATCTGTATGGCCTGTTAATGCGGGTGACATTCTTGAACTATTTACATGGCGAAAAGGACTACCCTTCGCTTGAAGCATTAAAAGCCGGAATTGATGACGATGTTGAGAAACTGCTTGAGTTTCGACAAAACACGCCCCATTTTCCCTTTTAAATCCCAGATTTTTATTGTAAAACGCGTCAGCCCAAGGCTGATTAAATTGGAAGACAACTTGCATGAGCGATAAGCAAACTCCTGAAAATGCAGTGGATTATAAAGCCACGCTAAACCTCCCAGGTACTGAATTTGCAATGAAAGCAAATCTGGCAGTACGTGAAGCAAAATGGTTAGAAGAGTGGTATGCCGACAACATTTATCAGCAGATTCGTGCATCGCGTATTGGCAAGAAAAAATATGTGCTTCATGACGGCCCTCCGTACGCAAACGGTCAAATCCATTTAGGTCATGCCGTCAACAAAGTCCTGAAAGACATCATCATCAAAAGCCGCGTGATGGATGGCTATGATGCCCCTTATGTTCCGGGTTGGGACTGTCACGGTCTGCCCATTGAACTGAAAGTTGAAGAAAAAGTCGGCAAAGTCGGCGTGAAAGTCGATGCCGCAACTTTCCGCAAACACTGCCGTGAGTATGCCTACACCCAGGTTGAATTACAGAAAAAAGACTTCGTGCGTATGGGCGTGTTCGGTGACTGGGATAACCCCTACCTCACCATGAACTTCAAACAAGAAGCCGACATCGTACGCTCGCTGGGTGCCATTGCCAAAGCAGGCCATATCGAACCGGGTTTAAAACCGGTGAACTGGTGTCTGGACTGTGGTTCGGCATTGGCTGAAGCTGAAGTTGAATATGAAGACAAGAAATCAGATGCGATTGACGTCGGTTTCAGCGTGGTTGACTTGGCAGACCTGTCTGCACGTTTAGGCATTGAAGTTAAAGACTCAACTGATATCGTGATCTGGACCACAACACCTTGGACATTACCTGCCAACCAGGCCGTTGCCCTGCATGCTGAAATTGAATATCAATTGGTCAAAGCACGTGGTGAAGACAAACAACCGCAAAACTTTATCTTGGCGAAAGATCTGGTTGAATCTGCGACTGAACGTTATGGCTTTAACACTGTTGAAGTGATTGCCGATTTTGCCGGTGCAAAACTTGAAAACCTGCAACTGCAACATCCGTTAATCGCTGATCGTCAAGTACCGGTCATCCTGGGTGAACACGTCATTGCAACCAGTGGTACAGGGGCAGTACATACCGCGCCAGGCCACGGTGTGGACGACTATAAAGTCGGCCTATTATACAACCTAAAAGTCGATAATCCGGTCGGTGGTAATGGTGTTTACCTGCCAACTTCACCTATTTTTGCCGGTGAACACATCTATAAAGCCAATCCAAAAATCATTGAAGCATTAAGTGAAGCGGGCAAACTTTGGGCGCATCACCCAATCAAGCACAGCTATCCACATTGCTGGCGTCATAAAACCCCGATTATCTTCCGTGCTACGCCACAATGGTTCATCAGCATGGATGCCAAAGGTTTACGTCAGGGTGCATTGAACGCGATTGAAAATGAAATCAGCTTTGTACCGGATTGGGGTAAAAACCGGATTCAGGCAATGATCGAAGGCCGTCCGGACTGGTGTATCTCACGTCAACGTACTTGGGGCGTGCCAATCCCGTTCTTTGTGCATAAAGACACCAACGAATTGCATCCGCGTACCCCTGAACTGATCGAAGAAGTTGCGAAGCTGATCGAACAGGAAGGCATTGATGGTTGGTACAACCGTGAAGCGAAAGACTTCATTGGTGATGATGCTGAACACTACAATGCAGTACGCGATACGCTGGACGTTTGGTTCGACTCGGGCACAACCCACTACGCAGTATTACGTGAACGTGAAGAACTGCAAGACCCAGCTGATTTGTACCTTGAAGGTTCAGACCAGCACCGTGGCTGGTTCCAGTCTTCATTGTTGACTTCAATTGCGATTAACGAACGCGCACCGTATAAAGGCTTGTTGACTCACGGCTTCGTAGTCGATGAAAAAGGCCGCAAGATGTCTAAATCGTTGGGTAACATCATTACCCCGCAAGACATCATTAAAGATATGGGTGCTGACGGTCTGCGTTTCTGGATCGCATCTGCCGACTACCGTTATGAAATGACCGCCGGTAAAGAAATCTTTAGCCGTGCATCTGATGGTTACCGCCGTATTCGTAATACCCTGCGTTTCTTGCTGGCCAACCTGAATGGTTTCCAGCCTGCAACCGATGCTTTGCCTGTAGATCAATTGATCGCGCTGGATCAATATATCCTGCAACGTGCTGCAGACGTACAAAAAACCATTCAGCAAGCGTATGAAGATATGAACTTCCATATCGTCACCAATGCCTTGACTAACTTCTGTATCAATGACTTGGGTGGTTTCTATCTCGACATCATCAAAGACCGTCAGTACACCACCAAAGCGGATTCACAAGCGCGTCATTCTGCACAAACTGCCTTGTATCATCTGGTCCAAGCCTTTGTACGCTGGATGGCACCGATCTTGAGTTTTACTGCACAAGAAGCTTGGCCTTTAATTCCGGGTCAAAGCGAGAAATACGTATTCACTGCCGAGTGGTATGACATTCCGGTCGCTTCAACAGCCAACCTGGTTTCAGAAGCTGACTGGCAGACTTTAATTAGCGTTAAATCTGCAGTCAACAAGCAAATTGAAGCGGCACGTAATGCCAAACTGATTGGTTCTAACCTGTCTGCCAAAGTTGAACTTTGGGCGAATGCTGAATTGAAAACGGTACTGGATCAGTTAGGTGACGAATTACGTTTTGTCCTGATCACCTCTCAAGTTACTGTAAATGCCTTTGATGCAGCGCAAGGTGAAGCCACTGATCTGGAAGGTTTACGCGTCAAAGTCTCTGCAGCCGATGGTGAGAAATGTGCACGCTGCTGGCATGTACTGCCTGATGTGAATACACATCATGAACATCCAGGCCTTTGTTCTCGCTGTATTATTAACCTTCCTACAGGTCAAGGCGAAGAGAGAAAGTATGCCTAATCCGCAAAATAAAAAGGGCTTATTCCAGTTCTACCCGCACAATCTTGTGTGGGTCGGATTATCCATTGTGGCAATT
The DNA here is from genome assembly GCF_040233925.1 of Acinetobacter sp. A1-4-2. NCBI lineage: Bacteria > Pseudomonadati > Pseudomonadota > Gammaproteobacteria > Moraxellales > Moraxellaceae > Acinetobacter > Acinetobacter sp. A1-4-2. Next base: position 35,303 of record NZ_CP157981.1, on the reverse strand, counting down.
ATTCTGGATCAATGGACCAAATGGTTTGCAACGACGCATCTGAATTATGCAGATCCGGTCCCTGTACTGCCCTTTTTAAACTGGACATTGCTACATAACTATGGCGCAGCCTTTAGTTTCCTGTCCGATGCCGGTGGATGGCAACGCTATTTCTTTTCTTCACTGGCAGCATTAGTGTCTGTAATTTTTGTATTTTGGCTGATGCGTATGCCAAAAAAAATTGTGATTTTACCTATGGCGATTGCCCTGATTCTGGGTGGCGCCATCGGTAACCTGATTGACCGGGTCACCTTGGGTTATGTGGTCGATTTTATTCACGTTTACTACAACAACAGCCACTTTCCTGCTTTTAATATTGCCGATAGTGCCATTACCGTGGGGACTATCTTGCTCCTGATCGATACGTTTTTCCTGGAAAAACACCGTATTCAACGTGCGGAAGCGCAACAAAATGACTGATTTTATTAATCCAAATGAAGAAACCCGAATTGCAGAAGGCTCTAAAGTCGAGCTGCATTTTTCGGTCGCCATTGAAAATGGTGTGGAAATTGACAACACCCGTAGCCGTGAAACGCCTGTCAGCCTGGTAATGGGTGATGGCAGTTTATTGCCGGGCTTTGAAAAAGCTCTGTTTGGTCTACGTGCCGGGGACCGTCGTACCGTGAGTCTTCCACCAGAAGAAGCTTTTGGTCCATGGAATGCTGAAAACGTACAGAAATTTGATACGGTTAAATTCGAACAGCCTCCTGTTGTGGGTCATATGATTGAATTTGAAGATAAAGCCAAGCAAAGTCTGTTTGGTGTGGTGAAATCGGTCGGTGAAGATATTACTGAAATTGATTTTAATCACCCGCTTGCCGGTAAAAACATTACCTTTGAAGTAGAAATCTTTAAAGTGACCCCGGCGGGTCAGCAAGGCGTTAAAATTATGTAAGGTTTCAGCCTTTTTCGTTTAAAAGCTCCCGAGGGAGCTTTTTTATTTTCTGCTTACAGCAATGGTTAAAGATACAAATCCTTAATATTCAATAAATAATATTCATAATAAGTTAAAGATGACAATTCAAAAAATCTAGGATCTATACATGAAAATATATATTGTCGTGGGTAGCGTGCGTGAAGGTCGAACTGCCATTAAAGTGGCTCGTTGGGTCAAGCGCAGTATTGATCAGGCCAGTTTCAGTACGGTTCAGGCAGAATTGGTTGATTTAAAAGAATGGAATCTGCCAATTTTTGCCGGCAGCCATCCTCCCCTAACCGGCATTTATGATCAACCCAAACAGCAGGACTGGGCAGACAAGGTTGCTTCGGGCGATGCCTTTATTTTTATCAGTCCTGAATATAATCATGGCTATAGCCCGGCGCTTAAAAATGCCCTCGATTACGTCGGCAAGGAATGGCAAGGTAAACCGGCTGCCTATATTGGCTATGGGGCAACCAATGGCTCCCGTTCCATCGACCAGATTCGCCAGGTCGGAACGCAACTTGGCTTAGTGGACAGTAATGCGGTCATTGAAATTCGCGATATTTTTTCACGTAATAAAACCGAAGAATTTGAACCGAATGAGTTTGATGAAAAAGCTTTAAAGGGCGTACTGGATAAACTGATTCAATACGTAAGCAATTGATACCTAGAAAATCGTTGTACGTTTAAGCTTACAAGAGTTGAAGAATATATCTACTTTTCACACATTATCTTTCACGATATATTTAACTCATACCGAGACAGGAAGTCTCTAAACTTACAACTAAAAAGATAAGTGATATAACAGCAGGATGCTGCAAGGTACGACAGGAGTTATACCTTAGAAAGAATATAAAAAACCTCGACAGGATGTCGGGGTTTTTTTCTTTATGCATGATGCTGATCGGGCTGAGTATTTAGCGAAACCTTCAACTTAGACGATTAAAGTTTACATGCTATTGAAACTTCAAACTCTATAATCACAAGCATAGAAAAATGAGGAGTCACTAGAATAACCCTCAGAATTATTCCAGCCATCCTCAATAAAATAATAAAATGGAATGATCAAGATAAGCAGATCTTTTTTGATGCCATGTACCTACCGTAATGCTCGGTAACTACAATGGCAGAAAGATAATGTAACTATTGTGGATAATATCAGGATTGCCGATTGGCGCATGAATGGCAAACAAGGCAACCGTAAACTGATCCAGATACAGACCAATGCGTTTAATACAGATGAACATTACGCAGCCTGATTCAATGCAGTCATGAATATCAATTATTCTAAAAGCCCCATCAGGAGCTTTTGAACTTTATTAAATTTATTTCATAAATCATTTTCAATGACTATAAGTATTTCATAATACGAAAATAAAAAATTGATTTTTTAGCAGGTATTGGATTCATGAGTGTGGCATGGATGCCACACGTTTCCCATCACGACAAGGAAGTCGTGTATGGGAAACAAAAGGTTTTTCTTGCGGACTCAAAATATATTTTGAGATCCTCATTTTGACCTTTCAAAAGTAGCGATATTGCCTACGCAAAGGCATCAAAATGAAATCCATCAAATGAGGCTGTGCTGAATTAAAAAAATTAAGATTGAACATATTTTTGATTTATGAAAGATATCTATTAATCACCTTATTTCGCAGTCATTTTCAGCAGTCTGGCATTGCTACCATCTTCCAGCACCCAAATTGAACTATCCGTGGCTTGCAGCAAATCACGGATACGTTGCTTCATATCTACGCGCTGTACTTCAGTCACAGGCTTCATCGCTGTATCTACTACCACAATGGATTTGGAAGACAAGCCACCTATCAGGGCCTTATTTTTCCATGCCGGAAATTGGGAACCGTTATAAAAAATCAGGCTGGATGGGGAGATGACAGGTGTCCAGCTGATTTCAGGTGCTTTAAATTCAGGACGGGTATGATGGTCAGGAATATCTCTGCCATCATAATGATCTCCATTTGAAACCAGCGGATAACCGTAATTTTCACCTTTGGCAATTAGATTCAGTTCATCTCCACCTTTCGGTCCCATTTCCACCACCCAAAGTTTTCCTTGCGCATCAAATGCTATACCTAATGGATTACGATGCCCAAACGACCAGACCTGTTTTGCAATTTCGCCCTGATCGCTAAACGGATTACCTGTGGCAGGTGTGCCATCTTCATTTAAACGCAATATTTTGCCTAAATTGGATTGCATATTTTGCGCAGGATCAAACTTCTGGCGTTCACCCGAGCTAATCCATAACTTTCCATCAGAACCGAATAACAGCCGATGGGCATAATGTCCCTGTCCTGGTACTTTAGGAACTTGTTTCCAGATGGTTTTTAAATTTTTAACGTGTGGTTTTTGAGCATTTGATAAGTCTAATTCACCACGTGCGACCACAGCCCCGTAACCTCCCTGTCCTGCTTCAGCATAACTCAAGTAAATAATATGATTCTGTTCAAATTCCGGATGCAAGGCTATATCACCCAAGCCTCCTTGCCCGCCATAGGCCACCTTAGGAATGCCTTTGACTTCAATTTTTTCTCTGGTTTTGGGGTCAAATAACTGTAACTCTCCCTTTTTTTCAGTGACCAGTAAACGACCATCCTTCAGCCCTGTCATGGCCCAGGGTTCATTAAATTCTGCGACGCTGGTGAGTTTATACGTTTGATTAACTGAACCTGAAGAAGGTTTGGAAGATGTGGTTTCTGCTGCTGACTTGGATGCCGGACTTACAGCATCAGTTTGTGCATTACACGCGGTTAAACTTGCTGTACTGATTAATATAGTTGTGATCAGTATACGCTGTCGGAATATTTTCATCCTTATTATCCTCTGCCATTCAAATCGCTCACCCGTTTTATTCTAAGTACATTATTGAAAATCACTATTTTTTATTGGTAACAAACTTTCATTTGATCTGGTGAGCTGTGTAAGAGATAACGTACATAAAATGGTTCTATTGGCCTCTATCTGCCTCAAGATAAATGTCTTATTCTAAATTCATAAGGAAACAGGACGTTTCCCAAACAGAAAACAACAATAATAAAGTTTGAGCATCAGGATGTGAGGTACGACAGCAGTTATACCTAGGCAACCCATATAAAGAAGCCCTATCAGGATGATGGGGCTTCTTTTTTATCAAGATAATCCTTTTAAGCTTTTAAGGTAAGCTACGACTTCTTTATTGCCTGCCATTTCAGCAAGCTCTAAAGCCGTATAGGTACTGCGATGATCAATATCTGCACCTTTACTGATCAATAGTTTAACGACTTCTAAATGATCATTTTCAGCTGCTGCCTGTAAGGCGCTATAGCCTTCTTCATCCGCAGAGTTGACGTCCAGGCCTTCTTGCAAAGCCTGCTCAATCTGATCAATATCACCAAGAGATGCCCAATACACCAGTTCAGGAAGATGCAGTTCGTCATCATCTTCAGGGATTAGAGAGATAGAATTAAATTGCATTTTGATACGCCTTTTTATGTTCAGAAGTAACTACTAGTTCCAATAAGTTTGTGCAAAACCTGCATCATCAGCCAAATATAAATCCATTTTTGCCTTATATTTCCGTCCATCTAAATCTTGATAAATAATTAGAATAGGAAATCTAGCATTAGGTATCCATGAATTATTATGCCCCAAATGCCAAAAGGCATTCGTAATGACTCTGTTATTGGCTAAGACAGGTACTGAAATATCATTAAAAAAACATCTTAATGCATCAGGAGGTATATCTCGACTCAAAGAAGCATTTATTACATCTTCTTTTTTTACAATAAAAGAAATATCTTTTGCAGGTCGATTCCCAGTATTTTCGACTAACAAATTTAACGCGATTCCATTATTGTCCCCATCATGTGTTGTCACCCTTGCTGTAAGCAAAGGTCTATTGGCATTTCTCCATGCATAGACAGCAAATGATAAAGATAGTAAGGAAATGATGACTGAGAAAATACTAATTAAAATGGATGTTGTCATAAAAATACATTGTCTTTTTTATAAAATTAAACTGTAAACACTCAAAAGAAAAGCCCCCTTTCGGAGGCTTCTTTTTAAAACTTAAATTTTAAGCTTTAGACACTGCGGGTTCAGCTGAACCAATCTTTTCAGATTCATCGTCATGCATGATCAATGCAACAGCAATCGCAGTAATTAGCACCGGTAAACCGACTGCAATAAAGTTGAAATGTGCAGGCAGGTTCATGCCCAGTAAGCCACCAATCAAGATTGGACCTACAATCGCGCCCATACGACCAATCGCAGACGACCAGCCAATACCAGTTGAACGTACTGCAAGTGGGTAGAATTGCGCAACATAGCTATACAGCAACATTTGCGAACCAATCGATGCTGCACCCGCCAGGAACACCAAGATGTAAAGCAGGAATTGGTTAGATGCAAAGCCCATTGAGCTCATCACAACTGCGCCCATCATACCAAGGACCATCAATACAGGTTTCAAGTGGAAACGGTCTGCAAGAATACCGCCACCCACAATACCGACAACTGCACCGACATTCATCACCATCATGAACATCAGGCTGTTATCCATTGAGTAACCTGCCGCCATCATCAGCTTTGGTAACCAGCTGCTCAAGGCATACATGGTCAGTAAGCAGGTGAAGAACGCAACCCAGAACAATAAGGTATTGGTTGCACGGCCACGACGGAACAGGCTCACTACGTTTGCCGCTTCAGGTACACTTTCCTGTGGCAAAGTAAATGTGGTTTGATCCGTAACCTTGGTATTTGGCGACAAGCGACGCACAATACGACGTGCTTCAGCCTGCTTGTTTTGCTTTACCATAAACGCTAAAGATTCAGGCAAGAATTTCCAGATTAAAGGCAGTAAAAATAAAGGAATACCTGCAATAAAGAACATGATTTGCCAACCAAAATCAGGCGTAAACCATGAACCTAATAATGCCGCCATCACACCACCAACCGCATAACCGCTAAACATGGTGGTCACAAGTGTGCTGCGCATTTTTTGTGGAGCATATTCAGAAGTCAGTGCCACCAGGTTCGGCATCACACCACCAATACCCAGACCGGCAAGGAAGCGTAACATACCAAATTCAGTTGGATTCGAGGCAAAACCACCAGCAAAGGTCAAACCACTGAATAAAACAATACAGATCATGATGACTTTCTTACGACCAATCTTGTCCGCCAGGGAACCAAAGATCATCGCACCAAACATCATGCCTGCAAGAGCTGTACTGGCAAGCATTCCCGCTTGAACGGCACTGAGGCCCCAGTCCTTCATTAATAGTGGTAAAGTTACACCATTAATTGCCAAATCATAACCATCAAATAAAATTACCAGTAAACACCAAGCAACTACATTGAAGTGAAAAGGCGTAAATTTCGCATTGTCGACTACAGAATTTATATCTACAGTTTCCATTGTCATCGTTCTCATCTCCCATGAGTACTTGTCCGTAACATTCTTTAAATATTCAGCTGAATATTTAATTCGACGCAATATACGCAAGCCGGATTTAACGCACAATAAGACTAATTGATATTCTTCTATGATCACTGAAATAACATTTATTTGATTGATATATCACATTATTATTAGAATAATTTATGATCATTTTTATAAGTAAATTGGGCTTTTCAGGCCTTCTAGCTCGATTATTTTTTTGATTGGTTTAATCTTTTATGAAATAGCATAAAAAAACCTCTTCATTTGAAGAGGTTTAGATATTTTTGAAATATTTAACGCTTAAAGATTCTGATCACAATACGATCATTGGGCTTTTAGAGTGTTCAGTTTTGTCACCGCTAATGGATCAGCTTTTACCACTTTGTCTTGACGAACAATCAATGCTACCGCAAGTGCCACAACAATTACCGGTAAACCGACTGCCATAAAGTTAAATTGATGTGGCAATTCCATACCCAGCAACATTCCAATCAGGATTGGTCCGATAATCGCACCAGTACGTCCCACTGCAGAAGCCCAGCCAATACCGGTTGAACGTACGGTTAGCGGATAATACTGTGCGACATAACTATAGAGCAAAATTTGTGAACCAATCGCGGATGCACCAGCAACTGCAACCAGTAAATAAATCACAGGTTGTGGAGATTTAAAGCCAAGTAAAGATAAAGCCACAGCACCCGATAAACATAAGGTAATAATGACAGGTTTTAAATGGAATTTATCTGCAAGAATACCGCCACCAACTGTACCGATCACCGCACCAATATTCATCGCAAGCAGGAACATCAAGCTGTTATTCATTGAGTAACCTGCTGCCATCATCAGCTTTGGCAACCAGCTGCCCAAGGCATATAGCGTTAACAGACACATAAAGAAGGCAAGCCAGAACAACAGCGTACTACCTACACGCCCCTGCTTAAACAAGCTGCTGACAAAAGCAGGTTCAGAAATTTTACCCTCACTCAGTTCAAATTTAGTTTGTGCATTCAAGACTAAATTTGCGCTAAGACGCTGCAAGATATTTCGTGCATGTTCATCCTTTTGAGCCTTGACTAAAAAGGTTAACGATTCAGGCAGGAATTTCCAGATCAGCGGTAATAGCAATAATGGTACGCCTGCAATAAAGAACATGATTTGCCAGCCAAAATTCGGAGTAAACCAAGCACCAAATAGTGCTGCCATTACACCGCCTACCGCATAGCCACTAAACATGGTGGTGACCAGTGTTGCTCTTAAACGCTGCGGAGCATATTCTGAAGTTAAAGCGACAAGGTTGGGTAATACCCCGCCAATGCCCAACCCTGCAAGGAAACGTAAAGCACCAAACTCTGTTGGATTTGAAGCAAATCCACCCGCAAAAGTAAATCCACTAAATAACACCACGCAGGTCAGGATCACTTTTTTACGGCCAATTTTATCCGCCAAAGTCCCGAATAGCATCGCGCCAAACATCATGCCTGCAAGAGCTGTACTGGCCAGCATTCCCGCTTGAACAGCACTTAAGCCCCAGTCCTTCATTAATAGTGGTAAAGTTACACCATTAATTGCTAAATCATAACCATCAAACAGAATAATTACCAAACACAAAAACACGACCTTAAAATGAAAGGTCTTAAATTCAGCTTTATCAATAACATCATTTACATTGACTGTATTCATTGTCATATCCCCACCTCCTGTGAGTTTTAATTCATTGTGATTACTACGACACAACACATGACCTGTAATCTTTTTATTATTTTTAATGATTTATAGCAGCATGCTTTCGTAACTGACTAAGTTGAACACAGCCATTTTTGAGTAAACACTCTACTAAAGTATTAAAAATGACCAAAATCCTAGACCCTTGGGTTTAGTTTTTAACCATTCTTAAATTGACAATTTTGAATTTGAATCAATAAAAGTAAAATTGAATTGTTCTTTTTGAATATTCTTCATTTTAATAAGAATTCCCAGCAAAAAAAAAGCCCCTGCACTTGGCAGGGGCTTTTGAATAATGAGCTGGCGATGACTTACTCTCACATGGGTAATCCCACACTACCATCAGCGCTAAGAGGTTTCACTTCTGAGTTCGGGAAGGGATCAGGTGGTTCACTCTTGCTATGGTCGCCAGCACAACTGTTTATGACTTTGCGTTTGGTCTTATTTAGATGCCAATGCTTGGTCAAATAGAATTCATTAACAGGTATATCTGAGCTGTCGTATTTTGTTCTTTAGCGTTCACTAAATCAAGCTGTTTTGCTGAATATCGAATTAATTGATGCTTTATACAACAACTGTTTGGGTGTTGTATAGTCAAGCCTCACGAGCAATTAGTATTGGTCAGCTTCACATATCACTATGCTTCCACATCCAACCTATCAACGTCGTAGTCTTCAACGGCTCTTTAGGAGACATAAAGTCTCGGGGAAATCTTATCTTGAGGTAGGCTTCCCGCTTAGATGCTTTCAGCGGTTATCCCTTCCGAACATAGCTACCCGGCGATGCGACTGGCGTCACAACCGGTACACCAGAGGTTCGTCCACTCTGGTCCTCTCGTACTAGGAGCAGATCCTCTCAAATTTCCAACGCCCACGGTAGATAGGGACCGAACTGTCTCACGACGTTCTAAACCCAGCTCGCGTACCTCTTTAAATGGCGAACAGCCATACCCTTGGGACCTGCTTCAGCCCCAGGATGAGATGAGCCGACATCGAGGTGCCAAACACCGCCGTCGATATGAACTCTTGGGCGGTATCAGCCTGTTATCCCCAGAGTACCTTTTATCCGTTGAGCGATGGCCCTTCCATACAGAACCACCGGATCACTAAGACCTACTTTCGTACCTGCTCGACTTGTGGGTCTCGCAGTTAAGCGCGCTTTTGCCTTTATACTCTACGCGTGATTTCCGACCACGCTGAGCGCACCTTCGTACTCCTCCGTTACTCTTTAGGAGGAGACCGCCCCAGTCAAACTACCCACCAGACATGGTCCTCGTCCCGGATAACGGGACAGAGTTAGAACCTCAATATTACCAGGGTGGTATTTCAAGATTGGCTCCACTAGGACTAGCGTCCCAGCTTCAAAGCCTCCCACCTATCCTACACAAGTAAGATCAAAGTTCAATGTCAAGCTGCAGTAAAGGTTCACGGGGTCTTTCCGTCTAGCCGCGGGTACACCGCATCTTCACGGCGATTTCGATTTCACTGAGCCTCTGCTGGAGACAGCGCCCCCATCATTATGCCATTCGTGCAGGTCGGAACTTACCCGACAAGGAATTTCGCTACCTTAGGACCGTTATAGTTACGGCCGCCGTTTACTGGGGCTTCGATCAAGAGCTTCGCTTACGCTAACCCCATCAATTAACCTTCCAGCACCGGGCAGGCATCACACCCTATACGTCCACTTTCGTGTTTGCAGAGTGCTATGTTTTTAATAAACAGTTGCAGGGGCCTGGTTTCTGTGGCTGCTCTCAGCTCAGGAAGCAAGTTCCATCACCAAAAGCAGCGTACCTTCTCCCGAAGTTACGGTACCATTTTGCCTAGTTCCTTCAGCAGAGTTCTCTCAAGCGCTTTGGTCTACTCGACCTGACCACCTGTGTCGGTTTCGGGTACGATTCCAGTGTAACTGAAGCTTAGAGACTTTTCCTGGAAGTATGGTATCAGCCACTTCACTGTACAAGTACAGCTTGCTATCAGATCTCAGCATAGAGCACCCCGGATTTGCCTAAGATGCATGCCTACTTCCTTCCACCTGGACAACCAACGCCAGGCTGACTTAACCTTCTCCGTCCTCTCATCGCATTACACTGAAGTATTGGAATATTAACCAATTTCCCATCGACTACGCCTTTCGGCCTCGCCTTAGGGGTCGACTCACCCAGCCCCGATTAACGTTGGACTGGAACCCTTGGTCTTTCAGCGAGCGGGTTTTTCACCCGCTTTGTCGTTACTCACGTCAGCATTCGCACTTCTGATACCTCCAGCAGACTTCTCAATCCACCTTCATCGGCTTACAGAACGCTCCCCTACCACGTATACAAAGTATACATCCGCAGCTTCGGCACATAGTTTTAGCCCCGTTACATCTTCCGCGCAGGCCGACTCGACTAGTGAGCTATTACGCTTTCTTTAAAGGGTGGCTGCTTCTAAGCCAACCTCCTAGCTGTCTATGCCTTCCCACATCGTTTCCCACTTAACTATGATTTTGGGGCCTTAGCTGGCGGTCTGGATTGTTTTCCTCTTGACTACGGACGTTAGCACCCGCAGTCTGTCTCCCGGATAGTACTCATTGGTATTCGGAGTTTGCATCGGTTTGGTAAGTCGGGATGACCCCCTAGCCGAAACAGTGCTCTACCCCCAATGGTATTCGTCCGAGGCGCTACCTAAATAGCTTTCGGGGAGAACCAGCTATCACCGAGTTTGATTAGCCTTTCACCCCTATCCACAAGTCATCCCCTGGCTTTTCAACGACAGTGGGTTCGGTCCTCCAGTCAGTGTTACCTAACCTTCAACCTGCTCATGGATAGATCACCCGGTTTCGGGTCTATACCCAGCAACTAAACGCCCTATTAAGACTCGATTTCTCTACGGCTCCCCTATTCGGTTAACCTCGCTACTGAATATAAGTCGCTGACCCATTATACAAAAGGTACGCAGTCACCGAACAAGTCGGCTCCCACTGCTTGTATGCATGCGGTTTCAGGATCTATTTCACTCCCCTCACAGGGGTTCTTTTCGCCTTTCCCTCACGGTACTGGTTCACTATCGGTCAGTCAGGAGTATTTAGCCTTGGAGGATGGTCCCCCCATATTCAGACAAGGTTTCACGTGCCTCGCCCTACTCGACATCATCATATAAGCCCTTTCGTGTACAGGACTATCACCTACTATGGTTGCACTTCCCAGAGCATTCCACTAAAGCTTATATGACTTAATGGGCTTTTCCCCGTTCGCTCGCCGCTACTGAGGGAATCTCAATTGATTTCTTTTCCTAAGGGTACTGAGATGTTTCACTTCCCCTCGTTCGCCTCGTAACACTATGTATTCATGTTACGATACCTACCTTATGGTAAGTGGGTTTCCCCATTCAGAAATCTCCGGATCACAGGATATTTGCCGCCTCCCCGGAGCTTATCGCAGGCTATTACGTCTTTCATCGCCTCTGACTGCCAAGGCATCCACCACATGCACTTAATTACTTGACTATACAACCCCAAACAGTCGTTCATCCCTACAAGTAGGATGAGCAACAGATTATGATGATCTCTCATCACTCTCTTACAGTTGGCGTTTGTGCACTTAAACACTGTACAGCTTCAATTAGATTCATATACCAAAACGCTTGATTCAGTTTAATCGCTAGTAACTCATTTCTTAATCTTCATCAATCAGTCATAAATGACTGCTAATGTCGATTTCAAAACGAGTATGAACAATTTATTTCAACTCAAATATATTCTGTTAATGATTTTTCTCGTCTTCGTCAGATCGAGAAACTGTGATAAATCACAGAGGTTAATAACAATGCCGCGCATTATACGCCGCTTTCTTACTAAGCTCTATAAGCTATCTAACCGTTTGCTTATTATGCATCCGAAGATACATGGTGGAGACTAGGAGAGTCGAACTCCTGACCTCCTGCGTGCAAAGCAGGCGCTCTACCAACTAAGCTAAGTCCCCAGCTTATCAATAAGTCAATGTTTCTGATTTTCCGTACTTCGTCAGTAGTGGTGGGTCTGACAAGACTTGAACTTGTGACCCCACGCTTATCAAGCGTGTGCTCTAACCAACTGAGCTACAGACCCTCAGATACATCGTCATGAAGAACAACTTGTTGTGGATTCTTACCGATCGTCAATCTTTCGTTAAGGAGGTGATCCAGCCGCAGGTTCCCCTACGGCTACCTTGTTACGACTTCACCCCAGTCATCGGCCACACCGTGGTAAGCGTCCTCCTTACGGTTAGACTACCTACTTCTGGTGCAACAAACTCCCATGGTGTGACGGGCGGTGTGTACAAGGCCCGGGAACGTATTCACCGCGGCATTCTGATCCGCGATTACTAGCGATTCCGACTTCATGGAGTCGAGTTGCAGACTCCAATCCGGACTACGATCGGCTTTTTGAGATTAGCATCCTATCGCTAGGTAGCAACCCTTTGTACCGACCATTGTAGCACGTGTGTAGCCCTGGTCGTAAGGGCCATGATGACTTGACGTCGTCCCCGCCTTCCTCCAGTTTGTCACTGGCAGTATCCTTAAAGTTCCCGGCTTAACCCGCTGGCAAATAAGGAAAAGGGTTGCGCTCGTTGCGGGACTTAACCCAACATCTCACGACACGAGCTGACGACAGCCATGCAGCACCTGTATGTAAGTTCCCGAAGGCACCAATCCATCTCTGGAAAGTTCTTACTATGTCAAGACCAGGTAAGGTTCTTCGCGTTGCATCGAATTAAACCACATGCTCCACCGCTTGTGCGGGCCCCCGTCAATTCATTTGAGTTTTAGTCTTGCGACCGTACTCCCCAGGCGGTCTACTTATCGCGTTAGCTGCGCCACTAAAGCCTCAAAGGCCCCAACGGCTAGTAGACATCGTTTACGGCATGGACTACCAGGGTATCTAATCCTGTTTGCTCCCCATGCTTTCGTACCTCAGCGTCAGTATTAGGCCAGATGGCTGCCTTCGCCATCGGTATTCCTCCAGATCTCTACGCATTTCACCGCTACACCTGGAATTCTACCATCCTCTCCCATACTCTAGCTTCCCAGTATCGAATGCAATTCCTAAGTTAAGCTCAGGGATTTCACATCCGACTTAAAAAGCCGCCTACGCACGCTTTACGCCCAGTAAATCCGATTAACGCTCGCACCCTCTGTATTACCGCGGCTGCTGGCACAGAGTTAGCCGGTGCTTATTCTGCGAGTAACGTCCACTATCCCTAGGTATTAACTAGAGTAGCCTCCTCCTCGCTTAAAGTGCTTTACAACCAAAAGGCCTTCTTCACACACGCGGCATGGCTGGATCAGGGTTCCCCCCATTGTCCAATATTCCCCACTGCTGCCTCCCGTAGGAGTCTGGGCCGTGTCTCAGTCCCAGTGTGGCGGATCATCCTCTCAGACCCGCTACAGATCGTCGCCTTGGTAGGCCTTTACCCCACCAACTAGCTAATCCGACTTAGGCTCATCTATTAGCGCAAGGTCCGAAGATCCCCTGCTTTCCCCCGTAGGGCGTATGCGGTATTAGCATTCCTTTCGAAATGTTGTCCCCCACTAATAGGCAGATTCCTAAGCATTACTCACCCGTCCGCCGCTAGGTTGTATAGCAAGCTATACTTCCCCGCTCGACTTGCATGTGTTAAGCCTGCCGCCAGCGTTCAATCTGAGCCATGATCAAACTCTTCAGTTTAAAATCAGTAGTAGCTTAAAGGCTACCAATCTTGGCTCATCAATTTTCTGACAAATATTTCTCAAATAAACTTCGAGTAATTTCTACCATTCAATCAATGAAAATAATTTCGATCAATCAACCAGTAAAAATCCACACAAGTTGTTCTTCATAATCTCTTAATGATCTATTCCCTACCTCGTCAGTAGAAAATATAACGCAATAAACATTTAACAACTTAACCTGTTCAGCTAAGTTCGTTTGCTGTATCGCGTCGGGATGAGCTCATTATAGGGCAATTTCTTACCCATGCAAGTGCTTTTAACTGATTGTTTTATTGAGTGTTGTATTTTTATGCACTAAGTTGGTTCATTTTTATTCTAATTCAAATATAAACATATAATTTTAAAGCAAAAATATGAATAAAATATTTCTGCTTTATTTTTTTCTTAATTTTTCACCTCTGCTGCTTTAATGTTCACGCTGATAATTTTCACCACTTGTTTTGGTACATTTTGATGCATTCCAAAGTTTGCAGTCGGTACTTGAGTGATTTTATCGACCACATCCATGCCTTTCACAACCTTACCAAACACGGCATAACCTGCATTCATCTGACTTCTGTTTAAAAAGTCATTGTCTACCGTATTAATAAAAAATTGGCTGGTTGCTGAATTAGGCATATTGGTTCGTGCCATGGCCAATGTGCCACGTAGGTTCTTTAAGCCATTATAGGATTCATTTTGAATAGGCGCTTTGGTCTGCTTCTCAACCATGTTGGCATCCATTCCTCCCCCCTGAATCATGAAGCCCGGAATCACCCGGTGAAAAATGGTGCCGTTATAAAAGTTATCTTTTACATAGCTTTCAAAGTTTTTTGCTGAAATAGGCGCTTTATCATTAAATAGCTCTATTTCAATATTTCCCATTGAGGTTTTCATTTCTACCAGGGTATTTGCAGCCATCACCTGCAAACTCATACATGCAGTACCAATAGCAAATAAGGCCTTTTTTAACATTTCTTTACTCTTCTACGTTAAGTTGTCATTGTGAATGTCTATATATTAATCTTTCAATATAAATATAACAGCTTCTCTTTTTGATATAAAATGAGCATTACAATGAGCGAAGAATTAAATACAACTACTTTTTCCCTTTACCCACCTTGGCATTTACAGGGTGATGCTTTTATTTTGAATTACTGGTTAACGCCCAAATTTATTGCGCAGCATCGGAATTTTTATATTGCTCCTTCTCCAATTGGACGCGTGGTACAGGTCATATTGGTTCGTTATCATGATTCTCCTGTAGGCCCATATGATGAATTGCTGATCTTGGATCATCCTTTAATCAGTAAAAGACGTTTGTCTTCCATTCCGAAAATTTATGTTTCTACAGAAGCCTCTATGCTAAATGGTCAACATTTTTGGGGAATACCAAAACAGCTGGCCCAATTTGAGTGGCTCATCCATGATGATGTGGTGTATTGCAATATCTGCTTTGAGCAACAAGAAATGAGTTTGTGTTTGCAGAAATATAAACATAGTCAGACTTTTTATGTGAATAGTCATCATTTACCTGCACGGCTGCTCAAGATCGATCAAGCCTGGCAAGGTTTACGCTATCAGTTCACACTACAATTTCGCGGTAAACTCAGTAAATTAAAACAGGCGAGCTGGAAAAACACCCAGGACATTTTTCCCGATTTTTCTCAAGCCCGCTATTTACACAGCTTTTATGTGCCAGAATTCAGCCTTACCTTACCTAAAGCTAAAATTGAGAAAAAATAAAGGTGTTTCACGTGAAACACCTTTATTATAAATGAATACCCAGCTCAAAAAACTAAGCGTGTTTATCCCAAAACTTTCTATAGTTTTTACTGATTTCAATAAAATACTTTTTAGCACGATAAGAAACGGGTGTGAGATTGACAAAACCATGCGCTTGATCGCTATATTCCTGATAATGCACCTTTACGCCACGATGACGTAATTTATGTGCATAAATTTCCCCTTCATCATGTAATACATCATGACCTGCAGTCACCACAAAGGTAGGTGGTAATTTGTCATGCTGACCATAGGTCGGTGAAATCAGCGGATCATCGAGTTCAACCTGATGCGTATCTGCATAATAATGGGTGACAAAATCCACATCTTTACCGGTTAAAACCAGTCCTTCATTGTAGGCATAAAATGAAGGATGACGGCTTTTAAAATCAACTGCCGGATAGAGCAGTAATTGCGCTTGCGGTGCATACACTTTATGAGCTGTACGTTGTGCAACTACCGTGCTGATATTCCCTCCAGCGCTATCCCCCGCCACTGAAATTCTATTTTTTAAGATTTTAAGCTGTTTTCTGTTTTGATAGACCCATGCCAAGGCATCTTCACAGCTTTGAATCAGTTGATTCGGACTCGCTTCAGGTGCTAAAGGATAGTCAATACTTAAAACCTGCACTTTGGCATGCACTGCCAGTAAACGGCAGACCTCATCATGCGAATCCAGACTGCCTACAACAAAGCCGCCACCATGAAAATACACTACCATGGGCAATTTTTTAGTGGGTGCAGGATGATAATGTCGTGCAAAGATGGTGCCGCTGTGTAAAGGTAAACGTAGATCTTCCACCTGTTTCACCGGTGTAGGCTTGGCTTTGATGGACTGCATTTGCAAATCAAAGCTTTTACGGGCATGAATAATATCTTCACTAACCAAACCACTACTGCCCCGTTTTAACTGGGCTGCCATCATGCATTGCACCAAGGGATCAAGTTCAGGATACTGGTGGGGATATCTTAAAATTTTAACTAAAGATTTTTGTGCAAAACTGGGCAATCGATCTAAAGTACGTGCCGCTGTACCTTGGCCTTTTTCTAACATGGTCTGTAAAGTTCGGCTAAAAGCAACCATCATGGCACCTTCCTTTTATTTTAATCTTGATATTTTCTACATGATCAGCCAATGCGTGACCATACGTTTATATCAGTCTAATTATCGGTATACACAGTAAAAACATTCATACGCTAATCTTCTTTTCATACCTTGTCATTGACAATTTCCATGTATATTTCGGCGTGTTTTTGCCACTCCAGCCCACAAAAAGAATGAATGTTATGGCTAAAAGACGCCTTCTGCTATCATTAGCAAGGCGATTTTTAGCTGCATTATCCCCTTTCCTGAAAATGGCACTTATTAAAATGACTCTTATACTTGGTAGGACTGTCATTATAACCAAGCCTAGGATTCAGGTTATGACTAGCAATATAAAGGGGAGTAATATCCTCAACGTTGGAAATATGATTCCTTCGCCTATTATTTAGATCCTAATTTAGAGGGGGGGTTCCGCTCAGAATCCTGATAAACTTTTGCTAAACAGATACATAAATTTTATTTATTCTGCATTTACTTAACTTTAGGCAAAAAAAAAGCTTATCCAGAGGTTGGATAAGCCTAGAAAACACATTTCTAAATACCAAGAAGAAACTACAGCGATAGAATCTGGGTTAAATAATAAGCATATAAAGCATTTTTGTGAAATATATAATTTATTTAATATTAATCGTTTTTAAGTCTAATAAAATCATTGCGAAGTTCATTCCTCTGCATGCGATCAAGCTTCTCAGATACATGGATATCAATGCTTTACTTAGGAACAGTTTATTATAACTGCTGTTACAGTTAGTCAATCCATTATAGATCATAATGTGTATTTGTATCATGATCGGCTATTCAAAAGAGTGAAACTGGTAGCTGGCTTAAATTCAGATATTCACCCGCCATCTTTCCATCATTTTGTGTTCTATTTTAGAAAAATAATGCTTTTTAATAATTTTAATCAAATTAAACAGATTTAATCGCTTATCTCGCTTGAATTTTTAGCGTCTGCCCCGAACTCTGTATTAATCATGAATTTTATCACTCATGGCAGTTCAGGATTAACGCAGTTAGCACTGAGGCCAAAAGGACTGACATGTTTAAAAACCCATTCAAACGGAGTAAATCTATGGCAACTGAGCAGAATCAAGACGCTCAAGATCTAGGGCAAGAGCAAGCTGAGCAACAAACAGTAGAATCTCAAGCTGAACCTGAACAGTCAGAAGTTACCGTTGAATCTTTACAAGAGCAGATTGCACAGCTTGAAGGTGACTTGAAGTTAGAAAAAGCCCGTACAGCCAATGCAGTTTATGAAGCACAAAAAAGCGTAGAACGTATTCAACGTGAAGCTGAAAAGCATAAAGAGACCGTGATTGAGAAGTTTGCTAAAGAGCTGCTCGACACTGTCGATAATTTAGAGCGTGCCATTCAAGCGGCTGGGGATATTGAATCGCCATTACTTGAAGGCGTTCAACTGACACATAAATCATTACTCAGTACGCTGGAAAAATTTAACGTTGTAGAAGTCAACATGAATAATGGTTTCAATGCTGATTTACATCAGGCCGTCGGTATTGCACCTGACGTCAAAGCTGGTGAAATCGGTACCGTATTACAAAAAGGTTATGCCCTTTCAGGCCGTTTACTGCGTCCAGCAATGGTCCTCGTAGGTCAATAAGGTATAGAAATTCGAGAGTTTTTCTATTTTTTTCATGCAAACAACTTGAAAAATTTTGAATGGCTCTCATATCGGATAACAAGCAAAAACATTGCAAAAAATAATTTTGAGGAAACATCCAAATGGCTAAAATCATTGGTATTGACTTAGGTACAACAAACTCTTGTGTTGCCGTACTTGAAGGCGACAAAGTTAAAGTCATCGACAACGCTGAAGGCGCGCGTACAACTCCATCTATTATTGCCTATAAAGATGGCGAAATTCTGGTTGGTCAATCTGCGAAACGTCAGGCAGTGACTAACCCTAAAAATACATTATTCGCGATCAAGCGTTTGATCGGCCGTAAGTATCAAGACCAAGCAGTGCAAAAAGACATCGGTTTAGTGCCTTACAAAATTATCCAGGCAGACAATGGCGATGCTTGGGTTGATGTGAATGACAAGAAACTTGCACCACAACAAATCTCTGCTGAAATCTTGAAAAAGATGAAAAAAACTGCAGAAGACTATTTAGGTGAAACAGTTACTGAAGCGGTAATTACTGTGCCTGCTTACTTCAACGATGCACAACGTCAAGCCACTAAAGATGCAGGTAAAATTGCCGGTTTGGACGTTAAACGTATCATCAACGAACCAACTGCTGCAGCTCTTGCGTTCGGTATGGACAAGAAAGAAGGCGACCGTAAAATCGCGGTTTATGACTTGGGTGGTGGTACTTTCGACGTATCCATCATTGAAATTGCTGACTTGGATGGCGACCAGCAAATCGAAGTATTATCTACAAACGGTGATACTTTCCTAGGTGGTGAAGACTTCGATAACGCTTTAATTGAATTCCTGGTTGAAGAATTCAAGAAAGAACAAAGCGTGAACTTGAAACAAGATCCTCTTGCATTACAACGTTTGAAAGAAGCCGCTGAAAAAGCAAAAATCGAGCTTTCTTCTTCTAATGCAACTGAAATTAACCTTCCATACATCACTGCAGATGCGACTGGTCCTAAACATTTAGTGATCAACGTGACTCGTGCAAAACTTGAAGGTTTGGTTGCTGATCTGGTCGCTCGTACTATTGAACCATGTAAGATTGCACTTAAAGATGCCGGTCTTTCAACTTCAGACATCTCTGATGTGATTCTGGTTGGTGGTCAGTCTCGTATGCCACTGGTACAACAAAAAGTACAAGAATTCTTTGGTCGTGAGCCACGTAAAGACGTAAACCCTGACGAAGCGGTAGCGATTGGTGCTGCAATTCAAGGTGCGGTATTGTCTGGTGACAAAACTGACGTATTGCTTCTTGACGTAACTCCATTGACTCTAGGTATTGAGACTATGGGCGGCGTGTTAACTGCAATCATCGAGAAAAACACCACGATTCCTGCGAAGAAATCTCAAGTGTTCTCAACTGCTGCAGACAACCAGCCTGCTGTAGACATTTCGGTTTACCAAGGTGAACGTAAAATGGCGCAGCAAAACAAATTGTTGGGTAACTTCCAATTAGGCGACATCCCACCTGCTCCACGTGGCGTGCCACAAATTGAAGTATCGTTCGATATCAATGCTGACGGTATCTTGAAAGTGTCTGCAAAAGACAAGAGTACTGGTAAAGAACAATCAATTCAAATTAAAGCAAACTCTGGTTTGAGCGATGCTGAAATTGAAGCGATGATCAAAGATGCAGAAGCGAATGCGGAAGAAGACCGTAAGTTCGAAGAACTGGCTAAAGCACGTAACGAAGCAGATGCACTTGTTTCTAGCGCGCAAAAAGCAGTAAAAGATCTTGGCGAACAAGTGACTGCTGACGAAAAAACTGCGGTTGAAACTGCGGTTTCTGAACTTGAAGCTGCAACCAAAGAAAATGACGTCGAAGCCATCAAAGCGAAAACTGAAGCATTGCAAAACATCATCATGCCGATCACTCAACGCGCTTATGAAGCTGCGCAAGGTGCTCAAGGCGGTGCACAAGGTTTTGATCCAAATGCATTCCAAGGTGATGCGGGTCAACAACAAAAAGCAGATGACGGCGTTGTAGATGCTGAATTCACCGAAGTTAAAGATGACAAAAAATAATTTGTCGAATTAACAGAAAAAAGACCGCGCGCAAGCGCGGTTTTTTTATTTTTATTTCAGCTTAATTGTTATACAGTATAGAAAAATAATGATTTTAAGCTTTTATGCGCTTAGTGCTCCTCAGCCTGTTGGTCATATTTCTGTTCGGCATGACCTATCAAACCTGAAATCATCCCCAAGTCCGCCACAATACCCTGTTGGATCGTATTCAACATCCTTTCGATACCCGCTTACATTACCGTATTGCTGAGGTTGATTCACGTTTTGGTGTTACTGAAAATGAACTGAAACAGATTAGCCAGCAAGCCACTGACATCTGGAAAGCGGGTACAGGCAAAGACTATTTTGTTTATGATCCCGATGCCCGGCTCACCATCCATTTAATTTATGATCAACGTCAAGACGAATCGGTGCAACGTCGGCAGCAATTAGGCCAGATTCAAAACAACCAGCAAGTGTGGGTCAATAAAAATCAACAACTGCAGCAATTTAAAGATGAACTAGACCGTACCAATACTCTACTCGATGCGAAAAAAGCCCAACTCAATATACAAATAAATCAACATAATCAATATATTGCTATTATTAATCAAAGTGGCGGAATCCCTCCTTCACAACGTAATCAGCTCATGCAGCAGCAAAACCAGTTACAACAGCACATTTTTGTACTGCAGCAGGAGATCAATCTTTATAACCAGAAAATTCAGCAACTTAATCTGCAGGTTGATGAACTGAATCAGCTGAATCAACGGATTGATAGCTCGGTAAAAAGCTTTAATCAGCGTTTTCAGCCGCGATTATTTGATAAAGGTTCATTTAATGGCAAGCAAATTAATATCTACGAATTTGAATCGATTGAGGATTTACGCTTGATGCTGGCACATGAATTTGTGCCATGCATTGGGCTTGAAACATAATCAGGATCCGCAAGCGCTGATGTATCCGCTCATGAAAGAGCAAAACATGCAAAATTTCCACTTGTCCGCTGCTGATCTTGCCCTGTTACAGGCGCGTTAGGCTCAACTTGAGATACAATGCAAAAAAACCTTACTTTTTATAAGTCTATGAATAGTAAGATATCGGCAATCAGGCAAATTTCGTGTTATGGTAATAGCCAGAAATGACAACAGAAACCTCTGGAGATGCATGTGAGTTACTACCATATTCTTATTGAAGTAAATGATCACATCAGTACGATTGAACAGACTCGTGATATTGAAATTTTTGATATTATCGAGATTCAACCTTATCTCCATTCCATTCTTTTGCCGTATTTCAATGAGCAACTGATTGAACTTGAAGATGAAAATATAGAATTTAAAGATATTCTGCATTTACAAGTCAAACAGACCCTATTGCCTATTCAAGATTTGATTGAAGAAGAACAACGTTTACTGCCAAGCGATACTGATATCACCATTAGTGCTTATGAAATTTTTAACAATCGCGATTTAAGCCAAGATGTGACTACGGTTATTTTTGATATTCTAGAAGCAGCAAAACTGCAAGCCTAATAATTTAAATAGCTTGCAACAGCAATTTAGCAAGCTGAACTGCAATAAAAAAGCCCCCATTTTTGGAGGGCTTTTTATATTTGATTATTCGATTAAATTGAAAAAGATGAACCACAACCACAGGTGGTGGTTGCATTGGGGTTGTGCACGATAAAACGTGAACCTTCCAGACCTTCTACATAATCCACTTCTGAACCGACAAGATATTGATAGCTCAATGAATCGACCAGCATTTTCACATCACCATTAATAAATTCAGCATCATCTTCATTCATGCTTTCAGCAAAGTTAAAGCCATAAGAGAAACCGGAACAACCGCCACCTGTAACATAAACGCGTAACATTAATTCTTGGTTGCCTTCGCTATCACGCAATTGGCGTACTTTATTCGCAGCATTGTCGGTCAACACCAGAGCTTGGGCATTCATGTGGGATTCCTCTGTTCAATTCAGCTGTCTTGAAATATAAAAGACCATATATTAAGTATAGCATACCCAATATATGGTCAGTATTTACAGATTTAAAGTTAAATCAGACTATTTTTCTCAAGATTTTTTATAATTTTCATCCTCCAGACTACATTCAAAATTCTTTGGATCTTGCTTACAACGGAATTGCCACAGTAATTTCATCATACGTTTATCATAAACGCCGCGTTTGGTTAAATCGACCCGCGACTCGCGCATCAATTTTTGATAGCCCACTTTATCTGCTTCAGGAATTTGCATCCAGTATTTTTGCGGAATATCGGCTTTCATTTTGCCTAAAATCCCGAAGGCACGAGGTAACTGGCTTTTCACCCATTCACGTGACTTTTGCCCATATCCTGCAGGAAATTTATCTGGACGGATAATCACATTACCGGTGACTTGTAAAATAGGATAATTCACAATTGCACCCTTATTGCCTAAACCCTTATACAGTTCTAAAGGTTTAAATACGGCAGCAGGTGCACCAATAATATCCACCTGACCATTGTTAAATTTAGCGCCAAAATTGGTGACATCTGCACTAATCGCCTGTGCACCCACTTGCTGAACCATAATTTTTTGCGCTTCATCATAATCAAGCACGGCAATTTTTTTGCCTGCAGCTTTCGCCACGGTATTGATATTACGATCATTAACCATTAAAAAGGCATCGCCGACTGGAATCACACCCACCACTTCATATTTGCTATTCAGCATATGTTTGGCAAAAGTTGGATTGGCTAAACCCTGCATCACTTTTACTGCCAGTTTTAAATCGGGAATCGCACCAATAGCATCCAGTGAACCGGTAAAATGGTTAAACTGACGACCGCGCATACCGGTCACACTGATCCCGTCACACTTTCCAGCTTTAAAATCTTCAGCGATGACTGCTTCATTTTGGCCTACACGTAATTCAATATCGGCGCCCCAATTTTTGGCTGCCAATTGATAATCTTTCATCAGGGCAAAAACATCACCACTTTTACCTACTAAATCAAATACGCAAATCACCTGTTTGGCTTGAGTAATACTGGTGACAGCACACAAACCCAGACCAAGCAGCAGTGTTTTAGAGCATGGCATCATGATTTTTTTCTTCCTTGTGTCATTATTTTATTCAGTCTTGAATTGAATCGTTTTTGCTTTTTTTATTCATCAGCCAGTGCCAGTCTTGAAGACTTGTTTTTTGGGCTGATAAAATTTTACTGTTATTTTTAAGATTACGCCTTTTTTTACTCACCACAATGGCAAAGATGACACAATCCAGATGACAAAAAAGCCTAGATTTAATCTAGGCTTTCTTTTTAAAAATCAATACTATTCACCACCAAGTGAACATTCAAAATTGGCTTTATCGACAGAGCAGCGAGCCTTTTTCAAAACCCCCATCATGCCTGGATCATAAATACCGCGGTTGGTCATATCCATACGGCCTTCACGCAATAATTTTTGATATTTGGTTTTATCTTCTGCAGTCAGGTTCAATTTAAACTTGGCCGGAATATTGGCTTCCAGACGATTAATTAGGGCAAAACTTTTTGGTAAGTTTTTCACAAACCAATCACGTGATTTTTGACCAAAGCCTGCCGGGAATTGGTCTGGACGGATGACAAAATCTGCGGTCACCTGAAGTACAGGGAAATTAAACATCGCACCATTAGAACCTAAACCTTTGTAGATTTCTAAAGGTTTATAGGCATAGGCAGGTGCACCTACCATATCGACCTGTCCATTATTGAATTTTGCGACAAAGTTAGATACATCAGAGATCACCGCTTGCGCACCTACACGTTGCACCATAATTTTTTGTGCATCGTCATAACCTAATACCGCAAATTTTTTACCTGCTGCTTTTTCAATCGAGTCAATTTTTTTATCGCGTACAAAAATAAAAGCAGAACCTAAAGGTGAAATACCCGCCACTTCATATTTTTTGCCGCCTAAATTACTGACCATTTTCGGCGCATTACGTTTATCCAAAGCAAAAGTGATGGCACGCTGAGCAATCGCATTACTTGGTGCACCACCGAGAGCATCAATAGAGCCTACGAATTTATTGTATTGACGAGCACGCATCGCGGTCATAAATACACCGTCACATTTACCGGCTTTAAAATCATTATCAGCAACCGCTTCGTCTTGACGTGGAATAAGATTAATTTCTGCGCCCCATCCTTTGGCAGCCAGTGCCCATTCCTGAGCCATTTGAAAAGATTCACCCGATTTACCCAGTAAATCAAATACACAGACATTGACTTTAGCAGCTTGTGCTGTACTCGCTAAGCCTACAGCAGCAAATGTTGTTAATGTGAAAATCATTTTTTTCATTATTTCGGTCCTTTTAGAATCTTGTTGTTTGACGAGTATCCGTTCACGCCACAAATATTAAGCAAGTTCATTCTAAAAAAATAGAGCATTTACTCCAATTAATCAGGCTTAAAATGCCAATCGTTTTTCATTTTTTTAAGTTAGCAATAAAAATCATAAACTTATGTAACAGCGATTTTTAGGTATAATTTATGAAATTTGCGCTATTTTACAAATGAATACAATAATGATGGATTTATTCACCGCTTAATGAACACTCAAAGTTGGTTCGCTCTACCGTACAACGGGCTTTTTTCAGCACCGTCATCATGGTCGGTTCATAAATTCCTTGCCTGGTCAGGTCTAAACGTCCATCCCGTAATAATTTTTGATATTTATCATGATCTTCCTTAGTTAAATTGACTTTATATCTGGCGGGAATTTCCGCTTCCAGGCGTTTCACCATAGCAAAGCTTTTCGGTAAAAGTTTTACGAACCAGCTCCGTGACTGGTCTGCAAAACCTTCAGGAAATTTCTCCGGGCGAATCACCAGATCGGCAGTCACATTGACTACCGGAAAATTAATCATTGCCCCACTAGAGCCTAAACCTTTGTAAATTTCTAGCGGCTTAAAGGCATAAGCAGGTGCCGCAATCATATCGACTTCACCATTGTTGAATTTCTTCACAAAATTAGAAATATCAGCCATCACCGGCACTGCACCAATACGCTGGACAACAATTTTTTGCGCCTGATCATAGTGCAGAATGGCAAATTTTTTACCTTGTGCCTTCTCTATAGAATTAATTGATTTATCACGTACAAAAAGATAGGCAGTACCAATTTGCCCAATTCCTGCCACCTCATATTTTTCATTGGCAATGCTACTGGTCAGCCGCTTTTTATTACGTTTGTCCAGCACAAAAGCAATGGCTTTTTGTGCAATCTGATTACTTGGAACGCTACCAAGTGCATCAATTGAACCGGCAAATTTGTTATAGGCGCGGGCACGCATTGAGGTCATGTAAAAAGCATCACAGATACCAGCCTTAAAATCTTTTTCAATTTTTGCTTCGTCTTGATAGGGCATTAGATTGACCTCAGCTCCCCAGTTTTTACTGGTTAAGGCCCATTCTTCAATTAATTTATAAGACTCACCTGCTTTACCGAGCAGATCAAATACACAGATATTCTGTTTGGCTTGCGCTAAGCCGGAAAAACTCAAAAGTGTGAGCGTAGATAAAATAAAAGTCTTTTTTTTCATGATGTGCCTTATTTTTTTCGCTTATTTATCTTAGAAAATTACTATAATTTTGTTTTTATAGTAAAAATAGAGCTGCTGAAGCCTTTCTGACGAAAGGCTGTTTTTTTGCACAATTTGTCACATTTTTATTCATCTACTTAAAATCATGCTTTTATAAAAAAGAATCATGCACTGCCTTTTTCTTTTCTGAGTGGCTTCCTTTAGAATACGCACATTATTCTTCTCATTTAGATATTTCAATGATTCAGTTAGATCAACTTTCTATACGTCGCGGTGGGCGTGTTTTATTTCAAAAAGCGTCTATGCAGCTACATCCAGGATGGAAAATTGGCCTAACCGGTGTCAATGGCGCAGGAAAATCGACCCTGTTCGCCGCATTATTGGGTGGCATGGAATCGGATGGCGGTTCTTTGACCCGTCCTGCTGCCTGGACGGTGGCTCATATGGCTCAGGAAATTAAAGCGCTGGAGATGAAGGCCATCGATTTTGTCCTGTCTGGAGATGAAGAATATTGGGACATCCAGCACAAACTGGAACACCCTGAAGATCTCAATAACGATGAGTTAGCGCATTTATATGGCCGCTTTGACGAAATTAATGGCTACTCTGCTCCATCAAAAGCATCACAATTGATGGCCGGTTTGGGCTTCTTTGAACATCAGTCACAACTGGATGTTTCCAGTTTCTCGGGTGGCTGGCGCATGCGTTTAAATCTGGCCCGCACCCTGATGAGCCGTTCCGACTTGCTGTTACTGGATGAACCGACCAACCATCTCGATTTGGATGCAATTTTATGGCTGGAAGACTGGCTAAAAGCCTATGAAGGCACCCTGATTTTAATTTCGCATGACCGTGATTTTCTTGATGCCGTTACCGATCATATTTTACATATCGAAAATCAGGAACTGATGCTCTATACCGGAAATTATTCTACCTTTGAACGTACACGTAGTGAACGTCTGGCACAACAACAACAAGCGTATGAAAAGCAGCTTGAAACACGGGCACATTTACAAAAATTTATTGACCGCTTTAAAGCCAAAGCCACCAAAGCCAAACAGGCACAGAGCCGGATTAAACAACTAGAACGTATGCAGGAACTTTCTGCTGCACATGTAGATACACCATTTACCTTCAGTTTCCGTGAACCGACTAAAATGAGCTCACCTTTGCTGCAACTGGAACATGCGGATATTGGTTATG
This sequence comes from Acinetobacter sp. A1-4-2, assembly GCF_040233925.1. Taxonomy (NCBI): domain Bacteria; kingdom Pseudomonadati; phylum Pseudomonadota; class Gammaproteobacteria; order Moraxellales; family Moraxellaceae; genus Acinetobacter; species Acinetobacter sp. A1-4-2. The sequence continues at coordinate 8,134 of NZ_CP157981.1, read as the reverse complement.
GTAACAAGCTGATTGTAACCAATGTCAATTTGCAAATAACACCAAGCAGCCGGATTGGTTTACTCGGGATGAATGGCGCCGGTAAATCGACACTGATCAAATCTTTGGTGGGTGACCTGAAACTGCTCAAAGGAACACGTAAAGATTCCGAATTGCTGAATATTGGTTATTTTGCCCAGCATCAAATGGATGCCCTGGATGGTAGTGCCAGTCCAATGCTGCAATTGTCACGAATCGCAGACAAAAAAATCAGTGAAGCAACTTTACGTTCATTCCTCGGTAGCTTTGGTTTTAGTGGCGAACGTATGGACACCCCAAGTGAAGGCTTCTCTGGTGGTGAACGTGCGCGCCTAGCTTTGGCTTTAATTGTATGGCAACGTCCCAACGTGTTGATTCTGGATGAACCGACCAACCATCTGGACCTTGATATGCGTCATGCCCTGACCATGGCCTTACAGGACTTTGAAGGTGCTGTGGTGTTGGTATCGCATGAGCGTCAATTGATTGCCAGCGTATGTGATGAATTATTGCTAGTCCACAATGGTCAATGCCGTGAATTTGATGGTGATTTGGTTGCTTATGCAGATTGGTTACGTCAGGCACGGATTGACCTCATGAAAAATGGTCAGAAACCTGCTGAACCCGTGAAATCACAAGTAGAAGTAAAACCGGCAATTTCAAAACTCGATAAAGAAGCTCAACGTAAAGAAACTGCGCGCCGCCGTGAACTGAGCCGCCCGATTCGTAAAAATATTGAAAAAAATGAAGCACAGATTAGCAAGCTGCAACCCCGTTTGGCTGAAATTGAAGTCTTACTGGGTGATGCGGCAATATATGAAGCCAGTCGTAAAGATGATTTACTCAAGCTGATGAATGAGCAAACTCAGTTAAAAAGCCAGCTGGAAACGGCGGAAGAACAGATGTTAGAGTTAATGATGGAACTGGAAGAGCTGGAAAGTTCTTTTGAATAAGGCATTTTTCCATTCTTAAGTAAAGCTAAAGTGACGTTTATTTTATGATCGCAGTACAATATTTAAGGTGTGCTGCGATTTTTTAATTTTTCTACACAACCATTCTCATAGCCATTTTAGCCAGCCTCCTATGGCAACCTATTTTAAATAAAATGATCGAGTTTTAAATTCAAAAACTACCTTTAAATAAATTTAAATTCAAAGTCTGGTTTTAAATTTAAAATAAAATATTATTTTATCTTGTGGATAAGTGAATTTTTACTCTTATACTGAGCCAAAATGGCTATTCCGAAATTTATCCACAGAGCGCTTTCCACTATGTGGATAGTTTTAAATTAGTTTTTGACCTATCCTGAGCTGTTTTTTTGCGTTTTAAAAACCTGAGTTCGATGATTTTCCAGGCGCCCTCATTGACCCATAATTCCCGAATTTGTTTATGATTCTGCAAACCAATCCAGACCTGGCAATGCTTTAAATCTTCATCATAATCAAATTCTTCAAACTCAACTGCGAGTTTTTGCGGCTTCCAGACACCATTTTTCACAGCATGCGCAATGCGGTCATAACGGATAAAATTGCTTTCCACGCGACCCTCCTGCTCGTAGACCACTTTGAACTGTTCATGTTCATACTGAGCCAGCACCTCATAATTTCCGCTAAAAAAGGCCTGAGTCCAGATATCGCGGATCTGTTCCAGTTCTTGGTCCATAGTGCTCACCTCGTCATATTGCATGATGATTTCCTCTTTATTTGGAATCATTATGACAGAGGAATACGTCATTTTAATAAAAACAAAGATGGCTAAAAATCAATCGAATTAAAATAAAAACAGCATAAAAAAAGCATCCCGAAGGATGCTTTTTTACAATTTCACTCATCAATGCATCAAGCGTCAATATCCGCATTTAAGGCATTTTCCTCAATAAAGGCACGACGCGGTTCCACATCATCGCCCATCAAACACGAGAACATGCGGTCTGCCTCAATGGCATCGTCAATGGTCACCTGCAGCATGTTACGGTTTTCAGGATCCATAGTCGTTTCCCACAGCTGTTCCGCATTCATCTCACCCAAACCTTTATAGCGCTGGATCATCATGCCGCGACGTGAGTCAGATAAAATGTGCTGCCAAACCTGATGGAAGGTCGACACCTGAATCTTGCGATCACCTTTCTGCAAATAAGCGCCTTCTTCAAGCAAGGTAAACCAGCTCTTCGAATTTTGCAGTAAACGCTTGTATTCACTTGAACCGAGCAATCCGGTATCCAGTAAATAATGATGCGGCAAGTTGTGCACATACACCGTTACACGTGGCCAGTAATGCACCACTTTGCTACCGTCTGCATGTTCTTTCTCAAACACTTCAAGCGTGATTTCAGGACGTAAACTTGGTTGATACGCTTCAATAGCAGCACGCAACTGTTCAGACCACTGTTTCACATAGTCTTCATCATGACTATGGTCTAACTTGAACGCATCTAGGCCCAGTAAACCATCCAGCAAGCTTGCTGGATAACGTAGCGTTAAACGCTGCAAGCTCTTTTGTGAAGTCTGATAGTCAGCAATGACTTTTGCTAAAGACTCACCACGAATCGCAGGTGCATCGGCGCTGACATGCAGTTCCAACTCATCAATTGCGTTAGAAATCAGGTAAGTCTCAAGCGCATCATTATCTTTAATGTACTGCTCTTGCTTGCCTTTTTTCAGTTTATATAACGGTGGCTGTGCAATATAGATATAACCGCGTTCTACCAGTTCAGGCATTTGACGGAAGAAGAAGGTCAACAGTAGCGTACGGATGTGCGAACCATCAACGTCAGCATCGGTCATGATGATGATTTTGTGATAACGCAATTTATCCGGATTGTACTCTTCACGACCAATACCACAGCCCAACGCTGTAATCAGCGTACCGACTTCCTGACTCGAGATCATCTTGTCGAAACGTGCACGTTCTACGTTCAGGATTTTACCTTTCAGTGGCAGAATTGCCTGCATCTTACGGTTACGGCCCTGTTTGGCAGAACCACCTGCAGAGTCACCTTCGACCAGGTACAATTCAGACAATGCCGGATCTTTTTCCTGACAGTCCGCCAGTTTACCTGGCAAACCGGCAATATCCAGCGCACTCTTACGACGGGTCATTTCACGCGCTTTACGTGCAGCATCCCGCGCACGTGCCGCGTCGATAATTTTGCCGGCAATCGATTTTGCTGCTTGCGGATTTTCCAGCAAGTATTCTGAGAATGACTTGTTCATCGCCTGCTCTACAGCAGGTTTCACTTCACTTGAAACCAGTTTTTCCTTGGTTTGTGAAGAGAATTTAGGATCAGGCACTTTTACCGAAACAATCGCGGTCAAACCTTCACGCGCATCATCACCCGATACAGCAACTTTCTCTTTTTTGAGCAAGTTTTCGCTTTCCATATAGCTGTTTAAGCCACGGGTTAAAGCAGCACGGAAACCGGCTAAATGTGTACCACCATCTTTTTGTGGAATGTTATTGGTAAAACAGCGTACGTTTTCTTGATACGTGTCATTCCATTGCAAGGCAACTTCTACACCAATGCCATTGTCTGCTTGCACAGTAAAATGAAAGATATCATTCAGATGGGTTTTGCCCTGGTTGATATATTTTACGAATTCAGACAAACCACCTTCATAATCAAACACATGTTCTGCATTGATACGTTCATCACGTAGCACAATACGCACACCGGCATTCAGGAATGAAAGCTCACGCAAACGGCGCGCCAAAATATCAACATTGAAAATAGTTTGACTAAAGGTCTCGGCACTTGGCCAGAAACGAACAGTAGTCCCGGTTTTGTCGGTATCGCCCACGACTTTGAGTGGATAGACGGGATCACCATGTTTATATTCTTGTTGATGAATATGACCGGCTCTGTAAATGGTCAATTCCAGTTTGCTGGATAAGGCATTGACGACCGAAACACCAACACCATGCAGACCGCCAGAGACTTTATAGCTATTATCGTCAAACTTACCGCCAGCATGCAGAATGGTTAAAATCACTTCAGCTGCAGACACGCCTTCTTCAGGGTGAATATCCGTTGGAATACCACGACCATTATCAGATACGCTGACTGACTCATCTTCATGGATGGTCACTAGGATTTCATCACAGTGACCTGCCAATGCTTCATCAATGGCGTTATCGACCACCTCAAACACCATGTGATGCAAGCCTGAGCCATCGTCTGTATCGCCAATATACATACCTGGACGCTTACGCACAGCATCGAGGCCACGTAATACCTTGATACTAGAGGAATCATAAGCTTTTTCATGGGTTGGTTCTGTTTGAGAAGCAGCTTGATCTTCTGAACTCATGGTTTCTCCCTAGTGAAATATAGGTCTATCCAAAGATGGGTAAAATTTAAAAAGTTATTGCACAACAACCTGAACTTGACCATTTTCAACTTTGAATAATTGATATGAAATAGACAAATCATGTAAATGTTTTTTGACCGATTCATGCTCTAAAGTGGTAATAAAAACTTGACTACCCAGCTGGCTTAATCGCTCAATTAATCGTCGTTGTGCAGTTAAATCTAATTCTGCTGTCAGATCATCTAATAATACCACAGTTTCCTTATTACAGGCATGTAGCATTGCAATCTGTGACAGTTTTAAGGCCATAATCAGCAGCTTTTTCTGACCGCGTGAAAGTACCACATCGGCATCGCCCATGGCTGTTTTTAAACGCAAATCGGCACGATGTGGACCGTATTCGGTATAACGACGATCAACATCTTTCTGATGATGCACAATCAGGTCATGCAGCAAGCCCTGTTCGGTATGAAAGCCTGGACTATATTCCAGTTCCACCGCAAGATTGGGCAGCAAGTGCTGCAAATCCTGCTCAAAATAGACTTTCCACTGCTCGACAATACTGCTACGCTGCGAATTCAACATTTCGCCGTATTCTGCCAGCATTTTGTTCCACGGTTCCAAATCATGCAAACCGAGATTTCTGCTCGATTTCAGCAAGCTGTTACGTTGCTTTAAGGCACGTGCATAGTACTGCCAGGCATGATAAAAATCCGGTTCCACGTGGAACATCAGCCAATCCAGCAATTGCCGGCGCGGTTTGGCCCCATAATCGATAATATCGGTACTTTGCGGATCAATATGCTGTAAAGGCAATATTTTGGCCAGTTGACCTTGGGTCGCAATATGATCGCCATTGACCTTAATCAGCTGTTCACCAGAGAGCAGCTTTTGCATGCCAAATTTTTCCGTTGCCGATTGTGCAAACACAATCGCATCGCCGGTTTCATTCTGAATATAATTTTTCGGGATATGGGTACGAAAAGAACGCCCGGTCGCCAGCAAATGAATGGCTTCCAAAATCGAGGTTTTGCCTGAACCATTTTGCCCGTAAAAGACATTAAACGGCTGCAACTCCTGGAGTGCAACCGTCTTTAAGTTTCGAACACGTTCTATATTTAAACGCGTAATATGCATGGTTAAATCTGATTCAATATCGGTAAATTAAACACGCATTGGCATCACAACATAGGTCTGATCCTGTTGTGCCGGATCATGCACCAATACCGACTGATTCGCTTCAGTCATAGTCATCGATACATCCTCGCCATCTAACACACTCAGCACATCCAGCAGGTATTGGGCATTGAAAGACATTTCCATCGGTGCATCTGCATACTGAATGGCTAAATCTTCAATCGCTTCATCTTGCTCCGGGTTATTGGCACGCAGCTGCAAAGAATCGGCACCAAAATTCAGGAACACGCCACGTAATTTTTCATTACTGAGAATGGCTACACGTTGCAAGGATTGCTTGAATACGTCATGCGCGATCAATACGTTTTTATCGCCACCACGTGGAATCACGCGACGGTAATCCGGGAATTTTCCATCAATCAGTTTCGTGGTGAAACGAACGGTAATATCGCCCTGCTCTTTATCACGACTTGGGGTACTAATGGTCACATTTAATAATTCACGGCCAATCAATAAAGACAATTGCTCATCTTCAATGCTGAGCAGACGTTGCAACTCAGCTACCGCTTTACGAGGCACAATCGCCTGAATAGGCTGGGTTGCAGTAGATTGCGCAACAGTTTCACACAGCGCAAGGCGGTGACCATCAGTCGTTACAGCACGCAGTTGATTTTGGTCAATTTCAAGCAATGTACCGGTTAAATAGAAACGGACATCCTGCACAGCCATTGCAAAAGCCGTTTTTTCAAACAGGCGTTTTAACTCACGCTGAGTCACGGTGACTTGCGTACCTTGGGCATTTTCAGTACTTAACAATGGATAATCTTCAGCTGGCAAAGTACCCAGTACAAAGCGGCTATTCCCTGATTTTAAAATACAGCGATCTTCAGTAATTTGCAGGTCAATCAATGCCGCGGCAGGCAAGGATTTACAGATATCCATCAGTTTACGTGCAGGTACAGTGGTTTCACCTGCCTGCAAGCAAGCCCCTTCAGCCAGTGTGGTACTGGCCACCAGTTCCACTTCCAGATCAGAACCGGTAATGGTCAAGGATTCATTGTTTACTTGAATTTTTACGTTAGACAGAATGTTTAAAGTATGGCGACGTTCAACCGCTCCTACGACATGTGACAGAACATTAAGTAAGCTTTCTTTCGCGATTTTCAAACGCACGGTACATTCCTCTAACAACTGAAGATGAAAATAAATAAATGTGTTTTTTAGCAGTGTACTATGCGGCAGAATATGCCGCATTGCAAGAATAGAATTTGATCAAATCAGATCAGCTTTGCAACAGCCGTTGCAGGTTTTTATAGTCTTCATTAAAGATCGGATCTTGTTCACGCAGACTGATGACTTTTTCACAGGCATGCATCACGGTACTGTGGTCACGACCACCAAACGCCATGCCAATTTCGGGGAAACTGTCTCCGGTCAGTTCACGTGCCAAGCCCATGGCCAGCTGACGTGGACGAGCATAAATCCGGGTACGTTTGGGACCGACTATTTCCTTTAAAGGAATACGGAAATATTCACTCACCACCCGCTGGATATTTTCAGTACTGATGGTACGGGCACGAATGGCCAGCACATCTTTTAACGATTCGCGTACCACATCCAGATCGATCGGTGTGCCTTTAAAACGGGAAATCGCCACCACTTTGTTCAGCGCGCCTTCCAGCTCACGAACATTGGCCACCACTTGCTGGGCAATAAACAGGGCACAGTTACGCGGCAACTCCACCCCACTGCTTTCGGCTTTTTTCAACAAAATTTCAATTCGGGTTTCAATATCCGGTGGTTCCACCCCGACCGATAAGCCCCAGGAAAAACGTGAAACCAAACGTGCATCCAGTTCAGTCAATTCTTTGGGATAACGGTCGGAAGTCAGAATAATCTGTTTTGATTCATCCAATAGCGCGTTAAAGGTATAAAAAAACTCCACCAGACTGGCTTCTTTACCGGCCAGCAAATGAATATCATCCACCAACAACAGATCAAGCGAGCGGCAATTCTTTTTAAACTCTTCCACTTTGCCTTGCTGTAAAGAGCTGACAAAATCTTGTACAAAACTTTCCGCCGTCATATACATCACCCGTGCATTGGGTTTGGCCTGTAACAGGGCATTACCGACAGCTTGCATGAGATGGGTTTTACCCAAACCGGTCGGTCCGTATAAAAATAGCGGGTTATGCTGTGAAGCCCCCAACTGGGTTAACACTTTACGGCAGGTTTCAGCTGCCATCTGGTTGGAACGGCCTTCAACGAATAGTGAAAAAGTAAATAAGGGATTGAGTAAACGTTTACGGCTGTTTTTACTACCCGTTTCATCTTTTTCTTTTTTCGGTTTGGAAACAACTGCCGGAACAGATTGCAATGCAGCCGTGGTGGTTGCTGGCTGTTCATTGGCTGACAGGATTGCACCTGGACGTGAATCCACCAAAATCTCGACTTTACGTACCCGGCCTTCGGACATCTGTTCAGCCAAAATCGTAATCAGTTCCAGATGATGTTCCTGAATATAGCGGGTCCAATACGGATTTGGTGCATAGAGCCTTAAAGTATCGTTCAGCTCTTCAGCAACCAGAGGGCGAATCCACATGGTAAAGACATTTCCCGAAAGCTCTTGTCGCAAACGAGTTAGACAGTCTGTCCAAAGCATGTGAAACCCC